>NZ_MWXA01000009.1 GCF_002259795.1 Bifidobacterium aquikefiri | reverse complement strand
TCTCGCGGCTGATGCTCGACGTGCTACGGCCCAGCATGGCGGCGATCGCCCGGACCGTGGCGCCGTTGCCCACCTGGATCTGGATGACCTGCCTTTCCTCCTCACCGATATGCGAATACACTCGTGACATGGGTGCGACACCTTCCTCCCGCGGAAACCTAGACAATCTCCAATGGTATAAGGTGTTGCACTTCAATCTAGACAACGGGGAGCGCTTTGTACTCACAGATGTGGGATAATGTAGAGTCAGGCAGTCGATTCTCGTTCAGAAAATGTTCAGCGTTTTCCTCTAGAGTCTTCTAGAGTTGAATATGGCAATACAACGACTGATATATAAGGGGAACTGGTTGTGAAAGGATTTTTCCACAATATCTCGTGGGCGCAGATATTCGCAGGTGCCTTGGCTGCTGTCACGGCGTTTCTGCTTTCTGCAAAGATTGGTATTGCGGGCTCGGTCATTGGCGTTGCTGTTGGCTCCATCGTCTCAACGGTGGCGACGCAGATTTATCAGCGCGTACTTGATGAATCAAGCAAGAAAATCCAAAAAACGGTTGTCAGCGTACATTACAACCCGAATCGTTCCGAAAACAATGATGGGAATGATCAGACCGCTGGGAATGATCAGCCAGATTTGGAAGAAACGCGAGTAATTTCAAGTGCCGATGAAACGGCGCAGGTGAATTCTCTCAATCCCCAGCAGACGCAGACCATGCCTCGTGTGGAAGAAAAGGATGTAGACAGCGATGCTACGGCACCGCTCGCGTCTGCCGCACCACAACCAAGGACCATAAGTGGCAAAGCGCATACAGCGCAGACCACGAGTGCAGCATCGAAGAGTGCTGGAAAGCAGGCGATCAGCAATTCGGCGCATGCGAAGGGGGCAGACACATCGAAGATTTCGCTTTTCGACAGGCGAAAGCGAAAGGTATTGATTGTTGCCATAGTCAGTGCAATCTTGGCGTTTGGTGGCACGGCTGGCATTATCTATGCTGTGACGAATGGCCAGGGTACCGATCAGGTGGTTCGCAACATCGTGAGCCCAAGCAAAACCGCTGCACCAACACCTTCACAGTCAAATACGAATTCGAGCAGCCCCAGTGCAAGCCATTCCAGTGGAGTAACGAGTGAACCTGAACCATCACAAAGCTCGCAGTCAAGTGATGCAGGGGATAGCGGTGAATCTACTTCCTCGCCGTCTTCAAGCTCATCTCAGAGTTCTGGAAGCACATCATCCCCATCGGCATCTTCCAGCAGTCCAAGCTCATCAGCATCATCGAGCAGCTCGAGCAGTGTTTCACCGTCTGCGTCGGCAAGCACATCGACCGCTCAGCCCGAGGCAGGATCAACCAGCTCTACCGACTGAAATATGATGTGCAACATAGTCATGTTGCAGTGATTCATGGTTGGCGATACGCTCTGTGTGTATGTGAGAGAGTACAGCGGTTTCGCAGAGATCACTGCAGGGAGAATCATGAAGGTTGCCTTAGAGAGTAATGCCATTTTTATGGGCATAGAATATCTTGCGGTATTCTGCTCGGGGCTGGCAGGTGGTCTTGCGGCCGTTCGCAAGCATTATGACATCTTTTCCATTCTCATAATCGCATGGGTGACTGCATTGGGCGGCGGCATAGTCCGCGACATTCTCTTGGGGGCGGTTCCACCGGCTGGTATAACCGATAGAGGACTCGTCCTTTCAGCACTCGCATCTGGAATCGTTGTGGCGCTTGCCTATCTCGAAATCAGCCATTTTACCTGGACTCTGATCATCGTCGACGCGATGGCATTGGGCCTTTTCGCGGTCAACGGTACGGCAAAGGCCATGGCATACAATACTTCAGGCATGACAGCGGTGTTTATGGGAATGATTACCGCGCTCGCAGGAGGGCTTATCCGCGACATTCTCATCAACGAAGTTCCCATCATCATTCGAGACAAGCACTGGTATGCAGTTCCGTCGTTCTTCGGCTGTGTGCTGACCGTCATCGTGGGCAAGTTTGTCAAGGCTCATATGCTGAACATCACTCAGGAGATGGTATTCGATATTCTTATCGTCGTGATTGTGGTGGCAATGAGAATTCTTTCCATAAAGTTCAACATCGTGCTTCCCGGAGCTGCAAAGCGTACTCACATGCATCTCATCACGCAAACCCGCTATCTTCGTAGACCTGTTATTCATCCCAACGTTTCGGTTCGCGAAGCTCCTGATGATTCTTCCACAGAGGCGCACACTTCTGCGCATCCATCACAGAAGTGATGGATGCCGCGTGCACCGCTTGTAGAGCGTTCACATCTCAGCAAGATATAAAGGAATCAACGTGTAGACAAGTGCTGGGGAAATCAGCGCTATTATGTCCCTGCAACTTTTCGATTGCGTATTTCCACAGCTCTGCACCCTATGACTCTATGCTTCGGGCCACTTCCTGCGGAAGAGGGATTGAGGGATCAATATAAGGATTATTCATGTGGGTATGTGTGAAGGCTGCGCGATAGCTAGTAGGGGTCATTCCGATGGAATGCTTGAACTGCTTCATGAAATTGCGAACATCTTGGAAATACGCATAATGGGCGACCTTGCTGACTGGATATTGAGTCCTGGTGAGCAGCACTTTTGCGGTTTCCATGCGAAGATTGATCAGATATTGCCTTACGGTCACGCCCTGCTCCTGTTTGAACACTCGGGTGAGATAGTCTGGATTCATCTCAAAATGCTGGGCAACGGCGGCAACGCTCATATCGGTTGACATGTGTGCACGTAGCCATTCAACGATTCGCCCGGTTTTGACATCAGGGCTTATCGCGTTGGTTGTCTGCGCCAAATAACTGTTGCTCAACTCTATGAGACACACCTGTGTCAGCAGATCATTCTCGTGCTGGCTATACCGGTATGAGTTTGCGCAGGAGAGTAGGTTGCGCACGGAAAGCAAGACATTGTTGAACTCTTCAAGATGAAAGCGTTCGGGCAGAATCACCAGATCGTTGAATTCACGGCAGAATTCGCGTCGTTTGACTTGCAAGAGGCTTTCGGCAACTGAAGGTCGGATTGTGACACTTAAATCAGGTACAATGACACTTCTATGCCATTCGGCGATAAAGTGAAACCACAGAAAGTCAATCGAATCTGAACTCTCATTCACGCCTTCAATCGTGGTGTTGGGAGGTATTACCACGCATGTTGCTGGCAGTATCAGAACGACATGGGTGGGTTCATTCGCCGTCGAGATTTGTATGTTGAAAGATCCTTTAAGACCAATAATTATCTCAAAGTCGTCGCTATGGTGCATGCTCTTATGCTTCCAGCCTGCCTTGGCTGCAAATTCGCCGGCCTTGTAGTAATAGAGCGGATGAGAAAGTTCGATGGCAAAGCAATCGGTCAAGATGCACCCCCAAGTTTGTGCTGTCCAAGAATGTTTGACCAAATTTGTTACCTATGGTAACGCAAAGTCGGAAAATGACACAATTGTCATAGATTAATCGATCTTTTTGACAAAATTATGAGCCTACCATCGAACCAACGAAGAGATGGAGCTCTTCGATTCAATGTTTTTTCGAAAAACCGTTGATGCCCAAAACGGTGCTTTCGAAAATGATCATGCAATATGAAAGGCTGTGTAAAGATGCACACCAATGAGACGCCGACGCCTGTAATAGCGCGCTCAATGAGCTTACCATTTCGTCGAAAAGTAACCTATGCCTTCACTGATTTATCAGGAAACCTGCTGTACTGCATCATCAGTTCCTATGCACTGTATTATTTCACCGAGGTATATGGGCTGTCAGTCGGTGCCGCAGGAACAATCCTATTGGTCGCCCGCTTCTTCGATGGTTTCGATGCCCCAATTTGGGGCATCATCATTGATCACACTCGTACCAAATGGGGGCAGAGCCGACCATGGTTCCTCTGGATGGCTGCGCCGTTCGCACTCTTTGTTTGGCTGCTCTTCACCGTTCCGCCCATTTCGGATCCCACGGCACGAACCATCTATGCAGGTGTGATCTATGTGCTTGCGGGCATCTCATACACGGGTATGTCAACGCCAATCACTTCCGTGCTGCCTAACCTGACCTCTGACACCAACGATCGAACCGTTGCCAATACCTTCCGCATGGTTGGTGGCAATATCGGCAACTTCTTCGCTGTGACCTTTATTCTGCCTCTTGCAACGAAGATTGGTGGAGCGAGCAACTCACGATTCGGCTGGTCTGTGGGTGTCGGCATCTATGCAGTGATTGCCGTTGTGTTGCTTGTCATTGCGTTTGTGGATATGCGCGAGCAGAACATCACCAAGATCAAGCCAATTACGATTCGTGAGAGCTTCAAGGCTGCGAAGCGCAATTGGCCGTGGATGCTCATTGTGCTTGCCAATTGCATCTTCTGGATGGGATTGACGGCTCGTACATCGACCCTGCCATATTTTGCGCAATATAATCTGAACAATAAGAATCTGATCTCCACGTTGAACGGTATTTCCATCATTCAGGTTGTTGGCATGGCAACAGTGCCCTTCCTGGTGAGGTACATGCATAAATTCGGCAGCACCATATTTGGATTTGCCGTTGCCATTGTCGGTCAGATCGGCCTTGCCGTTTCCACTGGGAACCTGGCGCTGTTCATAGTCTTCTGGTGTGTTTCCTGCATAGGTACGGGCATTGCATGCTCGCTCTTCTTCGAGATGGTCGGTGACACCGTTGACTTTGGCGAGTGGAGAAACAATGTTCGCGCATCAGGATTTCTCACTGCAATCGGAAGTTCCTTCTGCATCAAGATGGGCGCCGGCATTGGTGCATTCATTCCTGCACAGATTATGAATGCTTTCGGATACGTCGATAACAAGGCACAGACCGCAACCTCGCTGAGTGGCATCGAATTCTCATTCATTTGGGTTCCTCTCATCATCTTCGCCTTGGGGATCCTCCCGATGGTGATCTACCGTTACTTCGAACGTAATGAAAGCAAGGTGACTGCCGATTTGAAGGCTCGTCACGCCATCGGTGCATGAGCCAGAGGGATCGAGAGAGATCAACGCAACGAAGAATCGATATAGAGGTGAATGATCAGATGAATACCACGTTTATGAAGCATGCAACCACGCCGAGCAGCCATCAGCCGACTGTGAGGTTGAAGTCAACCTTCTGGAAGCATTATCAGGAGCTTATTGCCCAGGAGGTTCTGCCTTACCAGTGGGCAGTTATGAGTGATGAGACAGGTGTCAGCATGGCTGACGATCCTGGCGGCAACAATGAATTCGGCAGGGAAAAAAGTCATGTTCTCGCTAACCTTCGCATTGCAGCCGGCCTGGAGACGGGGGAGCACTATGGTTTTCCCTTCCAGGACACCGATCTGTACAAGTGGATTGAAGCTGCCGCCTATATCATGCGACAGCGTGAGGAGCCGCAGTTGCGGCGATTGGTCGACAGCGCCATCGACCTGATTGCGAAGGCCCAGTGCAGTGATGGTTATCTCGACAGCTTTATTCAGATCACCGCGCCCACTCGGCGATTCGCTCGATTACGCGAATCGCATGAACTCTATACGATGGGACACTTCATCGAGGCAGCCGTCGCCTGCCACGAGTCAACGGGGTATGACAAGGCGCTGAATGTCGCCATTCGCATGGCAGATTGCATTGACAGGGCCTTTGGGCCTGAAGATGGCAAGATTCATGGAAGCGACGGTCATCCTGAGATTGAACTGGCACTTTCCAGGTTGTATGAAGTCACGGGGGAGCAGCGCTATATCGATCTTGCACGGTATCTGTTGGATGTTCGTGGTCAAGACCCCGACTTCTACGACAGGCAGGACAAGGCAGACGGCTCAAAACCATTCATTCCCGGGATGTCTCAGTTCCCGAAAAGCTACTATCAGGCAGCTGAGCCAATTCGTGAACAAAAGCACGCTGATGGCCATGCAGTAAGGGTCGGCTATCTTTGCACAGGTCTCGCAAATGTTGCGCGTTTGACCGGTGACGCTGAGCTAGCCGATGTCGCCCGACGATTGTGGGATGACATCATCCGCAAGCGCATGTATATCACTGGCAATGTCGGCTCGACCAGAGTCGGTGAATCCTTTACCTACGATTATGATTTGCCGAATGAGACCATGTATGGGGAGTCCTGCGCATCGGTTTCCATGGCATTCTTTGCTCGCAGCATGATGAACCTGCAGCCAGCCGGTCTCTATGGCGATATCGTGGAGAAGGAGCTTTTCAATGGTGCATTGGCTGGAATGTCACTCGACGGCAAGCATTTCTTCTATGTGAATCCACTGGAGGCCGACCCGCAGGCCAGCGCCATCGACGGAAATCCAGACAGACACCATGTATTGTGCCAGAGAGCTGACTGGTTCGGCTGTGCGTGCTGCCCTTCGAACATTGCACGTTTGATTGCGTCGGTTGAGGACTATATCTATACGACTAAGCTCAGCCACAACGGTGACATTCTGACCATATATTCCAGCCAGTTCATCGCAAATTCTGCGAGTTTCGAAGACGGAATTGCTGTGGATCAGAGGAGTGATTTTCCATGGAACGGTCACATCGAGTATTCGATCAGCGTTCCAGCAGCAGCGACCTCTGTTGATTTTGCCATCCGCATTCCTCAGTGGTCGCAGAGTGAAGCGTCTGCTGTAGTGAGCGTTGATGGTTCCGTCATTGACGCTACTCCGGGGATTGATGGTTTTGTCCACGTTTCCGTTGCATCGGGCGCCACGGTGCATATCGAATGCGATGTTGACATGCGTGTGAAATTGATGGAGGCATCAACGCGTGTTCGACACGATATAGGCAAGGTTGCAGTGATGCGCGGACCGATTGTATTCTGTGCCGAAGAGGCAGACAATCAGGGCCCATTGTGGCTGCACAGGATTTCTGTTGATTCGTGGGCAAAGATGCTGGAAACGAATAAGGTCGACGAGCATTATGATGAGGATCTTCTCGATGGAGTGGAGGTGATCAGCATGCCAGACCAGATGAGAACCTTGAGCTCGACAGAAGATGACCTGTATCAGCCTGTGAGCAATGATACCGATTCTGAGACCTCGTTTGCGGATTCACGACTTACTCTGATTCCATATTATTCATGGGCGAATCGTGGCAGGGGCAGGATGCAGGTCTGGTTTGATTCCAATCGTTGAGAAGAGGACTAGGAATTCCAAGAATCAGGAATCACAAACCAACCTGGCAATGACTCTGGGAATGATTGAATCAGGCATCCGTCATATTGAGCACACCTCAATCCGACGGATGCTTGATTCGTTGCTGACATGGATCATATGTGTCAGTCGGCTCATGCATGAGGCTTATTTGATCAAGCGGCAGCACGCACCATTTCAATACCTGGATGTGCACCATGGTGGTGGGATAATGAGAGCACTCGGTGTAAGTGCAGGTAATCAATGCAGCAAAGCGGGGGGGAATTATGCCAAACGTATGGAGCCGTAAAGATGAAAAGCAATATAGGCATGTCACGGACAGCGAGCTTGATAAAGGGCATGACAAAGATCGCGCGAAGGAGATTGCCGCTGCAACGGTGAATAAGCGACGTGAGAAAGAGGGAAGAACGGAGGGAGAAAAAAAGAAGAAGGGCTGAAGAGAAGAATAGGTGAGCGCTACGCCATCGAATGATGTCGACGGACATTGCATCATTGCGATTCTCACGGCTTCGTCAGACATGCGGGGCGGTGGGTTTGCCGCATCTCCTATTGAATCATTGATAACGTGAAATGAGAGATGCCTCACAATACTCACGAAAAATGGTACTGAAGCAAAGAACAGGGATTAAGATGACCGTTCGGTATCACATCAATTCGAGATAGGTACGGTAATGAGGTTCATTGAAAACTGAGACTTCGGCACTGCAGTCTGCACGCAGGTGTGAAGACATGGTAGGATCGAATGTTGATTTTTGTTCCTATACGGTCGAATCTGGGGTTTATGGGTACTCAAATCCGGGATCTATTTTTTGCGAAGGGGTTTATTGTGAAAACGATTGCAGTCCTTGGTGGTGGTTACGCAGGCCTACGCTTAGTGAAGTGTCTGACTCACAGAAAAGTCGATGCACACATCGTGTTGATCAACAACAACAAATATCACTATGAATCCACACAATTGCATGAAGTGGCCGTTGGCAACAAGGAACCTTCAGACATCAGCTTTGACATTCGTGCAGTGTTGCCGGATTCAGTTGATTTCATCGTCGATACCGTTACCTCCATCGACAGGGAAAGCCAACAGGTCAAGCTCAAGAATTCTCAGCCTGTGGCATACGACTATTTGGTGAATGCATTGGGCTTTGAAAGCGAAAGCTTCGGTATCAAGGGCGTTGAAGAATACTCACTTTCATTCAATAACATTGATTCTGCTCTAGCAGTGCGAGACCGGATTGAGCACACGCTTGCCAATTACGCGACAAGTCACGATGAGAATGACTTGCACATCATCGTCTGTGGTGCTGGATTTACTGGCATTGAACTGCTCGGTGAATTGGTTGAGCGCATTCCTGTGTGGAACAAACAATATAACCTTCCCGAAGATGGCATCACCGTGGATTGCATTGAAGCTGGAAAGGCCATTCTTCCCATGCTTCCCGATAATCTTTCTGCGTGGGCGGTGAAATTCCTTACCGATCATGGCATAAGAATGCATAGTGGCACACCAATAACCGAGGTCAGGCAGCATTCGGTGATGAGCAGCGACAAGGAATTCGGTGGGAATATCATTATCTGGACGACGGGTATTCAGGGCAGTCACGTTATCTGCGAATCTGGCTATGCTCAGAAGCGTAATCGTGTCGTTGTCGAGAACAATCTGGCCGTGAAGGGACATCCCAATGAATTCTTGATCGGTGATGTTGCGGCTGTGCCAAATCCCGATTCTGGACGTTTTTACCCAACAACGGCACAGATCGCAGTCGCACAGGCTGACTGTGCAGCGAAAAATATCGCAGCGCTTCTGCTCGGCAAGCCGACGCATGACTTCCAATTCTCCAGTGTCGGAACCGTCTGTTCACTTGGATCCGGTTCTGGGGTAGCGCAAATCGACGAGATGGGTCACTGGAAGTTGAAGGGTCACAAGGTTGGTCTACTCAAACGTCTGGTAAATGATCGTTCTGTGTTGGAGTTGGCACACTTTAAGGAAATGCTTGCCAGTCGTTGAGACTGGCATCATTACGTAATTGATGTAAGTGCAAGAAAGGAAGTGCACACGTGAATATCTTGGGTCTATCTCGTTTTCAGTTCGCGATGACAACGATATTCCACTTCTTCTACGTGCCGTTGTCGATTGGCCTAGCCCTGTGCGTGGCTGTCATGGAGACAATCTACGTGTTCAAGAAAGATGAAATTTATCTGAAAATGGCAAGGTTCTGGGGCAAGATCTTCTTATTGAGCTTCGCCGTCGGTGTCGTAACAGGAATTATTCAGGAATTCCAATTCGGCATGAACTGGTCCAATTATTCGCGCTTCATGGGAGATATATTTGGCGCTCCTCTTGCAATCGAGGCGTTGCTCGCGTTCTTCCTTGAATCCGTGTTCATTGGCGCGTGGATGTTTACGTGGAACCGTTTCAAGCCAGGCATTCATGCAATGTTCATGTGGCTTACCTGCCTGGGTTCGATTCTTTCAGCAATCTGGATACTTGCTGCAAACAGCTTCATGCAGCATCCGACCGGATTCGAGATCGATACCAAGACCGGCCATGTTCGACTGAGAAACTTCTGGGATGTGCTGGGCAACCCTCAGTTGTGGAGGCAGTTCCCGCATGTCCTTTTTGCTGCAGTCTTGACTGGAGCCATGGTCATTTTGGGCATGGCCGCATTTGGTTTGCTCCACAAGAAGACACAGAGCAGTGAGTCTGATCGTGTCTTCTATACAAAGTCGGTGAGATTCAGTGCAGTGGTGGCGCTTATCGGTGCCATACTTTCCATCTATGCCGGGGACTTGCAGACTCAGTTCGTCGTTCATGATCAACCAATGAAGTTTGCTGCCACCGAGGCGTTGTACAAGGATTCAGGCGATCCTGCATCGTGGTCGGTGATATCGCTGATCAACGAGAAGGACAAGACATCCCATGGCATCGAAGTGCCATACATGCTTTCGTTGCTGACATATCACCAGACAACCGGCTCGGTTAAGGGCATGAATACAATCAACAAGGAACTGCATGCGAAGTATGACAGCAAATTCGGCAAGGACATGAACTATTATGTTCCCGTCAATGTCTTGTTCTGGAGCTTCCGATTCATGGCTGCTGTTGGTTTTGCCGCCGCTTTGGTGTCGATACTGGCGCTATGGGGAACGAGAAAGAACAAGAATACCTTGTACAAGACGAAGTGGCTGCTGTGGATCATTGGTGTCTGTACGTTCCTGCCTTTCATTGGCAATACCGGTGGTTGGCTGATCACTGAGCTCGGGCGTTATCCATGGTTGGTCTATGGCATGTTGACCATTGCCGACGGCGTTTCACCAACGGCGACCGTTCCCAGTCTTTTCTTCACCAATCTTGTCTACTTCCTGCTGTTTCTGGTCATTGGTGCCGTTATGATCACATACTCCCGCAGAGTGTTGTATCAGGGACCAGATGGCGATGGAAAGATTCCGGCACGGAAGGGTTCGTTGATCTCCGATGTGGAGTCCGAGCAAAGCAAACTTGCCAATAGGAGTGTGAGCCTCGCATGAGTGTGTTACAGATTATATGGTTCTGCGTTGTAGCGCTGTTGTTTGCCGTGTTCCTTCTGCTCGAGGGATTCGATTTCGGCGTTGGCATGGCTACCCGCTTCATGGCAGAGAATGATACGGAACGTCAGCTCTATCTGAGATCCATTGGTCCTCACTGGGATGGCAATGAAGTGTGGTTGATCACTGCTGGTGGTGCCATGTTTGCGGCATTTCCCATGTGGTATGCAAGCCTGTTCTCAGGATATTACATTCCGCTTTTCCTGGTTCTGGTTGCGCTGATTCTTCGTGGTGTATCCTTTGAGTTTGCCAGTCATGCACTCACTGTTCGTGAACGGAGCCTGTGGCAGTGGGCAAATTTTGTGGGGAGCATGTTTGCACCGTTCTTTCTCGGTATGATGCTGACGAGTCTGATTCAGGGTGTACCGATGGATGCACAAGGTAATGCCTGGCTCGGATTCTTCGATATCGTGAACGGGCTTTCCGTCGTTGGTGGCATTGCCGTTGTGTACTTCTCGCTCCTGCATGGGCTGCATTTCTTGAGTCTTAAACTGGAAAAGGATCATGCACGCCACATGCTCAACGCATCCAGCAAGCTGTATTGGATTGCGTATCCTGCCCTTGTTGCCTTTGTTGTGCTGGCACTGATCTTTACCGACTTCTATCGCGTTCATTCCATCACGACGTGGCTGATCACGGCAATCATTCTGGCATCCACTATCTATGGCCATTACTCTGCCGTGAAGGACGATGGAGTATCTGCCTTCATTTCTTCGGGCGTGACTTTGGTGGGCATCATCGCCTTCATCTTCAATGGCATGTTCCCAAGAGTCATGGTCTCTGCAGGTGGTGTCCATGATCTTCTTGTCAAGGATGCGTCGGCATCCCCGTTGACCTTGGAGATCATGACTGGTGTCTTGTGTGTATTGCTGCCCATTGTTCTTGGTTACATCATCTGGAGCTATGTCATGCAGCGAGGCCGCGTGAGCACACAGACACTTGAACACTCTCCTTATGTCGGTTAGGTTCTGATTATTGTATCGAGTTGAAGTCCCAAGAATGGTGGATTGACTGTTGTGATTGACAAAAAACTATTCGAATTTCAAGGATTCCGTACCAGAATGGGGTTTCTGGCGCTCCTATCCACGATCCAGGCGGTGGCAACGGTTGGTCAGGCTTATGGGCTGACTCGCGCCCTGGTCCAGATATGGGGTCTTCGTTCCTTGAACTCAATAGCAATGCCGGTGATCATTTTTGTCATGGCTTTCATTGCTCGACAACTCTGCGAGGTGGGCAAGAAACAGGTTGCTTCGCATTTTGCCGATCAGGTTGTCAATGATCTGCGTCCACAGGTGCAGAACAAGCTTTTCAAGGCAGGTCCGGCTGCCATGGCGCAACGGGGAACTGGCGCGACCGTTACGATGTTGCTCGATGGCCTGGATCAGACCAAGACCTATATTCAAACCATCATGCCGAAGATGCTGGATATGGGCATTATTCCCGTGGTGATTCTTGTGGTCGTATGGTGGGAGAATACGCTTGCAGGAATTGTACTGCTCGTTGTTTTTCCCATGCTCATGTTCTTCATGGCAATTCTGGGAATCGCAGCTCGCGATAAATCCGATAAGCAGTATGGTGCATTCCAGAATCTCAACAATCGTTTT
The DNA here is from genome assembly GCF_002259795.1 of Bifidobacterium aquikefiri. Lineage (GTDB taxonomy): Bacteria > Actinomycetota > Actinomycetes > Actinomycetales > Bifidobacteriaceae > Bombiscardovia > Bombiscardovia aquikefiri. The sequence goes on along the minus strand of NZ_MWXA01000009.1, from coordinate 126,863 downwards.
GTCGATACGATTCTTGGCCTTCCCACGCTCAAGATGCTCGGTGTGAGCGACAACTATGAAGATGAGATGTATCAGGTCAGCGAACGATTCCGCAAACGTACGATGAGTGTCATCATGGTTGCGATGTCTTCGTCCTTTGCCCTGGACTTTTTCACCACATTGAGCATCGCAGTGGTCGCTGTGTTTCTTGGTGTCAATCTGATAAACGCGAGCGTAACGCTGTTCCCGGCATTGTTCGTATTGATTCTTGCTCCAGAGTACTTTCTGCCAATTCGACAGTTTGGCAATGATTATCATGCCACGCTCAATGGTAAGAATGCCCTGGGCGACATTACTGCCGTTCTGCAAACACAGGATCCCGCTCGCGATGAAGATCTCATCCTCAATGCATGGAACGAAAGCAGCGATCTCGAACTCTCTCATGTCAGCTTTGCATACGATGTATCGCGCGAGCATGAGTCTGACGGGAAAACCCAGTCACAATCCAAGAAGTCTCGGCGGTCACGACAAGACACACAGGTACAGGGCAAGGCAAAGCATGATGCCAGAGCGACTGAGGAAATACAGGCTGGAGTGGATTCAGAAAAAACGGACATGTCACAGCCTGCACTTCAGGATATCTCATTGGATTTCCAAGGTTATGAGAGTGTTGCCATCGTAGGCCGGTCAGGTTCGGGTAAATCAAGCCTTATCGATATGCTCGCGGGTTTTCATGCACCTCAGGCGGGAAACATCGTTGTGGATGGTATCTCGACGCAGCACTTGAACATTGCATCCTGGCAGGATCATATTTGGTATATTCCACAGAAGCCATACATTTTCCATGGCACCATCGCCGATAACATACGCTTCTATATGCCAACCGCCTCTGATGAAGAGATTCAGTCAGCCGCCATGAAGGCTGGCCTTGGTGACTGGCTCAGCACCTTGCATGATGGCCTGGATACGTCTATCGGCGAGGGCAACCGGGCAATCAGCGGCGGTCAGGCTCAGCGCATTGCATTGGCTCGTGTGACACTTGATAGCAGTCGTGAAATTCTGCTCTTTGATGAGCCAACTGCTCACCTTGACATTGAGACGGAATATGAGTTGAAACAGACGCTCGTGCCGATAATGCGTCACCATCTTGTCATATTTGCCACCCATCGTCTGCACTGGCTTGACAGCGTTGACAAGGTTATTGTTTTGGACAAGGGCAGGGTCGTACAGACCGGAGTTCCCAGGGAATTGCTGACGAAGGCCGGACCACTGCAGGCTTTGATCGGTGAGATGGGTGGCGATCACATTGACGACTGATTCAAATGGCGACGATGGGCGTGCTGTGAATGTCGGCATGAACAATGTCATTTCCGCGAGAGGCTCTGAAACGAATGAGTCATCGGCGCATCATGGTCTGGGAAGTTATCTGGAGGCGTGGCATCATGACCACTGGTTCTGGCCGTATCTGCGACAGAATCGCTGGCATCTGGCGTTGATCTTCTGTATGGGTGCACTCACCTTCGTGTGTGCCGCAGGACTGATGTTTACCTCCGGGTATCTGATCAGCCGCTCTGCTCGACATCCATACAATGTCTTGATGGTGTATGTGCCCATTGTGCTTACACGTGCCTTTGGATTGGGAAGGCCGACCTTCAGTTACCTGGAGCGAATACTGAGCCACGATTGGGTGCTGCATGTTGTTTCGAAGCTGAGAGTCAATCTATACAAGACTCTCGCCAAGGATGCCTCATTCCTCAATGAGCATGAGCAGACTGGCAGTGTGCTTGGAGTGCTTGCCGATGATCTGGACCATCTGGAAAACTTCTATCTGCGCACCATATTTCCAACAATCGTCGCATTCATAGTCTGGCTGCTCGTCGCTATCTCCATGGGCGTCTTCTCATGGCAGACATGCCTGCTGATTCTGTGCATCTTTGCCTTGGTGCTGCTGCTTGCACCCAGGGTCTCGCTGCAATTTGCCGATATCCACTATCATCGCGAAAAAGCCGCCCGCAACGCCGAATACACCAAAGTGGCGGAGGAATATCTTGGGCTGAGCGACTGGGTGATCACCCACCGTTCAGAGCAATTTGTGAGCACAGGAGGGCATGAATTCGACACGATTGCCAAGAGTGCCCGTTCTCGGGAATCGTTTGAGCGGTGGCGTGACTTCTGCATTCAGCTAGCCTTTGCGGGTGCCACCGTGGTACTCATGATTGCGTCCATGCTGGTGTTGACCACATCAACGTCTCTGGCGAATTATGCCGCCGCGGTCGTACTCTCGATCTTTCCCCTCATTGATTGCTTCATCGTAGTTGCTCAGGCCGTTGAGGAGGTGCCATTGTATAGCGAATCTTTAGCGCATCTCAATGGTTTGAGTGCTCGAGTTGAAGCCGATCAGTTGCCTGCATTGCCGCAGCAGCCGCTTGACGATGAGATAGAATCCATTGACTTCGATCATGTCACCTTCCGGTATGGCCCGGAGGAGACGCTGCTCCTTGATGACTTCTCGCTGCACATCACGGCAGGTCAGAAGGTTGCATTGCTGGGTCCGAGCGGTGAGGGCAAGACCACGATTCTGCAATTGCTTCTTGGCGATTTGATTCCTACGAGTGGCGAGATCCGCATCAATGGAATTCCCGTTCGAGCCCTGCAGGATGCAAGAAAACATCTCTTTGGCTACCTCAATCAAGATCCATTCATATTCCGGGCCAGCATTGGCAACAACATTCGTCTGGGCAACGCAAAGGCAACAGATGAAGACGTTTGGAACGCATTGAAAACCGTGGAATTGGATGAAATGGTCCGCCAGCTGCCTGATGGGTTGAATACCCTGGTCGGCGAGATGGGAAGCACCCTCTCGGGAGGGCAGCGTGAGCGGCTGGCATTGGCCAGGATCCTTGTCAAGGACACACCGATTGTGCTGCTCGATGAGCCAACGATTGGATTGGATCCGATTACCGAGCGACATCTGATGTCGACGATATTCCAAGCGAATGAGCGCAGGACGCTATTGTGGGTCACACATCATCTGCAGGGGTTGGAACATGCCGACTGGATGGTCTTTCTTGAGCATGGACATATTCTGATGCAGGGTCACCCCAATGAACTCTATAGAAGCAACACAAGATTCAGAACACTCTACCGCATGGATATAGCCGATATGTGAGCGCATGGCTCGATTGTTGGGCAGTAGCAAAGGAGCGGCAGCATCGCTAGATGACTGCACTGAAACGGTTGAGCATGGACACGAGAAGCTCTCGGATTCCCTGCTCTATCGACATCTCGTCGAGGAGCTCTTCTGCCTGCGCAACGTGTTTCTTTGCCACGGATTTGCTTGCGTCCATAACCTGCGGGTTATTGTGCAAATAATCAAGAACGGCATACACGTCATTATCACGAAGCATTTGCGTGATTCGTGGATTCTCATCTCGCGCGATGAGAACAGGAAGTGTGAAGATACCGTCGGAAATGTCTTCGAGCTTGGGCTTGCCGGTGTCATCTGCAAGATTGAAATCCTCAATGTCGTCGGCAATCTGGAACGCAATGCCGAGATGTCTGCCAAACTTCGCGGCTGCTTCAATCATTGATTGATTCGGGTGATTATCGGTGCTCAGACGCAATCCCGTGATGCATGAATGTTCAAACAATACGGCAGTCTTGCCCGTGATCGAACCGATATAGTGATCGATGGTTGTTGCTGTATGGTGTCTTGCCGATTCCTGACCGAGTTCGCCGTTGAGGATCTTGCCGAGAATCGATGCCTGCTCGTGCATGAAATCCAAGTCAGGTGCAATCTCGGTCATGATTTCAATGTACCGAGACAAAATCAGGTCACCCAGATAGATAGCAGCCTTGTTGCCGACGATGGTCTGCACTGTTGGCTTGTTTCGGCGTATATCTGCATCATCCACGACATCATCGTGAACCAGTGTAGCCAGATGCAGCATCTCGATGCATGCCGCTCCAGTGATGACTGAATCATCGAGACGAGTCGCCGCTCCACGCTGCATTCGTGCAAACAGGATTACCAGTGAGCCTCTGAGCATTTTGCCATGGTTATCAAGAAGGGCACGGTATTGATTGGCATATGGTTCAACGGCACTCTGCTCGTCATGGAGTCTGCTTTTGACCCGTTGCAAATCCTGCGCGAGTATGGCTTCCTGCTTCAATGGCATTCCCTTTTTCCCAACCTCAAGTAACAGTCCCACTAAAGTGTACCCATATTGGCTTACCTGCGGGAGTATCGAGTTCCGTTACATGCGTCACATACGTCACACGCGTCATAATGACTGCGCAAGGGGTGCCCACTGATGTCATCGTGAATCTGAAGTGCAGGGAATTGACGCATTCACCCGTTTCTGCCATTACATTGGCGTTTGGTTTATTACGGGACTTGCTGAGAGCAAGCCTGTGCAGACCTAGGGCAAGGGATGGGACATGGTCTACCGGACTACGGTTGGCGCATCCTTTGTTGAAGGATCGGCAATGCCGATAGTTTCGCGTTCATACAGAGTCGGTGTTTCCACTATCTTGAGAATCGCGTCGGCCATGCTTTTTCTCGATCCTGAACCGCCAACGAACAGTTCACCCTTCTTGGTGATTTGGTATGCAATCTCATCCCTGTCGTTCAACCAAGCAAAACGAAGAGTAGTGAAATCGATGTCAGATTTGCGCAGCATCTCATCTTCAATCCGAATTGGTGGTAGATAGTCCTTCAAGGTTCGCTGATTCCATTCCCGGAACTTCTGGTTTGGCTCCTCCTGATAAATACCGATTGAGCTTGCAGCGAGCAGCCTATGTACACCTTGAGCATGCATGGCATCGATGACATTCTTGGTTATCACGTTTGTCGGGCTTGTGTCGACTGTTGCCAGAAAGACCATGTCTTGGCCGGCTAATGCTGCGTTTGCAGCTTTTTTATTTTCAAGATCGCCCTCAATGAGGGTGACTCTCGGATTGTCTTTCATATCGTTCAACCGAGAGCTGCGTTTCAGTAGAAGCGTCAGCTCTATGTCTTGGAAACGATCCTCATTGAGGATTCGTTCTTCCACGATTCGTGCAATCCGCCCATGGGCACCAAGAATTGCTAATTTCATATGAAACCTTCTCTGGCTTAAACGTTGACTGTTTCAACAGCCTTGAACAATTTCAGCCTAACTGCGTTCAAGGTAACGGCATGGAAGAAACCCCATAATTTAAGCGCTGAGAACAAGTATCTCCTGAGATGGCGCATTCGAAGCCAGTGGTGGCAAACTCAGCAAGCTCGCCGTGTGATGTACCATGGCTGAGCTGGAATAGGCAACTGCATGGGACTGCACGCCGACAAGGGGAAAATATATGAGTAGAAGGCATCGAGTGCCGAGACGCAAGAACAGTCCGGTATCTTGGCTCGCGGCCCTCATTATCGTGGTTCTGATTGCCGCTTGGCAAGGCTTTGGGCATACAGGCAGTGCTTCGAGTGAAGCCGGTGGATCGTCGAACGAATCTGCCTCTCAGCACGCGGCTCCAAGCATCTCAGACACATCGTCTGCGCATGCCGAGAGCACTGTTGCACCGGCATTCAAGGCACCAGTCTCTTATGCAATCGCTCTTGGATATGCCAGGCAAGAGGTCGTAGCAGTGCCGCATGTACAGGGTTACAGCCGAAACAGTCAATTTGGGGACTGGCGGCAGAGCGGTTCCCTGTGTGGGTATGGAACAACGCGAGATTATGTGTTGAAACGGGATTTGACCAATGTCGCCATGAACCAATATTGCAAGGTAGAGTCCGGCGACTTCAGCAATCCATACACTGGCAGGAGCATGCATTTTCTCAAAGGGCCACAGACGAGTGATGAAGTTCAGATTGACCATATTGTGGCCGTTCAGGATGCTTGGGCATCAGGTCTATGGCAATCATCCAGAGTGGGGGAGCGAGTTAGCTATTACAATGACCCACAAGTGCTGCAGGCATCTGACGCGTCCAGCAATGAGGCAAAGGGTGCGGGTGTAGATTGGGATGCTGCCACGAATCCTGTATGGCTTCCGTCGAACGTAGCCTGGCGCTGTGATTACATGGCCAAGCGCGCCTACATCAAGCACAAGTACCAGCTCACCATGAGTCAGGCAGAAAAGACGCAGACGGTGAATTTCCTGGCACAGTGTGCACATGGATGAATGGGTTATGAGATTCTGTCACGATGTTGTGCGGATTCTTTTGAAGCTTGCTCATGTATAATTGCAATCGAATGTTTTCATCTGACTTTGTGAAAACTCAAGGATTATGATATTGTTAACTGTGTTAATGTGTGCGACCTGTTAACATATCAAGATTGTTAACATTAACATTGTTAATTTGATTTTTTTGCTCATTGTGACATGAGATCGAGGGGGATCATTATGGCGATTCGCGATTATCTTAACGGTGTTCAGCATGTAGGTATTCCGACTACTGACCTAGATGGAACAATCGAATACTATGGAAAACTAGGGTTCGAAACAGCGGGGATTTTCCCGAACGGAGATAGCAGATGTGCATTTCTTCGGCTCAAGAATCTCACCCTTGAAGTATGGACAGTGGATTCAACTCCTGGCACTACGGGAGCCATCAATCATTTTGCACTCGATACGCCTGACATTGAGAAGGCATTCGAGGCGGCGAAGCAGCTCGATCTGAATTTCGTGGAAGGTTCAATCCAACACATTCCAACATTCTGGAAGCAGGGCATTAAATACTTCAATGTTCTCGGACCGAACGGCGAGACCATCGAGTTCTGCCAGATACTGTGACGCAGTGATTTCACGGCAATACACACAGGGCTTATGCCGACGTCATAAGCCTGGCTTCGCTTTACCTATGCTCTGAACACCCTGGGTTTTTCGAGAATTCAGCCATAGCGCAAGCAGTGAGGAAAATCATGACAAGTAAAAAAGAAACACATCCTTGGATAGAACTTCCCGATGGATATTTGAACCGTACTCCAGTCTTCCAGTTCATCTTGGTTTCAGTGTTATTCGCTATGTGGGCAATCGCGTCAAGTCTGAACGACATACTCATTACACAATTCAAGGCTGTGTTTAATCTAAGTGATCTTGCCACGGCTTTCGTGCAGAGCGCCTTCTATGGCGGGTATTTCATCATTGCAATTCCCGCCTCGCTATTCATCAAGAAGTCAAGCTACAAGATGGGCATCATCGCCGGACTGGCGTGCTTCGCTGCAGGATGCTTCATCTTCTTCCCAGCTTCGACCATGGCGACCTATGCTCCATTCCTCTTTGCCATCTTCGTTGAAGCCATTGGCCTGAGTTTCTTGGAAACCTCCGCCGACACGTACGCGACCTTGCTCGGACCGAAGCGACTCGGAACAGTTCGCCTCAATGTTGCACAGGTGATGAATGCGTTCGGTCTGATTGTGGGCATCCTCCTGGGCAAGTATCTGGTCTTCCAGAATTCGAACCTTAAGACAGAGATGGCGAAGATGGCACCCGCTGCAGCTCATGCGTACGGCGTGCAGCAGCTCGGCAGAACACTTGCACCATACAAGTATGTGCTCATTGTGCTGGTGCTGCTCATCATTGCCTTTGCCGTCACCAAGTTCCCCTCAGCGCGTCCAAAAACGGCCGTGGGTACGGTTGATCGAGCGACCTTCGGTGAGACCATCACCTATCTATTGCATAATCGCCGTTACTGGGGTGGGGTTGCCAGTCAGTTCATCTATATTGGAGCGCAGACGGGTATTTGGTCATTTACCATGAGACTCGCCCTCAACATGTTCCCGGACTTTACAGATAGAGATGCCTCCGACTTTATGCTTTGGAGTTATGGTCTCTTCCTTGTCGGCAGATTTATAGCCAGCTATCTGCTGACAAAATTCCGAGAGACCCGACTGCTTGCCGTCTACATGGTTCTCGGAACGATTATGCTTATTGGAACGGTTTCACTCCATAGCATTGCAGCGGTATGGATGGCTGCTGGAGTAAGTCTGTTCCTTGGTCCTGGGTGGCCAACGATTTATTCCCGCACTCTGGAAACTGTCGAGAACCGTCGATACACCGAAACGGCAGGTGCCATCATCGTCATGGCGATAGTTGGCGGAGCAGTTCTGCCGATGTTGCAGGGTGCCTTGTCGGATGCGACGAACATGCAGCTCTCGTTCATTCTTCCAGCCATTGAACTCTTCATTGTGGCAATGTACTTCTGCACCGAGATGAAGCATGACAAGAAGACACCAAAGCAAAAACGCATTGAGGCTGAACGAGAGGTAGTGGTTGAATCTCCAACCGTGTGAGTAATTCCGTCGGGCGTGCTCATAGTCGGCGTGCCCGTTCACTTCTCAAGAATCCGTGAGCGTGTGGTGTGAATGATGATTCACACCACACGCTCATTCAATTCGTGAGGAGCTCTGATAGATAAATTGGGCCGAATCACGTTCGACGATAGAGCAATCTATGGTGGTTCTTCGTGCTGGACCACTGTAGCCGTGTATTCGCTCAATAAGCATGTCCAGGACTCTCTCAACGTAGTCATCCAGATTGGGATCCACCGTGGTCAATGAGGGAGTGGAGTATTCTGCCTCAGGAACATTGTCGAATCCCGTTACCTGTACGTCCGCCGGCACTTGTAACCCCTTGCGCTGCAATTCATGAATGGCGGCAAGGGCCAATGCATCATTCATGCACAATATGGCATCTGGACAATCATGCACAGCCAGAAAACTCCGCAACGACTCAATGCCGTCTCGTTCACGCAACTTTTTGCAGGGGATAAGCATCGACCAATCCACTGCAACATGTAATTCCTTCAAGGCATCGAGATACCCTTTGATACGGAGCCAAGCCGTGCCTTCCTGGGCTGATTCGAAGTCTTCGCGGCGAGGATTGCCCGTTGGACTTCCCAAAACCGCTATTTTGGTACATCCTGAAACATGGAGTCTTTTTGTCACGAGTTTGATCGGTTCATAGTTTTGCATGGTGACGGAATCGACTTTGTCGTATGTCAGATAATCGCCGGCAACTACAATCGGATACGGCTGTTCGAGAATTTCCCCCTCATGGGTCAGAGGTTGATCATTGAAGTATATCCATCCTGCTGCTGACACTTCCTGGTTCCTTCTGATGATTTCGGCAATGCCGCTTTCCTCACTTTCATATGTACTGATGATTACTCCATATCCCTTCCTTCTTGCGGCTTCAATGACCTTGTCCGCGAAGTATGGCGCAAAAGGCTGGGCGAAGTCGAATATGCCGAGACCAATCAGATTGGTGACGCCAGTTTTTAATGAACGCGCGGAAATGTTGACCTGATAACCAAGATGCTTCATTGATCTCTTGACACGTTCACGCGTTTCCGGTCGCATGCTTCCGCTGTGATTAACAACATTGGAAACGGTCTTTATGGAAACATTGGCGTCTCGCGCCACGTCCTTGATGGTCACTCTGCGTGTCATAGCTCTCACTTCAGTAAATCAGTAATCAGGCAAACCTTGATCTGAACGTATAAGGTTTATGTGCAATTTCTCAAGTAAAGTATCGCGAAGTTCGTACGATATCGATCCAAGGCTACACCACGATGACGGTTATACGTGAAGTCACATCAAGCATACTGCGTCACGCTTTTACCGATCCTGTTGCCAGACCTCCAACCCAGTAGCGTTGCAGGAAGATGAAGGCGAGAACCATAGGTATGACTGAAATGAACGCTCCCGATGTCAGGAGGTTCCAGATCTGTTCGGCCGCTGAACCGGCAGTGCTTCTTGCCTGCCATTGGGATAGGCCAACGGTGATGGGGAAGAGATTTGGATTCGTCAGTACGACTGATGGAAGAAAGAAGTTGTTCCATGCCCCGACAATTGAGAGCAAAAACACGGTCGTTATGGCAGGTGTCATAATGGGAAGCGCAACCTGGAAGAAAGTTCTGAATTCACCGGAGCCATCAACTCTGGCGGCTTCGAGCATCTCATCAGGCAGCGATTGCGAACAGTAGATTCTCATCAGATACACGCCAAATGGGTTGAGTAGCACTGGCAGCAACACCGCCCAGTAGGTGTCCGTAAGATTGATATCAGACATCAGCAGGAAAGTTGGAATCACCAGAGCGGTGGCTGGAATCATAAGTGCGCCGAGGATGATGTTGAAATAGAGTGTCTTCCCACGGAATCTGTACTTGGCAAAGCCATATCCGGCCATCACGGATATTGCCGTTGCACCGAAACCTCCGACCAGAGCGTAGAGAAGCGTGTTTGCGAACCACCTCCAGTAGATTCCATCCTGGTACGTACCCAGTTGCTTGAGGTTGTCCCAGAAAGCATTGGTGCTGTCAAACCACATTGAGCCATGAATGCCATTGAATAGCCCACTGTTGGTCTTCGTCGAAGCGATGATAAGCCACCAAACTGGCAGCAGAAAATAGCAGCAGCAGAGGATAAGCACAACATAGGTGAAAATTCTAGGGTTACCTTGAATGCGATGCTCCGTGCCCTTACGAGTGTGTTCAATCGTTGTCATGTTAATCACCCAATCCATTCGAACGACGTGTTAACCTCATGAATATTATTGAGAAGATAACGACGATGAGTCCAAGAGAGAAAGAAACGGTTGCGGAATAGTTGGTCTGGTTGTATCCGAATGCCAAAGCCTGGGCATACATGTTTGGTGTGTATTCGGCAGGTATTACCGTCGGAGCCTGATTGCGCAGGATTGTTGGTTCAGTAAAGAACTGCAATGTTCCGATAAGTGAAAATATCGTGCACATGATCATCGACCCAGAAACCATGGGAACCTTGATATGCAATGCTATCTTCGCCTCATTCGCACCATCGATCCGTGCAGACTCATAGAGTTCGCTCGGGATGGATTGCAATGCAGAATATAGGATAATCATGTAATATCCTGTCCACTGCCATGTCACAACATTGACGAGCGAGCCGAATATCCCACCGGCACTCAAAAAGTCGGGTGCCTGAAGCCCGAATAACGAGAACAGGGTCGTAAATGGTCCCATAAGTTTGGAATACATGAATCCCCACATCAATGCTCCAATCACCGCAGGGATTGCATAGGGCAGAAATATTACCACTCGGGAGAATGATGCAAACTTCTTCTTGAAAGAATCAAGAAGCAGAGCGAGTCCCAATGCCAAGCCAAGTTGAATCGGTACCATAACCGCTGTATAGAGAATGACGCGTAACAGGCCTGTCGCGAATACGGAATCCTTTACTACTCTGATGTAGTTGGCGAAGCCGGAAAAATATGTGCCAGAGATCTGTGTGTATGTAAACAGTGACATGTAGAAAGCGTAGACAAGGGGAATAACGAGAAAAAGGATGAATATGACGGCGAATGGCCCTGTAAAGATCCAGCCCCAAAGATTATCCTTGCCGATTCTTCTTTTGGGTTTCGACTGGGTTGAACGGTGCGACATAAGAAACCTCCTTGTGGTTGGAGAGCATATGGAACGCTCTCCAACCACAGATTCTTTAAACGGATTATTTCACTGATTCGATGGTGAAGCCCTGCTGCTCTGCATAGCTTCGGAGTGAGGAGGTGAGTGAAGAGACACCAGAATCAACCGAGGTCCCAGATTTCACCATGCTTGCGAATGCCTTTTGCTGGGCATCATAGGCATAGGTTTGGAATGGAAGGAACTGATCACCTTTCCATCCTTTTGCCACCGGTGCGATGATTTCATTGGCCTTCTGATTGTTCAGATAAGGGTAGGTCTGGGTGATGAATTCAGAAGACGAAAGCAGCTTCGTCCATGTGGGGAAGAGACCACCATCAGTGACGCCACTGTTCTGGGCATAATCATCCCCATACAATTCTCGAGCGACAGATGCGGCCGCTTTCGTATCTTTGGCCTGATACGTCACGGCGAACGCTGAGCCTCCTTGATTTACATCGGGAGTAGAGTCATTCCATTTCGGAGCTTCATAGATTTTAAATGGAGAATCTGTGGCGGTCTTGAAGGCACCCTTGACGTAATAACCAATGAACCAGGATGCCTGCACATATGTCGCATAGTCACCAGCCCCAAACTTCTTCATGGTGTCAGTCGAGCTCTGATCGGCTGTGTCGATCAACCCTTCCTTTGCAAGATTCTGCCAATACTTCAGCACCTGCTTGACGCTGGTCTGGTTGAAGTCGATTCCCACCTTTGTGGGATCAGACGCTGTATATTTATATACCTGTGCACCCTTCTGAGCGAAGAGTGCGATGTTCACGGCAGTTCCATCCGTTTGCCAGTTGGTCAGCTTTCCCGTATAACCCTTTGCCTTCAGATCCTTCCCTGCCTGTTCGAATTCTGCCCAGGTCGTCGGCACCTTGATGCCATATTTGTCGAATACGGCCTGATTGACATACATGACAAACGGCCCTGCGTCAACTGGGACTGCATATATGGATGAGGAACTGCCAAACGTGACCGAATTCCATGCGCCTGCAGTGTAATCGGACTTATATGCCTTCATGCCGTAATCGGCGAGGTCAACAAGATATTTCTGCTTTCCGGCAACAAATTGCGGCATTGCTTCATATTCGAGTTGTATGACATCCGGAGCGCCCTTGCCGGCCTTGATCGTATTCTGGAATCTGGTGTATTCGGATCCACCCTGGCCCCCGTTGTTCCAACAGACCTGAACGTTGCTATGTGTCTGGTTGAAATGATCGACTATCTTTTGGAAGCCTGGATACCAGGCCCAGACTGTAACCTTCTCTGCACTTGCATGAACAACCTTGTTCGTGCAGGATGCGTTATCGTTTGCGTGCTTATCGGCACTTGCGCTTGCAGTGCCAGTGCTATTTGATCCTCCGCAAGCCGCCAGGCTCATGCTCACAGCAACGGTGGCTAGAACTGACAAGATCTTCTTTGCTTGAAACATCGTTCACCTGTCTCCTTTGACAATATGTATTGGTTAATTAGATGGTTGCAATGTGGCTTATGACGAATTTCAATGCATTCCCTTCTGTGTGTTGATGGTGATTGCCGACCACGATGTCGGTGGAAGCTCTACCACGACGACATCGTTTTCAAGAACTATCGTGTTGTTGGTATGGAGTGCAACTCTGTTCTGATGTTCTTTCGTGTTTGTTGCAAAAATATCATCCTCATACAGTGTGCTCGCTGAAGCTTCGGTAAAATTCCCCTCTGGCAGCTTTATGACGAAATTGGCAGCGTCATGCAGTGATCTGTTCACGGCGAATACAGCAAGTGAACCGTCCTCTCGTTGCACTGCCACGGCATTGACTGTGTCAACCATTCCATATTTCTGGGTATGGTGCTGCATTGATGCCTGTTTGGGCTCGAATACGGTTCCTCCCTTTGCCAACTGCGCTGTGAGTGCAAATGGGAAGAAGGTTGTCTGCCGCCATGCTGGACCTTGAGGCTCGGTCATGATCGGTGCGATCACATTCACCAATTGAGCGAGCGACGCTGCATGCACGCGGTCCGCGTTCTTCAGCAGCGTTATCAATAAATCGCCAAATACGACCGCATCGAGCGCAGAATATGTGTCTTCCAGCAGGTGGGGCGCGATTGGCCAGTTGTCTATTCCCTCCGGGCTGTGCGATGGCTCTGCACCTTGATACCAGACGTTCCACTCATCGAAAGATATGAAGACGCTATGCTCCGATTTCAATTGTGCAGCTGTGGCATCGATTATGCTGGCAACATGTTTGATAAATGAGTCCATATCTGCGCCTGAGGCGAGGAAACTTTCCAAATCACCGTCTTCGGGTTGATAGTATGCATGACAGGAGATGAAGTTGATGTCTTCGAAGGTCTCCTTGAGAACTGTCTGCTCCCATGTTCCGAAAGTTGGCATTGAATGCGATGATGAACCGCAGACCACGAGCTCAAGATCAGGATCGATCTGCCGCATCCCCGCTGCTGTCATTGCCGCCAATCGTGCGTATTCATAAGCTGTCTTATGACCAAGCTGCCAGGGGCCATCCATCTCATTGCCGAGACACCACATCCTGATATTGAAGGGCTTTGGCGCACCATTCTTACGTCGTTCTTCCGATAAGGCGGTGCCGTTGGCAACATTACTGTATTCCAGTAGTCGCAATGCATCTTCAATGCTCCGGGTTCCCAGATTTATGGCTTCCATAAGTTCGTTTCCGCCGAGTTTTTCCAGCCAATGTGTCATTTCATGGAGGCCGAATTCATTGGTTTCCGTCGAATGCCATGCGGTGTCCAGACGGTGGGGGCGTTGCCTGCCTACTCCGTCTTCCCAACGGTATCCCGATACAAAATTACCCCCCGGGTAGCGAATCGTGGTGACTCCAAGCTCCTTGACCAAATCAATCACATCTTGGCGAAAACCCTGCTCGTCCGCTTGAGGATGACCGGGCTCATAGATTCCCGTGTAGACGCATCGGCCTAGATGCTCAACGAAGGAACCAAAAATACGATCATCGATTGGTGTGCTCAAGAAGTCCCTGTCGGCCGTCAATCGAGCTGTCACGGCAAGTGGCTTGGTCATGAATTGTCTCCATTCATATCGATATGTGCTGTGTGTCATACGTTGATACAACGATAAACTTTATGAAGAATAATTATCTTAAAATATACTGCAATTATTGGGGTACAACTTAGTACTAAAGTTACTATACATCATCATGAAGCTTTCATCAACCGAGTGCAGGTAACCTAGACTTGCGATGAATCAGATGCATCGTTTCATCCCGTTCTGATGTAGTGAGTTCCTCAACGGCATACAGGCTCTGGCGAGTGCATCGATGCGCTGTTCTGCGAACAAGCTCGGAGAAGAACGTTGTCATCGGGCAATATACAATGAGACTGAAGAATCTGGATATGCCGAGTTGCAGGAACAACCTGTTTGGGAAGATTGAAGAGTCTTTTGCCTTTTCGGATTCAGTGAATCCAACACGATCAATTATCAAGGGCAGTGGTCGGGTATGGGTTTGCGATTCACATTTTTTTCAGTCAGCACGATCTCGAAGAAGAGAAGGATTACGAGCAATGAGTGGAGCAACAATGCCTGTAGACAATGCAATCGATGAATTATCGGAAACATTGTTGAAGAATTTTCGGAAGAGTCAGGGACAATTCGCAATGTTCGGTCATCAAGACGATCTCTCATGTCACAAAAATGACAAGATGCCTTCAGATGTTTTGCAGGCCACAGGAACATATCCTGCCGTGTTCGGCTTTGACCTAGGAGGAATCGAGAAATATGGGAGGGCTGGTTACGATTCGCGCTATTTCTCGGAGCAACGCGAGCAGATCATGTACGCCTTTTCAAAGGGTGCGGTTATCACATTGAGCTGGCATTCGGTAAATCCAATAACCGCGGGCGGCTACGGTGACAATTGTGCTCCTGACTCCGTTGCAGCCGTGTTGCCGGGTGGCAACAGGCATGAGGACTTCATCCGATGGTTGGATGGAGTCGCAGCGTTTGCTCACAGTTTGGTCGATCCCGATGGGCGCACCATTCCTGTAGTGTTCCGGCCTTTTCATGAGCACAATGGTGATTGGTTCTGGTGGTGCATCGGCAGCCGTGACGGTCAGACTGATACGAGCGAAGCCATGTTTATCGAGTTGTGGCAGTTTGTTGTGTCATATCTGCGCGATGAGCAAGGGGTCCATGATTTCCTGTACGCATATTCGCCCGACCGGAGCTGCTTCAGCATCGAGGATTTTGACACGGCATATTACCGTGGGTATCCAGGCGATGATTTCGTTGATATATTCGGTCTTGATGATTATATCGACGTTGGTCGCTTCGACAATCTGAAATCTCCTGAAGCGATTGTTGCAGACTTTCAAACAGTGCTGCGCAAGCTGGTTCACAACGCCGACGGACGAAACAAAGTGGCGGCGTTCACCGAGGTCGGCACGCCGAACAAGCTGGCAGGTGCTGAGCTTCATCCCTGGACTGACTTTTTGGAAAAGTCGGCTCGTGCCGATGAATGGACTCACAGAGTATTGTGGTATTTGACATGGCGCAACTCCATGACCTCGGAAGAAACCAACGTGTATGGAACGCCGCTATCGGAAGATGTCACGGGAGCAGACTTCAAAGAATTTTCGAAAGGATACATACGCTTTTTGAATCGGATAGAGCCTATGTATGTCTGAGACGGCAGTTTCTGGCAGTGTTTCGTCGCTCATCTGAAAACGTTGATTTCGTTGGGTTGCGTTGATGCGATGGCGACTTGTAGACAAAAATGTGTGTCTGTTTTTGGCTGTGGGGTGTTGTTGGGCGGTGTCCAGGCCCTCACGCGTTTCCTGCAGCCGTCCCATGAAACGCAATGGCATAGCCAGTGCGGGCATGACTCGCTGGCGAACGAATGTTGCTCAGGTTGTGCTTTTGAAGTCGCTTTTCACCCAGATTTTCTCGAAAAACGACTTCCAAAGCGTAACCTTCGCAACCTTCAGTGGGTAACGACCGGACACGATTTTGAGGCTTTGGAATGTTCCGCGTCAGTGCATACGCTGCCACATCGTCAGTTCATGCAGTGCCTTGTCAAAAAGAGTTTCGCGTTTGGAATCTACAGTGATTGCAATCTCTGGTTCACGTATGACATCGCCCGAGCATAGGCATCGTGGTTGGGAAGATGCTCGACGAACACGGTAGTGTCTTCCGGCAATTTGGCAATGTGCCGAACAACCATGTCGCAATCAATCCCGCCCTCGCCGGGTTGAACTTCGACGATTGCAGTGGGAAGGCTGGCCAGCAGCTTGGCATCCTTGACATGTACGCTGAGTATGCGATTTCCCAGAAGGCTGAAGCATCGTTCGATGAATTGGTCTCTACTGCGCCAACGTTCTATCCCATTCATCATGTTCGTATAGTCAAGGTGAACCGAGAAGGCTGGCCGATCGACATCGTCAATGAGCTGCAGATACTGTTCAGGAGAGTCTGGGATCATCCAAGGCATGCACTCCATTGCGTATGTGGTGTGCTGGGGATTGACGGCATCGATGATGCGTTGTGTAGTTTCGACGATGCGATCGTAGGTTTCAGGAAGATAGCTCTCTGCACTATATTGGTCCCAATCCCCGAAACCGGCATTGCCTGAGATGTTCACGCAGCAACGGGCATGGATGTCTTCTGCCAGGGCGAGTTGTTCCTGCACGTATGCAATGTTTGATTCACGCTCGCTGATCTGCGCAGACATGACGTTTTTCCATGCGCCAACTTCACCGATACGCAGATCGTGCGATTGTGCCTGATCAAGGTATGCTCGTCTGAGCGCCGGTGATGTTGTACAGTCGAAAGGGCTGACTGCAGCGGTGCACCCCATGGCTACGAGGTCATCAGCCCATTCCTGAGGGTTATCATGATCGAGCGTGGTTCCAATTCCTAGTCTCATGTGTATCAAGCCTCGCTCTCGGCATTGTCGCAGACACCACTCTCCACACTGCGTTCAATGGCTGCCTTCGCTGCATTGATGGAGCGAATGGCCACTATGTCGACCTTGGGCATGCGATCGTAGTTGTATATTCCATTGCACTCCTGCTCTACATCGTAGAGCTGCGTAAAACAGAAGCCAAATATCCTGGGGTTGCTTAGCAGTGTGTTGGTCAAACCACGATACCTGCTGATAAATTCGTCCTCGCTGTTGGCCTGCTGCCCATACCCCCATGCCGAAGACTCCTCGGCGTGCGAGGGATCCCACTTTATTCCTCCATATTCGCTGATGAAGAAGGGCATTATTCCTTCGCAATGCTGGCGGTCTGGATACAGCTCCGGGATAGGAGCATTCCCGGCCCCCCAGTCATCGTAGCGTTGAGAAAAGTTATCGATGTCCTGCTCATAATCGTGCAGATCGTAGATATCGGTGACGACATGATAATGACCACTGGTATCGATGCAAGGTCGTTCGGGATCGTATGCCTTGGTGACCTGATAAGCAAGGCGCAATACATCATCGTTTTGACGTCTTCCATTGAAGTCCCATGTTTCGTTGAAGGGGCACCATCCAATGATGGCCGGGTGGTTGACATCACGTTGAAGAATCTGCAACCATTCTGGTATGAAGATGTCAAAGCTGGATTCCTTGCTGATATCGAAACCCCAACTCGCCATTTCGCCCCAGGCTAGGTAGCCGTGCAGATCGCAGTAATACAGATATAACGGTTCAAATGCGCGCTCGTGCAAGCGTGCACCGTTGAAGCCTGCCTGCTGGGAGAGCATGATGTCTTGTTCGAGATCTGCAGCAGTGGGTGCGGTATATATGCCACGTGGATAAAATCCCTGGTCGAGAACCAGGCGCTGGAACACGGACTTGCCGTTGATCAGGAACCGGTATCCATCGAGTCGGATCTCACGTAGACCGACGTAGCTCTTGACGTGATCGTCACCATAGCTCAGGGTGATGTCATACAAATTGCCGATTCCTGGCTCCCACAGATGCGTTTGAGAGAGTGGGAGAGTAAGCGTGCAGGTTCCGCCATCACTTGCAACGCTGACGGAGCCGCAGAGCGCACCTTTGAAGGAAGCTGCAACGTGCAGTGTCGCAGTGCCGTGCAACGTGGCTTCGATGGTGATCGTGGCATTGTGAATATTCGTGTGATACCTGGCCTGTTCAATATACGTTTCAGGTACGAATTCCAACCAGACTGTCTGCCAGATTCCGGTTGTTCGCGTGTACAGGCACGAATACGAACTGAATTGGTCGCACTGCTTTCCGGTTGGCTGCTGCTGACCTCTGGTATCGTCTGTGGCACAGACCACAATCACGTTTTCCCCTGTGTGAACGCTGTGCGTGATGTCGAGTGAGAACGATGCGTATCCGCCCTTATGGGTGCCCGCCTCTACGCCATTGACATAGACGTGTGCAAGATAATCGACTGCTCCAAAATGGAGCAGTACCCGACCCGTGAGCTCGGTTTCGGTGAGCGATACGGTGCGTCGATACCAGCAGCACGGAATGAAATCGGTGAATCCAATCCCGCTGAGCTCGCTTTCTGGACAGAATGGGACGGTTATGGTGGTCGAATAATCGTGCTGATCGAACCAACGCTGATCTATGCCGCTCGCTGACATGTCGAAATCAAAATCCCAGCTGCCATTCAGATTCATCCATGTCGATCGCTGCCATTGTGGATTGGGATGTTCTGGGCGAGGAATGTCAATTGCTGGGTATGTCTGTTCTGTATTCATATGTTGATGGCACCTTCCTTGTGTCGAGCATCAAGATGGAAATTATCCCTTCGTGAATACGTTATAGTATAAAAACAACGCAAAAATTAGGATAAAATTCGATTATCCAATCACAAATGTGAGGAATACGCGCATGGAACATGTGGTTAACGTTCTTCCGGGAGCTTTTTCCCGCCCTGAACGATTCCGTATTCAGATGGCAGGCATCACCTATCCCGATCGGTCATATCATATCGTGCGTGAAGACTCGGATATCTATTGCATGGAATATGTGATCGATGGCAAGGGCGACGTCACCTGCGACGATCGCCGTGTGTTTCCCGTTGGGGGAGATGCATACATATTGCCACCGCACACTGCGCACGACTATCGCTCTTCGATGAATCAACCGTACAAGAAAATCTGGGTGAACATGAGCGGTTTGCTCTGTGATGCCCTGTATCGCGAATATCACCTCAATGATTCGATTCTGTTCGCACAAGTTCCTGTTCGTCCACTGTTTCAGGAGCTGCTCGAGCTGTGTGAGCGTAACAGCGGTTCGCAACCGCAAGACATCGAACGAGCTTCATCGCTCTTGATCCATGATATTTTTGCCCGACTGGCTGAGAGGCACATTGATGAGCAACTGTCTTCAACGCAAAATCGCTATGCAAAAATAATCAAGGACATGCTTGACCGCAAGGTGGAAGACAACATCACTCTTGATAATGTTTCACGAGAAATCGGGATATCCGTCTCACAGATATCCAGGATTTTCAGACATGCGTATGGGCAGTCAGCGTATCGCTATTACCTCATGCAACGAATGCAGCTTGCCAGAGAGCTCTTGAACAATACTGGAATGCGAATCAAGGAAATAGCTTCTCGCTTGGCGTATGCGGATGCTCATTACTTCTCGACGCAGTTTCGTATGTTCACAGGCGAGTCCCCAAGGCACTATCGCAATCAACACGCAACCGATTAAGTATTTTCAGAGATTGACATAAAGTTTTCGGGGCTTTTTTCTATGGTACATCTCCAATAAAAATGGTTGTATTCCAGCATTCCTACTCGTTCTGAGAAGGCAGGCTCTGGAGCATTGCTTCACTGAAATCAACTTAACCGGTTGACATAACGATTCAGTGACTGTTTTCTAAAGTTGAACTTGCTTAGAGGGGACTCACACATCGGCGAGCTACGGGCCGTGCAACGAAATTCAACAACGACTGTTGAAACGTTGCACGAGCTTCGACATACATTGTTTTTTCAATGAGGCAATACAAGGTATGAGGAGATTGGAACTATGAAAGCGTTACAAAAAGTTGCCGCGATGGCCATTTCGGCTGTCTGCGTCGTCAGCATGGCTGCATGTGGCGGAACTGGCTCATCCAGCAAGGCCACTTCGTTGACGTATCCAAGCATCAAGCTGGGCGATACAGGGAAGGACATCACCGCGTCGATCAAGTTGTTCTCAAACCGGACCGACATGACCCAGGCATCCTATTCGGGGAAG
Source organism: Bifidobacterium aquikefiri (assembly GCF_002259795.1). Lineage (GTDB taxonomy): Bacteria > Actinomycetota > Actinomycetes > Actinomycetales > Bifidobacteriaceae > Bombiscardovia > Bombiscardovia aquikefiri. Next base: position 106,280 of record NZ_MWXA01000009.1, on the reverse strand, counting down.
AACTGGAAGGCATACATTGCCGATTTCAACAAGATGTATCCCAATATCAAGGTCACCATTGAAACCAGCACCAATTATGACAGCGATGCCCTGACTCGTATCCAGAGCAAGGACTGGGGCGATATCATGCTCATTCCAGCCGTCGACAGTACAGAACTGAGCAATTACTTCATTCCCTATGGAACATACTCAGCGATGAACAAAGTGGTTAACTTTGCAGCCGTTCAGCAATATGACAACACGGTATATGGTGTCTCTGGCGGTGGCGATGCCGGTGGTGTCGTGTATAACAAGGCTATTTTCAAGGAGGCGGGGATCACCAAGCTGCCAAAAACGCCTTCTCAATTCATTGCCGATCTCAAGCTGATCAAGGAGAAGACGAGCGCCACACCACTGTATACGAATTATGCCGCAGGATGGACCATGGGTGCGTGGGACGCATACATTGGCGGCAATGCCACGGGCAATGCAGATTATATGACCTCGATTCTTCCTCATACAAAGGACCCGTTCTCAAATCCGCACGATGGCACGCATGCCTACAACGTATACAAAATCCTATATGATGCGGTTGCCGACAAATTGACTGAAGACGATTACTCCACAACGGATTGGGAGGGGAGCAAGTCTCAGATGAACCAAGGCAAGATCGCGACCATGGTGTTGGGTTCCTGGGCGGTGCAGCAGATTCAGGCAGCGGGTGATCATGCAGATGACATTGGATACATGCCATTCCCGATCAGTATCAAGGGGAAGCAATACGCGGCTCCTGGTGGCGGATATGCGTATGGCATCAACAAGAATTCCTCGTCAGACAACCAGGAGGCTGCAATGATCTTCGTCAAGTGGCTTACCGAAAAATCGAAGTTCGCATACAACGAGGGTGGCCTGCCAGTCGCCAAGTCAGAGAAAAAACTGCCGGCATTGTTCAGCGAATTCAACGATGTCACGTTCCTGGAAGGCAAGCCAGTGAGCAAGGATGAGTCTGATCTTTTCAACGACTTGAATACCGATTCCGAGCTTGCGATCAACAGCGGTGGCGCTTCACGAGTCCAGGCAATCGTCGAGGCAGCCGCGACAAAGAGCAAAGCATTTAACGAAATCATGAATGAATGGAACGATAAGTGGAATGCTGCGCTGAAAACAGAGAATGTCGACATCAAGTACACCACGGTCCAGAAATAATCGGTGAATGTTGATTCGGCGTTGCAGATGCTCATGCCTCGCACACTGTGCGACGGGGAGCGGGCATCTGCAACGCGGTTCTACTGCCGAGCTTCTGGCAAGGCATGCAAGACAATCCATGGTTCGAAAAGGGTGAGGAAATGACAGCAGCAACGAAAGGTGTCGTAGATCTTCCAGATACGATACCTGTCAATAGACAGCCAAGGAATTGGCGTAAGGCCGGGATAATTGTTGCTTTTTGCGCAATTCCCGTAACGATACTCGTTGTTTTTACATACTTTCCATTCGCAAGTATGGTCGGGTACAGTTTTTTCAGAATGAAATATATCGGCCCACGTGAATGGGTTGGTCTGCAGAATTACATAGACGTCTTTTCAAGGCCAGGTACATTGTCATCGCTGAAGCTGAGCCTGTATTATATGGTTGGTGCAATTCTCCAAGTCGTCGTGGCATTGTATCTGTCAACGGTTCTTGCCTTCAAGGTTCGTGGTGGCAATGTCTTCAAGGCGATCTATTTCTTCCCATATTTGATCAATGGCATTGCAGTTGGCTTTATTTTCAAGTTCTTCTTCACCAGAGGTTTCGTGTTTGATACCGTGTTGCAATGGTGCGGTTTCCAACTTAACCAGTTGCCCTATTGGCTCAGGGACCAGGCTATTAACAATTGGTCGTTGGTGGGAGCCTCAATCTGGCGATACTTGGGCCAAACGGTAATTTTATTTATCGGATCGATCATGTCTATCGATCAGTCGCTGTACGAGGCGGCAGAAATCGATGGCGCGAACAAGTTCCAACAGTTCCTGCACATCATTCTTCCCGGCATCAAGACCATTCTTGTTTTGAACATCATTTTATCCATAACCGGTTCTCTCTCTGCCTTTGAAGGTCCGTATGTCATTACCAGCGGTGCAAATGGCACAGCCACGTTGTTTGTACTTATGGACCGTTTGGCACATGTGAATCAGAAGGTTGGGTTGGCATCTGCGATGGCAATCGTGCTGCTCCTCATCATTCTGGTGTTTGCGATCCTCCAGCAGGTGTTCTTCAAGTTCGTTTTCCGGGATGCTGGCGATGGCGTTGCCGAGGCGAGGAAGAAAGCCAAGCGAATGCAAAGGCAGCGCAACCGCGTTGCCGTGAAGCGGACTTCGGTGTTTCGTAATGGTTCGCGAATTGGGAAAGAAAGGTCAGTGAAATGACAGCAAATTCATCTTCTCCCGCGCATGGTGCGATTGTGAAGAAGCCACATGTTTCTTGGTACAGTGCAAAAAACGGTTTCTTCACGCTGTTCAAATATCTCAGCCTGATTTTCATTTCATTCTGGATGCTGCTGCCACTGGTCATCAATTTTGTTACTGCAGCCAAAACCAGCGATGAATATCAGAGCACCAATGTCATGGACATGCCAAAGAACTGGTTGAACCTTCATAATTATGTCGAAGCCTTTCAAGCATCAAACATGGCGGTTGCATTCCGCAATTCGTTCATCATCCTGATTGCCGTCCTTTTTGTGACGACCATCATCGGGACACAGCTGGCATATGTTCTTAGCCGTTTCACGTTTCCTGGCAATGGGTTGATCCGCGGTCTGTTCACCATGGCCGCATTGCTCCCCGGCATCGCCATGCAGGTTGCATTATATAAATTGATGGTTGATCTCAACGCAGTGAACACGCTCTGGGGTTACATTCTGATGATGTGTGGCACCGATGTCATCTCGATATATGTCTTCATCCAGTATTTTGAGAACATCCCGATCTCTCTGGACGAATCGGCGATCGTCGATGGAGCTTCATATTTCACCGTCTATTCGAAGATACTGCTACCCCTCTTGAAACCGGCAATCGTGACATGCATGATCTTGAAGGGAGTCGGAGTCTACAACGAGTACTATGCCTCCAATCTGTATCTGCAAGACAACGATTTAAAGACAGTGGCCATAGCGTTGTATTCCTTTACCGGACCAATGGGCAGCAAATATAACCTCATCTGCGCAGGCGTGATCATCACCCTGCTGCCCATGCTCATTCTCTTCCTCATATTCCAAAAGCAGATCTACAACGGTATTGCAGCAGGATCCGTGAAGGAATAGGAACAACCAACAACCGTCACCGTCTCAGCATCGCACTGGTGAGACTACATAATTTCGTCATCAAACAAAGGAGTCCTGATGACAGCTTTACCGCAAACATTCGTATCACTCGACGAGAAGTGGACCGTCAGAGCGCTCAATACGGGTGCAGTGCCCGAAGCCTTGCGCGAGCGACTTGGACTCGGTATCCCTGCTCAGGTGCCAGGTGAGGTCTCACTCGATTTGCTGCGCGCTCGCCTGATCGACGATCCTTTCGATGGCGACAATGAGACACTGCAACAGTGGATTGGCGACGTTGACTGGCAATATCAATGTGAATTTGTATGGCACGATGACAACGAGGAAAGGCATGATCTTCTTGCGTATGGCCTTGATACCGTCACCCAGGTTCTCCTGAATGACCGGCCAATAGCCTCGACGAACAACTATCATCGATCCTATCGTTGGGACGTCGATGGCATATTGCAGGAAGGTGAGAATAGACTCACGATCAATCTTGCCTCACCAGTTCGCGAATCGGATGTGCGAGAACACCGACTTGGATATTATCCGCATACGGAACACCATGCATTTAACCAAATACGCAAGCCCTCCTATCAGTTTGGATGGGATTGGGGCATAGACGTCGCCGGCGTGGGTATATGCCGTCCGATAGGCATTGACTCGTGGTCAGGGTCCAGAATAGTAGAGGTCAGGCCGCTCGTTCATGTGGATTCTCAAGGCGTTGGCATTGTGGATACGACCATCGTTATTGAAAGAGCCGATACCAGCAGGGTCACATCCCCATCCGCCGCGCATACAGGCAGTGCAGTTCCCATAGAGATCATGCTTGAGGGGCACGATGCGCATGTGAGCGTAACGGGGGAGATCAAGTCTGACCGGAACGCAGCCGAACTTCGTGTGACAATTCCCGATGCTCATCTTTGGTGGCCCGTGGGATACGGCGATCAGCCGCTCTACCAGATTCGAGTCACTATTGGCGATGGTCGACAGGGACTGTGGCAACGATGCATCGGCTTCAGGAACGTCAGGGTCGATACGACTGCGGATGCGATAGGCAGACCTTTCCAGATATATGTCAACGAAGTGCCGGTGCATTGCCGTGGTTACAATTGGGTTCCGGTTGATGCCTTCATGTCTCGAGCCGGCCAAGCGCAATATGACCACCTGTTTGACGATCTTGTCGAATCCCATTCCAACATGATTCGCGCCTGGGGTGGCGGCATTTATGAATCAGACCATTTCTACGAACTTGCTGACCAGCTGGGAATCATGGTCTGGCAAGATTTTGCCCTGGCTTGCGCAGCATATCCAGAAGACACCCAGACGCAGGCAGAGATTGAAGCTGAAGCGCGCGAACACATCGCTCGACTGAGTTCACACCCAAGTCTTGTGGTGTGGAACGGATCCAACGAAAACTTCGTTGCATACGCGGACTGGGCTGGATTCAAGCAGTCATTGCGCGAGAACGACGGCAAGCCAAACGCGTTCGGATATGGCGAAAAGGGGTGGGGAAACTACTATTACTCAACCATGTTTCCCAAACTGCTCAAAGAATTGGACCCTACGAGGATTTATCTTCCAAGTTCTCCCATGAGCTTTACGCCTCATGTCGATGCGAACAGAGACACCGACGGAACCATGCATATTTGGGATGTATGGAACCGGAGTGATTATCGCGATTATGCAAGATATACCCCCCGGTTTGCCGATGAGTTTGGATATCAGGCGCCTCCTGCATGGAGCACATTGACAGCGGTGGTCCATGACAGGCGACTTGAGCCTTTTGGCGCACAGATGCTCGTGCACCAAAAGGCTGCAGGCGGTAACTACAAACTTGCGCGGGGCATGCGCTCGCATTTGACGCCAGGGCATATCAATGATGTGAGCTACCGTTCAGATGGGTCTCGGGACTGGCTCATTGACAGTGACCATTGGGATGACATTGAGGATTGGCATTGGGCCTGCCAATTGCAGCAGGCTCAAGCCATTCGTTTCGGCGTGGAACATATGCGTTCACTCGAACCTGTGAACGCAGGCATCCTGATCTGGCAATTGAATGATGACTGGCCTGTCGTTTCCTGGTCCGCCGTCGATTACGATGGGCGCAGAAAGCCATTATGGTATGCGTCGCGCGACTTTTTCTCACCGCAATTCGCCACAATACAACCAAGGGTTTCACAACAGGCCATGGATGATCTCTCATGGGAAGGGGTCAAGCCAGCGTGCGATGCACTGGCATTGATTGTCTGTAACGATACCTTGGAGACATGGAAGGGAAGTTGGAGCATCGAGCGGCGCACGCTTGAAGGTGAAGTGCTCGCCTCGCAGCACATTGATCTGTCACTTTCAGCTCTTGAACACAGGAGCATCGTGATTGATGAACAGCTTGCATCATGGGGAGACAATAGACGCGAGATAATCGTGGCAACACCTTCCGATAGCCATTTTGAGCGGGTCATATGCAACGGATGCGACGTTGTGGATCAGTACCTCGATCCCGAGCCATTCGACGCCAGTATCCAACCATCCGGCTCTGGTTATGAGTTGACGCTTCATGCGCGTTCGTATGCGAGAGACATTTTCTGCATGGTTGATAAAGTTGATTCAGCAGCTACGATTGATTGCGGAATGGTGACATTATTACCTGGTGAAAGTGCGACCTGGCATATCACTGCACGCAAGCACTGCGATGTTCGTGCCCTCATCGCTCGCAACGTGCTACGATGTGCCAATGATCTCAGGCGATAACCGACAATAAGGCATCGGGTTATTGACGATTCGGTGCCACATTGCAGACCGTCTGTAGGATTTGCAACGCTATCGAGGGATGAGGATGCAATCATGAATTCTGAAAGAAACAGAGTCACCATTTCAGATGTTGCGAAAGCCTCAGGTGTTTCCAATAGTGCCGTATCGTATGCCTTAAACGGTAAAGCCGGAGTCTCGTCTGATACGCGCCAGCAGGTTCTTGCTGTAGCCCAGCGCATGGGATGGCGTCCAAACAGCGCTGCAAAAGCCTTGTCTGATGCTGCAACGCATAGCGTGGGAATGATTCTGACATACGCCATGAGCGTTCTTTCCGTTGAATCGTATACGACGGAACTGATGGCAGGCTTGACCGCTGAGTTGGAGAGAAAAGGCTATTCGCTGCTGATCCGATCATCATCGAGTCATGAGTATGAGCTCACTGTGCTGCAGGAGTGGATTGCTTCTGGGGCGGTAGATGCAGTGTTGGTGCTCAACGTTGAACTTAATGATCCAAGAATCTCTTTGTTGCAAAGCCAGCATCGGATTCCTGCGCTAGCACTGTGCAACCCGATGTTTTCACAGGGCTTGCCGTCATTGTCCAGCAATGAGTCCGATGCCGCGCATCTCATTATCGATTACCTGCATGAACTTGGCCATACAAGGATTGCTCGAGTCGCTGGTCCTGAGCGACTCGGACATACCTTCATCAGAGACAATGCTTTTATGGAGGAAGCTGCTGCACTTGGCTTGCAATACAGCTGTTTACATGCAGACTATTCGCCTGAGGATGGCCTGCGCTGTACGAAGCGGCTCCTGTCGCTGCCGCATGCTCCGACTGCGATCGTCTATGACAATGACGTTATGGCTTTGTCTGCATTAAAGGCTTCGAACGATATGGGCATTGCAGTGCCTGAAGCACTGTCGATCGTTTCCTGGGACGATTCCTTCATGTGTGAGGTTAGCGTTCCGAGCATCACTGCCTTGAATCGTAATGTGGTGGGAACCGGTAGGCTTGCGGCTCAATTGATACTGCAACTCATTGAAGGCAAGGATGTAGATTCCGTCTCAGAAACGGATAATGAACTGGTATTTCGCGAATCAAGCGGTCCAGTGCACAAATGATGCTCATATGCTTGCACGCTTTTCTTGGATGTCAGAGTCGATAAGTGAATCATCGCGCACAGCGCGATGATTCATGCCATGAGTTGACGGTTTCAGGATCATTACCGTTGTGCAATGATCGAGTAGCGCACCATGAGTGCGACGATAATCCATGCGCTGATCGCGGAAAACAACAGTCCCCAGAAAAATATGACGAATGCAACGCCCCCTGGAATTACAAGAGAGATAACGATTGGTGTTGCGTTCAACGCGGTGATGATAATCGCGATGCAGGGGTGTCGAAGAGATACGGATGCTGATTGTCGTATCTGCGAGCCCACCGACAATCGGCTCCTGCCAGATAAGGGGAAAATGAAACTGGAAGCCAGAAGAATAAGAATGGCTACGGTTGCTACACAACCGTAGCTGATTGCCCCAAAGGTCGTGTTGCCCATGGTGGAGCTGAGATAGTGCAGATCGAAGAATGATAGGCAGAAAAAGGCGATGTAGATCAACGTCAACACTAGATTCTTTGCAAAATTATGTCTCAGTTGACCCGTGAAGCGGCGAATGAGATGCGTATCTTGGCCTTCCTGGATTTGCCGCGTCATCTCAAACAGTGCAGAGGTCGATGCACCAAGCGTTACGATGGGTAGTGAGCAGACGACCCACACCATGTTGAGGATTGCATAGTCGCCGATCCTTGACATAAGGTCATTGAAACGGTTTTGTGATGGTAATGGTTGCATGTCCCCGTCCATTCTCAATCTTTATTCTATCGAGTGCGTGTTCGCAGTGGTTGTGCATCGCCGCGTTTTCAAGCGTCATCTCCATAGTTGCCTGCCCTGTGGGTGATGGTTGAATCAGGGTGAGCAGAGGAAATCAACGAATGATTGGACTGAAGCTGAGTTCCTGGTATTTTGTGCGATGCCAAGAATGTCCTGTTTGTGCTGCTGCGGTGCTATTTCTTTCCATTGTGCAAGATTGGATATGTTCAAGCCGTATGGTCGTTGCACCCCTTTGCCTGAGCTATCATAGAAAGCATCCTTATGCTCGGAAGAGTCAAAGCCATGAAAATTCACATAGTCTTTGGAAAGATCTGCAGATTGACTGTTCGTTCTGAGCTTGGATGAAAGGGGTGCAAAATAGCCGTATCCGCTCAGTTGTGAAAAAGATGAACGATCAGCGATGACGATATCGATTTCATGGTTGCTGAGCATGGTCTGCAAAGCGCTGAGACCATCTTGACGCAAATCAAAACGGGAGGATACCATGACACCGCCTTTTCTGCTCGGCGAAAGATGCAGCGCTGCCGCGCTAATCCTCTGCAGCTCGTCGCTCTGAGAGCTGCTCAGCGCATTGTCGATAATGGCGACATAGAGCTTTGGTGCAGGGGAGGGAGTGAGGATGTGTATGAGCAGGAAGACGACGATACAGAGCGCAGCCAGGATGGCAAGACATCGCTTCAGTAATTGGTCTTTAAAGTATTCCCAGCGTTGAGCGCGAGGCAAGGAACGAAGGATGCCGATTCGGGACCCGCGCGTAAGCGCCTGTGGCATGAGATCTGCACCGGAACCTGATACGGCACCGGCGTGTGTGTCGGCTGTTTCGTCTGGCCTGGTGCAGGGTTTCTCGCTGCCCGTCTCGTTGCTGACGTACGGTGTCTGATGGTTGTTATGCCCTTCCATGGTTGTCAAGTATAGTGACTGATACGAGGATATGTTAACCGATTAAGTATTCTGTCGCGATAGACTTGGTCGTTACTCGCCGATGCATGAGAAAGTAATCGCGATGAGCATGATTCCACGGGATGGGCCATGCCACAATCTCTGTTTTTCTGCATGATGTTGGTTGTCTTTCATAGCGTCGCGGGGTGACCGGGACGGTCTGGCGCAAACGACTGACTGGGTGGGAAGCCGCTTGCTTTGATCGCATGCACTGGATCTTGGCTGAAGCGGTGCATACTTCAGTGCACGGCTCCGCCGCTGATGTCGTCGGCTTCCGTGGCTCCTCGCCCTGAAGGAAGGTAAGGACGGCATTGCGGCAGAGTTTATGACTGCCTGGGATACTTGTAGAAACCTTCACCTGAGGCAATCCCAAACTTGCCTTTGTCAAGGTAGTTCTCCTTGATGTATTGCGAGAGCCTTGCACTTTTCTCGTCCCCTGCCTTGCCCGCAGTCGCAATAATGTTATATGCCGTCTTCAATCCAACGACATCGTAGATTTCAAAGGGGCCCAGAGGTGAGTCTGTTGCAATTTTCCATGTCTTGTCAACGGTTTCCGGGTCTGCATATCCTTCGGAGACCAAGAATCCTGCAGCATTGAGAAGTGGTATCAGCAGTGAGTTAAGAACATATCCTGACTTCTCCTTGTTCAGTACGATAGGCACCATGCCGATGTTCTTTGCGAATTCGATAACCTTGTCCTTCGTCTGGCGGGATGTCTGATCCGTTCCCATTATCTCTGCTGTGTTATGGATCCAGATCGTATTGGCAAAGTGCAAAGCAATAAAGCGATCTTGCCTACCGGTTGATGGTGCAAGAGTGCTGGGCAGCAGCGTGGAGGAATTTGTGGCAAGGATGGCATGTTCGGGCGCAAGACTTGCGATTTGAGCATAGAGTTTTTGCTTCAGCTCGATGATTTCAGGAGCTGTCTCGATGATGAGATCGGCTTCCTTGCACGCCTGCGAGAGGTCGGAAGTGGTACTGATGCGGTCGAGGGTGGCCTGCGTTGCTGTGCGGGTGGTTCCGGGAAGTTCCTTGAGATAGACTTCGGCGAGGTGCGAGAAACTTTGTTTGGCTTGAGTGATCAGGTCGTCGGAGATGTCGTAGGTGGTGACGTGAAAGCCTTTGAAAGCAGTTTGAAAAATAATTTGCGCTCCCAGAATCCCTGTTCCAAGAACGGTGACTTGATTGATTGAAGACATGAGTATCCCTTCCATGAAAAGTCAATGATTCCTTGAATGCTTCATTGCAACGAACATGAAAAAAGAATGGTGTTGCATCGACCACCCCCATTGGTAGCACGAACACAATTGCCTACATCATAACAGGTTTTGGGAAAGATGGGGGGGACAATGCTGTGTGCCAGGCATGTGCGTCTTTGGGAACACGTGATCAAGCATGCAGCATTTCCGTCACATCGGTGACGGGTTGAAACGCTCATGCCTTGCTTTGGGCAGTGGGGTACATTATCTTCTCCAGCGTAAGTGAAGGGCAAAATTGACTTGAAGTTCACTTCAAGATCTATGTTTGATGTACTTGAGTATGTTCATTGAGCTTTTTATGGAAGGAGCTTGTCATGCGTGGAGTGGTTATGGAATCGGCGGGCGATGTGCGTGTCGAGGATGTTGATAGCCCGAGGATTGAAAGGCCGACTGATGCGATCATCAAGCTCACGGCTGCCTGCATCTGCGGATCCGATCTGTGGCCATATCGTGGTGCTCAACCGGTTGACCATCAGAGCATGGGACATGAATACGTTGGTGTCGTGAGTGAGGTCGGTGCAGATGTGCAATCTGTGAAGCCAGGCGATTTTGTGGTCGGCTCGTTCTGTATTTCCGATGGCACCTGCGAAATATGCAAGGATGGTTATCCTTCGCGCTGTGTCAACGGTGGTTTCATGTCTGGTGCGCAGGCTGAATATGCTCGCGTCCCATTGGCTGACGGCACCTTGGTCAAGACACCCGGCGTGCCTGACGATTCGCTCGTTCCTTCGCTGCTGGCTGCCTCCGACGTATTGGGAACGGGCTGGTTCGGCGCTGTTGCGGCTCACGCTGGACCAGGCAAGACGGTTGCAGTGGTTGGCGACGGGGCAGTGGGTCTGATGGCGATTCTGGCTGCGAAGCAGCTCGGGGCATCACGCATCATTGCCATGTCGCGTCATGCATCCCGCCAGAAGTTGGCTCGTGAATTTGGTGCGACTGACATCGTTGAGGAGCGAGGCGATGCGGGTGTGCAGGCCGTCAAGAAGCTCACGGATGGATACGGTGCGCATAGCATTGTCGAGGCGGTCGGCTTGCAGGAGTCCATGATGCAGGCGATTCATTCCGCACGGTCCGGCGGTTATGTCGGGTTTGTCGGTGTTTCTCATGGTGTTAGCATTCCAGGCAGTGACCTGTTTGCCAAAGAAGTGCATCTCATGGGTGGTCCGGCTCCGGTCCGCCTGTTCCTGCCCAATTTGATCCGACTCATCTGGGAGCACAAGATTGATCCGGGCAAGGTCTTCGACCTGACCTTGCCGCTTGACAAGGCTGCAGAAGGATACAAGGCCATGGACGAACGCAAGGCCATCAAGGTGCTGCTTCGTCCATGAACGCATGAGTGCTGTCTTTGAGCGGTCGGCCCATGCATGAATCTATTCTTCTATTCTGCTCACATTTGCTCGTAATGCCCCCGAGCGCGCGTGAAGTTCAGCTCAACTGTTCTTGTGCAGGTCAGCAGGCATTGCAATGCTCGCAAGTGGAATTCGTGCCTCTGCCGAGTATCCGGGGTTTCGGTGATGTTATGCATCCGAGATTGATCGAGGCACCATTGCGAACGCCAAATCGTATGTTTATGGCGTTCAATCCTTCCAATCCCACCAATTCGGCTTGCCTTCCGGCAACTGACCGTTGTGATCAGCAAAATAGCAGGCCAGCCTATAGCTGTACAAGGCACAGCGATCGACCTGAAAACCCTGTGCAAGGCAGTCCTTGGCATACACCTCGTCGGGGTCTTGCATTTTGAGGGATTCGACACTGGGGTATCCGGCAAGGGCCAGATGCTGTGCCATTTTCTTCCCGATGCCGGGGATTCGCGTTACATCAGTCATGGTTTTCATCCTCGTTCCTTGTGGAAGATAACGCATTTCGCTTTTCATGATATTCGAATGTCGAAGCTGGTAACGATCCTGATCGGATGCTGTCTGCGCAACTTTCGTTCGCCTTCATGTCTATAGCATCCCATCTGGAATTGGCTGATGGCGCTGAAGTAGATTGGAACGATTTGCAAGTGGATCATTTTTCGTTCCGGCTATTCCTCCGCTTACTATCTAGTTACTGCCTAGGGTCCGCTCATAAACCTAAGTGGGTGATCAGAGGTAAGCCGGGCATGTCTCAGCCACTCAGCAGTGCGGTGAGCATTGATTGCGCCTCATTGTTGATTGCGCGAACGGCCGTTGAGGACCTTAGTTTGTGGAGAGCAGGCAGACCGTGCATCGCTTCGCTGTGGTCTTCGCCGGAAAGGCCTGTGAAGATGGCATAGGACAGATCGGTCAACGCACCTGGATCTGGCGATCGGTGATGCAGATACTCGTGATGCATGAGTTCATAGGCCCCACCCTGCCCTGCAACGACTGCCTGTTCGATGTGTGGTTCAAGAGCGTCTTGATCGTTCACAAACGATGACCACATCGCAATAGGCACGCTCGTTTCGCCTGAAAGTTCTCTATGACGGGCTTGAACCGAGGTTCGTGCAATCCACATGATTTCCGTATCAATCATTCTTTCAGTAAGTTTGCGACTGGCTACAATGTCTTTGGTGATTGGCTCCATGGACACATTTTGAGTGAGCAGATTAAAGTGGAGAAATCCTATGACATAGAGCTGTTCAAGCGAATCGATCTTTCGAGGCATGGTGGCGCCGCTCATGGCGGATTCTATGAGTTCAAAGAGAGATCTCATGAGGAGGTTCGCCAGCAGCTCCTTTTTGGGAGCATGGTATTGGACGAGTGTCTTGGTGGTGTTGCATGCCTTCGCTATGTCTGACATGGTTGTCTTGTTGTATCCCCGCTTGGCAAAAAGCATGAAGGCATTCCTATATATCATCTCGCGCGTGGTGCGCTTGTGAATGCGCTGGGATTCATCTCGATGAGGGGTGCCTGCTGCGTGGGATAGACCACTCTCTTTCATCGCAGCGCTCCTTTCATTGCTGTGCTCCATACTACTTGACGCTTGAGGGCAACAAAATAGACATGCAAGAAAGTTCGTCGCAGAAGATACTATACTAGTATAGTGCACACTGTTCGCTCACTTCATATATGAGCGTGGAAAGGGAAGCTGCCAAGACGATATGACAATCAACTCAGTCGGCGCGTTCATCATTGGTCATCGCGAGCACTGCTGGCGGCATTCTGTGATCGCTGCCAGTTTTCGCACTATCCAGGTGATTGACGTGTTTCACATTTTCGAAGAGAGGCTTTAGGGATGTTTCTTGCAATGCAGGAGATCCGGTTTTCCAAATGGCGCTATGCCTTGGTCGGAGGAATCATACTGCTCGTGGCCTATATGGTCTTTATGCTGTCTGGTCTGGCTTCAGGCTTGCAGACGGGGCACACCAAGGCGATACGGGACTGGCATGCTGACAGTGTCGTGCTTGCGCAGGATGCGAACGGAGTCTTCGGTGCTTCGCAGATGACGCAAGGCGATCTGCAGCGCGTGTCAGCGGGCAGCAAGTCTGCGATCGGCCTGTATCAGGGTTCTGCGAGCCTGGCGAATGCGTCGGGCGACAAGCACAATGTGTCGGTCATCGGGTCGGCTGCGGGTTCCTTCACCACGCCGTCCGTCATTCGGGGCAGCAACTATTCGAAGAAGTATCAGGTCACCATTTCGCAGAATCTTGCCGACGATGGTTTTGGCATAGGTGATAGGATCACGGTCGGCAGCCTCAACCATGCACTGACGGTGACGGGCATCGTTCCAGCCACCACATACAGCATTGTTCCCGTGATCTATACGTCGCTGGATACATGGACTGAGCTCAAATATGGTGGTCAACCCTTCTCATCCGAATCAGGCAAGCCCATCAATGCCATCGTAGTGAGAGGTGCGATTCGTTCCCTGAGCAATCCTACTGGCAAGACAAAGCTCCAGAATCTTGACATGAACACTTTCATCGACAATATTCCCGGGGTCTCTGCTGAACAGCTCACGTTCAAGGGCATGATAGGTCTGCTCATCGTTATTACAGCGGCCATCGTCGGCATGTTCATGTATGTCGTGACTTTGCAGAAAATGCCGGTGTTCGGCGTGATGAAGGCTCAGGGGATACCAACCCGATTCATGGCACGATCGATTGTGGCGCAGGCGTTCATCATTGGATTGGCTTCCATCGTGGTTGCCTTCATGCTTGCGTGGCTTTCAAGCCTTGCACTGCCATCGGCGATGCCGTTCACTGCCGATACGGGACAGTGGTGTGTCTATGGAGTCGCATTGCTGCTGGTGACGGTTCTTGGAGGTGTGTTCTCGGTGAGAACGGTTTCGAAGGTCGATCCCATTACCGCGATGGGTGAGGAGTAGAGCATGGTTGATGAAATTCTGGTTATGACGCATGTCACGAAAACCTTCGGTCAGGGTCATACCGCCCTGACGGCGATTGACGATGCTACGCTCACGGTATCCAGAGGACGGTTCATCAGTATCGTGGGGCCATCCGGTTCCGGGAAAAGCACCCTGCTGACCATAGCGGGTGGCTTGCAGCGCCCGAGCTCTGGGCATGTGCAGGTCAACGGGATCGAACTGACTGACCTGAGCAACGCTCAGGTGACCGCAACGCGATTCCACCAGATTGGCTTCGTCCTGCAACGCTCGAATCTGATCCCCTATCTCACGGTCTACCAGCAGCTTGCTTTGGTTGATAGAGTCGCCAGACGAGGGGAGCGCAAGCAGAAGATTCACGATCTGCTCGATTCACTGGATATCCTCGCTCTTGTCGACAAGTATCCCAAGGATCTCTCTGGTGGCGAACGTCAGCGGGCTGCCATGGCAAGGGCACTGTATGGAGAGCCAAGTCTGATCCTTGCCGACGAGCCGACCGCAAGCCTGGACACCGGTCATGCGTATGACGTGGTCAGGCTGCTTGCAGAACAGACCAAGAAGTATCGCAAGGCCACCGTGATGGTGACACACGATATGCGAATGACCGAGTCATGCGACACAGTCTATCGAATGAAAGACGGGAAACTCTCCAGACAATGATCGGATGCCACGCGCTGCGGGGTGTTTTTATATGAACTTGTCTGATACTGCTTGTGTGCTCATCTAGCACGAGGTTTTGTCCGTTAAGTGTGAGCATCCGGTTGCATCTTTCTGCTGCTGTGAGCTGAATGGTTGCGTGTTGAGGCTTTTTCTGTTGACAAACAATGTCACCGGATACATGATTACCGTGGATATAGTTTGTCACTGGATAAGGTCTGTATGCAATGAAAATGAAAAAAAGTCTGGAGCAGGCTGCCTGCGTGCTACTGCTGCTTTCGCTTCAAAAGGGGCATAAACCCGTCAAGAGCGCCGTCATCAGCCGTCGGCTTGATGTATCAGCCTCATATCTGAAAAAGATCATGCCGCATTTGGTCTCTGAGGGGCTTGTCATTTCTGATGCGAGTAAGGACGGTGGCTATGCGCTTGCACGCTCCGTCGATAACATCACGATGCTTGACGTGTTTTATGCGATTGAAGGGCATGGGCATTTCTACGAACTGTCGCATTTCGCCCAGAAAATCTTTCTCCGAGGCGATCGTGTGTTGCAGAGCGAGCACGAGATCATGGATGTCATGTCTCGCGCGGAACAGATGTTTCTTGGGGAACTGAGCAGATATCCGCTTTCCAAGGCGCTCGAAGGGATCGATTATATGAACGGAACCGTTGACTGGAGCGAAGTTGCCCTGGATCAGAGTGCATGCCCGCAACGTGAGGAGACACACCATGAAGAACGCTAAGACAATGGGGCGTGGGTTCGCATTAATAGTCATTGCAGCAGTCAGTTTGATTCCTGCGCTATACAATCTCATCTTCCTCAGTTCCATGTGGGATCCGTATGGAAACGTCGCAAACCTTCCGGTTGCGGTCGTCAATCAAGACAAGAGCGCAACGGTCTCCGGAAAGTCACTGGCGCTCGGTGATCAGATTATGAAGTCCTTGAAGAAGTAGAAGAGTCTGGACTATCATTTCGTTTCCGCACAGCATGCGACGAGCGGTCTGGCGAATGGTGACTATTACATGGTGGTCACGCTGCCAGGCGATCTCTCCAAGGATGCAGGAACGCTTCTGGGAGACAATCCAACGACGCCGACCGTGCGCTATTCCATTTCAGAAGGTCATAACTTCACGGCGTCCAAGATGGTTACCAGCGCGGCGAACGCCTTGAAAAGCAGCGTAGCGCAGCAGATCACCCAGATTTACGTGAAGACCCTGCTCACGCAGTTCTCCAACACCGGCAAGGCCTTCACGACCGCCAACGAGGCGACGGTGAAGCTCCATGACGGCACCGTACAGATCGCCAAGGGGACGGACACGCTCTCGACCAATCTGCTGAAGCTCTCCAAGGGAGCGGTCGAGTTCTCGAATGGCGCTGACACGCTCAATGTCGGCGTATCGACATACACGCAGGCAGTGTCCAAGGTCAATGCGGGCGTCGGCAAGCTGCAGTCGGGCAGCACGGCACTGTCGAATGGTGCGGGACAGCTCACGGCAAAGGGCTCCGAGCTCGTCTCTGGGCTTTCGACGCTGTCTTCCTCCAGCAAGAGCGGTGCACAGAAGCTCGAGTCCGCCAACGCAAGCCTCACCGCGGGAATGCAGACATTGTCATCGTCGCTCACACTCAGCGATGCCCAGACGAAGCAGATGCAGCAGTTGACCGGCGGCTTGCCTAAGCTGAACGCTGCGATTCAACAATTAAATGCTGTCATTCAGAAGATCGACATGGGTTCTCAGATTGAGCCAGCCATCACGGCAAGCGAGACGGTTCAGAGCATCGCGTCAACAATGCAGAGCCAACTCAACGCACTCGTTGCAGCGCAGGAAGCGGCCGCTGTGAGCAATCTTAACGGGACGGAGGCATACAAGCAGCTGAGCTCTGCCCAACAGCAGGAGATTCTTTCCGCCGTCAACACAGGCATTGAGTCTGGCGACGGTAAGACTGTCTCGGTGACAACTCTCAGCAAGGAAGTGAACGGTCTTGTAAGTGGATCAACTCAGCTGCATGCTGAGCTGCAGGAGGCAAGCGATACGGCCACGCAAAACATGGGCGCCCTGCAATCCGGCTCACAGCAGATAGCGACGCAATCCGCTCAGGCACTGCCCGGATCAGCGCAGGCCATCACCAGCCTGTCGAATGGCCTGGCACAGGCCAAGCAGGGCGTTGACAGCAAGCTGATTCCGGGATCGCAACAGATCGGTGCAGGCATCCAGACCTATGGTTCGGCGGTTTCCAAAGGCGCGAGCACTCTCGCGAAGGGTTCGAGGACCTATGTCAACGGGGTGGGGACGCTCGGCTCGGGCATCAGCACTCTCGGCTCGGGCATCTCGACGCTCGGCCAGGGCACGGCGACGCTCTCAGCTCAGGGAAGCAAGCTGGTCTCGGGAACGCAGCAGCTCGTAAGCGCGTCACATACCATCACCCAGGGTTCGCAGCAGCTCGCAACCGGCGAAGGCACGGTGTCGAACGCGTTGACCAAGGTCACCTCCGGCCTGTTCTCAATGTCAGGGAAATTCAAGGGAGCGTCAGACGCAATCGGTGCCGTCAACACTTCGGACAAGGCTGCGAAGGCCGTGTCCGCACCGGTGAATCTCAAGCAGAGGGAAACCGCCGCCGTGCCCAACAATGGCACTGCGATGGCGCCCTACATGATGTCAGTGGCTCTATTCGTCGGAGCGCTTGCATTCAACATGATGTTCGAGGCCGGAGTCCCGCGGTATCGTCCGCGCTCTGGATTCCACTGGTGGATGCAGAAGATGCCGACCTTCCTTGTGGTTTCCATCGCCCAGGCGACCTTCGTGTTCGCAGCGGTGATGCTTCTCGGCCTGAATCCTCTCCATCCCGGTAGCGTCCTACTGCTCCTGATTTTCGAGGCATTGACATATATGTCATTGATCACCTTCTTCAACGTGCTTTTCGGCAAGGTGGGAGCATTCCTGATGCTGCTATTCCTCATGCTTCAGCTGGCAGGATCGGGAGGAACCTATCCCATCGTGCTGTCCAACGGCTTCTACAAGGCAATAAACCCATGGCTGCCCATGACCCACGCGATTGACGGACTTCGACAGGCCATCTCCATAGGAGGCGGCATTGGTAGTCAACTGTCATTGTTCATCATCTTGAGCATCATCACGAACATCCTCATACTGATCATCTTCACCATTCGGCGCAGGAGCATTCTTGTTGAGCCGAGCTCATCCCGAATTCCTGGAAGCAACGGAGCCGCGGGCACGACTGCGCGCAGCGTCGCACAGGCCGTTCAGGCAAAGGTACGAACATCATCCTCACGACCATAAAGGAGAACAACAATGAAGGTAGTCATCATCGGTGCGACTGGCAATGTGGGATCACGAACCATGAACTCTGCAGTTCGGGCAGGGCATGAGGTCACCGCATATGTTCGCAGGCCAGAAGCCGTGGCCGCGAGCAAGGGAATCAGAATCGTCAAGGGAAATGCGGAGGACACCGTCGCGCTCACGGAGGCGGCCAAAGGCTCTGACGCCATCATCGTTGCAATAACGGGCGCTATCAAAGATACCTCGTTCATGCAGCGCAATATTGCATCGATAGTCAAGGCCGCGAAGGCCGCACATGTCAGGCGCATCATATTGGTATCCGCATTCGGTGCGGGTGACACTGCCGACAAGGCGGCATGGTTCATGAAACTCGCATACCGAACGGTACTGGGAAAGTTCTTCCGAGACAAGGCAGCCGCGGACGCCTTCCTCGAGCAATCCGGTCTGGACTACACGATCGTCTATCCGGTGAATCTCAAGGATGCGCCAGCGAGTTTCAACGTGATTGCCAAGCCGCTTGCGGAAGTCGCGAAGGTTCCAGGTATGCCAACGCTTCCGTTCGCCAGTGTCGCGCAGGAGATCGTCGCGATTCTTTCCGACCCTCACAGCATTGGGCAACGCATGCTCATCACCACAGCAAGAGGTTGGACGCCGAGGCAGTGAAAGTGATCCATCTGGAATTGCTTCGGTGATGCCTTTGCCCATGGCAGACTTGCGCTTCTCGTTCTTGGGTCTGGGTCTCTATGAGCCCGTTGCCCATTGATGTCTGGAGTGTACCTGCTCATGGTCTTTGCGGGTGCAGCATTGTGGGGGAGATATGGGAAATGGTGCCAGCGCTAGCTTTCGTCGAGCGTGTCTTCGTCGATGCCCAGCTGGCTCACGAACCAGCGTTTTCCTGTTGTGGTGACGCGGAGCGCCCTTCTTGGTGTGTTTCGGCGTATGACGCTGAGATCCATGAGACGAGAGCACAATGCGCTTCCTGCGCTGCCGCCGATATGCATGCGTCGTTCGGTCCAGTCGAGGCATCCCTTGATGCGTGGAGTCTTGCGCAGCTGAGATTCCGGCATGCCGTTGTTGGCGAACCAGAGCGTGCCCTTGTCTGTCAGGCGGATTGAATCGTCTCGAAGGTCTATGAGTCCACGCGTTTGCATTGCGGTGGTGATGAGAATTGCCAGGTGTCCGGCAATGTGGTTGTAGCAGGTTCGGGCGTATCGGAGTCGTCGGTCGGCTCGAACCTGCCGGTATCCTATTACACGGGTCTGCGTGGTTTCTGCCACGATTCCCATGAATTCGATGATCTGTGCCGTATGCTCGTCGCAGAGTCTGACATAGCGGTGTCTGCCCTGCCTCATTCGTGTGATCAGATGTGACTCTTCCAACTTGGAAAGGCATGATGTCATCGCCTGGGGACTGACTCTCGTCTGCCTTGCCAGTTCACTCGCTGTCCATGCGCAGCCGTCCATGAGGGTTGCGCAGACATTCGCGCGGGTGGGATCGGCAAGGGTCGAAGCCAGGCGGGCGATGTCGCTTCCAGTATCGAATGTGCACACGGATATCTAGGTTACATCGTCGAAGCTTCCACATGGATGGAATCGTTCGCATGCGATGCTTGTGCCATGAACATGAAATCATCAACCACTCATATCAATGTACGACCCAGCATTCTCTATTATGGCAATACTGTCGTTCTGCTGAGCACCACGAATCCCGATGGCTCGACGAACATCGCTCCGATGAGCAGTTCGTGGGCGCTGGGTGACACGATTGTTCTTGGCATGGGCCTTGGCAGTCGCACGGCTGAGAACCTCGCCGCGAGAGGGGAGGCAGTGCTCAATCTGCCTGGGCCGGAACTCTTCAGGCAGGTCGAACGGCTCGGAGACATGACCGGAGTTGAGCATGCGTGCAGCCAGCATGGGCATGGCAGCATGCAGGTGACGGACAAATTCGCGGCGGTGGGGCTTACCCCGGAGCCGTGCGAGCATGTCTCATGCGACGGCATTCGCGAATGCAGGCTTCAGATAGAGGTCAAAGTGGTCCATTGCGAGCAGGATGTGGGACACAACTTCCTTGTCGTTCAGGCGCATGTGCTGCAGGTGCATGCCGACCCGGCGATCGTGGTGGCGGGCACATCGCATATCGATCCGACCGCTTGGAAGCCGCTGATATACAATTTCCGCCACTATCACACGCTCACTCCACAGATCGGCGAAAGTGCAATCACCGAGACGCCCGCGCAAGTGCGATAGGCGAATGCAGTTTCTGGTTGGATTCTTTGTTTACGAATCGTTGTTTACGAATCGTTGTTTTGTAGATGATGTTTGGTAATCCTTCCATTGCGGTTGCAGATGACATCGCCGTGTGCTCATGTTTTCTGGTGTTGGCTGTGATGCTTGTCTCGGTATTGGGTTGGCGTTACGCCGATCTGCAGTTTGAAGGTGTGGCTGTAATGGCTTGTGGTTGCGAACCCACAATGTTGTGCTATTTCGCTGACGGGTGCGTTGCTTTCCTCGAGCATGGTGATGCTTGTCCTGATGCGTGTGTCGATGAGGTATTTGTTTGGGGTTGATTGCGTGAATCAATGGAAGATCTGGAAGCATGTGCTTCGCCCGACTGTCCCTGCGTGAGCTATGTCCTGAACGGTGATGTGCAGATGGTGGTGCCGCTCAATGAATGCTGCCATCCGTTGGAATGCGATCTCGTCGGGGTCGTTGAGAGTGTGCGGATGCTGTTCGCCCGCATGGTTGAGTGCCTGGATGCCGATATGCGTTGCAAGATCCATGATTTCGAGCGGCGGAGGTGTCTGGATGGAGGCCATCGCGTTGAGCTGACTGATGTTTCTGATGAGGTGCTCCTGCCACTCGATGAATGGTGACAAAAGATAGAAGTCGCTGCGATTCCGTGCGGTTTGCCTGCCGAGGGCATCCTGTGCCGCCGGAAGACCGGCCGTGATCAGGCTGGGGTGTATGACGGTGGCGATGAACGTGCAGTCAGCATGCTTGTGGGAGAATCCGAAATGCAGGCGTCGGGAGTTGACGAAGATGCCATGTCCGGCGGGAATGGTGACGATCGTGCCGTTCACGGAATATTGCATGATTCCCGAGAGGACCACAATGAGTTCAAGGTCTGGATGCCAGTGGACTTTTGCGGCATAGCCGTATCGGCGCAGCCGGTCTCTCAGGGAATACACGGGCAGTCCTGTAATGTTGTAGTGCACCTTTTCCGACATGTCAGACATGACTTCGAGCACATCCATGCTCAGCCCGCCTTCCTGAGGTTCGTACGATTGTGACAGAGAACCGTACAATAACGCTACTGCATCCTCGCCGTATCAATATAATTGTCTGTGTATCTATTGCAGTGCTTCCAAGGATGATGTGGGAATGGGGCATGGTCAGAATTCATTCCGGCGTTAGTGCAGCGATGCATTATCGCGACAATCCTGGCTTCGAACCGTTCGGAATGACCGGTGCGAATCCGAAACGGCCCATCACCTGCGGGGGCATGCCGGCTGGCATGCCATCGTCATCAGGTGTCTTACGGATACGTCTGTCGGATCAGTCAGGCGGCAGGAACAATGTGGAGGGGAAACATGGATAATGTGGCACGCAGAGCGCAGGAACTCCCTTATCATTACGACGATCCCGCCATCATGGGCGATCAGTTGGCCTGTCAGGAGGAACTCTACCGGTTCAACCAGCTGCATCCCATGGATGTGCATGGCAAGGACGAGCAGCTGCGGCGCATGTTTGCCGCGATTGGCGATGGATGCCATGTCGAGGTGCCGGCACACTCGAACTGGGGTTTCCACCACGTGCGCATGGGCAGAGGCGTGTATTGCAACGTGAACTTCACCTGCGTGGACGATGCCGACATCACCATTGGCGATTGGTGCCTGTTCGGTCCGAATGTGGTCATCGCCACTGCAGGCCATTCGATCCTGCCGATCCTGCGTGAGCACCATTACACATATGCCATTCCTGTGTCCATCGGCAGCAATGTGTGGGTGGGGGCGAACGTGTCGATACTGCCAGGAGCCACCATTGGCGACAATGTGGTGATCGGTGCGGGATCCGTGGTTGACCGTGACATACCCTCAGATGTCGTGGCGGTTGGTGTTCCCTGCAAGGTGCTGCGGCCCATCGGGCAGAAGGATAGGGACTACTACTACAGAGAGCGCAGACTCGATGTACACGAATAGCGACCCATAAAGATATAAAGGATATTCACATAGCGAGCAATTTCTGTAGGAGTTGTTCGTGATGGGCGCGCGACGGTGCAGATAGTGAAGTTGTCTGGTATCAGAGTTCGTTGCGGAAGTGGTGGGAACTGATGTGGAAGTCATTGTCCATGTAGAATCTGTGCGCTGCGAATCGTTGCACGCCTGAATCAAGGTCAATGGCGTGGGCTCCCAGTTCGATTGCACGTCGCTTGAGCTCATCAATGAATAGGTGACCATAATGTTGAGAGCGGCGGGAGGCATCGACGCATAGATCGTCAACGTAGAGCACTCGCTTGAGATGCGTGTTGGCGAATAGTCGCCATCCAGCGATGGCAACACAAGTCTGAGCGTCGAACATTGCGGTGAATCTCAGACCCTGAGGTGTTCCTTCATCTATGACTGTCTGCAATTCTTCGCGTGTCAGGGTGTCGCGCAGTTGAATCAGTATTGCGAACGCCTGATCCCATGATGGGTCGTGAAATCCTTGCATGTCATGGAATGAGACGTTACCCATTGATGTTTCCTCTTTACGTTTTTCGCCTGTATTGCAAGCAGATGCTAGCACAATGGACTCATGAGCATGTCATTGGTGGGAACCCCGTGTGAGGAAGGCAATTTCTCCGCGAGGGCTTGAGAAGGAACATGAAATCAAGCGTGCACGATTTTTTGTAATTTGTAGGAACAACGATTTTGTGCTTATGAGCGCGTATGTCCGTCATATCGTTTCTGCCACAAGGCTGAAGGGACCTGACCATAGCCCAGTTTCCTATAGAAGCCGGTCACCGTTTCGTTATCGTTGCGTATCAGCAGCTGTATCGCAGGTGCGCCCTTGTTTACGAGCCATTGTTCACCCTGTTCAAGAAGGAGGGTTCCTATCCCATCGTGTCGGTGGCGATCGCTGACGCAGAGAAACGATATCCAGCCTCGATGTCCATCCCATTGAGTAACAACGCTTCCAGCTATGTCCGACTGTTCTTCTTTCCTCTGAGCGACCAGAACATGCGCCTGAGCGAAGTCAAGAAGACGATTCAAGTCAGCTTCTGGGTCGTTCCATGGGCGTGTCAAGCCACACTCTTTCCAAAGCCGGATGATATCGTCGGTATCCGTTGATGCAGCTGGTCTTATCAGAACAGAAGCTTGAACCATATCTGGAATCTACTCCTTGAACCGAATCTTTCCGACAGATTCGATGATGTGCTCAGTCGGATGAATCGTGATTGTAAGTGCATGCTCTGGTGTTGGCTGGGTTGTCTTGGTGTCAGTGAACCTGGACTTGCAGCGTTGTGATTCTATTGTCGTTGTTGAGGGTGTCTGTGGGAGTGTCCATTTGTCGCTTTCCTTTTTCCTGGGTGCTATCGGCTTTCATCGTATGTCTTGGATGGTTTTCGTCTGGGGTCTATACGGTGAGCTGATCCAGGTTCTACCGGCTGTGATTGGGGATCTGCCAATACGTGGGTTGGAATAAGGAAGGACAAAACTGGGCTGAGAAAAGCTCATTGTTGCTCGAGGGGAGAGCTTGGGGAAGGCACGAAGTTCAACTGGTCAATGATTTTCTGGACGGCAGTTGGTGCTTGTGGGTGTCGAAGAATCGTCGATCGAAGGTCTGCGGAACTGTTGGAAAGGTGACTCGGTGATGGGTTGAGCAGCACGTGCGCGATTCGTCCGCCTTCAGGAAGCCTTTCGGTATGCCATTGATAGGTAATGAGGATCCCTTTGAGTTCGCCGACTGTCACGGTGAAGTGGTCATATCGCAGAAGTAGTGCTGTGTATTCCTCCGGGCATTGTGCGCTCAGCGCTGTCGGATCGTTGCACTCCCAGAATCTCATGTGCGTTCTTCCTCAATGGTCGCGATGCATCCTAGTCTACAGGTGCGGATCTCTTGATGCGGAGGTGCGGGGAGTAGGCTTGTGAACAAACATCTGGTTGGAGGGGTCCCACTCATGAAACGTACATATCCGTTCGCGCAGGTCGATGTCTTCTCGGACACACCATATAGGGGCAATCCTTTGGCAGTGGTGCTGGATGCCGAGGACATCAGCGATGACGAGATGTTGCTCATCGCTCGCTGGACGAATCTTTCGGAGACGACCTTCGTTCTTCCTCCATCGGATTCCAACGCGGATTATCGCTTGCGAATATTCACGCCGGCTAAGGAGATTCCGTTTGCTGGGCATCCGACGCTTGGCTCTGCACACGCATGGCTGGAAAACGGGGGCGCTCCTCGGCGGCGGGGGAGAATCGTTCAGGAATGCGGTGCGGGTCTGGTGGAGCTGAAGCAGGATGGCGATCTTCTCTCGTTCGCCGCTCCGCCAATTCTGCATGCAGGGCCCCTCGAAGCTGACTATCTCAACAGGGTCGCGGATGCGTTGGGTGTGGGCATGGAACGGATAGTTGATTCGCAGTGGGTGGATAACGGTCCAGGATGGATGGCCGTCATGCTGGACTCGGCACAGAGCGTCCTTTCCTTGAATCCAGACTTCAGCGAGATTCCGCAGGCGATGGTTGGTGTCATCGGACCCTATGCAGAAGGCTCGCGACATCTCTTTGAGCTGCGAGCCTTTGCGCCGGGGGGTCCATGTGGCGGAAGATCCGGTGACGGGCAGTCTGAATGCATCTGTGGCGCAATGGTTGATTCGAACTGGGAAGGCGCCTGACCATTACGTTGCTGCACAAGGTACGAGACTCGGAAGGTCTGGCGAGATCGTCGTTGACTTCGATGGCGAACATGTCTGGATTGGTGGTGAGAGCACCATCTGCTTCAAGGGAACCGCCACAGTCTGAGGCGCTCTCTCCTTCGCAAAGCCGATTCGTTGGACTATGCCAGGTCGATTGCCGAAAGGGCGCATGCCATAAGCGTATCTTGGCATTCCGCATTATTGATGTGAATTTCCAAAGTAAGCTTTTGGAATGGCGAGTGTATTGACAGATTTCCCCGGGCTGCTCTGTATCGTCAAGGATGTGAAAGATGCTGCCAAGGCTGCTGCGATGATGTCGCAGATTGAGACAGCAATTGAAATCAGACAGCCATGATATCGACCGTGTCAACAATCGTCATCAGCATGACTATCGTCAAGTCAAGTGAATGCGATTCACAAGACAGGGCTGGCGCAGATGCTGTCGGAGGCCAGCCATTGGACGGTTCTTCCACAGCGTTGTTTTATGCCAAGGGGGTTTTGATTGATTCCTGAAGGGGAACTTCATGCTGGGATCGTAGCATATCTAAAAAGTGTCCCTTTGCCAACGGACTGGATTGTAGCGTTCATGGGGGGCTCAGACATGTGTGCCATTCATATACTGGAAGTCAGTGTAAGGGGGCACGTCGATGACATTTGAAGTTGAGAAACCGTTGATCAACCGTCTCACTCATCATCGCGGATATGTTTCTGGATTGGAACTGTCAAAGATGCTTTGTGTCTCGACGAAGACGATTTACCGAACTGTGAAAGAAATTAATGGACATGCTCAGGATGGTGCGGTCATTGAATCTCGCAGAGGCAGAGGATACAGGCTTATTGCCGAGAATTTGCACCTCTCAGATGAGCTTCCACGTTTGGCAACATCGCAATCATGCTGCCGATGATCACTTCAGTGCAAGAAGTTCAGGATGCTCGAGCGATCATCGAAGAGGTCAAGACGGCTTTGAACGGTGAGGATGTGAAGTTCAAGCATGATATTCAAGTGGGCATAATGATCGAGACTCCAGCGTCGGTGATCATGGCTGAAGAATTGGCGCAAGTGGTTGATTTCTTCTCAATCGGAACGAATGATCTCACCCAATACACCCTGGCATGCGATCGCCAGAACGCTCATCTCAAACGCTTTGCAGACCCGCATTCGCCAGCTGTGCTTCGCATGATAGAGATGGCCGTCACGGCGGCACATCGTCACCACATCTGGTGCGGCATATGCGGAGAACTTGGAGAGGATCCTTCCCTGACTGAGACTTTTCTTAAGATCGGGGTCGATGAACTGTCGGTGTCTCCTGGCAGCATCCTTCCCTTGAGAAATGCCATCATGCAAGCGTGATTGTTGCCCTGCTGAATATAAGCATTGCGAGTAAGGTAAATGTTCAGGCAACGCGGCAAGGAGGATGTCATGGGCGATACTGGCGGTTCACAAGACAATCATCGGCAACGGAACCCGCAACATACCAGACAGGCTCTGCTCAAGGCGGCTTGCAGGCTCTTCTCCACTCATGGGTTCTCTTCGACGACCATGCGTCAGATTGCCGAAACGGACACGAGTCACAGGGTGTTATTTCTTACGATTTATGGTGATTGTGTGCCGTGTTGTCGAGAGTCACAGCTTGCAGTAGCTGTCTGATTGTTGCTGCAGTGGTCCGACAATCCTCATCGGTTACCTTGCCGGTCAGGGAGCGGCAGATACGTTCGCGGTAGTCCTCTACTAATGTTGAGCGGCATCGTTTACCACTTGGGGTGAGGGTGACTTCCACACCGCGACCATCCGTTTTGCTGCCGTCCTTTCCCAGATATCCCATGTCACTGAGTTCGTTAATCATCTTGGTGACGCTGGGCGTGCTGATGTGCAGGAATTCGCTGATCTCACCGACCCGTGCTGGACCTGACTGCCCAATGACGTGGACTGCATCAAGAACGCTGATGTGCCTAGGACGCATGCCCTGAGGAAGTTCAGGAAGCAGTTCGGTGATCTTGCGGGCCTGCCAACATGCGTCGAATAATTCTCGGAAGGTGTCAGAAGTGACCGCGTCGCTGTTGAACAAAGTAGCCTCTTTTCTGTTACCGCTCAGACCTGTACCATCGCTCGGGGATGAGGTCTATGTGAGCATTATGAACATCCTATGAGGACATCGGGTATTCCGATAGGACATGCGGAACAGGATCCGTCGCCCAAGGTAGTTACTATAGGTAACAATCCTATCTGCAAGGTTGATTGCGCCAATCCGGATGGTGGAAGATGGGCAGACTTCGTCTGAATCCACGGGTTTCTGTGTACGGCACGGAATTGGCAAGCGTTCCAGGCAGTTATATAGGTTGTCGAAATACAAGGACTTATACGTGGAGAAGACCACAAGGACCCCATCAATCGATTGTAGATTACTGTGGTCCGTCATCTCTATGGCAATGCTGACTTTCCTTGGCATTCTGTCCGAGACCTCATTGAACATTGCTTACTCGTCACTGATGAGGCAATATGGCATTGAAGCCTCCGTGGTGCAATGGCTCACCACGGGATACCTGCTGGTGCTGGCCATCGTGATTCCATCCTCGACGTATCTGGTACGCCGCTTCTCGACGGTCAGACTCTTCCAGTGTGCGGTAACAATCTTTACGTTGGGGACGATTCTGGGGGCGTGCGCACCAACATTTCCGGTGCTGTTGTGCGCGCGTCTGATTATGGCCATTGGCACGGGAATCTCCCTGCCGTTGATGACGAATGTGGTCCTGGAAAAGGCCGAATTTCACCAACGCGGCATGCTGATGGGCGTCGTGTCATTGGTGATCAGTGCAGGGCCCGCGATTGGTCCGGTATATGGCGGCATCATCATGCAGTACCTCACTTGGCACTACATCTTTATCATCATGATCCCCTTCCTGCTGATCGCCATCGTCATAGGCACAGTGTCTCTCTCCGATATCAGTCGAAAAGCCGAAGCGAGCATTTCAATGCCATCCATGTTGTTGACGGCACTGGGTCTTGGAAGCATTATGATTGCCTGCAGCTTCGCCTATGAATGGCAAGCGGATTGGCGTTTCTGGCTGTTGCTAGCCTTCGGAGTGCTGATGATGGTGATATTCGTCTTGTTGCAGTTTCGACTTGAACGCCCGCTCGTCAATGTCAGGGTATTCACCCATGCGGGTTTCTCCACTGGGATCGGTACCATCATGATCTCCCAGGCGTGTGTGTTGGGAATCAATTTCATGCTTCCGCTGCTGTTGATCAATGGTCTCCATCACAACAGTATGATGGCGGCGTTGATTCTTCTGCCGGGAGCGGCCATCGGCAGCATCGTCTCGCCCAAGGTTGGCTCGGCGCTAAGATTCCATTTCGCGCCCAACCTGATGGTTACCGGATTCTTCGGCATGATTGTGGCAGCTGTCCTGATGACGGTGCTGCAGAAGCAGTCTCTCATTATTCTCGTAATCTATGTTTTCTTCATGACCGGAGCCAGCTTGGTGGCGACACCAGGGCAGACCCATTCGCTGAATCAACTGCCTGCATCGATGAACGCGGACGGCTCGGCGGTGCTCAACACCCTGCAGCAGCTTTCGGGGGCGGTTGGTACGGCGGTGGCCTCGATCTTGATGACTGCCTTCCAACAGCGTGCAACCCGGTCGGGCGCTAATTTCGCCACTTCCTGTGCCAGTGCGTTCTCAAACAGCATGCCCTTGTTCATTGTGCTCATGGCGGTGGCCATTCTACTGGCCATGATGCTACGTCGATTCGGCAAATCCAAAGTCTCATGAGAATCCACCGAAGTGTGAATACAGTGTTGTGAATACAGTGTGTTGAGTAGAAGGATCAATTGAACCTGGCAGTAGCACAATGTTGATCAAATCTATTGCAGGTGAGTCATGTCGTGCAGTGGGACTTCACTTTGACGATTGCCAATGGTTGCGGACCGTTGCTTTCGTTCAGACTGCTATGACCGCCGTGGCGGCTCAACTCGGCTTACCTGTGATGCCCATGTAAGGGCCTTGCGTTTACAGTGTATGATCTTGCTGCGTTTGTTGCCATTTCCGTTCCCCCATGTATCAATCCACACGTGCGAATCGACTTTCAGGGCACAACAGTGGAGTCACTGAGCATTGATTTATATGGTGAAATGGTTGTCTGCCAACAGGGTCGATTCGCGGACTCGAATGGCAGCGAATGCCGCGACGACCATCAGTGCGATCATCACGCTCAGCGAGACGACCATTGACTTGTTCGGCAGCTGAAGTCCATACATCAGCAGAATGAAGAGAATCCCCGTCACCTGACCCGATCCCATGAGCAGACCATATGAGGTGGACTCTGGTATGGGATAGGCGATCTCTGTGCCGTATTCGAAGATGAGCGGCCCCGCGCCCATGATGAAGAATCCAGCGAACGCGCCACACGCCACCAGCAACGGATATGCGCTCATATAGGAGAGTCCTGCGATGGCTGCGATCGCAATCCCCATCGAGAATACGATGAACATCTTACGATGACCTGTTTGGTCGCTGACAAGCGGCAGCACCACGCCGCCGATGATGCCGGCGATGATGATGGCAGTTCCGATGACACCGCTTTGATTGCTGTCTATGCCGTGCGAGACGAACATGTCTGATATTGCGGTGAGCAATGCGTTGAAGACACCGAGTGCGATCATCACGGCGACAAGCAGCAGCATATAGTCGTGATTGTGCCGCAGCGCCATTGCGTCGCGAAGGGAAAATCTGCCGTCACGTTGCGCCTTCGGACCTGCGGGGACCTTGGGCTCCTCCTTCATCAGTGCCACGAGCAGCAAGGAACACGCCACTGCGGCATATCCCATGCCCCTGAGCATGCCTCCCATCCCCAGCGAGCGATACAGTTCCGGAGTCGTTGCGGTCGCCACAGCGATGCCGACGTACCCTGCCACCGAGCCGATGCCGGTTACTGTGGCACGCTGGTTAACCGGGAACCAGTTTGCGGCCAGCTTGGTCAAGGGATTCATAACGAATGGCTGGGCGATGGCCAAGCCCAATTGGCTGAGAACCACCAGTGGGAAGCTCCAATACAGCAGTCCGCGCGTCAAGGCGAAGACCGATGTCAGCAGCGCTGCCAGTGCGAAGCAGGCGCGGATGCCCCTCCGATCGCAAAGCATCGACGCTGGCATGGAGAATATGATGTAGGCGATCATGTAGCTCATCGACAGTGAGGCGATGGCCAGGGGAGTGGTGTGATAGAAGGCAGCTGCCTGCGGGGAGATGGTCGAGAAGGTCAGCCAGTACATCTGCGTGATGGCGAACATCGGTATTGCCGCGATGAGCACGACCCATCGATAGGGAGAGGTCGCATAGGCGGTTTCGCCCGGTCTGCCCGTTGTGTCCGCTGTGGCGTAATTCGTGGTGGCCGCCGACGGATTGGACGCGATGCCGGCTTCATATGCTCTCGATGTCATGCGATACCATCTCCTCCATTGCTGTCGCGGTGTTTCATGCATGTCTTGGATGCGTGAGACGAACCGGCAGTGTCAATCGCTGCAGCGCATTCATCGAGAGGAACGACGAGACAGTGCGATGAAATCCCGCTGATCGCGATTCAAATGAATCCAATTTGATTGTGTGCGATTGAAACTGGAGTATACACATGAAAGACATCGGCAAAGCGCACTGTGTTTCCGCGACGTAACACCGTCGTGGGTACCCAAGGATTGGGATCTGCGATGCCGGATGACCGGGCATGCGTGGTTGCCGCACTGTCGGGAATCTCGAGGCGATGCAGTTGGGCGTGGAGCGCCGACCGAGTGAGGAATCCGCTACTCGGAAAGATTGCTCAACGACTTGCGTAGCAATCGGAAGAGTGTCACGGCCTCGCTCTGTGTAAGTCCCACCCTGGAAAGAATCTGACCGGAGATGCCGATGGTCTTCGCACGCAGCGTCAGACCCTTGGCGGTCAGCTCGACGTTTACGCTGCGCTCGTCGACCTTCGAGCGCCGACGTGTGATGAATCCCTCGGCTTCGAGTTTCTTGAGCAGGGGAGTGAGCGTCCCTGAATCAAGATACAGAGTCGTTCCAAGCTCCTTCACATTGGGAGCCCCGCCTTCGCGGCTCTTGTCGCGATCGTGTCCTTTGCGATCGTCTCCTTCTCCGTCGTAGGCATCCCAGAGCGCAATCATCGTCAGGTATTGCGTATAGGTGAGATTGAGCGGCTCGAGGTATGGAGTGTATGCCTTGATGATTTCCTTTGAGCATATGTACATGTAGCGGGGCAGCTGTCGTGGATCGTCGAGAATGTCGAATTCGTTGAAGGTGTGGGTCTGCGTCATGAGTCTGCTCCATCTGCTTTTTCCGTACCAATAGTACGTAAGGGGTGCCAATTGCTCGAATCCAGGTGCCAGCGTGGCATTTCGAATGGTGTGTGGTTGTCGTAACCCCTCGTTTACGGGGATGATATCGGGAGGACTCACGTCATCGCTATTATAGATTGTATACAATTTAATAGTATGATATGTGGTACGTTCTCCAGAATGATGGCAGTTCAACGTGCGACTCATCACGAGGTTTCCTAGGAGGGTCTATGATATCGGCAGCACAGCAGCACTTCAACGAACTGCCTCTTGAGCGCCAGAAGGCCCACTTCTTTGACGTCGCCTCCAGAGCGTTGTCTCGCTGGGGATACGATGTGCAATCATGTGAGGTCACGCTCCTCAACCTCACGGAAAACGCCACATTCCGGATTGACGGCCATCGTAGCGAGAGCGGGCTTGACCAGCGCTTCGTCATGCGCGTGCATCGGCTTGACTACGCGCAGAGCGACTCCATCGAGGTCGAACTCCAATGGATCGAGGAATTGCGAAAGATCACGGAGCTGCGACTTGCCACGCCGATTCCCGGGCTCGACGGCAATTGCATACAGAGCATCGACTGCCCTGATATCGGCACTCAGCGCAATGTGGTCTGCTTCACCTTCGTGTCAGGAAGCGCACCACGCGATTCAACGGATGACACCGAATCGCTCAGCAAGCTGATGCTTCGACTTGCATCGATGCCTGATTCACTGACCATTCCGCTCACCCGTGGCGCTGCGATGCTCTACGATGCGATCGGGACGCGAGGTAAGTTCAACATCGCCACGACGGCCGGAGGCAATGCAACGGCCCTCTCGCCGAATGACGAGAGGCTGTATCGTTCCATCGGTGCAATTGCAGCGATTCTCCGCCGCGACTCCCTCTCATGGACCCCAACTCATCGTGCCGACATCGCGCATCGCATCGAATGGAATTGGGATGCGACCTTCGGGGAGCAATGGAACAACTTTTATGGAAGCCATTATTGGGACATTGACAGCATGCTCAGCAGACATGACATCGAGGCGATTGACCGCTGCCGCGATCTCATGAAGCGACGTCTGAAGGTCTTCGGCACATCGCCCGAGCGCTATGGGATCATACATAGCGATCTGCGTCCGGCAAACCTGCTCGATGACGACGGCAACCTCGCCGTATTGGATTTCGACGATTGTGGCATGGGCTGGTACATGACAGACATCGCTGGCATCGTCGGATTCATGGAACATCGACCTGATCTGCCAGCCGTATTGGATGCGATCGTGAGAGGGTATCGCACGGTGTATCCGCTTGACGAGCAGGAGGAACGGGAGATACCGACCTTCATCATGATCCGCAGGATCGGTCTGTTCGAATCCCTGCTCTATCACATGACCAACGCGGATCCGGGAAGCAACGAGGCGACCACCATCACACCGGAGCTTGTTGCATTCGTTGGCAAGGGAACCGCGATTCTGGCAAGGAAATATGTGCGACACCACCGTCTGGATGATCGATCAGGGGCTCGGTAGCCTTCCTCGTGGGGCCTTCATCCCATAACCATGCAAATTCGCTGACAAGGAGCATCATCATGAACCCAAATACCACCGATACAGTCCTTTCCACACAGACATCCGGGGAAGGTCTTGACGCTTCGGGGCAGGAGGCAACCGAAGCTATCTATGACAAGGCGCGTGAGGAATGGAATCCCTCACGGGTGGACCTGTTCCGCAAATATGGCCTTGAGATTGTGCTCGGGCACCGGCATGGATACGAATTCGAGGATCTTGCGTCCGGTCGCACGATCATCAACATGCATATAAACGGGGGCGTCTTCAATCTTGGCCACTGCAATCCTGAGGTTCGGCAGGCCCTCGTCAAGGGATCGGAACGCTATGATGCGGGAAATCATTATTTCCCCTCGCAGGTCAAGATGGACTTCGTCGATGCACTCCTGAAGGTCTCTCCCGATTACATGCGCTATGTGAATGTCAATACCGGTGGTGGCGAATCCATCGATTCGGCCATCAAATTCGCCCGCCATGCCACGGGGCGCAGGCGGGTCATCACCGTGCACGGCTGCTTCCATGGAGCAACGGGCTTCGCCATGCAGGCAGGGCCGCAGGATCAGGCGGCATTTTTCAATTCGATCCCGAACCCGGACGAATTCAGCCAGATCGACTATGACGATCTTGACCAGCTTGAAGGGGCGCTGCGTCAGAACGACACCGCATGCGTGCTGCTGGAGAGTCTGCCTGCCACCGCGGGATTCCCCATTCCTCATGAAGGATACTTCAAGGCTGTCACCGAGCTGACACATCGCTATGGTGCCCTGTATGTCGCGGATGAAGTGCAGACCGGTCTCATGCGAAGCGGCACCATGTGGTGTTCCGTCGGCTATGGCGCCGAACCGGACATGATCGTCACCGGAAAAGGTCTGTCGGGAGGCTACTATCCGATAAGCGCAGTTATTATGAATGACCGTGCCGGGCAATGGCTCAAGGATGACGGCTTCGCACAGACCACCTCGTTCAGCACTTCGGAGCTCGGCTGCTATGTGGGAACCAAGGTTCTTGATATCACTTCGCGTGATTCCACCCGACGCAACGTGAGCAGACTAAGCGAACTGTTTTCGAACCGTCTGGCTGAAATCCAGTCTCGCCATCGCTTCCTTGCAGGCGTGCGGCAACGTGGTGTGATCATGGGGCTTGTGACCGCTCATCCTGAAGGCTCGACCGCACTGATGGCTGCACTCTACCGCAACGGGGTGTGGGCAATGCGGGCCAACTTTGACCAGCGGGTGCTGCAGTTCAAGGCAGGTCTGCTGATGAACGACGACATGGCAAACACAGTGCTTGATGCCTTGGACGTGTCACTGGGACAGGCCGCTGCCATGCTCGGCGTGGAGGACTGACGCGCTCATGGGCCCAGCCACCGACGTTCTGTGTGCCATCTTTAATCCATGATCGAAGCGGGTCGCCATGGTGGTCGGCCTCGTCTTCAGGCAGTGTGGAGTATGCGAAGACTATTGGAAAACAATGGGGCAGGCATCGAACTGGCATCGGACGCACTTGGGATATGGCGGGCTCGGGCCGGAGTGTCAGACAAGAGTTCCACGTCAGTGCCAGCGCACCATTGCTAGACGACCTTGCTTGAAGACGTTTGCGATGCGCACTGCCCATGTATTGCGGGGTTATAGGCATAGAAGTGTGGGTTTTTGGTCTTTGCTGGTGTACTGGCGTGTAATTCGTTCCAGTCGATGCCCTGCTCCTCTCCCGTCATTCCGAGTGAGCGGAGCGAGTCGATCGTATGAACTTGTCAAAGCTGTATGTACCATCGTCATCCCGAGTGAGCGGAGCGAGTCGAGGGATCTTGGCTGTTGATGCTTGCAAGGGTGAGATCTCTCGACTCGCTCCGCTCACTCGAGATGACAAGGGAGGTGTAATTCGCTCGAGATGACATTCGGTCGAGATGACAAGAGAGGTGAGGATAGCAAGGGAGGTGGGGATGGCGGGCATCGACATTGGGTCGTTCCTGCTCTCGTGGGTTCTGTTGCGATGCATGATGGTGCCGCAATACGGACACAGGTTGCTTTCATGCATCCCAGGTCAAATAGGATTATCAACCAGCCCAAACCCCAGTCGGAAGAACGCATCACGGCATGTTTCACACACTTTCATGCCGTGCCGTTATCACGGCGTAAAAATTATCAAACAGGAGCAACACCCACTCCCACAAGGGCTAGGAAACGATTTCCCACACGCTTTTGTGCCTATAACCCGCAATGGCAACAAAAAGGTCACTCCAATCGGAGTGACCTTTTCTATATTCGTGGAGCTGCCAGGAATTGACTATTACCCCCAAAATATGTCGATATCATAAGCCTTTGTGGATACTAATTTTTCGTTGCCACTCCAATTGCCACTTCAAAATTGAAATATTTGTACTGCATCCATCGGGTCTATCTCGTTAAGTGTGTAACTGGTGGTTTTCATTATTGTTCCCTGCCGTCTGGCCAGCGGTCGGCGAAGGGGAAACGCGAATGCGTTTAAGGCGGGTTTCCATCGTGTGACCCATCGTACCTGGCCCTTGCCGGTGGGGTCGAGCGACCGTATGGTCAGGTAGAGGCATTTCGTTGCCTGGAGTAGTCTGTGCATTGCAATGTCTCCATGGCACATTCAGGTATTCAGTCATGCTCAGACGTCTCTTCGCTTGGTGACTTGTATGGCAATGGCAGCAAATATCGCGGCATAGGCAATGAGTATGATGAATGCGAGCCAGGGGGCAAGGGTTATTGAGCTTTGGGGTGTGATGGCACTGAAAACCTGATCGCTGCCACCTGAAGATGATCCATAGAGTGCCGAGCCTACCGTGGATGGCATGAATGCGGCGACTATGCCGGCGATTGATGCTGGAAGCATCACTGCCGAGCCTGGCAGGGCCCAGAGGATGAGCAGGATCACCGATATGGATCCTGTGCTCTTTCGTATCACCGCTCCTACCATGAGCGAGATTATGGTGATGAAGGCCATGTAGAGCGGGGCTCCTATGTACATGCGCAGAATGTCAAGCGTGAAGTAGCCGAAGGAGAGGCCTCGACCACTCAATATATGTGCGACGATCAGCGAAACGGTGATTGAGGCGAATGTGAGAATGAAGCTTGCAATTGCAACGGTGGTGGCCTTTGCGGCAAGAACAGGGATTCGTTTTGGGACTGCATTGAAGGTGGTGCGTATCTGTCCGGTGTGGTATTCGTCGGATATGGCGAACACGCCGAGGAGCATGGCGCAGAATTGAGCGCCAACCACGCCACCTGTCGCCATGGTCATGACGGATGATGCGCTGACGTTTCCACCTATGGATTGGATGGCGGAGGTGACTGCCATGGCGATCATCATGATGATGCCGATGCCGCCCAGCCAATACGTTGAGACTCTGGTGCGCATTTTAATCCACTCGCTTGTTATGAGACCTTGCCAGGTGAGGCGAGTATGGCCTACGAGCGGCAGTATGGTTGTCGTTCCAAGATGCGATGTTGTCTTGGGTGAGGTTGCTATTGAGATGCTCATGCGGTTGCTCCGCTCTTGTATTCGACGGCGTCTGCTGTCAGGTTGAGGTATGCGTCTTCGAGTGATGACGCGATTGGTGCCAGTTCGAATAGGATGAATCGGTGTGCGGCTGCGATGCGGCCAACTTCCTCTATCTTCACTCCTGCGATTATGGCGCAGTCATGTTCGCGAGATTGCGCCTGGATTCCGCGACTTGCGAGCAGTTCCAGCAATTCGGGCATTTGGGGGCTGCGCACTCGGATGAAGCCTTTCCCGGATATGATTTCATCGACGGGGGCGTCGGCAAGAATCCTGCCTTTGCCGATGACGATGATGTGGTCGGCTGTCTGTGCCATTTCTGCCATCAGATGGCTTGAAATCAGAATGGTTCGTCCTTCGGATGCGAGCGTTTTCAATGTTTCTCGCACCCATCGCACGCCTTCGGGGTCCAGGCCGTTGATCGGCTCGTCAAGGATGAGTACCTGGGGGTCTGCGAGCAGTGCGTTCGCCATGCCTAGGCGTTGCGACATGCCTAGAGAGAATCCGCCGATTTCCTTGTCGGCGACCTTGGATAGCCCTGTAAGACGCAGAATGGCTTTGACCCGGCTTTCACCAAGCCCGTGGGTGGCTGCCTGGGCGAGAAGATATTGGTGTGGAGTGTTACGTGGATTGAAGGCCTTCGCGTCCAAGAGGCTGCCGACTATCTGCAGGGGGTTGTCAAAGGAGGTGAGTGGCTTACCGTCAAAGAGGACATTGCCGCCGTCAGGTCGATGCAAGCCGAGAAGCATGCGCATCGTGGTGGATTTCCCCGCGCCGTTCGGACCGAGGAATCCTGTGACCTTCCCGTCGTGCACGGTGAAGCTTGCGTTATCGACGACGAGTTTCTTGCCATAGTGTTTGCTGAGGTTCTGTGCTGTAATGTGCATATGTCGATTCTGGAACATGCAGCAACGATATGAATCGTACGGATGGACCTGCCTTCCTACTCCAGATGCAGTAGTTTTCGCGATTCATCCTGTTGTGCAAGCATTTCCGCTCAGACCCTCAAGGTTCGTGGAACATGATTGGCTCCATGCAATTCGAAACGAAAGACTTGGCGCACTGCCCGTTCATGCACGCAATGCGGTTTGCATATGCAGCGGTCTCATAACACGGCGCATTCATATCCCGTTGGGCAATATTCCGGCTTGGATGGCATATGAGACGAGTTGTGCCCTGTCCCTGGCATTGACTTTCATCATGGTGCGGTTGGCATGAGTCTTCACGGTGAAGGGTGAGATGAAGATCTTTCGGCTGATCTGTGCATTGTCGAGGCCATTGACGATGAGTTGCACGATCTCCAATTCACGAGGTGTCAGCAGTTTGAATAGGGCGGCTCTATCGGGGTCTGCGATCGCGGGTTTGGGATTCTTGGTGTTGTTGACCACTGCGTTCAAGGCTCGTGGTGACAGGGCATGTTCCCCTTGTGCGCTTCGCAGGATGCCGTCAGCCAACTCCGTAGGGCTGGCCGCCTTGCCGAGGAATCCGTCGGCTCCTGCCTTCAATGCTGCGAGAACGTTTTCGTCACCGTCAAAGGTAGTGAGTACCAGGATGCGTATGTTCGCATATTGTGGATTCTGCCGTATTCTCCGTGTGGTCTCGACGCCGTCGATGCCTGGCATGTTCAAGTCCATCAGTATCACGTCCACCGCGGTGTTCGTCAACGTGCTCAGTGCGCCTATTCCGTCACTTGCCTCGGCGACGATCTCTATCTCCTTGTTTGCATTGAGGATGACGCGCAGACCTGCACGCAGCATTTCCTGGTCATCGACCAGCATGACTCGCACCATGGTTCATTTCCTTCCTGACAGTGGCAGGGACGCGACTATTCTGAACAATGGCGGTTCGGAGTGGATTTGCAATGATCCGCCGACCGATTCGGCTCGCTCTCGCATTCCGACCAGTCCGTTTCCTCCTCCGGGTTCCGAGGATCTGTTGCGTGAACCGTATCCGTTGATGATTTCCATATATACGCGGTTTTTCTGAACATCGCGCTTCACGGTGATGGAGGCTATGCCATCGCCATAGCGGTGAGCGTTCGTCAATGCCTCCTGGACGATGCGATACGCGGCGATGCTGACCTGCGGGTCAACGTCTTCTCCCAGACTTTCAACATGGCTTTCGATGCTCAAGCCGCCAGTGCGATATGACTCGATGAGATGGGTGATGAGCTCATGGCCAGGGGTTGCCTCGAGCTGCTGTTCGTCGCGTCCGACATTGAGGATTGCAAGTATCTGTTGCGTTTCCTTGAGTACTTCCTTCACTGATTCGCGAGCGGATTGAAGGCTTGCACGGACTGTGCGCTCATCGGGTGGCAGTGAGACTTCCGCAGCGCCCAGATGCATGTTGACCATGGCAATCTGATGCCCCACGCTGTCGTGCAGGTCTCGAGCGATGCGCAATCGTTCCTGGGCGATGCTACGGTCCACGGCCGCTCTACGCGCTGTCTGCTCTTGCTGGATCCTCAGCTGCACTTCGCGATGATATTGTTCATTGCCCCGGATGGAACCGCCGATTACCGCACCCATGGCGGCAGCGAAGGCGAATATTGAAGGGCTTGGATCGATGGAAACGTCTATGGTACCAATCGACAGGCCAGCGGAAACGAAAACGCTCAACGCAAGCAAAGGTGCGACTGAAAGGGTGGGCAGCCCGCGCAAGGTCAGCAGGAAGCCGGCGAAGCACACCATGGACCATGCTGCGACCGCGTCAACGTTTGAGAGCAGAGTGATGAAGGGGACGATGGCAATCAATGCCAGACCAACCCAGGGGAATCGGTAGCCGATGGTCACGCCAAGAAGCAAAATGGAGGGCGCTGCATACGCCTGCCATGGGCCATGCGAAGAGGCGAGCGTGTAAAAATCGACAAGACCCGCCAGCAGGATGACCACCACCAGCGACACTTCTACGATTCGTGGCGTCAGCCGCCACATCGGAGCTCGTTCGTGACTGCTGCGACTCATGCCGTTCTGCAAGGATTGCTTCCCTTCTCTCATGGTGTGAATGTTCAACGTGCCTCTACTGCGATTGCAGTAGTGGACTCGGTTCACACAGATGATTCATTTTCCCGCAAGTTGGATGAAGATAATCATACAAGCCGCAGATGAGTGAAATCATCCGGCAGACACATTGCGACCACAACCTAGGAGCACGACATGAGCAACGCAACATCAGCAAACAATCTTCAGCAAACTAGCTACGCAGGATACGAATATACCAAGGTCCGTGCGCCACTGCAGTTGGAGCCTCTCTACCGTGATGCATACCGCAATTTCGGATGGAACCTTGAAAGCTCGGAGGTTCGTCCCCCAATCAGGCCGCTTCCCCTGCTCCCAGCGATACGTTCGAACATGACCACGTTGAGTTTCAGACGCGATCGCAGAATCAAGAACAAGCCTCTGCTCCAGGAATTGCAGCGCAAGGCCGACTACTCCCTGGATTCGATCGCTCGTATGGAACGCTCCAAGAGGAGCATCGCAACCAGCATCGCAGTGGTGCTTGGCATCATTGGTGCAGTCTTCCTCGCAGTGTCCCTCTTCATGGGGGCTCTGGGAGCGTTCCCCATCATCGTCGGAGCGATAGGACTCGTGGCATGGGCTGGTGGTGCGATCGCCTACTTCGGCATCAGGGCATCGCGAACGGCCCAACTCAATCCTCTCATTGAACAGGAACAAGAACAAGTTTTCCAGACTGGTGAACAGGCTGCCCGCCTGATTCACTGAACAATAACAAACAACAACCAAGAACAATAACCAGGAGGAAATACCATGAAAATAGCAACCGCCATCATCACCGTCATCTGCGCAACAGTCGGAATCGTCCTGTGGAAGGCGCGGGAAACGCCACCCCAGTGAACCGTTCTGATGGAACGGTCACATCACACCAATGCAAGCCAAAGGAAAGCCGTTCATGAAACGTCACATTCAATCAGCATGGAACACCTACCGAGCGATGGCCGTCATAGACAAGTCGATACTTGCCGCCACGGTTTCGGTCGCGAGTGGGATAGGTATGGCACTGGTCAAGCTTGCCCTTGGCATCATGACCAATTCCATGCTGTTCATCGTGAACGCGGCTTACTACGTCGTCCTGTGCGTCTCACGGTTCATCATCGTGCGAAAGCACCAGAGCCTGCGCAGGGTGGACGATGTACTCAGCAGACTCGCCAGCGAGATGACCGTCTACCATAGGACGGGACTGCTGCTGGGGGTCATTGGAGTTTCATATGCCGCGTTCTCGGCCATCATGTTCATGAATGACAAGGCCAAATCCTATAACCAGATCATAGCCATCACCGTGGCAACCATCACCGTCACCAAGATCGGCATCGCTGTTCGAGGACTCGTTGTCTCACGAAGAGAGCGTAACCCCATGGACTCAGCAATCAAGCTCATCTCCTTCACCGACGCTCTCCTGTCCGTGGTCGTCATGCAGAACGTGCTCTTGGAATCTACCCAATCGCAGCACGCCAATCAAAGTTCAGGACTGTTCGGCATGGCACTCGGACTCGGCGTCATCATTGCCGGAGGCATCATGTTTGCCCAAAAGGATGCCGGAAACGCATTCAGGCAGAAAGCCCTCGAAGAAATCTCATCAAGCAAGAAATAAACCTCGCCAATACAAGAATGGTCGGGGAACCCTTGCTTTTGAATGAGTTACGCACAGGAAGGCAAGGGGTCAAGTTGATACGAATAAATTTCTCAAAGAAGCACAAAATCGTGGCTCTCACGCTTTTCGCATCGATGATTTGCGCCTTCATCTATGCCAGCATGATCGCAATATCGCCTTCGACATCTGACCTACGCTTTGATTTGGAACAGACGCGATGGCTTATCAGCGGTTTTTCACTTGCAGTTGTCAGCATGGTGCCTGCATCGGTGTTCCTGATGAGAAGATTCAGCACCAGATTACTGTTCATCTGTGGTCTCAGTTTCCTTGTGCTCGGGCTGCCCACGGCTGCACTTGCTTCCAGTTTCACGCTGCTCATGGTTTTGCTCATTGTCCAGGCGATTGGGTGTGGACTGATGCTATCCATATGCCAGATGATTTTGCTGGCGCTGTTTCCAAACTCAGCATCGGGAACTGTCATGGGCATGTTCGGACTCTCCGTGGCAGTGTCTACGCTGATAGCGACCTTGATAACACAAAATCTGACCGCATCCATGGGTTGGAAGCCACTGTTCTGGGGATTGCTTGCCATCGTCATTGCAGTGCTGCTCTGCAGCATGAACATCATGGATGACGTGCTCGATACGGAACCCGTGCTCCTTGATGTTCCATCATTGGGATTGTGCTGCGCAGGTCTGGCTG
The DNA here is from genome assembly GCF_002259795.1 of Bifidobacterium aquikefiri. Lineage (GTDB taxonomy): Bacteria > Actinomycetota > Actinomycetes > Actinomycetales > Bifidobacteriaceae > Bombiscardovia > Bombiscardovia aquikefiri. The sequence goes on along the minus strand of NZ_MWXA01000009.1, from coordinate 64,316 downwards.
GAATCCAATATTGCATTCTCAACGTCGAATATTTTGGGTTACGAAATCCACAAATAGCCGGAACGCTCATGCTCTCGGCAATGGCGCTGATCGCATTCTGGGCCAGACAACGCAATAGCGCAAGCCCTCTCATCAATTTTCAGCTACTGAGAAACCGGAGTTTTCTTCCCTCCATCATCCTCGTAGGCGTAATTTCCATGATCGCTGCTGCTGGATTCTTCGCAGTCCGAGCGTACATGCTGCAAGTCGTGGGATTCTCCACGTCTCAGGTCAACGCGATTCTCATACTGGGATTGCTCGTCTTCGGTCTCGCCAACCCGCTCGGAGGCAAACTGCTCGACATCTTCGGCCCCAAGACCGTGGTCATAGGTTCCATGTCCGCTCTCACGCTGAGCTCGCTGTGTTTTGGCATTCTCGGTGTTTCGACATCCATATGGTACGTATCAGTCATCTATTTCGTCCACTGTCTGATAACCGGTCTCTCCATAATGCCGACATTCACCTGGGGCATTGTCTCGGTTAAGAAACAGTATCAGCCGGGAGCCAACGCATTAATGATGTCATTGCGCAGCATTGCAGGGACGCTGATACCTGCCGTTTCTGTGTTCGTGCTTGTCGGCACAAGTCCACATGCCACGGCAATTTCCTCACAAGCTTCTGAAACGCCAAGCGCCATGGGAACCTCCATCATATTCGCGAGCATGATACTCATGTCTCTTCTTGGATTGGTCATTGCAATTGTCTCGTTTCGTACAAAAAGCACAGGCAAGCAGGTCACATCTTGACATTGCAGAGCGCGATCGAAGAAACATCATTGTCGAACACATGCCATGAAAGTCAAATGAAAGCGATAAACACATGAAAAAAATACGTTCAGGACAATCCTTCCTCTACAGGGCGCAAGGGTACAAGGGCACTGTGTTGGAAGCACGAATGAAAGATAGAGTAGACGGCAAGGCACTGCAAACCGCCCTGGACCATACCGTTAGGCGCTTCCCGGACCTGACCCAACAACTGGTGCTGAAAGGCGCAGACTACTATCTGGCCGCTGACCAGGCTCCTATGAAGGCAACTGAAACCCTTGATCTTCGACCATTGGGAGGAGCACAGGTTGACTATCATCTGGTTGACGTCACCTTCACCGTGAACGCCATCAGAATATCATTTCATCATGCTTTATGCGATGGCAGAGGAATCAAGCCATTCATGGAAACATTGCTGTTCTACTACTGCTCGCTTAAATACAACACTCGCTTCAGCGCGGAGGGCATCCACACCGTCAACGAATTCCCCGATAGCTCAGAGACGCAGGAGCCAATCAGTACATTGCGGCGTCCCGTGGATTCGAGAAAGCTGATTCCTGTAATTACGGACGGCTTTCAACTTCCCGAAGCCACAGCAACGCCGAATGATTGCCGATGTACGGAGATTCAAGTAGATCAAAACAATTTTGTGCGCTATGCGAAGGAGCATGGGGCGACGCCAGCGATCATGGTAGCAATGATGCTTTCGCATGCGATATGGAAGTTGCATTCGAATACTGCCAGACCAATCGTATGCAGCATGGCGGTCGATCTGCGAGCAGCAGCAGGATTCGAGCACACGCGTCGAAACTGCACCGGATCCTTCTACCTGCCATATTCGACTCAGGTCGCACACTCCGATCAAGATGAGACATCTCAAGAATATCGTTCGCTCATCGCCGCTCAACGCTCGCCAAACATGGTGAACAAGTCATTAAACATGCAGACAGAACTGTTCAACAAGCTCGACAGTCTGCCAACCTTCACACAGAAGCAACAGTTCATGAGCATGTTCGATCATCTGATCATCAACACCTATGTCCTGAGCTATGTCGGACGCATGCAATGCAATGACTTCGCAACCCACATCGATTCCGTGCATCTATACAGCAGCGATGTCAAGGGAATGACCGTCAACATGACTGCCGCAGCAGACACCATTTCATTCGACGTGCTGCAAGGCTTCCGCAACGACGCATATGCGAAAGCGTTCATCGAAGAATTGGAACAGGCAGGGATCGCCACTCAATCCACAGCAACATTCTCATTCGACACAGGCCACGACGAGAGCTGCGTTACCGCATCAAGCCATTTGCAGCATGTATGAGTCAATGGATTGCTGCTCTGACAATGCCGTATAAGATGAAGGCCTTCTCCAGGCCAAAGCGGATCATATGGTCTTCGGCAAATAAGTCGAAACAACCTTTGATATAACAGCACTAGTGGTATTGACGACTTCGATGGGGTGCACAGGCTGGGAATTAGAGAACTGCCTTGTGCTTATGAGATTCTGGCATTTTCTGCTCGCTCGTAGCCGATTGGATGTTGCTCGTCCGACACCCACCCAAACGATCGCAGCGTTGGATCTATTTACAGCTGATGGGCACTATATCTTTTTTATGGCCGCGGCAGTGTCTTCGTCACAGAGGAGCGGACCTTCTATCCCAACGATGCTGGCGGACTATCAGTCTCATATACGAACAACAACGAAGAGTACCGGGCATGGATTGTGGTACAGAGAATATCCCGATGTGGATGCAGTCGAGTATTGCCTGGCATTGCGGCTATATGACGAATAGAACTTATGTCAAGATCGAGTAGTGGCTTATGATGAGTTTGGTCGAAATAATGCATACCGTGAATCTACTCATTCAGTGCTCAGTCGGATGAATCGTGATTGTAAGTGCATGCTCTGGTGTTGGCTGGGTTGTCTTGGTGTCAGTGAACCTGGACTTGCAGCGTTGTGATTCTATTGTCGTTGTCGAGGGTTGCCGTGTCCGTTCCTGTGATGGCGAAGACTTTTCCTGCTGCGCTGCATCCCGCTACAGCCTAGTCAACGGCATATTGTGTTGAATTGACGCGTCGGGTGTTCCATACGTGGTGGAGTTCAGTGTTGCGGGCGAAGAAGGTGTGGAAGAAGCTGTTGATCTTGTCGATTCCATTTGCTGTTTCGCCTCGTCCGGATGTGAGGGTTGCATCTGGGGCGAAGAGCTCGATCAGTTCCGTGAAGTCCCGCCCGTTCTGGCCTGCGGTGTTTGACAGTGAGAAATATTGGGATGCAATTCACTTCAGTCAGTGTCTGTTATGCCGTGAGTTCATTGTGATGGTGTAGTGTCGGCTGTAGCGGCCATGCTGTTAGGCCGTTAGAGCCCCACAGCCAGCCCGATGTTACAGTGGGTTGGCATAATAACGTTTGCGGGGCTCGCCACAACGAAGATTTGGTAGACGCTGTGGTTCATCGGGTACGCCGCCCAAAGTTCTTTGGAGGCGATCATTTGAGAGTACATTCTTTTCACTCGCATCTGGCCCTGTTCTATCACGACAATGACGACTGTCCGTTCGGGCAGACGATCAAGCCTTTGTCACGCCGTCCCGGGAAGGCAGGTCTTGGCCTGTGCATGCTGTGCCGCAAGCTCGACAAAGAAGATGAGGACGCGAACAGCAGCATGGTTCACGAAGCACAATTGGAAGACTAGGAGAACATATGTCAGAAAGTGAACATAACAAGCAGGAGGGCAAGCTGGAACGCTCCTTCATGAAGCAAAACTTCGGCCCACATCCCGGACGTGACATGCAGGGCGATGCCGTGCCGGACGAGGAGCAGGAGCTGATCGACAAGGATTTGAAGCATCTGCACAACCAGTCCGATGACGCGCGAGGCTCGGGAGAGTAGAAGCACGAGGCGATGAGATGCATCAATGGAAGGGGTGCTACCCATGGGTATCTATGCGATTAACTACACATTGAGGTCTCCAAAGGAGGATCATCAGAGTTTGGTGATCATGCTCAGGTCATTCCCTCTGTTCTGCCACGTACAGAACGGGTTCTGGATCGTGCAATCTCCGCTGGACAAGGATGCCATATTCCAGAAGCTTGCTTCCGTGCTGGTTCCCGGTGACAAGCTGTTCATCATGGTCTACACCAATGGCGGAGCGACATGGACAGGGAATCAGAACGAATCACTGGCGAAACTGCAAGACATGCTCTTCGACCCAAAGCATGAACGACCTTCCCGCAAGGAATGAAGTAGCTTTGTGTGCCACTCCTTTCCGGTTGTGTTTCGGTTGAATAAGTGGGTTATAGATCAACAGGGGCTTCGGACTGTTTTCTGGTTGATTTAGTCCGTTGATGTTGATTCTAGCTGTTTCGGTATTCGCGAATGGTGATGCCGCCCAGCCTGGTTTTGATACGGCGGTTGTTATATAGAAGTCCATGTACTGATGGATCGCAGTCTCCAGTTCGCTCGTGGTGTTTCATGGGGTTTGCTGCAATGTTGCTTGGCCAAACGCACCAATTCGGCGGCGGCATCCATCTCCGCGGAACGTTCATTCTCGGATTCTTCCCTCTTGGTTGCCATACCAGCCATTATCTCAGTCGGCATGTTCACCGGCTCCTTCTCATCCCTCCATAAGATCAGCGATCAAAGCCAGTTACACACTTTCCAAGACAGTCCCGAGCGCCAGACGACGCGTGCGATGCTCCTGCACATCGCACGGCCTGTGAACTGACTATATCTATATCGTGGAAAAATGAAGTCAAGATTGAGAAGAGTCGGTGGGTGCGTCTGCTGCAGCAGTATCGGATCCTTGCATTGGGGGATGGGTGTCAAGAACAATCTGGTGGGCATTAGGAAGAACACGTTAAGCGCAGCGCACATGCCGCTGAAGGAATGGCCAAGCAATTACGGAGGGTTTACCATTATTCTTTCGATGCCGTGCGCGAGTGGAAAGACCCTGAGAGGTTGAGCTGTGTTTCCTCTCTGTCTGTGCTCTGAAGTCTTGTGTCAGTGACTAGTGGCAGGAAGATCGTGTCGACGATGTCCACGATTGTTTCGTCGGGCACTCGGTTGAGGTTCATGATGATTTCCTGGCGGAGCAAATCTGTAGGCAATCTGACGATGCGAGGTGGGATGTCGCCTGTGGGTAATTCGCCGCGATCGACTGCGTGGCGGAGAATTTCGGTCAGGGCACGGCTTTGGTCGCCGAGTAAGGCTGTCCGCAATCGTTCCGGAGTGAGTGATATCTCACCGCTGAAATAGGCGCTGAGGATGGTGCTGAGGAGTATGGCCGCGCGTTCGCTTCGTTGATTTGCCGTTCGCAGGAGCGCCAGGAGGTCTTCCCGTAAGGAGCCCATATCAGGAATGTCTGACGGGGCTCCAAAGCCCTGGCGTTTGATTACTGCCAGAAGCAGCTTCTCCTTGTCTGGCCAGCGTCGATAGATTACTGATTTGCCTGTTTCGGCGCGTTCGGCAATGGCTTCGAAGGTGAACGAGGTATAGCCACCCTTGATGAGTTGGTTCCATCCTGCGTCGAGTATTGCCGCTTCCAACGCTTGACCGCGTCGTCGTGTCGATGTCATGTCACTCTCCACCCTATAAGTAACGCTTGCGTTTTCTATTTTATCAGTCTATCGTATGTGAAAGGCAATATTAGAGACGTATACGTACCTTATTGGAGGTTATTGTGCTACACAGACAAAAAAGACCATCGACATCGCCTCAGTCGCTCGCTGGACTCATGGCAGCGCTGATCGTCGGAGGAATCACGGCGATTATAGACACGACAATCGTGGCGATTGGCCTGCACACGCTCATCGTGCAGCTGCATGCGTCCGTCTCCACGATCCAATGGGTCAGCACTGGGTACCTGCTTGCATTGGCAATTGCGATTCCATTTGTGAGCTGGGCGCAGGAGAAGTTCGGGGGCAAGCGATTATGGCTGTTTGCCCTTGGCTTGTTCGTACTCGGCTCGGCCGCTTGCGCGGGCGCGTGGAACGTGGATGCGTTGATTGTCTTCCGCATACTGCAGGGATTGGGAGCCGGCATCATGATGCCGCTCATGCAGACTCTCGTGGTGCAGAACATCGATCGAGAACACATGACAACCGCAATCGCAAACGTGAGCCTTCCAGCGGCACTCGGACCAATTCTGGGACCTGTGCTCGGTGGCGTGGTGCTCAACTGGCTTTCATGGCACTGGCTGTTCCTCATCAATGTTCCGATAGGGGTTATCGGGTGGATTCTCGCTTTCAAGTTCATCAACGACGACCATCCAAGTTCTCACGCCTCTCGCGAGCATCTCGATGTGCTCGGTGGTTTGCTCCTAGCCCCTGCGTTAGCCGGACTATTATATGGGCTTTCCAACGTCTATGCTGATGGAGGGTTCGCCCGTGCTGATGTCCTGATTCCAGGCGTTGGCGGTGCGGTTCTATTGACGTGCTTCACGATATGGGCGATACGCCGGCATGATGCGGCTCTCGTCGATGTGAGGCTGCTCGCAGTGCGCTCCGTGCGTATCTCGTCCGTCGCGCTCACGTTCGCAGGAGCCGCCCTATTCGCCGCCAATTTCCTGCTGCCGCTTTACTTCCAGTCGCTGCGTGGCTACAGCGTTCTGGATGCTGCATTCCTGCTGATACCTCAAGGCATCGGCGCGTTTCTTGCCCGGTTCATTGTCGGGAGACTGGTCGAAAGGTTCGGTTCCCGTTTCGTCACCGTTGTCGGCTCGCTTGTCATGGCTGCAGCGACAATACCATTCGCCTTCGCAGATGCTTCTTCGAATCTGTGGATTCTCGGCGTTGCATTGTTCATCAGGGGAGTTGGACAGGGAATCGTGCTCATCCCCATCATGACCGTCGCCTATGTCGACATCAGCAGAAAGCAGATGGCGCACGCGTCCGCGATCACTCGTATCGCTCAGCAGGTCGGTGGATCCTTCGGAACCGCGCTGGTGGCTGTCATTCTTACCTCGCAAGCAACCCAGACACATCCCGCAACCGGTTTCCAGGCTGCATTTTGGGGAACCATCGCCATGACTGCCATCATCGCCATCGCAGGGACACTCCTTCCGCAACGAAGCAAGGCCGCAACACAATCGAAAGTAACTCAATAACTTCGATGACAACAATCGGATCTAGACCATATCGACATACTCACGGCAACAGGGAGACGCATGTCTGCTGAAGCCAAGATTCCTCAAATCGCAAAGCTCGAATGCGGGCGGCCTGTTGCGGTTACAGAGACAGATTACGACACTGACACTTATTGAAAGTCATAGGCTCGGAAGCATCAGACTTACGAAGACAAAGCGACGCGTAACGGACTTGCACGCATGAGAATAAAAGAGACATATCCAAGCCATTGATGGAATTGGACAGAACCTGCACGGGGGACACCCGCCAAGCAACACTCCTGCTGGACGTCACTGTGCAGATCATCGAGGACTTCCGCAGCTATATAAGAAGTGGTTCCTGCCACAACAGACTGTCGGCAACAGGCACTTTGCCAAAGCTGAAGATCGACGGACACCAATTTGACACCCGAGGGAGGAATCAGATCTGTTTCTTCGCTTGTTCGCCCGTTTCATGTTGCATCATGGTAGTGGCGAGCTGCGCTGTCAGTTGTGCGTTCTGTTGCTTGAGTTTTCCTGTATGCGTTGATCGTTATCCTCTATACGGGAGCGTAATGATTCGAGGGTATCCTCACCGGGAATGAGAGAGCCTATCTGTCGCGCGAGGTCCCTTGACCGCGACTGGACACTGTGCTGATACCGCATGGCGGTCTGCGGATCCGAATGACCGGCCGCATCCATGATCTCACGCATCGTCGCACCCTGCTGGGCCAGCACCGTCAACGCCGTATGACGCAGATCATGGAAACGCAAATCTAGTCGATTCGCAACTATTCGAGCGCGATCGTACCAACTCCTCAACGTATTTGGATGCAAAGGGGCTGACGGATCATCGACACTCGGAAAAACGAACGAATCATCACTATCGTCAACCATTTGAGAGCAATGATTCCAAAACCGGTTGTAGCTGTGGGGGGATACTCTCGTCACGTTCACTGCGCTCCGTCTTGGTGCTGCCGATGAGCTGAGAGCCTATGGTCTTACGACTGGTACGAATGTGAAATCATACGCTCTAAGTCAATGTTGCCACGGGTAAGTGCACAGATCTCACCGATACGAGGGCCATTGCAAAACACCGCGATATACACGGTTGCACGGTACCGCTCAGGCATAGCCTCATAGATGGTATGAACTTCTTCAATGGAGGCCGGTATAGTCTCGACATCACGTCGAGGGCGCGGCGTCGTGATATGACAAGGGTTTCTGGAAATCAATGGTGACTCGCCATCTTGTCTGGTTGGTTGGCTGATGCCAGAACACTCTTCAGAACTTTGAGCGCATTGATGCACATGCTGCGCTGCGAATGATCCAACCCATCCCACCACCGGTCAACATCCTGACTGGAAAGCTCAACGAGACGACGCTTGGCGAAAAAAGGAAGAACATGGTTCTGAGCATCCTTACGAATCCGATACACAGTACCTGCCTGAAGACGCTCACCGGACTTTGTACGACGTTGATCAAGCCAATCATCAAAATACTCTCCGAACGTGAGCGTACGTCGCATCTGTTCTCGAAGGATCTCACGCTCCGGCTGCCACGAATGGGCATCGATGCGAAGCTTGGCATCCCTAAGCCACACCAGCGCACCGGCATCGTCATCAATGTCGAAGCTGGCATACTGGCGCTCCCTCAAGTCAGGCCACTTGTCGAACGCCCAGAAGGGCGTCAGATAGCTCGCCTCAATCCACGCGCTCGTCCGATTGCTCTTGTGCCGAAGCGTACCGAATCTCCGAGCCATAACATCCTCCCGCACCCGTGAACCATACTGCTTTTACCACATCAATTACCACACCAAACAAGAAATATCAAGCGAAAACATGCCACTGCACGTCAAGACAGGCCAACCGGGAAAGCCCGGAAATAAAAGGAGAAAAGGCTGGAATGGCAACAAAAAAGGCCACTCCAGACGGAGTGACCTTCTCTGTATTCGTGGAGCTGCCGGGAATTGAACCCGGGTCCGATGACCGTACCCTCAGAATTCTACGTGCGTAGTCTGCTGGCCGTGTGGCAATTTATCTGCCCCCAATGATGTCGCAGACAACCATTGGCGGGCATATCCACAGTAAAAGTCCCTGAATCATCCTGTAGCACAGTGATTCAAGCAAGTCTTCTTAATGACGCTCAGCTTCTCCCCGAAGACATGAGAGAGTGAACGGAGCAGCTGCTCACTGTTTATTCCTGGCGCGAAGCTCAGGCAGCGAGAGCGAACTCAGTGCGATTAGATTTAGCACTTGTTGTTTGCGGGAGGACATTAACGAGCGGACCCCCGCGTTCTCGGCACGCTTCCCTGCGACGAACAGGTCACCGTCGAAACCGATCAGCCCCAATATGAAATTATCAAACCCCGACCAATTCCGTCGGACATTCAACTATACAACATAACGCGCCTCTTTATTCCCAAACACAGCCTCAAGCCGAAAAGTGCGTGGAATAGGCGAACCCTCCGCGCACAGGTTGTGCTTCATAAGTCGGTTTTCGCTCGATTTGCTCGAAAAGCGACTCATGAAGCACAACCTCCTCAACGCAACTTTTTTTGGGGGGGGCACAAAGTGACGAGGCTACAGTCACTTCTCGTCGTCAGAGTAACCGCTTTCTGCGAGGAAGTCTGGCATGACTTCTGGGTATTCCGGCCATGCACCATTTTGTGTACAGACAAAGGCAGCGGCATTGACAGCTGCACGATGTGCTTCGCGCAGGCTTGCACCCTTCAAAATGTTGATGGTGAAGGTTCCTGAGAAGCAATCTCCTGCGCCAACGGTATCAACTACAGTCACATGAGGTGTTGGAATCGTTGATGATTCACCTGTGCGGCTGAAGATCGTGCTGAATTCCGACCCTGCGGTGAGAATTACATAATCAAGATGGAATTGATGAAGGAACCAGTCGCAGGCATCCTCATTCGAGGTTCCACGGATTCCGAACATGTCCTGGAGAAGCAGCAGCTCGGCATCGTTGATCTTGAAGACGGTGGCATAGGTCAGCATCTCATGGATTAATTCCTTGGAATAATGGTCGCCACGAAGATTGACATCGAAGAACTTCAAGGTGCCTGGAGCGGTGTGCTTCAGCAGCTCGATAATCGTGTCGTGCGATTCCTGGCTACGCAGACCCAGCGTTCCGAAGCAGACGGCATCTGCCTTGGAAACTGCGTCAATGAGTTGGCGTGTATAGAGCAGGTGATCCCAGGCGACATTCTTGACGATGGTGTATTCGGGAATGCCGTTCTTCAGACTGACCTCGACGGTGCTCGTTGGCCATGCGTTGCGCTGAACGATTGATTCCACGCCGCTTTGATGAAGAGCATCGATTAACTCATCTCCGAGTGCATCTTCTCCCACAGCACTGATCGCATAGCCATCGGCACCATTCTTGGTTGCGTGATAGCTAAAGTTCACCGGAGCGCCGCCTGCGCGTTTTCCGCTTGGAAGCATGTCCCACAGCAGTTCTCCCAGGCTCAGTGCGATTGGTTTGCTCATTGTTGTTCCTTTCGTGGGGTGTTGACTTTGCTGATTTTCTGGATTGAAAATCATCGTTTTGGCGTATCCATTCCAGCAACAAATCGGGATGGATTGCGCAAAAATTGACTTGCCGCAACTGCGGCTGCACCGGTAAGGGTTGCATCGGTGGGAAGGTCTGAAAGCGTGATTGTGGTGCTTTCCATGAGGTCGGGGAGTACACGCTCGGCAACGATTCGCCTGACTTCGTCGAGCATGGTATCGCCGGCCTCAGAAAGAATGTCGCCGATGATGATCTGGCTGGGATTGTAGCCGTAGATTATATTGATGCAGCCATAGGCGATGTATCGTGCGATCTCGCGGACTATTCGCTGCGCTTCTGCATTGCCGGCGTAAGACTCCTTGAATAAACGATTGCATGCTTCCCGTGGGAGAAGATCATTGACATCTTCGAGAATTCCCCTATTACTTGGTTCCTGCAGCAGCTCTTTGACTGCGCCAGTTGAGCAGTAGCGCTCCAAGCACCCTACATTGCCGCATTCGCACGGTCGGCCATTGATGTCGATGCTCAAATGCCCAATTTCCGTTGCAACACCCCGCGAACCCGAAACCAGATTGCCATTGTCGATGACACCGACACCGACACCTTCGCCAATCAGATAATAGGCAAGTGAGTTTCCATCCGTCTGAGCGCCAAAGAGACTTTGGGCCAATGCGCCTGATTGGGCATCATGCTCTATAAATGTCGGAACGGCGAATGCCTGTGTAAATTCATTCTTGAAATTGACTTCTTTCCACATCTGCATGCTCGTGACCGAGATGATTCGACCCTCATCCGAGAGATATGGTCCGGGAACTGCCATGCCGACTGCAACGATGGCAGGATTGTGAGCGATGGTGCTCTTGATGTATTGCTTGATTTGCGAAACCGTGTCAATCACGTCTTCGTTGTTGACAGGTGGGAAATCATGAATCTTTATGCAACGGCCGCTTAATTCGAAGATGCCGATCTGAACCAGACTGCGTGCAAATTTCACAGCTATGACCTCATACCGAGAATCGTTGAATTGCAACCCAATCGATCGCCGATTCATTGCACCTTCCAAATCGCCGGTTTCACTGATTACGCCAAAGTCGATGAGTCGAGCAGTTATCTTCGTTATTGCCGCTGCAGTAAGTCCGGTTGCCTTTGCGATTTGTGCCCTTGAACTAATGCCATTACGAAAAAGGAAGTTGATGATTCTTGAGCGATTCAATTCTGAAATTGATGAAGGAGTGCCTTCGGATGCAGCTTGCTTCATTGCATACTCCTTTAAAAATAGACGGCGGTGTCACTGAGCGCACATAGATAGTATATTAACGAAGTTAATACAAAAACGTCACTCGGCGTGTCGTAGTGGAGGCAACGTTCATTGTGAACATTTCGGGGTATACAGTGCTAGATTCCCCTTAATTTCAACGCGAGAGCGCCGATTTCAAGTGTAACTACCCAAGCGAGTTCACAATGAATGAAAAACTCAGAGATTTTGGGCAAAAAGTGCGCGATTGTCTCCTCTGTGGCAACGATTTTCAAATTCCTGCACGTAGGCAAGCCGCTCCATCGTGGTTTTTGCAAGTGGCTGGGGCAATTCATCGAGACTGAACCATCCGACCTGAAGACTCTCTTCGTCGCCAACGTAAGGTTCTGCGTTTCCGCCATCCTTGAGCGTGCATATAAACAGCAAGTCCATGTATTGAGCCTGATCTCCATTGCCATAGGTCAGCATGCGCGCAGATGACTTGACCGATGCCAAGGCTGTGGGGACTACATCGATACCAGTCTCTTCCTTGACCTCTCGGACTACCGTATCCGCGGGTTCCTCGCACGGTTCATTGATGCCATACACCAGAGCCCATTCGCCCGTATCACTCCGCCTGCCCAACAGTATCTTGCCTTCCTGGGAGTGGACATACGCTGTGATCCCCACCAACCACAGAGGATCATGACCGATTTTCTTGCGCAGCTTGAGAATGAACTCTGGTGTTGCCATGCATACTCCCTGGTTATCTTGATTGATGATTGCGGCTGGAACGAAAAGGTCAGGCCTTCCCTGCCTGCTGAGCCATCCAGGCCTCGACGTCATCAACCTGCTTGGGAATGGCAGAAGAAAGCCATTCCGGGCCATTTTTGGTCATCAACACGTCATCTTCAATGCGAATGCCAATACCGCGGTACTCGGGCGGAATAAGAAGGTCATTGTCCTTGAAATAGAGACCAGGCTCGATTGTGAAAATCATTCCCGGAGTGATCGGTGCATCCTGATATGACTCATATCTAGCCTGTGCACAATCATGAACATCCAATCCCAGATGATGTGCACATCCGCAGGCATGCCAACGACGGTGCTGCTGGCCTTCAGGACTGAGTGCCTCTTCTACACTGACCTTCAGGATGCCCCATTCGTGGAGCGCCTCTGCAAGCACCCGCATGACCGCATGATGGATATTCGAGTATGTTGCTCCCGGTTGCGCCGCTTCGAATCCAGCTTGCTGCGCCTTCAGAACGGTTTCGTAGAGTTTGCGTTGCAATGGCGTGAACCTGCCTGAAACGGGGAAGGTCCTGGTGATATCTGCCGTATATAGGCTCGTTACCTCAACACCTGCATCGATCAGGAGCAGATCTCCGGAAGATACATCACCCGTGTTGCGCATCCAATGCAGGATGGGCGCATTGCTGCCTGATGCCACAATCGTGTCGTAACCAACGGTGTTGCCCTCTTCGCGAGCTACTGCGTTGAATGCTCCTTCAAGCTTTCGCTCGGAACGTGTGGTGTCCTTGACTTGAGGCAAACGGATGAGCATGCGATCGAAGCCGTCCTTCGTCGCTGCAATGGCCTTGCGCATTTCGCCAACCTCGTAGGAGTCCTTGAGCATGCGCGCTTCGGCCGCGAACTCGTGAAGCTTGCCATCGACGCTGCGATTCTTGTCGGGATCATCAAAGCCATGCGTACGGCGGATGGACTGAACCAGATCGGTTACCTTTTCGTCGGCTTGACGCACCACGCGCAGCCGAACGGCATTCTGCTCGGTGCCGACATCCTTGGCGAGAGCATCGGAAAGTTGTGCGATATCATGCGTCTCAATGCCGGTCATGGTGCCAAGCTCTTCGATTCCAGCGCGAGGACCGACCCAGTATTCGCCATACTGCGAGGAGCGGTAATAATCCTCGGTGCTCTGGTCTGCCCGTGGATGCACGAACAGTTCTGGAACATGAGTCTTCCCGGCATTTGCCTCGGCAGATCCGGGTGCGACGGGATTCAGCACCAGAACGGCTCCCGGCTCGAGATCCTCACCAAGACCCGTGTAATAGGCGAAAGTCGTATCGGGACGGAATGCGTAGTCACAGTCATTGTTACGCGCCTTCGGCGTACCCGCAGGAATGACGATGCGGTCTCCTGGGAATCTGTGGCCCAGTGTTTCCAGTCGTTCCGGTGTATATTCGCTTGATTCGAGTGGCCTGACGTGCGTATCTTCCTTGCCCCATCCGGTGGTCATAAATTTCTTGAAATTCTGCGAAACAGGACTGAGCGTTCGATTATTGATACGTTTTTCAATATTTGGACTATCTTCGCTGGAATTTACAGCATTCAAATCTTCCACTTCCGACATGACTCTCCTTCGGCCGACCATGGCCATCTAACTTCCCACATAACACATTCCATCCTACCCATGAACGATTACATAGTCCCTCGATGAATGCGTTCGTCTCTGAGCGTGCAATAACCCTGAAACGCGTATCACGCTTCGTTTACAATGGTCGAGTGGCCCTGATCCGGGGGAAGAAAGACGAGATAGAAGGCGCGACTTGTCATTAGAGGAACCAAATAAAGGCGGAGAAAGTCTGCAGGATGTTCAGAGGCTGATCATGCAACGACCGCCTGAACATAATACGACCAACCTCAATCTCGATCGAATGAAGATGATTCTCGATCTTCTCGGTCACCCGGAACGGTCATTCCGCATCGTGCACATCACCGGCACCAACGGCAAGGGCTCGACCGCTCGTATGGTCGAAACCATCGTACGAACCTATGGATTGAGCACCGGACTCTACACTTCGCCGCACCTGCAAAAGATCACCGAACGCATATGCGTCAATGGTCAGCAGCTTTCCGACAACAGATTCATCGACGTATACAACCAGGTGAAGGATTTCATCGATATCGTCGATAAGGAGTCCATCAAACGGGGAGACCCGAAGATGAGCTTCTTCGAGGTTCTGACGACCATGGCCATATGGGCGTTTGCCGATGCTCCGGTCGACGTTGCCGTCATTGAAGTCGGGATGGGCGGATTGTGGGATGCGACGAATGTGCTCGATGGGGATGTCTCGATCATCGGGCCTGTCGACATGGACCACATGCAGTGGCTTGGCAATACCGTAGAGGAGATTGCCACCGAAAAGGCAGGAATCATCAAGAAGAATTCAACGGTCATCGTCGGACCGCAGCCTCATGCGGAAAAGGTCATGCCGATCATTGAAGCAGCATTCCACAACAATCAGGCACGCGAGCTGATTCGTGACGGTCAGGAAATGAGCGTTGAATCAAGAATCCCTGCGGTGGGTGGTCAGGTTGCGACATTGGTCACCCCGAACGGGCGATACGAACAGGTTCCTATCGCCAAATTCGGCAAGCATCAAGCACACAATGCCTTGGAGGCGCTCGCAGCTGCCGAGGTTGTCTTGCCGGTCAATGGCACACTTGACGGTGATTTGGTGGCAGAGGCGCTGGGCAGTGTGAAGATTCCTGGACGGATCGAACAGATTCGCAATTCCCCGACGATCATTCTTGACGGCGGTCACAACGTGAATGCGGCTCAGGCATTGCGCGATGCGATTGAAGAGAGCTATCACTTCGAACAGCTCGTCGGCGTCGTCGCCATGATGAAGGACAAGCAGGTCGAGGAATTCCTTGGGATTCTGGAACCTCTGCTCAGCCAGATCGTGGTGACGGAGAATTCATGGCGTGATCGGGTCATGCCCGCCGAAGAGCTTGAGAAAATTGCTGTGAGCGTCTTTGGTCGTGACCGCGTGATTCGCGAGGATATGCTCACCGATGCGATCCAGAAGGCCGTTGACTTGGTAGATAGCGAAGATGAACTCGGTGTTGGATACGGGCGAGGCGTACTGATTTGTGGCAGTTTTGTCACTGCAGGCGATGCGCGTATCCTTCTCAAGGAGCACGATAATCCTGACTTGAAGAAGCCAAAGGCGGAGAGAGCGTAATGTATCTGAAGGATCTGAGTCTACGAGGTTTCAAATCCTTCGCATCGGCAACGACCTTACGCTTTGAGCCAGGAATCACTGCTGTTGTGGGGCCGAATGGTTCTGGAAAGTCGAATATTGTAGACGCTCTGGCCTGGGTCATGGGGGAGCAGGGTGCAAAGACCTTGCGCGGTACCTCGATGGAAGACGTGATCTTTGCCGGCACATCGTCGCGCCCGCCACTCGGTCGTGCTCAGGTCAGTCTGACAATAGACAATACCGATCATGCTCTGGACATCGAATATTCCGAAGTGACCATTACTCGTACGATTTTCAGAAATGGTGGATCGGAATATTCCATCAATGGCACTTCCTGCAGGTTGCTTGACATTCAGGAACTGTTGAGCGATACAGGCCTTGGCTCTCAGATGCACGTCATCATAGGGCAGGGCAGACTCGATTCGATCCTGCGAGCGGATCCGGCCGGCCATCGAGCTTTCATTGAAGAGGCAGCCGGCATCTTAAAGCATCGTAAGCGCAAGGAACGAGCGTTGCGTAAGCTGGCGAATACCGAGACGAACCTGTCTCGACTTGATGATCTCTTAAGTGAAATCCACCGTCAGCTCGGACCTTTGGGACGGCAGGCAAGGATTTCTCGGCGCGCAGACGGCATTCAGATTGCATTGCGCGATGCACAGTCCAGGCTGTTGGCAGAGGACGCAGTGACGCTAAGTTCACGTCGCGATACCGTGCGGGCTGAACTGACCAAGGCGCGCGGAGCGTTAGTCGCACAGCAGCGTGAACTCGTCACCATCAAGTCACAGATCGAGCAGATTGAAAGTCTGAGCAGTACCACAAGTCCTGAAATGCGCGAGCTGAATGACGGATTCAACGAGCTCACCAGGATCCAGGAGAGGCTGCGCTCCTTACAGTCATTGGCTCATGAACGCAGTGAGTCAGCACTGGGAAGAATTCAACAGGCAGTCGGCGATGATTCCCAGATGTTGCGCAACAGAGCTGAAGAGCTGGAACAGCAGGGGAAGGCGCAGCAGCGATTGATTGATGATGCACGCCTGAAATTCGATCGGACCACGGAGGAACGCGCAGGATTCGAAAAGCACCTTGCCTCAGTCCGCCAGACGTTGAATGAGCTTCGGCAGTCGACGCAGCAGCGTGAACGTCAGCTTTCCAAGCTTCGTGAGATGATTGCACGCGAGCAGTCGGCTTTGCAGCTATCGCAGAGCCGAGCCAAGGATTTTGAAGGCCAGATCGGCAATCTACGCCAGCAGCTGGGCGATCTCGAGACGAGGCATACCGAGATGCGTGCACAGAGCGAGCACATGGATGCGCAGGACCTCGATGACCAGCTCGCCAAGGCACAGAAATCATACGAAGCCGAGGGACTTAAGCTCAATGAGGCCAATGAACGGCAAAGAAAGATCAATGGTCGAATAATCTCATTGCAGGCCAAGGCTGACGCGCTCAATGACACCTTGGAGAGCCGCAATGCTTCAGGAGCTTTGGAAAAAGACGATGCCATCGATGTAATGGGAAAACTTGCGGACTTCATTCACGTGAAGACCGGTTGGGAAGAGCCAGTGGCTCATGCCCTGGATGTATTCGCAAATGCCGTGGTTGTGCCTGATGCAGAGCAGATTGACCGGGCCCTTCAGCACGTCCGCGACAATAATCTGGGCAAGGCCGTGCTGATTTCTCCAAGCTCAGGTACAGCAATCAACGAAAGCTTGGGAGATTTCGACACGGCAAATCCGCATCAATCCGGATTTAGCTCGCTCGCACAATACATTTCAGTCAGGGAATCCAGCGGTGTCGACCACCAGATGGCAGTATCAATCTTGCAATCGGTAAGGATGCTGTTATCTGATGTTGCCGCAGTCGATTCGCTTGAACAGGCAAGATCGGCAATCCACGACGGATGGCAGCAGGCGGTCACCGCGGACGGCGATGTCGTGAATGCTGTTGGAGCATCGGGCGGCTCCTCCCTTTCACAAAGCGATCTTGCACTGGTTTCGAGACGAGACGCTGCTCTGAAACAGGTCAAGGAAATGGATGCAACACTTGATGAGCTCACCACATCGGTGAAGCATCTGAGTGAAGAGCACAGCGCTGCACGTTCGATCTTGGAATCTCTACGTAATAAGCGCACCGAGGTTCAGCTGAGGTTGAAGCAGATGCGTGACTCACTGAACGATTTGCAGCGACGCATCACTCAATTCGGCCATCAAATCCACGATGCTGAGACAAAGAGCAGCCAAGCTCACGATGATGCACACAATCATGCAGTCAAACTCGATGATCTGCAAGAGGCTTTGAACGAAGCGGAACGTTCTTCCGATGGACAGGCCAGTTTTGACGAACTCGGCCAGCGAGAAAAGTCCCTCGAAGCATCACTGGCCAAGACTCGCGAGCAGGAGGTTACCGCCAAAATAGCTTGGAACGAGGCCGTTTCCAAGGCAGAGTCATTGACCAGACAATCCCAGATGCTTCGGGACAATGCGAAATCAGCCGACGAGAGACGTATACGTATTCAGCGCAAGAACGCTGTGCTGCAGGCGCAGTACGATAACTCACTTGCTGTTGCTCGTGCAACGCAGCAGGTCATCAACCTTGTAGAAGCTGCAGTTTCATCTGCCCAGGAGAAGCGTGATGCCTTGCAGTCCGCAGCGTCCGAGCATGATGCTCAATTGAAGGATCTGCGTGCACTCAGAGATGGCAAGGAGCCACAGGTCGGCGCATTGCAGCAGCAAGAGCATGCTTTGGACATAGAACGAGAGCGATTGGCGACTCAGTTCGGCCAGCTTACGCAAAAGGTTTCCGATGAACTGGGATTGAATCTCACCGAACTCATCGATGGATTTGGACCCGATAAGCAGATACCTGTACTGGATGAAACAGGCAAGCCTAAATTGCTTGATGGCAGTGATGAAGAATCCCGCGATGACCAACCTCGTGAGAGCGAAGACCGCAGTGTCAAAGACGGCCAGATCAGTGGTGCTGATCCACAGCATGCAGCTTCACCCGATGAACGGATCATGACTATTCCATATTCTCGCGAAGAACAGCAGTCTCGGCTGGAGAAAGCTCAACGTGATTTGGCGAGGCTGGGTAAGGTGAACCCACTGGCTGCCGAGGAATACGAGTCATTGGAATCGCGCAATGCGTTCCTTAACAAGCAGCGCAATGATGTGACGCAATCTCGCGATGATCTGATGAGCTTGGTCAAGAATCTTGATGCGACGATGATGGACGTATTCCGAACGGCTTTCGAGGATACGGCACAGGCTTTCACCAAGGTATTCAGCACCTTGTTCCCTGGTGGAACAGGACGTCTGCGCCTGGAGGATCCCGATGATTTGCTGCACACGGGTGTGATTGTTGAGGCGAGTCCTGCGGGCAAGCGCGTCAAACAGCTTTCTCTGCTATCTGGCGGAGAACGTTCCCTGACGGCTCTTGCTTTGCTCTTTGCAATTTTCACTGCGCGTCCAAGCCCGTTCTATGTGATGGATGAAGTCGAAGCTGCCCTTGATGACGTGAATCTCACAAGATTGCTCAACGCGCTGCAAGATCTGCGTTCGCATGCTCAGCTCATTGTCATCACCCACCAGCAGCGCACGATGAGCATTGCTGATGCGTTGTATGGTATAACCATGCGTGATGACGGCGTCACTGCCGTCATTTCCCAGAAAATGAGTCATTGAATGCGTCCGCGCTGTCCGGAATATGCAAGCATTGCGTTCATTGTGAACTTACTGCAGTATAAGAGCTCGATTTCCTTGATTTGAGCTCACGAAGGCAGCGATATCTGGTCTTGATACTTTGAGAAGTTCACAATGAACAAAAAGGTTTTCGAATTGGGATGATTCAGCGCAATTTTTTCGCCTGTTTGACCGTTTCATCGGCCAAAACCGCCTGTGCATCGACGATGGGCAGCTGAGGCATGGGGAATGCCTCGTTCAATACCGAAAGTTCGGTACAGCCGAGGATCACGATGTCGCAATGAAGACCCGTGAGCATGTCATCAAGGGCTTCAGTGTAACGATCCTTGTTAAGGTTGCCGGTCTCTTTTACATCGTGATAGATCAGGTAGCTGATCTTCTCTTGAATGGCCTCATCGGGAGAAACGAATTCATACCCTGCTGCCTTGACCGCAGTGCTATAGATTCCAGACACCAGACTGCCGCGCGTGCCCATGAAAGCCGCGCGCGGGTGCTCAGCAGCGGGGTAGAGTTTCGACATACGCTCAATCGTGACTTTGGGCATGTGAATGATCGGGACTGGCGTGAGTGCCTGAAGCTCGTCAAAGAAATAGTGCGCCGTGTTGCAGGGGAGCGTAATGAACGAGGCTCCGATGGCCGTTGCCTTGCGAATATCATCTGCAATATAGGGAAATGGGCTCTCTGAACTGTTGCCCAAGATGAATTCAGTGCGGTCAGGAACGCTTGAATCGTTGAATACCACGTAATCGAGAAACTCCTGATCCTCATGAGCATGGGTCAGTTCATCAACAAGTCGGATATAGCTCTCTGTGGCGAGTGTGCCCATACCACCTATCACTGCAAAGAATTGCTTCATGATTTATCCGCCTTCTTGATGAAATACTGCTTGTAGCCCCTCTTGTAAATATTGAACATATGCCGTATGAGCAGCCAACGCAAGGGGTTCATGTCTCGAGAATATTCAAGGGTGGTACCCCAATCACCACGTTTCATCATCTCTAGTGCAACTCTCTTGTCAGCATTGTCGGCAACATACGTCTTGAAGATGGAACGTGGGATCTCAAGCCACAGCTTGTTGCCACGTCCAAAGACGATATGTCCATCGAATTTGCTGTCTTCGACCAAGTCATCAACGAAATATTTCGCGAGATTGAAGCCATTCAGGGTCACAAAATAACTGCTTCTGCCCTGACGCAGGTTAATTTCAAAAAGCTTGTATGTCTGGTCACGCACATCGAATTTCATATCGAAGTTAGCCACGCCTTCATACTGAATCGCTTCAAGGAACGTGGCGATCTTTCGAAATACCTCTTCGTTGTAATCCGGCAGAATCGCAGCATAGTTGCCTATTGCAACCGGTGTTGGATCCTCGAGCAGGGGGTGGCCGAGAAACATCATGCGAACCCGATGATGCTGATCGACATAAGCGTTCAACACGCGCATACGGTCGTCATCGCCGGGGATGAAGTCCTGAATGACCATCTCAGATGTGTAGCCGGCCTTGTATGATTTCTGGATGGCGTTTTCGAGTTCGGCAGGAGTATTGAGAATAAAGGCTTTCTTTCGCCCTTCAAAATCGATGTTGAGCCACTCGACACTATTGGCTGGTTTCATGGCAACAGGAAAACCAAAGGGTAGATTCCGGTACTCGCCTCGCTCAACGGCTGCCTTATCGACAGTCTTGGTGAGCGGATGCGGAAGATCGAACTGTTCGCAGATCTTATAGAAACTGCTCTTGTAACTCAGTCGATGGCTGATATCGTCATCGAGAGTGTTATAGACAAAATACTTGCGCAATGCATCGCCACACTGACTCAGCAGATTGGCGTACACGTCGCTGCAAGGAATGAGCAGGGCAACCGTATCCGGGTGCTGCGCCTTGAATGAAGCGCCAAGTTGCAGCATGTAGTGTCTGAAGGCATCGAGTTCATCGAATTCTGGGACAATCGTGACGTCGACGATCCTGCTGTATTTGGTTGGGGCAAGCTGGAAGTGTGCATATGCCTTCGAGACGATGCCATATTGTTCATGGAAGGCGCGAGCCATGCCATACACATTTATGTCACTGCCGAGAAGAAATGGCTGAAACTTTTTCACAACGATCCCTCAATCCTGTACGTGCCGATTGTACTTCGCAAGAAGGCGCTCAACTGCGATATCATCGCCCTCATACTGCTTATGCTTGCCGTGATCCTTGATCCAACGTTCCTCGCCTTTGCCAATGATAAGAATGACATTGAGAGTTTCATGGTGAATCTCGCTCTCCTCAATGGCCTGTGTGATGGCTTCGGTGCGGCCCATGACGATGCTTGCCTCGACCGAGTCATTGCTGACATAGCCAAGCATCTGCTTGCAGATGTCCACATGGGGTTCGGTATCCGTGTCTTCCTCGGTAAAGATGAATCGTGCGATACGGTTCTGTGCAGCGTCGACGATTTCCTTGCGTCGGTCGTAGGCCTTGTTGCCGGCAGAACCTGTTACCAACGTGATTCGTGGATGCTTAGATCCGTATTTATGGTCAACGAAGTCAAGAAGTGCCGTCACACTCGCATAGTTATGCGCGTAATCGACATATGCGATGACGTTGCGTGCCGAGAATCGTTCCATTCTGCCCTGTATCTTCACCGATTCCAAAGCATGGAGAGCTTTGCTGCCCTGCGGAATGCCAAGATGCAGCGCAATCGCGATGGCAGCGGCAGCGTTTGCCGCATTGAAAGCCCCTTCGATGGAGAGCGTAAAGTCGCCTATCTTCGTGAGAGATTCATGAGAGACATACATTGAGTAGCTCTCGGTCTCTGTATCCGAGGTGGGAACTGCGCAAACAGTTGCTATGCCGTCATTGACAGGACAATCAGCAGCACGGCAAACGTCATCGGAAGGTGCAGACTCATCGTTCATACGGCTTTCGTCCAGTGCAAAGCTTGAGACGGTCGTTGATGAGGCTTTGGCATCTTCACGGATCAAATCTGCGTGAGCGCAATCACGCCCAAGAACAAGGTGGGATGAATTTTTTGTAATCTGACGCTTGCAGAACAGATAATCCTCAAATGTAGGGTGCTCGATTGGACTGATGTGATCGGGTGAAATATTCAGAAAAGCGCCTACGTCAAAATGCAGATCGTATACGCGATCCACCTTGTAAGCCTGGGACGAGACCTCCATAACGAGATAGCGCATGCCATTGTCAAGAGCAGCGCTCATCATGCGGAACATATCCAAGGATTCTGGCGTAGTAAGATCTGATTCCTGATAATGCACGCCATCAAGGCAATTGTCTACTGAAGAAAACAGAGCCGCCTTATTGCCACTGAAACTGTTGAGGATGCTTTGCACAAAATATGCGGTGGTCGTCTTGCCCTTGGTGCCGGTGATTCCCACTACCGTCATGCTGTCCTGAGGCCTGGAAAAGAACTCGGCTGCCAGCAGACTCATTGCCTTGCGGACGTCATTGACGATAATGCCCACCGAGCTTGTCTTGTCGGCATAGGGAGTTTCCGACACGTATGCAGCCAGGCCAGTGTCGTCGATGTTGTCAAGGAATTTGGCCCTGAACTGCCCTTTGCAGAACAGCAGAGCGCCTTGACTGACCTTGCGCGTGTCATAGGTAATGTCAGTGAAGTTGGTGTCTGCATTGTCGAATGAGTGTGGATCCAAGGTCCAGCGATCCTCACCGATCAGTTCTCGTAACAAACCATTGCGTTTCAGCAGCTGAGTTGCAGAAGCCAAGGTTAGAGCCATAACAGTATTCCTTCAATCTCTTCATTCATCATGTGTGCCAAACGATCATCATCCATGAAACCCATTGCGCAAATCCGGCATGTGCATCATCCGAATCCCTTGCCACGCATATCTCTCCATGGTAGCGGTGCAGCACTATGTTTCATTGACCGGTCAAAGTATCACAGAAAATCATTGCAAGTCTACAACGCCAATGGTGATGCGATTGTGACTATTCGAACCATCCATCATGTATGGGGCGTCGTCCCTTGGACACAAGCCATTGGTTGAAGGAGTCCTTCCAGACGCTATGTGCATGTTGCTGCCAAGCCATCAGTTCGCCAATGGTGAGGTGACCTATCTGCGGATACAGCGTGGTCATGGGCTGAATCAAATCGACTGCCGCAACCGTGTCAGCAGTTGCATTATGAAAATCCCCATCTGGTTCAACGCCGTAATATTCTGTCGTATAGCTCAGCGTGCGCTTGCTACTTCGATGTGACACAGCGCGGTCAATTACCAGAGGATCAACAACGAGTATGTTGTCGTTCGTGATTCTGGATTCGAGACTGTCAAGCTTCCACTGACCCAAATCGTGTTGGAGCATGGCAACATCGAAAGGTGCATTATAGGCGAGCAATGGAATATTGTTGTTCTGTGCGCTTGCAATCACCTGTGTGATGGATTCGAGGGCATCTTCCGGTTCAATCCCATGCTTTTGCAAATAGTCATCGGTGAAACCATTCACCTTGCTTGCCCCGGGACTCATGTGTCTATGAGGGTTGATGATCCATTCGCCGAGCACATCCTTGGCGTGGCCACCCTCGGGATCTCTCAACACAAGCGTTGCCGAGACAATCGCGTCGCGCCCTGGACGTGCCCCTGTCGTTTCAGTATCAAAGCCAAGAAGCCATGACTTCGACAATGCGGTTTCACTGGTTTGCTGCGGTGCGGATTCCAACGTTTTCAGAAGTTGCTCGCTTTGCGCCAAATCGTTCATATCCGTAATTGTGCGTTTTGACACGGACACTCCGAAACAATGCTTATTCGTCGGCAATGGCACAATGGAGGTGTGGCGGATCAGACGGGGCTTGTGGAACAAGAGGAAAGTAAGGAACGGCTGCAAGAAAAGCGCAGACGCTTCGAAGAATTAGCTATGCCTGCCGTCAATGCACTGTACAGGCAAGCCATGAAGCTTACCAACAATCCCGACGATGCCCAGGATCTGGTTCAAGACACATTCGAACGTGGATTCAAGGCATTCGATCGATTCGAGATTGGCAGCAACTTCGAGGCGTGGATGACGACCATCGAGCGCAATGCCTTTTTCAACCAGTATCAGAAAGCCAAGCGCAGACCTCAGCGAGCCAACGATTCAACCGGTGAATACGATGATTGGGATATCTACTCCGCTTCCGCTCATTCTTCGGAGGGTTTGAAATCTGCCGAGCAGGAATATCTTGAGAACTTCGCGCCCAAGGAGATCATGGCTGCCCTGCAAAAGCTGAGTCCAGAACGTCGCAAGGTCTTCATTGACGCAGCGATTGACGGTAAAAGCTACAATCAGGTCGCTGAAGAAGAGGGCATCAAGATTGGCACGGTGATGAGCAGACTCAATCGCGCTCGTGCTCAATTGAAGGGCGAGCTTGCCGTATATGCGCGCGAGAGAGGGTACGGCAAGCACAACCACGGCAATCATGCACATGACAATGCGCAGGATGCAGATAAAGAGGCACAGGTGGAAGCTCGAGATTATTCCCATGCCGCTGATAGCAATAATTCACCGACCGCGAATCCGAAAGCCATGGGCGGCGATACAGTTAATGGAGAAGAGTAACGATCATGATGAGGGTCATGGGGTCCAAGTCAGCGGTGACACATTCACCACGCATCACGGAAAGGGGCGGATATGAACGGTCGGATTGAGCATACCGAGCACGTATCATTGACCCGAGATTCTGATGGCCGACTGGTCCGGACAAGCATCGAGGTTACCAAGGTGAGCACATCCTCCCAGTGCTTTGACCCGAGTACATGCTGTGATGCCCATGAGCGTGCTGTGATTGAGACCTTGCGAGACTATCTTCGTCCGCAGGTCGCGCCGCAGTGTCTGTTGCGGCGTTTGCACCAGTTCATGGATGAAACCACTTCGGACTTGAAGCATGACGATACTTCTCGTCAATGAGCTGTAACGTTGTTCTGTATATAAGTTTCACAGGGTTTGGCGCGGGTTATAGGCACTGAAGTGTGGGTTTTTGGTCTTTGCTGGTGTGCTGGCGTGTAATTCGTTCCAGTCGATGCCATGCTCCTCTTCCGTCATCCCGAGCGAGCGTAGCGAGTCGAGGGATCTTCGCTGTCGATGCTCGCAAGGGTGAGATCTCTCGACTCGCTCCGCTCACTCGAGATGACATTCGGTCGGGATGACAGGGGAGGTGGGGATGGTCGGGATGGTCGGGATAGCGGGCATCGATATCGGG
This sequence comes from Bifidobacterium aquikefiri, assembly GCF_002259795.1. GTDB lineage: Bacteria > Actinomycetota > Actinomycetes > Actinomycetales > Bifidobacteriaceae > Bombiscardovia > Bombiscardovia aquikefiri. The sequence goes on along the minus strand of NZ_MWXA01000009.1, from coordinate 38,754 downwards.
TCGTTCCCGCTCTCGTGGTTCTGTTGCGATGCACGATGGTGCCGCAATACGGGCACAGTGTTGCTTTCATGCCTCCCAGGTCAAACAGGGTTATCAACCAGTCGAAACCCCAGTTGGAAGAACGCATCACGGCATGTTTCACACATACTTTGTGCCGTGCCGTTATACCAGCGTAAAAATTATCAAACAGGAGCAACACCCACTCCCACAAGAACTAGGAAACGATTCCCCACACACCTCTGGTGCTATAGCCCTTTAGCGCTTCATAGAATATGAAAAAATCCCCGACTTTGTCTCTCTGACACCGCAAAAGCAGTGAGGGTGAGAGCGTCGGGGATCTTTATGTTCGCTAAGAATCAGGCGTTTGGCCTTTTGCCGTGGTTAGCGGCTTTCTTGCGACGATCTTTGCGCTTACGTCCACGCATGCCCATGATGGACTCCTTTACTCCATTGCGAATAAGCCTGATGAATTATCCCACATTGTCCAGACCAATTCAAATCACGCGTTGGGAGCAGCGTTCTCACACGCGTTCAATATGATAGGAAATCGTTGTCGAATAACGTTCGCCTGGTTGGATGGTCACCAGATTTCTGCCGGTTCTGAAGGCGTTGGCATATGCAGTCATTGGCTCAACGGCAACACCTGCGGGATGGGCATCTGCGGGGAATCCGGTCCCGGTGCACACCTGCCAGGCGTTGACGGTTGCATCGCCTTTCAGATGAACCGCTATTCCATCAGAACGGGTGAATATGGCGGTCGATGAACCATCCTCGGCTCGGTCGAGGTCGGTCCAGGCATCATCGAAGACCTTGCCAGTGAGCGAAGTCGTGTTACGAAGATCATATGGGGTGCCCTCAACGGATTCCTCACCTTGGGGGAGCAGGCGATCCTTGCTTGCGATCACATGGGTATTGCCCGGAAGACGCAATGAGCAAAGCGCATTGTCTGCCTCGATCTCGTCATTGCCATAACCGGCACGGCCATTGGAAAGCCAGGGATGAATGCCGAATGCCCACGGAGCTGCATGACTTCCCAGATTCTCCGCGGAGCAGGTCATGGATAGACCCTCTGAGCCGAGTGAATAGGTCACGGTGACCACAACGTCGAAGGGGTAGCCGAGTATGGCTGGAACGCGCCAGGAGAGCGTCACGGACGTGTCCGCAAGCGATTTCAGTTCCCACATGTAGCGGTATCCGAGACCGTGTAGTGCCGTCTGCCTCTCGCGCTCATCGATGGGAAGTGCGTGATCTGTGCCTTCGAAGCAGTATTCGCCGTCCTCCAGACGATTGGGGAACGGTACGAGAACATAGCCATTGCAGCAGGGAACAGTCTTGTTCGGATCATATGACACCACGATGTCATGTCCTTCGAAGGTGAGGGTGCGCAGACCTGCACCGAGTTCGGCGATGGTGGCAGAGTATGGGCCGGACGAAATCGAATACTGCTGTCCCGTTATCGGCTTTGGCACGTAACCTGTGTGTCGGTCGGCGCTCACTGTAGAAGCAGTCTCTGCCATCTGTTGTGCAGTGCTCTGAATGTTAGTCAAGGTCATAATGCGCTCCCATGATTATGAGGGGTAGGGTCAGTTGCTGCCTACCACGGGGAATCTTCATTGATCGTTCCCAAGTATGTTATCGTTAACAATACTAGCGGCAAACTGGAGAATCCAGCTCTACCACGTGCCGATATCGGCCGTTGTTGCCTTGAGTGCAGTAAGCAGTGCCTGTGGACTGATGCCGATATCAAACCCACGTTTCCCGCCAGAAACAAGAATCTCGGAATATGCAAGCGCGCTGCTATCCAGAACGGTGCGGTGTTGTGTTCTTTGCCCAAGCGGAGAAATTCCTCCAAGAACGTAGCCGGTTTCTCTCTGGGCTCGGCGAGGATCTGCCATGCTTGCCTTCTTGGCGCCCACTGCTGCCGCAAGGGCTTTCAAATCGAGGTGCCCGCTGACGGGAACGATGCCGACGACTCTTTCCGCTCCTGTGTCGGCAAGAAGCGTCTTGAAGATGCGTTTGGGGTCCAAACCCAGTTTTTCGGCAGCCTCAATGCCATAGCCATCATCCATGTGCTCGCTCGAATGCTCATATTCAACGGTACGGAATTCGATCCCGGCCCTTTCGAGCGCAACGGTTGCAGGGGTCGAAGCCCTTCCGGTGGTCTTCTTGGATTTTCTGCTCACGCACACCATCATAGATTCATGGCTGCGCTGAGGGAATGTTACGTAGGAATATGCAGTTTGCATGGACGAAACCTTGCGTTCGCGAAGCTGTGGGTATTGTTTGCACTACCCGCGCGATGCGGCCGCCCTTTTCAAGGGGCATGGGCAATTCAACGAACGCAGGGATGCCTTCCATCAGCGCATGAGCGCTGCTTACATAGGGAATACGACGCATGGGGGTATACATGAAACGTTTCAATCCGCAGGCACTCGTCACACTGTGGAACGTCGAGAGGCTGGGGTCCTTCTCGGCGGTGGCGCGTGAAAATGGCTGGTCACAGCCTGCGATCAGTCAGCAAATCAAGAAATTGGAGGAAGATTGCGGCATGACGCTGGTCCGCCGCACGGCATCAGGGGTTGAGCTCACACAGGCCGGATTGACATGCGCACGTCACGGTCAGCTGATCGACAGTAGACTGACCCAGGTCGTCGAGGACCTTCAGCACCTCAGAAGCGATCATTCCTCGCACATCAGACTTGTGGCACCGCCCTCCGCCTGTTCGACTTTCATCGCGAGAGTTCTGGTCCATATGAGTTGGTCATCTGATGTGAGAGTGACTCTGACACAGATGGAACCGCCGGAAGCGATGGCATCCTTGTCGCAGGGAAGCGTGGACTGCGCAATAACATTTCGATACAATGCACTTCCTGAATTTATGCAAAGTCATGAGGATTTCAATATGGAGCAATTCGGGCGGGACCCGCTGTTGCTTCTGGTAAGAAAATCCAGTGATGTCGCAAAGGACTATCAGAGAAACCGGCAGGCGGTGAATCTTTCTTCCGTGCAATCGCAGCAGTGGATCGCTGGATGCACGATGTGCCAGGCCAACCTGCTGAGGCTGTCTCAGGCTGCAGGCTTCACGCCCAACATCACTCATTCCACCGACGACTACTGGGCCACCCAGAATCTGGTGGAGGTGGGCATGGGGGTTTCGATAGTACCTAGGTTGGCGACACTGACCCATGTGCGAGAGAGTCTGGAGGCATGTCCCATTCGTGATGCGAATGCATTCCGCTCCGTCTTCTTTGTGATGCGTCGGGGTGACGACAGACCGTCGCTGCGGCAGGTTCGTGCGGAGGTGCGCCGCGCTGCCAGGAAATACCTGCTTGAGTGAGAATGAGAGGACATCCATGTGTTGTAGAAATACAATGGATTAACAGTGTTAACGGATATAAGCATTCTTGTCAAGCTTGAAGTTTTTACAGATAGATAGTGCCGAAATGAGCCGGCGAATTCATGCACAATACCAGCATGAACACAACAGCAGCATATGAAGAAACCGGTTTCAAGGCGCGTCGGATCGATGCACTTGAAGCAGAAGACCTCGCAGCTCTCGGCGGCGACAAGTGGACCCGATACCCTGGCTGCATCGGTGCCTTCATCGCGGAAATGGATTATGGCGTTGCGTCGTGCATCCAGGAAGCGATGATTGAAAGCACCAGGCAGGGCGCGCTGGGCTATATCTCAGATCCATGGAAGAGGCGCGTCGCCGATGCATGCTCTGCATGGCAACGCGATCAGTATGGCTGGGAGGTCGATTCGGGAGCCGTCAAGGTGGTTCCCGATGTTGTCGAGGCCTACGAGATCTTTCTGCGAGACTTCGTTAAATCCGGAAACTCGGTAATCGTGCCGACTCCCGCATACATGCCTTTTCTGAGCGTTCCACAGCTCTATGACATCGAATGTATCGAAATCGACATGCTTCGCCAAGAGAGTTCCTGGCTTTTCGACTTCGATGCCATTGAAAAGGCATTCCAGAATGGGTGCAGGGCTTTCGTCCTGTGCAATCCGCACAATCCCATCGGCAAGGTGCTGACCCAGGATGAGCTTCTGCACATATCTGCGCTTGCCAGGAAATACGGGGCACGCATCTTCTCGGATGAGATCCATGCGTCCTTTGTATTTGACGGACACACTCATATTCCCTTTGCCTCGATCGACGAGACGACGGCGAAGCAGGCAGTTACGGCGACATCGGTCTCCAAATCCTTCAACATTCCCGGAACCAAGTGCGCACAGGTCATTCTCACCAACGCAGATGATCTTGAATTGTGGAATCGAAGGGAGATGTGGTCAGAGCATCAGACGGCGACCATTGGTGCGGTCGCAACGGTGGCCGCATACGAACACGGCATGGCTTGGTTTTCCGAAGCCATGGACTATGTCAGACGCAACATCGCATTGGTCGACGACGAGATGTCGGGCCGCTTCAGCAATGTCGGCTACATCCACCCCGAAGGTACCTACATCGCATGGCTTGACTTCAACCCGCTGGGAATAGACGATCCGGCACGGTACTTCGTCGAGAAGGCAGGAATCGCCCTTACCGATGGCAGTGAGTGCGGCAAGGTGGGGCATGGTTGCGTGCGGATGAACACGGCGATGCCATATCCACTGCTTCAGGAAAGCTTCGACCGCATGTATTGCGCCCTGCACGGGGACGGGCTTGCATAGGTCTGCTTCCTATCGACCAACTTCAATTTCAACCACATCAATCCACATCAATCCACATCAACGCAATATCAAGGAGAAGAACATGACAAGGAACAGAACCGAAGAATTCGCCGGGATCATCGATTCCGACAGCACGACCCCCTTTCTGAGGAGCGCATGGCAGCATTTCAACGGGCATGAGAACGATGCAAAGGACTTCGCCCAGCACACCATCGACTTCGTGGAGAAGTGGGATTGGGACTGGATCAAGATCAATCCACGAGCCACCTACTTCGCGGAAGTCTGGGGAGCGCAGTTCTTGCCCAACGATTATGGCGACGTTCCCGTCCAGAAGCAGCTCAAGGCGGCAATCGAAAAGCCGGCCGATGTGGCTTCGATTACTGCGAAGACGATCGCCGAATCCGACATTCTCCAAGAGCATGTCGAGGGAGCCAGACTCATAAAGGCACATTTCCCGGATCGCGTGACCATACAGACGATGTTCTCGCCGCTGTCGACCCTGCTGCAACTGGCAGGCCTTCCACTGTATCCGAATATGGTCGTATACGGCTCAGAGACGACCTTCACGAGAAAGGAACTGATTCTTGAGCAGCCGGAAGAGGCCAAGAAGGCTCTGCAGGCGATAACCGACACCTTCATAGACTACCTTGACGCACTTGTCGCAGCCCCCGAGGATGGCGGGGCTGGTCTCGACGGACTGTTCTATGCGGTCACGGGAACGGCGAGCGACGGGTATTTCAGCGAAGAGGAATTCAAGGAATTCTCGACGCCATACGATCTTCAGATTCTCGAGAAGCTGAAGGAATACGGCAAGATCTCCGTGCTGCACACCTGCCAGAAGAACTCGCATCCGCAATGGTTCACCTCATATCCAATCAGCGCCCTGCAATGGGACCAATTCCTGCCTGACAACCCTGAAATAACCGAGGACATGGGAATCACGCCTGTAGGTGGTGTGAACTATTCGCTCCTTGGCGACAATCAGCATCTGGACGAGGTGGGCGAGCAGCTCAGCGAAACATTCAAATCTCGGGCGGGCAAGCCGTTCCTGCTGGCCCCAAGCTGCACCATTCCGACTCCGGCCTCGGATTCTGCGCTCACCTTGCTGCAAGAGGCATGATCCTGCGCGAGTCCTGCATATCCATGGCACCATAACCAACACACATCGCAGAGAGAACAATCATGACAAGAAACAATCACATTTCAATACGACAACTACTCCTCGGAGTCTGCACAGCAGGTGCGCTGCTCTTCACCAGCGCATGCGCACAGAATTCAACCTTCGGATCGGGAACAAGCGGCGAAAGCAGCTCATCAAGCGTGGCGATCGCCGTCATGTATCCGGAGACGGGACAATACGCAGAATATGGAAAGATGTTCAAGCAGGGTCTTGATCTTGGCGTCAAGCAGGTCAACGCCGATGGTGGTGTGCAGGGGAAGAAGCTTGAGCTGAAGTATTTCGACACGCAGTCGGATCCGAAGCAGACCGCTGCGATCGCCCCCAAGATAGCGGCGGACAAGTCAGTGGTGGCGGTTGTAGGAGACTATTCATCCGGCGCATCCATGGCGGCATCGCCAACCTTCCAGCAGGCAAAGCTGGTCCATTACGGGTTCAACAATTCGGTATCGGATTTCACTTCGACCGGCGACTATGTATGGACACCACAGTTCAGTCAGGCGGTTTTCCAGAAGCAGAACGCAGAGCTGGTGGCGCAGAAGGCGAAGAAGATCGCAGCCGTCTACATCGAGAATGACTGGGGCAAGTCGGCCTACGCCGAATTCAAGAAGGAAGCCAAGAAGCTCGGCATCAGCATCGTCTATGAGTCCTCCTATCTGGCGGATTCCACCGATCTTTCGCCAATACTGATTCCTGCCAGGGATGCGAAGCCCGACGCAGTTGTGCATATCGGTTATGGGCCGGACGGTGCGCTGGTGGTCAACACCTTGCGCGATAAGCTTGGCTATACGGGGCTGTTCTATGGCGGGCAGATCACGCAGGAATATATCAAGCTCTCCGGTTCGAATGGCGAGGGAACGCGACTCATTGGTCCATTCACTCCTGATTCAACCAACCCCAACGCTGCCAAATTCGTCAAGGCATTCAGAGCGGCTTACAAGACCGACCCCGGTGAATTCAACCAGACATCATATGCGTCGATCATAGATCTGGCATACGGAATGAACAAGACGAGCGCGACCAGAGAGGGCGTCGAGAAGGCGCTGAAGACCGTGGACGACTTCCCTTGCTATGTCGGCACGAAGACGACGTTCAAGTTCAATCAGAGCACGCGTCGAATGGACAGCACGTCATTCCTCAAGCTTGAACTGACTGACGGAAAGTTCCAGATCACCGACTGAGCGCGACGCTTCGCCGCCCGAACCGCCCCGAATATCCGATCATCGAAGATGTCAGGGCGGTCAGGGCGGCGGATGCGGTCCGCTCGTTCATGAAGAAAGGATGTAAGCATGGTAGATACACTGATTACCGGTTTCATGCACGGTAACGCGTATGCCATAGTCGCGCTCGGAATGTCGCTGATCTTCGGAGTCTCCAACGTGGCGAACTTCGCACACGCCGCAGTGTTCGGCATGGGAATGATGATTGCCTGGTGGCTTGGTTCCGTTCTGGGACTTGGCATAGTGCCCACCATCATCCTGGTTGCGCTCATCACTGGTCTGATCGGGCTGCTACTGAACACGCTCGTGATATCGCCCCTGCAGAACCGCCCATCGGTGGCGGCCCTGCTGGCGACGATAGGCGTCGGCATGATTCTCGATAACACATCGCAGATGATCTTCGGCACGGAAACGAGGTCATTCCCTGAATTGCTGCCATCGCACAACATCGAATTCCTGGGAGTGAGAATCGGGACCTCCGATATCGTGATGCTGCTACTCACCGTGGCCATCATGGCGAGCATGGCGGCATTCCTGAAATATGGCAAGATGGGTCAGGCAATCAGGGCGACTGCACAGGACACCCAGGCAGCCAAGCAGGTGGGCATACCGGTGAAGCGAATCCAGAACATCTCCTTCGTCATTGCATCCGCGTTCGCGGGAGTCGCAGGCATATTCGTCGGGATGTTCAATTCGAACGTCAGCCCGACAAGCGGCTCCTCAGTGGGAATGACGGCCTTCATAGCTGCGACCATCGGGGGACTCGGCTCAATGCCGGGAGCCGTCGTGGGCGGTCTCACCCTAGGTATAGTCGAAGCCTTGGGAGTGTACGCCTTTGGAGATGGCGCGCATGATCTGATCACCTTCGGCGCGCTTATCATCATTCTTCTCGTCCGTCCCAACGGCCTCTTCGGAAAGAAGCAGGTGTTGCACGAGCCGATGACCGGATCATTCTCGGGAGGGGCGAAACCCTACAGAATTCCGAGATGGCTTGGGCCGATACTGATCGTCGCCGCGCTCGTGGCTCCATTCCTGGCGACTGACTATTTCTCAAGCGTGGGCATTCAGATCATGATCTATGCGATGGCGGCCATGGGACTGACGATGGTTTCCGGTTCAGCCGGTCAGGTCGCACTCGGGCAGGCGGGTCCGATAGCCCTGGGAGCATACACGTCGGCGATTCTGGTGGGGCAGCTGCATGCTTCCTTCCTGGTCGGAGTGCTTTGCGGCGGATTGGTTGCGGCGATCTTTTCCAGCATCATCACCTTCCCGGTATGGAAGCTTTCGGGCCATTACATCGCCATTGCAACGATTGGAGTGGGATCGATAACGGTCGCACTGATCCGTGTGTTCGAGCCGATAACCAAAGGTTCGCTTGGCATTACGGGGATTCCGTTCCCCCAGCTCTTCGGGTTCACGCTCTTCACACCCCAGCTGCAATATGTGCTGGTTCTGACGTTCCTGCTGATCGAGCTCCTGGTCATTACGAAGATTCGCAAGTCACATCTTGGAAAGACAATCGAATCCATTGGCAATGATCCCGTTGCATCGGAATCCATCGGCATCAGGACATCGGCGTACAAGGCTCTCGCATTCGCAATCGCGGCATTCTTCGCGGGCATCGCCGGCGCACTCATGGCACATCAATACACCTATATCGACCCTTCGATGTTCCCATTCGCAACATCCTCACTGGTGCTGACCATCGCCGTCCTGGGAGGACTCAGCTCACCGGTCGGCACGATACTTGGTGCAATCGTTCTGGTGGGAGCACCCGAGCTGCTTCGATTCATGTCGGGCGGTCGAATCATCGTCTACGGAGTGCTGCTCATTCTCATCATCATCTTCCGTCCACAGGGTTTGTTCGCAAAGAAGGAGTAGTCACATGGCAGACAACAAGTCACTTGGCGGCCAGCAGCCGAACCAGGCCTCACGGCCGGCCATCCTGGAAGTCAACCATCTCGACAAGTCATTCTCAGGGGTGCATGCAGTCAACGACATTTCACTGCGGATCCATAAGGGCGAGACTGTTGGCATCATTGGTCCCAACGGTTCGGGAAAGTCCACAACTATCAACATGATCTCAGGACTATTCAACCCCGATTCGGGAGAGATAGTCTTCGAGGGCACGCATATCGAGCACTTCCGGCAGACTGCGGTGTCGGATGTCGGCATCGCGCGCACCTTCCAGAATGGCAGGGTCTTCGGTTCCATGAGCGTCGATGAGAATCTCGAGATGGGACTGCATAAGGTCATGACCGCATCCCGTCCATGGAAGGGTCTTCAGGACTATCCCGTGGTGAAATGGGCATCGTTACTCGGGGAGCTGTGCCTGAGCCTGATTCCTGGACCTAAGTCACGCAAGGAGATGGCAGGGGTCAAGGATGGCGTTGACCAGAGCGTCAAGTCCTTCGGGGATCATCTCGAACCCATGCGCCAGCATCAGACCTATTCGCTCTCGTATGCGAACAAGCGAAGGACGGAAATAGGCCGTGCGATGATTGCCGAACCGCATCTCCTTTGCCTCGACGAGCCCACGGCCGGTATGAATCAGACTGAGACGACCGAGGTGATGGAGCAGCTTCTCGAGCTCAAGGCAAAGGGGCATACGATGCTGCTTGTCGAGCACAAGATGGATTTCGTCATGGCGCTGTGCGACTGGTTGGTCGTCATGGACAACGGCTCGATCATCGCGGAGGGACTTCCTGCCGACGTGCGCAGGAACCCGAAGGTAATCAACGCCTATCTTGGAGGCGACAGGCAGATTGCATCGGTGGATTCAGCGGATTCGACATCATCGTCAGCGTCGGAGGAGCCGGCGATGTCTTCCGCTTCGGCATCGTTGGCGAGTCTGGCCTCGACGGTCGAAGTCGTTCCCGATCCTCAGGTTGTCGATGGCCATCAGGTTTCCGAGCACAGGAAGCTGCCGATCTCGGTCGAGCATCCCTATATTCTTGACGTCCAGCATGTGGATGCCGGATATGGCCCTGTGCAGACCCTCTATGACGTATCACTCAACGTGCGCACCGGACAAATCGTCTCTCTGCTCGGTGGCAATGCGGTAGGGAAGACCACCACCATGCGCACCGTGCTCGGTCTGCTCAATCCGAGAAGTGGGAAGGTCATCTACGAAGGCCGCGACATTCAGGGGGTCAGCACCGAGCAGAGGATTCGACGGGGCATCGCCTCGGTTCCTGAAGCCAGGCATGTATTTCCCGAGATGACGGTCACTGAGAACCTGCTGAGCGGCGCCTACGTCCGTAAGTCGGGCAAGGCGGTCCGCGAGGATGTAGATGAGATATTCGAACGATTTCCACGATTGAAGGAGCGCCATATGCAGCTTGCAGGAACGCTTTCCGGCGGCGAACAGCAGATGCTTGCCTTCGGACGTGCTCTGATGAGCAAGCCCCGGCTGATATGCATGGACGAACCGACGATGGGGCTTTCTCCCAAGCTTGTCGATGAGGTGCTGCATGCGATCAAGATGCTTCGCGACGATCTGGGCATTGCGGTGCTGCTGATCGAGCAGCAGGCGGAGTTGGCGCTCTCGATCGCAGATTATGGGTTCGTACTGCAGAACGGCTCGATCGTTCTTGAGGGGTCTGCAAGAAGCCTGGCATCGAATTCGGCGGTCCAGGAAGCATACCTCGGCAAGAATGCATGATCTGAGAAATCCCTGGGCAATGCGGTGCACCGTGGCAATGCGGCAAGTGGACATTCACGACGGTCAGAGCATGCAGCTGGCTTGGATGATCGGGAAGGTCCACGAGCGACTATGGAAAGGAGTGTGATATGTCAGAGAAGAGAACAGCTCTGATCATCGGCGCGGGCGGAGGCGTGGGCCTTGCATCAGTGAAGGCTCTAAGAGAGCATTGGCGTGTCATTGCAACTGCGCGTTCGAAGCGTGACCTGTCTACCCTCCAGGAGCTGGGCGTAGAGACCATGAGCCTGGATCTGTCGGACGATGATTCCATTCGTGAAGCGTTGCTTTCGATGCAGGGAAGGACGCTTGACGCGCTGATATTCACTGCAGCCGTATGCCACACTTCCAGGGCCTGCGAAGCCGATGAGCATATGTGGAACATGACGATGAGAACGAATGTGATCTCGCAGGCCCTTATCGTCAATGGGCTCATTCAATCCTTGCGTGATCGACGTGGAACGATCGTCTTCGTGAATTCGGGTGCAGGGGAGCGGGCAGTGGCACAGCATGCCGTGTACGCCGCATCGAAGCATGCCCTGCGTGGTTATGCCGATACGCTCAGGCTTGAGGAGTCGGCCAATGGAGTGCGTGTCGCGACGCTCTATCCCGGTCAGATCGATACGACGATGCTGAGGACCATCTCTTCGGAGATGAGTCTGGACTATGAGCCGGACCGCTACATTCATGCCTCGAGCGTTGCCGAAATGATTCTCATGGTTGTGGATTCGCCACAGGACGTCCATCTGACCAATCTGGACATCCGTCCGAGAGTCGAAGTCGATGCCCGCTATCTCGTATGATACGAGTCTGCGCAACTTGTCTGTGACACAAGTCTGTGACACAAGCCTGGCGATATGAATCTGTCTGATACAAGGCTGTGATATGGCGATGACCCCACGGAAATCACATTCCGTGGGGTCATCGCCTTTTGTCAATCACCGTTCCGATTTCTCAGCGAGAGGGGAACGGTGCAGTGCTCACTCAGAAATCTCAGCGAAGTAGAGCAGAGTGCGGATCATGTTTGAAGTGAAGCCGTACTCGTTGTCGTAGAAGGAAACGGTGCGAACGAGCTGATCATCTCCAGCCTGGTTCACGTCGGTCTGCGTTGGGTCGAAGACGCCACCGTGCGTGTCGCCGACGATGTCGGAGGTGACGATGCCGTCACCGTTGTAGCCGAAGTAATCCGTATCGGAGAATGCTTCCTTGAAAGCATCGTTGATCTCTTCGACGGTGACCTTCTTCTCGAGTACGGAGGTCAGTTCGGTAACCGAACCATCAGGGATGGCAACGCGCTGTGCGTGGCCCTGCAACTTGCCATCGACCGAAGGAACGACCTTGCCGATTGCCTTTGCAGCACCGGTGGAGTGTTCGATGGTATTGATGGCGGATGCACGGTTGTTGCGTGGCTTGCTTCCGCGAGGTCCGTCAAGCAGCATCTGGGTGCCGGTATAGGCGTGGATGGTGGTCATGAATCCGACCTTGACGCCGAACTTGTCATCAAGAAGCTTGACCATGGCGGCGAGTGAGTTGGTGGTGCAGGATCCTGCGGACACGATGGCGTCCGTTGGCTTCAGGATCTCGTGGTTCACGCCGTAGACAACGGTAGGAACGTCGTCCTTGGCAGGAGCGGAGATAAGAACCTTCTTCGCGCCGGCATCAAGGTGAGCCTGGGACTTCGCGGCCGAGGTGTAGAAGCCGGTGCACTCGAGCACGAATTCAACGCCATCGTTCTTGACCCACGGAATGTTGGAGGCATCTCTTTCCGCGTAGACGGTGTATTCCTTGCCATCGACGACGATTGCGGTATCCGTTGAGGTGACCTCAACGGGAGTGCCATCGTCGTGCTTGAATGTGCCATGAGTGCTGTCGTACTTCAACAGGTATGCCAGCATCGATGGGGTGGTCAGATCGTTGATTGCTGCGACCTCGATGTCACCGGCTTCACCGCCACGATGCTGCAGCTCGAAGATACGACGGAATGCGAGACGACCGATACGACCGAAGCCGTTAATGCCAATCTTTACTGTCATTTACATCTCCCTATGGGATTTGGGCCATACGCCTGCGAGAACCACAGAACGCAGTGGCGATATGTTATTTCAACACCATTTACTGTAATAGTGTGCCTGTACTAGAGCAGAGCCTTCTGCCATTCCTCGGGACGAAATCCCACAAGAATATTGTTAGCGCTCACAACTATGGGTCGCTTGACAAGCATTCCATCGGTAGCAAGTAATTCCAACGCTTCCTCGTTTGACATCTGAGGCAGTCGGTCCTTCATGTTCAATGATCGGTATGACTGTCCCGAGGTATTGAAAAATCGCTTCAGAGGAAGACCGCTCATTTCCCACCATCTCTTCAACTCGCTTGCAGAAGGGTTGTCGTCCTTGATGTCACGCTCATTGAAAGGTATGTGATGGTCATTGAGCCAAACGCGGGCTCTAGCACAAGTCGAGCAAGGTTTGTAGCAGACAAATCCAATTGCATCTTCTGGTTTGTCGTTGCTGAAGTCTCTACCCTGATCCGGGGAATGTGCACTGCCGTCCTCGGATGACTTATGAATTGATTCAGTAACTCTGTTCACACGAGAATTATCGCAGGAATCAAAGAGATACACACGAAAATTGGCTCTCAGTTAAAGAATTAGACAAGGTGTGCGTTCTTGTTGCCTGGCGTGTTCAAAGCTGAAGTTACTTGTGTGCTTATGGTGTCAAATGTTGCTTCTTGAGCGACTCGTGTAGACCAGTTCGGTGCCTCGGCTTCAGATGCGAAAGTGACAAGGATGGTTCCCGTCTCGACACTGATCTGAGACGGCGTGCCGCTGATGAACTCATTGCTCACCGCATTGGAACGGTCGTTTGTCAAGGTTGCATTGTCGAGAAAATACTTAAGCCCTCTCTCATTCACGCCAAGTGAAGCGTCTGAACTCGAAAAGACTGAAAGCATCGTACGTTCCGGGCAGGTGAAGGCTGGAAAAGTCAGACTGCCGTTACGAATTGCCGTTACCACCACATCTGCGCCGTAGAGAAACCCTATGCCACCATGATTGGCCAAGCCTGCCACGAGCTGCATATTGGCTATCGAGTGATCGAGTCGACCACCCAATGAACCATAGATATGAAACTCGCGACAACCCTTTTCCCAACCTAGGGTAACCGCACTGGCGGTATCGGTGAGATCCTTCTCGGCTGGCACATGGAAGCTTGCTGTGCCGGCGGGGACATCCACGGTGATTGAATCGAAATCGCCCATGACTATATCGGCATGAGCGTGCTGGCTGAGGCAATGATCGAAGCCGCCATCAGCCGCTATGACATACGCATCCTGAGGAATCCTGGCAGTTTTTCCAAAATATTCTCCTGCTGCAAAGATGACGCACACTCGTATGCTGCCACTGAAGTCTGACTCGGCATGGTTCGAATCATGCTGCCTTGAACGCACATCTTCCATAGCTATCTATCCTCGCATCGCGTTGCAGAACACACAGAACAGAACGTGTCAGGGGTGCGTTGACGGCTGCTGACCTTTCGGATATGCCGGGCTGCAACCCACCTTCGTCACATCTGCATCTTAGGTGCATCTTAACAAGCACAGACCACCGCGGATGGGGCATGCGATGAATGAGTCCAATAGCGCGTCGAAGTCAGCGGTTTTCGATGCAACACATTCGATGTTCTTTGAGCGCATGATTGGCTACCGCAGTAAGGTGATATCAGCAACGACAGCGTATCGAAAGGTTCTCATGCTGGAAACCCACACGCCAAAGGCGATTCTCAACTCGAAAATCTTTCTCTATCTTACTGAATTCTTTTCCGGCATGGCGGTGATGGCCGCAGAGCTTGGAGCGCAGAGGCTTCTCGCGCCGTATTTTTCCAGTTCGCAAATAGTGTGGACGATCATCATCGGCACGATCATGATCGCCATGGCATTAGGCAACGTATGGGGAGGACGTCAGGCAGACAAGAATCCAGATCCGGACCACCTCTACAGACGCATCATGTTCGCCGCGGTATGGCTGGCATTGGTTCCCCTCGTTGGCAAATACATCATCATCGCGATCTCTGGTGTGCTGATTGTTACGATTTCGACGAATTTTCTTATTCTTGCAGCGTTCATCAGCTGCATGGTCATATTTGTGCCGCCACTGTTCCTGCTGGGAACCGTTACGCCAGGTCTGGTGAAATTCACGACCGATTCATTGAAGAACAATGCAACCATCGTCGGACGGCTCGGTGCGTGCAATACGATTGGATCGATTCTCGGCACTTTTCTGCCGACTTTCCTTACCATCCCCACAGTGGGAACCTTCGTGACCTTCCTTATCTTTGCGGGCATTCTGCTGGCACTGCCATTGGTCTATTTCCTCTCGGGCCGTACCTACATCATCACCAGCATCGCATGCATTGTGCTCTTCGCTGCCTCAGCGATCGTGTCGCCGTTATCGGGATTTGCATTCTGGGAACGCAATCTTGCCTATGAAGGAGAATCGGAATACAACTATCTTCAGGTCAAGGATCTCTCTGACCGAACCATTCTCTCCACCAATGTGCTCTTCGGCGTGCAATCGGTCACCATGAAGGCAGGTGGACTGACGGGGCTCTATTACGACACTGCGCTTGCAGCACCGGCTTTCGCGGCACATGCAAACTCGGCATTGATTCTGGGCATGGGTACTGGAACGTACGCACGACAATTGCGCGAATATTATCCAAAGATGGCAATCACTGGCGTAGAGATCGATCAGTCAATCACCAAGCTTGCCGACCGCTATTTCAAGGAACCCAGCGACATACCGGTAAGCACATACGATGGTCGTGCATGGCTTGCTTCTGATACAAAAAAATACGATGTGATCATGGTCGATGCCTATCAGGACATCACCATTCCATTCCAGATGTCGTCAACCGAGTTTTTCAATCTGGTTCGAGATCATCTCAATCCCGGTGGAGTCATGGTAGTGAACATGAACATGATCTCTGACGGCAAAGGTTCCATCAACGAAGCTCTGGAAGCAACGATTTCATCGGTCTTTGAGAATGGGGCTGGCACGAATCGTTCCGCATCCTCTCCGCTGGTTGCAACGGCGGATGTTCCTGATACCACCAACCGAGAGCTGTTTGCCAAGAAGCCGTTGAACCGGAGCGATGGGCTATCATTCGAATCGCTTCCAGAAACTGCCGTGCAACGTACCAGAAGCGACGATCTTGCCGATGCCATGAGTTCAGTGACCCTGCGTTTGATCCCTGTCAAGTATTCTTCAACCATGTCGGGCTATGTACTCACCGATGACAAGGCTCCGGTCGAGGTGCTTGGCATGCGTGCAATTGACGAACTTATCAAGGAACAGGCCGGGCCGTACCGGAAGATATTGAAGGAGCAGGGTATTTCCGGCCTCATGAGCCTAACGTGACGCTCAATCGAGGCCACTGTTCTTCATGGTGCGATCGAAATATTGAGTTTTGTGACAATTTTTAGCTATAAGTCTCGTTTTTGGCTCTTCTCTGTGTCGATTCCAACGTTTTTGAGCTTGTATACTTCTTCAATTGCCACAAAACTCGACATTTCGATTGAAAAGCTTGTGCGCTGCGCCAAAATGCGACGGTTGTCGTAGACTTTTCTCGAACAATCGAGAATAATTCTTGGCATGACGACAACAACATATTTTGCAGGTGGATGTTTCTGGGGTTTGCAGCGTTACTTCCAGAATGTCACAGGGGCCACGGCAACCGAAGTCGGATACGCCCAGTCCAAGATTGCGAATCCAAGCTATGAGCAGGTGTGTACCGGCGAAACTGATGCAGTGGAAACGGTGAAGGTCAGTTATGATCCCGACTTGGTCTCGGCGCATATGCTTGCGTTGTTGTTCATAGATGCCATTGATCCTTTTTCAGTGAATCGGCAGGGCAATGATCGTGGGCGACAATATCGAAGTGGCATCTATTGGAATGCCGAAGACTCAGATCAGGAACAGACCTTCACCCAGGTGCTTCGCGAACTTCATACTCGCTTCGGGAGGGAAAGCGCCATAGAGATAGGGGAACTGCAGAATTTCTATCCCGCTGAAGACTACCATCAGGATTATCTCGACAAGAATCCTGGGGGATACTGCCACATCCCGATGAAGAAGATTCTCAATGTTTCCAAAAGACAGCAGTTCATCGAGCAGGTCTGGAAGCTTTCTCCCGAGCAGTACGATGTGACCCAGAACGCAGGTACCGAGCGGCCATTTGAAAATGAATACGATGAGAATTTCAAGCCGGGAATATACGTTGACATCGTCAGTGGCGAGCCGCTGTTCCTTTCAAGCGACAAGTTCGATTCGGGTTGTGGATGGCCGGCATTTTCCAAGCCGATATCGACGGATACGGTGACGAATCGTGAGGATCGTTCGCTGTTTGGCAGACCTAGGATAGAGGTGCGCGCAGCACGGTCCGACATTCATCTTGGGCATGTTTTCAATGATGGGCCGCAGGAACTTGGTGGATTGCGATACTGCATGAATTCGGCTTCCCTGCGCTTCATTCCCAAGGATCAGATGGAAGCCAAGGGATATGGTGAGTATCTCGCTCAGGTGAAGTGATCCACGCATCCATGTTGGCTTGCGCGACACAGATAGCATGAGCACATGGCATGACTTCAGACAGTAATGTCCGAGGGTGTGGTATTATATTCAACGCTTGAGAAATCAGGAAAGTGGATTATCCCGTTGGGGTGCCCCACCTGGAAGCCTTTTGCGGTTTCGGGTCCGACTGAAGTCGAAGAAATGATATGTATCATTTCATCATTCGCTTACACGTGCGAATGAAAGTGAAGATTCATTGCGAATCTTTTTCGTCATGCAGCTCAGGACTTGATACTGTGCCGGTTTCCATGTGGTGTCCAGCGGAATGAACAAGGCAGCAAGTATAAGGAGTCATCATTAGCGACGAACCAAGGATTAACGACGAGATTCGCGTACCTCAGGTACGCCTGATCGGCCCGAACGGCGAGCAGGTTGGGGTTATCGCAACCTCTGTCGCATTGAATTTGGCACGTGAGGCGAGTCTCGATTTAGTCGAGGTGGCGCCCAATGCCAAACCGCCTGTAACCAAGCTCATTGATTACGGCAAGTTCAAATACAACGAAAAGATCAAGGCACGTGAAGCTCGCAGAAACCAGAGCACCGCTGAGATCAAGGAAATCCGTTTCCGCCTCAAGATTGACGAACACGATTTTGAAGTGAAGAAGGGTCACGTTTCGCGCTTCCTCTCCGGAGGAGACAAGGTGAAGGTCACCATCATGCTGAGAGGAAGAGAACAGTCTCGTCCTATCGGCGGTGTTGATCTGCTGAGGCGCCTTGCTCAAGAAGTCAGCGATCTGGGGACTGTTGAATTCGCACCGAAGCAGGAGGGGCGCAACATCATCATGACGTTGGCTCCGAAGGGCAAGAAAGTGCACACGCAATCTGAACAGCGCCGTCGTGGCAGCCAGTCGAGAGCAGAGCGCCAGGCTCGTCAGGCAGCTCGCCTGGCAACCAAGCAAGAGGAAAGTGGCGTTCAGCCTGTGAAGAACGAAGTGCCTCAGGAGATTCATGAGCAACGTCATGCTCCGGCACATGAGTCTCATGAAACACATCAGCATGAGCACCGTGCTTCGCAATCCAATTCGCATGCGTCGCATGACGCGAGCGCACGCCGTAGCGGATCAGGACATTCTACGAGTACGGCAATGCGAAGCAGTGCAGCTGCCAGCAGTGCAGCACAGAACATGCACCGCATCGCGTCTGCAAAGACTTCTAAGAACAATAAATAACAAGGAGGGCAGCAATGCCGAAGATGAAAAGTAATTCCGCGGCTTCGAAGCGTATCCGCGTCACTGGCACGGGAAAGCTGATGCAGGCCGGCAGTGCCATGCGCCATAATCTCGAGCACAAGTCAGCTCGCAAGCGTCGTGTCTTGAAGGCAGATCAGGTTCTTGCTCCAGGCCAGACCAAGAACATGAGAAAATTGCTCAATCACTGAGCGCAGCGAAACTTAAAGATCCAAGGAAAGCAGGAATAGATTATGGCACGTGTAAAGCGCGCAGTGAACGCTTTGAAGAAGCGTCGCACCGTATTGGATAGGGCTTCGGGATATCGTGGACAGCGTTCGCGTCTGTATCGCAAGGCAAAGGAACAGCTGCTCCATTCATTCAACTACAGCTTCCGCGATCGCAAGGCTCGCAAGGGTGATTTCCGCAAGCTTTGGATTCAGCGCATTAACGCTGCAGTTCGTGCCGAAGGCATCACGTACAATCGTTTCATCCAAGGTTTGCACCTTGCCGGCATCGAGCTCGATCGCCGCGCCTTGGCAGATTTGGCCGTGAATGATCCAGAGACATTCAAGACAATCGTTGAGCAGGCAAAGAACGCTTTGCCAGAGGATGTCAACGCGCCTGTGGCCGCCTGAAAACGACCGTAGCTGTTCAAACCCCGTCTTCTGACGGGGTTTTTATATTTTTGGTCTGAATTACGCTTGTGTCTGTTGCTCGTTGTGAACTTCAGAAAGTATAGCAACACCGAAAGGTGCCATTTTAGGCTCCCGGCGGCCTGATTTCTCACGATTGAGGACTTATATACTTGGTGGAGTTCACAATGAACCTCACCAAGTCGAAAAGCTCGTGGGCAATACAGCACAGTCGTCGAATCCAATCGGGAATCTATGATTCATAGTATGGGAAAAGTCACAACAGGTGGTGCAGACACCTGGTTCGGGAAATTTATCCCTCGATTTCTTGTACATATCGATGTGGAACGCGGATTGGCCGCTTCGACGGTGCAGGCATATGAAGCAGACATTCATCGGTATTGTGAATGGTTGCAGCAGCATGGATATACCAGTCTTGCCCCTGTTGAATCCCAGACTGTCGAGGACTTCATCGTGAGTCTGCAGGACGAATCGACACGCAGCCGTGCCCGACGTCTGGCTTCAATACATGAGTTCCATCGTTTTGCCTTGGCTGAGCATGAGATCGATGCCGATGTCTCGCAACAGATAAAGGCACCAAAGGCTCCTGCGCATCTTCCAGATGTCTTGACGATCGATGAGGTTGCAGCACTGCTCGAAGCCGCATGTTCGGCAGGAGATATCAACCCAATCGCGCTCCGCGATAGGGCATTGCTGGAGCTGATGTATGCAACCGGAGCTCGGGTTTCAGAGACAGTGAAAATCAATAGGGAAGATATCGATCTTGCTGGTCGTGTCGTTCGCCTTATGGGGAAGGGTTCAAAGCAGAGACTGGTGCCCTTCGGCGGATACGCCCAACGAGCGGTTCAGGAATATTTTACATATGGACGAAATGAGTTGCAGAAGAGATCAAAGACCAAACTCGAGATGCGAGCTATATTCCTCAACACTCGCGGGCATAGGCTGTCTCGTCAATCGGTATGGGAGATTGTGCAATATACTGCGGCTCGTGCAGGCTTGTCCCAGAAGGTACACCCTCATACACTCAGGCATTCGTTTGCAACGCATCTGATTCAAGGTGGTGCCGATGTGCGAACTGTGCAGGAATTGCTCGGGCATGCCTCGGTCACCACGACCCAGATATATACGCATGTGAGCCCTGAAACATTGAAGGAGAGCTATATCATGGCACATCCGAGAGCACGATGAGCCGGAATCTGCAATGACAAAACTTCAGCATGCAAAGAAAAGCGTGACTGAATTGCTGCTGCTGTTCGATGATGTGCCTACACTGTCGAGTACGATACATTTCAAGGAGCGGATTCACGATGTGCGTCAGCAGTCTTGCTCATAGGGGCGATGCCGCACAAGTCTAGACGTACAAACGCATGAGCGGGGAAGTTGGTAGTGTAGCAGTATGCCTACGGATTTATTGGGACGAGAGTATGAGACCTTCGTTGCACCCGAGTCTCTTCATCAACATGGACCTGCGAGAATCATTGCCATGTGCAACCAAAAGGGCGGTGTTGGCAAAACGACGAGCTCAATTAATATCGCAGGTGCTTTGAGTATTTACGGTCGTCGTGTCCTTATCGTCGATTTCGATCCTCAGGGGGCATCGACCGTCGGACTGGGCATCAATGCTAATAGCGTTGACAATACGATCTATACCGCGTTGTTTAACCCTTCCATGGATGTGCACGATGTGGTCGTGCATACGCGTTTCCCCAATCTGGACATCATTCCTGCAAACATCGATCTTTCAGCGGCAGAGGTACAGCTGGTCACTGAGGTTGGTAGGGAACAGGTGCTTGCGGGCACTTTGCGCCGGCTTCGTAACGAATATGACTTGATTATCATTGATTGCCAGCCTTCTCTGGGTCTGTTGACCGTAAATGCACTTACAGCGGCGGACGGAGTGATAATCCCTGTAGCTGCCGAGTTCTTTGCCCTGAGAGGCGTTGCATTGCTTATGCAGTCAATCGAAAAGGTGCAGACGCGAATTAATCCTGATCTGACTGTCTATGGGGTGCTGGTGACGATGTATACGCGTACCTTGCATTCAGAAGAGGTGCTCCAACGCATCTATGAGGCGTTCAAGGGCAAGGTGCTGCATTCGGTCATCACGCGCTCGATCAAGCTTCCTGATGCCACGGTCTCGGGGGAGCCGATAACCATGTATGCCCCAGAGCACAAGACTGCAAAGGAATATCGTGAAGTTGCTCGAGAACTGATCGCTCGTGGCATCGTCGCTTAACGACGGCTTGCAAGAAGAGACGATGGAAACGCATATATCCGAGAATCAGCAGATTGCCTCAGACGGAACCAGCGATGTTTCCGTTATGGAGAATGACATCAATGTGGAATTTTCGGTGAATCTCGATGTCTATCAAGGTCCATTCGATGCGCTTCTGGGTTTGCTTGCCCGCCGCAGTCTGGATCTTACCGAACTGTCACTCTGCGAGATAACTCAAGAGTTTCTCGATTTTGTGCAGACGCTCGATATGAACAGGAACATTGATACAGTGAGCGCATTCATCGATGTTGCTTCGATTCTGATTGAGGCTAAAAGCGCGGCCTTGCTGCCGCACACCGAATCCAGTGACCATGATGAGCAGACGTTGCAGGCACTTCGAGATCGCGATCTCCTGTTCGCACGATTACTGCAATACAAGGCTTTCAAAGAGGCCGGAAATAATTTTCGTGAGCGTCTTGCAGCAAATTCCGGTTTCTTCCCGCATCATGCTGTGGTCACTGAACAGGTTGCTTCGATGCTCCCGGAATTGCAATGGAGCACCGATGCATTCGATCTCGCGAGACTTGCCGCCCGAGCGTTGATGAATGCTCCGCCGGAAGAGGTCTCACTCGCACAGTTGCATGTACCTCAGGTCAATCTGCAAGCTCAGGCTGCAATGATTCGCGAAAGACTGATGTCGGCGGAAGGAGATGCGTGCAGTTTCGAGGATCTGATCTGTGATGCAACGAGCCGATTGGAGATAATCGCTCGTTTCTTTGCGGTGCTGGTATTCTTCAAACAGGGTTTCGTGCAATACAGGCAGGCCGGACCGTTTGCATCATTGTCACTTCGTTGGGTCGCCAAGCACACAGATGGTGCCGCCTTGCCGGTCGATGCCGGTGATTTCGCATGAGAAGGTTGATGAATGGTTGACAATACATCTGACGCAGTGTCTGGAACACGGGCGGACCCGGGAATGTATGAGACTCAGATAGATCGTAACGATGCGCGCCCAGAATATGTTGACTTCGATGTCAATGATTTTCCAGGAGGACTCAAGGCTTGCCTGGAAGCGATTCTTATGGTTGCGGATCAACCGCAGCACGGAGAGGATCTTGCAAGAATTCTCGCTGTTGACCTTTCCGATGTTACCGCTGCCTTGCAGGAGCTCACCGACAGCTACGAGTCAGCGTCGGCATCTCAGCAGCCGCACGGCTTCACCCTGCGACACACCGCCCGAGGCTGGCAGTTCGTGAATCGGCGGGAGTTCGAATCTGTCGTCTCCGCATTCGTCACCGCAGGCCAGACTGCAAGGCTTACTCAGGCTTCGCTGGAGGCATTGGCAATTATTGCTTACAAGCAGCCGATGACGCGTGCACAGGTTGGAGCCATACGTGGTGTGAATTCTGACGGCGTGTTGCGTTCATTGATGATCAGAGGCTTGATTCGCGAGAACGGTATTAATGAGGATACGCGTGGAGCGTTGTTGGTCACCACCGAATACTTCCTTGAAAAAATCGGGCTGGACTCACTTGAGCAACTGCCATCGCTCGCTCCGTTCCTGCCTAATGTGGCGAATGCGTTGGAGAGTGAAAACCGCTGATTTGCATTGATTTGCAAGCTTTTCACCCTACATTGGCCGCATGTTCACTCTCAAGAAATTCTTAAAGTCTATAAATGTGGCTAGAATTGCCGAGGTTTAGGAACTCTTGTCTTCCAAGGATTATCTTCCTTTGGATTGTTACCCACAGAATGAGGTTGTAATGGCGGTACGCGGTGATATCAGGAATGTTGCGATTGTTGCTCACGTTGATCACGGTAAAACGACGTTGGTTAATGCGATGCTCAAGCAATCGCATGTCTTTTCCGAGCGCGAAGAGGTTCCCGATCGAGTTCTCGATTCCAACGCCTTGGAACGCGAAAAGGGCATCACCATTCTGGCGAAGAATACGGCTGTGAAATATACCGGTCCTCTCGCTGCAGAATTGAATGAGCCAGAAGGCATCACCATCAACGTTGTCGACACACCTGGTCACGCCGATTTCGGTGGCGAGGTCGAACGCGGTATCTCCATGGTGGATGGCGTTGTCTTGCTGGTTGATGCTTCAGAGGGACCATTGCCGCAGACACGTTTTGTGCTGCGTAAGGCCCTGGAGGCCAAGCTCCCTGTGATTCTCGCCATCAATAAGACAGATCGTCCTGATGCGCGTATATCGGAAGTCGTTTCAGAGAGCACCGATCTGTTGCTTGGACTCGCACAGGATGTGAGCGAAGAAGGTGTCGATCTCGACCTTGATTCATTGCTTGATCTGCCAGTGATCTATTGCGCGGCGAAGGCCGGCTACGCTTCAACGAAGCAGCCAGCTGACGGTGACGTTCCTGACAATGAGGATCTTGAGCCACTGTTCGATGCCATTTTGAAGAACATTCCCGCACCGGAATATGAAGAAGGTGCCCCAGTTCAGGCTCACGTCACGAACATCGATGCATCCGACTATCTTGGTCGACTCGGCTTGGTGCGTATCTATAACGGAAAGCTTGTGAAGGGGAAGACCTATGGTCTTTCCCGCGTGGGTGGCTCTATCGAAAACTTCAAGTTGACCGAGATTCTTCGCACGGTCGGTCTTGATCGCACACCGGTTGATGAGGCAGGTCCTGGAGATATCGTTGCCATTGCAGGAGTCTCGGACATCATGATTGGCGAAACAATCGTTGATCCCAACGACCCGAAGCCATTGCCGCTGATTCATGTCGATGATCCTGCCATTTCGATGACCTTCGCTACCAACGATTCTCCAATCGCCGGAACGGAAGGCAAGGATCACAAGCTGACCGCCCGTATGCTCAGGGATCGTCTTGACCACGAACTTATCGGCAATGTCTCCATCAAGGTCGTTCCGACCGAACGTCCAGATGCGTGGGAGGTTCAGGGTCGTGGCGAGCTGGCATTGGCTGTGCTTGCAGAGGAGATGCGCCGCGAGGGATATGAACTCACGGTCGGTCGTCCTCAGGTTGTCACCAAGGAGATTGATGGCAAGCTCAATGAGCCAATGGAGAACACGACCATTGATGTTCCTGAGGAATATATGGGTACCATCACGCAGCTGATGGCAGACCGCAAGGGTCGTATGGACTCCATGAGCAACCATGGTTCAGGCTGGGTCCGTCTTCAGTTCACCGTTCCGTCCCGTGGCCTGATCGGTTTCAGAACTGCTCTCCTCAGTGCCACTCGTGGTACAGGCATCGCTTCATCGCTTTCCGCCGGCTATGCACCTTGGGCAGGAGAAATCACGACCCGGCAGAACGGTTCGATGGTTTCTGACCGTTCAGGCAAGGCAAGCCCATACGCCATGCAGAAGCTTCAGGCTCGTGGCAACTTCTTCGTCAAGCCACAGACACCTGTATATGAGGGTCAGATCGTTGGTATCGCCAATAAGCCGGGGGATCTGGACATTAACGTGACGCTCGAAAAGCATATGACAAATATGCGTTCCGCCACAGCTGATGTGCTTGAGACCTTGACTCCACCCATTGATATGAGCCTTGAAGAGTCGTTGGACTTTGCGAACGAAGACGAGTGCGTCGAGGTCACGCCAGAGTCGATTCGTGTGCGCAAGATCATTCTCGACCGTGATCAGTGGTACAAATGGAACGCACGCCAGCGTCGTCAGAACAAAAATAGCTGATTGATGACGTCAATTTTTGGTAGTTAGCGCTCATTGTGAACTCGCTGGAGTACAGAGCATGAAAACCCTTGAATTGCCCATAGCATTTCAAGGGTTTTCGGCATGTTTCATGGCTTTTTGTCGCTTTGTACTTCAGTGAGTTCACAATGAGTACCAGATGCCGTTTGCATGTGGCTTGTACTAGGCTGAAATGTATGAAATCGAGTGCATATGGACTCAATGCGATGATGTTGGGCACGAACGGCGGCAAATCAAATCGAAAACTCATGCCATGGTCTTTCCGATTCGGCATCAGGGTGCGGTTGTTCATTTCGTTGGCGCTGGGCTTTGTCGCTTCCATCGTTGGCACGCCGGTGCATCGCATGGGTGCGTCGAGCAATCTACCTTACGGGCTTGTTCTGGCTTTGGTGCTGGTTGGCGTTTCAGCGTGGCAGGCCCGATCAAGAGGCGGGATCATCGGCTTGGTCTTGCATCTGATCGCGTCATGTTTCGGTGTGGGCATGCTTGCTGGGCAGGGTCCTATGGGCGATGTGCTCATTCCAGTTGGGGGAGCGGCATTCAACACATACTTCGGGTTGCATGTCGGGTATTATTGGCTTTTGGGTTTGATTCTCGTTCAGTTCGTTATCGCGCTGTTTCCTGTGCAATGGTTTGTCGTAATACCAAGGCTGGCTGATGACGCGCCAATATTGGATACTGAAGGGGAGATCGCCTCCGACTTAGCGGTGAGTGTGATAGGCGAGAGAGAATCGACTCACTCTGACCCTGTGCCAGAGCATAAGGAACCAAACAATGAGTAGCCGCACAGTGTATTATCTTGGTCCACAGGGATCGTTCACCCATGCGGCCTCGAAGCAATTCCTGCCTCGTGTTCAGCGAGCATCAGGAGAAACAGATTCCGCCGCTCCATCTCATGACGCAGCTTCAACGGTGCTGCAGCCCGCAGAACATGTCTCACAGATATTTGAGGCAGTCAATGTAGGTGGTGCCTTTGGAGTAATCGCATGGGAAAATAACGTTGAAGGGTATGTCGTCCCCAATCTTGACGGTCTTATCGATGCTCATAATGTGGTGGGCTGTGGGCGGGTGAGTGTCAATATCGAGTTCGATGCCTTTATGCTCCCCGACGACGTTGCAGAGCCAACAGAAGTTACCGCTCATCCTCATGGATTGGCCCAATGCCGTACTTTTACCCAGCATTTAGGACTACGAGAAGTTCCTGCTGCATCCAATGCCGCTGCATGCAGAGACATCATATCAGGACAGATTGCTCTCGGTCCGCGAATCTGTGGCGAACTTTACGGATTGGCCACCAAGCAGCGTGGAGTCCAGGATTATCAGGGGAGTAGAACCGACTTTTTACTGCTCGCCCCTAGAAATGAAGCAAGAAGCCTGATGGTTGGTGACCAGAAACCGTCTGCGGAATATGAGTCGGTGGTCGCCTTCATTCCCCTGAGCACAGGAGCAGGTGTGCTGGCTGGTCTACTTGATTTGCTTCGAGATGCCGGTCTGAATATGACCAGCTTCATATCTCGACCAATCAAGGGTCATGATGGAACCTATAGTTTCATAGCTACCATCGATGCAGCACCATGGCAATCTCATTTCAGATCGGTGTTGGAAAACATCATCGAGAGAGGCGACTGGGTCAAGACTCTGGCGGTATATGCCCGACAGGAACGCCCCAATCCTCCAGTGACATCGTGGATGCTCCCTGATGGTGGTGCAGGCGGGAGAGATAGCCTCTCTGCAGACGAGACAGCGACAAGACTTCAAGCGCAGTTCATTTGAGCTGATGGACTCTTGGCGATACTTTCACCAGGAGTTGGTAGGTCGATACAAGAACAGGGATCGAAAAGAGCGGGAAAAGGGTATGAGTGAAGTTTCTGGCACCAACCAATCAATATCTACGCGTTCGGCGAGGCATGCAGCAACCGATGCAGCGCATGCCGAGCATGCGCTGCATGACAATCATTCACACATCCACGATTCGATGCATCCCATGCCTGGCATGCAGGCCTCACCGATTCTCACATCGGCACATAAGATAGCGATAGCGGGATTAGGTCTCATCGGCGGTTCCCTTGCGTTGAGACTCGCCGAGCGTGGGCGTTACGTAATCGCGTGGAACCATAACAGTCGCCCTTATGAGGCAGCCGCCAGACATCATATTCGCTGCGTGGATTCGCTTGAAGCATTGGCTGCGGGGAAACCCGACGTTTTGGTCCTTGCCACACCTTTGACTGCAATGCCAGCAGTGCTTGCCAAACTGGCTCCTGCATTGTCTCCTGCTACAACGTTGACGGATGTCGGAAGCGTGAAGACCGAACTGCGCCAGCAAGTCAGCAACGCAGGTCTTGCAGAGTATTATGTCGGTGCTCATCCCATGGCTGGAAATGAACGTTCAGGATTCGCTGCTGCCGATCCCACATTGTTCGACGGTGCGCTTTGGGCAATCACCGTTGATGAAAATACCCGTTACGATCGATACCTCACGGTCGCTGACATGATTACACAGGGTGTCGGCAATAGAATCATCACGCTTGACGATCATATTCATGACAGCAGCGCTGCGATGATTTCACACATGCCGCATGTTGTCTCCACAGCTTTGTCAGCCATGCTTGTCGATTCTGAGCATCGCAACATTGAGGCAGCCCTTGCTGCCGGCTCATGGCGTGATATGACAAGGGTCTCTTTGACTGACCCTGATCGAACCAGAGCAATGATCGAGGAAGATTCTGGAAATGTGGCTTCGTTGCTCAGACAGTTATCGCAACGGCTGAGCTCTGTTGCGGAGTCGCTGGAACAGCTTGGCGATGTTTCTTCTCAAACGCCCCTGGAAAAAGAGCAGTCGCCAGACGCACAGCAGGCAGAGAAGCGGATTTACGAATTCTTCCAGGCCCCCGAGCCTTTCCGCGCATATAAACGCAAGCAGCGGAAAGACAATACCGCTGATGAGAATTCCTCGACTCAGCAGCTGGATGGGCAGCATAACGAAATCACCATTCCCGAGCAGGCGTGGCAGCAGACGTTAATTGAATCTGCGAAGGCTGGGGAACAGATAACAGGCTTTGTGACGACACATGCGGCAAGAGTCATCACACGGAGCCTGTAAAAAACGCCAGTCAGGAGTCCTGATTGCTATTCGCTGGCTACAGCGTTGAGAACGGGAACCTTCAGTGCCTTTCGGGCTGGTGGCAGACTGGTAACCATGCCAACAACAATGGCCAGGACCACGAAGATCACCAATTCACTGATAGGTATATTCAGTTCGGTCAGGCCTTGATTTGCATAGAGCTTTCGAATCACTACACCTGCAGTAGTGCCAACGAGCAGTCCTAGAAGTGTGCCAAAAACGGAAATCATTGACGCTTCGATGGCGATCATGCCGCGAATCTGCCCTCTGCCCGCTCCAATGGCGCGCAACAGACCAATCTCCTTCGTGCGTTCAGAAACGGAGAGTGCGAGCGTGTTCATGATGCCAAAGATGGCAATCACGATTGAGAGTGCCAGTAGAGCATTCACAATCAGCAGCACCTGATTTACCATGGAGCTGATGGTCGACTTGAATTCATCCTTCGTCATCACACTGATCACATAGTAGGGCTTGACCGCCGTGATCAGATCCTTCTTCAAGGTGGTGACATTCCTGCCTGCATCAGCTTTGACGAATGCCTCGGTGATGAATCGTGTCGCCTCCGTGGTGAGCTTGTTTCCCATAGTCTGGTTCACATAGATGCTGCCTGAGAAAATCGAATTATCAGAGATCGCGCCAATGGTGAGTTTTTCAGTGCCCTGCGCATATTTCACCGATATCGATTGACCAACATGCCAGTCATTGTCGTCGGCAACGCTCTTGGAGACTACGAGCTGACCGGCATCCATAGCCTGACGAGCATTTCCAGCGGTTTCGACAGGATCGAACACATCGGTGAACAAGGATGGCTGAGCCATGAATGTTGAGGGTTTATCGCTTGTTCCCGGGTACGTCACATCCATCAGATAGCTGATGCTGCTAACCGATTTGACACCATTGACCTTGCTCATGGCATCGATGCCTTGCTGTGGGATTCTTCCCATGCCGCCGTTGGCGAGCACTGCAAAGTCAGCTTTGATGCCGCTTTCAACGATGCCTGAGACGGATGCATTCACCGAAGATGCCACAACCCCAAGGCAGCTGACTATGGCAATGCCGACGAACAGAGCGGCAGCCGTATTGGCAGTGCGGCGCTTGGAACGCGCAAGATTGCGTGAGGCGAGTCGGCCGGTTACAGGGAACACCAAGGACGGAATCCATCCAAGTATTCGACTGACAGGTTGGACGATTGCAGGGGCCATGACTATCGTGCCCACAAGAATCAAGGCTGCGCCTATGCCAAGTGAAATTGCTGGATTTGTGGAATTGAGCCAATCCCAAGGTGTCTGCTTGCCATCGTTGGATAACAACCACGCCAAGCCCCAGAATGCGATGCCGATCACTATCATGACAAGGCCGAGAATACCTCGTGCACGCGTTGCCTTTTCAGGATTGACTGTCTCATTCATTGCCTGCAATGGCGGGGCAAGCGAGGCATGACGTGCCGGAAGTGCAGCTCCGATCAACGAGACTGCGACACCGACAAGGACTCCAATGAGCATATCGGGAATTGTAGGGTTCGAGGATCCGGTGAGCGTGGAGCCGGATTGACTAAATCCATAAACAATGAGCTTGATCATGCCCCAGCCGAGTCCAATGCCTGCGGCAGAGCCGATAATGCCAAGGACAATTGCCTGCACCACAACCGTGAGAAACACCTGGCTCGGAGAAGCGCCGACCGATCGGAGCAGTGCATATCCTCGCATGGACTCGCGCACGATCATAGAGAATGTGTTGGCGATGATGAATGATCCTACAAAAAGTGCAATCAGAGCGAAAATCAGGATCATGGGCTGTATGAAACCGAGAGAATCCTGCGTTGACTTGGTCTTTTCACTGCGCATCTCGTCGCCGGTTATCGCCGTTGCCTTTGACCCTGAAGGAATGGCTGCATTGACCTTATCTGCCAGACTCTGCTGTTGTTGCTCGCTGAGTGCGTTACCGCCATTGGCGTTGCCATACAATCCAATTTCGTCAATCTTGGTTGTCGAACCCGTGGTCTGCTCATAGAGTGCCTTGGCTGAATTCTCGTCGATACCAAGGAGAATTGCCCCTGCCTGACTTGAAGTGGTTTGGAAAATACCGACGACCTTCACACTCTGCGGTCCGGTTGGATACACCAAGGTTGTGGAGTTGCCAACTTTCAGGTTTGCACGCTTTGCTGCATAGGATTCGAGAGCCACCTCGTGCGTATTCTTGGCGTAAGTGCCAGAAGTGAAGGTGACTGCGCGCCAGGAATCTTTGGCGCTGAATCCCATGGCGAGCGTGGGTGCACCGGTTGTGGCAACAGCATTGCCATCTTTGGCGACAAGTACCAAACCGGAAACAGTGTACAGTGGCGAAGTTCCCTTTACACCTTGTACAGCAGATACTGTGTCTATCAGAGACGTAGGAATCACATTGTAATCGGAGCTGCTGGAAGCTGCGGAAGTGGTTGAATCCGTGGCAGTCTTGGTTGTACCGCGCACATACACATCTGCGTCCGCGTTCGTGGACAGCATATCGCTCACCTGATTGTTGAGCATCTCTCTAAAGCAGAACGATCCGACTACAAAGGCGACACCGAGGGCGATGGCGATGATGGACATCACGAATCGAGAGAAATGAGAGCGAGCGTCGCGCAAGCCAAGTTTGATCACAGTTGCAATCCCATCTGCTTGGTCGAGGCAGCGGCGGTCGTACCGTCTTGTTCGCGCACTTCTCTGTGTTCCCCGTGCGTAAGATGCTCAGTGTGCTCTATGGTGCTTTCGCTGGACTCATCGGATTGGTGATTGTCTGATCCCTCATCGGCAAAGACCGCAAGAATCTCTTCGTAACTGGGTTCCTTCATATCGTTGGTGATGCGACCATCGGCGAGAACAAGGACTCTGTCGGCGTACGAGGCTGCGCGAGGATCGTGAGTGACCATGACGATACTCTGACCGTAACGTTGCACCGATGATTTGAGGAATCCAAGCACTTCGCCACTTGATTTGGAATCGAGGTTGCCGGTCGGTTCGTCTGCAAAGATTACCGATGGACGTGACATCATGGCTCGAGCGCATGCGACGCGCTGTTGCTGACCGCCAGAAAGTTGGCTTGGTCGGTGGGTGAGGCGAGATTGCAGACCGACAACGTCGACGATGTGTCTGAACCAATCGCGATCAATCTTTTTCTTTGAAATTTCGAGAGGCAGCAGAATATTCTCTTCAGCGCTCAAGGTGGGAATCAGATTGAATGACTGGAAGATGAAACCTATCTGTTCCCGACGCAGTGTGGTGAGCTGCTTTTGTGTCATGGAAGAAACTTCCAAGTCCTCTACAAGTACAGTACCGGAATCTGGAGTGTCAAGACCTGCCATGCAGTGCATCAGCGTGGATTTGCCAGAACCGGATGGTCCCATGATGGCGGTCATCTTGCCGCGTTCGAAGTTGACGCTCACATGGTCGAGAGCGGTGACAATGGCATCATGTGTGCCATATGTCTTGGTCAGATCGCTTGCCGAGGCCACTATCCTCTGTGCGCTCTCGTGCTGAGCGACTGGCACATGAGGCGCAGTGATGGGGTCAGAGGCGTGTCCATACTCTGGTTGCTCGGGATGAGCATGCTCCGAGGTGCTGCTGTGCATGCGTGCTTCGTGTGCTGAATGACGGGCCATAACGTACCAATCCATATCACATGTGATGTTACACATCGTTGCGAAATCAGATGTGCAAACCTGAATAATTATCACGACTAGGTTTCTTGTCCGTTCTTATCCTAGAGGGATGCCTTGTCTTGATGCTTGATGTTCATTTCAGAGCGCAGATGCATGGAGGTGTCGCCGACTTCAACCGTTGATTTTTTCCTTCGGGAACTGGATGCTGTGCACATATGCGCAATTACACTGGGGATGGAGGCAACGCATTGAAATTATGTTCAGTGTGTGTGCAAGGCCTTGAATCTTGCAGATACAATATGGGATGGGAGGACAATTGCAATTCGAACAGCAACTCAGAGAGTTTGACACCCATATGTCCGTTGTGGTGGGCGTAGCACCGCTCACCATCAAGTCCTATGACTCCGATATTCGTCAGTGCCTTGCTTACATGGAATCCGTAGGTATTGAGCATATGGCGGATATCACCACCCAGGTGCTGCGCGCATGGCAGGCCGATGTTGCTCGCAACCACGCAAAGTCTTCGTTAGCCAGAAAAACCGTTGCCATTCGCCGTTTCTTTGCTTTTTGTCTTGCGCACGGCATCATCGCGACTGATCCCGGTGCCACGCTCATGACTCCGAAGCTGCCGAAAGTGCTCCCGGAAGTATTGACAGAGCAGGAAGCCAAAAGTCTGATGGAGGATGCGGACGAAGCTGCCGCCACCGAACATCAGCAACACGGCAAGCACGAAGCATTGACCGCCAGAGATGCTGCAATTCTTGAGCTTTTGTATGCAACGGGAATGCGCGTTGCCGAACTCACCAACCTTGATGTGCATGACATTGACTTTTCGCAACATACCGTCCGTGTGACAGGAAAAGGCAATAAGCAGCGTGTGATTCCCTTTGGCATTCCGGCAGCGAGGGCGTTGGCGGCGTGGATCGGTGATCCAAGAAACTCAATGCTTCAACACGCACACAGTGCGGGCTTGAGCTTCAAGGCGGTCTTCATTGGCGTGCAAGGCAGGCGAATAGGTCAACGGCAAGTCCGTGAAATCGTCCATCGGCATGCAGCTGAATCCCAAGTCCCGGATATAAGTCCTCATGCGCTGAGACATTCCGCAGCGACACATCTGCTCGATGGAGGTGCCGATATGCGCGAGGTGCAGGAAATGTTGGGACATGCTTCGCTGAGCACGACACAACGGTACACACACGTTTCCATCGAGCAGTTGAAGCGAAAATATGCATTGGCGTTCCCTCGAGAATGACGGCGGTGTGGGAAACATGCTTAAGAACGTTACCATCACCGATGTGCCAGAGAGTTGGTTACACACTTGATCCAAAGCACGGTTGCGCTTATCGCACAATGGAGGAAGTACATCTATATGTGAAACGCCGGGATATGCACATCGGAAAAAGATAACCGAAACAAGTGCCACATTCGTGTGCTGACATGGAATTCTTAGAAAATCCATAGATTGTTGGCACCAAAATTTCATAATGTATTCGTCAATTCTTAAACTTTTCATAACGTTATTCGTTCAAAACTTGCACTTGAAACATTTTGCGATAAGAATGGTTACCAATCCAAAGATGAATGCGCGCGGGATACGTGCGTCACAATTGGGGGCAGAAAATGGTTCTGCAATATGA
Source organism: Bifidobacterium aquikefiri (assembly GCF_002259795.1). Lineage (GTDB taxonomy): Bacteria > Actinomycetota > Actinomycetes > Actinomycetales > Bifidobacteriaceae > Bombiscardovia > Bombiscardovia aquikefiri. Next base: position 5,219 of record NZ_MWXA01000009.1, on the reverse strand, counting down.
ATGGTTTTATGGGGGAGAAGTTATATGAAGAAAGTCTCAAGACTCTCATACATGGCTGCTGCCGGCAGTGCATTGGCACTGTTGCTCAGCGGTTGTGGTGGTTCTTCAAGCACAAGTTCATCATCTACGTCGGCATCCACCAACGAGGTCATGAACGTCTATGGCTGCGAGCCACAGAATCCACTGATTCCGGCTAACACGAACGAAAATTGCGGAGGAAATCCAATCGACCTGCTGTTCGCCAAGCTTGTTACCTTTGACACCAAGGGCAACGCCAAGAATGAAGTGGCCAAATCCATCACTGCCAATGCAGACAAGACCGTATACACCATCGTCTTGAAGAGCGGCTGGAAATTCAGCGATGGCACACCGGTGACCTCAGAGTCCTTCACCAAGGCGTGGAGCTATGCTGCCGATGCAACCAACGCTCAGGTCAACGCAAGCTTCTTCTCACTCATCAAGGGATATGACGCGCTTCAGGCAAAGGGCACCGCTTCCGACGCTCAACTTTCAGGCCTGAAGGTCAACAGCGATACCGAATTCACGGTAACCTTGAACGCTCCAAGCTCCATATTCCCGACCATGGTCGGATACACTGCTTATGCCCCACTGCCAACATCCTTCTACAAGGATCCCAAGGCATTCGGCGAGAAGCCGGTCGGCAATGGTCCTTACAAGTTCAAGTCATGGACTCATAACCAGAGCATCGATTTGGTAAAGAATGCTGATTACAAGGGTGTACAGCCCGCAAAGAATGGTGGCGTCGACTTCAAGGTCTACACCGATCCAGATGCAGCTTATGCTGACGTTCAGGGTGGCAACCTTGATGTTCTCGAAACCATTCCAAGCTCTGACACGCAGACATTCCAGACCGACAACACGGTTCAGGCATACAACAAGGCTGGGTCGGTATTCCAGTCCTTCACTTTCCCGTCAACGCTCACTCACTTCAAGCTCGACAAGGAAGGTCGACTGCGTCGTGCAGCCGTTTCCATGTCCATTGATCGCAAGACCATCGTAAGCAAGGTTCTCGGTGGTGTAGGAACTCCTGCAGTCGATTACACTTCACCAGTGACTCCTGGCTATTCAGACTCGCTCACGGGCAAGGATGTGTTGAGCTACAACCCAACCGAAGCCAAGAAGCTCTGGAAGGAAGCCAATGCCATTGCTCCATGGAGCTCTTCTGATAAGCTCACCTTTGCTTACAATGCAGATGGTGGTGCAAAGCCTGTGTACGATGCCATTGCCAATTCTGTGAAGAACACGCTTGGCATCGATGCTGAGACCAACCCGTACGCAACCTTCAGCGCCTTCCGCCAGGCAATCACCGACCGCAAGGTAACTTCAGCATTCCGTACCGGCTGGCAGGCAGATTACCCATCTGCAGAAGATTACCTCACGCCGCTGTATTCAAGCTCAGCTGCTGACGGCAATGGTTCCAACGATGGCGATTACAAGAACCCTGCATTCGATGCCTTGCTTGCCAAGGCCGATCAGGCATCCTCAACCGCAGATGCCAACAAGTATTACCAGCAGGCGGAGGAGTTGCTTCTCAAGGATCTGCCGGCAGTGCCGCTCTACTACAGCAATGCAGCAGGTGTTGCAGCCAAGGGTGTCAAGGGATTCGTTCTCAACTGGAAGAACGTTCCTGTATATCAGAACCTGACCAAGTAAGGTTAGAAACCTTCCAGAAAGCAAACGGAGGAAAGGCATCGCGAAGTATGCCTTTCCTCCGTTTATGTGGCTTGAAATTGTTGTTTCTCGTAATTTTTGCACTGTTGTTGAATGCCTATGAACCGTACAAAGCAGCGCGCACTACTGACGATGAGGTCGGGCCTTACACACATAAAGGAGATGGCCGATGGGTAAGTATCTGCTAAGAAGAATTTTGCAGATGATTCCTGTTATTCTCGGTACGACGTTGTTGATATATGCGCTGGTCTTTGCGCTTCCAGGTGACCCCGTGAGAGCCATGTTCGGCGCCCGACCGGTAAACGAGGCGGTTGCAGCACAGATTCGCTCCGAATATAACCTGGATAAACCGTTCATAATTCAATACCTGCTGTTCCTCAAGAATGCATTGAGTCTCAATTTTGGCATGACATTCTCTGGTCAGCCTGTTATTTCCGTCATTGGTCGAGCATTCCCGGTAACCATCCGGCTCGCGCTGATGGCTTTTGTCTTTGAGGGCATTTTTGGCGTTATCTTTGGAGTCATATCTGGACTGAAGAAAGGCAAGTGGTACGACTCAGTGATTCTGATCGTGTCGCTGCTGCTGATTTCCGTGCCTACGTTTGTCACCGGCTTTGTGCTGCAATATTTCATCGGTGTGAAATGGCGAATTCTTCCGGTAACTGCGGGAGGCTCACCGGGATTCCTTGATTTGCTGATGCCGGCAATGGTGCTGGGCAGCGTGTCCATGGCCTACATCATCAGACTCGCACGCACCGAGGTCTCTTCGAATATCAGTGAAGACTATGTGCGCACTGCACGGGCCAAAGGCATGTCGAATCGATCGGTCATCATGCGTCATATCTTAAGGAACTCTTTGATTCCAGTGGTAACCTATCTCGGAACTGATATCGGTGCTCTTATGGGCGGCGCCATGATCACAGAGCGAATCTTCAATATTCAAGGTGTGGGAAATACTCTGTACCAGGCAATCTTACGAGGCGAGGGTCCTCTGGTGGTTTCCATCGTGACGATTCTTGTTCTGGTATTCGTGGTGTGCAATCTTGTGGTCGACATGCTCTATGCGGTGCTTGACCCGAGAATCAGATATGCGTGAGGTGGATTGATGACAGATTCAAATACAACAATCAGTGAGAATACCAATGATTTCGTCGTGCAGCCACTGCATGGTCAGGAGCGATTTGTTGCTCCAATTGATGAGACCCCCGTTCAGGAGGTGGATTCGGTCGATGAGTCGAAGGTTGCATCAAGCATGTGGGCTGACGCATGGCGTAGCATGCGAAAGAATCCGCTGTTCATTGTTTCGGGCATTCTGATTCTAATCATTCTCATCGTCGCAATTTTCCCGGGCATATTTACCAAGGTTGACCCGAATTACTGCAATCTTCCACAGTCCTTGGACGGTCCCAGTTCAGGTCATCCTCTTGGGTTCAATCAGCAGGGCTGCGATGTATACTCCCGCGTTGTCTACGGTGCCCGTACCTCGGTGAGTGTCGGTATTCTCACCACGGTCATCGTCACGCTGTTCGGTGGCATTGTCGGGGCTCTTGCAGGGTTCTATGGTGGCTGGCTCGATGCCGTTCTGAGCCGCATCACCGATATTTTCTTCGCCATACCAATGCTGCTTGGTGCAATCGTCGTATTGCAGATGTTCAAGACTTCAACCTCAATCTGGAAGGTTGTTCTTGTGCTTGCACTCTTTGGCTGGGTTACCACGGCACGAATCATCAGAGGCTCGGTGCTTGAGGCAAAGAATCTTGAGTTCAATACCGCTTCGACTGCGCTGGGATCGTCACCACTGAGAAATCTGTTCCGCCATGTGGTTCCGAATGCATTGGCACCGGTCATTGTGCTCACCACCACTTCGCTCGGCTCATACATTGTGGCCGAGGCAACCTTGAGCTTCCTCGGTGTGGGTCTACCCACCACAGTCGTCAGTTGGGGAGGCGATATCTCTGACGCACAATCATTGCTCAGAATCGATCCACAGGTGCTCTTCTATCCATCATTGGCCTTGGCAATCACCGTACTTGCCTTCATCATGATGGGCGATGCAGTGAAGGATGCCCTTGATCCAAAGAGCAGAGTCTAAATAGGCCATGCAGAACAGTGCAATGAGGAGAACTAATGACTAACCAGACGAATGAGAATATTGAGAGCTGGAACGAAAAGCCAATCAATCAGCAGTCTGCAAACGAACCGCTGCTGCAGGTCAAGGACTTGAGCGTCGACTTCACCACAGACTCCAATACACCGATTCACGCCGTGCGCGACGCATCGTTCACCGTGTATCCAGGTCAATGGGTTGCAATCGTGGGGGAGTCGGGATCTGGAAAATCGACGAGTGCCATGTCTGTGCTTGGACTGCTTCCCGGAACAGGTCACATCACCGGGGGTAGTATCAATCTTCAGGGCAACGAGCTCACCAAGATCACCAAGAAGGAATACGAGCAGATCCGTGGACGCCACATCGGGTTGGTGCCTCAGGATCCCATGAGTAATCTCAACCCGGTATGGAGAATCGGTTCACAGGTCAAAGAGGCGCTGGTCGCGAACAACATGGATGTTGCTCACGAACGTAGGAGCAGCCTTTCCAAGACCTTGGCACATGCGGAGGTTGATGTGCGCAAGGAGGATGACGAGGCTTTCGTTTCCTCGGCGGGCTTGCCCGCACTGTTGCAAGCCGCGAAACTGGCTCTCGAGCAGGCAGGCAACAATGCCGTTGAAAAGACCCTGAAACAATTCAAGGCTTCCTGGGTTCCTGGTTCAGAACCGCGATGGATCGTGGCGCAGGACCTTATAGATGCCGGTATCCAGAGCGATCAGGCATGGGCAATTGCCAAGGAACACGTGCATGACTCCACGATGAATGACCGCATTGCAGGCCTTCTCGCCGAGGCAGGTCTGCCCGATGCGGCAACTCGAGCTCGACAGTATCCGCACGAATTTTCAGGCGGCATGCGTCAGCGTGCGTTGATCGCTATCGGGCTTGCTTCACGTCCTGATCTGCTGATTGCGGACGAGCCAACGAGCGCCTTGGATGTTACGGTTCAGAAGAAGATTCTCGACCACTTAAGGATGCTCACCGATTCGCTTGGCACTGCGGTACTGTTCATCACCCACGATCTGGGTCTTGCAGCAGAGCGCGCCCAGCATATCGTTGTCATGTACAAGGGGCGTGTTGTCGAATCTGGTCCAAGTCTGGAAGTACTTCAGCACCCTCGCCATCCATATACCAAGCGTCTGGTAAATGCTGCACCATCTCTGGCTTCGCAACGCATCATCTCGGCCAAGGAGCGCGGCAGCGATGCCGATGCCTTGCTGGAGCACAAGGTCAAGGGTGAGGAAACCCTGGAACGCAGTGAACACATCATAACGGTCGAGCACCTGACCAAGGAATTCAAACTACCTCGCAGAACAGAAATGTTCAAGGCGGTAGACGATGTGTCGTTCTCGGTCAAACGTGGCACCACCCTGGCAATCGTCGGCGAATCGGGTTCGGGCAAGTCCACCGTTGCCAATATGGT
>NZ_MWXA01000008.1 GCF_002259795.1 Bifidobacterium aquikefiri | reverse complement strand
TCCCCACAGCGCCTGGGAGATGTCGTCGACGCGGCGGGTGGACACGCCCGCCAGGTACATGTCGATCAAGGCCTCCTCCACGCTCTCCTCCCGGCGTCGGTACCGTTCGATGACCGCCGACTCGAACAGGGCGCCCTTCAGCTTCGGCACCCTCACACTCAATTTGCCGGCCTTGACCGTCAGATCGCGTTCGTAATGGCCGGCACGATACGCCTTCCTGCCGCAGGAACGCTCGTAGCGGGCCGCGCCGGTGATCTCGTCGGCCTCGGCGTCCAGCATCCGGTTGAGGATCTCGGTGACCTTCTCGCTCACCATCCGGTCCAGTTGGGTCTCGAACATGGGTTGATTCACCTGTAAAATGTGCTTGGGCATGGCCCGTACCTGCTTTCCAATCGGTTTTCTCTTTCAGCGATTGAAAATCGTACACACAGGACGGGCTATGCTCCCACCACCTCAAAACTGCGCAAGAATCCGGACGTTATCAAAGAATGTGCAACTTTTGTTTATTTGTAAACGAAATTAACTGGACACCGAATGGTAGCAAATAAAGAACAAGCAACAAGATGCCTGCCTGAGCGGACACAGCGATTATTCCACTCGATGAGCCATCTGATCCGCCGAAATTTCTGTATGAGGAAGTATAGTCCCCTAGGCCGTGTCCCCAAATTGGGCTGTCAAGGAAGGACTTTATCCCTGAAATTATATCGTTGCCATGAGTTTCTAAAGAATCGGTGTTCTTTTTGCTCTGTAGTGAATATATGCTCCAGAATGGTAGCGCTATAGCCAAAACAGAGAGAGATAGGCAATAGAGGAAATTAATCGGAATGTAGTTTTTACGGATTGCTCTGAATGTCTTGGATGTAGCCAATCCGCAAAACCAAATCAGAGGAAGCAAAATTATCCCTGTTGTCGAAAAGGATGCGAGCGATGATAGTGAGAGAACTAAGACTATCAGCTTCCTTGGATGCTTTATCAGTAAGATTTCTGCGGAGAGACATAATTGAAACACAAAATTTGCTAGAGGCGCTTCAACGAAGAAAAGAGTGAACTGTGGAATCGTTCTCCCTGCGAAGCTGATAATTTGAGTAATATACTCTATTCCAAGATAGCCAAAGGCTGTTTTTTCTCCTCCCCAATTGTATTGAAGAACAATGGAAGGTAGCTTAACATTTATGAATGCTACTGCTATCCACAGCAAAAGCCCTATTACGCATAAAATAGCGAGACAGTTAATGACTTTTGATATGAACTGATTTACGGTAGTTTCAAAGCCGAGTGTCGAGAATATCAAACCGTATAGTGGAATTAACACGACGAGAATTACGCTCTTCTGAGCAACGTATGAAATTACCGCATTGTCGGAAGTCAATAACCAACAAATTAAAACCATCATCAACGAGAATAAGGATAGCGTAAAGAACCTTAATACCGAGGAAGGGTCAATTTGATCAATCAGAGATGCTATCCAGCAGAAGCCGAGAGCCGCCAAAAGTGATTCAAACATTAGTGAGCTGAATTGAGAGCTCTTGAAGTACACGCTGTATGCAGACAGGAGAAATACGAATGCAACAAGGTATTCGAACGCGTACATTGCTGTTTGATGTCCGCCTCTGTAATTGCGAGATGCAGCTTTCATGGTTCTCCTTTATCCATTCAGAATGGGCATACTAGAGGTAGTGGCGGTCTTTTTTTGTGGATACGAAAGTTAGAAACTCTTTGTGTAGCCCTTCTTTTTGAATTTTGCCATCAAGAAGGAGGCTCCTTTTTTGGGCCAGTCCACAGGTTCGGTGTTTATTACAGGAAGCTCTGTGAATTTCAACTTTGTGGTAATTAACCAGACATCTAATAGCATTTCGCTTACACGACCAGGATACCTGGATTGGAAAGCATCAAGATTCGCATAGCCTAGTTCGGTTTCGAGTCTCCTTAAGAAAGGAAAAAGAAAGGTGCAGTAATTATCGAATATATTGTTCTTCATTATAAACATGTTGAACATATGCGCGCTTCGTGACATCATGACTTTATCGAAAGCAGGCACAAAGGGTGCGTAATTCTCAACTAGAATCTTCCTGGCCACTTCAAGATGCTTAGGTGTAAAAGTGTGCGAATAATGAGAGCTGACCGTCTCTATGTAGTAGTTGCGTTTTTTGGCAACAATGACATCGTTCTCTTTTAGAATCTCTTGAAGCTCCTTTGAAAGGATGATTCTTTTGAAACGATCTTGGGTAATAAATCTTACTGCACTTCGTGTTCCGAAATGACGACGATAATGTACTAGACCCTTGTATTCTGAACTTGTGTTTTTCCATATCCAATATAACGCAGTCAACTCTGAGTAGCTATTATTTCGTTTGGAAATATTTATCCCAGTATTATCTCCAGTCATTCCTTGCAATACATCGGAATGTATGGCTGCCCCAACATGGATTGGTAAGTATATAGAGTCATCCGGCATTCTGTATTGTTTGTGAGCTGCCACAGCGATAATGATAGAAGCTGGGACAAGTAATTCCTGACGTGTCATATAGTCTTTCCATTTCTTCGAAACCTAGTTAAGAAGTCTATCCCAACAACAGCTGCCATACTCATTGATTGTAGAGTCTATTCATTATTATCTTCAAAATTGCTAAAATGATGGTTTTCAACAAACCTGATTACTGATTACACTCGACCACACCTTCCGATAGAATCCAAACGTTAACTGTACGCGAAGGAGAAGCGCGTGGTGTCTGAGAGAAATGAATCTGAATCATCGGTGGCTGATGGTTCAACTGTCGAATCGAATCAAGATTCTGGCCTGACCATAATGGACTTGCTTGCTGCAATCCGTAAGCACTGGGCTATAGCGGTTTCTGCCTTCGCTGTCGTTCTGATTCTGGTGGGCGCTTATACGATACTGGCGACTCCACAATATACGGCTTCATCAGAATTATACGCAACGTATGATAACGCATCTGCTGACTCGGAAAGCATCACAGACATCAATACCGCTGGATCATACATATCAACGCAGATTAAGTCGTATCCGACCTTGGCGACGACTCAGGCGGTGCTTGACCCGGTGATCAGCGATCTCAATCTCAATATGAACGTTGCTGAACTCGGTAAGCTGATCACTGTCAGCAATCCGACGAACACCATGCTTATCGACATTTCCGTGGAAACCGACAGTCCTGCTCAATCCCAGCAGATAGCCAATGCAGTTGCTGAATCCTTGAGCAAGACCGTGAAATCGTCGCTCTACTCATCCAAGAACTCGCCGGTCAAGCTGGCGGTGGTGCAGAAGGCGACGTTGCCGACCAGCCCGAGTTCGCCGAACATCAAGCTGAATCTGTTGATAGGCGTTCTTCTGGGTAGCATCGTGGGCATACTTGCAGCTCTGCTGCGTGATATGACTGACACGCGGCTCAACAGCATCCAGGATCTTCGCCGCATCACCGGTGCGCCTTTGCTTGGATCCATCCCCACGAGCGACGCTGTGAGCAAGGCAAAACCTGTTGTAAGCGACGATCCAAATTCGATGGTGGCGGAGGAATACCGCCGCATTCGTGGCAACCTTTCGTTCATCGCTCCTGTTGAAGGCACACATTCGCGACTGCTTATCGTCACTTCCACGCTGCCGAGCGAGGGCAAGACCTCCACATCAACGAATCTTGCAGCAGCCTTTGCCGAGAATGGCAGTCGTGTACTCCTGATTGATGCGGATCTTCGCCACCCCAGCATCAGCAACAAGCTTGAGATCGACGGTTCCATTGGCCTTTCCCATGTGCTTTCCAACCAGGCCAACGTAGCAGACGCGGTTCAGCGCTACTGGAAGAACGATCTGCACGTCATGCCGGCCGGACCCAAGCCACCGAACGCTTCGTTGCTGCTGAACTCGACGCTTATGGAGGCGATGATCCAGCAGGCCCTCAAGCAATACGATTATGTGATCGTTGATACGACGCCCCTTGATATCGCTGCTGATGCCGGCATGTTCGGCCGAATCAGCAAAGGCATTGTTCTGGTCAGTGGGCGTGGCGTGTGCGATAAGAAAGAACTCGCTGAATCGGTGGCTCAGCTCAAGAATGTTAATGTTCCCATCATCGGAACCATTTTCAACTTTGCAGAGCAGCATAAGAGTCGAAAAGGGAATTATTACTATTATGATTCTGAAGGGAAGAAACAGGAACGTCATGCGCATGCTGCGTGACATCTGACAAAGGCAGTTGAAGACAATGGGGAGCCAAGAGAAGTGGGGGAATCGTGAATCAGAGTGATGATGCACCGAGTCTGATATTTCCCAGCGTGCCTTCATCTGGCGAATCTGCAGCCCAAAACAGTATGGGGTTGGAGCGACCCGTATTTGAATCGCGTATACGCAATCGACACGAACAACAATCTGGGCAGGAGACAGTCCCGTCTGAGGGTGGCTCTGATGATGCAGAACTGGTTGACACAGGTTGGGCTATTCAACCTTTGACCTTTGCGCCTGATACTGTGCAATCCTCTTATCACGGATCAACGCATCTCGTTCAACATCCCCAGACTTATGCTCAACCAGATGAGAGCATGCATGATTCAGACCGCAGGGCGATGATTCCAGACTCCCGACCGAAGCAGACATCGCGATTGCAGCAACATGATCATCTGGTAGAAGACATCAAGCCGCTTTTCCCTGATACCCCGCCCTCATATCCGCCCTCATATGCGTCCTCGATCGGTGAGGTGGAAGAGGCACATCGATTTGTAGGCGCCTCTCAAGAGTCCGTACAAGACCATCGAAGCTATCTGAACGATGTCACGTTCGCGAACATTCTTAGCGGAACTGAGGAAAGTCCCAGCGAACGGCAATCGGATTTCAGATATCGTCACTCGCACAGATCTCGGAAAAACAGCAAAAACAGCGGTACATTGTGGCTGGCATGTGGAGCAGCCGCCGTGATCGCGGTCGCGTGCATCGTCGTAGTGCTTGCACAACTTGTGTTCTAGGATAACGATGCGGCTATGGCTGTCTTTCAGAGCGGCTTATTCCACGGTCTCTTGATTAGTATTGAGCAATGGCCGAAGAAGATCTGCGACGATAATGCTTGCGCAGGGAATCAAGAATCGTCACAATGGCCGCGTTCGTCTGCTTGCATGCACGTTCGAAAACGTCAAAAGACTTTCTGTGCGGATCTTCAATGTCATCCGAAGTGGGAATGACTCCTATGAGTCTCGGAGCTTGCGTGATGATCGATTCCATGCGCTTCGGCACCGTCAACCCCTGGATCAGGCCACGCTCTGCACAGGAAGTCGCCAGATTGGCAAAATCTGGAAGCAGAAATACCCTGCGGCCCATCGTCGGTGCGAGTGTCTTGATGTCGGCGAGCTGCTCCTTCTCAAAGCAGAGAATCAAGTCGGCCGAACGAGCCATGTCAGCGGTGAGCCGGCGAGAGCGGAATTCACGAGATTCGATGCCGACCTCATCCATGAGTTCGCGGCTGAAGGGGTCAATGGCGTGATTCGTGAGCCCATGGGTGCCGGCACTATCAACCACAACGCTCGTTCCGGCAAGATAATGCCGCATCAGCAGTTCCCCGATGGGAGAGCGGCATATGTTACCGGTGCAGACGAACATAATGTGCATAAATTCTCCGTGCTCCTAAAACTCAATGGCATCTATCATATTGCAAGTCCCATAACTATATTCCCGTTGTCTAGATTGAAGTGCAACACTGTGGCTGGTGGGGTAAGTTTAGCAGTTCCTGCTGGTAGGCTTCGGCGGGTGTCTGGTAGCCGAGCAGGCGCATGGGCCGGTTGTTGATCTCGTTGACGATCGCCTGCAGCTCGTCGGCCATGTCCGGGGTGATTCTGCCGCCTTTGGGCAGGTAGCGGCGTAGCATGCCGTTCCTGTTCTCGTTGCTTCCGCGCTGCCAGGAGCTGTACGGGTCGGCGAAGTAGGTCAGCATGCCCAGGGCCTCCACGAGCGTGGAGTGGCCGGCGAACTCGGTGCCGTTGTCGTATGTGACGCTCCGGCGCGCCGGGGCCGGCAGCGGCGAGAATATGCCCAGTTGGGCGACGATGGTGCCGGCCGCGCCCTTGTCGGGGATGATGCGGGCCTTGAGGTATCGGGTCCTGCGTTCGACCTCGGTGTGCAGGTGGCAGCCGACGCTGATGACGCTGTCCGCCTCCCAGTGGCCGAACTCCCCGCGGTCGCTGGCGCATGCCGGGCGATGCCCGATGCCCACGCGTAGGCTGATGGGCGAGCCGTGCACGCGCCTGCCGCCGCGTTTCCGGCGTCTGCGGTGGGCGCGCGGCAGGTACTGCGCCCATTGCCCCCGCAGCGCCTGCGTGGAGTAGATCCACCGGTAGATGCTCTCCGGGCATACGCGCATCAGCGGGTCGTCCGGGTACTCGCCGCGAAGCCTGCCCGCGACGAGCAGGGGCGTCCACCCCCGGCGCAGCCGGTCCGTGACGTACGCGAGAAGCCGGTCGCACGCCATGCGACGGGGCTTTCGCGCGCGCGTCCTGCGCGCGTCGGCCTTGCGCTGGGCGGGACCCGCCACGTAGTAGCGGCCGGTCCAGGGCCCCGTCTTCAGCCGTTGCGGCCGGTACGGCCGGTAGGATTCGTTCTGGTTGGACGGGAACCACGTGTTGCGCCTGATCTCGCGGCTGATGCTCGACGTGCTACGGCCCAGCATGGCGGCGATCGCCCGGACCGTGGCGCCGTTGCCCACCTGGATCTGGATGACCTGCCTTTCCTCCTCACCGATATGCGAATACACTCGTGACATGGGTGCGACACCTTCCTCCCGCGGAAACCTAGACAATCTCCAATGGTATAAGGTGTTGCACTTCAATCTAGACAACGGGTATTGTTATGAATGTGCAAAGCGGATTTCCTGTTGCATCATCCTGGCCATCCTTCGGTCATTCCGTGCGTTTCCTTTCGTTCCGTGCGGACCCTTTCGTCCCGAGCATTCCCTGTCATCCCGAGCGAAGTCGAGGGATCTCCTGTGGGATACGTTGGGGTGAGATCTCTCGACTTCGCTGCGCTCCGCTCGAGATGACAGGGGGAGCAGTCTGAGCGTGATGACAGGGGAGGAGGGATGCCTGCTCGGGGTGATGGGGGAGGGATGCCTGAGCGTGATGACGGGGGATGAAGGGTGGGCTATGCTCGAGATGACTGAGTGGGCTATTTCGTGTCTGTTTTGTATGTGACTTCAGGGTCGAGCCAGCCCATAGGGGTCTGGTCCAAGGTCAGATCAGACGTTGCGTTGATCGAGGTGGTCACATCGTAGCTGTAGGTGACTGACTTGCCAGGGGCTATGGTAGCCACGCTCGTCCATGGCTTCTTGCCATCCATGCTTACCTGAGTGGGTTGTTCGGCATTGCCAGACACTGAGAAGTTTCGTATCGAGCCGCCTTGTGGAGCATAGAAGAGGATTCGCTCGACCGGAGTACCTGGAGCGCCAATGTTTCCCGTGCCACCAAGAATATAGGTGTTGCCGCTGGCCAGATCCGCGGATGAAATGGTGTTCGTGGCAGTGAATGCAACGTGGTAGGTCTGTGAGCCATTCTGGTTGTACGAGGTGCGCGTTATCACCGTTTTTCTATGCACATACCGATCCAGTTTCGAAGGATTGTTCTCATTGAGATAGATGCCTGTTTCAGGATCGGTTTCACTGCTGGGCGCATTCTTTGCAAGACCGGCACCCTGGAAGTATTTCGCCTCATCCGAATGGAAGGAATACAGATACAGGTGTCGCTGATTTGCCAGAGAACTGAAGGACTGTGCGATTTTGATCATTTTTGTGGCTGTCATGTTGCTGAACACGTTGTTCATGGCCGCAGAAGCGACATAGCTGAAATATGCATCCTGTTCAGATACGGGAACATCCTTGTAGATGCCATTCAGCATGAACTGTGCTGTATTGCTGCCGGTGAGCACCTGGCCGCTCGGCAGCGTGACGTTGCCACTGATTCCGATCATCTCTTGCACGAAAACCGGGTCGATTCCCATGACCCCATCGACGCTGGTTTTGTATTTGGAAACCTGCCACACTGATTTCACGGTTTCCGCAGTGCGCGAGAAATCAGGGAAAGCTGCCAGATCTCGAATGTCGAACGAGAAATCCAAGGGAGATTTGAACACTTCCTCTTCCTGGGCGTTGGCATGCGAGCCACCGAGATTAATGAACTCCGCATTCGGATGGAATGAGCCCACGCTGATCGATCCGTTGTTCGCAGTGAAACTACCCAAGGATCCTACCAGACCACCGCTTGAACGTGCCTCAGAGGTTGTCTGTGCCATAATCACGTAGGTGCGTGTTCCGCCGGATCCGAGGAACTTCGGCATCACCTGAATCAAATTGTTGATCTGATCGATCTGCTTGGATACGGCAGTGAATTGTTGTATAGCCAGGTCATAGGGTTCCTTGACCTCGGCCAAATGCGGTTCCGGCAGCCATTTCAGCTGGTCGAGCTCCGACTGGATGTCTTTATTGGCTTCACTGAAACCGCTCTGGGCATCGATGATCGGTTGCACATTGATCTGCCTATTACCGGAGCTCAACTTCGAACCGAGCATGGTCTGCATGGTCTTTGATAGCTGGGGGAGCGCCTGGGTGGCCAGGGAGTTCATCGTCTGAGTCATTCCTCGAACGGTCGTGATGTCGTCACCATATACCGGCACATGGGTGGCAAGCTTCCAAAGACCGCCGTTGGCAATGTTCGCGGCCTTCGCAGTATGGGCCTGGAGCTTGGGCAAGATTGCACTCACTGCAGCCGCATTATTGAGCTGGCTTACATTCTGAACGTTTGAAAGCAGTGCCAGAGCTTGTGATTCCTCGGATTTGACCTCTTGAGCCTGTTTGTAGAGCTTTACTCCGAGTAAGGCAGCGACCGCAATGGCAATTATCGCAATTGCAACAACAGTCAGGCTGACATTGCGCGCAGTGTGAGAGCGATGTCGATGATTTCTATGATGGTGAGGGTTGGAATCCCCGTGATGGTGATGAACGATTCCACGCTCATCGCGCTCGTCATGCTCATGCGAAAACGCATAGTCATCAAATGACATTGTTCCCCCAATGGACGTGTCCCCCTGATAAAAGTATACATACTGTTACTATTTCGTAGCATATGAATACTCCGATCGTTACCTCGATAAAGTATATGACTGGTTCCTTACCACGTACAGATAAGGCGAACGCTGATGAATGTGCCAACCACCCAGCATTTCCCACGCAATGGTTCGTTTTCCGGTAGCACCGATGAGTCCACAGAAAGGTATTCGGGGCGTCGTCGTGATCGTCGGCGAAGGCGGAAAAAGCGAGGCCATTCCACGTTAAAATGGATACTTGGCCTTTCCGGGTTGGGACTTGTTCTTGTTGTCCTTGTTTGTGGCGTGTTGTTTGCGATGAGTGTTATGCGTGTCAGAGGCGAATTGAAAGATGCCGCCGCACTGTCTGGAACCCTCTATGAGCATGTGATGAGTGGTGAAGGTGAAGAAGTGCAGGCAGATTTGAACTCACTTGCCAGCCATATTGACAATGCGCATCGTGAGACTTCGGGAGTCCTGTGGAAGGTTGCCGCCCGCACGCCGTATTTTCGGGATGACATCACCGCGGTGCGGCTGACGGTTCAAGCGCTTTCGACTGTTTCCTTGACATCTTTCAAGCCTTTGGAGCAGGTGTGCGAGCAATTTTCGGTGGATGATATTTCATTTTCCGAAGGCACGGTCAGTCTGCCCGGTTTGCAGGAAGCATCGCCATATCTTGTGCAGGCCCATGATGGGTTGGTTCAGGCGAATTCCATTGTCTCAATGATTCCGACTGCGAGGGTCAATGAATTGCAATCAGCTCTTTCACAGTTCGCGACCCTGTTCTCAACGGTGGAGCACGGATTGGCTGTGCTGTCTCAGGTCTCGCAGTTGGCACCCCCAATGCTCGATCTTGACAACCAAGGTGCCAGGAACTATCTTGTGTTGTCTCAAACGAATGCCGAACTCCGCGCAAGGGGAGGCATGCCCGGGTCCTGGGGCGTGATCCAAGTCGAACATGGCACGCTGACGATTCAGCCTTTTGTATCGGTGGGGGAGTTGCCGTGGCTGGATGAACCTGTGGTTCCGATCACGTTGAACGAAGAGCTTCTTTTTACCGACAAAATGGGACGGATGGGCCAGGATATGAATTTCACGCCCGATTTTCCAAGAGCCGGTGAAATAGCCAAGGCAATGTGGGAGCAACGATTCCAGCAGAAGATTGACGGCGTTGTAGCAATAGATCCTGTTGCGTTGCAATCGCTCATCGGTATTGTTGGAGAAGTCTCTCTGAGCGACGGAACCAAGCTGACGGCCACGAATACGCAGCAGACTTTGCTGCACGATGCATATGTGAATAAGGCTGTAAGCGATCAGGACGAGTTCTTTGCAGAGGTGGCAGGGCGTAGCTTCGAAAAGATCATGCAATATTCAGGAAGTGTGCTTGATCTGATGCGAGCTTTCTCCGATGCCACTTCAGGAGGGCATGTTCTGCTGTGGAGTGCGTATGATTCCGAGGAAGAGTTGCTGCGGGATACTCAGATTGCGGGAGATCTGGAAACTGAAGCTGAACGGCCACAGATAGGAGTGTTTTTCTCGGATCAGACGCAGTCGAAGATGGATTGGTATTTGAAACGCGACGTTTCCATTCTGAATGTGACGCAGGATGAAGACGGTTCGAAAGAATACAAGGTACGCATTGCGCTCAAAAATCTGATGAAACCCGAAGAAGTGGCTACCACGCCTGCTTATGTTCTCGGGGACTTACCAAGAGGCTTGAGTGCTGGGCAGATAGATACGGCCATTCTTGTGTATGCGCCGGTTTATGGCAGCATCGTCCGTACAGTGATGTCAGACAGCTCGGAGATTGATTCGACTACGGCGCATGAAGGGCTGCATGTTGGCTTGAAGAAAGTGACCTTGGACCCGGGCGAGAGCTTTGAAATGATCGCTTACATACAGTCTTCATCCACGGTGACTGCTGAAGTTGAACTGATACAGACTCCTCTGACACTCACCGCTGACGAGTAAAGAGGCGCTGGTGTGTAGAGCGTCGGTAACTGTAACGGTGATGGTGGGAGTAACTGTGCGGTCAGTGGCCATGGTGATGTCTGAAATAACGGTGGATTCGGCAACGACGGTGGCCTTCACATTTTGGTATGTATACCTGCGAAGTCAGATACCGTGAACATCTGTTCTGCCTTCTTGTCGTTCCGAGAGCTCCGCTCCTCTCATCCTGGCCTGCCCATCAGTTGCTATCCTGCCCTCCTGCCCTCCTGCCCTCCTGTCATCCCGAGCGAAGTCGAGGGATCTTCGCTGTTGCTATCCGACGGGGTGAGATCTCTCGACTCCGCTACGCTTCGCTCGAGATGACGTTGGGAGAGTGGGGTCGGGATGATGGTGGTGACTACTATGACGATTGTTTCGCGGGGCATGCAAAAGGGCTCCGAATTTTCGGAGCCCTTGGTGTTGATTTATTTAGGAGTCTGACATGCCATCTCTTAATGGAATCAAATCCCAGGAGTGACTATCGTGTGCTTTTTGCACGATTCATTGCAACGAGTGATACTGCGCCAGCGGCGGCGAGAAGTACAACTGCTGCTACGTATGGAGCAATGTCAGTACCGGTCTTGCCCAGTTCCTTTGCGGATGTAGCGGTCGCCTTGGCGGGGATCACATAGGGAAGCTCATATGTGCCACTGGCTACTACTGGGCCGGTTGTGTTGGTCTCAGGGTTATAGGCATTGATTGAGTAGCTGATTGCCTTGACTCCTGCGACAGGTGTGTACTTGAGGTTGGCGACGTGTGGTGAACTTTCGGAAAGGGCGAATGGTCCATACACCTTATTGGCAACCTGCACGACATTCGGCACCTGGTCGGTATCCACGGTGACAGTGACAGAAGTATAGCCTTCTTCATACAGGTCGTCTGAAACGGTGACTGGGATGGTGACGGTATGCGTGGTGGGATCCTGTGTGATTTCGTTGGTGTTGACACTGCCATAATCTGCGGCAAATGCGTTCTGCGGCATTACGACGGCGAACAGTGCAGTGAGGGCTACTGCGAGCACGATGAGTGACTGGCGCAATCCGATTGATTTTTTCTTCATTGATTTCTCCTTATGCATATTTTCTGAATACGTTAGGTACAGACCAATAACTGATTCAGCATACAGTGGACAAGGTACATTATATTAATCAACAAGTCAAAATTTATACTCAGATAATAATATCTTGATAATAATTCGGTAATACAGGATTAATACTAGAGTTAATAGGCTCCGACAGCTTTGAATATTGCCACCGCCGTTTTGAGCGTGATGACAATGTCGCCTGTGATTGACCAGTTTTCGATATACGAAACATCTAATTGTTCAGACAATTCTTGAGTAAGGTTCGATCTTCCAGATATTTGCCAAGGACCTGTGATACCTGGTTTTACCAGCAGTCGTGTTGAATAGAGTGTGTTGAATTTCTGGACTTCCTTCTGGAGGTGAGGGCCAGGACCAACGATAGACATGTCACCTTTCAGAACATTGAAAAATTGAGGAAGTTCGTCAATGGAATATTTTCTGATGGTTTTCCCAACCTGTGTTATACGCGGATCATCCTTCAATTTAAAAATGAATTCATGATTTTTCCCAGTCTGTTCTGCAAGTTCTTGAGCCATCTTATCAGCATTCACATGCATGGATCGCAACTTGAAGATCTTGAATGGTTTTCCATCTTTGCCAATCCGTTCCTGTGAATAGAAAACCGGTCCGTTGTCTTCATTTTTGATTGCAAGAGCGGCTGGAAATATGAGTAATGGTCCTATCACTATGAGCGCAGCTGCGGAGACTACGATGTCATAGAGGCGTTTCAAAATCGCTGCCGGGTAAGAGTATTGGGGGAGCGACGCTGAGAGAACCTGCAACTGTGATGAGTCGCGAAGATGCAATCTGTGCCCGCCAACATCGGCTACTGAAACGGTGAATGCCAACTCGATTCCCCTCGACTCCATCAGAAGAGAGAGTGCCCTCATCTGTTCGGAGTCGCGTGCGACGGTGTCGGTGACCAGCAGAATCTGAGTGTTCACTGCGTGTAGATCATTGGCGATGTCGCTGGAAAACGGAATAAACCGCACAGGGAATTCAGAGAAGTATACCGGACCTTCCACAGCGGCTGTGAAATTGTGCGAGCCATTGCCCTCATTGACGACCGGGCATACTGCTATCGGACGGTAACCCAGCACACTGCTGGATTTGAGCATCCTGAGGTTGTCAATGATCCCTTGAGGTGAACCGATGATGACGGTGTTATACAGGCATTGTCCCTTGTTGCGGATCCGAAGAATATACTGTTTGAAGCCCCAACGCATAAGAATTTCAAGACATGCGGCGAGAGCAGGGGCTTCGATTACCGCTGTTCTTGGCAGCGATAGCTCAAACATGTATACCAGATATCCACTGCCAACGATGGTGATGAACGCTGAATTCAGAATCATGGTATAGATTCGATAGCCATCGGTCATGATATGCCGTTGATAGGCGCCACATCCGCCCAAGGCGGCCAGCCAGATGCCACACTGCAATATCATGAATAGCCAGGTAGGCATGGTTGCGGAGAGTGTGATATACGATTCAGGTTTGAGGACGAAGCAGATCACCAAGGAAAATAGAAATACGGCAAGATCCTCAAGAATCAACGCAAACATGAAGAGATATCGCCATCTCGGAATTTGAGCCTTATGTGCACCATGCCGAATATCAGCAAACGAGACATTCAGATTGAAAGGTTTTGCGTGCCTTTGGGCAGCGAAGCTTGGCGGCATGGTCGGATTATCGCATGGTTGCGATGCATAGGTTGTGTCTCCATCAGCATTGCCCAATAGCGAAGACTCTTCCATTTTCGCTTCTCTCCCTTGACCACCGGTACGCCTGACCTCACGCAATGATGACAATCATAGTATTTCCTGTGAATTGACTGGATTCACTACAATTCTTATTGCTCAGTTGCATAACTTTCAAGCAATTATAAGCATCTGATGTGCCATGACGGTGCCAGCATGCAAGAAGTATGGCGATGCCTGTGCTGATGCCTGTGCCTGTGCCGATGCCTGTGCTGATGCCTGTGTCGGTGTCGGTGTCGGTCAATATTCACATGTCCAGATCATTCATTGGATTCCTCATATCTGCCTTATATGTGCGATGTTGTATTCTTGAGGTCGTTAATTTTTAGTTGGGGGACTTCAAGGTGAAGATGAACAATGTGAGGCAGCTATCCGCTGTGCTGATGTGTGCTGGCTTGATGCTGACAGCAGTGGCCTGCGGTACGACCGATGAATCTGAGTCAGGTTCTGCAGATGCGAAGAGCGGTTCGGCCAATGCAACGATTCAGCCATATAATGTCAACGGAATCAAGAAGGATCCGGCGATCGCATCATTGGTGCCATCGAGCGTTACTGAGGACAACCAGCTGACCGTCGGCATGGAAACCTCGTATGCTCCTGCTGAGTTCCTTGAGGCTGATGGCAAGACACCGACCGGATATGATGTCGACTTGACCAATGCGATTGCGCGTGTGTGGGGCTTGAAGCCGAATCCGACCAGCGCCTCGTTCGACTCGATCATTCCCGCGATCGGGAGCAAGTACGATTTGGGAATCTCAAGCTTCACGATCACCAAGGATCGTGAGCAGACGGTCGATATGGTCTCGTATTACAAGGCTGGCATGTCATATGTGGTCAAGAAGGGCAACCCGCAGAAGATCGATACCAAGAACATGTGCGGTGTGAGCATGGGAGTCCAGACCGGAACCATCGAGGAGCAGGAAGCCGATACCAACAGCAAGAAATGTGCGGCTGATGGGAAGAAGGCCATGAACGTTCAATCATTCAAGATGCAGACCGATGCAACGACCGCAGTGCTCACTGGTAAAATCGATGCATTCTATGCTGATTCGCCTGTGGCGGGATATGCCGTTGCTCAGACTGGGGACCAGCTTCAGACAGTTGGCGAGGATGAAGGTGTTGTCCCGCAGGGCATTGTGCTGAAGAAGGGTGATACTAAGCTCGGTGAGGCAGTGCAGAAAACGATGCAGAAATTCATCGACGATGGCACCTACGGAAAGATCCTGAAGCACTGGGGTGTTCAGGGCGGTGCAATCGACAAGGCCGAGCTCAATCCTTCCGTCGAATAGTTCGGTGTCCATTCATTGCTGGCTCGAAGCTAGCTTCGAACATGCGAAATCCGTTGCGAGTGCATTTGCGAGTGCTTTATCGTGCCGGGTTTCGTTCGAATCCATTGCAAAGGTCAGAATATGACAACGCTGCGCGCAACGACCACACGCCTTGGCGTGCTCGACATTGGCTCCAACACCATACATATGCTTATTGTCGATGCAGCGCACGGGGCTCGCCCAATTCCTGAAGCCAGCTGCAAATCTACGATTCGCTTGATGCAATACATCAAGGAAGATGGTTCGATCAAGAAGTCAGCGGTTGAGATCATTCTCAAGGCAATAGACAAGGCCATGGAAATGGCCGGGGAACATGACATTACCCAACTGCTTCCCATGGCTACTTCCGCCATACGGGAGGCTCCGAATGGTGCGAAGATTCTTCACAAGCTCGAGCACCATATTGGTCAGCCGATCACGGTACTTTCGGGAGCGGACGAGGCACGCCTTACATTTTTGGCAGCGAGGCGTTGGTATGGCTGGGATGCCGGACGTCTGCTCATGATCGATATCGGCGGAGGATCACTTGAAGTGGCAATGGGTCGCGACGAGGAACCAAGTCTCGCCTTAAGCGTTCCTGCCGGCGCAGGACGAGTGACCCACGAATTCCTTCCCGATGGCATGGCTGATGAGCGTCAGCTCGAAGATGTTCATGAGCAGGTGCGAGAAATCATCAAGCCGATGGTTGAGAGTTTTCCAATCACCAAGGAACCAAATCACGCAGTCGGTACTTCCAAGACGCTCCGATCCTTGGCTCGCCTTGTAGGAACAGTGCGGAAGGAACATGGTCGAGAGAATTCGATGGTCATGACCCGCAAGGAGCTCGAAGATTGGATTCCTAGGCTGGCAGCAATTTCTCCCGATCAACGAGTTGCGCTTCCGGGCATCACCAAGGAACGAACTTTCCAGATTATCGGGGGTGGAGTGGTTGCCGACGAAATCATGAAGGCCTTGAACGTTGATGAAGTAGAAATATGCCCTTGGGCTTTGCGCGAAGGTGCCATCTTGCGTTGGCTCGACCAATTTGGCCGCACAACTCTCGGTTTTTGACTCGAATCAGGCTCTTCCGAAACTCGTAAAACTCGATTTTTTGAATAACTTCTGGTTTCCGTGTCACACCTATTTCGTTGATGTTTCGCGGTTTTGGCAATTGGTCGATTGATCGTTGCCCAGTCGTAACCGGCTCAAGCCTTAATCGTAGATAAACAACCGTATGTCCCGCAGTCGTCACAGAGTGTATAGCATGATTCAAAGCCCTTATTTGCCGATTCATAACGATGCCGCTGCTGTTCCGATCGCCCAGGAGCTGCCACGTTTGGCGCGTGAAACCACCGCCGAGAATCCATGGCCGGTGAGTGTGCTGAGTCAGAAGTTCCACGATGCTGTAAGCCGCTGGCCAAGCGCATGGATCGAAGGGCAGATTGTGGAGATCAATACGCGAAGAAGCGGATCGGCATATCTGACGGTTAGGGATAGCATCGAGGATATTTCGATTTCCGTTATGGGTTTCCGTAACTTTGCAGTGATGGCTCGCGATTTTCGTCAGGGCGACCGCGTGGTGATTCACGGAAGACCTGATCTGTGGGTAAAACAGACTCGACTGAGCTTCATGGCCGACGATATCCGTCGCGTGGGAACCGGAGATCTGAAGGCACAGATCGAGGAGCTTCGCAAGAAACTCAAGGGCGAAGGACTGTTCGACGCCGATAGGAAGGTCGCCCTGCCCGAGTTCCCGAGCAGACTGGGCTTGGTCTGTGCTCCTCAGGCGCGAGCCGAGGGCGATGTCATCACTAACGCCCGTTTGCGGTGGCCCACGATTGAGTTCACCATCGTTCATGCTCACGTGCAAGGGCCGCAATGCCCGCCCGATGTGATTCAGGCAATTCAGAAACTCGATATGGACCCGGCCGTTGATGTGATCATCGTTGCTCGAGGAGGTGGCAGCTTCGAGGATTTGCTTGGGTTCTCGGACGAAGGGGTTGTCCGCGCAACCGCGGCCTGCCAAACGCCAATAGTTTCTGCCATAGGGCATGAGGATGATTGGACGCTGATTGATCTGGCTTCTGACATGCGTGCATCAACTCCTACCGATGCTGCGAAACGTGTTGTGCCAGATGTTGTCGAGCAGATGCAGATAGTCGAAGAAGGCCAGCGCAGAATCCGCGAACGTATTCGTTCCATGGTGGAGAACGAGTCCAGACTGGTTGATGGTTATGCCAATCGTCCGAGTCTGACCAATCCTCAGACGATGCTTGAGAAACCCCAGCGTTTCGTTGATGATTCACAGCAGCGGCTCGATATTGCGCTGCGAAGAATCGTTGACGATGCAAGTCTCACAGTCGAAAAGCTCCACGCATCCCTGACGGCCATGAGTCCACAATCAACATTGAATCGAGGCTATGCCGTGGTTCAGGCGAGTGATGGTCATGTCATCGATGACCCGGATGCGGTGTCGGCGGGGGAGAATCTCACCTTGACGCTTCGTCGTGGAAGCTTGCAGGCTCAAGCGCTATGAATTTCGTTTCGGAATATCAATCAACCAGTACATGGAGGAACAATGGCCAAGAAGGATCTAGACGAAAAACAAAATGACAATGCAGATGCAACGAAGACAAACGATGTTGAAACGCATCTGAGCGATAAGGAACGCGAAGCCATTGCAAAGATGCCATACGAGCAGGCTCGCGATCAGCTTATTCAGGCCGTTCAGGCGCTTGAGGCGGGTGGCTTGGATCTGGATGCGTCGATGCGTCAGTGGGAAATCGGCGAGGCACTGGCCAAGCGGGCTCAGGATCTGCTCAATCAGGTTCGCAACAAGCTTGATGAGGCTCAGGCTCGGCAGGCCAGCGCCGGCGAAAGTGCAGGAACACAGTCCAATCTTGAGTAGTCTTGAGTGGTGTCGAGTAGCAGATGGATTCATTGTGAACTCAGCAAAGTATATGGCGCGTTTTCGCCGCATTATTAGGCGTATATCGGGCAGAATATTGTGGTTTGGGCGAGCTTATACTTTGACAAGTTCACAATGAATGTCGAAGTTGGGATTTTTGCGAGCTAATCCTCCATGGACACGTGTTATTCATTACTCGTATAGCTTGTTTGGCGCGTATGTACGCGCTTTTCCCAGCTCTTCGCTTAGGCTTGAGTCATGAACACAACTCGAGTCAATTTCGCGCACTTGCTCACCAAGCCGAATCCCAAGCATTTGGCGAGTCTGATGCGATTCTTTGAGAGTGGCAAGCTGCAGCCGAATGAATACGGGTATGGTGTCGAAATCGAACACCTGCCGGTTCATAACAGCGACGATTCGGCCGTGACATATTGGGAATCGAATGGCATCGAGACCCTGCTGAAGCGTCTTGCTCCGTTCTATAACGCCGATGAAGAATATTGGGAGAATGGCCACCTTGTGGGCTTGAACAGAGACAAGGTGAATGTCTCGCTTGAACCTGGCGGGCAGGTCGAATGTTCTATCGGCATTTTCCATACCCCCGACGATTTCAACGCAACCTATGAGTCCTTCCGCGCTCAGGTGGATCGCATTGCGAACGAACTTGGATTCAGACTTATTAATTACGGCTATCAACCGGTGACCAAGTTCAATGACATTCCTCTCAACCCCAAGTATCGCTATGAATCGATGAACAAGTATCTTGGCCGCATCGGTTCCTACGGACCGATGATGATGCGTTGCTCCGCCTCGACGCAGGTGAGCATCGACTACACCGATGAACGCGATTCGATTCAGAAGATGCGAGTGGGAACGGCAATCGGACCAATCATTGCATGGTTTTTGCGCAATACGCCGTATTTCGAAGGTGACGACAATCCCTATCCATTGCTTCGTCAACGAATGTGGGATTTCATGGATCCCCAGCGCACCGGCATCATGCCAGGCTTGTTCAGTCCGAACTTTTCGTGGGAAACATACGCCATTGACGTGTTGAGCACCCCACTCCTTTTCGCCGATCTGACACACACTCCGGAGAAGAGGGATTCAGTCCCCGACGGCCACGTGATTGCGTGGCATGAGAATGCGGCTGAAATCTATCCAGACCGAGATCTCAACCAATACGAGATCAACCATATTCTTTCCATGCATTTCAACGACGTTCGCATGAAGAACTTCCTGGAATTCCGTCATTGGGATTCGCTGCCTGAAGACCGTGCGCGCAGGCTTGTCGATATCATGTTCTCGCTCTATTACAACACCGAGAACCTTGGCAGACTCACAAGCTACTTCGATGGACTCACGCAGCTCGACGTGGAGGCGACGAAGTCGGGCATTCAAGCCAACGGTGCTGAGGCAACGCCTTACGGGCAGCCGATGGAGTTCTGGCAGGAATTCCTCGGTCTTGAAGGTCTACTCACGGACATTCCCGGCGATCCCAAGCATCCTGACGTCTTCCAAGCCTGAATTTTGCTGCGTGCTGCTGCTTGGCTGTTTACTTTCGCCGTCGTCCCGTGTGTTTTCTGTCGCTGTCATCCCCTGTGTTCGCTGTCATCCCGAGCGAAGGCAGCCTGCCCTGAGCGAACGCAGTGAGTCGAAGGGAGGGATCTCCGCAGTGGCATCCAATGAAGGGGTGAGATCTCTCGACTCCGGCTGCGCCTTCGCTCGAGATGACAAGTGGTGCTCGAGATGACAAATGTTACTGAGAAGACGCAAGAGTTTTCAAAGCTTGTAGCAAAGTGCAGCGCGACTCCAGCACAAGTGTTATTATTGTCGCCTGTATGGCATTGATCCGTTATCAGCGGGGAGTCACCGGAAGAACGCGCAAGGTGTGAATTCCAGGTAACGGTTGCAGTACTGGGCAACCGTTTCGTGGAAGCAAGCAAC
Source organism: Bifidobacterium aquikefiri (assembly GCF_002259795.1). Taxonomy (GTDB): domain Bacteria; phylum Actinomycetota; class Actinomycetes; order Actinomycetales; family Bifidobacteriaceae; genus Bombiscardovia; species Bombiscardovia aquikefiri. The sequence continues at coordinate 212,682 of NZ_MWXA01000008.1, read as the reverse complement.
TGGCATTATTAGAACCGGCGGGATGGCCCGAATAGCCTGATTCAAGCGGTTGTGCAGTTGAGATTCGATGAGCTGCACAGCAAGCGGGGTGGTACCGCGGTGGCAGCGAGGAATCGTTGCGAATCGTCCTCGTAAGGTGAAAAACCTAGACACGAGGAGATTGCGGTGAGTGATACCACAGAATCAACTACACATGATTCAGCCAATCAATATCCCAAGGCAAGTGCGTCGGGAGAGGACGCGCGTGTGGCGCCGAATCCGAGCTTTCCTGACTTGGAACAGCACGTTCTGAAGTATTGGGATAAGGACGACACCTTCGAGAAGTCCATCGATCACAGAAGCTCGGGCGAACATTTCAACAACGAATTCGTGTTCTTCGATGGTCCTCCATTTGCCAACGGTTTGCCACATTATGGTCATTTGCTGACCGGCTATGCCAAGGATGTGATTCCGCGCTATCAGACCATGAAAGGGCGCAAGGTCAATCGAGTCTTCGGATGGGATACGCATGGTCTGCCTGCTGAGCTGGAGGCACAGCGAGAGCTTGGCATCGAGAGCGTTGACCAGATCGAAGAGATGGGCATCGCGAACTTCAACGATGCCTGCCGTAAATCCGTGCTGAAATATACGGAGGAATGGAAGGGCTACGTTCACCGTCAGGCCCGCTGGGTTGACTTCGATCACGGCTACAAGACGCTCAACACCACCTACATGGAATCGGTGATCTGGGCGTTCAAGCAGCTCTATGACAAGGGTCTTGCATATCAGGGATATCGCGTGCTGCCGTATTGCTGGAATGATCAGACACCGCTATCGAACCATGAGCTGCGCATGGATGCCGACGTGTATCAGGATCGTCAGGATCTGACGGTTTCCGTTGCCGTCAAGCTCAAGGACGAGGACGACGCCTATGCGGTCTTCTGGACGACCACGCCATGGACGGTGCCTACCAACTTTGCGATCGTCGTAGGCGCAGACATCGAATACAGCGAATTGCTTGCCGTGAACGGTCCGAATGCCGGCAAGAAGTTCTATATCGCTTCCGCGCGTGTTGAAGACTATGAGAAGGAACTCGGCGAGGATTACCAGGTTGTGCGTACGCTGAAGGGCTCGGAGATGGAAGGCTGGCGCTACTGGCCCGTGTTCCCGTACTTCTCTGATGACAAGGCTCTGGGCGAGGGAGCAGCTCCCGGCCCGAACGCCTATCAGATCTTCACCGCAGACTATGTCGATACCGTTGAGGGAACCGGACTCGTGCATCAGGCTCCCTATGGCGAAGATGATATGAACACCTTGAATGCCAAGGGCATCAAGTCGGTTGACGTGCTCGATGCCGGAGCGGTGTTCACTTCACTCTGCCCCGATTATGAAGGCTTGCAGGTCTTCGATGCAAACATGCCCATCATCCGTAACTTGCGTGCCGGTGACGGCCCGTTGGCCAGCATCCCTGATGCACATCGCGCGATCCTCTTCCAAGAGAAAAGCTATGTGCACAGCTACCCACATTGCTGGCGCTGCGGCAAGCCACTGATCTACAAACCAGTTTCGAGCTGGTTCGTGTCGGTCACGAAGTTCAAGGATCGTCTGCTCAAGAACAATCAGCAGATCAACTGGATTCCTGAGAATGTGCAGGATGGTCAGTTTGGCAAATGGCTTGCGAACGCGCGCGACTGGTCGATCAGCCGCAACCGTTTCTGGGGTTCGCCAATTCCAGTCTGGGTTTCTGACGATCCGAAGTATCCGCGTGTGGATGTATACGGTTCGCTTGAGCAGCTGAAAGCGGACTTCGGTCGCTATCCAACCGACGACAAGGGCAACGTGAACCTTCACCGCCCATGGATTGACGACCTTACACGCCCGAACCCCGACGATCCGACCGGCAAGTCGCAGATGCACCGCATCTCCGATGTGCTTGACTGCTGGTTCGACTCAGGTTCGATGCCATTTGCACAGTTCCACTACCCATTCGAAAACAAGGAATACTTCGAGCAGCACTTCCCATGCGATTACATCGTGGAATATATCGGTCAGACCCGTGGCTGGTTCTACCTGCTGCATGTGATGGCGACAGCCCTGTTCGACAAGCCTGCGTTCAAGAATGTGATCTGCCACGGCATCGTGCTCGGCTCGGACGGTCAGAAGATGAGCAAGCACTTACGCAACTACCCTGATGTGAATGGCGTGTTCAACAAGTTCGGATCCGACGCGATGCGCTGGTTCCTCATGATTTCAACGGTGCTGCGCGGCGGGAATTTGGTCGTGACCGCCGATGGTATTCGCGACACGGTCCGTCAGGTGATGCTGCCGGTATGGAGCTCATATTACTTCTTCACGCTCTATGCCAACGCTGCGAATAAAGGCAAGGGATTCAACGCACGCCGACTTACTCCGGAAGAGGTCAAGGATTTGCCGCGCATGGACCGCTATCTGCTGGCCCGCGCTCGCAGGATGGTGCTCGACACCGAGCATTCGTTGAACGACTTCGCCATTGCCGATGCGTGCGCTTCGGTTGGCGAGTTCATCGATGTGTTGACGAATTGGTACATTCGCAACACTCGTGACCGTTTCTGGGCAGAAGATCCGAATGCATTCAACACGCTGTATACGGTGCTGGAAGTCTTCTCGCGGGTTTTGGCTCCTTTGGCTCCTATGGAAGCCGAGGAAGTCTGGCGTGGTCTGACCGGAGGTGAATCCGTGCATCTGGCAGACTGGCCGTTCGTCGTTGACGAGAAGACCGGCGAAGATACCGATCTGGGCAAGGTGCTCGTTGCCGATGACAAGCTCGTTGGTGCCATGGAGAAGGTACGCGAGGTCGTTTCGAGTACCTTGAGCCTTCGCAAGGCACAGCAGATCAGAGTCCGTCAGCCTTTGAGCAAGCTAACGGTCGTGGTTGAGAATGTACTGGCCTTGAAGCCGTACGAAGAGCTTTTGAAGAGTGAGCTCAACGTGAAGAATGTTGTCTTCTCCACGCTTGAGGAGGCATCTTCGAAGGGATTGAAGATTCTTCATGAACTGCGCGTGAATGCTCGCGCTGCAGGTCCGCGACTCGGCAAGCAGGTACAGTTTGCGATTCGTGCATCAAAGTCAGGTGCTTGGCATCAGCAGCCGGACGGTTCGGTCGTTGTTGAAACGCCTTCGGGTGAATTGCCTTTGGTCGATGGCGAATACGAAGTGCTGAACCAGGTCGAAGAGAAGGATGCCAAGGAAGAGGCGAACTCTGTTTCGACTGCTTTGCAGACTGGTGGCTTCGATATTCTCGACACCCAGTTGAACGCTGATCTGCTTGCCGAGGGATACGCGCGCGATGCCATTCGTGTTGTTCAGGATGCCCGTAAGGAAGCTGATTTCGACATTTCTGATCGCATTGAGCTTACGATGACGGTTCCAGCCAATGACGTTGCCAAGGTTGAGCAGTTCCGCGATCTGATTGCCAGAGAAACGCTCTCGACCAGCCTGGAGATTCGTGCGGACGAGGCTGCAGATGAGTTGAGCGTCTCGGTAGAACGCGCATAACAGCAGACCGTAAATCGGAAATTGGGGGGTTGGGATGAGCCTATAGCTCATTCCAGCCCCCCAATTGCGTATGTCGAAAGGTGTTGTTGACCGAGACTGCGAGCTCTTCTTCTATCGTCTGTATCGTGTCCTTCTTCTGTCGTCTGTGCAGAGTGTTCTTCTTCTGTCACCTGTATAGTGTTCTTTTTCTGTCATCTCGAGCGGAGGCGTAGCCGTAGTCGAGAGATCTGTACAAAGACGGAGATCCCTCCCTTCGACTCACTGCGTTCGCTCAGGGCAGGCTGACCTCGCTCGGGGTAATGGTGTTTGGTGGTTGCTTGGGATGACGGTGAAATCCCGTATGAATCAGGCGATTTTCTGGGGTTGATACCTGAAATTCACCTGAAGTTAGCGTGTCATTGTTCCTTGGTTGCCCATCGCTCAAGATTTGAACTCTAGGGTGTACCGCGGAGCCCAAACCATAGATGAATGTTAGTGAGATTGCAGTATGCAAAAAGATTGGCTTGGGCAAGGTATAAGGGGAGAAAATGGTACAAAAGCAACGACACATGCGTGCGTCACGATGGCTGTTGGCTACAGTTGCCGTCGCAACGTGCGTGACTGCCACCAATCTGGCAGCAGTTATGGCTAATACTGCTTCAGCAGCGGAAGCAACAGATGTTCAGGCAACTGCACAGGATGCCTGCTCAGCGCATATTGGTCTTTCGGGTTATTCGGATGCCCTCGATGGTGCTCAAGCCGATGGGGTTACGGTCGGTGGACTTTCATCGCTGGCGTGGGACAAGACCAGCGGTTCATACGTTTCAACGCTTGATAACAACGGCAGCACAACGGCCCGGATCTGGTTCGTGGGCAGCAATCTTGCGAGTCCCAAGATCACTGGTAGTCCGATCATCTTGAAGCAGACCGATGGAACTCCATATGATGGCACGAATTCCGACAACGAAGGCCTTGCAGTCCTCCCCGATGGGGACTTCATGGTCAGCTCAGAGACGGAACCATCAATCCGAATCTATGGCCGCGATGGAGTGCAAAAGCAGGAGCTTGCAGTTCCAGCCAGCTTCGACGTTGCACCACAGGGCGAAGCAACGAGCAACCTCACGCTTGAAGGTGTGAGCATCTCACCAGCAGGGCACGAGGTCGTTGCGTCCATGGAAGGCAGTCTATCCGGTGATGGGGCTCAAGGCACGTCGCTGATCCGACGCTTCCTGGTGTACCGTGATGATGTCACCGGTGCAGCCGGTCAATGGAAACTCACCAAGCAGGTGGCCTTCAAGGTTTCGGACGGTGCCAAGGGCATCTCGGATATCGCGTTGCTTTCTGATGACAGCGCTCTTGTTCTGCAGCGCTCCTATGACAGCAAGACTGGCAACGACATCATTCTTTCGAAGGTGAGCGCACTCACCACTGCTCCCGATGTCAGCAATGTCGCCAACCTTTCTGAGGCTCCGGCTTCGGACTTCGTGTCAGCAACAACGCTCGGCGACCTTGTCAACTGCTCGACGCTCAATGCGCCGCTCAAGTCGGGTGAAGTGCAGAAGAACCCCTTGATGGATAACTACGAGGGTCTGGCCATTACCAAGCAGACTGGTAACATCGCCAGCGTCAGCCTTATCAGCGACAACAATTTCAATGCTACGCAGACCACTCGCGTGCTGAATCTCAACGTTGATACTGCCGACTATGAATCGGATACGAATCAGCCTGATCTACTTAGCATGCTCAGCGGATTCAGCTCACTATGGAAGGCTTCTGAGCCTTTCAACTCCGCTGATCCATCCACATTCGGTGTCGGCGTTGTCAAGAATGCTCAGATCTTGAAGGAAAACGATGATCTGACCCAAGAAATCAACAACAAGGCCGCCGAAGGTTCGACAGATACGACGCCTTCGAAGCAGGTTCAGCGTGCATTGGTTGATTCCGATTACAAACTTGGCGAGACGCTTCCTGACTCGCTGGGACCGGTGCTCGGCCAGTATCTTGCTGAGGGCATTGCCAAGAATCAGCTGCCGCTCTTCAACAAGCTGTTTACGCAGACGAATGCCAGCGGCTACGGAGTCTCAACCCTTGGTGACTACGTTTCAACATCAACCGCCAAGATCACTTTCAATCATCCTCGCCCCTACGTTGATCGCACGAATGGCGGATACACGGCGGCCGGCCTTGAAAAATCCGTGCCGATTGTCAAGGCACCGGTGTGGACGAGCGCGGACGGAACGAAGCATGATCCGTCATATGATGGCATGCTGACATCTGGCTCATTCCCTTCAGGACACACCACGTATGCCACATCTGGCGCCGTTGGTCTCGCGACCCTGCTTCCAGAGCTTGCTCCTGAAATCCTGGCTCGTGGGTCTGAGGCCGGCAACAACAGAATCGTGCTTGGAGTTCACTATCCGCTCGACATCATTGGTGGCCGCATGGATGGTGACGCCGCCAATGCAGCGCGCTGGTCTGATCCGGAGTTTGTGAAGGATCAACTGCTTCCGGCACGCGCCGAGCTGGTCAGTTATCTTACTGCTCAGTGCAAGGCGAACGGCAAAGGTTCAACGCTTGCCGACTGCATCACCAACACCAAGGCAAACAGCACGAACGGATACAGCAACGACTTCGTCGATGTGGTATCCAAGGAGGCGGTGACTGACCGTGCATCAGCAATCAAGGTCTACGAAAATCGCATGACATACGGTTTCAGCAAGGTTGGAGCTGCTACCACCGCGCTGCAGAAGGCAGCTTCCACAAGCGTGGCAAACGTTCCAACCGGTGCAGAAAACCTGCTGATGACCGCGTACCCAACATTGAGCAGTGCTCAGCGCCGCCAGGTGCTGGCGATGACAGCCCTGCCGGTTTCCGATGAGCCGCTGCAGGCGGAATCTCAGGGATATTACAACCTTGATCTTGCTGCTGCAATGAGCGCCACTGTGCAGATAGACAGCAAGGGCAATGTCGTTAAGGTTACCTCCGGTGCCGCAGTGCCAACCGTGCAGAAGGTGTCCGATAACAGCGGTTCAAACGGTGGTTCCCCTGCGACTCCGACCAATCCCAGCAACACAGGGTCGACGAATCCAACGAATGTCAACAACGCCAACGGCGAGACCTCATCGAAGCCGCTGGCAACAACTGGTGCAAATGTTGCTCTCATATCGGCAATAACAGCGATGACTCTGTTGATTGGTGGAAGCTTGGTCCTCGTCAAGAGGCATAAGTTGCTCTTCAAGTAGTCGCATGCCGTATTCTTCGAATATGTGTATCTGAAGAAGCTTTCATAACAGCCATTCCCGTGGGTGTCCACAACGACAAGCATCGTGTGGACACCCACGGGTTTTCCTTTTTTGCGAGGCGTTACACTGAGTTCATGAGAGAGTTGACTACTGAAGCATTGATTCTGAGAGCTTGGCGAGCGAACGACGATGCTGAAACCGCATCGTTATACCAATACGCACAGGATCCTGATGTCGGCCCCTCTGCCGGATGGGCTGCACATGCGAATGCCGAGGAAAGTGCAGCAGTCATTCGAACAGTGCTTTGCAACGCACAGAGCTATGCAATAGTCCTTAAAAATCCCGAAGATAAGGATCTTATCGACAAGCCCATTGGCTCGATAAGTTTGCAATCTGTTCCAGAGCAAGTCATGCGTTACATTGAAACGCTCGAACTCCACAAGCATGACGGCATTAGCAACACCATGGAGCTGGGGTTCTGGATCGGCAAGCCGTTCTGGGGGAGAGGACTCGTTCCTGAAGCATCGCTCGCCGTGATTGAGCATGGATTCAATGATCTGAAACTCAATGCGATCTGGTGCAGACATGACATTGAAAACGTCAAATCTGGCCGTGCACAAGACAAGATCGGATTCGAGCATGTTGGCATCATCAGGCATATCCACATGAATATGCTCCCTGGCGACATTTATCGGGATGAGGAACTCCGACTAATCACCAGAGAGCAATGGGAGAAACGTTCTCAAAGCTGACCGTTCAACTCTGTGAGTGGCAACATATTGGAACTACTGTTCAGGAACGGTGGCAGAGACCTTGTCGAGCGTTGCAAGCTCGTCGGCGGAAAGGTTGATCTTCGTCGATGCGAGCAATGCCGTAAGTTGCTTAGGAATGCGCGCCGAAGCAATGGGACCGGCAATCTGAGGCTGATGACGCAGCCATGCCAGTGCGATGCTTGCAATGGCTGCATCGTGTGCCTTTGCAATCTGGTCCATTGCTGAAACCACGTCAAGACCTTCCTTGGAGAAGTATCCCTTGACCATGCCGCCGCGCTGTTTGCCTTTCAGATCGTCTTCACTGCGATACTTACCGGTAAGGAATCCGGCTGCGAGAGCGAAGTATGGGAACACTGCCAGGTTCTCCTTCTTTGCGACGGGCAGCAGATGCTTCTCGTAGTTCTGCCTCGTCACGAGGTTGTAATGAGGTTCGAGAGCGACCGGCAAGGTGAGATTATTATCGCGAGCAATGCGGAACCATTCCTCAATGCGTTCTGCCGAGTAGTTCGAAATGCCGATGTTGCGAACCTTGCCCTCCTTGACGAGCTTGTCGAAGGCGGCAACGGTTTCTTCCAAAGGAGTCTTCTCGTCATCGAAATGGGCGTAATAGAGATCGATGGTGTCTATGCCGAGACGGAGCAGTGATTCATTGGCGGCAGCTTCGATATTGCTTGCAGAGAGCCCGGAATATTGCGGATGCTGAGAAACCTTGGTTGCGATGAGCACCTTGTCGTGCTTGCCGCTTGTTGCGAGCCAGCGGCCAAGAATGATCTCGGATTCACCGCCGGAATGACCAGGAGCCCATGCCGAATAGACATCTGCAGTGTCAAGGAGATTGCCGCCTGCATTCACGAAATCATCGAGGACGGTGCGTGTGTCCTTCTCGGAACTGGTCCATCCGAAGGTGTTGGTTCCTAGAACCAGAGGATAGATTTCTGTGCCAGTATTGCCTAATGTCGCCATGTGCGACTCCTTTCATGTGAGAAAACCGCTACCAACCATTTCTAGCGATATGGCGCGATGAGTGCAATGCATCTCGGTGAATTCAGCCATTAGCACCAGTTGCTCAGGAATGTCGCCGGAGTGATCGCAGAAGAACTGCGCCACCCGATTTCGCATGTGCCTCGCCACAGGATTGAGCAACGTTCCGGCCCGCCTCTGGGTTCTCGCAGTGGTTGCTGATATGCTCGTATATGGGAGAAAGTCAATATTCATACTGATATTGACGTCATATGAATCATATATAAATCTGGAGAAAAGATGACTGGAAGCCTCATTTCTGTAATTGTCATACTCGTGCTTATCATCATGTTCCTGTTTGGTGCGCTCTATGTGGTGCCGCAACAGCAGGCATTCATCGTCGAGCGGTTGGGCAAGTTCAAGAAGGTCACATATGCGGGTCTGCACGCCAAGATTCCGATTGTCGACCGTATTTCTATGAAGACCAACATGCGTGTCAACCAGCTCAGTGTAAAGCTTGAGACCAAGACACTCGATAACGTCTTCGTCACCGTGGTGGTCTCGACGCAGTTCCGAGTCAACCCTGAAAATGTTGCTACGGCATACTATGAGCTGCGCGACCCTGCAGGCCAGCTCAGGTCGTACATCGAGGATGCACTGCGAAGTGCAATACCTGGGCTGAAACTCGATGATGCCTTTGCTCGCAAGGATGATGTCGCATCGGATGTGCAGAAGACCGTCGGACAGGAAATGTCCAAGTTCGGCTTCTCCGTCATCAAGACCTTGGTCACTGCAATCGATCCTTCCCAGCAGGTCAAGAATGCCATGGACTCGATCAATGCCGCGCAGCGCGAGAAGGAAGCAACCCGTGAACGAGCACAGGCTCAGCAGATTCAGATTGAAACGCAGGCTGCCGCAGAGGCAGAGCGTACCAGGTTGCAGGGTGAAGGTCAGGCCAACTATCGTCGAGAGATCGCAAACGGCATTGTCGATCAGATCAAGAGCCTTCAGGGTGTTGGAATGGAAATCAACGATGTGAACAATGTGGTGCTGTTCAATCAATATCTCGATGTCGTTCGCTCGCTTTCAGAATCGCCAAACTCGAAGACTGTGGTGCTTCCGGCCTCCACTCCAGGCGGATACAACGAACTCTTCAACCAGGTCACGCAGGCAACGCTGACCACACAGAAGTAGCAACACACAGAAGTAACAAACGGATTGGACGGCTTGCTCTGCGGGGGATATGACGCGCAGGGCAAGCCGTCCTTTGCATTCCAGCTGGAATTCTGACTCAGCCAGGCTCACGATTCAGAAGGGCACCGTTCTGCGGGTCTACAAGGGGTTTACGGGCGAGCGCGAAGCACTGTTCGCACAATCAGTGGGTCAGGAATGACTGGATGTGCGTAGCAGCCGCGTAACCCTTGCGATACATACGCTCGAGTCCTTCATAGCTCTTGCTCAGGGTATCGAGACCACAGAGATCATCGGGAGCGAGAATCAGCACGGAGCCTTCTTCGGCATAGTTTTTCGCCAAGGCAACCTCGTCGTTATAGGTCTGATAGCGGTTCAGCAGTCGATCGGCAGAGTTTGGGAACGTTCTTCGAAGAATTCTCGCGGGCATGATGTCCTTATGCTGTTCGCGCAGCACATCCTTGAGCCGTGTGAGCACCAGAACAATGCGATCGTTGCCGTCGTCAATAGCCCGTTGCACGGGAACCGGATCTGCAATGCCGCCGTCAAAATATGGAACATTCTTGTAGACATACGGCTCGCACGCCACAGGAACAGCCGATGATGTCTTGAAGATATCGTAGTGATCCTGCGCTATCTCCGACTTGTCAAAATACACGGCCTCGCCGGTTTCGGCATTGCAGGCAACAACGGTCAACTTGCTTGCATTGTTTTTCAACGCCTCGAAGTCCATCGGATCCTCGCCGTCGTGGTTCGACAATGTGCTGTATACGTAATCGAGGTTGACGAAGTTTCTGTCCTTCAAGAAATTGGTGGCGCTCGCGTATTCGCGTCGGAACGCATACTGCGTGTAGAAACGGTGCGTGCGTCCAGGTTGCAGGGCAAGGAAGGAAGCAAGGTTGGCGCTTCCTGCAGAAACGCCATAGCAATGGTCAAAGGAGATACCCTGCTCATCGCAGTAGTCAAGGATTCCCGCCCCGAAAATGGATCTGAATCCTCCTCCAACGTCAATGATTGCAGTACCGCTCATATGGTCCCCCTTTTTTTCTTTAGCCTACACAGGCCGATGACAAAACAGTCGCCGCATCGCCATAGGCTACTCATATGAGCATTCCCGACATAGTGTACAAAGGCCACGGCACTGGCAATGATTTTGTCATATATGCCGATCCTGATGGGCAGTATGAGCCTACTGCCGAAGAGGTTCGGCATATCACCGACCGGCATTTCGGCATCGGCGGCGATGGTCTGATCAGACTCACCCATCCGCGAGACGTTTCGGATTTGGGTGAGGCAACCGTCGAATCCCTCGAAGATGCCGGTGCGCAATGGTTCATGGATTACCGCAATGCTGATGGTTCCCTGGCCCAAATGTGTGGAAATGGAACGCGAGTCTCGGCATTATTCGCACAGAAAGTAGCTCTTGATTCCGGTTTCAATCCGCAAGAGGGTAGTTCAACGGCAGGTGAGGCTTCAGCGGAGCGATCCAACCACGCTTTTATCCTTGGCACACGTGCCGGTGTAAAAAAGATCCGTGCAATTCGGGATGATCCAGTCCTTGGAACCCAGCTCTTTCAGGTCGACATGGGTCCATGGTCAGTCGGACCAGCGGACGAATATACGGTGACTTTGCCCACCTTTGAGGGCAGGGCCATGGGGACGTACGCTGATTTGGGCAATCCCCATATCGTTGTCGTGGCGCAGAATCACAGCGACAATACGACGTTGAAACGGCAGGCTGCCCAATCAGATCTGGGCGAGGTCTCGCAACTGGATCTCACCAGGGCACCAATCGTCCAGCCTGCATTGGAGTCGGGTCAAAATGTTGAATTCCTGGAAGTGATGTCCACTGATTCAACTGCTGATGCGGGAACGGCAAATATGCGCGTGAACGAACGCGGTGTTGGTGAAACACTGTCCTGTGGAACGGGTCTCTGCGCCAGCGCGGCGGTCCTTCGTGGTTTCACTGGCATTGGTCACTGGACCATTGGTGTTCCTGGCGGAACGTTGCGAGTCGATGTTGAGCCGGATAGGGTTCTGCTCACCGGAACTGCCAGAATCGTCGCAAGAATAGAACTTTAGAAAATAGCGGCACCTTTATCAATAAGAATCAATGCTGCGACAGCAACGATCCACAGGACATCGATCATCAGGTCGAAGTGCAGTCGATAATAGCTTGCAAGGCTGCTGGCGAGTGTGCCGAATCGATCTGAGCTCGGAATTCGATGCACGCTGACGGTTGCGTGGCTCAGGGCCATGAACTGTATCGTTGTGGCAAACATGAGGCAGAGGCACCATGGGCATAGGGCATTGATGACGAACATGGATTGGGTAAACAGCCAGTAGGCATAGAGGAAGGCAGCCAAACCACCCCACCAGGTGGCGATGGTGAACCAACGGGGCGTGCGTGCACGAGCCAGGCCAAGAACGGCGATGGTGATGAAAATCGATTCAGCGGCAATGCCGAAGAAGGCATTCGGGAAGCTCAAGCCGCCAAAGTGCACTATTTCCGCCTGCCATGATTGAGCAACGGTTGAGCATGAGACCAATGCATTGACATCGCACTCGAGTTTGGCGTTGGGATGTCGTGCCAGTTCCAGCGCTTCACCCGAAAGAATGAATGAGACCAGGAGCGCACTGATTGAAGCTACCAACATCACCAGATAGGTCCATGTGGCACCGTGCCGCCATCCAGTCAGCCGATCGTAGGGGCTATTGTCGCCTGTACCGGTGTTGTCAGGGGATTCGGAGCTGTGGAAGGAACCATTGGTCGCAAGTGATGGGCGGTTACTGCCAGTTTCTTGGCCGTAATCATTTGAATTTGTGGTCATTCACAATCCTTTGCATATGACTTTGAGACAACGCAGGGTTGTCCCAACAACAATAGTTACGATTCTAAGCCTACGATGGTACGTATGACTGAAAGTAACGAGGCATTTTCGGCAGACGCGCGGTGGGATCTCCATTGTCATACTCGATTTTCGGATGGCACATATACCCCTACGGAACTGGTGAAACAGGCAAAGGGACTGGGACTTCAGGGAGTTGCAATAACCGATCACGACACATACGCGGGTTGGCATGAGGTGGCTCATGCGGCAGAACAATATGAATTTCCCGTGATCAGGGGCAGTGAAATCACTGCATATGACATGCATACATCGGTGCACATGCTTGCGTATCTCTATGATCCCAACAACGAAGTGATGATTGATATGTTCGTGGCCACCCGTGAGGCACGTCTGAAGAGAACACGGCGGATGGTTGAGGCAATAGCCATGGATTACCCGATAACCTGGGATTCGGTGCTCGCTCAGGTCGGGGAGGGCGAGAAAACAACGGTGGGACGTCCGCATATTGCTGATGCGCTCGTTCACGCCGGAGTGTATGACAATAGATCACAGGCATTCGATGGAATATGCTCGTCCTCAAGTCCGTATTATATTCCAACGCCTTCGCCATCGACTCACGAAGTGATTCGATGTGTGCATGCCGCCGGGGGAGTCGTGGTGGTGGCTCATGCTGGAGCGACTGCTCGCAATCCTGAACTGCTATCGGATGCGCAGATAGAGACGTTGATTGCAGAAGGTCTTGATGGGCTTGAAATCTGGCATCGCGATAATTTCCGAGTTCAGCAACACAGGTTGTCGCGCATCGCAAGGGATCACCATCTGATCATGACCGGCGGATCGGATTGGCATGGCAAGGGTAAGCCGAATCTGCTCGGTGAGAACACTGCGCCGGGCAATGTTGCCGCGGCAATCGTCAAACAGGGAATTCTTGGCCTGCTCTGAGAAAAATGCGCTCATTGTGAACTTCGCGCAGTAACAAGCCTAATATTAAGCGAAAACGCAACGCCATCAAGCCCAAAATAAGGTTTACTACTTCGTGAAGTTCACAATGAATCCGTAAACTGGCATACGAGACTCAATATTGCGGCACATGCGAGCTTATAAGGCTCCGAAACCGACTGGGTGAGCGATATCCGAACCGACAACCACATATCCAAGGGCATCAGTCGGGATGACGATGCGGCGTCCGCGATTATCGGTCAGATTGATGGGCTTGCTGCCGGCAACTGCGTCGTCAATAACCTTTGAAATGTCGTCTGCCGTGGCATCAACGCTGAAGTTGAGTGCTCGTGCGACGTTTCTGATGCCAATTTCGATTTCCATGAATTCCTCCGAATCATTGATACTGTGCGATGCCGTTGTTGACCTCTCGAATTCCAAGATGGAACCGTCAAGTCATCTCTCAGGCATTCTATGGTCAGCTGTTGTCTTTCGTCTGATTGTGTTCGCCAACAGCATCGTGAAGTTTCTGAACGGGAATGACGATTGTCTCCTGATCCTGCTGATGTCGGTTGGCAACTTCAGCTGCCTGAACCACTTCTGTCGGATGATCATCCATGTTGAGATCGTTATGATCATCCAGACGGTTGGCAGAGTCGATGGATTGCGATGTGCCAGCATTGCCAGAATGCCGCGTCGATTCAGGTGCCTTAGGTGCGGCAGACTTGTCACGAAGCGAATCTTCTGGTGACACTACCGCATGATTCAGCGTTGGATGATGCCCCTGCCCAGTGGTTCCAGTGGATCCACTGATGCCATTCATGTCATTGATGTTTGCGGGTCTCAAAGACTCATCGCCCTTGTATGCGTGGCGTGCCGCATGACGTGAAGCGTCGGAGTCATCTCCAGAAGCAAGCAAAGAGCCAACGGTGATGGTCGATGGTGCCCCTGCGTTTGGATCGCGGTGAGCCGGCACCTTTTGCATGTCGACATGCTTCATGGCAATCTGATGGGCGAGACGCTCCACCTCGGCGCGGAACGTGACGATGGCATCATTGTTGGCACTGTCGAGGGCCTGAATCAGATCGCTGACCTTTTCCATCTGAAGCCAGAGGTTGGCGCGCAACATGATCAGGGAATCGAGTCTGGAACCCATCATGCGCCCGTACGACGAGAGCAGCGCATTCCTGTGCTCTTCATCAAGTTTTGCAAAAATCCAAGCCAAGTCTCTTGCCGGATCGTTCATCTGCATGTTCTGCCAGCGATGTATTCCGGTGAGATTGGAACCATTGAAAATGATGTCACCATCATGGAAACCACCGTGCACCGTGCATGTACTGAATGACCACAGGCCTTCTGTTTCAACGATCTGAGCCCAACTGGACGTTATCTCGCGAGGAATGTGACCAGCTTTGGATAATGTGCGGATCCAGCCGGTCAGTTGTCGGTGAATCTGCTCGGTAGAGTAACAGGGGTAGGATTCATCCTTCAAAAAGTTGGGGCGCATACGATGAATGGCGCCGATTGCCGTGCCTACGGCCATGCACTCGTCAATGGTGAGCGCGCTGAGCTTGCGGGGATGACCATCGCAATGAGCTGCCATCACGACACCCGTAGTGCCAGTCGAAGCTTCCTTATCGTCTCCTGCTTCGTAAGATACGATGCGTTCTATTGAAAAACCCAGACCGGCGGTTTCTCGGGCTCTTGATAGGGCCAAAGCGGCGTGAACCTGCGATTTGAGCAATTTCTTGCCCTGCTGCCTGGCTGCAGCGACAACATCATAGAGGTGTCCCGAGGTATCGCGAATGACTGCCGTGCGTATTCCGGCAGCAATATCTTGAGCTGCGAGTTGCTCACCATCGCTTATTCCGGACACGGCGATGTTCGGCATGGTGGCTGATGCCAATGCTGCCAATGTAAGGTTGCTTTCAGTGGTCACGTTTCCACAGTAATACACGCACACCACCAGTTGAAGTCTGCCATGCCTCAGACAATGAAAGAGTGACAACTTTGCACGCAGAAAATCCTCGTGATAACGAAATCTTGAAGTCGCTTGATGACGATCAGTATGCAGCGGCGTCGACGATTGAGGGTCCAGTGCGCATCACTGCGGGTGCCGGTGCCGGAAAAACCCGAACCATAACACATCGCATGGCATATGCATGTTCGATAGGGGCATGGAATCCCGGTGAAACCATGGCAGTTACCTTTTCTGTGAAGGCCGCTGAAGAGATGAAAACTCGGCTGATGCGCTTGGGGGCGAGCGAGGCAATACAGGCAGCGACTTTCCATTCTGCGGCGTTGTCTCAGGTCAGAACTGCCTGGTATGAGCTCAGTGATGCGCCATTCCCGCAGATTATTGAGGATCCAAGAGCTTTGCTTGCCGTTGCCTTGAAACGCGTGTCGGGCACCGACGATATCGAGGCAATGCACATGCGGGACATTCTCGCAGAGATTGGGTGGATGAAGGTCTCGCTGATTGCTCCAGATGATTATGTGCGCGTGTGCTCTGCCTTGCATCGAGTACCACCTGCAGACCTTGATCCGCAGTCGATGGCAGCGGTGATGTCCGCCTTCGAACAGGAGAAATCGAGCCGCAATCAGATCGATTTCAATGATATTCTGCTGATTGACTGCAACATTATAGAGCGTCATCCTGAAGTGGCCGAGAGTATTCGAAAGCGTACCAAACACGTGACCGTTGACGAATACCAGGACGTTTCCCCGCTCCAGCACAGACTCTTGCAGCTGTGGATGGGCAAAGGCAGATCAATCTGTGTAGTTGGCGACGCAGCGCAAACGATTTATTCATTCGCAGGGGCAAGTAGCTACTATCTGCGTCATTTTGCCGAGGAGTTTGGACCACTTGCAGCTGATGTTGAGCTGAATACGGATTATCGCTCGACGCCACAGATCGTGAATTACGCCAACATGGTGCTCTCGAGAAGTCCAGATAGCGAGACGTATCTCACACTTCAGTCACCACGTGAGCAAGGCAAGCGTGTCAACACGGTTGTGTTCCCCGATGATACGAGTGAAGTCGGGGCCATTGCCCAACGCATTTCACGCATGCTGAAAGCGGACCGGGATATGGGCTCCATCGCAATTCTGACTCGAGTGAATGCCCAGCAACGAGCGGTGTGCGCCGCGCTTGGCGAGAGAAAGATCCGCTATCAGGTTCGCACCGATTCAGGATGGCAGAGTTCCAGGATTGACTCGGCCCAAGCTGAGGCCTTGAGCCGCGTGCAGGATCAGGATGCCTCGCAAACTGATGAGGAACGCTCTCGGGCGGCAAAAAATGCACTTCGAACAGTTACGGTTTCAACCATTCATGCCGCAAAGGGTCTTGAATTCTCCCATGTATTCATCATTGGCTGCTCGGAAGGGCTCATTCCCTTCGGATCGGGGCAGAATGGCAGTCTTGAAGAGGAGAGACGGCTCATGTATGTCGGCATCACGAGAGCCGAGGATGTGCTCACACTCTCGTTTGCAAAAACCGCTCGCGGCAACGGCTACACCGAGCGAAAGCCAAGCCGCTTCCTGCTCCGTGGCCGGGCATAACGAAGAGCAGTGGCAGGTTGTGCTTTAGAAGTCGGTTTTTGGCGAGAATTCTAGAGAAACCGACTCGCAAAGCACAACCTGTGGAGAAACCGACTCGCAAAGCACAACGTGTGCTGGAAGAGTGCGGCTTAGTCCTTGTCGGGATTGTCGTTGTGATCATCGTTGAGCAGTTTGCTCAGTTCTGCGTCCCAATCAATCTTGCTGGGGCCGTTCGAAGATGTTTCGGATGAACCTGTGGACTCGGATGGATATTGATCCGAGTCTTCCGTTCCGTCGGCTGAGGTGGAATCGGATGGCAAACTGGGGAGTAGGTCTGGATGGCTCCATTTCGAATCTCGAAGCTCCTGCCCGCCTTCTGCAGTGAGCTGCTCCCAGATCTGCGAAGCCTCACGCAGACGTTTTGGACGCAGTTCCAAGCCAATCAGAGATTCAAACGTCTGTTCCGCAGGGCCGCCGACAGCGCGTTCACGGCGAATCATCTCACGAAGCTGTTCAATGTGTGGAATATGTGCCATGCCGGCACGCCATACGACACAGTCAACCCATCCTTCGACCAGTGCGAGGAGATCGGCAAGACTATGGAGCGCCTCCCGCTGTTCTGGAGTATCGGAGGCTCCAACGTTGGTCAGATTCACAGCGCCAGCAATCGATTCAGGGTTCATGTCGGTAGCATCGCGGAGTTGATCTTCCATGGCATCAAGATCGATAGTGATGCCGCGGGCATACTTGCCGATCAATGCCTCGAAGCGAGGCATCAGCCACGGCACAGAAGCATAGAGACGGGCATACGTCTGTTCGCGCAATGCCAGGAAGCTCATGACTTCGTGTACATCGAGCTCAAGAGACTGCGCATATTCATAGATATTCTGAGGAATCAGCGCGCCCGCGGGATTTGACTGCAACGCAATGCCCTGATCGAAGCTGCCGCGTATTTCCTTGGCCAGTTTGCCGGCCGCCTGCCCCAATTGCATGGAGAATGACGTGTTGCCCAACAGTTTCATCAGGGTACCGGGATCCTTGAGATTATCGGGAATTGGAATTGGCACAGGTCCTGCAAACATTCCCGAGACCTGACTCTCGAAGGAATCTCCAAATCGTTCGGTGAAGACTGCTGACAATGCATCGTTCATTGATTGAACCACCGGTGCCGAGAACTGCGCCCATGCGGCAATCGTGTTCTCAAGCCAGCCATCACGAGTCAGAACCTGCATTTCGCCAGATGCGGGATTGAAATCACTGATGGCGTCGAGCCATAGCCCTGAAGCGCTGATTGCCTCACGAGCCGTCTGTGCCTCCTCGGCGGTGACCGTGCTCTCTGCACCGTCTGAAGCAATGGTGCTTGACGCAATCGACTTGGCAAGGTCAGTGTTGACCGGGCCCTTCTCAATCGTGCGTTCCACGTCTCCTGTGGTGTTCAATCCGCCCGCTGAGAAAGCCTTGATCAGGGATTGCACCTCTTCCGGCTTGGGCAAGCCCTCTGCGCCTTGAGAGAGGATCTGGTCGCGAACTTCATTGGGCAGCTGAGAGAATTGAGCCCATGCGGCCTCTCCCTGCACCGGCCCAAAGCATTGTATAAGCCATTGGTGAATTGCATTCTCGTCCATAACGCCCGTCCGTATCAAAGTGGTTGGTGATTCCCTGTATTGACTCTGTGCTGACTAGATTACACGTGTGTGGTGGGTGGTGTTCCCAGAGAACTTTCAGAGAACTTGACATTGCTGGAGCGCCCTCATTGCTGTGTTCAACAGGGGGAATGCCAGATGCGCACATCGCTTTGTTCCTGTCTGTGTTGTCAATAGTATTAGCATTATGAGCGTTAAGCAGTGGAAAGCTTCAATGTCAGCCAAAGGCGCATTGAAAGCGGTTCGTAGGCGTAGTGGGGACTTCTTTGCACGGCGATCGCCCTCATATCTTTTGGGAACCGTAGGATTCATCCTTGCTGTGATCATCCTGTTGATGCCTTCACTATATGTGATCGAGACTCCAGGACCAACACAGAATGTGCTTGCAAAATCCGGCACGACATCGGTGATCAGCGTTTCTGGTGGCAAGACATACAAAGACAAGGGTTCGCTGCTGCTGGTGACAGTGAACGCCCAGGGAATTCCCGGATATCCAGTGACTAATCTGCAGGTGATTGCTTCGTGGTTCAGCAGACATGCGGATGTGATTCCCCGTGAGGCCGTTGTGCCGACGGGGCAGACACTTGACCAATATCAGAAGGAAAACAAGGCGGAGATGAGCGGCTCCCAGAGTGCCGCCGAATCGCAGGCGCTCGCCTTTCTGAAGGCGAAGGGCATCGACACGTCAGGCTATTCAATCAAGATGCATGTGGATAATATCGGGGGGCCTTCTGCAGGGATGATGTATACCCTGGGTGCCATTGACCTATTCACGCCACAGAATGAATCCGGCGGAAAAACCATAGCTGGTACCGGAACCATGGATGCGACCGGCAAGGTTGGCGCAATAGGCGGCATTCGGCTCAAGATGCTGGGTGCGCTGCGCGATGGTGCAACCTGGTTCCTTGCTCCTGCATCAAACTGTGATGAAGTGGTCGGCCATATTCCATCCGGGTTGCATGTGGTGAAGGTATCGACGATTTCGAATGCGTATTCGTCCCTCGTGACCATCGGTCAAGGCAAGGGTGACACGCTGCCGCAGTGCACGGCTTCACAAAAGTGAACAGGGAGAGTAAAAGAGGTCAACAGGGTTGCCAAGAACATTGCCGGCCCTGAAAAATTGCCAGTGTTGAGAGATGTGGCATGCCCACATTCTGAAGCATGCACTGTTCATATGTTGACTATTTTCTCAATTGCGACGCTCATGGTTTACATTCTGTTCGCCTATCTTGTTATGCTTAGGGCGTGGCTCAAGCGACAACCAAGAAAGCAGAAGAATTCGGATTCCACCCTGGAAACATTGTTCAGCAGTGGATGTGGGATGATGATGTCGACGACGGCATCCGCTCACAAATTGAAAACGTTACAGGCGAAGACCTTGTTGATGAGGACTATGATTCGGCCGTAGATGGCGTTGTAATTTGGTGGCGGGATGGTGATGCCGAGGATGATTTGGCAGACACCATCGTCGATGCATACACAGTGTTGGGTGATGATGGCCCCTTGTGGATTCTTTGTCCTAAACCTGGCAGACCAGGCGCCCCAAGCGCAAGCACAGTCGAGAACGCTGCGAAGACCGCAGGCATGAATGCGGCAATGCCTCTCACTGTCTCGCACGATTGGAATGGCGTTCGTCTCAGCGCATTCGGCAAAGGCCGTTAAAGTTTCTCCATTCAATCAATGAGGCGAAATCCACGTGAATAAGGATATCGATGGAAGCATAGAGCGAATGTTTTATGCCGACATTCCTGAAGCGTCACCGCTGCGCATGTCGGATGTGAATCTGATTCTTGGATTGAGAACGCATGAGGATTTGCTCACATCATTGCGATTTCGTGTAGCGGTTCTTCAGTCGTTGATTCATGCTGGCAAGCCAGAAGAAGCAGTTGAGTTTGTAGAGAGAATGCTTGTCAGAACCTTGCTGACGGATTCAATTCATATGCATAGATCGGATATTGCCGTCATAAACTGCAATATCGCTCAGGCATATCTCTTAATGGGTGATACCAGGCATTCGACTGATTATGCATCAACCGCCGTGCAATATACGCGTGAGCTCCGCACAGAGATAGAGCAATCGGAGGATTCGCGCTCTGGCATCATTCATCGCTACAGTGCAGAGATCTATTTCTGGGCACAGAGTCTGTACGCATGTTCCAAGGCCTTCGCGGGGGAGCTGAATGAGGCATCTGCCGCAATCATTCCTGCTCTCGAAACAAGCAACGTGGCGGGTTTTTCACCACAATCCTGGCCGTTGAGCATTGCTCTGCAGCGAGTCTCGACACATATGCAGCGCATTCAGGCAACGAAGATGTCAATATCGTTTCCGCAGCAGTCAGAAATCCCCGAAGACCTCTTTCACGATTCGAAAATCGTGCTTTCCGCTCGCCGACTTGTTCGGGCTATCAGGCTCCTCCGCCAATATCGCTTTCAGGAACTTACCAGCGTCATGGACAGTGCCATAGGCGGAACATGCTCATTTTCGTGTTATCCGGTGTTCTACGAAATGGCAATATATCTCGGTTCATTTGCACTCCTTCAGTTGAATGCTCCCGCTGCTGCCCTCAGCACGGTTCTCAACGTAAAGGATCGCAAGGGGAGAACTCTGAGCTTTGAACCACTGAAATACTCTGCATACATCGCTCTTGGAAATGCAGACAAGGTGCTTACCGCTGCGAAGGAGTTTCTGGAACACCCACAGAATCCATCCGTGGCCACCCTGATTCTGATATATGAGCGCCGTTCAATCGCGTTCGAAATGCTGGGCATGCATAGTCAGGCGTGCATCGCTCTTTCACGAAGCCTTCATCTCTCTGTCGACGTTGGTTTCATCTCTCCTTCGATTGGAATTCCAAATAAGATCCTTTCTGAAATTCGTACACGTCTTTCCAAGCAGGAACCGGAGTTTATTGAACGAGTTTCCGGATTTCTGCCGAACAGGGGAACTGGCACGGTTGAAACTCAGCCGAGCATTCAGGTAGTGAGTTTCACCAAGCGTGAAAAGGTTGTTGCGGATTATTTGATTCAAGGGTTCACGATAAAAAAGATGGCAGATACTTTGTTCGTTTCGACAAATACCATCAAGACGCAAGTCCGTTCGATTTATAAGAAACTAGGAGTGTCGAACCGGTCGGATGCCCTAGAAAAGATTAAGGAATTCAGGTTCTCTCAATCGGGAGAAAATGATTCAAAAGCCCTGTAGCTACCTATGCTGTAATGTGACATACATCTCAAAACGGTGTGTTGCTTATCTTTAAGTTCATTTGGAAGCAGTGCTGATTTCGGGTGATAAAAAGGGTGAATTAGTTGGTGATATCATCCAAAATGGCTTATTTTTCATTAATAGTTAACTAAATTAGCTTTTCAGTACAAAGCGTAGGTAATGAACTGAATGATGTGAATGTAATTTTTTGGGGATGTTGGGCCGCTGAAATTTCAGCAGCATGGTTTCATTTGCAAATCACAGATTAGCCCTGGATGGGCGTGCGTGTGGGAACGCAATTTCAGTGAAAAAGTTATGCCAATTGGCACTGCCATGCCATTGACATTGATTGGGGACAATTATGAGCACATGCGTGAACCGCAGGTATGCGCGAATACTGTTGTCCCTATTTCTGTGTGCAAGCGCTGTAATGCTTGGAATTCCGCGCATTGCTCACGCTGCGACGCTGACTTCCTCGGCGCAGACATGTGTTGCCAATCCTATGGCTGCATCAACGCCCAACGGCTCATCCACAGGCTTCACCATTTTCACATTCGGTGATGTTGATCTGGAAAACAGTGAGATGGAAGGCTCGATCGCAGTAGGTGGAACAGCTACATTCCAATCCGGTACGTACGACTATCCAATTATGCCTGGTTCCACTCCCAGTTCCACATATGCCGCGCCTGTGATCGACGGACAGCCGACGCGTGCACTCTTCAACAACTACAACCTTGCCTCAACGCGTACACCTTATGTGAAAAGTCAAGGATGGACGGGTGCGAGCGGAGCTTCAGGATACGGCAAGCTGGTCAATTCCGTATCGGGGTTATTTGCACAGTACAACAACACTGGAACGCAATACGGCAAAAACGGTCAGGGCTATATCAAATCTGATGTCAATACTTGGAATGGCGACGCTTCGGGAGTCAAAGAAAACTTCACCACTGCATCAGGTGAAAGCTTCACATCGATGTTCCCAGCAGACAAGGGTACAGCGCTGCTTAACCAGACCGGTATATGGAATATGCCAACGTTATCGGGCAACGCCAATGAAATGGCCATCACTTTGAACACTTCTGGCCCAAACCAGATCACGTTGAACGCGATTAAGTCGAAATTCGGAACTTCGGTACTTCCGACCAAGATTTCAATTCCAGGCTATTCGCAGAAGAGTCCGCTCATCATCAAGGTCCAGCAGAGCGACATCGTTGATGGAACGGTGAGTCTGCCTTCCTATATGTATGATGCGAACAATGCACAATATGGTTCGGGATCTCGTTACCTGCTCTTTGACCTCTCGGATATCTCCGGAAGCGTCAGTATCAAAGCTGCACAGTCGGGAAATCCTCTACGCGGTTCAATCTATGCGCCCAATGCCAGTGTGACCTTGCCTTCTTCCAACATGGCATTTGAAGGCCAGTTGATTGCAAAGAACTTCACCAATCTCAACCAGGGCTACGAGATTCATACCAATCTTTTCGATGGGGTGCTGCCGACCGCCTGCCCTTCGACAACGGCAAACATCAGTCTTGATACGACGGTGGATGGTGCGGTACCGACCTCTTCGGGGCAATTCGTCTTCGACATCACTCGCGTTTCCGCTCCAGACGGGGCTGCAGACTTCGCGCAACAGAGCGTTACGAATACAAAGGGAAGCATTGATTTTGGAAATGTCGAGACATATACGACAGCGGGCACCTATGTATATAAAGTCAGCGAGGAAAGTCCCGGTTCAGACTACAACCCGAATTCACAGGTGTTCTATGTCACGGTGGTGGTGTCAGGATCCAGTACCTTAAGCGCAGTGACTCAGTGGTATACGGACGAGAATATGACGCAGACGGTCACATCGCCGACCTTCGCCAATACCACGGTTCCCAAGGTCGGAGGTTTCGATCTCACGAAAAAGCTTATCGACAGCAACGGCCTTTTGCCATCCACGGTTTCGCCGAACTACACGATCACATATTCGTACAACGGTTCGATTCAGGGGACGCTCACCGTGAAGGCAGGGCAAACAGTAGCGGGCCCGTCCACAATTCCTGCGGGGACCGTAATTTCGTTCTCCGAGGCAATGCCTGCGAATGTGACGGGTGCGGCATGGAAGTTGGATTCGATACCAAGCATCACCATTGCTGCTGGTCAGACTTCGCATGTAACCGTGACCAATGAATTGGTTCCGGCACTGGTTGTGCTTCCAAATACCGGTGGTGCTGGAATCGCAAGCTGGTGGCCGCTGTTCATCATCTCGGGGTTCGCTGCATTGCTTGCAGTGGGCATGCTGATTCAGGCTCAACGCTCCAGACCGGGAACCTAGCGGGATTCTGAGCATATGCATCAACAACAACTTTTTATATCTCAACTATTTTTTAAGAAAGGGAACACACTCATGAAACACATTCTTCAAAGGGGCATGGCAATTGTTGCGGTAGCAGCTTCAATGCTTGCCGTAAGCGTTGTTGGGGCATCTACGGCGAATGCTGCAGATACGGGTGCTGACGACGCATCAATTACCATAAACTCTGCAGACGGCAAGGGCGACGATGTCAACGGGCATACCTTCGCTGCCGTGCGACTCGGCGCGTATGACATGACTGGAATTTCAACGGATGCCAATGGCAATTACAGCGGTGTGAACGTCACTGAATTGCAGGATTCTGCATTGAATTCCGCAATCCTTGCCGCAGTGAAGAAATCCGATATCGTCGCATCGGTGCCTGAGGACAATACCATTGCATGGGTGGCGAAGCAATTCCAGGACAGTGCAACGTACCCATACGGCGGCCAAATGAGAAACTTCCTGACGGCTCTTGTCGCCAGCGACTATTTTGTGAATACCGCGGTGCCTGCTGCGACAAGCAACAAGCAAACTGCAACAGGAAGCAATGGAACTGCAGAGTTTTCAAACCTTGCAGAAGGCGTATACGTGGTTGTCGATACCTCTTCCGCCACACAGCGTGCCGGGTATACCGCATCAATTCCGATGTTCGTCGAAACTAAAATCGGCGGCAAGGATCTGAGTAGTCAGACATTGGGCGTCATCAACATCAAGAATCAGGCACTTGCCATGACCAAGACCATGGTCAATGTGGACGCGCAGAATCCCTATGTCAGTGGTGGTGAGAATGTCGAATGGAAACTGACCAGTGCCGTTCCCAACACCACAGGTTATACTGCCTTCACCTATGCATTCACCGAGACGATGTCCAAGGATCTGACGTATGTTCCAGATTCCGTCAAGGTAGTGATTGGCTCCGGGGACTCGGCGAAGACTCTCACACTGAACGATGACTATACGGTTACGGCAACGGTGAATGCCGACGGAACGACGACGCTGGTCATCGATCTTTCGCGGTCAATCCTTGAGCAGGCTAACGGTGCATCAGTAAATGTTACCTATGATTCTGAGGTCAATGGAACGGTGAACGTGCTCCGCGACGACTTGAACAACTCGGCATCGCTCGCTTATTCGTCTTCACCAAGCGATGCAACGGACATCACCACCACCGTTCCGATTGCAATGCATGTGTATACTTTCGGATTCTCCCTGGTGAAGGAAGATAGAATCACCAAGTCCAAGCTGGAGGGCGTGCAATTCACGGTTTCAAAGAGCGGTTCTGATACGCCCATCAAGTTCACGGAGGTCGACGGCAACTACATTCAGGATCCCAATGGACAGTCAGCCACTCAGGTGCTCAGCACCGATGTGAATGGAAAGCTCAACATCGGTGGCCTGGCACCCGGCGATTACCAGGTTACAGAAACGAAGCCACTGGATGGCTATGTGCACATGGCACTGCCAAGTTTCACGGTTACCATTACCGGTACGGAAGACAACTCGAACCAGAACTATCTTTCACTTGGCGACCAAAGTGTTGCAGGACTTGTGAGTTTCAGCAACAATGTATTCACTGTCGATAACGTGACATCGTTGACTCAGCTGCCTCTGACAGGTGGCGCAGGTCTGATCATGTTCGCAGTGATTGCTGTGATTCTTGGAAGCGCTGCAGGCATTGTATTGTTTCGCGCTAAGAGATCATCTCAGAAAATCTGAGCACCGCTGATTGCTTGATTGCCTGTTGCTTGATTGTGTCGGCAACTGGCTTGTTTGGAGCGATGCCAAGATTGACAATCATGAAGACCGCAAAGACTATGATGTTGTGAAGTCCTTGCGGTCTTCGCTGTACCATATGGATTATTTGGGCCATGACGGAATGTTCGGGGCACTGCCGACATTGCCCATGCGATGTCTCACATTATCTGAACCTGGGGGAGCGTCTGATTGACTGAACAGCATGATGCACCATCCTGGGCTGCGGTTTTCAACGATGCACGGAACAAGAGTGTTCAGCAGCAAAAAACCGCACGATTATACATAATCGCATCCGTACTGATCGTAAGTGCTGTATTGGCAATCCTTGTGCCCGTTGGGGTTCAATTGAGTGCTCAGTACAGCCAGGCACAGATCGCCCGCGCGACTGACAAGGAAGCAGCATCCTTGTCTGCAGCTCAGAGACGGAAGGAGCTTGCGGCAGCCCATAAATACAATGCGAAACTGGCTACCAGCGGTCAGTCCGTGATGGGCGAGGTCTATGATCCATTCGCCAAGAATGGTGACAGTCGCTCTGAAACGGATAGGCAGTATCAATCCCTGCTCAACGTTGCTGAAGGTGTTATGGGCACGGTGAGCATACCAAAGATATCGTTGAAACTTCCGATCTATCATGGTACGTCAAACGCGGTGCTTGCCCAAGGTGCCGGGCATCTCTACGGGACTTCGCTGCCAGTTGGCGGAACGTCTACGAATACAGTGCTTACGGGGCATCGTGGCTTGCCCAATGCGCTGCTGTTCACGAGACTCGATGAATTGGGCAAAGGCGATACGATCTATGTTCAGGTCCTTGACAGGAAGTTGGCATATCAGGTCAGCAGAGTCGTTGTTGTCAATCCCGACCAGGTCAAGCCGTGGGTAACAGTCAGAAAGCAGCAGGATCTGCTGACATTGATGACTTGCACCCCCTATGGCGTGAATACACAGCGATTACTGATCATTGCGAAGCGCACGACATTGGCTTCCACTGGGGATGATTCAGCGTGGGTTCATGACTGGGTTGCCAGTGCCGTTATCATCAGTCTTGCGGCTTTGCTGATCTGCCTTGGTATTCTCTTGCGTCGTCTGCTGAATCGAACGGTTGTTCGTCGTCATCTTGCCCCTTATGTAAAACATAAGGGATAGGGGCGATGCTTCATATATTCTTGAGGCTACATTATGGGTATTGGAATTCTTACTGGGGGAGATTGCATGGAATGGCACGATAGAACGTTTGCTGAGTTGAGCGCTATGGAACTCTATTCGTTCGAGAAGCTGCGCATAGATACCTTTGTCGTTGAACAAGGTCATGAATATCATGACCTTGACGAGCATGATCTTCATGCCCATCACATTTTTCTCATGGATGGCACGCATCAGAAAGCATTGGCCTATGCGCGAGTATTTCCTGAAGATGGTCACATTACCTTTGGAAGAGTCGCAACGGCGCTTTCTGTTCGCGGGCAGGGCTATGGTGCTCAACTTATTGATACGGTACTTGCAGTCTGTGCAGCAAGCTGGCCGGGCATCGACATTGTCATCAACGCCCAGGTGCCAGTCATCGGATTTTATGAGAAGAAGGGTTTCGCAGCTTTTGGAGACGTGTTCTCCATCGAAAATACTCCGCACCGTCGTATGTTCATAAAGGCCGCTACTCGCGGGTGAGCCATTTCATCCGTTTGCGAACTCAAAAAAACAGCGTTGAGGAGCGAGATTTCGAGCCACTGTACCTAGAAATTGCCACAAAACTCGAAATCTCGACATTCGTAAGCCCTCACCCAATGTCTGAGAGCATCATTGGCGATGGCATGGCTGCCTCGGATCGGGGTTGGTGACGCACTCGTTGTTGGCTGCACCGATTGTTGGCTGCAAGGATGCAACGCCTTATGCTGGATTCTCACGAACCAGGGCACATCCCCACTTCGTGGCAGCGACGAAGCTGCGTACCCGTTTACGATTGCGGTCAGGGAACTTGCGGCGCACGCACAGAAAGTGTCAATGTGTGCAGCAGCATCAATAGAGTCGAAGGAAGGCGTGCGAATCTGATTGAAAGGCTCAGATCATTGGAATGGCTCCCACCAAGCTGTATTGATGAATACATTGAACTTGCCGCGTTTGACGGTATGGGTCGTGTCACGTTCCATGTTCAATGATTGCTCCCTCTCAGTTCATGAGCTCCCATTCGTTGGTATGTAGAGCATGCGCAGGGGAAGCTAGTAGATCTATATTGCTGGTGATGGGCTTCCAGATTTGGTGTTATGTCTTTGTATAAAAATTAACACTATGTATTGTTTCAATGATAAAGTCGTCAATGATTTGCCTTGCCAGTTTTCAGTAAATCTTAAGGAGCAATATATGAAGCATGGTGTCCATAAACAAGAAACGTCGGGGGGGGGGGGCATATTCCGCCTTCTCGTGACCGGTGTGACATTTCTCGGTCTGACCTTTGGTGCGCTCGTATCTCCCGCAGCATTCGCCGTTGAGGAGAACGATTCAGCCCAGACGAGCTCAACCCAAACTGAGCCAGCAGCGCAGCCTACCGGCGGCACAGCTCAGAATCAGGCTGATTCCGGGCCACCATCTGCTCTGCCTGGAAATACGACGGATGCGGCTGAACCCACAAGTGAATTACCAGACAGTGCTGTGGAGCTTAATGGAGGAACTGTCCTCAATCCCAGCAATGAGGACGCGTCGAAGCCATCTCAGACCAATCAGGATGCTGATGCGAATGAGGCCACGAATGATGAGTCTGCGGACGACGAGACCGGAAGCGGCGACACCAACAACGGCACTAGCGCTGACAGCAATGAATCCGAGGATGCCTCGGGAAGCGGCTGGATCATCGGTGAGGAAGAAGTCACCGAAGTTGTTGAAGACACGATCGATTTCACCTTCGCCGACCTGTTTGTCGGGTGGGATGAAGACGTAGAAGACGAATATTGGTCATATACATACAAGACCATCGAAAGCAAGGATGGCCGTGCTGCTTTCAATCTCAGACGGTCGGTGTATCGGACCTCTGAGAACCAGAATACGACTGTTCAGGGCCAAATTAGCGATTATAGTGTGCGCTTGAGTCTCATCAAGAGCAATACTGATGCATCTGGTGAAGTGATTGATTTCGAAGAGAATTACTTCTGGCTGTACGATCTGAGCACTGATCGTTCGGAGAAGCGTACCGCGTATCTCAGAGACGGCGATGAGCTCATTGAATATCAGCTCACCTTGAATTACCAGGGGACTTCGCAGACACCGTCCGAAACATTGGATGTCGAGTTTTCCGAGAGCGAATCTGGCAAACAGACACAGACCAAGGATGGGCTCGTTGCCTATACGCCGGATTACGAACATCGCAACTTCGATGTCGCGAGCTTGAATTCTGACTGGCTGCTGTTCGAGGATTCATATACCAACGGGACGCGTTCCTTGGAGAATCAAACCGTCTATCTTGAACAGGAACACCTTCGATATCAGTATTACCTGTACAACTCCAAGACAGAGCAGGTCAAGATCTACCGCTTGAATCTCACCAACGTGGTTAGCGAAGTTCCCGAAGATGTGCTTGATATTTCGGTCAACCGAAACAACCGGTGGCCTGCCGGGACGGAAGTCTATACACAAGGAACAAAGAATCCCAATTTCCAAGTCGTTTCTGGGTATACATACGGGAGATACGAGTTCGCGTGGTCATTACAGACTGCTGATAGCTACCAGGATTCAGGTACTTTCTATCACTCGATCACCTCGGAACTCACTCATAAGCTGTCTTTTGTCGAGTATCAGACTTGGGAAGATGAAGACGGAGATGAACATCTGGTAAGGCTCAACATTGTGATCGATGACACCGTCCCCGAGACGGTAAAGGATAAGGAATTCACTCAAGACGTAGCCTTCGCGGACATTGATGGGAAGGTCAAGGCCGTTGATCTTGCGTATAACGAGCATCGGACGGTAACCAAATACATCACTTTCGATGCCAATGGTGATTACAAGACTTGGGAATATAATGAAGACGATATCTATGAGGAAGTCAGCACCAAAAATCGTTTCATAGCCTTGTATTGCTATACGGATTATTATGAGAATTCTCAGCACTGCTCCGTTGACGAAACACTGGATGAGATTTCATCTCATGTCTATGAGCATTCGAACTCTTCTTCGTATGAAGCCAACTACCAGTATTACCGCGTTACCGGCTTGCCCAACAAGCCTGAAGAGACGTTGCACCTAGAGCTTGGCTTGACTGATTTCGCCGAGCAAACAATCACCTCATCAGACGAGATGATTTCGTTCTCGGGCAATCATGCCAGTTCAGGCGCTAGCTATCTCAACACGGCTTACTACCTTAGCTATGGCTACGATTATGACGGTGTGTACGCATATCGTACGTACGATTTCGAGCATTCGGTTGCTGATGACGGTGATGGTGCTGCACCAATTACCAAGACGTTTACTGTCTATCAGGTTAAGAACCGTGTGATCACCAAGGTATATACCATTGATTATTCGTTAGAGTCGCGCAAATATGTCGAGAAGCCCGAATTTTCCATCGCATTGTCTCAACGTGATAATTGGGACTACATGGAGGAAAAGACAGCCACCAATAGTGATGGTGTGATGACATCATTCGGATATTTCGAGCGTAGTGAATATGCAGATACGAGTTATTCTTCGATGTACGAAAACTATAGGGCCTCCATCACGTCCGCCAACACCGGTGTTCTGATTGATGCGCCGTATCTATACAAGTGGTTCGACCATTATTACAGCGATGGCGTGCTTACCGGCACCTATGAGGGCGGAACCACACAAGATATCGCATACGCCTACGACACTCAGACCGGCGAGTATGCGAAATATCCTGTGAGCCTCGATATCGACACCGCCTATGTAGATCCAGATACATTGCCTCGCAAGTCGGTTGACGTTTTGGCAACGGAGCATGACTTGATTCCCTATCAAGGAACAGCCGGCAAGGAATTCTCTGCAAGCATCGGCGATAGGTCGATAACGTTCAAGATTTTCAAGGATAAGTACCATATTTATGGTTCTTCGGGAGATGTTGAACGGCCTGGCGATCTCTACATCGGAGAATATTCTGCAAACTATGGGCCTGTGGCAAAACAATTGGGCGAGAACGCCTATCAGCTGCTCTATCGCGCTGGAGTCGATGTCAATCTGACCATTACAGGCAAGGGTGCTGATGAGATAGTTGCTACGGATATCTCTCTTGCCAAGTCAGAAGTAGTGGTAGATGCAAAGAACTCTCAGTATTTGGACCTTGATGATTTCTTGAGTATCACGCCTGAGAACCCAACTGT
Source organism: Bifidobacterium aquikefiri (assembly GCF_002259795.1). GTDB lineage: Bacteria > Actinomycetota > Actinomycetes > Actinomycetales > Bifidobacteriaceae > Bombiscardovia > Bombiscardovia aquikefiri. Next base: position 181,434 of record NZ_MWXA01000008.1, on the reverse strand, counting down.
GAATTACATAGATGCAGAGAGTGACAATACTGACGTTGCGTCAGTGTATGCGTATTCTAATGGCATCTATGTATATGGATACAAACCGGGTTCGACGACTGTCACCGTGACAACGGCAAACGGTAAGAGCGCCAAGTTCACGGTAATTGTGAAAAGCAAGACCACTTCCATTGCTGACATACCCAACAAGGTCGTCGAGGAAGCAACGGGCATCACAGTTGCAGCCGAAAGCAACAATGTGCTTCCCAAGGGCGCGGTGCTGAGCGTTGCCAAACTGGATGCGGAGGAAACCGCCGAGCAGAACAAGGCCGTGTATGACAAGGTGAATGCCTTGACCAACGGCAAGTTCGAGCTCTTTGACATCAATCTGGTCAATGAGGAGGAGGATAAGAACGTTCAGCCGAATGGACAGGTTGCCGTGTACATGCCGATTCCCGACGGTTTCGATCCTGCCAAGGTGAAGGTCTATCATTACGATGCCAAGATCAACAAGCGTGAGAAGGTCAGTGGCTATGTGGATGAGATTGATGGCAAGCTGTATTATGTCTTCTACACCGATCACTTCTCATATTATGTGATGGAGGAAGCTGCCTCATATAAGGTCAGCTTCGATGCGAACGGTGGTGAGCTGGAAGCTGAACAGGCGAGCCGTGACATACTCGGCACCGATGCCATCGGATCCCTGCCTGTGCCACAGCGTGACGGTTATGTCTTCGACGGCTGGTTCACCGCGCAATCAGACGGCGAACAGATCAGCGCAACGACCGTGGTTTCTGACAACACTACCTTCTATGCGCATTGGACGAAGGTTGACGTTTCGGTAACTTCCGTTGCGTTGACGCCTGCGTCTGCTGAACTTGTAGCAGGTGAGACTGCTCAGCTTACGGCTACCGTTTCTCCAAGCAATGCGACGGTAAAGGATGTAATATTCGCGTCCTCTGATGGCGGAGTCGCCGCTGTCGATGCAACCGGCAAAGTCACCGCGAACAAGGCCGGCAAGGCTGTGATTACTGTAACCACACAGGATGGAGCGAAGACTGCACAGTCCGAAATCACTGTTACGTCCAAGCAGTTTACGGTCACTTTCAATCCGAACGGTGGCAGCTTGGGTCTGGCGGATGCCACGCGTACGGTTGCTGACGGCTCGAAAGTCGGTTCACTTCCCGAGCCAACTCTTGCCGCGTTCACTTTCGATGGTTGGTATACGGCCGCATCTGCTGGCACAAAGATCAATGCGGACACGGTGATTTCTGCTGACACGACCTTCTTCGCGCACTGGTCCAACTCTGTCTTGCCACCAGGTGGTGACGATGAAGATCCTGTGGAAGAACCGGCAGACAATCCACCGGACGTCGATTCCAAGGACGACGAGTCGGGAGACGACCAACCAGCTGCTCTCGATCCTGCTGCGCTGCTTCCGACTGAGGCGCTCAACGACAGCAACCGGGGCACTGCTTCTGGCAGTCCGGTCGCTGCGGCGGGTTCGATCTATCGCATCTCTCTGGGGAAGGAATCGAGTGTGCACGTAGGTGAGTTGGTGTTTGCCTACATCTATTCCGATCCGGTGCTGCTCACGGATACGAATGGTAGAAAGTCTCACATCGTGCAGCAGGCTTCCGATGGAACCCTGTTCATTGACGTGAAGCTCCCTGCGGATTATTCCGGCGAGCACAAGATTGCCGTCTACGATGCTGACGGCAGGATTGTGGGCTGGGTGTCGGTTACCCTTGCATCTACGACAAAGCAAGAAAAGACCGAGAGCAATGTCGCAGTCGTTCCCTTGGCTGCGACCGGTTCAAGCATCGGCCGCCTCATGTGGCTTACGCTTGTGGCAGCAGGTCTGAGCACCATCATCTTCACCATCCGTAGGCGCGGATTGTGGCAGAGGTAAGCTCAGTCGTCAAGATTCACTAAATTCAAGCTGTGGCATACTCCATTGTGCGGAATATGCCACAGCTTCTTGTGTTGGTAACGATCACATCGAGCGACATAATTATTTTGTTGCCTGGTTTTGGATAATCCGATGTTTTTGCCGAATTGAGTACCGTCGTTTCAACGATTTTAAGCAGTCATTGCGGAGAGTAGGCAACAAAATAATGAATCTCCATCGTTATCATTATTTTTTGGGCAATTTCATGCGTTGTTGGGCACAAGGGTTGAGCGTGTTGAGACATTGCGCGCAGCAAGACTGTGATTCAGCGCCGCAGACGGCGAATTCCCGTGCTTACGGCCCAGAATATTGCAGAAAGCAGCAACACGGCACCAACGGCGAAGCATGCGAGAGCGAGTGCCAGCCTCCAATCCACACTCATGAATGACAGGGAATTTCGAGAATCGCCATACCACAACATGAGCGACCCAAGCAGTCCGCAGACTATGAGCATGCTGCCGAAAACTATGGTTGCCATGCTGGCACCCTGCTTGCGAACGATGATATTCCCCTGCGCATCCCGTTCTGGCCGATTTCCATCGCCGTTCCTGTGAGTGTTCATTGCTGTGCCTGTGGGTGTTGAGGCGCTCGATCGGGTATAGAGCGGGATGTCGGTCGGATGTGTGGGTCGTGCCGAATCGGGGGCGTGATGGCCGGCGCGTGTTGTATCGCCGGCAGCTGCGTCTTCGTGGTGAACGGCGTGTTCGTTGGAAACTGTGTCTTCATCGGCAATCATGGCGATTCGAGTTGTCAGGCTCTCGGTCTGCGCGCTGTCTGTTGTGTTGCTCTCGTCCTCGTTATGCTCTATCTCATCGCCCTGAGGCAGGCTGAGCCGCTGCGTGACGGTATTCGCGTCATTCTGCTCATTCTGCTCATCGTGCAGATCGAGCGACTGCGTGGATTCGGGATCGTTCGCTTGAAGATGGTTGCGATCGTCTGCTGCATTGTTCATCATGAGTGGTCCTTATGAGAGTTCGCTTCGTGGTATTGCGGTGTTGAGCTGGCTGTTGCGCGTGCGGTGCAGGGCTCGATCAGCGGGCATAGGTCACGGTGAGTTCTGCGTCGATCATCGCTGGCGTTGATATGTGCAAGATATCATGGGAAGCAGCGTCGTTCGAAGAGTCGGAACCCTGATCGTCTATGTTGGTCCAGCTATGCAACGAAAGCATGTCGTTGTTGCCCAGCATCACGAAGGTGCCGCCGACACTGCTGCGTGTCTGGGTGCGAGCCTGCGATCCGTTCACGCTGTATGCGCACGATGTTGGCATGATGATTGTCGTCTTGGTTTCGAGGATGCCCAGACGCACGGTTCCGCTCGGACAGGCGGATTGCTTCTGCTCGGTGTCATGGTCAGGCTTGGCCGTGCGCTTCGGGTTATTGAGCGCGTAATTGCTCAGGTCGATGACTGCGGTGCTCATACTGGCTTGCCTGCGATCGCTGCCATCGAAGAGAATGCCCCGCTCATACGTTCGCATTTCTGCAGGAGTTGAACCCATGGAGGTGTGAGTAGCAACCGCAATGCGTGTGAATCCGCTCGTGTCACGGGTGGAGGTGAGCACCGCGTAACCGGTGCCCACGCTGAGCGTGACCAGAGTGAAGGTCAGCACCAGGCCAAGCAGCGCGAAAGGTATGAATCCCCCTGAACGTCGACCGAGGCATCCCAGAATCACCAGCGTCACACCCATGGCGATGATGCTTCCACACGACCACCATGTGGCGACTCTCAAGGTCTGTGACGTCGAGAAGCCGTTGAATGAGGCAATGGCGAGCAAGACCGCCGCAGCCATGAAGATTGCTCCAATCACGGCGCTCACCACAACGGGTCCGGCCGAGCGGCGTCGAACAGCAATCGTTCTCGGCTGGTATCGATACGGTTGCGCGGCATAGGTGTATTGCGGGGAGGGCGCATGCGGCCGTGGGTTTGACTGCGGGTTTGACTGCGGGCTTGGCTGTTGATTTGGCTGCTGAGATCTAGCCCAATCAGGGCCGGTGGGTTGCGTTGGGCTGTCTTGCCACTGCCATGTTCCCGGCGCTGATTGCCCCTGCGCTGCATCTCCCGACATCGAGTTACTCGCTATTGTGTTCTTGCTCCACAGCATCAGCATGAACCCTGCGAGGGCCGATAGGGCGAGAACGACCAGTCCCGCGCCGGGGAAGACCAAGGCGACGATGATGCACAGGAAGACTCCGACGCAGCTCCAATCCCATCGCCCCTCGATCAGTTCTTCGAGAAGCAGCACATTGCTGCGACGGTCGGGTAGCACGAACCAGAGCAGGCCATAGAACGCTGCTCCCAATCCGAAGCAGAGCACCGACGTTACCAGCAGCACGCGCACCAGCACAACGTCCCAGCCCAGTCGTGCCGCCAAGCCGCCGGCAACCCCGCTGATCCAGCGCTCGTCGCTGCGTTCGACGCCACAGTGTCGAATCCAGGCGAAAAACCGAGACTGCGGACCTGGCGGTGTCGATTCAGATGATGCCGACTCATGCGGCTTCGATTCGTTCATGGGTGGTTCGTTCATCTGTGATTCGTTCATTGGTGAATCATCCCTGTGCGTGTTGTTCATGTAACCATTACATCAGTCTTCCCGCGTTCCAGGTGTGGGGGAACACCCTGATTTATCCCTGATTCTTCGCCGTAAGCCTGCTGAACGAATGCGAAGCAGCGCTCAGATAGGCAATAATGGCATCATGCACTTCGCAACGGGGACAGAGAATACGGACTGGCAGTCGCCGGCTGACACGGTTGAGCACCGTGGCGCCGCCGGTTCGCATCGCGCCGCCGGACCTTCCGGCAATCCTGCGCTCCTTCCGGCTCGATATCCGCTGCTCAGACCACGAAGGGGAAGACTCATCAGCGGCGTCTGCCGAGGTGTGGCACTGCATCTCGGCATGCGCACATGGGTGGTACGACTGATCGCCCTCGCCATGATTCCCTGCTTTGGCGCTGGGATCGTCGCCTATGTGCTCCTCACCATAAGCGTGCGCGCTGGCGATCCCACCGTCTCGCAAGCCGATGGCGCAGCCTTGCACGTCTCGCCGCTTGCCAAAGGCAATGTTGCCGATGCCTTGCAAGAAGCTCAGCCTGGTGTGAGGCCAGATGAGAAATCACCGCATGTGACGGCTCGAACGTCAATGCCGCTCATCATTGGTGCAGGAGCGATCGTGATGCTTAGCTTCGGATGGCTGCTCGCGGCACGGGGGCTGCCTGTGAACGTGATCGTTCCGGTCTTGCTCACGGCCAGCGCCATGGCGTTATCCTGGCTGCAGATCGATCGCGACGATGTCGGCGTATCCGGCGCTCATCATGCCGCTGCCGCGCGCGGCAGCGGCATGATGACCAGATTGTTTATCGCAATAGCATTACTATTCCTGGCATTGGTGGTATATGCATGCAGTACCTATGCGCTCATGCAGGCTGCTCAAGTCGTGTTCATCGCTCTGCTGCTGCTTACCGGAGTCGCGGTTGCCTTGGTTCCGTGGGCGAATTCGATGATGGACAAGCTTGGTGCCGAACATGCGTTGAAGGAACGTGAGGAAGAACGTGCCGACATGACTGCCCATCTGCACGATGGCGTGCTGCAGACGCTCGCCTTGATTCAGCTGCATGCGGACGAGCCGAGCGCTGTCGCGACCTTGGCGCGCTCGCAGGAGCGCTCGCTGAGAGATTGGCTGTATCAGACCAGGATTCCTGCCGAACGTTCGGTTAGTTCGGGCATTCGTGACATAGCGGCCAAGATCGAAGTGGAGCAGGGCAAGGCCATCGAGGTGGTGACCGTTGCAGATGCCCACCCTTGCGAGCGTAGCGAAGCCTTGCTCGATGCGACGCGTCAGGCCCTGCTCAATGCTGCGACGCATGGTGGCGAACCGATTTCCGTCTATTGCGAGGTTCATGACGATGCGATCGAGGTGTTTGTCCGCGATCATGGCGACGGATTCGATGTGGATGCGATTCCTCTCGATAGGCTGGGCATACGTGAGTCGATCGTCGGCAGGTTGCAGCGCAAGGGCGGCAGCGCGACCATAGTATCGAAGCCTCATTGGGGTAGCGAGGTGCGGATGAACATGCCGCTCAAATCAGATGGGGAGGCCAAGGATTGAACGAGGACGAAATCGACGCAGGTCCTGCCGAAGACCTCGTGGAACACGTTGTCTCCACAATTGGCGGCAAGGAAGCACGACGCATCCGAGTAGCGGTGGTGGACGATCACGAGATGTTCAGAATTGGTGTCATATCGACGTTGCGGCCCTTCTTCGATATCGTTGCACAGGCAGCGGATGTGGAAGGTGCCGTGGCAATGATTGCTGAAAGCAAGCCAGATGTGGTGTTGCTTGACGTCCATGTGCCCGGTGGAGCGGGCGGTGGTGGGGCGGAAATTCTTACGAACTCCCAACCGCTTTCTCACGATTCCGTGTTTCTCGCACTATCGGTTTCAGATTCGCCTCAGGATGTTGGATCGGTGATTCGCGCCGGTGCCCAAGGCTATGTGACAAAAACAGTATCAGGGAAAGAGCTGGTTTCGGCCATCCGACAGGTCCATGAGGGATATGCAGTGTTTTCGCCAAAACTCGCTGGTTTCGTGCTCTCGACATTTCAGACCATGCAAGGCAGCTCGAAGAAGATTGACGACGATAACGAGCTCGACTCGCTCTCTGCCAGGGAGCAGGAAGTCATGCGGCTCATCGCGCGAGGATATACCTATAAGGAAACGGCTGCGGAATTGTTCATTTCCGTGAAAACCGTGGAAACTCATGTGTCCAAGGTGCTGCGAAAATTGCAGCTTTCCAATCGCAACGAGCTTGCCCGTTGGGCGGCAGACAGACGGATTGTATAGGGCATATTCTGCCGCAGGATGTAAAAGTGAACCACGTTCCGATATCATGGTTGATACGCGATGGTGATCGCTGAGTATCTGCTATGGGGGAGTGAACGATGTCGAGTTCACAGCGAGTATGTAATTGATAAATCCATGTGGTGCTTGCATAGCGCAAGCGATTCATAAGGGGTACCTATGACTGGCAAGATTGCAAAGATGCAAACATGTCTGTGGTTTGATGGTCAAGCCGAAGAAGCGGTGCAATATTACACTTCGATTTTCAAGGATTCTGAAGTCACAAGAACTCAGTACTACACAACCGCTGGTCAGGAGATTCATGGCAAGCCGCCTTATTCCGTCATGACGGTCGAGTTCAGTCTCAACGGGATGAACTTTATCGCCTTGAATGGCGGCCCAGAGTTCAAGTTCAGCGAAGCGATCTCAATCGTGGTCAACTGCGACAGCCAAGAGGATATTGATTACTATTGGGATCGACTCAGCGAAGGCGGAGACAAGTCAGCGCAGGTGTGCGGATGGCTCAAAGACAAATATGGCCTTTCCTGGCAGATTGCACCCACTGAGCTGCCTCTTTGGATTGACGATCCACACAGTGATGCCACCAAACGCGTGATGGAGACATTCATGAAGATGAGCAAGCTGGACATCGCCACGTTGCACCGCGCCTATCTCGGTGAGTGAATATTCGCGTCGGTGGGTTCCTTGGCGCATTCGAATTGAAGATTCAGGAGGATGAGCGTACGTTGCGCTTTGCGAGTCGCTTTATGACCTAAAACTCTGAAAAAACGACTTGCAAAGCACAACCTGTTCACTTCAGTTATGCCCAGTCCTTGCTGGTGGAGGTGCCGCCTAAGCCTGCGTTGAAGGTGTTGGTTGGATCGAGCTCCTTGAAATGCTGTTCCATTTCGGGTGGCAGATGGTAGAGGCGGCCGTAGTTATGTTCGGCGGGAAGCTTCGCACCTCGTTCCTCGAGCAGCTGTTGAATCTGATCGTGAAGCTTCTTGGCGTCGACTCCTTGCTTGGCGACGTAATCCTGATGCATGACGTGGCAGAAGAAGTGACCGTAATACGCCTTTGCCACGAGCTGGCCTTCAATCTCCTTTGGCAACACTTCAAGCCAGTCCCAGTCATCCCGCCGCAGCGCAACATCGATGGGGATAAGGCCGGCAATGTGACGGCGTTTCAGTTCTGCGAAGCGAGTTGCGGCGCTTGCTGCACCAAAACGATTGAGGTTGGCGCTCTTTGCCTCCTCGGGGCTACATATGAAGAAGTCACCACCGTGCTCGGGCTTGGCGAAGAAGTCCTTGAGCATCTGCTCGCTCTGCTCCTTCTGCCCGGCACTCACCGTCAGCAGCAGATGATGCTCGAAGCGGTTACGGTATTGCATCATCCGCTTGGGCAACTGGTTGGGGAATATGCTGAAAAACGCCTGCGACACGGTGTCGGCAAAGGTCGGACCGAAGCCGGGAAGCTTGGCGAATATGCCATTCACCCATGTCTTGAAGGTGAACATGAAGGTCTGAACCTTGGGGCTGAGGAAATTCAAGAATATGAAGGTATCCTTGCCATATTTCTCTGCCATGTCGAATGCCAGACGACCCATGTATTCACCCGAGATGGGAAGCTCCATGTCGGATTCGAGGAACATTCGGCGAATCTCTTCAAGTTCATGAGGGTCGTTGACACCGATGTAGAACATGGTCGGATTCACCTCAAGTGGGAAGGTGCGCGTGCGTACGGCGAACACCATCAGCTTTCCGGCTGAGCCTGATGCCTCATACAGATAATCCGGGTTCGCGTTGTAGCGGGCGGGGGAAGGCACGATGTCACGAAGATGCTTGGCATATTCGGTCTCGTGAGAATCCGCTGGGGGAGCGGTGACATCGTCGGTCTTCCAATTGCCATGCTGCAGGCGGTCAAGCGCTGCCTCGGGGTCGTCCCCGAGTGCGATGCCAAGATGATTGACAAGTTCGACCTTGCCATGCTCATTCACGCGCGCATATATGGCCTCGCGGGTGAATGCCGGGCCTTTGCGAATCTGGCTGCCGCCAGAGTTGTTCGATATTCCGCCAATGACCGAAGCGCCGATCGATGTCGAACCGATCACGGAGTGCGTCTCTCGGTGTGCCTGTGCGAGCACATCCGTCAGATGCGTCAATGGAGTTCCGGCGAGTGAAATGGCTTCGCGGGCATCGTTGATGAGGAATACCTGGCTGATGCGATGGGTCGAGATGATAACGACAGGACGGTCATATCGCTGATCTGGTGAAGGCCCCGATCCGCCCGTCAGCCCAGTGTTCGATGCCTGGCAGATCACGATGAGATCGTTATCCACGCATACCTGCAGCGTCTTCCACATTTCGACCAGGGTTGCTGGGCGGACGACGGCGAATACCGGACCTCCGCCGAAGCGGTAGCCCTTTGAAAAGGGAGTGGTCTTGCGTGAGGATGTCAGTACGAATTTCGCTCCCACAATCTTCTTGAACGCGTCGATCACTTCATTGGAATTCTTCGATGTCTGTTCCGGCTCCGTCATTGCTGACCTTTCGTGTAATACACAGCATCACGAGCATGTCATGGTGTTGAACGGATAGCGCTTGCTGAGCGTGCAGTCTGCAGCAATTCTCTGTTGCCTGAGAACGATTGTCAAGGAGGCATGCCGACAGCCTAGTTTTGCGTCTGAGCGCTTTTGCCCGTGAAGGATTATGTAGTTTCGAGCCACTTTTCCGGCCAATTCCGTGAAAAACCGACTTTCAAAGTACGACGTGTCTGCGAAACGACTTCGGAAACGCAACCTATTGCTCGGTAGTTGGTCAGTCTTGTAGTGTGAGAAGGGCTGTCTCAGTGTGCGGGACCGGAGGATCAGAGCTGCTCACTTTCGATGAGTTTTATTATCGGGTGGCGGATGATCGTCCTGAGCTTTTCCGGTGCAGTTCTGCGTGGGTCGCCAAGGTAGATTTCGTGGTGTCTGCGAATGTCCGTCATTTCCGTCTTGTATCCGTTGTCGCTGATGAACTTCTCCAATAGCGTCAGGGTCGCAGGCTCGTCATCGTATACACCGATGTGCATGACCTGGCCGCACAGACCTTCAGCAAGGTCGGCGAGTCTCGCCTTTGACAGGTCGAGGTCGGGTTTCTTCTTGGCAAGCGTATCCTTGGCCCAGGCGAAGACTTTCTGCGTGACGAAATCCGGTTGACGTATCATGGCCGTCCAAAGGAACTTGCTCTTGTCTGTAATCATCGCACCATTGCCCCGGAACTCGCCGCCATCGTCAAGGCTCCATAGTCCTTCGAGCGGCGGTACCACGTAATCGAAATAGCCATCGGGAAGGTACGGGCCTTTCTTGCTCATCTTGATGGTGTATGAGAGCCCGTAGAGCAGCTCCACCGCTGCTTGATAATCCTCGCTTGTGTTGGGGTCACCCTTGCCATCGACCATAATGAATCGCATGGGCGGAACATCAATGATGCTCGGCGTTGTCCCAGGACGGTAGATGTCCTTATATTCTCTCTTGAAATCGAAGACCATTGCGTTCTCCTCCCTGCGATGCAGCCGACATGTGATCCAATCGTATTGTTGGAATCGAAATGCACCAAATCTTGCCGAACGGCATGATGGATGATGGTGCTTCAGGTGGGGGTGCGGCGCATACGTCGCTGCGACGAGAACGTTGCTTCAGTCGAGAGAATCGTGGATGGATGTTGAAATGGTGAATACACCGAAGCTGCCTGAGCGTTGTTGCAAGAAGCGATGCACGGGTAATTGCAGGCCGCTTGCACAGGCATTACGTGGATGGCTGTGTCGATGCGTATTCTACATATCCGTCCATTTCAAGCTCCGCGTAGACGGCATCCATGTCGTAGTTGTCAGAGTTGTCTTGCATAGAGTACAAGTCGGAAAGTATCAACGAGCCGTTGTAAACGTTGACGTTCTGATATCCGAAATAGGTGTACATGACTTCGGTTTCGACATCGCCTGCCTTGTTGGAGTATGTATCTTCCACCCACGTGGTGGTTCTGGTGATTTTATAAGCCGTTACCAGACTGATGGTCATGTCATTGTGAACGTCATCTTCACCATAGTATGAATATGAATCGGACCCTGACCGCACGTAGGTCTTGCCGCTTTCAATGGTGTATCGCTCGCCATAGGATTCATATTCATCTGCTGGATTGTCCTCATATGTCTGTGCTGGCAGTTTTGCAATCATTTCGAGAAGCGTGTCCATCTTGCCGATATCAGAAAAATTCTTCAAGCCTGATACTTTCACGGTGAATGACTCTTCGGAAGGTGCCTTGCCTTGTTCCAGTAGGCTATCAATATAGTCCTGGCTGAGCGTGACGGTAACGGTGTCGCCATTGGAAAGACCATAGGTGTCGCCTTCATCGATGGATAATCCTTCATTGCCTACATTGGCGACTCCGCTGCCATTCATTCCGGTAAAAGTAATCTCATTCTTGACCAGTTCCTCTGTCTCAACGGTTTGAACCTTTTTGAGATTCTCGACCGTGAATTTTTTCTTGAAGGACCTTACTGGAGTGCCTTTCGGCGCGGAAACGGTGATGGTCACCACATTCCCGTTCGATAAGTGAGCATATTTGTCCTGGGTTATTCTTACCGAGGCAAGCCATGACGCAACCTGCTTGTACTTCGGGTCGGTTTGATCTTCGGCTGCACCCATGCCGTTCATGCGCAGGTTGACATCGTATGCATCGAGACCCGCTTTTACCGCAAGTTCGTGACCCAAATACTCGTATACTTCGGAACTGTTGTAATTGGCATATCCGTATGTGTCATAGCCGCTGAAGGTCATGGTGATCTTGCTGGATAGATCGATGTATCGGTTACGTTGGTAGTAAAGAATGCTGCGATGGCAATCGTGCAGATCGCGCAGACGCCAGCGATAATCGCTATGAGCCTGCCCTTCGACCTCGCCTGCGACTTTTGTGCGGAGTCCTGTGCCGTGGCAGTGACAGAAGGGACTGGCTCGTCAATGATTGGGGTCAGTGCGGCTGGCGCGAACTGTTGTGTTGACTTATCAAGGCTTCCACTTCCCTCATGAGCAGATGCGGGAAGCAACGAATGCTCTGTATTTGCAGCCATGGGCACGGTCGGTTCGTCTCCATCGGAGCTGAATGCCAGATTGCCCGCGGACGAAGTTTCTATCTTTGCAATGGATTTGATGCCTTTGGGGTCAAAACCTGCTGCTCGTGCCTTCAAGAACTCCGAGGGTGTGAGCTTTCTGCCGATGATGTGTTCGAAAAGCCGAGCATATTTGTCTGGTTCCATGAATGTTTCCTTAGGCGACTACGAAAGGGATGAGAAGTTTGATCTACGGCGTTCAGCATTGACATTCATGACATGAATGCGCTGATAACGCTGCCCAGTGCGGTTGCCCCGAGAATGGTGAAGAGCATGACGGTGATGGTACCGAGAATGATCTGGCTGATGAATATTGCCAACAGCTTGGCATAGAAATTATCGATGCTCAGGTTGTTTGCCGCGGTGAAAATGATGTATGAGGTCGATAGTTGAACTGTTAGCGATGCAATGACTATGAAGAATAATCCCACGACTGCGAGCTGCATGAGCGAGAACAGCCCAGCAAGCAACAACATGGCAGTTATCGGGACGAATAGGCCCGCGTATCGATTCAGCACATCAGCAAAGATTGATTGTTCCTTGAGGACCTTCAAGCCAACCCAAGTTGAAAAGGCGACAGTGATGAACATGCCTATGCAGCCTATGAGCAGAGCGAAGAAGGTTCCGATGTTGACAGGGTTGGAAACACGAATGCCCATGAGTGAACCGAGACTTCCGAGACTGCTCTGTTGAATTTTGGCGAATATGGACCACAGGTATAGTGCCAGCGAGAGTGCCGCGGCGACGGATATCATTCCTATCGTGAGCCATGGGAAGTAGGTATTGGAGACCTGGCTGTTCTGGGATGGTGCGATCAAGCTTTGCCTGAGCCAAAGGAAATATGCTTTCCACGACAAGCGATTGCCTGCACTGGCTTCTGATTGTGTTGTGGTGGAATCCGAGGAGACACTGGCTGGGGGATTGACTCCTTGATTTGGGGATATTTGTTCCGTTGTTCCTGGCGGTGAACTCACCTGGTGCCCCGTTAACGGCATATGCACGGGGTTCTGTGTCGGCAGGCTTTGTGGAGTGGGATGCGCGTAGTCATGCGAGCGGGGCTCTTGAGGAGCTGAGAGCTGGGGTTCAGAGTCTGTGGTGAACTCTCCGGCTTGTGCAGCCGCAAGGATTTCGCTTTCGATTGGTGAGCGCGAATGCACGGCCTCGAAATATTCAATCCATTCCTGCTTGGTCATGGTGATGCCTATCTGTTGTGATGCGAGCGGTGTCGTAACTCTCTTCGCCAATGATCGTGAAGCTACGAGTGCTGAAAGTATTATATGTATGAACTAAGACAGTATGTAAATAATAATCACCACGAGAAGGTTGGAACGTGTCCAGTTCGCGTAAGTTCTCTCACTTGAAATTTGGGTATGAATGCCCTACTCGTCGGTCGTCCGCCAACCAAAAAACGAGAATCTCACCGCATGGAGTCGATGCGAATAATAGGAACGTGAAGTAGCCAGCTTCTTAAGGCACGGGCGTTGCTGGGAAGTGATCCCACGCCCATTGTGCCCATGCCTCTTCATCTCGCCCGGTCCCTTTTTGAGTATCTCCAGGCCAAGCCGTTGAACGACGGGGCAATGAAGAGGGTCAATGAAGAGAAGGAGAGAAGAATTGGTCGATTGCATACTTGAGCAATGCTCGTTTTACGAGGTTCTTCATTGTCAGAATTATACCTGTAAGGGGCTGCCTTGCTGCCGATGATTCTTCCGGATGTCAGTATGGTGAAGAGCCGTTTCGCGTGCAGGGATGAGTGGCGGTCGAGGTGCTGCCGGTGCGCGGTTGACCGGATTTTGTAGTGATCAGTAGCGTTTTCTCTGTTGTTATCGTGTCTTCTCAGACTTGGATTATTCGTGTCACAAAGGGCTGCCAAGCCCTCGCAATGAGGAGCACGATGCTCATTGTGAACTTCACGAAGTATGAAGCCACCGGAAGGAGCCATATTCGGCTCATAATTGCATGATTGCAGTCGGTTGAAGGCTTGGATACTTTGGCAAGTTCACAATGAATACCTACGCGTCATAATGGTGAGAGTTTTTCATCTTCGAACCGGCTGTTCCGCTCGTATTCGCCTCCGTCCTGTGGAAACTGGTGGATGACCTGCCATATGTGACCCGAATCGCAGTGTGAAAAACGCGATAGGAATCGTGCTTGCTGCGATTGCTATATATTGTGCTCGGGTTATAGGCACGGATGTGTGGGTTTTTAGTCTTCGTTGGCGTGCCGGCGTGTAATTCGTTCCAGTTGATGCCCTGCTCCTCTCCCGTTATTCCGAGCGAGCGCAGCGAGTCGAGAGATGACATTCGGTTGGGATGACAAGGGAGGTGGGGATGGTCGGGATGGCGGGCATCGATATCGGGTCGTTCCCGCTCTCGTGGTTCTGTTGCGATGCACGATGGTGCCGCAATACGGGCACAGGGTTGCGTTCATGCATCCCAGGTCAAACAGGATTATCAACCAGTCGAAACCCCAGTTGGAAGAACGCCTCACGGCATGTTTCACACATACTTTGTGCCGTGCCGTTATACCAGCGTAAAAATTATCAAACAGGAGCAACACCCACTCCCACAAGAACTAGGAAACGATTCCCCACACACCTCTGTGCCTATAGCCCTCGCGCTCAGTGTCGTACCAGGGATGATATCTGGCAGTTGCACTGTATGGATATGAGTTGTCTGAACTTGATTGTTTTTTCGATGAACGTGTTCCTGCAAAAGCTGGTTGCGAAAAATGTCGAAGGGGAGAAGGCTCAAGGAACGTTGCAATTCCAGCAGTTTCAGTCTTATAAGTGTGTGGGCGATGAGGGACTCGAAACATGGACACTCGCTAAGTGGGAGTAGGGGAGTGACAAGAAACGTTGGAATTACGGTATTTGTGAGATTTCCCAAGTTTGTGAGATTGCCTTATTTCCAGAAGATTGTGGGCAAAATGTGGGCAAAATTGCAATAACATTAACAGTAAGAAGAACTTGAGGTTTCACTATAGTTTTGAGGAGGCATATTTTTTCTCTAGCACTAGGTTAGTCACAGTTTTCTTCAATGAACGTCTGGATAGAGTACAGTTATGAATTATGTCTGAATAATGACTGTAAAAGTAAATGCGGTAGCTTGGATTTTGTGCAAGCTTACTAAGCTACCGCATAATATATCTAGTCGCCAACATGTGATTTGTGATACGCGCAGGCATTATCAAATGGTTCAGTCAATACAAGTTTCAATACCTCTATTGCATTTTCCAAACGTATCGTTCCGTTGAATAGTAGTGTTATTAAGGCATTTTTGATTGCTGGCAGTTGAGGTCTCATAAATACGTTTCTGAATCATGTTTGTAATGTGTGGAGCAGAAGTTAATATTCAACGCCTGCTTAAGTTGACGAAAAATAAGAAATTGCCCCGCGCTCAGACCAAAGTCTGGACACGGGGCAAATGGTTAAAGGTGTCGAATTCGACACCTTTAAAGGTTCTTGATGTCTTCCTGCAACTGGCGGAGGTCGAAGCCGTCTGGGCTGATTCCCTGGCCGTTGAGGTCTTCTTGGGATAGGTATGCCCATGCTTCGTCGGCGTACTGGTCGAAGAACTGCCAGCTCATGCGGCATACCATACCCCACGAGTTCACATACACATAGTCCTTGTCGTAGGCGAGTGCAGCCACATAGTGACCACCCTCGATCGGCGAGTCGTCTACTACCGTCCATGTGGGCAGTGTGCCTTCAGACTGTGCGTTGTTGGTCTGGTCCATGAGTGAGCTTGGCACTTGGATGCCGAGCCCGCATGCGTCGAACAGGTTGATCACCTGCTTGACAGAATCTCGTGTGAGCGAGAGCCCCAGGCCGACGGCGATGGTGTGCTTCTTGCCGTCAGCGTCCACGAGGCCGTGTGTGCGCCGGTAGGCGACCACGTCGGCCACGACCGAACCCTGATCCGAATCTGGATCCTTGGGGTCGTAGCCGGTCACGTCCGCATACATCTGCAGCACGTTCTCCGTGGTGATGTTGGCCACAGCGTTCCCGTTGTGCTTCTCCCAGAACAAGGTCTCGTGGGCGGGGCCTGCTATGGCGCAGTCGCCCACCGTGTCGTTGCCGAACATGTTGGCGTCCCAGATGGGCAGTGCCTCCGTGTTCGCCTCGGCTGGCGGTGCGGGCAATGGATGTTTCAGGTAGGTGCTGAGTTTGAGCTTGGCCTCCCTGGGTGCGAGCTTGCCGAGACTGAATCTCACTTGGCATCACCCGAATCGGAGGGGGTCACTGTGGGCGTGGTGGTGACGGTGACTGGCGTGGTGTCGAGATCCACGTAGGCTTTGGCGATGACCGCGTAGATGGTCTGGGCGACGCCCATGACGGCGGCCGTGATCACCGTGGCGTTGAGCGGTGACTGGAAGCTGCCCGTCAGCCAGAGAGCGAGCAGGGCGATGACTCCGCTCAATACGAGCGAGAAGGGTAGCCGCCAGTCCGAGGGGATGTATTTCTTGACGAGTTGCACGATGACGCTTGAGGTGACGCCGCCTGCGAGCACGGTGGCTAGTTGAATTGCTGTTGCTGTATCCATATGAATCTCCTTAGAATTTTCCTGTGTTGAGTCTGATTTGCAAAGCGCGCACGGTGACGGCATCGAAGTCGTTTGAGAGGCGTACGCCGAGATGGCGCTGGATGGCATGAATTGTTGTCGGCCCGAGCAGACCATCAGGATTGAGTCCGAGCTGCCTCTGCACCTTGCGGATAAGTTGGGAACCTTCACCGCCATATCGCACTGCATGGAGCGCGCTACGTGCATAGCCACGCGGATACACTTGGCCGGTAATGTAGCTGTCGGTTGAAGTGCCCATGACATGCTGCCAGAGATTCACTGTGGCCGTGCCAGCGGAATTGTCAACGGCAATCTTTGGAGTGGAGTGCGTGCCGGCAAGTTTTGCTTGAGTTGCTGGGCCTGCATAACCGTCTACCGTGAGTCCATGCTTTGACTGGAAGTCGCGTACTGCAGCTCTCGTTGCTGGACCATATGAATTGTCCACGGCAAGCTTGTAGCCGTAGACGTTGAGCAACCTCTGCGTTTGTGCTATCGAGTAACCGAGGTATGTTCCGGTGGGTACGCTGCTCACGCTGGTTGGAATGGTGACCGTGCCGGTCGTTTGGCCGTTGGTGAAGGCACCAGACTTGGCTAGGTTCATGTCAAGTGAGCTGGAATACCCTGATACTTTGCCGGCTGAGGTGTATTGGTGGATGAGCCATGAATCCCAGTAGCCAACCGAAGGTGAACCATGATAGGCACCATTGTTGGATCCGTAGTTGGCGACCCACAATTTCACGCCTGAAGCGGCCACCGAGGACCAGTTATATGATTTCGTGACTGACGAACTCATGTACACGTACACGTTCGCATCAGAACCTAATCGGGCACGCACTTGGTTCACCCAAGCTTGCACGGCGGCAGGCGACACGAACTGGGATTCCTCCGCGTCATAGACGAGTGGATCACCCTTCCTGTATTCCACGAGATTGTTCACGAAACTGTTCGCAGCCGAGGTTGGATTCGTATACCCGTTGAAATAGTAGTGGCCAAGTCCTTTACCAGCCGCGCGTACCGCACGAGCGTTACGTGCGTACATGCTATCCGTGTAGTAGTAGCCAATATCCGAGCCACCAGCTTTCACGATGACGAAGCTGCCGAGAGCATTGACGTTGATGGATCCCTGCCATTTCGAGATGTCCTGACCCACCGTGTCAGCGGATGCTGCCGGAACGATGCCGGCTGAGAGTGCTACAGTGAGCGCTCCTGCAAGGAAGCTGCGCCCCACAATGCCCAGCGTCCTTTTTCTCTTGTGCCTTGCGTGACTCATTACTCTGCCTCCTGAGAAGTCGCTGTGACTGCCGCGTTAGCGCCTGTGGCCGAGTTGGAAACCGTCTTGCCATTCAACGTGATGCTCGCCTTGATAGGGCCATCTGAGGTGCCGTTCTGGGCGCTGACGGTTACTTTCTGGCCGGTAGTGACCTTGAGTTCCTTTGTATATGGCAAAACTACGTTTTCCGTAGACTTGGTGAGTGTCTTTGAGTCGCCTACCTTGCCGGTCGAGTCGGTCGGGCTTGCCGACTGTGCGTCGAGACCAGCGGCCGCGTCCGATGGCTTCAATCCTGTGTTGGGGTCGATAACGGTGATGGTCACGTCCGTGGCCACGCCACTCCCCTCGACTGTGACGATGGCGGTGCTGGTCGCAGTCTGTGAATTGGATTGCGTAGTCTTGGGCGCAGTTTCAGGCTGCGTGTTGCTGCACGCGCCGAGACTTGCAAGCAGCAGGACTGCTCCCAGCGCAGCGGTTAATCGTCTATGCATGTGTTTCCTCCTAGATTGGGACATGAAAAATGCCCCCGAAGGTTCGGAGGCATTGAAAGATGAAGAGTGAAGACATCAGCTGTGGATGATGAAACCGAGCAGGTAGCCGCCAAACCCGCTGCCGATGGCGGCGAGCAGCGCAGCCATCAGCGGGTTGGCATGCCTGCACATCCACTGCCAGAGTTTCAGACGGCGAGCATGCGGGCCTTGTAGATTATCGATCGACTCACGCAATCCAGAAACCTGCCCACTCAGATCAGTGACACCCTTGGAGAGTCCGTCGACCTTGCCGTCCAGCACATCCACCTTGTCGGAGAGATCCTGCACATCATTGCGTTGTTTCACAACCTCTCCCTCGATAATCCTCACTCGGGTTTCATGATCATCAGTCTTGTGATACAGCGTCTTGTTCTGCTCGACCAATTCCCCGACATCTCTGTAGAGTGCGCCCCAGTCAAGGTTTTCCATCAGGCTAGAGTCCCATACGCATACCAGCGAGGATATATATTAAGCGTGTTTGCCGCAGAGCTGTTGTTTCTGATGAACATGTCAAACCCATCTATGGCGACATTCTTTGTCGAGACGGTGAATATAGTGTCCCCTCCATCACCCCAAACGTTGGGCACAGCTGCATAGTTATGGGTGAACGTGACATGCCTCTGGAGAAAGCTCCCCGCTGCAATGCCGTTCTTGACTACCGGTATGTTTCCCGTCTGCATGGTGGGGCGTGCATGGGACCATGCCCCGTTCAGATACATGTAGTCGTCGTTGTTCAGCGGATCGGAGTCGGCGATCACATATACTCTCATGCCGGTGAACAGCTGTGCGGATGGTATGGCCAGAAGGTCGGCATGCGTTTGAATGATGTGGCATCCTCCGCCTATGGCAGTGTCCACGGCCTGCGCGAGCTTGCTCAGATCGGATGGAACGTTCGGGGCGTCACTGGAATTGGGGTAGGGGAGGAGATTGTTTCCGATTGTTGGCATGGTTTTTCTCTTTTCAGTTGGTCTGTATGAGCAGGGGTTTCGTGCCGATGCCGAAGGTGATGAGCACGCATGGCTGGCCGACCGTCAACGTTTGTCCTGCTATCTGCCGGCAGGGGATGGTGACGGAATCCACGGTCGCGGTGACAGGGGATGTGGATGCGACCGTGCCGACACGCCCGGTAAGGTTCGCGGCCCCCGTCTCCGGCTGCTTCAACGCTTTCAGCAGGTCGATTTCGCTAGCTTGCATCGTCGCTCACCTCTCCCTCGTTGCGTGCCTTCACGCTCATGCCGCCCGTTATGAGATCCCAGGTGATCGTGTCGATGTAATACCGGTACATGGTCGCTTCGATGCCTTCATTGGGGTTGGCGGGCAGGAGTATTTCGATCACGTCGCCTTCATCCAATGCGGGGTTGCTGAGCATGTCGGCCTGTATGGTCATGGGCGTGCCGGTGACACGGTTCAACTGTTTCTGTGCGGCGGCCAATGCCGCTGCTGCGCTGCTGATGGTCGGTGATGCCATGAAGTAGGGGATGGTGACGCCCAGGTTGGCGGGCGCACGGTCGCCAGATGCCAGTATGGCGGTCTGTGCGGTCCATGTCTGCGAATTGTCTGTTGCGGAGGGTTTCACCACGACCGCGTTATACAGTCTGGTCACGTCCATGCCAGTCTCCGCGTTGACAAGCATGCCACCACCGCCCGCAGTAGCAGACCAAACAACAGGATCATCAGCGGTCTTGCTATCGGCGAGGGTAATGCGCCCCTGCCGGTCGAAATACGCATCAAACCCACCATCCGTGGCCAAAGTTTCCACAGCAGTATCACGGTTCACATCCCAGTCACCCTGCGACTGGATGGTTCCCGTGTCCGTGGCGGTCACGATCAGTTGTCTGCTGGGTGCCACGGCCTGCATGATGGCGGATACCGCGTCGACACGTTTCAACCCAGCGTTCGGCGACCATATCGCAGTGAACCTGCCCTGGCTGACACGCCACCAGTCATCATTCACATCGAAATCAATCTCACCGTCACCAATACGCCAGGCAACGTTCGAAGGGGCGCCCATCATCATCGGAATCATGGTCTGCGCGACAAGATTCGAACTGATGCCCATCTCAATCAGGCAGACGGTGCCGGGGCGGGTGAGCATCACGTTCATGTCGCTCGCGTTCACCGTCGACCCATCGGCCTTGGTGCCGGTCGCGTACACGGTGATGTCCGCGGTACGCCGCGTGCCCTGCTGATAGGTGGCCGTGATCGTGCCGGACTGTACGCCCAACGTGACCACTGTCCCGTCAAGGTCGGTGACGGTGACTCGGGCGAACACCTGATGCGTGAATCTGAGCGCGTTGAGGAAATCGTCGGACACATTAAACATTCGAAGCCTCCAAACTATGGGCCTGAACGTCCGCATACGTCGAATACGCGGCTTGCACGTTCAGATAGGATGACTGTTCGTTCAACAAGCCCAGATACGTCCAGACTGCCGTCTGCTGGGAGATCGCCGGAGACTGCACCTGTATGCAGGGCAGCTGCCATGTGCGCCAGTGATCCGGATATGAGCTGTCACTGTTTACATATATCTGCTGCACGAAACGCGCCTGCGTGACATCACCCACTTGCACGAACATGGGAGTCATGTTCAACCGTTGCGCGTCCGCGTCCAGCCAGTCGATGAGAATCGGCACCTGGTCGGTGAGCAAAGCCCAGAGCATGCTTTCCTCGTCGAACGATTTCGTCTTCAATTCGAGTGTGAATTCCATACCATGACGTGAACCATTGATCGTGTATACGGGCAATGATGCACCCATCACGTCATGTCGGGTGGCGTTTGCAGCACGCCCGATATCCGTGAAACCAGTGATGCGGCCTCTTGGCAGCTGCATGCTCTTTGCAGGGTTCGCGGGATGGATGAGCCACCCGTATTGTGGGGTGAGTGTCACTGGGTCGGTGAGAATATCAAACTGGCTAGTCGAACCTAATGCGTATGTGTCACCATCGAACCAATCGATGTCGAGCGACTGCATGGCCTGCCAGTCGGAAATGGAGTACACGCCCCAATTGACCAACTTGTATGACTTTGTAGAAGTATCTGTGCTCCCCGAACCGATTCCTATAGCAAGGTGGACGGTGTTGCTAGTAGATAGGGCACACCGTACTGCACGCCAATTGCTGCCAGTTGCAAGCGTCCCTGCATTATTCTCGAAGTTTATTTTATCTAGTGAAAGTCCAACCAAGTCGTCAAAGCAGGCTACGAGAACGTAATCCTCCAATGTCGGTGGAGTCCAGTCTCTAGATAGTGGTGTTATGAAACACGAATTATCCGCAGTGTCGTATGCGGGCACAGAGTACGTCCATTTTCCATCTGTATCCTGAACAGCAACATACGTACCTTGAGACCAAAACGCATGGTTTGTTTTCCCCTGTGGATCAAGAATATTATTGGTTGCGATTACCGTACCGTCTTTGCTCAGCGTGCTCGTGGAAGCATTCGCAGTGCCGAGCCACGCGGATGCCAGTGAAGTATTTTCCTCTAGGCCGGTTACGTGATATTGGACTGGAATACCGTACTTCGCCTCGTAGTCGTAGGCCAGAGCGTTGGAGACGCCTTTGTTTGGCTGGCTACGAATCAATGTTTCCACATTGTCTTGTATGCGTGAAACCTGAATGCTGTCGAACAATCCCAGCGAATTCACACTGATCTCGTTTACCGGTGGCTGGGCGGTACTGTCAGCCACCACGTTCACGTCAGCCATTGATCAACCCCCTCACCATGCTCGTGTTATGCCGTGCAACCTGCTGCTGGGCAATCGTCTTCACCTTCGCGAGCAAGCTACCATCCACATCGATTAGGTTGATAGTGTCGGGCAGGTAGGGAGTTCCACCCGCATTGTCATTCTTCGAAGTCGAACCACCATTCTGATAGCCGGACGACGAGTGTAGACTGCTACGGAACGCGTACACTGCCCGCTGGCCACCCATCGCATCAACGTCACTCTTGGTCAGCACATGCTCGCCGGGATTCAGACGAGCATTGCTCAAAATCACGTTGTCCTTGATGGGGGAAGATGGACCGCTTACCGCACCACTGAACTGGCCACCATTCGCATACCCTTGTTTGAACGTGGAACCATCGAACATGCCACCCGTGTAACCGCCTTTCAACGCGTTCGCCATACTCACGCTCACACCAACGGAGGTTTGGATTGCAGCACCCTTGATCTGAGCCACCGCAGCCTGCCAGCCACTCAGATTCGCATTGATATCCACCGTCTTCGGAGCAATCTTCGTAGCATCGACATAGTTCTTGACGCTCAGGAAATTGCCGTCATCACCCTTGATCAAGCCTGTTTTCGGATTGATGGTCCACCCATTAGCCTGAGCAAGCTTCGTGAATAGGGGAGTGTTGTTGCCGAGCAGCTGACCAGTCTTCGGATTGATCTTCGCACCGTTCGCCAAAGCGAGAGCTGCATCATATTGAGCCTTGTTCATCGTCAGGGTGCCGGTCTTTGGATTGATCTTCGCACCGACAACGGCAGCAATCTTCTCTAACGCATCCTTGTTGTTGCCAGTGATGGTGATCGTCTTGCTATCTGCCGAAAGAGAAGCCGTCTTCACCTTCAAATCTTTCAAGCCAAGAGTCGCATCAGACGTATCGACATAAATTCGAGTCGTATCCACTTTAGGAATCTGAAATATCTGATCCAGATAGGCGGACACTTGGTCAGTGTTCAAACCGTTCGCCTTGGCCGTTTCGAGAATCTTCTGGCGTGCTTGCTCTTGAGCCTGAGCCGAATCCTTGTAGGCTTTTTCGGTCTTGCCTTCAGAAGCATAGATGGCAGCTGCTTTACTCTGCTCGGCCTGAACGGTTTGAAGAATCATCTCCCGGTTCTTCGCCCCATATTCAGTACTTGAATCCATGCTGGTTGCCTGAGCTTTACCAACCTGTTTAATGTCCTGCTGCCAGGTTGATGCCATCGTATCGAACTGGGTTGTGGCGGTATTTGTTGCCTGTGCCAAAGCTTGGCTTTTCCCATTCAATGCGTCCAACGCATCCTTGTAGAGCTTTGCGGCGTCTGTGGCAGAGGTCTCCGCATTACTCAGCGCAACCCACTTGCCTTCCGAGACTCCGAGGATCTGAGCCTGATCGTCGATGCTGCTCGTCGCGTCACCAGTTGCTTCAGCCAACTGCTTCTGAGCAGAAGCGGACGACGTAAACCCAGAATGCTCAGACTGCAGCACTTTCAATAGTTTCTGCGCAGTCGAATACTGTTCGGCAGTTGGAGCCTTCGCCGCATCAACGGTGCCCGCATACTTCGAATAGTCGGAGATGGTGGACTTCAGCTGCTTCGACAGGGATGAGTATGAGTCGCCCTGACCTTCGATCGCCGAGTTCAGCGTCGAATAGCTGACGCCCAGCTTGTCGGCCATGTCATACGCCTGCTCGTCCTGCAGTCGTTTTGCCACGGTGCTCGTGACGGTCGAGTCGATAACCCCCTTGGACGTGGTGAGAGCCTGCGTGTAATCCTCTGTCGCCTGCGTGGCCTCTTGATCCTTCGCAGAGAAGGCGGCGAACGCTGCTGCAAGCAGACCAATCGCAGCTACGGTCGCACCGACAGGCGTGATGAGAGAGGTAAGGGAAGCGCCAGTACCTATGGCGTCCAACGCGCCACTCACGCCCTTGACGATGGGCGTGATCAGCTGGAACGTCTTGAACGCTGTGTACGCGGCCATCGCACCAGTCACCAACCCCGAAAGGTCATCCACGGGAATGGAGCTGATCACGTTGCTCACGTCCGTGATGGCTGTGAGAACCGCATTGCCCCATGGATTGAAAGCCTGCACCACATGTCCGGCAGCAGTGAACAAGCTTCCCAACGCGGTCTCCACCGCGGGCAGCTCATCCATCAGATAGGTAACGAAGTCCTTCGCTCCACTCCCCGTACCCCATTGGGCGAAGCCTTCGGAAGCCTTCACAATCCCCTGGTCAACACTCAGCAGCACTGGCTCCAACTGTTGGAACAAGCCCAGCAGTCCTTCAACGGCGTTGCCGCTTATCGTGCCAAGGTCGCGACTGAACGTGGCTGTATACGTGGAAAGCAGCGGCATTTTCGAGTTCACCTGGTTGGTGATCGAATTGAATCCTTGCAGGAATTCGACGGCCCCCGTATTGGAAAGCGCGTTCATATTGTTGCTGAGGGAATTCAAATCCTGCTTGTACTGCTTGCCGGTTGCAGTGCCCTCATCCATGGCAGTCTTGATACCACGGATTGCAAGAATGCCCGTCCCAGCCATCGCGACCAGTGCCGCACCGGCGCCGGCTGCAGCTCCGACAACGGGGATCAATGCTGGAGCAATAGTAAGCAGTGCACCACGGAGCGCGTGGGAGGACTCGGTGTTCCTATCGTTCGCGGCAGCGTTCGACGACTTGGCAGCAGTATTCTCGGATGTTGCCGAGGAATCCGCTTCCATCGCGCTCGTGTTGGACATTTTCGCGTCAGAGTTTGAACGGGTTGCGGAAGTGTTCATCTTCTCGGCACTGGTGTTGATGTCGACGGTTGTGCCAAGCTTCGAACCCATAGCTGACTGTTCACGCGCAGCAGTCACATATGCCGCCTCGGCGGTTGCTGACTCGGCAAGTGCAACATTGTTCTCGGCGAGCACGTCACGAAGATGCTCGGCAGCCTGGGCATGCTCCTGTTCCATCCGGGTTGCTGCCGCATCGGCAACCATGAGTGCCGACTGCGAGGCAGTGCCCTCGGACTGGACGGCATCAAGCTGCTCGTACGCTGCTTTGAGCCTGCTGGTCGACTCGTTAAGCTCCTGCTCGGCAAGGGTGACCACCTGAATCTCGGAAACCGCTTTTCCAGTATCCGCATCAACCTGAATGCTGTGCTTCTTATCCGATACCGTGTCAGCCTGTGCGCTCAGTTCCTCGATCTTGGCTATCGCCTGGTCGACGGAAGCCTGAATCTTCACGTCACGATCATGGTCGGAAAGTTGGGAAGCCTGCTCTGCAACCTCGTCTATCTTCGCAACCGCTTCGCTCGTATCAGCATCAACCTTGATATCGGAGGTCTTCGCCGAAGTTTCGTCAACCTTCTCATCAAGCATATCTATCTTACCGACCGCCTGATCAACGTCGGCAGTGATACGCATATCGGACGAGCCGGAAGTGAGCCTGTCTTTTCTCTCTGTAACGTCGTCGATTTTCTCGACCGCCTCGGCCACATTCGCATCGATATGAATATCGTCATTGCCGGACTTCAGATCATCCTCAGCTGCCTTGGCTTTCTCAATGCCTTGCATATAGTCGGAGATGTCGAGCTTCAGAAGCCCCTTGATGCTGCCAACCTCGGTTGCGGTGTCACTCATCGTGAGCCTCCTGTTCCTTCTCCAATGCGTTACGTAGCTGACCGTTCATGCCGAGCAGCCCAATGATGCGACGTTCCAGCCATACCCATGGGCGTGCTTCCAACAGGAGTCGATTATCGAACTCCAACTGGTAGTGTTCCTGAGCGTCGATGATGATCTGTTGCCAGTGGTCGATGAGTTGTGGCCATGTGGGGGCGATTACTCCTGCGTGGGCTTCTTCGGGGAGATCTTCGTACCATTCGTAGAGTCCGGTGTCGGGGTCGTATCGGCCTCGTCCGGCCTTACGGATTGGATCTGTGCTATGGCTTTTGGGTTTCCACCCGTCTCCCATATGGTTTCAGCGACCTTGCGTCCGTTGGTGAAGTCGGCGAGCACGGTCTGGTAGACGCGGTTTAATGCTTGGAAGCTCACGTGATCTTTGATGAGCTGCTTGTTGGTGTCGCCGAGCAGGAGCGTGGACACGTCTTCGACGGTGGCGACGCTGCCATCCTGCTTCTTGCTTTCCCGAATCCACTTCCATGCTTTCAACCCGTCGGCCGCGCTGACTGGTTGAACCGTGTATGTTTTCCCGTTGATGGGTAGGGTGAGTGGTTCGGGTGCGATGTCTTGAAAGTCTGTGAATGCCATGATTCTCCAATCAGGTATGTGAAAGCCCTGATTCTCGAAGATTGAAAAGGGTTCCTCGCATGGTGGAGAGTCAGGGCATTAAAGAAACCATGCGAGGAAGAATTCGAATGTCAGGATGCGGCGGTTACGGTCACGTTCACACCGGTTGAAGTGCCTGCCGGAGTGGTGACGGTAACTGATTGTGTGTCGACCGCATTGGGAACAGTGACGACGATGAGACCATCGGAGACGACCGTGTACACGGTGGCTGCGGTGGAACCGAACTTGATGGCCGTGGCGCCAGTGAAACCGGAGCCAGTCAGTTGAAGCAGTGCACCAACCTTGACCGATGATGGCGTGGTAGCCGTAATGGCAGGAACCGTGGTCGACGAGAGTGGGTTTGTGATTTCTGTTCTCGCACCGTCACCGGTGATCTTGATTTCAACCTCATCCAAGTCTGTGACACCGGTCTTTGAACGAGAGAACTCCACGATGCCACGACCTTGATAGGCTTCCGTACCACCGTTCTTGTCATACCAGCGGACGTAGAGTCGAGCATCCTCACCGAACTTGTCTGACGCTGCACGGCAGAGTTCCTGCCCAGGGTCAAACACGCTTGCAGTGGTCTTCCTGTTGGCTTTGATGTCGACGCTCCACGCGTTCATGGTGATTTCGCTGGAACCCCAGCCGTCCGAATCATAGTCGGATGAGTCCTGTGTGGTGCGGTCGATTGCGGGGTTGAAATCGTTCATGCCCATCAGCTGCACCCAATTGGAACCATCCTTGGACACGTCCACACGGTATCTGCGAGCAAGTGCTGTAGTCATAATATTGTTACCTTTCAATGATTGGTTATTGATTTCTAAGTGCCGTCTGTGGAGTGTCCACGTCGACGTTGTATTGGATGGTGGTGATCCACCGCTCCACTTCGTCCTGGCCGAGGTTCACACCGTTACGCATATAACACTGGTTCAACGTGCAATCCTCACCCAACTGGTATTGGGTGAGTCCGTCCAACCATTGGTCGCATGCGTCGGCCAGATTGTCCGAGTCGAGGGGAATGCCTGGCATGCCACGGCAGGCAACCTGCAGGAGGCCACTGTTGTGCGCCTGGTCGGGGATGGCGAGCATGGGTAGATAGTTGAGCACTATGCACCGGTCTGGACTGTCGGGCATGGTTTTCATGATGATTGCCGTATCCGATGCAACGTATGGAGCATCGGATCTATACACGCCTACCTGCTTCAGATCGAGCAGTCGGGCGATGCCAGTGAGTAGCAAGCCTGTGGGATTGTATGCCATAGTCACATGCTCTCTCTCATCACGTCGGCCACGATCTGCATGCAGCGGCCAGTCTCGGTCATCATCGGCGTGGTCAGATAGAAGCTCTGCCCATTATCATGTCGCAGCGGCTTACCGTTGGACGGGCTTGGACGCGGTTTCATACGGTAGAAGATGCCATACTCCTGGTAGCGTGCGTATGGTCCCGGATAGTTGACGGAAACCTGACCGTCATCGTCCAGGCGTACGTCGCAGGAGCCGGCCAGATCACCGCTTTCCTTGGGTGCGAGCATGGTGCTCTGCTGACGGATGTGCTCGCCTGCCTGCATGAGACCACGTGTGTACGCGTTACGTGCCGCGTTCTCGATATTGGAGAAGTCGAAATCGCCTTCGAACTGCATGATGACCCCCATTCATACGAGACTGACCGTGGTGTGATCTGGCAGTTCCAAGCCTTCCGAGTCGGCAATGTTGACGAGAACCACGCTGCCTTTCAACGTGTGTGACATGTCATCGTTCACCTGCAATACTTGTGAGCCGGGTTGGAAGAGTGACGCATACTGGTTGTTGCAGGTGAGTGTGGTGGCGCCGATGATGCGCTGGCCCTGGCTGTCGCGCACAAGCTTCGAACCGTCCGCGAACAGGCAGGGAAACGGGTTTGAATTCGAATATGTGGTGACTCCCATGCCGTTCACGCCGTTCTGGGTGCGCACGATGGCCGTATGCACGTAGAAGCAGGCGAGCGGGTCCATCATCCGACCTCCCATGGTTGCGTCAACAGCATCGCGCCCGACGCGCGCAGAATACGAATCGCGATGGGAGCCAACCCGTTCGCCACCTGCTCACGCAATTGGGCGGCGGTCTGCTGTTCGCTCGTCGTGTAACTCACGCTCGCGCCGCTGATGCTCTTCGACGCGGCCGTGTTGGGTTGGATTGCTCCGCCCATGGCCGGGTCGATGCCCAGCGCGTCCATGGCCTGTGCTTGAGCGCACGTGGCGTCACGAAACGCGGCGGACAATATCGCGTCGACCGGAATGCCATCACTGTCGGTCTGGTAGAAGAGTGTCCCGGTGTACTCGCGTACCGCGAGCGACGCGGCGCGTAACAGTTGCGTGAGGTTCGCGGGAACGGTGTCGGCGGCCGACAGTCCGCAGTAGGTGCGGTAGTCATCAGCCACTGCGTAGTCGACCATCAGCACCCCCTACTTGTCTGCCGGAGTGTCCGCGGCCGCGGCGTCGGCGTTGGCCGCGGCGTCGGCGTTGGCCGCCGCGTCGGCGTTGGCCGCCGCGTCGGCCGCCTTGAACGCGGCCAGATCCTCCGCGTACTTGCGACGCGCCACGAGCTCGGCTTGCGTGAATATGACCTGCGGGTCCGCGAGACCGAACAGCTGTGGGTTGGCGGCCTTCGCCTGCTTCTCAGTCAGGAACTTATAGCCGGGCTTCGGCTGCTCGTTGCCGGCGTCGTCGTGGACGGTCAGATATTTCGTGGCGTGTTCGTCGGTGACCGCGAGCACTCCGCCCGCCGCGTTTTGAATGTATTTCATGTGTGCCTTTCAAATAGATGCGCGTCGCGGGGTTTGATGGCCTGCCGCGACGCGCGAACGATCGAACTATTCGGATGATCCGAATGGTTCAGTGGGGTTAGGAGAGGACGACGAACGCCTTCTCGTCGCGCAGCTTGGCGACGCCGTACAGGCAGTCGAGGGTGACCTGCACGCCCAGCGAGTCCTTGTCGTACCCCATGGTGGAGCGGAGGATCAGGCCGGACACGGGGTCCTGTACGACGGCCTGGACGACGCCCATGCCGGGGTTGGCCATGGGCAGGCTGCGGGATGCGAACACGATGGCGCCGGGGTCGAACGCCAGGTTGTTGGTAGTGTTCGGCGTGCCGGTGACGACTGGCACGAGCTGGCTGACGTGCAGAGTCAGGCCGTAGATGTTCGCGCCGATGATGCCGTTGGTGATGTCGTGACGCTGGTTTTCGTTGAATGCGAAGAACGTCTGCAGCGCGGTGTCGCCGACGAGTGCGCTCTCGTCCTTTGTGGACAGGAGCAGGTGTCGGTTGCCCTGGTCGATCTTGTTGTCGTCGAACTTTTTGGCGATGGCGCGGAGCGTGGCCGCTGACAGGTCGGTGCCGGCTGTGCCGAGGCTTCCGCTGAACGAACTGTAGGTGCCGATGATGTCGGACTCGATCTGCTCCGCGAGGGCGGCGACCTGCGCGTGAATGTAGGACTGCATGAGGATCGGCTGGGCCTGCGCTCGCACGAAGTCCTCCACCAGGATGGTGACTTCCTTGTGGTGGCTGAGTTTGACGGTGGTGTCGGTCGAGGTGGGGGTCTGCTTGGTGACCGGCGAGCCTTCCACCTTGTCGTTCGCCTTCAACGTTCCCGGGTAGGGGACGTGCAGGGTGGAGCCGACCTGGAATGTTGCGAGGTCGGTGTCCTTGGTGACGAGGGGAGCCATGACGATGTTGGAACGTAGGACTTCCAACGCCTCGTTGGCCCAGATTTCGGGGATGAATGGTGCTGTCGTGGTGCTGTTAACCATGGGTTATATTGCCTTTCGGTTGATTGTTATGCGAGGATCCTGCCGGCCTGTTGGGCTTTGAGGATCTCGTCGCGATGCTTGTGGTAGAACGTGGGGTCGCTGATCTGCTGGCGGGTGAACGTGGTCGACTGTCGGGCGGCCGCACCCGTGTCGATACCGCTGGAAGCCGGCGGCTGCGGGGTTTTGAACGCGAGCAGGGCTTTCACCTGCGCTTCCAAAGCATCTTCGGTGTCGGCGGTGAGGAGCGTGACGGGAATGTTGTTCTTCGCCGCATACTGCGAGCGAAGTACAGTGGTCTGCGCTTCCTTGAGTTGTGCTTCGAGTTGGGCGTTGTGCTCTTTCAGCTTGTCCGTCTCGCTTTTCTGCGACTCCTGGAAGTCGTTCCACTGTTTCGCCGCGTCGACGTTGGCTTTCGCCTGCGTCTCATTCTTGCGACTCAGTGCTTTCCATTTCTCCGCTTCGGCCTGCCAGTCCGTCGGCTCGGTGGCTGCCGGTGGCGTGGGGTCGCCCGTTGCGGGTTGTCCCTGCTGTTGGTTGATGTCGAGTGGTGTCGGCGTGGATGCTGGTTCCTGTGGTTCTGCCATGATGGTGTTCTTTCCGTTTCGGTTGTATCACCGTCGTTTCGGGGTGACGGGGGAAAACTAGTGGCGCAACCCGAGATCAGGCTGCTCACGATGAGACCTGCGAAGCAAGCCCGTCGTATCGGTCAGGTCACGCAGCTGCTTCTGATAGCCGCGAATCTTCACGCGCGCCTGTTTGCGTAGCTGGGGATCGTGGGAGGCGGCGTAAACGCTTTTCTGTTCACGCACATGCCGTTCCAGCTCGCGCTGCTTCTGCGACGACTCCCACAATTGCTGATCACGGTCCGACCATTCCTGTGGCTCGGGGCGTTTGTCTCCCGACCGCCATGCGGTCAAAGAGTGCTCGCAATTCGGATGCCACAAGCCGGCGGCACGCGCCTCGTCGATCGTCCCATCCGCATCCGCATCCGGGTCGACGCTCAATATCCTGCCCTGCCAGGGGAAGCAGAGCGGGCACGTGTGCAAATGGCTGGGGACTTGGAACAGTGTGATGCCGGCGGCTTGCATGACCTGCAAATGGGCTTCGTTCAAACTGCGCATGGCGGCGGTGCGGACGGCCATTTCCACGTAGCTGGATAGTCGCCAGCGTCGTCCGGCGCGGTCGGTGAAACCGGTGACGCCGTGCGTGAGCAGGTCGGTCATCATACTGCGCTGCGCGTCGGTGATCGTC
This sequence comes from Bifidobacterium aquikefiri, assembly GCF_002259795.1. Taxonomy (GTDB): domain Bacteria; phylum Actinomycetota; class Actinomycetes; order Actinomycetales; family Bifidobacteriaceae; genus Bombiscardovia; species Bombiscardovia aquikefiri. Next base: position 150,161 of record NZ_MWXA01000008.1, on the reverse strand, counting down.
CCACCATTGGCCATGACACTATTCGTGGCCGCACCGGCCGCTGTGAGCTTGTACAGGTCGTCGTGCTGACGGAGGATGCGCGCCCGGATATCTTTCAGCTCGGTCTGCAGATCCGTGTGGATCGCTTCGGTCGCACGTACGCCAAGCGGAACGGTGAAGTCGAATCGTGGCGGTTCCGGCGGCTCCAACAATCCCAACGTCACGGGTGGTGCGGGTGGCGTGCGGCGTGGCAGCGCATGGGGTATACTGTCATGCTCGACCGCCGTCGTCAACAGTGCGAGCAGTTGGGGAGTGCGATTGTCGAGCGTGTCGACGATCCGCCGTTCCTCACGTTGCAGCAATCGTATCGGCGTCACAGGGTTGGCGAGGTCATGTTGGTTGCGGAGCATGTTCAACGCGCGGCCCAGTGCGCGCGTGTATCGGCTGTCGGCCCACAAGTACAACCCGATGATCATGGCGATCGCCGTCATGGTCTCCGGATTACTGTTGGACTGTTGATTGGGCTGCGGTTGACTGGTCGACGCGCTCACTGCTCTTCACCGCCTTCTCTTCCGCCTGGGCGGTGGTCGGGTTGTTTGACGCGGTGATCCCGTAACTGTTGGATGCCACGCCGCCCATGTTGCTGCCGTTCGCGGCGACCGCCGCCCACAGGTTGGATTCCTTCGGGTCGGGCAGCATGCTGTAATCCTGCGCGATCTGCGCCACCTCGTCCTTGACCTGCTCGTCATCCCAATCGGGGTGCAGCATGCCGACGCGGGTCTTGATACTGGCGGACTCCGCCTGATTCAACAGGTTCAACGTGCTGGCGACGATGTTGGGAGCGTCGCTGGCGCCGTCGGGGAATTCCACGTCGGGCAACGCCTGGCCACGGTCTGGCCCGTGGAACACATACCGGTTCACGTCCATCAGCGCGGCGTAGATTCTACGCAACTGGGGACGCCAGTACAGCATCTTGCTGCTGCGGGTGAGCATGGTGAGTTTCTCACGCGCCTGTGCTTCCGTCGCCGTCATGGCCACGTCGCCCGCACTGCCGAACGTCGCCGCACTGTACCCGCACGCCGCATACGCGCGCTCCACGAGATTCTGGCATGTGTTCTCATGCTCCTGCCAGCGGATCGCCGGCTGGAACGTTTCGAACATCTTGCTCTGGTTCAACGTGCTGCCGGGAGCCTGGTTGAGGGGCGTGAAAATCTCCTGATCCATGTTCATCATGCTGCCTTCGCCGGGTTTGCCGATGGTCAGCAGGTCACGGTTGACGAACACGCGGGCTTTGCCGAGTCTAATGTCACGCATCCAGCTCGTGTACGCTTCGTCGATCGAGTCGAACAGGCTTTCCGCGCCCGCATAATCGGAGCGCCCCAAATGGTATGCGGCCGGAATGCCTCGCATAATGCGGTTGGGTCGCAGGTTGGGAATGTACACGCTGGTCAACAGCTGACTACCGGTGTTGATACCGGACTGTGGGTCGACGTGGATGCTGGCGGTCATGGGGTGCGTGGTCAACGGCACGCGAACTCCCAACGAATGCGTGTCACGCGCTTCGAACAACGCGTATTCGATGCGACCGGGAGTCTGCTCTTCGAGGAGTTTGTATTCGAGGTTGACGCCGTCGATCGGGGGGAGTTGCGTCCAGTAGATCACGCTTTGCAGGTGGCCGCCGAGCCCGAACGTGGGAATCGCATTGTCCGGTGGCATGGCGGTGATGAACGGTTTGTCGTCGACCGTCGTATCCCACTCGACCTTCAAATACACGCCGCCGAACACGGCGGCCAATTCCGCGGCCTGAAGGAGTTCTGCGTGCGCGTTGTCGTCGAGAATGTCGGACAACGATTGGGAGAGGACTTTACCTTGCTTCGCACTGGTCAATCCCTTGTCATCCGAATCGCCGTCCATGTCACCCAAATGGGTGGTGGGCATTTCGGCGAACAGTTGCGCGGCGCTCATTCTCGCGATCTCGGCGGGCAGTGGGACGTGGATCTTCACGGGACGTTGGGATTGCTGTTGGGGGATCGGCGTGCCCCAGAAGAAGCGTTTGACCTGACCCCACAGGCTGGTGTGGGATTGCAGGCGGTTGGTGGAATACAGCCAGCTCAACGCCTCCTCGTCACCGGAATACCAGGCGTCCATGCGCTGGTAGGCGTCTTGGATGCGGTTTTGGCTGATGGGCGGCCATACCTGGTTGTTGGCGGGCATTACCATGTTTGGCCTCCGTTCGTGAGTTGCGGCTGCCATTCGGTTTCGGTGGTGGCGACCGCGTAACGCAGGCCGTCCAATGAGTGGTCTGCCTGTTTGATGGGCTTGTCCAAGCCTTGGTCTGATGCTTTCGGATCCCAGCAGTAGCCGGGAAATTCCTCGATCAATCCCTTGCACTTGCTGCTGATGTGAAGCTTGTTGGTGTCGAGCAGTGAGGCGACCTTGCTTATCCCGTAGCTGACATTGTTCTCACCGTCCGCAAGATTCCTGACACCATCCTGTGCCAGTTGCACTTTGTAGGATGCTGCGGCCGGGTCGACGAATATCCATTCCGGTTGCAGGGCGGTTTCGTAGGGGAGATGTGGAGCGTTGAGCCATGTGCGGAAGCGTGATGATAGGTCGGCGTCGGTGATGCGTGGATTACCGGCACGGGAATCGTATCGGAATTCGTCTATCGCATACAGGTCATGGCCGGTGATGCGACCGTACTGGTCGAGGATGTCATGCATGCCGAGCATGATGCCCGTGCTCGCGTTCGTCGTACCGTAATCGCAGCCGACCGCGAGAATGCGGCTCATTCGGGGAAGCTGATTCCAGTCGATGACATACCTGTCTGGGTCCCACATGGGGTAGATGGCGCCTTCGGCTGCTACCCATTCGGATTCGATCATGCGCCGATACCAGAGTCCCGTGTATTGGCGTTTCAGTTCGGCGATATAGTCGGGGTTGTTCTGGACGAGCCACGTGTTGTCTTCGAGGATGAAAGTGACACGGTATAGGTTCAGAGTATGCTCATCATCCTGCTCATGTTTAACACCGTTCTTGTCTATCCATAGTCGTGCACGGTCCAGCCACTTGCGTTTCAGCCAGTGCTCAGGTCCTTCGGGATTGCATGTGAAGAACAGTCGTGCGCCTGGGATGCTGAGACGGCTGACGAGCATGGTGAACGCTGATTCGGGAATGACCGCGGCCTCATCCAATAATGCGCCAGCAAGCGTTAAGCCCTGTATCTTGGTTTGCGCTTGTGCATCGTTGAATCCGACGACCAGGCATTCACGGCCGAAGATGGTGCAAATACCTGTACTCTGCCGGTAGACGATGTTCTTCGGTCCAAACCATTGCACCAACGGATAAATCAGGTTGTTCGCAATCGTACGTTCGGTACGCCCACCAATCAGCAGCAATCCCTGCGGGCCATGCAGGCAGTACTTCACCCAGTAGAGCAGCTCGCCGACGGTCTTGCCGCTACGGACGGCGCCATCGTAGGCGATGATCTTCGCCCAGTCCGGAATGCTTACAGCTTTTCCGGCCTTGTTTGTGAGGGGTTCCAATGATGACATACAGGACCCCCCCTAGCCAATACCAAGTGTCCTTAGATATTCGTCTATTACGGTGACCGAAGTCTCCGACTGCTGATCTACCTTCTCCAACTCAATCGACCGTTGCAAAGCAATACCAACACTGGTCATGAGATTACGCATCTCGGCAGGCGGAGGACTCGGCATCACATGCTCGTTGTACGAGTTGTCCTTACCGCCAAGACCGCCAAGCAGAAACGGTTTATGCAAGGAATCAAGCATCAAAACAGCCTCATGCAACAGTCTCAACTTCAAGTCAGCACGCAACGCGGCAGCGTCAGCCTGCTTCGCCTTGGTCGCGTTTTTCGTTCGCGCACGTGCGAAACTCAGTCCGAGTTGTTTGGAGTATTTGCCGATGGTGCTTGAGCTTCTGTGGAGTTGTCGGGCAATTTCATTGAGGCTGAGTCCTTGGCTGTGGAGTTGTCTGAGTTTCTTTTCCTCCGCTTTGGTGAATCGGTTCATGTCTGGCCTCCGGGCTGGTGCGTTTCGCGAAGGCCGTTTCGGCTGCGTCGGAGTTGTGATTGAGGATTAAAGTGTAGTGCCCGACTGGTTGGGTTGGAAAGAAGCAATGTGATTGCAAGGGGTCGGGCGTGGATATGAGAAAAGCCCAAACCGTGTGGCTTGGGCTTTTCATCTGATTATCCATTCACATTATGCGGTCACAGTTGAATTTTTGTCAAGTCGTTTCGCGTTTTTTCGTGTCGCGATCCGGTATACGTCGGCGTACTTGTAGAGCGGATGCTGGCTGGCGTCGATGCCGATGGGTTCGATCTTGCCGCGGTCTTTCCACATGGTGATGGTGTGGCGTTTGATCGTGATGCCGCTGATGGTGAATGCCTTCGCACATTCGGCAGCGGTGCCGGTCTTTCTGCCTTCCTGGACGAGTTGGCGTAGCCACTCCTGTTTGACTTCCTTGATGGTCCATGTGTTGTTGCAGATGGGGCAGATGATGGTGGTGGCCGTACTGGGTGCGGTGAGTTGTATGCCGCAGAGTCGGTTGGGGCATCGTCCGATGATTCGTGTTTCCTCTGGTGCGTCGATGGTTTGGAGGATGCGTTTCTCGAGTCGAGTGAATGTCTGCCAGTAGAGTTCCGCGTCGGTGAATCGTGGGAGATGGTTGGATTCGGTGCATCGGATGAGTGCGTCCTGGATGCTGGTGAATGCGGTTTCCTGGTCGCTGTCTTCGAGCCATCGTGCGAGTTCGCTGGCGGTTGAGTCGAGTATGTCGATGAGGTCGAGCACTTCGAGCCTGATGGGTGTTGGTGGGGTTGGCAGGTTGGTTCGTGTCGGCTGGTGTCCTCCTGGGTGGATGGTGGAGTCGAGGCTTGCCTTCAACGGTTCGGTGAATGTGACGAGTCGGAGGATGAGGAGTGTGAAGGCGAGTTCGCATGTGGGGCAGAGCGTGTAGTCGTCTTCCACTGGCTTGTGGCAGTGTTGGCAGTTCATTGGTACCAGACTTTCTTGAATTCCCTGATCTCCGATGGTGTGACGGTGACATTGGCGAGAATGTCACTTGATGCGTGCGGCTTGGCGGGAAGCTTGAACGGTTTCATGCTGATGGGCTGACACTGGCAGTCGTGTTCGCCGAGGTAGGTGGCTTCGGGTGTGATGCCTGCGGCTCCCCACGTGTTTCTGAGGAGTGGCTGGCTGATGCCCATGTTCCAGATGACTTGCATCAGTCTTCGGTTGAGGATGATGGCGACGCTTAGATCCTCGCTTCCGTGGATGATGCCTGGATCGTAGGATTCCCATACGCCGTGCGTGGGTTCGCATCTGATGGTCCATCGTCCGCACGTGCATCTGCGCGGCTTGAGTTTTGCAAGGTTGCCGTCAGGGCAGAGGATGCGAAGCCATGACGGCTTGCGCTGACGTGTCATCTGAAACATCTCTCTTCCGCATAGATATCTCTTGGAATTGTTAGAATTCCGCTGAAGGAACGGTCATTCCTTTCACTCCTCGAATTGGTGAAAGAGCCATGCGAAGACATGTTTCGTGGTAATCGTCGACCAAGTTTTTAACCTGGCTCTCTGTGATGTTGAAAGTTGCATCGGTAAGTGTCCATCCAATAACGTGAAGCCAATAGACGACGGTTACCTGGTCCATATCATGCAAGTCGGCTGACATGAGATCATTGACGGCATCGTGGAGTCGTTCATTGAGATTTGGATCTCCAGTTAGTTGGAAAAGTGAGAGAATTCTATCGGCGGATGCACAAATGATGGCCTGGTCTTCAACGTTTTCAGGCGGGGCTGGCAGCATTCCTTTTGCCCATTCGGGTAGGCGCGGGTCGTTGCTTGCAGGATAGAGATTGATTGTTTGCATGAGGTTACTCCCTACTGGTGTTTTTGGTTGATGATAGTGGTGACGGAATTCCAGATGGTGGTGAGTTCTTGTTCTCCCAAGCCGGATATTCGTCCGCGTTCATAGAATTCGTTTCTGATGTTCGTTTCATTCTCAGGATGATTCATTCTCCTCCCAAGCAATTGGATAAACAATGTTGAATTCCTTTGCCCCTCCGCGATGGGACCTAATTCCGGTTGGCTTTTCCGTATGCTGGTGGGTTGGGTCATGAGCTGGTCGATGGTGGGAAGTGGCCTTGGTTTGACTGGTGTTGGTCTTGGCTGTGGATCGTTGCCTTCGACGTATCCGTTGCGTTTCAGCCATGCGACCATTGCTGGCGGCATGAGTGGCGTCTGCCCTTCGGGTATGTCGAGGAGTTGGTAGTCGCCTTTGCTGGTGTGGCTTCCGGGTCCTATGACGTAGCCTTTGTTTTCGCAGCGGATGTCGACGGGGATGCCGTTCGCGTGGACTCGGTTCTTGAGCGTGCCCATGAGCTCCGGTGGGAGCGCGTAGTATGCGTGCACTCCGCCGGATGGCGTGCCGACAAGATACGTGGACGGGAAATCTTGACTTCCATATTTGCCGATTTCCTGGTTGAGTACCGTCCAGCCGTCCGGACTGTCATCCTTCGACATATCCATGTCGATGACGGCCATACCGAGTCGTGGAATGACCGCGTAAGCCGGCGTGCGGGGACGGCGCATGCTGTCATAGGTGGGGTCTTCGCTGAGTTTCTTCCAGTTGCGAGCGACCTTCTGCTCGTCGGCGGGCGTGTACGCGCAGTTGAACGCGAACTCGGATGGCAGTGGAATCGGATCCGCTTCGATGGGCAGTGGTTTCTTGGGTGTGGTGTCAAGCTGGTCTTCTAGCTGCTGTCTGTCGCGCTGGTAGGCTGCCCGGTAGGGTGCGAAGCGAACCTCATCCTTCACTTCAAGAATGCGAATTGGTTTACCTTGTTCTTTGATCCATTTCAGCCCATTTCTTGCCAATCCGAACCGTGCGAGCATGTCACGCTGTTCATACCGTTTCAGCCCATCCAGCATGTTGCTTGGTGCGTATCCGTTGGTGCATACGTTGTTGATGATCTCCTGCTCGAGGTCAGTCACATCGGTTGGGTTGCTGATGGACACGTCATCATAGGGGTTGTCGCCGTAGCCTTCCCATATTTTGCAGGAGGCCATGATGAACGGTGCTGCTCCGTACTGGTTGCGGAAGTTGAGGAGGCTGGTGAACTCGTCGGGCTTGCGTCCGTCGCGCATGCGAATGTATACGAATCGTCGGCTGACTGCGGCGGTCATGGTGGTGATGACCTGGTTGTTGGTGGCGATAATGAACGTGCATCGGGGGGTGAAGCTGACTGCGTTCTCTCCGATGCGGCGCGCGGTGACGGCATCCCCGGTGCTGATCTTCTTCAGATAGGTGAGCTGGTCGATGCCGATGGTGTCGGCATCCTCGTCATACGCCCAGAGTGTGCCGATGAGCTTGCCGGTCTCCTGCTGCGTGTCGAATCCGCCCGAGCCTCGCTTGCCTCCGAGGATGCGCTGACTGTCAACGCTGGCTGCGAGATCCGGGAAGCTGCGGCTCAGGGTACTGAGAAGTATGCCTTTCCCGTTGCCGCCATCCCCATACATGACGTAGGTCAAGTGCTTGTAGGGTTCGAGCAGTGGGGTGGCGAACATGCGTCCGAGATTCTGTGCTGAGTGTTCATCGGCGGTCACGTCTCGCATGTATTCGACTGCCTTCGCGGCGAGGCTGGTTGAATAGTCGGTGTCGAGGGTGAGTTCGTAGGGTTGCTGGAATCGTTCGTCGTCTGGTGTGATCCTGTTGATGCTTTGCTGGGTGCGTAGGTAGGCGCGGTTGTTGAATTTGATACCGTGTCTGACTCGCTTGTCGAGTTTTTTGCATTCGATTCGCAGCTGGTCGTTCCATGGGTAGTAGGCTTTGGTGGTCTTGACATGGTATTCGGTTTCAAGGTTGCTGATGGCGTGCCAGGTGTCGAGGAGCTGGTTGTTGCCTGTACGGTCGATGTCTCGCACGTAGAGGGTTTTGTTGTCGTCTCCGAGCAGGAGGCTATCGTTTCGGAAGTCCCAGAGTGCTTTGGCGTATCCGTCGTCTGCGTATGGTGTGGATCGGTCGACTGTTTCTCGCTTGGGTATTTTGACGATTTTTCCGATTCGGTCGATGAAACTGTTGGCTGTTTCATGATCTATGGTTTCGAGTCCAAGCAGGAGCTGGGCGACGAATTTTGGTCCGTTGGGTATTTTCGTACTGGAATATGAGTATAAGGAAAACATTACGGTTCTAACACTTCCTTACACATAAGTGTTAGGCTCACAATCCCAATGTTTCCAATGGTTTTGGCTATCATATTTCTATTCCTAACAGTTCTAACAGTTTTATAGGGTTTATATAGATATGTATTAGGGGGGGAGTGAAAAGAAGTGTTAGGCGATTGAATTGAAAGTGTCGTGAGAACTACTGTTTTCAAAGGTTTCATCGCCTAACACTTTTCCTAACACTTTTCGCAGTTTTAGAATTCTGGTTGTTCTTCGTTGGCTGCTGGTTGCAATATCTGCTGGACCTGTGGCTCCGAGAGTCCGGTGAGTCCCGCGATCTCCGTCATGCTTTTCCCGGCGGCCTGAAGCTGCTGCAGCTGCATTATGTTGACCTGTGGTGCGGGTGCCGCTGCTGGGGGCGTCTGCTGGACTGGTGGCTGCTGCGCGTACTGAGCAGGCTGTTGGTAAGTTTGTGGAACCTGCTGTGCGATGCTGCCCACTGGTGGCTGCTGGTATGGTGCGGCTGCGGGGGACTGCTGGAATGATCGTGGGGCTTGCTGCGTAAAGTTGCCCACTGGTGGCTGCTGTCCGAGCAGTGCGTCCACGCCGTCATGATGCTGGATCTGGTATTCGTAGACTTTGGGTGGCTGTGGGGCGTTGCCTCGTTCCCCGTAGCCGGTGAAGGTGGCGGTGAACTGGTCTCCCTTCCCTGGCTTCTTGATGCCGGCCTTCTGGCAGGCCTCTCGGAACGCCTTCAATTGGATTCCCCATCCCTTGATCCAGATGCTTCTGCGTCCGTCATCGTCGTCGACGCTGGGGTCTCGTTGATTGGTTTGGATGACGATGTGGATCTGCATCTGTGGGCGGCCATCATTCCAGTAGGAGGGTTGCTTGGTCTGGAAGTCGCGTATCTGGCTGGTTTCGATGAGGTCGAGTGTGCCGGTGATTGTTGCTCCTGGTTGGCTGTCGCCGTTGAAGTAGCTTTTGGCTCCGCTTCCGTTGAGTAGGTCGTCGAGGCTTTCGAGTTTTCCTGCGGGCTGCTGGGGCTGTTGTTGTGGGTAGCCGCCGTACTGCTGTGGCTGCTGGTATCCGTTGTTATAGCTTTGGTTGTTGTTTGCGAACATGATTCGTTGCTTCTTTCCTTGATTCTTGGTTATTTGTTGGGGTAGGTGGCTTCCAGCAGTGGAATCAACTGTTTCCACTTGTCGGGCACCAGGCTTGTGTTGGGTTCGTTGATGCCGAGTGGATCGTCGTCGGGCCATGTGCCGTCGCTGAAGTCGTGGGTTGGGCTTGGTGGCAGGAGGCTGATCCATGCGTCGCGCACTTCCGGCCCGTCTGACTGTTCGATGATGTCCATGATGTTGACGGTGAGCTGGGCTCGGGCGAGTGCCCATTTGCCGGGCTGTGGGTCCCATTGGTGTTCCCAGGGGAGTGCATCGTTGAGACTGACGCTGTTGCGGGGGAGGAAGTAGATCGCCGACCTGCTGATTGGCTGTTCCTCGTTGGCGAGCCCGAGCCCGTAGAGGCTTGCTTGCACGGCGTACTGCTGGCTGATGCCGTTGGCTTTCACGTTGCACAGCGTGGTCTGGCCGACTATTTTCCAGTCGATGGTGGTGGCGTTCTTCCTGTCGTACAGGTCGATGCTGCCGCTGACCTTGTAGCCGCCGTAGAGGCCGTTCAAATGTCCTACGGTGACGCGTTTCTCCGTTTCGAATCGTTTCCCTTCCCTGTCCTCGTCGAATCCCTGCGGGTTCAATGTGGGGAAGAGCTGTTCGAATTGGGCGTGGACTGCGGTGCCGATGTAGGGGAGCCAGCCGACCGACTGCTGCTGTGGCCATCCGGCGAGTTTCGCGGCCAAAGTGTGGAGACTGTCGGTGCCGAGTTCGCTTGGACCGAGTTCCACCTGTCGGTTGCGTGGGTTGTCGCGGATGCTGGTTTCGATGATTGTGCGGATCTCCGGCCACAGTGTGGGCTCGTCATCCTGCGGTGTTGGGAACTTGTACGTTTTATGTACTGGTTCGATGGTCTTAGCTTGGTCACTGTTGGCTGGGTGCTGCTGTTTTGCCTGTGCGACGGCGAGTATGTTTGCCTTGCTGCTCATTGTGTTCTCCTTCCTGTGGTGTCGAGTATTTGGCCGCAGCGTGCGCATTGGATGATCCTGTAACGGCTGGTGACGATGATGCCGTGCCGTTCGTGGAGGATGCGTGACCTGGGCTTGTGGCCGAGAATCATGCACGTGAAGCCGCGCAAACGTTTCAGAGTTCATGCGATCACGACCGATGGCTTGCGTGAGGCCATGACCGGTGCAAGCTGCTGTTCGCCCAACTGCTTCCGTGCTTCCTTGCTGTCGGGCGCGAGCTTGTACAGGTCGGGGTACTCGGTCGGTGGAAAGGTCTTCGTGAACTTGGTGGCGTTGATGGTTTTGGCGCCTTCCTTGACTTGGACGGTGAGACTACCGGCAGCGTACTTGCCTGGCTGCCACTGGTCGAGGATCGTGTTCTTGATGCCGGTGACTTCGTCCTCGCGAGTCTTGATCTCGTCTTGGAGTTCGGCGATGCGCTTGGCTTGTGCTTCGAGGAGCGCCTGCCGTTGTTCCATCTCGACGTTGGCATCCTGCTGATGGAGTGTGAAACCTGCCACTGCTATCATCTGTGCATCTGTTGGGTCCTGTATTGTGGTGTTCATTGGTTGCTTCTTTCCTATGATGTTTTTGTTAGTCCATTGATTCTTCGAGGCTTTTGGTCAGAGCTTCTTCAAGCTCGTCGGCGGTGTCCTCGGAATTGTGTGGCTCCCAGTTGCGAATGGCGAGCAGCAGCTTGACCTTTGATTCGCGGCAGAGATTGAACCCATATCGCGTGTACTTGAACATGCGTTGGAATGTGCTGATAGGGAGAACCATCTTGCCGTCGATGACTAGGCGATGCGTTTCGAGATGCTCGAAGAAGTCAGGATGAAACACGGCTTCAAACTTCACCTCGTCATCTTCGGATATGAGGCGCCATGCAAACTTGGTCACCGTGAAATCGAATTCGCCGATGACACTTTCCGCATCGCCATAGATATATGTGACAAGGTCGATGCTTTGCCCGTCCTTGCGCACTCCCGTGGCATGGTCGTTCTTGTACGTCTGCTCCCATCCGTCCGCAAGCATTCGTGAAAGCGTGTCTTCGTAGTGGCTGCTGTCAGTGAAGTACATGTCGAGGTCGCGAGGTTTCTTGCCTTCGAAAACATGCTTTGCGAATCCTCCCGCGAAGCAGTCCCCGTCGTGTTTGAGATATTTGTTGAACTGGTGGAACTGTTTGAAGTTTTCACCGTCTTCGACGATCGCGTCGTTCATTGGTTGCTTCTTTCCTGTGATGTTCTGACTGGCGTCCACATGACCCTGTGGGCTGGGAATTGATGGTGATGCTGTTCACATATGCTGATTGCCTGTTCGATGTCGCATGGCGGGTGCAGGGCATGGTGGACGTTGCATCGGGGCAGATACTGTCGTTGGATGCTCAAGGTTTAGACTTCCGTGAGGCTGGGCTGGTCGGCTCCGGCTTCGCGGCTGAGTCGCCGCTCCCATGTCTTGTATTCGATGGCTGCCGTGTAGGAGAGTCTGCCGCTGTCGTATTTGAACCGTTGACCGCATTTCAGGCAGAACTCGGGATATGGTCGCTTTCTGTACAGTTCGAGCAGCTGGGGTTTGTCGTGGTGGTCGAATGATCCCCAGACTGGTTCGCCGCAGCGTGGGCAGCATGAGTATGGTGGTTCGTCGACTACCTGCTTTGGGCTGCTGGTCGCGTATTTGATGATCTTCCACGGGTCGCTGTCCTTGTCGAACTGGCTTGCCCAGTCGGATGCCATCTGATCGATGGGCCGCAGGGTCTCCATCTGTTTCTTGAATTCGGTGAACGTGTCATAGTCGCTGAACAGTCCGTTCTGGTTGGCGAGGTGGAGAAGTGCGACTCTCATGCTGTGTGGCCATGCGAGTAGTGGGTTGATTTGCAGGGTGATGGTGACTGGCTTGGGTGTCTGGGTTTTCTTGAGTTCTTGGAAGACTTCCATGCTGGCGGTCACGTGGGTGAGTGGGGCTGTTGCGAGTGGTGTGGTGTCGTTCATGAGTGTTGCCTTTCTTCGATGTAGATGAGCGTGTGCGGCTGGTAGGGTTCGCCCTTGTGGGTGAGTGGGTCGTCTGGCTTGCGTCGGCGCATGCCTTTCCCGTCCTTGCATGGCATGTACGGGTCGGGGAGGTATTTGTCGACGAGGCTGCGGGTGATCTGGCTGTCGTCGTTGAATGCGACCGTGTTGAGCGCGTCGGTAACGAGCTTTTCCAAGTTGTCCCAGTCCTTGATTTGTCGGCTGGCCATCCAGAATTCAAGACGGATGCCAACCTCACCGGTGATGGGGTGCACATTCGAATATTTCGCGTTGAAGAGTCTGAGAATGTCTTTCTGCGCATCCTTGGTTCTTTTCGGGGTGACGCCCCGCATGTGGCCTTGGATCCGATACACCTTGGGACGCTGCTTCGGCTGCGGGTCGCCGGGCACGATGAGCATGAAATCTGTCATGATCGGATAGTCCTTTGATGGTGTGAATGGTTCTGATACGGGTTGTTGCCCTTGATTTTCTGGGGTTGTGTGTCGGGGCATGGATAGTGTGGATTCATGGCGTGCGGACACCGGTTGATGCCCACGTCCGGACGGTTGCAGAATTCACACTTGTGGACTGAACCGTTGAGAAATGTTCTCGCCGTCATAGCCGCAGCCTCCAAGCCATCCAGAATGAGACGGAAAGCGAGACTGGGAAGACGGTCAGCCATGGCATGAGACCAACGCCTGCTGTCGCTCCTGCGGCAAGCCAGATGAAGCTCATGAATGCGATGGCGCCTGCGACCGCGAAGATCAGGAGCGTGCCGATGAAGGCGATGGTCTTGACCGTGGCTATTTGTGGTCTTCGAGTGTGCAGGTGCGTATGCGACCGTTGAGCCATGTTTGTATGTCTGACTGCCAGTAGCGGATCGTGTGCACTCCGAATCTCACGAACTGTGGTCCGGTCCCGTTGAATCGTTGTTGTGAGAGACCGTTGGTGGTCATGGCCATGAGTGCCGCTGCCTGTTTGGCTGTGAGGAGCTTGTCGTCCTCCAAGGTTCTGGGCATGATGCTCAACTCCTGTTATTCTTAGTAATGACATTGGATTGGTTTCCTTCTGTCGCTTGCCGCCGCTGTGACCGGCGGCATTTTCTTTGTTATGGTGTTTTTCAAATCGGGGATACCCTGTACCTATCAACTACAAGTTCTGTGATGGTTGGAAGGGGAATGTGATGAATGTTTCTGATGAGGATGATGCGAGGAAGAGCATTATTGAGCTGGCGAATCGTGCAAGTGATGCAGCGCGAGATCTGCGTGAGACTCGTGTCGCCTTTCTTGCCTCTCCTGCAGATGTTGATGCTCTGACTGCACGCCAGATGCGAACCGAAGAGGCATTGGACTACTTGTGTATAGCTTTCTCTTTGCTTGTAGCTCCGGCCGCTCGTGGAAACTTGTAGAAGGCATTGACGATATCTTCGATGTTTTCCAATGGTTCTGGGTGACTTCCTGGACCGTCGAGCATTTCGAGACGTTCTCTCACGGTCGATTGCCGGTTTTCCCTGTCGTCGGGACTCCTATCGGTTTCGAGGCCCTCAATGAAACCTGAATCGTTGAGAATGCGGGAAAGCCTCTCCAGTTTTCCTGCCAGCGAGTGAATGCTGTCGCTGATGATTTTTACGATGGGGGATGGCTTATGGTAGATGAGTTCGGACGAACCCCATGACCGTTCCCCGTTTTCCTGATTTTTCATGATCTGATTCTCCTTTCTATGCGGTGAGCTGTTGCTGTGGCGCGAATTGTGTGACCCATGTCTGGTCGAAGAGTGGACGGTCGGCTTCCGTGTACGCGTACACCTTGCGTATCTGCCCATAGGATGTGACCGTGTCGGCGCGTGCGGGGTCCTGCCCATGCTTGCTGACGTACAGTTTCTTCAACTGTTTCCCGAAGTTGGGTGAGATGCGAGGGCGCTGTCTCACGGGAATGTTCTTCTCCTTCAGATAGTCGCTTACGTACAGTGGCCTGGTCGAGGGGTCGAGTTCCGGCACTTCGCCCAGTTCCCGTCCGATCACGATGCGGGCTTTTGCTTCAAGGAATTCCTTGTGTACGATGCCTTCCGCGGCCTTGATGAGTTCCATGTTTTCCAGACGTTGCAGGTGCTGTGCTTTCAGCAGGTGTTCGTTGACTGCGACACCGGTGTTGAAGTACCGGTCGAGCGCGTCGGCAGCCTCACGCTGGTAAGCGACGACCATATCCTTGGCGGTCTGTTTCCTGAGACGGCTGGTATCGATGGTTGCCAGCCACATCGTGAACGTGCGACGATCGATCATCGCCATGTCGTAGATTTTGCCGTCAGCACCAGTTGTTGCCGTTATGGCAACAACAGCCCATGGCTGTCTCTGCAATCTGCGGTACTGGCTCGTGTACTCGATCCCAAGGTTTTCACAGAGAGGCTTCAACGCGACTGAAATGGTGCCACTGTCTTTCTGTGCTTCGATTACCTGTCCGTTGAACGGGACTCGGACTATACTTGTGAATATCATTTCAACTCCTTGTAAGTTGGATTGATGCGCCACTGTTAGAGCAGTGGCATTTTTTTTATTCGGTTACGCGGTAAGAAGCTGCTGTGGACGTGGATTGTCGGAATGCAACTCACCTACCGTGGCTACTTCTCCAGGGGTGAATCCGAATGCGAGATGAAGTCCCACAACCATTCCTGGTGTGCAGATTCCTGTCTTTTTTGCTTTGCTAAGGACGCTTTCACTCACTCCGATTGCGCCTGCAAAAGCTGCATCGCTTTTAAGTCCACTCATTCGACGAGCTCTATCAAGGAACCCATCTTTAAAAACCATTTGATAGGCCATTTGAACCTCCTTTCACAATGAAGCAATCTGTGTGGTTATGAAATGAATATATCACTTTGAAATGAAACATGTCAACTCAATACGAAACGGCGTGTCTTGACATGAAATGATTTTTACTTCATAATGAAATACATGGATAAGCAAAAATGGTTTGAACAAATTACTCACCATGCGGCAGTCAACGAGGTCGCTACCAAGACAGGACTCTCAGCTGCAACTTTGTGGAGGCAATATAATAACGATTTGGGCTTTTCCGCTGAAAATCTCATAATCATTGCACGAACTTATAGCGCAAGTCCTATAGAGGCTCTGGTTATATTCGGTTTTCTGAATGAAGAAGAGCGTGCGGGAGATTCGACACTCGTTTCTCTCTCCAATGCTTCAGATGATGAACTCATTCAGGAACTGGCTCGCAGAATGAAAGGCAACTCTGAAAATCCGAAATGGAGTGAGCCTATTATTTATGAACCAACTGATGAGGACAGACAAAGAGCAAAACATGTTTCTGATCTTGGTCTTGCTGCGAAGCATGGCGACACTGATGCCGAGCAGGAAGCGTATGAGGCTGAACCGTAAAAGATGGCAACGTCGATAACCGTAATCACAAGGATGAGGAGATGGTGAGAATGCCACCGAAGGGAATACAAGAAACCCTCGATATCAACGGTTTGGATGTCACGGTAAGATCAACGGGCGGTGAGGATGATTATTTCTCGTTGACAGATCTAGCGAAGGCCAAGAGTGACAATCCAAAAGATGTGATTAAAAATTGGATGAGGAACAGAGACACCATTGAGCTACTTGGTATATGGGAGACTCTTCATAATCCGGATTTTAAAGGTGTCGAATTCGACACCTTTAAAAAGCAGGCTGGTAAAAATGCATTCACTATGACTCCAACCAAATGGATATCGGCAACCAAAGCTATTGGTATCAGAACAAGGAATGGCAGATATTCGGGAGGCACATTTGCTCACGTTGATCTGGCATTAGATTTTGCTGCTTGGATTAGTCCAGAATTTCGTCTTTATGTGTTCCAGGAGTATAAACGTCTCAAACAGGATGAAGCGAGCCGTCTCAATGTCGAATGGTCCAACAGACGTATGTTTGCTTCCTTGAATTATCGTATTCATACCGACGCAATCAAGGAAACATTGCCAGAGTATCTAAAAGGCACCAAACGTGAAGGTATCACGTACGCTCAGGAAGCAGATATTCTGAATATTGCAGTCTTTGGCATGACATCTCGAGAGTGGAGGAGTGCCCATCCGGAACATCATGGAGAAAACATTCGCGATTATGCCTCCGTTACGCAAAATCTGATTCTTTCAAATCTTGAAGCTCGAAATGCAGAACTGCTGCGGGAACACGTAGAAAGAGATAAACGGTTCGAAATACTTTGGAATATAGCCAGGCAGCAGGAGAAAACGTTCGAAAAACACCCGACAGTGAAGAAACTTGAAGAAAAGAGCACAGGCAAAGAGGTTGAATGATCGATATTGAGTCACTGGCCTGGACGTGGGCGCGGGTCGTTACGCTGCCCATGGAGGTTGGCATTCAGGGAGCGTTCGACAGGGATACTAGCACCATATTTCTTGCCGACGATCTCAGTGACGTGCAGCGTTCCTGTGTGCTCGCCCATGAGATCAGTCATGCGAAGCATCGTGACCATGGCTGCTACGGGCATGGGTCACCCATGGAGCGACGCGCCGACATGGACGCGGCACGACTGCTCATCAACCCATTCGAGTATGCGGCAGCAGAGGTCGTCTGCGATAACGCAATCTGGCTGGCGAGAGAATTGAATGTGATGCCATACATCGTTCACGCATACCGCGAATGGCTGTACGAACATCCTGAGAAGGCAAATAATCTTTGTAGATTTGATTATTTTTAAGGGGAGAGAGAACTTGAAATGAAAATATGTGAGAGATACAAATTCGTAGTTGTTTGTGTGAGTGTTGCTTTGATGCTTGGTCTGTCATCTTGTGGGGGTGCATCTTCTGCAAGAGAATATTCCCAGGCAGGAATTAGTTCAGCAAAAGTTGAGTGTGGTAAAAAAACAGACGAGCTTACGAGCGTTCAAAAGAATCCCGAGACCGATATTCTTGAAATTTCTGGATGGTACAACGATCTCGACGAGCGAGGACAGGGTACAAAATCAGCTCTGTTCAAGTGTGTAATTTCAAGACTCTCGATTCCCAAGTCATTGGTGAAACGAATGGAAAAGAATGACAGTCAACAAAATTATGCGGATATCGGAAACCTCAAAATATCTTGGTTTAGAAATTCAATTATGTTGACTGCTGACTTTGGAATAAAGGAAACATCGAAAAATGATGCTGAATACTATGCCACGCAATCAATAAAACATACCCAAACATATTGCGAAAGCGAGAGTGAAGACGGAGTCTATGTCACAAATAAAAGCAATTACATTGGAATCGATACTGCGTCCGGTATAGGAACAGGTTCTTCACCGTATCTATGTGTTTCGAGAGCTTTAGGTATTGATCAGAGCATTACCGACGATATTAATATGTGGGATTCCAAGCAATGGAATGTAAGAAGTGGTGATTTTTATCTGGGCTGGATAAACCAATCAGATGTCTTAATCTTCGTTATATCTTCTGAACATCTTAAGTAAAAGATTAAGTTAGGACGGCCTTCATGGCGAGTGTTGAGTCGTATGAGACGAAATCAGGCAAACGGTACCGTGTGAGGTACCGCAAGCCCGACGGTTCCAGCACCGACAAACGCGGCTTCAAACGCAAGAAAGACGCGACGGACTGGGCCGCCGACAACGTCACTGTAGCCATCAACACAGGCACCTACACGGATCCGGGCAAGGGTAAGACGACGATCGCCAAACTGTATGAGGCGTGGCTGGCGGTGGGCAAACCATTATGGAAACCGTCATATATTCATACTGTTGAGACCTCCTGGCGGACGCATGTGGAGGAAACCTGGGGGAGCAGGCAGGTGGTGTCGATACAGCGTGACGAAGTGCAGGAATGGGTGAGCGAACTGGCTGCCCGGAAGTCTGCGTCAACGGTGACGAAGGCATACGCGATACTCAGATCCATCATGGAGGACGCGGCGAACGATCGGCGTATTCCCCGTAACCCACTGACGGATATCAAGCTGCCCGTCAAGCGGCGTACCAGACCCAGAATCTACCTGACCATAAGCCAACTGCTGGCCTTCGCTGACGAAGCCAGCAATGCTAACAGCATCGGCGACGAACGCAGGGCACTGATATTACTACTTGGCTTCTGTGGGTTGCGCTGGGGTGAAGCGAGAGGCTTGCGCGTCAAGGATCTGGATTTCGGCAAGGGCCGGTTGCATGTGGAGCAGAACATCGTCTCGGTGGGTTCCAGGAAGGTGCCAGGCAGTCCCAAGAACCATGAGATGCGCGACGTGCCCATGCCGGAGATCGTGGCGACTGCATTGCGTGAGGTGGCTGCGAAGAGGTCTGGCGTGAATGATCTGGTGTTCATGGATACGTCGGGGAGTCCGATCAGGGAGCAGTCGGTGAGTGAGCTGCACAACCGTACATGGTATGTGTCGGCGCTTCGTCGCGCCAAGCTGCCAATGGTGTCACCGCACGATCTGAGGCACACGGCAGCCTCGATAGCGGTGCATGCCGGCGCGAACGTGAAGGCTCTGCAGCGCATGCTCGGGCATAAGAGCGCGGCGATGACGTTGGATGTGTACGCGGATCTCTTCGACTCTGATCTGGATGATGTCTCGGCGTCGATAGACAAGGCCGTGAAAAATTGTGGGCAAAATGTGGGCACGGAGTCTGGTTCGGATAAAAAGAAAGACCGAAACCGTTGATATTCCAACGTTTTCAGCCTGTATCTGTGGGTGGGCGATGAGGGACTCGAACCCCCGACATCCACCGTGTAAAGGTGGCGCTCTAGCCAACTGAGCTAATCGCCCGAAAGTTTCCAAAACGAAGCCGCAATCTGAAAATTCATACAGCTGCCAAACTCCGTCGAAACCTAGAATAGCCTACCATCCATGAGGATATGTGCAACATCTCAGTGTTTTTCAAGTTTTTTATACTTGTCGGCCGTATACTTCAATTAATATGTGACAGTGGTATGCGTCATGGCTGGAGCATGCGAACGCGATGGCTATGCAACACAGATGTGGAGTCTCAACAACCACGTAGTGTGATTTTTGAAGCGAATTAACTGATTGAGATTTTCTCAAGAAGTAGGAGGTCGATGTCCCATGGCGAAAAAGCCCGAAGCCAACGGCAATGGTACGAACATAGCCCGGGTAGGTAAGCATAAGTGGGGATACGACTCTCAGCAGGTAGACGAGTTCCTTGACAATGCGCATAAGCTCTATGAGAGCCCTGAACCGAAGCTCACGCAAAAAGATATACAAGACGTATCTTTTGGGCTTCGCAAGAACGGCTACGCCGTAGGCCAGGTAGATGCTGCACTCGCACGCCTGGAACGTGCCGTCGTTGACAAGCAGACGCAATGGGAGATTGCTCAGAACGGACGGGTGGCGTGGCGTGGTCAGACTGAAGCCATGTACCGCAAATTCGTGAATCATTGTGAACGACAGGAAAAAGAGCGATTCAAACCCGGAACATCAAACAATCCTTCATATGATCGAAAGCAAGTTGATCGTCTGCTCGACCAACTATCTCAGAAGCTTTCTCAGGAACTGGGCGAGTCCTCAACCCATGTGCAAGAGTCTGGCGAGCTGGTCGATCTGACGCCGAATAGAGTCTCGAACGTTGTCTTTACCCAGAGAAAAGGCAAGAAGGGATATGACGAGCGTCAGGTGGATTACTTCCTTAACTATGGGGTGCAGCTCCTCTCAAGAATCGAATCCTATGCACGTGTGACCGACTATTCAAAGGCAGAAGCATCCGAGGCAGTGCAGTTACAGAACGAGCCAAGCTATGAACCTCAGACTTCAGATTTAGGCTCGCTGGCTGCACTTGCAGAACCTGAAAATCCAAATGTGGAAGAAACGCAGGTTTTCCAACCAGTGCATCAGCCGACACCGCAGGTTACTGCAGGCGCTTCTCCTTCCGACCGCATCTCACAGCATGAAGTCGGTCAGTCCACAGAAACAATTCGTCCTCTCTTCGATGAGAACGGCGCATCAATACAAACGCCACCATCGAGAATTCATGGCCGCCATAGATTTGGCGAAGATTCGACCGAGTCGATAGACGATGCTGCTTCATATGCGAATGAATCATATTCGAACAACAGACCTTCCTCAGATGCAGCAATTTCGCAGAATGACGGTCGTGCAATGTTCAAGAACCTGCATCGTGAGGAGCAGGCGGTATTTAACCAATCCCAGGCAGAATCCCAGGCCACGACCCAGACGGCAGGTCATGGGTCAGAGGATCCGCATCAGTCATATTTGTCTCATAACAATTCCATGACACCAGGTCGAACTGGAAGTGATTTTGTGCCCCAACAGGCCAACGCAGGCAAAATCAACTATCCTCAGGAGCAACAGACGCGGGCAGTTGCGAACAGCTCGAATGCAGCTACGGAAACAGGTCTCACATCGCAGGAACCAGTTCCGAAGCAAACTTCAGCACCGTCCACCTTTGATTTCTGGAGACGTGGAAAGTCTGCGGACACGAATTCGAATATGGTCGAAAACCTTTCGTTCGGCAATCAGAATGATTCCGAGAATGTCCGTGAGAATCCCGCTTCAGGTAGATCCAACGATGATGTGCAGATCAACCGAAATGGAGATGACAAATCGGCAGGCGCGCAAGCCCCGCAGACATCACCTCTGAGCTTCCCGGTGGCAGATAGTCAGCGCAGTACGCAGAATCAAAATCCTGTGAATCAGGGTAATCAGGGGATGCACACCTTTGCCTCTAGCGATGCTCTCGCCTCGAGTTCGGACTCAGACGATACATCATCGCAACCATCAGCATCTTCTCACGATGCAAATTCATTGTCTTTCTCAGACGATTTAAATTCCATACAAGATACTGATCAATATCTGGCTTCACTGAATTCAATGCTTGACAGCACTTCGTTCCCTAAGGTTGATCTTGATATTCCTGACTTGGCTTTCCCTACCACCGATTCGATGGATGAGAACAATGCTCCAGGCAAGGATTCAACCGCGGGGAGGGGTACAAACGACGCTGACCCCGTTCAACCTTCACATGGATCCTCTCGCGATACGTTCAATGATGGGGGCGAAGGGTCACCATCACAGAATAATTAATTCTATGATGTGGCGGAGCTTGTAGGGATAGCCGTAGCTTGTGTCAAACAACCTGCCGTCAAGCGAAACTTGCTTGTCAGCAGATATAGTATTGAACTCTATTTTGCACAATTATCAGCTCGAGTTCGGCATGGGCATATACAATGAGCTGCGTGTCAAACCAAGATCAAAGTGCGGAGAGTTCCAAGGTATGGAGCTGGTCCAAGCGTCTGACCTTGAGCCTACCTATTTTCATAATTTTCATAGCTTTATTGACCTCGGTCTCAAATGCGACAGCAGTTCCTTGGAACAACAATCCCATCGATCAGAGCATGGAAACCGTGGATTCTGACACCTCGGTCAACTTCGCCAATCCTCAGCAGCTCAATCTTGCGCAGCGAGGCAGCTATAACGTCGTCGAGCGCCGAGCCACAATCGATGTAAAGCAGAGTGCTACGGGCGCTACGCAGCACATTCATATTCTCATTCGTGAACCTCAGGGAACACGTGGCAAACTTCCAGGCATCGTATTCATGCATGGAGCCGGATATGGCACGGCAGAGGACTCGTTCGGCGATGTCGCTTCCGATTTAAGCTCTGCTGGTTTTGTCTCTGCTGTTATCGATAAGCCTGTATGGAACACCTCTGATGCGAACCGCGATTATCCGGCATCGGCCAAGGCATATGACAAGGTTATCGACTATCTACGCCAGCTCTCAAATGTCAACGCTTCAAACGTTGGAATCTATGCAACGAGTGAAAGCACTTGGATAAGCTCATATCTCTTGCAGAGTGACCATGATGTGGCCTTCCAGATTCTCCTGAGCCCCATGGTGCATTCCCCACGCCATTCCCTCGGATTCCTTGCTGCTCAGGATTTCGCCATGGTAGGTGCAAATCCGGGCTATCAGTCCATTGTCAGGCGTCTATTCAGTGCTGACCTGGATTTGTTTGGATTGCATAATATGGATATCAATACTCTGAAGCCTGCGGCGTATGCGATTCCCACTTTTGTGGCATATGGTGCGAAGGATGTGATGACCGCTCAGGTTGATGGTGCGCAAACCATCATGAAGCTTGCGCATGAAGCCAATAATTGGAATGTAACGATTCGTAACTATCCGTTGGCGAATCATGTGCTTCGCCTGGGTGATGAAGCACAGACGAGCACACCGCTCGTCGACTCGTATGAGAACGATATGGTGGATTGGGCTGTTGGTGTGACCCATGGCTTGAAGCAGACCTCGCAGCTGGTCACCGGTGCAACGATCACGCAATCAATCGCGGTGCCATTCGACTTGAAATCGCGTCCAACGCTCACCGTATATATGCTGGTGATTCATGGCGCTGCATTGATATTTATTCTCACGACCATCATCATGTGGATCGTGGCACTCATTCGGAAGTTTCGATCACTGCTTTGCCGCGATTCCCGGCATATTCTTGGATTTACGCACGGATTCGGCGGAATACTCATTCTTATCACAGGAACCACGCTGGCAACCCTCGTGCTCTTCTTCTCTGGCCTCGCGCAGGTCGTCTATGCCGTGGTGAAACTGGTCTGGGGAGGCGCGCCCAAAACCGCAGGAATGATCTATTGGAGTTGGCCCGTCATCCAGATAGTGTCAACGCTCGTGGTCTGGGCATGGTCTCGAGTTTTCGCAAGGCTCATCGAGGTGGCATCCATTCGAGGATTGCTGAAGATCCCCACGCTGGCGACTATTCGCGACTTTATTCTTAAGAGACACAGGGACAACCGCTATGATCATATAAAAGATCAGACACTGCCGGTGATCTCCTATACACGATTTGGCAAGGCGCTTTTCGTGAACACCACGATTGCCATGTTCTGCGTATTGCTATTGTTTGCCTTTTGGGGCTTGTTCATCTATTAGAGTTACAGGTAAGCAACGCTACAGAAGCTGGCTTGGCGTGATTATGACACGGAAGGTTGTGGCATGCCCATACGAGCCAATGAATCAACGAGCATATGGAATTTCTGTTCGAGAGAAGAGGCTTGACCAATCCATGGCAACCTATCGTGATGAAGGTGTGATTCTCAGAACCGTGAAGCTTGGCGAGGCTGACCGCATCATCACCATATTCACCAAGATGCACGGCAAGGTACGGGCGGTCGCGAAAGGTGTGCGACGAACCCGTTCGAGGTTTGGCGGCCGACTCGAGCCATTCATGCGTGCCGATGTGCTCATTGCGCAGGGTCGTAATCTTGACGTGATTTCGCAGGCGGTGAGCATAGCGACTTACGCTGATCCAATCTGTGCAGACTATGATGCGTACATGAATTCAGGAGTCATCGTCGAGGCAATCGACAAGATTGTCAGCACCGAGCATGAACGTTCATTGGATCAATACTCACTGCTGGTTTCGGCGCTCGCTTCGATGGCGAAGCACAGACACAACCCCAAGGCTACTGGTGAGTCGTACGTCATGCGCGCCCTCTCTCTGGCTGGATGGAGTCCTCGAATGGATTCCTGCGTTGTGTGTGGAAGGCATGATGATCTTGGCTATTTCTCAGTGCGCATGGGAGGAATGATGTGTCAGGCAGATCGTACGCCAGACGCCCGTGTCATTGATGAGCTATCGATTTCACAGATGCATGCGCTGCTTTCTGGAGACTGGCCGCTGCTGGATTCACACGATCTGACCTCTAAAGTTGACGAACTTGTTGAGGAATGGGGAGAATACTACCTTGAACGGCCAATTCGTTCACTGCGGTTGTTAGATTCGAATGTATGACTTTTGATCATGTCGACTATAGGTCGCTGGATGTGCCCGCGGCACCATTTTCCCAACCCGATAGAATTCCGGATTTCCCTAAAAATAAGGTGCCTCGTCATGTAGGCGTCATCATGGATGGCAATGGTCGCTGGGCAAAGAAACGCGGACTGGTAAGAACCGACGGTCATCAGGCAGCTGAGCCTGTGGTATTCGACATCATCGCCGGGGCAATTGAAGCTGGCGTGCGATATTTAAGTCTGTATACCTTTTCAACGGAAAATTGGAAGCGTACGCCGAGTGAAGTGCGTTTTCTCATGGGGTTCTCCCGCGATATCATTCACCGGCGCGTATCGCAGATGAACGCTTGGGGTGTGCGCGTTCGTTGGTCGGGAAGAAGACCACGACTGTGGAAGTCAGTGATCAACGAGCTTGAAGATGCGATGGAACAGACCAAAAACAACAAGGTCATCGATGTCGTATTCTGCATTAATTACGGCGGGCGTGCAGAAATTGCCGATGCGGCTTCTGAGATTGCAAAGGAAATCGCAAGCGGAAAGATCAAGGGCACTCGAGTCACGGAAAAGATGATTGCCGAGCATTTGTACAACCCGGACATTCCCGACTGCGATTTGGTCATTCGAACGTCGGGGGAGCAGCGAACCAGCAACTTCCTGCCATGGGAGGCTGCATATTCTGAGCTTGACTTTGTTCCAGAACTATTCCCTGACTGCGGACGCGACGTTCTCTGGCGTGCAATCGATGACTATGTGCATCGAGATCGCCGTTTTGGAGGAGCGAAGTAGGGGGAAAGTGAAAAAACAATGCGGTTGCGAGTTTCGTGGCAATTCTACTAAAGCATTTGTTCTGGTTTTAGTGTGTAATCGCTCATTGTGAACTTCTCCAGGTATAAGGAGACCCCAATGGGTGGATATTCGCCGTTGGCGAGGCTATTAAGCCCCTTTTCGAGGCTTGTATACTTGGAGAAGTTCACAATGAGCGCATAGATAGGTTGATTTAAGGTCACACGTGCTTGTCAATGACCAATACGTGCACTCCGATTCAGCTGGTTTACCGCAAAACTCGCAATCTCGAAATATTCTGGGCTTATTTGTTCAAGATTTTGTCGACAAGCTCAGCTTTTTTATGAATCTGCCCCTTGAAACCGGGACGTATGTCAAGTTTGAGCACCACACCGGTGCGGTAGCCCTGATTTGCGAGCTTCAACGTGGCATCACGAACGACATCCAGCACATCATCGAGATCCCCTTCGATATTCGTAAACATTGCATTTGTTTCATTGGGCAAGCCTGAGTCGCGGATCACCTCGACTGCCTGTGCAACATATTCAGAGAGTTCTTCCCCAACACCGCTCGGTGCAATCGATAATGCAGCGACGGTGTTGATGTAATTGAGGTGCCTTGCTGACCGTGCTTCGGCTGTTGTGTCTTTCGTCTGTTGTTCTTCACTCATGTTTTCTTCACTCATGGGATACTCCTTTGAATCGAATATTCAGCATTGTTATTTCTCTCGAACCGAGAGCCAGGCTTTCACCAAAGCTTCGGTGGCCTTTTGTGGATCTTCGGCACCTGCGATGGCAGATATGACAAACCAGCCAGCGGCCTTGGTTCGTGCCAGTTCGGGAACGTCGGCAACACTGACGCCCCCGCCGGCAACAACGGGGTAGCGACTGATATCTGCCAAGGTACTGATGCCTTGCACCGCAAGAATATGCAACTTTCCATCGTCACCAACACCGCAATCTGGTTTGCTCACGGAAGGATGCACTGGACCAGCACCCACATAGTCAATGATTCCTTCTGGCAGCTCATTCACAAGATCAACGAGCTTGTTGGTTGCTGCAGAAAGTCCAATGATTGCATTCTCGCCGAGCAGTTGTCTGCAGTAGCGAACATCCATGTCGGTCTGGCCAACATGAACCCCATCAACCTTGATTCCCATGCATCGGCACTCCCATGCAACATCGACGCGGTCATCGATCACGAACGCAACGGTGCTGCTCTTACCGGCAGCCTCAATGACATCGGCAATCTGGCGAGCGAGTGAAACGATTTCGGAAGCATCGGAGTGCTTTGCGCGCAATTGCACGCAGGTTATGCCACCTGCCAGCGCTTCCTTGACTATGGTTGCAACATCACGACCTTTCGTGTTCTCTGGGCCAATCACCAGGTATGCCGAGATGTCAAGCACCTTCCTCAATGAAGGAAAATCGTTGGTTTGCATCGCAGTATTCATTCTTTCCTCAGTTTTCATGCGATAAAGGGTTGTTCAGCGCATCTCGATGATGCGCGAAGTGGCAATTGTTGCGGGTTGCATCTGCCACAATGCATCCAGGAATTCCGTTTGGAAGCTGCCAGGTCCCTTGGCGACTTCACCAGCCTGTTCGGAGGCACGGTTGTAATGCAGAGAAGCTGCCAGTGCTGCGGTCAAGGGATCGCTTACTGCGAGATATGTTGCCGTGACACCGCCGAGTGAGCAACCGGCGCCAGTGATTTTCGTCATCATGGCATTGCCGCCGGGGAGTCGATAGGTGCAATCGCCGTCGGTGATCAGATCACGTTCTCCTGAGACGGCGACTGCTGCAGTATGCGTTGCGTTGTGTTCGCGAAGATACCGAGCAAGTTCAATCGCATACAGGGTTGCACTGTCAACATCGTCTATAGATTCAACACCGGCCGGGCGATTCACCTTGCCCTCGGAGTCCGTTTTCAGGCTGATACCCCAGATGCCACACAGAGCGATGATTTCCGATGCGTTCGCTCGCACAATCGTTGGAGGATAATCAGCAAAGGTTTTCAGTATGTGAGTTCTCGTCGAGCCCAGTCCCGCTGCCACGGGATCGAGAACCCAGAGTGACTTGCGCTCGAAGAAGGTCTTGGCAATGATGCCGAGATCGTCCTTGTACGAAGGCAACAGAGTGCCGACGTTGATATAGCTTGCGCCTGAAATTGCATCGATGTCTTCGATGTCATCCGGCAGGAAGCTCATCGCAGCACTTCCGCCAGCGGCAAGCTGCGCATTGGCAACGAGGTTGATGGTCACGAAATTCGTGAATGACTGCGCGAGCGGCGTTTTCTGACGGACTTCCTCGCACGCTGTCCTGATTCGCTCACGAATGGGATCATCAAGCGACAAATATTGTGATGATTCGGAAAGTGACGCTGATTGCGTTGACAATGATGATGATAATGATGTGGTTGGCAATGATTCATTCATTGCATGCCTCCCTACGATGGTTTTAACCAACAGGTTCCAAGGGTCAGGTTCTACCTTCTCAACTCAAACGAGTTCCCCTGCATAACGGTTTCACACTAAATGACAATGCAGACATGAAGCATTCTCCACTGCTCACCAGAGCAAAGATAAGAGAGTATGGCAGTGTCACGCGGTGGCTATAATCTTGGACTCGTTAAAATCCCGGTGAAATCCAACAAGAGGTGTTCCGTGTCTGAATCCAAACTTGATGCCGTTGTGTCATTGGCGAAGCGTCGTGGCTTCGTATTTCCGGCTGGAGAAATCTATGGTGGAACGCGTTCCGCTTGGGATTACGGTCCTCTTGGCGTTGCACTGAAAGACAACATCAAGCGCGAATGGTGGCGTTCGATGGTCGTCACCCGTGGTGACGTGGTTGGTGTTGACACTTCGATCATTCTTCCCACTGCCGTATGGGTTGCCTCTGGCCACGTGACCGTGTTCAACGATCCTCTGATCGAGTGCCTGACCTGTCACAAGCGTCATAGGGCCGATACTTTGGAAGAGGCATACTTTGAAAAGCATGGCCATCAGCCTGAAAACGGTCTGAAGGACATTCCATGCCCCGATTGCGGAACGAAGGGCAACTGGACCGAGCCGCGTGACTTTAACATGATGCTCCAGACCCATCTCGGACCGGTTCAGGATGACAACAGCCTGCACTATCTCCGTCCGGAAACGGCACAGGGCATCTTCGTTGATTTCAAGAACGTCATGGGTTCTTCACGCTCCAAGCCTCCGTTCGGCATAGCCAATATGGGCAAGAGCTTCCGCAATGAGATCACCCCTGGAAACTTCATATTCAGGACGCGCGAGTTTGAGCAGATGGAGATGGAATTCTTTGTTCAGCCAGGCACCGATGAGGATTGGCATCAGTATTGGATCGATAACCGCACACGTTGGTACACCGATCTTGGCGTCAATCCCGAGAATCTTCGTCATTATGAGCACCCCAAGGAGAAGCTTGCCCATTATTCGAAGCGGACCGTCGATATCGAATATCGCTTCGGATTCCAAGGTTCAGAGTGGGGTGAGCTCGAAGGCGTTGCCAACCGTACGGACTTCGACTTGAGTGCACACGCGAAGCATTCCGGTGAGGATCTGAGCTATTTCGATCAGGCATCGGGAGAGAAGTACACACCGTTCGTCATCGAGCCAGCTGCAGGCCTCACTCGCTCCCTTATGGCATTCCTTGTCGATGCCTACGACATTGATGAGGCACCAAACACGAAGGGCGGCGTTGACCGGCGTACCGTGCTGCGACTTGATCCCAGGCTCGCACCTGTGAAGGCCGCGGTTCTTCCGCTATCCAAGAAGCCCGCCTTGCAGGCCATTGCGCACAATCTCGCCGGGGATCTACGTCAGAACGAGTGGATGATCGATTATGACGAGGCCGGAGCCATCGGACGTCGTTACCGGCGTGAAGACGAAATCGGTACGCCGCTGTGCATCACCGTGGACTTCGATACGATTGATGACCATGCAGTGACGATTCGTGACCGCGACACCATGAAGCAGGAGCGCGTCGATCTTGATAAGGTCGAGGAATATGTCCGGGTTCGCATTCAGGAAAAACGCGTTCGCTACCCGGAAGGCCCGGTGAACATTACCGGTGAAACCGCTGCTGATGGGTCTGTTGATGTGACCAAGGAACAGGGAATCGATGAATCTGCGCCCGTCAAGGTCGCCGAGGCCGGTGGCAATTACTGATTCCGCTGCAATTCAATCGATGCATGTGCGCGATGGGAGTTGGTTATGCTCTCATTGCGCACATGTCGATATGGATGATCGAGGGGGAGGGAAATGCTTTCAGAAGATACTTACAGCGAGCAGAGCGTGTCTGCTGCAATGCCCAGCAATCACCAGTTTCCTGGAATTGACCTCGGCAGCATTCATGTAGACACTCCGGTGATGCTCTCTCCGATGGCAGGGGTCACCAACTGGCCGTTCCGCGTCTTGTGCGAAGAGTTCGGCCCGAACGGACTCTATGTTGCCGAAATGATCACGGCTCGTGCCTTGGTGGCCAAGAACCCCAAAGCATTGAGATTATGCCGTTTCGCTCCCAGCGAACATCCTCGCTCTCTTCAGTTGTACGGAGTCAACCCTGAGATCACGCGTCTGGCAGCTGCGATGGTTGTGGATGGCGACATGGCTGACCATGTCGACTTGAACTTCGGTTGCCCTGCGCCCAAGGTCACTCGTCATGGCGGGGGTTCTGCGCTTCCTTGGAAGTTGGATGTATTCGCCGAGCTGATTCGCAGAGTCGTCAGTGTGTGTGAGCCGGCAGGCATTCCCGTCACTGCAAAAATCAGGGTTGGAATCGACCATGAACATGAAACCTTCCTTGAAGCCGGTCGAATAGCGCAGGAGGAGGGCTGTGCGGCAGTAACGCTGCATGCTCGAACGACTGCGGAATATTACGGTGGCCATTCCGATTGGAATCGCATCGGTCAACTTGCCCAGGAGTTGAGTATCCCTGTTTTTGGCAATGGAGACATCTGGACTGCGGAGGATGCACTCGAGATGATGAATCATACGGGCTGTGCCGGGGTTGCCATCGGTCGCGGGTGTCAGGGCAGACCTTGGCTTTTTGCAGACATTGCCAATGCCTTCGCTGGATCCTCAGTGAGGGTCAATCCCACACTTGGCCAAATCGGCGGTATCATCAGCAAGCACGCCAGATTGCTCACCGATTTCTATGATGGCGATGAGCAGATGGCTGTGCACGACCTTCGCAAGCACGTTGCTTGGTATCTCAAAGGCTTCCCTGTCGGTGGCGAAGTGCGGCGGCAATTCATGGAATGTGAAAGCGTTGCCGATGTCGATGCCAAGGTAGCTGAATTCGATCAGAATACGCCCTTTCCCATGGCGATTGCCGATAAACCAAGGGGCCGTGTCAGATATGCACGGAAGGTTCATCTTCCCTATGGATGGTTGGATTCGAGAAATCTGCCGACTGAGGAACGCGAAAAACTGTTTGGTGATGATCCAATGGACGCTTCGTATTGATTCCTGTGTATCATCGGTCACACCATGACCAATCGTGATGGAATTCACATGGTGAGTATGAATAAGGGGATACTGCAATGACTTCGTTTGTTGCGTAGGGCAGAGTGACACAGTTGTTTGTTGACAATGTTGTAATACGGTGCAACTTCCGACTACGCTTGGGTAACTTAGGGAGGGGATTGTTGTTAATTGCAGAAAAACAACGGTACACGCCCAAAATAGCGCTTGTTAAGGGTATGAACTGCGATAGAGTTGGAACAAAGCGTGAGAACAGGAGCTTACTGTGAGCGAGATTGCCCAGATTGACAATTTCAACGACAAAACCAACATCAAGGTCGTCGGTGTTGGTGGTGCAGGTGGTAATGCAGTCAATCGAATGATTGCTGAAGGACTGCAGAACGTTGAATTCGTTGCTGTGAATACCGATGCGAAAGACTTGTTGCGATCAGACGCAGATGTCAAAATATCCCTGTCTGATAATTCAAGTCGTGGCTTGGGAGCCGGAGCCGATCCCGAGAGGGGCGCCAAGGCAGCACAGGATCATCAATCTGACATTGAAGAGGCATTGAAGGCTTCCGATATGGTGTTCGTGACGGCGGGCGAGGGTGGCGGCACTGGAACGGGAGCAAGTCCACTCGTCGCAAGAAGTGCACGTCAGCTCGGCGCTCTGACCATCGCAGTGGTCACACGTCCATTCTCATTCGAAGGCCCTCGTCGTGCATCATCCGCGGAAACCGGGATCGCCAACCTGCGCAATGAGGTCGATGCGCTGATCGTCATTCCGAACGACCGTCTTCTCGATCTCTCAGATCGGACGGTCAGCGTGATGGATGCATTCAAGACCGCCGATACAGCCTTACTCGCAGGTGTGCAGGGGATCACTGACCTGATCACGATGAACTCATACATTCATGTCGATTTCTCCGATGTGACTGCAATTCTCAAGGATTCCGGAACGGCACTCTTCGGCATCGGCGCCGCACGAGGCGAAGATCGTGCAACACAGGCTGCCGAGATTGCCATCAGCTCGCCATTGCTCGAAGAAAGCATTGAAGGGGCACACGGAGCGCTCATCAACATCGCAGGCCCCACCGATCTGAGTATGCAAGAGGCTTCAGCCGCCGTGCAGTTGGTGCAGAATGCCATACATCCTGAGGCGCAGATCATCTGGGGACTTGCGCTTGATGATGCCTACGGCGATGAAGTCAGGGTGACCGTGATCGCTGCCGGTTTTGATGCCAACGCCAAGAATGACGAGGAAGGTGCGCATAGCGAGCATCACGCTCAGCACAGGGCCGAGGACAATTCCCAGCCCATCGTTCCTCCACTGACCCCAATTCATACTGGCAATGCACCACAGGCCAACGAAGCTGCTGCGGATCAGACATCCGAACATCGAATCGTTCGTGCGGCCGACGCTCAGTCGGAGCAACAGGGAAGTGCACAACCGAAACAACATGATTTCGATTCCACAGATGACGATGATTCATCGGATTCCGGGGATCTCGATATCCCTGATTTTCTTCGCTGATCGATTAAGGGGCTTAAATGGCGAATTTTATGAAGAATGCCATGTCTTACCTTGGTATGGCTGATGTCGTGGATGAGGATGCAGATATTGCACCTGCTCAGGGTGACAATGCCACTACCGATTTTGATAGTGACAGATCGGTGACACCCATGTCTCAGGAATCATCAAATTCGGTTCCTCTGCGTAGCCACGGTGATTTCTCTACGAAAATCAGCAGAATTACCACCATTCTGCCCAAATCATATGAAGACGCGCAGCTGGTTGGCCGTGCGTTGCGTGATGGTGTACCGGTCGTGCTCAATCTTTCAAACGTCACCGAGGCCGTTGCCTATCGCATCGTTGACTTCTCTGCGGGTGTCGTGTTTGGCGTTCGCGGATCGATCGAGCGTGTCACGCCGAGAGTGTTTCTGCTCAGCCCCGCGCAGGTCAACATCAAGGTCGAAGACCCTAAGCCAACATCATCGTCCCACGATCTGTTCGCGGACTGAGGTTCTAAGGCAACACTCAGCTTCGCCAGTAGTGTGTCTGCTAGGGTGAAGGTCATGCTTTTTTCGTTAATTCATGCATTGCTCCACTGGGCAATCAGCGCATATCTGCTGATTCTGTTTGCTCGAATGATTCTGGACTGGTCCCAGATTCTCGCCCCGCGATGGTATCCCCAGGGCATCGTAGCCTCCTTGCTGCGAATCGTCTATCGCGTGACAGATCCTCCGCTGCGCTGGTTGCGTCGTTTCATTCCACCGCTGCCGCTCGGTGCAATCCAGCTTGACATGAGTTTTATGGTTTTGTATTTTGTTCTCGTCGTTTTGCAAATACTCATCTAGCGTGTCGCGGACTCTTGAAAGACACAAGACTCAGCTACGTGCTAGAGTCTTGATTTGATACCAAGAATGCAAAGCGTGTTGCTTGAAGCGAGGTGGAACATTAATGGCTCTTTTGACGCCAAAGGACATTAGAGAGCATATCTTCCAAACTGTGAGGTTTAAGGAAGGTTATGACGTTGACGAGGTGGATGACTTCCTCGATCAGGTGACTGAGACTGTTGAGGCCTTAGGGCAGAAGGCCGTTCAAGGTGGTGCATCGACGCAATCACTCAGTCCGGATGTCACCAGTCTGAACACCAAGATTTCTGACTTGACAGCTCAGCTCGAGGCTTCGCAGAATGAGAACAGGAAGCTCAAGGAACAGCAGTCCGCATCAGAGAATTCCGCATCTCAGGCAGGTAGTCGCGAACTCAATGAGGCACAGCAGCAGGTTCAGGCACTGACGCAGCAAAATGATCAGTTGAAGCAGCAGGTCGATCAACTCAATTCACAGATTGATCAGCTCACTGCTCAGGCAGCCAAGGGTGACAACACTCAGGCACTCAACGATCAGTTGGTGGCTGTCGGCAAAGAGCGCGACCAATTCAAGGCGAAGGGCGAGGAACTTGCTCAGCAGCTTGGCCAGAGCAAGCAGCAGCTCTTCCAGGTTCAGCAGAGTGCCCGCGACTTTGCCACGAAGAACGACACATTGTCTCACCAGCTTGATGAATCGAAGCAGCGTGAGGAGCAGCTCCGTCAGCAGGTCTCCAAGATGGAACCGTCTACCGAGACCGGCAGCCTGAAGAAGATTGCAGGCGCTGGTGCCGATGCCAATTCCGAGCCGGAGCGCGCAACTGCGATGCTCACACTCGCGATGCAATTGCATGACCAGTATGTTGACAAGGGCAAGGCGAAGGGTGCCGAGCTTATTGCCGATGGCCAATCCAAGCACGATGATTTGGTGGCTAAGGGCGATTCCTATATGAATCGCACCCATGCGGATGCCGACAATTATTCCAAGCGTGTTCATGACGAAGCCGATGGGTATTCAGATCGCGTTCGTTCGGAAGCCGATGCCTATTCTGGCAAGTCTCGTCAGGATGCAGACACGTATTCCAAGAACAAGCGCGCCGAAGCCGATACCTATGAGGTTGAGGTTCACCAGAAGGCACAGGCCTACGATCGCAATACGCGTTCGACTGCCGATCAATACGCGGCAGATGTCAAAGAGAAACTGGTTGCTCAGTCGAAGGTCATCGAGGGCAATATTCAGGGTCTCAAGCAGTTCGAGACCGAATATCGCAGCCGTCTCAAGTCCTTCCTTGGCCAGCTGGTCTCGCAGGTCTCGAATACCGATTCCTTCGATGGCATCGGCTCGGATAAAGGCGAAGATAAGTGACATCAGACAGCAATGCTCCTTCGAGAATTGCTGCACAACGGCCGCGCAGAAGCGTGGCCGTTTTCTCATGTGTGGCGCTTATTGGTCTCATCGTCGATCGTGTGAGCAAACTACTGGCATTGAGATATCTCTCACTTGACGAATCCAGGCTGGTGATACCTCGTCTGCTCTCGCTTCGCCTGCTGAGAAATCCTGGGGCTTCACTGGGATTCGGCTCCAATTCGACGTGGGTCATATCGATTCTTGCCATAGCTGCATGCATCGTGCTTGTCATCCTTGCGATCCGTTCTACTTCAACGTTGTGGGTGATCGTGCTTGGCATGGCCTTTGCCGGCGCGGCGGGTAACCTGATCGATCGTGTCGTTTACGCCGATGGCATGCTCAACGGCAAGGTGGTCGACTTCCTCGATTATGGCTGGTCTGTGGGCAACGTAGCAGATATTTTTCTCATGTTTGCAGGCATAGGCATGGTCGTTCTGGTATTCATGGGCGTTCCTTGGAGAATCAGTGGGCAGAGTGCAGATGCTCATGACAGCGATGAATGAACTTGAAGCCAAGAACAGAGTCTTGCCGGTTCCCGACGCTCTGGTTGGAAGACGTTTCGATGTGGCATTGTCCAAGATGCTTGGACTGTCGCGAGCCAAGGCGAGTGATTTGATTGATTCCGGGCATGCGACGCTGATTGATCGTACCTGTTCAAAATCGACCGTACTGCTTGACGGCGATACGATGGAGGTTCGTCTTGAACAGCCGAAACATCGTATCGAACCGGTTGCCAATGAGATGTCGATAGTCTACGAGGATGATGACATAGTCGTGGTCGACAAGCCCGTTGGCGTTGCGGCGCATGCATCGGTTGGATGGACAGGCCCCACGGTTCTTGGCAGTCTCATAGCCAGGGGAGTGCATATCACCAGCTATGGTGCTCCCGGCAGACATGGCATTGTGAGCCGTCTGGACGTGGGTACAAGTGGGTTGATGCTTGTTTGCAAGTCAGAACTCGCATACAAGGAAATGCGCCGTCAGTTCGCCCACCACGAGGTTGTGAAGACCTATCATGCTCTCGTGCAGGGCAATCTCGAGCAGGACAGGGCAACGATCGAGGCGCCGATCGGACGCGCCAAGGTCTCGGACTTTCGATTCACCGTCACGCCGTTGGGCAAGGAAGCGATAACGCATTGGGATGTGCTCGAGCGTTTTTCCGAGGCCACCCTTGTCAGCGTCAATCTTGAAACAGGCAGAACGCATCAGATTCGCGTGCACTTCTCTTCCATCAAGCACCCGCTCGTAGGCGACCACATGTACGGAGCAAATCCCAAGCTGGCAGAAGAGCTTGGCCTGGATCGTCAGTGGCTGCATGCCATGCGCCTGGAGTTCAGGCACCCCAGAACGCATATCTGGACTCGGGTGGATTCACATTATCCAGCCGACCTAGAACGTGCGCTCGATGCGATGCGAGCGCGACACTCCCAGCAATAGCGTGTGGCTTTGGCTTCGAGATGACTCGTGGTTGCTTCTGGCAGACATTGCATTAAGTTAGAGAGCATGGCAACTCGCAGTTTCGTTCATCTTCATACGCACACGCACTATTCGATGCTGGATGGTGCATCTCGCATTCCCGATCTGGTTGAGCAGGTGAAATCCCTGGGGCAGCCAGCCATCGCGATAACTGATCATGGCAACATGCATGGCGCATATGAGCTTTGGAAAACCGCTGTTGGTGCTGGTGTCAAGCCGATAATCGGCATCGAGGCGTATGTCACGCCTGAGACGGCCCGTCAGGACAAGACTCGTGTTCATTGGGGAACCGAGGCCCAGCATTCTGACGATGTCTCTGGCAACGGACTCATTACCCATATGACGCTGCTCGCGCAGACTGATCAGGGTCTGGTGAATCTTCTCAAGGCATCGTCGGTTGCAAATCTTGAGGGCTTGGTTGGTAAGTGGCCCCGTATGGATAAGGAAGTGCTGTCGACCTATCATCAGGGTGTCATCGCCACAACGGGCTGCCCGTCTGGCATTGTGCAGACCAGACTCAGACTTGGTCAGTATGATGAGGCGTTGAGGGCAGCCTCTGAGTTTCAGGATATTTTTGGGCGTGAGAACTATTTCGTGGAGCTTATGGATCATGGGCTTGAAATCGAGAGTCGAGTAACGAAGGATTTGCTCCGCATTGCCAAGGCAATCAATGCTCCTCTTGTTGCGACCAATGATTCGCACTATGTTCATGAGCAGGACGCTTCTGCCCAGGACGCATTGCTGTGCATCAATTCAGGGTCAAGGCTCGATGAACCAGGGCGTTTCAAGTTTGATGGCAGCGGATATTACATCAAATCCGCTGAGGAGATGCGGGAACTGTTCAAGGAATTTCCTGAGGCTTGCGACAATACGCTCGAAATTGCGCAACGGTGCAACGTGATGTTCGATGATCACGAGGATGGTGCCTTCATGCCGCAGTTTGACTGTCCTGAAGGCTGGGATGAGACCTCACTCTTCCTGCGTGATGTCGAGGAGGGGCTGGAGAAGCGTTTTCCCGATGGCATTCCCGAACATGTGGCCAAGCAGGCTGATTACGAGTGTGGTGTCATCTGCCAGATGCAGTTTGCTGGATACTTCCTGGTGGTGGCCGACTACATCAATTGGGCGAAGGCCAATGGCATCATGGTTGGTCCTGGACGTGGTTCTGCCGCAGGCTCGATGGTTGCCTATGCGATGGGGATCACCGAACTGGATCCCATAAAGCATGGGCTCATCTTCGAGCGGTTCCTGAATCCTGAGCGCGTCTCCCTGCCTGATATTGATGTGGACTTCGACCCTGAGGGTCGTATGCGTGTTCTGGAATATGTGGCGAAGAAATACGGTGCCGACAAGGTTGCTCAGTGTGTCACCTATGGAACGATCAAGACCAAGCAGGCCCTCAAGGATTCTGCGAGAATCATGGATTATGAGTTCTCGATGGGAGACAAGGTGACCAAGGCTATCCCGCCCGCTGCCAACGGCAAGGATATCAGTCTGAAGGACATCTTCGATCCATCGGCCAAACGCTACGCGGAAGCCAAGGAATACAGGGATCTCTATGACTCCGATCCCGACGTGAAGAAGATCACCGAACAGGCGCTTGGCATTGAAGGCATCATCCGTCAGACAGGCGTGCATGCCTGCGCAACGATCATGGCATCACAGCCGATCACGAACACCTCTCCGCTCATGCAGCGCAATGATGGCACGATCACGACGACCTTCGAATACCATACCTGTGAAACGCTGGGACTGGTGAAGATGGACTTCCTCGGTCTCTCCAATCTCACGGTCATACGAGATACCTTGAAGAACATCACGCGCAACGGCAAGGATGCCATCACGATCCAAGACATCCCGCTTGATGACAAGGAAACCTATCAGCTGCTCTCGCGTGGCGATACGCTCGGCGTGTTCCAGCTCGATTCGGATGGCATGAGGTCGCTGCTCAAGACATTGAAGCCTGATAACTTCAACGATATTTCGGCACTGATCGCGCTGTACCGTCCTGGACCTATGGATATGAATTCGCATACGAACTATGCGAAGCGCAAGAACGGGCTGCAGAAGATCACGCCTATCCACCCTGAGGTAGAGAAACCGTTGAAGTCGGTTCTGGACGAGACCTATGGTCTGATCGTCTATCAGGAGCAGGTGCAGTCTGCCGCCCGTATCCTTGCCGGCTATTCGCTGGGCAAGGCAGACGTGCTCCGACGTGCCATGGGCAAGAAAAAGCCTGAGGTTCTGGCCAAAGAGAAGGTGCCATTCTTCCAGGGCATGAAGGACCATGGGTACTCTCAAGAGGCGGCTCAGGCCGTGTGGGACATCTTGGTGCCGTTCTCGGGCTATGCGTTCAACAAGGCGCATTCGGCCGCATATGGCATGATTTCATATTGGACCGCGTACCTAAAGACCCATTACCCGGTAGAGTTCATGGCTGCCCTGCTGCAGAACGAGCGCAGCAACAAGGACAAGACGGCACTGTATTTGGGTGAGGCGCGGCGCATGGGCATTCAGGTGCTTCCACCCGATGTGAACGAATCGGTGCTTGAGTATTCCGCTGTCGGAGACGTCGTGCGATTTGGGCTCGGTGCCATTCGCAACGTCGGCGACAAGGCGGTGGCTGACATCATCGCGCAGCGCAAGAGCTCGCACGGCAAGTTCGTGAACTTCGTGGATTTCGTACGACGCGTTTCGTTGAACGTGTTGAATCGACGGACCATTGAGTCACTGATCAAGGCCGGTGCCTTTGATGACATCGATCCGAACCGCCGGGCGCTCTATCAGATTCATGAGAGTGCTATCGATTCACTGGTGCCTCTCAAGCGCAAGCAGGCTGAGGGGCAGTTCGATCTGTTTGCGGATCCAGATGGCGGCAGCAACGACGATGTGATGGGCGATGCAGCGGTGACCGTTCCCGACATTGAGGA
The DNA here is from genome assembly GCF_002259795.1 of Bifidobacterium aquikefiri. Taxonomy (GTDB): domain Bacteria; phylum Actinomycetota; class Actinomycetes; order Actinomycetales; family Bifidobacteriaceae; genus Bombiscardovia; species Bombiscardovia aquikefiri. The sequence goes on along the minus strand of NZ_MWXA01000008.1, from coordinate 111,645 downwards.
GTGGGATAAGTCAACGAAGCTGAACTTCGAGCGCGAAATGCTCGGCCTGTACGTTTCCGATCACCCATTGAGCGGCATGGCCTCGGTTCTGGTGGGACTTCGCGATATATCGATTGCGAAGCTGGTGGACAGCGCACAGGCAATGGATGATGGCAACGTGCGAACCGTTACGATTGCAGGCCTCATCACCAATGTTGATCGGCGTGTGTCACGCAAGGGCAATCCCTGGGCCATCGTGACAGTCGAGGATCTTGAAAGCTCAATTCAGTGCATGTTCTTTGGCAAGGTCTATGAGGCAAGCCTTGCCGATCTTTCCATTGACACCTTGGTCAAGATTCGCGGCCAGGTCGAAGTTCGTGACGAAACGGTCTCGATGCGTGCCATGGAACTGGAGGTGCCAAGCATCGAGTCGGCGGACGAGCGCCCTGTGATGATAGCGCTTCCAAAACCTGCCCTTGACAGGGTGCATCTGAACCGTCTGAGTGGCATCATCAAGAATCATCCAGGATATTGCGAAGTCAAGCTCATCGTGCTCCAGCATGATGGCAGCGTGCAGGTGCTGACGTTTGGAGATAATTTCCGCGTGCATAGGGATACCAGTCTCTTTGCCGAGATCAAGACGATATTCGGTCCTTCCTGCCTGCCGATGTAGAGGGCAGGCGTGGTGCAGTAAGCGCTTACACTTGCTTATTGCATTCGTATTCTTCGTATTGGCGTCCATCGCAAGGAGGACTCATGGCCGGTTCCAACGCGGAGCAGTTGGCACTTGATGGTCTTGCTCCTCGCAAACGTCGCAGGAAAGTACCCGCCCAGCGGGTGCCTGCCGAACACAATCCCATAGCCCAGGTCATTTTGGATGTGCAGGCAACTCAGCTTGGCGCTACCTTCGATTATCTGGTGCAGTCCAAGGATGATGAGGCTGCACAGCCGGGAGTGCGGGTACGTGTGCGTTTTGGCCATCAGCTGCTCTTCGGATTCATATGGCAGCGCGTTGCTTCCAGTTCTGCGCCGCCATCGGCATTGCGATACATAGAGCGAGTGGTCAGTCCACAAGTCGCAGTGAGTGCGCAGAACAGGGCAGATATCACCGATATCGCTCATGCATACGGCGGTACAAGGGCCAATATTCTCAGAATGGCAGTGCCGCCGAGGGTGGCGCGCGTTGACGTGGAGCAGCAGTTGGTCATCGGGCGATTCGCCATAGGTGCAAGTGACGCGATGAAGCAGAGTCTGCAGACTTGGTGTGACGAACAATTCGACATGCTTGACAGAAGCTATGACCGTGTCGGTCAGATTCGAGCGAGCATTGCCGCTCATACATCATCAGCCTATGTGTGGAACGTGCTTCCGGGCGTGCTGCGATGGGCGCATGATGCTGCGTGGACCTTGGTCGAGGCATTGCTTGTTGGCAAGTCTGGGGTCATGGTGCTGCCCGATATGCGGCATGTTCTGGATTTGGTAGAGGTGTTACAGGGTGCGGGGCTTCGACGTTTTGCACCAACCAAGGCAACTCATGGTTCATGGGATGGAGACTTTGCCGTGCTGGGTGCCGCCCTGCCGCCCGAGGAGCGATATCGTGCTTTCCAAGCCGTTGCGAGCGGTCAGATTCGATGTGTCATCGGTACGCGCGCCGTGATGTATGCACCGGTCGAGGGCAGCGCGGTCTTTGCAATCATGGACGATAATGCCTACCAGAATGCGGATGGTTTCATGCCCTATGCCCATGCACGGGGCGTTCTGCGACTGCGTGCGAGGAACCATCATGGTACCTTCATCGATTTTTCTGCAGTGCGCAGCCCCATCAGTCAATGGGAAATACAGGATGAAAGCCGAGAGGGCAACTCCGTATGCGGCATCAGCGTTGAAGTTCGAGGATTGCGTACCGTGACGCAGGAACAATCACCGTGGATTCGATGGCTGAATCATGAGGAACTTGTCAGACTGGCCGATCCGGCAATTGGCGCTCGCGTCCCGCACACGGCGGTTGCCGTCATACTTCGTGCCCTGAAGCTTGGTCCGGTGCTGCTTTCCATTCCGCGTGAGGGTGCCCACGATGTACTGTGCTGCGGTAAATGTCACCATCAGGCGCGTTGCAATCGTTGTACCGGCCCGTTGAACGGCAACATTCATGATGGGCACGTTCCACATTGCCTGTGGTGCGGTGCTGCTGCGGTCGACTGGTCTTGCACGAACTGTGGCAATGAATCCATGCGCGTTCTTCGTGTCGGGGCACAGGGCACCGCTGCGGAACTGAAAGGGCTGTTCCGTCATGTGCCGATAGTGGTGTCAACGCCATCGCAGCCCAGAGGAGTGGTGACGGACATCGTCGATAAGCCGCAGATCGTTATAGCGACACCCGGCGCTGAACCGCGCGTAAGACCGGTTGGAAGAGCGACTGATCCATCCAGAGTGCGAGCGCAGTCGTCGTATCAGGCTGTGGCCATTCTTGATGCCTGGGCAAGCCTCTATGCTCTCGGGGTCGATGCGCGAATCGATACGCTTACTGACTGGATGCATGCTTCTTCGCTGTGCCTTCCACGAACGCAGGGTGGGCAGGTCATGCTCATCGGCGAAACTGATCCGGCGCTGGCTCAATCGTTGATGCTGTGGGATAGTGGTGTGCTTGCACAGCAGGAGCTGAAGGATCGCGAAGCAACTGCACTGCCACCCTTCGTGGCTGCCGCATGTGTATGGGGCAATCGTGATGCCGTCATGAACACAATGAATGAGATCGGCGTTCTTACTGGCGATTATGCTCTCATGGAGATCAATGGTGAGGATGTTCCCGGGTTGCTTGGACCGGTGTCCATTGCCCCACCACGCAATATAGCGGCGCGTCAGCTCGAAGGCACTCATGACCGCGTGCGAGCAATAGTCCGTGTGCGTGTGCAGGCAAGGGACGAACTTGCACTGCGGTTGCGTTCGAGCCTCGCAAAACACATGGCGACGCGAAATCCCAAGGAATTGCACTTTAAGATGGATCCGAAGGATCTGATGTAGTTTCTCCATGCTCAGTGTTTCCATATATTGAGGAGTAATCGAAAGGATTGATTGAATATGCCTGAACCCATTGAATCGCCAAATGCCCCAAAGGACATCGTCACTGCTGACCTTGTCGCACCGAATGTCATCACCGCTCAGGGTCCTGCCGAGCAGGCTTCCGGGCTGCCAATCACCGATGTGGTTTTCGATTTCGGCAATGTCTTGGTCTATTGGCAGCCGAGCGCGGCTTTGGTGAGCAGATACAGTCCGGAAACCATCAATCATTTTCTCGACAACAAGGTTTCAGGTTTCTTTGATGCGAATGATTTCCTCGATGGGGGAGAATCCGCCGAAGATGTGACGGCTTGGATGGAGCGCACTCATGGGCATGAGAACGCTGAAATTTTCCGTTTCTATCTTGACCATTTCGAGGACTCGCTGACCGGCGTGGTTCCAGGTGCCCGCATGCTCATTGAGGATTTGAAGGCAGCAGGAATCGGCGTATGGGGCTTGTCGAACTGGGAGCGGACAATGTTCCCGATTGCGTGGGAGCAGTTCGGCATTCTGCATATGCTGCAAGATAAGGTCATCTCGGGCAATGTTCACATGCGCAAGCCGCATAGGGACATTTTCGAACTCGCCATTCGCCAGTTTGGCATCGATTCGCATGCCAGTCTGTTCATCGACGACAAGTCGCAGAATGTGCTCGGGGCCAATGCCTCCGGAATGCGAGCGTTCCAGTTCTCCGATTCATACAAGCTGCGCAATGCCCTGATCGCTGCAGGAGTGAATATTCCAGCTGTGCAATAATGCTGGAATGCCAGGTCTTGGGATGAGCCAGAAGAAAGACTTGAATGTGTGAAGCAATGCGGAGGGAAAGCATATGAAGCTGTTATTTGCAGGTACGCCGGAGGTTGCAGTACCTTCACTCAAAGCCTTGGCCGCAGACGATGATTTCGAGATAGTCGCCGTTCTGACCAGACCGGATGCTCCCCGGGGAAGGGGCCGCAGACTTGTTCCCAGCCCGGTAAAGCGTGCGGCAGAGCAGTTGAAGATTCCGGTGTTGGAATCAAATCCAAGCGATCCGCAATTCGTGGAGATACTGAAATCGACAGGTGCAGAGATAGCCGCTGTTGTTGCCTACGGCAGAATACTTCGCGAGAACGTTCTTGATGCCTTGCCTTTTGGATGGTACAACCTTCATTTCTCGCTGCTTCCACAGTGGCGCGGGGCTGCTCCTGTGCAGCGCGCCATCTGGGCTGGCGACAGTCTGTCGGGCGCTACGGTCTTTCGCATTACCAAAGGTCTCGATGATGGTCCGATCGTTGCTCAATCGACAGCTGAAATCGGCAAGCATGAAACCGCAGGTTCGCTCTTGAACCGGCTTTCGATCGATGGCTCACATCTGCTGGCAATGTCGCTGCAAGCGGTCGTTGCAGGTCGGGCGCGTCCTGAGCAGCAAGAACAGGGAGTTTTTGAAAAGGCCGAGAAAATCACCGTCGACGACGCTCATATAGACTTTCACGCGCCTGCCTATGCGGTCGAACGCCAGATTCGTGCATGCACGCCAGAACCAGGCGCCTGGGGTCATCTTCACGTTAAGGCTGATCCTGGCGAAAACGTCTTGCTGATGCATGTTCTCGATGCGCGTGAGGCCACATATCTTCCAAATGAGGCGCCACAGGAATTACAGGGCAAGGTTTTACAGTCTGGAGAACTGCTCACATCGAAGAAGCATGTCTGGGTGGGAACGATGACGAATCCCCTCGAGCTGCGTCAAGTCAAGCTTCAGGGACGCAAGGCGATGGATGCGGCGGCATGGGCAAGGGGTGCGCACCTGGCTGAAAACGCTTACATCGACTAGCTTGGGCTTATGCGTAGCGAGATTTCGAGTTTTGTGGCAATTGCGAAGTATCACAGGCATGATTTGCTGCATTTTCGTTCCAAACTGCATCGTTTTTCAAGCTGTATACCTGGCAATTGTCACAAAACTCGAAATCTCGAATTCACTCCTGGATGTTTTGCCTATCGTTGTCGATAATTGAGATGACTGGTCTCAAATTTCGAATATTCAGTGTGTGAGGGGCAGCTTGACGTACCGCAGGTTTCGCACAGAAGGCAATTCCCGTTCCTGCGGCAAGAATCATAGGAATATCATTTGCGCCATCGCCTATGGCGACCGTATCAGCCATATCAACGTTGTCTTCAGCGGCCCATGATTGCAACGCACGCAATTTTGTTTCCTTGGTGACGACTTCTCCAAGGGTTTTGCCCGTAAGAACGCCATCCTTGGTTTCAAGAGTATTGGCGATGGCATGATCGATTCCTGCCAACGTCACCAATCTGTCAACGATTTCATGGAAGCCGCCGGAGACCACACCAACAGTCCAGCCACGCTCATGCGCCGTGGCGATCATGTCGAGAGCTCCATTGGTAAAATGCACTGCCTTGAAGACATCGTCGAGTACCGAGACCGGCACACCCTGTAGAAGACGCACCCTTTCGGCAAGGGCCTGCCTGAAATCCAAATCTCCGCGCATCGCTCGGCTCGTGATGTCAGCGATATGCCCGCCCTTTCCACTGGCCTCACCAATCAAGTCAATGACCTCTTCGTCGATGAGTGTCGAATCCACATCCATGACGAGTAATCTTCGAGGATTGACAGGATCTTTTACCGGCGAGTTGTTCGGAGCTTGCAAAGTTTGGTTGTGCATGGTTTCGATTCTCTGAAATCGCTGGGACAATATCGAATATGTATCCGACTCATATCATTATGGCCGCTTCCTCGTGCACCACCGAACAATCTGGCATCATTGGCACAATAACCGAATGGCTCGTAGAAGTCATGCATCAGGCGGGGGGTGTCGGCGTAGCTCTCGCCATTGCCCTTGAATCGATTTTTCCGCCAATTCCTAGCGAGGTGATTCTGCCTCTGGCAGGTTTCACTGCATCACAAGGCAAGATCGGCCTCATAGAAGCCATCATCGCCGCGACGATTGGTTCTCTCCTGGGGGCCTGGACACTGTATGGAGTCTCGCGTTGGATCGGCATTGAACGACTTGAACGCATTGCAAACCGGATCCCGGGTGTGAATGCACGGGACCTTGCAAAGGCGGACCATTGGTTTGAGCGTTACGGAACATGGTCGGTTCTTATCGGGCGTGTCATTCCCGTTGTACGTTCCCTGATCTCCATACCAGCGGGCCTGGGTGCGATGAATTTTTGGAGCTTCACCGCATGGACCTTTCTCGGTTCGGCCGTATGGAACAGCCTGCTCATAGGTTTTGGTTTCGGTCTTGGTGAACAATGGTGTTCGATTCTTGGCGTCATTGGCATTATGGAAGATACCGTCATCATTGTCGCAATAGTGGTCATTGCGCTGATGATTGGGCTGTGGGTGCGTAATCTGGTACGAGAACATAGGTCACAGAAGCCGTAGCGTGGTCGGCAAGCCTTTGCCATTGGACTGTGCTATCGGACTTTCTGAACGTATACAAGCATGAGGCTGTGGGGAGAATTATCAATGGTTGAACGTCTCGGTCAGGAACCGATGGATACCCGTGGTGGGAGCGCACGGGATGAATCGTTGCGCATGCAGGAAACACGCTCCACCAGCCAGCTTGAAGACATGGCTGCCCAGCTCGATGCATCCCAGAGAAAGAACCATGCCCTCGCAGCGGCACTCACCAAGGCCGCAGAGGAGTTGGGCAAGGCCAAGGCCCAGATGGAGCAGCTGGCCAAGCCGCCCATGAGTTTCGCGGTGTTCATCGCCCCGGATCACATTTCGCTCGACAGTCATAACGTGCGCCATGCCACGGCAGAAGTCGCACTTGCCAACAGACGCATGATCGTTCCTGTTGCGCCCAGCATAGACATACAGCGAGCGGTACGCGGCGAATCGGTGTTGCTCAACGAGAACATGATTCTTGTCGAATGCAGAGGACAGCATGCGACCGGACAGGTTCGATCCGTGTTGCAGGTGCTGGATGCACCGAATCTGGTGGTGCAGGATTCCTCAGGCGGTGCATCGGTGGTAACGCGTTCAGGAACCTTGATGGATACCAGAATCGTTGCCGGTGATCGCGTCGTGCTTGACGACTCCTGCCATATCGCGCTCGATCTGCTTCCGGCTGAGGACGAGACGAATCTGGTTCTTGAAGAGACGCCAGATGTCAGTTATGCCGATATCGGTGGTCTCGATTCCCAGATTGGCCGCATTCGTGATGCCGTGCAACTGCCATTCGAGCATCGTGATCTTTTCAAACGCTATGATCTGCGCCCTCCGAAAGGTGTTCTGCTCTACGGTCCTCCAGGCAATGGCAAGACCATGATCGCCAAGGCAGTCGCCAATTCCCTCGCTCGTGGGACGCATGCCAGCCGTGGCATCTTTCTCTCCGTCAAAGGGCCTGAACTACTCAATAAATTCGTCGGAGAATCAGAGCGGCTCATTCGGGGCATCTTCAAGCGTGCACGCGATCGTGCGGCGCAGGGCGCACTGGTCATCGTCTTCATCGATGAGATGGATTCGCTGCTGCGCACGAGGGGATCCGGGGTGTCTTCAGATGTCGAGACCACGATAGTGCCTCAGTTCCTTGCAGAGCTCGATGGCGTCGAGGCTTTGGACAATGTGATTGTGATCGGTGCCTCAAATCGCGTCGATATGATCGATCCGGCAGTGCTGCGCCCAGGCAGGCTTGATGTCAAGATTCGCGTGGATCGGCCGAACCGCCCGCAGGCGGCGAACATCCTGCAGCACTATCTGACGAATGATCTGCCGCTTCAGCTCGACAATGATTCGGACAGTCTGGTGTCATTGATCGTGCGCGATATCTTTGCTCGCGAAGACCGTCGCAGAGTCTGTGAGGTATGCGATGAACGGGGCCAGTGGACGAGTATATTCTTTGCTGACGTTGTCTCCGGGGCCATGTTGAAGAATATCGTTGATCGTGCCAAGACCAAGGCGGTCAAGGCCTCAATCCAGAGTGGAAGTGACGTGGCGCTGAGTGCCGCCATATTTTCAGAGGCGGTGCAGGATGAGTTTCAGGAGAGTGCGGATTCCATCGGCGATGCAGATCCTTCCCAATGGTCCAATATCACTGGCCTGGACGTAGGACATGTGGTTCGCATCGAGCGTTCGCGGGATGCTGAAAGCGGGCGCGTATGAGCGTATTGCGCCTGATGGGCACCGAAACCGAATACGCAGTCAGTGATTTTGAGGATTCCGCCGTGAACCCACTCCAACTGCCATTCGATGTGGTCGCTGGTGCTGCAGACCCACAGACGCAGGGTATTCGTTGGGATTACGGAGAAGAGGATCCGACCAACGATGCTCGTGGCATGCGTCTGAGCAGGGCATCAGCTCCGGCAAGCATGCTTACGGATGCGCCCCAGCTGCACATTACAAATGTGATTGCCCCCAACGGGGGCCGCATATACGTCGATCACGCACATCCGGAATATTCAGCGCCTGAAACGACCGATCCATTTGCGGCTCTCTGCTATGACCATGCCGGGGATATGCTGATGGAACAGGCTGTAGCCAGAGCGTGCAGCCAGACCGGACGTCGGATTGAGCTCCATCGCAATAATGTGGATGGCAAGGGGGCAAGCTGGGGAACGCACGAGAACTATCAGATGCTGAGAGGTGTGCCTTTCCAGAATGTGCAACAGCTCATGACCGCCCATTTTGTATCTCGACAGATCTTTGCCGGTTCCGGCAGGGTTGGCATCGGTGAACGCTCCGAAATTGCAGGCTATCAGCTGAGTCAGCGTGCCGATTACATTCATGATCGCATCGGTCTGCAGACCACATTCGATCGCCCAATCATCAATACGCGGGACGAATCGCACAGTACGGCTGACAGAAGGCGCCTGCATGTCATTGTGGGCGATGCCAATCGCATGGATGTGCCACAGGTGCTGAAACTGGGAACGACAAGCATGTTGCTCTGGATGCTGGAGACACGATACCTGCGACACACGTTGGAAACGAGTGATCCTGAGGAATCCATCGACTTCGTCAATCCAGTGGATACCCTGCATGCAATATCTCATGACTTGAGCCTCGCCAGGAAATTTGCCCTTGACGATGGCGGCGCAATATCTGCGATAGACATGCAGACTCGCTTATATCAGGCCGTTGAACGGACGGGATATGACGTATATGGGTGCCGCGCTCACAAGGCAACCCGAGTAAATTGGCCGGATAACGCAACGGAAGACATCATGGCCTTATGGCATGACACTCTTGCAGATCTGGAACGAATCCGTGATGCCGACGATAACCAACGTCTCAACATGCGAGACGAATCTTCTCGCATCGAATGGTTTGCCAAGTGGCAGATATTGGAATTGCTCAGGCGGCGTATGAACCCATCCAACGAAGGAAAGACGGATGCTGCAACATGGGCAGATTCAAGACTTCGAGCCCTGGATCTGTCATGGTCTGCATTGGATGCGCGTCATGGCCTCTTTTCGAAATTGAGCAGTCGCTGTGAGCATCTGATCGGATCCGAAGAGTTGAACAAGGCATGCACTGAACCACCTGAAACCACTCGGGCATGGCTGCGCTCGCAACTGATACGCAGATTCCCGGATCAAATCATTGGGGTTACGTGGGGGCGAATGACCGTTGCCGATTCGCGGCATGCCGGCAATCCACGTAAACTGACGCTCGACATGCGTGATTCTGAGAACTTCGACAGGAGCCATTGCGAAGCGACACTGTTGCATGCCGGGAGTGCCGCCGAGTGTGTCGAGCTGCTATCGGCAGGCGGCATACGCATCTGAGAGACAACGAGTTTGCCAGGGAGCAACATTGCTTCAACGATCACTAAGAATCTGAGGGTTCATGGTCAACGATAAATCATTGCTATTCTGTATCATTTCATTCGAGAAGGATTGAGGTGGGATTGATGGATTTGAGGGATTTAACCACACGGGTATCTCATTTGGCATTTGACGCAGGGGAACATGCTCTACAGGATCAGGTCAATCCGCATGATTTGAAGTATCGTGTTCAGCCTAAGTCGGAACAACGTTTCACTTCAGAGGTCGACACTCGATTGATGCGCTTTTGCAGGGATGGCATCTCCAAGATCGATCCAGCCGATGGGTTCTGGGAAGACGAGGGTTCCGACCGAGAGCCCAACAGCCGATATTGGTGCATTGGCAATATTGATGGTGCCATCAACTATGTGAGAAACATGGCGGAATGGGCGGTCACCTTCACGCTGTTTAAGATTGGGAAAGATGGTGTGCCGTCGCCCATCATCGGTGTCGTTCATGCACCGGCGCTGGGATTGACCTATCTTGCCGCACAGGGTCAGGGCGCGATTCGCATCCGACGCACCCCGATTGGCAGCAAGCAAGAAAAGATCATTCCCTCGACGACGGATTCTCTGGACGGATCCGTGGTGAGCTTCGGCATGTCGTATTTCCCAAGAGAGTCAAAGCGAGCATTGCGAACCGTGGCTGCAATGGCTGGAAGGCCGGCTGACATTAAACGCGTTGGACCAACTTCGCTCGACCTGTGCAAGGTCGCCGATGGCACTTACGATGCCTATTTCGAACCGAAACTTCATTCTTGGGATATTCCTGCCGTTTCGGCTGGAACTGTGGTTGTATGGGAGTCACAGGGCAAATTGAATCAGTGGAATGGCAATCCTATCGACTGGGGACGAGATAACGACATCGTTGCGACGAACGGACTCATTGACGACGACTTGAAGCCATATCTCAACCAGGATTGATAACTGCATCCACGGACGGATTGGAGTGTTCTTCACATCTATGAGAGGTGTGGAGCAGCATCCCATCCCAGCATGTGAAGGAAGGTCTGTTATGCCACAGGAACAGCAAAGCAAGGCTCAGCAAACTCACGCAGAGGAGGCGGATCTGCAATCCAGGCAACGTGAGAACGGCAACGAGTCGCACATCGATGAACTCGATTCGGTATTGGACGACATTGAAACCTCGCTGTCTGAGAATGCTGAGGAGTATGTCAGCCGCTTTGTCCAAAAAGGTGGCGAGTGATGTGCCGCAGTTGCGAGATTCCCACACGAATGATGCGCTGAGTGGCAGCTTCCTCGATGCTTCGAACGGCAGTTTCGACCGCATATTTGGCATAGAAACCGAATATGGAATCAGCGTGACGGGAACCGAACGGCCCTGCCCGGCGGCAGAAGTGGCCAGAACAATGTTTCAACCGGTCGTTTCTCGATCCCGGTCGACGAATACCTATCTGCACAATGGCGCACGGCTCTATCTGGATGTTGGTTCGCACCCGGAATATGCGACCGCAGAGACGCGGTCGCCGCTTGATGCCCTCAAGCAGGATCTTGCGGGAGAACACATCATGATCGGTCTGGCCCAGCGTGCCCAGGAACAGTTGCAGCGGCAGCATGGTCCTCAGGCCCGGGTACATCTGTTCAAGAACAACGTTGACGCATCCGGACAGTCCTTCGGCTGCCACGAGAACTATCTGCTCAGAAGGCAGGTATCGCTTGATGACGTGCGAAGACTGCTGGTACCGTTCTTGGTCACGCGTCAGCTCTTTTCCGGTGCAGGGAAGGTTACGCGCAGCGGCTTTGAACTCTCACAGCGAGCCGATTACCTAGATGAGGCGGTGTCGAGTGCCACGACGCGTTCTCGCCCCATGGTGAACACTCGCGACGAGCCCCATGCCAATCCTGAGCTTTACCGCAGACTGCATGTTATCGTTGGCGATTCGAATCGATCCCAGACAGCAACGTGGATGAAGCTGGCAACGACCCACCTGGTGCTCTGCATCATCGAAGAGGCCGTTGAGCGGGGCACACTCACCCCATTCGAACCATACGCACTCATTGATCCGGGCAAGGCGATTCGGGCTGTGAGCAAGGATATGAGCGGCCATGCTGCCATCGATGTGGTCGGATCTGGAGACGGCGGGGATTCCATGCACTCCTCTGCATTGTCGATTCAGCACGCGTATCTTGAAGCAGCGCAGGATTTTGTGACGAGACACAGCAATGACAAAGACATGGTGCTCGATAATGCTGGTCAGGTGCTTGAATTGTGGGGTGAAGCCTTGCAATCGATAGAAGATGGGAACTGGCAATCGTTGTCGAGCTGGGTTGATTGGGCTGCAAAGCTCCGGATCATCAATGCGCTCAAGCACCGATATAGCACTTTGCATGCTCCTGGTTCAGCTCCATCGTGGGCTCAGTTGAAAATGTTTGACTTTGAATATCATGACATCATGAATGGTCATGTTTTCGAGTCAATGCAGGCACACCATCGCATCCGAAGTCTGATCGATGCAAGGATGATTGTCGATGCTGTAAACAATCCGCCCATGAACACGCGCGCCCATCTCCGTGGACGATTCATTCATGCAGCCTTGGCAAAGGACCTCTCGTGGTCGTGCGACTGGACGCATCTGGTTGCCACTGGAGAAGAAAACCATGCAGAATTCGAAATCATGGATCCATTTATGTGCGAGTCCACGCCTCAGTTCGAAAAATTCATCGATGCAATCAGCTGATGCGTTGAGAATGCGAGTTTTGTTGCCTTTTCGAAGTAGACTTTGCTGAAATCGGCCTTAGCCAGACGCTATTTCAACGATTCTGCTCGTTTATACTTCAAAAAGGCAACAAAACTCGCGATCTTGGAATATTAGTGTGCGCCCAGCCGGCATACAGCGCAACGATACAGAAAATCCCGGCCGATATCGGTATCGGCCGGGATAAAAAAACTGTGTAATCCCCAAATTACTTGGTTACTGCCTTCTTCAGCAGTGAGCCAGCGCTGATACGAACGCCATAGCTTGCTGGAATCTTAATGGTTTCACCGGTGCGTGGGTTGCGGCCGGTGCGGGCAGCGCGCTTGACGCGCTCTGCTGAGAAAAGACCCGTAAGTCTCAGGCCTTCGCCTGACTGGAGGGACTCTACAAAAATATCCTGAAATGCGTTGATTGCTGCTTCGGACTGCGCCTTGGTGAGGTTCGACTTCTGTGCAATCTTCGAAACGAGATCAGACTTGTTGTATGCCATATGAGCATCCTTCTGTTGGGGGCCCCCATCCTTTCCGGGAAACCCATCGGTCACAGACGATATTAGCGCATATCCGTTGAAATTGACGCGTTCTTGGGGGTTTTTCCGCAAAACGCCGTTATCTTGACAAGCATTTTCACATCATCGTCATATCAGCGTCATTTGAGCGTTCCCTCTCGGTCACAAAAGGTTATGTCTATCAAGCCATTTCGCGGCCAAGGCGCCCAGGGGAATGCGAATCCAATAGGTTGCAACCCTGAAGAGTACGGTGGCTGAAAGTGAAAGGGCAGTGGGAACACCGAGACTGGAGAATCCGAATGTCAATGCGGCTTCCACAGCACCCAGACCGCCCGGGGTTGGGACCGCCGAGCCAATCGTGTTGGCCAGCAGATAGATGAAGGTGGTTTCCAGAATGTTCGTATGATATCCGAATGCCATAAGAGCGGCCCAATAGCCAAAGCCGAGTCCAAAGCTTTGCATCCAAGAGCCTAGGGAGCTGATAATCAGTTCTCTCGGCTGCGTCAGTACATCAAGCAGCTGGCGGGTGTATGTCGAGACGATTGGCAGCAGACGTTTGAGCACATATTGGCGAATTGGCTTTATGGCTATGCCGAGTGCAATGACTATGGCAAGAATGCCGATGGTGATGACAAGCAGATTCGTGGGAATCATCCCCGAGAAGGTGTTGCGTCCCGAGAATATGCCGATGACGACCAACAGCAGAAATGTGGTGGCGAACTGCACGGCGACGACAGCGCTCATGATTGCCGTCGCGATGCTGTTCTTATAGCCGCTCTTGCGAAGATACTGCAGATTCACAAAGGCAGGTCCAACGCCCGATGGCATTGATACCGCAGTAAAACTCGAAGCAACCTGGGTAAAGAACAGTCCCAGATAATTGCGTTTGTCTTTGTCTACGAAGATTCCAAGCGATATGGCGCCGCCAAGCCATGCCATGACACCAAAGAGGAAGCATAGACCAGCCATCCATGGGTTTGCGTGGGTAACGGCATCGATGACCTGCTGAAGATTCAACTGGGTGATGATGACCACTACAGCAATGATCAGCAGCACCAGGGCCGCGAAGGATCGGAAGCTGAAACGTGACAGATTCACAGCCTCAAGGGATTCGACGGTGTCTTCATCGCTGAGCTTGCGAACGTCATCGCGCAACGCCTTGATGGTGTTCTTGTCCCATGACTGGAGCGCGCGTGTCGAAGCTGGAATTGCAACCTTCTGAATGAATGGAACGAGTTGAATCACTGCATCCTTGCCCCAAACCCTGCACGCAACCTTCAAGGTGCGTTGCCTACCTATGGCACAGCTCAGCAGCACAAGAAGCTGCACGCGGTCGATGCTCACATTGGGTGCCGAGCTCGCATAATCGCCGTTCTGCCAGCCTGCGATCACGATGTGACCATGATCGTCATGCGAGAGGTTCGAAGCGGAGATATGACGATGCGTATAGCCATGCTTATGCGCAACTTCGAGATAACGCATCATCTCTTGTGCGTCGTCATCGCTGATGTCGTGGAATGGCAGCGATTCGAGCTTCACATCGGTTTCGTACACGAGGATGGACGATTCACCGACATCTGACATTGCATAGGGATGAGCCGTCACAAGACCAAAATTGCGTAATCCAAGCAGCATGGAGAGATGATGCTCGGTCGTGTCATACGCGGATCGATCTCGGCGCATGGCAATTCCTGTGAACTTGATCCACCGCCACACCTGTACCAGATAACCGGCCGTGTGGGTCTGGTTGTCAAGCACCGAAACGATATAGGACTTGTCATGAGCATCGATGACCTGATAGATGCGAGATTGGGAGGTGTTGTCGTCAAGCAGTGAGAACCCGCTCTGATTGGTATTCTGGCCGTTGCCATGCCCATTGCGTTGCTCGCTTGTCGTATTCGGATCCGAGACCAGATTCTGCAGCGAGTCATCGGGCAGGCGGTTGAGCACTGCGGTGTCGATGCCGATGGTTCTCAAGGATTGCACGATTGCACTGCCCCAGGCACCCTTGTTCTGCGTACCCGAAGCGAAACGAATCAGCATGCCCAGAACGCACCCAACGGCAAGGGAGACCAGCGATGCCGAGAGTGAATTGGACGAGAGGGCCACTGAAATGATTCCCACGCCAAAGAGTATGTTCCATCCCCATACGAGAGAATTGCGCATGCGCCGTGGCCCTGCTGCCGTAAGGAATGCTCCGAGTCCCGCATAGATGTCGGGAAGGAATCCCACACCCCTCATGAGTGCTGACGAGCTCAATGATTCAGCAAGTGTCTGGTTCCCGATATCCAGGATCAACAGTGAGAACAGTCGGATAACGATATAGCCACTGAACAGCGCAAGCGTCGATGTTATGGCCTGAAGCCATTCGCGATTGATCAGCAGTTGCACCAGCACCCAAATGACGATCACAATTGTGGTGAACTGCTGAAGCAGACTGGTTGGAATATCGATCAGCCACTCAAGTGCATGTCCAGCAGCGGTGTGTACATCGGATTCCACACCCGCGGTCAGACCTTTGAGATACACGGAGACCAGCACAACAAATGCCACAGATAACAGTGCAGTTCCGGCACGAACCAGGTCGCCGACATCGTGCACCCGTTCAGGAGCCGTGTCGGTTATCTTTGGCGTGATTTTGAAAGAACCACGGAGCGAAGTCGAATGTGCCTTGTGCAAGTCCGTTTCGCCAACCTCCGTCGCAGAGCTGCCATCCTTGTCAGAATCGCGGACATTATCTCGAAATGTGCGATTGTTCCCCATATCAGTCGAAGTTTACCAAACGCTCGGCAATACCTACATAGCTTTCTGGGCTTAATTGCCTGAGACGCTGAGAAGTCTCTTCGTCAAAGTTGATTGTGGAAATAAAGGATTCAACTGCTGCATGGTCAATGGTGTGGCCACGCATCAGTTCCTTGACTCTTTCGTAAGGATTGTCCATTCCTGAACGGCCATTGAGCGCTGCTGCTCGCATCGCCGTTTGAATCGGCTCTCCCAGAACCTCCCAATTATTCTGCAATTCCTGTGCGATTGCAGCAAAGTTGGGATGAATCGATCTGAGGCCGCCGAGCAGATTGTTCAACGCAAGCAGAGCGTATCCGAAGGCAGAGCCGATATTGCGCTGTGTGGTCGAATCGGTCAGATCGCGTTGCCAGCGAGTCTCTGTCAGCGTCGCGGCGAGCGTATCGAAGAACGAGCACGAGAGTTCAAGATTGGCCTCGGCATTTTCGAAGCGGATCGGATTTACCTTATGGGGCATGGTGCTCGAACCGGTTGCGCCCTTGACTGGGGTTTGCGCAAATACGCCTCGCGAGATATACATCCATGAATCGGTGGCGAGATTGTGCGCAATGCGGTTGAGGTGGCTGATGCTGCCATAGAGTTCTGCCTGCCAGTCATGGGATTCAATCTGGGTGGTGAGTGGATTCCATGTCAGATGCATGCGGTTGATGACGAATTCCTGAGAGACCTGAAGCCAGTCAACATCGGGGAGCGCCGCAACATGAGCGCCGAAGGTACCTGTCGCACCGTTGATCTTGCCCAGATATTCCTGAGCCTTCACATGCTTGATCTGCCTGCCAAGGCGGTATGCGAACACGGCAAGCTCCTTGCCCAGCGTGGTTGGGGTTGCAGGCTGACCATGCGTCAGACTGAGCATGGGAAGTGCCTTGAATTCCTCCGCCTTTGCCTTGAGATAATCGACCAGTTCCTGCGTGGCAGGAAGCCAGATATGCTGAACGGCATCCTTGATGCATCGTGCATACGAAAGGTTGTTGATGTCTTCGCTCGTGCATGCAAAGTGCACGAGCGGTTTCAAGCGTGCAAGCTCTGTATCTGGGCCGAGTTGTGAGGCAGCGGCATCGAGTCGACGGTCGATATAGTATTCGACAGCCTTTACATCATGGTGGGTCACATCTTCGATGCCTTTGAGCTCGACGATGCCGTCCTTGCCAAAGGTCTCAGGAATGTCACGCAGATAGGCCTGCTCTGCATCACTGAATCGGTTCACACCCTCAATGATTGGCTGATTACCGTTGCCATCAAAGCCATTTGCAAGCAGAATCATCCATTCAACCTCCACGCGCATTCTTTCCCTGTTGAGCGCAGCTTCGCTCAAATACTCGGTAAGGGGAGAGATTTGCGATTGATAGCGTCCATCGAGAGGGCTGAGAGCAAGTGCTGGTTCAATTTCAGAAAGCTTCATAGCCAACAGACTACGCGAAGCCATGAACGCTTGGAGGGTATCGTCAATCCTGAGGTTCAGGTGTTGGTGTGGTGACTGTTTTCACTGGTATGAAGGCGGCCTTGATAATACTGTGTGGATTCGAGTGTGCCAGCCATGATCTCCCTGATATGGGCATCATGGAGTTCTACGGCGGGTGAGCCAAGATGCAATGCATCGCGCCATGCCTCCTGCTGCTTGCGCATGGTGTGTGATTCGCTTTTCGAAGGTTCAGACACTGCCTTGTCAGGGGATTGCTCAGCTGTTCCTGCTGAGCGCTGATTTGATTCTTGCTGCTTGTCGGATTCTGACTTGGACTGTTTCTTGGCCTCTTGTGCTCGAACCGTGAGCCATGTTTGTCTGCTGGGATTGTGCCTTCCATCGAGGTCGGGTACCACATCGGCTTCGACTTCGATGCTGGTAACCCAGGTGTTGCTCGGTATTGGATGGTTTGCAACGGGTGAGCCTGCGGTGATCACATGTGCGATCTGATATTCCTCGGCCATGTCGGCCGCAATTGTTGCTGCAACAATGCCGCCCTGGGAGTGGCCAACGAGCATAACGTTCTCTGATCTTTCGATACCTGTCTGCCTCATCGCGTCGAGTACAAATCGCACGCTATCGGCTTGCAAGCGTGTGGATGATGTCACTCATGAGTTCCATGTTC
Organism: Bifidobacterium aquikefiri; assembly: GCF_002259795.1. Taxonomy (GTDB): domain Bacteria; phylum Actinomycetota; class Actinomycetes; order Actinomycetales; family Bifidobacteriaceae; genus Bombiscardovia; species Bombiscardovia aquikefiri. Next base: position 93,722 of record NZ_MWXA01000008.1, on the reverse strand, counting down.
TGCAGCCAGCCGATGGGAGAATCGATATGGGAGTCGGTTCCAGGAATCGTCACCAGCCAGGATCTCTTGCCATGCTCATTGACATACTGTTGTATGGCAATGGTGGCATAGTCACCGTTGGAGGCAAGCAGCTGCAGATTGGTGAGCGCCCCTTCGGTTGAAGTCACGGCAGGAAGTGCAGTGCCGTCGACCGGCAGTACATGCAACCGATTGCCTTGCACAAGGGCGGAAATCATACCTGTGCATGCACTCAGACCATTCGCCAGGAACGCCACTGCAGAACCGGCCATAAGACCCGTCAGCAAGCGCAGGGTGGTCTGCTCAGCCTGAGAGTAGAGCGAATGCGCCCGAGCGATCAGAGCGGCCAATTCGGCTATGTCATTGCTCAGTTGCTGCAGGGCGACTGCAAGGTCGCTGATCTGAGGAATAAGCAGCGATGGTTTGAGACGTGTATGTGATGTCGAGATGATGGCCGAAGTACAGACAGCCGCTTCGACATAGAGTACGGGACATAGCGCAGACTGGGCGCGCAGTGCACCGGTCTGGATGGTCGCATCGTGCCAGCGTGAGACACACAATTCCAAGCCCTGTGCGGCTTCTTCGAGCTGTTGAACCAACGTGGCGCAATGCTGCGTTTCAGGTGCCATAAACGATTGTCCACCATAGAGTGAAGAACGTGCGCTGTGACGCGAATAGGCAAGCATGTCACATCCAGCTTTCGAGTCTGAGCCTGAGCCCGTGCACGGACCGCGTGCAGTGTTGGCAGCTGAGCGCCAGTTGTCGGGCTTCCTGACGTGCCTGCGATGCAGCAACGCCTTCCCACGCGATGGTGTGAATGCCTTGAAGTGCTGTCTGCGACTCCAGAAGCCAATGTTGCGTTGCGACAACACAGGGAAGGAGATGCTCTATATGGCGACGAGCCAAAGCGATGCAGGAGCATTGCGTCTGAATCGTCGTGCCAGTGATTGCAGCATTGCTCGCCAGCGCATCGGTTCCGGTGAGCAATGGTGAGGGCTGAGAGGCGAACGGATCTTTTGGGGCTATGATATTCATCGTCTCAGTGCATCATGTGCTCACCATCGATATCAAGCGAGGAGGAGCGATGTGGTCGGATGTGGAAAGGTTCGACACTGGTCGAGTGCCGCGGATTGAGGCACCAGACCCCGATCACCATGGTTTGGTCGTTGAGTTGGACGAGCTTGAAGGACTGCTGGAAGTGCTTGCCGATGAGCTTGCCTGAGACTGTTGAAGCTCCTGATTCTGCTTGAGCAGTTCAGCGACTTTTTTGCGTTGCTCCGCATTCAGGCGGGATTCGGGAGTACTGCTCGCGGAACTTGATTGGGCGCCGCTGGCATTGCCCGAAGATGTGCTGCCGCTGCCGCCGTTTTGCGCCTTCAACGCCTGATTGATCAGGGCTGTCAGCTGTTGAGAGGTTATGGCATTCGATGTGATGCTCTGTGAAATGCTCGGGAGCAATATATAAGAAAAAGTCTTTGCGTCCGATAACTGCGCATCGTTCTGCTGCTGCGATGCCTTGAGCTCATTGAGGTCTGCATTATCTTTCGACGCGGCCTTGAGATTGCTCTGAAGGCTTTGCGTTGCCTGGTTGTATGTTCCCGCTGCGCGTATGTTCACCAGTGTGAGCGCTATGCCGAGAAACACCACGAAAGCAAGAACGATCAGCACAATCCTTACAGGCAGCGGAGCTCTCATCTTGACCAGTCTCGGCTCGGCCTCGGTAAACGATGCCTTGGGCGATATTCTTGGCGTTGTCTGCTTGTTCATAGCATCCTCCTTGACATCGCCAGCCATGCTCCGAATTCCCAGAGCAGCAGCACCCCGGTAGCGATGGCAAATGGCCAGATAACGGGCATTGCTCGCCTGCGCTTCTTCACGGTCGTCGTAACACGATATTGCTTCGAAGCGTCCTTGGAAGCCGAGTCGGAGAGTGTTTTCCTTGCATTCACAGCAATGTAGCTGCCACTGATCTCGTCCGCCATGGCAGTCAGATTCTTCGGATCCATCTTCGATATGGCCGGCTTCTTGGTGCTCGGATCTATGACCCAATTGCCAGCCTGCGATTGATCTCCTGAGGCGGTGACCTGAGTCACGGGAACTTGGCCTCCTGCAGTGGACCCGACGCCAATGGTGAAACCGTCGTTGATGTATCCGCGCAACGACGAGAAGCTTCTGCGCGTTGTCGAACTGGTCTGCTCGCCATCGGTGATGATATAGAGAATGATTGAATCGTCCGGGTGTTGGTCATGCGTGCTCTTGAGATTGACGAGCAACTTATCAAGAGGAGCATCAAGGTTTGAGCCTGTGGAACTTGCGGTTGGTTCGGTTCGCAGCGTATCAGCCCAGTTGGTGAGCGCATTCGAATCAGGAGTCAAGGGAACGTCAAGACTGGCACTGGCTCCAAAGCTCAATCCAGCGAAACTGGCGTTGGGATATAGAGCCGTGATGTCGGTTACGGCCTTGCTGGCTGCGTTGAGTCTGGAAATTGTGTCGGTACTGCCGTATTGAGCGTCGTCCACGGCCATTGAACCAGTCACATCCACAGCAACATAGACATCAGTCGCATTGATGGCCTGACTCGTCGTTGTCGCTTCAACACTAGGAGTCAGAGCCATGATAGCTATCAGAACGGCGATGATGCTGCGTCGCACGCATGCAGCGAGACTGGTATCGCTGTTATTTCTTCGACGTACGTAAAGCATCACGTTGACAATGGCCGCAACGATCAGTATGGCGGCGATGATGCTGCCGGCTATCCATCCGAGGGATGGGGAAAGCATGTATCCACTCATCGGCGCAACCTCCAAACGGTGAGCATGAATCCGCCATACAGTATCGCAAGGCCGAGAACCCACCACGTGGGCTCATCCACGATGCTTGCCTGATTATTGGATTCCTCACTGCCATTGCGCTTGCTTTCAATCTGCTTTACCAAATCTTCGACTCCGGCATTGGCGCTTGTTGCAAGGAAGATACCTCCATGCGATTGAATTTCGTCCTTCATTGCAATGGTGGTCGCATCGTCTTCACTCTCCTCAGGTCCCGCGAAGAGTCCATCGACGTTGATCTTTGCGGACTGTGCCAAGTCAAGTGCCTGCTTCAGGGAATACGTGGATTTGCCGGAAACGACGTTATCCGTTGCCAGAACGATGGATGAGGAACGGCTGGAATTCGTTCCTGTCGCGCTAGTTCCCGAGTATGAGAAACCGGGAAGCATGGCGGAGCAGTTCACCAGCCCATCGCCTATCAGAGACGTTTCGTTCTCGCGATTCTGCGTTCCATCAAGCCAATCGGAAATAGCCTGATAATCCTTGTCGCTCATCTTGTCTATGTCTTTCTGCGACTGCACGCCATCGAGGATTTTGTCTGCCTTGCGCAATTGCTGAGAGACAAGCGAATAATCATCGGTAAGTGGAAAGACGGTGCGGGACGTAGAATTGAATATACTCATGCCGATGCGTTCGCCCTGAAAGTTCGAAACCAGACCAAGATAGGTGGCAATGATGGTGCGATCATAGGGGAGGGCAGAACCGGAAACGTCGAGGCACAGCACAATATCTCGGGTGCTGCTGTGCTCCTCGGTCGTGTCTACCGAAGAGGGACGTGCATTGAGTGCACCAGCCACAATCAGCGCCAGGGAAAGCAATCCCATCGCAAGCCGGTTGAGATTGCGCCAGGTACGGTATTGCTCTGCGATGCTTTCCGTCTGCATATGGGTGTCGATGTTCCAGACCTCAGCATCATCATCGCGCACATTGGACACATAATTACGTCGATTGCGCCACCACATCGAGACCAAGACCACGGCGATTGCAACCGCAACTATTGCGAAAACCCAAGGCCAGCGCCATATAAGCACTCCCATCTATATGCGCCACCTTTCTGTGAGACGACCAACCCATCGCGCTGCCTCATGTACCGTCGATTCCTTTGCCTGACGATTGTTCGTCGTATCGGCGAACTCCGGTGGATACAGTGCCGCTATCGTCTGACGAAGCAAGTCGATGCCATGCCTATTGCTGCCCATTCTGGACTCATTGCCGAATTCTGCCAGCGTATTGGACCTGACATCCTTGCTCAGATTCTTTGAGGCATATTCCCGAGCCACCCGAGCCAATGCGACGAATGCCTCTTCGCGAGTGATCTCGCCAGACTCGTAGCGCTGCTCAATGTCGTCAATGCGCCCATGCCAAGGATCGGTGCGTGAAGTCTGACTATGCGCACCGGTTCGTTTGAGCAACTTGACCTTGCGTGGATGCCACAGCCAAACGATCAGTGCGATCAATGCAAAGACAAGCAGTATGCCCACGAGTGTCGCCAGCCAAAGGCCGTGCATCCCCAGTTCCCCTGCGACTGTGAGGTTTGAGGTGTCAATGGTTGCAATGGTGGCAGTCGCTGATCGCTGAGCGGGAAATGCCGCAATGATGAAGACATCGTTCATTGAGCGCCGTCTCCAACCGTTGCCTTACCTGCTTGCCTTACATATGGCTTCACAATTCGATTCGTGGAACTGCGAGCAAGCGATACTGAAACGAGCCTGACAAAATCATGGAACATCAGCTCACTTGAACTGGAACGCAACATTCGTGAACCTGATTTCTGCAATTCGTGAAGGAGCTGGGTCGCGTTGAAACGTCGATGGTTCTCGACGCCCTCGGCGTTGGACTGTTTGGCAAGAAACGCCGGAATGAATCGCCCTGTTCGCGCTTCGACGACACGGTGATACAACCTCGGCCGTGAGAAGGGATTGACCGTGACCACATTGATCACGACCACTGGATGTGACTGCGCAAGCTGCCTGATCTTCTCAAGCTGGGGCTTTTCCAATGCGGTATCATCTGTTGCCAGTACCACCAGCGCATTGCGATCCTGAATTCTCCTGCCATAGTCCAGCAGCGCATCAAGGTTGCGCGGTCTGTCCAATTCGCGTTCGGTAGCTGCGTCAAGACGGCGTTCAAATTGCGCGAAGCCGCCATTGAACTGAATGCGCGTGATGTTCGCAGAATCGCCCAGAACCAATGAGATATCGTCCGAACGACGCAGCGAGAGCGTTGCGAACATGGCAAGCGCATTGCATGCCACATCCAATGCGCGTTCGCCGCCCTCGCAACTCCCTGACATTTCCATGCCCATGTCGAGCAGCATCCACACACGACTCGTGGAGGGTCTCTCCTTCTCGGCGATCATCGGACGGCCAATGCGCGCACTGGTTTTCCAATCGATAAGACGTGCCTCGTCTCCAGGCTCGTACGCTCTAATGTCGAGCGTGTCCTGACTGCCGCCTCGTTGTCGTGATGCGTGCTCACCTTCCAGAGCGCCCATCGCGCGACGTACCGTGGGTAGGCTCAGGGTGCTGCCCAATGACTCTATCTTCCTGCGGATGGGGTCACCGGATGCATTGGAGCGTGTTGTATGTTTCAGCGAACTCATGGTACGGGCACCGCCTGCACGATGGAATCAATCACCTCATCGCTTGCGACGCCATCGGCCAAAGCCTCGAAAGTGAGCAGAATACGGTGACGAAGCACCTCGTGCACATACGCCTTGATGTCCTCGGGAATGACGAAATCGCGACCCGCGAGTAAGGCGTTTGCCTGACCAATGCGCGTGAGAGCGATTGAGGCTCGAGGGCTCGCGCCCAGACGGACCAGGTTGGAAAGACCCTGAATCGGATGGGTTCCTGCTCCGCGGCTGGTGGCGGCCAGATCGACGGCATAATTCATGATCGCGTCAGAAACATGTACCTTGCGGGCAGCCGCGCGGAGGAATTCGACATCCTTGATGGAGATGATGTCAGAGCCGAGCGTCTCTGTATTCACCGTGTCCGTACCTCGTCTGGTGAGCAGCTGAAGCATCTTCTGCTCGTCTTGCGCACTGGGATATGTCATGACGGCCTTCATCATGAAACGGTCCATCTGTGCTTCAGGAAGGTTATACGTGCCCTCTTCTTCGATGGGATTCTGCGTGGCGATAACCATGAATGGCTTGGGAAGCTTGATGGCCTCTCCACCGATGGTCGTTGTGCCCTCAGCCATGGCTTCGAGCATCGCTGACTGTGTTTTGGCGTTGGAACGGTTGATCTCGTCGAGCAAAACGAAATTGGCGTGAATCGGGCCAATCATGGTGGTGAAATGCTGTGTAGAGAAATCGAAGACCTGAGTACCGACGAGATCGGAAGGCATCAGATCGGGGGTGCACTGCACGCGCTTGAAACTTCCCGAAACCGACGTTGCCAGGGTTTGGGCGGCCGTGGTCTTGGCCAGACCGGGAACCGATTCAATGAGAATGTGACCACCGGCGACCATCGTGACAATCAGAGACTCACGAAGATTGTCCTGACCGATGAGTGTCTGAGCAAATCGCGAACGAATGGTATCAGCGAATTGTCGTGCTCGCTGTTCATCGTCGTGGGTGAGCGGATCTTTGTTGAGCGTTTGCATGAGTGTCTCCGGTTTCATAGGAAAATCTGTACTCTCTGTCTCGTCTGCATGAGAGTCAGCCGAGCGATGTCGTGCATCTTCGGGAGCGTTGTCTTTTGCGCCATCTTGTGGTTGCGGAGGAAATAATGCCATACGCACCACTGTAACTGCTGTTTCTGACCATGATTCTTGGTTCAGTTGAGACCATTGCTTCTCTCGTTGCTTGGAAGGCTCCAATCGATGGGCTTGGCGCCCATGGATTCCAAGGCTGCATTTGCCCTTGAAAATGGCTTGGAACCAAAGAAACCGTATCTGACGGAAAGCGGGCTGGGATGGGGAGATGCAATGATGAAGGCGTTGCTCAATAGCGGTTCGAGACTCTGTGCCTGTCTGCCCCACAATATTGCAACGAGTGGAAGGGGATTGCCCTGTGCGTCGGTCCGCGCGTTCAGCGCAGTGATTGCAGCATCGGTTATCTGTTCCCAACCCTTGTTACGGTGGCTGGCAGGTTTGCCCACGCCTACCGTAAGGCATCTGTTCAACAACATCACTCCACGGGTGGTCCAAGGAGTCAGATCGCCGTTCATGGGTTGTGGAACATGGACATCAGACATCAGTTCAGTGTAGATATTGCGCAGACTTCCTGGTAATGGGCTGACATGAGCATCCACGCAGAAGCTGAAACCCACCGGATGGCCGGGTGTTGGATAGGGATCCTGACCGACGATAAGCACACGAATCGAATCGAAGGGAATGCTGAATGCCCGCAGAATGTTTGCGCTCGCTGGCAGGAATGGTCTGCCTGCTCGGAGTTCATTACGTAGAAAATCGCCCATATGGTGAATGTTTGGTTCGACTGGTGCCAGGGCATCCGCCCATCCAGCCTCGACGAGCTGATTGAGGGGTTTGATATGAGGTGTCGGTGAGGATTGTTCCATACTGAACACAGTAGTAGCCATCAGGACGCAAAGGTGAGCGTACGATTTGAGGGCACATCGTATAAGATGTTGAAGGAATTGTCCTCTTGGGCTGTGAGGATATTACACTCTGTATGTAGTCGGACGAGGAGCGGTTATATGGCACACAAGCGTAATGAGCGGACAGGTTATGATTCTTACACACGAGATGAGTTTGATAACCCGCCCGCTGGTCCGATGGGCGTCCATCGTGGTACTCGCTCCTTGGCGTCGCGCACCATGCCATACTTCGTTGTCCTACTGATTGCAGTGCTGCTGGGCTTCTTGGCGTGGGCACTGCTCTCTGGAGCCGCTTCCAACATCAGGATGCCATGGACTGCGGCTTCGAGCAGCACAGCTTCTTCATCGGCATCGTCTAGTTCAGCATCGAGCTCTGCCTCTGATACGAGTTCGTCGTCCACATCAGCTTCAGACACAGAATCTTCCTCCGCTTCGTCATCGCCGAGCTCGTCTTCACCGAGCTCATCAAGTTCCTCGAGCACTTCGGAGGCTGTCAATAAGAGTACGAGCGTTCGCGTGATCAATGGCACTTCAGTCGCAGGCTATGCTGCGAAGCAGAAGACAGTGCTGAACAATGCCGGCTTCACCAACGTTGTAGCGGCGAATCCGACGGGAAGTTTGCCGACTGCAAGCGTTGTCTGGTATCAAAATGAAACAGACAAGGCAACCGCCGAGGCAGTTGCAAGTTCGCTCGGTATTTCTACTGTCACGCAGATGACTTCTGTCGCAGCTCCGGTGGTTGCGGTTCTGATGCAATGATGTCGTGGATGTAAAATAGCTGAAATTCGTTGCTACAGGCACGGAAGAAAGCTTTGTATCAGAAATATCTTCAAAAAACCTGAGAAAAATTCATCAAATTCGGCGTTTTGCTCTTTTTCGTGTCTAGAATGTATATGCCGACCGGATAGTAGCGGTGAGTTTCGCTTCTGCCGTGACGCGGCACTTTTCTAAGGAAGTTTGTTATGGCACAGGGCACTGTGAAATTCTTCAGCGCTGGCAAGGGTTACGGATTCATCAACCCTAACGATGGTGGAGAAGATGTATTCGTTCACTACTCAGCTATCGAGTCCGATGGATTCAAATCCCTCGATGAGGGCGACAAGGTCGAGTACGAGGTAGAGCAGGGACCTAAGGGTCTCCAGGCGACGAAGGTCACCAAGATCTGATTCAATCAAGACTTTTTAGCCTAGGCTCCGGTCGCCCGGAGCCTTTTTTGTATCCTTTTCAGGGTTATAGGCGGGTTATAGGCAAAAAAGTGGGGTTAATAGGCAAAAGTGTGTCCCCGTCATCCCGAGCCTCATTCCTCCCCGTCATCCCGAGCGAAGTCGAGGGATCTCACCTCAGCGATGCCGACGGATGAGATCCCTCGACTCCGCTCGGGATGACGGGGATAGAAATGCCTTTCGGAATGACGGGGATAGAAATTTCCAGGCTTTGCATCGTTAGTCCACACATGAAGTGAGGGACCTTCAACACTGTTCGCAGCACGCATAGTTGGCACTCTCAGGTGGAGAGTGCTAATCTCGCAATTGGCACTCGCGATACGAGAGTGATAATCGAACAGCTGACGGTTTGGTTATTGAGCAGGCTCGTAGAGGAGTGGATACGTAATACCTCAAGCCGTTTATGGAGGAGACAATGGCAAAGATCATTGCTTATGACGAGGAAGCTCGTCAGGGAATGCTCGCTGGCTTGGATAAGCTTGCGAACACAGTAAAGGTTACGCTCGGTCCAAAGGGACGCAATGTCGTTCTTGACAAGACCTATGGCGCACCAACCATCACCAACGATGGTGTTTCAATCGCCAAGGAAATCGACCTCGAAGATCCTTATGAGCGCATTGGCGCTGAATTGGTCAAGGAAGTTGCCAAGAAGACAGACGATGTTGCAGGCGACGGCACCACAACTGCAACGGTTCTTGCGCAGTCCCTCGTTCACGAAGGACTGAAGAACGTTGTTGCAGGTTCCAACCCGATCGCGTTGCGTCGCGGCATCGAGAAGGCCTCGGACGCAATCGTCAAGGAGCTCGTCAAGGCTGCCAAGGACGTAGAGACCAAGGAGCAGATCGCTGCTACCGCAACGATTTCCGCTGCCGATCCTGAGGTTGGCGAGAAGATCGCCGAAGCTTTGGACAAGGTTGGCATGGATGGCGTCGTTACCGTCGAGGACAACAACCGCTTCGGTCTCGATCTTGACTTCACTGAGGGCATGCGCTTCGACAAGGGCTATATTGCGCCTTACTTCGTCACCAATGCTGACGAGCAGACCGCCGTTCTTGAAGATCCGTATATTCTGTTGACTTCCGGAAAGCTCTCTAGCCAGCAAGATGTGGTACACATTGCCGAGCTTGTGATGAAGTCCGGCAAGCCACTGCTGATCGTTGCAGAGGACGTTGATGGAGAAGCACTTCCAACACTGATCCTCAACAAGATCCGTGGTACGTTCAATTCCTGCGCGGTCAAGGCACCAGGCTTTGGAGATCGTCGTAAGGCGATGCTTCAGGACATGGCAATTCTCACCGGTGCACAGGTTGTGTCCGACGAGCTCGGCCTAAAGCTTGATTCCATCGACATGAGCGTTCTTGGTACTGCCAAGAAGGTCATCGTCTCCAAGGATGAAACCACCATCGTTTCCGGTGGCGGCGCAAAGGACGAAGTGGATGCTCGTGTTTCGCAGATTCGTAGCGAGATTGAGAACACCGATTCCGACTATGACCGTGAGAAGCTGCAGGAGCGTCTTGCAAAGCTCGCTGGTGGCGTTGCAGTCATCAAGGTGGGTGCCGCAACCGAGGTTGAGGCCAAGGAGCGCAAGCACCGCATTGAAGATGCAGTGCGTAATGCCAAGGCTGCCATCGAGGAAGGTTTGCTTCCTGGCGGTGGCGTTGCTCTTATTCAGGCAGCTGCCAAGGCAGAGAAGGATGTCAAGCTCGAGAGTGACGAAGCAACTGGTGCTGCCATTGTCTTCCGCGCAATCGAAGCTCCTATCAAGCAGATCGCTGAGAACTCGGGTCTTTCAGGCGCAGTTGTGATCGACAAGGTTCGTTCACTGCCTGATGGAGAGGGCTTCAACGCGGCCACCAACGACTACGAAGACCTGCTCAAGGCCGGCGTTGCCGATCCTGTGAAGGTGACTCGTTCTGCCCTGCAGAATGCAGCCTCCATTGCTGGCCTGTTCCTGACCACAGAGGCGGTTGTGGCCACGAAGCCGGAACCACCGGCACCACAGGCACAGGGCGGCGCACCTGACATGGGTTACTGAGTCAAATAATGATTCGGCAGGCGTGTATCAGCGCTCTCGTGAGTTGAAGTGATTCATTCATGAGGAGGGGCGGAGAGATGTGTTCTCTCCGCCCCTTTTTGCATAAGTACTCACATAAAAAGGCGCGAAGCCTGCAACTCGGCGTCCTCATAGAGCGTCGAGGCTTTTGCAAGAGCATCCTGAATCGCCTCAAGCGACTGCTCGACCTGTTGTTGCGCACTTCGCCATTGATCGGCAACGGTATTGAACTGAGATGCCGCTCCACCGGTCCACATACTTTGCAGATCGTTGATATTTGCATACATGCCCGAGACCGCATCACGAATTGCACTGATTGAGGAAGAGACGGCTGCACTTGAAGAGCGAATTCGTTCGGAATCAACTTGATAATTTGGCATAGATATTCCTTTCGCATAAGGTGATGGATACAAATACGGGGAAATAATATTCCAGCCGCTAGGGTGGAGGATATGGGAATAATGGACATAACCGATAACGGTCACGGCAATGTGGTCGAATATGCTGCGCACAAGGATGCAGCGAGCAGGCGCGGCAGTGATGTTGCAGTGCGCATTTGTGTTGCCGTCATAGCATCGGTTCTTGCCCTTGTTGCTGCAATCAGTCTTGTCACGCTATCGAGCAATCCAGCTTTGGCGGCGACATCCAGTGCCTCGCCGAGTGCATCTGATTCCTCGTCCACAAATGCTTCTTCGAGCAGCTCGTCATCGGCAACAATTTCTGATGCAATAACCGATACTCAGAATCTTCTTGGCGGCGATCTTGCCTCAGTGACGGACGCGATTACCCGTACCAAGAAAGAGACAGGCGTCACCGTGAGACTCCTGTATCTGGCAAACTTCGACGATAGCAAGAATCCCAATACATGGACGAGCCAGCTATTGGAATCATTGGATCCTCAGCCCAATACCGTGATGCTCGCAGTGGCTTCACAGGATGGCAATCTGGTCGTTGCCGTTTCTTCGAATTCAGATGAATGGTTGAAGAAACAGTCAACGGTTGACGATCTTTCGAAAGCTGCGCTCAATCCAATCGTTTCTCAAAGCACTCCTGACTGGGCGGCTTCCGCCAAAGACATGATGAATGCCATTGTTCAGGAGAAAAAGACCTCAACCACTACCTCGACCGTATGGGTGGGCGTGGCAATCTTCGCCGCTGTGCTGCTTCTCTTGGCCATAGTGACCCTTGTCGTGACGATTATGCGCAGAAGGCATGCGGGCAAGGAGCCAGGCGGCCACAGACATTCACATCGTGGAGAGCGTAAGAATACCGGGGTGTCATTGAGAAAATCCTCGAGAAGTCGGCATGCGCGGCATGGGAGAAATTCTGCTGAAAGCGAGAGTAGGCAAGATGGCACGAATAATACAGAAAGTTCTCAGGGAACCTCCAGCCTCTAGAGTCAGGCTATAACCATGAGCAAGCCAATAGAAGCCACAATCGTGGTTGTTGATGATGAACCTTCCATCAGGGATCTTCTGGTCGCCTCCCTGCACTTTGCCGGATTTGAAGTCGAGACCGCCGCCTCTGGTTCAGAGGCCATCGAGGTGATAGAAAAGACACAGCCAGATCTGATTGTGCTCGATGTGATGCTGCCAGACATCGATGGTTTTACCGTCACGCGTCGCATTCGCCAGGAGGGCATCGATGCGCCGGTGCTCTTCCTTACCGCTCGAGATGACACCCAGGATAAGGTCATGGGTCTGACGGTCGGAGGCGATGACTATGTTACTAAGCCTTTCAGCCTCGAAGAGGTTGTTGCGCGTATCCGTGCCATCCTGCGCAGAACCCGCGAGCAGGTTGAAGATGACCCGATTATCAAGGTCGGTGATCTGGAAATCAACGAGGATTCGCATGATGTTTCCCGTGCGGGGCAGGCAATCGATTTGAGTCCTACCGAGTACAAGCTGCTGCGCTACCTTATGGATAACGAAGGCAGGGTGCTGAGTAAGGCGCAGATTCTGGATCATGTGTGGCAATATGACTGGGGCGGCGATGCGGCAATCGTCGAATCCTACATTTCGTATCTTCGCAAGAAAGTCGACGGCATCGAGGTGGAGGACGGCAGTGGCCAGGTCCACAAGGTTGATGCCCTGATCCAGACCAAGCGTGGAATCGGATATATGATTCGCGAGCCAAAGACCAATGCGGAATCATAATGGGCACACGCAATGATGTGAGCGAGACGAAGCGCTCGTTCCAAGCCAGGATAAAGCACCGGTTTTCAAGGTGCTCGCGGGCCTTCGCGCACAATGTGGATTCCATACCCTTGAGCACCAAGCTCGTGGCAAGCATGATCGTGGTACTCATACTTGGCACCTTTGGCATTACCGTGGCCATCCGACAGATGGTCGGTGGATATCTCTTGAAAAAAACCGATACGCAGCTCAATCGGCAGGCTTCACTGGTTTTCAGCAATATCCGTCAGCTCAGTCAGGAAGACAGCGATAAGTCTGCGCTCGGCCCAACCGACTACTTCCTGCAGATTCGTGATGATGGCAGCAACATCATGACGACACCACTGACTCCAAGCCTTCCATCCGGAATCGTTTCCACTCCCAATCTTCCTGCGTCAGGAACAATGGGGAACGTCCAGATTTCGGTGCCGTTCACGACATCCGCCCATGTGAGCTATACCAATGTTCCTGGAGATCCTGATTCAACCACGGTCGGTATTGCCAAGGCACCCTGGAGAGTGCTTGCGCTGAAGTGGGAAGTGCAGGGCGCTGAAGGCCAGAGTGATACGCATGGCGTGCTCTTCATCGGACTGTCACTCAGCGACCAGATCGATACGATGCGAACGCTGACGAAATATTGCATCGTGTTCGGCGCATCCATGGTTCTGATGGGTGCAGCGCTGGCTTTGTTTATTGTGAACTCGACGCTCACGCCTCTCAAACGAATCGAGAAGACAGCGGCAAAGATAGCACAGGGTGATTTGTCACAACGAATACCTGCCGTTCCAGAAACGACTGAAGTCGGCTCGCTTTCCGCATCGTTGAACTCCATGCTTGCACGCATTGAGCAAAGCTTCCATGAGCAGACCGAAACGACCAATAAGATGAAACGTTTTGTTTCCGATGCAAGTCACGAACTGCGAACGCCATTGGCAGCAATCCACGGATATGCGGAACTCTATAAGATGCAGCGCGACTATCCTGGAGCATTGGAACGAGCTGATAAATCAATCGAGCATATCGAGGCGTCCAGTACTCGAATGGCCATCTTGGTCGAGGATCTGCTCTCACTGGCGCGACTCGATGAAGGCCGAGGCATCGAACTCAACCACGAAATCAATCTGACGACTCTTGTCAACGACACTTCCGAGGATCTGCATGCTCTGGATCCTGCGCGAACGATTCAGCGAGGGATCATAGATCTGGGAAGAACAAACCCAACGGTTTCAATGTCGGATCAGCCAAATATCGATGACTTGGGTTCCAGGAAGAAAGCAAAATCAGGTACGCCCAAAGTGTCCGGTCAACTGCTCAATGCGACGAAACCCATGAACTTCCAATTTAGTGAGGCGGCGATTCCCGAGGTTCATCTACAAGGTGACCCATCAAGAATTCGGCAGGTGGTGACCAACATCGTGGGCAACATTCACCGTTACACGCCGAGCGATTCCCCCGTACAGATAGCCATGAATGTGCTTCCGGCAACGATAGATCCGCAGCAGCTTTCCACACTTCCTTCGAATTACGCTTCCTTTGCCAAATTCATCGAGGCGGTTGAAGTGGGCGAAGCAACTCACATAGGCAACTACTATGCGGTCATGCAATACATTGATCATGGACCAGGCGTCCCACCGGAATCCCATCAGAAACTGTTTGAACGCTTCTATACTGCTGATCCCTCGCGCGCGCGCGAAAAGGGTGGAACCGGACTTGGCCTCGCTATTGCGCAATCCATCGTGAAGGCGCACAAAGGCTTGATCTGTGCCACTGAAAGCGATGGGGGAGGCCTGACCTTCACCATCGTGCTTCCGCTTGCAGAAATCGCCACATACCAGAAATCGACTGTTCAAGGGCAGAAGAGCAACATACAGCACGGTTCTGCTGCCAAGGGCAAGGCGCAGAGCGATGTGCACAGTGAGAGCGCAGCCATCGATGGCGTCCTGAAGAAGGACAACACGCATGCTGATTCTCAGCAACCTTCTGCAAGAGACTGAAATCCCTTGGAAATCAAGCTCAGAGCCTGAACTCGGCACTGCTGAGCCGCCCCTGAGGTAGACTGGGTGTTTGATATGACAAGACACGTATCACGACACATTGAGATGTGTCCCAAGTTGTGAAGAGGTGGACTATGCCCAGCGGAAGAGTACGGTGGTTCGATGCGACCAGAGGTTTTGGTTTCATCACAAGCGACGAAGGCAAGGATGTATTCTTGCCTGCCCTCGCGCTGCCTGCGGGTGTGAAGACCCTCCGTAAGGGCGCTAAAGTCGAGTTCTCCGTAGCGGAGGGGCGTAAAGGGCCACAGGCTTTGGACGTGACTCTTGTCGGGCCAGCTCCATCGGTGGTCATGGCGACCAGGCCCAAGGCCGATGACATGGCAGCAATCGTTGAGGATCTCATCAAGCTGCTTGATTCTGCGGGCAACGGTCTGCGAAGACATCATTACCCTGCGCCTGCGGAGTCCAAGAAACTCGCCACGCTGCTTCGTGCAGTTGCCGATAATTTTGACGTGCAAGACTAGAAGCTAGAGTCTTCTAGAAAGAGATACGAGGATACAGCATCGCATGACTGAGGATCGAGACATGAATTCGGACATTGATCCCGAAGAGATGGCGCGCTTTACCGCACTTCAGGTGGCATCACAAGAGAGCGAAGTAGGCGAATTCATCACTTCGCAAGATATTGGCGATGGCGTGACAGATTTTCGATTCAAGGCACACATTCCTGGTTATGAGAGCTGGCAGTGGTCAGTGACCCTATATCACGATGTCGAAGCCGATCGATGGACAGTCGACGAGTCTTCCTTGATACCTGCGTCAGGGGCATTGCTATCCCCACAGTGGGTGCCATGGAAGGATCGGCTTGTCCCCGAAGACTTTTCGGTAACCGATGTCATGGGTACGGAAAGTGACGACAAGCGGCTCGAAGACGGATTCCGCAAGGTTGATGCTGCTGAAGCCGGTAGTGAGGCAGTTGAAACCAAGGAGACCGATGCTGTTGCGGCTCATGCGGCGGCTCAGACAGTCAGTTCCCCAGATGCCACAGATTCCCCAGATGCCTCTCATGCTGCTGTGTCATCTGTTGCACCAGATTCAGATGAACCCGATGCAGCAGATGCTCAATCAGAGAATGCCGGTTCAGGGGGTTCTGACCTTGCATCTGCCGATTCCGCCGCCGAGGATCACGAATCCGAACATGAATCGAGCGAGGATCTTCAAGAGGCAGTGGATACATTGCATCTTGCACGCCGCCGTGTATTGAGTCCACTTGGACGCTCCGAGGCAGCGAAACGTTGGTATGCAGGTCAGGGTGGTCCGAAGTCTTTGTCTACGAAGGCCGCGGAAGGGCATACCTGCGATGAATGCGGATTCTACATCCCTCTGAGTGGGGAGTTGGGAACCATGTTCGGGGTATGTGCCAACCGCTGGAGTCCTGATGATGGGCGAGTGGTGTCGCTTGACCATGGCTGCGGAGAGCATTCTGACATCAACCCACCTGAAATGAGCCCGCTGTGGGTGCAATCGGAACCCGCATTCGATGACCTCCATATTGACATCGTGAAGCAGGCACCGCGTGAGGAACGCCCTGAAGTCGAATTGATCGAAAAGCTTCAATCCGACGACAAGGCTTCACCCCGAGCATCCGACGAATCCAAGCAATCTGACTAGTGAACGATGGTGACCGTGCACTCTGCAAGGTTCAAGAGCTGTCGGCTCACCGATCCAAGCAGTCGGGCGTTCATACCCGTCAGCCCACGGGATCCGACAATGATCCAGCCTGCATATTTCGAAGCATCCATGATTCCCTTGACCGCGGTGGTGTGGAATGCGTGCAGATGAATCGTCACTGAATTGGGAACATGAACTTTGGCGACAATGTCGCGCAGTTTCTCCTCAGCCTGCAGCTGGCCGACATGGATCGGAGCGATTGCATTTTCATAACCGGGAATCGTACCCAAATCCTTCATCTGCCAACACAGCAGTACATGCAGGTCGAAACCATGAACGTCTGCCTCATGCGCGGCAAACTGCAATGCTTTCAAGGAGATCTCAGAACCATCGACTCCGACAACCAAAGGACTGCGATTTTGCAGCTTTGCCTCGTCTTTCGTGGATTGATTTTCTGAGTTCTCTGACTGATTGCCTGCATTATCTGCAGAATTACCCGGCTGCCCGGGAGTTCCATTCGTGGCGGGTGACGTTGTTCCGGACATTGTGCCAGCCACTGTCAAGGCAGCTGCGATGCTTGCTCTCACAGACACCGAATCCTCGGGCGGAATGTGGACGAGCGTCACGGGAACCTTGGCATCCTCAATCAATGGTGCAGACGTCGATCCCAGGAACCATCGTGTCAGTGGACCGATATTTCGTTTTCCTACAACTATCTGCTGAGCATGCGTTCCGATTTCAAGAAGCGCAGCAGGGCCGGAAGCCTGTACGGAAGTAAGCGTGAGTCGTTCTGGATCCATATCAAAGTCAGGGATCGCATCATCGACCCAATCGTTCAAGGTAGTAATCAGCGTCTGCCGAAGTTTGTCCCATTCCTCGTCTGTCTTTGGCTCAGTGCCAGCGTTCCAAGACGGGGTCCATCCGAATACTGCGTTGACGTTCTGACCTGATGCGCTGGCTTCTGCCAAAGACCACCGCAATGCCGCAAATGATTCACGAGAGCCATCGAGTCCGACAACAATATCATCGTCG
The DNA here is from genome assembly GCF_002259795.1 of Bifidobacterium aquikefiri. Classification (GTDB taxonomy): domain Bacteria; phylum Actinomycetota; class Actinomycetes; order Actinomycetales; family Bifidobacteriaceae; genus Bombiscardovia; species Bombiscardovia aquikefiri. The sequence goes on along the minus strand of NZ_MWXA01000008.1, from coordinate 76,161 downwards.
TATTCGTGGTCTTCGGATGATTCCTGCTGCTGATCCTTGACTTCTCGGCTCTGAGCGTCCTGGTTGTGATTCAGCTGTTCATCGGTCATGTGTTCTTCAGCCATGAATTCCTCCCAACTTCGTGGTCTTGGAATCTTCATTCCGTCTGTTGTATTCCAACCCAAGCATATCGTTGATTTGCGTTGATAGCGCAATCAATAAGTGCTTGGAAATAAACGTCAGCGCAAATCTGTAGAGTTACATACAGTCATCAAGGGAAGGACAAGCATGTTCGAACGGTTTACCGACCGTGCGCGGCGCGTAATAGTGCTGGCGCAGGAAGAGGCTCGCGCCCTTCAACATAATTACATTGGTACGGAACACCTATTGCTTGGGTTGATTCGTGAGGGTGAAGGGGTCGCAGCGAAAGCGCTCGCAGCCAAGGGTGTCGAACTTGAAGCTACCCGTAAGCAAGTCGAAGAGATGATAGGCAAAGGGAATGCGGCTCCAAACGGCCATATTCCTTTCACTCCTCACGCGCGGCAGGTTTTGGAAATGAGTCTGCGTGAAGCATTGCAGCTCGGGCACAGTTATATCGGCACGGAACACATTCTCCTCGGTCTCATTCACGAGGGCGAAGGCGTCGGTACACAGGTGCTGATCAAGATGGGCGTGGACCTTGGGGATCTTCGCACGAGCACCATCGATATGATTCGCGGCAGCCACGATTCAAAGGATGCTGCCAAGGGCGATCTGGCCAACGCCGGTGGAGTCCAAGGCAAGCAAGGACAGACCGGATCTGCAATCCTTGACCAATTCGGCAGAAACCTCACCCAAGAGGCCGTCGAAGGCAAGCTCGATCCAGTCATTGGGCGCAGCAAGGAAATTGAGCGAGTGATGGTCGTACTCTCCAGGCGCACCAAGAACAACCCTGTTCTCATTGGAGAACCTGGCGTTGGTAAGACGGCAGTTGTCGAAGGACTGGCTCAGAAGATCAAGGATGGCGACGTTCCTGAGACGTTGAAGGACAAACAAATCTATTCGCTCGATCTGGGTTCGATGGTTGCAGGGTCTCGATACCGTGGTGATTTCGAAGAGCGCTTGAAAAAGGTTCTGAAAGAAATCAAGACTCGCGGCGATATCGTGCTCTTCATCGACGAAATTCATACGATTGTTGGGGCAGGCTCGGCAGACGGAGCGCTTGGTGCTTCCGACATGTTGAAGCCCCTGCTGGCTCGTGGTGAACTCCAGACCATTGGCGCTACGACGACCGATGAATATCGCAAATACATCGAGAAGGATGCTGCGCTTGAGCGTCGTTTCCAGCCGATCCAGGTTCCCGAACCTACCATCGCGGAAACCATCGAAATCCTTAAGGGGCTTCGCGACCGCTACGAGAACCATCATCACGTAACCATCACTGACGGTGCCTTGCAATCTGCCGCAGAGCTTTCCTCTCGCTACATTCAGGATCGCAATCTTCCTGACAAGGCCATCGATCTGATTGATGAGGCAGGTGCACGCCTGCGTATCAAGCGTCTGACAGCGCCTCCAGAGCTGCGTCAGCTTGACGAGAAGGTTGCCAAGCTGAACCAGGAGAAGGATCAGGCGATCAAGGATCAGGACTTCGAAAAGGCTGCCGACCTGCGTGACAAGCAGGAGAAGGTAGAGGCTGAGCGCAAGGAGAAGGAACAGGCTTGGCGTGAAGGCGAATCCGACGTTCGTATGGTCGTTGACGAAGATGTTATTGCCGAGGTGATTTCCTCGAGCACTGGTATCCCCGTCTTCAAGCTCACTCAGGCTGAGTCCAAGAAGCTGCTCAACATGGAGAAGGAACTGCACAAGCGCATCATTGGTCAGGATGAGGCCGTCTCGGCGTTGTCCCGTTCGATTCGACGCACCCGTGTTGGTTTGAAGGATCCACGTCGCCCAGCTGGTTCATTCATCTTCGCTGGTCCTACCGGCGTTGGAAAGACCGAACTTGCCAAGACTTTGGCACAGTTCCTCTTTGACGATGAAGATGCGTTGATTCGTGTCGATATGTCTGAGTTCTCCGAGAAGTACGCGGCTTCACGTCTCTTCGGTGCTCCTCCGGGGTATGTCGGTTATGAAGAGGGTGGCGAACTCACTGAAAAGGTGCGTCGCAAGCCATTCTCGGTGGTGCTGTTCGATGAAATCGAGAAGGCCCATCCAGACATCTTCAACACGTTGCTGCAGGTGCTTGATGACGGTCATCTGACCGATGGTCAGGGACGCAAGGTTGATTTCAAGAATACGATCATCATTCTTACTACCAACCTTGGTACGCGTGACATCGCGAAGGCTGCCAACACTGGATTCAACCTTGGTGGCGGAACGGACACGACCTATCAGCGCATGAAGGATCAGGTTTCGGGCGAGCTCAAGCAGCAGTTCCGTCCTGAGTTCCTGAACCGTCTCGACGACATCATTGTGTTCCGTCAGCTCAACGAGCAGCAAGTTCGTGAGATTGTCGACCTTGACATTCATCAGCTCAACGATCGTCTCTTCGAACGTCACATGTCGCTTGAACTCACGGACGCCGCGAAGGATTTGCTCGCGCAGAAGGGCTTTGACCCCCTGCTTGGCGCACGTCCATTGCGTCGTGTGATTCAGCGTGATATTGAGGATGCAATCTCTGAGAAGATTCTTATGGGAGATCTCGGTGATAATGAGAACGTCCATATTGATGCTTCCGGCGAAGGCATTCTCGGAGAGTTCACCTTCAAGGGCGAGCCGTTCACCCCTGGTGCAGATGGCGATAAGCCTGAGCTGGTGGGCGCATCCGCAGGAACGCCATCCGGTGAACATGATGAAGGTTCTGGTGCTTCTCCAACTGATGCGGGAACTTCGAAGGAGTAAACTCTTCTGAACCACGCGTCAGAGACTCAGATGTCCGCTCACTGTTCGAAGTGAGCGGACATTTTTTGTTGCAAGTTTGCGAGATTTCGAGTTTTGTGGCAATTGCGAAGTATAAGGGCAAGAAATCGTTGAAATTACGTCGAAGAAAAGCCGAATATTGGATTCTGCACTTTGCAATTGCCACAAAACTCGAAACCCCGGGTACATTGTTGTGATTAGATGTCAGAAAATTGCCGGAATTGCGAATAGCAGTGCAATATAGAAGACTGATCCGGCGAGGAAGCAGTAATCTTTCTTGTGGGTTTTGAGCATACGGAAGTGAGTGCGCCCTGATCCGCCCTCATAGCAGCGGGCATCCAGTGCAAGGCTCACATTGTCTGCATGACGCAAAGCACCGGCAAACACCGGTACAACAATGGAAGCCAGTGCCTTTACGCGCTCAATGGGGCTGCCGGTTTCGACACTGCCACCGCGAGCAGCCTGAGCATCGATAATCTGGCGGGCTTCGCGTGTCAAGGTTGGTATGAATCTCAATGCCAGCGACATCACCAATGCGAGTTCCTGCACATGGAATCCCCAGCGTTTCAATGGGGATAGCAGCGATTCCATGGAATCAGTCATTTCTGTAGGAGTCGTGGTCTGCATCACCACAGCTCCGAGCATCACAACAAGAGCGAATCTGCAGGTATACAACACGGCTGACATGATGCCGGCATCGGTGACCATCACTATGCCCCATTGGAAGAGCACTGTGCCGCTACGAGTCACCAGCAGGTTCAGAACTCCCATGACGACCAACATCGCAAGCAAGATTTTCACCGTTTGCAGCACATGGCGAATACCGAGCCGAGACATTCCGACTATGCCACACACCACGACTGCAGCCCATGCGAGCTGCCAGAGGCTGTGAATTGCAAAGGCAGTGAACATCATCACCAGAGCCGATACCATCTTGACACGTGGATCGAGCAGATGAATCCATGAAGATTTCTTGGCAATGGGGGAGCGGTCAGAAGGGTTGAAGCCCTGCTGACGCTTATCGGAATGTGCATGCAGGTTCAAAGCCCTGTCCGTGATCTCGTCATACAGAGGAAGCACGTCCTTTGGCTCTCCAAAGGCCAGCAGCGAACCATGATGGAGCAGTGCGACCTTATCTGACAGTAGCTCGGCCTCGTCATGCGAATGCGTCGTCATGATGATTGTCGTGCCCTGTGCCTTGAGCTGTGCAATCAATGTATACATTCGAGAACGCGCGTGAGCGTCGAGACCAGCCGTTGGTTCGTCCAAAACAAGAACGGTGGGTTCTGAGGCTATTACTCCCGCAATTGCGGCCAATCGCTGCTGGCCGCCAGAAAGTGCAAAGGGTGAGCGTTCAGCATATGCGGCAATGCCGAGAAATTCGAGCGTTTCATCTACCCGTTGTCGGGTCTGGTCATCCGAGCATCCTAGGTTATGTGGTCCATACGCAACGTCGGCCTCAACAGTATCCGCAAACAACTGACGCTCGGGATGCTGCATCACATATCCTACACATGCTCTCAATGATTTGCGCAGCCTTCTGCCACGGTGCCCGCGAGCACCATAGGCGTTGATGCCATTGACCTCTATCGAACCTTGCTGAGGCTTGGCAAGTGCGCAGATAAGACGAGCCAACGTTGATTTTCCAGAACCATTCCTACCAACGATGGCAATGATCTCGCCTTGATTGGCGCTGAAACTCACATCGCTCAAGGCTGGCTTATGGGCATCGCTGAATGTAAATGTCACATGATCGATTGCCAATGCTTGCTTGCGCTTTTCATGTGTGTTTTTCGTGTCGGAAGCCATGCTCAATGGCTGTGCTCCGAGCTCTTGCTCGCGAATATCTTCAAGACCGTGAGCTTTCAACAATTCTGGGCTATTCAAGAAGGCGTTCGGACGACCATCGTATGCGAGCGTTCCATGATCAAGCACGATCAGACGGTCTGCGGTGCGGGCATCTTCAAACATATGAGTGATGTTGATGATCGTTGTCTTCTCGTCGCGAAGCCTTTGAATGATTCCTGACACTTCCTGACGACCGGCATCATCGAGCATGGCAACCGGCTCATCGAGCACCAGCATTCCCGGATGCATGGCCAAGGCGCCAGCAATGGCGACCCGCTGCTGCTGCCCGCCCGAGAGACGCGAAGGGTCGGCTAGAGCAAAGTCGAGCATGTCAACCTGTTCGAGAGCCTGATGCACGCGTGTTGCGATGTGATCATGTGGCACGCCAAGATTTTCCACGCCAAAGGCCACATCGTCCTGGACTACCGTCGTGACTATCTGATCTTCGGGATTTTGAAACACCATGCCGATATGATGGCGTGCCTGCCGATACGCTTGTTCGTCGGCATGAGTTCCGGAAAAAACCGTTTGACCCATAAGGTCGACCTGACCGGCATCGGGACTGACAAATCCTGCCAGAATTCTGCCGAGTGTGCTCTTTCCAGACCCATTCGCACCGAGAATGCAGATGTATTCACCTCTGTGAATGTCAAAGGAAATGCCGTCCAGTGCCCAGCTTCTGCCATGATCGTAGCTGAATCTCACATCAGTGAGTTGAACGTTGGCGATCTGTTTCGTATGAGTATCAGAAGCTGACCGGTTAATCTGGGCACTGTCATGAATGGCCTGGGAAGAGGAAACGGTAGGAGCAGCGAACATATCGGTATGGATCATATGTGCTTCACCGCTTGACAAGCATCGAAATCGGTTTGTAGATGATGAAGGTCACCACGCCATGGATGGCGAGCTTGAGCAGGTTGAATGGCAGCAGAATCGGCAGAATCATAGCTATGACTTGTTCCACTGAAATGTTTGCATACAGCGGCGTTACCACTAGATTGCCGAGCAAGGCAACGATCAAAGCGCACCCAGCTCCGAGCAGAATGCCATAGAGTGCACCTATGCGTGAATGGAAACGACGATACAGAAGAGATGCCGGAACGCTCAATCCTAAAGCCACGACGATTGCCATGATGCTGCCGAGTGGGTCAGCAAACATGTGAGGTATCCAGGAGAGGATGCTTACCAGCACGGCAGCCATCGGCCCGAAGGCAAATCCTGCAATCAATGACACGATTCCCGAAGGGTCGTATTTGAGATACGGTGCGGCAGGGAAAATCGGAAATTCGATAAAACTGGCGACAATTGCCAACGCGACGAACAATGCGTAGATTGCGATGCGACGAGTCGACCAGCGTCCTTCGCCGTCATTCTTGGTTGAATGTGGATCGACACTATGTGTAGGCATGCTCATGCTGAGCCTCGTTTCTTCCATCCGGACTGTAACCGTTGGCCTCGGAATCTCACCGAATCAGCCGCTTTCGCGGGTCGCGGGCTTCGCATGTGCGCCATTATGTTCGCTAGCGCTGTCGTTACCGCCAGTAAGGAATTTCACCAAACCCTGAAACTGACGAATCCTAATGTATCACAGCCCTTCGCTGTGAGAAATATGTCGAAAAAACCAGCTTTAAAAAATGCATATGCTTTCCAAAAAATTCAACGTCATGTTTGATTCTTTCTTCTGTCATCTCGAGCGTAGTCGAGAGATCTGCGTCGTTGATATTCAGTGGTGAGATCCCTCGACTACGCTCGAGATGACAAAGGGACGGCGGGACGGCGGGCTTGGGATGACGAAGGGATGGTGGGCTCGGGGTGACGAGGGGATGGCGACTCTCAAAGCACAAGCTATATGCAGAGCGTCACTGAAGGCACGACCTGCACTCAGCAATCGTGGAAAAATATACACTCGTATGCATTGTCGTGTCGGTGGTGGGAGAATAGGACTTATGGAAAAAGTTGCAATGGTTGTAGTCACATTTAAGCGTCAACAACTTTTGGGAGTGCTATTCGAATCGATCACCAAGCTCACCCAGGCACCGTGGCGTATCGTGATCGTTGACAATGAAAGCTCATCCGAGACGGCCGGCATGGTTGAGCGGTTCGGCGCTGATATCACACGCCAATGGGGCAAGACGATTCCCGATGCCAGTGGGAATGATCAACGCGTGGTATATGTTCCAATGGATCACAATGCAGGTGGTTCCGGCGGCTTTTCTGTGGGCATTCGCAAGGCGTATGGCCTTGGCGCTCAGTGGTTCTGGGTCATGGATGATGACGTTGCCGTGCTGCCAGAAGGACTTGACCATCTGGAGAAGTGGTCCGGTTCTCACGAGGTTATACAGGGTTCCCGTCTCGATTATGATGGTGGCCCATTCTATTGGCAGTATCACTTCCTTGTATCGCTCGGCATCCCCGATCCGATTGCGCCTGCTGGATTTGGCTACGCCGGATACAAGGTCATGAACACGATGTGCTTTGAAGGCGGCATGATTTCTCGCAACGTCGTTGAGAAGATCGGTCTGCCCGATCCCCGATTCTTTATCTACTGGGATGACACTCTGTACGGCTACCTCGCGAGCAAGGTCACGAGTCCCATCATCATTCCCGATATGGTAATGAGACGGACTCGAGAAATTGCGAACTGGGACATCGCAGGAGTCCGTCAGCTCAATTCGACATCAGACATGAACCGGTATTACATCATGCGAAACCGTGGCTACATGGCCCGTTACTTCATGCTTCATGGCGACTATCGTCCACTGCTCTTCGCCATTGGCACACTTGCAACATGTGCCAAGGAAGTGATACGCCTTGTTGCGGTGGATCGAAGCCACTTCATGACCGGCCTTCGAGAGCTGATCCATGGATGGTGGGACTCTCGTGCATTGCTTCATGATCCATCATGGCAGCCCATGCCTGCCTTGAAATAGCGGCTCTTCTGGGCAACAATGAAAACGTTTGCTGTCCGCAGTGCAAGGGATTGGCGTGTCGTGCAATGCGGCACGCCGTATCTGTCTTTACGACTCGTTACAGTTATGGCCATCAGGTGATTGGAACACTGGCTAATGCCATCGTTTGCATAACTTGGTTGTTAATGGAACAGCAAACAGCGCGGATTGCGGTGAAAGCGGTTGCGCTGAGGGCACGTTTGATACAAGGAGATCGAAGATGATTGAGACGGCGCAGGCCTTTGGCATTGATATTGGTGGTTCCGGAATTAAGGGAGCTCCAGTCGATATGAATATCGGCGATATTGCCGAGCCACGTCAAAAGATCCTGACCCCTGAGGTTTCAACGCCAGATGCCGTGGGCAAGGTCGTCAAGGAAATGCTGGACCGCTTTGAAGTTCCTGATAGCATGCCCGTCGGCATTGCTTTCCCTGCTCCGATTCGACCTGGCAAGGCACTTAACTTCATGGCCAATCTTGACAAGTCGTGGCTTGGCGTCGATGTGCAGAAGGCTCTCAGCGAGTCAGTCGGCCGTCATGTCGATGTGGTCAATGATGCTGATGCAGCAGGTCTTGCCGAGGTTCAGTTTGGTGCTGCCAAGGGAGAGAATGGCTTCGTCATAGCCACCACGCTTGGCACAGGCATCGGTTCAGCAATGATCTATAACGGCGTGCTCATTCCCAACAGTGAACTTGGACATTTGACACTCAGGGGTGACGATGCTGAGCATTATGCCGCTGCTTCAGTTCGCGAAAACCAAAATCTCGGATATAAGAAGTGGGCAAAGCGCCTCACCAGGTACTACCACATGTTGGAAACCTATTTCAATCCAGATCTTTTCGTTGTTGGTGGTGGAGTCAGCCGCATGAGCGACAGATTCATCCCACAGATTGAAATCGAAACTCCTATAGTTCCTGCCAAATTACGCAATCAGGCCGGCATCGTTGGTGCAGCCTATCATGCGATGATTCACCAGGACTGAAGTCTTTCTTCACCAATATGCGGTGCTCAGGCTGTGCTTTGGGAGTCACTCTTTCTATACCTTGTGCTTTGTAAGTCGGTTTTCGCTCGGATTTACTCGAAAACCGACTTACAAAGCACAACGTATATTGGAGAGCGTGGCAAATGATAAGGGGATAGTCGGGCTTATGCATTTTTCGTCTCGTGTCGAATATGGTTCGCTCAACCCAATTGCCGATGAAGAGGCGAAGGATCGAAGCAGGGGAGTCACATTCTCCAAGCTCAATGATGCCAATCCCACGATTCATGGACTTGCCCCTGAGCCATTGCCCGGACCTTACAGGGCTGATCCACGTGGTCCGCGCGAATCACGCGAGGCAATCTGCTCGTTCATTGCCAAGCATGAAGGTGCGATCCAGCCTGATCCAGACGCACTCTTTGTACTGAGTTCCACCTCTCAGGCGTATTCGTGGCTCATGAAGCTGCTCTGTGACGCTGGGGATGCGGTGATGGTGCCAAAGCCAGGCTATCCTCTCGTGGATTCCATAGCACGGCTCGAATGCGTGCGTTCCATCAGTTATCCCTTGCATTTTGATGGGTCGTGGACGATTGACATCGCTGCGATAGAGGAGCAGCTGGCTCATGGCAATCCACAGCGTATACGGGCCATTGTGCTGATCAATCCCAATAACCCCACCGCTTCGTATGTGCAGAGCTGGGAACGTCAGCAGCTGATTCGGATATGTGCCAGTTATGGCCTTGCTATCATTGCCGACGAAGTGTTCTTTGAATACTCTCTTCAGACTGACGAGGAACAGCTTGAAAGAGCTCAAACCGTTGGACAGCGATTTGCAGGGGAATCGCAGGTTCTGACGTTCGCATTGGATGGTTTTTCAAAGCTGCTGGCTGCGCCGCATGCGAAGGTTGGTTGGATTCGTGTATCTGGACCGCAGCGCGAAAGGCAGGAGGCATTGACTCGGCTTGATACCATCGCCGATGACTATCTTCCCATGAGCAACATCATCGCTCAACGCATCCCAGAGTTACTGGCTCTCGCCGACACTCAGCTATGCAAGGTTCGTGCACGCGTGAGAGCCAACTATACGTGCCTTCTGAGCATGGTTGCACAACATCCAACAGGTGTTGCAGATGTGCTCCCTGCTCAGGCCGGATGGAATGTACTGCTACGATTCCCCTCAGTCATTGACGAGGATGCGTTGGTATTGGCATTGTTGCGAAAGCATCGCCTGAGTGCCCAACCTGGGTACTATTTTGACATGCCATCGAACGGCGTGCTGGCAGTATCACTCCTGCCTGAAATGCACGTGTTCGAACGGCAGATTCGGGCAGTTCTCTCACAGATTGACGAGCTGTTGCGGGCATAATGATGCGCCCGCATCCGTGAAACTCACTATCATTCAGATCTATATCTGATACGCAATGCATACATAAGGAGCAACGACATGACCACTGAACTCGAACACATGATTGCAGGGGAGCTTTATAACGCCGCTGATCCACAGCTTTCAGCCATGCGTGATCGCGCTCATGCGCTGTGCGAAGATTATAACCGCTCGGTTGAGGCAGATGTGCAGCTCCGATCGAGAATCCAGAGCGCACTGTTGCCGCACATGGGTGCAAACGGCTATATCGCTGGACCCGTGTATCTGGATTATGGCGATTTCGTCACCATTGGCGAAGATTTCTATGCCAATTTCGATCTCACCATTCTTGATGTATGCCCGGTCACCATTGGAGACAAGGTCATGTTTGGCCCGCACACCTCGATTGTTACCCCGATTCATCCAATGCGGTGGCAGGACCGTAACATTCGCAAAGCGGCGGATGGCAGCGATTTCGACTATGAATACGGTGCGCCCATCACCATTGGAGATAACTGCTGGCTGGCAACCAACGTCACCGTCACCGGTGGAGTGACCATCGGGGAGGGATGCGTCATTGGCGCGGGTTCGATGGTGACTCACAACATTCCGGCGAACAGCTTTGCAGCCGGAGTGCCGTGCAAGGTAATTCGTCCAATCACCGAAGACGATGCGATGTCTATGCCGCATCGAGTTCCTGAGCGCTGAGTGGGTATTAATGTCGAAATAATTCGACATTAATGACAACATTATGAAGGTACCTTCGAACGACTCCAATATACCGAGTATCTCAATCGTCTGCGCGGCAAGCACATCATCCGACTGGCTCATCGATGTGTGAACAGCAGGGCACATATCTAGGCGATAAACCACTGTGCCAACGCAAGTGATGTGGTGGGGTCGTTGCGTTCCCAGAGCAGGAGTGTGCCGAGAATGCCCATGATGGCGGTAATGAACAGCAGGGCAAGGATGATCCACTGTGCGATGGTTCCACGTGCAATGGTCCACCGTGCGGTGGCCTGCTGAGTGGTGACCTGTTGTGTGGTGGCTTGTTCGCTGCCTTGAGATTTGCCCATGTCACGCGTCATAATTGAGCTGAAATTCGATTGATGGTGAGGTGGGATGCGCGAGAGCAGTTCGGCGATGCAGAGCACGGACACCAATGAAAAAAGCCAAGAGAAGTCGAGCATGTATCGCCAGGAGAATCCGGCCTTGTAAGCATCGAAGAGCAGGAGCAGAATTCCCAATCCCAGCATGGAATATGCGGATGCAAGCATGTGGCGTGCGTGAAGCCTCGAAGTAAGCAGTGGCAGTGCAACCATCATCAGAAGAATGGGCGCGATGAAGAAGATGCCACCGAGCGCCGGCTCTGCATATTGCCAGGAGTTCAAGGGCACGGGAGCATAATCCACCCACGGGAATGCAGACGTGAAGTTCGATGGCAGTGCAAGGTAATATCCGATGACGGGTGCAATCGTTGAAAGTGGTGCCTTGTATTGCGTCATGTTGGTGACGGTGATCTGATAGTCATTGCCAAAGTTGGTGATGCTGCCGAATCGCCAGTAATTGTATGCAAGCAGGGGGATGAAAATTGCAATAGCTGGGATTATGCCACAGGCGAGCGTGGTGCAGAAGGTTCTGATGCGCCGTGTGCGTATGAGTCCCAGGGCATATGGGCCAAAAATCGGTATCGCAAGCAATGCGGTCAGAATGAATGTCGGACGGCAGCCCAGATTCATGGCGATGCATGCCGAACCTGCAACGACGTGCGTATACGAAAGTCTGGAGGATGATGTTCGGCTGCCCAGCCAAAACCATAGACCCATGAAGGTAAGCGCCAACGAAGCTGCAAAGGGAACCGTATAGAACATGCCTGAACTGGTGAGGTACGGGAAGTTGGTGGCAAGGAGCATTGCCATGACGCAGATGACCGTGGCTGCAAGCGAGCTGTGAGGAAAGTGGCGTTGCAATATTCGAATCACCAGGAGTACTGCAAAAATCATGCCAAGTGCAGTGAGCATACTCATGGCGGCAGGGGTGGGAAGCATAAGACCGTTACTGACCCACAGCGATGTGATGGCCTGATACGGCATATAGATCAGTACTGCTGGAATTACACCAAAATATGAATACCAGTGGCCGTCGAAAAAGGCATAGTCCCAATAGATAGGTGTGACACCGCGACTCAGTAATCGTTCGCGAACGGCTACATCGTAGGGGTCTGCAAGCTGCGCAAAGCTTTGGGGAACCTTCAGTTCAAGCCAGGGGCGGCCATGAAGCAAGGCATCGGCAAGGTAGGCATATTGGTTGTAATCGTAGGTATAGCCGCCAGGATTATGAAATTCCTGAGACTGATACGCTGCAATACTCGTGATTGCGCCAACCAGCCCAAAGGCCAGCATTGTCATGATGGTGATTCCTGTGGACCAGCGCAAGGCCGTCCGTGAAGTATCGAGCCGCATGCTCCATAGGCGAGACCATGGCATAAGCGCAAGGATCACCATCACAACCAGTGCCATCAATCCAATGCGCAGTGGACTGATGTTCAATGGGACCCGTGGATTGAGCGTTATGGAGCTGATGGTCAGCGTGGTCTTGGCCGGTTCCTGAATCCAGATGCGAGTTGTCGTGGATTGCGTTGATGCCGGTCGAAGCTGCATCGTGAGGCTGTCGCTGACCAAGGCATTGATTGTGTGAGTTCCAGAGACAGACCAGGATGCTGCAGCATCAGTGCCATTCGCGGTGGTGCGGCCTGACCCGTTGGTGAGTGTGTCGATTCTGACATTCACGTTCTGCGAATCGGACAAGGCTATATGCTGCCTACTCACATGCAAAGTGAGCGAGGATACACTGCTCGAATCCGTTGAAATATCAAGATAGGCTCTGGTTGCATCGGTGATCGTGAGCGTTCCAGAAGCTCTTGAATAGCGCAATCCTGAGCCAAGAATGAGATCCGTTCCGGTCCCGGACTGGGTTGCATCTGCCAGCTGCAGAGTCTGCGAATCGTTAGAGAGCGTCTGCCAATGGGCAAGATTGAATCCAAAGATTTCGACGCAAGAAATCAGCAGAAGCGCAGTCAACACGGCAACAGTGATTCCCAATCGACTTCGATTCGGACTGAACCGTGATAGTGACATATGCTTCATCCCCATAATCTTATATTTTGCCCTGCCAACTGATTGTTGCACGCCAGGTTGCGCAAAACCAGAATGGCCGCGGCATGTCGAAGCGGTGTTTGGGGCATATGTCCCTTTTTCTATGGGCTTCATGTCGTGTTGCATTGAAACAATGATGCTTATGCCTTTTACCATCAATCATTTCTTCGACTTTGCAGAGTACAGGCGCAGCATGCGATTGATGCAGCAGGAATTGCGCACATCGTTGCGTGAGCTGTCGCTTTCCGAGCGTTTTGCAAAATTGCAGACGCGAGTCGGTCATATCACCGAATTCATTGCTGGACATGGCAATGACCACGCATTCCACGCTCAGAACGATGACGAGCAGCACAATGACCCCGAACAGAGCCGGATGATGCGTGAGCTGCTGAAGTCTTCGAAAGCGTTGAGCCCGTGGATCAAACGACGTATCCTGCCTGCGATGGGAGGTATCCCCGGTGATTTGGCGATTGGATGGGTGCAATTCCCTTCAATGAAGGGAAAGGCGTTTTCGCTTGGCGTCTTTCCAGATGATACGCATTTTGCACAGGTAGCTCTTGCCGATGACAAAGGGAGAGTGTTTCTTGGATCCGATATTGACATGGACACGCACAGTCTTGATGCAAGCTTCATGTTCAGTAAGGAGGGGGATGTCAGTCTGCCCTCCGGACCACGTTTCGGGAGTGAAGACGAGACCGAACCACACGCCATCAAGGCGGTGCAGGGAGGTATGGTCGGCCGCGATCAGACTGGTCGAATGACATGGCTCGCTTCTTGGCTCAAGAGTGGGAATCGATATACGCTCGAGCAACTGCGGCCGCAACTGCCACATGACATGCGTTTCAATCTCGAATATCGAGATGCGCTCGCCATCGGATTCTTCACCACGTACATGTTGCCGCAGCTTGACGGATTCCTGATTGGTTTCGGATCTGGAAATATCTTCAGGCGACTCAATCGTGAGGCTCCCATTGGTGCAATCCGGCGTGCTGTCAGAGACACGATCGAGGCGCGTGCGAAGGGTCTGCGTGCATCTGGCCTTGAAGACCACTTTGCAGACATCATGCGCGAGGCGGGTGCACTCGATCCCGTAGGCGGATTGGAGGCCGTGCATGGTGCTGAACCGCTGCATCTGTTCACGTCCTCGTACTCCGGCTGCTACTTCTTCTCATGGGACTCAGGACTGGCATTCGGACCTGCCTTGCGGTCGTTGAAGATCGAAGGCAATCTCAATAGATTCTCCTCAGTCAGTACTTGGCTTGAGCGCAATGCGCGTATGGGGGTGTTCCCCACGGAAGACACGGTCACCAGAGCCGAGGCAGCACAGATTGACTTTGCCCTGCTGCTCAACCCAGCGCTGTCCGCCCTGCAGGTTGATGACTATCCGCCTGCAGGCTTCGATCCGGTGCATGATGATGCCAAGGGGGCTGCCTCGCATATCGAGGGTGTCTCGCGTGGTGTGGCTTCTCGTATCTGGAATGTCTACCCTGATCCTGCAGCACGAGCACACCATATGCACGAGTCCCTTGCTTTCGAAGACGCTCATGGCTCCGAATGGGTCTATCGCCAAGCGGTATCGACCATGCTGAGAGAGCTTCATCTGCCATATCGATTCGATGTCGAGCTGCGTTCGAATCTATTGGGCGGTGACGTTGCCCTGGGCTTCACCACGGCGGGCCAAGCCATGATGCCTTCGAGTCGTTTCGATGAAGATCAGCAGGGTTGGGTTGACATCAGCGAAGCGGAACGAGCTTCCATGAGTGCAGACTACAATATGCGCGTTGGAATCATCATGGCCGCAATCGCGTTCGGTGCTGATAGCCATGTTCGCCGTGTGTCATTGCACATCGACTCGATTGGACTCGAAGAGGCCGTTGCCGAGCAGGATTCGGCTATCGCAGAGCTCATGAATCAGGCATTGACCGCATTTGAAAGCATCAGGAATGGCTCCGTACAGGCTTCCGGCTCGAAGGCCGATCCCAAGGACGGCGATGTTCACGGCGATCCGACGCATGGCAATACACATAACGGCATCAAGCACCACGATGAATCGGATGAATCGATTAATCAGACATTCCAAAGCATGATGCAGGATGTCGATTTCGATGAAATCAGCTTCTCCAATCCACATGATGGGCAGAATGATGGCGTTCCGGAATCATCCGATGTCACACCGGACGGCGAGCAATCTTCCGCTTCAGATGCTGCTGATCTCGCGAATGATGGTGGCGAAGCCATTGATGATGGCAGCATGCAGGATGACGCGTTTTCCAATACCGACATGCACGAGGATTCAGTCAATGAAGAAAATCCTTCTGATCCGTTGAATGTGTTGCGCAAGAACCCGACTGTCCGCAATATGGTGACGGTCACCTTCAAACGAGAGGCATTCCTTACCCGTCTACGTCGTGATGGATTGGCTAGGCCAAAGGATTTCTATAAGGAATTTGGCGCAGTCATGAATGTGGACGGCGCTGGTGGTCTCACCCCCGTCAATGCTGATTTCGATCTGCGTGATACTCGTTTCTCGCCGAGAGGAGCACAGGAGGAACCTGAATTTGCTGATGTCAAGCTCTCACCATCGGTGGCAAGGATTCTTGGATCTCGTTTTGCGTCCGATCTCTCGATTCAACGCGAGGATCTCTTGCAGAATGCAGTGAATGAATTCCACCGCATGGCAGGAGACACCACGATTCCGACCGTTGACAAGGCACGCCAGGCAATGAAACTGGTCAATCAGATCAATGATCCTGAGCTGACGCAGCTTGCCCCTCAGGCAACCAAGGCTTTGATCGATTCTGAAGACACCCCTGACTTCGCCTTTGCAATCGCCCATGATCTCGATACACAGCGTTTGAAGGGACGCGATCTGCTGTTCTCGGGTCAGGTTGAGAAAGCGATAGAACTTGTCGAGGCATCGGTGGCAAAACTTGATGCGCAGTTCGCTGCCAACGATGGAGTGCCTCGTTATTTCAACTCGTATGCGGAGCGTGTCGTCTATAACAGGCTCTTTGCATTACCACGCGAATCCACGGTGCTGATTCCTGACAATCTCTTCTATGCGCATATGGAATTGGCTGATATTCTGGCTCAGATCAAGGGTGCAACTGCCGCTTTGCCGCATTTGAATGCGATGGTCGCCTATGCTCCTGCATATCCGCTCTCTCATTTGAAACTCGCCGTTCAGTTGGCAAGAAATGAGGACTGGGATTCCGCTCGTGCGGCCACCTTGAATGCCTTGCGCGTTGCGCTCGACAGAGATGATGCAGCCTTTGCCTATTATCGCTTTGCCTATGCGGAATGGATGCGCGACGAATTCGATGTTGCCGTGGCCGCATACATGATGAGTGACCATATCAGTTCTGGCAAGATTCCAACGTTGCAGGGCGAGCTCGAAGAACTGCTTGCCCGTGCTCAGTCACAGTGCATTCCGGTGCCGCAGACCATCGAAGGTGCTCAGCAATTGCTGATCTCTCATGATTTGCCCATCTGGCCACACACGCAAGTATCGTCGATTGTTCGAAAGGCAGCACGTGTGTGCGTTGATGAAGGTATGTTTGTTCCAGCGCGCACGCTTTCCGTTGCGGCTGCACGAATGAACGATGATGATAACGACGGTGTCGATGTGGTTCAGGTGCAATTCCTGCGCTCGCTCAATGCCTGATGCTGGCAGAAGGAATGGGCGAATCGAATCATGATGTCAGTCGTGAACTGCGGGAGTAACTGCGAAAGCCTAGGGAGGGGTTGCCATGAGCGGTACTGATGCAAGGCAAGTTGGCGTGGCAGATGCGGGCGAGAAGTCGACGCAGCATGCGTTCAATCTGGATGACATTGCAGATTCTGCAGCGGGCATGACACCGGGCAGTGATGCATGGATTGCCGCCTTGCGCAATGCTGATGCGGACGCGATGAGACTCAAGGACCTCAGCGTCGTGAAGCTGACCACCGAGCAGGCTACCAAGCTCTGGACGAAGCTGTCATCATGGGTTGAATCGGATCAGATTGCCTATTACATCAAGGATGCGCCGGTATCTTCCGATGCTGCCTATGACGAGCGGATGCGATGTCTGCAGGAGCTTGAGAAGGAGTTCCCGACTCTTGACACGCCTGAATCTCCGACACATCGAGTCGGCGGCACCTTTTCGAATGATTTTGCGTCGGTTCGTCACCCGTCCAGGATGTTGAGTCTCGATGATGTCTTCAGCATCGAGGAGCTTCATCAATGGTTTGACGGCATTCATAAGGATTTGGATTGGCCCGAGTCAAAGAAATTGCCGATGACCTGCGAGGTCAAGATTGACGGACTTGCGCTCAACCTGATATATGAGCGCGGCACGCTCAAGCAGGGGTTGACGCGTGGCGATGGCGTGACGGGCGAAGACATTACCCTCAACGTTCACACCATTTCAACCATACCGAACACACTGTCTGGACCTCAGAAAGACATACCCGAGATGGTTGAGATTCGAGGTGAGGTGTTCATGCGCTTCGATGATTTCAAGGCACTCAACGACGACAATGCTCGCAATGGTAGAGCGCCATTTGCCAATCCTCGTAATGCTGCCGCCGGATCTCTGCGTCAAAAGGATCCGAGGATCACGGCTTCAAGAAAACTCAGCTTCTATGCGCATGGCATCGGCACACTCCGATGGGGTGCCAAGGCATCCCGCGCAGGGCATGACCAGATCGATGATCAGTCTCAGGCCTACGAGCTTTACAGGACCTGGGGCATTCCAGTATCGCCGCACAACCGTGAAATAGCGTCATTCAGTCAGATAACCGATATGATCAGCTATTACGGCGAACATCGAAACGATATCGAACACGCGTTGGACGGCATTGTCGTCAAGGTCGACGACCTTGGACTGCAACGCCGGCTGGGGGCTACCTCACGTGCGCCGAGATGGGCAATCGCCTATAAATATCCTCCTGAGGAGGTCAATACCGAACTGTTGAACATTACTGTGCAGGTTGGTAGAACAGGACGTGTAACCCCCGTGGCGATCCTTAAACCGGTATATGTGGCTGGATCCACGGTTTCAAGAACGACATTGCACAATGCTTCAGAAGTTGAGCGCAAGGGCGTAGAAATCGGCGATACGGTCATAGTGCGCAAGGCTGGCGATGTAATTCCGGAATTGGTTGGACCAGTGATTGAGCGGCGCAAGGGCAGAGAGTCGAAGCTTCATAGATTCGTGATGCCTCAATACTGCCCAAGTTGCGGCGCGAAACTTGCTCCGGCGAAAGAGGGAGACGTTGATATACGTTGTCCCAATGTTGAATCCTGTCCTGCTCAGCTGACCGAACGGGTAATTCATATGGCCTCTCGGAAGGCGTTCGACATTGAGCATCTGGGGGAGCAGAGTGCCATTGCATTGACCAATCCAGAAGACAACAGACCAGAGTCCGTGGAGGTTTTTGCGCCGAATATCACCGAGGTCGTTGTCAAGGCAGGCGATGAACCTGAACCTTATGAACCCATGGAGGGGCTCAGGCTTCCGCCCGTTCAGCATCCGGTGCTGTCCAGCGAGGCGGGTCTCTTTGATATTGAGACTAAGGATCTGAGAGATGTTCGAGTGTGGCGAGAAGCACCGATCATAGAGATTCGTGAGACTGAATCGAATGGCAAACGCCGTCGGCAGCGGCATAGGATTGGCGGAAGTGGCCTGTGGCATCAGATCTATGCCTTCTACAATCAGCCGAAGAATACAAGAGCAACCAAGGAATCTGCTGCTCAGCCGCAGGCGTTGAATGCGTCCGAGGAAGAGGGAACGTCGATTCGCAAGGCGGCTCCTTCTCGAACGACGCAAGACATGATCACAGAGATCGATCAGGCGCGAAAGGCTGATCTGTGGAGAGTGCTGGTAGCGCTTTCGATTCGTCATCTGGGGCCGACATCGGCTCGTGGTATTGCCTCTCGTTTTGGTTCACTTACCAAGGTTGAAGAGGCTGGCATAGACGAGCTGGCCGAACTTGATGGAGTTGGCGAGGAGATAGCCCAATCCATTGTCGAATGGTTCACCGAGGCACATAGGCCAGGCGATTGGCGCGGTCAGATTCTTGAAAGCTGGAAGCGCAATGGTGTGGGTGAAGGAGTTGCCGAAGTTCATCGTCCACAGACATTGGATGGCATGACGGTTGTGGTGACCGGTGGGCTTGAGGACTTTTCACGTGATTCCGCGAAGGAGGCGATCATTGAGCATGGTGGCAAGGCATCGGGTTCTGTGAGCAAGAAGACCACCTATGTGGTTGTTGGTGAAAATCCTGGTTCCAAGGCTGATAAGGCTGAGCAACTCGGCGTTCCGACCCTCGACGAAGCCGCATTCCACCGCCTTCTCGACACCGGCAAACCCGAATAGTCCTTCCTTCCGTCATCTCGACTGTTTTTCTGTTGTCATCTCGAGCGAAGGCGTAGCCGTAGTCGAGAGATCTCCTCTCATTGGATACCAACTGTGGAGATCTCTCGACTACGCTCGAGATGACGAAGCCACAGAGTCATTGCACGCTAAAACCGGAAGTGCCATAATACTTCGCTATTCGATCCTGAGACGCGTGTGAGCTCTGGAATCGCGCTCGGTTTGCCAGCGAATATTGGTAATTTGGCTCAGAAAATGCTCATTATGAGAAATGACTGCCAGCGATCCCGTGAACGCTTTGAGCACGCGAGCGAGCGATTCCATTGAGTGCAAGTCAAGATGGTTGGTCGGCTCGTCCATCATGATCACGTGAGGGTGGCGCAGGGCTCCGAGGCAGAGTTGCAATTTGCGCACCTCGCCCGCGGAAGGTGAGCGTTCGGCGAGAATGTGCTCGGGATCGGCGTTAAGCTGCGCCAGAGAGCTGCATAGCTGCGAATATTCTTCCTTTCCCAGTTCATCGACTGTGTCAAAGGTTGCGGCGATCTGGGCCTCATTCATCTCCTGCTCGATGATCAGCACCCGCAGTTTCCGCTCCTGAGACTGCTCCTGCTCCTGAACTCCCAGCTGGGGAGCGAGCAGCCTGGTGTCAACATCGTGGGAAGAATCGAGCAACGATTCGATATGTCGGAACAAGGTCGTCTTGCCGGTTCCATTGTCGCCGCTGATCCCGATATGATCCTGTGGCCCGATGCTCAAGGTCGGAACGATCACGCCAGCAACGCTCGCTTCTGGAACCTTCGTTTCTGGAACAGAGTCGCCGACAGCCGCTCTGCCGGCACTTGGAACGAAGGGAATCAACTCTGCCTCGACGCGCACGAGCTCTCGGCGGTGGCTTGGCTCGCAGTCGAACCAGATGTCGCCGTCATAGCGCTTGCTTGCGGTAATGATGTTCGAGGCCGCGAGTTCGGCCTGCCTGACCCTGCTGGCCATATTCGCTGTCAGTCGAGAGGCCTTGAGATCCATACCAGTGCTTTTTGCCAGCTTATGGGTATTGCGGGCGTCATGATCCTTTCGATCGATATGACAGCCATCTTTCATCTTCTCGATGTGTTGAAGATGCTGGTTCCTTTGGGTCTGCTCGCGCGTGAGACGCTGGAATTCACCGCGCGCCTGCATGAGATCCCGCTGCGATCGTGCCGTTTCGTTTTTGAGCTGGCTCTCGGCCTGGGTGTAATTGCCGTTGCGCGTGACGGCAATCGTGCGATTAAGACCCCCAACATGCTGCCGTTGCAGGAACACGCATTGCGAGACCGTCGCATCAATCAGATCGACGTCATGCGAGACAAGGATGCCGATGCCATCGAAGCCCTGCATGGCCGTGGCGATGGCGCTACGAGTCCGTGAATCCACATGATTGCTGGGTTCGTCGAACACCAGTATGTCGGGGCGAACGGCGAGTGCGCACGCAAGTTGCAGTCTTTTCCGTTCGCCACCAGAAAGCGTGTCGAAACGCCAGGGCCAGTCGTCTTCAATGTCGAGTATGCGCCGAATTCCCATCGTCTCGGTCGACCAGTCGTTGGCGAAGTCATCAAGGTTCTCTGGTGCGCTATCGCTTCTCTGCGGGCAATAGCCGTATATCGCCCGCTTCGGGTCTGGCACCACCGTGCCCTCGCTTGCTGTCGTCTGACCGATCGCGATGCGCATGAGCGTCGTTTTCCCGATGCCGTTGTCGCCGACGACCGCTGTCCAGCCGAGGGGAAAGGTCACGGAAATATCCGAAAACACGGCTTCGGGGGAGTTGGGATAGGCAAAGGAAATATGATTCAAAGAAAGTACGGATAATTGTTTCAAAGTTGCTCCAAAATTGCATAGAAGAATAATGCTGTGTGTTTGAAGTCAACGAGAAAGCAACGGATTATCCCTTTCGATATGGATTCCTTGGCATGTGGGGAGTCCAGAAACAACGGCTCTTCGAGTGTATCATCATTGATTACGCTGCACCATATGACAATGCCCAACCGCTCATTCCGAGGTTTTTCCTGTTCTTCGCCGTGTTTTTCTCCTGTCCTTCCGAGCAACCCTTTCTCCGTCATCTCGAGCGAAGGCGTAGCTGTAGTCGAGAGATCTCCTTTCATTGGATACCAACTGTGGAGATCTCTCGACTACGCTCGAGATAACGGAGAAAGGGTTGCTCCGAGATGACGGAGAAGCGCTGATTGCTCCGGTATCGCAATCCCGAAGGAGCTCCAGGCTTGGCAGGTATGTTGAGAGCACATCCGCAGTGCCTGCGACTAATTCATCTGATGAACGCGAAAGAATCGTAACGACCTGACTAAGTTGCTGGAGTCGTTGCTCGTTAAGAGCCGCTCCTTGAATAAGATAACGATGGAGTATATGATTCGCCCATTGTCGAAAACGAATACCTTCCGTAGATTTTATGCGATAGCCGACGGACAATACCATATCGAGTGAGTAATGCTTCACTTGGTATGTTTTGCCATCAGAGGCAGTTGTCGCAAAATTTGCGACAACTGGCATCCCCGATAATTCTTCTCGTAGGGCATTGGTGACATGCTTGCCGATCGTCTTGACATCGCGACCGAACAAGGTAGCCATTTGTTGGCGAGTGAGCCAGACAGTGTCTCCATCTGCGTGGACTTTTAACTGTATGAGTCCATCCGAGGATTGATAGAGTTCAAGATCTCCAGTGCCAGTGCCACCAGATGAAGAATGCTTATCATCCATGAAAGTCTCCATTCTGTGTAATAGGTCCAGTATGTATCTATTTTCTATCCGTGTTTCTTATCATCCATGATGATATATAGGGTGGCGCTTGGTGTCGTAAAGATTATGCACTTTAGCATGATTGGACGGTGTAGTGAGAATAAGACATACTGACTAATTCGATGTATGGCACATCTTCATGCCAACAAATGGCACTGGCTCAAAGTGGAGATCAAAATGGGGTTATAGGCAAAAGGGTGGGCAATTAGTCTTTTCTGACGTTGAGATGGAATACGTTCCATATGACGCCAAGGGTCTCCTTCGTCATTCCGAATGCCTCTCTTCTTGTTATTTCGAGTGCTGTTGGCATCCTGTGGGTTCTCCTTCCATCATCCTGTGCGTCGCTTTTTTGTCATCCCTCGACTCGCTTCGCTCGCTCGGGATGACAGAAAGAAAACGAAGAAGCCGCTCAACCACGGTTGTGGTCGGGCGGCTTCTTCTGCAACAGAAACATTCAGTTACAGACAAGCTCAGATCTGGAAGTAGAGCTCGTACTCGAGTGGAGTTGGAGCGAGGCGAGCCAAATCAAGTTCGCCCCTCTTCATATCGAGCCATGTCTGGATGAGATCGTCGGTGAAGACATCGCCGGCCTGCAGGAAGTCATGATCCTCTTCCAAGGCGTGGAGTGCCTCTTCAAGTGATCCTGGAACCTGAGCGATCTTTGCGTGCTCTTCCGGTGGAAGCTCATAGAGATCCTTGTCAACAGGATCCGGTGGCTCGATGTGGTTGAGAATGCCATCAAGACCGGCCATCATCTGGGCGGAGAAAGCGAGGAACGGGTTCGAGCTTGGATCTGGTGCGCGGAACTCGATGCGCTTTGCCGCTGGCGAAGTACCTGCAAGAGGAATACGGATCGCAGCGGAGCGGTTGCGTGCCGAATACACCAAGTTGACAGGAGCTTCATAGCCTGGAACCAAGCGGTGATAGGAGTTCATCGAAGGATTGGTGAAGGCGAGCACGGTTGGAGCGTGCTTGATCAGACCGCCGACATACCAGCGAGCGATGTCAGAAAGACCACCGTAGCCGAGCTCATCGTAGAAGAGTGGCTTGCCATCTTTCCACAGGGACTGATGGCAGTGCATGCCGGTTCCGTTGTCTCCTGCCATGGGCTTGGGCATGAAGGTTGCTGCCTTGCCTGCCTGAGCTGCGGTCTCGTGGACAACATACTTGTACTTCATCAAGTCGTCGCCTGCATGCTGCAGGGTATTGAAACGATAGTTGATCTCCTGCTGGCCAGCACCGGCGACTTCATGGTGTGAACGCTCGAGAATCAAACCGACCTTCTGCAGGTTGGCAACCATGTCGTCGCGAAGATCCTGGTTGTGATCCGTTGGGGGTACGGGGAAGTATCCGCGCTTGACACGGTTCTTGAAACCGATGTTGGGAGTGCCGTCATCTTCGATGTCTGTGCCGGAATTCCAAGGAGCCTCGATGGAGTCGACTTCATAGAAGGAGCGATTCATGCTGTTCTCGAAGCGAACCTTGTCAAAGATAAAGAATTCTGCTTCAGGAGCGAATGATGCAGTGTCTGCAATGCCGGTGGACTTGAGGTAGGCCTCAGCCTTGGCAGCTATCTGACGTGGATCTCGCGAATATGGTTCATCGGTGACTGGGTCAACGATGGAGAAGGCCACATCGAGGGTCTTGTGCTTGCGGAATGGATCAATGAAAGCCGTCGTTGGATCTGGGACGAGCTTCATGTCCGATTCATTGATGGCCTGGAAGCCTTGCACTGAGGAACCATCGAATGGCATTCCATCAGTGAACGCATCGTTCAGGAAGTCCTGTGCCGGCACCGTGAAATGCTGCTGGATGCCGATCAAATCGGTGAAGCGTACGGAAACGTACTCAACACCCTCTTTGTTAATCAGAGCCTCGCAATCGGCCTTTGTCTTCAGTTCACTCAATGAACTGCTCCTTTCATGAGAACGTACAATAACAAGTCTAGAAGCAAGGGTTTCACAAACGAGACTCTTAGGTTACGAGGATGTTTCGTATGAGTGTTGAATGGCCCAAAAGCTTATAAAAATGCGGTTTCGATGAGCAATCACTCATCGAAACCGCCTACGAGTGGAAACATTGCTGCGTTTCTCATTCATCAACCGTGTATCCCCCTTGCAAGACCCCTACCCAGGGACATACCCACAGACCGCAATCCTAACGGCAGGACGAGGATCAGCGACCTCGCATTGCCCTGCGATTGATGCGCACCTTGCTTGGATCGATGCCCTTGGGAACGCCCAATGAGGATTTCTGCTGCAACGTGGTCAGGCGTTCGTTCAACACACCGAGTTCGAGTTTGGTGAGCTTGATCTTCTTTCGCATGACTGTGCGTTGAAGCTGGTTCAGAGGAATCTGCCTCTCGCCATGACCTACGCTGATCTTATAGATGGGAATGTCGGATCCACGGGTGATGCGCTTGATCTTGGATTCCTCTCGGTCCAGAGCTTTCATGACACGGCCATAATCGCCTTCGCCAACCAGATATACGCCAGTTCTGCCTGACCCGCGCCACACGGCATCCTTAGTCTTCATATCGATCCAAACCGGATCCTGTGGGAAGTTGAATCCTCCACGGGTGATGCGATTCAGCACCGCGCCAGTTGCACCTGTACGAGACTCCATGCGTTTGTATCCGACTCTGTCGGAGCGGCGGGTCAATGTGACCGTCGCGAGAAGGACGCCGAGCATGATACCGGTGATGACGGTCATAATCGCTGAAATGATGCCCATATGGAACACGAACAGAAGGATTGCTGCCAACAGGATTGGCGCTATCAGAGCGCCTGCAAGGAACCAGGGAAGCGCCGGATCGTCCTTAACCGTGAACTTATAGATCTGTATGATCTGGGAGAGTGTGCTGTCCTTTTTCTTTCCGGACTTCTTTGCGCTCGTCTTCTCAGTCTTGTCTGCCATTACCATCCCTCATTCGATTTGGCCACGCATATAAGGTCAACATGCGATGTTGCTTCGGGAACATCTGCATGTGAATCTCTGCCAAGATAGTCTATCAAGAAACCGGACGAGCGAGTCCTTCAGCGGCAGATATCCGCCGATACATTCACCTTACGCATGCTTCAATGATGGTTTGGGGGAGCGCATCGCCTCGGTCTCAACGCGTGTTCAACGGCCTTCCATCTGCCTTGAGCAATGCCTCACCAATGGTTTCGCTTATGGTTGGATGTGGATGGATCAGGCGTGCCGCTCTGCTCAGCGGCATCCTGCTGCCTACCATCTCCTCTGCCTCGGCTATCAGCTCTGTGGCACATGGCCCAACCATGTGCACTCCAAGAACGATCGGGGTGTCGGGATGCGATTTTTCGCATCCGGTTACCACCGAAAGAGAGCCATTCTGCCCCGTCATCTGCACGCGTGCATTTGAAAGCATGGGGAAGGCGGTCTCGTTGACGTCGTCCAGGTCTTCGCGTGCATCGGCGTTTTCGAGTGTAAGACCAACGCACGCAGCCTCTGGAGAGCTGAAGACGACTGAAGGAATCGTGTCATTGTCAACAGGCTCAGGCTTGAGTCCAGCGATTGCCTCAGCTGTCGTCATGCCCTGTTCGAATGCTCGATGCGCCATCTGGTGGCCTGCGGTAATATCGCCGACTGCCCAGATATGTTCGGCGCTGGTCTGACCCAGCTCATCGGTTTTCACCAAGCCATGGCTGTCAAGGTCGATGCCTGCATCCTTGAACCATGCAGCGCCTGTTGATGGAGTGCGTCCTATGGCCACAAGCACCACATCGGCAGATACCTGATGCTCAGAGGTGGATTCTCTCTTGCCATCGGTGTCGGATTCCTGAGCTTGCTGTTCTACCAAATCGTAATGAACGGTCACACCGAGGTTCTCACCGCTATCGATGCTCGTGGTATCGGCATGGGTAATGACCTTGATTCCATTGCGCTTCAACTCTCTGGTAAGCGTCATGCCCGCTCTGCGACTCCAGTGCGAGAGGACGCGGTCGCGTCGCGCCAGGAGCGTGACCTTGGCTCCGGCGGTGTTCCATAGGCTGGCGAATTCCAGAGCAACGGCACCGGAACCGATGATCACTGCACTGGTAGGGAAGGTATCGAGTGCAAGAGCTCGATCGGAATCGATGACGGAGTGCGAGAATGGTAGGTCGTTGAATGTTCGGGCCACCGAACCAGTCGCCACGATGATGTCCCTGGCCTTGAGTGTGCGCCTCGAATCGCCTTCGTCCACTAAGACATCGTGATTCTCATCAATGCTTGCCTCACCGTGAATAACCGTCACCTTGCGGTGTGATAACAGCGCCGAAAGACCTTCGGTCATCGTGTGCATCATATGATGCTTATGCTTCATCAATGCACCGTAATCGATGCCGTGAAATTCCAGATTGACGCCAACGGACTGCGCGTGCTTCGCGGTCTCAATGTCGTGTACGGCGGTGATCAGAGCCTTCGTGGGAATGCATCCTCGGTTCAGACACACTCCACCGACGACGTCATCCTTTTCGACGACCGCCACGCTTCTGTCAAGTTCAGCAGCTCGGAGGGCAGCCGTATACCCACCCGGACCAGAGCCTATGACTACCAGATCAAAGCTGTCGTTTGAGTCTTGTGCTTGCGGTGAATCAGTCATCTGTGAGACCTCCAAGGTGTATCGATTCAGTTACCACGTGTGTGCAAGTCGAAAGTTTGACTTTCCAACGTGTCTAACTTCAAGAATAAGGACATAGTCACGTTCTTACAGGGATTGGAAATAATACGCCCACCGTGAATAGGAATCGGCATTGATGATTCGCTGATTCCTATTCACGGTGGACGAATGCGAATTGGTACGGTATGGGAGCCGAACGGCATGCCTTATGACTGTGCCTTTGCCTGTGCCCTATGACTGTGACGAATTACTTTGGCCAGTTTCCGCGCTTTTTGTTACGAGGGCGAGGCATGCGCCAGCGGCGCATCTGCAGTGAGCGTAACCATGCGTAGGTTGCGATACGGGAACCTCTGGCAACTGACTGTTCGCCGAACTTGGCGATAAGCTTGCGTTTCAGACCGCGCCACATGATGGCAATATCGATGATCGAGGCGAAAAGATATACGTACATCAGGATCAGCAGCGGCACCGAAAGCACGGGATAGAACGAGGAGACGATAAACGAAACCACCAGAATCACGAATGCGATAGGAACGAAGAACTCGGCAATGTTCCACCGAGCGTCGATGTAATCCCTTACATACACACGAGAGGTGAGCCGCTCGGCCTTCGGCATATGATTGACGTCACCGTTGCGCATGGCTTCATATTCGCTGTCTTGACGGACGCGAATCTTTTCGCGCTCGACCTTTCGACTGGCTTTTCGATCTTTGGGAACGATGGGGTGAAGATTCTCAGCCTCGGCCTGCTTTCGCCTTGGTGTCGGGCGTCCTTTGCCCGCGCCTTCCGGCTCTGAATCGAAGGTTACTTGTGCCGCATTATCCGCGTCATTCTTACGTTTGAATGGGTTCCATGTCATGCGAACAGGTTACGGTGACGTGTAGACGCGTGAGGCGTTTCAGTAGGCCGAATGTGCAAGCAAAGGGGATAGATCATGACCGAAATCACGTTGGACGAAATAAGGTCTCGCGTTGACCAGCATTGGGATGCGATTGTCGATTTGCTGTCGCATAAGGTCGCCTTTGCCGCCGTTTCCGCGAAGGGAATCACCGGCGATCATATGCGCAGGTCTGCCGAGTTCGTTTCCGATGAACTCAGGAAGCTGGGTGTCGATACTCGGGTCGTGCAGTCGACCAATCCCGACGGAACGCCAGGGGCATTTGAGGTTGTCGGTTCCAAGATTGTTGACGATGATGCACCGACAGCCCTGTTATATGCGCATCACGATGTTCAGCCTGTTCCTGATCCTTCGCAATGGAACACCGACGCATTCACTGCCACCACGAAGGGTGATCGTCTTTTCGGTCGCGGTGCCGCCGATGATGGTGGCGGTATCGCCATTCATGCCGGAAGTCTGCTGGCTCTTGGCGAAGATCTGGGGGTCAACATCAAGGTTTTCTTCGAAGGCGAGGAGGAGATGGGCTCGCCGAGCTTCATCCCTTTCATCAAGGCTCATAAAGATGCCTTCGAATCAGATGTCATCATCGTTGCCGATTCGGGCAATTGGTCCGATAAGATTCCAAGCCTGACCACATCGTTGCGTGGCAATACCGCCGTTGATGTCATCGTCCGGGTTCTCGGTCACCCGGTGCATTCGGGACAATTTGGCGGTCCTATTCTCGATGCCAATACTGTGGCGGCCATGCTTATTTCAAGCATGTATGATGCAGACGGTTCCTTGCAGATTCCAGGGTTGAAGTGTCAGGAGCCCGTAGGTGGACTGCAGCAGGACATCGATGAGACAACACTTCGCCACGATGCCGCAGTACTGCCTTCATGGAAGCTGACCGGCACAGATTCCTTGGCTTCGCGTCTCTGGACCAAGCCGAGCGTCTCCGTCATTGGATTTGATGCGCATCCGGTTGAAGGCTCTTTCAATGTTCTTGCAGATTCGGCCGCCTTCAGACTTTCCCTGCGGACGGCGCCGTCACAGCGTCCTGAAGAGGCGCAGCAGGCATTGACGGACTTCCTGAAGCAGCATGCGCCATTTGGAGCCGTTGTTGAAGTCAAGCCGTTGGAGAATGGCATGGGATGGGCAATGGATCCAAGCAGCGAGGCGGTCCATGATGCGCAGGCAGCAATGACTCAGGCATTTGGCGTTGAACCTATCAACAAGGGAGAGGGAGGCTCGATTCCGTTCATTCCTGAACTGCAGAAACTGTTCCCTCAAGCCCAGGTACTGGTCACCGGACCTGAAGATCCACAATCGAATGCTCACAGTCCGAACGAATCTATCTCGCTATACGGATTGCGTAACAATATCATTGCTGAGGCATTGCTGATGCGTGCTCTGGCTCGATAGAGTGGTGTTTCACGCTCTGATGGCTCACTGGCTTGGGCTCATTGGCTTGATTACTGAATGCTTTGATAACTGAATATAGGGAACTTGCTCGGTTTTCGCCTTGGTCATGGCATGGGTTATTATCGAGTTCAGACACGGGGGCTGTCCGGATCAACGGATGGCTGAGATGAGGCTTAGCCTCGACCGAACGAACGTATACCGGGTAATGCCGGCGCACGGAAGTCCAATCTTTCCCGTGCCTTTAGGGATATGCACATCAGAGATGCATACAAGAGAGAATAAGGCACATCATGACATCAGTTACAGGTTCCTCGCGCATTTCACTTCGCTGGCGCGTTGTCGACATTGCGGTTGCGTCGGTAATAGGAGTGGTAAGCTCATTGATTTTCTGGGCGGCGGCATTGCTCTGGAACGTGGCCGGAAGTCCTATGGAGGCCGTCGTTCCTGGTCTTTCCGGATTGCTCAACGGGCTGTGGCTTTTTGCAGGACCTCTTGCCGCCATTATCGTTCGTAAGCCAGGGGCAGCGGTGTACGCGGAGGTTATTGCAGCTGTGCTCGAAGCCATTCTGGGCAATGCATGGGGCATTTCAACGCTCTATATTGGTCTGGTTCAGGGAATCATGGCTGAGATTGCATTCGTCATCTTCATGTATCGCACATGGAATCTTGCGGTGACTGCGTTATCTGGTCTTCTCGCAGGCATCGGTTGTTGGGGCTATACATTCTTCACCAATCTTCAGGCCATCGACTGGGCTGGCTCATACGGATTCATCAATCTGATAACCACCATCATCTCAGCTGTGGTCGTCGCTGGAGTCCTGATGTGGTATCTCTATATCGCCATAGCACATACAGGCGCACTCGATCGCTTTGCGTCCGGCCGCGATGTTCGCGGAATCACTGCCTGAACGTCATTGATATAGACCCAACGGAGAAGACATTTGGCGATTGCTATGCAGATACACGTTCCTGAAATAAGTTCCAGCACGGTGCAGAAGGAGGCAGAAGACGTCTCTCCTTCCATCCAGGCGGAGGCAATAGCCGCTGGGCGAGCGGCTCCGCTGTCATTTCGCAACTGGGGATACCGCCATGCATCACGGCGCAACTTTTCAGTACGAAACCTGAATCTCGACATTCATGCCGGTGAACGTGTGCTGCTGCTTGGAGCATCTGGCATTGGCAAGTCCACGATTCTTGAGGGAGCTGCCGGGCTGCTGGGAGTCGATGCGGTCGAAGCCGCTCTGGCGGATTCTTCTCAATCGAATGAACCATCGAATGCACCATCACGTGCGTCGATCACCCAACTCGTAGACAGTGATGGTGGCACGACTGAAGGTTCAATCTTTGTTGGGAACCAACCGGTTTATGATGCCATAGGGCGGGTTGGACTCGTGCTGCAGGACCCCGATGCACAGGCGATTTTTCAGCGTCTTGGTGACAATGTGGCCTTCGGTCCAGAAAACATGAATGTGCCTCGGTCAAAGATCTGGAAACGTGTCGAAGAATGCCTTCATGAAGTAGGTCTTGATGATGTGCAGCTGCATCGTTCCACCACTCATTTAAGTGGAGGCCAGATGCAGCGACTTGCGCTGGCGGGTGCGCTCGCCATGCGTCCCGGTGTTCTTCTCCTCGATGAGCCAACGGCCAATCTCGATCCTGATGGAGTGCGCCAGATTGTTGGTGCCGTGCGCAATGTCGTGGATTCCCAACACTCCACGATGGTGCTCGTGGAGCACAGGGCAGAGCCATGGATCGATATGATCGACAGAGTGGTTGTACTTGGGCTCGAGCGTGACAGTGCAGACCCTTCCAACTCATCTGATGCGGCGGAGGACGAAAGCTCCAGAAAGGGTTTCAGGCGCACGGTGATAGTCGCCGATGGCACACCGGATGAGGTGTTTACCGATGAGACGCTGGATTTTGGGCAATTGGGCATATGGATGCCCAAGCGGTATCGGAAGGCCTCGGACGAGATACACCGCGTGCACGGTGAAGGTGAACCGGATGCGTCGCCACAGGTCGGAACGGGGACGACGATCCTTGCCACGCGCGATCTGGCTATTGGGCGAAATGGTCGGGCGATTGCCGAGCATATAAACCTTGACTTTGCACAAGGTCAGATAACGGCGCTTGTAGGTGCCAATGGAGTTGGAAAGTCAACGTTATCCATGACACTCGCTGGCCTGTTGAAGCCGGTGGATGGTGTGGTTCAGGCCACACCTGAACTTGCGGGCGATCTTAAGAGCGATGATCCATATGCGTGGAAGTCAACGGCTCTGGCTTCGAGAATCTCATATGTGTTCCAGAATCCTGAGCATCAGTTTGCCAAGGGAACCGTATTGGAAGAAGTCATGCTCGCACCGCTGAAGATTGGCATGGAAGAGTCTCAGGCGCAGTCCATTGCGCGCACATTGCTGAAGCGGTTCAATCTACTGCAGTATGCGAAGGCGAATCCATATACCCTTTCTGGGGGAGAGAAGCGACGGCTGACGGTCGCGTCCGCCATGGCCGCGGCACCAAGGGTGCTCCTGCTCGATGAGCCCACCTTCGGTCAGGACAGACGTACATGGATGCAGATTGTTCGATATATCAACTCCCTGCGCTGCGACGGGGTCTGCGTCATCGTCGTGACACATGATCGCGAGATGGTCACGGCACTCGATGCACGTGTCGTTGAATTGGTTCCAGCATCGTCGGATTCCGAACAGGCATGGAAAGCCGAGCATGCGAGCAGTCAGACTCATGACGATACGATTGTGGTGAGTGACGCTGCAGCTCGCAAGGAACAGCCACGCCAATCCAGTCATTCCCGCTTCATTGCGGCATTGAACCCGGCGATACGGCTCATTGGTGCCATGCTAGTGACCATTCCGCTGCTGCTGAGTCTTGATTGGGTTTCTGCAAGCATGGCACTGGGGCTTGAGCTGTTGTTCTTCCTTTGCGCTGGCCTCTCACCATGGAGAATACTCAAATATTCATGGCCAATCTTCGTGGGAGCGCCCGGCGCTGCACTCGCGGTGCTGCTCTATGGGAAGGTCGGTGGCGATACATGGTGGCAGTGGGGAATGATCCATATCACCGATCGCTCCGCGACACTGGCGGTAGCGACCGCCATCCGTATTCTTGCGATTGGCATTCCTGCAATAATCATGGTGTTTGGTATTGATGCGACCGATTTGGCCGATTCGTTCACGCAGATATTGCATCTGCCGGACAGATTCGTCTATGGGGGTCTGGCGGGGATACGTCTGTTCAGTGTATTGCAGGATGATTGGGCTGCTCTGACTTCATCGCGCAGATCGCGTGGACTGGGCGATGAGAACGCGGTTGTCGCGTTCTTCCCTCAGGCCTTTGCGCTGCTGGTGCTTTCGATTCGTCGTTCGACCATGCTGGCAACGGCCATGGAGACACGAGGCTTTGGCAGCACGCTGCCAAGAAGCCACGCTCGGATATCACAGTTGCACGGGATCGACTATTGGTTCATGGGAATATGTGTAACTATTCCCATTGTTGCCTTGATTTCTGCGGTATGCACAGGAACATACGTATTTTTGGGTGGAAACTAAACAGCCTTGATCCAGTTCATCGTTGGGGACAGTATTGAAAAGCTGGATAAATTCATAAAGTCTGTATCAATTTGTTAGGATTGCAGTGTTTCCTCCGCACGTCATGGCGGAAGAACGGTCAATGAAGACCATTGTGGAAAGGAAATCCTAATGAAAGCATATGCAATGCTTGGTTTGAATGAGACGGGCTGGATACACAAGGATGATCCTGTGTGCGGTCCGCTCGATGCAATCTGTAGACCAGTTGCCCTGGCACCATGCACTTCAGACGTTCACACGGTCTGGGAAGGTGCCATAGGAGATCGGCACAATCTGGTGCTGGGGCATGAAGGAGTCGGCGAAGTTGTCCAGGTTGGCGGTCTGGTCAAGGATTTTGCACCTGGTGATGTGGTCATCATGCCTGCAATCACGCCAGACTGGGGATCAAGAGAAGCTCAACGAGGTTATTCGGTTCATTCAGGTGGCATGTTGGGTGGATGGAAGTTCTCGAATGGCAAGGATGGAGTCTTTGCTGAGAAAATCCATATCAATGAGGCTGACGCGAACTTGGCTCTACTGCCGAAAGAGATCAGCCCTGAAACAGGGTGCATGCTCCCTGACATGATGCCGACAGGCTTCCATGCCTCGGAAATGGCGAAGGTGACCTTTGGTGAATCGGTCGCTGTGATTGGCATTGGACCAGTGGGGCTGATGTGTCTGCGGGGTGCGGTGCTTCGCGGTGCATCCCGGGTTATTGGTGTAGGATCGCGTCCCATCTGTGTGGAGGTTGCCAGAAAATATGGTGCAACGGACATCATCAGCTACAAGGATGGCCCGATTGACGATCAGATACTTGAGATGACGGAGGGTGAGGGAGTCGATCGTGTGCTGATTGCCGGAGGTGATGTTGATACCTTTGCCCCTGCCATTCGGATGCTCAAGCCTGGCGGGGCTATCGGCAACGTGAATTATCTCGGCAGTGGCGATTATGTCAAGATTCCACGTCTGGATTGGGGAGTGGGCATGGGGCACAAGACGATTCATGGAGGCCTGATGCCAGGAGGTCGATTGCGGATGGAGCGTCTGGCGAGCATGATCGTACATGGACGGGTTGATCCATCGTTGATGATAACCCACCGATTCGAAGGCTTCGAGCATATTGAGGATGCAATCAAGCTTATGAAGGATAAGCCCCGCGACCTCATCAAGCCGGTCGTATTCATCGGCTGAGGTGCATGCCGCGTCGGTTGCGTCACCTGCACTCCCATACACATATTGCTATTACATACGTTGTGCTTTGCAAATCGTTTTTGGCCGGATTTGCTCAAGAACCGACTGCCAAGGCACAACCTGAATGCCACACGACCGTCAATACCGAAAAGTGAGACGCCGCATCTCGCATAATGGAACAATCGCTCGCTCGGGATGACGGACGGGGTGGTGTTCGCTTGGGATGACGGGGTAGGGACATGTGTTTCAACGTCACATAGTCTGTATACACCAGAACCGGAGGAGCCAAGAAGTGAAACCCAAGGAAATCGCACAATAAAAAGCCTCGGCTTGATGCAAGCCGAGGCGTCTTCCCCCCAAATTCATGTATTCCTCTGGATATTTGTGTTTTGCTACTTTGCGAGCGTGGTATTGATGTTGCGAACCTCATCGAAACGCTTGGTGGCATCCTCCCAGTTCACGATGTTCCACCAGGCCTTGACGTAGTCGGCGCGAACATTGAGATAGTCAAGGTAATAGGCATGCTCCCACAGATCCAGAAGCAGCAGTGGGAATACGGTAACAGGCAGGTTGCCCTGGTGATCGTAGAGCTGCAGCGTAATCAGGCGTTCGCCAAGCGTGTCCCACGCGAGCACAGCCCAACCTGAACCCTGGATGCCGGCAGTCATGGAGGTGAAATAGGTCTTGAAACCATCGAATGACCCGAACTGGTCTTCGATGGCAGCCTTCAATTCACCCTGTGGTTCCTGACCATCGGAAGGAGCCATATTCTTCCAGAAGATGGTGTGATTCTTGTGACCTGCAAGGTTGAACGCGAGGTTCTTCTCAAGCAGGTTCGAGGTCTTGACATCGCCAGAATCCGCTGCATCATGAATCTGTTCCAAAGCCGTGTTGGCGCCATCGACATAGGCCTTGTGATGCTTGTCGTGATGAAGTTCCATGATCTTTCCGGATATGTACGGCTCCAGTGCCGAATAATCATAAGGTAAATCCGGCAAAGTATAGATTGGCATAAAGCCCTCCTCTTTGACTGGGTTTCGGGAACACTTCCCCAGAAACCACGTGATGTGATTTATTTGTTTCGTGTTGCTCCAGGCCAAAGCTGCGGCCTTAAGCGATAACATTAGTGGAAAATCACCGCTTTCCCAACGGTCGTTGTTCGCGCTGAGTGATAATTCCACTAGTCACTGCTATCGAATTGACGCTTTATCGACGACGGGTTGCAACAGGGCGAACCGTTTTCGTTGGCTTGCGTCTGCGCAATGGAGCCAATTGGAAGACCTCATCGGATTCCTGCGCCACTTCTGGACTATGCGTGACGATGATCACACATTTATTGTGATCATGAGCCAGTTTTGCAAAGATATCCATGATGTCGCGCTGCGTTCCCAGATCAAGATTGCCGGTGGGCTCGTCGGCGACGATGATTTTCGGGTCGTAGCTTAAGGCGCGTGCGATGGCGACGCGTTGTTGCTCGCCACCGGATAGGTGCAGAATTCTTTCGTTCGCATATTCATCGGGCAGGTGCACCTCTTCGAGAAGTTCGAGGGCTATCTCTTTCTTGGGCTTCTCGAACTTTTTGCCCGAGGCATCCATCGAGAGCACAATGTTCTCGATCACCGTCAGTGCGGGGAGAAGGTTGAAGCTCTGAAAGATGACTCCGATATCGTGGCTTCTGAAGTCGTAACGATCCTGCTTGCCAAGGTCCTTGCCCTGATAGATCACCTTGCCTTCAGTTGGCGAAGTGAGACCTGAAATCAGAGAGAGCAGTGTCGTCTTTCCAGCACCGGAGGGCCCTGTGATCGCATATACCACGCCCGGCTTAAATGCGTGCGAGAGATTGTGCAGAACCTTCTTGCCTCCTTTTTTATATGAGTACGAGACATCGGCCAGTTCCAATATTGCCGGTCCCGTAGCGGATGTGACGGTATCACTGGCGGTACGTGATGCCACTTCATTGTTGATGTCAAGGTTCTCCGAATTGTCATTGTCATTGTCATTGACATTGACAGGGGAGTTATTGCTCGATGATGGCGCCGCCTCATCGACTCGTTGTGTTTCGTTCATTGCATTTCCTAACTGTTAAAACGTGCAGAGATTCACGGGGATGTGTGTTGACAGGACGATCTACGATCGGTCTGCAAGTATCTGAAGAGGCTCGTATCTCATGACGAATATGACGCCGACCAGAGCGGATATCAGTGTTAGCCCGAGTCCAATCAGCAAAAGCTGACCAACCATCGATATGCTTACCGTCGTGTTGATGGACGATACATAATTCACAGCGCGAGTGCTGAATGGATTGCCTGCACCCTGGGTTGGAGCCGCTGTCGTCTTACCGGTCGTCCCTGTGCCTGAGCCGCTCGTTGAGCTCGAATTACCGGTTGTAGTGGAGCCGGAAGCACCAACATTGGCATCGCGTCCGAACTGCGACTGCTGCGATGAGGTCTGGGATTCCTGCTGCGAAACCTGGCTGGCGAGCAGCTGGTTCGAAACTGGCACTGATGAAACTGCCCCTGCCACAGCGCCCACGCCAAGACCGATCATCGTGACAATCAGCAGCTCTATGGCAAACTGAGTGGCTACTTTCGCCTTCTTCACGCCCATTGCCGTAAGGACGCCGACTTCGTATTTACGCTCACGAACATTGAACAGACTGAGCACGATGAGTACCACACCACCCACGGCCAGCACTACAAGAAGCAAGGTCAACGCAAACTTGGCCAAGTTGTTCAGTGGCAGCAGACTCGACTCATATTCTTCCACATCAGAAGAAGACACTGTGTAGTCAGAGGAGAGACCCGCCTTCTTTACATCCTTGGTGAACGTGGTGTAGGCGCTTTTGCTGCCAAGCACATAGGTATAGCTCAGCTGTGCGGCTGCTGACTTGGTCGATGCTCCCGATGAATCGGTCGTAGTGACCTCACTGGAAGTATCGAGCCCAAGCGCCTTCAGCGTCGATATTGAAGTATAGATGGCATTGGAGGGGTCTGACGAGTTCGACTGCTGAGGACCATTGTTTGTGGTCGTTGTATCGGTTGAGTTCTTATAGATGCCAACGATCTTCAAGGAGATCGTTTTGCTGGTGTCATATGGATTCGTGACGGAAATGGTGTCGCCAACCGCAACCTTGTTGAAGTCTGCAAGTGACTTGCTGATGATCACGTCATTGTTGGAAGTACTCGTGTAGCCGAACACTTTGCCGGAGGTCATGGTAAAGGTGCCGTTCGCGGCATTCTTCACTGCGGTGTCGGAGGAGAAGCCGACGAGCTTGAAGTCTCCGGCTTGGGTCGCCTCAGCTTCGAAACCGCCGCCACCCATCCCTCCTTTGCTTTCTCCCGTGGTGCCTTGTGAGGATGAGCTGCTTGAGCTAGACGAAGACGTAGTGTCAGTCGTGGAAACGGGTTGGAAGGAATCCGTCTTGGAGACTGAGGATGTCTCTGTGTAATATGTTCCCGTTTTTACCGTTGAAGCTTTGGCGTATTTTTCGTAATCGGCCAGAGACAACGATTTGCTGGTCAGTGCGGTGCGGGCGGCTGAGAAATCTGGTTTGGTGCTACTGCTGCTGCTTGACTGTGCAGCTGCAATGAGTTTTTCTCTATTGACGCTGATCTGTGCTGTGACCGAGGTATTTTCCAACCCTGTTGCCCTTGCCGAGTCAGCAGCTTGACGAATGGACAGTCCGATTGTTGCGGCTGCCGCGATGATTGCGACGATTATCGCGATGAGAATATTGCGGCCTTTGTTCCGCACGACGCTTTTCCATGCGTTTTTGAACACGAACATTGGATTCCTTACCGTTAATGAAGTGGCCGGGTCCGATCCTGCGACATCTGATGCGTCCCGTGATATACATACAACACGGCCTTCGTGTGTGACTTCTGTGGCATTGCTTAAATCAGCCCCAAAGAATTCTGATGGTTTGCTGAAAACCCCGGACCGCTGGTGTTGTGAGGGGAGTTTAGACTGAGAGTCATGCCTTTTTCAAATGAATTCATGGATAATCCGCATGCCGACAGGGTTCGACATGTTGCACGCCTTTCGAAAGCCAAGGCTCGCCAGCGTTCTGGATTGTTCCTTGTTGAAGGGCCCCAGTCAGTTCGAGAGCTGGTCACCTATGAGCCTCAGCTGGTCAAAGACCTTTATATTCAGGCACATGCTGATTATCAAGATGCTCAGGATGAGGGGGAAGCTGCGTCGGAAGTGGTTACACGCATCCTCGAGCATCCTCATATTCGAGACATGTATGTTCATTATGTGAGCCCCGAGGTGATGATGCAGATGAGTCAGGATGCGCAAGGAATCGTTGCCGTAGCCGATCTTGGCCGCATGAAGTCGAATTCATCCGATCTTGCTGCAATGGTGCAGAAAAGACAGGAGAATGAACC
Organism: Bifidobacterium aquikefiri; assembly: GCF_002259795.1. Classification (GTDB taxonomy): domain Bacteria; phylum Actinomycetota; class Actinomycetes; order Actinomycetales; family Bifidobacteriaceae; genus Bombiscardovia; species Bombiscardovia aquikefiri. The sequence continues at coordinate 37,765 of NZ_MWXA01000008.1, read as the reverse complement.
GATACGCCTAGCGGCATTCTGGGAAATTCGAGACCCGGGCAATGCGGGAACCGTGATTCGCGCTGCAGACGCAGCAGGTTGCGATGCCGTTATTTTTGTGGGTAATTGCGTCGATGCATCCAATCCCAAGGTTGTACGCTCCACAGTCGGCTCCCTGTTCCATATTCCGCTGATTCGCATGGCTACTGATACTTTCTTCACCACCATGAAAGATGCGGCAATCAACGTTACTGCCGCCGACGTTCATGGAGTCGAAGGACAGCAATCCGAATCGCTGCCAGAACTGGTGAACAGTGAATCGCTCGGTAAGGACTCGATGGCTGTTCTTTTCGGTAACGAAGCGCGAGGATTGTCAGACGATATCTTGCGCAGATGTCAAAAAATCGTTTACATTCCCATGTATGGCAAGGCTGAATCGCTCAACCTTGCGACCAGCGCAGCCATCATGCTCCATACCTTGGCGATGTCGAGTCATGTTGGAAGAATATGAGTTCTGTTAGGGTCGCACGAGCCCATGGGGCTTACTGTGATCGTCTCTTCGCATGCCTAGGAAGACACTGCGAATGCTTGAACCGTGAAATTGAGGAAAGGTCCGCAGTTGGCAGACGTTGCAACGTTCAACGCTGACGAAATCGAGGCACAGGTTGCCGAGGGAATCAGCAAAATTCAGGAAGCCTCAAGTACAGCAGAGCTGAGCAAGCTCAGAACACAATACGCGGGTGCAGATTCCGCGATGACGTTGGGGAGCAAATCAATTAAGTCGCTTCCGACAGATCAGAAAAAAGATGCCGGAAAACTCATGGGAAAGTTACGAGCGGACTTCGGCCGAGCGTTTTCCACTCGCATGGAAATGCTTGCGGCACAGGAGGAAAGCGACGAGCTCGCACGCGAGGCCGTCGACATGACGCTGCCGATTCGACGAGATCCTATTGGCGCTCGCCATCCTCTCGCAAAACTGTTGGAGGATGTCGAGGATTTCTTCGTCTCCATGGGATGGCAGATTGCACAGGGTCCAGAAGTGGAAGCGGAATGGTATGACTTTGATGCATTGAACTTCGGACCGGACCATCCTGCTCGCCAAATGCAGGATACCTTCTATATCAAGGGTAACCAGGCCAAAGATGCAGCCGGGTTCGTGGGATCGAACATGGTCATGCGTACCCACACCTCGCCTGTGCAGGCCCGTTCGCTGTTGAGTATGGGTGTGCCACTGTATGTTGCATGCCCAGGACGCGTTTTCAGAACCGACGAGCTCGATGCCACGCACACTCCAGTATTTCACCAGTGTGAGGCCATAGCGGTTGACAAGAATCTGACGATGGCAGACCTCAAAGGCGTGCTCGACAAGCTTGCGGTCGCCATGTTCGGCAAGGATGCCCGTACGCGTCTGCGTCCGTCGTATTTCCCTTTCACCGAGCCGAGTGCAGAGATGGATCTCTGGTTCCCTGACAAGAAGGGTGGTCCTGGCTGGATTGAATGGGGGGGATGCGGCATGGTCAATCCGAATGTATTGAAGTCCGCAGGCATCGATTCAGATGTGTATGCAGGCTTCGCCTTCGGCATTGGTATGGAAAGAACGCTGTTGCTGCGTCACGATATCAATGACATGCACGACCTCGTAGAGGGCGATGTGCGTTTCAGCCGTCAATTCGTTATGGGAGAGTGATCAGTCATGCCAATGGTTGATATTGATTGGCTTGCGGAGCATGTCAAGCTGCCTGCCGATCTTTCGTATGAACAGCTTGCCAAGGACCTCGTTCGTGTTGGCCTTGAAGAGGAAATGATTCATACGACGACGATAGTCGGTCCAATCGTCGTCGGATACGTCGTTTCTGCAGAACCCGAAGAGCAGAAGAACGGCAAGACCATCAACTGGTGCAAGGTTGATGTCGGTGATGAATATAATGACAGGGACGAGGACGGACAACCTCAACCTCGTGGCATTGTCTGCGGCGCACCAAACATGGCAGCCGGTGAAAAGGTAGTCGTTACGCTTCCTGGAGCAGTGCTTCCCGGTGACTTCAAGATAGAGCCGCGCAAAACCTATGGCCATATTTCTGATGGCATGTGTGCATCGGAACGTGAGCTGGGATTGAGCGAGGAGCACAATGGCATTCTGCTGCTTCGTGACTATGGCTTCACCAAGGAACAATATGATGCATTGAAGCCTGGCGACGATGTCATGCATCTGCTTCATCTCGATAATCCGATTCTTGAGATCAACATCACCCCTGATCGTGGCTATGCATTCTCATATCGCGGCGTTGCCCGTGAATACCACAATTCCACGGGTGCCAAGTTTACCGATCCGGTTCTCGAACTGAACAGGGAACTGCCGAAGCCCGATCCGGCAATGTCTGATGGGCCCAAGGAACATCGTTCCGAGGTCTCGATCGAAATCGAAGACAGCAACCCGATTCATGATGTGGTCGGTTGCGACCGCTACTATGCGCGGATCATCCGTGGTTACGACGCTTCACAGTCCCACACCCCTCATGTGATTCGCCGGCGTTTGGTACGCGCAGGCATGCGAAGCCTCTCATTGCCGGTTGACGTTACGAATTACGTCATGATGGATTTGGGTCAGCCGTTGCATGCCTATGATCTTGACAAGATTTCCATGCCGATCGTCGTTCGGCGTGCCATACAGGGCGAAAGCTTGGTGACGCTTGATGGCAAGCGGCGTGAGTTGAATCCCGAAGATCTGTTGATCACTGATTCGCCGGAAGGCAATCGAGCCTCACGTATTCTTGGACTTGCCGGTGTCATGGGCGGCCAATATGGCGAGGTAACGGAAGATACCAAGAACATTCTGATTGAATCCGCACACTTCGATCCGATTACGATTGCACGCTCGGCCCGCCGTCACAAGCTTCCTTCCGAGGCTTCGCGACGCTTCGAGCGTGGTGTTGATACGATGCTGCAGCCAGCAGCTGCTCAAATGGCCGTTGACATGCTCGTACACTACGGTCAGGGTGAGGCGAGCTCGGCGTTTACCGATGTGGACAGCACGAAGGCCCCGAAGCCAATTCATTTCAAGGCTAGGGAGGTCGCGCGTCTGGCGGGTCTCACCTGTGATCTGAACGAGATTTCCTCCAGACTTCAAGACATAGGCTGCCGCTTGGGTGGTGGTGGCAATGGGGAATTCCTTGTTGCCCCTCCGACATGGCGACCTGATCTCACTGAAGCCTGCGACTTGGTCGAAGAGATTGCACGACTTGTTGGTTATGACAAGATTCCAGTGAAGGTTCCTTCTGCTCCGGTGCTTGGAAAGAGCGGGCTTACACCTCAGCAGCTGCGCCGTCGCTGGGTTGCTGACACCTTGGCAGAATATGGACTCGTCGAAACGCTGAGCTACCCATTCGTCGGAGAGGAAGATTTCAAGGCATTCTCGGTCGATGCTCAGAAGATCGAACCGGTGAGCGTTGAGTTACAGAATCCTCTGGCGGGAGATCGGCCATATCTTCGCAGAGAACTGCTCATGACCCTTGCCTTGACTGCACAGCGCAACATTCGCCGTGGCATGCATAATGTGAGCGTATATGAACTCGGATCAGTGTTCCTTTGGGATCCCAAGGCTCCGGCCATTCCGGCCTTGCCTGGCGGTGTCAGACCCAGTGATGACCAGTTGAAGGCGCTTGATGCAGGACTGCCGCAGCAGCCTCTGCATGTAGCGGGTATTCTCACTGGCGATGCGGAACATTCCGGTTGGCTGGGCGAGAACCGTTCGGTGGATTGGACCGATGCAGTCGAGATCGTGCACCGCATCTCCGATCGCATAGGTGCTCATCTGACGCTTCATCAGCCACAACCTGCAGATGTCGAATCATCTTGGCATCCAGGACGCATGGCACAGGTGGTATTACCTGATGGGTCCGTTGTCGGCACGGTTGGAGAGTTCCATCCGCATGTGAATGAGGCGCTGGACTTTCCTGAGCACACCGCTGCATTCGAGCTCAATCTGACCGATCTGCTCGATGCGGTTGACAGCAAGCCTGTTCAGGCCAAGCCGATTTCAACATTCCCGCCGGTGCGTCAGGATCTGGCGTTCACGGTGCCCAAGACAGTTACCGCTGACCAGCTCACGGACTGCATTCGCAAGTCAGCCGGCAGTGACCTTGAATCCATCGAACTCTTCGATGTCTATACGGGGGACCAGGTCGAAGAGCATGAGAAGTCACTTGCATTTTCGGTAACCTTCAGATCAGCTGAAAAAACATTGACCTCGCAGGACAGCGAGCAAATTCGCAAGCATATTGTCGATGCTGCGAAGGATTTGGGCGCTGTGCTCAGAGCTTGAGTCCGACATCATAGCCCATCATTTTCTATCCGGCGACTAGTATCGGTACTATCGCCGGATTTTGCATACGTGGCTTATACTTGAGAAAACGACAAGGGGGACGGTATCAATGAGTTCGAGTGAACGTAACCCGGATCAAGTGGGTCCATCACAGAATTATGGAATTCAACATCCGGGCAATCCGATGCCACAACATGGCAATGTTGAGCATGTTCAATCCCAGGATTCCCATAATCAGAACCTACCAAGTCAGCAGGCACAGCGCGGCAGCGTTCAGGATCCGCAACCTCAATACGGTGCCATGGCCAGTCAGTATCCGGGATGGAATCCCTATGTGTATGGCGAACCTGAACAGCCTCGGCAGGAGAAGGCAGCGGACGAGTCGACGCAACAGCAGCACAATCAAGGCGTTTGGGCAGGAAATCCCTATCTGGGCACTCCGCATGATGCTCGTGGCAATGATTCCCAGAGGAATGGGAATTCACGTGATGTGCGCCGGCAGGGCTCGCCGACATCCCCATCATCGCAATATGGCAACGCCGGCAATCTCAATAGACGTGGCATGTATCCGACCATTGATCCCAATGATCCCAATCAAAATCCACTGTATGGCCGCTGGGATCCCTATGCGGTTCTTTCCTTTGTACTGGCGCTGTTCTTTCCCTTCCCCTTCATGCCGGCAATCATGGGTGCGATTTCCGTCTATCGAACGCGTTTCTTCCATATGAAGGGCAAGGGTCTTGCGATTGCAGCCATTGTCATCAACCTGTTGTATTCAGCCCTGATGATTTGGATGTGGTTCAACCATATCAATGCAAACCAGCTCTATCAGGATATCTATGACTGGATTGGAAGCGTATCGGGGACGACAGGAAACTCCGTTTCTGCATAATTATGCAATGTCTTGCATACATGTATATACTGTTGCACGTCGGCAGACAAGATTTGTCGCCTGAACAGCTTTGGAGTTATACATGGCACAATATTCGGTTGCCGTGGCAGGTGCCACAGGCTATGCAGGTGGAGAGGCCCTGCGCATATTGGCGGCCCATCCCAATATGCAGGTCACGTGCGTTACTGGCCATTCATCCGTTGGCCACCAGCTTGGTGAATATCTTCCGCACATTCCGAGTCTGGCCAGTCTAAAGATTCAGGACACGACTCCTGATGTGCTCAATGGCCATGACATCATCATTCTTGCATTGCCTCACGGGGCTTCCGGTGCGTTGGCTGCAAAACTGGATAGCTCCTCCATTGTCGTTGATCTGGGAGCAGACCATCGGCTCGAGGAGCAGGAGATGTGGGACACCTATTATGGTGGCACCTATGTCGATTCCTGGACGTATGGCCTGCCTGAAATGATAGCCGGCAATGATCAGGGCGGGCTTTCCAAGCAGCGTGATTTGCTTCACGGCGTGACTCGCATCGCTGGACCCGGCTGCAATGTCACAGCGGTCACACTCGCATTTCAACCAGCCATCGCTCACCAGCTCGTCGACGAACATGACATCGTTGCAGATCTTGCAGTCGCCTATTCAGGTGCTGGGAAGAATCTGAAGCGCATGAATCTTCTTGCTGCTGAAGCCTTCAATTCTGCAACGCCATATTCTGTTGGCGGCACGCATCGCCATATTCCTGAAATGCTTCAGAATCTCACGCATGCAGCGGGTCGTACGTCTGCGCAATGGCATGAAATTTCCATAGGGTTCACACCGATGCTTGTTCCCATGAGCCGTGGAATTCTTGCCACGGTCTCGGCACATCTGAGCGATGCTGCACTGCGCATGAGTGATGCCACGATTCGTTCGTTCTGGGAAGAACTCTATGACCATGAGACATTCGTGCAGCTCTTGCCTGAAGGAGTGATGCCAGCGACGCAGAACATCGTGGGTTCGAACTGCGCTCATCTTCAGATTGCCATTGATCGAAATTCACAGCGTCTCTATACGTTTGCCGCGATCGACAATCTTAATCGAGGAACTGCTGGTCAGGCGATTCAGTCGCTCAACATTGCTCTAGGACTTAACGAGATTACTGGTTTGACAACGATAGGAGTAGCGCCATGAGCGTCACATTTGCACAGGGTTTTCAGGCAGCGGGGGTTGTTGCGGGGATTTCGAGTCATCACGGCAAGCGTGATCTTGCCGTGGTCGTCAACCAGGGGCCTCTTGATGTGGTAGCCGGTGTCTTCACACCGAACAGATTCTGTGCCGCACCGGTACAGTGGTCGAGAAAGGCTGTTCAGGACGGACATCTCAGGGGTGTCGTGGTGAATTCGGGCGGTGCCAACGCGTGTACAGGTCAGGCAGGACTTGAACAAAGCACACAGACTGCGCAAGAACTCGCAAGGCTTCTGGAAGCCGATGCGCACAGCGTTGCCGTCGCCTCGACTGGGTTGATTGGCGAACTGCTTCCTCTCGACCATGTGTTGCGAGGTGTCGATGATGCCTTCGAACACTTGGACGATGGAGAGCAGGCTGGTTCAGATGCCGCACATGCGATCATGACCACCGATACCAAGGTCAAAACCGTGGAAATCCAAGGCTCGGGATTTCGCGTTGGAGGTATGGTCAAGGGGTCAGGCATGATTGCCCCTCAGCTTGCCACGATGATCTGCATACTCACCACCGATGCGGTGGTGACTCCAGCACAGGCACAGCAGGCCCTTCACCAGGGCACTCAGACCTCATTCAATCGCATTGACGTTGACGGCTGCATGTCCACCAACGATACGGTTATTCTTCTTGCCTCCGGTGCAAGTGAAGTCACCCCAGACATTGAAGAGTTCAATCAGGCCGTTGCCGAGGCTTGTGCCTCGCTTGCCCACCAGATCGTTGGTGACGGAGAGGGCTCCTCACATGATGTCGATATGACCGTGATCGGAGCGAGCGATGAGCGGGCAGCTCTGGCGTGTGCGCGAGCAGTTGCATCATCGAATCTGATGAAATGCGCCATTGCCGGCAATGATCCCAATTGGGGGAGGGTCATTTCCTCAATTGGCACGGTTCCAGAATCAATCGCTCCATACGATCCGAACAAGGTGAGCGTTGACATCAATGGCATCCGTGTCTGCGACGGTGGCAAACCCGGTCAGGACCGTTCCCTTGTAGACATGACCCCGCGTCATGTAGATATCGTTATCAATCTGCATGCAGGAGAATCTCAGGGAACCATATGGACCGACGACTTGACTCATGAATATGTGCGAATCAACTCAGACTATGAATCATGACGAATCAGTGCAAGATCACAACGGCATCGAATATGAGACGAACCGTGACACAACGGCACACCACCATAAGGCTGATGATATGAGCGAGATAAAGGGACCGGGCTTCCATTTCGATGTCCATACCGATTTGAGAGCCGATCAGAAGGCTGAAGTGCTCATTGAAGCACTGCCGTGGCTTGAGGAATTCTCTGGCAAGCGCATTGTCATCAAATATGGTGGCAATGCGATGGTGGATCAGCAACTGAAGCAATGCTTTGCTGAAGACATGGTGTTCCTGCGCCAGGTGGGGCTACACCCGATTGTCGTTCACGGAGGCGGACCTCAGATTTCTAGAATGCTCAAGGCGCTGGGCATCAAATCGGAGTTCAGGGGAGGTCTGCGCGTCACCACGCCAGAAGCCATGGATGTCGTTCGCATGGTATTGACGGGCAAGGTGTCTCGAGAGCTGGTCGGCATGATCAATGCTCATGGACCTTATGCAGTGGGTCTTTCAGGCGAGGATGGCGGATTGTTTTCCGCAATGCAGCGCAAACCCATGATTGATGGTGTTGCGACGGATATCGGTCTCGTCGGTGACGTTGTCAGTGTCGATGCCTCGGCTGTTGAGGATCTCGTCAGCGCTGGCAGGATTCCAGTGGTGTCCTCGGTCGCTCCGAATGAATCAAATCCGATGCAGGTGCTGAATGTGAATGCTGATTCGGCCGCGGCAGCACTTGCCGCTGCTGTCGGCGCCTCGAAATTCCTCATTCTGACCGACATCGATGGTCTCTATGCCGACTGGCCGGATGAGAACTCGTTGATCGGCCGCATCGGGGTCGAAAATCTTCGAGATATGCTTCCTGATCTGGAATCCGGAATGAAACCGAAGATGGAGGCGTGTGTGCGCGCGCTTGATGGGGGAGTCGTTCAGGCGCATATTATCGATGGCCGCAAGCCGCATTCCCTGTTGAATGAGATATTCACTTCAGCCGGAATTGGCACGATGGTCGTTCCTGAAGACGGAATAGAAATGAGGAGTTCGTATGTCAGCAGGTGAAAAGTTGGGGAAGCTTGACGAGCAGTGGCTTGACGAATATCAGGATGTGCACATGCATGTCTTTGGAAAGCCGCTTCGCGTGCTTGATCATGGCAAGGGCACCCATATCTGGGATGTCGATGGCAATGAATATCTCGATTTTCTTGGCGGCATCGCCGTCAATTCCGTAGGTTATGCAAACCCTCGCTGGATTGAGGCTCTGACTGCTCAGGCAGCAAAGGCCGCCCATGTCAGCAATTATTTTGCCACCGAACCGCAGATCAGGCTGGCTCAGAAGCTGATCGAGCTAGCGGGAGCACCGCAGGGTTCGCATGTCTATTTTGGCAATTCCGGCACTGAAGGCAATGAGGCGGCTCTGAAGCTGGCCAAGCTGTATGGCCGCACCCTGCCCAATGCGCATTCGATCATGGGAGGCAAGGAACCACGAATCATTGCGCTGAAGCATGGCTTCCATGGTCGTACCATGGGTTCTCTGAGTGCAACGTGGAAACCGGATATCCGCAAGCCCTTCGAACCCTTGATTCCGGATGTCGCGTTTGTCGAGGCAAACGACATCGATGCCATGCATGATGCCTTTGCCAGGACTGGCATTGGCAGGTATGCCGAGGGACCTGTCGCTGCGGTGATCATCGAAATGATCCAGGGTGAGGCTGGAGTCTTGCCACTCGATCCAGCGTATGTGCAGGGATTGCGTGCGCTGTGCGACCAGCACAAGGCGCTGCTCATAGTTGATGAAGTCCAGACGGGCATTGGCCGTACCGGCTCCTGGTTCGCCTTCCAGCGCAAGGATCTGAGCGGGGGTATCCAGCCAGATATTGTCACATTCGCCAAGGGGGTTGCAGGCGGCTTTCCCATGGGCGGCATGATTGCCTTTGGTTCAAAGCTTTCCGACATGTATACCGCAGGGCTTCACGGTTCGACTTTCGGTGGGAACCCTCTGGGTGCTGCCGCAGCTCTGGCAACCTTGCAGATCATTGAGGATGACGGTCTCGTCAACAACGCCGAGGAACGTGGCAAGCAACTTCGTGCAGGTATAGACGCGTGTGGAAATGATCTGTTTGTCTCCACACGAGGGCGTGGTCTGTTGAACGCAGTGTTGCTCTCGCATTCGTGCGCGCATGCTGTGGTCGACTGGGCATTGGAACATGGCCTGATTGTCAATGCCGTTGCTTCGAATGCCTTGCGTCTGGCCCCATCATTGGTGGCCAGCGCCGAGGACGTCGAAACGTGCATTTCGATACTCGCACAGGTGCCCAAGGATTTGCCTGACGACTGAGCATGGCGCTGGTGAATGTTGCAGATGACTCGTGCATGTGAATGCATGATTATCCGTTGTGTTCATTGGGCCAGGGGATTGGAGTGGTACAGCATGGGAGTTCAAGGCTTTCAAGCTGAGAAAAAGGATGAAAGGAAGAGATGGAGATGACAGCACCTCTACGGCATATGTTGCGCGATGACGATGTTTCGCATGACGAACAACTGCAGATCTTAAGACTTGGCATGAAATTCCGAGCCAACCGTTTTTATGCACGACCTTTCGAAGGGCCGCAAGCCGTTGCGGTGCTGTTCGACAAGCCCAGTACCAGAACGAGATCAAGCTTCTCCGTGGGAGTGGCCGAGCTTGGCGGGTATCCCCTCGTGATTGACAAGGGCGGTTCGCAACTTGGTCGTGGCGAGCCTGTTGCCGACACTGCACGCGTACTCACGCGCATGACCTCAACGATTGTCTGGAGGACGTTCGGTCAGAATCGTGTTGAGGAAATGGCACGCTATGCCACCGTTCCCGTCATCAATGCACTGACCGATGAGTTCCACCCCTGCCAGGTGCTTGCAGATTTTTTGACTATTGCGCAGCATTGCGGAGGTGTCGATAGTCTTGCAGGCAAGCGCATCGCGTATCTTGGAGATGCCGGGAATAATATGGCGAATTCCTATCTGCTGGCGGGGGCGACCGCAGGCATGCATGTTGCCGTTGCCGGACCATATGGATATCTGCCTGATCCAGCAATCGTCGACGATGCCAAGGCCATTGCGAGGCAGAACGACGGTTCGATTCTTGTCACCACTGATCCTTATGAAGCGGCGAAGAATGCCGACTGCATCTTCACTGATACGTGGGTCTCGATGGGCGAGGAGAGCGAATACGCGACTCGTTCGAAGCCATTCTGGGATTATCAGGTCAATGATGAGCTTATGAGTCATGCCGCTCCGAACGCTCTGTTCCAGCATTGTCTTCCCGCATACCGTGGCAAGGAAGTGACCGCTTCGGTCATTGATGGTCCACAGTCTGTCGTCTGGGACGAGGCAGAAAATCGCCTGCATGCGCAGAAGGCGCTGATGACCTGGCTGATTGGCAGGCAGCGCGAGGATGACAATCTTCTCGCATGATATGCAAGGCCATTGCCTTTGCATCGGCTATCGTCAGATCACATCGGTAGCTGAGCATATCAGGGGAATACGCAGTAGGACATTGAACATCGACCACAGGGACAAGGAGGTAATGACGTGAGCGATGAAGCATACTCGGGACTCAGGCGGCCACCGACGCGGGCGGCGAGGCACGGTGCAATCCAGCAGGCACTTTCCAACTCTGTCATTACCTCTCAGCAGCAACTGGCCGCGGTGCTCGCCACTCAAGGTATTGAGGTAACTCAGGCGACTTTGAGCCGGGATCTTGATGAGATGCATGCGAGCAAGCAGCGTCAGTCTGATGGAAGCTTTGCCTATGTGGTACCGGAATCAACCGTTTCTGGGGAATTCCCCAAGGTCCACCTCGCGTTTGACGATGAACATGATGCAGAGCACAGTGCCTTGAATCGTTATGAGCAGCAGTTGTCGAGAACGCTGACGGGTCTCGTGACTTCTGTCGCCACTGCACAAAATCTTGTGGTGATTCACACTCCTTCGGGAGCTGCGCAATATGTTGCCAGTGTGTTGGATCGTCAGTCCATTCAGGGAGTTGTAGGCACCATTGCCGGTGATGACACGGTCATGGCCATTGCAGCTGATGTCGATACCGCTCAGGAAAAGGCAGAATGGTTTCTACTGCTCGCTTCCGGAGGAGAATCGGCACATATGAGTTCAAAACAAAAAGGGTAGTCTCGTCTGTCTGCTGCGTATTGCTCACCGGCTTGCGCAATTGACATGCGTTGCATGAATAATACATGTGGAACACACATCGGAAGGGTTGCTATGAGTGACAAGAAAAGAATCGTATTGGCGTATTCAGGAGGTTTGGATACCTCAGTTGCCATTCCATATTTGAAAGACCGCACCGGCAAGGATGTCGTTGCCGTTTCTCTGGACGTTGGTCAGGGCGGCGAACGCTTGGAAACCATCAAGCAGCGTGCCCTGGCATGCGGAGCCGTCGAATCGTACGTTGTCGACGCGCGCAACGAGTTTGCAGACGAATATTGCATGCTGGCTCTTCAGGCCAATGCCATGTATGAGGGTGTATACCCACTGGTGTCGGCAATCTCCAGACCATTGATCACGAAGCATCTGGTCCATGCGGCGCATCAGTTTGGTGCCGACACGATTGCCCATGGCTGCACAGGCAAGGGCAATGACCAGGTTCGCTTTGAAGTTTCCATCATGTCCATTGACCCGACGCTGAAGGCAATCAGCCCTATTCGTGATCTTGGTCTGATGCGTGACGTTGAAATTGCGTATGCCAAGGAGCACAAGCTGCCGATCGAGCAGACCGAGAAGAGCCCATATTCAATCGATCAGAATGTATGGGGACGCGCTATCGAGACTGGCTATCTCGAGGATCCATGGAACGCACCAACCAAGGATGTCTATTCATACACTGATGATCCTGCCTTCCCTCCCGTCGAGGATGAAGTGACGATTACCTTCAACAAGGGCATCCCCGTCCAGATTGATGGCAAGGATGTGACACCCCTGCAGGCAATCGAAGAGATGAATCGTCGTGCAGGAGCACAGGGCATTGGTCGCATCGACCTGATTGAAGATCGACTGGTTGGCATCAAGTCTCGAGAACTCTACGAGGCACCAGGGGCCATTGCCTTGATTACTGCCCACGAGGAACTTGAGAACTGCTGCCTTGAACGTGAACAGCATCGCATCAAGCGCGATATTGATAAGCGCTGGGGTGAACTGGTCTATGACGCTCAGTGGTATTCACCAGCGGTGAAGTCGCTGACTGCTTTCATCAAGGACACGCAGGAATACGTGTCCGGTCAGATTCGCATGAGTCTTCACGGCGGTCGTGCAGTCGTGACGGGTCGTCGTTCAGATAGCTCACTGTATGATTACTCACTTGCCACGTATGAAACTGGCGATTCCTTCGATCAGAAGGCGTCGAACGGATTCATCGAGATCTACGGTCTTCCCAGCAAGGTTGCCGCAGCGCGTGATGTGAAGTTTGGCAACGCGGTGGAAGTTCCACAGGGCGATGTCAAATAGTTGATACCAGTGAATTGATGATGGGAATAGGGGCATGAGTATGACTCAGCAAGGTCATGAATCAATCGCATTGTGGGGAGGACGATTTACGTCGGGTCCTTCACCAGAACTGTCACAATTGAGCAAATCCACTCAGTTTGATTGGCGTCTTGCCGATGATGACATCACCGGTTCTCGCGCTCATGCCCGCGCCTTGGCGCGAGCAGGTCTCCTTAGCGATGATGAGCTTCATCGTATGGAGACGTCACTCGATGAACTCCAGCGTAGGGTTGATACGGGTGAATTCGTTCCCCAACAATCGGACGAGGATGAGGCCACTGCTTTGGAACGTGGCTTGCTTGAGATTGCAGGCGATGAACTGGGTGGAAAGCTCAGAGCGGGTCGCTCACGAAATGATCAGATTGCGGCCCTGATCCGCATGTGGCTACGGCGCCATGCGCGCGTGGTTGCCAAGGATGTGCTTGGCCTGGTTGCCTCCATCATCAAACAGTCACAGACGGCTGGCACTACGGTGATGCCAGGTCGTACCCATATGCAGCATGCCCAACCTGTGTTGCTGGCTCACCAGCTTATGGCTCATGCATGGCCGTTATTGCGTGATGTTGACCGCCTTGTTGATTGGGATAAGCGAGCTGATGCAAGCCCATATGGTTCTGGCGCTCTTGCGGGGAACACGCTGGGGCTTGATCCTCAGGCCGTTGCAAAGGATCTTGGTTTTTCACGTGTCACCGATAACTCCATTGATGGCACTGCCTCACGTGATGCCGTTGCAGAATTTGCATTCATCGCTGCCATGATTGGCGTCGATCTGTCACGGTTGAGCGAAGAAATCATCATCTGGAATACGCAGGAATTCGCGTTCGTTCGTTTGGATGATGCATATTCGACCGGCTCATCCATCATGCCGCAGAAAAAGAATCCAGACATAGCAGAGCTTGCCCGTGGCAAGGCAGGTCGACTGATTGGCGATCTGACTGGGCTGATGACGACGCTGAAGGGCCTGCCCACCGCCTATGCACGAGATCTCCAGGAGGATAAGGAGGCAGTGTTCGATCAGGTGGATACGCTTGAGGTGGTGCTGCCCGCGTTTTCTGGTATGGTTGCCACCTTGCAATTCGATGGCAAACGGCTGGAAGAGGAGGCTCCGACCGGCTTTGCGCTGGCAACTGACATTGCCGAATGGCTGGTCAAGCATGGCGTTCCATTCCGTCATGCCCATGAACTCTCAGGTGCATGTGTCAAACGTGCTGAAGGCCAGAGCGAAGAGCTGTGGGATCTGAAAGATTCAGATTTCATCGAGATCTTCGATGGTTTCATCGATGGTGACCTTGCTCCGCAGGTTCGTGAGGTGCTCACTACCCAAGGTTCGGTCAAGGCCCGCAACGGTAAGGGTGGAACAGCTCCCGAACGCGTTTCAGAGCAGATCCATGATGCTGAAAACAAAATGAAAGCGCTTACAAACTGGATTTCAAAGTGAGATTTTCGAGTTTTGTGGCAATCCGTAAGTATAAACCACTGAAATTGGCTTAACCTCGTATGCCATTTCAACGATTGTTGGCATATATACTTTGAATTTGCCACAAAACTCGAAAATCTCGGTTTACCTGGGTTTGAATTCTGTTGCATGTTCCACTGGCTGGTTTGTGTACGAGCTGGAACAAGCTTGGAATGCTGACCTGGCTCGTGAATGAGTCAGGTCTCTTGGCATTGCTCTAATGGTGTCGGTGCTCTCTGACATACTGGCTTGGCGATAAATCGCGGTTTTTCCAGCGTACAGAGGGAGCGGCACGGATCATGGTGCAAGTCACGAACTACAGGCAGGCGGGATTCGATTCGTTGTCCGACGAATTGCAATGGCGCGGTTTACTAGCTCAGCACACTGACGAGACACGTCTTTTTGAAACCCTTGATGGAAAACCGATCAGCTTTTACGCAGGCTTTGATCCCACGGCTGCTTCACTCCATATAGGCAATCTTGTCCAGCTCATCAACATGCGTCATTTACAGGCGGCGGGGCATACGCCATACGCGCTTGTTGGTGGGGCAACGGGGCTGATTGGGGATCCTCGCGAATCGGGGGAGCGAACGCTCAACCCTGCTGAGATCGTGGAGCAGTGGGCAGAACGTCTGCGCCAGCAGATCAGCCGTTTTCTCTCGGCCGATGGCGACAACGGCGTGCAGTTTGTGAATAATCTTGACTGGACGGCTAAGATGTCTGTCATCGATTTCTTGCGCGACGTGGGCAAGAACTTTCGACTCGGCACCATGCTGAACAAAGACATCGTTTCTCGCCGTCTCAACTCCGACGAGGGAATCTCGTTCACTGAATTCAGCTATCAGGTCTTGCAGGGCAATGACTTCCTGCATCTTTTTGATACCTATGGCTGTGTCCTTGAACTTGGCGGCAACGATCAGTGGGGCAACCTCGTCAGTGGTCTTGATCTGATTCATAAGATGCGTGGCGAGAATGTCAGTGTC
Organism: Bifidobacterium aquikefiri; assembly: GCF_002259795.1. GTDB lineage: Bacteria > Actinomycetota > Actinomycetes > Actinomycetales > Bifidobacteriaceae > Bombiscardovia > Bombiscardovia aquikefiri. Next base: position 22,288 of record NZ_MWXA01000008.1, on the reverse strand, counting down.
ATGACCTCCCCGATCATCACCGATGCCCAGGGCAAGAAGTTTGGCAAGTCGGAGGGTGGTGCCATCTGGCTTGACCCGACCATGCTCAGCCCATATCGGTTCTACCAGTTCTGGTTCAACCAGCCTGACGATCAGGTCATCAGACTCTTGAAGTATTTCACCTTCCTACCCAAACAGGAGATTGAGCATCTTGAAACGGAAGTTGCCCAAGATCCCGGTGCACGGCACGCGCAGAAGGTGCTGGCATGGGAAGTGACAAGCTTCGTGCATGGCGAGCATGCCACGCAGCAGGCCATTGATGCGGCTTCGGCACTTTTTGGACGAGGTGCTGATCTGCACGAGATCGATGGCGACACCTTGGCCGCTTCGCTGGACGGTGTGAAGGTGGCGCTGGGCGATGGCACGGGCAAGGACTTTGCGCCGGCAGTGGTCGGAGAGCGCCTCGTTGAGGCGGCTGTGAGCGCAGGATTATTTGCTTCTGTGTCGCAGGTGCGTAAAATCGTCGCATCGGGTGGGATGTACCTCAATAACGCTCGTGTGGAACTTGCCGACACCGAACTTGATGCCGAAGACTTCCTGCAAGGCGGATTTGCAGTTATTCGTAGGGGAAAGAAAACCATAGGTGCAGTTCGCTTGCAGAAATAGCATTGCATATTGCGGCTGGGACAGTAGTTATGAGCTGCCCGGCAATGACCCATGGCAACAACATAATAGTGAGTGATGAGTGACTTGGCGTTTGAGAAAGAACGCATTGGCATCAATGTGATGTCACAAACAGTATGAATAAGGATAAGAATATGGCAGAGCATGAAGGTAACTCCGGACAGTCGGGGCATAGCGGCAATCGTAACGGCGATCACAACAGAGCCGGCGGCTCATCTCAGAGAAGAGGATCTTATAAGGGGCGTTCAGGAGGGCCACAGCGCTCAGGTTCGCGTGGCAACTTCGGCGGCTCGCGTGGCGGTTCGCATGCTCGTGGTGGCTTTGAATCGCGCGGTTCATCGAGTGATCATCGCAGAAGAGAGGATCAGGGTGTGAGATCCGAGCATCATGAAGCTTCGGGCGAGCACAGGTCTCACGAAAACCGTAATCGTCAGTATGACGGATCTCGCAGATTTGAGCATAATCGCTCTCACAGCGAAGGTGGTGACAATGACAATCGTCGTTTTGGTGGCGATCGACGCAATGGTGGTAACCGTCGCTTTGGCAATGCACGTCGCGACAACGATCATCGCAGTTTTGACCGTCGTGGCAATGATCATCGCAATAATGACGATCGTCGCAGTAATGAGCGTCACAACGATGGTGAACGCCGCACATTGAGCGAGCACAGGAATTCGAGCGAGCATCGCAACTATGGTGAGCATCGCAACTATGGGGATCGTCGTTTTGGCAACGACCATCGCAGCAATGATCGTCGCAATGATGATCGTCGCAGCAATGGTGAGCATCGCAAATTTGATGATCGCCGCAACTATGGTGACCGTCATTTCAACAATCGCAACCATAGCAGCGATAATCGGGGAGGTGGCGATCGCAACGCTGCTTATGGGGATCGTCGTCATGACGATCGTCGTTTTTCATCAAGGGATCGCCAAGAGGCCGGCGAACGTCCCAACTTCCACAAGAGTTACAATCACGATGACCGTCGTGATAGCCGTGGCGGCGATAGCCGGGGTGGAGAACGTCGCGATTACGGCAGTCGCAGCTACGGCAATCGCCGCTTTGATCGCAACGGGCATCACGATCGCAATGATCGCAATGATCGCAATGATCGCGGGGAGCGTCATTTCAAACGATACGACGATCATCGTGACGACAGACGCGATCATGATCATGACGGCGGACGTGTTGAGCGTCGATTCGAGCATCGCAGCTTCGATAGAAAAGGTGCCAGCCGCGGAGAATATCGTGACAATCGACACTTTGAGCATCGCGGTTCCGACAACTATCAGCACCGTGACGAACGAGGAGTCGATAAGCCACGTCGCAATTCAGATGGCACGATCAGCTTCCCATCGCAGAATCCATATACGGATCGACGCCCTGGTGAGCCACGCATGCCTCGTGGCATGGAATGGTCCATGCTTTCCAAGGATGAGAAGGAGCGTTTGCGCGGCCTGAGCAAGGAGCATGCAGAGAACACCGGACTGCACATGCTCGCAGCCTATGCTCTTGAAGAAGATGATCCCCAAGCTGCCTTGGATCATGCGAAGTGGATAGCAAGGCAGGCATCTCGCGTCGATGTTGCACGCGAAACCCTGGCATTCATCGCCTATCGTCAAGGCGAATACAAGCTTGCCATGCGCGAATTCAGAACTGCATTCCGCATGAATGGCTATCTGGATTACCTGCCGTTCATCGCTGACTGTGAACGTGGTGTAGGCAATCCTAAAAAGGCGCTGGAGGTCGCATCTTCCGATGAAGGCAAGCAGCTGAAGGGCGAAGCCAAGGCCGAGATGTTCCTTGTCTATGCAGGAGCTCTTGCCGACCTTGGACTTTTGGATAAGGCTGTGGATACCGTGGCAACCCTTGCAAACGCCAAGGGACTTTCTGGTGAATATCGCATGCGTGCTGTTCAGGCTGAGCAGAACTTCCTGGAGCAGGCCGGCAAGACCGATGAGGCAGCTGACCTTGACACACTTCTCGATAAGCTTGAGACCAAATATGCCGATGCCGACGATGATGAATCCGCCGAGGAAATTGTCGTTGACCATGATCTGGAGGAAATCTCAGAAAGAGATTTCGAGGATCTTGGCATTGCAGCGGATAGAGACGAATATTCCGATCGTCATGGTCGACATGAGACACGCGGCGATCGCCCATTCCATAATGATGTTCGACGCACGAATGCACCACAGGAGGCTGAAACTGATGTCGAGTCCCATGATGCCGGTGAGCCCGAGACACAATCCAACAACAACTGATGCACAGTGACAACTGGCAACAGTTATATTTGACAACAGTGACAACTGACATATCACATAGGTAAGGTTGATGGTTATGAATCACACGCGATGCCTGAAAGAAAGCAAGGAGCCGCTTGCAAGACGCTATGCCCTGGCTTTGCTCGATTTGGATGGGGTTGTGTACCGAGGTGATGATCCCGTTGCACACGCATCCGAGGGCATCGCCAAGGCACAATCCGATGGCATGAGGCCGTCGTATACCACCAATAACCCTTCGCGCTTTCCAGATACCGTGGCCAAGCAGCTCCAGGGCTTCGCAGTCAATGCTCAAGGATCCGACATCATCACCTCGGCAATCGTCGCTGCACGCATGCTGACCCATCATCTGCACAGTGGCGCCAAGGTGCTGATTGTTGGTGCTGAACATCTTCGCGATGAAGTCCGCAAGGTTGGCTTTGAGGTAGTCGATGATGCTCGCGAGCATCCTGATGCCGTGTTGCAGTCATGGCATAAGGACTTGAGCTTCAATGAACTGGCACAGGCGGCCTACGCCATTGAGCAGGGTGCTCAATATTACGTGACCAACCGTGACATGACGATTCCCCGCGAGCAGGGGATAGCCCCTGGCAATGGCGCGTTGCAGTTGCCCATCATAGAAACCACAGGTAAGCATCCACTCGATTCTGCGGGCAAGCCTGAATCGGCGATGTACGACGAGGCACGAATGCTGTTCTCCCGTGATGGCAATCCCATTCCTGGAGATACCTGCCTTCCCGTCGGTGATCGCCTGGACACAGATATTGAAGCCGCCAACCGCGGCGATTATGACTCGCTCGTGGTGCTTACCGGAGTTGCCACTCCAAGAATGATCATGACTGCCTCGGTCATCCAGCGGCCAAGCTATATTGCCCGTGACCTTTTGGGACTCGATATGGCGCATCCTGCGGTGAACAGGATCAGAATGGGCGAGTGGCGTTGTCGGGATTGTGTGTTGCGTCTCGATGGCAAGCGGTTTGAATTGGATGCCTCAACTTCCGCAGTTCATGCGCATGATGGCTTGGATGCACTTCGTGCTGCCAGCTGTGTCGCTTGGGAGGCAATGGATAGCGGTGTTGCCGCCGAAGAAATCGACACCAGTGTCATCGAGCAGGCTCTTCAACCCACAGCTTCAGAGGATTGAATCATGGATGCGTCACATGAATATGCTGAGCATCATACGGATGGATCCGTATCAATGTCAACTCCAGGTTCACCATCATCAGCTGAAGGTATTGAGCATCGCTTTCCGGAGCTTGAACACGTCAATCAGTCGAGCTTGAGCGATCAGATTCAGGCCTTCACCACGGTATTGAAGCGACTGCAGCAGGAATTAGATGAAGTTTCACACTGATCGTTCGTCTATGTCCGTCCCTCCGAAGCGCCTTGACAGGGCGCTTGTAGAAGCTGATCTCATTCAGTCGCGAACAAAGGCTCAACAGGCCATTGCCGCTCGCCAGGTGAGGGTCAATGGCCAGATTGCAGTGAAAAGTTCGACCCTCATATTGCCTGATGATCATATTTCGGTTGATCTTGGTGAGAATTATGTCTCACGCGGTGCTCTGAAGCTCGCTGGTGCATTCGAAGTTTTTCTGCCTCTCGGGATGCCGGATGTCGCAGGACTTGATTGCCTTGACATTGGTGCATCAACCGGTGGCTTCACTGATGTTGCACTGCGACGAGGGGCACGGCGAGTCATTGCCCTCGATGTCGGCCATGGTCAGCTGGATGAGCGGATTGCATCCGATCCACGTGTTTTTGAGATGGATGGTGTCAATATTCGAGACGCCGCGGCAGAAGATTTGCCATTTCAGCCGCAATGCGTCGTCTCTGATGTCTCATTCATTTCGCTCACGTATGTGATTCCTGCAATTGCCTTGTTGCTTCAACAGGCAGCGACTTGTATTCTGCTGATCAAACCACAGTTCGAGGTTGGCCGCACACGCCTGGGACATCATGGCATTGTAGAGAGTGAAGCGTTGCGGCAGGAGGCTTTGCAGAAGGTCATCAATTGTGCACGCGATCAGGGTTTCGTCGTTCGGGCATCCGCGCCTTCGCCAATAGAGGGAACCCATGGCAATAGGGAATATCTGCTCTGGATGGACTTTCACAAGAACTGAACCTCACGCTTCGATGAACATCGCACACGTGCAGGCTCATCTGCAGAGCGTCGAATGTCAACCTCGACCTTTGGAGTTTAGCCACAGGCCCCATCTTTCTTTGGGTGATATTAGGATTGCTTGCAGAACATGAACGTTGCCGAACGCAGCGCGTACTGCCTGGGGAAGGAACATGGATTTATGGTTCAACGCAAAGCTGTGGTTGTCACCCATCGTCGTATTCGTTCCAGCAGCAATGTGGTGAGCGAAGCCGTGGATCAACTTCAGGCATCAGGTTTCACCGTCAATGTGATAGATAATCTTGAGGTACCCTCGTATGGTTCGCAGCCACGAGTTGTCGATGATGACACGGAGATCGTGGTGGTTCTAGGAGGTGACGGTACCATGCTGGGTGCTGCGGAACTCGTGAAATGCACGAATGTCCCGATAGTCGGCATTAATCTTGGACATGTTGGTTTTCTTGCCGAATTCGAGAGCTTCCAAATGAGCGAGGCAATCGGCAAGATTGCCGACCGTGACTATTCCATCGATGCCCGCATGGTTGCACACATTGACCTGTGGCTTCCCAAATCGAAGGGGCCCATAACCGATTGGGCGCTCAACGACATGACCCTGGAACGCTCTGACCGTGGCAAGATGGTTGAGCTGAGTATTCGGGTCAATGACGTTGAGATGAGTTCCTTTGGCTGTGATGGCGTCATTGTCGCGACACCGACGGGTTCAACGGCATATGCATTCTCTGCTGGAGGACCTATCGTGTGGCCTGATGTTCAGGCATTGCAGATGGTTCCGCTTGCCGCGCATGCGCTATTTGCCCGGCCATTGATCATCGGTTCGAGTTCCACCTTCACCTTCGACATTCTTGATGAGTCCACTTCGGACGGATGGATTTGCTGCGATGGGCGCCGTCAGCGCTGGGTTCCCAAGGGTTCGCGTGTTCTCGTGCGTGAGTCACACGATAGGCTTCGCCTGGCAAGACTCTCTGGAACATCATTCACCAAGCGGCTGGTCACCAAATTCAGTCTGCCAGTTATCGGTTGGAGAGAAAACCGACACTTTAGGGGTCAGTTCGGCAATATGAGCTATGCGCAATCACGCCGGACCGGGGGGAGTGATCCAGTGCTCGGATCCGACAACGATGCTGTCCCATCGCAGCCAGTCGGCAACAACGACGAACCGGATTCGTCTTCTTCCGCTCCGCACAGCATGGCGGCATATGATGCTCCGAATGGAGACCGAGATGCTTGAGGAACTCGAAATTCGTAATCTCGGACCCATTCGGCATGCGAATCTTGGTTTTGGCACAGGGATGACTGCCATCACGGGGGAGACTGGGGCTGGAAAGTCCATGCTTCTTGATGCCATACGGCTGATTTCTGGAGCCAGTGTTCAGACAGGCCGCACTGACACTGCGAGTGCGGACATATGGGCACAGGGAATATTTCATGTGGAGCAAGATTGCACCGCCTCATCCATTGCCCAAAGCGCGGGTGTGGAACTGGAAGATGGAGAGCTGTTTCTGACACGTTCCTTGCCCTCTCACAAGCGTTCCCGCGCGATACTCAACGGGCATACCGTGCCGCGTTCCCTGCTCCACGATGTTGGTTCTGAATTGGTCACCATTCATGGGCAGGCCGATCAGATGAGACTGGCATCCAGTGCCAGACAACGAGACATGCTTGACAGATATGCGCATAATGAGCAGATTCGCGGGGAATACGCCGCACGCTGGCGTGCACTGCAGCAATTGGATGAGCGTCTCAACACCTTGAATCGTCAACAGAGTTCGGCTCAGGATCGCGCGGACTATCTTCGAGCTTCGATTGCGGCGATCGATGATGCTTCACCTCATACAGGTGAGCTGGAGGAATTGAAATCACGGCGAGAACGCATCGAAAATTTGGCAGCCATCACTCAAGGTGTGAATAAGGCCTTGGCAGCACTTGATGCTTCACAGATCGATGTGGAAGAGGATCAATCCGACGCAGTCACCAAGATCCATGATGCCGTTCGAGCGTTGGAGGATATAGGCGTTCCCGCAGTCTTTGGTGAGAGCATCACACGGTTGGAGTCGGTTGATGAGGAACTTGCTGACATCGTATTCTCTCTCGCGGGTCAGCTTGACAGTAATGACGAGGATGGCGATCTGGATGTCATCAATGGGCGAATCCACACCTTGAACGGTCTCGTTCAACGATGGGGTCCTGATGTCGAGCATGTGTTGCAATGGAGGGATAAGGCGCAGCTTGAACTCGAGGATGTGGAAGCATCGCCCGAGCATGTGGCAGCGCTGAGACTTCAGCGTATCGAGTTGCTTCATGAAGTTGGCGAGAGTGCTGTGCGACTTTCGAAGTCACGGTCGAGCGCAGCGAAGAAGCTTGGCGCCCAGGTCAGTTCGGAGTTGGATTCCCTGGCGATGCAAGGGTCTTGTCTCGATGTTCAGGTGACTTCACGATTTGATGCCTCCACTGTTGCTTCGCTTGAGTCTGCTCGTTCCGATACCGCTGATGGTGCGTCATCGCAGATTGATGTGGATGAGCGGTTGCTGGATTCACATGGTTGCGATGACATTGAGTTCCTGTTTACACCTTTTCCCGGCTCTGCGCGATTGCCTATGGGCAAGAGTGCATCAGGTGGTGAACTGAGCCGTCTGATGCTTGCCTTGGAATTATCCATGGCAGAGAGAGAAGCCGGTCACGATACTTCAGCTTCGGCAGTGGAACAGGGCATGGTCTTCATTTTTGACGAAGTCGATGCTGGGGTCGGCGGCAAGGCTGCGGTCGAGCTCGGCAGACGACTGGCCATACTCTCCCGCAATGCTCAGGTGATTGTGGTCACGCATCTTGCACAAGTAGCCTCATGGGCACAGACTCAATTTACAGTCAGCAAGCGGACCGTTGAATCTGCATCGGATGGAGCAGGGGGAAGCCATATCGAAACTGTGGTGAACAGGGTAGAAGGCGACTCGCGACAGCATGAAATTGCAAGGATGCTGGCTGGCAGTGAGTCGGCTACTTCGTTGCGCCATGCTCATGAGCTGCTCAATGCGAGCCGGATGTAGTGCACTTCGTTCCTTACCTAAAATCCTGACAGTTGTCGGTGTCGCGAGTTAGCTTCGACATGTTGTCAGTTACAGGGGAACTCGTTGAGAGTTGAGATAGGCATATGCCTGACCCTTAGAACCTGTTGGTTAATACCAGCGTAGGGAGGAACAATGGTGAATAACACTGCAGAACATATAATCACAAAAAGCCCAGCGACAAATCATGGCGATCCGGTCGATATTGCCGCAGACATCAAGAATTCTGGTGTGTATGAGGGAACCAGGCTGATTCCTGTGCTTACGATCGCAGGTTCAGATTGCTCGGGTGGAGCAGGAGTTCAGGCAGACCTCAAGACGATGAGCGCCAACGGGGTATTCGCAGAGTCGGTCATCACCTCGGTCGTTGCAGAAAACACCGCTCGTGTCATCAGCGTGCAGAATATCGATGTGAATATCATCAAGGATCAGATCGATGCCGTCTTCGAGGATATTCCTCCCAAGGCGGTCAAGATTGGCATGCTCGGCAGTCCTGAAATCATGCACGCCGTTGCCGAGAAACTCGAACAATACAATCCGGAGCATGTGGTGATTGATCCAGTCATGTATGCCAAGAATGGTGCTGCGCTGATGGATCCGAGCTGCATTGGAACCCTGATCGATATCATCATTCCCCGTGCAGGTGTCCTGACACCTAATATTCCCGAAGCCGAGCGAATCTCAGATATGGAGATCAGGAGCGTTGCTGATCAGCGCAAGGCGGCACAGGTCATACAAAAGATGGGTTGCCTGAGCGTTCTGGTCAAGGGTGGTCATGCTCACGGAGATGCCAGAGATGTCCTCTTCGATGGCGAACAATTCCATGAGTTCACCACATCCCGAATTCCAACAAAGAATACGCATGGTACGGGCTGCACCTATTCCTCTGCCATCGCTTCCCAGCTGGCACTTGGTTATAGAAGAGGCCAGGCCATTGCACGTGCCAAGCGATATGTCACCGTGGCCATACAGCATGCACTCATGCTTGGCAATGGTAACGGACCAACACATCATTTCTGGGACCTCTATGAGCATGGTTTGGATGATTCCGTTGTTGGCAAGAGCCAGGTGGTTCGCTAAACAATGAGCATTTCGTCCACATCGAACGAGGGCAAGGCTGCAATTTTCGATCTTGATGGTACCTTGCTGGATTCCATGCGTGTGTGGGATGTCATGGATGTGAAATTCTTCGCAGGGAGAGGCATCGAATGCCCTCAGGATTTTTCCAAATCCGTTGCGTCCATGCAGTTTCATGAAATCGCAGTGTACGTCAAGCAGCGTTTTCACTTCTCCGATACTCCCGAAGAGTTGATGGCCATATGGAATCGTATGGCTGCGTATGAATACGCCCATAATGTGGTGCCAAAGCCACATGCTGTAGCGTATGTTCGTCATCTGCACGAGACAGGTGCGAAACTTGCGATTGCAACAACCTTGCCTCCGACACTGCGAGAACCAGCCATGAAGCATGCGGGTCTTGCACCCTATGTTCATACGGTCTGCAGCACGGGTGACGGGAACTGCCGGGGGAAGGAATACCCCGATATCTACCTCTATGCGGCTCGTCTTCTTGGAGTCAGACCTGAATCATGCACTGTCTTTGAAGACCTGCTCACTGCCGTTCACTCCGCGCAATCAGCGGGGATGCAGACGTGGGCCATGTACGACGCCTCATCAGAAAAGGATTGGGCAGCAATTCAGCTGATTGCCGACGGCACGCTGAACGATTTTTCCGATGCACCAAGCATCTTGTAATTCAATAGAACTTAAGGATTTTCATGTCACACATAATATTACAGAACGAAGTACCATCAACGGCTCTGCCAGCATTGCACACGCAAGCCAATGCAGATACAGCATCGATTGCTCAGTTTCGGCCTTTTTTGGAAAAGCCGAATGCGGATTTCGCCGATTTCAGAACGCCCCTGAGAAACTTGCCTGATTCACCGATTGCCAGACGGTTCTACAATGCCGCCAGGCAGGTCTGGGAAGAGGGATACAAGCAACCCTTTATCCGTGATCTGGAGGCAGGTTCACTCACGCGTGCACGCTTTACCTTCTATATGCTTCAGGATTACCTGTATCTCACCGATTATGCCAAGGTACATGCGCTCATTATGGCCAAGGCGCAGGATGACAATATCGTCGAACACATGGTAGAGATTCAGGCTGCGATTGCCAAGGAGCGCAGTTCCGTGCATGAGGTGTATGTCAAGGAATATGGCATCACCATGGACGAGATATTGCATGCCAAGCAATCTGCCTTCGCACGGGCATACACTTCGAACATTCTTTCGATTGCATTTTCCAGACCAGTGCTGGACATACTTGTTGCAGTGTTACCCTGCGCATGGGTGTATGCGGATTACGGTAGGCGTCTCTCGCTCGAAGCTGGGGATAATCTTGCGTCAAATCCGTACAGGACATGGGTAGATATCTATGCATCGGATGATTTTTGGCAGGGCGCTGTGTGGCTGATCAATACGATCGACAAGTTGGCCATGAATATCAGTGAATCAGAGATGGATGGGCTCGTTGACATATTCGTTACCGGCGTTGAACACGAATATATGTTCTGGAGCAGTGCATACGACATGAGTTGACGTGGAAACCTGGCTGGCAGCGCCATTAAACACCCAAGGATCTTGTGTTCCATGTTCATTGTGAACTTGTCGAAGTATAAATGGGAATTTTGCCCGATTTTTCAGAGGAATCAAGCGCAAAAACACTGTTTATACTTCGACAAGTTCACAATGAACGGCAATCATTCATGATTTGCCCATGTTGAGGCTTTTCGCACATAGTTTTTCATGTCTGCGATTGCAATAACGTCCTTGAAACGAACGGGAGCCGTCTCAAGGAAGCGTAGCTGGCTCGGGGGTGTGATACCTGTGGCATCAGCGACGGCATCCATGCATTGGAAGTCGTTGTCTGGGAGTTTGAGGTTGAGCGATTCGCCGACCACTCGCGGGAATTTGTATGGACTTGCCGTGGAAAGAAGGATTCTCGGTGTGAGTGGATCGGCCTCCATATCGTTCAAGACATGATAGCCACATGCGGTATGGGGATCAATAAGATAATGGTGTTGTTCCCAGCAATCGTGAATCGCTGATTTCACCTGATCCTCGCTGGTCCATCCGCAAGAGAAGATCTGCGAAATCTTGTTCTTGAGTGTTTCGGGAATTTCGAAGCGTCCAGTCTCCTTCAGATCCGTCATGAGAGACGAAATCAGTTCCGTATCGCCGTCAGACAAATAATAGAGCATGCGCTCAAGATTCGACGATATGAGAATATCCATGCTGGGCGAGTTGGTGGTAAAGAACGGACGATTGCGGTCATAGATGCCTGTGGTGAGGAAATCACAGAGAACATTATTGGTATCGCTTGCAACGATAAGCTTTGCAACGGGCAAACCCATGCGCATCGCGTAATATCCGGCGAGCACATCGCCGAAGTTTCCCGTTGGCACGCAGAATTCGACTTCGTCGCCAACATTGATCACCTGATCGGTCAACAAGCGAGAATACGCGACGAAGTAATAGACAACCTGAGGGAATAGTCTGCCGATGTTGATGGAATTGGCAGACGAAAGTATCGTCTTCGAATCGGTATAGAGATCCGTTGCCATGTCAGAATCCGCGAAGATGTCTTTGACGGCACTCTGGGCATCGTCGAAATTGCCTTTCACGGCGCATACCGCAACATTGCTGCCCAGCTGGGTGGTCATCTGCAATTGCTGAATCGGACTGACCTGGCCTTGAGGGTAGAACACCGTGATTGCCGTATCGGGAGCATCGGAGAATCCTGCAAGTGCTGCCTTGCCTGTATCTCCCGACGTTGCCGTCAGAATCATGATGCGTTCCTTTGCAGGAGTGGTACGCGCATCATTGGATTGATCGGATGTGCTCTGATCCGCTGCAGTCGGGGAGGGCTCTGCGATGGTCTTTGCCATCAGTCGGGGCAGCATCTGAAGGGCAATATCCTTGAAGGCGCTCGTTGGCCCGTGGAAGAGTTCGAGCACAAAGTCATCGGCAACCGGACGCAGCGGTGTGATTCCCGAGTCACTCCATTTCGGACCATAGGCACCGCCTATGCATTCGGCGAGTTCAGTCTGCGTAAAGTCGGGAAGCAGCGCAGCAAGGACAATACGGGCGATGTCCTGATAGGACTTGTCGGTTATGGCATCCAGATCAATCTGCACATCGCCGAGCGAGTCGGAAACAAACAGCCCACCATCATTGGCAATGCCTTTGCGTATTGCCTGCTTGGCGGTGAGCTGGTCAGCGTTGCTTCGCGTGCTATGAAATGTGTTCACGGTCGAATCCTCAACAATCCTGATTAATCTTGGCCTGATAATCCAAACAGCTCCAGTCTAACGGCCTCTCTGGGCAAATTTCGGTCATTTTCCGTTCTGTTTCTTCTCGTGACACGTTCTGGCGCTAGACTGACCACATCACCTCGGTTGCAAACCCGAAGAGCCTGCAACCGACAACATCTCTTCTGTTCAAGGAGGACACCTATGGTGCAAGCAGTCCAGGCGCAAACTTCAACTGATATCTTCAATGCTCCAATATCGCAAAGTGATCCTGAGGTCGCAGAGATTCTGGACTCGGAACTTCATCGCCAGCAGCGAGGACTGGAGATGATAGCCTCGGAGAACTTCGTCCCCAAAGCCGTTCTGCAGGCTCAAGGTTCGGTACTGACGAACAAATATGCCGAAGGATATCCGGGACGTCGCTATTATGGCGGATGCGAAGAAGTGGATAAGGTCGAGACGCTTGCAAGGGAACGTGCCAAGGAACTCTTCCATGCCGAGTTTGCCAACGTCCAGCCACACTCAGGAGCTCAGGCCAATGCCGCCGTATATCAGACCTTGGTAAAGCCGGGAGACACGATTCTCGGTCTTGCGCTCTCCCACGGCGGTCACTTGACGCACGGCATGAAAATCAATTTTTCCGGACGCTTTTATCATGCCGAATCATATGGCGTGAATCCAGATACCTTCCTGATTGATCCCGAAATCATTCGCCAGCGCGCCCTTGAAACGCATCCAGCGATGATTATCGGTGGATGGAGTGCATATCCGCGCATCGAGGACTTCAAGGCGATGAAGGAGATCGCCGATGAGGTTGGCGCAAAATTCTGGGTTGACATGGCTCACTTTGCAGGTCTGGTCGCCACAGGATTGCATCCCAGCCCAATTCCCTATGCCGATGTCGTGTCATCCACAGCTCACAAGACACTGGGCGGACCGCGCGCTGGCTTTATTCTCGCCAAGAAGGAATACGCGAAGAAGATCAACTCAGCGGTGTTCCCCGGAGAGCAGGGCGGTCCCTTGATGCATGTCGTAGCCGCAAAGGCCGTGGCATTCAAGGTTGCAGGATCACCTGCATTCAGGAATCGCATGGAGCGCACCCTGGAGGGCGCACGCATTCTTGCCGACAGACTTATGGCAAAGGATGTTGCTGACAATGGCATCACCGTGCTGACTGGCGGCACCGATGTGCATCTGGTCATGGTCGATCTGCGACACAGTGACATGGATGGCAAGCAGGGCGAGGATCTGCTCGCCAAGGTCGGCATCACCATCAACCGCAATACGGTTCCGTTCGACCCCCGTCCGGCTTCAATTGCATCCGGCTTGCGTATCGGCACTTCCGCACTTGCCACTCGAGGCTTCTCCACTGCGCAATACGAAGAGGTTGCCGACATTATCGGCACGGCGCTCGCTCAGGGCTCATCTGCAGATGTAGACACCTTGAAGGCTCGCGTAGACAAGCTGGTCGATGACTTCCCGCTCTATCCAGGACTGGATCAGATCGACTAGTCATAACTTCGCATACAATCGGTTGATAACGTGGGCGCGGATTCGTGGCCCACGTCCACCGACGACGTAATGGCTGCGAAGTACCGGGCATGAGTCGTAGAATCGAGAATCATCAAGGGAAGGACAAGGCTCATGTCAACAGTGATTTCCTTATCGTCATCGCAATCCTCGGATTCCGCTCATTTGGCGAAGGCGGACGCATCGGTGCCGTTCGCTCGAGCTCTTGAACAGGTATGTGCAATGGCGACGAAGGCCCGCAAGGCCCAGGCACAGCTTGCACAGGCAAACAGTCAGCGCAAGAATCTGCTGTTGAATGCGATTGCCGATGCATTGGTCGAGCACGCCGATGACATTGCCGCTGCCAACGAGTTGGATATGCAGGCGGCATTTGACAGCGGAATGTCGAAAGGTCTTCTGGATCGCTTGCATTTCACCGTTGAACGCATCGTCGCCACGGCTGATGGAGTGCGCAACGTTGCTGGGCTTCCTGATCCGGTTGGTGAGATGGTGCGGGGCAACAATCTGCCGAACGGTCTTAGGCTCACCCAGGTTCGCGTCCCGCTTGGGGTGGTGGGCATGATTTATGAGGCTCGCCCCAATGTGACGATAGATGTGGCATCCCTGACCTTGAAATCGGGCAATGCCGTGCTGCTCCGTGGTGGTCATGCCGCTCAGGAAACCAATAAGGCAATCTTGCGAGTCATTGCACAGACGCTCACCGATCAAGGTTTTTCCAGTGACCTGGTGACATCGGTGGACGAATTCGGACGGGCAGGGGCCGATGCGCTCATGCAGGCTCGCGGATACATTGATTTGCTGGTACCTCGTGGAGGTGCTGGCCTGATTCGTTCGGTCGTTGAGAATTCCAAGGTGCCGGTCATTGAAACTGGAGCGGGCAACGTTCATATTTATGTGGACTCTGCCGCGGATCTGGAAAAGGCTGTTCCCATCATCATCAACGCGAAGACACAGCGTGTCGGTGTCTGCAACGCGGCAGAGAAACTGCTTGTCCACAAGAGTGTTTCCAGGCAATTCCTTCCAGTGATCGCTCGCGCCTTGTCGTCATATCAGGTTGAACTCCATGCAGATGCGATTTCCAGGGACATCATCGATGGCGCGGATGGCATCGAGGCTATTGAGGGCCTGCAATTACGGGCTGCTGAGCCTGAAGATTGGGGCACGGAATATCTTGCGCTCAAGATGGGAATCAAAACGGTTGATTCCATGGATGAGGCCATCGAACACATCAACCGGTACTCGACCGGGCATACCGAGGCCATTATTTCGCAGGATTATGCCGCGATCGAGGAGTTCACGAAACGTGTTGATTCTGCGGTGGTTATGGTCAATGCCTCGACTCGATTCACCGACGGGGGCATGTTTGGTCTTGGTGCAGAACTTGGCATTTCCACGCAGAAACTTCATGCGCGAGGTCCCATGGGACTTCAGGAACTGACCACGACCAAATGGATTGGATACGGAATGGGGCAGATACGTCCATGAATGAAGCGGTAGTCAAGCGCATACGCGAAGCATCGCAAGATCCGAAGATCTGGCTTCGTGTGGCGTCGGAACGGTTAAGTTTGACTCGATACGTTTTTCTCGTCCAGATTGAGGATGGCATTGCAACTGCAGCGCAGCGAGCTTCCTTGGAATATGCGGATGCCGTGCTGATCGGTTGGCCAGAGCAAGATGCCGAGGATGTTGTCGATGTCGATGCTCAGCAATTGGCGACCGTGCACGAGCAGGTTGCCAACATGGAGGGGTATATCCCAAGATTCCAGGATATGGAGAGAACGGGCAACGTCGACGGGCTTGCAGACACGCTGATTCGCATCACCGAGCGTGTGGCAGAGGTGAGAAGAATCTATCAGCCTGGCTTCCCTCTGCCGACCTTTGCGGAAATCCGCAGGGTTGTGCAGGAGGAGTGGGATGCGGATATGGATCGGATCGATCCTGACAATTCGGATCCGACCGTTGACGATATCGAACGTATGAAGGTGGAAACGGATCATCGGCACCGCCAGAGCGAAGAGCATGAAGAGCAGGAGAACGAGGCGTGAGCGAGGCTGTTGCAAGACGACATATGGCCACGCTTTCGGCTGAAAGAAACATCGCCCATTCGAGTCGATTGTCTACGCGCGGCAACAGGCATCAGGTGCCGAGAGTAGGCATAATGGGTGGCACTTTCGATCCCATTCACAATGGGCACTTGGTTGCTGCCTCAGAGGTGGCCTGGGTCTATGACTTGGATGAAGTCATCTTTGTACCGACAGGCCGTCCAATCTTCAAGCTAGACAAGGTTGTCACCAACGCGGAGGATCGGTATCTGATGACGGTTATCGCCACAGCTTCCAACCCGAAGTTCACGGTGTCTCGGGTCGATATCGATCGCCCCGGTATCACCTACACCGTTGACACGCTTCGAGATATCAAGGCCGCACGGCCGGATGCGGAGCTGTTCTTCATAACTGGCGCGGATGCTGTTGCCGAGATCATGCGGTGGAAGGATTTTGAACAGATGTGGGATCTGGCCCACTTTGTGGCAGTGTCCCGACCTGGATATTCCTCGACTACGAAGAATCTTGACTTGCCGCCACATACCGTTGACATGCTCGAGATTCCTGCGCTTTCGATATCGTCGACGGATGTGAGAAGACGCTGCGAAAAACAGGAGCCGGTATGGTATCTGGTTCCCGACGGCGTGGTGCAATACATAGGCAAGCACGGCTTGTATCACGGTTAAAGATGCCTTGTGACAGCAGTGTCAACACTGCAAGGATTTCTGTCACAGCGGGCAGTTATTATGTGATGTTGTCCGCTTCAATGACACCAAGTTTGGAGAAATGGTGAGCACAATTCTCGAAGGAAATCCGGATAAGAACCTGATTCTGGTTGCTGGTAGGTCTCATCCTAAGCTAGCTGCAGATGTGGCAGAGCAGTTGGGGATTGAGGTGTTGGAAACAACTGCTTATGACTTCGCCAATGGCGAGATGTACGTTCGTTATACCGAATCGGTTCGCGGTGCCGACGTATTCGTATTGCAGAGTCATACAACACCAATCAACAAGTCCATCATGGAACAGCTCATTATGATTGATGCACTTAAGCGAGCTTCTGCACGTTCCATTACCGCCGTATGCCCATTCCTCGGGTATTCGAGACAGGACAAGAAACATCGTGGCCGTGAACCTATTTCCTGCCGTTTGATGTTCGACTTGCTCAAGACTGCCGGGGCTGACCGCATCATGTCGGTTGATTTGCATGCAGCGCAGTCGCAGGGATTCTTTGACGGTCCCGTTGACCACTTGATCGCCATGCCAGTGCTTGTCGACTACGTCAGGGATCGTCTTGATCTTTCCAATATCAGCGTCGTTTCCCCAGATGCGGGTCGTATTCGCGTTGCAGAGCAGTGGGCACAGCGCCTCGGTGGTGGTCCGCTCGCCTTTATTCACAAGACAAGAGACATCACACGTCCTAATCAGGCCGTTGCCAACCGCGTCGTCGGAGACGTGAAGGGCAAGGACTGTGTGCTTGTCGATGACATGATCGATACCGGCGGCACCATCATTCAGGCAATCAACGTGCTGCACGAGGCTGGAGCGAATTCAATCACCGTGGTGGCAACCCATGGAATTCTCTCTGGACCGGCAGTCGAACGTTTGAAGAACTGCGGGGCTCGCGAGGTCGTTCTGACCGATACCGTTCCGATTCCTGAGGAAAAGCGCTGGGACGGACTCACGGTCCTCTCCATCGCACCGCTTCTGGCGAGTGCGATCAAGGCTGTATTCGATGACGGTTCTGTCGCTGAACTCTTCGATACCTACCCTGAGCACCACGGTCAAGGTTTCCTTTTCGCCTGACTGATTCAGCCTGGCTTTATGCATAAAAATCGTCACTTACCGGTTGCCCGGCAGGTGACGATTGCAGTTTCAGGCGTTATGAAAATTGAGGTAGTGGGAGTTTTCGCCATGCCGTGGACTTTCCAAATCCACGGAACATGGCATAATGTTTTGTTGGCGGAATACGTTCCGCTTTTCCCCCATGGTGTAATGGCAGCACACGGGTCTTTGGAACCTCTAGTCTTGGTTCGAATCCAGGTGGGGGAACGGAGTTGGGCCAACCGGTCGTTATGTGATATTACTGGCGGCCGGCAAGCTTTCCGGTCGGAGGAAAGGATCTGCATTGACGGTTAAAAAAATCGAAACCTGGCTGACCGATATGGACGGCGTTCTTGTCCATGAGAACACTGCTCTTCCAGGTGCAGCAGAATTTATTGATACATTAAAAAGTAATAACCGCCGTTTCTTGGTGCTTACGAATAATCCCATCTACACGCCTCGCGACTTGGCTGCGCGTCTTGAACGCAGTGGCATCGACGTTCCTGAAGAAAACATCTGGACATCGGCGCTGGCAACCGCTGATTTTGTGTCACGCACCATTCCCAATGGTTCGGCATACGTCATCGGTGAGGCCGGACTGACCACCGCTCTGCATGAAGCGGGTTATGTGCTTTCTGACTCCAAGCCAGACTACGTCATTCTTGGCGAAACGAGAACCTACTCATTCGAGGCAATCACCACGGCCATTCGTCTGATTCTTGGAGGCGCGCGATTCCTGTGCACCAATCCTGATCCGACCGGTCCAAGCGAGCATGGTGTTCTACCTGCAGCGGGTTCGGTTGCGGCTTTGGTAACGAAGGCGACTGGTCGAGAGCCATACTTCGTTGGCAAGCCAAATCCCATCATGTTCCGAACCGCTTTGAACCGCGTAGGCGGTCATTCGGAGACGACGGCAATGATCGGTGACCGTATGGCTACCGATGTCATTGCGGGAGTCGAGGCCGGTCTGAATACCTTCCTCGTCCTTTCGGGCATCACGAAGCGCGACGAGGTCGAGACATTCCCATTCCGTCCAGACTGGGTCGTCGACGGCATCAAGGATCTCATCACCGTTGCACAGACAGGTGAGGTTGAGCTTTGAGTCGTGGCGATTTTGCGGGTGGAACAACACATCAAGGCGAGATATTGACGACAGAGAATTCACAACAAACATCGAAATCGCAGCACGATGGGCAACTTCAGCAGCAGGCTGATGAAGGCGTGTCCGCTGCAATCATTCTGGCGGCCGGTGAAGGTACCCGCATGTGTTCCCAGACACCGAAGGTCCTGCATGCGCTGGGTGGCAAGACATTGCTGAACCGCGTCATCTCGTCGGTTCAGCAGCTGAACCCGCAGAGACTTGCAGTCGTGGTGCACCATCAGGCTGAACGTGTGGCCGCAGCTGCGCGATCATACGATGATGCGGTAACCATCATTCGGCAAGATGACATTCCTGGAACAGGACGTGCGGTTCAGTGCGCGATGAAACAGCTGTGTGGCGACGGGCAACAGAACGATAAGCTATCCGGAGCTGTGTTGATTGCTGCTTCGGACATGCCTTTGCTTGACGCTCAGACACTGCAGTCATTGATTCATGCTCATATCGAAAGTGGCAACGGCGCAACCGTGCTGACCGCGATGCTTGATAATCCATACGGTTACGGACGCATCATCCGCGATCAGCAGGGCAATGTGCTTCGTATCGTCGAGCAGAAGGATGCGAACAGCACCGAACTGGCGGTGCACGAGGTGAATACCTCCGTCTATGTCTTTGATGCAGACGTCTTGAGTGCTTCAGTCGAGGGGCTTGACTCCGATAACGCCCAGGGCGAGTTCTACCTCACTGATGCGCTTGAGGAGGCCCGCCGAAGCGGAAGGCATGTTGGAGCATTTGCAGCTCCTGATGCATTGGCTGTAGAGGGTGTGAACGATCGTATACAGTTGGCACACCTTGCGAAGGCCCATAACCGACGCGTGTGTGAAAGCTGGATGCTGAATGGAGTTACGATTCTCGACCCGGAAACCACATGGATTGAGGATGACGTTGAAATCGCTTGCGATGTAACAGTGCTTCCTGGCTGCTTCCTGCAAGGGCATACGGTTATTGCAGAACGGGCTGTGGTTGGCCCGTACACCACCCTGATCGATGCCCGGATTGATGAGGGCGCGACGGTGGAGCGATCGAGAGTGCAGGAATCGCATATCGGTGCAGAGGCAAATATCGGTCCGTGGACGTATATGCGTCCGGGCAATGAGCTGAAGGAACAGACCAAGGCTGGAGCTTTCGTGGAAATGAAGAAGGCTCATATTGACAAGGGTTCGAAGGTTCCCCATCTGAGCTATATCGGCGATGCCCACATTGGTGAGCACAGCAATGTGGGTGGTGGAACGATAACGGCCAATTATGACGGTGTTCACAAGAACCATACTGAAATTGGTTCGAATGTGCACGTGGGTGCCGATAATGTGTTTGTCGCTCCGGTTGAGGTCGGTGATGGTGTCACCACCGGTGCAGGGTCGGTCATTCGTCATCAGGTTGCGGACAATTCCATGGTGTATTCCGAAAATACGCAGCACGAGAAGAAGCATTGGAAGCCTTCCTGGGAGCGCTGAGCGAAAATATAGTATGTACTGGCGAAGACTTGCATATGCGGCATAATGGGTAGGACAAATTGTTAAGAAGAAGGGCGGATTCGTGTCGGCAGTTCAGGACTCAATAGATTGCGTGAAGGTTGCCGCACTCGCGGCCGATGCAATCAAGGCTGAGCATATTGTGGCGTTTGATGTGACCAAGCCACTCGCAATAACCGATATATTCATGATTGCAGTTGGTAACAATGACCGTCAGGTTCTTGCCATTGCAGAGGAGATCGAGAAGCAACTGCATATCCAGAAACAGCGTGATGCGAGATCGCGTGAAGGATTGCAGGAAGCTCAGTGGATATTGCTTGATTATGGCGATTTTGTTATTCATGTGATGAATCGTGAGGCACACGAATATTATGATCTGGAACGGCTCTGGCGTGATTGCCCGGCGATCGAGTTGGATTTGCCAGAGCATACTGCAGATGTCGAAGATGAAGAGTCTGCGTCGCCTAACGTGAATTCGTTGCATCTTTCACGGGAAAACTGAGATGAGCGTCGAAAACCCACATCACCATGCACGCTCAATCACGCTGGTGCGTCATGGAAGAACCTCGTATAACGCTGCACAGCGTTTGCAGGGCCAGATTGACATACCTCTCGATTCGGTGGGTCAATGGCAGGTTCAACAGACCGCCGCGGCATTGGGCGAGCTCTATGTGAACCCGGTGCTTGAACAGGGGCATCAGGTTGTCGTGTCATCGGATTTGGGAAGAGCCATGGCAACCGCTCATGCCTTTGCAGATCCCCTCGGAATCGAGATTCATCCCGATGAACGAGTGCGGGAGCGCAGCTTCGGTGATTGGGAAGGTCTTTCGCTTTCCGAAATGCGCGCGAAGTGGCCTCAGGATTACAAACTGTGGGCGAACTACCAGGGTGGCGAACTCAAGCATGGCGCTGAGCCTAAAGATGAGGTGGGCAAGCGTGGTGCCGCAGCTATCATGGATTGGTCTTCACGGGCTGGTTCCGATACTGACCTCTTCTTTTTCTCGCATGGTGCCTGGATTTCTCAGACCCTGCAGACCTTGCTTGGACTGAACCGCATACATGATGACTTTTCGAGCCTGATTTCCATGCGCAATGCTCATTGGACGCACCTGATTCCGCTCGATATGCCAGATGGATCCTTGCGCTGGCGAATGATTGATTACAATCACGGGCCATCCATCGCAGAGACGGAAAAATGGGAAGACCCTCACATTTCAGGGCACTGACGTTCTTGAAATCCCTCGAATTCGATGTCATTCTTGAAAAAATCGGGGAGTGAATCGTTCATTGTGAACTTGGCGAAGTAGTAATGCTCTAAACAGTTGAATTCTTCACTCTATTTCAGCGATTTATTGGCTGCATACTTCGATGAGTTCACAATGAGCCCGTTGTCTAGATTGAAGTGCAACACTGTGGCTGGTGGGGTAAGTTTAGCAGTTCCTGCTGGTAGGCTTCGGCGGGTGTCTGGTAGCCGAGCAGGCGCATGGGCCGGTTGTTGATCTCGTTGACGATCGCCTGCAGCTCGTCGGCCATGTCCGGGGTGATTCTGCCGCCTTTGGGCAGGTAGCGGCGTAGCATGCCGTTCCTGTTCTCGTTGCTTCCGCGCTGCCAGGAGCTGTACGGGTCGGCGAAGTAGGTCAGCATGCCCAGGGCCTCCACGAGCGTGGAGTGGCCGGCGAACTCGGTGCCGTTGTCGTATGTGACGCTCCGGCGCGCCGGGGCCGGCAGCGGCGAGAATATGCCCAGTTGGGCGACGATGGTGCCGGCCGCGCCCTTGTCGGGGATGATGCGGGCCTTGAGGTATC
>NZ_MWXA01000007.1 GCF_002259795.1 Bifidobacterium aquikefiri | reverse complement strand
GAACACATACGGGTAGGGCTGGGATAGCGGGCGTTCGCGCCAGGCGTCGATGTCCCCGTAGACCTTCCTGAGCTTGTCCGACAGGGTCTGCGACGGCATCCGCGCTCCCCACAGCGCCTGGGAGATGTCGTCGACGCGGCGGGTGGACACGCCCGCCAGGTACATGTCGATCAAGGCCTCCTCCACGCTCTCCTCCCGGCGTCGGTACCGTTCGATGACCGCCGACTCGAACAGGGCGCCCTTCAGCTTCGGCACCCTCACACTCAATTTGCCGGCCTTGACCGTCAGATCGCGTTCGTAATGGCCGGCACGATACGCCTTCCTGCCGCAGGAACGCTCGTAGCGGGCCGCGCCGGTGATCTCGTCGGCCTCGGCGTCCAGCATCCGGTTGAGGATCTCGGTGACCTTCTCGCTCACCATCCGGTCCAGTTGGGTCTCGAACATGGGTTGATTCACCTGTAAAATGTGCTTGGGCATGGCCCGTACCTGCTTTCCAATCGGTTTTCTCTTTCAGCGATTGAAAATCGTACACACAGGACGGGCTATGCTCCCACCACCTCAAAACTGCGCAAGAATCCGGACGTTATCCATGGCCCGTACCTGCTTTCCAATCGGTTTTCTCTTTCAGCGATTGAAAATCGTACACACAGGACGGGCTATGCTCCCACCACCTCAAAACTGCGCAAGAATCCGGACGTTATCCATATATTTGGTAATGTATAAGCATTCTCAATCGTCCCATTATCTTTGTAGCTGTACACAAGTCCAAACAAATATTGGTATTCCGTTTCAAAGTTCTCTAGTAAGGGATCAAGCTTTTCGAGTGTTGCATATCGTTGATGATCAGATTCCGAAATAGAGTTTTTGATCATGTAGAGGCTATGTTTCCCACGACTATCGTGCTTAATCCAGTTAAGTGTCAATTTCAGTAAATTGAAATTATGCGTTAGCACGAATACTTGAGACGCATATTTTGTGGCTTTCTTCATAAAGGAGAAAGCTTGAAACTGATGTGTTGAGTCGAGACTTGATACCGGATCGTCTATAATTAGGATTCCGTTTTGACTCGTGGAAAGGCGGGAATTAATTTCGGTGACAAAAAAGATGAAAGCAATGGCTGTTTTCTCACCTTCGCTGAGGTGGGTAGCGGGTTTGTTTTGGCGTAAGATTGAGAAACCTTCTTGCCTGTCGTCCATAAATTGAATTTCCCGTGTTCCAAGGAAACCGGATATTGCATCATTTAAGTTTTTACACCCTAATTTCGTCGAAGAAATTGTCGCGAGATTACTTGCTATATCCTTTGCAATACTGTCCCGACCTCTAATATTCTTCAATGCGTCACCATCAGTGAGGTCCTTTAATTCATCGACTGCTTCTTTTATGCACCCATCGAGTTGATCTACGATCGTTTTAATACCGCTTAAGTAATGATTTTCGATTTCGTTGCTTGCAGATTGCTGCTTTGTTACGAAGTTGTCTGTTATTGCATTGTGCCGCTCAATCAGATCGTTCAGATCTTTAATACTTGATTCCCAATCCGAAAGAGTATCCGATGTGTCCACGGATAAAGAAGCTGAAGTGTCGTCACGTTTATCTTTAAGTTTCCGTACTACATAGTCAAGATACCGTACCAGATGAGTAGCCTTGTCTTTGATATCTGATTGGACTGCTCTGACTTCTCCTTGGAGTTCATTGTAATAATGCAGTGGATCGAGTATCGGGATATTTTGACATTGGTTTTTAACCTGTTCAAAAGCTTTAATCAGTTCGTCTATTTCTCTCTTCAGCTGCTGGTCTGCTTCGGTGAAGTGTTGATGTAATTGGTAAAGTCTTTGTTCGGAAATTCGGTGACCACAAAACTCGCATATATCGTTTTTATGTTTTTCTTGCAACTCTATGCCATTTCCCACCCAATGAGCTATATCGGGATTATCATGCAAACGTTGGATTATTTTGCTTTCTACTGTCTCTTCAAGTAGCTCATTGGCGGACGATAATGAGTCAGCTATTGATGTCGCCAGTTGCTGAATGGTTATTGGGCCAATCTTCACCTTCGCTTGTTGTGCGACTGCTTGCGAGGCATTACTCAAGTCTGTTTTCGAAAGCGTTTGGAAATATTTTGCTCTGTCGAAAGCTTTCTCGGCGTTTGTCTTATTGTAATTTCTAACAACAGCGTTTTTAGTAGCCTGGCTGATCATCTTCGCAACGTTAGTAAACTCTCTGCCTCGTGATTTCTTCGCAACAGTTAATTTATCGTTAAGTTCGCCAATTCGTCTGTCTGTTACCTGTAATAAAGCTTGATCAGACTTAATTGTCTTTAGTAATGCCTGGTTTTGCTCGCCGAGTACAACGGATATAGATTTTGAATGTTGTTGGCCGAAATTGACATTGGCATCTACGTAATCTTGGTTGAACACCAGAACAGGTATATCGATGGAATCTCCAACTGAAACCTTTTTGCCGGAGTTGAGTAAAAAAGACGCGCTCATATCTGGATAATCTATTGGGACATGGTGATTGTCTAAAGCGGAAAAAGCTCTCGATAAGGTAGTCTTCCCAGTTCCGTTCCAACCATATATCACATTAAAGAAATTAAAAACAGGTAGCCCATCGGCCCAAGAGTAGTTACGGTACAGCCCGAGATTCGATATTGATTCAATTCTATTGATTTGCATTGTTTGCGCCTTAATAATGAGTCATTGTTGTTTACTCACAACAAAGGCTGTATCCATTTCGTCAAATGAAGCAACAGTAGATCCGTTGTTTTTCAAGTATTGAAGTAATTTGCGATTCTCAGTGGTCTTTGGGATTTTTGCTTGGTCATTTTCTGACGATAGTAAGCGATTGTAATCCCCAGGTAATTGGCTAAGTATCGTTTGGATTTGTTCAAGAGACAAGGCGTCTTCTGTATTGAGATTGAGACATATTAATTTGATAACCAATGACGATGAAATTTGTGCATTCGCAAGTATGTGAAACTCCTCAAAACTCAGTTTACGCTTCTGCTGAATGGCGAATTTGGCTATAGCTTCAAGTCCCTCTTTGTCAGCGTTCGCTGAATACAACGTGAAGTTATTGAGTATTTCACATTTAAGGTCGCTAGAGAGTAGTTTGCTTTGCAAGAAAGAATCAAGATCGGTTGGGGGTATAAGTTCCTGATTCATAAAAGTCTTAAACTGTTCAGAGATTGCTATAGCCTTCTCCCTTGTCTCCCAACTTGCTGACTTAAGGCGAATAAACGTATTCTCATCATCTGCGATGATTTTATGCTTGATAAGTTCCGCAGGTAAGTCACCATCTTGAACTGACATCTCCTCGTTGACGTCCAGGAGAGTTTCCAACTCCATACCTTCAATCAACTGGATCTTGAGAGGCACGTCGAGCAGGTCAGGTTTCGAGTTTATAATATCCATAGCGAGTTCTTTTCTGTCGGCAACAGATTCTTCGTCTTTTGGAATATCGACGATAACTTTT
This sequence comes from Bifidobacterium aquikefiri, assembly GCF_002259795.1. Lineage (GTDB taxonomy): Bacteria > Actinomycetota > Actinomycetes > Actinomycetales > Bifidobacteriaceae > Bombiscardovia > Bombiscardovia aquikefiri. Next base: position 152,412 of record NZ_MWXA01000007.1, on the reverse strand, counting down.
TCTGCGTTCAGCATTTTTGCTAGGTTTTGATTGATACCATCAGACATACTGATATACAGAATTACGTTTGTATAAGTAAGCACGATTTTCGATCGTTTTACTAATTCGTCACAAATGTCGTCGTTTTTGATAGCGGCGAGAACCGTTATTTTACAGTCATCTGCAGATCGCGAAATAAGACGAGCAGCGAGACTTATATCAAAGGTTTCTTGTGCAGCCACTTCATTGAGCACTTCGGACATTACAGCAGGCTTTTCTATTGTGTGATCACCGCTATCGAGTACTGACAAGTATTCAGGTAGATGCGACAACACATTCTTATACACGGATTTAGGTTGTACCGATAACAAGCAGTCGAGAGAGACACCAGCTGATCCAGTTATAATCATCATGTTGGCACGATTGATTTCATACATGTTTCTCACTACAAATTGTTGAGCGAATTTATTAGCAAAAACATTCAAATCAGTCGCAACAGCGTCGGCCTTTTGTAAGACTGTTGAAATGGCGACTGCAATTTTGGTATGAATATCCTCCTGTTTTAATACCAGAAGTTCTGTAAGATTTTCTCGCAGGAACGAACACGACTTATCGCTGATATTATATCGCCTAGGTTCTTTCAGCTCACTCTTAGCGTCGAGATTCTCTAAAGTAAGATTTGTCCAGCGTAGACGGTCACTTTCGTTCAGCTTGATTTCTGAAATGAAGAACTCAAGGACATTTGTGTTTTTTTGAAGCAACGGTGGTATCAACACAGCCTTTGTTGCCTCGTTTTGTCCTGACTCGTAATATGCTTGGAGAAACTTTCTCTCGTCTTCTCCCAAATGCGAGAGCGCATCGATTAGCTTATCAGTGCGTAGCCGGACATCCGGTTGTTGACTTTGATTTTCTACGTAATACTTATCGAGGATGTAGCTGAGAATTGAGATGTTATAAAATGCACGTTCACCAAGATCATGGTTTTCATTCATACGCAATACATCGGCAACATCTCTATCGTTCAATGAAAATTCGACATCCATCTGATTAGGCTCAATTTGATGATGGATAAAGTTTGTAGCTGCTGCGCTCACTCTGTCCCCATAGAACATTTGCGCGTACAAAGCATAATTTCGATTGAGTACACCTTTCTTGACTAACTCATAAGCCAATCCGTTCCCAAGTCGATATTGTGCAATTTCATTAAATGAGTGGTTGTCAGAGGTCTTTCCCTCATTATTATCTATTGAATTTTCCTCAGTTTTTGGTAGCTTTATGGCTAAAGTGAATTCTGAGCATGGAATCAAATCAGCCATATCAGCTGAACGTAAGAAACTAATCTGTTCACGATGCATATCTATCTGACTTGAGAGGTCTTTCAACCTGTTGGGTTCCCATGAACTCTCATCAAGAGATATGTCGGATATTGCAGCGATATCGGTTTTATCAAATGTAAGATTAAGGGAATTACCATAATAGCCGTTTCGAACTGATACTTTAATCTTTTGTTTGTCAGCTACTTTGATGTACGAATCCCAGAAAGCTTCATTTTTCATGTCTTCAGTAGTTATTGTTTGATTGTTAAAATTAATATTAAAACTTGGGGTTCCATTTGTATAACCATGCACCTTAGCGACTAGCTGGAGAGCGGCATCGAATTTCTCGCCAAGTGTATTGCTTCTATCGCTAATTTGATTGATTTGAGTTTTCTTGCTCTCTAAGTCACGATTTTTTTCTTGCAGTCCACTTATATTCCGCGATACTAAGTTTCGATAATCTGCATAGAGACGATCCATGTTGCTTTTGCCAATTCGCATCAGTTCAAATTGGCGCATACTAGTGTTCTTATAGAGCATCATCGCAAAAATCTGGTCATCGTTGAATTCAACATCTACCCCTTCACCGGCATTTAGACGATTATGGAATATAATGAATTCATTACAGGTATTCTTCAGAAGTCTCATATCCGTTACATAACGACCTGCGAGATCCATAATCGAGGGCGATATATGGAATTCTGAAATGCTCAACAGTTGGCGAATCAGGCTGCCGGCGGTGGTATGCGAGATAAATGGAACAACTGGGATCACGATATCAAAAAACTTCGTACGATTAGCCCGAATTGATTCAGCCTCGGCAGGGTCTTCAATGTCTGGAATATCTTCAGTTAACTGCTCTCTAGTTTTTTGCTGTTCGTTTTTCAATGACTCATTGTCAAACACGCTATCTTTCAACGCATATATGAATTGTATAGGTTTATCTTTTCGCTCTTTAGTGCTATTTAGCAATATGTTGAGTGAACGAAGTGTTTCGAAGATATCAGAGTCATTGAATCTGTCTAAGTCTTCGAAAATGACAAGCGTTTTATTTGATCGCTCAAAATAGTACATGATTTCGTCAAGATATTGGTCAAAGAATGAGACAGACTGCTCATCGAGTGTTACGGTCGCAGGACCGGCAGAAAACTGTCTAACATGGACACGTCCATGGAGCATATATACTGCTCCGAAGGACAGAGCTGAGAATAATACGAAGACCAGCAAAAGAGTGAGTAAATGCTGGATTATTCCAAAGGAGAGCGAGAATGCAGCTAAAACATCCATATACCAATTAGTGGCAAGAAATGTTGCTACACACACTAGTCCACCGTATAGCGCCGCGATCATCTCGCGTCGCAGGTTTGGTCTTCCTATGCGATTGAAACGTGACTGAGGCATATCCTTCGGCTGTTCGCTATACAACAGCTGTTTGACTATTTCCTGTTGGATTCGATTAGTGGTAGTCGTCGCCTGTTTAGGTACAGATTTATCTACTTTTCCTAGATCAATCGGCGCGAGTGTCGAAAGAGATATTTGAACAACTTCATGTGCATGTTTTCGAGCAAGCTCTCCAAGAATACTACTCTTACCAACTCCATAACTGCCTGTGAGGGCGACATTGTGAATATCGGGCCTTTTGAGACAGGCTTCCAATTCTTTAACATATGGGGCATGCACGCTCGCGTCGAATTTTGGGGTTAAAGGGAACAGTTTCCAAGGACCTACTCTGTCCTCATCATTGCTCATCTTTACCCGGCTTTTGCCGAGTGAATTCTGGCTTGAGAGACTTACATTACCACTCGACGCATGATCGATCATGACTCTCCTTTTGCAAGTTGGTAGAAAATATCACGGAATGTAATTGTCACATTCTCCACCCTTCCGGTGATGATTTGGCGTACTCATCAATGCCGATGGCTGCGAAATGTTTCTTGCCGCATTTGATTTTGGCAACTTCAGTTGGACACAACAACTCATCAAACGCACTGCTCTTGGTTTCGCGGATCATGTAGTTTTTCTTCTCGCCGTCTTCCCGTTTGAGGATCGCCAAGTCTGGATTATGTTCATCCATAGGTGCTGGGGTCAGAAACTTAGGAGACAACTCGATGGACAGATTTATGTCCAGCATTTTGGGCGCTTCATTGGTTGTGATCATTGTTCTTCTCCCTGCCCTAGTCCGGTGAATCGTTTGAAGAATGCGGTGAGCTTATCGATGACGCGTTGCTTCTTTTCGGCGTGGCCGCCGCTAGCGGTGAATCGGGATGTTGGTGGCAGGATGGTGGTGATGGCGGTGCCGCTGGTTTGCAGGGTGCCGTCTCGGAACGCGTTCTGGATGAACTGCTCGGTGGATTCGGGTTTGAGGTTTTCTTCGCTGATGATGGTGTGGAGTTCTTGTTCGCGTTTCTGGCTGACGAACTGTTGCCATTCCTGGTCGACTGGGTTGGTCAACGATATTGTGTCGACGAAGGTTTCGATCAGGTCCTTCTTGTCGCGCAGGGTCGGGCTGGCATCCACGGCACGGCTGATTTCGGAGCGGATCTCCTTGTCCTCGCCATTGCCGTGTTCTTGCCGGTACTTTTCGACGAGCATGAGGATGTAGTCGACGTTGATTTCGACTTGTTTAACTAGTTCGATTTCGAAGGTCACATCATCGTTGATGGTTTCCTTGTCCGAGTTGCCATTCTTGCGATATTCGGCAAATAAGTCCAGATAGATGCTGCGATAGTCTTGGTTGTCGCGTTCCGAGATGATCTCTTGACCGGCGTAGTCGTCGAAGGAGCTGAGGATGTTCTGCAGTCTGAGGATGTTGCCGAACAGTGCGATGAACGCTTTCTGCTGGCTCTCACCAACAATCTGCTGGCCGAGTGGATAAGAGCCGACGAGTTCGTGGACCTTGTTCTCATACTCGTGGTAATAGTCGCTGTATGGCTTCAAAAGCACGATGCCTTGGGCGTCCTTGTTGCCGAAGAGTTCCAGCGCTTCGTTCGTCTCTTTTTCCAGATTGCGGAAGGAGACGATGTTGCCGTAGGTCTTCACCGAGTTCAGGATTCGGTTGGTGCGTGAGAAGGCTTGGATAAGCCCGTGCAACTTCAGATTCTTGTCGACGAACAGCGTGTTCAGCGTGGTGGCGTCGAAGCCGGTGAGGAACATGTTGACCACGATCACCAAGTCGATCTGACGGTTCTTGAGCCGTAGGGAGAGGTCCTTGTAGTAGTTCTGGAACTTGTCCGCACTGGTGTCGTAGCTGGTGCCGAACATCTCGTTGTAATCCTTGATCGCATCTTCGAGGAAGTCACGATCGTCGCCATGCATGGCGTTGGGATCGAAGTCCTCTTCATCGAGGATTCCTTCTTGCGACTGCGCATTGGGAGCATACGAGTAGATCAGTCCGACTTTGAGACGTCTGTCTGGAGTCAGCTCCGCCTGCTGATGCTGGAACTGGCTGTAATAGCGTTTCGCTGCTTCGATGGAGGCAGTGGCGAATATGGCGTTGAACCCGTGCGCCCGCTGGGTCTGCTTGATCTCCGCTACCGTATCCTGAGCGGCATGACGTGACCGCACGATGGCAGCCACGTTCGTCACCAGAGCATGCTGATAGCTGCTGGCACGGCGGGTCTTCTGGTCGAAATGCTCCAAGGTGTACTTGACGATCTGATACAACCGCCGAGTGTCAAGCAGCGCCTTTTCCGTGTCGATGGCGGACACCTGCGCATCCTGCACCGTGCCCACCTTCACGCTGTTCACATAGTCGATGCGGAACGGCAGCACGTTCTTATCCTTGATCGCATCCACGATCGTGTACGTGTGCAGCTTGTCGCCGAACGCCTCGGCGTGGTCTTGAGTTTCGGGTTGCCACCGGCTCCTGCGTTCATGGAGAAGATAGGCGTACCGGTGAACCCAAACAGGTTGTATCGTTTGAACGCCTTGGTGATCAGCGTGTGCATGTCGCCAAACTGGGAGCGATGGCACTCGTCAAAGATGATCACCACATGCTGGCCGTACACCGGATGCTGCGGGGTTTTCTTTATGAACACTGCCAACTTCTGGATCGTGGTGATGATGATCCGCGCATTAGGATTCTCCAATTGCCTTTGTAACACACGGAACGACGTATTCGAGTTCGCTGCACCCTTTTGGAACCGGTCGTACTCGCGCATCGTTTGATAGTCCAGGTCCTTGCGATCCACGACGAACAGCACCTTGTCCACGCCATCCATGCGCGTTGCGAGCTGGGCGGTCTTGAAACTCGTCAAAGTCTTGCCTGAACCGGTGGTATGCCAGATGTAGCCGCCAGCCTTCACTGTGCCCAGCTGCCGATAATTCGTCGAGACGAGGATTCGCTGCAGGATTCGCTCCGTGGCCACGATCTGATATGGGCGCATCACCAGCAGCATCCTGTCTGCCGTCAGCACGCAGTAGCGTGTCAGAATGTTCAGGATCGTGTGTTTGGCGAAGAACGTCTTCGTGAAAGCCCGCAGATCTGTGATCGGCTTGTTGCTTGCGTCAGCCCACCAGCTGGTGAACTCGAAGCTGTTCGATGTTTGATGGGTCGACGATGTGCTCTGCCGCTTCGCCTCATTGATATGCTGACGGCGCGTCGTATTTGAATAGTATTTCGTGAGCGTTCCGTTACTGATGACGAACAACTGCACGTATTCGAACAGACCGGAACCCGCCCAGAACGAATCGCGCTGATAGCGGTCTATCTGGTTGAACGCCTCACGCAAATCCACACCACGCCGCTTCAACTCCACATGCACCAATGGCAAGCCGTTCACCAGAATCGTCACATCATAACGATTCGAATACTTCGCCGAGCCACCATCCGCTTCGCCCGGCACCTCATACTGGTTGATCACCTGCAAACGGTTATTATGAATATCCGTCTTGTCGATCAGCTTGACATTCTTCGTACTGCCATCATCACGACGCAACACCTGGACCGAATCCTCCTGAATACGTACCGTCTTCTCAACGATCCCGTCGTTCCTGTCGGCGATGCTATGCGTGAAGAACCGCTGCCATTCCCCATCCGTGAACGTCATGCCGTTCAAAGTCTCAAGCTGAGCACGCAGGTTATCCACCAAATCAGATTCAGTATGAAGTGAAAGATACTCATACGCCTGCGACTCGAGCAGCTTTATGAGAGAGTTCTCCAGTTCAGCCTCTGACTGATACGATTCCTCGCCGGACGCGTCGGGCACGTACTCCGACACCACCGTGCTCTCCGCCGACACCGCAATCGGATCAAACCTACGCGCCACAGCCTCACTCATACGGTCAACTCCTTAAACGTGAGCAACCTATCCCGATAATATTCATACTGCTTACGACGAGCAGCAATCTCAGCCGGTAGGCCAGACGAGAGGTCATTGACCAGAGAATCGAACTTATCGAGTATAGAAACGATACGGTGCTGTTCGGAAAGGGGAGGGAGAGTGAAAGTGAGTTCTTTAATACGTACTACCGCGAGACCTGGCTGAGCAGATTTAGTTTTGAACTGATTCAAATCCATCTGCGTAAGTTTGTGAAAAGCCCAAGCCATATCAACCTTTATTTTGGGCGTAACAACTACTGCATGTTCAGTAGCATAAAACTTCCCACTAGTTCGGTGAACGTTGCCACACAACGCACCTTGTCGACCAATAAACACTGCGTCATTGTTATGTGTAAATTTATCAACGTAACCGCGAATTCCATTTCCTCCGAAACATGGATAACACTGAGTCTCATTAGGAGTATCAGAAATTACGGAAGCAGAAATATGTGTACCTGCTCCCATATCAAATACGTCACCCAATCGCATCACAGTATCTTCGTAATTGCTTAATAATTCAGCGCGGTAATACTCATACTGTTTCTTCCTTGCCTCCAGCTCCGCCTCCAGCTCCGCCTCCAGCGAGGTGAACGAATCCAAAATCCGAACAATCTCCTCCTGTACAGGCAGCGGAGGAACCGGAACGCGAATTTTTGCTAGTTGTTTTGCGGAAACGTCAATAACCTTTGTGCCTGTTGCAAACCGTTTTTTCTGATTGAAGAATTCAGGTGATTGAAACCAGTAGGAAAGATATTTTGGATTCATGTGATGTCTAATTACAGTTGCATGACCGCCAGTAACAATTCGGCTAGAACCGAGCCAGGCAACGGTTTTACATACATCTTCAATGTTTTCACTTGTGTTTGTAACAATAAGATCACCGGGGTTGACCTTCACTAGTCTCGATGCCTTTTCTTGGTTCACAAATGATATCGTTGAGTTGGCCCAAGTGCCATAGTGAGTATAAATCTGTCCATAATGAATTGCGCCAACACCAATATCAGTTAGATCTGCCTTGGGCATTCCATTACCCCTAGCGAGTTCTGCAACATCTCCGAGAGTCTTGTATTCGACTCCGTCGGGGCAAAACTCCTTCAATAATTCCTCGATGCGGCTCATATATTGGGCCTCACAATACTTCTAATCGCATAGAGACCATCGCTCACGTTCTCAAGTCGCGAGATAAAATCATCAAGAAAAGATGTAGTTACTTCGAAGTACTTGTTTTTTTCGTCAACGCGACGATGCAAGATCTGTTCACCTGATGGAGATGTGATCGGGTAAGCGTGAACAAAGTCGCTACGCTCCGTGTTTAGTCGTTCAAAATCCGTTGCAACTTTCACGCCAACCGTTTTCACTTTGTCTGTAGCGCTCCACTGCTTGATTGCCGACCGGAACCTTCCGAGCACGGCTCCGGATGTTAAGCCTTGAAGTTCGATTCGATTTGCTTTGGGGTTCAAGTAAGTAATCACTTCACACACGAAACTGTTGATAGATGCAAATCCGTAAAGCGCCACACCGAGACGGAATAGGTACATATCGTCGGTAGGTAATGCGATTCGAGTACGCTGACGGATTTGGCCCACGCTGGAATTCATGATTTCCCCTCCAGATCGGCAACGATGGCATCGATCTGTGTTCTAAGCTGCTGCTCACGTTCAACAATGCCAGCAATCTGTTGGTTCAACTTGTGAATATCGATTTTCTCGCGGGTGTCTTTCTGCTGCACGTAGCTGGAGACGGCGATGTTGTATTCGTTTTGGCCTATTTGCTCGCTGGATACTAGTTTGACCCGGTAATCCGTGTCCTTTCGTTTCGTGAACCAGTCGAGAATGTGCTGGCGGTTTTCATCGTTGAGCTTGTTCTTGTTGCCTGAATGTTCGAATTGGTCGGATGCGTCGATGAACAGGATCGAGTTGTCTTTCTTTGACTTCTTGAGCACGATGATGCAGGTGGCGATGGTGGTGCCGAAGAACAGGTTTGGCGGCAGCTGGATTACGGTATCGATGTAATTGTTGTCGACCAGGTATTTTCGGATCTTGCGCTCTGCGCCTCCACGGTAGAGCACGCCGGGGAATTCAACGATTGCTGCCGTGCCGTTGACTGCCAACCAGGAGAGGATATGCATGGTGAATGCCAGGTCGGCCTTCGACTTGGGTGCTAGCACGCCCGCGGGCGCGAAGCGTTCATCATTGATCAGCAGTGGGTTGTCCTTTCCCTCCCAGTGGATCGAGTACGGAGGGTTTGACACGATCGCCTCGAACGGTTCCTCATCCCAATGCTTAGGATCGAGGAGCGTGTCCCCGTGGGCGATGTCGAACTTCTCATAGTTGATGTCGTGCAGGAACATGTTGATGCGGGCCAGGTTGTAAGTGGTTAGGTTGATCTCCTGGCCGAAATAGCCTTGCCTCACGCCATCCTTGCCGAGCACTTTCGCGTACTTCAGCAAGAGCGAACCTGAACCGCAGGCGGGGTCATACACTTTGTTTACCTGTGTCTTGCCGACTACGGTAATCCTGGCCAAGAGCTCTGAGACCTCCTGAGGGGTGAAGAACTCACCGCCCGACTTGCCCGCCTGCGATGCGTACATGGTCATCAGAAACTCATAGGCGTCGCCGAAGGTGTCGATCACTGTGTCGCCAACATCGCTGAGTTTCAGATCGCCCACGGCGTTCAGCAGTCTGACCAGTTTTTCGTTGCGCTTGGCGACTGTTGGTCCGAGCTTGTTGCTGTTCACATCCAGATCGTCGAAAAGGCCTTTGAGATCATCCTCACTGCCTGCTCCAACCGCCGAGGCTTCAATGTTCTTGAACGTCCGCTCCAACGTCTCATTCAGATTCATATCACTGGACGCTCGTTCTCGCACTTTTGCAAACAATTCAGAGGGCAGGATATAGAAACCCTTCTCCTGAACCGTATCCTTACGGCCCAACTCCGCCTCATCATCCGATATCGCAGCGTAGTCGAAATCAGGATTACCCGCAGCGTGCTCGCCCTTGTTCAGATACGCGATCAGATTCTCACTAATGAATCGGTAGAACAGTAGCCCCAGCACATACGTCTTAAAGTCCCAACCATCCACTGCACCACGAAGATCATTGGCAATTCGCCAGATCGTCTTATGCAACTCCGCGCGTTGACCTTCTTTGGTGGTTGGTGACATTTAGAATTCTTCTCCCTGCAATAGTTGCATCACATCATTAAGACCTAGCTGACTGCGGTTATTGCTATCGCCGCCAAGCAAGTTGAGCGCTGCAATCTGTAGGTATTATCGCACGTTTGACAAGTATTTTGAAGAAACGACATCACAGCCGCTCCGGAAGCCCAAACCCGTCCGCCGAAAACTTCGATAAGACGGGTTCGAATAAGACCTTTATCGTGCGCGAGATGGGACTTGAACCCACACGTCCGAAGACACAGGAACCTAAATCCTGCGCGGCTACCATTACGCCACTCGCGCTTGTGCCAGATAAGGCATGATGGGAATTGACGGATTGAACGTTGAATTCGAACCATGCTACATCTGAAATGCACCTTGCCCAGCATACTTCGGATGTGGTGCAATGTGTGCATGGAGCCACTTGACAGAATCGAACTGTCGACCTGCTCATTACGAGTGAGCCGCTCTACCAACTGAGCTAAAGTGGCAAGTCGCCAAAATCTTCTGCAACACACGCTTCTCAATGTTTTCAGCTTATGAAAAGCTGGTTTCTTGAAAACCTCGTATTGCCCAGACCTTGCCTCGGCACAAATCATATGCCTCAGCATAAACTTCGGCACAGTCCTAAAATTGTACTGAAAACTTGAGATTTGTCCAGTCCTGGGCTGTGGCGTCGCGAGTTTCAAGCGTGTACAACACCTGCGAGAGAATGAAAGCATGACACTTGAGGACTTTCATGCAATCATTCCAGCTGGTGGAGTCGGCACGCGGTTGTGGCCGTTAAGCCGTAAGGCCAAGCCCAAATTCCTGTATGATCTGGTTGGATCAGGTCAGACGCTCATGCAATCAACCTACAACCGCCTGGTACCGCTATGCGGAGCTGACCATATATATGTCTCCACGGGAGAGCAGCATGTCAAGCCTATATGCGAACAACTTCCACAGCTGGATCTGTCTGCAATATTTCCCGAGCCTTCTCCCAGAGACTCCACGGCTGCCATTGCCTTGGCCGCTGCAGTGGTTGCACGCCGCTTCGGAGAGCGTTCAGTGGTCGGTTCATTTGCGGCAGATCATGTTATCCGCAACAACACTGCATTCGCAGAATCGGTACGTCAGGCAGTCGTCACCGCTCGTGCGGGATATATCACGACAATAGGCATTGCGGCATCACGGCCTTCCACGGCATTCGGCTACATCCACGAAGGCAGATCATTGGCGTCGGAGATTCCTGACGCGCCATCCGCCCATCTGGTTGAATCCTTCGTTGAGAAACCAGATGCACAAACGGCGCAGGGATACCTGGAAACGGGGGAGTATCGCTGGAATGCCGGCATCTTTATCATGCGTGCGGATGTCTTGCTCGATAACCTGCGCCAGACGAAGCCTGATATATATAAAGCCATTCAAGCGATTGCTCAAGCTTGGGATCAGGGAGAGGAACAGCGCGCTCAGGCCATGGGGCGTTGGTGGAACGGAATCGAGAAAATCGCCTTTGACTATTCCGTAGCCGAACCGGTTGCGGCAAAAAGCGGGGTCGCTGTGATCCCCGGGGGATTCGGATGGGACGATGTAGGCGATTTCAATTCAGTCGCCGCGCTGCTGCCGAGCTCAAACCGGCAGAATATCAAGGTACTTGGGGACTCCGATAATCTGGTATATCTCGATTCCGCAGGAGACGTCGTTGCCCCACAGTCTGGAAGAACCATTGCCCTGCTTGGCGTCGATGACCTTATCGTCATTGATACACCGGACGCACTGCTTGTTGCACCGCGCGCTCGCAGCCAAGAAGTCAAGGACATGGTGGCCTACTTGGCGAAATCGGGTCACCATGACATCCTCTAGCAGACGGAACACGTCTCAACACACTGAATTTCCCAGAAGCAGTGCTCATTGTGAACTCTTCAAAGTATCAATGGCGTTTTTAGGGCACAATCAGGCCGTTGATTAGTGTAATTTCGCCAATTTGAAGTATCTATACTTTGAAGAGTTCACAATGAATATGAAGTTGTTGAAAAACATGGCGGCAATCTGATTCCGACACTGCAGAATGCAAGAACTTGTTTGATAATGTCCACTTTTGTAAGTAATGTGAACAACGGAATTCGAGGCAAACCTGAAATGCAAACGTTTGTATCGCTTGACAATGAAGTTGATGAAAGGAATCGAATCATGGCAATTAACCCCCCAATTGATGCCACAGCTACCCAAGCATGGAAGGATCTGCAGAAGCACTTTGAAGATCTGCAGCACGAAGGCATCGATCTGCGTACTTGGTTCAACGAAGATTCACAGCGTACAGCAAAGCTCAGCTTCGATGCCGGTGACTTGCACTTTGATCTTTCCAAGAACCTGATCAAGCCTGAAACGCTGCCATTGCTTGCAAATCTCGCCAAGAGCGTGAACTTGGAAGAGCGTCTCAAGGCAATGTATAGCGGTGTCCATATCAATAACACCGAAGATCGTGCTGTGCTTCACACCGCGCTTCGCCGTCCAGTCGAAGACGAGGGCAAATACATCGTCGACGGTCAGGACACCGTCAAGGACGTTCGTGAGACACTCGATCGCATCTATGCGTTCGCCGACAAGGTTCGCTCGGGCGAGTGGAAGGGCGTCAGCGGCAAGAAGATTGAAACCGTTGTCAATATCGGTATCGGCGGTTCGGATCTTGGCCCCAACATGGCATATCAGGCATTGAAGCCATATGCGGATGCAGGCATCTCAGCTCGTTACATTTCCAACATTGATCCAAACGATCTTGCTGAAAAGACCAAGGGCTTGAACCCTGAGACCACGCTCTTCATCATTGTCTCCAAGACATTCTCAACTCTCGAAACGCTGACCAACGCTCGTGAGGCAAAGGCCTGGCTGCTCGAAGAGCTTCAGGCACAGGGCGCAATTGATGGTTCGCAAGAGCAGAGCAAGGATGCCATTGAGCGTCACTTCGTTGCAGTTTCGACCGCTCTTGATAAGGTTGCGGCCTTTGGCATCGATCCACAGAATTCCTTTGGTTTCTGGAACTGGGTTGGCGGCCGTTATTCCGTGGACTCGGCAGTCGGCACATCCTTGGCTGTGGTCTTTGGACCAGCGCGTTTCGAAGAGTTCCTCCATGGGTTCCATGAAATCGATGAATACTTTGCCAACACACCAATCGAGCAGAATGTCGTCGCGTTGCTTGGTCTCATCAACGTCTGGTATGTGAACTTCTTCGGCGCCCATTCGCATGCCGTTCTGCCATATGACCAATACCTGAACCGTTTCCCTGCGTATCTGCAGCAGCTGACGATGGAATCAAACGGCAAGTCCGTGCGCTGGGATGGCACTCCGGTAACCACACAGACCGGAGAGATCTATTGGGGTGAGCCAGGAACAAACGGCCAGCACGCCTTCTATCAGCTGATTCATCAAGGCACACGCCTTATCCCGGCTGACTTCATCGCCTTTGCCAACACGCCGAATCCTGTCAAGGATGGCGACCAGGATGTTCACGAGCTCTTCCTCGCCAACTACTTCGCACAGACCAAGGCGCTCGCATTCGGCAAGACCGCTGATGAAGTCCGCGAAGAAGGAACGCCAGAAGCAATCGTTCCGGCACGCGTATTTACCGGAAACCGTCCAACAACGTCAATCCTTGGCGATGCACTGACACCTTTCGCACTTGGTGAGCTGATTGCTCTCTATGAGCACATCACCTTCGTTGAGGGCACCGTGTGGGGTCTGGACTCCTATGACCAGTGGGGAGTCGAGCTTGGCAAGGTTCTCGCAAAGCAGATCACGCCAGCCATCTCGAGCGATGACGAAGCTCTTGCGCAGCAGGATCAGTCCACCCAGTCGCTGATCAACTTCTACCGCGCACACCGCGAGTAGTCACTGTCTTGGCCCATTGTTGCGTCAGGTCGTGAGAATGGGTTAAGATGCTAACTTGATATGCCGAAATCGGGGTTGCCGTATAGACCCCGTTTTCAAGAGGTCCAGCCATGCGAGGCGATGAGCTTCGCATCGTGGCGGATCGGCACTCTCCTGTGGGCAAACTTGCAGGAAATGATTGGGTTTGAGGTACGCAAATCAACGCGTGCAAACCCCTTATCATGCACTGATGTACGGCAGTGATGGAGGAACAGCATGAATGCTATTCAAGACTTTGAGGCCAAACAGCTCAAGTCAGAAGAGTCAATTCCAGATTTTCGCTCTGGGGATACCGTTGAAGTCAATGTGAATATCACAGAGGGCAACAACACCCGTATCCAGGCTTTCACCGGCGTGGTGATTGCTCGCTCCGGTGCCGGTCTGCGTGAGACTTTCGTGGTCCGCAAGGTGAGCTTTGGCGTTGGAATCGAACGCCGCTTCCCACTGCACTCCCCACAGATTGCTTCGGTGAAGCTCCTGCGCAAGGGTCGTGTCCGTCGTGCAAAGCTGTACTACCTTCGTGATCTTCGCGGCAAGGCAGCTCGTATCGTTGAGCGGAAGGATAACAAGGCCGCAACTTCCGAAACGAAGTGACCTAGTAATGTTCTTTGCAGCATAAGGCAGCATCACCAGGCATCAGCATGACCCGAAGTCCCATGACTCCGGGTCATTTATTTTGGACTAAACTGCGATTATAGTCGTGAATTGCGTCAAGACTGCCGCGTTGGATTCGCAGCGCGCTGTGTTGCCTCAGGACTGTGTCACCTCAAGAAAGCGAAGTAGCAAGCCGTGCACGATTCAGATGACGATGAGTATGTGATCGCCGTTGCAGACAGAGGCGTTGACCCAGCCGCATATGTGCGTCGTGGTCAAACGGCTCGCCATAAGGCACCGCCGCAGGTGCCTGAGACTGAATCATTGTTCAGCATGAAAAATCTGTTCACGCTGGTTGTTCTTCCTTTTGCCATCGTGTTGGTCATCAGGCTCTTTTTCTTTGGATTCTATTCAATTCCGTCAGCTTCAATGATGGATACCATTCAGATTGGTGATCGCGTCATCACCTCGAAAATCGCGCCGAAGCATCCTGGTCTTGCACGAGGCGATGTCATAGTCTTCAAGGATCCCGCGCACTGGCTGAGCGCCGAGAGTTCTTCCACTTCCTATCAAAATAGTGAATATCTGATCAAACGTCTGATAGGTCTGCCGGGTGACACCGTGGCGTGTAAGGGTCCGGGCTGGCCAATAACGATTAACGGTGTCGCCATAGACGAGAAGGATTACATTCGGCCGGGCGTTGATCCGAGTTCCATGGCATTCAATGTCAAGGTCGCCGCTGGGCACGTCTTCGTTCTTGGTGATAACCGTTCGAATTCCGCTGATTCCCGATATCATGCAAATGATGGCGATAATGGTCTTGTTCCTGAATCTGATGTTGTCGGGGTTGGTATGGTGGTCTATTGGCCAATATCGCGATGGTCGGTGTTGAGCAATCACAAGAACGTGTTTGCCTCGGTTCCCAATGCGGATTCGACCACGGAATGAAGATTCAATGTCGCTGAAGGATTCCACCATACAGACAACGATTCACGCCGTTCCAACCTTGAAGATGGAGCAGGCAATCATTGCACAGGGATTTGACCTGATCATCGGCCTTGACGAGGTAGGTCGCGGCTCGCTTGCCGGTCCTGTGATGGTTGGCGCTGCTGCCTTGAGATCGCATTCGGTGCAGGATCACAACGTTCCCACGGGCTTGGCGGATTCCAAGATGCTGACTCCACATCGTAGGGAATCGCTGATAGATCCCTTGCAGACATGGTCGGATGCGTGGTCGGTGGGTTCGGCAAGCAACCACGAAATCGATCAGTCGGGCATTTCCCATGCGTTGGGGCTGGCTGCGCTCAGGGCAATTTCTGCAATTGAAGATTCCTGTGACGTGCAGGCAATGCGTCACGAGCAGAATGCGACCGAGATCGTTCAGGAGAATCAGACTGCTCATTTGGCCCCGGCCAATCAAGTCTCGCAACCATTCTCTACCTTGCCTCGCCAGACCACCGTGGCTGTGATTCTCGATGGTCCCTTCGACTACATCACCAAAGCTCTGCATGCCTTCGACACGCCTGATGTTTCCATCATTCCCACGGTATTCACCAAGATACGGGCTGATGCATCGTGTGCCACGGTAGCGGCCGCTTCAGTGCTCGCCAAAGTCAGACGTGATGCCTTGATGACACAGCTATCGCAGACGCATCCCGAATATCAGCCATTCCATTGGGAACGCAACAAGGGATATGGCTCAGCTGCTCACCGTGCGGCGATACGGCAGTACGGACCATCGGACTTGCACAGAATCTCGTGGCATTTGGAATAGTCAGCACCTTTGAAAATGCATGTACCTACAATGTCTGCGGCATTGAATTGTGGCGTTGGCTTGTGGACATTGACCTGTGAAGAATCGTACAGGAATCCTTGAAGCGTGTTGATATATGGAATTGCAGCGCATCGAGTATGCTCAAGGAAACTGAGCCAGATAGGAGAATGCGCATATGAGCAGTGCAAATGGCGCACACAATGGCATACACGATGGCGCACACCATGGCATACACAATGGCAAAAAACGCCCTTCGATATTCGAGGTCGCGCGATGTGCGGGTGTCTCTCATCAAACGGTGTCGCGAGTGATCAATCATTCCCAGGATGTCTCTGACTCGACTCGTGCGAAGGTTCAGAAGACCATCGACAGGCTGGGGTATCGTCCCAGCAATTCCGCACGAGCCTTGGCTTCCAGCAGGTCGCGCACCATAGGCTTCATTGCGGGCGGCGTGCAGTTCTATGGGCCTGTGTCGTCAATGAGCGCCATAGAGAGCGTTGCCAGATCCCATGGTCTTTTCATGTCGGTTGGCATGATTGACGAGTCCAAGGCATCAAAGAAGGATGTTGAGGAACTGTGCGAAATGTTCCTCGAGCAAAATGTGGATGCGTTCATATTCCTTGCTCCCACCGATCTGATGTTTGCGGCAGCATGTCAGGCAAGAATCAATCAGCCGAAGGTCATCATCACATCAACCCATGGCGCCATGAGCATTGAGGAAGGTCTGACCCATAATCATGGAACGCAGGATGTTTCATTCCTCGGCATAGACCAGTGGTCTGCGATGAGGGATGTTGCCACCTTGGTCAGAAGCCTGGATCACCGAACGGCACTGTACCTCGCAGGACCAGCGCAATGGCGCGATGCGCATACGCGGCGGCAGGCCTGGCAGACCTATTGCAGGCAGATGAACATTCATACTGATGTGATTCAGGCCTCAAGCTGGTCTGCAAGCGAAGCCTATGCTCTCATGAACCATTTTCTGGATGAAAGCGGCAGCGGGGGCAGCTCATTGCCCACCGTGGTCGTTACGTCAAACGACAATCAGGCGATAGGAGCTTCGCGCGCGATGCATGAACACGGCATTCGCATTCCACAGGATATGAGCCTGGTAGGTTTCGATGACATGCCGGGAATGGACAATCTCTATCCACCACTGACGACTGTTCATCCGCATTTCGATCAACTTGGCACCCTGGCAATGCGCGAAGTGCTCGCATTGCTTAACGAGGGGCCACATCCGCTGTTCCGTGAAAGTCTGCATGGTGCGGGTCTCGTGCCTGCAACGCTTATGAAAAGGCGGTCCTTGACTCAGGCCAGAGGCGAGTGATCCCGTAAGGCCCCGCTATCTGCATCTTTGTCACAGCAGTTTTCAACACGCCAACCACAGTGCTACGTACAGTCGCCATAGAGGTATAGACTCATTATGTGAGCGCTAACAATTCTCGTGTGAGCCTTAAGGAATAACCGCCGCATGCCCGAACTGTGAGAGAACAACACAACTGAGCTTAAGGAATATCTATTCCCGCAACGTCGCACAAAGGAGCTTTTATGGCACACATCCATGATGTACTGAATGATCACCATGATGATTCAACAAGCGAGGCAGCCAGTGCCATTCACTGTGGCAAAACATCGCTCGGCATTGAATTCGGTTCCACCCGCATCAAGGCTGTCCTTATCGATGAGCAGTATCGAACACTGGCCAACGGTGATTTTGAGTGGGAGAACAAGCTTGACAATGGCCTGTGGACCTATTCGCTGGAAGACGTGTGGAAAGGTGCTCGTTCAGCCTATGCCGCATTGGCGGCATCGGCTCTTTCGCAATACGGCGAGCGGCTGAAGCACATCGGAACCATTGGTTTTTCTGGCATGATGCACGGCTATCTTGCTTTCGACAAGGAAGGCAATCTGCTTGTTCCATTCCGAACATGGCGTAATACCAATACCTCGCAGGCGCATAAGAGACTTTCCGAACTTTTCCAATACAACATCCCAGAGCGTTGGTCCATTGCGCACTTGTATCAGGCAATCCTGAACAAGGAGGAGCATGTTTCGAAAGTTGCATACATGACGACCCTCTCGGGTTACGTGCATTGGAAGCTCACCGGGCGCAAGGTGCTCGGCATTGGCGATGCATCGGGAATGTTCCCTATCAATCCTGAAACCAAAAACTTTGAATCAGCAATGCTTGATGCCTTCGAAAAATTACCCGAGGTTGCTCAGTATGACTGGAATATCAAGGATGTTCTTCCCGAACCTCTGGTGGCTGGAAGTGAAGCGGGCACTCTGAGCGCCGAGGGTGCGCTCCTGCTTGATCCAACCGGCAATCTCGAAGCCGGATCGCCGCTTGCCCCACCAGAGGGAGATGCGGGAACAGGCATGGTGGCAACGAATTCCGTGCGTGTGCGAACGGGAAACGTATCCGCAGGCACATCCATCTTTGCCATGGTGGTGCTGGAACACAAACTGGCGGCGCTCCATTCCGAGATTGACGTGGTGACCACGCCAGCCGGGGATTTGGCGGGCATGAGCCATGCCAACAACTTCACTTCGGATCTCAATGCCTGGGCACGAGTCTTTAGCCAATTTGCCGAGTCGATTGGCGTGACCTTGAAGACCGACGAACTGTATGCAGCACTCTTTAACGCAGCGCTCACAGGGGATCCAGATGCCGGCGGACTGATCAACTACTGCTTCTATTCAGGAGAATTCCTCGCAGGACTTACCGAAGGCCGTCCAGTTTTTGCGCGAGGCCCAGAGAGCAGGATGAACTTTGCCAACTTCATGCGCGCTCAACTGTTCTCGGCGTTCGCTCCGGTCACGATTGGCATGAACATTCTCGTGAAGGAGGAGCATGTCAAGGTGGATTCTTTGATAGGTCACGGTGGAATCTTCACCACTCCCAAGGTTGCCCAGAAGATTCTTGCCGCCGCCTTCAACACTCCCATAACCGTGATGTCTACGGCTGCAGAGGGTGGGGCCTGGGGCATGGCAGTTCTGGCCGATTACCTGAAGCATACCGACAAGCCATTGGAGCAGTATCTCGATGATTGCGTGTTTGCAGATGCCCAGGGCACAACAGAAACGCCCGACCCGAAGGATGTTCAAGGATTCGAGGTCTTCTTCGATCGTTTTATGGCAAGCCTTGCAATTGAGAAGAAGGCGGTCGAGACCATTCCGCTCGAAGAGGATGGCGAGTAGGACAATACGCAGCGTGACGTCGTTACGTGATGTCGCTGCATGACGCCGCTGCATGACGCCGCTGCGCATATTCCAACGTATTTCTACAAGCCATTCTCTCCAACACAGAGGTACGGAGTTACACAATACAAGGAAGGATAATGATGGTTACTCTTAATGATTTTGGCCCTGAGGTCCGGGCCGAGGTGAAGCAGGTGCGCGAAACGGTGGCGATCCTGCATGAGCAGCTGTTGAAATGGAATCTCGTCGTATGGACTGCGGGCAATGTCTCTCAGCGCCTTCGTTCCGCCGATTTGATGGTAATCAAGCCATCCGGTGTCCGCTATGAATATCTGACGCCGCAGTCGATGGTCGTCACTGATCTTGACGGCAACGTTGTTGACGGTTCCGAGGCGCCCAGTTCCGATACCGCATCCCATGCCTACATCTATCGCAATATGCCCGATGTCTATGGTGTCGTCCATACGCACTCAACCTATGCAACCGCGTGGGCTGCCACAGGAAAGAACATTCCCTGCGCGCTGACGATGATGGGTGACGAGTTTGGCGGGCCGGTTCCTGTCGGACCATTCCGTCTGATCGGTTCCGAGGCAATCGGCAAGGGCGTCGTTGATACCTTGAAGCAATACCCGAAGTCACCTGCGGTGCTCATGCAGAACCATGGGCCATTCACCATCGGCAAGGATGCCGAATCGGCAGTCAAGGCTGCGGCAATGACGGAGGAAGTTGCCCATACAGTATGGGCGGCCGAACAGCTCGGTGACGTGATCGAGATTCCACAGGCCGATATCGATAAACTCAACGATCGTTATCAGAACGTTTACGGGCAGCACTGAAGAACATCAGCTCATACGAGTAACAACCTACAAGGTGGTAGGAAGGAATTACACATTATGTCAATGGTCAATCCGTTTGAAGCAAAGGAATTGTGGTTTGCCGTCGGGTCGCAGGATCTCTATGGCGAAGATACGCTGCGCGAGGTTGCACAGCAGTCCGCAGACATTGCGGATGCTCTGAATGCATCGGAAAGGATTCCGGTCAAGCTGGTGTTGAAGCCGACCCTCAAGGACTCCGAATCAATCAAGAACTTCATGATCGAGGCTTCTGCCTCGAAGACATGCATCGGTGTCGTCGCATGGATGCACACCTTTAGTCCTGCAAAGATGTGGATCCGCGGACTTGAGGAATTGAAGAAGCCGCTCTTGCAGCTCAATACCCAGCATCACCTGGAGATTCCATGGGAGACCATGGACATGGACTTCATGAATCTCAACCAGGCTGCTCATGGTGATCGCGAATTTGGCTATATCGTGACCCGTCTGGGCATTGCACGCAAGATCGCCATCGGTCATTACACCGATCCCGATGTTGCTGAGAAGATCGGTGTGTGGGCTCGTGCCTGCGCTGGCTGGGATGCGGCCAATACCATGAAGATCTGCCGCTGGGGCGACAATATGCGCAACGTTGCCGTGACCGAGGGTGACAAGACCGAGGCCGAGCGCGTATTCGGCACCTCAATCAACACGTGGCCGGTCAACGAGCTGGTTGCCTATGTTGACGCGGTGAAAGAGGATCAGGTCAAGGCAATCATCGAGGATTACAAGAAACTCTATGATGTGGCTCCCGAACTTCTGGACTCACGCTATGACTCTCTCTACACCGCAGCTCAGGAAGAAGCGGGTATGCGCAATATGCTCGACGATCTGGGCGCAACCGCAGCAGTCGACAACTTTGAGGATCTTGGAGCCTTACGCCAGCTTCCGGGAGTTGGAGCGCAGCGTCTCATGGCCGATGGTTATGGCTTCTCGGCAGAGGGCGACTGGAAGACCTCGCTGCTTGTTCGGGTTGGCAATGTCATGGGTTATGGTCTCGAGGGGGGCTGCTCGCTCATGGAGGACTACTCATACAACTTTGTGCAGGGCAAGGAGAAGATCCTTGGCGCTCATATGCTCGAGGTTTCTCCATCGCTCAAGACCGATGGCAAGCCACGCCTCGAAATTCATCCATTGGGCATCGGAGGCAAGGAAGATCCAGTTCGCCTGGTCTTCACTGCAACTGCGAAGAACGATGCCGTTGTCATCGCCATGTCCGATGTACGCGAGCGCTTCCGTCTGACGATGAATGTGGTCGACGTTGTGCCCCCCGACAAGGAATTGCCGAATCTGCCTACCGCCCGTGCACTCTGGGAACCACGTCCAAGCCTCAAGGTGTCAGCAGAGTGCTGGCTTCGTTCCGGTGCCGCACACCATACATGCATGACCACGACTGTCGGTCGTGAAGCCTGGGAAGACTTTGCACGCATTGCCGGTGTTGAGCTTGCAACGATTGATGAGAACACCAAGCCTGACCGTTTCGTGAAGGATCTGGAACTCTCCGAGATCTATCATCGTCTTGATAATCGTCACTGATTCCATTGTCTTCTGACTAACCCGCTTTGCAAGCGTTTGCATGGCGGGTTAATTGTTGAGATTTCGAGTTTTGTGGCAATGTGAAAGTATAAAGCTCGAATTTCCGCTGCTTTTGGTCGAAATTTCAAGGTTTTGCGGCACATATACTTTGGAATTGCTGCAAAACTTGAAATCTCGATCTGAGCGCGGGCTTTCGTAAGATGATGGCGCCATATTCGACCACATTCGAGCAATATGCTGTGACCTTTGTAGTGTTGTCATTAGTGTTGGAGTTGTTTATAGGCATGCATGGATATTTTCACGATGTCAACCATCGAACGGGAAGGACCCACTGTGGACGAAGACCGCGGCACAATACAAGACAAGACACCACGCATAACGCTCGCCGATGGAAATGCAATCCCTCAGGTGGGGCTGGGGGTTTTACGAATCGATGACGATGACACGGCTCCAGTGGTGGAATCGGCGCTTGAGGTCGGATATCGCCACATTGACACCGCTGCCGGTTACGGCAATGAGCAGGGTGTTGGCAAGGGTTTGGAGAGGAGCGGATTCAATACTGGCGAGCGGAGGGCGAGTCTGTGGCTCACCACCAAGCTCAAGGATTCGGAGCAGGGTTATGACACAGCGTTGAAGGCTTTTGATCGTCAGATCGGTCTGCTCCGAACTGATTATGTCGATATGTATATGATTCATTGGCCCACGCCATTCAACTGGCGATCGGCGGATACATGGAGGGCATTCGTTCGGCTTCGCGACGAACGCAGAGTGAGGACACTCGGCGTCTGCAATTTTCTGCCAGAAGATCTTGACCGACTGTACAGGCAGACCGGTGAATATCCTGCGGTCGATCAGATCGAGCTGCATCCAACATGGCAGCAGCATGAAGTCACTCAGTATTGCACAGAGCATGGTATAGCCGTTCAGGCATATTCACCACTGGCCAGGGGAGCCGATTTCCATGCGGGCGGGGGATTGCTCGCAGAGATTGCCAGGAACCACAGTAGGGAAGGCAGAACGGTTTCCGAAGCACAGGTGATTCTGCGCTGGCATATTGAAAACGGTACGATCATCATTCCAAAATCGGTGCATCGCGAGCGTCAGATCGAAAACCTGAATCTTTTCGATTTCGAACTCTCAGCGAGTGAGCACGATGCGATAACCGAACTGGATGGTCCGACACGTGCGGGGCATGATCCGCGAACCTTCTCATATTCGTGAGTCTGGGTATGTCTTCGATCCAATGGTGTCGACCATGAGTTCAAGACGAATCTCACCACCGACAAGACCGCATCGAAGCTGGCAACGCGCACGGCATCATCGCAGGGACAAGTCACTTGCACGGCTCTGTGCTTTGATGGTGATTGCGGTGGTGCTTGGCATCGTCACTGGAGTGCTGCTGCCGAAATTCAGTGACCACATCAACGATCTCAGCGGCGGGTATCATGCAACGGGTGCAGCGGCAACTGCCATGCAGCTGCTGCGCGTGAGCGATATTGTGCCGACCTCAACCAAGTATGACCGTGCATCATTCGGTTTTCGTGAAACTGATGTTGACGGCAATGGCTGCGATGTGAGAGACGATGTTCTGACACGAGACTTCAGCTCGGTGAAGTTCACCTATACCGGTAGCTGCATCGTTCAATCTGGCGTTCTCAAAGATCCTTATACTGCACAGACGATGAATTTTGTGCGTGGTGCGAAAACGAGTGCGAAGGTGCAGATAGACCATGTCGTAGCGCTCGAGAACGCATGGAAATCAGGAGCACACGCCTGGACGAAGGCCGAAAAATATCGATTTGGTAATGATCCTTACAATCTTCTTGCAGTCAATGGCAGCGCAAACCAAGAGAAGGGCAGTGCCTCGGCCGCGTACTGGCTGCCCAGCAACAAGGCGTATCAATGCAGCTATGTGTCCAGACAGATCGCGGTAAAAACCAAATATCGCTTGACAATTACCAAGTCTGAGAGGCAGGCGATGCTCATCGTGCTTCACGGTTGTCCACATCAGAAGTTGCCGAAAGAGTAGCGCGCCTGCACAGCGGTTTGATGGGCACAGTGGTTTAGTGGACACAGTGGTTTAGTGGACACAGCGGTTCGTGGGCACAATAGTTTTGTGGGCACAGCCGTTCACCCCCACACCCGAGTCACAGACGGCAATAACGAATCAGGGTCTTCCGAACTCATAACCCTAAGCTGCGTCATCCTTGGACACGTGGGAAAGATACGGAACATGGGAAATCACATGTTTCTCTGAAAATTCCTCGATGCTGTGCACAATGGGTGCCGAATGCAGGTCGGGCAGATGCACGATGCGCATCTTGCGCAATGCCACGCGCGCCATGGCGCGTCCGCTGCCTGCTCCATCACCTTTCACGCCCAGGAAGATAAGAATGAACATGGCCACGCAGATCAGCGATGACACCCGTAGAATCCAGTCGATGCCGAAGATGCTTGCCGGCACCGCGGTGCTTGCTCCGCCTCCCATTGCAGATCGGCGTGCAGCCACAAAACTCTCCATGAGGATGACCAGCACCGGTGCGCCCATGGCTCCTGCAAGCTGCCGGACGGTATTGGTCACGGCAGAGCCTGCAGAAACCTCCTCCGGCTCGAGACAGTTGAGTGCCCACGTTGTTATTGGCATCAACACGAAGCCCATGCCTACCTGCCGAACAAACTGGCAGATGGAGACCCACCAAATCCAGGTATCGAGTCCAACAAGACTCATACCAATCGTGCCCAATGTCAGCACCAGACTACCGGTGATGGCAACCGGACGGGCGCCGAAACGGTCAAGGGATCGACCTCCAAAGAATTGTGCGATTGCCATGCCCAGAGCCCCGGGAAGCATGATCAGACCACTCATGGTTGCCGAATATCCACGGTCTGTCTGAATGTACAGCGGCATGATCACCATGATCGAGCTGAAAGCAAAGAATGATAGGGAAGCGGCGATGGTTCCAATCGTGAAACCACGATTGCGGAACACGGCAAGATCGAGTAACGGTGCCGTCAGATGCATTTGACGCAGCACGAACCATATGATGCCGGCGATGCCTATGATCATGGGAAGCCAGGTCATCGGACTCTCAATCGAATAGGCCTGAATGTTGGTGAAGCCGAAGAGCAGCCCGCCAAAGCCGACTACGGAAAGACTCGCCGAGAAGAAGTCCGCGTGCATTTTTTCGTTGCGGGAGCCGAAATTACGTAGCCAGAACATCGAAACGATCATGCATATTGCACCGAGAATGGTCAATGAGAAGAATATCGAACGCCACCCGTGGCTATCAGTCTGCAATCCGCCCAATGTTGGCCCCAGTGCTGGAGCTACGCTCATGGCAAGGCCAACGGTTCCCATCGCCACTCCGCGTTTGGCCAGCGGATATATGGAAAAGACGGTTATCTGCAGAACCGGCCACATCACACCTGTACCTACAGCCTCGAGTGTTCGACCTGCCAGAACAAGAATGAAGGAGGGCGAAAGCCAGCTGAGTAATGACCCAGTAGTGAAAATGGCCATTGACGCAATCACAATCTCGCGGGTCGTGAAGCGCTTGGTAAGGAAGGCCGTCAAAGGAATCATGACGCCCATGACGAGTTGGAAGATGGAAGTCATCCACTGACCGGTGGTGACTGAAATATTGAATTCGCGCACCATCGTCGGCAGTGCACTGGTCAATTGCAGCTGGGTGAAGTTGCCTACGAAGGTGATGAAGGTCAGAATAGAAATAGAGATAAGTGCTGGACGAGTCAGCTTTCCGTGTGCGAACGCCTTGCTTCCTGTAACCGTTTCCATTGGACCATGCCAGCGTGCGCGCATTAACTCACTTCTCTCGAATTCATCAAACATTCAACAATACTTCAGCAAGAAATTTTCACCCCAAAAAACTCCTGCGAAATATACGATTCTATCTGCATGGGCAGATATATATTCAGGCATCCCTGTGTATGATCATTGCCTTGCGGCAATATCATGGAAGCGAAGCAGTCAGGGAATCGTCAAGACTTCAGGGGAGAAGACACTATGCAAATCGGCATACTGACGTGGCAGATCGGTCTTGCAGCAGCAATGGCGGTATTGGTGATATGCCTTTTATTCTGGGGATTCTATAGGCTTGGTGCTTCGCGCACAGCGAAGCGCGATGCTGCTTGTGACGAACGACGCGATTCTATTTTCGGTAAAACCGTCGTGACTGCGCAGGCTGAGCGTGGTCTGATTCAGATTATGTATGGCGGTGTCATTGTGCTTGGCCCCGAGCGGGCAGTGGAATACGCCAGTCCCGTTGTCGAGGAATTGAAACTTATTGACAATGGCCGTCTCATCTCCGAAGAACTGATCGACATGCTCAACCAGACCACAGCTGATGGCGTATTGCGAGAGCGGGAAATTGAATGCGATCGCAATGGATATGCCGATCCGGCTGCAAAGCCGGGGAGCGTGGCATCGTTGCACTCCCAAGGCATCTCTGGGCTGGGAGTGCAGCCAGGAACGGTTCTGCCGTCAAAGAAAGTGAATCTGAGAGTTCGTGTGGGCAGGGTGGCCGGTGAAATCTATGCGATCCTGATTCAGGACACCAGCGAGCAGCGAAGCTTTGAACGTATGCGACGCGATTTCGTCACCAACGTCTCTCACGAGCTGAAAACGCCTGCAGGGGCAATTGCGCTGCTTGCAGAAACAGTCTCGGACGCGTCGGACGATCCCGATGCGGTTCGCTATTTCTCAGGAAGAATTTCAAAGGAATCAGAGAGACTGACGGGTTTGGTCGGCAGATTGATTGAATTGCAGAAGGCCGAGGAAACGCTGGACATCTCTGACGACAAGCAAACGAATGTTCTGGATACGGTAGCTGATGCTATACGGGAGAATCTCGTTCAGGCAGAATCAAAGCAGATTGAGATAATGCTCTCCATGAATGGCCAGCGAATCGCCGTTGACGATGAAACGCATGCCAAGGATTGCCCGAGTCCCGTGTTGATCGTGAGCAATGCCGATGCATTGAAGACAGCCGTGAAGAATCTCGTGGAGAACGCCATCAGATATTCGCCGGTGAAGACGCATGTCGCGGTGGGAATCGTTGCCGATGATCAGAATATTCGCATCAAGGTGGTTGATCAGGGAATTGGGATACCGGAACGCTCGCTCAGCAGGGTCTTTGAGCGATTCTATCGCGTCGATCCCGCGCGCTCGCGAGAAACGGGTGGGACTGGTCTGGGCTTGAGCATTACCAAGCACTGTGTGCAGGAGTGTGGTGGAACCATCGCTGTATGGTCCAGGGAAGGTGAGGGCTCAACCTTCACCATAACGCTGCCTCGGCACTCGAAAGTCAACGATGTGCACGAGACTGATGTTGACGCTGCCGCAATGAAGGCTGCCAAGGCGGTCGAGGCTGAAGGCAAAACCGGTAGTGTAGGGAATGCTTCCAAAGCAGCCCGGGCTCAATAGGCTGCAGCAACATAGGTGATTAGAGAATGGTGACGTTCACGGGAAGGTGTTGAATGACTCGCATACTGATTGTGGAGGATGAGGAATCATACAGAGAGCCTCTGGTATATCAGCTGAATAGAGAAGGCTATGATGTTTCCGCAGCCGCGACAGGTGAGGAAGGTCTCGATATATTTACCAAGGGCGGTGTCGATTTGGTGCTCTTGGACCTGATGCTCCCAGGTTTGGATGGTATTGCTCTGTGCAGGCGGATACGCGAGCAGTCACGTGTTCCCGTCATCATGTTGACGGCAAAAAGTTCGGAAATCGACAAGGTTGTCGGGCTTGAAATCGGGGCTGATGACTACGTTACCAAGCCGTACTCTTTCCGTGAGCTTCTGGCAAGAATCCGTGCCGTGCTCAGGCGCAACCAGAGCAATCATGCCGCAGAACAGGGGAGTCCGGTTCATGCAGACATGCCCTTGACCTGTGGTGATGTATCCATGCAGGTTGGCGAGCATGCAGTGCAGGTTCGAGGTGGTGATGTGTTTTTCCCACTCAAGGAATTCGAACTTCTCGAATATCTCTTGCAGAACAAAGGCAGAGTGATGACCAGACATCAGCTCATTGATCGCATCTGGGGCTCTGACTATGTTGGCGACACAAAAACCTTGGATGTGCATGTGAAACGGGTACGTTCCAAGATTGAGACCGATCCGGCGCATCCAAAGTATCTGACCACGGTTCGTGGTCTTGGCTACAAAATCGACGAACCCGGTCAATGAACGCATGAATTGAGTCCGAAACCTGTCTTGTCGCGATGAGATTGCGTGGAATGACCCGCAATCCCGGCTTTGGGCACACAAACTCGAAAGCTCGACGGAAATCACGAGATATAAGCACCTGTTCATGCTCCGTTAACCTTATTCGCTTCCCGAGGCCTGATTCACCCAATACGCTTGGAGCTGTCATGAACTTCCATGTGCCATGTTCACGATGGGTGGGGTCGGTTGAGATCGCCACAATGTATTGAGGAAGGCACTCAGGCGGGTAACCGTCAAGGATGATAGAGGAAAGAATATATGCGTAACAATGCGTTGATCCGTTCCGTCGCTGCAATTTCTGGTTTTGCCATGTTGGCAGCCCTTGCAGCTTGCGGTGACAACACAAGTGCAACATCGTCAAGTTCAGCTTCAACTTCTGCCACTGCTTCAATATCTGGTGAATTCGCAGGAGCAGGTGCATCGTCACAGCAGAGTGCCGTTGAGGCTTGGATTGCAGGCTTTGCTGACAAGCAGCCTGATGCAAAAATTTCGTACGACCCATCCGGTTCAGGTGCAGGTGTGAGCACCTTCCTTACCGGTTCGACAGTCTGGGCTGGCTCCGATGCCGCAATGACATCAGACCAGGTATCACAATCAAAGTCGGTTTGCGCAACAGGCACCGCCTTCGATGTTCCTGTGTACATCTCCCCAATCGCAATCGTCTACAACCTCAAGTCAGCCGGTCTCAACGGAACCAGCAAGCACTTGAATCTCGACGGTGAAACCATCGCCAAGATCTTCGATGGCAAGATCACCAAGTGGAACGATTCTGCAATCGCCAAGATGAACCCAGATGCCAAGCTTCCTGACCTGGCAATCACCGTCGTCCACCGTTCTGACAAGTCCGGTACCACCAAGAACTTCGTCAGCTACATCAAGGACACCGCAGATGCTGCATGGCCTTATGAGGTCGGCGAGAACTGGCCGAACAACGTTGGTCAGGGTGCCAAGGGAACTTCCGGCGTGATCACCACTGTCAACCAGGCCGAAGGAACCATTGGCTACGCCGATGCCTCACAGGCTGGATCCCTTGGAACAGCAGCCGTCAAGGTTGGGGATGACTACGTTCCTTATTCAGCGGATGCTGCTGCCAAGGTTGTCGATGCTTCTCCCAAGGATGACACCGCAACTCAAAAGAATCGCGTCGTCATCAAGATCGACCACAACACGACCGAGTCCGGCGCATATCCAGTCGTCCTCGTCTCGTACGACATCGCCTGCCCTGCATATAAGACCGCCAAGAATGGCGAGTTCGCAAAGCAGTGGCTCACCTATGTTGTCAGCGAAGAGGGTCAGAAGACCGCTGCCGACAGTGCAGGTAGCGCCCCAATGTCAGCTTCTCTGCGCGCTGATGTCATGAAGTCAATCAACGCGATCAAGACCAAGTGAACGACTTTCGCAGGGTTTCTGATTGTTGAGCGAATGCTGAAGTGACAAACGTCATGATGAATGAACAATCCGTTTCATGGGTGGTCGCGGCCACCGGTGGGGCGGATTGTTTGCCGACAAGGCAGAAAATTCATTGTCCGTTTGCCTGTAGGCATTCCGATAAGGTATACAGTGAGACTCAATGCGTGAATCGCATACGATGAAGGAGAAGCCTTGAGTTCGCAGACAACGGTGACACAGAACACTACATCGGGTAAGTCCGGCGACAAAGTGTTCAAAGGTCTGGCTTATGGGGCCGGAATCATGATTCTGGTGGCATTGGCCGCCGTGACTTTATTTCTTTTAGTTCGAGCGATGCCTCTGCTCACTGGCAGTCAAAAGGCCAATGAGGACACCATCGTCTCATTCACAGGTGGACAGGCGCATAATTTCCTGCAATATGTTGGACCGCTCGTCTTCGGTACGATTCTTATTTCGGCTTTGGCCTTGTTGCTCGCTTTTCCAATATCGGTTGGCATTGCACTCTTCATTTCGCACTACGCTCCGCGAAAGCTTTCAACCGCGTTAAGCTATGTAGTTGATCTTCTTGCAGCAATCCCTTCTGTTATCTATGGTCTGTGGGGCGGTATCGTGCTGGTGCCTCATATCACCGGTTTCTGGAAATGGGTCGCCCAATATCTTGGTTGGATTCCTTTGTTCAAAGGACCCGCCGCAGACCCATCACGTACCGTCGGCACGGTATCCGTCGTGCTTGCGGTCATGATTCTTCCGATCATCACCTCTGTTGCACGCGACATTTTCCTGCAAGCCCCCCGCCTCCAGCAGGAGGCCGCCTTGGCCATGGGAGCTACGAAATGGGAAATGATCAAACTTGCGGTGCTTCCCTTTGGACGCTCGGGCCTCATTTCTGCTTCGATGCTTGGCCTTGGTCGCGCATTGGGCGAGACGATGGCCGTACTCATGATTCTTTCGCCCGGCATGTCGTATTCCGTCAAGCTGCTGCAGGCTTCGCAGAATCAGAGCATTGCCGCGAACATAGCCGCGCAGTTCCCAGAGGCAAATGACCTTGGGGTTTCGACGCTGATTGCGACCGGCCTGGTTCTATTCCTCATTACATTCCTCGTGAACTTCATAGCTCGTAAGATCACTGAGAAAGCGAGAGCATGATGTCTGATTCTCATCCAACGATTGACTTCGATAAGTTCAAGCCGACCAGATCCTACATTGCCGCACGCAAGCGCAAGGACTGGACGATGAGGGTTTTCATCATCGCGGCATTCGTCATTGCTTTGATACCGCTTGTCTCGGTACTCTGGACGACGATTTCATCGGGTGTAGCCCGGTTGAATCTCAACTTCCTGAGCTACAACATGTCTGGTGTCGTTGGCGGCAATGCAACGCCTAGTGGCGGTTATGGCGGCATTGTGCATGCCATCATTGGCACGCTCCTGGTGACCCTTGGCTCGATGATCATCTCGATTCC
Source organism: Bifidobacterium aquikefiri (assembly GCF_002259795.1). Taxonomy (GTDB): domain Bacteria; phylum Actinomycetota; class Actinomycetes; order Actinomycetales; family Bifidobacteriaceae; genus Bombiscardovia; species Bombiscardovia aquikefiri. Next base: position 121,636 of record NZ_MWXA01000007.1, on the reverse strand, counting down.
GCTTGGTTTGATGTGTGCAGTCTACCTGGTCGAGTACTCACACAATGGTGGTCTCGCCCGCGCCATCGGTCTGTTGGTTGACGTGATGAGCGGCATCCCCTCCATCGTTGCTGGCCTGTTTGCATACGCTCTGTTCAACACCTTGGTCGGGCCGGGAACGGTGAATGGATTTGTCGGTTCGGTTGCCCTCTCGCTGTTGATGATTCCGACCGTGGTCAAGACTTCCGAGGAAATGTTGAAGATAGTTCCCAATGACCTTCGCGAGGCTGCCTATGCGCTTGGCGTTACCAAGCAGCGAACGATTACGAAGATTGTGCTCAGAACCGCACTTCCCGGCATCGTATCCGGTGTGATTCTTGCCATTGCACGTGTTATCGGTGAAACCGCTCCACTGCTCATTGCTGCGGGCTTTATCTCGACGACGAACTTGAATCTCTTCAGCGGCCGCATGACCACCTTGCCTGTGTATGTCTATCAGGAGTATTCGCAGGGACTGGCCACTTGCTCGGCCACAGCGCTGCAGGCGACTCCTCCGTGCCTGCCACAGATTCGCATGGAACGTGCCTGGGCAGCGGCCTTGGTGCTGATCATCATCGTGCTGTTGCTGAATCTGATTGGTCGTCTGGTAGCCAAGCTTTTCGCGGTAAAGACTGAAAACTAAACTTTGAAGACTGTGTCATCACTGATTCCAGCAGGGATCGTGAAGTAAAGGAACAAATATGGGACAACGCATAGATGTTAATCATCTGAACGTCTACTACGGGAAGTTTCTCGCAGTTGAAGATGTGAATATGGCCATCGAACCAAACAAGGTCACCGCCTTCATCGGCCCGTCCGGCTGCGGCAAGTCAACGGTCTTACGAACCCTGGATCGTATGCACGAGATCATTCCTGGTGCATATGTCAAGGGTGAGGTGCTTCTGGAAGGTCAGAATCTGTATGCACAGGACATTGATCCTGTCTCGGTTCGTCGTGATATTGGCATGGTCTTCCAGCGTCCAAACCCATTCCCCACCATGTCGATTCGCGACAATGTGCTTGCAGGCGTTCGTCTGAACAATCGTCGTCTCAAGCAGTCGGATGCGGATGATCTGGTTGAGTGGGCCTTGCGCGGCGCGAATCTGTGGGAAGAAGTCAAGGATCGTCTGGGCAACCCGGGCATTGGTCTTTCGGGTGGTCAGCAGCAGCGTCTGTGCATTGCCCGCGCAGTAGCAGTGCATCCGCAGGTGCTGCTTATGGATGAGCCTTGCTCCGCTCTGGATCCCATTTCGACGCTTGCCGTCGAGGATCTGATCAACGAGCTGAAGAAGGACTACACGATCGTCATCGTTACGCATAACATGCAACAGGCCGCTCGTGTTTCTGATTACACCGCATTCTTCAATCTGCGAGCGGTTGGGGAGCCTGGTCATTTGGTCGAGATGAATGACACGACGACAATCTTCTCCAATCCTGTGGAGAAGGACACCGAACGCTACATCTCCGGTCGTTTCGGATGATCGCGCGCGCTGCATGAGCGCTTCGCGCAAGAAAATCCATGCCAAAGGCGTGGATTTTCTGCGATTTTGGCCCTTGCAGATTATTTTGCTGCCTGATCTCGGGTTTCTCCGAGTATACGATGATTTCGGTGTTGATATATCAACGATTATTTTTCCGAATTTGAAACACAGGCAACAAAATAATTACAGAGACGTCCGTCACCAAATTTGAGGGTTCACAGTGCTGCGAAATTCGGTGAATTCTGATTCCTGCCGTTGAGACTCTGCTGAGAATTCCGGCATATGTTAATTTCTCTTTACAAATATTTCGAGCTCACCACCTTGATGTGTGACCTAACGCACATTCCAGTGTGAGCGGCAACAATTGCGGGCTATTGCCGGTGATATGCTCTCTTTGTCCAACACATCTATAAGTAGGGAGAAGAGAGTATGGACAGGTTCTTCAAATTGAAGGAGAACGGGACTAGCGTCTCAACAGAAGTGGTTGCAGGTATCACAACCTTCTTCGCAATGGCATACATCATCGCGGTAAATCCAGAAGTACTTTCTAAAACGGGAATGCCTTGGGGAGCAGTATTTCTCGCAACAATCATCGCATCCATCATCGGTACGCTCGTCATGGGCTTGGTCGCAAACGTGCCCTATGCTCTGGCTCCTGGAATGGGTCTGAATGCCTTCTTCACCTTCACCGTCGTGAAGGGTCTCGGCTTCACATGGCAAGAGACTTTGAGCATGGTGTTCATCTGTGGTCTGATCAACATCATCATCACAGCCACCAAGATCAGAAAGCTGATCATCAAGTCAATTCCGCCAATGCTTCAGCACGCAATCGGCGGCGGTATCGGTATCTTCATCGCCTATGTTGGGCTGCTCAATGTCGGCATCATCAAATTCAGTCCAGACAAGACGGCACCGGCACTCGCCAACCCTGGTCTGACCATATTCAATACCAGCACCACCGTTTTGTTCCTTATTGGACTGCTGCTCGCCATATTCTTCTTGGTGTTCAAGTTCAAAGGCCGCCTTTCATTCATCAATAAAGGCGGCTTTGTCATTGCCATCGCGTTGACATCCATCATCGGTATTCCCATGGGTGTCACGACAATGAGTGCGGCAACCAATCTTGGCCAGTCATTCACCGAGCTTCCACAGACCTTCCTGGCTATCTTCACCCACGCAGGTTTCGGTTCTCTGTTCTCTGACCCGGCAAAGCTTCCTATCGTGATCATCACGATCTTCGCGTTCTCTCTCTCTGATACCTTCGACACCATCGGCACCTTCGTTGGTACTGGCCGTCGTTCCGGTATCTTCTCGCAGGCTGATGAGGAAGCGCTTGAGAACGGTTCCGGTTTCAGTTCAAAGATGGACAAGGCTCTCTTCGCAGATGCAACGGCAACATCAGTCGGTGCTCTCATTGGAACGTCAAACACCACCACCTACGTTGAATCTGCAGCAGGCATCGCCGCTGGCGGCCGTACAGGTCTAACCTCGGTTGTGGTTTCAATCTGCTTCGCATTGAGCGCCTTCCTTGCACCCGTTGTTTCCGCAATCCCTTCTGCGGCAACAGCTCCAGTGCTTGTGCTCGTTGGCTGCATGATGATGAGCTCGTTCCGCGAAATCAAGTGGGACGACATCACCGAAGCAATTCCTGCCTTCTTCACGTCGGTGTTCATGGCGTTTGCCTACTCGATTTCCTATGGCATCGCAGCGGGCTTCCTGGTCTATTGCCTTACCATGACCTTCAAGCGCAAGGCCAAGGAAGTCAACATCGTCATTTGGATTGTAGCTTTGCTCTTCGTGCTTGATTTCGTGCTTCAGGCAGTGCTGTAGCCTTGTGTGTCGGCAGTTGGTTTCCGCTGCGATTCTGACTGCTCAATCTGCTCAATCATGAATGGATCCACATAGGATCAGTGCGCCCAGCCTTTTCGAGGAGTTTCCACAACTCGAACGGGCTGGGCACACTTGTATCGATCTCCAGATCTTTTACGGCAACAATGTGCGTCCGGTCGTTTCCCATCGAATGTTGTGCAGATTGAGCAGATTGTGCTTTGGAAGTCGCGTTTCGAGCAAATTCGGGTGAAAACTGACTTCCAAGGCACAACCTGTGGTATACCCTCGATCGCACATTTCGTATGCACAAAGTTAACGATGTGAATTGTGGTGTTATCCATTGGTAACAATTGAAACAACATCATTGTATACAGTATGCAATCAACAGCACACGTACCACGTCATGGGCTGTTTGATAAAAAAAGGGGAGATGAAATGCAGAAATCTGCAATCAAAATATTAACTGCCGTTGCTGCTGCATCTATGGTGTTGGGATTCTCGGCTGGATGCGGAAGTGCAGTCCAGAACAACGCAACGAATTCCGATGCTCAAAAGTCAGTTTCCAAAGAAGTGACCGGTATCGCAATCGGCAATCAGAAAATCAAGAATGGTGGCACACTGACCATCGGTCTTTCCTCTGATCCCGACAAACTCGATCCGACGCTCTCATCTTCACTGTATTCGAGATATGTGTTCCAGAATACCTGCGAAAAGCTCTATGACATCAACAGCAAGGATGAAACAGTGCCGTTGCTGGCTTCGGGCAAGCCGAAGATTTCCAGTGATGGTCTGACATATTCGTTCAATGTACGCAAAGGCGTGAAATTCGGTGATGGCACGGCATTCAATGCCGCTGCAGTGGTAAAGACGCTCGAACGCGATCTGACCAACAAGGCATCCGCGCGCAAGACAGAGCTTGGTCCCATCACCAAGGTTTCCGCAACGGGCGAATATAGCGTTCAGATTGACCTATCCAAGCCATATGCACCCCTTACGGCTGTGCTTGCGGATCGTGCCGGAATGATCATGTCTCCGAAGGCACTTGACAGTCTGGGTGATAATTTCGCTTCGGCACCAGTCTGCGTGGGAGCCTACAAGGTGGTGCAGCGCGTTCCATCGACCAGCATCACCCTTGAGAAGGATCCCAACTATTATGATGCGAAGGATGTCCACTTCGACAAGATCGAGTACAAGATCATCACCGATGCATCCATTCGCGCTCAGAACCTCAAGTCCGGTGACATTCAGGTTGCTGACTCCCTTACACCCCAGGATGCCAGCTCAGTCAAGGGCAATTCCGCGCTCAGTCTGATGTCTGTTCTCTCTCTAGGCAACCAGGGCATATACATCAACCTTGCAAACGCCAAGGGAGTGGGTCAGCCCACGCAGCAGATAGATTCGCCCATCGCCAAGAATGCCAAGATTCGTGAGGCGCTTGACATGTCCATCAACCGAACCCAACTCGTCAACAGTGTTTTCGGCGGCATGTATGAATCTGCCTGTTCCTTCATCTCTCCCGAAAGTCCTTACGCTTCCAAGGCGAGCAACACCTGTGTGAAGTATGACCCTGCCAAGGCGAAAAAGCTGCTGAAAGAGGCAGGTGTCACCACGCCTTACAAGATCAAGGTCCAAGTGACGAACACGTCTCTCAACGAGCAGCTCATGCAGGCGATTCAATCTCAGGTCAAGGCCGGCGGTTTTGACCTTGAGATCGATCCTGTGGAATATACGACATTGCTCTCGAACGTCGATCAGGGTACGTATGGAGATGCAGCGCAGCTTGGCTGGTCGGGAAGAATCGATCCAGATGGCAATGTCACGAGTTTCTTCAAGACCGGCGCAGCGATGAATTATGCAGGCTACAGCAATAAGACCGTGGATTCGCTGCTCACCGAGGCAGCATCGACCAATGATCTTACCAAGCGCTCCAAACTCTACGGTGAAGCATCACAGCAACTTCGTGAAGACGATCCGTACATCTACCTCTATCGCATGCGTTACCTCACTGGTGTGAGCAAGAAGATCGCAGGCGTGTATGTCTATGGCGATGGAGTGCTTCGTGTCTCGCATGCAGCATTTCTAGCCAAGTAAGCGAGCATCGTACATGCTGAAATACATGGTCACTCGATTGTGGCAATCCGCAATAGCAATTGTTGTTTCGTCAATACTTGTCTTCTTGGTCGCTCGCATGCTGCCAGGCGATCCTGCCCTGGCTCTTGCCGGTGAGGAGGCAACGCCTGAGAGACTTGCCGCTGCGAGAGCGCAGATGGGTCTCGATCAGCCTCTATGGATTCAGTATGTACGGTTTATCGGTCGTTGCCTCCATGGCAATTTCGGTGTGTCGCTGCGAACCGGCTCTTCCGTCAATGGCATGCTGGCAACGACGATTCCCGTCACCCTTGAGCTTTCTTTCATGGCCATAGTTCTGGCTGTGGTATTCGGAATCCTTCTCGGCGTGATTGCGCAGCGCTACGATGCCCATTGGCCGTCGTGGATTGTCGACGGCATATCGGTCGCTGGCCTTTCGATTCCCAACTTCTGGCTGGGAATGCTGGCAATACAGGTTCTGTGCGTAAGTCTTCGTCTTTTCCCTGCCTCGGGCTATGTCTCACCATTCGTCAACGTTGGGCAGAGCATATATCATCTGATTCTCCCTGCCAGTGTGCTCGCCTTCCAATTGGTTGCCGCCATCGCTCGGCAGATGAAGACTTCGATGAAAAAGACCATGGCCTCCGATTACATCACGACTGCGCGTGCAAAAAGCATCAGTCCCGCCCGCATTCTCTTCTCCTATGGAATCCGCAACTCATTGGGTGTTGTCGTCACCATCGTCGGGCTCCAACTGGGGAGCCTTCTTGCAGGTGCCGTGGTGACTGAATCCATCTTCGGGCTGCCTGGATTTGGCAAGATGATCCTCGATAGTGTCTTCTCTCGCGATTATCCCGTCATTCAGATTGTCGTGCTCATCATCACGGTTGCCTACATCCTGATCAACTTCGTTGTGGACGTGCTGTATTCCTATCTCGATCCGCGCATTGCAGTGGGAGGCCAGCAATGAATTTCCTCACCAAATCCTCTTCAAAGAAAACCCGTGGAACAGCGGCCGCCATCAGCACTGCCGATGCCTCACGGCAGCGGGGCTTCTGGAACAGGCTTCTGCATTCCCCAACGGGAATCATTGGTCTGAGCTTATGCCTCATCATTATTCTCGTGGCATTGAGTGCCAATATCATAGCTCCCTATTCGCCAGACAAGACGAATCTCTCGGCGGTGTACCAAATTCCTGGCACGGTTGGCTACCCGCTGGGAACCGACAATCTTGGACGTGACATATTTACGAGAATCCTGTTCGGCATGCGAGCTTCACTTCTTGTTGGTGTGCTGACCGTCGTCTTTTGCGACGTGATCGGCGTGCCGCTTGGACTCATGGCTGGCCAGTGGAAGTTCTGTGACGGGATAATCTCACGAATCACCGATATCATGCTCTCCTTCCCCTCGCTCATCATCGCCGTTGGCCTTGCTGCCATTCGTGGCGCAAGTCTCAATAACGTGGTGATAGCTCTGGGAATTGCCCATGTACCGCAGATGATTCGAATCGTTCGCGGAGAAGTCCTTCGAGTTTCTGCGTTGGATTATGTCGTCGCGTCCTACACCATGAATTCAACGAAGCAGCGGACTCTGTATCGGCACATTCTACGGAACATCCTTCCTGCAATCATCGTGCAGGATACGATCATCGTTCCTGCAGCTGTACTTGGAGAATCGGTGCTTTCATTCCTGGGTTTGGGTATTCAGCCGCCGACGCCCAGTCTTGGAGTGATGCTTTCCGATGCGCAGCAATATGTCAGCGTGGATCCATACATGGGCATTTTCCCCGGTCTGATGATTGCAGTCATATGTCTGAGCTTCAACATCCTCGGGGACGCCGTCAAGGATTGCTTGCAATGAAAGGAGTTGACATGCAAACGAATACCAAGGTCGAAGCGAGTGATTCGGCTCCTGCCGTAAGCGTCCAGGGCCTCACCGTTGCGTACGGCGAGAAGGAAGTGCTTCACGGCGTTGATCTTAGCGTCGGCAAAGGTGAGATCTATGCGGTTGTTGGCGCCTCTGGATCAGGAAAATCAACATTCCTCTCAACGATCCTTGGCCTCTATGCCAGTGACGAGAAGATACTCAGTGGAGATATCTCGATATTTGGCACTCAGACCAATGCCTTGCAAGACAAGTCTCGATGGGAATTCCGTCGCGACCATCTTGGCTATGTTCCTCAGGATCCTATGACCAATCTCAATCCTTCGATGAGAGTGGGAAAGCAGATTGAGGACGCTTTGCTGGCTGGTGGACAAGTGAGCAGAAAAGAGGCCAGACGAGCCACCATCACCTTGATGAGCGAGGTGGGCATTGACGATCCTGAACGGAGAATGCATCAATTCCCGCACGAATTTTCAGGAGGCATGTGCCAGAGAATCCTCATTGCCATCGCGATATCAAGAAATCCTGCGCTCATCATCGCCGATGAACCAACCAGTGCATTGGATGTGACGGTTCAGAAGACGATTCTTGATCATATGGTATCGCTCGTGAAGAATCGAGGAATCACACTGCTCTTCATCACCCACAATCTTGGTCTGGCAGCCGAAAGGGCAGACCACATCGGAGTGATGCATGATGGCCGAATCATTGAGTCAGGTACTGCCGAGCAGATAGTGCTGCATCCGCAACAGGAATATACGAAGAGGCTCATCAGCTCGGATGTTGCCCTGAGCCATGGAAGCCAAGGCGAGCGCACGCTCACGAAGCCGGATGATATGCAGCCAGCTTTATTTGTGGATGATGTGTCCAAGCTGTTCACGATGGGTAGTTTCCATAAACAGGAGATTCTGGCTTCGAACCATATTTCGTTTACAGTGCCGAAAGGCACGACGACGGCCCTGGTCGGTGAATCCGGATCGGGTAAAACCACACTGGCACGCATGATCCTCGGTCTGGAACAGCCATCTTCGGGTAGAATCATCGTTGATGGCAACCTTGTCGATGCAGGTGACCGAGAAGCCATGAAAGTGATGCGAACATACCTTCAGCCGGTGTTCCAGAACCCCTATGCCAGTCTCGATCCTTCGTATACCGTGATGGATCTGATTCAGGAACCCTTGAACATTGTGGGAGAGGGAAGCGCGGAAGAACGCAGCAACAGGGTCCTCACGCTGCTTGACTACGTTGATCTGCCACATGCATTCGCACACAGGAGACCGGATCAGCTTTCCGGAGGCCAGCGGCAACGTATCGCCATAGCGCGCGCACTGGCGATCCACCCCAAGATGCTGATTCTGGACGAGGCAGTCTCTGCCCTGGATGTGCTTGTCCAGAATCAGATACTGTCGCTGCTGCGAAAGCTGCAGCAGGAGTTTGGATACACCTATCTTCTGATTACCCACGATCTTGGCGTGGCACGATACTTTTGCGACAACGTTGTGGTGCTCTACAAGGGAACGGTTCAGGAACAGGGAAGCATCGAGACGGTGTTCAACGATCCACAGTCGGAATACACAAAGAAGCTGCTCAATGCAATTCCTCATGCGAATTTTCGCTGAACGACACAACCACATTGAAGAATTATTCAACCTTAGGAAAGAAAATCATGTTTGATCCGCTATCTCAGCGCTATGCATCGAAACGTTACCCACTCTATGCCGGCCGGGCAATGGTCAATTGCTCCATGCCACAGGCATCTGCAGCGGGATTGCAAACGATGCTTAAAGGGGGCAATGCCTTTGATGCTGCAATCGCTGCTGCTGCTGCATTGACCGTCGTTGAACCGACCTCGAACGGCATCGGTGCCGATGCCTTCTGCATTGCATGGAGTGCCAAGGAGCACAGACTGGTCGGTCTCAATGCGAGTGGGCCAGCTCCCTTGGGACTTTCCATAGAACGGGTGATCGAGGATGGCAATGCAGTAGATGGTCATATGCCAAGGTTCGGCTGGACTCCCGTGACCGTGCCCGGTGCCCCTGCCGCGTGGGCTGCGCTGCATGATCGTTTCGCAAAGCTGACCTTCGCACAGGATCTTGCTCCCGCAATTGACTATGCAAGGAACGGATATCCCTGCAACCCCAACCTCTCTCTGCTGTGGAGCCGCGGACCGGCGCGATATGCTGCGACGCACGCACCCGAGGTGTTCGATGAGTGGTTCTCCACATTTACCAAGGATGGTCGCACCCCGCAGCCTGGCGATATCATCACTTTGCCGAATCATGCCAACACTCTTGAAAAGATTGCCGATACGCATGCCGAGGCGATGTATACCGGCGAGCTGGCCAAGGCGATAGACGCTGCAAGTCGAGCTTCAGGAGGATATATCAGATATGAGGATCTTGCACGATTCAAACCGGAATGGGTCGATCCGATAAGTGTTAACTACCGAGGCTATGACGTATGCGAGATTCCTCCAAACGGGCAGGGGATCGTCGCACTGATTGCGCTCAACATTCTGAAGAACTTTGCATTTGATGCCAAGGATGTTGCACTGACCTATCACCGACAGATCGAGGCAATCAAGATAGCTTTCGGCTGCGCCTTCGATTCGGTGACTGACCCGGATGATACGGATGTCGATTATGGAAAGTTTCTCACTCCAGAGTTCGGCATTGAACAGGCAGCTCGAATTGGTGACACGGCAGAGGTCCGCACTACGAGCACGCCATCGAATAGTGGAACCGTATACATGTGCTGTGCTGATGACGAGGGCAACATGGTCTCGTACATCCAGTCGAACTTCATGGGATTCGGCTCTGGCATAGTGATTCCCAATACCGGTATCGCGCTGCAGAACCGAGGGTATGACTTTTCTCTCGATCCAAGCAGGCCAAATGCATTGAAGCCTGGCAAGCGAAGCTACCACACCATTATTCCAGGATTCCTGATGAAGGATGGAGACCCGGTCGGTCCGTTCGGTGTCATGGGCGGCTACATGCAGCCACAGGGTCACGTGCAGGTTGCCATGAACTACATTGATTTCGGACTTGACCCTCAGCAGGCGCTTGATGCCCCGAGATGGCGATGGGATGACCACAATAACGTTCGGGTTGAGGATCGTTTCGATACATCCATTGCCCTTGAGCTTCAGCGACGGGGTCACCACATGCTGATGAGTATGGATCTATCTGATTTTGGCCGTGGACAGATGATAGTTTCGCCCGCTCCCGGAGTGTTGATTGGAGGAACGGAATCCCGCACCGACAGCAATATCTCCTGTCTGTAAGACTCAAGGGCTTGCATGTGTCCAATTTCGTGCAATCACTGACCAGGTGAACATGTGATCAACAGCTTCGCGATCGTATGAACACGAAGGCAAGCGTGTATCGTGGATACGATATCGTGACGGCGTCAGAGCAATCGAAAGAACAGGCACAATGAGTATTGATTCTTCTGTGAAATCGGCGAAATCGGCCAATTCTCCTTCATTGACAGAGTTGCTCCCTGTGGGCTTGAATCCCATTCCTAAGGCCAAGACCATACGAGATCAAGTCGTTGAGCGAATCACCCATTTGATCGTTTCTGGGGAATTGCCGGCCGGCACACGGCTTACCGAATTGGGTATGGCCAACATGCTGGGTGTGAGCAGAGTGCCGATTCGTGAGGCGTTCCTTATTTTGCAAGGGGACCAATGGATTGACATGCAGCAGTCACAGGGTGCGAAGGTCCATGTTCCCCGATCCAATGAAGTCGAAGAGATCTTTCAGGTTCGTATGGCACTTGAATCCGATGCAGCAGCTCTCGCGTCTGATCGGCATAACGAAGGCTCTGCAGAGCTTCTGAGACTGGCGCAGCAGGGTCGGCAGCTCATTCTTTCCAATCCTGAAGGCATGACGAAGGAGCTCTCGGATATCAACGAGCGTTTTCATGAGAAATTATCGCAGGATTCAGGAAATTCCATTTTGATCAAAATGATCGATCTGATGAACAAGAAAACGCAGATGTACTTTACGGTGAATATCACGACGAAAAGGGGCATCGAAGCTTGGGATGAGCATATAGCCATTGCGCATGCCATCATGAATGGCAGTAGGGATGAAGCGGCACATCTCACCCGAACTCATATACAAGCGTCCTGGGAGCATTTTCAGAGTCTGATGAATCAACGGCACTGAATTAACGGCACTGAATCAACGGCACTGGCTGCGTGTCTAGGCGAACGCATGCATGGGGCTCATGTGGTGCTCATGTGGTGCTCATGTGGTGCTTTTGCAGTCAGTCGTCACTTGAGTTTGCTCGAAAAACGACTCCCAAAACACAAGCTGCGCACCACGCGCAACATTCGGCAGGTAACGATCGGATGGATTTAGTACCAGCCGGTCGATTCAGAATGGGACCAGGCACCGCACGGGCTTGTGTAACCTCCCGCTATGTATCCAAGGCCCCAGGTGATTTGCGTTGCGGCATTGGTGGCCCAGTCCGATCCTGCGGATGCCATCTTGCTGCCCGGGAGAGCCTGAGGAATGCCATATGCGCCTGAAGGATTTGCAGCAGTCGTGCTCCAGCCCGACTCGCGATTCCATAGCTGCACGAGGCAGGTAAAGTCGCTTTCGCTCCATCCGCGTGCCACAACCTGGGAATGTGCAATGCTCTGCGCAGTGCCGACAGGGGTGGTGGATGTCGAAGATACGGAGACTGCAGTCGTCGTTGCAGCACTCGAGCTGGAAGTCGTGGCCTGAACCTTCCCCGTGCCAATGAGAATGACCTTGTTCACTGGAGCATTCTTGACATAGGAGGCGAAGATATTGCTCGAGGAATTCTTGCCACCGACCTTGGTAATAAGGCTCGTGGTCTCCATAACGCCGGCCTTACCCTCAGTTTTCACCTTGGTTGTGCCTGCGGGAAGGCTATCGGTCTTTTCCTCGATGGTGTTGAAAGGAATTTCGCTCTCAGAAGACTGAATCTCGCTATTCGAGCGTGAAATCTGGATGACCGTCGATTCCGTGACCTTGGTGTTGAGTCCGGGTGCAACGGTGTCGTCAGGCTCAAGTGTGATATCGCCTGCATCGAGCACCGATTTCACGGTGGTGAAATTATCGCCAAGAATGAGTTTTGATTTGCCGTTGATGATTACCTTGACGTAGGCCGTACCGGTGGAAGATCCCCCTTGACCTTCGTTGATTGCCTTGCGCACTGAATCTCTGGAAACTTCAAGACCTTGCATCTGCGTTGCAGAATACGATGTGACCTGAGTTTTCGCCTGGGCTTCTGGTTCGCTGTAGAAGCCGCGCGACACAATGCCCGCGGTGCCAGCCAGAATGAGTGCCGCGGCTCCTGCAATAAGCCTGGTTCGCTGTCTTCTAGTCAAGACCTTGAACACGGAAACTCGTTCTCTGCGGTGGCTTACCATCTTTCTCCTCTGTCTTCGACTACAGATTCCTCAAAGCAGCGTGTGCCGACATATTCCATATCGGGCCACAGTGCGGTTTCGCCCCGCGCTGGGCGGAAGCTCCACTGTGCATTGGCGCTAATGCTTACACAATTGCAATATCATAGCGCAGCCAACTTACTTATGCACATAAAAAGGTGTGTTGGGCATTTTTCCACATGGCATCAGAACAGACGACCGCCTACACAAAAAAGGCACGATATGACCATCGTGCCTTGAGTGAAAAACTTCTACAATGAGCAACGCCATTACTTCGCCGAAGCTGAAAGGTCCGCCTTCTTCGCCTGTGCGATCAAGTCGTCCAGATCGGAGGCGCGCAGAGCACCTGCCTGCTTGAAGATGATCTGGCCCTTTTTGGTCACCATCAGTGTAGGTACGGCTTGAATGTCGGCAGCGGCCGCCAGTTCCTGATTGGCGTCAATATCGACCTTGCCGAACGTGATATCAGGATTGGATTCAGATGCCTTTTCGAAGATCGGCCCGAACGCCTTGCACGGACGGCACCATGTTGCCCAGAAATCGACAAAGACAAGATCATTGTCGTTAATGGTGTGCTCGAAGTTCTGTGAAGTTACTGTCTGTGTTGCCATCGTCATTGCCTTTCATCTGCGGTGTTGCCTCCGCATGCTTAGTCTCACACTCTAACAAGTACCTATGTGAACAACAATCTAACTCACCCACGGCTTATACGCTCTAGGCTCATTGCCATGACCTGACCCTGCCTGGGAAAGGCTTTGGTCATGTGTTGTACAGATAATGGGGCTATGCCAGTTTTACATGATGAGATTCCTGACGATGGCGACTTCGACTCGGCTCGCAAGCGCGGCGAATTTGACCACATTACGCCTGAAGACTTTGTCAGTGGGTCTGACAACCCTCCAGGTTGGCTGGGGAGTGCGGATATCGATCGCGCCAGACATCAGCTGCCGATTGCATATGTAGAGATTGTGCCGGTTCGCACCAACGATTTCGGTCAGATCGAACAGGTTGGTTCGCTGCTTCGCATGTGTGAGGATGGAGCGATCGAGCGTACGCTCATCACCGGCAGAGTGCTGTTTCATGAGTCTCTTCGCGAGGCAATTGCCAGAAACATCGCAAAGGATCTTGGTGAGCTTGCCTTGCCACTGATTCCGGTGAGTCTGCAACCATTCACCGTTGCGGAATTCTTCCCGACTCCTGGGGTTTCGGAATTCTACGATGCACGTCAGCACGCCATCTCGCTGTGCTATGTCATTCCGATAGCAGGGGATTGCAAGCCTCGTGATGAGACCTTGGACGTTGAATGGGTTGCACCATCCAACGTGCTTCTCGATCAATTCATCAGCCAGATGCCGAATGGCCATGGAAGAATCGTGCAACAGGCTCTCGCATGGGCAGGTTCACAATCCTGAGATAGAACTGTGTTAGGCAATGACACCGGGTTAGGCAATGACACCGGGTTAGGCAATCACACTGGGTTAGAAAATGACACTGTGTTAGGCAATTTCACTGTGTAGGCAATTCGCTGTGGACTGACACAGTGAATTGATGGTGATGGGAGTATCACATATGACCATGAAGATAGAAAACACCACATATAGGGATGGTTTCGGCATTCCGCTTGTGTTGATCCACGCATTCCCCATCGATCATCGTATGTGGGATGAATGTGCACAGGCGATCTGTGACTTGTCTGCGCTCAACGACGTACCGCCATTCTCAATCTATGCTCCACAGATGCCTGGAGCCGGAACGAGCGAGATACCGACAGCCGTGGAAAGCGGGTCGGTCGATCCAGATGGGGCATATCCGCAGGCGTTGGAACGAATGACGCAGGGGTATGCAGAGCTGCTGAAGTCTCTGGGGCACACCAGGGCTATATGGGTTGGATTGTCCATGGGCGGTTACGTTGCACTCATGATGCAGAAGCTGCACCCTGAAATGGTTGCTGGGATTGCGCTGTGTGACACCAAGGCACAGGGCGATGCCGGCCACAGCCGCGAAAACAGGTTGAATATTGCACGGCAGTGTGAGAAGGGGAATTCAGTCGATCCAGTGATGGGCTTTGCAAAGGCCACAGACAAGGATTCATCGGTCAAGCAGTCGGCGGCATTCATCAGAAAATTCACCGCCTGGCTGAACGAACAAAGTCCTGAAGGCGTGGCATGGCGTGAGCGCATGGCAGCCGGACGACCGGATCTGAGCGATGTACTACCGCAGATCACGGTTCCTGCAGCGATTGTGTCTGGAGACAAGGATCCTTCCAGTCCACCGGCAGTCATGAAGGAATTGCAACAGGCGATGACCTCGACGGATGCAAGTTTTACTGCCATTGAAGATTGTGGTCATTTCAGTGCCGTCGAGCATCCTGAGCAGGTGGCTCGGGCACTCCTTGATCTGGTAGGCAGGGTACATGACTGATCAGGCACTTGCAGAAGATGATGAAGACAAGCAATCCAACCATGCATCCATGTTTGCGCCTTTGGCGCTGACCCATGTTCTGCCTTTCCTGCCGCTAGCCCAGAATGGTGTTGACTATCAGGTGGATCGCAGGGACGATCCAGAATTGATTGCCAGGCTTCTTGGCGATGATTCGACACGGGTCATGTTGGTGCGGTCAGGCAAGGTCGCCATTCCCAAGGGACAGGGCAAGCTCGTCGATTACGATGTAGCCAAGATTCGACTGACCATGCTGGCCGGCAGCTATGTGCGTGATCTCATACCGCATGCACAGTCGGGCATGCGGACCGATACGCAGGCGGAGGCAGTTAGGAACGCAGTGCAGGACTCGCAATGCATCCCTATTTTCCTTGGTACGCGTGCGGACCACGCCTACATTGCGCTTGACATTTCACAGAGCGTCATTGCAGCGGAGGTACCGAACCCTAGGAATGTCAGTGCCGACAATGCCTTCGTTGCCGACGAGTCATCACTTGCCGCTTCATCGGCTCGACCATCGATTCTCGAACTTGCACAGAGCCGCTGCGACTGGGTGGGACTGCGGGAGTTTGCTCCACACGCATCCACTGTCGAGGCAAGCCTCGCCACCACGGCTGCAACGTTATCCATGTGGCATAGGGCTCAGCATTACTGCCCATATTGCGGCACTGCGACCATAAGTGTCTACTCCGGTTGGGCGCAGCGCTGCCAGAATGCGGCGGACGATAATAGAATCATATTTCCCAGGATTGAGCCCGCCGTCATCACGGCAATCGTCGATGCACAAGACAGATTGCTGCTGCAGCATAATAGTGCGTGGAATCCAGGATTCTATTCGGTCACCGCGGGTTTCGTCGAGGCTGGCGAGAACCTCGAACATGCGGCACGACGTGAGGCACGTGAAGAAACGGGAATAGCAATCTCGGATCTTATCTACACCGGTTCTCAGCCGTGGCCATTCCCATCCTCGCTGATGATGTCGTTCAAGGGCTACGCTCGCGATACGGCAATACACGTGGACGGGGTCGAGACGCAAAGCGCTCGGTGGGTGAGCAGGGACGAGTTCATTCGGGCCCTCACCACCGGAGAAATGCAGGCCCCCGGTAAGGCAACCATCGCACGATACATGATTGAGGAATGGTATGGAGCGGAGTTCTAGGCTATCGTGCATTGTTTATACGCCTTTTATACACCGCAGATAATTTAGTCGAAGTGTGAAATTCGCAACATATGCCATGCCAACTGCAATAATTGGGTTATATGGTGGCTTGTAACTCACTTTGCTAGTAGAATCGGCACGGCGAACGCAGCACGTTCATAACGATCGGCAAGGCTTGACGAGCTGCGTGAGAAACATAGAAAGGCCCAGTATGTCAGATAACGGGTATTTTGACTCAGGTATTCCAGAACCGCCTGTGCCACACGGGAATTCAAGCGATGACGCAGGTACCGAGTCCAATGCCAATGAATACGGGGCGTCATATAGTGGTGCAAACGCACGAACCCCTGGGGGCACCGGTGCTCCCGCTGCTTCTGGAAGCCGCTATGGGACTGGTTCTGGCCCCGACAATGACAACAATGATTTGCAGAGCACGATGCAGTTCTCGCCGCTTCCTCCAACAGGTCAGTTTGCTGGTATGCATGCTTCGGATTCGACTCTCTCGCAGTTTGAGGATCGGTCGGGCGCTGGTGCCGCCAAATCTCATGGGCACGTGGGATTGATCGTGACCTTAGTGATGCTTGTTGTGCTTATCGCTGCCGCTGTTGGTGGTTTCTTCGCAGCACAGTCGTACTTTTCAGATAAGGCAGCACCCGGTGTCATGTTCGGTAGCCACAGTGTTGCCGGGCAAAATGCAGCTCAGCTGACGCAGACGGTCACATCAGCCGTTTCCGATTCACGTGTAGAGGTTGCCGATAATGCAGAGCAAGACACGAAGGCGAGTCTGAAGGACTTGGGAGTCACGGTCAATGTCAAGGCGACCGTCAATAACCTCTTGCAGGCGAAATCCTCAGCAGGTGCCTTGAGAATCAATCCATTCCAGCGTCAGCAGGTCAAGCTCGTCTCATCGACTGATGAGTCTGCCATGAGCGATTACCTCACCACCACATTTGTCTCGGAAGGCGCACGCGCGAAGGCATCAACGGTCAGCTATGACAAGACTGCCAAGAAATTCGTGGTCACCGTCGGCAAAGAGGGCAAGGCTCCAAAGCTTGATTCGGTGGAGTCTGCGGTTGCCCAGATTGTCGATAATCCTGGCACGACGACCTCGGCGGCGATCACCTATGCATCGGTGTCAATGCCAATCACCGAGGATACTGCCCAGCAGGCTGCGGATACTGCAAATCAGCGAATCACCCAAAGCGTAAAGATCAACAATGGTGGGGCAAAGAGCTTCACGATTCCGTCCGATGTGCTCGCAACATGGATCACACCGACGAGCAACCTCGACAAGGGCACCCTGACGTTGCAATACGATCAGGATGCGATAAGCGCATATCTGCAGTCGGAGCTTCCGAAGCAGCTCAATCAGGATGCCGTGACGCAGAAGGATATCACCAATGCGCAAGGCACTGTCCTGACGGTTACCACCAAGGGTGTCAACGGCATCGGCATCAAAGACACCGATACCACGGCTCAAAAGGTTCTCTCCAGCCTTACGAACGGTTCGACCGACGCCATTGCAGCCGAGACCTCAGTCGAGAAATTCAAGACCGAGTCGCATGTTGCCGATTATTCCAAGGCGAATGGTGATATGTGGATTGAGGTTGATCGCGCAAAGCAGACGGTCACCGTCTATAAGGGATCCACGAAGGTCAAGTCCTTCAACGTCTGCACAGGCAAGGATTCTACACAGACCGACAACGGCACCTTCTATATCAATATCAAGTATCAGACACAGGACATGCGTGGTACAGACTATGTCACCCCAGGTGTCAAGTGGATCAGTTATTTCAACGGCGGCGAGGGATTCCATGCTGCACCGTGGAACACGGTTGGCATAGCGACGGGTGACCCCGTGTCGCACGGCTCCCATGGCTGCGTCAACATGTTGACGTCGGATGCCCAATGGATTTATCAGAATGCAGAGGTTGGAACCATGGTCAAGGTCACTGGTGCACAGCCCACAGGACCGGTTCGCTGAATTCGATTACCGTTTCAGCTGCTTGACAAGAGCTGGCATATGTCACAGAGACCGGCAATGAGAAAGGTAGGAAATAGTCGTGAGTGAAGAACAGAACGCAAATACAGGCAATCTTGATGTTCCTGAGCATCTTCAGTATTCACAGGATCATGTCTGGATTGATACATCAACATCGCCGGCGGTTGTTGGTGTAACCGAATATGCGCAGGATCAGCTTGGTGATTTGGTATTCGTTGATCTTCCAGAAGCAGGTGGCCATATTGAAGCTGGCGATGAGGTTGTTGAACTTGAATCGTCGAAGGCTGTCGAACCGCTTGTCAGTCCGGTTTCTGGAACGATCAAATACGTGAATCGTGAGGCATCCGAAGATCCAGCTGTCATCAACAATGACCCATACGGCGAGGGATGGTTGCTCAAGATTGAGCTTGATGACGATGAGCCTGATTTATTGAGTGCCGAGGAATACGCAAAAATCATCAAATAAGTAATGCTCGTCAAGTCGAAACGATTGGGACTTGATGAATTGTAGTCGTTCCGGCATGCGCCCCGAAATCGCATGTGAAACCAATTCATAGATGCACCGTTGCAGACCGCTGCGGTGCATCGTTGTGTTTGCAGCTTATAGGCGCAGAAGTGTGTGGGGAATCGTTTTCTAGCCCTTGTGGGAGCAGGCGTTGCTCCTGTTTGATAATTTTTTACGCTGGTATAACGTCACGGCATGAAAGCATATGTGAAACATGCCGTGAGACGTTCTCCCAACTGGGGGTTTATGCTGGTTGATAATCCTGCGTGACTTGGGGTGCATGAACGCTACCCTATACCCGCATTGCGGCATCATCATGCATCGCAACACAACCACGAGAGCAGGAACAACCCAATGTCGATGCCCGCCACCCCGACCTCTCTTGTCATCTCGAGCGAATCCACCTTCCTTGTCACCCTGAGCGAATCCGCCTCTCTTGTCATCTCGACCGAATCCGCCTTCCTTGTCATCTCGAGCGAGCGCAGCGAGTCGAGAGATCTCACTCTTGCGAGCATCAACAGCCAAGATCCCTCGACTCGCTGCGCTCGCTCGGAATGACGATGGAACTGTCAAGTTCATATCACCGACTCGCTGCGCTCGCTCGGAATGACGGGAGAGAAGCATGGCATCAACTGGAACGAATTACACTCCGACACACCAGCGAAGGCATAAACCCACACTTCAGTGCCTATAACCCGTGTTTGCAGCCTGATGATGTGCTTCGAAGCAAACTGATTCAGTGAAATGTGTGGAGATTGTGTATGGTAGAAGATATGGATACTCCTGACTCATCACCAATACGTGCGAGGAAGACCGCGAGCAGCTTTGACACAGTTTCTCCGCGCCTGAGGCTTGAACGTCAGCCGTTGTTGATCCAGATCTCAAGAAGGGCGCTGATTCATTCCTTCAATCTTTGGACGCGTTTTTCCACGGCAGTCACACGTCAGCTGGATTGGTTTCCTCGTGTCGAGCCATACGTCGGCTACGGTACGGATTCCTATTCAAGGCTGATCTGCCGAACCATGCTGGCTCCTCAGCGTGGAAAGTCCGGTGCAGTGGTTCGTGGCATTCGTACGGTGTTCACAGTCCCGGCGCCGCATACGCGAGTGAAGATAAGCATCGATGATACTCCGCTGCGCACGGTTCAAATCGGCGAATCCGAGCTGCATGACAAGCCCGATTCATCTAAGGAGCTGAGCAGCAAATACGCCTGGTCGGATACGCGCGGTTATCTGGATCTGCTGGCTCAGCATCATCTCTCGCCAGGAATCCACGACGTCTCGTATAAGATTCGTGGCCGTGCACCTGTGCGCTCAGCGTTGTATACCATTGCAAGGTCGGCGGGAATCGGTGTTGTTTCGGATGTTGACGACACCATCATGGTCACTCAGGTTCCCACCATCTGGAAGGCAGCCTATAACATGCTGCTGCTCAATCCACGCAAGAGAATGTCGGTTCCGGGAATGAGCGTTCTCTATTCGAAGATTTCGGATATTTTCCCAGACGCCCCATTCTTCTATCTCTCAACATCGCCATGGAACGTGGAAAGTTCCATTCGGCATTTCATCTCATACCAAGGTTTCCCCGCGGGGCCACTGCTGCTGCGCGATCTAGATCCCCGCCCCAAGACCTTCATTCCATCGGGCGTTCAGCACAAACTCGAATTCATCGGCCAGCTCATGGCTGATTTCCCCAAAATGCGCTTCGTACTCATTGGTGACGACGGTCAGAAAGACCCGACCACATATGCAACCATCGCCAAGCGCTATCCTGGACGAATCATCGCCATCGGCATGCGCCAGCTGAGTCCGAAGGAATCCGTATTGCCATCATTGGCGGGCATGACAACAACCCAGCCGATGCCCGAAACCGATATTCCCGTTTTTTATGGAACCACGGGCTCGAATCTGATGAAAACGCTCATTCCGTATCTCGCGCAGTGCCAAAAGGCTTCACAAGATCCAAAATAAGAGGCATTTTGTTTTTTTGCGGCCTGGTTTCAAAATCATAGTTCCAAAAACGTTGGAATGGCGTCACCAATTTGGGCTGATACTCGGGTTTTTCTCAAAAGAGGCCGCAAAATAATCGAACTTTCAAGTTTTGCGAACTTTCCAAAGCATAAAGTGCCTGCAATCGTTGAAATCACGTGCCATTCAGCCAAAATTAATGCCATATGCCTTGGGAAGTTCGCAAAACTTGGAATGCCAGCTTATAATCGACCCTCATGAGTGAATTTTCGAGGCCCATCGCGCCAAAATCTCCTTCTACTCGCACCGCTGGGAGAGGAAATTTCGTTGACAATTACGCCTGGATGAAAGACAAAGAAGCTGAAGCCACGCAATCCTTTGTTTCGGCGGAAAACGAGTACTGCCAAGCCGTGATGAAACCATTGGAATCCACTCGCAAGGAACTCTTCGATGAGTTGAAATCCCGCATTCAGGAAACTGACATGTCCGTGCCGCTGCGTTCACACGGTTATTGGTATTTTGCACGAACCCGCGAAGGTCAACAATACGCGGTCCAATGCCGGATTCCGATAGCCAGCGACGGCGACTGGAACGTTCCGACGATCAACGAAGAAGGAGAACCCGGCTCCCTGCCAGGCGAAGAGATCGTCTTCGACAGCAATGCAGAGTCCAAAGGCCATGATTTCTTCCGCATTGGCGGAATGAGCATGAGCAATGATGGTCGCTGGTTGCTCTATGGCGTCGATATCACAGGCAACGAACGCTACGACCTATTCATCAGGGATCTGAAAACCGGGCGCGATCTGCCGGAAAAGATATCTCAGGTGTCGGCCGGAGGACTCATCACCCCTGACGGAGCATGGGTCTTCTACGTGACCGTGGATGACGCATGGCGTCCCGATTCGGTGTGGCGGCACCGCGTGGGCAGTGCGACAAGCGAGGATATCCGCGTCTGGCACGAAGACGACGAACGTTTCTGGGTCGGTGTTGGCCTGAGTTTCGACGAGCGTCATATCATCATCGGCACCAGTTCGAAAACCACCAGCGAAGTGCTGATGCTTCCCATCGATACTCCAGAGGGCGATTTCGTCCCCTTCATTCCAAGGCATGAGGGCATCGAATATGATGTCAGCTTCTCGTGCTTCGAGAAAGCGGCCGACGATGGCTCTGACATCCCGATAGCGGTGGTATGCCACAATGTCACGAACCCGAATTTTCAAATCAACATCATCGACATGCGCAGCCACAAACCCCCATATCAGCTCAACGAGGGAGTGTGCATTGCAGCGGGAAGCAAGTATGGTTGCGAGCATGGCGGCAGCCAGGCCACCCTGCCGATTGATACACCGGACTCAAACCCGCAGAATCCGAAGATTTTGCAAGGTGCGCGCGGCCTCAATATTGAGAGCCTTGATATCCATGAGCATTTCATCACGCTGGGCTATCGCTCCAATAGCCTGACGCATCTCGCGGTCATAACAAAGCAGCAGGCCATTGAGGACTATCGTGCGCAAAGGCCTTGGGATTTCAAGGAAATAATCCCTCAGCCTGTGGGAGGTGACGCCCGGGGTGAAGCTCTATTCTCGATTGGAACAGCAGGCAATCCATCATATGAGGTTCCCCGTCTGCGCTACTCGTTCTCGAGTTTCACCAATCCTGCAGAACTTCATGAACTTGACCCTGCAACGGGGAGCGATGTGCTCCTGAAACGCGCGAAGGTCATGGGCAATTTCAATCCCGACGACTATGCAGAATGCCAAGTCTGGGTTGAGGCGCGAGACTCAGCTCGCATTCCGGTCTCGCTGTTGTGGAAGAGGGGAATGGCACCTGCCCTTGATGCATTCGGTCATCGCGGTATGACGGATGTTCTGCTTACGGATATCCGAACAACGGAAACTGCTGAGATCGGCGATACCGCTGAGACCGGCGATGCCGACGCGCGCGATGCGGTTCCATCCGCCGTTCCATCTTCAGAACCGTCTTCAGCACTATCCCCGATGTTCATCACGGGCTATGGCGCCTATGAAATCAGCTCGGATCCTGGGTTCTCGGTCGCCCGGCTCAGCATGCTCGATCGCGGCGTGCTCTATGCGCTCCCACATGTGCGCGGTGGCGGCGAAATGGGAAGGGCTTGGTACGAGCAAGGTCGCAGACTCAATAAGAAGCACACCTTCGAGGACTTCATCGATGCGACAGCAGCCTTGCAGAGAGCCGGTTTCGCCGATCCTGATCGAACGGTGGCGAATGGCGGCTCCGCAGGCGGGCTGCTCATGGGGGCGATTGCGAATATGGCCCCGCAACTCTATGCGGGCATCGAGGCGGACGTACCATTCGTTGACGCCCTGACCTCGATCCTGGATCCGAGTCTGCCGTTGACCGTCACGGAATGGGATGAGTGGGGAGACCCGCTGCACAATCCCGATGTGTATCAATATATGAGATCATATTCACCATATGAGAATGTGCCCACCGCCGAGGAACGCGTGAAACGTTTCGGAACGGCTCATTTCCCGCAGATCTTTATCACGACTTCCATGAACGATACCCGCGTTCTCTATGTCGAACCGCTGAAATGGGCGGCACGGCTGAGCGAGCCGGAAGTCGGCGCAAAGGTTTGCATAAAAATCGAGGTCGAAGCCGGTCACGGCGGCACCACCGGAAGATACAAGCAGTGGGAGGAACTCTGCTTCGAAACGGCATGGTGTCTGTCGATTATGGGCTGCGCACCTGGCATTTCAATGTGACGCGGTCAGCTATGGCTATGGCTATAGCATGTCCTCGCGGAGATTGTCGCCGACTTCACCGTAGCGGTCACAGCCCAGCCACCTTCACCACTGCCTGTCCCGTCAAGGTCATCGCAGCGCTCATCGTTGTGAATGCCAGTTGCGATTGCCCGCTCCCTGCCGCACGCATACCGCAATGTGGGACTGATATGTCCAATACTCGGACTGCGTCATTGCTCAGCGCATAATTCTGCCTATTGTCATGAGACATGACTCACAGCACAGAACAAGCATCAAATCGCACATATAATATCGCCGTCATTCCGGGCGATGGCATTGGCAAGGAAATTGTCCCGCCAGCTCAGGCAGTTCTGGAGAAAGCAACCGAAGGTCTCGTGAACTTCAATTACGAGACCTTCGATCTGGGTGCAGAACGATATCTTCGTGACGGATCTACGCTGCCGGACGACGAGCTTGAACGCATCAAGACGAAGGACGCCATTCTTCTTGGAGCCGTTGGTGATCCTCGCATCAAGGCGGGAATCATCGAGCGCGGCCTGTTGCTGAAACTTCGTTTTGCGCTTGATCAATATATCAATCTTCGCCCATCTAGACTCTATGACGGAGTGAAGTCGCCGCTTGCCAACCCGGGAAAGATCGATTTCGTCGTCGTTCGCGAAGGTACGGAAGGACTCTACGTTGGAGCCGGTGGCGCTATTCGCCGAGGAACCCCGCACGAAGTCGCGACCGAAGTGTCCATTAATACTGCATTCGGCGTTGAACGCGTGGTTCGATACGCATTCGCGCTCGCGATGAAGCGTCGTAGGCATGTGACGCTGGTGCACAAGAAGAATGTGCTCACGAATGCCGGCGATATGTGGCAAAGAATCGTCAATGCCGTTGCAAGGGAATTTCCCGAGGTTACGACCGACTATCAGCATGTTGATGCGGCGACCATATTTATCGTTACTGATCCAAGCCGTTTCGATGTGATCCTGACAGATAATCTCTTCGGTGACATTCTTACCGATGAAGCCGGCGCAGTCGTAGGGGGAGTAGGATACTCGGCATCAGGCAACATCAATGCCAGCAATGAATACCCATCAATGTTCGAGCCAATCCATGGATCCGCTCCAGACATTGCGGGCAAAGGCATCGCGAATCCTACGGCAGCAATCCTCTCAACGGCTCTGATGCTACGCCACTTGGGAATTGACGAGCCCGCAGACCGCATCGAAGCGGCAGTGGAGGCAGATATCAAGGAATTGGCCGCCGCTAAACGTTCTACAGCTGAAGTTGGAGCCGATATTCTGGCGAGGTTGTGACGCAATATCGAGTTTGGTTGACTTTTGAAGTATAAGTACCGAATTCACTAAGATATCTGACCAAAATGATGCAGGAATTGCGGTAGTCATCCAAAAAAAGGCAACAAAACTCGAAAAGCTTGCTTTCCTCCCCGGTCGTCAGGTGCTTGCATTTTACCCGGTCGTATCAGGTGCTTGCGTTTTACTTGGTTGTGTCAGGTGCTTGCATTTTTCCTGTTTTCTCGAGCATAACTTCCACTCCCTTGTCATCTCGAGCGTAGCTCCCGTCCCCCAGTCCTCTCGAGCGTAGTTCCTACTCTTCTGTCATCTCGAGCGTAGCGTAGCGGAGTCGAGAGATCTCACCCTACAGTCCGTCAAGAGTGGAGATCCCTCGACTACGCTCGGGATGACGAAGTGGGGTCGGGATGACGGTGATGTCTGGCTGGCGGGGTGGGCGGTTTCCTCGCTGATTATTGCGCTTCGCACAATCTTCGCAACCTTAGCGGTTGCTCACCTCGCCTATGAACAGCTCACCGGGCTGTTCGCTCGGCGGCTCGGCGACACGCCCGGTTTATGTCAGGGGCACCTTGTGCTTTAATAGAGCAGTTGCCTGTTTTGGGCTCGCACTTTGTAATTAAAAAAGCGAGCGTGGCACAACAGTCGCGAAAGCGGTTGTTGCATGGTCACGCATTGATGTGGTTTGGCTCGGCTGAGTTTGCCTCAGTTTGCCTGCCTTCAGTGCCCGTAGATAGGTTGTTAATCAGAATCAATCGCAAGAAAGGGCGGAAGGCAATGGCGGGACAGAAAATCCGCATCAGGCTTAAGTCCTATGACCATGAGGTCATCGACCAGTCGGCGAAGAAAATTGTCGAGACAGTGACGAATGCGGGTGCAACAGTTGTTGGCCCAGTTCCTCTGCCGACAGAGAAGAACGTATTCTGTGTCATCCGTTCTCCTCATAAATACAAGGATTCTCGTGAGCACTTTGAGATGCGCACACATAAGCGTCTCATCGATATCGTTGATCCCACACCTAAGGCTGTGGATTCATTGATGCATATCGACCTGCCCGCAGATGTCAATATCGAGATCAAGCTCTAGGGGGGAGGGAACCGTTATGACTGCACAGCAAGCACATCGCACTGCGCTACTTGGCAAGAAGCTAGGTATGTCGCAAGTCTGGGACGAGAACGGCTTCTTCGTTCCAGTGACTCTGGTGGACGTCTCCACCAATGTTGTCACCGCTGTCAAGACCGAAGCGTCTGACGGCTATCATGCCGTCCAGATCGGTTACGGACAGATCGACCCACTCAAGGTGACCAAGCCACTCGCTGGCCATTTTGCCAAGGCCGGTGTCACTCCTCGTCGCCACCTCGTTGAGGTTCGCACCGAGGACGCCGAAAACTACAAGCCAGGTCAGGAGCTGACCGTGGAACTGCTTCCCGAAGGCGCTCAGGTTGATGTCACAGGCACCAGCAAGGGCAAGGGCTTCGCAGGAACCATCAAGCGTTGGGGCTTCAAGTCCTATCGTCGTACCCACGGTTCACACAAAAACGAACGTCGTCCAGGTTCAGTTGGCGCATGCGCCACTCCAGGCCGCATTCTCAAGGGCAAGCACATGGCTGGCCGCATGGGCAATGAGACCGCAACGACGTTGAATCTGACAATCGTTTCCGCAGATTCAGCCAATGGAGTCATCGCCGTCAAGGGCGCTGTTCCAGGGCCAAAGGGCAGCATCGTTCTCGTTCGTTCCGCAGTGAAGGGAGCCTGAAATCATGGCTAACATTTCTCTGAACGTTACCGATGGTTCGGGCAAGACCACTTCTTCTGTGGAAGCACCCGAGGACCTGTTCGGAATTTCATCTGAAGATATTCAAAATCACATCCCACTGGTGCACCAGGTAGTCGTGGCCCAGCTTGCGGCTGCTCGTCAGGGCACGCATTCGGTCAAGACTCGCTCCACCGTTTCCGGTGGTGGTCGCAAGCCATGGAAGCAGAAGGGAACCGGTCGTGCTCGTCAGGGTTCGATTCGTTCTCCACAATGGGCTGGTGGCGCGATCGTCCACGGACCAGTGCCTCGTGATTATGCACAGCGCACTCCAAAGAAGATGAAAGCCGCAGCACTTCGCTACATGCTTTCTGATCGTGCAAATGCAGGTCGCGTGCATATTGTTGATTTCGGTATCTCTGATGCACCATCCACAAAGACTGCGAATGCAGTGCTGCTTCAAGTTGTCGAACAGCGTTTCACAACTGTGGTTCTGGCACGAGAGAATGTCAACGAATGGCTTTCCGTAAGGAACCTGCCAACCGTGCATGTCCTCTTCGCAGATCAGCTCAACACATACGACGTGGTCACCGCTCAGGATCTCGTTTTCAGCAAGGATGGCTTCGATGCCTTCATCGCTGCGAAAACCGGTTCCGAGACCGCGCTCGCCAAGGAGGCCTGATTCTCATGTCAGCAATTCACAAGCCACTGCATGATGTCATCATTAAGCCAGTTGTTTCCGAGAAGAGCTATGCGAATTCAGATCGTGGCCAATACACTTTCGTGGTTGCCCCGAATTCCAACAAGGTTCAGATCAAGCAAGCAATTGAGCAGATCTTCAATGTCAAGGTAACCAATGTCAATACCTTCAACCGTCGCGGCAAGACGCAGCGCACTCGCACCGGTTTCGGCCAGCGTGCAGGTCAAAAGCGCGCCATCGTTACCGTTGCTGAAGGTCAGACGATTGATATCTTCGGCAACTGAAGGCTAGCCGACAAAAGTTAGGAAGAACTACATTATGGCTATCCGCACATATAAGCCGACTACTGCGGGCCGTCGCAATGCGTCAGTTTCGGATTTTTCCGAGATCACGCGCTCGACGCCTGAGAAGTCGCTTCTGCGCAAACTCAGCAAGACTGGCGGTCGTAACTCATACGGCCGTATCACGAGCCGTCATCGTGGTGGCGGCCACAAGCGCCAGTATCGTCTCATCGATTTCAAGCGTTGGGACAAAGATGGCGTACCAGCAACTGTTGCGCATATCGAATACGATCCAAATCGTTCGGCTCGTATTGCTCTGTTGCATTTCGCTGATGGTGAGAAGCGCTATATTGTCGCTCCTGAAGGCATCAGCCAGGGCGACCGCATCGAGACCGGTGCCGAGGCCGATATCAAGCCTGGCAACAACCTGCCTCTGCGCAATATCCCAACAGGTACCGTTGTTCATGCAATCGAGCTTCGTCCACTTGGTGGAGCAAAGATTGCTCGTTCGGCAGGTGCTGCAGTTCAGCTGGTTGCTAAGGACGGTGCTTTCGCTCAGTTGCGTATGCCATCCGGAGAAATCAGAAACGTGGATGCACGTTGCCGCGCAACGATTGGTGAGGTCGGTAACTCCGATCATGCCAACCTTGAGTTGGGTAAGGCCGGTCGTGCACGTTGGGTAGGCAAGCGTCCTATCACACGTGGTGAATCAATGAATCCTGTAGACCATCCACATGGTGGTCGTACGCGCGGTGGCAAGCCGCCGGTTTCGCCTTGGGGCAAGGGTGAGGTTCGTACACGTCATCCTAAGAAGGCTTCGAACAAGATGATTGTTCGTCGTCGTACCAGTGGCAAGAACCGTAAGTAAGGGAGTGTCGAAAAGATGACTCGAAGCATCAAGAAGGGCCCATTCGTCGACGCCCACTTGCAGAAGAAAGTCGACGAGCAGAACGAAAAGGGTACGAAGAACGTTATCAAGACGTGGTCACGCAGGTCGATGATCACTCCTGATTTCATCGGACACACTTTCGCTGTTCACGATGGTCGTAAGCATGTTCCGGTGTTCGTCACCGAGGCAATGGTTGGCCACAAGCTCGGAGAATTTGCGCCAACCCGCACCTTCAAGGGGCATGTGAAGGACGACAAGAAAGTACGCCGCTGAGGCGAGGAAGAGTAGAGACACATGGAAGCTAAAGCAATCGCTCGTCACGTACGCGTGGCGCCGCGCAAGGCTCGCCGCATGGTCAACCTCATCCGAGGCAAGCAGGCGAGTGAGGCTGTGACCATTCTCAAATTCGCTCCACAGGATGCGGCGGTTCCCGTTCGCAAGGCCCTGGAGAGCGCGATTGCGAATGCCCGCGTCAAGGCCGATAAGGCCAACGAGGCGTTCCACGAGAACAATCTTGTGATCACTGAGACTTACGTTGATGAGGGCGTTACATTGAAGCGTTTCCGTGCACGTGCACAGGGCCGCGCAGCGCGCATCAACAAGAGGACCAGTCATATCACCGTGGTAGTGGCCGACAAGGAAGGAGCCCGATAATGGGACAGAAGATTAACCCGTTCGGGTATCGACTCGGCATTACCGAGGATCATCGCAGCAAGTGGTTCTCGGACTCCAACAAGTCCGGTGAACGTTACCGTGATTTCGTTCTCGAAGATGACAAGATTCGCAAGGTCATGAACAAGGACCTCGAGCGCGCAGGCGTGTCCCGCGTGATCATCGAGCGTACCCGTGACCGCGTTCGCGTCGATATCCACACCGCACGTCCAGGCATCGTCATTGGTCGTCGTGGTGCAGAGGCAGAGCGCGTTCGTGCAAAGATCGAGAAGCTGACCGGCAAACAGGTTCAGCTCAATATCTTCGAAGTCAAGAATGCAACGTTGGATGCTCAGCTTGTCGCTCAGGGCATTGCGGAACAGCTCACCAATCGTGTGACCTTCCGCCGTGCAATGCGCAAGGCACAGCAGGATGCCATGCGTGCAGGCGCCAAGGGTATCCGTATCAAGCTCTCCGGTCGTCTTGGTGGAGCTGAGATGAGCCGTTCGGAGTTCTATCGTGAAGGCCGCGTGCCTCTGCAGACTCTGCGTGCACTCATTGATTACGGATTCTTTGAAGCCCGTACGACCTATGGCCGCATTGGCGTCAAGGTTTGGATTTACAAGGGTGACATGACCGAACGTGAATTCGAAGAGCAGCAGGCTCAGCAGGGTGGTCGACAGGGCCGCCGTGGTGACCGCCGCCCACGTAGAGGCTCACGTCCGTCAGAAGGTCGCGGTCAGCAGACTCAGCAGAACGCTGCTCCGCAAGCCGCACCGGCTCAGCCGGCAGCAGCTGCCGCACCTGCGACAACAGAAGCAAAGGAGTGAGCTGATGCTTATCCCAAAGAGGACAAAATACCGCAAGCAGCAACGCCCGACTCGTCGGGGGATGTCCAAGGGCGGGAACGAAATCGCTTTCGGCGATTACGGAATCCAGGCTCTTGCTCCTGCCTATGTCACCAATCGTCAGATTGAAGCATCACGTATCGCCATGACCCGTTACATCAAGCGTGGCGGTCGTGTGTGGATCACGATCTTCCCTGATCGTCCACTCACCAAGCATGCACTCGGTGCCCGAATGGGTTCCGGCAAGGGTGTGCCTGAGTTCTGGATCGCTAACGTTCACCCAGGTCGCGTTATGTTCGAGATCGGTGGCGTTACCGAGGATGTCGCTCGCGAGGCTCTGCGCCGTGCAATCGACAAATTACCAATGAAATGCAGAATTATCGCTCGTGAAGGCGGTGACATCTGATGTCAGTCGGAACAGCTGAATACACAATCAAGACCCTCGGCGAGAAGACCAACACGGAAATTGAAGGCTTCCTCAAGAAGTCAAAGGAAGAGCTCTTCAACCTGCGCTTCCAGGCCGCAACCGGTCAGCTCGACAATCAGACCAGGATCAAGGCAGTCAAGCACGACATCGCAAGAATGTATACCATTCTTCGCGAACGCGAACTCGGCATCAGTCCTACCCCTGCTGAGGGTGACAACACCGCTAGTGAAGCTGAGGAGAAGTAAGCATGGCTGAAAAGCAAGAGCGTAACTTCCGCAAGGTTCGTCGTGGATACGTCGTGTCTGAAACCATGGACAAGACGATCACCGTCGAGCTCGAGCAGCGTTCGACCCACCCGCTGTATGGCAAGGTCGTGCGTTCCACTCGTAAGGTCAAGGTTCATGACGAGAAGAATGATGCTCACTTGGGTGATCTCGTGAGTATCATGGAAACTCGTCCACTGAGCAAGACCAAGCGTTGGCGTCTCGAATCAATCGTCGAGCGCGCTAAGTAAACAAGTTCGGCAAGGCTCCGTGCACACCGCCCGGGTTTCCAGGTGGTGTGCAGGGAGAACCAGCTCGGCTAAGGAGAATCAATGATTCAGCAGGAATCGCGGCTTCATGTCGCCGACAACACGGGTGCCAAGGAGATCTTGGCCATCCGAGTGCTCGGTGGATCGAAGCGACGCTATGCCGGCATCGGCGATGTTATCGTCGCCTCCGTTAAGGATGCCATTCCCGGAGGGTCGGTCAAGAAGGGCGAAGTGGTCAAGGCCGTTATCGTCCGTACAGTAAAGGAGCACCGTCGTCCAGATGGCTCCTACATCAAATTCGATGAGAATGCAGCTGTTATCCTCGGTTCAGGTCGTGAACCTCGTGGTACGCGTATTTTCGGACCGGTCGGTCGTGAGCTCCGTGACAGGCGCTTCATGAAGATCGTGTCTCTCGCACCGGAGGTGATCTGAGATGGTAGCGAAGATCAAAACAGGCGACCAAGTCAAGGTTATTCGTGGCAAGGATCGCGGCAAAGAGGGCAAGGTAACCCGTATCCTCAGCAATGACCGTCTCATTGTCGAGGGTGTGCAGATTGTCAAGAAGCATGTTCGTGCGACTCAGCAGGGTCAGCAGTCGGGCATTGTTTCGGTTGAAGCCCCAATCCATCGTTCAAACGTCATGGTTGTTGATCCCGAGACCAAGGCTCCCACCCGCGTGGGAATCAAGGTCACGGAAGAGGCACGTGACGGCAAGGTTAAGACTTTGCGCACACGCGTTGCAAAGAAGTCAGGAAAGGAGCTGGCATGAGCGAAGCAACATCTACTGCTGTAGAAGCACCTGCAGTTCCACGTCTCAAGAAGCAATACAACGAGGCCATCGTTCCTGAGCTCGAGAAGGAATTCAAGTATTCCAACCCGATGCGCGTTGCACGTCTCGAGAAGATCGTCGTCTCCATGGGGGTCGGAGCCGCAGCACGTGACTCGAAGCTCATCGAAGGCGCAATCAGGGATCTCACCGCAATCACCGGCCAGAAGCCCAAGGTCACCAAGGCAAAGAAGTCCGTCGCACAGTTCCATCTGCGTGAAGGTCAGGCCATTGGTGCGTATGTGACGCTTCGCGGCGATCGCATGTGGGAATTCCTCGATCGTCTGCTCACCCTGGCTCTGCCAAGAATCCGCGATTTCCGCGGTATCAGCGGCAAGCAGTTTGATGGCAACGGCAATTACAACTTTGGTCTCACAGAACAGTCGATGTTCCATGAGATTGATCCAGACGAGATTGATCACCAGCGTGGTATGGACATCACCGTTGTCACCACCACGAAGGTAGATGCGGAAGCTCGCGTGCTCCTGAAGCACCTTGGCTTCCCCTTCAAGGAGAACTGATATGGCAAAAACCGCTCTTAAGAACAAAGCGGCCGCAAAGCCCAAGTTCAAGGTGCGTGACTATACACGTTGCCAGGTTTGCGGTCGTCCCCACTCCGTCTATCGCAAATTCGGCCTGTGCCGCATCTGCCTTCGCGAGAAGGCCCACCGTGGTGAACTGCCCGGAGTTACGAAGTCCAGTTGGTAAACATCGACGCTGAAGGTCCGCGGCTCATCGGAATTCAATTCGGTGAGCGGCGGAAACCACGGCGAGGAAGGGCATAAGCCCACATGACAATGACAGATCCAATCGCAGACATGCTTACGCGTCTGCGCAATGCGAGTGCGGCAAAACACGAGACTGTTCAAATGCCGTATTCAAAATTCAAGGCGAATATCGCCCAGATTCTTCAGCGTGAAGGATTTATCTCAAATTATTCGGCACAAGAGGCAAAGGTTGGCCAGACTCTTGAGGTAACGCTCAAGTATGGCCCGACCGGAGAGCGCAGCCTTCAGGGCATCAAGCGCGTTTCCAAGCCTGGCCTTCGTCGTTATGCAAAGTCTGACTCACTGCCCATGCCATTGGGTGGACTCGGCATTGCAATCATTTCGACAAGTGCCGGATTGCTGACTCAAAAGGAATGCCTCGACCGGGGCATCGGCGGCGAAATTGTCGCCTACGTTTGGTGAGAAAGGAGAGCTAACTCATGGCATCACATATTGGTAAGCTCCCTATCGCCGTTCCGGCTGGCGTCGAAGTCGCGATCAAGGGACAGGAATTCACCGCTAAGGGCTCCAAGGGTTCCGATTCTTACACTATTCCTGAAGGTATTACAGGAAAGTTCGAAGATGGCACCATCACCTTGGAAGCCTCGGACGATCTGCGTCCAACCCGTGCAAACCACGGTTTGAGCCGCTCGATCATTGCTTCAATGGTTCAGGGTGTTCACGAGGGCTTCTCTAAGCACTTGATGATCATCGGAACCGGTTACCGCGTGGTCGCCAAGGGCAAGGGCCTCGAGTTCTTCCTTGGATACTCGCACACCATTACGGTCGATCCTCCGGAGGGCATCACTTTCGAGCTGCCCAACGCCAACGAGGTCATCGTGCATGGAACGGACAAGCAGACTGTTGGCCAGGTTGCTGCAAACATCCGCAAGCTCCGCGCTCCCGAACCTTACAAGGGCAAGGGAATCAAATATGATAACGAACACATCATTCGCAAGGCTGGAAAGGCTGGTAAGTAACCATGACAGTCAAGATTTTCGGTAAGGGTAAGAGCGTCGCTCGTATCCGCCGTCATGCCCGCCTGCGCAAGAGTGTGGTAGGAACGGCAACACGTCCACGTCTCGTCATCACCCGATCGAACCGCAACATGATCGCTCAGATCGTTGATGATTCCAAGGGCCTGACTCTGGTCAGCGAGTCCACACTGATGTCTGATTTCTCTGATTTCAAGGGGAACAAGACCGAGGCTGCCAAGAAGGTCGGCGAGTTGGTTGCGAAGAAGGCTCAGGAAAAAGGTATTTCTGAGGTTGTCTTCGACCGTGGCGGCAACAAGTATCATGGACGCGTCGCAGCTGTTGCAGACGGAGCCCGTGAGGGAGGTTTGGCACTGTGAGCGACAACCAGAATACAAAGGACACCAAGGTGGCTGACGAAACTCAGTCGGCACAGGGTGCTTCCACCAATGAAGGCCGCAGCGATAATCGCAATGACAACCGTAATGACGACCGCCGTGGTCGTCGTGGTGGTCGTGGCGAGGGACGCCGTGGAGAAGGCCGTCGTGGTCGCAAGGATCGTGACGACAACCGTGACGAACTGCTCGACCGCGTTGTTACCATCAACCGTGTTGCTAAGGTTCACAAGGGTGGTCGTACCTTCAGCTTTGCAGCTCTCGTAGTTGTTGGCGATGGCAAGGGCACCGTTGGCGTTGGCTATGGCAAGTCCCGTGAGGTTCCTGCTGCAATTGCCAAGGGTCAGCTTGATGCGAAGAAGAACATGTTCACTGTTCCACGTGTTCGTGGTACTGTGACTCATCCTGTTATCGGGCATGAGGCAGCTGGTACCGTGCTGCTTCGTCCAGCTGCTCCGGGAACCGGCGTTATTGCCGGCGGTCCGGTTCGTGCAGTCCTTGAGTGCGCCGGCATCACCGACATCCTGAGTAAGTCAATGGGATCCGCAACTGCCATCAACATGGTTCGTGCAACTGTTGCAGCTTTGCAGCAGCTTGAAGAGCCAGAAGAGATCGCGGCTCGCCGTGGTCTTACCGTTGAGCAGGTTGCTCCTGACGCACTGCTTCGTGCACGTGCAGAGGGCATTGCCGAGGCTCGCAAGGAGCGCGAAGAGGCCAAGGCCAAGGCTGCTGCTGCTGAGCAGAAAGATGGTGAGTGATGACTAAGCAAATCAAGATCACACTTGTCAAGGGCTTTGTCAACCAGACAGCTCGTCAGAAAAACAATGTTCTCTCGCTAGGTCTGCACAAGATCGGGCAGAGCGTTGTTCGTGAAGATACACCTGTGTATCGTGGCATGGCACACGCTGTTCGTCACCTGGTCACCGTTGAGGAGGTGGACTGATTATGGCATCTACAACTGAAGCAACAACTTCCACAGAAGATACCAAGTCGGGCGATCCAAGCATCATTCAGATGCATGATCTTCGTCCTGCAGAGGGTGCGAAGAAGAACAGAATCCGTGTAGGCCGTGGTGAAGGTTCAAAGGGTAAGACCTCTGGACGTGGCACCAAGGGCACCAAGGCTCGCTACCAGGTCCGTCCAGGATTTGAAGGTGGCCAGCTGCCTCTCTACATGCGTCTGCCGAAGCTCCGCGGTTTCAAGAACCCATTCAAGAAGCAGTTCCAGGTCGTCAATGTTGGCGCACTTGCTGAGCTCTTCCCGAAGGGTGGAGACATTACCGTCGAGGCACTCGTAGAAAAGGGCGCTGTGCGCTCAGGATACCCGGTGAAGGTTCTCGGCGATGGAGATATCTCCGCAGCCGTTACCATCAAGGGTGTCAAGGTTTCGGCTTCGGCCAAGACCAAGATTGAAACCGCTGGAGGTTCTGTTTCCGAAGACTGATACGTCATCGGGGATGAAAATTGTGGTGGTTCCTGACCCTCCCCTGCTTGGGGAGGGTCATTTTTGTAATCCCCCCGTCCCTCCGTCGTCCCTAGCGGCCCCCTTTTTCTGTCATCCCGAGCGAGCGATAGACCATTTTGTCATCCCGAGCGAGCGTAGCGAGTCGAGGGATCTCCGCTGTTGGTATCCCGCGGAATGAGATCCCTCGACTCCGCTACGCTCCGCTCGGGATGACATGAACACTAGTTTGGTGGCTGGCAGGAACACTAGTCCGTGATGATGGGCTTGTTCATGATGGTGGGTTTGCTCGGGATAACCGGAGGCTGCTCGGGCTGACGGATGCTTTGCTCGATATAATTCGGGCAGATGATATTCACGAATCGGCGTGAACCCATCCGTCAAAACGCGAAGGGTCATTTTATTATCATGTGTATGTGTGTTATTCAGAACTTTCGGCTAGACTCATACACTAGTGTGTCGGTGCATCATGCGCTGTGCGTTCAGAATGCTTTAGGAGGATCCAGGTGCGGACGCTAATTCAAGCTTTTAGGACGAAGGAGTTGAGGAATAAAATCCTCTTCGTCCTCGGAATCATTATCGTCTATCGCATAGGTTCGTTCATACCTACACCTGGCGTTGACTACAAGGTAGTGCAGCAGTGCATTACGTCGACTGGCAGCGAAGACTTCATCGGTCTTGTGAACCTCTTCTCGGGTGGCGCGCTCCTGCAGCTTTCCATCTTTGCGCTGGGCATCATGCCATACATCACCGCTTCCATCGTGGTTCAGCTGCTTCGTGTGGTCATTCCTCGATTCGAGGCGCTGCACAAAGAGGGGCAGTCCGGCGAGGCAAAGCTCACGCAGTACACCCGTTACATGACCATCGGTCTGGCAGTTCTGCAGTCGACCACGATTCTGGTCACTGCACGTTCTGGTGCGCTCTTCAATTATGCCTGCACCGGCCAGGTCATTCCTGACTCTTCACCATGGAACCTGATCGTCATGATTCTGATCATGACTGGTGGCACTGGTCTGATCATGTGGATGGCAGAGCTCATCACCGAGAAGGGCATCGGCAATGGTATGTCTGTGCTGATCTTCATGTCGATCTGCTCCGGCTTCCTTCCACAGCTCTGGGCCATCGGTTGGGGTACCACTGGCAAGAACGGCAATTGGACCAAGTTCGGCATCATCACTGGTGTGCTGATCGTTATCCTCGTATTCGTCGTCTATGTTGAACTTGCCCAGCGTCGCATTCCTGTGCAATACACGCGTCGCATGATCGGCCGCAAGCAATACGGTGGTTCATCAACCTATCTGCCATTGAAGATCAATATGTCTGGTGTTATTCCGCCAATCTTTGCATCTTCCATTCTCGCAATTCCAACGCTTATCGCTCAATTCGGCAACACGGAGCAGAGCTGGGTTTCGTGGATTAACACCAACCTTGCCAGCACAACCTCGGTATGGTACATCTGCCTCTATGCGTTGATGATTGTATTCTTCTGCTTCTTCTACACCTCGATCACCTTCAACCCCGACGAAACCGCAGACAACATGAAGGAATACGGTGGCTTCATCCCGGGTATTCGTGCAGGTCGAGCAACCAGCCAATATCTGAATTATGTTATGAATCGTCTGAATACGGTTGGTGCCGTATATTTGCTCTTCGTCGCCCTGATTCCTACGGTGCTGATCATGAGCCTGAAGCTTGGAACCAAGCTTCCATTCGGTGGCACCACGATTCTGATCATCGCGGGTGTCGGCTTGGATACGCTCCGTCAGGCTAAGGCTCAGACCGAGCAGTTCCAATATGCCGGATTCCTCTTCGAGGATACCGACCATAAGGAAGGCTGATCTTTCAATGCCCCGGCCATGGTTGCCGGGGCATTGTTGTATGAGTAGTCAGCGCATGTGGCTGTGATGCTCAGGTTGTGGATGTATCGGGTTATGCGCCTATGAGTCTGTGAACTTTGGTACTTGGCTCAACTGCTGATTGATTGTTTGCGTGGCAATACTGTTTGCGGCATTCTTGAATAATTGATTCATCATGGATTTAAACATCGGTGAACCACATATCATCGAAAATAACCGTTGAACTCAACATCGTTAAGAGAAAAGGTAAAAGCAATGAGATTACTGATCATGGGACCACAAGGCGTTGGCAAGGGCACACAGGCCGAACTGCTGAGCAAGTATTTCAACATTCCTGCCATCTCCACAGGCGATATTTTCCGCTACAACCTGAAGAATGAAACGCCGCTCGGACTCGAAGCCAAGGCATTCATTGACAAGGGGCTGCTTGTTCCCGATGAGCTCACCAACAAAATTGTGAAGGATCGCCTTGCCAAGGATGATGCGAAGAACGGCTGGGTCCTTGATGGATACCCGCGTAACGCGTCCCAGGTGGAAGCGCTTGACACAATTCTTGAAGAGCTAGGCACACCATTGGATCATGCCGTCGCGTTGAACGCCGATCGCCAGGTCTTGATTGAGCGTATGAAGAAGCGTGCCGAAATCGAGGGCCGCGCAGACGATACGCCTGAGATTATTGCCAAACGGCTCGATGTCTATGCCCATGAAACTGAGCCATTGCTGGCAATCTACAAAAAGCGTGGCGCTCTGGTCGAAGTCGACGGCGTTGGCGAGGTTGAAACCATCTCAAAGAACATCATTTCCGCTCTGAAGTAGCGAGATAGACCCCAATCCTGTCATCTCGAGCGAAGGCGCGTAGCGCCGTAGTCAGCCTGCCCTGAGCGAACGAAGTGAGTCGAGGGGAGGGATCTCACCCCATTGGGTGCCAAGTGCAAAGATCCCTCGGCTCCGCTGCGCTTCGCTCGGGATGACGTTGGGGAGAGTGGCGCTCGGGATGACGAAGAAGGTGCGCACGGGGGTGGCGCACGGTATTGATGCACGGGCTACGCTCCGCTCGGGATGACGGGAAGGATGTGTGCCCGCTCGGGATGACGGGGAAAGGCAGGTTCGAGATGACGTGGGGGGCTGATCCGCTCGGGGTGTGACGGGAGGGTGGCGCGCACCGACGTCAGACCGGCAGTGCTTGGTCAATGGTGCGGCGCAGGAATTGGGAGCGGGACTCGCCACGAGCTTTTGCGCTCCTGTCGATTTCCTCCACACGAGACTTGGGGATGCGGAACGAAATAGTCTCCAACTCTTCGTCGAACACTCTAGGGCGTCCCGGCTTGACGAGTCCGACATGACCCTTCCATGTGCCGTTCTCGTATTCCTCAGCCATGGAGTCGAGCTGCTGATCGGTCACGCCGAACATCCTGTTGATTTCCTCGCGGTTCATGCTTTCCTCCCTGCTGATTTCAATACATTCATGGTCTTCCTCGAAGGCGGTGTCATCGCATGATAGACAAGCCACTTCCCTTCACCATTGCGAACAGACACCATCTCCAGGAGCCTTCCCCGGCCATCTACTCCGACTGTGATCCACGAACCTGTACCGTTCATCCTGGGAGCGGAGAGCAGTGCGGATCTCCAAGCGGCAAGCACATCCTCCTCCTTGATCTCGGGATGTCGCTCGCGAACCCGTGGGTGGACTGCCAGGTCATTCTCCTCGTGCATGAAATCTTTCCACTTCTAATATTGTAATACATATATGTAATACATAATTAAGCTTCAGGCGATGTAACGCCAGCATCGCCGTCCATGGTGATAATCCTAGTGCACCTTGCTACCCCCGCGCTGCGCTCGGGATGGCGCAGCAAGCGGCTTACCGTGCTCGAAGTTCCAAATGTGGAACGCACCGTGAACACGCTGTAACCGTTCCTTTGATAAAGAGAGCATTTACCTTTTTTAGTAATAGGGTTACTGTATTATCTGTAATATGAAAAGGAAAAATATGGAATATCAGCTTACTCTTGTGTAAATAGATCCAGGTTATAAAAGAATCATCACAATTGTATAGAAAGGATGTTCGTTATGGAGGTCCTAGACAGAACTGATACATTAGAACTTCTCGTCGATAACGAGGCGATGGCGCGCAGTGTTTCCCAAGTGATGAATGATGTTGGGGACATACGTTCCGATCTTGCGCTGATGGCCAATGGGCGGACTGTTGAGCTCAATCACGAAGTATCGTTATTGATTCTTAATGTTCTTGAAGCGTTGGGCAAAGGTACGCGTGTGTCCATATCGACCACGCCCAAAGAGATATCGGCCAACACTGCTGCAGACATGTTGGGTATTTCTCGCCCAACATTTCTTAAATGGGCAAAGGAGCATGGTACATCGTTCAGAAGAGTCGGTAAGCAGAAGCGCTTTGAGACAAGCGATGTGCTGAAGTTACGAGATGTTCAACGTGCCAAAAAAGTTGCCGCCTTCGAGGCCCTGCGCAAAGAGCTCGACGCACTCGAATAAGTTCGAATAAGTAGAGTCATCGACGGTAGTGGGGGTTGGGATATCATCTCCTATTGTGCAGAGAGTATTTGTAGACGCAAACATCTTATATAGCAAGACTCAAAGGGACTGGCTTTATGCTTTTTACCAAGCTGGCCCCTTATTTCAGTTGTATTCAACGGAAGACGTTTTCGCGGAAACGATTGCTCACATACGCGATAACAGGCCGGAATTATCGGGTGGCCAAATCACTGGTATCAGACAGCAGATACAGGAAATCACACAAGTAATAACAGATTATGATTGTGTGAAGGCCGGTAAGACCTTTGTAGGCGCTGATCCTGGTGACTTGCATGTGCACGCTGCTGCAGTGGAGGGTCGCTGTGATTACTTGCTGAGTAATGATCGTAAGTTATATGCACAACTGAATGAAGATGAACTTGATGCTCTGCCATACACAGTTTTCACAGCTGATGATTTCTTTTGCCTCGCTGCTGAGGCATCGGCCATAATTCTCGATAGAGCGCTTACGAGTCAGCTAAATTACTGGTCGGGGAAAATGATGGATAACTCACCCAGACAATGTGATCTTCTCCGACAGGCATCATGTCCTCTTTTTGCCGCGCTTGTCGAACGGGCGATGATGCGGAAAGCTGGCGTATCTCCCTTGGAAATTGATCGTCAACATCCGCTGGGGCCGGAATATTCTCTTGATATGCGCTCCGGCTCTGTTCAGTATCTTCAGCAGATTTCAGATGAAATCAGTGAATACTAGCCGCAACGTTGCACAACGGTATTGAGGTATTGGCGCTGAGTTTTTCCTACGCGTTCCGGCACTATCACTCCGAGCGAAGGCGCTAGCTTGAACTGTCATCTCGAGCGAAGGCGCGTAGCGCCGTAGTCAGCTTGCCCTGAGCGAACGCAGTGAGTCGAAGGGAGGGATCCCACCCCCTGGGTGCCAAGTGCAAAGATCCCTCGGCTCCACTGCGCTCCGCTCGGGATGACGTGGGGGAGAGTGTGGCGCTCGGGATGGCGCAGCAAGCCCCTTACCGCGCGCGAAGTTCCAATGGAGCCCCGGTGCCTAGGGTCACTTTGATTTCCACAGCCCCCGCCTGCCATCCGGGAACGATATGGTCAGCCAGATCGCCGGTGATGGTGGGTGTGTCGCCCGTGACGTAATAGTGCAGGTCCTCGCCATTGGCTCCGTGCAAGGGCAATCGCAATGCGTGGCAGTGGTCTGGATTCGCAGAGGAGACCTTCACGGTGATGCCCATGATGGGCAGCGTGCTCCCGTTGAGATAGTTGTTCATCGTGAATTGGAACCAGTTGCAGGTGCTGATGTCAATGTCGAGATACTGCGACGTGACGGCAATGTCAACATCACGACCGGTACTGACACCAAATGTGGAGCGCACCGTGAACACGCTGTCCCGCACATCCACCGCTGCGCATGTGCGAATATCCATATCGATGTAGCCGCCGCTGCATCGCTCAAGAGTGGTGTCGGTATTCGTATCGATCCGGTATTCAAGCGTACCGAAGTGGCAATCTCGGAATGTTCCGCTGCTCTTGCTCTGCAACACCCGATATGAGTCCGCATTGATGCCGCTGAACTCAGAGGGCGAATTGATCTCCTTATCCCAGCTCGACGTATATGGTGCAAGCGCATCCCGCCCACTTGCCACAGCGGAAGAAAATGCATCCGCTCCCTGCAAACCCTCCGTGAGCTTAACTATCTCGCCAAGACTCAGACGCTGGTTCACGCCCACAACACCGCCTGAGACAAGCGTGTCGACATGGTTCAGGCACCCTTCAAGGCAGGCACCTGAAAGCACGGCATATGCAACCGCCGCCTCATAGGGTGCGAAGCTCCCATTCGCATCTACGCCTGACTCTGAGAATGCCTGATATTGTTGCCGCAATGCGGTATTGAGCCGTTCGGTTGCCATGCTGCCTCCTCGTTTCGGTGAATGATGGTGATGATTGGCTGACTGACCGATTAGATAAATTATATAGTGCGTATAAAAAACAAGAACTCAGGTTTCACAAGATGCTCTCAGCTGAGAACTGAACAGTTAGATCATAGTTTGACACTATGTATAACACTGGTTATTGTGTATAGCGTATCTCGATTCTCTCAAAGTGTGTCTTCAGTGGGGGGTGAACAGTTTCTGCTCTCTTCACCATGAAGAGGCGCGTGTAGTTCAGAGGGGGCCGTATATGGAGAAGCGAAGAGTCGTGTGAGGTAGTCAGGCACGCCAAGCGTTTCGACAACAATACAATTCGACAACATATTGTTTCGACTAACACTATAAGGAATCACTACCATGTTTACGAAGAGAAGTGTGAAGAGGGTAACCGGCATAGCGGTTGCTGCCTCTCTTGCGCTGGCGGGACTAGCCTTCACCAACACTGCGCAGGCGGACACCACCAACGCGACCATCACCGTCAATCAGAATGAGGAGGCGTCAGGAACATCGCTCAAGGCGTATCTGATCGGCGAGTATGAATCGACCAAATTCGATGCCGCAGGTGACTTGGACGGCGTAACAATCAAGGCCCACAGCAACACCAACGCTCTGGCTGATCTGGTCGCGGCGGCGAAGGCTGCCGGAGCGGATGCGGCTTTGGATGAAACCAATCCTCTCGGATGGGTTGCGGCGAACTGGCTGGGCTATTCCAGTACGCCTCTTACTGACGACACCGCTTCGGCAGTGACGCCATACGCCGGTAAGCTGCAGCTCTTTGCCCAGAGCCTCGCTGCGGAGGTAAACGAAACTGATTACGTCGAGAAGTCTCCGACCGGATCTGGCCCATGGGAGTTCACCGGTCTGACGACTGGCCTGTACCTGATCGTCGATTCCAACAGCGACGCTGCTGCAAAGTCGCTGCCGATCATCGTCGGCACGAAGGCGTGGAACGCCACGACAGAGAAGTTCGTGGACTTTGCTGATGTCGGCCAGGGTGCCAAGCCAGCACTGGGTGTGGCGACGCTGAAGAATGACACCAGCATCGTCAGCAAGACCATTGTCGGTGGCGGCAAAGGCTTCAACATCGGTGACACGGTCGACTACGAAATCACCTTCAAGGTGCCGAGCGTTACGGCGGATCAGACCTCTTGGAACAGCACCATCGTGGATACCTTCCCTGCTGCGCTGGACCCTCCGACCGCTGCGAGCATCAAGATCTTCGTAGGCACCAGCACCGTTGATGTCGCCGACCGACTCCCCGAAAACAGCATCACCTATGATGCGTCTACCGGCAAGGTTCTGACCATCAAGGGTCTGGAGACACTCTACGCCTTTGCCAACAGTGAGAATGAAGACAAGTGGGAGAACCTCTCCAAGGTGCCTGGCAGGGACGACAACATACCTGTCAAAGCAGGAGACCTTATCCGCATCACCTACACGGCGACCATCAACAACCAGGCCGTTGGAACCTACGCAACGGATAATGCCACAAGCAACGACGCCAACAAGAACACGGTCACTTACGAAGACCCCACCACCACGTCAACAAATGATGGCGACACTGCCGAGTTTGCCACCTTCGGCATCAATCTTGAGAAGGTTGACAAGGCCGACAACGTAGTGAAACTCGCAGATGCCACCTTCAATGTGAAGCGTGCGGGCAAGGCTTCGAATCTGAAGTTCTATTGGACATCAGGTGACACCTACCGTCTGGCCACGCCAGCTGAAATCACAGCGAACGCCAACATCGTGGAAGACGTCAAGTCAGTTGCATCTACCGGCGTGTTCAAGATCTATGGCGTTGCGGCTGGAGAGTTCGTCTTCACTGAGAAGGCGGCTCCGACCGACTACTACAAGATCCCTGAGTTCACGGTGCAGATCAATCCAAGCTTCGATGTGAACACCGAAACCCTCGCATCCGTAGCATACGAGCTTGATG
The DNA here is from genome assembly GCF_002259795.1 of Bifidobacterium aquikefiri. Taxonomy (GTDB): domain Bacteria; phylum Actinomycetota; class Actinomycetes; order Actinomycetales; family Bifidobacteriaceae; genus Bombiscardovia; species Bombiscardovia aquikefiri. The sequence goes on along the minus strand of NZ_MWXA01000007.1, from coordinate 78,037 downwards.
GCACGAGCAACACCTGGCTCACCGCGAACGACACGGTGGTCACCGTTGGCAACACGCTCAAGACCCTGGCCAACCTGCCATACACCGGCGGCATCGGCATCGCGCTCTTCCTGATCGTGGGAACAATTGTCACCATCATTGGTCTGCGCGCACATCGTCAAAGCGCCAAGGCCGAGAACGCAGCCGCAGCAGTCTGAGGCAGCGAGTTCTGAAGCGATTGAGTTCTGAGGCATTGAGTTCTAAGCTAACGAGCTGATTCTGTGGCCTCAGAGCTCAATGCTCATCACGAAAGCCCTCTCTCCCGTTCTTCGAGTCGTGGGGGAGGGCTTCCCGCATAACGCAAGCCACTCAGGTGTCGATATGCGAGGGGGAGATCTCTCGACTGCGGCGCTGCGCGCCTCCGCTCGAGATGACAGAAATAGGGGGCGCACGGAATGACGTTGTCCTTACCTTGTCGTCTCGAGTGTTCCTTTATCTGGTCGTCCCGAGTAGCTCCTCACTCTGTCGTCTCGAGTGTTCCCTTGTTTTGTCATCTCGAGCGGAGGCGAAGCCGTAGTCGAGAGATCTCATCCCTGTGATATCTCACTTCATCGGAATCCAACCACTTCAAACCACTCTCAACCGTTCCAGAGAAAGTGATTGCTATGCAAGATCGCAATAGTGATAAGGCCGGCAACGCCTTGCGGCGGCGATGCGCGACTCTCGGCACCCCCTTTGCTGGAATGGTCATGACGTTGCTCTTCGTGGCGCTGCTTTCGGTAGCGCTGTGCGGGAGCCTTTCCTCCACGGCATCTGCCGCAGACACCGGCGCATATGCCGAGAGCACTACAAGCCCACAAATCACGGTGACGGGCGATGCCACCCGTGGTCACACTTTCTGGGCATACAAGATCGCTGAATACGCAGACGTCAAAGAGGTGAACGGCAAACCCGTTTCAGCGGCATTGCGCACACTCGAAGGCGGAGTGAACGCTTCTCCCAACACCCTGTCGGACGGCAGCACCATTGGAGGAAGCGACGATCCATTGAACTTCAAGCAGACTCTTGCCTTGGAGATTGCAGCCATCGAAGGTATGCGCACCGGCAACAAGCCCACGGTCGATACCGACGGGCTCATCGAAGGCATCGATCCGTTGCATTGGGCTTCGGCGAGCTGGCAGACTAAAGTGAGCGAGCAGAATGCCGACCCATGGTTCAACACCAACACGCAGACCACCGGCCCGTTCAGGCAGCTGGCAGACTGGCTCGAAGAAGAGCTCGGCGTCACCGAAACTAACGATTGCGTCGCAGGAACGGACACCTCATGCTTTGGCCTGTATTTCGATCAGGAAACCGGCGAGGAGTATGCGGACGGAAAATCACGAGCGGTATTCGACCTAGACGATGCCGCCGACCCGGAGATTTCCCAGGTCATCGGTAGCCACCCCGATGCCTATGGTGCAGGCCTCTACGTGCTGCTGCACCCGCATCCACAAGATCACTATGGGACTCCACTCGCAGGCACACACGCTCCTGCGATGATTCTCGGCACGAAGATTCCACTCACTCACGACGGCAGCACCACATTTTTTGATATGTATAACTCAGCAGGGACCGAAGTCCTGCACCGGCTCGGCAATCTCAAAGTCAAAGGTGACGCGGTCGGGGCGAACATCGAGATTGATCATCCATCGAAAAGCGACCACCCCACGTACCCGATGGGCGAGTTGGTGCCATATGTGATTACCACCAACATCCCGTATTTTGACAATTTTCTGAAGGAATCGGGGCATGCCGCATACGAGGGCGGGCGCACGGCGGGCAGTGCGCTCGCAAACGGCACGCCCATTCTCAACGCTTTCGGCAATCAGGCAGCGGCATTGCAGAGCGGCAGCACGGTTTCTGAATCATCCTCGGTGTCATCTGGGGCAATTAAGTCAGCTGAGTCATTGTCAGCGTCATCAAAATCGTCCACCGGCACAAACACGCCTGTTGACAAACAGCTCTCAACCTTAAGTTCCGAGAGTGCATCGTCTGAAACGCTCATTCTGAACCACGCCGTCATGCAAAGCCCATCGAAGCTGAGCACGACGCAGTTGCGAACAGCACAAGGTGCGCAGGTGTACCAGGTCGCTGACGAAGCCAAGAATCCCGTACGTTTCGACATCGCGCTTGACTATCGTGGCACCGGTCTTTCCGATGCGGATCCGAAAGCCATGACCGTCACCGTCGGATCGACCACCTTGCAATATCAGCAGAACTGCGAGTTGGGGGCTACGAATACCGATACGTCATGTTTCGCTTTCCGCCAGTCTGCATCAAATGCGCAAGGGGAGCGGTATTTCGTGGTGCAGCTGCCGGACTGGGTGCTTCGTGCCAACGGGGGAGAAACCGTAACCGTACAGTATCAACAGCGCATCCTCGTTGGAGCGGCAGACGATAACGGCAGTATCGCCACCAATGAGAACACCTTGGCGACGGTTGAGTTCACCAACAACTCCTATATGCACGACTACACCGATTTCACGGACTCCACAATGTATGGTTCGATCACTTCAACTCATGCGGCGGTGTTCACCTTCCCGCTGACCATCACCAAGGTTGATTCCCGTAGCAACGAGACCCTCTCGGGCGCTGAATTCACGGTGTCTGCCAGTGATGTCAACCAATGCTTCACGCTGCGTTCGGATGTGTATCATCGCACTTCCGGCGCCCCATGTGGGGATGGCGAGACTCAGAGTTTGAAAGCCGACGATTCGGGCCGTGTGCGCATCAAGGGATTGGAAGCGGACAGTGACTATCGGGTGCAGGAAGTCAAGCAGCCGCAAGGCTACAGTGCAGACAACCTCACGATGGTCGATTTTACGGTGAGGATCGATCCGACTTACAACAGCGACAGCATGCCGACGGAAGTGCTGGCTGCGGAATATCTGTATGCGGGGGCGAACTTCATGCACCCGAACGGTTTGCCGGCTTATCTACGGCCAGCCACCAACGAATGGGTTAATGACGTCGATCACATCAAGCACACCTTCTATGCTCACGAAATCGACGTGCTCAACGGCAAGACATCGCAGGATGTGAACGCGATAGCGCCCTTCCCGTGGGACACTCTGGCCAAAACCGGTGTGGGAATGGCACTCTTTGCGCTCATCGCGGCGATGATCCTGCTGATCGGAGTGCTGCTGAAGCGAAGGAAGGCCAAGGAAAGTGAAAGCGAAGGAACGAAGGTAGGGGTTTCTGCGCCGTGATATGAGAATCGGCACAGCGATATGCATAGCCGCTGTGTGCTCCCCGGTGCAGGGGATGCCCAAACAGGTCGATTGTTGAATGGGGGATCATGAAGGGGAAGAAGGCCAAGAAGGCCAAGAAAGCCACGCCTGGGGCGCGCCCGGAGATGCCTCAAGGTGGGCAGAAGAACGATGGTTCATGGTATTCGTTTCGTGCCCTGATGGATGAATCTCTGGCGAAATCATCCGAGATAGGGGCGTTGCAGGCCAAACTACGCCGCAAGGCTTCGATATATCGCATTATCGCCGGAATAGCCGTGCTGTGCGGCCTGGCAATAGTGCTATATCCGATGTTGTATCAGACTTACAGTGCCTACAAATTCGCGATGATCGCCGAAGAGTCGAACCGCAAGGTGGCGCAATGGCCATACCCCGAAGGTGAGCTTGCCTTGGAGAAGGCCAGGGAATACAACCGCAAGCTTTTCGCCAGCGGCCCGCATGATATTGGGGAGTTGAACGACCCCTATTCTTCCGCAGAGCATGAGGGTGATCTTTCAGAGGCTTTCGGGCAATTGTTGGGCACCGGTTCTGGTCAACCTCAGCCTCGAGAACAGAGCACCTCTGAAAAGGATCAGGAATACATGAGCATTCTGGATCAGGGCAATGGCATCATCGGTTCGGTCGAAGTGCCGAAAATTTCGGTGAAACTGCCGGTGTATCACGGCACGCTGAGCTCCACACTGAATTCCGGCGCCGGCCATCTCTATGGAACCAGTTTTCCGGTCGATCAGCCCGGATCCCACACTGTGATCACCGCGCACCGTGGATTGCCGACCGCGCTGTTCTTCACTCGTCTGGGCGAGTTGCAGAAAGGCGATGAAATGTATGTGACCACGATGGGCAGAACCTTTGGCTACATCGTCGATCGCATTGAGGTGATCGAACCTACCGATATTTCCAAATTAGGCTTGACGGAAGGCGAGGAACGCCTGACATTGATGACCTGCACCCCATACGGCATCAACACGCATCGTCTGCTGGTTTCGGGGCATCGGGGGAACATTCCGCAGCCGGTTTCCCCCATACCCGATGCGCGCAGGGACATCCTGTGGATTCCGCTGGTTGTGGGAATCATGCTTCTGGCCTCACTGATATGCGCGGCCATAGCCCGACGCAGAAGACGAGCCATGCGTTTCATGCGTGCGAGGCATGCGCTCTGGCTTCCCTGGTGGTGAGTGATTGGTGAGTGATTGGTAGTGATTGGTAGTGATTGGCGAGCGAGGGCAACGTGCGAGCCTGCGGCTGATAGTTGTCAGCTGTCAGCTATCAGCAAAGGGCAAACAGGTAAATATGCTAAATTATACTAAGTGTCCTATAGTGTACAGAACGTTAATAATGGCGAAGATAATGACGATGGTGAAGCAGAACTGGTATGAATCTACCGAGAGGAAAGCAAGCATGAAACGCGGAAGACATAGCATTTTCCGGTTGCTGATTATCGCGGCTTCCATGCTTTGCATATCCATATATATGTTGGTGATCGGCTCTCCAATTTCCGCAAATGCCGTTACCGACGCGGATTCGCTCACTGGCTCGCATGCTCAGTCCCAGACTCAGACTCTTGAAGAATCGTCCGAGAATCTCGGCGATGGTAACGTCAACGTCTTCGATAATCAGCAGCTCTTTGACCAGAAGCAATTGGGATCGGATCTGTCGCTGGAATCGCAGGCTTCGCTGGAATCGCAGGCTTCGCGCGCGATGCGATCGCAAACTTTTACGGGAGGTGTGTACGTTTCCTCCGATGGCACCGATGCGACTGGCACGAACGAACAGGCGCAGACCTATGGAACGCGCGAGGCACCCTTCGCCACGCTGTCGTATGCCGTCGAGCAAGCCGCTGATGGCTATGCCATCTATGTGATGACCGATCTCGAAGTATCCGAGACCATATCGCCTGATATCGCAGACATTTCCCTGACAATTCTCCCTGATCCTGAGATTGAAGATGATGACGACCCCATCACGATTACCAGACATGCAGGTGATGGCGGAAGCGATCCTGCTTTCACCGATTTCATGGTCATAGTAAGTGCCACGGTCAACTTCACCATTCAAGATCTTGTTATCGATGGCGCTTCGGTAACTGGTTCCATGCCGGCAGTGCAGGTGGTCGGCAATCTGACGCTGAGCGGGGTCACCATTCGCGACAACATCGCAACGGCATCGCAGTCCACCAGCGGGGGCGCGATTTACATGGATAACAGCGATGCGAGCGTCTCCCTTGAAGACAGTCTCTTTACGGGCAATGCCTCTGCCGCTGACGGCTCGGCGATTTACAGCAACCGTGGTTCCTTGACGCTCCATGGCACAGTAATCGTTGGTGAGGGTGATACCCCCGAAGAGCTGTTTGCAGACAACGGCCTGTATCTCGGAACCTCAAGCGTGATAGTCCTCGGGGACGATTTCGACGATGAGGACTCGCACATTACCATCAGTGGAAAAGGTGACGCTCATGTTGGCGCGGTCATCGCACAGCGTAGCGATGGGGCGGCCATTGGCGCGGGAGTCGCGGAGCTGTTCTCGTACGGAGGAATTGCATACACCCTTGAGGCTGACAACAGCGGGGCACAAGGGCATATCGTTTTGAAACTCGGCGCGACCGACGTCTATGTCTCTTCCCCAGATGCCACGGATGCGCCGCAAGGCAGCGACACCAAGATTTTTGGAAGGGGATCGGAAGGCAAGCCATATGCCACGTTGACAAGAGCCCTTGCCTCACTCCCCATCGCCCCGGGCGTGAAAATGACCATACATGTCATGAGCGATTTGGTGACTTCCTCTCAGCTCAACGTCAACCAGGGTGATGTGACCATTCGGGCGTATCAGTCGGATGAAGATGACGCTGCGCGCGATATCACGGTCACCAAACGGTCTGCTGATGCTGAGGATTCAGAAGACCACGGCTTTGGCGATCCAATTGCCCAGGTCAATAGCAATGGCGCCTTGACCATCACCGGCATCACCTTCGATGGCAATGGCGTTCAAGGTTCGTCGGTATTCATCGTCAACGGTGGCACCCTTACCATGACTTCCGGTGTGATCACGGGAGGAAACACTGAGCAGTATGGCGGCGGCATCTCCATACGCAACAGCGGCGTTTTTGCAATGCAAGGCGGCCAGGTCACTGGGAATTCCGCGCTCGCAGAGGGGCAAGACATACAGATCTATAGTGGAACGCTGCAAATCGAGGGCGATGTGCACATTGGAAATTTGCAACAGAACTCGGGCATACTGATTTCCAACAACGGCAGTATCGAGATCACCGATGATCTGTCTTCATCCTCTCAGCTGTATTTTGAGAAAAGCATGGATGCTGTCAGCAATGGCATGATCATCGCCACCAAGACTGCTGGTGCGAATGTCTCCAGCAGCGAGGCCAGCGCCTTGCATTGGCTTCCTTCAGGATACAAGATCATTCCCGCATCCAGCGATGGTTCAAACAATACCTACGTGCTGGGCGTCGGACAGGATTTGTTCGTGTCGTTTGAGGACGGCGATGATGACACAGGCGATGGCACCATTACCAAGCCATACCAAACTCTTGCAAAGGCGTTCTCCTCGGCCAGCGGCGTGACGGACATTCTTGTGTTGGATGTCGGAGACCCATATGGCACTGGTGATGCCGATCGAGAGGCCGGCGATCCAAATCATGCCATGACCATATCTTCCACGCTGAATACCAAAACAGACACACACATCACTTTGGCGACCTTCAAAGATGTCGGCACCCCCCTGACGGTGATTCGGGCCAACGATTACGATGGCGTGCTGTTTTCAGTCGGCAACAACAATTCCTCGCTCACCATCGAAAACATCACCATCGATGGCGGCGTGCCAGAGGAAGACTCTGGTCTGGAATCGACTCTAGCTCAGCAGAGCAGCGCTGTGAGAGTCTCCAACTCATCTGTGGTCTTCACCTTGGGCGAATCAGGAGTGATCCAGAACAACCGAGCACGAGAGGGCGCTGGAGTCAATCTGACCGCAGGTGCGGTGGTGCTTGATGGCGGCGTGATTCGGCGGAACCAAGCCATTCACAACAGCGCGACGTATGGTACTGGTGGTGGTGTGTATGTTAACGGAAGCAATGCAACCTTCACCATGCTTTCGGGATCTATACGCGAGAACAACGCCCATCGTCAAGGTGGTGGCGTGTATTTGTACACCGGAACGACCAACTTGAGGGGAGGCGAACTCACAGACAACTCCGCACGTTACAGCACCACGCCCGAGGATGATGACCCCGATGATGGCGAGTCGCCCGAGGCTGTGATCACCGAAGGCACTGGCCAGGGCATTTTCTGGCGATCTGGCACGCTGACCGTTGCCGGCAATATTCGCATCGGCGTTAATGACAACGACAACGGCATCTACACCACCGCCGTCATACCTCAGGATGGTAATCTGTCTGACACGGCGCGGATCAACGTCGAAAGCGTGAGCCCCACTGCAGGAAAGGTCATTGCCAAGAAGTCCAACGGTGTCACATCCGAAGAAGAGGCAGCGGCCCACTGGCACTATCAGGATGAGACATTCATTATCGGAGTGACTCCAGCGAATACCACTGACTATGTGCTTGTTACGGTGGACGAGATATTCGTCGCATCATGGGGTAGCGATGTCACTGGGGTGGGCACGGTCAGCAAACCAGTGGCAACGTTGACCAAGGCAATGACCCTGGTACCCAGCAGCGGTGTGCAAAAGACCGTGGTCGTCATGGACGATATCGCTTTCTCCGCAGGAATAACGATCGGTTCGGGTAAGAATGTGACCCTCACTTCTTGGGACGAAGCCGATACCAGCGATGCAGACAACCGTGTGACCGTCAAGCGAGGAACACTGCCCAGCACAGAGCTTTACATGGGTAGCTTTGCAACGGTGACAACAAACGGCAAACTGACAATTCAAAACATTATTATCAATGGCACGAAGGAGTCTCTGCCAGAAGACACCTACGCCCAGGCGCTAATCGGTGTCTCTGGCAGCGGTTCCATGACCAATCCACAACCTACCACGTTAACTCTTTCAGATGGCGCGACCATAACCAATAACAGAACAAATACGCCCGGAGGCGGTATACATGTTACTCGCTCAAACACCTATACTAATGCCATAAGCGTTACCTTTGAAGCGGGGTCGCTTGTCTCCGACAATGAAGCTGCCAGTGGTGCCGGCGCCTACGTTGAATACGCAGATGCGGGCTTTGTGCTCGCTGGCTCGATCACTGGGAACGTTGCCTCCGGAGGTGTCGGGCATCAAGTCTTTCTCGGCTCAACAAGCTATGCCACCATCGTATCTGGCGCTCAGGTTGGCGGTACTGGCAGCGTTGGAGGTCTGTATCGCGCGTCTTCAAGCAAAGGTCTCAGACAGTCGGACAATGTTGACCCCAGCAGTACTTGGATTGATATCGAACGTTTCACCAGTGACACGGCAGGATCAACTGTTGTGAACAAAAACGGCGGCGATGCGATTTCCTACGAAGAAGCAGAAGCCTACCATTATCTGGGAGCATATGCCGTCACCGTTGGCAGCACCACTGGAGTGTACGTGCTTGATCGTGCGCGCCAGCTCTACGTAGCGAGTGATGGGCATGACACTGGCGATGATGCGTGGGGAACGGTTGAAAAACCGCTCGCAAGCGTTGCACAGGCCGCGTCATGGGCCCGAAGTGGCAAGGATGTCTTTGGCGATTCGTATCAGACGACGATTGTGGTGATGGATAGCATCACATTCTCGGCGACGGCGAAGGTGCGCGACAACACTGCGGTCACCGTGACTTCATGGGACCAGGCAGCAGGTGCCGACGATCAGGGGCGGGTAACGGTTTCAAGGAACACCGACACTGGCGATGGGCCTTTCCTCGGCTCGTTCATTACCGTCGAGTCCTCTCCCACCAATGGTTATGTTTCAACATTGGTTGTTCGCGGCATTGTTATCGATGGTGGCATGAGCAGCCTGGGCGATGATGTAGTGTGTGATTCCCTCATCTACATCAATGGCGTCTCTACAGTCAATTCGTCGGCTCACGTTACGCACACCATCAACGTGACTTTGGAAGAACAGGCGGAGCTGCGCGGGAACCGCGCGCAGCGCGGAGGTGGCATCTATGCCGATTACCGGCCGGCGAACACCTATACCGGTGCCACTCGGTACAACTATCTCAATACCTACCTCACACTTGCTGATTCGAGCAGCATTACAGCCAACCATGCCACGGAGTCGGGTGGTGGAGTGTTCGTTCAGCGCCAGAGTGGCACAAACGGCATGGGCTCGGATTATATACGCCTCAAAGGTACCATTGCTGGGAATACAACCGCTGGAAGAGGCCAACAGCTATATGCCCACAATACGAAGCTCGACATCTATTCCGGCGTGGTCATCGGTGAAGACAATGAAGACGGCGGCGTCAGCGCTAATAATCTATCCAGTTTGTTCCGACAAATCGGAGACCTTGACCCACAAACCACTCGTGTGACCATCGAGAATCCCGCTTCTCCTCCATCAATCGGTACCGTAGTGGTCGATAAGAGTGACGGTTCCAACACCTCGCAAGCAGAGGCGGCGGCATATCAATCATTAGTTGCACCGCTTACCGTTATGCCAAGGAACACCACGCAATACGAGCTCGGTGTCGCCCAGACGGATTTCTATGTGGCGAGCACGGGCCAAGATGACGGCGATTCCGCATGGGGTACACTCGAGGATCCGTTTGCGTCAATTGCAAAGGCCTTCAGCACGGCGCGAAGCGGCAACGATGCCGATGGTAACCCCAGGGCATACACGGTGCATGTCATGGACGACCTTGACATCACCTCCGTTGGCACCGTTGACAACGGCAAGCGCATCACGCTCCAATCATGGGAAGAAGCTGATACCAGCGATGATGCGAATCGAGTGAGGCTCGCACGAGGTACCAGCGACTCCGGGACCCTCTACAAGGGAAGCTTCATCAATGTCTCCCCAAAAGGCACCCTGACCGTACAAGATATCATCCTCGATGGGAGCAAGGATGGACTCGAATCGCAGCAATACGCAGAATCCCTGATCTATGCTGGTTCAGCCACCTCGACGAGCGGCGAAACCACAACACTAGTGACCATAGCCAGTGGCGCGCTGTTGACGAACAATCGAGCCGTGCAGGGAGGCGCCGTCTCTGTGGTAAGCATGTACTCGTCCAGCAACGCTGCCACAACCATGGAAGCGACCTTCGAGGAGGGTTCACGGATCGCAGGAAACGAAGCACAGCAGGGTGGAGGCGTGTACATTCAACGGCGTCCATACACAAGCACCACCAGACTGACCACTGTGAACACTCATTTTAAGGGCGAGGTGGTCGAGAACTCGGCTTTGGTCGGCGGTCAGCAGATTTGGCTTGCTGATACCAATACTAGCTACGGCTTGAGTGCAGTGAATCTGTATTCGGGTGTCCACATCGGCGGTGTTACCAGCGTTGGTGGTGTGTATGTTGAGAACATGGGCTACCTGCGCCAGCAGGGCAATCTCGACGAAAACAGTGGCAGCTATATCGCTGTAGAGAATTCGAATGTGTTGACCAACAACCAAAATCTCATAGCGGTGCAAGGCGGTATTGCTCCGCAAGCTTTCGAAAGCGCGTTCTACCATATTCCGGGCTGGTTGGTTGCGCCAAACGGCTCGAACCATCGCATCACGCGCGCTGCCGCACCATCAGCGGTATATGTGTCTTCCTCTGGGTCGGATACGGCAGCGGGGACCAAGGATGCGCCATATCGTACTGTGGAATACGCTTTGGAAAGCATCGCCGGAGGTACGGCAACATCGTTGCCTGCAGAAGTGCATGTGTACCTGCTTGATGACATTACGCTTTCGCGCAACGTGTTCATCACCAATTCGCACAACATCACCGTTGCCACGGAACCTGATGTGCTTAGCGACACCGGAGCAGTCACCCTCACCACGTCCACAATAGCGAGTTTTGTCACGGTGCAGAACAGTGGGTCATTCAAAACCACCTTCAGCATGAGCGATGTGAACGTTGACGGATACGATCATGAGTGGACAGCGCCGACAGCGGCGGCTGCGGCTAACTCCCTCCACGCGTTCATAGACATATCACAGACCACCACCGTTGCAGCGGTAACCGTGAATCTGACACGCACCTCGTTCTCATCGGACAGCGGCGATATCGGCGGCGTGCTCAACATGAAGGGTGCGGCAAGTTCAGTGGTGAACGTCTCCGATTCGGAGTTCACCCCCGTGTCGAAGGCTTCGCAGAGCAGCACGCATCACATCATGCACATTGCGTTGGGCACACTCAACATCGATCAGAGCACCTTCTCTGAAAATTATTCACAGGACGATTACGACACAACGCTCATCACCATGACGAGCACAAACTCAAATCTTGTGCTGCAAGACACCGTGTTCAGCGGTAATGGCAACGTGGCGCATCGACAGCGGGTCATCGATTACCTGTACGGATCGTTGACCATCAGCGGTAAGGTCAAGCTCGGCACGGATGCCCAGCAGGGCGGTGTGCGCATGGGTTCCGGTGTCACCCTCAAGCAGACGGGTGATCTTGATGCCGAATCCAGAATAAACGTATATACCAAGACCAGCGCTATCAATGGGACCATAATCACTGATAAGAGCTCAACATATGTCAGCGAGACGGAAGCAGCGCTGTATCACTATCAGGCATCCACACGGTACACCATTATTGACAAGCCAAACACGCAATATGTGCTTAAAGTATCGTCGGATATATACGTTGCCCATGCAGATCCAGATGTAAGTCCAGAACTCACGGCAGGTAGTGATACCGATGGAGACGGCAGCATAGAGAAGCCGTACGCGACGCTTGGCGTAGCTTTGACACAGGCTGGTTCAGGTGCTTCTGGTTCGCTTCTCTTCACCACGACAATTCACATCATGGAAAACATTGTGGTTTCCGCTCCTCAGCAATCAACCGAGGGTACCTACAAAACCGTCATTATCCGGGCATGGCGGGATGCCACCGACGAACGAGCTCCAACCGGCGAAGTCACCATGCTTAGAGACAGTGAGTGGACAGCCTCTGACTACATGCTCAAAGGTGGCACAGGCGTAAGCTATCTCAGTCTGCGCGATATCACCATGAGCGGCAACGCTCAGGCTTTCGAGCAGCCGATCGATAGCGGTATGGTTGGCAGTCACATTACCCTCGGTAATGATGCGCGACTCATCAACAATTCGTCTTCGTCCGCGACTTCAATGATCACCAGCGTAGCGGTAACCGGTGGTGAAATTTCCGGTAATACCACTTCGGGCGCGGGTGCGGTCGTTGGGTCGTTGAGTATGTCCAATGGTGAAATTTCAGGTAATGAGGCGACTGATTCAGGCTCGATTGTCGAGACATTGTCAAGTATGAGCGGTGGTGAGATTTCCGGGAACTCCACAGTTTCCGGTGCCACAATCAATATCTCCACCAACGCCACCATCGAGGGTACAGCTAAAATCGTTGGCAACACATGCCAGGGTTGCCCTGCCCTCGGAGTCTATTGGACGAACGGCACATTGACGGTAGCCGGCAATGCTCAGATAGGCAGCAGCGCCGATCACAACGGCATCTACAACGCTCGAGGGACCAACTACACCATTAATCAGTCAGGAAGTCTGGGTGACGATGCCTATATCAATGTGCTGGGTGTCAGTGGAGCTACGTACAGAACCCGAATCGTGTACAAAAGTGGCGGCGGCATCAGCGATGGTGAGGCGGCGAAATACCACTGGCTTGCCAACAGCCTGTTCAGCATTAAATGTGACGCCTCTTCCAGCGAATACTATTCACTTGATGGCGACACCAGTAACCTGTTCATCGCCTCGTATGGCGATGACGCTGGAGCCGGCACGGTGACGGATCCTCTACGCACCCTGAGCTATGCGATAAGCGTTGGCAAACCCGGCAGTGCTGGGAATGTATCCACCTCGACGCTGACGGTCATGACCGACCTCGACATAACAGGCGCTCTCACTATTGCGGATTATCGGGACACGACCATTCAGCAATGGGACAGCGATGATCCTGCGGCCGAGAGTGGCAAGGGCGAGGACTGGGATGGTTATGCCCCCTCGGCGGATGACGGCAGGCCCACCATCAGTAGCACCGGAGCGACGGCATACCGGCTGCTCAGTGTGGCGGCTGAGGGCGAACTCACTCTCAGCGGAGTCATCGTCAGTGGAGCGAAGCAGACCGCCACCCTGCAGCTGGTGTATGTTAACGGTGGCACGCTGACCATATCCGAAAGCGACCTTACGCACGCATACACCAACAACAGTACGAATTTGTATGGCGCGGGACTGTATAACAACCAGGGCTCAGTCGCCATTGAAAACGGTGCCATAAGCAATAACAAGATCAACTATAGTGGTGGGGGCGGGGCAGGAATATACAGTACGGGGGCACAGGCTGAAGTCACAATACAGGATTCCATCATTTCGGGCAACACTGCCCCAGCCAACGGTGGCGGCGTTTATGTTAACAACGGATCCTTCGACGCGACCGACACCGTCATATCAGGGAATGCTATCGTCAATACGTTAGGCGCTGGCTATGGTGGTGGCGTGTATATCGCGAGCTCCAGCCAAGTCACGTTTGAACGAGTAGAGATACAAAGTAACACCTTGGATGCAAACAGCTACGCTAACGGGGCCGGGTTATACCAAACAAGCAACACCGCGCTGACACTTACCGATGTGAACGTCCACGACAATGCCATCAATCAATATGGATCGTACTCTGGTCTGGGAGGAGGCATATACATCTCGACAGGTGTAACGGGCACCTTCAACATGACAGGTGGCAGCGTTTCATCAAATGATAATCTCAAGTCCAATTCGTATGGAAGCAATACAACTCGCGGGGGCGGCTTGGCCTTCATGGGCTCCGGGACTTACACGCTCGAGGACGTTGATATTTCCGAGAACTCCTTGCCAAATACCACCGCAGGGTCAGGCGGGGGTGTATATGTCGATGGCGATGTGGACCTTACCCTAACCGAACTTAGCATCAGTGAAAACAGCGCAAGATTGCATGGCGGTGGCCTGAGCGTTGGCAGCGGAGCCTCGACCGTCACGCTCGATGACGTCGAGATTTCAGAGAACACCACAACCAACTCCACAGGTATTGGTGGGGGCATCTATTACCCAACGAACGCTTCTGAGCACGAGCTGGTGTTCAGCGGCAACACGGTTGTGCAGAACAACACAGCGGGGAGCTCTACCGGAGACGATATCTATTCGCAAGACCGCATCACCCTCGAAGATAAGCCAATCATTGGGACCAGTGGCGATGCGGGCGTGTGGCTTGCCAAGGCCGCCGATTTCGAATTGCCAGATGACTTGGATGGCGATGCCGCCATTGTCTTGGAATCCTCCTCTGAATACTTCGTAGGCAAGGTGCTCGCCGAGAAGACGGGGGGCACGGCGGTCAATGCCGACGAGGCGGCGCTGTATCAGCTCAATGTGCCGGTGTATTTCGTCGAGTCGGATGTTGATAACAGCGAGTATATCCTCGATGCCGTCAGCGACTTCTATGTTGCCGATGACAGCGATTTCAAAGACAATGGCATCCCTGCGGGAAGCGATGCGACCGGTGACGGCACGAAGGAACATCCTTACGCAAGCATCGCGAAGGCGGTTTCGGTCGCCGCGGTCGGTGAGACGGAGTTGACCTTGCACAAGTCGAATGTGTTCGTCATGGATGATCTCTCATGGACACTGCCGGTAACGCTCAATGCGAACAAGAACATCTCAGTCCAGGCGTGGCGTGATGACAGCGACTCGCGTGCTCCTGACAACGACGAGTCCGTGACGGTCACCCGCCAGTTGACGGCCACTGGCATCACAGTCCAATCACCAGCAGCACTCACGGTTCAAGACATTGAGCTGAATGGCAACAAAAGCCAGCTATCCCCGGCTTACAACGCGCCCATGGCGAGCGTTTCAGGCAGTTTCACGCTGGGGAATCAAGCCCGCATGGTTGATTCCCAAACCGCTCCATTCATCGTGAGCGAAGCGACAACGGCCAAGGTCGCGCTGATGCCGGGTTCTCGTTTGAGTGGATTCCAAAGTTCATCTGGTACTACTGCTCCACTCGTGGCCAAAGCAGGGACCACCACCATGAGCGGTGGGACCATCACCGACAATCACAGTACAGCCAGCACTACGACTGCAAGTGGTGGCGTGCTGGTGAATGGCGGCACATTTACCATGACTGCCGGCACTATCGAATCAAACACGGCGCAATATGGTGGAGGCATCAACTTATCGAGTGGGACCGTAACGTTGTCAGGGGACGCTCGGGTGACCGGGAACTCCGCCACAGCGCAGGGCGGAGGCATATACAGGGGAACAGCGGGAACCCTAAGCATAGGCGGAAGCTCGCAGATTTCGGGCAACACGGCCACCACCGGCAACGGCATCTACTCGGCATCTACCAGCTCTGCATTGACAGTCAAACAGTCCGCACGCATTGGTACCAGCGTGAGCGACAACGGAGTGTATTTGTATAACCAGAATGGGTATATCAGTCAATCCGGTGACCTCGATGCCATCGCACGCATCAATGTCGAATTCAAGACGAATGCCACCACCGAGAGCTATTCCCGGATCGTCTTGAAAAGCGGAGCAGAGACCACGCCCGCTGAGGCCCAGCACTATTATTACCAGGCACACAAGGGCTACCGGATCATACAAAACCCGATTAACACCACGGAATATGTGCTTCGAGCTGCATCGGACTTCTATGTTTCCGCAAGCTCGGGCAGTGATGCCACGGGTGACGGCACGCGTGAACGACCGTTCGCAACGCTGCAGAAAGCTTACGAAATCAGCGTTTCAGGAGAGCAGCGCTCGTGGTATGTGATGGACGACCTGGAGTTCTCGACCACCTTGAACTTTAACGGGAAGAATGTGAAGATTCTTGCCGATCCGGAATCGGAGACAAGCGTGACGTTGAGCCGGGCCGAAACATTCTCCGGTTCCATGGCCGCCATCAGTTCGGGCGCACTGGTTTGGGACGGACCGATTCTGGACGGCAACGCGGACGAGGTGAGTGATGCCGCGGCCTTGATTGCCCTGACCGGTGGAAGCTTTGAGCTGGCTTCGGGTGAACTCCGTAACAACAGCAGTGTCGATGGCAGTGGCGTCAATGGAGGTGCCATCAACGTCAACGGCGCTGCCGCGGTGGTCAAGGTGAGTGGCGGCACCATCAGCAATAATGCTGTTTCTGGCAATGGCGGCGCAATCGCGGTGCTCGCAGGAAAGGTCACGGTCTCAGGCGGCGTGATCACCGACAATACCGCAACAGGCAACGGTGATGCCGTATATGTCAATGGAGGCGAATTCCACGTCTCTCAATATCCGCGCATCGGCACCAATGATGCCGACAACGGGGTATACATCGGTTATCCAAAGCAAAAGAGCGGCTCGGGCAGTTTCTTCAAAAGCGTTATTGTGCTTGACGAAGGCGATCTGCATCCCGGTTCGCGTGTCAATATCGAAGGCAAGCTGGATGCGGTGAATTACACCATCATTGTGAGTAAAAGCAGCTCCGCACAAGCCACGCGCGAAGAATCCGAATTCTTCCACGGGCAAGGGGAAGGTCAGCGCCTGGTGGTCGATGGACTCAATTATTACTCCCTGGCCTCCGTCAGTGAGCTGTACGTTGCATCCATGGGGAACGACATCACCGGTCTGGGAACCAGAACCTATCCCTATGCATCGTTGAACAAGGCATTTACGCAGGCGCTCTCTCTCGGCGGTGGTGCGGACGTTCAGGCGACTGTGTTCGTTATGGATAGCATCACCATGTCGGAAAACGCGGTGGTGCCTGATGGTCTTGATGTGACGGTGAAGCCCGACGCTGATGCTGCCGATGTGGTGACAGTCTCGCGCGCCACGAGTTTCACCGATGCTTTCATCACCGTTGAGCAGGGTGGGTACCTACTTCTCGACGATCTCATTCTCGATGGTAATAACATCGCGGCGACCGATACGTTGATTCATGTCGATGGCGGCTCGGCTTCGATGATTTCTGGACGCCTGACAGGTGCCTTGGGCGGTTCTGGCGAGGCCCAATATGGTGGATCGGCCGTGGTTGTATCTGGAGCTACGGGCTCCTTCTCCATGCTCGGCGGCGAAATCACGGCCAATGGGCATCGAGTGAACGAGAGTACCGATGTGGGGCAGTCCGTCGTGTACGTCTCCGATGGTGTGTTCTCGTTGGGAGGTGGTGAAATCAGTGGAAATGCAATCTCTGAGGGCCAGGCCGCGATCGATTTCACCAATGATGCCCGAGTTGACCTTTACGGAGGGGTGATTCGTGCAAACTTAAGCTATGGCGTCATCTTTGACGATGGTGAGCTCAGAATGTGGGGAACCCCTCGAATCGAGGCTTCACACGCCAATGCAGGTTTGGTCATGGGCGACGATGACATTATCAGTGTCATTGGTGATTTGTCTGTCGGATCACGCATCGATATCGTGGGAAAGACCGGTTACGGACAAGATACCGTCATAGCCCAAAAGAACGATGGAAGTGATGTGAGCAAGGCTGAAGCCAGGTATTTCCGATGGAAGATCGAGGATTTCAGCGTCAGTGCCAAGAGTGGCGATAACACCTATATATTGAGTGCCCTCGATGTGGTCTATCAAAGCGCCGTGGCTGATGGCGTTGCCCATATGGAAGACAGCGACGTTCTGACACTTACCTTCTCCAATGTGAGCCCGCAATCACTCACCACGAGCATGGTGCAGATTGCACTCTCGACGGACGATACCAAGACCATCAAGGTGCTCTCTGTTTCCGGTCCAATCTATGACGAAGGCGACGTTGACGACATCACCGACGACACCTGGTCGTACCAGGTCACGATTGACCGTCTTGACGACGACACTCACCGATGGGCTGAAGGCGATGTGGCGAAGGTCACCGTCGCCAAGAACGGCATACTGTTTGACCCATCGTCGCGCAATGCCGAGCTGCATCACGATGACCGCATACGCGTCGAGTATCTTGACGCAGTGGCAAATGGTTCATCGAGAGTCACTACGACCACCGCTCTGACATTGTCATTCGATACGGAAATATCGAACTTGTATGCCAGCGATTTCTCTCTTGAACTCCTGGGTGAATATGACGATTCCACCATAACTGCCACCGGCGTCGAAGAGCTTGCCTCGTCACTCGATGGTGAGAATAATCCGGTATACAACTACTCGCTGCAAGTGAGCGGCACCTGGTTCGACGGTGACGAGGTTAAGGTGTCGGTTGAAAAGGTTGGATATGTGATTGCACCGGTATATCAGATAGCCGCGCTCCATTCCACGGAAATACGGAAAATCAACGAATACGTGCGCGTGGCGGCGAACGGCGAGGCCAATGCCGTGAGGACGAGCGAGCTGCATTTGTTCATGCGGGTTGACGATGCGGAGATGCTTGCCGTCTTTGACGTTGACGATATTGTTGTGGAGCCTGGAGAGGATGCTTCCGACTCGCTCGAAGTGACGGTTACTGGCGTGAGCGAGGCCGCAGTGTATGACGGCACCGATGAAGATTTGGACGATACCTGGGTCTACACCGTTTCCATTCAAGGAATGTGGGACGAAGGCGATCCGGTGGATGTCACCGTTACGAAGAGTGGGTACTATTACATTCCCGAAGTTCGCAGCACTGCACTGCACAGGGGCGTCGCCTCGCTCGTCGGTCACGATTTCGGCATTCCACTGAGCAAGGTGAGCGGTCTCAACGCCTTGGAAGTCTTGCAACGCGCTCAAGTGGTTGCGAAGGATGAGAACACGCAGGACATCCCCCTGAGTGAGGTCACGGTCGATTCGGATGCGCTTGCTGCTTTGGTGAGTGCCGACGCAAGTGGATCATACCCACTCGGGCTGTCCATACTCGACGCTGACCCTGAAGACAGCGAGACCGCAGAGATCACCGCCTACGTGTATGACGACAGTACGAGTCCCGTCACCAAGCAGATTGTGAACGATGATGGAGGGGACGGGTTCGATCTGGGCTCGGAAGTCGAATTTGAATTGTCCGCTCGTGTGCCCGATCTCTTCGGGTCAACGCAAGCATATGACGATTACGACTTTGCATTGAGCGATGTGCTCAATGGCAACTTGTCGGTGCCTGACGATGACGGTATCAGCGTATTTGTGGGCGATAGTGATGTCGATGTCAGCGATCAGCTTGACATCGACGTTGATGATCGCACCATCACCGTTGATGGCATCAAGGAACTGTTCGCGGTTGAGAATGATGCAACGAGCCATATCGAAAATGACGGCAGCGTTCTTGCCGGCTCCTATATCCGCGTGCGCTTCCTTAGTACTATTCTCACCAGTCTGGCCGAGGGTGCTGAATCCGCGCATCTCTCGATAGACAACACCGCCACAATGACTGCAAGTTCTGTGACAAATCCAGACACTCCCGATACTGCACAAGACACCGCCACTGTGCATACCTATGGTGTGGACGCAGTAAAGACAGATAAGGACAACCTCACTGCACTGCTTGCCGGTGCTACCTTCACCGTGACCAGAATGGATGCCGATGGACAAACGCAGGCTGAACCATTGAAATTCGTGAGTCTCGATGGTCAGGGTACTTATCGTCTGGCCGTGACGGACGATGGAGATGCCGCCGTCGAAGAGGTGGTGAGCGGCAATGCTGGAGTATTGCGCTTGGTTGGCATGGAGGCCGGGAATCTGGTCATCACCGAAACGATCGCCCCCGACGGTTACTTCTTGCTAGGCAGCTTCAACCTCCATTTCGGGCCGATTTGGAGTGAGACGGACGGAAGTTTTGTGGCAGTCCGATATGTTCCGAGTGGTTCTCCTCTGGTGACTGTGATCAGCGGTGGAACTCGCTTGAGCATCAGCAATGCTTCATTCCACGTGAGGAACTTGCCGTATACCGGTGGATTTGCGATTCTCGTCTGGTGCTTGTCAATCGGTGTGGGAGTGACGCTGGTTGGAACGTATATGGGTTTGCGGTATCCGAGCAATATGTACCGTCATGTCAGTGGCATTACTCTTCCGGGGCAGCGTCGTTCTTTCGGAAAGCGCCTTGCATTTGGTAGGCATATTGGGTCTTCGCGGTGAGTGACAGAAAGTGACTGCGCGGCGATTGCTATTTGAGTGCTGTGTCTCGCTCAGATAGCAACTCGTTGCGAAGATCCTGCTCACATGATTCTCACCGTGCGCATTTCGGGCCTTTGTTGAGTCCGAGTACGCGAACACCCGCTGTGATGGTTGTGGTGCGCGCGTATCGTGGTGCCCCTTCACTCTGCCCCACTCCTTTCCGGGCTGTTATGGTCGTTTCGCCCTCAGCTTTCAAGTTTTGGCACTTGCCAAAACTTGAAAACTGATCCGAGCTGTGGCTGATTTTCGCTGTTGGTGCGTCACTGCAGGAGAATCTGAACTCAGAAACAGCGGAGATCCCTCGACTCGCTCCGCTCGCTCGGGATGACAGTGGAGATGTGCCGCTTTTCCCCTTGTCATCTCGCGCTATGTCTCTTATCTTGTCATCTCGCGCTACGTCTCTTATCTTGTCATCTCGAGCGGTTTCCACACCCTGTTATCTCGGGTTGTTTCCACACCCTGTCGTCACGGTTGGTTCCCCACGCCCTAGCGTCACGGTTGGTTCCCCACACCCTGTCGTCCCGGGTGGCTTGTTTTTCACACCCTGTCGTCACGGGTGGTTTTTCATACCCTGTCATCTCGAGCGAGCGCAGCGAGTCGAGAGATCTCCGCTGTTGACATCCGTGAGGTGAGATCTCTCGACTCCGCTGCGCTCGCTCGAGATGACAGAAGAAAGGAATGCTCAGGGTGACGGCAGAGAAGGTGCGCTCAGGGCAGCGGAAGGAGGGTATGCGCGGAGCAACAGGGCAGATGACATTCAAGAATCTTCGGCAACCCTACACACCAAAATACGATGAGCCGATATTTCTCAGTGGTGATGGGACGGTTGCCTTCCAATCACAGTCAAAACACCGTCTATCACCGTGTGACACATAGTGTGGGGTCATAGTGCGGAATGAAAACTTGAGTCTTCTCGACTCATGTTTTTATCCCTAGGCAAAATTCTGGAACAAACTGAGCCATGCGCCTTTTGATAGTAGTGAAAGGCAAGAAAGGAACCGAGAGGTTCTGGGAACGGTTATGAGGCACGATGCCAAGCGGTTGATGAAACCGTGAGGTGCTCGCTGCCAGACCATTTCGCCTCAAGTTTTGGTTGAGTAATGAAGGAGTATAGATTATGGCTATGTTTCCGGCATTGATGAATGATTCTATCTTCAGTGATTTGTTTGATGATCCGATCTTCTCGGGTTGGAACGGCGGCCGTGGTTCGAGCGCGGCACTCCCAGAGGGCAGTGCCAGTACGAACATGATGAGCACTGATGTGCAAGACAAGGGTGATAACTATCTTGTCGACATCGATCTGCCAGGATTCAAGAAGGACGACATCAGCATCCAGCTTGAAGATGGTTATCTGACGGTATCCGCAAAGCGTCAGGACACCAAGGAAGACAAGGACAAGGATGGCAAGTGGCTGCGTCGTGAGCGCTATGCGGGTTCTTGCTCACGCAACTTCTACGTTGGTGACGGAGTGAAGGATTCCGACATTCACGCAAAGTTCGAAGACGGCACCTTACATCTCGAGGTTCCGAAGGCTGAGATGCCAAAGGTGGAGGCTCGTCACAACATCGCCATCGAAGGCTGAGTATTTCATCCTTCAGCATTGATAACTGTACTGCAAACTAGGATAATCTGGTCAACAAATCCAGATAAATCCCAGCAAGCAGTGCAGTTATTTTTTTACCCCACTCGCTCCGCACCCCGTCATCCTGATAGTGCACTTTCCCCGTCATCTAACGTGTGCATTTTTTCTGTCGTCTCGTGCGTGCTCTTTTTTTCGTCATCCCGAGCACGTTCTTTTTCCATCATCCCGAGCGTTTTCTTTTTTCTGTCATCCCGAGCGTTTTCTTTTTTCTGTCATCCCGAGCGGAGGCGTAGCCGTAGTCGAGGGATCTCCGCTGTTGACATCCAGTGGGGTGAGATCCCTCGACTTCGCTACGCTTCGCTCGGGATGACGGGGAGGGAAGGGGGTGCTTCGCTCGGGATGACGGGGGTGGCGGTGTGGGGTGCTCCGCTCGGGATGACAGGGAGGGAAGGGGGTGCTTCGCTTGGCGATGACGGCGTGGGGCGCTGTGCTTAACGTGATGGGATAGGGTGGTGCTTCGCCGTGATGACGGTGTGGGATGCTCCGCTTGGGATGACGGGAAGGGGTGGTTGCCGGGCACCCGCTGTCATGGTCTGACACGCCGAGGTGGAAAAATACACCTAATCTGGTATATTAGCAATTTGGTGTGTCTTCGGACATGACGTAGTAATTCATCCATAGAACGGATAGGGGCTCATGGCAAAAGACGGTGTGATTGAAGTCGAAGGTCGGGTTGTTGAGGCATTGCCTAACGCGATGTTCAGGGTCGAGCTTGAGAACAAACACATTGTACTCGCCACGATTTCAGGGAAAGTGCGGAAAAACTATATCCGTATCCTTCCGCAGGATCGTGTAGTGCTTGAAATGAGTCCATACGATTTGAACCGTGGACGTATTACGTACCGTTACAAGTAAGGTACAAGCAAAGGAAAACCATGAAGGTCAGCCCTAGTGTGAAGAGAATCTGCGAGAATTGCCGCGTGATTCGTCGTCACGGCCGCGTCATGGTGATCTGCTCCAATCCGCGCCATAAACAGCGCCAAGGCTGAGTAGATTTCCAGCGGCATAACAGAAAAGGCGCTAAGCCACAGCGAGCGGGCAGTCAAATGAGCTGATTCGTGAGAAACGAATCAGATTTCACAAGGACTAGTCACACAGCTGAACCCCGGGTACGTAGGCTCGGGCCGGGAAACCGGAGGACTTGGTGCACAACCTACGGAGAATAAGAAGGAATCGCAATGGCAAGACTTGCCGGAGTCGACATCCCCAATGAGAAGCGCATTGAAATTGCCCTCACCTATATTTTCGGTGTAGGACGCACACGCGCAGATGAAACACTGGCAGCAACCGGAATCAATCCGGATACCCGCGTTAAAGATCTCACGGATGAGCAGCTCATTACGCTGCGTGATTATCTCGAAGAAAACTACAAGATCGAAGGCGATCTGCGTCGTGAAATTGATGCAGATATCCGTCGAAAGATCCAGATCAACAGCTATCAGGGTCAGCGTCACCGTAGAGGACTCCCAGTACGTGGTCAGCGTACGAAGACCAATGCGCGTACACGCAAGGGTCCGAAGCGTACTGTAGCCGGGAAGAAAAAGGCTGTTAAGTAATTGACGCCTTGATTCGAGCCACGGAGCGTCAACACAGACTCCATCGTTCGCAATCAATAATCACGGACAATTAAAGTCATTCGTATTTAGGAAACGAGGGTTCATGGCAGCTGCCAAGCAAGCCGTACGCAAACCTCGCCGTCGGGATCGCAAATCCGTTCCGGTGGGGCAGGCGCACATCAAGTCAACATTTAACAACACCATCATCTCCATCACAGATCCATCCGGCGCTGTCGTCGCTTGGGCATCGGGTGGCGATGTCGGTTTCAAGGGTTCACGAAAGTCAACGCCATACGCAGCTGGAATGGCTGCGGAATCCGCTGCCCGCAAGGCACAGGAGCACGGCGTGAAGAAGGTGGATGTGTTCGTCAAGGGACCAGGTTCAGGTCGCGAGACGGCAATTCGTTCTCTCCAGTCAGCCGGCCTCGAAGTCGGTTCCATCTCTGACGTCACCCCACAAGCGCATAACGGCGTCCGTCCTCCAAAGCGTCGTCGCGTCTGAAGCACTTAGGAAACCATCAATCCACCCGCGAAAACCGGTGAGTGCACCATCGGTTGGAGCTGAAAGGATAACACAGTGCTTATTGCACAGCGTCCGACACTGAATGAAGAAGTAGTCAATGCTCAGCGTTCACGCTTCACCATCGAGCCACTTGAGCCAGGATTCGGCTACACGCTGGGTAATTCCCTGCGCCGTACCCTCCTGAGCTCAATCCCTGGTGCCGCGGTTACATCGGTAAGGATCTCTGGTGCCCTGCATGAGTTCACCACTCTGCCAGGCGTGGAAGAGGATGTTACCGAGATCATGCTGAACATCAAGGGCATCGTTCTTACCAGTGAGTATGACGAGCCAGTCGTTATGTATCTGCGAAAGAGCGGCAAGGGCGAGGCAAAGGCAGGAGACATCACACCACCAGCTGGCGTTGTGATTGCAAATCCTGATCTGCATATCGCAAACCTTGCTGATGATGGCGAACTCGAGATTGAGTTCACCGTTGAGCGCGGCCGTGGATATGTTCCAGCGCAGATGAACAAGCAGGATAATGACGAGATTGGCCGCATTCCGGTCGATTCGATCTATTCTCCTGTTCTTAAGGTCACCTACAAGGTTGAGGCAACTCGTGTCGAGCAGCGCACCGATTTCGACCGTTTGATTCTTGATGTTGAGACGAAGCCGGCGATTTCGCCGCGCGATGCCGTAGCTTCTGCAGGATCGACGCTGGTTGAGCTCTTCGGACTCTGCCGTGAGTTGAATACTCAGGCTGAAGGTGTCGAAGTAGGCCCAGCTCCTGTGGTTGAGGAAACCAACCCAGAGATGGCTGTTCCGATTGAAGACCTCAATCTGACGCAACGCTCATACAACTGCCTGAAGCGTGAAGGCATTCACACCATAGGCGAGCTTGTATCGCACACAGAGCAGGATCTGCTCGATATTCGCAATTTTGGTATGAAGTCAATTGACGAGGTTAAAGAGAAGTTGCAGACCATGGGTCTGTCTCTCAAGGCATCGCCGCTTGGTTTCGATACCAGTAACCTCGAAGGCGGCACTTTCTTCTCGCCTGAAGACGAGTAGTTTTTTGGTCGGGAGTTCGCTCCCGACCGATGCTGCTGTTTTCGACGGTGGGATCGTAACCGTTTTTGTTTAATCGTTCTGTTTTCGGACGTTCGGGCTGATGCCCACCTGAATGCGGGACACATAAGGAGAATTCACATGCCAAGACCAAAGCAAGGGCCACGTCTGGCTTCAAGCCCAGCACATGAGCGCCTGATGCTCGCCAATATGTCGACGAGCCTATTCATGCACGGTCGCATTACCACCACATTGCAGAAGGCAAAGTGCCTTCGCCCAGTGGCGGAACGCCTGATCACCTTCGCAAAGCGCGGAGATCTTCACTCACGTCGTCGTGTTATGCGCGTCATTCGCAACAAGTCCATTGTCCACCTTCTGTTCACTCAGATTGCTGAGCAAATGGAGCAGCGCGAGGGTGGTTATACCCGCATTGTGCGCATTCCTGCACGTCACGGAGACAATGCGCCTCAGGCCGTCATTGAACTTGTTACCGAGCCAGTGTCGGCCAAGCAGGCGACTGTAAAGGAAGCTGAAGCAGCGACAAAGGTTGCAGCCAAGGATGAAGCCGCTGAGGTTGCAGACGCAACAGAGGCAGCGATCGTCGAGGGTGCGGCTGATGATGCGGTGAACGAGGCTGTCGATGCTAACGAAACCGACACCGATGTTGCCGATGCCGACAAGGCTGCCGTCGACCTTGAAAAGGATGCGAAGTCTGCCGATGAGGCAGCTGACCAGGCCGAGGAAGACGCCGATGAGGCAGAGGATGCCGAATCAGCTGACACAAAGGCCGAGAAGTAATCTCTGATCTCTAAAAACTGTTGTGTTTCACTCAAAATTGAGTGAAACACAACAACAAAATAATGGCTGACACCAAAAAATGGTGTCAGCCATTATTTTGTTGCCAGTGGTTTTATATCTCCCTCGAAAAGCGTTGAAATGGCGTAGCGGAATCGGGCTTATACTCGCTATTTCCTCAAATCAGGCAACAAAATAATTTTCCGAGGCATTTCGAGCCCTCATCAGCGTCGTGAGAGTGTCCACAAAGCGATTCCAAGCCATTTCGCTGCTGATTTCCTCGTAGGTTATGGGAAGAACGTTCCAGTCTGTGCCTTGCAAGGCGGTTACTTTCCGACTGTCATGCGCAAGACTTGCCCGCGACGAATGAAAATCGAAACCCTGATATTCAATTGCAATTCTGAGCTCCGGATAAGCAAGATCAGCAAACCAGATTTCTCTTGTCTGAGGATGAACAATCTGATGATTGACAACGGGGCATTGGAACCCATTGGTAACCAGTTTGAGTCGCAATCTTGATTCCATCGCCGAGTCAGTACCTTCACGCGTATATTGCAATGCCCACTGGCCCTTCAATTTTCCGGGGAATCTTTGCGCGACATGAAGCAGCTCATGGAGGTCATTCAAGGTTTGCTCGCGGTTTCGGGCATTTCGACAGAGCAAAGCGTCAAATAGGACAACCGCTTCTTCTTTTTCAACATATCGGAGAAGCTGTGCCGCCGCTGTCACCGGATCAACGACTTCGATCACGTCTTCGCCGAATTGAATGCTTTCAGTGTTGAAAGGCAAGGTCCACATTATGAAGTGCACACCCGTGAGACGGGTTCTCTGACCTGGTTTATGCACGCAAACCTGAACTGCTGTATCCATCTTCCTTTTGTATTTCGGTTCGGTAATGCCCAAAAGACGCACTGCACTCAGACCACAAAAAGTCACGTCGTTACGTGACCGCCGCGCAATATCCGCGCAGCGCTCGGCTTCCACATTGAAGTTATGTTTCTGATCTGCAGTGAAGTCACGAAAATTTATCATCGCAAAAGGCTAACTGCACATTTTTCCAGTCGCAAAGCAGCCCACTCGTGTGGTCGAATGTCGAATTTCGGTTTATTCAACCCGGGATAATTATTTTGCGGCCTGGTTTTAAAATCACCGAGTAAAAACGTTGAAATACCAACACGGAAAACCGTCAATACTCAACTTCTTTCAGAAACAGGCCGCAAAATAAATTCAAACAGTGGAGGAGAGGCAGTTTGCTGGCCGTTCTCGTGTACAGAGAGAAAGAATTAGCATCATGAGAGGAATAATGTTCCATTGAAGTCCAGAATTCCGAATCTTATCAGGGAATCGCACGTATCTCATAGACAATTTCCCGCTCATCCTTAAATGAGGCACCTCGTGAGAGCCAGGAGCATAATAATGGGCTGCATTTAAGCATAAAAAGGACGGATCAGCCTCGCTACGATAGGGAGCGTAGTGGATCTGCTGCACGGTGGAAATTTTGCAGCGGCAAATACAGCATTGACTAAGTCGCTGAGAGGTAGGATAGCCGGTGTTGCAGCCTGCTCACTTGCGGCGCCGAGGACGCATACTGAAGCGGAAGTTGTGACATGAGCCAATTAATAGAACGGGCAATAGAGACAGACCATAACGAACTGCTTGCATTTGCTCACTCGGTCTTCGACTGCCAGCCGAGAATATCCAGACTCCGCAGCTTGCCGTCCATTTCAGCGATTTTCGGTAGGTGTCCCCAGGTTTCGAAGCTGTTCTTTCTGAACAGGCCCTGGCTGGGTGCATTGTGGCTAAAGATAAACGCAACGATGCTTTGCAGTCCCAATCGTGGCATTTGGGCGAACACATGGTCCAGTGATTGCTGACCAAGCCCTTGATGACGGAAATCTGCATCGATGTAAAGGCTGATTTCCGCCGTTTGATGATAGGCCGGCCTGCCATAAAACGATTCGAGACCGACCCAGCCGGCAATCCTGTTCCCATCCTTTATCACCCAAAGCGGCCGGGTTGCGGAATCGAAGGACTGAAACCAGTTTTCTCGTGAGGCAACTGAAATGGGTTCCAGGTCTGCGGTCGCTAGGCGGCTGGGAATGATTTCGTTGTAAATATGGACGATGGCAGGCAGATCGGCACGCGTTGCGTAGTCAAATGTCACGGTCAATGTCGTGCGCCTCCAATTCCGTCGTCGCGCTTATCTTAAGATGATTGTCGGTGGCACGCAACGTCACGCTGCTGTGCCAGCATCGAAACGTTTCAACAAGTTTTTGGAGCTTCATCAAGTGAGCTTCATCAAGTGTACAACCCAGTTTGTGACTTTTATATCTGATAGAGTTCGCAAAACCTAGAATCTCGTTTGCGCAAAGCGGTAGTTATGAGAAAATATGGAGCGTGATGCGAATTCGGATGGATATTGCCTATGACGGGACGGGATTTCATGGGTGGGCGAAGCAACCTGGGCTACGAACCGTGCAGGGGGAGTTGGAAAAGGCCCTGAATACCCTGTTGATTCATCGCAGAGAGAATCAGATGGGTGCTTTCGAGAAACTGCACGTTACCGTCGCCGGCCGAACCGACACGGGTGTCCACGCCGCTCATCAAGTCACACATTTTGACGTTGATGAGAATCTGCTTCAGCACTGTGTAGGATACTTGAACCTTGACGGCATCTCCGCGCTCGAACATCGGCTCCGACACATTCTTCCCAGTGACATTGCAATTCTGAGCCTTTCGCAGGCACCCGAAGGTTTCGACGCACGATTCTCCGCCCTCGAGCGCACCTACATCTATCGCATCTTTGATGGCAATTGCAAAGCCGATCCTAGGCTCCGAAACTGCGTACTCACCGTCCGCGGCTCGCTTAACGTAGAGGCAATGGACAATGCAGTGCAACTAATAATCGGCTTGCATGATTTCGGATCATTCGCAACTGCCAATCCCGGCGGAACAACCATCCGAAAAGTAAAGTCAGCGCACTGGATTCGCACGATCCCTGAGAATGACGAATTCCGAGCATCGACCAGCACCAAGGAAGTAGCCCGAACCAAAAGTAACATCCTCTCACTCCCTGGCATGATCATGTTCACCATCGTTGCCGATGCATTCGCCCACAATATGGTCAGATCTCTCACGAATGCTTGCGTGAGTATCGGCCTTGGCAAGAGGACCAAGGAATGGTTTGGCAGAAAGATCAATACCCCTCTGCGTGAAGGGTCAACAGGACCGATTGAACCCTGCGGGCTGACACTGGAGCACGTGCAATATCCGCCTGACGATGAACTCGCAATCAGAGCAGCGGCCATCAAGGCGAAACGCAGCCTGGATGATTGAGCGGCGATAAGCGCACATACGTCTCAGTCATTGCTGGGTTGGAGCTGATTTGGCACACGATGCTAGCTGGGGAACAGCTAAAGTCCTAGTCAGGGGTATGCCGGTAGCGGCTACCGCCGGCTGATTCGATCTCATGAGGAAATCAGTTCTTCTCAATGATAATCGAACAATGACAAATGAGCATTGACACGAATCGTCGTATCGCTTTTCGAAACGAGAAAAGATTCCACGCTCGTTTGAGGTTATACCCGTGCAGCAAAATGCATGATGAACGCGTAAGCCGAAAACGCAGAGCGGAAAAACGGTGCAGTCGAGAGCAATCAATATGTCACCGGGCGTGTGGTCGGCTCTCTGTGGCATAATAGCAAAGTTGCTTTTGCGAATCCGCATCTGTTGGAAAGATGGATGCGCTTGCAGTGAAGTGACTGAAAAGAAGTGACTGGTTGAGTGTCCGAGCGGTCTAAGGAGCACGCCTCGAAAGCGTGTGAGGTGAAAACCTCCGAGAGTTCGAATCTCTCCTCAACCGCCGCCAAGGGTTTTGAGTTTCGGCTCAAGGCCCTTTCTGTTTTATTATCCCCAACCCCGCGCATGTAGCGCGCGTTGCGCTTCATGAGTCGCTTTTCTCTCGAATCTGCTTGAAAAGCAACTCTCGAAACGCAACGTGTAGCAAAACTGATCTCAAAAGTGCAAGCTGAGCAGCATCCCTTCATAGATTCCATTATTTGAGACGACTTGTCTCTAGATGTGGGACGGCCGGCGACCGTCCCACCACTCTGGGGTCGCCTTGGCTAAATTGTTGCCTGCCTTCGGAAAATATGCCTTCCGACCCTTCAAGAATGGCTTCATACCAACGGTGGAAATCAGCAATACTTGGCAAATTCCAAAATTCGGCCGCAAAATAACCAGACCAGTCGAGGATGACGGATTATCAGCGCTAGGACGGCAAGCATTGCACCCCGTCAATCTTTACTTGGCACAATGCTACGACGTGCAGACGCTCACAACTCGCCACCGAGATCATAGGCTGCAGGGCAGTTGCTTTCGTATCGTGAATTGCACATCGAAGGCGACTGCGACTGGTATACAGGATTGCCAGCCGACGGCATTCAAGAATCCTCGGAATCATGCACACCAAAATGTGAAGAGCCAGCTAACTCTCGAGATTGTGTGAGAACGTGTTATCACAGTTAGGCTGGCCGGGGCAACATTGACCCTGAATCGGGGGAGACGCCGGTGATTATTTCGTGGGTGCAAAAATCGCGGCTTCGAAGGCGGGGTATCCGAGCTTGAATGCCTGATAAGCCCTTAACACAACGAGTTCTGCAACCAATCGGGTCATTTGTTGCGTTGCGCTGGCTGTATCGGTGGTAGTTGAATCAGTGTCAGATGCTGCGTCAGACGTTGTGGCAGTTGTTGTGCCGGACTCTGTGTCTGCATCCGAGGCAGAACCATCATCCGAAGACGCATCTCCCGAAGATTCATCCTGCGCAGTTTTCGCAGTGAGCGCCGCAATTTCGGCACGTGCGCAGTTCATCAATACGGCGGAGGCGGTCGGCGCAAGCAATCCTGTCGACGCATCGTCGATGGTCTGCGTGTGGGTGAGGAGATTAGTGATTGAATATACCTTTTCGCGCGGGTCATCCGCCTTGGGATTCACCGAAACAAAAGTTTGCGCCACAGCTTTCTGGTTATCGCTCAATGCGAGCAAGGTCGAATCGTTGTCGTTCTTAGCCGCAAGAATTTCTAACGCAAATGCGGATCGATCCTCCGCCAGTGCGATTGCAGAGGATTGCGTCTCCGTGATAGTTGATGAGTCGAAGCCCAGAGATGACAGCTCAGATTCATTCAAACCGTCCTGCGCTAGTGCAGAGTGTGGAGCGGTCGAATCTTCCCGCTGTTGGGAAAGCTGATAATAGCGATATGCTGCCAAAGCGCTGGAAAGTGAACCCTCTGCGAAGCGGCCACTGCAATATTCGGCAACATCGAGCCATTCATCCTGCGCATGCTGTGCGGCATATCGTCGCAGCATCAGAGGAAGTCCGGGGGCAGAATCGGCATCGTTTTCAGTTGCGGATTTCAAAGCCGACTCGCAGGAACTCAGCGTGTCCTGCCCTTCGTCGCGGCCTGCCAGACGCATGCTCAGGCCAGGGGCTCCAGCACAGCCAGAGCAAGTGAATACAGCCAAGACAGTCAAAAAAGATGCGAAAGATGCTGAAAGCCGCCGAAATCTGGAATGCTGAGCAAACACGGCGCTTCCATGATTGCGACTACCACTCATGATTGTTCGCCGATGTGTCTGCATGAATCGTTAGAGTAGTCTGGAACGCAGACCATACGGGCAGGGAGTCCGTTTTATAACTTCATAGGAGGTCTAGCAATGGAACTTGACCTAACTGGAATCCATCAGTTGGCAGCTGAACAGGGCATAGACACGGAAACTCTTGATGAAGCATTGGCTGAGGCCTTGCGACAGGCATACTTGAAGACACCTCATGCAGCAAAACATGCCCGCGTTGAACTTGATGATCGTGCTGGAACATTCACCGTCTGGGCTCAGGATGAGATCAGTGAATCCGAGTTGGCAGATGGTACATCCGATAAGCCCGCGGATACCGCCAAAAGCACGGAGAGTGCTACAAGCGCTGAAAGCGCTGAGAGCAACACTTCCGCAGAAGCCACTCCTGATACGGCCGAAAAGACTGACGTGACGACACCCGAGGGTGCCATGCCACAAACTTCCAATAGCGCAGTAACCCCCGAAATCGCAACGAACCCAGAAAGTCCCAACGCGGTTCAGACGGCTCAGTCCGACGAATCAGAGCAGGC
Source organism: Bifidobacterium aquikefiri (assembly GCF_002259795.1). Lineage (GTDB taxonomy): Bacteria > Actinomycetota > Actinomycetes > Actinomycetales > Bifidobacteriaceae > Bombiscardovia > Bombiscardovia aquikefiri. The sequence goes on along the minus strand of NZ_MWXA01000007.1, from coordinate 45,877 downwards.
ACCTGTGCAGGCCCCCGCTACACCAACCCCTGCTACGTCAGCCCGCGCGGCGGCCCCTACGGTGGCAAGCTCTCACGAGCGCAACCACGCAGCATTCGGAGCCTATGCACGCGAGAATCGCCCGGTCATTCATCTCGGCGAAGAATACGACGATACGCCACATAACTTTGGACGTCTTGCTGCCGCAACTGCCCGTCAGGTCATTACGCAGCTTTTCAGAGATGCTGAAGACAACAAGATTTTCGGAGCATTCTCTGGTCAAAAAGGCAAGTTGGTCACCGGAATCGTCCAGCAGGATGCCAACGACCCAAGTAATGTTCACGTTGCAGTCGGCGATACAGAGGCATTGTTGCCAAAACGCGAGCAGATCCCCGGAGAGCGCTATCGCCACGGCGAGCGCATCCGTGTGTACGTCGTTAATGTAGCGCGTGGTCTGAAGGGGCCCGAAATCATCGTTTCCCGCTCTCACCCCGAGTTGGTGCGTCGTCTGTTCGAGCGCGAAGTTCCTGAACTCGTATCCGGTGCAGTTTCCATCATGGCCATCGCACGCGAGGCCGGCGCACGTACCAAGATCGCGGTTCGTGCAAACACGCAGGGGGTCAATCCCAAGGGCGCTTTGATCGGACCTGGCGGTGCACGTGTTCGCGCAGTCATGGAGAATCTTGGGCCCGAGAAGATCGATATCGTCGATTGGTCGGTTGATCCGGCGAAGTTCGTTGCTGCAGCGCTCTCTCCCGCAGTTGCAACGCAGGTTAACGTCATCAGCGAAAAAAACAAGACAGCGATTGCGTTCATCCACGATGACCAGCTATCCTTGGCTATTGGCAAGGAAGGGCAGAATGCCCGACTTTCAGCCAAACTTACAGGCTGGAAGATTGGAATCGAATCAGCCGAGGCACATGCGCAACAGGAGTCATCTCAAGGCGCTGAGAATTAATCACGCTTTCAGGCGCGCTCGCACGTAGAGCACATCCATAGAGTCGAGTATGCTTAACTCGGTATCCGAGTGGGTGCAAGTCGCGCCCGATTCGGCTTAAGAGACGAGGTAACACGATCATGGTCGCACGATGAGACAGGATATGTTCGCCGTCATGGATGAGTGACCGCGCCGGTCATATGCGCGGTCTGGAATAGGAGATATTGGTGCCCAAAGCACGCGTATATGAATTGGCTAAAGCGCTAGGCGTGGATAGCAAAACAGTCCTTGAGAAGCTCAAGGACATGGGTGAATTCGTAAAGTCAGCTTCTTCAACGGTGGAAGCGCCAGTTGTCAGAAGACTGAAAAACGCATTCCCACAATCGAATCAGAACCAGCAGAATTCCCATGCAGCCCCAGCCCATGGGTCATCGCAGCACCCAACGCCAAAAGGTGCCTCACATGGATCTTCTCATGCATCCAATTCGAGCATGAACAGACCCGGACCACATAATGTGTCAGCAGGATCGCAGAATGGAGCCCCACACTCCGGTGCTTCACAGGCAACAAACCGCGCAGTTGAAGCGCAGCAGGCGGAAGATGTACATTCAGCCTCATCTCAGCATGTAACGCCGTTGATGGCCGCTGAGGAGGAGCACCGAGATTCGCGTCGTTCCGGAAGATCCGGCGGTTCATCGCACGCTCCCATGCCGGGGCAGTCGCGACATGAGCGTGGTGGCTTTGGCGATCAGCGCCGTGATGCTCGTAATGAGCGCGGCGAACGCTCAGAGCGTGGTGAACACGGCGATCAGCGCCGCAACGACCGTGGACCCCGTCCAAATGGTGGAAATCGTCCAAATCGTGGACAGCACTTCGGCCGCGATGGCAGAGACGGCCGCGATGGGCGCAATGAGCGTGACGGTCGCGACCGGCACGATTCGCGCGACAACCGCGGTGGTCGTCCACAAGGTGCCAGCGGGTCGACTCCGCGTCCGCGCACGACAGGAACGCCACGTCCAGGAAACAATCCATTCAGTCGCAGACAGGGCATGAGTGCTCCAACGCCTGGCGACATTCCACGTCCACATCCAATGGCGCGACCGACTGTCAATGAAGGCCACGGTAGGGGCGGAAGACCTGGCGGCCGCAATGGAGGATTCCACAACGGAAGACCGGGTCAGCGTCAGGGTGGCGGCCAAGGGCAGTGGGGTCACAACAACCACACACAAGGCATTGGCCAGGGTGGCCAGCATTCGGGGCAGGGTGGCAACCGCTTCGGCGGTGGCAACAACTTCTCGACGCCTTCGAATGGGCCATCGAGCAGCAGCAATGGTCGCGGCGGACGTGGTCGTGGCGGTGCAGCAGGTGCATTTGGACGTCAGGGCGGAAAGTCATCAAGGTCTCGCAAGAACCGTATGGCAAAGCGCCAGGAGTTCAACGAACTTCAAGCACCTGTCATCGGTGGCGTGAGAATTCCTGCTGGCAATGGCAAGACAATCAAGCTTCGTCAGGGCGCAACACTTTCGGATCTGGCAGAGAAAATCAATGTCAATGCAGCGTCGTTGGTGACCGTGCTCTTCCATTTGGGTGAGATGGCAACGGCAACGCAATCGCTGGATGAGGCAACCTTCCAGATTCTCGGCGAAGAAATTGGCTGGGATATCAAGATCGTTTCCGCAGAAGAAGAGGACAAAGAGCTTCTGCAGGAGTTCGACATCAATCTTGAGCAAGAAGAAGAGGGCCGAGACGACTCGAATTTGAAGCCTCGTCCACCGGTGGTCACAGTTATGGGCCATGTCGATCATGGTAAGACGCGGCTGCTCGACACCATCCGCAAGACCAACACCTCGGCTCACGAGGCAGGCGGCATAACGCAGCGCATTGGTGCTTATCAGGTGAATGTGAATCTTGAGGGTGAAGCGCGAAAGATCACATTCCTTGATACCCCAGGACATGAGGCGTTCACCGCCATGCGTGCCCGCGGTGCGGAATTGACCGACGTCGCCGTATTGGTCGTAGCTGCCGATGATGGTGTGATGCCGCAGACCGTTGAGGCCATCAACCATGCACAGGCTGCAAATGTGCCGATTGTGGTGGCAGTCAACAAGATCGATGTGCCTGGCGCCAATCCTGAGAAAGTTCGTGGTCAGCTCACCGAGTTCGGCCTGGTTCCTGAGGAATACGGCGGAGACACAATGTTCGTCGATATTTCAGCAAAGTTGGGAACGAATGTCGACAAGCTTCTTGAAGCAGTTCTCTTGACTGCGGATGCTTCACTCGACTTGCGCGCCAACCCAGATATGGATGCTCGAGGTGCAACGGTCGAGGCTCGTTTGGACAAGGGACGCGGTGCAGTTGCAACGGTTCTGGTCCAGCAGGGCACCTTGCATGTCGGCGATGCCATCGTTGCTGGGACATCGTATGGCCGAGTGCGTGCCATGCTTGACGAAAACAGCCAGCAGATGCAGGAGGCCACTCCTTCGACACCTGTTGCGGTGCTTGGTCTGACATCGGTTCCAAGCGCAGGGGATTTGTTCCTTGTCGCTTCCGATGATCGCACTGCACGCCAGATTGCCGAGAAGCGTCAGGCGACCGAGCGCGCTGCACAGCTTGCCAAGCGTCGCAAGATCGTATCGCTTGAGAGCTTGAAGGAACAGTTCGCCAAGTCTGAGATTGATATGCTCAATATTGTCATCAAGGGTGAATCCTCTGGTTCGGTTGAGGCTTTGGAAGATTCCTTGATGAAGATCGAGGTTTCCGAAGAGGTCGGCATTCAGGTGATTCATCGTGGTGTTGGTGCAATCACACAGAACGATGTCAATCTTGCAACTGTTGATAAGGCTGTCATCATCGGTTTCAATGTCCGTCCAAACCGTCAGGTTCAGGAGCTCGCGGACCGTGAGGGTGTCGAAATCAAGTACTACTCCGTTATCTACAAGGCAATTGAAGATATCGAAGCCGCCTTGAAGGGCATGCTCAAGCCTGAATATGAAGAGGTTACAACCTCGCACTCCGAGATTCGTGAAATCTTCCGCTCCTCCAAGTGGGGCAACATTGCCGGTGTCAAGGTGCTTGACGGTACAGTCACCAAGGGAACCAAGGCACGCATTATGCGCGAAGGCGTGGTCACCGTCAATGATTTGGAGATATCAACGCTGCGCCGCTTCAAGGATGACGTCAACGAGGTCAAGGAAGGCTATGAGGCAGGTATCAACCTTGGCACCTTCAACGATATCCAGATCGGGGATGTCATCGAGACCTTCGAAATGCAAGAAGTTGAACGAAAGTAAACAGAAACGAACAAAATTAGCCGCCGCAGCACGTTACGGCGGCTAATTTTCTTCGAGTCAAATTATTTTGTTGCCTGTGTTTGAAACGAGGCTTGATTTTTGGCTTAATACCGTAGAGAAATCAGTCCGATACTCGGTATATCGCAAAATCAGGCCGCAAAATAATTTCAATCGGACATTTGATGGAAAATTCCAGTGAAAAAGACTAGGGGTGAGGAAAATGGCAGGAACGAATCCGCGCGCGGTTCGCATTGCAGCGTTGATTCAGCGAGTGATTGCATCCTCGATTGAGTCACAACTTCATGATCAACGACTTCAAGGCGTAACCATCACTGATGTGCGTGTTACGAACGATTTGCAGATTGCACATGTTTTCTGGACGCAGCTTGGCCAGGAAGGCCACGAACAGGGCGAGAGAAAGCGTGCGCAGCAGGCATTGAACCAGGCAAAAGGTCGTCTGCGCAGCCTGGTGGGTACAAAGGCAGGTCTGCGTTTGACGCCACAGCTGAGATTCCAATTCGATGAGGTTCCACAAGAGGCAACCGAGATCGAGGACATTCTTGTTGCTGCGCGTAAACGTGATGAAGAATTAGCTGATTTACGCAGCACTGCAAGCTATGCTGGTGATGAAGATCCTTACCGCCATGATGATGATGCCACTGACGAACAGGATCAGAGCGAAAAGACGATTGAGGATGAAGGTGAAGACGCTGCCGAAGATAGTCACAGCAGCTCCTCAAATATCTGATTCGTAAGGCTGAGACGGCATAACTGAATGGATATAAGAAATGGGAGAATCGGGGATCCTGCTTGTCGACAAACCACAAGGTGTCACAAGCCACGATGTGGTGGGAGCGGTAAGAGGGACTTTGCATACACGCCATGTAGGCCATGCGGGAACTCTCGACCCGATGGCTACCGGACTTCTTGTAGTGGGATTTGGCAAGGCCACCAGACTGTTGCGATATATGGTTGGTCATCATAAGGAATACGTCGCGACGATAAGACTCGGTCTTGCTACCGATTCAGACGATGCAGATGGAACCTTGATTCGCCCAGAGAATTCTGCGATGAATGAGATTGAATCCGTTCTCAAAGCCATTACGCAAGAAGGTCTCCAGACACTTGTCAACGAGTTCTTTGTCGGCATGATTGATCAGGTTCCCAGCGCATTCTCGTCAGTCCGCGTGCATGGGAAGCACGCATATGAACTTGCACGCAATGGTGAAATTCCGAATCTCAAGGCACGGGCAATCACTATTTTCTCATTCCAGATTCTTGATGTGCAGCACAGCGAAGTTGAGATTTCTGGCAATGAGGCACCTGGAGTTGCGGCTGTTGCACAGACGTCAGAGGATGAGCAGTCATTGACGAGCCAACGTTCTCTTGGCGGAGACACAGAGTCGTCAGCTGGGGGAGAGCACATGATTGCGATGCCGGTTGTTGATGTGAAGGTTCGCGTAAGCTGTTCGAGTGGAACCTATATTCGCGCTCTGGCACGAGACCTGGGTTCACGATTGGGAACGGGCGGTCATCTTATCGCACTGCGCAGGACTCAAGTCGGCAACTTTCGCATTGGTTCTAGCGAATCTTCTGGCTCTGCAGAGATGAGTGGAAGTTTTGGAGACGAATCCACAGAACGCAATGAAGACACAACGTCTGCAGAAAACATAGCCACCGTGAAAGTCGTGCAACGAGAACACAAGGACAGGAAAACCGGCGAAGTTGAGATCCGTAACCGAGCGGTGATGGCGGACAGCGCCGAAACGCTTCTTGAATATGCTCTAAGCCCAGCGGAGGCGGCTTCAACAATCATGGACTTTGTTGAGATCTCACCCAAGGAAGCCATGGATCTTGCCCATGGACGCGCTATCGACAGGCCTATCAATGCAACGACTGCGGCCATTTATGTGGCTCGTGACAGCGTGGAAACGGATGCGCCGCGTATTGCCGAGGAGCTGAACTCCCCAAGATTGTGCGCCATTCTTGTGCCCGATGGCAATGATATGGCTAGGCCTCAAACCGTTTTCCCCTTGTAACTTCAAGGAATAGCAACTACATCAGAAGTGAGTAAGATGTGTTGAGGTTAGATTGAAGTTTCGGTGAAATGACGGTGTGCATTCGGACTCGACCGAATGCAGCGATGGGAGTTGAATGAGGATCAGCAGACTTACGCCTGACGAAAGCGGCATTGTTCCATGGCCAACGTTGAGCGTGTCCAAGAAGGCAGTGGTTACGGTTGGCGTATTCGATGGCATGCATCGGGGGCATACGGCGCTTCTCGAGCGTGTGAAGACACTTGCCGAGCAGCAACGGGCGTATTCCGTTGTAGTCATGTTCGACCCGCGTCCTGGCGTGGTTCACCATTTTGTGAAGGAACATCAAGGTTTGGAACCAACTGCAGAAGATCTCGCCGTCGATTCTCAGGCGTTGATGAGCGTTGATGAGCGTGCACACAGGATGGCTCAATTGGGCATCGACCATTTGCTGATCGTGTCATATAGCATGGCATTTGCAGCCAAATCGTACCGTTTCTTTCTCGGACAACTGGTTGGCAAAATCGGCATGCGCACGCTCGTGCTTGGCAGCGACGCAGAAATGGGCTCCAATCGTGCAGGCGATATAGATGCGATTCAGCGCCTTGCTGAGGCTACCGGCGTTTTCCAATTGGATGTTGTCGAAGATGTAGGCCCAGGATATACCCGCGTTCCTCGAACGATTGTTCCGCAAGCTCCGAAAGAGGCTGGAGAACCGGATGATCCGCTCACACACTTGAATAAGGATGAGCAGCGGGCATGGAGTAAAAGCCACGATGCTGCCAAAGTTCGTGTATGGAGTTCAACGAATGTACGCTTTCTGCTCTCGCAGGGTCGAATGGTGGAAGCCAACGAGGTGCTGGGGCACAACCATGTCATCGAAGGCAAGGTCGTACACGGTGAGCAGCGAGGAAGAGATCTCGGTTTCCCCACCGCGAACCTGGGCGATCCTGTTGGCGGCTACATTCCTGTCGATGGGGTCTACGCTGGTTGGCTGATTGATCTTGGCGAACATGTCAAGGATTTTGGCGAACTTGCAGGAGAAGATACTGCCGCAATTTCGCAGGCCAATGTCGATGCGCGCATCTCGCCGGGATCACCGTGGCGCTGGCCGGCAGCAATTTCAATTGGCACCAAGGAAACCTACGAAGAAGAGACTGGGTTGCAGCAGCGGGTCGTGGAAGCATACGCGATGAGCGATCATTGGCTTGACCTCTATGATCACGACGTTCGCGTCGAGTTCACCAACTTCCTGCGTCCCCAATTCAAATATGACACGTCCGAGGAACTTGTCGCCCAGCTCAAAAAGGACGAACACAGCGCACTCACGTTACTTCAAGGCTAAGTATGGGAAAAGCGCCGTTCATTGTGAACTTCCGAAAGTATAAAACCACTGGAATGGCATTATTTGAACGAGATTCTGCCTGAAACTCCAGTAAAAAGTGCCACTGTACTTTGACAAGTTCACAATGAACAACGCAAGGGCGAATTTTCGGAGAATAGTCCTGAGAATAGTCCTGAGAATAGTCCTGAGAATCTAGTGGCTGCTGGAGATTCCAAGGGCATTCAAGGCCTCCCTTATGGAGGAAACTTCGAGAAGCTTCATCTTTCGAGGGTTCAATTCTCGGGCGCTACGGCGTTGCCTGGCAATCACGGCAGTGGAAAATCCGAGACGCGCTGCCTCGTCGATGCGTTGTTGCAATCGTGGAACTGGCCGAACCTGCCCGGTCAATGAAATCTCGCCAATCGCGCACATCGTTCTTGGAATGGGGCTATGCGTTGCAGCGCTCGCAAGCGCGGCAACGACAGCCAGATCACAGGCAGGCTCACGGGCGGTTGCTCCGGCCATTGTCGAAACATAGAGATCATTGCTGAGCAATGGGATTCGGCCGTGGCGGTACAGCACAGCAACCAGCATCGCAAGTCGATTCGTATCAACCCCGTTCGTGGCGCGTCGAGGCGCAGGAAGCACCGAGTTTGTGACGAGCGCCTGAAGTTCGATGGGAAGACTGCGATGGCCATCGACCGTGAAGGTAATGCATGTTCCTTCCACCGCATGCTCGTCAGGGGAGAGAAACAATCCGGCAGGATTGCGCACCTCCTCAATGCCATCGCCACTCATGTCGAAGCAGCCAACCTCATCGGTCGGCCCGAAACGGTTCTTGACCGCACGAAGCATACGCAGTGCGGTCTGGGAATCGCCTTCGAACTGGCAAACCACATCCACCAGATGTTCCAAGGTCCGGGGGCCGGCAATCGACCCGTCCTTGGTTACATGACCAACCAGAAACGTTGGAATATTAAGAGTCTTGGCAGCATCAATCAATGCGCTCGCGACTTCTCGCACCTGCGACGACCCTCCGGTGATGCCGTCGACGTCTGCGGAAGAAATGGTCTGTGCAGAATCAACCATGACCAGAGAAGGCTTTTCCTGCTCGATCAGAGCGATGACGGTACCTAAATCGGTGGTAGAGGCGAGGAGGAGTCGTGGCTGAACCGCATCGACACGTGTAGCGCGCATGCGGATCTGAGCCTGTGATTCCTCGCCGGAAATGTAGAGAACCGTCTGATTCTCCCGCGCTGCTATGCGTCCTGCAGACTCGAGCAATAGAGTGGACTTGCCGATTCCTGGTTCGCCGGCAATCAGAACGACCGATCCAGGAACGATCCCACCGCCTAACACGCGGTCAAATTCCTCAAAGCCGGTGGCAATGCGGTGTACCTGATCGGATCCGATCTCGGTTATGGGTGTGGCTGCCTGCGAAACATCGATTCTCGGTGCACGTCTATTGGATGCGCCCGTTTTCGATATGCCACTGATCTTTGCCTCATGAAATTCCTCGATGGTTCCCCATTCGCCGCACTGAGGGCAGCGACCGAACCATTTCACACCACTCCACCCACATTCCGTGCATACGTATTGGGTCGTGCTTTTCGCCATACCGAAACGCTATAAAACTTGACGGACAATTCAGCTGATTTTCAGCTCTGAGTCGTCTGGCTGTGAGAGAATCGGCTTCATGGCGCAATATCAATCAGCAAAATCCCGTCGCATGCTGTTCACGGTTCTGTGGGCTATCGCAGCAATAATTGTCATCGTTCTTGTCAGCGCATTTGTCTGGCCACGTTGGGCGATTCGCAGCACCAATGATGTCACAGCCACACAGAGTGCCTCGTCATCGCAGAGCACCAGCGCTTCAGCAACTCCCACAGCTCCGACAATTTCACCTTCTGCATTGCCGTCAGATGCAACGACCCTGTTGAAGACCATGCCGGATTCGGTTCGCAACTATGCACGAACTCAGGCAGCCTCGGCAACGACGTGGAGCTCATCATCGCCAATCGAGGAATATACGGTGGTGTATTCGACAGGTGACACGACCGAGGACATCACCCTCACCGTCGCGCAATGGGCGACATCAGATGAGGCCAAGCAGCAATATGATACTGTCGCGGCAACACTCACGGGTAGCGAGATTGCATCGGGAAATGTGAAGGTTTCTGGTTCGGCTACCGGAGCGTATGTCGTCAAAACCGATACCTCGAATGAGAAAGATGCTACAGCTTTGTGGCAGAACAGCACGGTTCTGATTCAGGCTCATGGCGAGAAGGAAGCCGTCAAGAACTTCTATCAGAAGTTCCCGTTATAAGTCAGCTGAAACTCAACTGTAACTCAATTATGGGTTATAACAGCAAGCCGTAACTGTTAGCCATAACAACGGATGTGCCCGATTTTACCGATTCTTACCGGTGCCTGTGTTCTTCGATGGTTGGCTACATGATTGCAATTCTCACACTCTGCACATGCCATCAATTCGTTGTGAAGAGGATCGGGAGTGTCTGGCTTGGAAAAACCTCGATAATCGTCGTTGAAGCAGTGTAGTATAGGGCGAGTTGCAATCTTTCAAGTAAGGAACGGAGGCTCGGATGGGTTCTGTCATCAAGAAGCGCCGCAAGCGGATGAGTAAGAAGAAGCATCGTAAAATGCTGCGTAAGACTCGCCACCAGCGCAAGTAGCTTTTATAATATTCCCCGACTGTTAAGCCGGGGATTTTTTTATTCTGGACTCAATGCTTTCTGATGGAGGCAGGCTGCCGGAACATGGCTACTTATTTGAATTCGTCAAGACGCGTGGACCGCGAGGATCTCCGACAATCACTGTGTTGACCATGTTGAGAAATAGACCATGCTCGACAACACCAACGGTGGTAATCAGATCTTCGGCCAAATCCTGCGGATGATCGATGCGGTTCATATGAAGGTCCACGATGAAGTTCTTCTCATCGGTGTGAATTGGAGTTCCTTCGGCATCAACCCTGAGTGTCGGGTCATATCCACGATTTTTGAAGCGAGTGATCACATGCTGCACGCCGAATGGGATGACTTCTACGGGCAGTGGGAAGCGACCAATCGTGTCAACGACCTTGGATTCATCAACGATCCAGACGATCCTGTCTGAGTTGGTTGCAACAATCTTCTCCCACAGCAGTGCAGCACCGCCGCCTTTGATTCCGTTGAAGTTCTGGTCAACTTCGTCGGCGCCATCAACGGTGATATCGATATGGGATACATCATCGATGTCGACGATCTTGATACCAAATGATTCAGCCTGCGCCTTGGTGCGATTGGACGTGGTGACTCCGGTGAAGTGCAGACCTTCCTCCTGGACTCGTCTGCCCAGCTCATCAACGAAGAACTTCACCGTCGAGCCAGTACCCAGTCCCGCAATCATATCGTTGTCAACCAGTTTTGCGGCTTCAATGCCGGCTGCCTTCTTCAACGCGTCCTGTTCAGACTTATCCATAGGTGCCTCTTTCCATACCATGTTTCATACCGTGTGGGCTCAATTCTTAATGAAGAGCACAATTCTCCATAGTAGTGGCCCGCATGCCCGAAATCATACGATTAGTTGTTATTGCTGAGTCTTTCCACACGATCGATCTGCAAGGGTGCATTGCGCAATATTGCATTGCCCTCGCTATCGACGGCAACATCGATGGAAACGGTACCCGTGACATGCATGACATGATCTGGGTGTGTCGAACTCGATGACGGTGGAGGAGTGATGCGAATAGCGCCGGAAACAGCGAGTTGGGATCGACTTGTCTGTTCCTCAGGGAGAGCAAAGTCCAAGACATCTTGTGCGGGTTCCTTGGGCTTTTCATGCGTGTGCACAAGTGATTGTGGACGTGCTGCAGAAGATCGATCAGAGAGGAAGGAGGTTTCGTTTCGCGCATGCGAAGAAGCTGAAAGCTGTGCTCTGACATCAGCGGGAACCGAGACACCTGCGGCATAGGGCGATGCGAGAAGGGACTGCCAACCTTCGATGGGAAGATATCCTGATTTTCTGCCATTTCCGACTGCTGTTGCATAGCCGTGAGCAAGAATGTCGACCTTCTCGTTGAATTCATTTCCGGCATGTCCCTTGACCCATACGAACTTGACGGGGGCTTCTCTCGATGCAATCTCACGATCTATGGCCTTGATTATTTCAACGTTCTTTACTGGTTGCTTCTTGCTGTTCTTCCAGCCATTGCGCTTCCATCCCTTGAGCCAGACGGTTGAGCATTGAATCGCATATTTCGAATCGCTCTCGATGACCAGCGACACGTCGGAGGGATGGGCGCGTAGTGCCTGGAGTACAGCGCAAAGTTCGCCAATCTGATTGGTGCCGTTCGAGGCGCCTCCAGCATCACATCCTGAACCATAATGATCGACCCAGCCCCAGCCCATAGGCCCATTCGGATTTCCCAATGCCGATCCGTCGGTGGAGACTGTCATTGGGGACTCCGAATGGGCCCTTCGCGCCCTGTGAGGGGCGCTCACTTCGCCTGTGGAAAGCCCGCTGGGTTTTCCACCTGTCGGCTCAGCTTTCGGATTTCCCAATGCCGATCCGTCGGTGGAGACTGTGAGAGTTTGTTCGGTTTCTATCGAATAAGTCATGATTCTAGAATACAGAAAGTGCGAGATAGCGTCCGAGTCTTTAAAAACTGACCATTTTTCGCATTACAAATTATTTTGTTGCCTATTTTGAGAATATGCCGAGTATCAAGCGAAATTCGCTACGCCATTTCAACGTTTTCAAACCAGAGTACAGAACCATAGGCAACAAAATAATTAGATTCGTAAAAATCGTCCTCGAATTGATTGAATTCCGTCAATTCGAGGACGATTTGAACAGCGAATGGAAGAAATTACTCTCCGAGTGCCTTATCTACGACTTCCTTTGCTTCGTCAAGCACGGTATCGAGCGCAGAAGGCGAAACGAAGGACTCCGCATAGACCTTATAGATGTTCTCCGTGCCCGATGGTCGTGCTGCGAACCAATTGTCCTTGGTCGTGACTTTCAAACCACCGATCTTGGCGTGGTTACCCGGAGCCTCGGTGAGCTTGGCAGTGATGTCTTCGCCTGCAAGCTTGGAAGTCTCAACATCCTCACCACTCAGCTGAGCAAACTTTTGCTTCTGCGCAAGAGTCGTTGGCGTATCGACACGGCTGTACCAGCTCTCACCAAAGCGAGAGACCTGATCCTTGTGCAATTCCGCAGGATTCTTGCCAGTCTTTGCAGTGATTTCTGCAGCCAGAAGGTCCGGAATCAGACCGTCCTTGTCGGTCGTCCACACACGACCATCACGGCGTAGGAAGCTCATGCCAGAGCTTTCCTCGCCACCGAAAGCAACCTCGCCGGAGAACAACGGGTCAACGAACCACTTGAAACCGACTGGGACCTCAACCAGCTTGGCACCGATGGACTCGGCAACGCGGTCAATCAGCGAACTCGACACGAGCGTTTTCCCGATTCCTGCATGATCTGGCCATCCTGGACGATTGCCCGAGAACAGGTATTCAACGCATACAGCGATGTAATGGTTAGGATTCATCACACCCCAGCCTGGGCACACAATACCGTGACGATCCGCGTCTGGATCTGTTCCGCCAACCAGGTCGTATTTATCCCATGCACCGTTATTCAGCCGGTCGACCAAGCCCTTCATTGCATATGGGGAGCTTGGATCAATACGAATCTTGCCATCGTGATCGATGGTCATGAAACGCCAGGTTGGGTCGGTATCCGGGTTGATGACACCGATGTCAAGACCATATTTTTCATTGATCAGCGGCCAGTAATGAACGCTTGCACCACCCAAAGGATCTATTCCGAGGCGCACGCCAGAAGAACGAATCACATCAAAGTCGATCACGTTGCCCAAATCAGCAACATAGTGCTCGCGGTAATCGAAGCGCTCAACCAGCTCTGACTTCAGCGCTTGTTCGAAAGGTACGCGCTTGATGGATTTGAATGATCCCAGCAGCTCGTTGGCACGGGCTGCAATCGCATTCGTGGTTTCCGCGGGAGCAGGGCCGCCTGTTGGCGGATCATACTTGAAACCACCATCAGTTGGAGGGTTGTGCGAAGGTGTGACCACAATGCCATCCGCAAGGTCGTCGCCTGTGAAGCGCTGTGTGCCATCAGCCGCACGGTTATGTGTAAGAATGGCCTGCGAAACGGTTGGTGTTGGAGTGAAATCATCATTCGCATCGATGCGCACGCGTACACCGTTCGCGACAAGAACCTCGATCGCGGTTTTCCAGGCTGGGTGGCTCAGGGCGTGGGTATCGCGGCCAATATATAAAGGACCGGTAATGTTGGCGGCCTTGCGATGCTCTGCAATTGCCTGTGTTATGGCAACGATGTGTGCTTCGTTGAACGAGGTCTTGAGACTCGAGCCTCGATGCCCGGAAGTGCCGAAGATAACACGCTGTTCGGCTACATCAGGATCGGGAATGGAATCATAGTATTGTCCGATGACGTAATCGACGTCAATCAGATCCTTTTCTGTGGCGGGTAAGCCCGCATTTTTTGCAACCATATACCCATACTGCCACGCTCTGAGGATGTCTGGAAAAGACCGTGTTGTTGAGCGTCTCAGCATATACGCAACGACAAAGGGGACTCACTGCCTATTCCTGAGGGAAGTCAGGTACGCGCACGCAAAGAGCTTCTTGTTCAACGGAGAAGCGAATATGGCTGGTCTCACCTAGGACATCGCCATCAACCTGCACGGGAGCAGCCTTGTCAAGAGTGATTTCAGCGCTTAATCCCTGCAACTGCTCGACCTTAGAATTCGTGGAGAGAGGACTTTGTTCAGCCTTGTGCGTTATGGTCTGGTGAAGCACATCGCCAAACAGGTTCGCCCATCCAATGATGCCACCAGATGTATCAATGATTTCGAAGTCAAGCAGACCATCGTTCCAAGAAGCCTCGGGCATCAGTGAAAGACCAGGAATCTGCCCGCAGTTACCAGCCATCAGCGTGCGAAAGACAATTGACTCCTGGGTGCGCGTCTGACCGTCGGCCCCAGTAATGGTGACAGTGCCGGTATATTTCTTTGCAAAGAGATGCTGCGCTCCGCTGACAAAATATGCAAGCCAGCTGATGTTCTTCTTCAAAGTTGGATCGGTATTGTCAATCATCAGCGCATCGAAGCCGGTGCCGGCGATGATAAGAAATGCGTGAGCATCGTTGTCCTCTTCAGAATCCAGCATTTCCAACCGACCGACATCCACGAAACGCGAGCCATGCGAAGTTGCGACTGCGAGAGCGGAATCAATGTCATCGATGGGAATGCCCAAATTCCTGGCGAAGAGGTTGCCTGTTCCTATCGGAATGATGCCCATCGCATGGCAGGTACCCGCAAGGGCACTCGCAACGGTGCGAACCGTTCCATCGCCGCCAACGGCAACGATGACATCGGCACCATCGTCAAGCGCCTGCAATGCGCACGCTCTTCCATCCTTATCGAGCTCGGTGTTGATGAAGGTGATGTCCTTCAGCCCTTTTTCTGCACAGTACTTACGAATTCGCCCTTTGAGCCGCTTGGCGTTTGGCTTCGATGGGTTGATGATGAACGCATAGTGAACGTGATCGTTGCCACGTTTGAAGAGACGATGAAGAAAGGAATGCCTGCGATACATGCGTATGGAAACAATGGTCACTGCAAGAATGAGCACGAGCCCCGCAAGTGATGAGAGCACGATTATCGCTGAAATGGGCATACCGTAATTGTGCAATACTCATGTGCAAAATGTTCCAGCCGCGGCAATAACTCAACGAATCCTGCACGTAGTATCAATGATGGCGATGCGATGGTCACAGAGTGTCTCAATCCGGCATTAGGCTTTGCCTTATGCTTGATATCCAATTTATTCGCGATCATGCCGATATTGTCAAAGATTCACAACGAAAAAGAGGGGAGTCTGTCGAACTTGTTGATGAAGTTCTGAAGTCGGATTCCGAGCGTAGAGAAGCGCTGCGATCTTTTGAAACCTCTCGTGCTGAGCAGAAGGAAATGGGTAGAAAAGTCGCTTCCGCTGCCCCTGAAGAACGAGCACAGCTGATTGCGCAGACCAAGGAGCTTGCAGCGACGGTAGGCACATACAAGGCTCAGGCCGATGCTGCCACGGAAACGTACACCACTGCGATGTGGAAGCTGAGCAATGTCGTGGAGCCTGAGGCACCAGAGGGTGGCGAAGACGATTATGTTGTCGTGAAAAAGGTTGGAACGCTGCCAGAATTCGAGGCCAAGGGCTTCAAGCCAAAGGACCACCTTGAGTTGGGCGTTGGTGTGGCTGGCATCGATATGCGCCGTGGCGTCAAGGTTTCCGGTTCACGCTTCTACTTCCTGCGTGGGGCAATCGCACGTATGGAAATCGCGATGCTCACCATGGCGGTTGATCAGGCAGAAGAGCACGGATTCATCCCTACGATCACGCCAACGCTGGTGCGCCCGGAAGTCATGGCAGGAACCGGATTCCTGAACTCCCATGCCGACGAAATCTATCGTCTGCGCGAACCCGATGACCAGTATTTGGTTGGAACATCCGAGGTGGCGCTCGCAGGAATGCACGAGAATGAAATTCTTGACCTGGAGCAGGGGCCTCTACGCTACTGCGGTTGGTCAAGCTGCTATCGCCGTGAGGCTGGTGCCGCTGGGAAGGATACGAGCGGCATTATTCGCGTGCACCAGTTCAACAAGGTTGAGATGTTTGTGTATTGCAAGCAGGAGGATTCGCGCGACCAGCATCAGCAGCTGCTCGGCATGGAGCAGGAAATGCTCGGCAAGGTCGAGGTTCCGTACCGCATCATCGATACTGCCGCCGGCGATTTGGGTTCTTCCGCTGCCCGCAAGTTCGATTGTGAGGCTTGGGTTCCGACACAGGATCGTTATCGCGAGCTTACCTCGACATCGAACTGCACGGAATATCAAGCCCGTCGTCTGAACATTCGTGAGCGCGTTGAAGACGGTGGAACTCGCGCAGTAGCAACGCTGAACGGTACCTTGGCGACGACTCGTTGGCTCGTTGCCATCATGGAAAACCATCAGCAGGAGGACGGTTCCATCGTTGTACCAGAAGCAATGCGTGCCTACATGGGTGGTCGCGAGATCATCGAACCGACCAAATGGGAAGCGTAGTCGTCTGGAATTTGATTTCAGGGAAGTCTGAATCATCGGAATTTGAATTTGTAGAAATCCATGGTCAGGTTTATCATGAAACCCGTGCTTGAAGAGGGCTGCATATGAGTTGCCCTATTTCTAGTACATGGACGGGTGTCTGAGCGGTCGAAAGAGACGGTCTTGAAAACCGTTGAACGTAAGTTCCGCGAGTTCGAATCTCGCCCCGTCCGCAGGGGCTTTGAGCTTTGTCTCAAAGCCCTTTTTCCATGCCTATGGCACGGCTTGGGGTTATAGGCAATCCGAGCTTCGCCCCTCAACCCCGGGGGTTATAGGCAAAAAAGTGTGTCCCCGTCATTTCGAGCGGCATTCCCCCCCCGTCATCTCGAGCGGCATTTTTCCCCGTCATCTCGAGCGGAGCGTAGCGGAGTCGAGAGATCTCACCTCAGCGATGCCGGGGTTATAGGCAGAAAGTGTGTCCGGTCGTTATCTGCTGCATGTTGCGTATACTGCGCAGGTTGTGCTTGGAAAGTCGCTTTTCGAGCAAACTCAAGTGAGAAGCGACTTTCCAACACAACCTGGAGAAAAACTGACTGCAAAAGCACAACCTGAGCACCATGCGTTCGCCTATTCCGCTATGCAAGACGTTGCGTCTCATACTCGAACTGGTAAGTCGAGAAGCGGGAATGATTCACGAAGAAGATGTGGAAGATGAGTCCCCAACCGTCGTGGAACTGCGACGCATCCGCACTGAAATCTGGCGCATAGGACACAACGTCAACCAGATCGCGCACAACGTCAACCGCGACATGAACGCCAGCATCGAAGACGAAAGCAGCGCCTACCAAGCAGGCAAACGTATTGAAAAACACCTCGACCGCCAGCAACAAATACTGGATCACGTAAGCTAAAGCAGCCAATCGAAAACGCCGAACAATGAGACAATAGGATAAGCGGAATCGAGAACTGTCGGGCAGACTAACGAAGACATTCGAGAATACGAAGGGAGCGCAGATGACGGATGATGAATACCAAGTCGTCAGTGGTGAAGGCGATAAGGCATCACGTGAATATGGCTGGAAAGTCGGCTTCGGTCTCCAGCAGACCGATGGTTTGACACCATCACGATATGCGGTCGAAGTGGCGCAGGAGCACATCGACGGACGCATCTCATATGCACAGGCATCGCAGCAACTGCGTGAATATCATCAGAACAATCCCGGTCAGGAACCACACCGCGAGGCCGACCTGGTAGCCCAGCGCATCAGCGCGATGTTGCAAACACGAACATTTGCGCTATCACCGGGAGCGTTGCAGGGCATTCATAAGCGCCTGTTCGAAGGTGTATTCAATGCGGAATGGGTGGGCGTATGGCGCAGTGTGAACATCACCAAGAGCGAGCCGGTTCTCAATGGCGCATCGGTATCGTACTCGGATTATGGGAACATCGAGGCAACCCTTGACTACGATTTCGCACAGGAACGCAGACAGCTCGACGCTTACGCGGATATGGGCGACAAAGCGACAGCCGATGGCGTGTTCTCGTTCATCAGCGGCATATGGCAGATACATCCGTTCAGGGAAGGCAACACACGCACCTGCGCCGTGTTTGCCATCCAATATCTCAGATTTCTTGGCTTCGACGTAGACAACCGACCGTTCGAGCAGCACGCAACCTATCTGCGCGACGCACTGGCTCTAGCAAACGCGAGCAGCCGCCAGTTGCGTACGATGCAGCCGTTGCGAGCCTTCGAAACGGCCACGCTCTTCGACCCGTCAATATCTCTTCCTGAGCTGCGCACACACAAAGATGTGCCGGAACCGGACGCGCAATCGACCACTGACGTATTCGATATCGGATATGAATCCGGAGAAATCAACAGCCCGAGCGAGAGCGGCTGGGCAAAGTAGCAGTTTCGCAAATTACTTACGTCTAGCTTATTCTCGTTGATTTCAGCTTGTTATGAACGATTTTTATTATGGGCAAGAGAGAGACTGTGAATGAAATCACCAATAGAAGAGAGACTCGATTGTAATAATGGCAGGTAGGCTCTTTTTGATTCAGCGTGTTCGTTGAATTTGCATTTTTTGAGGGGGCTGGTGACTTAATCTCTTTAGTCCCTTTAGCTTCTAGGCAACTCAAAGTGTCTGAGCCTGGCTTGTTTTCAAGACAATTCACTGTTATATCAGGTTCAATTTCCCGATTATCAAGGTTTCCTAAATGAAGATCAGGATATGATGTTTGAAGATTTTCATTTGAATGTTCCAAGTTTCTCTGAAGATTCACTAGTCTGTTGAATCTACTTCGAGTGAGTATCCTGCCCTTGAAACAAAATGCAAGAATACAAACAACGGTGATGACTGCGCACGGAGTAAGCATTGATAACCAAGATATTCCATACGATGTGGTTTGAATCAACATCACACTGATTGAAACTGGGAAGAGAAGTGTATAAAAAGCTGAAGTCATGAACCATAGACTCGCGTTTTGTCTCCGATAAGACTCGTCCAGATTAAATTCCAAGTTTGCAATGCCAAGTCCGATCGTCACGAACGTTGGTAACCACAATAAGGCAATGCATACTGCAAAAAACAGACCATATTCCCACGAATGGTTTCCGGCAAATACAATCGTCGCTGTTGCCACTAAGAAGAACAGCGTCGAAAGAGATAGGGCAAATCTCGGTATCGTACTAAAGCAGGATAATATCCCAATCCGAGTAAATAGTGGAAGTGTCTTTCCTGTGCGGTAGTTGTTGTTTCCTTGCTGTCGTTCATGTTTGAATGTGGCAGCGTCGTCGGTTTTCGCGAAGCCCGAGAACTCTTGTGCCTGTAAAGTATCACCAAGGCGTTTGATAAGTAATCTATTGGCAGCATATCTGTGCCTGATGTCAGAGTCTAGATACGAGAACAGAATGAACTTTATATCCATCCATAAACAGGGGATAAAAATCAACGCACAAGGGATAATTCCAAGTTTGTAAGCCAATCCTGGTGTGAAGAAAAACATCAAAATCATTACCGCGAAGCTCATCCAGTACAATATGCGCGACATTTCCGCGAAAGAAACATTTTCGCCAGTATCTGTATTTGGGTTGAGCGGTCGAGTTTCCCATCGTTCTGCGCACACCGCAATGGCAACGGTAATCAATAATATTTGGAATCCAAGAACAACTTCTAAAGAGTTTTCAATAGTTGGATGAATCACACTTCGTAGTGAAGCGAAATTAATTTTTCCGTTCATCCATTCCCAATGAACAATGGAATCCCACAATGTTCGTGCTTCAGAGTGGAAATAATATTCTCCAATAAACATATATATCGTAGCTGGTATAGATGCTATGAAACAGATGAAAAAAACCCAACCCTTGACTGTATAGCGGTTCTTGGGCTTCTCATTATTCTTGTTCTGGGAATTCACCATATTTATTTTGCTCCTTTTATTCTGCTGATCTGCACAATTTGTGATCCTTGCTGTCACTTGAATGATGTGGTCAGCCAATAACCAAGATAATCAGCTAGTTATCTGTTGCGACTGATCGTCACCGATCTTATGACAGTGTGTCTTCTCTATACACCAGAGCTACTTTGAAGAAACGCAAGAATCGTCATATGATTCCTAACATCACGCGAGGCTCGAACCCCAAGGGGCTGCTCAGATATCTGTTCGGTAGGGGACGGCATAATGAGCACACGGACTAGCATTTGCTTTGTGCCAGCGACGACATGCTCGAAGCGTTCGGCGTGGATGGGCAGCCGGTCGAGCCCTGGGAACATATCGCCAGACGGTTTGACCGGCGCTACCGTGTGATGCAGCGTAAGGGATTGGACTGCCCGGCCGACCAGCGCGGCAAACCCGAAGCTGACGTTCATGCGAGAACGCTTTGGAACTCACCCAATCTGAGAGTGAGGAGCTGTGGAAGGAATTGAGTCATCATAATTAAGATGCAATGTTATAGACATGCTGCGTGCAATCGAGAACTTGGCGAAACAACCCAAACCCTGTGATGCGCGTCCTGCTGTAAATTGCGCTGTATCATGCACATAAAGGCTCATGTAATGGTTTCCCTAATAGCGTGAACAGTGGTGTGAGATTTTGATGATTTTATAAAACGCTAATGTTTTCAAGCCCTCTCAGGCTTCCTCGTCGAATCTCGCCCCGTCCGCAGGAGCTTTGAGCTTTGTCTCAAAGCCCTTTTCCATGCCCTAAGCCCCAATGTTTGGGTTATGGGCAAAAGGGGTTTGACCCTGTTTATGTCGTATGCTCCCGAATGCTCGCCGTGCGTCGCAGGATCATCCGAATGTGTCATGCCGCCATCATTCGCAACCAATGCCGTATTGCCCGATGAGTTCTTGGGCGAGGTCTCTTGTCCAAATCCAGGGTTAAAGGCATCGGCAGCGTTCAGTATGCCGTTGCCTTGCGTGTCGGCGTTTCCAGCTTCAAAGAAATATCGATAGCAATGATACCAACTGACACATGCATATATATGAATGAAACAATTCAAACTATAATAATATGAATATAACAATTCATTTTGGCTTCAGGAGGTTCACTGGTGCATTTGCCTAGTTTCTGGACGACGCAAGACCTGTCAATGAATGATGAAAGGAATCTGCGGATTGCACAAATGCTGGGAGATTTATTCTGGTCAATCGATGATATTGGCCATACTCCTGGTAAAGATCATTATCATCCCACGCCGTATAACAGATTGGCGTGGACCGATCAGGAAGCATGGCTGCGCACATGGTTTGCAGCACAGATGAATCGAAGGGGTTTCAAGGTTTCAGTGGACGAAGCAGGAAATCAATGGGCATGGATTGGCGGTGTCCCGACTCCACAGAATCGCGGCATCTCTCTTGGTTCTCATATGGACTCAGTTCCTGATGGAGGAGCATTCGACGGGCCTTTAGGGGTGTTGAGCGCCATTGTCGCTTTCGATCTCTTAAGCGAGGAAGGATGGAAACCTGAATGTCCACTTGGCATTGCGAACTTTCATGATGAAGAAGGTGGGCGCTTTGCCATAGCTTGCTTCGGCTCTCGCATGAAAATGGGACTACTGACATGGGAACAAGCTATATCCATGAGAGACAGGCAGGGGCTGAATTATGCGCAAGCTCTTCAGAAATTCAAGTCGAAACTGGGGAGCGTCAAAAGAATGGCATCGCATTCAAGAGCCTTGGGAACTTTCAGCGATCAGGAAATCACGGATGCTATCAATAAGTCGGCTGCTCCTGAGCCCCATCTCGATGACTATGATGCAGATAGGCTCATTGCCTTTAAGCAATCGATTTTCTCTCATACGGAGCTTCATATCGAACAGGGTTGCGATCAGCGAAACTTGAATGCTCCCATCGCGGTGGCAGAAGGAATATGGCCACATGGCCGGTGGTGCATTGTGATGCATGGAGAAGCCAACCATGCTGGAACCACGCCTATGATGGAGCGTCGTAATCCGATGATCGCTTTTGCAAAACTGGTATTGGATGTCCAAGATATTTCGAAACGAAGAAAAGTGAGAGCGACCATTGGTAAAGTCATAGTTCAGCCGAATGGTGTGAACGTGATTCCTTCAAGAATTACTGCATGGATTGATTGCCGAGGCCAATTGGAGCGGGATGTGAAGGGGCTGATGCAGGAGGTTCGAGATCTTGCGAAGTCTGGCGAATTCGATGCGTATCCAATTGCCGTGCATGGGGAGCCAGATGCTGGCGACCTTCCATATGACTGTGACATTACTCAGGAATCATGGACGCGATCAACAACTTTTCCGGATGCGATTCGACAATCATTAGTAAATTCGGTAGCTGCATCGGTATATGGTTCTGGCAATCGGAAGAACGTTCGGCATGTGATTCCTCCCACCATCAGCAGTGCTGCCGGGCATGATGCTGCAATTCTGGCAGAAGCAGGCGTACAGGCGGGGATGATTTTTGTGCGGAACTTTAGTGGTGCTTCGCATACCCCCATTGAATTTGCGACGCCCGAAGATTGTGCATATGGAGTGCGAGCCTACATGGGAATAATCAAAGATTTTTCAAAACGATGCATTCGAGGAGATAACGGAATGGGAGCAGCCAGATGACAGAGAATAATGAAATTTTCGTTTCACAGCGTTTTCCTTTCAATCGCCATGTACCTATGCAACCTAGTCAGCTTGCATACTGGGCTCCCTGTGTGTGGAAAGACAATAAAGTCAGAAGTTCGACCAGAATTATCGTTCAGGAAGGGGTGATCGCAAAAATTGAGTGCAATGTCCCCAAAAGAGCCGAAGATATTGCACTTCATGGAATGGTCATCCCCGGTGCTGCGAATTGTCATGCTCATACCTTCCATCGTGCTCTGCGCGGCTTAGGAAAGGAGGGTGGAACGTTTTGGAAGTGGAGAGAGACGATGTATCACGTCGCTCATGGGCTCACCCCAGAGTTGTACTATTGCTTTGCGCGGGCGGTATACACGGAAATGGTCATGCATGGCTATACAACTGTGGCAGAATTTCATTACATTCACCATCACAGTGATGGGTCTCCATACGAAGATCCAAATATCTTTGGAAAAGCGCTCATTCAGGCGGCACTTGACTCTGGTATTCGATTGACTCTACTTGATGCATGCTATCTGCACGCTGATGTAGAAGGGTCTTCACTTGGCCGTTACCAGAAGCGCTTCGGTGACGGATCGGTTGCACAATGGCAAGAGCGGGCAGAAGCTCTTGATGATGAAATTGTTTCACGAGACTATCCGACAATACAAATTGGCGCAGCTGTACATTCCGTTCGTGCATGCACCCTCGAAGAGATAGCTGCAGTGACAGCCTGGGCTCAATCAGGGAAGGGGCATCCTCTGCATGTCCATCTTTCTGAACAGATTGCAGAGAACGAATCCTGCCGAAAATATACCGGCATGACCCCAACGCAGCTACTGAATCAGGCGGGTTTTTGGGGACCTGAATCCGTTGCCGTACATGCGACGCATATGGAACACAACGATATAAGCATCTTAGAAGCATCGGGCTCAAGTGTGGCTATGTGCCCAACCACTGAGGCAGATCTGGCCGATGGGATTGGCCCTGCAAGAATGTTTCAGGAACATGGCATTCCTCTGTGTGTTGGTTCGGATGAATGTGTGTGTATAGACCCATTTGAGGAGATAAGGCTGTTGGATGCGCATGAGCGTCTGGCTTCTGGGAACCGTGATGCTTTTAGTCCCGAAGAGCTTTTGAATAATTTGACGGCTGTTGGCCAGGCAGCCTGTGGTTGGAAACGTTCCGGATTGCTGCGTGAAGGATACAATGCAGATTTTATAGCTATTGATATGGAGTCGCTTCGCACAGCAGGATCTAGCCCTGAGAGCGTTCCAATTACCGCTGTGGGTGAGGATGTCAGCGATGTCGTCATAAATGGGCGACAAATCGTTCAGAACAAGCGACACAGTAGTGGAATCAGCGCAGCCAGGGACATTGCAAACATTTCTGAAATCATACGAAACTGAGATTGGATCATCTGTTTCGATATGTCTTGTTTTCTGCTTCCAATTCATTGATGAGTTCTATGCGTTGGGAGAGATTTGTGATTTTTGCTGCGCAATCTTCCAAAACGATGCTGAAGAATGCTGCAAGTGCCGCATAATCGTCAAACGCTGAGGTCATATTCACCGGGAGAATTATTGACTCATCGCTTAGCTTTACAATGGGGGATAGCCTTGAATCAGTCAATGCGATAATGGTAAAACCGCGTTGATGGAGCTGCTCTAATTTTCTCATGAGAGTTTCTGAATATCTGGGGAATACAGTAGTGACGACAAGGGTGTCTTTCGGATTGTTCAAGTCCATAAGCTCCCATTCCTGGGCGCCGGGCAGGGTCATCTGGATACCAGTACGGATTTTATTGAGTGTGTAAGCAAAATAGGGAAGCAAGGTTGCCGAAATTCTTGCTGATGTCAAAATTATATGTGGGTATGCTGCGAGAGACTCGACAAGCTTGTTGTATTGCTTTTGTGCAAAGATAGGCTGCAGTTGATTGATCGCATTGATATCTTCTTGGAGTAACGATCTGTGTCTTATTGCTTTGACCGAACTTGCGGCGTTCTGCTGGTGGCCCGAATCTCGCGGTTGGGTTGCTGAAGCTGGATTGTTTTCATTCTGTTGCGAAATGCGTTCCAGTCTTTCTGGTGCGGTGAGACCGATACCGTGTATATGCTGAAGGTTTCGCTGAAAGTTGTTGTAGCCAGCGAAACCCAATAGCATACAGAACCTAGACACGCTTCCCTGTGAGACACCAGCTCGCGATGCCACTTCAGCCGCGGTCATAAACACAATTTCTGAATAATTCTTTTCAATGCATGTCGCGACTTTTCGGGCGGTTGGAGAGCTCTCGGCTGCTTTGACGAGGCAAGCGAAAAGGTCGTCGAGAGAAGAAAGCTGCATGGGTTGTGAGGGCGTTAAGGCAAGCTCTTCAACTTTTTGTGTCATAAAAGCCTTTCTTGATGCTCAATCTACATGGCAGTAGTACCTGAGCATTACCGCGAAGTTATGAGTCAATTCGCTATTGCTGTTCCAGCTTATTTACGAATTTTCCTACTCTTGAATCATTGCTACGACTAAATATATCTTCAGGAGCGCCACTGTCAATTATTTGGCCATGCTCCATAAAGCAGACCTTATCTGCAATATGTCTGGCAAAGTTCATTTCGTGGGTGACAACAATCATGGTCATGCCTGTTTTGGCGAGCTTCTCCATGACTTTCAGGACTTCCCCGACCATTTCCGGATCGAGAGCCGATGTCGGCTCATCGAACAACATCACTTGAGGCTCCATTGCCAGTGCCCGGGCAATGGCAATGCGTTGCTTCTGGCCTCCTGAAAGGCTTGCAGGCATTGCTTCCGCCTTATCTTGAAGATCAACCTGCTGCAATAGCTTCATTGCACGGGTCTTTGCCTCCGTGCGAGATAGATGTTGGAGGTCAATCGGTGCCATCATGATGTTATCGAGGACACTTTTGTGTGGAAAAAGGTTAAAGCCTTGAAACACCATTCCCAACCCCTGGCGTAATGCATTCAGTCTCTTTTCATCAAGACGGGTCATCTTGCCATCTTGAGATTGCGGTCCTACCTCTTCACCATGTATTCTGATGGATCCCTGTGTAAAGGTCTCAAGATAGTTTATACAACGCAACAAGGTTGATTTTCCAGATCCGGATGGTCCTATGATTACCACCACCTCACCATCTTGAATTTCCAAGTTGATGTTATTGAGCACATGGTTTGAACCAAAATATTTATGCAACGCAGAAATACTAATCATGCCAGTTCCTCCCCAGTCTTCGTAAGCTTCTCTAGCCTTATTCCGAGCCAGCCAATGAGATTGTTCAAAACGAAGTACATTACTGCGGCGATGAGATAGACTTCCAAAGTCTTATAGTTTGTTGAAATCACAACATCTGCCTCTCTAAATAACTCAACAACGGTGATAACCGACAACAACGAAGAATTCTTGGTCAGGGAGATGAATTCATTGGTGAGGGGTGCAATCGCTCGCCGAACGGCCTGAGGCAAGATGATCTTGAGCATTACCTGCAGATTGCTGTATCCAAGAGATCGGCCAGCTTCCATCTGTCCACGATCGATGGAAATAATGGCACCACGCATGATTTGAGATACATATGATCCCGAATACAATCCCATAGATATGACTCCGACGACCCAAGCATCAGTCTCAATATTGAAGAGTATGGGCAAACCGTAGAACATGAGGACGAGTTGAATGAGCAGCGGAGTGCTTCTGAACCAAAGAAGATAGAGCCATGCCAGTTTGTTCAGGATAAGATTCTTCGATAACTGGCATTGGGCAATCACGAAACCGATTAACAAGGATATGACAAAGCCTGCCAGAGTATACAATATCGTGTATTTTAAGCCGCCAAGGAGCATAAACCATGTAGTGCCATTGAACAAAGCATTGAAATCGAGCATCTCTTACCTTTCGCCTCTGTGTGTTCGAAAGTGTGAAATTCCGTTTGCAACTTTCAAGTCGGCAGTGATGAACTTGAAAGTTGCAAATCTTCTCCTAGAAGTATTCACTTTTGATCTTGTCATATGTGCCATTGCTCTTCAGCTCTTTCAAAGCACCGTTGATCTTATTTTTCAAAGCAGAATCATTTTTCCGGAATCCGAAACCATATTCTTCCGTTGTCAATGTTTGTTCTACTACTTTGACCTTGGGGTCAGTTTTTGCATAAGATTCCGCTGCTGGTTTACCTGTGACGGCAGCATCTGCCTTGCCGCTTGACACTTGGAGAAACATTTCGTTGTTGCTCTCAACTTCCACTATTTTTGCAGTGGGGACATTGGCCTTGAGCCATTCAACGGATTTGGTCCCTGTCTGAACCACAACGGTTTTGCCGGCAAGGTCACTGCCCTTGGAAATGGTTGTGTCGTCGCTGGGAATCATGATTGAAAGGCCACCAGGATAATAGGGGTCGCTGAAATCGATTTGCTGCTTTCTTTCGTCGGTAATGTATACAGCTGATGCCACCATGTCGAATTTCTTCGAAAGCAACCCAGGAATCAATCCTTTGAATTCAGTGTTTACGAATTGAACTTTGCTATATCCGAGCTTCTTGGCAAGGGCCTGTACCAGGTCTATGTCGAACCCCTTGTAATTTCCGCCCTCTTGATACTCGAAGGGTTGAAATGTGGCATCGGTCCCCACTGTCAATGTGCTGTTCCCGGCGGCTGTCGAATCTGCCGACCCGGCACCGCAGCCACCAAGCATTGTGATGGCTGCCAGCGAAGCTGCAACTATTGCGACAAACTTATTCTTCATCTATATCTCCCAAGTTCGCTCTTCAATGGATATCGTGCATGAATGAGATAATTCATAATCTATTCATATGAATGATATAAATCATCAAAAGTTTCTGAATATAGCTTCGTCAGTAAACATAGTGTTACGTGTATAGCGGCTTGCTCCTTTTTCAAGTGCTTGAGGTCATATGCCACTATGTGTGAAAAAGCGGAGCTGATTCAAGTTTGATCGAGTAGTCTCTCGCTTTGGCAAAGCACCGCTTGAGATTGTTATCCTGTTTGAGTTGCCTAGGATATTTACAGACTTGACCCGAGTCGCAAAAGAGTTCAGCAAGCTGCAGCTTGGTGGTTGTATAAGGGTGTCAACAATATAAGTCCATGATAATTGAGCATATGCCGGGCTGACAGCGTCTGTTGCATGCAGCCTTGTCTGTGTTCCCAAGGAGAACTGATAGCAAGTCTGTGAATCGCTCCCGCAGCATTGGTGGGACTATCGTTGCTCTGCGTAAATGTATGGAAAGAAGCCCACAACGGCATGTGCCGCTCGTAATGTGTTCGAGCTTTCAAGGACTGCTGCCTGGGCTTTTCATGTATTTGTATAGAAGGGACTTTTCGGCATCCGTTAGGAGTCCCTTCTACCAGGATATTTTCTGAATCCTTGAACTCATGTGTGCGGTTCTTACTCTTGTACGGGCTGACCGCTGTAGATTTCGAAGCCGGCAGAGACTGGTATGTTTTCGCCGGTAATCGGATCTGACTCGTCTGATGCTAAGAAATACATGGTTCGAGCGATGTCTTCGGGCTTCACGAGTCTGCCGAGCGGACTTGCCTTGGCAAACTCGTCAATCACTGACTGAGGGTTGCTCTTGAACATCGGAGTCATGGTTGGTCCGGGGTTGACGTTGTTGACACGGATGCCATACTTGCCATAATCCAGCGCCATGGCTCGTACCAGATTGACGACTGCTCCCTTTGCCGCGTTATATACTGCCATGTTGTAATCACCCTGAAGTCCGGAAATTGAGGAGGTGTTGACGATTGTCCCTGACTTCCGTTCGATCATTTTGGGCACGAATGCCTTCGTTGTCAGATATATCGACTTTACATCGGTTGCCATCACGCGATCCCAAACCTTCTCGTCGATCTCGTGAACCGCGCCCTTGGCAAAGATTCCGGCATTGTTGATCACACTGTCAACATGTCCGAATGTTTGGTACGCAGCCTTTGCCAGGTCATCAACGGACTGTGCATTTGACACATCACATGGTGCAAAGGCGACTTGTTCGGGGGAGTACTGTTCTGATAGCTCCTTATATACCTTCTGGCCCAGGTCGTTATTGAAGTCGGCCATCATCACATTCCATCCCTTTGCCAAGAACTGCTTTGATGCGCTCAACCCGATGCCCGACACTGCCCCAGTGATTACCACTGTTGTATTCATGTGTTTCTCCCTTGCTTATCGATAGGAATCGGCATTGCGCCGAATGATGAAATCGTCTATATTCAGACCACTCCTTGTGGTGGACAAGACTGTCTCCGCACACCATTACAGCCATACTATTCTTGACCTCAACGGTTAAGCTGCCAACGGTTAAGCTGCCACTGGTCCGCCCACCACGGGTAAGCGCCCTATAAGCCCGTCCGCTCCCACTCGTCGGCTGCCGGGATTTTGCGGATTCGTTGCGAGGCAAAGGCAACAATGGTTGCTGCTGTGAGGGGCACGCCGAACGCCATGATCGCAGCGGTGAATCCAAAGTGTCCCAGCAGCATACCTGCTATGGCACTGCTAAATATGGATAGCGTCTGCACACTTACCGACATTGCGGATTTTACACGGCCTTGAAGCCTGTTGGGGGTTTTGGCGAATATGAAGCCGAGACACATTGCATTATACAGTGGGAAGGGCAGACCGATGAGCGCGGAGCAGACGAGTACAAGCACATACGAACCATTGAGCATCATAGGAATGCAGACAGCGAGAGTAATAACGGATGATGCCAGGATGCTGGTGCCGACCGGCGCACTATCGCTCAGTTTGCCGGCCATGAAGGCACCAACGAGTACTCCGATGCAGGTGCTGGAGTCGATGAGTCCGATGAAGAAGGCATTGGTATGTATGCTCACCAGATACAGCTGTATCGCATACTGCACTCCGTTGATACCAAGATTGAGAAGCGCTGTCATGATCAACAGAACCACGATCAGACCGCTGGAGAATACGTAACGCCAGCCAGTCTTGAAATCATCGAAGAAAGGCGTTCTGGCTGGACGCTTGCCTGCGATTTGTTGGTCATGAATCTTGAAGTTGATCCGATTGGCTGACACTCCAGCTAATGCATAGAGAATGACTGCCATAAGAAAGGGAAGCCAGGGTGTGAAGCCGTAAAGAGCACCGCCCAGCGGACTGCCAACAAGATTGATTGTCGCATCCCTTCCCTCACTGACACTTCGTGCCTTCGGATAATCCCGGATATCGATGATCGAACGGAGCACTGCATCCGTGGCACCCCCCAGAAAGCCGTTGCAGAGCGATGAGCACACGGCGAGCATTGCGAAAACCCAGAATGTGAGATTGCCTTGGAAGAGCAGGATGAATACCGTGCCCCACAATGCAGCCTCGGCAGCACAGTTGATGATGATCAGTTGTTTTCGCCCGTGTCTGTCAACAAAGGTGCCACCGAAAAGGTTCGCGAACTGTTGCACCACACGCATGAGTGTGGTGAGCCATCCGGCACTCACCACCGATCCTGACAGCTTAAACGCAACGAGGGAAATTGCGAATCCTTGCATGGCAGTGCCAGCGGCTGACGCAGTGTCGGCCGTGAACCACGACATATATCGAGGTTGACGCCAAAGCGGAGCCGAAATTCCCTTGGTCCTGTGTTCTTCCGCTTTGCATGATGAATTGGTATTGCGCTTGTCCACGATCATGGGATCCATGGGAACGCCTGCAAGATCAGAGCCACCTTGCGCCTGTCATCATGATCCGCATGATGCTGTGCGCGCCCCTGCCACTTGCGTGCCAGCTCATCGAACTCATGGCTCATTTCCTCGGTTTCCTCCGGTGTCAGTTCCATGATTCTGTCCTCGCTCAGGCCTACACCATGCCAATCCTGGGGCAGATCGGGCAGTGCATCAAGATAGCGCTCATAGATCGATTCATAAGTGACCGCAACGGCCCGACGGTATGCATAGTCGGCATCGCTGGTCCTATCTGCGTCATCCCGTGTTGGGGGACGCATTGCCTGATATGTGGCCTTCCACCAACTTCTACGCGCATCACCCTGCGGTTTGACATCCTGACATACCATCCCCGCATCAGAGAGCTTGCGCAAGTGGAAGCTCACACTCCCAGGTGCCACCCCGGTGAGCTCGCTGATTTGTCCTACCGTTTTTTCGCCTTCGGTACGCAACAATCCCAATATCCTCATGCGCAGCGGATTGGCCACCGCCAGCAGAATCGAATCCTGTCTGATAGTCGCCAGGGCACCATCCGCCCGTGTATCTTTGCTCAATTCTTCGGAACTCATAGGAGCAACGATATCTCCACAACTCAATTTGTACAACTATTATTGCACAATTATAATTGCTGATATTTCTGCCACCGTGCACAAAGAGAATGTGACAATGATGGAATCCGAATACTCAATCCTTGAAATACTGCTCCAAGACGGCATGCTCGAAGAGCGTACGATAAATAAGCGCGTTATCATCAACGGCATCTGCTGAAGAAGAAACAATTATCAGGGAAACGGGGCGGACAGATTGATCCGATGCGTTTATGTTGCCGCACACAGCAAAACAACTGTTTCTACACACTGCTAACTTGGTGAATCGTTTAAGAGCAATGGTGATTACCCTTGAGTGGCAGCTTTGCATGCCTGCAAGGGGAACATCTTTTATGGGGAGCCTTCAGATGATATGTCTGTGTGGTCTTTAGCCAGTTGCGTTTGAATCGTGCATAGCAGTCGTTGAAGATCGGTGCATGCACGCTTTCGGACTGTCCGCTTGCATATACGCTGGAGCAAATTCAGCGCAGACAAACTTGATATCCAAATGATTTGCTGAACAGGCATTACCGGCAAACCCACCTCGCGTTGTTTTCAGAGTGTGAAATAGAACTGTACATCTATGGATACTGCCCTGATTGATAGGTGGCTCATCCATTGCTCGAGCTGAACCACAACCACCACGATAATAACGAAAACAGCAACAGATATACATCCAGCCTTATCTGTTTTCGCTGTTCTCTGACTGCTCTTCTTTCTCTTTGCCTGATCTACCGGCACTGGTACAAGCTTTCATATTGATGTGAGAGCGAAGTGAAGATGTTTCTTCATTGTTGGTCTGAATTTCATTTTCGAAGACTCTTGCACAGTTCTCACGGCTTTAGAGTGAACGTGTGCGAATATTACAGCAAAAAAATCATCGCATGCATGCCATGAGACACATTGCGATAGTAACCACGTCCTGTTTCCTTCTTCCTCTTCTCTTTATTCCCTCGTATGCTCAGGCTGCAGATTCCAGCAGCGGCGTTGCGCAGATCGACGGCTGGCCACAGATAGCAAGCAGACAAAGCACATCGTCGTATGACGTGACCTCAGGCGTGCATTATTCGTCTGAGGATGTTAACTCCGTGCAGGGAAAGCAGCCCGTTGAAGAGCTGGACAGCGACCTTTCGAGCTCCAACGTCAAGCTTGGAGTCGTCGGAGCGGGCGACGAGGTGGTGAATTCCAGCGATGAGACGATTTCATCAATGGCAAACCGCTCCGGCGCAGTAGCGGGCATCAACGGCGGATACTTCAGCATCAATGCCTCTGGCGAACCTACCGATGGCGAGATTATCAATGGAGAAATCTACAAAAGCCCCAAAAACTCCTATGATGCCAGTTTTGGCGTGACCAGTGATGGGAAAGTGACTTTCGACA
Source organism: Bifidobacterium aquikefiri (assembly GCF_002259795.1). Classification (GTDB taxonomy): domain Bacteria; phylum Actinomycetota; class Actinomycetes; order Actinomycetales; family Bifidobacteriaceae; genus Bombiscardovia; species Bombiscardovia aquikefiri. The sequence continues at coordinate 13,448 of NZ_MWXA01000007.1, read as the reverse complement.
CTCAACGGTTCTCGGGAACGATCGCTGACGGTAGTGCGACCCACGCATTGACCTCAATTGGATGGGAGTCAGATGCCCAGGGAGATGGCATAACCGAGATTACGCCGCATACCGGAGCAATCTCATCGCAGTATCTTGGAGGTACCCGCCTCATTGTCTTGGGGACTTCAAGCGACAACGGCAAGACGATTCACGTCACTTCCATAACAACCGCAGATCACGTCGACAAGCTTCCTTCAGACACGTACGGGCTGCTTGCGTCTGATTCGCCGAGCGCCGGAGGCAAGTGGATTCGAACGAACATACATCAGGGTGACGATGTCAGCCTTACGTCAAGCATCACTCCCAATGCTGGTATCCAGCAACTCGTTGAGGCTTCATACAGAATCATCGCCAACGGGAAGGCCAACACCGATTCCGCCGGCGTCTCCACTGGCAACACGGATATCGTTCCGAGAACTGCGATAGGGACGACCGAAGATGGTCATCTGATCATGGCTACCTTTGATGGACATCAGACCAACAGCAATGCTCTGGGTGTAACCATGGCACAGGTGACTTCCTACATGCTCAGCAAGGGAGTCACCAATGCCGTTCAACTTGACGGCGGTGGATCGACCGAAATGGTCGCTCGAAAGACGGGCAACACTACGGTTTCCGTGATGAATACTCCCTCGGACGGTCAGGAACGACCCGTGACTAATGGCATCTTCCTGTACAGCACAGCACCCGCAAACGGCAGAAGCCAGGCGGCCCACATCAATTCAGACAAGGCGGTATCGACCGCCCTTGGAGCAACGGTTCCAGTCGACGTGTATGCAAGCGACTCCGCAGGAAATGCAACGACCAAGGATCAGCCTCGAGTCACCGTCTCTCCAGCGAGCCTGGGAACCTGGTCGAACAATGAATTCACGGCCAAAGGCGTTGGAACCGGAACGATCACCGCTCGCATCGGAGATGCCGTGGCGAGCGTGTCCCTCACTGTGACCAGCAAGTATGATGCACTCACCATCAACCCCGATGATCTGGATGTTGTCAACGGCGGGTCCGGTACCCTCTCAGTGATCGGGAAGAATGGGACGACGACCACCACGCTCGATGCAAAGTCGGCTACATGGAAGGTGGCGGATCCAACCTTGGGATCCATCTCTCAGACAGGTGTGTTCACCGGTGCAGCCGATGGCAGTGGTCTTGCAACGGTCACAGCGACTGTCGGCACGCAGACCGCAACGACACAGGTCGCCGTCGGAACTGCGCACGAAACCGCCGCGACAGCCGATGACCCGAGCGCGTGGTCACTCTCATACTATGGAGGAGCCACAGGGGATGCTGCATACACAGCCGATGCGACCGACACTCCAAGCTCCCAGAAGCAGTCGATACGGCTGTCCTACGACATGCCCAGCAGCTCCGGTGTGCACCAGCTCGTCATGTGGCCCAAGAACACGGTCACCATCGACAAGAACGGTGAAGGCGTGACGCCGACATCCATAACCGTATGGGCAAAAATCGACGATCCCGTCCACAGCGCCTTTGAGGTGTGCATTTCCTTCATACAGGCAAACGGACAAAAAACGAATGAGTACGTTTCAAATCTGACCTACGGGAAATGGGCTCCCATCACGGTGCAGATCCCATCTGGAAGTTCCCTGCCAGTGACGTTCAACTTTGTCGATCTTCTCAGCATTCGACCAAGCGCCGAATCCAAGGGGACCATTCACCTCGGCTATGTCACCGGCGATTACTCGCCCAGGCCTGCCAGCGCGTATGCGTATTCAGGCATAGCAAGCAACCCGGAATGGTTGAAGTTCGATGAAGACTCCTCGGACTTCAAATCAGGTGGAACCACCTATCTCATGGGAGATGACGCTCATCTTCTCGCGTCAGACACCAAAAGCGCCAGCGCAGTGAATCTGGAGCATATCGCTGAACGCGTGGCAGGCAAGTCATATACGACCGACAGTGGCCAGACCGTTGAGCCACTCTCATCGACTGCCACGCCGACGCAGGTACAAATGCTCGGAGACATGCCAGACGACGGCGAACTCAAGGACTTGCAGTATGCACAGTCGTTGGTGGCTAACATTGGACTGCCCTACCATGACCTTGTCGGCAACCATGAAGATACCCAGGGAACGCTCTCCGAAGCAGACAACTTTGCCCAGGTATTTGGCGACACCCATTACATGTATCGGACCGGGAAATCCACCTTCATCGCGGTCGACAATTCGCACGGTGGAGTCACGAGTTCCGACAAATATCAATCTCCAAGCCTGGCAAACGGTCAATACCCCTGGTTGCAGCAGCAGCTTGAATCCTCGTCCACGCCTGTCGTCATCGTTGGCATTCATATGCCTGCCTACGATCCGTTCCCTGCACAGAACAGCGAATTCTCAGACCGCTGGGAAGCGCAGCAGTTCCTGCAGCTGGTCCAAAACTATCAGAACGCTCATCCTGACAAGCATGTCATGATTGTCTATGGACATGCCCGCGGTTTCTCAGAACAGCTTCTCAACCCTGAAGGGCAGAGCGTCACCTGGCCATCGGGAATACCGCAATTCACATTCGCCGACCTCGGCATGCCTGCCTATTCAACCCCAGACCAAGGTGGCTTCTATCATTTCGGGTTGGTCCATGTAAACGATGATGGTTCTGTCGAATTCTCAGTGGAACCACTCTTATCCTCGCTTGCCATTGATCAAGGGACAGCTGCGGCCACAGCGGCAGACGGCCAGTCGTCGACTGTGAAAGTTGTGGATTCCACGAAGAGCGACACTCTGGAAACAGGGCAGACCAAGCAATACAGTGCAACCGGCATCGCCCAGCAAGGAGACAATGGTAACCCGGCAATCTCGTTGCATATTGCCGACCCGGTCTCACATGTGTGGGCAAGCAGCAATCCAACCATTGCATCCGTTGATGCAAAGAGCGGACTGGTAACCGCACACAAGGCCGGAACGGTGTCCATCAGCATTACGACTGGCGGCATCACGGCATCCTCCGACCTGGTCGTTACCGCTGCACCCAGCAACGATTCCGGCCATTCATCCGGTTCCACCACCAAGCCCGGCAACCCTGCGGAAGGAGTACCTGACAATGAGGCTGAAAACTCAAAGACTCACCCGATCGTCAATGAGAAAGGCACAGCCACTTCGCAACGTGCCGCCAAGTCTGTGGCCAAGCCGGTGAGCAAGACGGCGCAATCCGAGCTTTCAAAGACTGGAAGCGATGTCAGCCAGATTGCAGTGGCGTTGATGGTGACGTTGGCTCTTGGACTTACCATCCTCAAGATTCGGCGAATTCAGAAGTGAATCAATAAATAGTCATTGAAACAGTCTGGGTGTTCGAAGCATGTATCTCTGCTTCGGACACCCTTTCTTCTGTCTGAACAATCGTTGCATGCAGACAATATGCCAATATGAAAAACTCCGTCATGAATCATGCATCAGAAGGGCAACCTACGTCTCATCTACCGGTTCCTGCCATCAAGGCCTCCATCTGTCAGGCGGCAGTCATGAGAACGTTATGGATTTCGGGTTTGCTGCCGTGTTGGTTGATCGCAGTCGATTGCGGATCGCATGCATTCCCGCTGTAGACCGTCCAGTGGTGATTTTCTGTGCATGAGTAATTGTCGACGTTGGTATGGTTGCAATGCTTCCTGTTCATTGGGCTGCCGATGCAGGTGTTCCTGGGAAGGAGCATAGGTTGGCTGCGGGCCTACTTGACAGTGTACATACTAGTAGTTACACTTTTGGGTATGACAAGTTCTTCAATATCGTCCCGGAATCGTCTTGTTATGGCTATGAGCCGGCTGCTGTGGGAGCGCGGCTACGCGGACACGAGTCCGCATGAAGTACTGCATGCCGCAGGGGTCGGGCAGGGGAGCATGTACCACTTTTTTGCGGGCAAGCATGATCTTGCGTTGGAGGCGTTACGCCATAACGTTGCGCAGTCTTTCGGCGGGCGTGAGATTCTTGAGGAATCGGGCTCTCCGCTGGACCGCATTGAACGCTATCTGCGCGTTCCCCGTGCTGGAACTCGGGGCTGTCGTATCGGGCGCATGACTCAAGACCCGCAGGTGTTTGACGACCCTGAGATGATCGCGCTGATCGCTGAAGCATTTCAGCGCCAGCTAACCCTGTGGACTGGAGTGTTGCAGGAGGCCGTCGATGTCGGCGAGCTGCCTGCGACCGTGAATGCAGAGGATCTGGCTCGCACGATGGTCGCAGTGATTCAGGGCGGATACGTGCTTGCGCGAGCGAACCATGCTCAGCTGCCGATGGACCAGGCGGTGAATGGAATTATCGGTGTCCTGCACGCCCTGAGCGCAGAGCATGGGGCGAATGCCAGCACATGAATGCGGCAGGGTTGTCCGAGGCGGGTTCGCCGTCCGGCCGCGCTGCATCTCGATGGTGCGTTCATGATTGTGTTCATGTCATCTTGTCCCTCTAAGAGAAAGTGAATGTGAGATGAGTATCAATATAGGTATCAATGGTTTTGGTCGTATCGGCCGCACGTATGTCCGTGCGGCGCTGAGCAGCCACGCAGATGTCAATGTTGTGGCGGTCAACGACATCACCGATGTGGCAACGCTCGCCGACCTGTTGGAGTGGGATTCCATCAATGGTCATCTCGATGGGGTGAGCGTCGACGGGGACAGCATCCGCGTGGGGTCTTCAAGGATTCGGGTGTTCTCACAACGTGACCCGTCGCTGATTCCCTGGGCGCAGGTCGGTGCCGACGTGGTGGTTGAGTCGACTGGCAGGTTCACCGATGCGCAGGATGCGCGGGCGCATCTGCAGGGCGGCGCGAAGAAGGTCTTGATTTCTGCGCCGGCCAAGGGCGATGCACAGGCCATCATTCTTGGTGTGAATGACAACACGCTTGACGTGTCGCGCTATGACGTGTTCTCCAACGGATCGTGCACCACGAACAGCCTGGCACCTCTGGCCAAGGTGCTCAACGATGCCTTCGGCATCGAAAGTGGTCTTATGACCACCGTGCACGCATACACCAGCGATCAGCGCATTCATGACGCGCCGCACCATGATCTGCGCCGTGCCCGTGCGGCCGCCCTCTCGACCATCCCGACCACGTCGGGGGCTGCACGCACGATCGGCAAGATCATTCCCGAACTTGACGGCAAGCTCACCGGTCTGGCTCTGCGCGTTCCGGTGCCAGTGGGTTCGATCACCGATCTCACTGTGGTCACCAGACAGCACACCGATGTCGAGTCGGTCAACGCAGCGTTCCGCGAGGCAGCCAACGGTGAACTTGCACGCTATCTCGCATATAACGAGGCGCCGATCGTTTCACGTGACATTACCGGCAACCCGCATTCCACGATCTTTGATGCCCCACTGACCCAGGCCCGCGGCAGCCAGGTCAAGGTGTTCGGCTGGTATGACAACGAATGGGCATTCTCCAACAGACTCGTCGAGTTCTCCGAAAAGATTGGCAACACCATCAAGCAATGATCCACTGCTTATGTATCATGGCAGTTCCGTACTATGACACTTGCCAAATATGGAAGGAAGGCCCTTCGGACGGCATTCGCCGACCTGCGATGAGATCTGTACCTCCATATACATCGGTGCCGTTGACTGTTGATATAAGGGGCTTGTGAGGCGCTCGACTGACCTCAATGAGCAGTGTCTCGGTGTTGTCAGCCCGCTCAAAGATGATCGAATTCGTATCGGAGTTGAACCAACGGATGCCTCCATCTTGCAGTGCTGGATGATTGGCCCTCAGAGTCATTAATTGTTGGTAAAGCGAATATGTGTTTACATCCCATTGGTGTTTGTCCCAGGGAAAAGGTTGACGGCCCGCTTCAAGGCTATTGCCTTCGACGCCCACTTCGTCGCCTGAGAAGATTGACGGAATGCCCGGTAACGTCATGAGAAGAGCAATGCCAAGGGGTTGAAATTCCTTGGATATCGTGCGGAAACGTGCAGTATCATGCGAATCTAGTAGGTTCATGCTGGTGATGTATGACTGCCAGGGGATCAGTGAGGCATATTCCTGCATCATCTGGGCAAGCTCGTTTCCGCCAATTGATTCGGCTTCTCCCGGTGCGCCCCAGCTGTTGCCATCTTGATATGGCCCAATCCATGCCCAGATAGGTTTTGTGAACCAGCTGTAGGCCATGATGCCCTGCCATCCATCCCCTTGGAGTGCGGCTGATGCATCAAATTGGTGCTCTGCGATCAAGAGCAGGTCTGGACGCGTCTGGTCCATTGTCTTCCGCGTTTCGCTGGCAACAAGATGTCCCAGGTCAATATCATGGTATTTTCCCGCTGCTTGAGCCACATCAATGCGCCATCCATCAAGTCCGAAATCGCGAATGTAGCGGGCCACCACTGAATTTGAACCCGAATACAGTCGTCGACGCAGCTGAGGGGAGCGATGATCGAGTTTGGGCAGGCTGCTTGCACCGTTGAAACAGGCATAGGAATATGGAGGGTTTCGATCAATATAATAGAAGCCCGCTTCCGGGCTTTCTGGCTGGGATAATCCGGTGGTGAACCATTCATGGCTGATGCCGGTATGGTTCAACGTTAAATCACCGATCAGATGCATGCCACGCTGATGTATTGCTGCCGTCAGGGTTTTCAATGCTTCATTGCCACCAAGCAATGGGTCTACACATTCAAAGGTCGAGGCATCATAGCGATGGTTCGATTGTCCGGGGAAGAATGGCGTCACATAGATGGTATTGGCTCCGAGTCCCTGAATGTAGTCTAGTTTTTCGGTAATGCCCCAGAGTGAGCCACCATAGACTTGGTGCACCCCATCCGGTGTATTGGCAGCTACAGGGGTTTCCCATTCGGCAGGAATTGCCCACTGTGGGTATGGGGGTAGGGGGTGACTTCTCGATCGTGCGAAGCGATCGGGGAATATTTGATAGATGACGGCGCTTTTGGCCCAATGGGGAGCATGATGAACAGACAATTTGAAATCTTGCGCATCGGGGATATTGTGTTCGTGCAGTCCCGCTCCATTGAGCCAAAGGGTTGTGCGATCCGTTTGCGCCATGAACCGATAGCTCGTCAGAGTATTGATGATGTCGATGGAAACGGTCCACCATGTTTCAGCGGTTTCTGCGTGGTGCCTCGAAACTTTGGCTTTTCTATATTGGGGTTCACCATCGACGACAACTCGCACATAGACACTCTTGACGTGCAAAGAATCAGCGAAACGGGCGGATACTTCGACAACCGTGCCGAGTTCAGGACGGGAGTTGCTCACATAACAGCCTGAACCATCGTGATGAGCCAGAGGAGCCTGCAATAGATCAACGTCTTCGTCATTCATGGTATTCCCTAATATTCTTGAAATGTTCAATTCTTCCTTTACGTTAATGCCCAATTACAAATCAAGATTGATTTTTCAGTTGAATGATTTAAATTTCAAAGATTTGCAAAGAAATTTCTTGTGCTGCATAATGAGCCTATGACTTCTCGAATAGATCAGATAGCTAAGCAGGCAGCGGTCAGCAAAGCAACGGTGTCCCGGGTTCTTAATGAGCGACCAGGAGTGAGCACACGATTGCAGAAGGCTGTGCTCACGGCGATTGATGTTCTTGGTCTGGAACGCCCCAATGGTTTACGGCCCCGCAGTTCAGGCCTGGTTGGTCTCATCATACCGAGTCTGGAAGATCCGATATATCCGATTTTTGCCCAGGTCGTTCAGACAAATCTAGGCAATCTTGGATACACTCCGGTGCTGTGCATTCAAGACTCAGGTAGCACCAAAGAAGATGAATATGTTGGGATATTATTGGATCGTGGTGTTTCCGGCATTATCTTTGTTGCAGGCCGTCATTCAGACACCAAGTTTGACAATGCCCATTACGAAAATCTAGAGGCTCAGCACCTTCCCATGGTATTTGTCAATGGGTTCATGAAAGGGATTTCCGCGCCTTTTGTTTCTTGCGATGATCAGGCTGCTGGGAAGTTGGCTGTTCGTCATCTGTTCACTCTTGGTCATCGTCGTATCGGACTCTTGCTGTCATCCGCGACCAATGTTTCTGACATACGGCTCGCTGAAGGCTATTGTGATGCCATGAAGCGTGCGTTTGGTGAGACACATGAAGATTGGATTGATGTCAGTTTCACCGGTGAAGAAGGGGGCTATGCCGGTGCCATTCGTCTGCTGGAAAAAGGTATGACAGGTATCGTCTGTGATTCGGATTTGTTGGCCATCGGGGCGATTCATGCTTTGCAGCAGCATGGGAAACAGGTTCCCCAGGATATATCAGTGGTCGGATATGGTGATTCAAAGATGATGACATATATGGCCACGCCCCTGACAACGGTGCGCCAACCTATGTTGGCGATGGGTACCTTCACTGCGCATACTCTTGTTGATTGCATTAACGGTAGCGAAATGCCATCGGGAGAGTCCCTATTTCCGCCGGAGTTGGTTATTCGCGGTTCCACGGCAGCGCATCAGTAACGATTGTGCAATGAAAGCTATGAAAAAATACATCAGATATAAGAAATATCTTTACAGAAAGTAGAAATATTTTTATAGAATGCTTCAGAGCTTCTATACTCTTCGATTAAGGACTTCATCACGTATTGCGGGATGATCCTGAAAAAAGAAGGGGGACACTATGGCAGTCTTTTCAAAACGTAGCATCGTGGCTGCGGCTGCGATGACCAGCGCAATGTTGGTGGCTTTGACGGGATGCGGTTCCACAGGTGCTTCGAATACCAACGCATCGGTTTCAGCAGGCTCCAGCACAATAACGGTCTGGGCTGATGCTGATCATACGGCCACATTGAAAAGTGTGGCGGCAGAATTCACCAAGAAAACTGGTGTCAAAGTCAAGCTTGTGCAGAAGGATATGGGTTCGATCGAGCAAGATATGATCACACAGATACCGGCTGGCAAGGGACCTGATGTTGCGATTGGCCCAAATGATTGGACTGGCTTATTGGCCACTGACGGCGTGATTCAGCCAATCGAGCTGGGTAATATGAAGTCGGCATATCAAAAGGTTGCCATTGACGCTTTCAATTACAACGGCAATATTTATGGGTTGCCGTATTCGGTTGAAAATGTGGCTTTGATCCGTAACACCCAACTCGCTCCGAACGCTCCAAGCTCGTGGGATGATATGGCCACCACGGCGACCGCCGCGAAAACGAAGTATCCATATTTGCTGCAGGTCGGCTCGCAGGGCGATTCCTACACGATGTATCCTGTTCAAACGTCTTTCGGATCATTCGTTTTTGGACAGAACAGCGATGGCTCATACAATGCGAAGAAGCTCACCGTTGGCGATGCGAATGGTCTTGCCTTCGCTAAATGGGTGCAGACTCAGGCCAAAGCAGGAAATCTGAGCACATCGATGACGGCTGATATTGCACTGTCAAAGTTCGAACAAGGTCAGTCACCCTATATCATTACCGGTCCATGGAATATCAGTGCCATTCAGAAGGCTGGTATCAAGATTGCGGTTGATCCGATTCCTTCCGCCGGTGGCCAGGCTGCTAAACCATTTGTCGGTGTCAATGGTTTCTTCCTGAGCGCCAAGAGCAAGAACAAGCTGGCTGCAACCAACTTTCTGACAACATACATTGGAAGTGAAAAGGTTCAGCAAGCCCTATTCAAGTCTGGTGGAGTGCCATCTGCGTTGACTAAGGCATACAATGCTGAGGCTCAATCGGATTCTGTGATACAAGGATTCAAAAAGGCTGGTGAAAACGGCGTGCCAATGCCAAACATTACGCAGATGTCGTCTGTTTGGCAGTATCTGAATGCCGCTGAAGTCTCGATCATCAACAATCAAGGTGATTCGTCAACTCTGTGGAACAATATGGCTGATTCCATCAAATCTTCGATTGCAAAACAGTCATAGCTGGTAAGTGCCTCCTGAAGAAAGCAATCAAGCGGAGAGCAAAGCACAACCTGCCCGTTGACGGGAGAATAGCCGTTGCGATTTTGGAGTTGCACTCTATTCATCCACAGTAGTCAGTGGGCAGATTGTCAAACAAGGAGAGAGTGACAATCATGATACAGCATGATTCTTCGCCGAGTCGAAAAGATATCAGGAAGAAGAAGCAGGCGAATCGGGTCGCGAGCCAGGCAAGCACTCGGATTGGTACGATGCTGATTAAAATCGTTCTACTTGGTCTCGTGGATGCCTTAAGCGCTTATTCTGCCTTCATGTTAGCCGAACAGGGAAATTGGATCATTCTTTCAATCGTCGTGGCAACCACCATCGTGGTTAACTGGATCTATTTCCGTCGTGATGGACTGGTGGCTAAATATCTCACTCCGGGTTTGATCTTTCTGCTGATTTTTCAACTTTTTGCAATTTGCTATTCAACCTATATCGCTTTTACCGATTATGGCACAGGGCACAACAGTACAAAGGAACAAGCGATAAGTTCGCTCATCCAATCTTCACAGAGAAGGGTGCAGGGATCGGCATCATACAAAATTTCCATAGTTGAATGTGGAAAGACGCTTAACTTTCTCGTCACCATGCCACACGGTGAAGCCCAAATAGGCAGCGAAAAGACTCCACTCCATGAAGTTGCCAGTGCCACCAAGGATGATGCAGGTCAGGCTGTCTCAACGCCTGGATGCTCCACGCTGAGCTTTAACGACCTCTTGAGCCGGCAGGACGAAGTGACCTCAATGCGTGTTCCGATGAGTGCTGATTCTCAGGATGGCACTTTGAAAACAGCAGATGGACAAACGGCGCTGGTATACAAATCCTTACTGAAATATGATGCTGCGAAAGACATCATGATCAACACGCAAACACGGGTAAGATATTACGATACTGGAGTAGGAGCCTTTACATCCAAGGGCGGGAGTCGGTTATCGCCGGGATGGCAGATTAATGTCGGGATATCAAACTTTCGTCAAGTTTTCACTTCCCAAGAGATGCGTGGGCCTTTCCTCCAAGTCTTAGTGTGGACTATTGAATTTTCAGTGATATCAGTTGCCTCAACATTCGTTCTGGGCCTTCTTCTGGCCCTTGTGTTTAACAATTCGCGCATGAAAGGACGCGCTGTCTATAGGTCAATCTTGATTTTGCCATACGCCTTCCCAGCATTTCTATCAGCTCTTGTGTGGCAAGGATTATTGAATGAGAAATTCGGTTATATCAACCAAGTCCTGCTGCACGGTGTCGATATTCCTTGGCTGGAATCACCTGCGCTTGCAAAGATTGCTGTTTTGATAGTTAATCTTTGGCTCGGTTTCCCATACATGTTCCTGGTTTCCATGGGTGCCCTGCAATCGATTCCGAAAGATCTTTCAGAAGCTGCCGAACTTGATGGGGCAAATGCATGGCAGATCTTCAGATTAATCAAGTTCCCGCTGCTCCTGGTATCAATCGCACCATTATTGATTTCGTCGTTTGCCATGAACTTCAATAATTTCAACCTCATCTATATGCTGACCAACGGTGGGCCGATCAATGCCAATACGAACATGAACGTTGGAAGCACTGACATCTTGATCTCAATGGTTTATAAGATCGCTTTTGTTGGTGCCGACCGCAACTATGGACTGGCGTCTGCCTTCTCAATCATTATCTTTATCGTGGTGGCTGTTGTCTCGGCAATAGGCTTTAGAGCTTCACGATCCTTGGAGGAGTTGAACTGATGAGAAATACAATTGTTGAAAGATCTGCTCAAAGAATCACAGAGTCTGGTAGCAACTCAGCCGAGTCAAAGACGCAAAAGTCCAGTCCAAGGTTCTTCCAGTTCGCACGTTGGTTCAGAAGAACTGGGTGGAGGCACTGCGTTGCAGTGGTGGCCTGTTGCTTTGCCGGATTCCCCATTCTCTATATCCTGTCAGCATCGTTGAATCAGCAGGGCACTTTGATGTCGGCCAACAATCTTTTCTCGCATGTCGCCATTGACAATTACATTCAGCTGTTTCACCTGCCCGAGCAGCCTTATGGCGATTGGTATATCAATACAATCGTGATTGGTCTGTCCACTGCAATCTCTTCGGTTGTTGTGGGAGCTCTCGCAGCATATGCTTTTTCGCGATTAAGATTCGCAGGTCGACGGGTGGGACTGTTGGCTTTAATCCTGTTGCAGATGTTCCCTCAGATTCTCTCGATTGTTGCGATTTATTTGCTTCTCACCAACATCGGTTACATTGTTCCTGCCCTTGGCATCGATAGCCAGCTAGCCCTTATCTGCGTATATCTAGGAGGAGCGTTGGGAACGAATACCTACCTTATGTATGGTTTCTTCAACACGGTTCCTAAAGAAATTGATGAGGCTGCAAAGATTGATGGAGCTGGTCACGCCCGGATTTTCTTCACGATCATTCTTCCCCTGGTGACACCAATTCTGGCAGTGATCGCCTTGCTCTCATTCATAGGGACGGTGAGCGAATATGCCGTGGCAAGTACCGTTCTCGTCGCTCCACAGAAACAAACCTTGGCTGTGGGACTTTATGCATTTGTCTCCCAGCAGTTCTCGCAGAATTGGGGACTTTTCTCAGCAGGAGCAGTATTGGCGGCGGTTCCTGTAGTCATATTTTTCCTCTTCCTGCAAAGATACATTGTGTCTGGATTGACTGCCGGCTCTGTTAAATAGTCAGATGCTCAGATAGGCAGTTATTCTTCACGGTGTTGAACTGAGTTGAAGATGCCTGCGGTCTATAGGGAAATGCCGTGCCATGAAGCCCGCGTCAGAAAAGTCATCATTTCATGCGGAATACGGCATTGCGCAGTATCAGAAAGGAGATGAGCGATAACTGACTTCGTTGAAAGTCTCGGTTATGGGTGGAAGACAGCGTCGTCTTCCTGACGATTTCTATTTTTAACAAGCGAGATAATTATGCCAAGATAACGTCCGGATTCTTGCGCAGTTTTGAGGTGGTGGGAGCATAGCCCGTCCTGTGTGTACGATTTTCAATCGCTGAAAGAGAAAACCGATTGGAAAGCAGGTACGGGCCATGCCCAAGCACATTTTACAGGTGAATCAACCCATGTTCGAGACCCAACTGGACCGGATGGTGAGCGAGAAGGTCACCGAGATCCTCAACCGGATGCTGGACGCCGAGGCCGACGAGATCACCGGCGCGGCCCGCTACGAGCGTTCCTGCGGCAGGAAGGCGTATCGTGCCGGCCATTACGAACGCGATCTGACGGTCAAGGCCGGCAAATTGAGTGTGAGGGTGCCGAAGCTGAAGGGCGCCCTGTTCGAGTCGGCGGTCATCGAACGGTACCGACGCCGGGAGGAGAGCGTGGAGGAGGCCTTGATCGACATGTACCTGGCGGGCGTGTCCACCCGCCGCGTCGACGACATCTCCCAGGCGCTGTGGGGAGCGCGGATGCCGTCGCAGACCCTGTCGGACAAGCTCAGGAAGGTCTACGGGGACATCGACGCCTGGCGCGAACGCCCGCTATCCCAGCCCTACCCGTATGTGTTCATGGACGGCGTGTGGCACAAGCGTTCGTG
>NZ_MWXA01000006.1 GCF_002259795.1 Bifidobacterium aquikefiri | reverse complement strand
AGGGCTGGGATAGCGGGCGTTCGCGCCAGGCGTCGATGTCCCCGTAGACCTTCCTGAGCTTGTCCGACAGGGTCTGCGACGGCATCCGCGCTCCCCACAGCGCCTGGGAGATGTCGTCGACGCGGCGGGTGGACACGCCCGCCAGGTACATGTCGATCAAGGCCTCCTCCACGCTCTCCTCCCGGCGTCGGTACCGTTCGATGACCGCCGACTCGAACAGGGCGCCCTTCAGCTTCGGCACCCTCACACTCAATTTGCCGGCCTTGACCGTCAGATCGCGTTCGTAATGGCCGGCACGATACGCCTTCCTGCCGCAGGAACGCTCGTAGCGGGCCGCGCCGGTGATCTCGTCGGCCTCGGCGTCCAGCATCCGGTTGAGGATCTCGGTGACCTTCTCGCTCACCATCCGGTCCAGTTGGGTCTCGAACATGGGTTGATTCACCTGTAAAATGTGCTTGGGCATGGCCCGTACCTGCTTTCCAATCGGTTTTCTCTTTCAGCGATTGAAAATCGTACACACAGGACGGGCTATGCTCCCACCACCTCAAAACTGCGCAAGAATCCGGACGTTATCCTGCTTGATCCTATAGTTTTCCTGTTTCTTTGAGAGAATCAGGAAAGTCGACGTGATTACGCAGTTGATGGAAAGATAATGAATCATATATCGATATAGCCCTCTCGGGACGGTCTCAGGATTGGGGGTGAGCTTGGTCATGATCTGATTCACGGACAGAAGCTGAGTGATTCTCGATACCATCGTCTTCGTCTCGACGGACTGACCTTTGCGACCAGTGTAGTAGTGGTAGAAATTTGTGTTGATATAGAGCAAGGTCGACGTACATGGTAGTGGTTGGTAAGAAAAGATGAAATCGACATAATACATGTGCAGAGGCAACCTCATCTGTGAAATGCGCAGCACTGATGCCTTGAAGATGAGTGAGTGCATCATCAGATACTGATTCGTTCGAAATGGACCGACCTCGTCCCAGGAGATGTTTCTTCCCGAAGTCATGACATTGTCAAAGCGGACAACATGCTTGAAAAGTCTGCGTTCCCTCTCATATACATAGTTGGTCACCACCACATCAGGCGCACAGGATTGCCGCAGTTGTCTGCGCAATGCTTCAAGCACGAGGATGACAGAGGAAGGATCCACCCAATCATCGGCATCTACGACTTTGACATAAGCGCCGGTGCTATGTGCCAGTCCACTGTTTATTGCTCCTCCATGACCCAGGTTGTGCTGATGAATGACCTTGAACATTTCAGGATGCGCTTGGGCATACCCATCGGCTATGAGTCCGGTGTCATCCGTCGATCCGTCGTCAACGAGCACGACCTCAACGTCGGAAGCATCACATGAGATAAGTGAGGAGAGGCAACGACGGAGGTATGCGGAAACGTTATACGCAGGAACGATGAAAGAGAGTGTAACCTGTTCATTCATGCTATGCCTGACCTGCTGCCCTGACCATTAGCGTGAACCGTCGGCTTCACTGGCCAGAAAAGCCACGGGTGATTCAGACAATGTGGTGGCGTTGCGTTATGCATGGTTGATCCGATGACAAAAGAAGTGGCGGCGTGGAATTTGCAACGAAACGACTTCTGATGAACATGGTGAACCTGCCCGCTGTTGATCAGTGACATGACCCACTTGTTCATCCTCTGCATTGTAGCGACATTGCCTTGCAAATCTTGGACAATGATTGGAACGGTACAATCATCCCAAATCGTTGTGCAAGAATCTCGCCTTCTATTGCATCATAGTCGATTCTCGAAGTGACGAGCCAAGCATAATCTGTTCCTTTAGCTGCATGAATGGAACATATGCAAACCAGAGACACGGCATCCGATCGCCATGCCACGACCGGTCGCTGGTCTGCTGCAATAGTCTGCCTTGGAATGGTGTTGGTCGGCAGTTTCTAGTGGTGATTGCATGACTTGGGAACAAGAGGGTAGATTAGGCGGAGCAGACTCACTCTGAGCCTCTGAAATAGCTCGATTTCCTCCGGGGCCACGAGTTTTGTGGCAATTGGAAAGTTGATAAGCCAAAATTTCTGAAATATCGACCGAATCAAGCCAATTTTCGGAGTGTGGATTTGTAAAAGGCAACAAAACTCGAAATCTCGAGAAAATCCATCGGTTTTTCCTCTGGGCCCAGCCATTTCGCATCTTTTTTGAGACTGGTTCTCGTTTTGGTGTTCCGACACCCTTGACCATCCTTGAGCTTGACGACCAGCATAGTTTCGAATGACTCACACCCCTGTCTGGTTGTGGTACATCTGTGCGTAAATTCCCTCTTTTGCGAGAAGCTGCTCATGCGTGCCCTGCTCGACGAGCCGCCCGTGGTCGATGACGACTATCAGATCTGCGTTGCGGATTGTGGAGAGCCGATGGGCGATGACAATGCTCGTGCGGCCGGCGGTCATGGTTGTCATTGCCTGTTGAATGGTCTCTTCGGTGACGGTGTCGACAGAACTTGTGGCCTCATCCAGTATGATGACCGGAGCATCGGCGAGCATGGCGCGCGCAATGGTGAGCAGCTGCCGTTCGCCCTGACTCAGCTCTGAGCCTCCTGAACGCAACAGTGTGTCGTAACCATGCTCAAGTCGTGAGATGAATCCTGAAGCGCCTGCTGCTGTAGCTGCGCGGACGATGTCTGCCTTGTGTGCACCAGCGTTGCCATACGAAATATTCTCGGCGATGGTACCTTCGAACAATGATGGATCTTGCAGAACAGTCCCGAAAGTCTTGCGCAGCTCCACGAGTCTGTAATCCTGAATCGGCTTGTCATCAAGCAGAATCTGCCCGGAATCTAGCTCATAGAAACGCTCGAGCAGATTGATTAGCGTTGTCTTGCCTGAACCCGTCTGACCAACAACCGCAACCTTGGTTCCAGTTGGAATATGTAGGCTGATCCCATGAATGACTGGTTCGTCCGAGTTATATCCAAAACGAATGTTGTCGAAGGTGATGTTGCCCTGAGGATTCACGACTGAAAGTGCATCTGGGTGGTCACTCGGCTCAGCAGGCTCATCCATAATCTGGAAAATGCGCTCAGCGCCTGCAACTGCAGTCTGGAAGGTGTTATAAATATTGGCAATGTCAACGAACGGTCGAGAAAATTGCCGAACGTACAGCAGAAAACTGGCAATGACGCCAATCTCAATCTGCCCGTGAATCGCCATGATACCGCTGGTCACACAGACAGCCAGAAAGCCAAAATTGTTGATGACATTCGACAGTGGCATCAACATGCCCGACCAAATCTGTGCAGTCGTTGCT
This sequence comes from Bifidobacterium aquikefiri, assembly GCF_002259795.1. Taxonomy (GTDB): domain Bacteria; phylum Actinomycetota; class Actinomycetes; order Actinomycetales; family Bifidobacteriaceae; genus Bombiscardovia; species Bombiscardovia aquikefiri. The sequence goes on along the minus strand of NZ_MWXA01000006.1, from coordinate 109,218 downwards.
GTTGCACAGAGCTCGGAATTCAAGGATTCAAACTGCTCGGTCACGGACTTTTCCCGGCCATATGCCTTTACCATGCTTAATCCCGAAACGGTTTCCTCGACATGGCCGTCAAGCCTGCCGAGAACCTGCTGTTGCCGTGCATAGAGCGGCCTGGTCCGAGTTGTGACCACCTTGGTCAAGATCAGCACAAGAATCACCGGAATGATGGCGACCAAAGTCAGGAATGGGCTCAGTAGCATCATGAATGTCAAGGTCCCAAGAATCGTGAAGCTATAGACCATCAATTCCGCGACAGAATCGGAAATCGTCGTGCTGATGTTGTCCACATCGTTGGTCAGACGGCTCATCAGCTCACCGTGCTGATGACGGTCAAAGAATCTCAGTGGCAAATGTTTCAAAGCATCATACAAAGCGATTCGCAGATGCAGCACAACGCGCTGACCTGCTGAGGCAATCAGATATCCTTGCGCGAAATTGACGAACCAGTCGAAAACGTAGACCAGCGCCAGTAATAGCAGAGCATTCTCGATTGGATCTCGCAACGAAATGCGGCTGATGACCTTGCCGACCATCAGCGGAGAAAGCACCGATGAACATGCTGATAACCCGGAAAAGAATAAAACGGCACCAAATCCCTTGCGCTGGCCTGCCGTGATATCAAAGAGTCGGCGCAGTGTTCCACGAAGATTCTTTGGCTTGATCACAGCTCTGCCTCGGCGAGCCATGCCTCCGCCCATTGAGGGACCGAAACCGCGTGCTCCGCTCATACTCTCACCGGTCCAATCTGTGACTCGTAAATTGCCTGATATTGCTCGTTGTCATGCAATAAATGGTCATGCGTTCCTGCTCCACTAACACCGCCTTCGTTCATTACTACAATCTCATCCATGCCTCGTACCGTAGAGATTCGTTGAGAGACGACAATCATCGACATACCATTCGATTCGGCTGCCATATCACGCAGACTCTCAAGCACACGAGCTTCTGTTGAGCCGTCCAGCGCACTCGTGCAATCATCAAGAATCAACAGATCTGGTTTGCGTAATAACGCTCGGGCCAGGGAAAGTCGCTGTTGCTGACCGCCCGATAGATTTACCCCGCCCTGCCCAATAACCGAATCGATGCCCTTGCCGAGGTGCTCGATGAACTCGTCTGCACTCGCGCGACGAATGGCTCGCCACAGTTCATCATCGGAAGCTGATGGATTACCCCACAGCAGATTTGAACGTACCGTGCCAGTGAATAGTACTGGGTGCTGAGGCACCAGTGCCATGTGTGATCGAAGGTCATCGAGATCAATGGAGTTGAGAGGCATGCCTCGAAATCTGATCTGACCCTGCTGAGGCTTATAGAACCGCGGAATCATCGTTATCAATGTCGTTTTGCCGGATCCCGTTGGACCTATGATTCCTAAGGTTGAGACATCTTTCATCTGCAGACACAGGTCGTTGAGCGATGGTGCTGAAGCACCTGGATGTGTGAAGGTGACGTGATTGAAAGTCAGCAGATCAGTGTTTTCGCCGTGGCTGGCTCGTTGCAGAACTCTGTTCATAGAAAGGTGAGAATGTCGCTCCATTGGAATCTCGTCTATTGTCAAACCGGCGAATTGCTCATCGGGTTCGTCGAAAATCTCCTCGATGCGATGAGCTGATGCCGATGCACGCACAGCCGTGTTGAGAATCGCGGAAACTCGCCCAAGAGCAAACAGCACTTGAGTCATATAGTTTACGCAAGCCATGAGAATGCCTATCTTCGCAGGGGACTGCGTTCGTGAAAGCCACAGCAGGGCAATGATTCCAGCATTGACAGTGAGATTGGTCAGAGGCCCGTATACTGCAGAAATCCTTGATGCGCTTACCGTTGCTCGAGCAAAATGGCCTGCGGCAGTGCTAAATTTCCTCTGTTCCCTATCTTCCGCACCAAATGATTTGATGACTCGGACCGATACCAGAAACTCTCTGCTGACATTGCCAAGGCTATCGAGCGCTTTCTGGGCGCGCATGAAACGTGGAAAACCTGCACGCATGCTCATGATTGTCAATCCTGCACAGATCAGCACCACAATCACAATGATCGCAGTCTGTCGGGGAATCTGAATAATGATCAGGGCAATTGCGCCGATGCACGTTATCGGTGCCTTGAGCATGATCCGCGTCATGCCCTGTGTAAAGTTCTGAATCTGCACCACATCATTGGTGATCCGTGTGATGATCGCACTGGTGCGTAGGCGGTCTACTGATGGAAAGGGCAGTCTCATGACCTTGGAGAAGGTGTCGGAACGAATGTCCCGGCCGATGAGCTGCGAGAAGCGTGAAGAATAGATATTGCGGACCACGGCCGCGATTGCGCCCAAGGCGGCTGCTGCTAACATGAACGCACCCCAGTGCATGACACTGGAAATATCACGCTGCGTGACGCCTTCATCAACAACCTGCGACATCAGTGTCGGTTGCAGAAGATCGGTGGTGGTTTCAATCAGAAGAAAGGTCAGGGCGATACATACCATGCCGATGCGTCTGCGAACGTAACTACCGATGAATCCCATATGTTCCCCCTGACAATCCACGACAGACGCTCATAACATGCAACCGATTCATGAGCTTACGCCAGTGAGTTGCCCTTCTCTGGATTGTTTCTGCCAGGCGAATGCATGGAGTTTTCTTGCGTGGTGTCAGAGCATGAACGCAATGGTGGTGGAACGATTGATGAATCAAACTCGAACACGCAAGTGGAGCGAATTTTGCATCACTACTCAGGGGAATAGCAGGTGATGCAGGATTTGCGTTGATGTGAAAGCTACGAATATAGCTGATTATGTACTTCAGTCACGCTATGAAAGCAATCGCTCCATGGCGCGGATTCAGTCGAGTCCCAGTTCGAACGCGGCCTTCATTTCCTTTCGAGAATAGGTCTTGAACGCCATCAGAGTCTGCGTGCTCAATACTCCGTCAACCTTGGCAATGCCGCCAGGAATGATATCGGTAAGATCGTCGAAGGCTGCGGCGGAAACGACAGCCACAAGATCGATGTCTCCGGCAACTGAATACACGTCCTTGACCCCAGGAATCTCGACGATTGACTGTGCAACTTCATTAATTTTCTGTGACTCTGCGCTGATTAATACGATTGCGTCTGCCATGATGCTCCTTCTCGATGCCTGCTGGTCATTGTTCAAGATTCTACTCGTTGTGCATAGTGTTGCGAGGTTTTCTGCGTTCCTTGTCAAGTATAGGTTCAACGCGCGTTGTCTGGTTTGTGGTATGTGCATCAGACTGGATTTCTGGCCTTGTTGCAGCTTCGACACGACTAAAAGTCAGTATGACCATAACTCGTGTATACTGAGTGCGGATTCGATGGAATTCTCGTATTCAACAATGAGCGCAATCGTGAGGTGGTGGATCATGCCTTTGGGAAATGTATCCGAACGCAGACATGGAGCACCCGATCTGGGCGTGTCCGTGGTGATCCTTGCCCTGGACAAGCGCGCAAACATTGCTTCTGGCTTGGGAAAATCTGCACACCATGACGATGCGCCTGCCAGTAACGAAGTTGGTAGACTCTGGCTTCCCTTGGTCAAGCGTGTGAAACAGCCATACCTCGGTTGCTGGGCACTGCCCGGTGCCGGTCTGCGCAGCGATATTTCCCTTGAGGATGCGGCTTTCACCGCTTTGGAATCCACAACGGCGATGCATCCTCACTATTTGGAACAGCTCTACACGTTTGGAGGTCCTGCTCGCTCTCAGGGAGGATTGCCCATGGTTTCCATTGTGTATTGGGCTTTGGTGGGGCAAGCTGAGGCCGAAACGCTGCATGAGGCAAACAATGTTCAGTGGTTCGCGACTGATGCACTGCCTGAGATGGCTTTCGATCATGAGGCAATCGTCGATTATGCATTGTGGCGGCTAAGAAACAAGATCGAGTACTCTTCCATTGCCTCGCGCTTGGTAGGCAACGAATTCACGCTGGCTCAATTGCGACATGTATATGAGGCAGTCCTTGGCAAGGCGTTGGATCCGGCTAATTTTCGAAGACGAATGCTGACATCAGACTCCTTGCAACAGACGGGAAAGTATCAGGCCGAGGGCAGGCATCGTCCTGCAGCACTCTATCGCTACTCGGCAGATACTCCGATTGAAGAAATCTACGAAGGTTCACTTGCTGCGCTCACATCGCATAAGGTACTGGCTGCGAACACGGCCAGGCAGCACAGATGAATCTTCGCATTCAAACCGCATGGGAGAAGTGTTGAGAGTAAAGGAACATCATGACCGCAATCAATGAAATACTGGAGCGCCTTGGCGCTGAAGATAGCTGTGATTCCCGACTCACGCTAGACCCTTGGGCCTTTGACAAGCCTACGGAAAAGCCAACCTATGGACCTGGCGCCTCGATCTTCGACAAGCTTCCCTCTCTTGCTCCCAAACAGCGCATGATTCCTGAGAAATATCGACTTGCTTCTGACGAGGAGTTGCATGCGCGCATTGTCGAAGCGAAGGCAAAAATGGGCTCCAGCCTTCTGATTTTGGGGCACTTCTATCAAAGAGACGAGATCGTTGAGCATGCCGACTATGTGGGTGACTCTTTTCAACTCGCAAAGAATGCGACAGAACACGCTGATGCACAGCATATAGTGTTCTGCGGGGTTCACTTCATGGCAGAAACTGCCGATATTCTTTCCCTGCCTGAACAGAGCGTCACACTTCCCAATCTTTCGGCGGGGTGCTCGATGGCCGATATGGCGAATATCGATCAGGTCGAAGATTGCTGGTCCCAACTGATGGAAGCGTGTGGGAAGGGCACCGATGACAAGGGCAGAGTCCCGATCATTCCCATCACCTACATGAATTCCTCGGCAGCATTGAAGGCTTTCTGCGGACGGCACGGAGGAATCGTGTGCACATCCTCGAATGCGAGAGCTGTTTTGGCATGGGCCTTTGAACGCGGACAACGCGTGCTCTTCTTCCCTGACCAGCACCTGGGAAGAAATACCGGCATGCAGATGGGGATTCCACTCGAACGCATGCAACTGTGGAATCCATTCCGTCCCATGGGCGGATCGCAGGCCATGACCTACGCTAAGGCGAAATTGATTCTCTGGAGGGGATTCTGCTCGGTACATCAGAGATTCACTGTCGAGCAAATAGAGAAGGCTCGTGCCGCTTACCCAGGAGTGAAGGTAATCGTGCATCCTGAGTGTTCGATGGAAGTTGTTCAGGCAGCAGACGGCACAGGGTCAACGGCATATATTGTCAAAGAGATCGAACAGGCCAAGCCAGGTTCTGTCATTGCAGTCGGGACGGAAATCAATCTCGTCAATCGACTTGCCGCGCAATATCCCGATAAAACCGTTTTCTGCCTCGATCCTGTGGTCTGCCCTTGCTCGACCATGTATCGAATTCATCCAGCTTACTTGGCGTGGGCATTGGAAAGCATCATTGAGGGTGACATTGTCAATCGCATAACCGTTGATTCGGACACAGCCGCTGAGGCGCGAATCGCCTTGGAAAGAATGTTGGAGGTTCATCCATGATCGTGGTTGTAGGAGCTGGAATTGCAGGACTTTCAGCAGCGCTCGCGGTTGCGGGTGGGAATGAGACGTCCGAACTTGATTCCGGTCAACCGATTGAAGACGTTCTGCTCATCTCCAAGGCGAATTTCACCATGTCCAACACATACTGCGCTCAAGGGGGCATAGCGGCAGCCATAGCCGAAACGGATAGCCCCGCACTGCATATGCATGACACCTTGCTTGCCGGTGATGGTCTGTGCGATGAGGAAGCGGTCAGGATTTTGACGACTGAAGGTGCTCATGCGGTACGCGCCCTGGCTCAGGGTGTGGTGCACTTCGATAGAGATGCTTCCGGTCAACTGCAGCATGGCATGGAGGGTGCTCATTCAGTGCCTCGCATACTGCATGCCGGTGGTGATGCGACGGGATATGTGATGGAAGTGGATTTGGCTGCAGTGGCTGCTGCAAATCCGCGCATTCACATTCTCGAATACGCATTTTTGGAGGATCTTTGCATACGGAATGGAGCAGTCCATGGTCTCAAAGTGCGCATTGACCCTGATGCCGTCACTTCTCCATTGCTGCAAAGGGCTTATGAGGCTCGAAATAGTGATTCGATTGTCGACGCGTTACGCGAACGGTCAGCTGTAGCACCTGGTCATCTTATTGAGATTGCATCGAATTCAGTCATCTTGGCAACCGGGGGAGCAGGCCAGGTCTATGAATATACGACCAATCCTGAAATCGCAACCGGTGATGGTGTAGCCGCAGCATGGCGTGCTGGCGCTCGTATTCAGGATGCGGAATTCTATCAATTCCATCCAACTGCTCTGGCGTCTCACCGGCATTTTCTGGTATCTGAAGCCGTTCGAGGTGAGGGCGCAGTCCTTCTTGACGCACAGGGCAAGCGCTATATGCCAACCATTGATCCCCGAGCAGAGCTGGCTCCTCGAGACATCGTCGCACGGGCCAACTTCCGTACCATGATGGATCAAGACGGGGAACCCGTTCGTCTGGATGTCACCGTGCTTGCACGGAAGCATCCTCATTTGGCTGATTTCTTGAAACGTCGTTTCCCGACACTCGATAATTTCACCACAAAGGAAGGCTTCGACTGGTCTCATGAGGCGATTCCGGTTACTCCTGCCGCGCACTACTGGATGGGCGGCATACATACCGACCTTTGGGGAAGAACAACCATCAGAGGGCTCTATGCAGCCGGTGAATGTGCGAGAACCGGAGTGCATGGGGCAAATCGTCTGGCCTCGAACTCGCTTCTTGAGGGCTTGGTATTTGGCAAGCGTGCAGGCGCCACGGCGATTGCGGACCGAATACGAGGGATTGCACCGGCTCATGAAGCTGCTGGGCAGGTTGATTGCCGGCCTTCTCAAGTAGCGAAGACCAAAGGAGGACGCATACCCTCACGAGTCGAAATTCAGAAGCTGATGTGGACAAAGGTCGGTGTTATTCGCAGAGAAGCCGACTTGCAGTATGCGGTCAAGACACTTTCGTCGTGGCTGCATGCGATGAACGATGCCTATGATCAGCGAGACATGCCAGGCAGCAATGCGAAGGATTGTGTTCTAGACAGGAGCTTCTTGGAAGATCGCAATCTCGTCACCGTCGGATATGTGATAGCGCAGGCTGCCTTGAACCGTCCAGAATCATTGGGCGCACATACCAGAGCATAGGCATAGATCGCAATTTGGGCGACGAGCAGTCTTCGTCCCACAACACACCGTAATCACAAGGAAACCCATGATATTAGATCAATCTGCAATCCAGGATGTCTTGCACAGAGCCTTTGAAGAGGATTCTCCGAATGGAGACATCACCTCAGAGCATGTCATTCCCGAACATGTCATCGGTGAAGCGGATCTGGTGGCGAGAGAAGGTGGGGTGCTCAGTGGGATCAGCATATTTGCCGATGCCTTTTCCTTCATCGATACGCAGGTGGAGGTTGAGCAATATGCTGCCGACGGTCATCATTTTCAGGCAGGAGAAAGACTGGCGAAAGTGAGTGGTTCAATGCGCGCTATTTTGCGCAGTGAGCGCATCGCATTGAACTTCGTCCAGCACATGACTGGCATTGCAACTGCCACGGCAATGTTTGTGAATGAGGTTCAGGGCAAGTCCATTGCCATAAAAGATACGCGCAAGACGCTTCCCGGATTGCGAGCGATACAACGGTACGCCGTCGTCTGTGGGGGTGGCACCAACCATCGTGACGGACTATCCGATGCGGTGATGATGAAGGACAATCATCTGGCTGCACTTCGCAGCTCTGGAATTACGATAGCTCATGCGATTGAAGAGGCACGAAAGATACGTGTCGATGGCAAGCCCGTAAGCGTGGAGGTTGAGATTGATGATCTTGGGCAGATTAATGACGTGCTTGAGGGCAAACCGGATGTAATCATGCTTGACAATTTCTCTCCGGCAGACACCGTGCGAGCCGTACGGAACATTCACCGCATGAGTCATCACCAGATCGAGATTGAAGCGAGTGGAAACATGACCTTGGAGAAAGTGCGTTCTATAGCTGATTCGGGAATCGATGTCATTTCCATCGGATCGCTGACGCATAGCGTCATAGGGGTTGATCTTGGATTGGATTGGGTGAGTTAGATGTGTGCGTCCGCAAGCTCCAGTCCATCGGAGGAATTATATCTTGACGCTGCTTCGACGCAGGCAGCGTTTCCAAGCGTGATCAAGGCGATGCTTCCGTTCTGGCTTAGCGACTATGCCAATCCGGCGAGTGTACATGCCTTTGGAAAAGCGGCTGCGGAATCGTTGGAGAGGGCTCGGAGTTGTTTCGCCTCCGATGTGGGGGCTGTTGCACAGGATGTGATTTTCACTTCTGGCGGCACTGAATCCGACAATCTCGCAATCAAAGGCATTGCCATGGCATTGCTGACTCAAGAAAGTCAGGGCGATGCGTTCCATAGCGATGTGCCGCAGCACTATCCGATCCACAACAGTGGAAGGGCGACGCGCAATCGCATTGCCATCAGTGCCGTTGAGCATCCTGCAATAAGCGAATCGGCAGAGTGGATGGCACAGTATTTTGGTTTCCATATCGATGTTCTTCCCGTTGACGAGTTTGGCTGCATCGATATCGACGCAGCCAAAACTCTTATCACAGAGCGAACTGCTTTGGTGAGCGTCACGTTGGCAAACAATGAAGTCGGAACGATTCAACCCGTTGCTCGGATTGCTGCCATGGCGCATAGTGCAGGGGCTTTCATGCATACGGATGCAGTCCAGGCAGTGGGTCATATTCCGGTTGATATGGCAGCTCTGGGCGTTGATGCAATGAGCATATCCGGGCATAAGTTCGGCACACCCAAAGGGCTTGGTGCACTGATTCTACGATCAACAACACCCTTTGAGCCCTTGATATCCGGTGGGGGGCAAGAGCAGGGACGCCGTTCAGGAACTCAGAATGTCGCAGGTGCTGTCGGTATGGCAGTGGCGTTGCACACTGCCCTCGAACATCGGCAGTCTCTGAATGCCGAACTTGCCGATTCGCGTGACAAACTCATTGCAGCGATCCAAGAGGCAATTCCGCAAGTGAGACTCACGGGCTCGCCTGATGCTGAACGACGTTTGCCCGGACATGCGTCCTTCGTCTTTCCGGGGGTATGGGGCGAGGCGCTTCTGGTGGATCTTGATGCCGCAGGCATCATGTGTTCGAGTGGATCGGCATGCTCGGATGGCAGCAATGCGGCGCCACATACCTTGCTTGCCATGGGTTTTGATGAGCAGACTGCGAAGACATCAATAAGAATGACTTTCCAGAAACCGTTGGCAGCCAATCAGATAACGACAATTGTTCGCACACTCAAGGCATCATACGAAAAGTTGCATGGTTGATTCCTGCAACCATCATGCTGCGCATCTTCAATGATATTGACCGCAGGGTTCGCTCAAGCTTGCATGGTGCCTTCGCTTGTGTCTTCGACCGTTTCTGTGGCTTTGGTCTCGTGTGTGTCTTCCCGTGCATCGTTGGTAGTGTTCTGAGTAATGCTCTGATCACTGCTTTGAGTAGCACTCTGACTAAGGCTCCTGTCTGCATCAGTGGTCTCGGGGCTCTCTATGCTCGTGTCCGAGTTCGTGCCATTGTTCATAGTGTTCTCCGCTGAGGCAACTGGAGAGAGCAATTCGCCGGACTTGTGCTGAGCTGTGCGGTCCTCGCCATCCACGGCCTTTTCGTTCTTTTCGGATCGTGCGGTCTTCGCATGCTTGCCTTCGTATCGGAGCGTTGGCTTCGATTCCAATCGGGATAGACCATTCCACGCCAGGTTGACGATGTAGGCAGCTAGCTGTTCCTTGCCTGCCTTGCGTCCATCCGCCCAATATTGTCCGGTGAAGACTGTCATCCCCACCAGCATCTGAGCATAGAAAGGTACACCCTTGGTCGATATTTTGCGGTGTCGGAACTGTTCCTTCAGAATTTCCTCAACGCGCATGCTGACCTCTCCCAGAAGCGAGCTGAACGAACTCGCAGGATCGGTCGTCGGTGAGTCGCGGGCAAGAATCTTGAAACCTTCGGTATGCTCCTCAATATATGTGAGCAATGCAAGGGCTGTTTTTTCAACAATTTGACGTGGATGTCCTTCGGCATCGCTCAGCGCATCGGTCAATGCAGTCGTCAAGGATTGCATTTCACGGTCCACAACCACAGCGTAGAGTCCTTCCTTGCCGCCAAAATGTTCATAGACAATGGGCTTGCTGACCTTTGCCTTCGATGCGATTTCCTCAACGCTCGTGGCTTCGAACCCCTGTGAGGCGAATAACGCCCTGCCAACGGTCAATAGTTGTTCACGCCGCTGAAAAGAAGTCATCCTTGTTGTCCCACTCATAAGACCCTAGTGTGGCACGTGCGCTACCCTACCCATCTTTGCTGCCATGTGTAAGGCGAGTAACAAGCAAAACCCTATAATGGCAATATACTCTTTGATTGTCCTCTATCCTTCCATCCGATTGGCTTCGTCAGTGTCTGCGTTCGGCAGCGTCCGCATCTGCGTCGTCCAATGAAAATCGAGCTTCAGGTGTAAAGAACAAGGAGGAGTGTGGTTCATTATTTGAGAATTGAGCGGAAACTGGCAGAATGAATACTATGGTTTGGGCAATACTCATTTGGCTGCTAGTGCTTGCAGTTTTGGTAATTGTGGTGCTATGGCTGGCTCGGGGCGAATCCAGGAATGGTTCGGTCTCCGCTGATATAGACGAGCATGCGCGCGAAGGCTGGGACATCAAGCACAAGCGTCATGATCCGCGCGTTGCTGGCAGCGCGCCGTCATTTGAACCAACGATGCGTGTACATCCTTCTGCTGGAACGAGAAGGATGTTTGAGGAGACCTCTGAGAATCCTGTATACGTAAACAATGATTCCGTAGTTGAGGTGCACGCGTTGTTCCAAACGGATTCGGATGAGCCATCATCCTTGCACAATGCTCCCGATCTGAATGCCGAGGCACAGAATTCACAGCAGAATACCGGCGATATTCCCAAGGTCGGCCGCTAGGACACCGTGAAGCCTGTCCCTCTCGATTTTTAGGGTGAACAGTATGGATACAAATTCTGTGATTTATCTCGTCATCGGATTGATGGCACTGGTTCTTGCAATCATCGTTGCCGCACTGATAATCAGAGCTGCCAGAAAGAAGGGCAGCAGGCCAGACGCTACAGGCATTTCCACTCAATCCCAGGACATGCCGCCAGTTGACTCTGCAGAAGGAACACGCAGCTCAACTGCAACGGGCACAGTCACGTCAGGCTCTCCAGAGTCTGCATCACCACAGATGACAGTACCTGCAATTCCTCAGGTGCAGACTCCGGAGTCTGCAACATCGAGGTTGATTCGTCTTCGGGCGCGACTTTCCAAGAGTGCGAATCCTCTTGGCAAGGCACTGTTTACGATTCTCAGCAAAAATCATCTGACGAATAGCGACTGGGAAGATGTCGAAGACACTTTGCTTCTGGCCGATGTCGGTGCTGATGCCAGTTCCCGCCTTGTCGATCAGCTCAAGTCGGATGTACGCATCCAGGGCGAAACTGAACCGAATACCGTGCGCGAGATGCTTAAGACCAGACTGCTCGCCATCGTTGATGCAGGTATGGATCGCAGGCTGTGTGCGGAACTCTCTGAGACACAGGTGCCAAACGACCAGAAACCATCGGTAATCATTATGGTCGGCGTCAATGGAACAGGCAAGACAACGACTGCGGGTAAGTTGGCGCGCTTCTTCGTCGCCGAAGGTAGGACTGTGATGATGGCTGCGGCAGATACCTTCCGAGCTGCGGCTGCAGATCAGTTGGAAACGTGGGGTAACCGTGTAGGTGTGAGGGTTGTTCGAAGCGACAAGGATGGAGCCGATCCCGCATCGGTTGCCTTTGAGGCCGCCCATACTGCGAAGGAGCAGGGGAGCGATGTTCTGATTGTCGATACAGCAGGACGTCTGCAGAACAAGGCCAACCTGATGCAGGAGTTGGGAAAGATTCGTCGCGTTATCGAAAAAACGGCAAAGGTTGACGAAGTCCTGCTGGTGCTCGATGCAACGACTGGGCAGAATGGCATGGCACAGGCCAAGGTATTTGCCGATGCAATTGGCATTACGGGCATTGTCCTCACCAAGCTTGACGGCTCAGCGCGAGGTGGCATCGTCATCTCGGTTCAGCAGGAACTTGGCGTTCCGGTGAAGTTGGTCGGGCTGGGTGAAGGACCCGATGATCTGACCGTTTTCGATCCCGCGACATTCGTTGATGGCATCCTTGCAGTGAACTGAGTGAACTGAGTGAACTCAATGTTGCACGATAGCTGACATTGTTACATTGCCGTAACGCTGAGTGACGAAGACCGAAACTCATACCACGTTGTATTGCAATCGTTGGCCTCTAAGGAGAGGTCGCTACCATTGTTAGAGGTCGGGTTCGCTCGACATCGATTCTCGGCCTTGGTAGGCAGAGAGAAAAAGAAAAATGAGAGGGAGGTAGATATGGACACTGGTAACGCAGCATGGATGTTAACATCCGCGTCCTTTGTATTCCTCATGACGCCAGCAGTGGCGTTCTTCTATGGAGGTATGGTCCGCGCAAAGGCTATTCTGAATATGCTGATGCTTTCGGTAGGTGCTTTGGCAGTTACTGGAATCGTGTGGACGTTATGGGGTTGGTCAATTGCCTATGCGGGCACTGACATTGGTGGAATCTTTGGCGATCCTGCCACAGGGTTCCTGCTTAAGGACACGATGGTCTCAACGGATGGTGTCTTTGGCTCCGTGAGCACCAAGGGTGCTTCTTACCCACCAAGCATTGACGTGGCCTTCCAGGTGACATTCGCGATGATTACCGTCGCATTGATCTCCGGTGCGCTTGCAGAACGTATAAAGTTCAGCACCTGGATGATCTTCGTTGCTTTGTGGATCACTTTCGACTACGCCCCGATGGCGCACATGGTGTGGAATGGCGGTCTGCTTTCTCCAGACGGTGCAATCTCACAGGCAATCGGTGCACATGCTCATGATTTTGCAGGTGGCACCGTTGTACACATCAATGCTGCAATTGCGGCTTTGGTTATCGTTCTCATCATTGGCAAGCGTAAGGGCTTCGCCAAGGAGCCGTTCAAGCCGCACAATGTCCCATTCGTCATGCTTGGTGCTTTCCTGCTCTGGTTCGGTTGGTTCGGCTTCAACGCAGGTTCCGCCTTCGGTGCGAACGGCACCGCAGGGTATGCCTGGGTATCTACCACGGCAGCGACTTCAGCCGCAACCCTCGGATGGCTCTTTACAGAAAAGATCCGTTCAGGCCATTACACAGCGATCGGTGCTGCTTCAGGCATGGTTGCCGGTCTGGTTGCAATCACGCCTGCTGCCGATGTCGTTTCGCCATTCTGGGCAATGGTCCTTGGTCTTATCGCGGGTATCGTATGCTGCTTCGCATGTGGTCTCAAATTCAGATTCGGCTATGATGATTCGCTCGATGTCGTAGGTGTCCACGGTGTTGGTGGTGTTACAGGAACCGTTCTTATTGGTTTCTTCGGCGAGGGGACCGGTCTGTTCGCTGGTGGCGACTTCAAGCAGCTGCTCGTTCAGATCGTGATTGCGTGTGTGGCAATCATCTTCTCTGGCGTGGTTACTGCCGTTATTGCGTTCGCACTCGAGAAGACCATTGGTTGGCGCGTTACTGAGGCCCAGGAAGTCAGCGGCGTTGATTTGGCTGATCAGGGCGAGCGTGCTTACGATTTCGCTGGAACTGCCAGCTCAATCCTCAAGGAGGTGAAGTGAGATGAAGCTTATAACAGGAATCATTCAGCCACATAAGCTTGATGACGTAAAGGAAGCATTGTCTGCTTCTGGAGTCCACGGTCTTACTGTTTCGGAGGCCAACGGATACGGTCGTCAGCGCGGTCATACGGAGATCTACCGCGGTGCGGAATATACCGTCGATCTCATTCCCAAGGTGCGCATCGAGATTATTGCTGATGATGCAGATGCGGAGACTCTTGTCGATGTCATTGTCAAGGCTGCTGCAACGGGCACCATTGGCGATGGCAAGGTTTGGGTTTCACCTCTCGAATCGGTAACTCGGGTTCGAACGGGCGAAACAGGCTCAGCGGCCATCTGAAACCGGCTCACATGAGCACGCTGTAGATCATCATCACACGTATCCCCACACAAGGCTTTGTGTGGGGATACGTTTTTCCCGAGGTATTGAGTTTTGTTGCCTTTTCAAAGTGTAAAAGCGATTTTTGGCTTAATTATGTCGTCATTTCAAGGATATATACGTCTTGTACCTTGAAAAGGCAACAAAACTCGGAATATCGCTTTGTAAACGCCAATTTTTCGGTCAACGCATGTGGTGAGGGATGATTTTCATGATTACAGCAGTCCAAGGTCTCCATGACAAGCTCGTAGCCATGAGTCAACCGGATTCTGACGGTGTATATCGTCAGGGGAGTGAAAAAAGAGCTCAACGATCCGAGTTCGTACTGAATGCTTTGCGCACTCTGTGGAAACACGCAACGGACGAGATACCTTTTGACATACCGGATAGCGGGGTCGGTCTTGCCGCCGTGGGGTCTCTGGCGAGAAAACAGCTCGGTCCGAGTTCTGACCTGGATCTGGTCTTGATCGTGGATACCCATTCCCTCAACGACGAACAGGTCTCGCAATTGGCTGACAAGCTCTGGTACCCACTGTGGGATTCGGGTTTGGACCTTGATCATTCGGTAAGAACCCGGGCACAATGCGAATCTGTTACCGATCATGATCTTCCTGCCGCAATGGGATGGCTGAACGTGCTTCCTGTTGCAGGGGATACGGATCTTATTGCTGACATAGCTTCTTCAATTCTTGACAGATGGAGAAAGGCAGCGAGGAAGCGCCTTCCAGAGCTCGTCGAGTCCGCAACTACGCGTCTCGATAGATTCGGTCGTCTGGCGTATATCAATCAACCAGATATCAAGGAGGCCCGTGGCGGGCTTCGAGATGCCGTTCTCGTCTCTGCACTTACGGCTACATGGCTTGCTGACAGACCTCACGGAAGATACGATGCCGCAGTTGAACGCCTGCTTGATGTACGCGATAGCATTCATCTGATTGCCAACCGTGATACTGATATGCTGCTCCACCAGTACCAGCCCAAGGTAGCAAAGATGCTTGGATTGGCGGATCCCACGCTTCCCGAGGAATCGCGCGATATCGTCGCCATAGACGATTTGCAGACGGTCCTTGCGGCCTTGGGCCGCCGCATTGCACTATCTCTTGACATGACTTCGTCAAATGCTCAGCACTCGTTAATTCATGAGAAGCCACGCTTCACCTTCTTTCGTGGCAGACGCGGGGCGCCCAGATTTGATGTCGTTGCTCATGGGGTGGCAACCCATGAGCAGGAAATCGTTCTTGCGATTGGCGAAAATCCGGTTCGTGATCGTTCCATCGCTCTTCGCGTGGCAGTCGCAGCCGCTGAGTTCAATCTGCCAATCTCCGTGGCAACCCTCTTGAATATTCGGCGGTCGCCTATACAGGATCATGCATGGACCGAAGAGGAGCGCGAATTGTTCGTTCGTCTGCTCGCATCTGGCCCAACGCTTATGCGTATCTGGGAAGAGATCGACTACGTTGATGTTCCTGGACGCTTGGTGCCGGAATGGCTGGGTGTTCGTAATCGTCCAAGCGCATCGGATGCCCATCGATACACCATTGACAGACACATGGTTGAGGTCGCTTCACGCTTGGACAGACAGACGCACAGCGGCGGCAGATATGACGATGATCATTATGCGGCTCTGCTGTTGGCCGGCATTTTTCATGATATTGGCAAGCGTCAGGGAATCCTTGACCATTCGATTGAAGGTGCGCGGCACGTGCCGATTATCCTCAGCCGCATCGGATATGCGCAGAACATAGTCGCTATGGCCACCCTGCTTGTTCGCGAGCATCTGACGCTATCCCAGTATGCGACGACCAAGAATCCACACGACACGGTGGTGATTGAGGATCTTGCGAATCGCATTCGTCGAGATCCTGTGCTGCTTGACATGCTTTATGATCTGACTAAGGCAGACGGATCCTCACTCGGAGCAACGGCGAACGAAGCCATTACAAAACGTTATGGCTGGTCTTCGTGGAGAGCATCGATTGTGGAAAACATGTATCAGGCTGTGCGCAGAGCGATAGTGCGGACGCAACAGCCTGCCTAGCGAGTTGCATGAGGGGTGATGGCGCGCTCGATCCACACCTCACCTTGTGCGCGTATGCCATTGCTTATCGCTCGAATGCCAATGAAGAACACATTGATCGCTGCCCATAGCATGGCGATTCTCCATGTGGCATTGGGCCAGTCCAATGAAGTCAAACCCCAAAGCGCAAGCACATAGACCACTGAGGTGAGCGTGCAGGTTGCCGCGAGATACCGATAATCCTCTGCGCCAATAAGAATCCCATCAAGCGCCCACATCCATCCACAGAGCGGCAGAAACACGGCCTGCACAACCATGCCGACCATAATCAGATGCTGGATCTGCGCATCAGGGCTAAACAATCCTGTGGCGGTGAACCCCAGCAGCGCCATCATGCCTCCGGTGAATACTCCCATCCACATGCCAGCTGTGCCTGAGGCATGCACCATGAATCGCGTCTCCTTGCGGTGCTTCGCGCCGAGAGCCGTGGCTACGAGTGATTGACCCGAAATGCCTATCGCGTCAAGCACATTCAGCGCGAGGTTCCATGTGGCGTTGACACCTTGATAGGCGGCTAGAACCTGCTGACCCATCTTTGCGGCGGCAACGACGGTCACGAACAGCGATACGCGCAGGGCAAGAGTTCGAATGAACAATGGCAGCCCGTCGCTTGCACTTGATGCTATACCTGTAATACGCGGTAACCAGCTAGCGCCTTCCTTGACCACCCACATCGCAGCAGGCACTATGAGCATGATGCTCATGACCCACTGTGCAATCAGCGTGGCAATGCCAGATCCCAGAATGCCCCAATGGAGTATGACAACGAACACGATATCGAGAACCGTGTTGATGATGGCTCCCGTTATTGCTGCAATCAGCGTGATACGAACCTTCTGAAGACCACGGAAGATTCCATTTGCGGCATATACGAGCAGCATTCCCGGAAGTCCGAACACCACGGCATTCACATATATTGTTGCCTGACGGAGCACCTGACCTTGAGCTCCCATGAATGCGCATATCTGCCGGCTGAACAGAAAAATGCCGAGGGAGACGATAACTCCAATGATCAGCGCGAGCCACATGCCATCAACGCCGGCTTCGAGTCCCTGGCGCTTTCGGCCAGCTCCGATGAGCCTCGCTACCTGTGAGGTAGTGCCATATGCCAGGAACACGCATAGTCCAACGGTGGTGAGGATGATGGTGGAACCTATGGAAAGTCCAGCGAGTGCTGCACCTCCCACATGGCCGACAACGGCTGTATCGATAAGGATGAAGGCTGGTTCGGCAATCAACTGCCCGAAAGTGGGAATTGCGAGTGCGGCGATGTGCAGATATGGGGATTGCTGATGTCCGGCCGCCATGTCCTCATCGTGATGTGTCACAGCCATGGGATTGCCCCTTCCGACTCGTTTGGGTTGCGCCAAAGATGGTACAGGCTTTCTCAGACCATTGAACAATGGTATAAGAAAAGGATCACGGCATGTGCAGTGAAGTCGTGCTGTGTGTGAAGCATGAATGCGATCAACTGCACGTATGATGAGGGGCTCATTGTGCAATAACGAGTGTTGCGATGTGCAAATGAATGGGACGAAACGATGAAAGAAAAATTACATAGCACTCTTCTAGGAAAAAAAGAAGCGAGCAACGCAATATCAATCTTATCCCCCGGCTATCCACAAAGTTATACCCACCGTGTGGATAACTTTGTGAATTATCCCCATAAACACGCCTAAATTGTGGATAACTTATTTTTTTATCCACAATTAATGAACACGAGGTGATGAAACGGTGCCGAATTGGTGAACTGAAGTTGAAAAAATGCTGAAAATGCAGAATAGAGAATGCATGAGTAACAGCGCAACACCTTGTGAATGAGCGTCCTTTCATTCATGTACCTTGAGAATTAATCATCAGATCGTGCGTGACTCCATGTGCAATGGGTGAGAGGGGATCAATGAATACTGAAAAATTCTTCCACTATTTGAGCTGGGTAGCCACAACGACGGCAATACTGATGTATGTCTCGTACATTCCACAAATTGCGAACAACCTGGCAGGCGACAAGGGAAGCCCTGTTCAACCGCTTGTTGCTGCATTCAACTGTACACTTTGGGTGACGTACGCATTGCTGAAGAAACCTCGTGATTTGCCGATTGCCATTGCAAATGCACCAGGAATACTCTTTGGTCTCATAGCATTCTTCACGGCCCTGTGATCCAGATTCGAACGGATAGGGGCGTGGCGCTCCATCAATGATGCCCTACTGACAAGGGCACATCGTAGAATCATCGCTATGAGTTCTTCCGGCTTTCCCGATTCATCGCGCAACAATGATTCAAACACCAGTATCGCCCTGCCTTCTGGCGATGCTTTGTTTGACCGCATTCCGCCGCATGATGATGAAGCTGAGATGGCTGTGCTGGGTGGAATGCTCATGAGCAAGGATGCCATTGGCGAGGTCAGTCAGCTGATTGACGTTTCCGATTTTTATCAACCAAAGCATCAGACCATTTACGAAGCGGTCATTTCACTCTTCTCGACCTCGCAGCCAGTCGATGCCGTGCTTGTCGCGAATCAGCTGCTCAAGGACGGCAACCTTGACAAGGTTGGTGGCACGGACTATTTGCATTCATTGGTTGCATCCGTTCCGACTGCAGCAAACGCCACATATTATGCCGAAATCGTGCATCAGCGCGCCATTCTTCGTAACGTGATTACAGCGGGAACGAAAATTGCGCAGCTTGGCTATTCGGCAGAGGGATCGCAGGCTGAAGACATCGTCAATTTGGCGCAGTCCGAAGTCTACGAGATGAGTGTGGGCAAGGTTCGTCAGGATTATTCAGCCATAGGACCGGTGGTCCACGATGCTCTCGACCAGCTCGACAAACTCCAGAACGGTGATCTGCAGCGCGGTGTGCCAACGGGCTTTCGCGATATGGATGACGTGACCCAGGGGCTTCAACCTGGCCAGATGATCGTCGTCGCAGGTCGACCTGCCATGGGAAAGTCCACGCTGGGGGTCGATTTTGCGCGCTCGGCAGCGCTCCATCATCACATGGCAACCGTCATATTCTCGCTCGAGATGAGCAAGACCGAGCTGGCGCAGCGCATTATCTCGGCAGAAACGAACATTCCTCTCGTGGCCCTGCGTCGTGCCGATGACATCACACCAGAACGTTGGAATACGCTCAATCGCTTCTGGAGCACCTTGGATGAGTCGCCACTGTTCATTGATGATTCGCCGAACATGAGCCTGATGGAAATTCGAGCCAAATGTCGCCGCCTTAAACAGACCAACGATCTTAAACTTGTGGTCATCGATTATCTGCAGCTGATGAGTTCAGGCAAGCGAGTCGAATCGCGTCAGCAGGAGGTTTCGGAGTTCTCGCGTGCCTTGAAGCTTCTGGCGAAGGAGCTGAATCTGCCTGTAGTCGCACTCAGTCAGCTGAATCGTGGCCCAGAAATGAGAAACGATCGCAAGCCAATGCTTGCGGATTTGCGCGAATCCGGTTCCATCGAGCAGGATGCCGACGTGGTGCTCCTCGTTCATCGCCCGGACTTCTACGACAAGGAAGACCGACCTGGTGAGGCTGACATCATCATGGCAAAGCACCGTAATGGCCCGACCGACACCTTCCACCTTGCATTCCTCGGAGCAACCTCCAAATTCAAGGACATGCCCCAGGATTATCAGCAAGATGGTGTGTAGGCAGCATCAGGGGACTGCCTACACATCTGCTTGGTGCATTGGGTGTGTATTATGGCGTGGAAACACAATGCGCCGATAGGGGCAATGTTCACAACGAGCTTGCGATGTGCGCAGCAACGCAGCCGGCCGTGATCACGTACGCGCGCGACCGACGCGCGGCACATAGGCACACAAGACTTTTGGGAACGACGTAAAGCAGTTGGTACACATGATTCGAGCAAATGTATCTGGTGGTAATGAATGACTTCAGCATTAAGCAAGGGTAGATCCGCAAAACCGTGGTATTCGTTCTTGATCCCGATTCTTGGCAAGAGCATCCGAGCGTTGTCCCGCTTGACTCGTCACGGTGGCAGCGCCTTCCCCGGCAAGGTCATTGAGGCCTGCGATCCGGATTTTCTCGCCAGAACATTGGCCCAGCTGCCGGATGGAGTCGTCTTGGTTTCAGGAACCAACGGCAAGACCACGACGACGCGTATGGTCTCTTCGATTCTCGAAACACTGGGAATGAAGGTATTCACCAATCCAACCGGTTCGAATTTCACGAGGGGAGTGGTCTCTGCTCTGCTGGACAAGGTTGATGTCAAAGGCAACATCGATGCCGATATTGCCGTACTTGAACTTGACGAAGCCTATGCGGTGCACTTTGTACATCAGGTTGAACCAAGATATGCACTGTTGCTGAACGTCATGCGCGATCAACTCGATAGATTCGGTGAAATCGACAACACGGCCAAGTTACTCGGTGAAGTTGCCAAACATACCACCGGCACGGTGGTGCTCAATCGTGAGGATCCTCGCATCGCCGCCCTGTCCAAGCTGGTTCCCGAGGGCGTGCAGTGCGCTTACTTCGGTCTTGCTCCTGCAATGCGCTCATATTTCCCAGATGACGACAACATGCATGATGACATCGCAGACAACGATCCTGCAAGGGAATCGGGCAAGGGGTCAGTCGACAATCCGGCAGCCCTGCTGCAAGTGTCGTCAGCTGCCACGACCGATGCTTCAGTCGATGGTTCGCAGTCCTCCAACCTGGAGCTTCACGCTGACGTCACTCTCAATGGTCTGATTGATCACGGAGCCATCTTCGATATTTTCGGTGCGGTATTTTCAACGACCGTTAAGCTCGAGGGCGTATACAACCTCTTCAATGCGGCTGCCGCTCTCACCCTCATCGGTCGGGTCATCAAGAATTCATCGTTCGCAAGTGCTGGCAAGACGATCGATGCGCAGTCGATGGTAACGGCTCTTTCGCATGTGACGCCTGCCTTTGGCCGTGGCGAGATCATAGATTTCCATGGCACCCCGATCGAACTTGTGCTGGTAAAGAATCCCATGGGCTTCAGACTCGCACTGGCCTCGTTCAACCCAACGGGCCATGACACGATGATCGTCATCAATGACGATTTTGCTGACGGACGTGACATGAGCTGGCTCTGGGACGTCGATTTCACCACCCTGCGCGAGACCGGTGTGGCTGTTGTTTCCGGCGTTCGAGCTTGGGACATGGCCTTGCGCCTCGATTATGACCAGGTTCATGTGGGGGCCACGGAAACAAACCCTTCAACAGCCCTCGAAGCTTTCCTGGCAGTGAACCCAAGTCATCCGAAGCGTATTTTCTGCACATATACGGCTATGCTGAAGATCCGAACACTGATCTCGCATCTCACTGAGGTGGCGGATGCAGGTCTCTAACATACACACGATGCACGTATCGAATGCACCGCGTCGGCGATGCACCACAATCAACGCAGGACATATCACGAGCCACGATAGGGAAGGATGCAACGTATGGCTGAGGTAATTGACGTACTCTCGCTCTATCCAAAAGACATGAACATCTATGGTGATTCCGGCAATCTGCTTACCGTGGAACGTCGCTTGAGCCTGTATGGCTTCGAACCAAGGATTCACTACTACAACCAGGGCGATGCATGGCCTGATCACGTCGATATGATTCTCGGCGGTGGCGGCCAGGACGAAGGGCAGCGCAAGATCATTCGTGACCTATGCAAGCGTGCGGAACTTCTCAGGGGTCTTGCGCACCAAGGGGTCCCCATGCTGATGATTTGCGGCCTGTATCAGCTCTTCGGCGAGTATTTCCAGCCCATCGAAGGCGATAGACTGCCGGGAATCTGTGTGCTAGGTGTCCACACAATCGGCGAAAAGCTGCGGCTCATAGGCAATCTGGTCGAGCATTCGGAACAATTCGGTGCAGTCGTGGGCTATGAGAATCACTCCGGGCAGACTTTTCTGCATGAGGGTACCAAGCCTTTGGGTGAGGTCGATTCGATCAACATGGGCAACAACGGCGCTGATCGCACCGAGGGAGCCATCAACAACAATGTCATAGGCACATACATGCATGGCTCATTGCTGCCAAAGAATCCTGGAATCGCTGATTTCCTCATATCGAAGGCCTGTATGTTTCGCTACGGCACCTATGCGCCTCATCCAAGCGACAAGGGCAAGGCCGAGTTGAAGCGTCTGGATGCCTTGGCGCAACATGCCAAGACCGTTGCCATGCATCGGCCACGCTAGAGTCATCGAATCCTCGCAATCGCCATGCGAGATGATGCGCAGTCAGCTAGGGGCAAGATATACGCACAGTTAAACTCCAGGATAATTGCGTCTGACAGAGTAGAGTTGAAAGAACGCAGACAATCAGGGCAGACGACTGTTCCCAACAGTTTTTGCATTGTTTGCTCGTGCTCATCCGATGCACGACTTTCAACAGGTAAGGAGAATGTCATGGCCACTCAAGATCTAGGTGATGGACTGCGCAAAGTGTTGCTCGCAGGCGTTGGGGCATTGGCTACTGGAATCGAAAAGAGCCAAGCAATCGTTGATGACCTTGCGCGCAAGGGGGAAATAACCGTTGAGCAGGGAAAGCAGCTCAACTCTGAGTTGAAGCGTACCTTCAGGGAAAATACCGGCGCTGGCGCGCGCTCCGCTGCAGCGGATCGAGTGGATGCGCAGAAGGTTTCCGAAGAAACTCCCTCCGAGCAGGCAGATGAAGGTTCGACGGGAGACCCAGACGACCTCGGCAACAACGTCGACGCACTCTGATTGAGCGCTGTAGGCTCTGTGAGGGCGGTATACATCAATGGTTTCAGGCGATAAGAACTCTGCTGGCAGTGCGTCTGCCGATGGCACAGGAGACTTTCGACAACGCACGCGTACACAGAAAATAGGTCTGTTCGGCGGTTTGTCTGACAGCGCCGAGGGGGAGACCCTTCGTGCCAGCAGGCATGGCCGGTTGCATAGGCTGTTCCAGATTGCCAGAATTGCCAGTAAATTCGACATTCTTCACGGCGTGACTCCGACGAATTTGCGGCTGATGCTCGAAGCCCTGGGGCCGACGTTTGTGAAGGTTGGGCAGATACTATCCATGCGTTCTGAGATTCTGCCCGAGGCTTTCCGCAAGGAACTCTCAAAGTTGAGGGCCGATGCGGATCCGATGCCCTATGATACGGTCATCAGCACCCTCACCAATGAATATGGCAGACCGATTGACACTATTTTCTCGACGATTGACCCGACTCCGCTCGGTTCGGCATCATTGGCTCAGGTTCATCGTGCACGGCTGCTGACCGGAGAGGATGTGGCAGTCAAGGTTCAGCGTCCTGGTGTCAAGGAAACCATGGCACAGGATGTTGAGATCATGCGTTCCTTCGCGGGCTATGCCACCAGGTTTACGCAGAGCGCCCAGATACTTGATCTTCGCGGTGTGGTCGAAGAATTGTGGGACACCTTCCAGGATGAGACCGACTTCTTGATGGAGGCGCGTAATCTGAGAGATTTCCGCCGCTTCTGCGCTCCTTATGCATACATGGATTGCCCAAGCCCCTATATCAATCTTTGCACGCAGCATGTGGTCGTGATGGACTATGTGGATGGCATCTCAGTGTCTCATCCACAGGAACTCATCGATGCCGGCTACAGCCTCAGCGACATCGGCGAGAAACTTGTCGATAATTACGCAGCTCAGATTCTTGATGAAGGCTTCTTCCATGCTGACCCTCACCCGGGCAATATCATCATCAATGGCGGGCGCATTGTGCTCATTGACTTAGGGATGACCGGACGAGTCAACAAGAGTTCCCGATCTGCCCTCAAGGAAATGATTTTCGCTGTCGCGAAGCGCGATTCACCCGCACTGGCGAAGGGATTGCTCCGCTTCACTTCAAGCGCCGACAAGGTGAAGGACGATTATCCACTGCTGCTCGATGATCTGGATTCGGTCATCGATGAATTTGGAACGGTGAATCTTGCCGACCTCAATATCGGTGAATTCTTCAATGCGATCATGCAGTTGGCGCGCAGACATTCCATTGCCGTACCCAGCTCGGTCACGACCGTTGCTCGAGGGCTGGTCACGCTTGAAGGCACGGTTGACGAGTTTCTTCCCGATGTGAACATGATAGAGATCATCTCGCGTCATATCGCGGCATCTCAGGGCACCATGGCAAGCATCAAAAACGAAACCATGCAATTGGGCAGAGAGAGCGGCAAGGCCCTGCACGGTGTGCTGGGCGCATTGGCTGATGCAAAAACCGTTTCCACCATGCTTTCGCGTGGCCAACTTCGTATCAATATGGAGTTGGTCGGCTCAGAGCAGCCATTGCAGCAGCTTTCAGACATGGTCAACCGCATCACCATGGCATTGATTGTGGTCGGCTTGTATGTCGGTTCATCGATCGTGTATTTTGCCGGAATCAAGCCCGTCATACTGGGCATTCCTGTGATCGGTCTGATGGGATATGTGGTTGCATTCCTGCTTTCCGTGTGGATCGTCATCGATATCTTTCGCAAGAACAGAGCGATACGTAAGCATGCCTCACGCATGTGAGATGACGGATCATGCGTGTCGTCTCGACGACGCTTCGCCGTATCTTTCGGATTGCAAGATAATAAAGCTCTCATTAACCCTGATATGAAGCCAATCTTGAGTTTGCTACAAAAGATTGCTATAACGCTACACGGAAAAATTATAGTCAAAGTTACACAGATTCTCATTTCTTCGGTTACATTAAAGTCTGTAATTGAGCCGAGTCGGGAGTGAGTTCGCTCCACATGCTGTGGAGCCTGACCCCGCATTCGGATCTAGAAGAAGGAGATCGATCATGTCACTCACAGGAAAGCGCATGCGTTCCTATCGCAAAGCATATGTTGCCGGTGCAGCCATTCTTGCTGCCGCCTCAATGCTACTTGCGGGCTGCGGCGAAGCGCCGACTGCATCAACGGCAAGCGGAAGCAGCTCAAGCACTTCCGTCAATCCAGATATTGATGTAAGCGCGTACACAAAGATTATCGACTCCGGTACCACAGCTGATTCTTCAACGGTAGATGCAAACACCTGGGCGGCAGCTGTGAAGAAGGCTGGAGTTCTCAAGGTCGGCGGAACGAAGACATCAACGCTGTTTTCGTTGCAGTCCACAAGCGACAACAAGGTTCGCGGATTCGATGCGGGTCTTTCTCAGCTCCTTGCCAAGTACATCATCGGCAAGGCGAATACCCAACTGACTGTGGTTGATTCCTCGACGCGTGAGAGCGTGTTGCAAAATGGCACGGTGAATTCCGTGTTCGCGACCTACTCCATCACCAGTGAACGCAAGCAGAAAGTTGATTTTGCTGGCCCGTACTATGTGTCTCAGACTGGCATTCTGGTCAAGAAGAGCAATTCCGACATCAAGAGTGTGAAGGATCTGGAAGGCAAGAAGGTTGGCGTTCAGGAGGGTTCGACCGGTGCGGATATTGTTGCAAAGAACGCTCCGAAGGCAAGTGTCGAACAGTTCCAGACCGATACTGAAATCACTCAGGCGTTGCGTCAGGGGCGTATTGATGCCTATGTTGTCGACGAGAGCCTTCTTCTCGGTGATGTCGTGAAGAATCCCAACGATTTCAAGATTGTCGGCAAGCCATTCGGCGACAAGGATCCTTATGGCATCGGTCTGCCAAAGGGTTCTGACGCGACGAAGTTCGTCAATGCATGGTTGAAGAAGATCGAAGCTGACGGTACCTGGGCAAAGCTCTGGAAGGTCACGATCGGTGATCGTACGGGCGTGACTGATGTTCCAACGCCTCCGACAATCGATTAGTCCTTCGTGCATGATGCCTTGCTTTCGAGGCATCATGCAGGTGTGACACTATTTCTGTCTAATTAACATAGTTAATACCCAAGCTGCAACTTCCGAGTGGTAGCTTGGGTACATTATCTTGCACACGATATGTTTCATCAGGTTGCATTTGGGAGGACATGTGAAACAGCTGATTAGCGATTACGGTTGGCAGTTTATTGCGAGTTATGGTGTTTCACTGCGCATATCGTGCATCGCATTCGTACTGGGGCTGTTGCTTGGCACAGTGCTCACAGTCGGCCGAATCAGCCCTATCCCGCCACTTCGCGAAGCGATCAACATATATGTCGAAACATTTAGAAACATTCCTGTTCTGGCTTTGCTGGTGTTCATCGTCTATGCACTTCCGGATCTGGGGCTGGTCATTGACTATGAACCGTGTGTCATTATCTCATTGATACTGGTATCTTCCGCCTTCACCTGCGACAATCTCAGAACCGGCATCAATACCATTGATGCCCAGCAGATCCAGGCGGCGCGTGCCCTTGGTTTGAATTTCTCCACAATCGTGACCTCCATCATTCTTCCCCAGGCGCTTTCCTCGGTGATCCAGCCCATGGTCACGCTGTTCATTTCTGTGGTCATCAGCTCATCAACGGGTTCTCTTGTGCCGCTGGCTCACGAGGAGTTGACCGGGTTGGTCACAGAGATCAACAATAAGGAGGCAATGGGTGTGGTGACCTTCTTCCTTGCGTCTATTCTCTATGTGTTGACGGGGCTGATCATCGCATTCGTTGGACGTCGGCTTGAAAAGAGGTACGCACTATGGCGATGAGCAGAACAGAGGCGGCTCTTTTCGAGGCAACTGGTCCCAAGGCACGCCGTAGAATCATGTGTGGAACCATCATCAGCATCGTGGCCCTCATCGCCCTTGGGGTTTGGATTGTGTATCGCTTCTATACCAAGGGTCAGCTCGAACCACAGTACTGGTACTTTTTTTCGCAGCTCAATGTCTGGGAGTTCATTGGCGCTGGCTTGGTCGGCACTATTCGTGCGGCAATCGGATCTGGCATCATTTCGCTGATCATGGGTCTGGTACTCATGTTCGGCCGGATATCGAAGATCGCCCCGGTTCGCTGGCTCGCCACTACGATTATTGAGTTCCTGCGCGGAACACCGACGCTGCTGTTCATATATTTCATGTTTCTGGTGCCTGCTCAATTGGGTTTGCATATCAGCACCTATTGGATGGTGGTCATCCCGACTTCGGCCTATGCGTCTGCAGTGCTTGCCGAGGTATATCGCTCAGGCGTTGCGGCTGTGCCATTTGGACAGAAGGAGGCCGGCCTTTCGCTCGGATTTACGCGTGCCCAGAACTTTAGATACATCATCTTGCCGCAGACCATGCGTATCGTGACTCCTGCGTTGGTGGCGCAGCTCGTCGTCGTGGTGAAAGACACCACGTTCGGCTATGTCGTCACCTATCCAGAGCTGATGGTGAATGCAAAGGTGATCATAGCCAACTTTGATTCCCTGGTTCCGGTCTATCTTGTGGTCTCCATCATCTATGTGCTGGTGAACTATGCAATCTCGAAGTGTGCTAACTGGCTTTCGCACCGTCAGAATGTCAAATTTGGCGTCTGATGAATCGAGATTGTGAGTGTTGTGGCAATTGCACAGTAGTAGGGCGAGTTTTTGGCTTGTTTCCATTCCAAATTTCAAGAATTTGAGCTTCGATACTGTGTAATTGCCACAACACTCACAATCGCGTGAATGCTGCCTCCATTTTCACTTCCCATTGACACTCAGAGTCAGCATCGTAGGTTGACAACGGTCACACCAGTATGATTGGTGTCTGACAGTGGCATGAAGCTTACGGTTCTGCTTACTGACCATCGAATCTGTTTGAAAGGGGAGTTGAGAAAATGGGGTTTTCGAAAATAGCGAAGTCCTTGGCTCTGCTAGGCGCTGCCTCTGGGGCAGCGGTCTGGGCTTGGATGCCTCGCAACGCACAAGGCCGAAAAGATGCATATGTTTCTTCAATACCTGGTTCCTTCGGCTCAGGTTCACAGTACCGCGATGACGACATCATTCCAGATATTCCATATGCGCACCGAGGTTTGCATGATGCAGGTTCAGGATTGACGACAAAATATGCACCAACCAGCGGCGCCTATATCGGCCTCGCGCGCTCCATGGCCGCCAAGGCTGGATTTGGCAATGAAAGCTCCGACTTTCCCATTGCGCCAGAGAACTCACTTGCAGCATTCGCAGCAGCATGCGAGGCTGGATATGGCATTGAACTCGATCTGCAGCTGACTCGAGATGGACGAGTTGTTGTGGTTCATGATGCCAACATCCGGCGAGTGACCGGAGTAGATGCGCAGGTCGCAGATTTGACCTACAGGGAATTGTGTGAGATTCCTCTCTTTCCGGCACCAGCCAAGCCGGGGGATGCCAAGGCGATTCCGATTGAAGATGATGCTGGAATAAGGGATGAGCCGACTGGCATCAGTCATGAGGACTTCCAGCATGTTCCGCTGTTTACGGATGTGCTCGAGCTCGTTGACGGGCGTGTTCCGCTGATCATCGAATACAAGATGGGTGAGGCATTCGACGAGCCGTTGATGGAAGCCGGACACGAAATCCTTGAGGATTATCGAGGGCCCTATGTCATTGAGTCCTTCCACCCTGAAGCCGTTGAATGGTATCGCAACAACGATCCGCAAGTATGCCGCGGTCAGCTCTCCAGCGAGTTGGGGCGTCCGATCAAGAGTGTTGTTGACGGCAAGCAGTGGCTGCTCGCCAAGTTGCTGCTGAATTGGAAGGGACGTCCCGACTTCATTGCGTATGATTGGCAGGGTGGCGATTCATTCCAGCTCAAAGCCGCAGTTAAGCTCGGAGCCATTCCTGTTTCGTGGACAATCCGGAGTGAGGAAGAACTGGAAGAATCAGCTCCGAATTTTGATAGATTCATATTCGAAGCCTTCGTTCCCGAAGCATAGAAGTACCAGATCGCTGGCTGATTTTCATTGTATCCGGCATCATCACTGCCATTTCCTGGGAACCGCCCAGGGCTAGACCGTGGGCGGTTATAGGTACAAAAGTGGGGTTATAGGCACAAAAGTGTGTCCGCTCGTTACCAGGTGAATATTGCGCGTGTTGCGCTTGGGAAGTCATTTTTCGAGCAAATTCAAGTGAAAAGCGACTTACAAAGCACAACGCGCACAACATCTGTCCCCAACATAACCTCACTGTGATCTAGCCGTGGCCTCAAGTGGCCTCAAGTGACCTAGCCGTGGCCTCACTGTGACCTCATCATGAATTCAACATGAATGCTTGCTGACATCGACCATGCCGACCATCCATAACTGTTACTACAGATATGGGTTCGGAAGAAACATGAGTAGTTCCGTTCTCGTCCAGAATCCGTTTCCCATGGAAACAGCAAGATGGAAGGGTATGCATGTCGACCTCAGCACCGCAGTCAGCAGGTCAGAATAGCAGTATTCGCAGCCAGCAGATACCAGTCGAGAAGCCAGAGCCACCGCATAGGTCTCAGACACAGCGCAGGTCGCAACGAACGCCAATCACACAGTACTGGTATTTTCTTCCAGCAAGCATCGTGTTTTGCATCTTTGTGGCATATCCGCTGTTCCAGACTTTGAGACTTTCGCTCTCAGGAACGGATCTCTTCGGCAGTGCTGACACATTCGTTGGTGTGCGCAATTTCGTGAGGTTGTTCACCAACCCTGATTTTGTCAAGATTCTCATTAACACCGCGCTCTTTGCCCTATATACGGTCGTTCCTACGATAGCCATTTCCCTGGTGATTTCACTCATGCTGAATCGTGAATCACTGGTCAATCGAGTATTTCGCACGGTGTTCGCGCTTCCCTTTGCGTATTCGGTCTCAGCAGCCTCAATCGTCTTCTCTGCGTTCTTCAATCCAGCGACGGGACTCTTCAACGAAGTCATCAAGCAGTTCGGCGGTTCAGGAGTTGGCTGGTTGACGGATCAACGCTTCGCCTTGCTGTCCATTGCACTCACCACCGTCTGGATGAACATCGGATATAACATCCTCGTCCTGCTCGCGGGGCTTGGTTCCGTTCCCGAAGATATTGTCGAGGCAGCTCGGCTTGACGGTGCCTCTGGTCTGCGTCTTCAGCATTACATCATGATTCCGCTGATCCGCCCCCAGCTGTTCTTCCTGATCGTCACGGGCACCATCCAGTCCCTCGAAAGCTTCGGTCAGATTCATGTGCTGACCAAGGGTGGCCCGGCATCCTCAAGTACCACGCTTGTCTATGACATCTATCTTCACGGGTTTGCAAACAATAACTCCAACTTCGGTTATGCATCAGCCGAGGCGCTTGTGCTGATTCTGGTGGTCGCCATCATCACGATCATCCAATTTGGTGGCATGGGCAGAAAGGTTGATGTGGCATGAATCTCAATCGAGTCTCGATCCTCGTCAAGCGCACATTCGGCATTCTGATACTATTGCTGCTCGCCTGTATCGTGGCGTTCCCCGTGTATTACTCTTTCATGGGCTCGCTGATGAAGAATGCCGATATTGTGAGCAGCCCTCCACGAATATGGCCAGAACATGGACTCACATGGTCGAATATCGTGACGGCGGTGCATCTGATTCCGCTCGGCAGACAATATCTGAACTCGTTCGGGTCAACCTTGGCGATAACTTTCTCTCAGATTCTCACTTCGCTTCTCGCGGGATATGCGCTCGCGATCATGCGGGTTCGGGGTGCAAAGATCTGGTTCGCGCTGTTTCTCGGTACCATGATGATTCCTGGAGAGGCAATCATCATTCCCAACTATCTGACGATTGCCTCGCTTGGCCTGCGCAACTCATTCATAGCCTTGGTGTTGCCATACCTGGCCAGCGGATTCGGGATTTTCATGATGTATACCTTCCTCAGGCAGTTCCCCATGGAACTTGTTGAGGCAGCTCGACTGGATGGCTGTTCCCACTTGCGAATTCTGTGGTCGATTGTGTTGCCACTGAGTAGGCCAGCCGCCGCTTCGCTCGCAATCTATACCTTCCTGACTCACTGGAATGGCTTTCTATGGCCGCTGCTTGTGGCGGAGACACCGCAGATGCAGACCATTCAGATTGGCATAACGCAGTTGCAGTCGCCCGACGATTTCAATCCAGGACTCACCATGGCTGGGGCGGTCATGGCAGTGGTACCAACCGTTATCATCGTCGCGCTCTGCCAGCGTCAGATCGTCCGCGGACTCACCGCGGGGTCGAGTCGATGACACAATTCGCCGTGCGCAGCGAGTTCAGCAACGATATCAATCAGGATTTTTCCGCAATAAAAAACAAGGAGAAGGAAATGAAAAATGGATTCAAAACAGCGTTGGCTGTGGTTGCAGTCCTCGGAACGCTCATCAGCGCAGGGTGTGGCTCTGCAAGCGCTGCAGGGACTGCAACCAAGAATGCAGGTCCGCAGACGGTCACCTTCTGGCATTCGATGTCAGGAACGAACGGACAGGTGCTTGACAAGCTCATTGCAAAGTTCAACAAGACCAACAAGGACAAGATCACCGTCAAGGCCCTCTACCAGGGTGCGTACGATGATGCGATTACTAAATACAAGTCAGCAGTGCAATCCAAATCCACTCCAACCTTGATGCAAGTCTACGATGTCGGCTCTCGATTCATGATGGATTCAGGCACCGTCACTCCGATGCAGAACTTCATTGATGCAGATAATTATGATGTGTCTGACTTGCAGCCGAACGTCGCAGGATATTACAAGGTTGACGGCAAACTCTATTCCATGCCATTCAATTCTTCCATGCCGGTGATCTACTACAACAAGACCATGTTCAGGCAAGCCGGACTCGATCCAGACAAGGCACCGACGACGCTTGCAGAGGTCAAGGCTGATGCCGAGAAGCTTTCGCAGAAGAATGGTGGCCCCGCACAATACGGATTCAATGCAGCTGTGTATGGCTGGTTCGTCGAGCAGGAGATCGCTGCGAATGGCCAGCTCTATTGCTCGCCTCAGAACGGAAGAGGTTCGAAACGTGCGGATGATTTCACTTTCAACAATTCCTCGGCGACGACATTCCTCACTTGGTGGAAGGGCATGATTGATTCCGGTATCTCGGGCAACACCGGCACGGATACCGACGATGCAGACAGTGCATTCGAGTCAGGAAAGGTGGGCATCACCTTCGAATCCACGGCGGGTTTGAGCGGCATCATGGCCGCTGCAAAGACCAAGGGCTTCGAGGTTGGCGTAGGCAACTATCCAAAGATCAAGAAGAACAATTCTGGCCCAATCATCGGAGGAGCCTCACTCTGGATCTCCAAGCTTGGCCATTCCTCTGCCCAGCAGGAGGCCGCCTGGAAGTTCATCAAGTTCCTCTCCGAGCCGGAGAATCAGGCAACGTGGCACACTGGCACCGGTTACTTCCCAACTTCAAAGAAGGCCCTGAATACAGAGACCGACAAGGCATGGAGAAAGCAATATCCACAGTTTGATGTTGCCGTGAAGCAGCTCGAAAGCACCAAGCTGACAGCTGCAACGCAGGGCTGCTCGGCAGGTGTGATGCCACAGGCTCGCAAGGCCGTTGAGGATGGCATCGAGAAGGTCTTCGCGGGTGCAGATGCCAAAACGGCATTGACATCAGAGGTCAAGGGGCTGCAATCCGACGTGCAGGATTACAACAGCTCTGTTGAGTAGTTGAAACTGTGAACTTCTCACTCGCTGATTGGGCAAGAAGTTCATATGTGTGTTGGTTTGTTCTCATGTGTTGATGTGCGCTGTGAGTTGGAACATGAAGTTGGGGTGTGTTTTCGAAAAAGCTTGCGAAAACACACCCCAACAGTTATTTCCAAAACGAGAATGTGAATTTTGTGGCCGATTATGAGAAGAATCGCATAAAAGCTCAAAAATCTAACGGTATTTCAACGATTCTGACTGCCCATTTTCCACATGAGGCAACAAAACTCGGCAGCTCAACACAATCAGTCGATGACGCCGTACAATCTGTCGCCTGCATCGCCCAGGCCAGGCACAATGTAAGCCTTGTCGTTCAGCTTCTCGTCGACCGCGCACACAACGACCTTGAAATCGATGGAAGGGTCGATGTCGCGCTTCAAGCGTTCCAAACCTTCTGGAGCGGCCAGAATATTGATGGCAGTGACATCCTTGGCACCATGCTCGGCAAGATAATGCGTTGCGGCAACAAGTGTGCCACCGGTTGCCAGCATTGGATCAAGCAGGAAGCACTGACGCCCAGAAAGATCTTCAGGCAGGCGGTTGGCATAGGTGATGATGTCAAGGGTGCTTTCATCGCGCTTCATGCCCAAGAAACCAACTTCGGCAGTAGGAACAAGGCGAGTCATGCCATCGAGCATGCCCAGTCCCGCTCGCAGGACCGGCACGACCATAGGGCGCGGCGTGCTGAGTTTCTTCCCAACCATAGGCGCAACCGGGGTCTCGATCGGATAATCCGAAACACTCAGATTTCGTGTTGCTTCATATGCTTCCAGCATGACCAGCTCGCTGACGAGCTCGCGGAAGGTATTGGATGGTGTTTTCTTATCCCTCAGCACAGTGAGCTTATGCTCAATCAGAGGATGTTCTAATACATGGAGTTCCATACTGCTAAGCCTAACCCCTTGAACATCAAAATCGCAGAAATGTGGTGTTATTGGTATGTTTCATCACATTGCCTATAGCCTGGGGATTGGAAGCCGGGCTATATGCAAGAAAGTGTGTCTGTTTTTGGTTGTGAGGTGTTGTGGTTGTAAGGCTCAAGGGGTGATTGTGTTTGGTGCGGTTGAATACGCGCCTGGCAAGAAAGTGTGTCTGATATTGGCTTTCATCCCTTGTGGGAGTATAGCTGAGTCTGGTTTGTGTTTGCTGGTTTCATGGGGGTGATGACCAGAGCCTCGTGTGCTTCCTGCAATCATCCGATGAAACGTAATGGCACCACGAGCGCGGGCATGATCTGATAGCGCTGCCTGCCATCTCGACCGTCCCCACTTCACTTGTGTCATTCCGAGCGTCCCCACCGCCCCTTGTCATCTCGAGCGAGCGGAGCGAGTCGAGAGATCTCATCCTTGTGAGCATCAGTGGAGATCCCTCGACTCGCTCCGCTCGCTCGGGATGACGGGAGAAGAGTGGAGTTCGCTTGGGATGACGGGAGAAGAGTGGAGTTCGCTCGGGATGACGGGAAAGGGACAAGGCCTCGACTGAAACGAATTCCACACAGCCACACGATATCCAAACGCAACCAACTAACACAAGGACACATTTTTGTGCCCATAACCTCACATTGAAAATAGAGGAAATGGTAAAACGCCGAACCGTGAAAGCGCCTGTCGGCGCAAACGCCGCTCGCAGCGGCAACAAATGGAGCCCGGGGCTTAAGCACGGTTCGACGCGGATATCATTCTACGACATGATTTGTTGTCGCATGTTCATAAGCGCTCTGCGAAAGCGTATGCTTACGAAGCGGTCGCGCGTGTCAGATGGTGAACGGGTACCATGACGAGCTATTCCAACGATCCCTGACGCCATAGGTGTGCACCATGAACAAAATCACGTCCTGTGGTGTGCAGCGCCTGTGCGGAATGCAGAGAGCGTGCCAGCTGCGTTGCCAGAGCCGAGCGAGAGGGCGAACCGACTTTGTCTGTGCTTGCCTTCTGCAAGCGGGTGCATTGAGCACGAATGCCGAGGCTGATCACTTCACAGAATGCCCCGGCACGCTCCAGTGCGACGGCGAAATCACCTTGGAACGCTCCGGAAAGAATCGAATCGGCAGTGCGTGCAATGTCTTGTGCCACAGGTGGTCTATCAACGCCAACGATCGCAGAGGCTGCCGTGTCTACCGGCTCGCCCAACGCCCAGAGTTCGCTGATGGCATCCGAACTGCGCCGCATCCAGCTGCGCAGGGTATAGAGGCGCCAGAGAATGCCGGGCAGGGAATCTGGGTCGGCATCGCTCCACAGCTCGGCAATGATGTCAACGCCTTCACGATCGACCAGTGTGAGCACGCGCTGCACAATATTCGGATCCTGAGTCTGGTGCACGCGATTCAGCAGCGAAGCGGCCGATACATGACTGATCTCGTTGATCTGCTGAGGATCCATGCCTCCCGAAAGATGATCAACGATCGCCTGATCAAGCTGTCCGGGACGTGAAGGGCGCTGCGAACCAGAGAATGAAAACCCTGATCGCGAAGCACGAATCGAAGAGGATCCATAGCTTGATGAAGCATTAGTAGACAATGGGTATCACTTTCTGTATGTCGATGATCCGAGGGCCTTCGCTGGCATTGACAACACTCAGTGCCACGCCATGCCCAGTGGGGATGTATGGCGATTTTGTCGGCAGACGTTTCGCCAGGGAGGTGCTTACACATAACGCACGTACGAGGTCGAAGATACCACCCAGAAGGGGCCTGTGGGTGCATACAATTGAATTCTTCCGCAGGCGAATGGATTCTTCGATGACCTCGTTCATCGAGGCAAGTGTATCGTCCGGAGATGTCTCATAGCTCGATTCGGTGAGCCGTTCATCCTCGTGGATATGAAGTCTTGATTGCAGCGAGAACGGTCGGATCGTGTCAATGCAACGTAGCCATGGCGACGAGACCACCAGCGTGGGGTCAAAACATGCCAGTTCGCGGCCAATCGCGTATGCGGCCGCTGCCCCGCGTGGCATCAGCGGGCGGTCAGAATCCTCACCGAGCCATGTTTTCCGCGATTCTGCCTTGCTGTGTCTCACGATGAAGATAATCCGCGAATGCAGTGCACCCTCCTGCACCCTATCGGTGAATTCATCAAGCACATCCCTATCGGTCGAGTGCGAGAGCATGTGCCTTGCCTCGTTGGCACTGACCCAGCGCACGTCATCTATCTCGTTGAGATCCGGCTCATGAACGGGTCCAAAGGTGAGTTTGCGCCGCTCTGCATCCCGAGACGGCAATATATGAGCCATCCAGAATGAGACGCGCTTGTTGCCAGAGATGTTACCTTTACGCAGCTTGCCGCCCTCACGGTTCAGCGGGTATTCGACCACCCTCAGAAACGAATCCAGAGCAATGGCAATCCCCGTTTCCTCACCAACCTCGCGCACCGCTGTGTGATACAGG
Source organism: Bifidobacterium aquikefiri (assembly GCF_002259795.1). Classification (GTDB taxonomy): domain Bacteria; phylum Actinomycetota; class Actinomycetes; order Actinomycetales; family Bifidobacteriaceae; genus Bombiscardovia; species Bombiscardovia aquikefiri. The sequence continues at coordinate 73,093 of NZ_MWXA01000006.1, read as the reverse complement.
GATTCGTTCTCCTCAACCTTGCCCTTCGGCCAGCTCCAATCCGTATATTTGGGACGGTGAACCAGGCAGAGTTCAATGTTGCCCATCACCTCATGAACTTCGTCGTCACTCAGGGGAAGCTTCGTTGCATCATCGGGCGTTCGAGCAGTGGCGGCAGTGCGCCAGCGATATACGATTGCTCCAGCTGCCTCAGTCGTTGTAGACATCTATCATCTCCTGCTATCTCTTCCAGCGGCATCGAATACCCTGCATGCGCCATTCACTGCCAGAGATGCATCGTGCCGGGCTTCGCGCCACACCAAGAAATTGCGGCTAACAGTGATGTGCTGTCAGCCGCAATATGGTGTCTCAGTGAGTAGGTCTCTTGATTCGTGTGTGCTTCTTGATCAGATATTCCTGGCAATCAACGAGCGGATTGCCCTGCTCGTCGCGTGAGTGGCGAATGTAGCTGCCATCGCCCTTCATATGCCACGAAGCTGTGGTGTCGGCCATCTGCAGGTCGATGTATTTGATCAGTTCGTCAACTTCATCGGGAGATGTGATTCTTACCAGAGCTTCGACTCTGCGGTCGAGATTTCTGTGCATCAGATCGGCAGAGCCGATCCATACCTCTGGGCCGGAAATCGGACCTTCGCCAATCTGTGGACCCTGTGAGTTCGCAAAGGCGAAGATACGGCTGTGCTCAAGGAATCGTCCGAGAATCGAACGTACATGAATATTGTCGCTTAGGCCTGGGATCTCGGGCTTGATTGCGCATATGCCGCGTTCAACGATGTCGATTTTGACTCCTGCCTGGCTGGCACGATACAACGCATCGATGCACTTCTCATCAACGAGGGAGTTGACCTTGATCTTGATCCATGCATCTTTTCCGGCCTTGGCAGCTGCCTCCTCGCGCTGAATGCGCTCAATGAGTCCAGAGCGCACGGAGCGCGGAGCGACAAGCAATCGATGGAAGCTCGATTTTGGAGCGTACCCCGAAAGCTGGTTGAAGAGGCGTGTCAAATCCTGGCCAACCACGGGGTCGCAGGTAAGCAAACCAAGATCGGTGTATTGCCGGGCGGTCTTCGGGTTGTAGTTGCCAGTTCCGATATGGCAGTATCGACGAAGACCATCGGCCTCCTGACGAACCACCAGTTGCAGCTTGCAGTGGGTTTTCAGTCCAACAATGCCGTAGACAACATGGACGCCTGCACGTTCGAGCTTGCGTGCCCAGGCGATGTTTGCCTCTTCGTCGAAACGTGCCTTGATCTCGACGAGCACCAGCACCTGCTTGCCGGCATGAGCGGCATCGACCAATGCATCGATGATGGGGGAGTTGCCTGATGTTCGATACAGCGTCTGCTTGATAGCCAGCACCTGTGGGTCAGCCGCTGCCTGTGCAAGAAAGGCCTGCACAGAGGTAGAGAATGAGTCGTAAGGGTGGTGAAGCATGATGTCGTGCTCGCGAATCGCGGCGAAGATGTCTTGCGCACGACTCGATTCAACCTCTGCAATCTGCCGGTTGGTGATCGGAATGAAAGGCTGATACTTCAGATCCGCGCGATCGATCGATTGCAGTTCAAAGAGTACCGTGAAGTCGAGCGGAGCTGGAACCCGATACACCTCATCGTCGCTGACACGCAGCTGATTTGCCAGCAGTTGTGAAAGGAACGGCGATGTTGTGTCTGAAATCTCGAGACGAATCGGGGGGCCAAAACGACGGCGCAGCAATTCCTTCTCCATGGCGTTCAGCAGATTCTCGGCATCGTCCTCCTCAACGTCGATATCTTCGTTTCTCGTGACGCGGAATGAACGCGCCTCCTTGATCACCATGCCAGGGAACAACGATTCAAGGTGCGCAATCAGCAGATTCTCCATTGTTATGAAGCCATAGCGTTCCTCGCGCCCCTCCTCGTCGGTGAGGTCGTCAACCGCGACCAGACGCGGCATGTTATCGGGTATCTTCACACGGGCAAAGTGCGATTTTCCAGAGATTGGATTCTCAACAAGAACCGCAAGATTCAGGGAATTGCCTGAAATATAAGGGAATGGGTGAGCGGGATCCACTGCCAGTGGGGTCAAGACAGGGAATACCTGCTGACGGAAGAAGCGGGACAGGCGCTCCTGTTCCGTGGCAGTCAGCTGGTTCCAGCTCAGCAGCACGATATGCTGCTGAGCAAGTTCAGGAAGTATATGGTCTATGACGTAATGTGCATATTCATCCTGCAACTTGTGCGCCTGCTCAGAGATGGAGCGAAGCTGCTGACGTGGGCTGAGTCCGCTTGCGGCGGTCACGGCGATGCCGGTCGTTACCCTTCGTTTCAGTCCTGCAACGCGAACCATGAAGAACTCATCCAAATTGCTGGCAAAGATAGCCGCATAATTGGCCCGTTCAAGCATCGGCTGTGTATCGTCCTGAGCCAGTTCCAGAACTCGCTTGTTGAACTTGAGCAAGCTAATCTCACGGTCGAAGAAACGATCTTCGGGCAGAGGAGCTGCACCCTCATCAGGGTTGATTTTTCGTACTGAACGTTCGGTCTCCGCTATGTGTTCCGCAATCTGACTGCGGAGCACGGATTTCGAAGGTGCGTCAAATATCTGAGCCATGCCACCATCCTAGTTGAAGGGGTGGCATGTGTCGGCGTTGATGTCGTAATAATTCAGGCGCAATTCATCTTAGACAACGGGTCAGCCGCTTGGGGACTTTCACCTTGGTAATATCGCAAAGATGCACGCATGATGTGCAGCTTGTGCGTTTGCATTCAGTTTTTCTGCACGTTGTGCTTTGGAAGTCGCTTTTCGTTTGAGTTTGTTCGAGAAACGACTTCCAAAGCACAACCTGTGCAGCACACGCAACGCAGCGGATAACAATCAGACACACTTTTTTGCCAATTAACCCGAGTTTTGTGGCAATTTCGGAAGTACAGGCGCGGGGTTATAGGCACAGGAGTGTGGGTTTTAGTCTTCGCTGGTGTGCTGGCGTGTAATTCGTTCCAATTGATGCCATGCTCCGCTCCCGTCATTCCGAGCGAGCGGGACGAGTCGGCCGTATGAACTTGTCAAAACTGTATGTTCCATCGTCAGAGTCGGCCGTATGAACGACAACACCATCGTCATCCCGAGCGAGCGCAGCGAGTCGAGGGATCTTCGCTGTTGATGCTCGCAAGGGTGAGATCTCTCGACTCGCTGCGCTCGCTCGAGATGACAATGGGTCGGGGCGACGAGGGAGGTGGATTCGGTCGGAGTGACAAGGGAGGTCGGGATGGCGGGCATCGGCATTGGGTTGTTCCTGCTCTCGTGGTTCTGTTGCGATGCATGATGGTGCCGCAATGCGGGCACAGGGTTGGCTTTCATGCACCCTAAGTCAAACAGGATTATCAACCAGCAAACACCCTATGTGCCTATAGCCCTAACCCCGTGACTGCTTAAAAGACCGTGGAACGCAAAAAAGGGAACCCCCTGATGAGGGGGTTCCCCTGCAAGTTCAACAGTGGCAGAATCTCTGCACAACATCCTTGTTGTAACGGTAAGTCCATCCAATGCCCGTTCAACATAATAGTCCTCGTGACCATATACCTTTGTGGGCTTCTGCTCTATTCTGTTTTCCTTGCAGTTACTATTATGCTCCTTTGGCTCATGGATTCAAGCTCTGAAGGACAGAATTGGACAATGTGACATTTATTTGTTTTTTGTTATATGAAGTTAGCAGTAATAAGAAGATTGTTATCTGATGTGCTGTATCGCGCAGAAGAATGTTCAGTTGTGTGTGTTCCCAGCTAGGTCCTCATTCTTCGGCGTGTCGCGTTGTGAATTCCACATTCGACCACATTGCCAGATCTGAATGGAAGAGCACGAATGGGACGGCTTCAATGGCATTATGATTACAGAACATGCACGAGGCGATTCCGGCCCTACCAGCACTCACATTCCTATCCAACATTCGAACTTGGCACAGACGGTTGTGTTCACCGCACCGAGTGGAGGTCTGGGATTGACGACGCTTGCGTCAATGTTTGCTCTGCATGCATCCAACCAAGGCAGAAAAACCTCGCTTGTCGATCTCGATATACGCATAGGTGGCCTGGATGTGATATTGGGCATCGAAGGCGAAAGTGGATTGAGAATGAGCGAGGTGTCAGCGCCGCTTGGACATCTTTCAGGTGCAGCGCTGCGCTCGGAATTGCCACATTGGGAGGGCATTCCGGTTCTTGCCGCTGACCCATGGAATTATCGAACGAATGGCGATGGTGCAATGGTGAAAGCGTGGGAGATCAAGGCGGCAGTGGAAGCCATGGCACAGATACACGAGCTTGTGGTTGTCGATGCGGGATGCACGCATGGTTTTGCTGAAAGTTTCACGGATTACGGTCTTTCCGATCAGTTGCATATCATTATGCTCGTTGAGATGTCGGTGCTGGGGATGGCGCGGGCGAAACATCATCTGACGCGATTGATTCGGCAATTCAGAGAGGAACAGGTGCTTATTGTCGGCATGCATCCGCATCTGGCATGCGGACAGTCGGTTCGGATGAATGATGCCGATGCCAAGGCATATCTGCAGATGCCCATTATCGATGCAATGCTGCCACAACGGGCATTGAGTATGTCCATTGTGCAAGGACTTGGCATTGCTTCGATTCCCAAGGAATATAGAGCGCTGTTAGCAACGATTGAGCGTGACACGGTTGGAAAATCGGAGCATTCGGTTTCATCGCATGCTTCCCACAGAGGTACTCGCCACAGGCGATCTCGCTAGAGACGAGCGCAGAGATGCTCATTTCAACCAAGGAACAGTCAGCGGCTTCGCAAGGCCGAGGCAACGCAGCAGCACATGTCATTTCCTTCGGACCATTACATGAGTTTGCCAACGATTGCCGTGTGACTGATCTTGCAATCACTGCGGATGGTCGCGTATGGACTGATCGAGGGGAAGGCATGGAGGAACGATGCAGGCCGCCATGGTTGCAATCACCTCACATAGTTCGAGAATTCGCAGTGCAACTGTGCTCACAGTTTGGTACACGACTCGATGATTCATGTCCCATCGCCGATGCTTCGACTGCGGATGGATTGCGTATCAATGCAGTGATTGCCCCATTGGTGCCGCAGGGAGCTTCGATTTCCATACGGTTTCCGGATCGGGTGCAAGCTTCTCTCGCCACTTTGTACGAGCGGGGCATGATTCCCAGAGCATGGGTGCAGGTATTGAGAAATATTGCTCTTGGCCATGCCAATATTCTGATCACCGGCGGTACCGGTACCGGAAAAACGACAATGTTGAAGGCCTTGCTCAAGGAATGCGCGAGTGGGGAACGAATCATCACCGTTGAGGAGACAAGGGAGCTTGGGGATATTGGCAGGCTGAATCATATTGCAATGGCGACGCGTGATGCGAATGTCGAAGGTGTCGGAGCTATCTCGCTGAGTGAATTGCTTCGAGCCACCCTGCGTATGCGACCGGATCGCGTGATCCTTGGAGAGTGCAGAGGCGGCGAGATCACTGATCTGCTGATGGCTCTCAATGCCGGACATCATGGCGGCATGGCGACCCTGCATGCCGATAGTGTCGAACGTGTGCCCGCGCGCATGCTCTCGCTTGGATTGCAAGCCGGCTTGAGCGTGCAGACACTGAACATGCTTTCCACCGGAGCATTCGACATAGTCCTGCACCTTGCCCGTCATCGGGGCAAACGTCGTTTGGCCCAGATTGGCAGGTTGGAGCTTGCGTCGGCAGATGCATGTGTTGGACGCAGTCTTGCAATATGGGACGGTTTTTCTGCAGTGCAGTGTTCTTCCGCATTCGATCATGTGATGTCTCGCTGGAATGTCGAGGACTCGGATTTTGGCTCACTGACATCAGAAATGCCCGTGATCGGCTCTTCTCGACTTGACGCAGAAACAACAGGTGCCGAGGCTGAACATCGACCCCATTCAGGCCATATGGTGTCGCGAGGTGAGGGTGACCATGCAAATCATTGAGGTGTGGAATCGTGTCGATGACGTTGCCTATGGATTTGTTTGCGTTGTGCTGCTGATGTGCTCCATATGGTTAGTGAGCAGGTCGCTTCGACAGCTTGGATGGAATGCAAGATTGCGTATGCTTGACGAATTCTCAAGCAATTCGGCTCATAATGCTGCTCTGCTTGCACCAAGGGACTCTGGTGGTCGCAGCATAGGGCGTTTGCGTTCCTCGGGTGCATACCGTATGGGGATTCCCGCCCTGATTGCATCATTATCCTCGCTGTTGCGCAACGGTTCAGATGTAGTCACCGCTTTTGAAGAGGTTGCCGGCAGAGAGTTTGCAACGAAGGAATTGAACCTGCAACGTGCCATGAATCTTGTTGAAGCCGCACACGGCGGACACGGCAACAGCGCCGAGATTGTTCGAGTTGCGCATCATCTGCTTGCTGCATATAGGCTGAGCGCCCAGTCTGGATGTGAGATGGTAAAGTGCCTGGATGCTGTGGGCGCATCGCTGAGTCGTGCGCAGCGTATCGAAGAACTACGAACACAGGCCTGTTCCATGCCTTTGGCGACCATCCGACTCTTGTCTTGGCTTCCTTTGGTGTCCATTGCCTTGGGAGAGCTGATAGGCGCGAAGACGATGCGTTTTCTATTCACCACGATTCCTGGAGCCGCATGTCTTGCCATCGGGCTCGCGTTATATGCATGCGGGTTGGTATGGACTCGATCGTTGAAGAAGGGATTGTCGAAATGAACGCGGCGGTGTGCGCGGGATTCTTTGGAGGTGTGCTCGTGCTGCTCCTGTTAAGAAAAAGACGACATGGCGAGTTTCATATTGACGAGAGCGAACTGCACGTATCCATCCCCTTTGTGTTGGAGATGATAACGGTATGCGTCCGCCACGGTGCCTCAATTCCCAGAGCGCTTGAGCTTGTCGGCGAGGCGCTGGAGGGAGAACTGGGGAGTGGTCTGCAACGAATCGCGCAACTGTTGCAGACTGGAACCACATGGCATGAAGCATGGAAATACGAGGATTGGAGCCGTGGGGTCTTGATGGAGCACACCAATCGGATGAATGCACGAACTATCCACCATGGAGCAGCTCAGACGACCGGGAGTACTCGCGTCACGAATGAATATGTGACTCTCGGCAAGCAGCAATGTACGCAATATTATGCACGCCTTGCTGACGCGCTTGAGCCCTCGTGGCGGCATGGAGTTTCGCCGATTCTCAGAATTGAGGCAGTTATCGAACAGCTGGACAGAGATGACAGGCGCGGCATTGAAGATGCAGGTGCACGACTTTCTGTGCGCATCCTGCTTCCGGTTGGTCTGTGCTTCTTGCCGTCATTCATCATGATTGGCGTGATTCCGTGTCTGGCGGCATTTGCAAGCGATCTGTTCTGAAGGCATTCGCTGAATGGATCTGTGCGGATGTCACATTCGACCACATTGTCTGAATTCGCTGTTGTCAGCCTCGGCGTTTCTTGATAATGGAACGACCATATTGACATTCTTTCGATCTAAGGAGTTCATCATGCACGGCATGAACATGAGTAGGCATTCATCAGCGCAGCAATCTCAAGTTCACAGAAAGTGGGGAAGATTGCATGAACTGCGGATTCTGAATATACGAAAGCGCATGCTGCTGCAGATGTGCCGGGCTGAGCGGCACATTCGAGTGCTGGCCGCAGAACCAGAGTCCGGCATGGCCACTGCAGAGTACGCGGTGGTATTGATTGCCGCGACAGGATTTGCCGGGTTGCTGGTAGCCATTTTGAAATCTGGGGCAGTGAAATCCTTACTCACGGAATTGGTAAACCGTGCGCTCGCTGTGTGAGTACATGCGCGCCTGCTTGCATCGATTCTGCGTACTGAGCCGCCGCGAGCTCATGAGTTCCGTGCGTCAGCGCTGTGCTGCGGCGGACCATGGAACAGTCACTGCTGAATTTGCCATCCTGCTGCCCGTTGTTATGGCACTTGCCATGCTGATTCTCGGTCTGACGCGCACGGTGATAGTCGGATTGAACTGCCAGGAGGCTGCACGCATCGCCGCTCGAGAGATTGTGGTGAGCGGGGATGCGGCTCGAGCTTCAGCTCTGGTGCATGCCATTGCAGGGAGTGCGGCAAGAGTATCGCTGAGCGAGAGTGCCGATTCGACAACGGTTTCCACACAATGTCCGATCATTGCCGACTCTTTGGGTATCCTGCCGATTCGCATGTCAGGACGAGCCATTGCATTCCACCACGAGTCGTGAAGGGAGTCCATAGAGTGCCGAAATGTACTGCGCCATGCCGCAAGATCCAATCTCGACGGGCATGCATGGGAATCCATGAATCACATGCCAATCGTTGGTATGCAGCTCACGATGCCGGCTCAGGAACGATCCAGGCAACGGCTCTGATCTGTTGCATCGGAGTTGTTCTGATGATCAGCCTCGCATTCGGGGCAATGGTACTCGCCAAGGCAAAGGCCCAGACCGCATCGGATTCCGCCGCGCTCGTGGCGGCTCAGGCGTGGCAAGAAGGCGATGCCGATCCATGTGAACTGGCTCGAAAGGCACTGATGGCGAATGATGCAGTGTTCGTCTCGTGCAGTATAGATAAGGACGATATCATTGTTACAGCGGAAGTTGCCGTTTCAATCACGTTGATACCTTCGATGGCATACGCCTCACGGGCAGGACCGCAGGAATGCTGAACGCGACCTGCACGGCCGATATCGATACAGCGGCGGATTGTTGCTGAGAACGTATAAGTTCGTTGCAGATTACTATGCTTGAGTCGTTCAGGACAAGGTCGAGAATGAGTAAGGTTGGTTAGTATGGGACTCGCATTATATCGCCGGTATCGTCCAGATACGTTTGATGCGGTGATTGGTCAGAACCAAGTGACCGTGCCACTTTCAAGGGCCTTGGATTCGGGCAAGCTAACCCACGCCTATCTGTTTTCCGGACCTCGAGGCTGTGGGAAAACCAGCTGCGCTCGCATTCTTGCTCGCTGCATCAACTGCGAGAAAGGTCCCACCAGCCACCCATGTGGCACGTGTGAAAGCTGCCGGGATCTGGCTACTGGTGGTCCGGGTTCGATTGACGTCGTCGAGATCGATGCGGCTAGCCATAACGGTGTGGATGATGCCCGTGAGCTGAGAGAACGGGCAGGCTTTGCACCCGCACGAGATCGCTATAAGATATTCATCCTTGATGAAGCACATATGGTCACGAGCCAAGGTTTCAACGCGCTGCTCAAAATCGTTGAGGAACCGCCTGAGCATGTCATCTTCATTTTTGCAACGACTGAGCCTGAAAAGGTCATCGGCACAATTCGCTCAAGGACTCATCACTATCCATTCCGCCTGGTGCCGCCCGAGGTTATGGGACCATATCTCGAGCAAGTATGTGAGAAGGAACAGGTGAAGCCGGCAGCGGGGGTGCTGCGTCTTGCCATGCGTGCGGGTGGCGGATCTGTTCGAGATACGATGTCCGTGCTTGATCAGCTGATGGTAGGCGCAGAGGATGGTGTGATCACCCACGAGGCAGCCAGTGCGTTGCTTGGCTTTACTCCAGATGCCATGATTTCGGACTCCATTGATGCCATAGCCCAGCAGAATGGCGAAGCTCTGTATGCTGTGATTGAAAAGGTTGTTATTGGCGGATTTGATCCCAAACGTTTCGTTGAGGATCTGCTCTCGAGAATTCGTGATCTTTTGGTCGTTGCAGTGAGCGGTTCCAAGGCTCAGTCAGTGCTTGAACTGGACGACGGCAATGAAAGCTTTTCGCAATTGCAGCACCAGAGCGCTTCGTTGGGTCTGCATGCGTTGAACGACATTGCAGATGCCATCAATATGACCTTGTCGAATATGAATGGTGCCATCTCGCCTAGAATGCGGCTCGAACTCCTTGCTGCAAGGGTGTTGGCCATGAGAGCGGATGAACTGCATCCTCAGACCAAGGCACAGGCAATTGCAACGAACAAGGTTTTGCAGCACGCTGGCCAGAGAGACAATGCACACAGGCAGAGTTCCATGCCTCGAAACGGCGCAGGCTTTATCGGCTCTGAACGTCGTGCCGAAGGAACTGCCTCGTCACCTGCCGCGATATCCGAGACGCCGGTCAAGAATGAGAGTCGTGGCACTGAGGTGGAAAACTCGGGTCGGACGCGTAATGCGAGCGATGCTGACAATGCAGGTAACGTTGGTAATGCGAATGCTGCCGATGGTAACGCCAACAGCATCGAGAGTGATGATGGCGCGAGAGCCGGCAGCACGAACGCCGTGAATGACGCGGAGCGTACCGGTGAATCAGACGAAGTGCAAAGCGCAACGGCTGCCGAAACCAAGATCATGAACAATGCCAGCCCCGACGAGCGTTGGGATGCTGTGGTAACGAGCCTTCCAAGCGATGTCAGGGCATATGTGAGCAGGGATAAGGTTCCGACTGTGGCGGTTATCGATGCTCCACAGGGCAGAAAACGGCTGTTGATGACATTCAACGTCCCACTCAGCCAGCATGCATTTGCCCTTGCGGTGTCTCGGGAATCAGTGCACGGGCAGACGAGCGTTCCCAAGATCGTGATGCACGCCGTTCAAGAGGCATTTGACTCTGAAACCATGATTTTCCCATCTGGGCTTGCGGCAAATGGCGAGAAGGTCGCTTCGACTCGCAGAATGTCGCCTGAACAGGTGGCGAATGTCAAACGGCAGATTGCCCTGCAGAAGGCTGGTCTCTCGGCATCGAATCTTGGTTCTGCCATCAACAAGCCCTTGGCACATTCCCGATCTGCCCAGCATACGAAACATGTGGCCTTGCCAGACATGAATGACTCGGTTGACCCGTGGGCCCCGAAAAACGTCGCATCGTCAAGCCTGGCACCGTCGCAGACGGGGCCAGCTGACACAGAACAACCCGATACCATAAACGCTGACCCTGCGGGTTCCGATAAGGTAGAATCCGGCACAGCGAGACCTGATTTGGGGCGATCTGACTCGGTGCAATCCCAGAGTGCCAATCAGCGTGACCAACCCCCGAAGACGCAGACCAGATCCGTTCATCATGTGCAACAACTGGCCGCGCGAACGGCAGTCCTACAGCGTGAGACTCCTATAGATCCTTCACAAGACACCTACTCCATGGATGATCCGGCCCTCAACACTGATCAGTCGCTGAAGCTGGACGACATCAAACAGCTGTTCAATGTGAAGAAAATCGAAGAATTTGCCGCAGATGATCCGCAGAATCCAAGGAATATCCAACAACGTCGCAACAGCCAACAGCACGCACAGGGGAATGATTAATGGCACTCGCTTATGATGGCGCAATTCAGCAACTGATAGATTCCTTCGCTCGGCTGCCTGGCATCGGCCCAAAAGGTGCGCAGAGAATAGCGTTCTATCTGCTTGGCGCAGACCAGCAGGAGGCACAGGAACTTGCCGATGCCATCACCACGGTCAAGGCAAGGGTGCGCTTCTGTGAAATCTGCGGAAACGTATGCGAGAGCAGCCCGTGCTCGATATGCTCGGATCCTCGTCGCGACCACAGTACGATATGTGTGGTGGAAGAGCCGAAGGATGTTATGAGCATCGAGCGCACTCGTGAGTTCCAGGGCGTGTATCACGTTCTCGGCGGCGCGATCAATCCGATGTCAAACATCGGTCCGGCTGATTTGAGAATTCCAAGCCTCCTCGAACGTCTCAAGACCGATGAGGTGAAGGAGATCATTCTTGCGCTCGATCCGAATATCGAGGGTGAGGCGACAACTACCTATCTCAGTAGATTGCTGCTTCCACTGGAGCTGAAGGTGACACGTCTGGCGAGTGGACTGCCGGTCGGCAGCGACTTGGAGTATGCCGACGAGGTCACGCTTGGTCGTGCCTTATCGGGCAGACGTCCGGCGTAAACGAGCTCTTCTGGACATCATGGTCATGTTTGCCCATGCGGAATGTATAATCGTTGAAACTGAAGAGAAAATGTCGTGCCTGTTGAGTTCGGCTGTGAGATTGGATTGATGTGTCACTTATCGTTCAGAAATATGGCGGCTCCTCCGTTGCGGATTCAGATTCGATCAAAAGAGTCGCCAAACGGATCATCTCTACCAAAAAGGCGGGGAACGATGTTGCCGTGGTGGTCTCTGCAATGGGAGACACCACTGACGACCTGATCGATCAGGCCATGGATATCGATTCCAATCCGCCTGCACGCGAGATGGACATGCTCATGACCGCAGGCGAACGAATCTCCATGAGTCTGCTTGCCATGGCCATTCATGCTCAGGGGGATAGGGCCTATTCATTCACCGGTTCACAGGCAGGTTTCGTGACCGATGCGCGATATGGCGCTGCGCACATTCGTTCGGTGAAGCCACAGCGCGTGGCGCGGGCACTTTCGAAGGGCAACGTCGGCATTGTTGCCGGGTTCCAGGGAGTAAGCACCGAAGGCGACGCCACCACGCTTGGTCGAGGTGGCTCGGATACCTCCGCCGTTGCTCTGGCAGTGGCTCTTGGCGCCGACGTTTGCGAAATATATACGGATGTGGACGGTGTATTCACGGCGGACCCTCGCATCGTTCCGACCGCTCGCCGCATTCCGACCTTGTCGTACGATGAGATGATGGAAATGGCAGCGGCGGGAACCAAGGTGCTTGCCCTGCGTTGTGTGGAATATGCGCGAAGATTCAGTATGCCGCTGCATGTGCGCAGCTCGTTCTCGCATCGTCCGGGAACCCTGATTCTTCCTCAGGATGTGAATCCATCTCGCATTCCGAACGTTTGATTTCCTGTGGCAGTGATGTACCACAATGAGTGGGTAGAACCTGAATGACGAATCAGGCCAAGGACTCATGAACACTTCGAACACCAGTAGCATCAGCAGTATCAGCAAGACAACAAAGGCACAATGAATATGACTAACACAGAAGCCGGTAAGTCCATGGGGGAACTCTTCCCCGATCTGAACGGACCTGAGTCGCCTGTCGTCTCAGGAGTTGCACACGACAGCACTGAGGCTCAGGTGACGCTGCGTGCCGTTCCCGATCGCCCAGGCGTTGCTGCGGAACTATTCACAGTACTTGCTGAAGGCGGCATCAACATTGACATGATTGTGCAGGCAGGCGCAGAAACGGGCACTGCCGATATCTCATTCACCATGCCTGAGTCGCAGACCAAGGCAGTCACCGAAATTCTTGAGCGCCGCGAGAATAAAGAGTGGAACTCAGCTGGCATCGATGTTAATCCTGATGTGGGAAAGGTGACCCTGGTAGGTGTGGGGATGAAGAATCACTCTGGCATCACTGCCACCTATTTCCGTGCCTTGAGTGATGAGAACATCAATGTGCTGATGATTTCAACATCGGAAATCCGCATTTCCGCACTGGTGCCGCTGCGGGAACTTGACAATGCCGTGCGCGCTATTCACACTGCATTCAAGCTTGATGCAGATCAGGTTGAAGCCGTTGTCTATGGAGGAACAGGACGCTGAAATGACCTTAATCAATGAACAGGGAATCAATGTAGCCGTACTCGGAGCCACGGGCCAGGTCGGCATGGTTATGCGCCGCATCCTGGCAGATCGCAGGTTCCCGGTAAAGAATCTGCGTTTTCTTGCCTCTGCCCGCTCAGCAGGTACGGTGTTGGAATGGTGTGATAGGAAGATCACAGTCGAAGACGTTGCAAAGGCCGACCTGAGCGGTATCGACATTGCCATTTTCTCTGCGGGCGGCGGTACCTCGAAGGTGTGGGCACCACGTTTTGCCGAAAAAGGAGCATTCGTTGTCGACAATTCTTCGCAATGGCGTTTGCATAACGATGTGCCGCTGGTCGTTTCCGAAGTTAATCCAGACGATCTCGACGATATTCCCAACAGGATAGTTGCCAATCCAAACTGCACGACCATGGCCTGCATGCCAGTGCTGAAGCCACTTTCTGATGCATTTGGCCTGAGCAGACTCATCGTGTCGTCATATCAGGCAGTCTCCGGTGCAGGTCGCGCAGGTGCGCTGCAATTGATGAATGAGGCCAAGGCCGCGCTGGATCAGGGTGCCGACAAGCTCGTTTTCGATGGTTCTGCCATCGATTTTCCGAAACCGACCAAGGTTGCGCGCACCATCGCTTTCGATGTTGTGCCTTTCATTGGAGGAATCGTTGATGATGGAAGCGAAGAAACGGACGAAGAGCAGAAGCTGCGCAACGAGAGTCGCAAGATCCTTCATCTTCCAGAGCTCGCCGCATCATGCACCTGCGTTCGAGTCGGAGTCTTTACGGCACACGGTATGAGTGTCAATGCCGAATTCGAACATGACGTGACTCCTGATGATGCCCGAGCAGTGCTTGCCAAGGCTCAGAACGTGACCATCACCGATATTCCAACCCCGTTGCAGGCGGCTGGAAAGGATGTCAGCTTCGTTGGGCGAATCCGTCAGGATCAGGCTGTCCCTGGTCGCAAGGGTCTCTCCATGTTTATAACCAGCGACAATCTGCGCAAGGGAGCCGCTCTGAATGCCATTCAGATTGCCGAGATCATTGCAGATAAGTATTTCAAGCTGTGAGGCATAGACACTGACTTTCAAGCATTGAGTTACGATGTGCTTTGAGGTGCATTGCATGGATTGCTGCCGTGGGGTGTACTGAAAGGCACATCGTATTGTTTGTAGGTTCGGGTTGGCTCGGGACCGCATGAGACTTGGATGTTATATTGTTGTATTGCATCGGTGAGGGGAATCAACATGTCGAGAGCATCGGATGAGGCGCAGAGGCAACTTGATCGCATCGTTGCGCTTGGATACCCCGACGTTGCCGACATGAGCGATTCGGCATTTAGAGCACTGGCGAAACCGATCATTCATGCCCTTGAGGACAGTGAGTTGACAATCGGCTTTGTTCTGGTGCCGACTCGGGAGCTGGTTTCTCCCGAATCCTTGATCGCACGCACGAGTATCAACCGTATGGCCGGCTTCACGACACTGCCGCCTCGGGACATCATCTCGTTTACGCCTCAGCATGGCTTTGAGCCTCCTGAGGGGCCGTTCTACATTGTGATCGACCCTCATACCGGAACCGCGTACGTGAATCGAGAACCCGATGTGGCCAGAAAGCTCATTGATTCCGATGACCGTTTGCCGCTGACCCTCGAAGAGGGTCTGTCGATAGCCACCCAGCACCCGAATTGGCTACTGGAGAAGAACGGTTTCAATCTCTTGGGTTCACGCAGTCCTGACGGACGTGTGCCAAGCATATGGATGAGCCAGAATGCGCCGCGTCTGGCATCCGTGTGGCCGAATTCGCGCCATACTTGGCTGGGCAATGCCTATTGCATGGGTCGTCAAGGAATAAGTTTGTTCCATTAAGCCTCAAAATGCTCTGACCGGTGCTCATTGTGAACTCCTCTGGGTACATATGGCTGAAAATGCAGAAATGACGGTCGAATATCGCCATTATTCGGCTTTTCTACTTCAGTAAGTTCACAATGAGCGTGCGCATTCCTTGAAAATGAACACTCCGCTCATGATCAGGCTCAAACTGGGTACAATGTGCGATTGATACGTGCAACAATGCGCGTGCGTTGTGTCGTCTTGACAAGGCAAAGGAGGAAGTATGGATAACGATCATTCATCTGTGTTTGATTTAGCAGCCGAAGCTGCAGGTTCCAATGGAGGTAATAATGATCTGCTGCTGCCTCCTGCACGATTTGTAGGCTCACCGCAACGAGCCAGCTCGATGCCATTCCATAAATATGTGGCCTACGATAAGCAGGTTCCATTCGAATATCCGCAACGAACCTGGCCAGACAAGAAACTTATGAGAGCGCCGCGTTGGTGCTCGGTTGACTTGAGAGACGGTAATCAGGCGCTGGTTGATCCGATGGATCCCGAACGCAAGCTGCGATTTTGGAATCTCCTTATGCAGATGGGATACAAGGAGGTTGAGGTCGGTTTCCCCTCGGCTTCCTCAACCGATTATGACTTCATCAGATTGCTGATTGAACGTGAGCTGATTCCTGACGATGTCACCATCGTCGTACTCACCCAGGCTCGTGAGCACTTGATCCGCAAGACTTATGAAGCGCTTCGTGGAGCGAAGCGGGCAGTCGTGCACTTCTACAATTCGGTTTCAGTGTTGCAGCGTGAAGTGGTGTTCCGCAAGGACAAGGCGGGTATCAAGCAGCTGGCAATAGATGCTGCAAAGCTATGCAGATCCTTGGAAAAGGATGCCGGCAACACCGATATCTATTATGAATATTCGCCTGAATCCTTCTCGGGTGCAGAGCCTGAATACTCGCTTGAGGTTTGCGATGCGGTGACCGATATCATTCAGCCGACTCCAGATCATCCAATGATCATCAATCTGCCAAATACAGTCGAGATGACCACGGCCAATGTGTTCGCCGACGAGGTTGAATACATTTCGAAGAATCTCAAGAACCGCGAATCGATTGTCCTTTCGCTGCATCCACACAACGATGAGGGCATGGCGGTCGCGGCAACGGAAATGGGCGTTTTGGCAGGTGCAGATAGAGTCGAGGGATGCTTGCTCGGCAATGGTGAGCGCACCGGCAATGTTGATCTGTGTACGCTTGGCTTGAATCTTCTTGTTCAGGGCATCGATCCTCAGATTGATTTCTCAGATATGGCCGAGATTCGGCGAACGGTCGAATACTGCAATCAGATCAAGATTTCTGAACGCCATCCGTATGCCGGGCATTTTGTGTTCACCGCATTCTCTGGCTCACACCAGGATGCCATCAAGAAGGGTCTCGAGGCCCGCGAGCAGGCGGCATTGCGAGACAATGCGGATCTGTCGAACTATCTCTGGCTGGTTCCGTATCTTCCCATCGATCCCAAGGATGTCGGTGGCAGTTACGAGGCAATCATTCGTGTCAATTCACAGTCGGGCAAGGGTGGCATGGCCTTCCTGCTCAAGTCGAACCACAATCTGGATCTGCCTAAGCGTCTACAGGTTGAATTCGACCGAGTCGTTCAGCACTACGCAGATCAGACGAAGCGCGAGGTGCGCGACGAGGATATCTGGCGTCTGTTCAAGGACGAGTATCTTCCCGTCGAGGCATCTGGGAGCACCAGCACTGTTGCAAGCCGCGCATTGAGCGATCAGGCCGATGCGTCTCTCGTGCGTTGGGGAAGGCTCAAGCTTCACAACGTTTCGGTGATGTCGGGCGAAGATGGATCGGATACGATTCTGCAGGCTTCGGTAATGGATCGCGGCATCGGAGGCAGTGGAGAGGCCGTTGAGCGCAATATCCGTGGCGAAGGCAACGGACCTTTGGCTGCCTTCCTGAACGCCCTGGAATCCTTGGATATTCGAGTCTCGGTCCAGGACTACGTCGAGCATGCCATGACCGCTGGCAGCGATGCTCTTGCGGCGTCCTACATCGAATGCAAGATTGGTGCCGATGAAGGCTCGCAGACGCTGTGGGGTGTTGGGATTGATTCGTCAATCACCACGAGCTCGCTGAAGGCAATTATCTCAGCAATCAATCGTTCCGAGCGGTGACTGCCTCTTGCCTCTGCGAGGGGGCCGATTGTATGTGAGATATCCATGTCGCATACTCTGGTCTCTTGTAGCAGTGCAGTGTAATCCTGCCGCCTCTCATTTCATATGAGAGACGGCAGGATTTTTGTGTTTGTTCACACTCGCCGATGCATGGGAGAGATGATGATGCGTCGAATGATCGAGTACTGAAACGTTTGAAAGTTCTGTTATCAGCCGATACTGAGGCTATTCGGAAGTGCCGTTTTGCTGGGTCTGAGAGTCCTTCAATTCGGCTTTTGAAGATTCCGTTGATGCTGAGGTAGTAGGAGCGGATGTTGTTGGCTGAGGAGAGGATGACTGAGAAGGTGTGGCAGAAGTTGATGGTGAGGCAGTGGCTGATGTCGATTCCGAGGGCGATGCAGTGGGTGTCGGTGACGCAGTGCTCTTCGAATAGTTACTCCCCGTGCCCCAGGTTCCATCCGGGCCACCGACCTTGCCGTTGTCGGTTGCAGTCGGGAAGCTCTGATCCGGCTCACTTTCCAAGGCCTGAGACATATATTGTGCAAACATATACGCCGGATAGCCGGAACCGTGGGGATAGCCAAGGAATGTCGGTACTTCCTCGGCACCGCCGGTTGACGATGGATACCATAGACCGAATGCAGTCAGCGTCGATGGTGTGAATCCAACGAAATCTGCGGCGGTGTTGTCGTTTGCGGTACCTGATTTTCCGGCGATGGTCTTGCCTATCGAACGGGCTGCCGAACCGGTTCCATTCTGGATGACACCGGTCATGGCCTTTTGCAGCAGTGCAACATCGTTGGCATCGAAGACCTTGCTGGTTGCGTTGGAAGCCTTGTATTGCTCCTTGCCTGCCTGGTTCTGGACGTTCGCTACGATATGCAGCGTCGGTTTGGCACCATCGTTGGCCAAGGTGGAATATCCTCGCGCCAGATCCATGATGCTCAAGGAGACGACACCGAGTGTGTTGAACGCAGACTTGCTGTCAATCGTGCCTTGGATGCCAGCATCCTTGGCGATCGAAGCAGTCTTTGCAGGAGTGACATGGTCATTCAAATCCATGAATACGGTATTGACCGAGTTGGCCAGTGCCGTATACAGATTGATGTATCCATAGCTGACACCGCCATCATTGGCCACTGCCTTGCCAACGCTTGAGAAGGTTCTGGGGGAGTTGCCGTTGAAATAGGTGTCGAGATTCACATCGTCCTGAATTGCGCCAAGCAGGGTGAATACCTTCATGGTCGAACCGACCTGGAAAGTCGACTGTGAAGCATTGTTCAACTCTCGTTTCAGATAGTCGTCGCCAGCATAGAGCGAGACGATCGCACCGGTCTGAGGATCCACGCTGATGCCGCCCACCTCCAGACCAGCGGGCAATACACCATTCTTGGTAGATGGGCTGGCGGTCTGGAACATCAGATCCTGCTTTGCCTTATCAATCGTTGTCGTAATCTTGTATCCGCCGGTATCGAGCTCGCTTTCGGTGAAGGCCTTGCTGGATATCAGTTCGTCCTTGACCATGCGCAGAAGATAGCCCTGCTGGCCGGCATAGGCATTCTGTGTCGAGGGTGTGACGGACTTCGGCATGCTTGCGTCTTTGGCCTGCTTGGCAGTGATGTGATTATCCTCGCGCATGATCCTGATCACGCGGGTAAAGCGCAGCTTGGCTTCTTTCTCATTGACGGCCGGATCCCAGTATGTCGGTGAAGGGATGATGCCGGCGAGCATCGCCGCCTCTGAGATTGTCAGATTCTTGGCATCCTTGTTGAAATAGGCCTTCGATGCAGCCTCGATGCCATATGCGCCGCGGCCAAGATAGATCGTATTCATATAGTTGCACAGCACGGTGTCTTTGTTTTCCGTCTGGGCAATCTTCAGCGAGAGAATGGCTTCACGGAGCTTTCCGGCATAGCTTGTGGTCTCACCGAGATAATACCGTTCGGCATATTGCTGCGTGATGGTCGAACCGCCCTGGCGGGTGCCCTTCGTGACGTTGTTCAGGAATGCTCTGCCGATACCGCGCAGATCAATGCCGCTGTCTTGATAGAAAGTTCGATTTTCCGAAGAGATGATCGCATTGCCCACGTATTTGGGAAGTGTCGAACAGTCGATTATCTCGCGATTCTGCTCGGCATAGGAACCGATTGGCGTTTTTCCATCTGCATAATATACTGTCGTCTTCTGTGCAAGCGCTATGGATTCAGGTTTGGGAATCTCGGTTTTTGCATACATATAGGCAAGTGTTCCGGCCACAGCGACAATGCCAAGAATGAATAGTGCAAGCAGCGTGAAGAGTATTCTGCGGCCTATGCTGCGTTTCCTTTTACCGTTTCTTTTGCCTGAATGATGCGAGGGGGATTTGTTCGCATTCTTCCGATGATTCGAAGCGTTTGTCCTTCTTGTTACACCTCGTCTTGAGTTCTTTGTTGTGCTGCTGCGGGCCCCTCCCGCATTCGAACGTATTGATCGAGTCTCAAAATCCATGGACACTACGCTAATCAATTTCGCTGAAAAGCACACTTCGGGTTTGTCAAATCCATTCTTTTTGTACGTTTCATTCACATCTTCAGTTCAATTTGTCTGGGTTTTGACTCATTTATTCAATCTGCTCTTTGCAATCTCTCATGATTCGAAGGTATGCTATAGGGTTGGGATTTAACGTTAATGAACTGAGGAGTGGTTTTATGACAATTCGTGTTGCCATAGCTGGCGTAGGCAATTGTGCCTCGTCGCTGGTGCAAGGTGTTTCCTTCTACAAGGATGTTGATGACGACGAACATGTGCCAGGCTTGATGCACACGGTCTTCGGTGGCTATCGCGTCCGCGATATCGAGTTTGTAGCTGCATTCGATGTGGATGCTGCGAAGGTTGGTTTGGACTTGAGCAAGGCAATCTACGCTTCTCAAAACAACACCTACAAGTTCGAGGATGTTCCTGATCTTGGCGTTGAGGTTCAGCGCGGTCCAACAGGAGACGGTCTCGGTGAGTATTACCAGCAGATGATCAAGGAATCAGATGCAGAACCGGTTGACGTTGCCAGCGTGTTGAAGGAACGCCACGTCGATATTCTCGTCAGCTACCTGCCGGTCGGCTCCGAGCAGGCCGACAAGGGCTATGCTCAGGCTGCCATGGATGCAGGCTGCGCATTCGTCAACTGCCTTCCGGTATTCATCGCTTCGGATCCCGAATGGGCTCAAAAGTTCAAGGATGCCGGCGTCCCCATCGTCGGCGACGATATCAAGTCTCAGGTCGGAGCCACCATCACGCACCGTGTCATGGCTCGCCTGTTCGAGGATCGTGGCGTTCGCCTCGACCGCACCTACCAGCTCAATGTTGGTGGCAACATGGACTTCATGAACATGCTGCAGCGTACGCGTCTCGAGTCCAAGAA
Source organism: Bifidobacterium aquikefiri (assembly GCF_002259795.1). Classification (GTDB taxonomy): domain Bacteria; phylum Actinomycetota; class Actinomycetes; order Actinomycetales; family Bifidobacteriaceae; genus Bombiscardovia; species Bombiscardovia aquikefiri. Next base: position 52,256 of record NZ_MWXA01000006.1, on the reverse strand, counting down.
GATCTCGAAGACACGTGCAGTGACTTCAATCGTTCCTCACGACATGGAAGACCGCAACGTTCATATTGGACCTTCGGACTATGTCGCATGGCTCGACGATCGCAAGCTCGCATTCGTCCGCTTGGAGGGCACCACCTTCGGCAACGTTCCGCTCGAACTTGAATACAAGCTCACCGTATGGGATTCTCCAAATTCAGCAGGCATCGTCATTGATGCAATCCGCGCGGCAAAGATTGCTCTTGACCGCGGTCTTGCCGGCCCAATCCTGGCTCCAAGCTCATACTTCATGAAGTCTCCTGCAGTTCAGCACGAAGACAATGAAGCACGTCGTCTGGTTGAGGAATTCATTGCGGGTTCCGTTGAATCCACTCAGGATACACTCGATGCTGATGCAGCAGCCGCAAAGGCCGCGGGCAAGGACGTGTGGAACGCCTGAACTGGCTTCGATGTGAAGCACTCAAGTGAAGCGCTCGCACGAACTGGTTGCTGACAGTTGGACATAAAACTCTTGGTGGGCGCGGCTAAAAGCTGTGTCAACCAAGAGTTTCTTACTTCGCGTGCATGAGATTCTCCGCTCTTGCCATCGAGATTTCGAGTTTTGTGGCAATCAGTCCTTGAGATTCTTGAGAAGTGGCTGAACCTCGTTTTCAAATGAATCCAGAGCCTTGTCTATCACCTGATGCATGTCGTAATATGCATAGGTTCCGAGCCTTCCACCGAAAATAACCTGTGGCTCGGCAGCTACCTTCTCTTTGTATTGAGCATAGAGCTGCTTGTCTGCGGCAGTGCTCACCGGGTAATATGGCTCGTCATTGCGCGAGGCTGAGCGGGAGTATTCCTCCCAGACAACCGTGTGCTCGTGATTCTGCCGCTCGTATCGCTCTGGATTGAAATTCTTGAATTCGATGGCACGGGTGAATGGCACATCCTCATCAGCATAGTTCATGACCGGGCATCCGAGATGGTCATCCTCGTCGTAGCGCTTCTCCTTGAAATCGACGGTCTTCCATTGCAGATCCCCGAGCTCATAGTTGAAGTATTTATCTACTGGCCCCGTATACACAATCGGCACCTTGCCAACGAGCGCGTCACGGTTGAGTGGCTGACTCGTATCGAAGAAGTCGGTTGAAAGGGTGACGTGAATGCGCGGATCATCAATCATACGCTCGAACCAGGCGGTATATCCATCGACTGGCAGGCCTTCCCATGTGTCTTTGAAATAGCGATTGTTGTAGTTGAATCGGACGGGGAGCCTTCGAATGATTGAAGCGGGAAGAGTACTGGGATCCATCTGCCACTGCTTTGCCGTGTAATGCTTGATGAATGCCTCGTACAGCGGTCGGCCGATAAGGCTGATGCCCTGATCGTTCAGATTGTTCGGTGTACTTCCGGCCAGTTCTCCCGCCTGCTCGGCAATGAGCCGCTTGGCTTCTTCCGGCGAATAACTCGCATGGAAGAACTGATTGATGGTGCCAAGATTGATTGGCATGGGGAAGACTTCGCCGTTATGAGTCGTATACACATGATGAACATAGTGCGTGAAGCTCGTGAAACGATTGACATACTCCCACACGCGTGGATTCGAAGTGTGGAAGAGATGAGCTCCATACTTGTGTATTTCGGCACCGGTCTGCTTGTCCATATAGCTGTATGCATTGCCACCGATATTGCCGCGTGCCTCAATTATCTCAACCTTCGCACCATTGTGCTCCACCGCCTGCTGCGCAATGGTCAATCCGAAGAGTCCCGCGCCAACGATGATGAGATCAGCCTGTTCGCTCATCACTTCCCTTTCCGTTGCTGAAATATTACTTGCATGTCTTCTTGTCGTACCGGCCATGATGCATTCCGGAAGTCGGCTCAACATGGCTCCTCTCATATGGTAGCCGTGATATCGAATCCTTGTATGTCCCGGTGCGAGAAGGACTCACGAGCCTCTCTTGGTAAAATCCACTCAATCGGGTAGGATATTTTGTGCTCCCACGTGGCGTTATGTCACCCAATCCCCCCAGGGCAGGAATGCAGCAAGGGTAAGTGGCCTCTGACGGGTGCGTGGGAGTTTTCATATTCTAATTCAGCCCTGTTCGGGGTTATAGGCGCAGATGTGTGTGGAGAATTGTCTCCTAGCTCTTGTGGGAGTGGGTGTTGCTCCTGTTTGACTTGGAATGCATGAACGCAACCTTGTGCCCGTATTGCGGCACCATCATGCATCGCAACACAACCACGAGAGCAGGAACGACCCAATGTCGATGCCCGCCATCCCCACCTCCCTTGTCACTCCGACCGAATCCACAGCCCTCGTCGCCCCGACCCATTGTCATCTCGAGCGAGCGCAGCGAGTCGAGAGATCTCACCCTTGCGAGCATCAACAGCCAAGATCCCTCGACTCGCTACGCTCGCTCGGAATGACAATGGTGTTGTCGTTCATACCACCGACTCGCTGCGCTCGCTCGGGATGACGATGGTGTTGTCGTTCATACGGCCGACTCTGACGATGGTACATATAGCTTTGACGAGTCCATACCACCGACTCGCTGCGCTCGCTCGGGATGACGGGAGAGGAGCATGACATCGAATGGAACGAATTACACGCCAGCACGCCAGCGAAGACTAAAACCCACACCTCTGTGCCTATAACCCCTGTTCGCACATATAGCCCTACCCTTAGAGTCATGGTTATGAGTGAATTCAAAGAACATTCAGACGATACGCCTAACTCCAGTGTTCAGGGCAGTTCAGATCTTGAGCGAGCAGCCGATTCCCTTGGAGAAAGCGTTGGCGATGATCAGATTGAGAAGAATCCGGAACAGGCCAAACTTTCCTTTGACATGGTTACGACGGATCCGCTGACCGTCAGGCCTCGCAAAGCAAGTATCGCAATGTGTGCAGGCTTGGGCATTGCGATGCTGTTGCTCGGTGCCGTCTTGTGGCTGTTTGCTGTGCGGACGGTAACAGGCCAGGAATACGACGACATGGTATGGAGCTACTTCTCAGCTGCTCTGCCAACATGGTTCATCGCTGTGCTCAAGATTTTCGTTCACACCTATATCGATGTTGCCATCGTTGCAGTATTCGCTCTGATTGCGATTGCAGTCGTTATCGTGCGAAGACGCTGGGCGCTCCTGATTCAGCTCGCAGTCTTTGGAGTCGTCAGCTTCGCCGTTGCTGCAACCGTCAAGCGTGTATTGCCTAGGCCGTTCCTTGTGAATGTAGCATCGTATACATCGAATTCTGCGCCATCGGGACACACCCTGATGGCGGCGGCCGGTGCGGTGGTTCTTGTATGCGCAGTTCCGCGCGTATGGCGTGCCGTTGCGGCCTTTGTCGGTTGGGCATTCACTCTGATGGTGGCGCTCTCTGTGGTTGAGGCACAGTGGCATCGTCCCTCTGATCCACTTATGTCGCTGCTGATCATAGCCGGTCTGGCATGCATCATGCTTGCTTTCACCCGAAGCAGTGGTATGGATGAGCCAGGAACGCGAATGTCTTCGGCAAGCGTTCAAATCGTTGCAACGGTGATGATCACAGCTGGCATTGTTGCTGTTCTCTATGGTGCATACGTGTATTGGCAGATTGAGCCAGGTCTCGATCTGGGTGCTCAATGGGCGCGCTCCGGTGCATGTACCGCTGCGTTTGCGCTTATGCTGGGAGTATCGTTAGTGACTTTCGGAATGGTCGCGGCACTCCGGCAGCTCACGGCATCCCCGCTGAGCAAGCTGGGTCTGATAGGCGCGCCACCAGAGCCTCCGAAGCCAGCGGAAGAGCGCGATAATTGAACGTTGGTTATGCTCGACACAGCCAAATGCAAGGGCCTGTTGCCTGATGTGTTTCCCTTATGAGTATGATTGCGTGCGTTGAACATGGTAAGGAGATCAAGATGGCAACCGGCAGAAAGCTCGTAATTGTTGAGTCGCCGACCAAGGCCAAGAAGATAGGTGGCTATCTTGGCGATGGTTACACCGTCATGGCGTCAGTGGGTCATATTCGTGATCTCGCCCAACCTTCTCAGGTCCCTTCGGCGCAGAAAAGTCATTTTGGCAAGTTCGGCGTCGATGTTGATGACGGTTTCAAACCCTATTACATCGTTGATGGCAACAAGAAGAAAACCGTCGCCGAGCTGAAAAGTGCCTTGAAATCCGCCGACGAGCTCTATCTCGCCACTGATGAGGATCGTGAGGGAGAGGCCATCGCCTGGCATCTTGTGCAGACATTGAAGCCCAAGGTTCCGGTAAAGCGCATGGTATTCCACGAGATTACACGCGATGCAATCCGTGCTTCGCTGAACAAGACGCGCAATGTTGACGACAACATGGTCGATGCGCAAGAGACGCGCCGCGTGCTCGATCGTCTCTATGGTTATGAGCTCTCTCCCGTGCTTTGGCGCAAGGTTGGACCAGGCCTGAGTGCAGGCCGTGTGCAGTCGGTGGCCACGCGATTGATAGTGGAGCGCGAGCGGGAGCGCATGAATTTCGTTCGCACTGCATATTGGGATATTGTTGCAACGCTTATTGCTGCCGACTCGCAGGAGACCTCATTCCCGGCACGTCTGGTCGAACTCGGCAATCGCCGTGTGGCTGGTTCCAAGGACTTCGATGATCAGGGCAAACCCACGCCGGCTTGTCAAAAAGACAATGCACTGCTTGTTGATGAGGCCTTGGCAAACAGACTGGCAGAAGAGCTTAAGCCTGCCGACTTTATTGTTACCGGTCTGGACACGAAGCCGTATCGTCGCCGCCCGCAACCGCCTTTCACAACTTCAACCCTGCAGCAGACTGCGGGCAATCGTCTTTCCATGAGTTCGAGATCTACGATGCGAGCAGCTCAGGGCCTTTACGAAAACGGCTACATCACCTATATGAGGACGGACTCGGTCACACTCTCCCAGGAAGCCATCGAAGCTGCCCGCGACGACGTTCGTGAGCGGTATGGCAAGGAATATCTTTCTGAACGGCCGAAGCAATACACCACCAAAACTGCTGGCGCACAGGAAGCCCACGAGTGCATCCGTCCCGCAGGGGCTCATTTCAAATCCCCCGATGAATTGGCATCGTTGGTTCCCCCTGATCAGTTGAAACTCTATACGTTGATCTGGCGCCGGACATTGGCCTCGCAGATGGCTGATGCCACTGGATCCACGGCAACCGTCCACATGCAGGCGGAGACGCACAGTCAGGGAAAGGCCCACTTCCAAGCATCTGGAACAGTCATCGACTTCCTTGGCTTCATGAAGGCGCTTGGAGAGGCAACCGGATCGCGTGCCCATGCCGGCAAGACGCATGAGTCACCTGAGGGTGATCGCCATCACGAGGAATCATCGAATGTGGCGCTGCCACAATTGGATCGCGGCGATGTGTTGAAGGCCAAGGATGTGTCTTCCGACGGTCATGAAACCCAGCCCCCTGCGCGCTATACCGAGGCCACCTTGGTCAAGACCCTGGAGGCTCGGGAGATTGGCCGCCCTTCAACCTATGCAAGCATCATCTCTACGATCATTGATCGAGGTTACGTCTATGAGCGTGGCCGTGCGCTGATTCCTTCATGGCTGGCGTTCTCGGTGATCAGGCTTCTGGAAAGCAATTTCCCACAGTATGTTGACTATCATTTCACCGCACAGATGGAAAATGGACTCGACATGATTGCCCATGGCAAGGAAAAGGGCAAGGACTGGCTCACTGATTTCTACTTTGGTGCAGGCGAACATTCGGCAAAGACAACCTCGCAGATTCATGAAGGGCTGCAAAAGCAGGTGGCACAGCTCGGAGATATCGATGCACGAGCGATCAACACCATTGCCATCGGCGATGGGCTGCAAGTGCGTGTCGGTCGCTATGGCCCCTATCTTGAAGATACGGTGAACACCGATGAAGAGGGCAATCCGAAACGAGCCTCGTTACCTGAAACGGTCGCTCCCGACGAGTTGACCATAGAAAAGGGACATGAGCTTATCGCAACGAATTCTGGAGGCCCACGCGAGCTTGGCGAGGATCCAGAGACTCATGGCAAGGTTGAGGTGCGCAAGGGAAGGTTTGGCCCATATGTTGCACTGACATTGCCAGAAGCTGTTGAAACGGAGCAGACATCCGGCTCAACCAGGAAGACCTCGGCAAAGGCCGCTTCCAAGACTGCGAGTAAGTCGACACGTTCAAAATCAACGAAGAAAGCTGCCGCATCCAAGCCGAAGATGGCTTCCTTGTTTAAAACCATGGATCCCGAGACGATTTCTCTCGATGATGCTTTGAGATTGCTGAGACTGCCTCGTACGGTGGGTGAAATCGAAGAAGCCGATGACAAGACCGGTGAGATTCACCAGTCGACAATTATGGCCAGCAATGGACGTTATGGCCCGTACCTCACCAAATCCCTGCCTGATGGCAAGAGCGACACGCGTTCGCTCGGCAGCGAAGACGAAATCTTTACCGTGGATCTTGACAAGGCGAAAGAGCTATTCGCACAGCCCAAGTACGGCAATCGCAGGCGCGGAGCTGCCAAGCCCCCGCTGCGTGAGCTTGGCCCAGATCCAGACAACGGCAAGGCCGTCACCATAAAGGATGGCTTCTACGGCGCTTATATCACCGATGGCGAGACGAACAGAACCTTGCCCAAGCAATATACGCCGGAATCAATTGAGCCAGCTCAGGCATTTGCACTGCTGGCTGAAAAGCGCGCTGCAGGTCCAAGCAAACGACGAAGCTCGAAGGCAAAGGGAACCCGCAGGAAGGCTCCCGCAAGGAAGACCACGGCCACAGCATCAGCCGCGAAGAAAACAACAGCAAGGAAAACTGCCACTCGACGAACGTCAACCGCATCGAAGAGTGCGGCAACCACAGCAAGGACTTCTGGCAGGGCAAGGAAATCTTCTGCCGAAGGTCAAGTGAAGGAAGCATGAACGGTCTTTTTATAACATTTGAAGGTGTTGATGGATCCGGTAAGACAACGCAGCTTCAAAGGCTTAATGCATATGTCATGTCACTTGGGCGCAATGCTCTGGTAACCAGAGAGCCGGGCGGAACGTCAGCTGGTTTGGTCATTCGTGAGCTGCTGCTGCATGGTATTTCGTCATTCCCATCGCTCGCGGTTCTGGGCGCATCGGATGTGGTGGAGCACGGTTCGGATCTGAACGACAAGGCAGAGGCACTGCTGTATGCAGCTGACAGGGCACAGCATGTGAACGAGGTCATTCGACCTGCACTCGATCGCGGCGATGTGGTGCTGTGCGATCGATATATCGATTCTTCACTTGCCTATCAGGCTGGTGGACGTGAGTTGCGTGATTCGAAGATTCTTGATATCAGTACGTGGGCAACCGATGGTCTGATGCCTCGACGCACCTATCTCATGGATATGGATCCGGCAGAATCGCACAAGCGTCTTGAACATCAGCTTGACCGCATCGAGGTGGAGGGCTCTGATTTTCAGAACCGCACCCGTGAACGCTTTCTCGAATTGGCGCAGGGCGATCCACAGCGTTATCTGATCATTGATGCCAATCAGTCGGTCGAAGCGATCTGGCAGATCGTTCATGACGATTTCGATGCACTCATCGCGCAGGATGGGTCCAGTGACGAACCTGCTGATTCTGGTTCAGCAGCCGAGGGTGAAAGTGCTGTTCTGGGAGAAATGAAGCAGGGAATGAAGAAGGTTTCGTCCAGCGATCCAGACAACGTGAGCATCGAGGTTGGTGAGTGAGCGTCTGGGATTCCATAGTCGGGCAACAGCCTACTGCGGAGATGCTGAGCACGTTGGCGGAACTTTCTGCGATTGCAAACCGTCATGCCGATGGTTCGATTGCCGATTCGACGTTGTCGAACGCGCCTCAGGATGCACAGGAGACTGAGCAGCACAACAGGCGCGAACAGAACGAACAACGTGTTCGACACGGTTTGGCTCAGTCGTGGCTGTTCTGTGGTCCTCCAGGCTCTGGACGCTCAAATCTCGCTCGTGCTTTCGCGGCTGCTCTGGAAAGTCCCGATCATGGTATGGGTGACAGGCCAAGCAACGTGACGCAGCAGATTCTGGCAGGGACACACCCTGATGTGACGGTTCTCTCGACCGACAAGGTCACGATAGGCATTGACGAGGTTCGAGGTCTTATCTCTCAGTCGGAGCAGATGCCGAGCACTGCACCGTGGCGCATCATCATCATTGAGGATGTCGACCGAATGCTGGAACGCACGACCAATGTGCTCCTCAAGGAGATAGAGGAGCCGGCTGAACATGCGATCTGGATTCTTTGCGCACCAAGCCCACAGGATGTGCTCCCGACGATTCGTTCGCGAACTCGGTTGGTAAATCTTGCCGTGCCATCGCAGGCAGCTGTTACGAAGTTCATTCTGGAACACACCGATGTTGATGAACATGTTGCATCGAGAGCATCTCGATTGGCAGAAGGCCACATCGGCATCGCTCGTCTCTACGCAACGAATGAGCGAGTCATGAGCGATAGGGACGAGCTGATCGTTGGCGTTCTCAATATGCAACGAACGTCCGATGCCGTGTTGCTGGCGCAGCGGCTTATCGATAGCGCGCAAGGACAGGCTCAGGAAGAGGTCGAATCTCAGGTTGATCGTGATGAACGCAATTTCCGTCGCATCAATGGCATTGATGAGGGTGAACGGCTGCCTGTCGAACTGAGAACGGCTTTTCACGCCATCGGCAAGAAGGAAGATGTTCGCAGACGCATCACACGCCGTTCTCGGGATGTTCTTGATCGAGCCTTGAACTCGGTTGCAAGCATCTACCGAGACATTGGTGTGCTGCAGAATGATGCGGAAGACTCGGCCGGACTGATCAATCTTGAAAACAGAACGGCAATAACCGAATTATCAATTCGCATTGACCGTAACCGAGCGGTCGCGTGCCTTGAGGCCATTGAGACCGCTCGACGCCGTCTTGGTTCGAATGGTGCCCCCCTGCTCGTATTTGAGGCATTGTTCTCAACATTGGTGCCGTGACGTTGAAGATGCCATCTGTGTGAATGTTCACTTTCAGGCTGCTTTCGTTGTCTGAGTGTGCTTGGTGAGCGATACTGGATGTATGAGAATACAAACGGACTTTTCCATCATTCCAGACAAATATGCGAAGCAAGCTCCTGAAGAGCTCAAGATTGATGGCACACCCATACTTTCCTTCCCATTTACCGTGACTGATCTGAGTAAGAACGCCCTCTACCTGCACTGGATCTTTGTCGATCCAGACTCGATTCCCGTATGTGGCTTCCAGTGGAATCATTGGGCTGCCGCGAATGTTCCAATTGCCGCTCTGGAATCCTCGACCGCTGGCAGCGTGTCTGTTCCGGAGGATTTTTCTCGTAAAGTCGAAATCATTGCACCCGAGGCCATGCAGGGTAAGAATTCAGAAGCCTCTGCGTTGCTTGGACACAAGAATCCAAAGATCACCACGGGATACGTTGGCCCGACACCCCCTGATGCCGATCATGACTATCATTTGATTGTCTGGGCAACCGCCGCGCCATTGAAGCGGCTATCGCAGGGTTTCTGGTTCAACGAGCTTGAGCGGGATATTCGTAATGCACAGGAGGCGCCGGAACGCGCCGACATCTTTTTGGTGGGCAAGGCATGATTGCCGCAATCCAGTGACGACAGTGTGTATTACAGTGTCGAACATCGAGCGGGCATGTGTCTGCCGCTGTAAAGCGCTGCTTGAGCTAGCAGCTGCAAGTTGAGAGAAAGGTTTTGCGCGCATGGGGTGCACAACAATTTTGGTCGGTAGGGATGCAAGCTATGACGGATCAACCATTATCGCCCGTAACGAGGATTCACCCAATGGTGAGTTTGATCCGAAGCGTTTTGTCGTCGTGCATCCAGAGGATCAGCCGAAGCACTATCGCAGTGTGCTGAGTCATGTGGCCATCGATTTGCCGCAGAATCCGATGCGATACACCTCCATGCCCAATGCAAATACCAATCAGGGTATCTGGGGCGAGGCAGGGGTAAATGAAGCCAATGTGGCGATGAGCGCCACAGAAACGCTCACCACCAACGAACGAGTTCTGGGTGCTGATCCATTCGTAGTGCTGAAGGCAGGTCAGGGCAAGCCCGATGACGTTGACTATCAGCCTGAAACCGTAGGTGGCATTGGTGAGGAGGATATGCTCACCATCGTACTGCCATATATCAAGACAGCACGTGAAGGTGTTGAACGCCTGGGTGCTCTGCTTGAGAAATACGGCACATATGAGATGAACGGCATTGCATTCGGCGATGACAGCGAAATCTGGTGGCTTGAAACGGTAGGCGGACATCACTGGATTGCAAAGCGAGTTCCTGATGCCGCCTATGTGACAATGCCAAATCAGCTGGGCATCGACGAATTCGATATCGACGATGCCTTCAGCGAGCAGAGTGAACACATGTGCTCTGCCGATCTTCGCGAATTCATCGAAGACAACCATCTCGATCTTTCCGTTGAATCAACCACGCCATTCAACCCGCGGGATGCTTTCGGATCACACTCGGATTCTGATCATGTCTATAACACTCCTCGCGCATGGTACATGCAACGATTCCTCAATCCCTACGACGAAATGTGGGATGGTCAGGATGCTGATCATCGACCGGATTCTGACGACATTCCATGGGCACGTCAGCCTGAGCGCAAGATCTCGATCGAGGATGTGAAATATGTGCTGAGCTCTCACTATCAAGGTACTCCGTTCGACCCATACGGTGCGCGGGGCGATGCTCATACCCGTGCTCTGTTCAGACCAATTGGCATCAATCGCAATGGCGAGCTTGCTGTGCTGCAGATTCGCCCCGATTGCCCACAAGGCTACCGCGCTTTGCAGTGGATCTCGTATGGTTCCAATGCCTTCAATGCGCTCATTCCCTTCTATGCAAACGTCGACCGTACGCCGGAATATCTAGAGCAGACACCCTTGCAGGTCAACACCGAAAGCTTCTATTGGGCGAACCGTGTGATTGCGGCACTCGCAGACGCTGCATATGCCGAGACCTCGTCGGATATTGAGCATTATCGCCAGGTCGTTGGGGCGATTGGGCATAAGCTTATTATCGAAACCGATAGGCAATGTGAACTGCTTGAGAACAACGAACAGCGGAATGATGTTTCGGATGTGAGCAGTCTGTTGGAAATTGCGAACGAAAGCATGTCATCCTATCTCAAGAATGAAACCGAGCAATTACTCACCAAAGTGCTCTATACCGCAAGCATGCGCATGAAAAATGGCTTCGGCATGTCTGATAACTAAGCGGAGTGTATAGGATTTCGAGTTTTGTTGCCTTTGTACAGTATAAAGTCGATTTTTGGCTTTCTGACTATGTGATTTCAAGGTTTTTACACGTTTATACTGTACAAAGGCAGCAAAATTCGAAATCTGGGTTCGAAAAGCTTGAGGAGAAGCTATGGTGATGCTCGATTCGGCAGTTTCTGCCGTGCTTTCGAACAAACGACGAGTGAATGCCTTGAAGGCGCTTGGGGTTATGACGTTGCAGGATGCCTTGACCTACTATCCCTTTCGCGTCACCGATCCCGTTCCGATACGCCACCTTCGTGATGCAAAGGTGGATCAGAGTATGGCATGTGGTGCGCAAGTCCGGGCAATACGAATCATGCCGATGGCTCAGCGTCGTGGACACCGTCTGGAAGTGATAGTCGAAGATAATGAGGATTCATCGACGGCTTCTTTGGTTTTCTTCTCATACAAGAAATATTTCGTCGATTGGATGAGTACTCGTCTCAAGGTCGGCAGCACGATAGTGTTGCAGGGAATCCCAAGCTTCTACAACGATAGGCTTCAATTCACGCATCCCGAGATTCAAGTGGTTGGAGAGGACTGCCCGGATCTGGAAACAGGTCTGTCAAGTGTGTCTCGACCGCGCCCCGTGTATCATGCCAATTCGAGAATATCGAGTCAGCATATTCATGACACAATCCTAGGAATTTTGCGTCTTCTCGCATCAGATGACGATGCAGCAGGAGTAAATCTGCAGCCCAAAGATATAGAAGACACCGTCGTGCCCATAATTCCGGCCACAAGACTCGCTGCGAAGATTCCTGATATTCTTCCAGAATCAATAATCCAAGATAATGGATTACTGCATCGTTCGCAGGCGTTCCTATCAATCCACGAACCCGATTCGGTCAAGGCATTCAAAGCCGCACTTTCAAGTCTGAGATTCGAAGAGGCATTTGTATCCCAGACTGCATTACTGAGAACAAAATCCGATGTGAAGATCACGCCGGCTCTTCCCTGCGATGGTCACAATGCGGATGTGCTGGTTCATGAGTTTCTTGCCTCGCTGCCTTTTGCATTAACGCAGGGACAGCGCGATGTCATGGCTGAAATTCGAGCAGACATGGCTCATGCCTACCCAATGCAGCGTCTCCTTCAGGGTGAGGTCGGATCTGGAAAGACCATAGTCTCTGTGGCGGCGATGTTGCGGGCAGTTGGTGCTGGCCAACAGGCGGTTTTGATTGCGCCGACCCAGATTCTTGCCGAACAGCACTTTCAAACCATCCAGCGCTTGCTCGGCCAGAAAGGTCACGAGGCAACAACACTCGATAACGATTCGCAGGCAATGTTGCCGCAAACATCCTCAGTTGCTGCTGACACCGCTACGGTTACAAAGCTGAGTTCGATTCCCGTTGTCCTGCTCACAGGAGGTATGCGTCTGGCGCAACGCAGAAAGGCGCTGGCAGCGGCATCGAGTGGAAATCCCTGCATCGTGATTGCCACGCATGCAGCATTTTCCAAGACATTCCAAGCCCCCAACCTCGGGCTTGTGGTGATAGACGAGCAGCATCGCTTCGGCGTGGAACAGCGCAACGCGCTGAGGAACAAATCCGAGCATGCACCGCATCTTCTGGTCATGACCGCAACACCAATTCCTCGCACGGCAGCCCTGACATGGTTTGGAGACCTTGATCTTTCGTGGCTTACAGAACTGCCTGGTGGAAGAAAGCCGATTCGCACTACGGTCATCGAAGAAGACAACGCTTCGATGATGGCAAAGATGTTTGTGCATATTCGTCAGCGGATTGATGCTGGGGAACGGGCATACATCGTGTGCCCGCGTATAGATGAAGAGGAAGAGGAACGATCAGAGCAGTCCGGGCGTGAGCTAGCAGCAACTTCTTCAGGTCCGTCCGCTCCAACGAAAGCCAGATATGCAAAGTCCGCAGGACAGCAGTCCAAGGCAGGAATCGACGAGTTGGAATTCGATGATTTCGAAGAATTCTCCGTACCGAATTCCAGCGACGACGAAGAGGCATCCGAGACCTTGCCTCCGTTGCATTCGGTTACGACGATTGCGGCAAGACTATCGGCACTGCCACAATTCGCTGGATTGAGCATTGCAACGCTCACTGGGCGCGATGACGATGAAACCAAAAATAGCATCATGCACGGCTTCTCTTCGGGTGAGTATCCCATAATCGTTGCCACAACCGTGGTTGAGGTGGGCATGGATGTGCCCGAAGCCACCTGCATCGTCGTGTTTGATGCAGATCGATTTGGTCTTTCGCAGCTGCATCAGCTTCGCGGCAGAGTCGGGCGTGGTGGCAAACAAAGCTGGGCATTCTTCATTTCGCGTGCGCAGCCTGACAGTATTGCCGCACAACGTCTTGCGGTCATTCGTGATTCCACTGACGGCGCTGAAATAGCTCAGGCTGATATGGAGCTGCGTGGGGCAGGCGATGTACTCGGTGATGCTCAATCAGGCGGTCAATCTTCGTTGAAGCTACTGCGTGTGATTACGGATGCAACGATCATTGCCAAGGCTCGAGACCAGGCTGAAGTATTGCTTGCATCGGATCCGCAACTGAAAAAAGAAGTTCAACTCGCCGGTGCCGTGCTTGATTTCATGCGTGGCAATGAGCGATTTCTCACCAGTACATGACATGGCAAGGGCCGTAGATCCGAAGATTTACGGCCCTACCTACTGCTCATAACTCGTGAACACAGCTACTTAGAAACCGCCCTGCTCGATTTTGCCAATATGCGATTCAAGACCTTCCTTTTCGAGGAAGTAAGACAGCGGCTTCAAATCCTCGGCTTCGTAGCGTTGCTTGAATCGCTCTATGTCTTCGTCCGAGCTCAACCGTGGATCAAGCTCGAGCAGTTCTGCGGGCAGAGGGCGTTCGTTGCTGATCTTTGCATCGATAACGACGACACGACCATTGGCAATATCGCGAATCGCAGCATCGAACACGTCTTCGAGCTGACTGATTTTCGTGACCGAATAGCCAACTGCGCCCATGGATTCGGCAAGCTTCTTGTAATCCGTATCCTGGAACTGAACGCCGAGGAAACCTTTGTTGGTGTCTTCCTGCTCATCCTTGATGAAGCCATATTGCTGGTTGGCAAACACGACATTGATGATTGGCAGTTTGTACTGGACCTGAGTGGCCAGATCCTGCATCACCATGTTGAATCCTCCATCACCGGCGAGATTCCAGACCTGACGACCGGGGAAGTCAAGCTTCGCGGCGATGGCACCAGGCAGTCCGATTCCCATAGTGGCAAAGAGGGCAGAGGTTCTCCACATCTGCTGCGGGTTCATATGAAGATGGCGGATGGAAGTTTGCGTCACATCGCCGACATCGATGGAATAGATGGCATCCTTCTCTGACACGCGGTTGATCTGGTTGTAGACCTGGTAGAGCTGCAGCTCACCCTCGGTCTTCGTCTCCAGACGGTGAACATACTCATTCCAGTTGACAACATTATCAAGATTTGCACGCCACCAACCGTTATCCGGCTTCTCGTCGACCTTCTCATAGATCGCCTTCAGCGCATCGCCCGCATCGCCCAGAATCGCGACATCCGTATAGTGGCGTTTTCCGAGCTTCGATGGATCAATGTCGATCTGAATGAACTTCTTGACATTCTTGAAGATCTTCGAAACCTCTGCGAAGGGGTAGTTGTTGCCCACGAACACGACCACATCGGCCTCTGGGAAGACCTCGACAGACGGCTTGGTCGAAACTCGGTTCGGGCTGCCGAGCAGCGCCTCGAAATCGGAGGGGAAGTTGTCCCAGCTGATGCCGGTATTGGCAAGTGGAGCCTTGATCTTACGGCATAGATCGATGACAATCTTGCTCTTGCCACGGGTACCGATTCCGGCAAAGATGACAGGACGTTCCGCCTCGTTCAGAATGTTCACGGCGAGGGCGATGTCTTCGGGGTCAAGCGTGGGGTTCGGATACCGACGATGCGCATGTGCCGCAGAATACCAAGCATCCGTGTCAATGTTTACCCACCCGAGGTTGACAGGAATCTGCACGACCGCGACGCCATTTTTGGCGTATGCCTGACGAATTGCCTCATCGACGACATGGGGAAGCTGATCGGCAGTCATCACGGTTCGGTTGTAAATGGCAACGTCAGCGAAGATGGGGTTTTCATTGATTTCCTGGAAGGTGTCCCAATTCATGCCGGCAGTGCCGAACTGACCGACCAGAGCCAGAACTGGAACATGATCCTCACGGGCATCATAGAGTCCATTCATCAAATGTGTGCCGCCGGGCCCTGCAGAACCGAAGCAGACGCCGATCTCGCCGGTCATCTTGGCGTGCATGGCTGCCGCCATCGCCCCAACCTCTTCGTGGCGAACCTGAATATAATCAATGTTCTGTTTCTCTTCGTACAGGGCATCCATCAGAGAGTTGATGGAACCACCAGGAATGCCATAGATATGCTTGACACCCCAAGATTCAAGTAATTTCACGACTGCGACACCAGCTTTGATCGTTCCAACTTCGTGCCTGTTGGCAACTTTGGTATCGAAACCGAATTGGATGACATTCTTGGCCATTTTCGCTCCTTTGCGTAGTTATAGTCACTGACCTGAGTCATCATCAACACAGGTCTTCAATATTGATTATTCCGAAGGCGCCCCAGCCCCTTCGCATTGGAAAATCAACCATAAATCAACGATAAATCAACACTATCATCGAGAAAATCAAATGGAAGCATTTGCACTATGAGCTGCATCACAGTTCATTGAATGTGAAAGGGGAAGGGAGAAACTGTGCAGGATTATGCCTTGGATTGTAGCGAGAATTGATTATTCTCCCACGTCACCATTAGACTGATATGCATTATGGCAGCTTTTACTTCTTTGACCGACAGACTTTCACAGGCATTCAAACACCTGCGTTCCAAGGGAAAACTCTCTGAGTCCGATATTGACGGCACGATCCGAGAAATCCGCCGAGCCCTGCTCGATGCCGATGTTTCGCTTGATGTCGTCCGCTCATTCACCTCGCGCATCCGCGAGCGTGCCCTTGGCGCTGAGGTTTCCCAGGCATTGAATCCTGCGCAGCAGGTCGTGTCCATCGTCAACGAAGAGCTGACAAAGATCCTCGGGGCTGGAGTGGATCGTCCGCTCAACTTCGCGAAGAAACCGCCGACGGTCATCATGCTCGCAGGTCTGCAGGGTGCTGGTAAGACAACGCTCGCCGGAAAACTCGGATACTGGCTGCGCGACACTGGGCATACACCGCTCTTGGTCGCCGCCGATCTGCAGCGCCCGAATGCAGTGACGCAGCTGCAGGTTGTTGGGGCACGTGCCGAGGTTCCCGTATTCGCTCCTGAACCTGGAGTGCAGGCAGAGAGCTCTGATGTTGTCGAACCGGGTAAGGCGACCGGGGATCCTGTAAAGGTTGCCAGGGATTCGATTGCGTTTGCACAAGATAAGCTCTATGACACGGTCATCATCGATACTGCCGGTCGTCTGGGCGTTGATCAGGAGCTGATGCAACAGGCTCAAAACATCCGTAATGCCGTCAATCCAAACGAGATTCTCTTTGTTATTGATGCCATGATTGGACAGGATGCCGTTCAGACTGCCAAGGCTTTCGATGAAGGTGTCGATTTCACGGGTGTCGTGTTGTCGAAGCTCGATGGTGATGCCCGTGGTGGTGCCGCGCTTTCCGTTGCCAGCGTGACTGGCAAGCCGATTCTGTTTGCATCGACCGGTGAAGGCTTGAAGGATTTCGAAGTATTCCATCCTGACCGTATGGCATCGCGAATCCTTGATATGGGTGATGTCCTGACCCTTATTGAGCAGGCGCAGCGCACCTTCGACGAGCAGGAGGCTCGCGAGGCCGCGGCGAAGATGCAGGAGGGCAGCTTCGGTCTCGATGACTTCCTTTCGCAGCTCCAGCAGGTTCGTAAGCTTGGTTCCATGAAGAGTCTGCTTGGCATGATTCCTGGCATGGCTCAGCATCGCAAGGAACTTGAGCAGTTTGATGAACATGAGGTGGATCGTACCGAGGCCATCATCCATTCGATGACGCCTCAGGAGCGTCGCGAACCGAATATCATCAATGGTTCCCGACGAGCTCGCATAGCTTACGGTTCTGGCACCACCGTGTCTGCTGTCAATGGTCTCTTGCAACGTTTTGAGCAGGCAGCCAAGATGATGAAGCGCATGAGCAACGGCTCCCGCAGCATGCCGGGCATGGCCGGCATGCCCGGCATGGGTGGTATGGCTGCGAACGGCTCCAAGCGTGGAGGCAAGAAGAACAAGAAGCACCGTTCAAAGTCGGGTAATCCCATGAAGCGTGAGGCTGAGGAAAAGGCTTTGCGCGATAGGCTTTCTGGCAATGGACCGAAGTCATCCGGCTCTGCTTTTGAGAAAAGTCCTCAGCAGCAGACCTCCGATGGTCTGCCGGATCTGCCACCGAATCTTTCCGGTGGTCTATCGGGGCTCTTTGGTCGTTGATGGCTAACTGCAGATTATCTGTGCTGTTCGGTTCACTTCATACTTTCTAGTTCAGGATGAGCATCATGCTTTGGGTTTTCTATGTGCTAATCGCCTTGTGGATGGCACTGTGGTTCATGCCATACTCCCTCAACGGTGTCAGACCATTGCCGGAATGCATTGCGCTCATCCCTATGCTCACTGTGCCCTTGGTACTGCTGATGGGAATTTCAGCGTTCACCGGGCAGTGGATTCAATGTTATCTGGGATTGATTCTTCTTGTCATTCAGCTGATTTGGTTTGGGGCATCGTGGCTGAATCTGCCAAAATCCGTGCTTCATCTGTTCGGGTTTTCGGAGCGAAGGCGTCGATCGGATTCGTTCGAGCAGAACGAAGCTGACTCTGCACGTCACGTCAGGGCTGGGCAAGATCCGATTGCTGCGCACAATGCCCTGTACTTCAAGGTTATGTCTTTGAATTGTCGCTTCGGTCGCGCAGATGCCGCTGAGTTGCTGACCTATGTGCAATCCGAGAATGTCGATGTTCTTGCCCTGCAGGAAGTGACCCCGGAATTGATCGAAAGACTTGACAAGGCAGGCATCGGACTCGATATGCCATACAGGTCGTTGGGCAGCCCCTCTCCGCAGGATAATGGTGGATCGAATGCCCTGTTCTCCCGTTTGAAACCGGTCGAGCAGTCGGCATCATCCGTTGACATTCTTGCTGCAAACATTCCCACATTGTCCATTGAGGTGGCCGGCAAGCGCATTCGTTTTGCCTCCGCTCATCCAAAGTCGCCTGGGCGGGGTGGGCGGTTCTGGCAGATTGGTATAGAGCGTCTTGCTGGATTTTCGAAGCGCATCACATCGCTGCATGAAGTCCATGATGTATCGCATGCGAAAGATCTCCCTTCATACAGTCCTGCGCCTCAGGACACGGTGGTCATGGGCGATTTGAATTCAAGCCTGTACCATCCGGTTTTCCGACACTTGATTCGCACTTCGGGGCTTTCCGATGCCGCGTATGAGATACGTGCCGGATTCCACCCGACATTCCCATCTTCATGGAAATGTGTGCCCGCGATGCTTGAAATTGACCATGTGCTCCTCACCGAGGGTGTAGTTGCGCACGCTGTTTCGACGATGGTGATTCATGGATCTGACCATCGGGCTTTGATGGCATCAATCTCAATCGTGTGATGGAGATGCCGCGCATATGTGCGCATGCTGAAGATATCAACAGAGGCGATTGGCATGTTGACCATGCCTGTGCCTATAATTGCACACTGTTATTCATGCGAACGGCGCCCTCTAAACCCGTTTCTCATGAGGACACGCTGAACAACCGATGTGCCCCACACATCCGGCTCGTGAAGCACCCTAATGTACAAGGAGAGCCATTTTGGCAACCAAGATTCGTTTGAAGCGCCTGGGTAAGAAATTCTATGCCTTCTATCGCGTAGTTATCGTTGATTCACGCAAGAAGCGTGATGGCGAGGTCATTGAAGAAATCGGCGTTTACGATCCGAATAAACAACCTTCGTTGATCCAAATCGATTCAGAACGAGTGCAGTACTGGCTCGGCGTTGGCGCACAGCCATCCGAACCTGTTTTCAAGCTGCTGAACATCACTGGTGATTGGCAGAAGTTCAAGGGTCTTCCAGGTGCCGAAGGCACGTTGAAGATGCCAGAAGGCCACAAAGATGCTGCAACACGCATTGACGAGGCTGACAAGTCCGCACAAAAGCTGAAGGCAGCCAAATCCGAGAAGGAAGCCAAGGCCAAGGCAGAGGCAGAAGCAGCGAAGACTGCCGAAGCTCCAGCCGAGGAAGCTGCCGCTGAGGAGAAAGCCGAGTAAATCATGTTGGCACAGGCTGTCGAGCATCTTATTCGCAACATCGTCGATTTTCCCGATGATGTGTCAGTGAAGTCTCACGAGAACAATCGCGGCGAACTGCTGCGCGTTCGGGTCAATCCTGAAGATATCGGTCGAGTCATCGGCCGCAGCGGTCGCACGGCGAATGCCATCCGCACCATCATTCAGGCGTTGGCAGATCATAAGGTTCGCGTAGACATCATGGATGTTCGAAAGTAAATGTCTAGCGTGAGCGGTTTGAACCACAGCAATGAATTTGCAAACGAAAACCCTCAGCAGCGTGAGTTGCTGAGGGTTTGTCGTATAGGTCGTGCACAAGGCATCAAGGGTGAGGTGAATGTTTGGGCATTCACCGATGAGCCGGAACTGCGTTTTGCCCCTGGAGCGGTCCTTATCGATTCGCACGACAAGGAATTTCGAGTAATCAAGTCACGACAATTCAAAAAGCGTTGGATTATTCTGTTTGAACATGTGTCTGACAGGAATGCCGCAGAGGCATTGAATGGTACTGAACTGTATTGCGAGGCCGATTCAGCGGAAGAGATGGAAGACGAAGAAGCCTGGTATCCCTCCGATCTGATTGGTCTTGAAGTTCGTCTTGATTCACAGTATTGCGAAGAGCATGAGCTCGATGCCGGAGTTTCGATCGCTCAGGTGAGCGATGTACTGGATGGGGTTGCCCAATCGTTGCTTGAGTTGAAGTCTATTGAT
This sequence comes from Bifidobacterium aquikefiri, assembly GCF_002259795.1. GTDB lineage: Bacteria > Actinomycetota > Actinomycetes > Actinomycetales > Bifidobacteriaceae > Bombiscardovia > Bombiscardovia aquikefiri. The sequence goes on along the minus strand of NZ_MWXA01000006.1, from coordinate 31,983 downwards.
GCTGATGCTGAAGCAGACGGGCCGGTGAGCGTGCTGATTCCCTTCGTCGAAGAAATCGTTCCTGAAATCGACCTCGAACATGGCTATATTCGTATTGATCCGCCGAGTGGGCTGCTTCCTGATGCAATGCTTGATGCGGCAAAGAATGGTTAAGTGTATTTGCGATGAAGATTGATATTGTATCCGTGTTTCCAGAGTATTTTGATGTGCTGAATCTGAGTTTGCTGGGTAAGGCGCAGGAACATGGCTTGCTTTCAATTGATACGCATGACTTGCGCGATTGGACCCACGATGTTCACCATTCGGTTGACGATACGCCCATTGGTGGTGGAGCCGGCATGGTGATGAAGCCCGAAGTGTGGTCCGAATGCCTCGATTCACTGCTTGGCGTTACCTATGACGCAAGTGATGCACGTGACGTGAATGATGCAAAGCATGCACCGAGTCTAGCGGATATCGAGTCCGCTGACGATGCAGAGTATGCACTGAGCGCTATCGATCCGGCACCGGGAACCACAATCATATTTCCCAACCCATCGGCTCCATTATTCACACAGGATGACGCACAGGAGTTGTCACAGCAGAAGAGACTGATTTTTGGATGTGGCCGATATGAAGGATATGATGCCCGAATTCCGGCATATTATTCGGCTCAAGGCTACGATTTTCGTGAGTATTCGATAGGCGATTACGTGCTCAATGGGGGAGAGGTTGCCGTCTCTGCGATGGTTGAGGCAATCACACGTTTGTTGCCGGGATTCATGGGCAACCCCGATTCCATCGTCGAGGAATCCTACACTGGCAAGCAGGCACTCTTGGAATACCGCCAATATACCCGCCCTGCGCAGTGGCGTGGTCGAGACGTACCCGATATTCTGCGTAGCGGCGATCATGCCAAGGTCGACCGCTTCCGCCGTGATGAGGCATTGGTGCGCACCGCCAACATCCGCCCAGACCTCATCGAACAGCTCCGCGTCGAAGACCTCGACAAGGTCGACCGCAAACTTCTGACAAGCCTGGGCTGGGACCTCACCCACAACTATCCCGAGTCCCACTGAAATGTGAATGGTGCATTGGTGTGCGACGACTAGCGTATTATCGTCGTCAACAACTGCTGACGTATTTAGGGGAATGTGCCCTAATCCCGAATAAGAAGGATTTCGTATGCACCAGCCAATGGAACATCAGGGGGTTTCATCGCAGCCCCTGTCTTTGACCAGAAATCAACGTTTAGATCGTCTGCCTATCAATCGTGCCCACAAAAAACTACTGATATCTTCTGGGATCGGATGGGCGTTCGATGCCATGGATGTAGGCCTCGTTTCCTTTGTGGTTGCTGCGTTGGCCAGCGACCCCCATTTCCAGCTCTCATTGAGTGAACGCTCCTGGGTGCTGTCCATCGGGTTCGTGGGTATGGCGATAGGTGCTGTCCTCGGTGGATTCCTTGCCGATCGCATAGGCAGAAAAAGCGTGTTCACTGCCACGTTGATGATCTTTGGCATAGCCAGTGCCGGTATGGCAGTGTCAACGACGCTCCTGGCGCTGCTGTTGGCAAGATTTGTCATTGGGCTTGGACTGGGCGCAGAGCTTCCGGTGGCATCCACCCTGGTCAGCGAGTTCTCTCCGACTGCATACCGTGGAAGAATGACGGTTCTGCTTGAATCGTTCTGGGCAATCGGCTGGATTCTTGCGGCGGCAATAGGCTATTACGTCATTCCGGGAACGGGAGATTGGGGTTGGCGTTGGGCTTTGCTCATTGGCGCTGCACCCTTGCTCTATGCCATTGTCGCAAGAGTGCATATTCCCGAATCGGTACGCTACCTGGAATCCAAAGGTCTGGATGAGCGAGCCGAGAAGGCTGTCCGGTACTTCGAACGAGCTGGAGGTGTTGACCCCGTTGAGTCCCCTCGGCAGACCCCGTTGACCAGGATTCCTACAAGAACGCTGTTCGCAAGGCAATACCGTCGCAGAACAGCGGCAATCTGGGTGACATGGTTCTTTGTCAACTTCGCATACTACGGGGCTTTCACATGGATGCCATCACTGTTGAGCGAACAATTCGGTTCTTTGACAAGCTCTTTCGGATACTCCCTGATCATTGCACTTGCTCAATTGCCGGGGTATTTTCTGGCGGCATGGCTGGTGGAAGTCTGGGGTAGAAGGCGTACGCTATGCATTTTCCTGGCGGTATCGGCCTTGTCGGCCTTGCTGTTTTCGCAGGCGGATTCGGTTCCTCAAGTACTTGGATTCGGTATGTTATTGTCTGCGGCGAACCTTGGTGCCTGGGGAGTGTTGTATGCAGTGACACCAGAGATATATCCGACGCGTCTGCGTGCTGCGGCTGCTGGAGCGGCGGCATCGGTGGGACGGTTGTCGGCGATTGCGGCACCGCTGTTGGTGCCTTTCTTCCTTAAGCTGAGCAACGGTGAGAAGACACTGACATTTGTTGTCTTTTGTGTCGCCTTCGCACTCGCATGTGTCAGTTCATTGATGCTCCCTGAACGCAAAGGCGAGCAGCTGGAAGACTGAGTGTTCTCACCTCGATACCTCCACGGGTTGTGCCTTGGAAGTCGCTTTGTGATCGAAAGTAGTAACAAAGCGACTTCCAAGGCACAACCCGTGTGCAGAATGTCCGAACGATTACTCGGCATGTTCGATGTAGAAGACTTTGGTTTCGCCGTAATTTTTTATCTGCGTGGCGAACCAGTTGGTGGGGAGTGCGGGGTCTGGGGTGCGATCGGAGCGCTCTAACACAATGACCGTGCCGTCATTGACCAAGGTGCTCGATACGAGCGATTGCAGAAGCTCCTCGCAGTTTTCGGAGGAATACACATAGGGCGGGTCGATGAAAATCAGATCGAATCCTGGCTCTGCATTCTCGGGGTTTTCGGTCGCTTCGCCGTGAGGTTCTGAAGTTGCAGCTCCATGCTCCTGCGTATGTGACCGTACAAACTTTTCTGCCTGAGTCTGCACCGTTCTTGCACTGGTATTGCCATCCCAGCTTGAAAGCTTTCTCAACCGGGAGAAGGTGTTGCGAAGCAACGATCCGGCCTGACCCGCAGATTCGACCGATACGAGTCCGATGGCACCGCGGGAAAGTGCCTCGATGCCCAGGGCTCCTGTGCCTGCAAATAGATCGAGTACCTGAGCATCCTGAACCTGACCATACGATTCGAGATGAGAGAAAATGCCCTCTTTGGCACGGTCGGTCGTCGGTCTGGTCCCTGATTTTGGTACGGTGAGCTGAAAGCCCTTATACCTGCCTGAAACGATTCTCATATGAATGTTCCTTCAAATGTTCTTTCATCAGCGCTTGGTTTGGCTTATCTTGCTTTACTCCATGCTCCAGCTTGATCCGCTTGGCGTATCCTCAATCACGATTCCCGCCTTGCCAAGCTCGTCGCGAATCGTATCGGCCTGTGCAAAATCCTTGTTTTTTCGGGCCTCTGCACGCTTCGCGAGCTGTTCGCCTATCAAGGCATCCAAGGCAAGGTGCTCCTGGCTGGAAGCGTCACCCGGGGTATCGCTTCCAAGCCATTGCGCGTGTAACGGGTCGAGTCCGAGCACATCAAGCATTGCACGAAGCTGTATGACCAGCGCACGCAATTGTGAATTGACATTCGGCGTTCTTGCTCCATCGAGCAATGCGTTGCCTTGCCGAATTGTGGTAAAGATACTTGCCGTAGCGCCGGATACATTGAAATCTTCGTTCATGGAGCTTACAAACTCAGCGGGAAGCTCGGTAACAGGCAATGCAGCGACATCATCAGTTGATATAGGTGTATGAATCAGGGCATCCGCACGGTCGATGAAGTTCATGATTCGCTCATGGGCACGTTCGGCTTCGCTGAGCGTTTGATCGCCCCACTCGAGCATGGAGCGATACTGCACCGAGGCCATGGCGTAGCGAACCACCCATGCCGAATGCTCGGCCAGAATGGAATCCACCGAAAGCCCATTGCCTAAGGATTTGCTCATCTTCTCGCCTTTTGCGGTGACCCACGCCGAATGCATCCAATGGTGGGCGAAGCCCCAGCCTGCAGCCTTGGATTGGGCCATTTCATTTTCATGATGCGGGAAACGTAGATCCAACCCTCCACCGTGGATGTCAAAGTCAGCACCAAGATATCGATGGCTCATCGCGGAGCATTCGAGATGCCACCCTGGGCGACCGATGCCAAAGGGTGTCTTCCAACGGGCGGTCTGAGGATCGGTGGCCTTTGGCGACTTCCACAGAGCGAAGTCACGAGGATCATGCTTGTCTTCTGAAAGATCTGCGGCATCGACTGGATTATATTTGTCATCACCATGCTGATCGACGCTTGGACCCATCTTATCGGCCACTGCGGCGCTATCATCGGCTGCCTGGGTTCCTGCCTGCTGGTGGGTGAGTTCGCCATATTGAGGCCACGATGGTACATCGAAATAAACATTGCCAGAGGGTTTGCCATCGGCATCGGGAACCACGTATGCATGGCCATTGTCAAGAATGCGCTGAATCAGATCGATCATGTCAGTAATATGGCCGGTTGCACGCGGCTCATAGCTTGGAGCGAGCACGCCGAGTCTTTCGTATGCGTGTGTGAACTCCCGCTCATAGATATACGCACGCTCCCACCATTGCTGACCTGCTGCCCTTGATTTATCAAGGATCTTGTCATCGATATCGGTGACATTGCGTATGAAGAGGACTGTGTATCCCAAGCGCATGAACCAGCGTCGAATCACATCGAAAGCCACCGCGGCACGAATATGTCCGATGTGCGGGGAGCTTTGGACGGTTGCTCCGCAAACATAGATGCCAACCACGCCGGGGTGAATAGGGGTGAATGGCGTTATCTGATGTGTCGCAGTGTCATACAGTCTCAGTCGAGGTACTTGAGAAACACTGGAATCATGCGGTTTATGGCTATCTGTCATACATACGAGGGTATTATCGTTGGCCGACATACCATTCTTGGTGACTTACATTGTCACATCGCTCTTGCGCGCATCGCGCAAACGCAATCCGAAGCGAGCCCATGACACATTCAGTTACTACATTGGAGTCCAGTTTAGAGAAGGTGAGACAATGGAGACTATGGCAAAATCAAAGGTTCTCATACTCCAGCATGTTCCCTGGGAACGTCCGGGTCGAATTCTCGAAACCCTCGATGATGTCGGTCTGGACACGCAGACGCTCAACATCGTTGATGAGAAGAAGCCTGATTTGCCTGATTTCAAAGAAGTCTCTGGGCTTGTGATCATGGGCGGACCTATGGGCGCACTTGATGTCGAGAAGCATCCTGGTCTGAAGACCGAGGCAAAACTCGTGCGCGCATCTGTCAGTGTCGGCAAGCCGGTCCTGGGCATATGCCTGGGGCACCAGATCATCGCCACGGCTCTTGGAGGAAAACTTAGCAGCAGTGCTGTTGATGAACTCGGATTTGCCCCTATCAAACGCCTTGACCAGCATGATTATTTTTCAATGTGGAATAAGGATGTCAATGTGCTGCATTGGCATAGTGATGTAGTTGGGCTGCCTGAGGGAGCTCAACTGCTTGCACGTTCGGAGAAGACAAAGGTTCAGGCTTTTCGCTTTGCCTCGGCGTTGGGATTGCAGTTCCATATGGAAGTGAATCTTGCCATGCTTGAAGAATGGCTTTCGGAGCCTGCTATGTCAGGAGAACTGAGCAAATCCGACAAGAAAAAGATGATTTCAGACTTTAACGAATACAATCCGCAGCTTCTTCCACTCGCCGACTCGGTCTTCAACGGCTTCGCCGCTCGCTGCTCCACATATTCAGCGTTTCTGGAAGAACACTAAGCGTTGCTGAGCGAGTATTTCATACTGGAAAATGCTCAATACGAATAACTCTGGCAGAGAAGAAACGAGGGCTATTGGCACAGATGTGTGTGGGGAATCGTTTCCTAGCCCTTGTGGGAGTGGGTGTTGCTCCTGTTTTATATTTTTTACGCTGGTATAACGGCACTGCACGAAAGTATATGTGAAACATGCAGTGAGACGTTCTCCCGACTGGGGTTTAGGCTGGCTGATAATCCTGCGTGACCTGGGAGTCGTGAAATCAACCCGGTACCCGCATTGCGGCACCACCATGCATCGCAACACAACCACAAGAGCAGGAACGACCCAATGTCGATGCCCGCCATCCCAACCATCCCCGCGTCCCTTGTCACCCCGACCGAATCCACATCCCTTGTTATCCCCACAATCTCCACCTTCCCTGTCACCCGAGCGAATCCACATCCCTAGTCACCCTGAGCGAATCCGCCTCTCTTGTCATCTCGACCGAATCCGCCTTCCTTGTCATCTCGAGCGAGCGGAGCGAGTCGAGAGATCTCATCCTTGCGAGCATCAACAGCGAAGATCCCTCGACTCGCTGCGCTCGCTCGGGATGACGATAATGTTGTCGTTCATACGGCCGACTCTGACGATAATGTTGTCGTTCATACGGCCGACTCTGACGGTGGTGCATACAGCGTTGACAAGTCCATACGACCGACTCGTCCCGCTCGCTCGGAATGACGGGATAGGCGAGCTTTCAATCTCTGCATACCAGTCAGTCACCTGTATACCAATCAGTCACCTGCCCGCCATCAGCAGCGATCAATGCCGCACCTAGTGCAATCAGAGTCGAACATTCACACGATTGACCTCATGTCGAGCTATATTTGAACATCATGCCTGTTTATGACCTTGGATTAGAACACGTTTCTCTGAGCTTTGCCACCACCAATGTTTTTACCGATGTGACGCAAGGCGTTTTTGAAGGCGACCGAATCGGAATTGTTGGTCGCAATGGTGGCGGAAAATCAACGCTCCTCCAGATGCTCGCCGGTCTGCAGCAACCCGACGATGGGCGAGTTACCAAACGCAACGGTCTTACCTTCGGACTTTTGGATCAGCGCGATCCCTTGGATGACAACCAGACGATTCGTCAGGCAGCTCTTGAGAACCGTGAAGATTATGAGTGGGCGGCAGATGCATCGTCCCGCGATATCGTTGAAGCCCTGCTTGGTGGTTTGCGCCTGGACACCAAGATCGGTGAGCTTTCCGGTGGTCAGCGACGACGTGCGGATCTGGCTCGTCTGTTGCTTCATGATTGGGATATTCTTGCGCTCGATGAGCCTACCAATCATTTGGACATCGTTACGATTCACTGGCTTGCCGAGCATTTGAAAAGTCGTTGGTCGAATGGTAGCGGCGCACTGCTGCTCGTCACTCACGATCGGTGGTTCCTTGATGAAGTCTGCGAAAGCATGTGGGAGGTACATGACGGTTCCATTGACCCGTTCGAGGGCGGTTACAGCGCTTATATGTTGCAGCGCGTTGAGCGTGACCGGCAGGCCAACGTCGCAGAGACCAAGCGGCGCAACCTTGCAAGAAAAGAACTTGCCTGGCTGACTCGTGGTGCAAGGGCTCGGGCCACCAAGCAGAAATTCCATGTGAAGGCGGCGAATGAGCTGATAGGCGATGTGCCTCCCATGCGAAATACGCTGGAACTCAGACAGATGGCGACGTCGCGTCTCGGCAAGCAGGTTGTGGATCTCAAGCATGTTACGCAGATCTATGCCGAGGCAGACAATCATGAGAACGAATCCGACATGATTCCATCTCCTTATGCCACTCCAACCGTTGAAGCTTCGGTGAAGATCACGGTTGATGAGGCACGCGCGAACGGATCGCAGACCGTCGCTGATTCCAGCTCATATGACACCACCAGCGAAGATGTTTCTGCTGCGAAAAGCATTGTGGTGACCGGTAAACGCATACTCAACGACGTTACCTGGCTCATTGGGCCCGGAGACAGAATCGGCATCGTTGGGGCCAACGGTGCTGGAAAATCAACGCTGTTGCGTATCCTCGATGGCACCCTTGAACCAACCAAAGGCCATGTGAAGATTGGCAAGACCGTCAAGTTCGCAGTGCTCACCCAGAGGCTTGATGAGCTTGAGAAACTCGGGAAATATAGAATCAAGGAGATCCTGAGCCGGTATAAGGCAAGCTACGTTGTCGATGGCAAAGAGGTCACTCCCGGCCAACTCATGGAGCGTCTCGGATTTGAGTCGGCTCAGCTTATGACGCGCATTCAGGATCTTTCCGGTGGACAGAAGCGCCGTATGCAGCTGCTGTTGATTCTTCTTGATGAACCGAATGTGCTGGTCATGGATGAGCCGGGCAACGACTTGGACACCGACATGCTTGCAGTTATGGAGGACTTGCTGGATACGTGGCCCGGCACCCTGATTGTGGTTTCTCATGATAGGTACCTGCTCGAGCGGGTGACCGATCAGCAATTCGCGCTTTTTGATGGCAAGGTGAGGCATCTGCCCGGGGGAGTGGATGACTACCTCCATATGGTTGAATCAGGAGCCGCTGGAGCTGCTTTAGAAACAGATGGCGAAACCGGGCATGATGCAGATGCCTCAATGGCTGGAGCGGCAGAAGAAGCCCGTGAAGATGCTAAGGCGGAACGTGTGGCAAAGCGCGATGCGGCAAAGCGTGTCTCGGCCATTGAGAGAAAAATGTCCAAATTGGAAGATAGCAAAAAGAAGATTGAACAGCAGATGGCTGATCATGATCCTTCCGATTATGAAGGTCTGAACAAGCTCAATGCACAACTTGAAGCCGTGACGAAGGACAATGCCGCTTTGGAAGATGAGTGGCTCACCTTGAGCGAAGCAATTGCCTGATGCCGGAGGTGTGTCCTTTCCCCCCGTGTCATTTCGGACGCTTGGTGTCTCCCCTTCCCTTGTAATCTCAGGTGCTTGGTGCCTCTCATTCCCTTGTCATCTCGAGCGGAGGCGTAGCCGTAGTCGAGAGATCTCCGCTTTTAGGATCGGCTCCCCCCTACTGGAATCCAACAACGGAGATCCCTCGACTCGCTGCGCTCGCTCGGGATGACGGGGGAACGGGGTTTCACTCGCTCGGGACGGGGGAACGGGGTTTTACTCGGTATAACAGGCAAGGCGATGAGCCAAAATCGCGTATTAACGCCCGGTGACAGTCGAACCAACAACCTTTTCACTTAAGGCCTTTGGGCCGCGGGTCATGGCCACAGCTCCCGAACGTACGAGTTCAATGATGCCGTAGTTGTGAAGCAGACCGAGTAGGGCATCGAGTTTGCCGCCCGCGCCGGTTGCCTCGATGGTCAACGACTCAGGATGCACATCCACCACACGCACGCGGAAAAGCTTGACGATTTCGAGCACATCGGAACGATTGCGCTCATTCGCGGCGACCTTGATCAGTACGAGTTCACGCTCAACAGTGTTGTCTGGATCGAGTTCGACGATCTTGAGTACATGGAGCAGCTTGTTCAGCTGCTTGATGACCTGCTCAAGCGGCACAGCCTCGACATCTGCGGTAACCGTGATGCGCGAGATATCATCGCGTTCGGTTGGAGAAACTGAAAGCGAATTGATGTTGAATGCACGCCGGGCAAAGAGCCCCGCAACACGGGCAAGTACGCCGGGACGGTTCTCAACGAGCACGGAAAGCGTGTGACGGCCGGAGCCAATCTGTGACACTGGATAATTCACCATGATGCTCAGCCTTCCTTCTTGGTCGTTGAAGAGCCCGTTGTACCAGAGCTCACTGCTGCCTGCGTGTCGTCTGCATTCGATTCCAGGGCTTCGGTATGCTGCTCCGGGGTGTGGTGAAGTGGCATCACACCGGGCTTATACATCACATCGTCGTTGGAGCGACCCGCCGGAACCATCGGCCAGACCATCGCATCCTTCCATACACGGAAGTCAATGATCACGGTGCGATCATTCGTGGCATTGGCAAGATCGATTGCTTCCAATGCCTGTTCCTTTGTGAATGCACGAATGCCGAGACACCCATATGCCTTCGCCAATGTCACGAAGTCTGGGATATCCACAACCGAGTCATCGTGTTCACCGGCGAGACCGTCTTCGAGATTGGTCTTCGAATAGTGTTTGTCATAGAACAGTGTTTGCCATTGACGAACCATGCCATATACGGAGTTGTTCAGAATGGCGATTTTTAGTGGTGTGTGCTCGAAGAATGTTACAGCCAATTCCTCTGAGGTCATTTGGAAGCTGCCGTCACCGTCGATAAGCCATACTGGTTTTTTGCCGGCAAAGTCACGCTGAGATCCGATTTCGGCGCCAATTGCTGCTGGCAGGCCATACCCCATCGTTCCCAGACCACCTGATGATACCCAAGTGTGCGTTTTCTTAAAATCGATGATTTGGCTGGCCCACATCTGATGCTGTCCTACACCGGAAACCCATATCGTATCGGGAGATGATTTTTTCGAAAGCTGCTCCACGACCCACTGAGGGGCCAGAGTGCCGTCTGAGGGCTCGTCGTAGCTCAACGGATAGCTTTCGCGCCACGTATCGATGGTTTTCCACCATGAATCGAGTTCGGGCTTTCCGTGGACGCTCTGCAGTCGTTCAATCTCTGGAATAAGATCGTCCAATACCTGGGATACGTCGCCGACAATCGGTACATCGGCATGACGGTTCTTACCAATCTCTGCCGGGTCGATATCGATGTGGATCACGCGTGCAGAGGGCGCGAATTCATCAACATTGCCGGTGACGCGGTCATCGAAGCGCGCTCCGATGGCGACGAGCAGATCACAGCGCTGTACTGCTGCGGTTGCCGCCACCGTACCGTGCATGCCCAGCATGCCTAGCACAGCATGATCTGAATCGGGAACTATGCCTCGCGACTGCAGCGTGGTGACGATCGGTGCTCCGGTGAGCGCTGAGAGTTGCTTGACCTCGCGTGAGGCATCGGACCGCACGGCTCCTCCGCCCACATACAGTACGGGGCGATATGAGGTGGTGAAAAGCTTGGCAGCATCGGTCAATACATGTCCATGCGCCTTGGTTGTTGGGTTGTAACCGGGAAGAATCATGCGTTGCGGCCACGAATACCGCATGTCGCCTGTCTGTGCGGTCTTCGTCAAATCCACGACCACAGGTCCAGGACGACCGGACTTCGCAATATAGAACGCCTCCGTGAGCACGCGAGGAATGTCTTCGGCATTGGTTACCAGGAATGAATGCTTCGCAACCGGATAGGTGATGCCTACAATGTCGGCCTCTTGGAACGCATCGGTTCCTATGGAGGAAACGTTGACCTGGCCAGTAATGACGACAAGAGGAACCGAATCCATCATCGCATCTGCGATAGGGGTAACCATATTTGTCGCTCCAGGGCCGGATGTCACCAGGCAAACGCCAACACGTCCGGTGGTTACGGCGTAACCTTCCGCAGCGTGCCCTGCGGCCTGTTCATGACGCGACAGAATGAAGCGGAAAGCCGTATCATCATTGATTGCATCATAGGTGGGCAGAATGTATCCACCGGGAATGCCAAAGACATCCTCTACGCCTAAATCGACCAACGAACGCACCAGTGCCTGTGCGCCAGTCATCGATTCGCCATTGCTGACGGAGTTTTTTGCAGAATGGTTAGCTGAGTCGTCTGGGGTGTTGGGAACCCCACTGAATGCCTGTAGAGGCGTGGGCAAAACCATGATTTCCTCTCACATAGATGTACGCAAGCAACGTACACTTGTCTAAATTGTTTCGCGGAATTTCGAACGTCAGCATGCTTGTCCGATTGTGGAACTTGTGGTTCCAGCGTATCGGTATGAAGCCAGATGACGCGCACTTTTGCATTCATCCTAGTGTAGGTTACCGGACGGCGGAAATCGCTCACATGTCATATAGCGGATAGGATAATGCAAGTACACCAAAATCCTCATTGTGCGAGGTAATGCTACTGAGATTTTCGAGTTTTGTGGCAAGTGGTGAGTATAAACGCTCACGAATGGCTTTCTGCCCTCCCAAATCAACGATTTCAGCGCTGTATGCTCAAGAATTGCGGGCTATAGGCACAGGAGTGTGGGTTTTAAGTCTCTGCTGGTGTGTCGGCGTGTAGTTCGTTCCAGTCGATGCCATGCTCCTCTCCCGTCATTCCGAGCGAGCGCAGCGAGTCGGTCGTATGAACGACAACACCATTGTCATCCCGAGCGAGCGGAGCGAGTCGAGGGATCTTCGCTGTTGATGCTCGCAAGGATGAGATCTCTCGACTCGCTGCGCTCGCTCGAGATGACAAGAGAGGCGGATTCGCTCAGGGTGACGAGGGATGTGGATTCGGTCGGGGTGACAAGGGACGCGGGGATGGTTGGGATGGTTGGGATGGCGGGCATCGACATTGGGTCGTTCCTGCTCTTGTGGTTGTGTTGCGATGCATGATGGTGCCGCAATGCGGGTACCGGGTTGATTTCACGACTCCCAGGTCACGCAGGATTATCAACCAGCACAAACCCCAGTCGGAAGAACGTCTCACGGCAAGTTTCACACACTTTCGTGCCGTGCCGTTATTCCAGCGTAAAAATTATAAAACAGGAGCAACATCCACTCCCACAAGAACTAGGAAACGATTCCCCACACACTTCTGTGCCAATAGCCCAGAAGTGCCACAAAACTCGAGAAACTCGGTTACACGATCACGATAATGACGGTTGTTCGTGTTTCTTAGCGTCCAAAAGCTTCCATGCAACCTCTGCTGCAGCCAATTGAGCTTTGCGCTTGCTGCTTCCCGTGGCTTGGGCAAGAATCTCGGTGGAATCGCCAAGCATGACTTCAGCCGTGAACGTCTGTTGGAATTCTGGTCCTGAAACCTTCATGCGATAATGCGGTTCTCCAAGATCCATATGATGAGCCTTCACCGTCAGCGAGGTTTTCCAGTCGAGCGCGGGGCCTTCGGTCGCGACCTCGGCCAAGGTGTCGTCAACCAGGCGATGAACGACCTTGCGGCCGCCTTCGATGCCATGCTCAACGAACACAGCTCCAATCAAAGCCTCGACGGTATCGCAGAGAATGGAGGATTTGTCGGCACCGCCACTTGTGGACTCGCCAACACCAAGAAGAATGTATGGCCCAAGCTTGAGCTTGGTGCGTGCTATTGCAGACAGCGCCTCCTCGGAAACCGCTTTTGCACGCATCTTGGCAAGCTGACCTTCATTCATGTCAGGATGAGTTTTGAACAGCGTTTCGGTGGACACCAGTTCAAGTACGGCATCGCCAAGAAATTCCAGGCGTTCATTATTCGGCAAACCATGGTGCTCGTTGGCGAATGAACGATGAGTGAGGGCATGAACCAGCAACTCTGGGCTCACTGTGCACCCAAGTGCCTCCAGCAGCTCGTCAGGCCCACTGGGAGCCTTGGGCTGCTTAATCGAGCCATGTGGCTGTTCTGCGGAGTCAATGGAAATCGTAGAGTCAAGTCGACCCGCACTGTCGTTGTGTTCTTGCGGTGACATCTGTTCCTGCTGAGACATGAAACCTCCTGAAAAGAAACAAAAACCCCGCCACCCGTCGATGGCAGGGTTTCATTGATGAGCATCAAAGCTCTTCATTACTTGCTGAAAACTGACTTCACAGCATCTTGATAGACACGACCGCGGAATGAACCGCAGCTTGGGCAAGCCATGTGTGGCAACGTTGCCGCGCCGCAGTTAGGGCAGGTGACAGTCTGTGCTGCTGATGCTTTCCAATTGGCGCGACGCGAATGTGTATTTGCGCGCGAAGTCTTATACTTTGGCAGTGCCATAATTTCCTCTATTTCGATTAATCGATAGTGCTTAAGCGTTCAGTATCCTAGCGCATGATGTGGATTTTGTCATATCGAAGTCCAAAATTCCTGCACCCTTTACCTCTATGTCGCCTGCCTTATACGCTTACTTGTCGGGATGCCCGTTCTCAAGCTGCTCTTTCAAGCCTTCGAGACCAGCCCAGCGAATATCCGTCACATCGTGGCGGTGATCGGGGTAATCATTCAGGTTGATGCCACATTGCGGGCATAATCCAAGGCAATCCTCACGGCACAATGGCTGCAAGGGGAGTGCCTCAACGAGATTGTCACGAATCAGGGCCTCGACATCGGCGTAGGCCGAACCTGCCGAGAGTGGATACGTGTCTTCCGATTCGTCTTCCTCTGCCACGATATCGACGTTTTCGTCGCGGTTCGCAGAGAGCGACTTCAGCGCTGCGCGTCCTGCCACTTCCGAATTGTAGGGGAAGAAGGCCATTGCATCGACATGCCAGTCCTTGTTGATCTGTTTCAGGCAGCGAATGCATTCGGCGTGTACCGGCGCAGTGATCTGAGCGTTCAAGATAAGACCATCGGCGATGGAATCGAAGCTGCCTTGCACATGAACCTTTGAGCCTTCATCGACGCCGATGATGTGGTCACCAATACCACTTGGCGCAGGGCAATCAAGGTCAACGGGCTTGCTCTGCCCTGCTCTGCTGGCCACCTGTGCCACAGAGATCGACCATGGTGAATCTTCTGGTCTACTCATATCATTTCCCTCCGGCATCTATGCGATCAACGCGACAAGCTGTAACTTCACCGCGCCTGATTGCGCTCATGCTGCTCAGATTCCTGCTGCGCCTTCTGCTGGCGCTCCTCAAGGACTCTGAGTCCCGCCTGAACATCCTGCTGAATCTTGTTAAGCTGCTCGTCCAGGTCATTCATCACTCTGATGGAATAGCGATCAGCTCCTGAAGAGAGTGTAGACGCTTTTGTGCGCGCCGTGTCGAGGATGACCTTCGACTTCTGTTCGGCAATGGCAACCACATTCTCTTGACCGGCAAGGAACTGGGCCTGCTCCTTGGCTTCTCGCACGGTATCGGCTGCCCTGCTCTGAGCGCTTGCAATGATTGCATTCGCCTGTGTTCGGGCATTGCGCAGCCTGCGTTCGGATTCTCGCATCAACGCAGATGCACGCTCAAGCTGAACCGGCAGCATCTTTTTCAATTCCACTATGCTGTTGGAGAACTCGTGTTTGTCAATCTTCACAATTCCAGGTGTGAAGAGGCCAGCCTTGGCCTCGTCGAGTGTCTGCTGCATCGTGTCGATAATGTCATAGACCGTCGTGAACTCCGCGTGGGATGAATCTTCATCATTGTCATCGAATGACTGATTCTCGTGGCGCTCGCTCATGTCAGGCAGCGATTCAGGTGAGAAAAGAGGCTTTGGATTGGGCGAAGGGACTGATCCAGACTGTGAACCAGACGATGTTGCCGGCACGAATCCCGTTGCTTCGTCATCCGTGCTTTCGGCGTGCGGTCGAAATGCCGCATATGGATCGTTGCCTGAAGCAGCAGATTCAGCGGGAATGCTTCTCGCCGACACTGGGCTTGGCACTGGTGCCGGATTGCCCTGAGCATGTTCCGAACCGTGCTCCGCAGCGGCGGAAGACTCGGACTCTTCTTCAGGTTCTGGTGCCGGAGCAGCTGTGGGTGCCTGCAACGAATCAGCAACATTACGGACCTGAGACTCGCCCGTATCATCGTTCACAATATCGCCATCAACACCTTCGCTCTGTGCACCAGTGACATCGCTGCCGTTGTTGACCAAGCCATCGTTGCCTGTGCTATCTGTCATATTGAACTCTTTTCGCTGTTAAGTGCCTGCTGCAGCATGGAAACAACAGAATCAGGAACCATGCCGGTGACATCACCACCATGCCTGGCAACATCCTTGACGATCGAACTGGAAATATGCTCACGTACCGGATCTGCTGGGAGAAACAGCGTTTCTACCTGAGCAAGTTTGCGGTTCACCAGAGCCATCCCCAGCTCTGCCTCATAATCGCCATTTTGTCGTAATCCCTTTACGATAACCGATGCACCGACCTGTAGGCAATAATCGGTGATCAATCCGTTGGTAGCAACGACCTTTACATCGGCGTATCCATCGTCGTCCAACGCCCTGCGAATCATCAGCACTCGTTCTTTATCGGTGAACAACGGGGTCTTCGCTGCATTTGCGGCCACAACGACGTGGACTTCGCAGAAGAATTTGCTGCATCGTTCTATAACATCCATATGCCCTGATGTAACGGGGTCATATGAGCCTGGGCACACTGCAATAGTCATATAAAATAGATTAGCGCGTTTGGTGCCGTACCGCGGTACGGATGACACCGCGTGATTCGCATGGGTGAATTGATTTCTCTTCAAGCTTTCAGGTGTGCAATCAGGAATTGCTTCTAAGATAGAGACATGACCATGATGATTGAATCAGCAGCTGATGAGTTGCGCATAATGAACGCGCAAGATCCCGAGTCGCCGCTTTCCGATCCTGACCAGTCCACTGGAACTGCCGTTCTGGAGCGTCCTGAGACCAATGAGGAGACGAAGAAGTCCGATGACGGCGATGCGGATCGGTTTGCCCATTACGTTTCGAGAGAGCGCATTGCCGAGTCGAGACTCACAGGTAGGCCCGTCGTGGCATTGTGCGGCAAGGTATGGGTGCCGAAGCACGACCCTTCACAATACCCCGTTTGCCCAGACTGCAAGCGTATCTATGAGGAAATGCATCACTGAGCGGCAGGTATCCGGCCGCAACTCAGTGTGTTTCGGCTGCTGCGGAAATCCGATCAATCCGTTGCAGTTCCTCGTCACTGAAGCTTGTATTCTTCAATGCGCCGATGTCGTCGAGAATCTGTGACGGCTTTGAGGCACCTATCAGCACGCTTGTGACGAGCCCGTCCTTAAGAATCCATGCGAGTGCCATTTCGGCGAGGCTTTGACCACGATCTGAGGCGATTGCATTGAGCTCACTGATTCTATGCACGGTGTCATCGGTGATTGCCGATGACTTCAAGAACCGTCCGTCTCGAGCGATGCGGCTATCCGCAGGGATTCCATGAAGATAGCGGTCAGTGAGTAGACCTTGCGCAAGAGGACTAAAGGTGATGATGCCTTTGCCAAGCATGCTTGCGGTTTCTTTCAGACCATTGTGCTCAATGGTTCTGTCAAATATCGAATAACGATTCTGATTGATGATGAACGGGCAATGCAGTTCATCAAGGATTCCTGCCGCCCGTGCCATGGTTGCACCGTCGTAGTTTGAAAGTCCTGCATAGAGCGCCTTGCCGCTTTTCACGGCCGTATCCAAAGCTCCCATGGTCTCTTCCAAAGGTGTTTCCGGGTCCATGCGGTGGTGATAGAAAATGTCGACATAGTCGAGTCCAAGCCTTTCAAGGCTTTGATCCAGACTGGCGAGCATGTATTTGCGGCTTCCGCCATCGCCATAAGGGCCATTCCACATGCGGTAGCCTGCCTTGGTGCTGATGACGAGTTCGTCCCGGTAGTGTCCCAGACCCAGACCGAGTATGTGACCAAGGTTGCGCTCGGCGCTGCCATTCGATGGACCATAGTTATTGGCGGCATCGATATGGGTGATCCCATTGTCGAAAGCCGTATAGATCAATTCCTCCATGCGATCCAGTGCAGCGGCATCACCGAAATTATGCCAAAGTCCGAGCGAGACCTGCGGCAGCTTCAGACCGCTGTTTCCGGTGCGATGGTAGTGCATCGCATCGTAGCGGTTCTCCCTTGGCTCAATGTGGCCGTTGCTGTATTGGATCGAAGTATGCGTTGATTGTGGCTGCTGTGATGGCTGTGTCATTGTTCACCCCATTGTGCTGGATACTGTGTTGGATACTGAACGTCAGATAGTGCGTGTCCAATGCCTCATGTCAAATGCCATGTGGAATTATGCATGAGGCATCGGATATGGTATGCACCTGGTCTAGAGAATCGTGATTTCGGTTGGAATTGCAGGATCACCCTTCATCAGGCTCTGTGCGGTTATTGGCAGTTCGTGCAAGGCCTGTGCACGATGTTCCTGGGCTGTGATGATGGCATCATTGCCCTGATACTCGTTGTTGACTTCACCGTTGACCACATAGTCGACCAGAAGATTGCGCCAATCGTCGTTGGGTTCATATGTTGCAAGCTGATCTTCCGAACCAGAAATGATGTGTTCGCAATCAGCCAGATTATATTCGTATGATCGATATGCGAGTTTGCGACCTGGCACGTTGCCCTTGTTCTTGGACCTCTTGGCAACGGGCTGCATGATGCCAGCGCTGTTCTCGCGCTCGGTCAATTTATAGACCATGCCGCAGGTGGGAGCTCCCGAACCGGTGACGAGCATGGTGCCGACGCCATATGAATCAACCGGAGCGGTTTGCAGGGCGGCAAGGGCGTATTCGTCCAGATCGTTGGTCACTGTAATCTTCGTGTTGGTGGCTCCCAGAGCATCCAGTTGATTGCGTACTCGCTGGGCAAGGGAGGCAAGATCGCCAGAATCGATTCGTACGCCGCCCAATGCCGGTCCGGCGACTTCGACGGCAGTTTTTACTGCGCTTTCGATGTCATAGGTATCGGTGAGCAGTGTGGTTGCGACACCGAGAGCATCGATCTGCGAAGTGAATGCCTCCTTTTCGCTGTCGTGCAGCAGCGTGAAGCTATGCGCCGCCGTGCCGATGGCATGGAGGCCATAGAGCTTTGCAGCCAGCAGGTTCGCAGTCCCCTTGAATCCGCCGACAACGGCTGCTCGTGCTGCACTGACTGCGGCCCATTCATTGGCTCTACGTCCGCCCATATCCATGCATGGACGGCTGCCGGCGGCGGAAACCATGCGAGATGCAGCCGAAGCCACTGCAGAATCATAATTCAAGATGGAAAGCAGCAGCGTTTCCAGCAGCGTGCATTCTGCAAAGCTGCCCTCAACCTGAAGAATCGGCGAATCCGGGAAGAACATTTCACCCTCGCGGTATCCGCGGATGGTTCCGGAAAAGTGGAAGTTTTCAAGCCACTTCGCACTCTCTTCGCTTATCACCTTGCGATTTCTCAGGAATGCCAGATCCTCGTCGGCAAGATGAAAATGTGCCAGAGCATCAAGAATTCTGCCGGTTCCTGCCAGCACCGCGTAGCGTCTGCCCTCAGGCAGATGCCTCGTATAGATCTCGAACACGCAGTTGCGGTTTGCGGTGCCATCTTTCAATGCCGCATCGAGCATGGTGTATTCGTACATGTCGGTCATCAATGCCGGCGAATAATCGTCGGTAAATCCGCGAGAAGCGACCATTCCAATCCCCACTTTTCTTAAGTAGCGCTACCACAGAAGAATACTCAGACTGTGCGATGATGTCATGAACGATGGGGTTAAGCGTGGGTTATGCTTTCGGTATGAGATTTTTTGTGGGTATATATCGTTTGATAATTGCTTTTTTCTGTTTCTCTGGAACATACGAAGGCTGGCTTTTGGGAGTTGGCAATAAGTGGATTTACTTTACTTTCGAAACTAATGCGATTCTTGGTCTTGTCATGCTTTGGGCGGGTGCGGCATCGTTATTGAAGGGCATTCAGCCCCCCTCATGGCTGAAGGGATGTCTGACGCTGTATATCATCATCACCGGTCTGGTCGCTTGGTTGATACTGCCGCCGGCTGATCCAACGACCACCACGCATCTCTATGGCATGATGACATCAACGATGGTTCATATCATTGCGCCTATCTTGGCCAGCATCGACTTCATGCTCTTCGATCCGCACCGCCGTTACAAGTGGCATTATTCGTTGAGTTGGCTGGTCTATTTTCCATTCTATGTGGCGTTTGTCGTGATTCGGGCGCAAATCTGGCCGAATGCCGGCCCTGGCAAGGATCCATATCCGTACGGTTTCATCGATCTGAAGGCCTTGGGATGGCAGCAGTTCGGCATCAATATCGTAACCTATGCGTTTGCATTCTTTGTCATGGGATTGATGCTATTCGTGATTGACCGTATCCTGCCCAAAAAGACACCACTGACTGTGTCATGAGCATAGGGACACCCGGTCTATGGACTGGGCTTCACCCGCCATGGGTTTGAGAAGAGCGGGTAACGCATCTTTGTCGGCTTTGAAAGATAGCGTCTGAACAGGATGAGTGAAAGTAACAACAGCAAGTATCGAGCAGAAGGCTTGGCAATGGCAGCAATAAAAGACATGTTGAATCAATCTCAGATTATTCGTCCAGATGGCAGAGCCGTTGACGAATTGCGACCGGTGAAGATTACACGCGGATGGACCGATGTTCCAGAGGGATCGGTGCTGATCGAATGCGGTAATACACGGGTCATGTGCACGGCAACCTTCACCTCGACGGTGCCTCGCTGGCGCAAGGAGTCTGGACTGGGATGGGTCACCGCAGAATATTCGATGCTTCCGAGAGCCACAAGCGATCGTACCGACAGGGAATCAGTCAGAGGCAAGATTGGCGGACGGACCCACGAAATCAGCCGTCTGATAGGGCGATGCCTGCGTGGAGTCGTCGATATGAAGGCGCTCGGTGAACATCAGATTCAGATTGACTGCGATGTGTTGCAGGCGGATGGCGGGACACGAACCGCTTCCATTACGGGCGCCTATGTTGCGCTCGAAGATGCCTTGAACTGGGCAGAGAAGAATCATCGTATACGCAACGCCAAGAAGGTGCTGAAGGAGCAGGTCTCCGCGGTTTCTGTCGGTGTCATTGATGGAACGCCGATGCTTGATCTGCCCTACGTCGAAGACAGCAAGGCGATGACTGACATGAATGTGGCCATGACGGGGTCTGGTGCATTCATCGAGATTCAAGGCACTGCTGAGCACCGACCATTCAACCGTGAAGAGCTTGGGATTCTGCTCGACTTGGCAACGAAGGGCAACAAGGATTTGCAGAAGGCTCAGCGAGAGGCTTTGCAACAAGCGCTCTGATCCGTTCTGCGCTGTGTAGAGCTTGGGCAGAGTGGGGCAAACGGTCGAAACGCTCATCAAGAGTGATAAACATACTGGATGTGAGGGGGGTATAACGATGAGACTCATAGTTGCAACGCATAACGAAGGTAAACTTGTTGAGATTCAGTCGATTCTCAAGTCTGATCTTGGCTCTTGCAGTGAGAAGATTGCATTGGTGACCGCTGGATCGCTCGGGTTGCCCGATCCGGTCGAGACGGGAACAAGCTTTGAAGAAAACGCATTGCTCAAGGCGCGCGATGTGGCAGCTCGAACTGGTTGCCCGGCTCTTGCTGACGACTCTGGTCTTATCGTTGACTTTCTGGGTGCTGCACCAGGAATTCTTTCAGCACGGTGGTCGGGTGTCCACGGTGACGATGCGGCAAATATACAGCTCCTGCTTGCGCAACTCAAAGATATTCCCGATGACAAGCGAGCGGCCCGATTTATGTGCGCCATGGCGCTGGTAATTCCTGACTTGGGAGCCGGCAGTGGGCAATATGAGCATGTTGAATATGGAATCATGAAGGGACGCATCAACCACAGCCCGATAGGGGCGCATGGTTTTGGCTACGATCCTATTTTTGTGCCCAATGATCAACCAGAGCAGATGGATGCGGCCGAGCAAGACGAAAAGCTCACGTCTGCGCAGATGTCATCTCAACAGAAGAACGCCATTTCACATCGTGGACAAGCGATACGAAATATTGTGCCATTCATCGATGCTCAACTGCTCAAATAAGATCACCGACCCAGTTCATTCAGCCTCTAATATCGAAATCTCGATAGATAAGACAATGATTTTAGATCGAAATGAGTTCATTGAGTATCGTTATCAGCATCAGTGAAAGAATACCGGTGCTGGCGAGCGTAAAGCCGGCGAGCTTCGCGTTGCCAAGAACTCGATCTGTAAACAGTGTGCTGAAAACTGCGGTTGGGGCGAGACATACCAGCACAACTGCCTTTCGAACCATCGGTTCGAAAGGCAGAAGATACCAAGCCGCCAGACCGAGCAGAATGCCGAATAGCAACTTCCATCCGATGACAGAGCATACGGATTTGATGTCTTCGACGGATGCCGGAAGATCCATCAGCATGCCAACCATCAGCATGGAGCAGAAACCATTGGCATTGGAGATGGGCCCGAAGAAACTCGCAAACCATTGTGGCAACCGAACCCCGATGACCATGAGAGACACCATCACGACATAGGTGTCGAAGGGGACTGAAGTATAGAAGCTGCGCAGCACATTGCGAATATTGGCTCTGCGCCGAAGCCATCGGGCATGACGGTCAGTGAGTCGTCGATAGGGGAGTTTGGCAATATTGCCGACATTGCTCAAATTCACAGGACCCTGTTGAGGAATATGCAGCAGTGAGGTGGTCATCACATACATGCCCGCACACATCATCAGGGAGTTGCCGATATCAAACATGATTACCGACATGCTTGCTCCCTGTCCTAGCAGTGCCGTGATGACTGGAAGACAAAAATTGCCAACATTCATGCCGCACCCATTGAGCATCATGAAGACGCGGTTGCGTATCTGCATATGACGAGAAGAGGCATAGATGACAAGCAGTGGTATCAAGCTTGAGATGATGCCAAAAAGTGAAAGCCAGAGCATATCGAGATGATGCTCGTTGGTTGAGAATGAGTAGATGATTGCGCATGGAAGCGTGAAGTCAAAAACCACGCCTTCCATAACCTTGTAATCCTTGGAACCGAATACGCGCGCACGTTTCAGCCCATAACCCCCGAGCAGCACTGCTAGCAGGGCAAGCGCCTGTATGACTCCCGACACGATCTCTCCTCATTGGTTGGTCTTATGACCATTCTTCAACCATTGAGAGACTTTCCATGCTTCGTTCATCCCGCAATGCAACAAACCGCTCCGAGCCAGTTGCTTGAATCAGCAATAACTGGTCGAGAGCGGTTTACATCCATCACCAGTCAGGTGAGGAAAAGCCCCGGCTCCATGAACATCATGCACGTGATCGAACAGCGGAAATGATCGCACATACGTTTCAAGGATGAGAGGCCATTGTTGGATTACTCGATGGGCTTGCCGGCGTTTGCTCCAGGTGCGAGGCTGTCGATGCGGGTGATTTCCATAATGGGAACGGTCACTGGGTGCTTTGTTCCATGTTCGTCGGCAAAGGCCACTGCCTTGTTGAAAACATCATCATCGTTATGCAGAGTCACGGGACCGTGGAAGCGGAAGCCGACCTTCTTGGCGGTATCGACGACCATGACAATCAGACGACCATTATCGGTGATATTGCGGTAATGCTGACCTGCAGTGCGCTCATAATAACCGATGTGATTGTCGTCAACGACGTGAATGGACATCTTTGGTCCAATGTCTGGATTTCCGTCGTGATCAACCGTGGCGATGAAAGCAACACCATCATCGATCATGTGCTTCATTTCATCCGTAAGTTTGGCCATGAATACTCCTCAACTAGCTTGTCAGTTTTCAAAAGATGATTCTAAGCTCTGATAAGCCAGCTGACCACCCATTCACCCTGAGAACAATATGGCGTACATCACATTCCCCGATGCACTGGTATGCATTCATGGCTTCAGTGAGGCTCAATGCCACAGCTCGCGGGAGTCAATGAATCCGACGACGAGCCCTGCAGCGAATCCAGCGATCAGTCTTGCAGCTCATATCCCATGGCATCCTGATGCCATGCACTGCCGGGGTGAGAGGCAAGAATGAGGATGCCTTCCACGATTGTCCAGATCTCCACTGGAATCGCACCGATACCAAAGGTCAGAACGCTGATGAGCAGCTGCGCAACCGCACGACCGGTTCTTCCCAGGTAGAAGTTATGGACACCAAATACTCCAAAGAAGATAGCGAGAAGTCCTGCAACGATTTTCGACTTTGCCGAAGTAGGTGCGCCGTACGGATTTGTCTGCCAGCTTGGTTGGCCGTATGCGTTATATCCAGGGTTTTGGCCGGGCTGCGCATACGGATTCTGCTGAGCATACTGAGCGTTGGGAGCATATTGAGCATTGGGCGCATACTGATTATTCTGGCCATAACCGGGCGCATACGCTCCGCCTTGATTGGGTGTCTGCTGCTGTGAATACTGGTTCTGTGGGGCATAGGAACCCTGCTGCCCGGTGTATGCGCTCTGGCCTGCATAACTGCCTTGTCCGGCATGGGCATTCTGTCCATTTTTTTCTGCCTGCTCAGCCGCACTGCCAGTGTAGTTGTATCGGTCTGAGATCGGCTCGCTCTGAGATTGGTCCTGAGCATGATTGTGCTGATAATTCTGCTGTGTGTTGTTTTCCGAATGATTGTTGTCATCTTCGAAATGTGGTGCCGATGGATTGGTCATCATTCCCCTGTCGTTGAGATTTCGGTTCGAAAACTGTTCCTTATATCACACTCAAAGATACCAAAATCAACGATTTGCCGCGTGCCTAAGCTCTTGCAGGAAACAGCGAAACGCGTATTATGGTCGCATCTGGAGGATATATGAGAATGTGGAGCGTAACCCCTGCTGCTCTTGATGCGAAGGCACTGGTGGCGTGTTGGCGAGAATCCCTATTGGCTCAGGCGGTGTTGTTGGGAAAGACAAAGGGTTATGTGCATCATCCGCAGCTCACGCGCTTTCGAGAGACGCCGGATCCCGTTGTATCCATTGCCACGTTTCTCTCGTATGTTGCCGATGAGGCAGATAGACGTGGATATCATTTCAACCGAGAACGCATCGTCCAGATGCCGGATCCAAGCATTTCGATTGATGTTTCCGATGCGCAGCTTGCATATGAATGGCAGTTGCTCCTGATCAAGGAGTCACAACGAGATACGAAGGCGTATCGCAGTATGACAGCCATGCCGGTCGGTTGCAATCCGCTGTTCCGCGTTGTTCAAGGTGCGATTGCTCCATGGGAACATGTCTTGGATCTGGACGCTCTGGATGAGCTCAGCGTTCTCGGCAGCTTTCCACGGCATTGAGTAGGGCAGCGGCATATATCATGCAAAGATGATGATGACGTCGATGAAGCAGCAATCAGATACGATTGCAAGGCGGGCGCAATTGAGTTTCTGTGAGGTCGTTGAACCATCAATCGCCATCAATATGCAGGATAACCTTGCGCACCTGTCATCAAGAATTAAGGAATTTCAATGATCTCAAGACTGCTGCAAGCAATCTCCACTGGGGTGAGGCGCTTGGTCGCGAGTGATGCAGGTGCGGGCATCGTTTTGCTCATTGCGGCAGTGGCGGCGTTGGCGGTTGCGAATTCTCCGCTGTGGCCGCTGTACGAAGATCTTGGCTCGTTTGAATGTGGATTTGGTGCCCTGGGTTTGCATTTGCAGCTGCGAGAGTGGATCACGGATGGGTTGCTTGCAGTGTTTTTCTTTACCGTTGGACTCGATCTGAAGGAAGAGTTCGTGTCGGGGATTTTGCGTGATCCGAAGATCGCGGTTCTGCCGGTTGCTGCTGCATGTGGCGGTGTGGTTTGTCCCGCGGTTATTTATGTGCTTGCAGTTATGCCAATCGGCGGCGGGGCAATTGATGGTTGGGCCGTGCCCACGGCAACGGATATTGCCTTTGCAGTTTCGATCCTTGCAGTGGTTGGCAAGGGCCTGCCGCATCAATTGCGCGCGTTCCTGCTGACCTTGGCCGTCGTTGATGATTTGATCGGCATCGCTATCATTGCGTTCTATTACACGGCGGGCATTCATGCATTGCCGTTATTGCTGGCGTTGGGCGCGCTCGCATTATTCGCATTTCTGCTCAGGAAGGGCATCACGTCGCCGCTCATTGTTGTTCCTCTGGCAGGGATTGCCTGGGTACTCGTGCATGCATCAGGGATTCATCCAACTATTTGTGGCGTGGCACTTGGACTGTGTGTTCCTGCAAGCGCGCCTTGGAAGGGCCAGAATTCGATGGCTCGAATGCTGGCAAGAAAGCTTGCACCCTATTCGAAGTTGCTGATTGTTCCGATTTTTGCCTTCTTCGCAGCGGGTGTGAATGTCGGTGGCTGGTCTGGGCTGGCATTGCGGCTTCAAGAACCTGTGACGCTAGCAATCGTTGCTGCTTTGACCTTAGGCAAGATGCTTGGCATAACCGGAACCACCTTTGTGCTGACACGACTTCCGGTTCTTTCGCTGCCCAAGGGCCTGCGATGGTCAGAGATGATAGGCATGGGGTTTGTTGCGGGGATCGGTTTTACGGTTTCCATGCTGATTGGAGAGCTTGCCTTTGGTGCGCGCAGCGCCCTAGATGACGAATCCAAGATCGGGGTACTTGTTGGCTCGCTGCTTTCGGCCTCGATTGGGGCACTGATCCTGCAGATATGCGTACGGTACAGGCGAAGCAGGCTGGTGCAAGGCAACGATTCAGGTGCCGTGCGACAATAGGGATTCCAAAAGTGCGAAAGTATGGTGCACATTCGTTTCGTGGCGGTCGCTATGCCGGTGGACGTGCCTTGCTCTCTCAGCTAGAAAGCCTGATTTCGATAACGCATGGCGTAATCTATGAGATGTGGGGTTTGACCAAAACAGTGGAGGAATGATCGTTTTATGGCGAGCAACGCGCGCGGAACATACCATAAGGGTGAAGCCAGGCGGAAGCAGATTCTTGACGAAGCCCTGAACATTGTTGCCGTCGAGGGGTTCGATCAAACAACATTGTCGAAGATTTCGAAGGCTGTTGGGATCACCGAGGCGGGAGTTCTTCATTACTTCGATTCGATTGATGATTTGCTGGTTCAGGTGTTGCGCGAACGTGACGCAGCGGATTTGGTTGCAAGCAAGTTCACTGAAGAAAATCTGAAAGATCCTGAGACTGTTCGGCCGGAGAATGCCAATAACCCTGTGACCCATGCGCTTGGCATCATAGCGCGGAACCAGAAAACTCCGGGGCTTGTCGAACTGTATGCACATATGTCGGTGAAGGCTGCGGATTCTGAGAGCTGCGCGTATAAGTATTTCAAGGAGCGGGGGATGATCGAGCGGGCTTTGGTGGGTCAGGCCGCCATCACGCTTTACAAATCCCGGCATATTCCACCAATAGTTCCTCCAGAGGATGTCGCGCGACTGTTGCAGGCCCTTTTGGATGGACTTCAGATTCAGTGGCTTCTGGAAAATGATCTTGATATGGAATGTCTGGCTCAAAAAGCTCTCTTCGCCATGCTTGACCTGCCCACCCCTCCATCGGCAGCGGATCCGTCGGCACAGGCACCGTCGGCACAAGCACCGTCGGCACACACTCCACCGGCACACACTCCGTCAGTACAGACTCCATCATCCGACGAGTAAGCAGTGAGTCAGCGTAGCAATATGCCATGAAGCATGCGTGCAATTGAGCCACAAGTCTGATATCTCTCGGATTTCATGGATGCATGCTATAGGGAGCCAAGCCATACGCCAAGAATTCCTGCGCCCAGGCTGATCACGAGCATGCCTCCAGTATGGGTGAGCGCTCGTAGATAGTGCTGGTGCTGGATGAGGCGGTATCCTTCGACGCTGGCTGTGGAAAAAGTGGAGTACCCACCCAGTAGACCTGTGCCCAGTATGAATTTGATGAGCTGCGCATCCGTTGCATTCCATGATGAGACCCATCCCGTGAGCAGCCCAAGGAGCAGACAGGCAGACATGTTCACCACGATGGTTCCCAATGGGAAGTTCAATCTGTTGCGCTTGTTCACTGTGGAGTCCACAAGGAATCTGCATACGGCTCCCACGCCGCCGCATAGTGCCATGAGCGTGAACATAAGTGCGGATTGTGTGCTCATCGGCTATTGCCAACCTTTCGACTGCCCTGGTGGATACAGAGCGACGCAAGTCTGACGCCGCATCCTGCGAATACCAGGCCAAGCACGATGCTTACTGCGGCATATGAGAGTCCAAGTAATAGATGTGCACCCAACAACCTGGTGTCTGCCTCCAAAATGAAGGTCCCATATGTTGTAAATCCACCTATGATGCCGGTTCCGACGAAGAGACGGAACGATTGGCGTGCACCGACATCGTTGCCGGTGCCAGCAAGATATTCAAGGAGGAATCCCAATAGCGTGGAACCCACCATGTTGATGCAGAACGTCACCCACGGCCATGTCCAGTTCGAAGACTGCATTCCGCTTAATGCAGCACGTATCGCGGTGCCCATCACGCCTCCGACGAAAACTGCAGGAGCGGTATGGAGCCGCGGGTGCCTCTTGCTGAAGCTTTCTTCTAGATCTTTGTGTGTTTCTCGCAAACTGTTTCTCCCTCGCATCTGGGGCAGTGCAACTGACCTTGGATGGCCGGTGAATGGCCGTTGGGTGTAAGGCACTACCCGTACGTAGGAACTATCAGCATGTGCGGTTCAGACAACCGAAATCTTATGGAGATCCTGGTATCTCGGCGGGTTCCATCGCCAGAAGACAATACAACAGTGAGAAAGTATACCATCTGCATTCACAGCTATGGGTGATATCGTGTTGTGAGGTGATGGAGCCCGCCTGAATCTGCCGATTCGAACCGCCCGTATGCTGATAGCCCCTGCCATGAGACAAGCACAAGGAGGATTATTATGCATGATGCCAAGCTAGGTTCATCTTCGATAATTGTTGGAGTCATCCCGGGGCAACCCGATCGTGTCGTGGAAGAGGCATGCAGGATGGCTGCCTCGATGGCGGCTTCAACGCTGCATCTGGTGTATGTGAATTCCACGCTGACCGAAGAGAACGGTCATATGGAGCCTTTGGATTCCGACAGCATGAGTGAAACATGGCGTGAAGACTCGTCACGACTTTCTGAGCATGTGCTCAGGATTGCCCGCGATGCCGGCATTGATGCGGAATATCATCTTATGGCTGGAGATCCCGTGAAGGAGCTTGCGAAGTTTGCGCACAGTCATGATGCATCGATGATTGTGGTTGGAACTCGTGAAAGGGGTGCCTTAGCAGCATTGCAGGAGTGGGCCAATGGTTCGGTCTCATTGCGTTTGGCACACACTCAGCACATTGCGATTCTTACCGTTCCGCTTGCTGGCCAATATGAGAACTGACAATGTCTGATACACTTGTGGTCGTGGGTATGAAGTTACCCTTGGACTTTTCAGCATAATAACGTTGAGAGTCTGAACCGCCGTTAGGCTGATGACTTCTGCAGAGATGCAGGAGTCTGTTTTTTTACCTCCTCATCTTTGCACAACGAGAGGAGGAATATGAGCGCAATGAAAACCTTGTCCGTCCTTGTGGAGATACCACGTGGACAGCGCAACAAGTATGAGATGGACCATGCAACGGGTCGAATCAGATTGGATCGTGCACTGTTCACGTCCATGTGTTATCCCGCAGATTACGGGTATATCGAGGATACCTTGGGGGAAGACGGTGATCCTCTTGACGCTTTGGTGCTTGATGAGATACCGGTGTTCCCAGGCTGCCTGATTGACGTCCGTCCCATCGCAATGTTCGTCACGACCGATGAGCACGGACCTGATCCGAAGATCATCTGTGTGCCTGACGATATCAGGTATGACGGCGTGCAGGATCTGAACGATATCAGTTCCTGGAAGAGGTCAGAAATCCAACATTTCTTTTCCAATTACAAATCGATGGAACCAGGCAAGCATGTCGACTCTCATATGCTCTGGTCTGATATGAAGGCTGCGCAGCAAGAAATCGCTGATGCATTCGAAAGGGCGAGTCACAACAATTTCAATTGATGAGTGATCTGGCACACTGCTGCAGAGAAGCAGCCCAATCCTATGAATGACAATACTGTACAAGAATGAAGGAACACTATTATGAGTAACATTTCGAATATTCACGCACGCGAGATTCTTGATTCCCGCGGCAACCCGACACTGGAAGTTGAAATGGTTCTGGAGGATGGTTCATACGGCCTTGGATCTGTTCCTTCCGGTGCATCGACCGGAGAGAACGAGGCCAACGAAAAACGTGATGGTGATCCCAAGCGTTACGACGGCAAGGGTGTGCGAACTGTTGTTTCTGGAATAAACGGTGAGATAGCCAAGGCGTTGGTCGGGTTCGATGCTTGCGATCAACGGCAGGTGGATGAGACGTTGATCGGTCTGGATGGGACTGACAACAAATCTCGGCTTGGCGCCAATGCCATATTGGGAGTATCACTGGCTGCGCTGCATGCTTCTGCTGCTTCGGCACATCTGCCGCTGTATCGGTATATTGGTGGTGCCAACGGACATGTCATTCCCGTCACTGCGATGAACGTGCTCAACGGAGGAGTCCATGCCGTCTCTTCCAATGTGGACATTCAGGAATTCATGTTTACGCCCCTGGGGTTTGATTCCTACCATGAGGCGTTGCGGGCCAATGTCGAGTCTTATCATGCGTTAAAGAAGGTTCTGATCGACAAGGGACTTGAAACCGGATTGGGCGATGAGGGTGGTTTCGCACCGAACCTCAAGTCCAATAGAGAGGCCTTCGATCTTCTGATCGAGGCCATCGAAAGAGCCGGTTATGAACCGGGACGCCAGATCGCCATCTGCTTCGATTCAGCTGCATCAGAGTTCTATGACAAGGAGAACGATGTCTATGACTTTGATGGTTCGAAGGCCAGCGCGCAGGACATGGCTCGGTTCTACGAGAGCCTGATCGACGAATATCCCATCGCATCCATCGAGGATCCATTTGATGAGAATGCGTGGGATGATTTCCAATCCCTTACAGCCAAGATCGGAGATAGGGTGCAGGTGATGGGAGACGATATCTTCGTGACCAATCCGAAATTCCTAGCCCGAGCAATTCGCGAACATACGGCCAATTCCACGCTCATCAAACTCAACCAGATAGGAACGGTGACCGAGACCCTTGAAGCGATCAAACTCGCCAATCGCAACGGATTGACCACCATGGTGTCCCACCGTTCCGGTGAGACCACCGATGCGACAATAGCCGATCTTGCCGTAGGCGCCAATGCCATGCAGCTCAAGTCCGGTGCTCCTGCGCGTGGTGAACGCGTTGCGAAATACAACCAGCTTCTGAGAATTGAGGAACACCTTGGTGAATCCGCCGAATACGCGGGACTGAACGCATTCCCACAGTGGGCTGCACGAATCTGAACCACATTACAGCTAACGCCCCTGCTTTCAGAATCGGTGGGAATCTGTGGAAGCAGGGACGCGCGGCTCCCACCTAGGAGCAGGCCATTGCATGGCATTGGTTTCGGTTGTGTGCCGCTGTGTCTGGACTACTCGGACAAAGAAATGATACTGCGCGATTGCCAAGAGGTGGCGAAGCTGTTTGATGGCTTGCCGCCGGCTCCTCAGGTGGTTCCAACTGTTTCTGTCCCGACCAGGCGGAAGCGGTATTGGAAAGCTGAAGAGGATGAGTTCATTCGGCGGCAGTATGCGGCGGGCGTGACGATAACGGAGATTGCAAGGCAGTTGGCAAGCAACCGGTGGACGATAAAGAAACAAATTGAGCAGCTAAGTTGCGAGCGGAAGAATGACAAGAAAGATAATCGAATCAGTGGCAGCATCGCTCAAATCGAATGGTCGGACAATTCACTTCATTTAGGCTAGATTGTTTTCCATGTATCTGTAATGCTGCTCGTCTGTAGTTTTGATGAGATCTAATAGAATTCCTGCACATCTTTTAGCTTCTGGGACCAGAGACGGATCAAAGCCATCCCCAGTGACATGTGAAGAATCATTGACAAATTTATATAACTCGGTTTTTTTGGATTCTGGATATTCAAGCATAGACAGCCTCTTATATGGAGAATCCTTAATGGGTATTTTATAGAGCAAAAAAGTATCAAGCAGCTTCCTACATATATTGGTAGTGCCCGGGTTCTTGCGCACTTTGGTTTTTGTTTCCTGTGTGCGTTGTCAGTTCGCTTCCTGTATGGTGTCGTGGAGTCGGGACATGTCCAGGTAGCGGCGGGTCGACCACTGGTTGCCGGTGACGTAGCGGATTCTCGCAGTGATGAGCATCAATGCCGATCTACCATCCGGGAAAGCGCCCACCACGCGGGTTCTCCTGCGGATCTCCCGGTTCAACCGTTCGATCATGTTGTTCGTTCGGATGCGCCGGCGATGCTCGACCGGGTAATCCTTGAGCAGGTACGTGGTGGTCTCGTCGATGCCCTCGCGCAGGCACTTGGCGGCCTCCCTGAGTTTCCGCTCCTCCATCTCGGTGGCGACCTGCTCGGCCTTGGCCAACGCCGATTCGCGTGATTCCATCGCGAACACGGCCTTGAGCGCGTCCCCGGCCCATCGGGTGTGACGAGGGGAGACTTTCGAGAGCACGTTGCGCATGAAGTGCACCATGCACCGCTGGTAGCGGGCCTGTGGCAGGAGTTCACTGACGGTGTTCACCAGTCCGGCGCACCGGTCGCCGGTCACCAGGCGCACGCCGGTAAGCCCACGCGA
>NZ_MWXA01000005.1 GCF_002259795.1 Bifidobacterium aquikefiri | reverse complement strand
CTGCCACAGGCCCGCTACCAGCGGTGCATGGTGCACTTCATGCGCAACGTGCTCTCGAAAGTCTCCCCTCGTCACACCCGATGGGCCGGGGACGCGCTCAAGGCCGTGTTCGCGATGGAATCACGCGAATCGGCGTTGGCCAAGGCCGAGCAGGTCGCCACCGAGATGGAGGAGCGGAAACTCAGGGAGGCCGCCAAGTGCCTGCGCGAGGGCATCGACGAGACCACCACGTACCTGCTCAAGGATTACCCGGTCGAGCATCGCCGGCGCATCCGAACGAACAACATGATCGAACGGTTGAACCGGGAGATCCGCAGGAGAACCCGCGTGGTGGGCGCTTTCCCGGATGGTAGATCGGCATTGATGCTCATCACTGCGAGAATCCGCTACGTCACCGGCAACCAGTGGTCGACCCGCCGCTACCTGGACATGTCCCGACTCCACGACACCATACAGGAAGCGAACTGACAACGCACACAGGAAACAAAAACCAAAGTGCGCAAGAACCCGGGCACTACCTATGCCAAGACTACGTAACATGTATCATAAACTCAAAGTAATAGTTTCGATCTTTTTAGTGGCACTGTGCTTTGTTGCTTTCACAACAGCAACACCGAGCTGGGCGAGCGTAGAAAAAGTATCGTCCACTTCTCACGCAGTTGCTGATTCATCCATTGCCTCATCGGCGATATCCTCAGGCACTGGAGACATGACGGGGGACGTGATTTATCAGTTAGTCACGGACAGGTTCTATGACGGCGATACAAGCAATGATAACCCCTCGTCTGCTCCCAATGAATACAGTGCTGATAAGTCGAATTGGCAACTCTATTGGGGCGGCGATTTTCAGGGTGTCACCGATAAAATGTCTTATCTCAAGGATATGGGTATTGGTGCCATTTGGATTTCCCCACCTGTTCAGAATATCAGTTCGCCAGCCGTTGACTCATCAGGTAATGCATCGGCTGGCTATCATGGATATTGGGGAATGGATTTCTATGTTCCAGATCCGCACTTTGGTTCGTGGCAGGATTTTGACACCATGGTAACCGCAGCTCATAATAATGGCATAAAAATCATTATGGATTGGGCAATAAACGATACTTCGCCAGAAGATGTCAATAATTCTAGTTATGCCAATGATGGAGCATTGTTGAAAAATGGCACGAAACTGGCCAGCTACAGTGATGACCCATCGGGATATTTCCACCACAATGGTGGCGTCACAGATTATAACGACCAATATCAGGTTGAATATAAGAACCTTTTCAACCTCGCGGATCTGGCCCAGGAGAATTCTGTCACTACGGAGTATCTGAAGGATGCCGTGGATACTTGGTTGTCTCATGGAGTTGACGGTATTCGTATGGATGCCGTGAAGCATATGCCCAGCGGCTTTCTGAAAAGCTATGCTGATAACATTTATAGACAACGTGGCGTTTTTCTCTTTGGTGAATGGGCGGATACCTCTTCTGCTGCTTTATGGCAACAAGAAGTGAAGCTTGCAAATGCTGATGGAATGTCGTTGGAAAACTTTGACCTCAACACCAGCATTCGTGATGTGTTCGCTTCGGGGGCTTCCATGGCGGAGCTGGACTCAACAATCTCACGACAACAGTCATCGTTTGACTGGTCTAATCAGTTGGTTGATTTCGTTGATGGACAAGATGTGTCAAGGTTCCTATCCATTAATAACAGCACCTCACTGCTTGATCAGGCAACGGTTGTCAATATGACTGTGCCTGGCATTCCTTCTTTGTATTATGGGGATGAACAATATACTCATGATGACTCCACAAACTCTTCCGATCAGGTTGGAGGAGACCCATATAACAGAGACGCGATGTCTTCTTTCAGTGAGAACACGAGGAACTTCAAGATAGTCCAGGCACTTGCATCATTGCGGAAAAACAATCCAGCACTGAGATATGGGTCATCCACTGAACGTTGGATCAACAATGATGTCTATGTATATGAACGCAAATTCTATAATGATGTGGTACTCGTTGCAGTAAATAAAGGCAATAGTAGCTACACTCTGAATAACTTGAATACATCTCTGCCTAACGGGTCATATTCAGATAATTTAAGTGGTCTGCTTGGAGGTGGAACGCTCACAGTTGGCGAGGGAAGTAACGGCACCAATCCTGTTTCGAGCTACACGCTCAATGGTGGGCAAGCTGCCGTCTGGTCATATGTTGAACCGTCACAGACCACTCCTGAAATTGGAAATATCGGGCCTACCATGGGGCGCAGCGGTGACGTGGTGTCAGTTACAGGCAGCAATTTCGGTAGTGGTACCGGAACCGTTAACGTTGGTGGTGTGACAGCGGTCATTGATCAATGGTCACCAACCGAGGTTGATTTCACGATTCCACAAGGAGTCAAGCCGGGCAGTGAAAATGTTGTAGTAACAACAACCGGGTCCCTCGCGTCGAATTCAATCGCATACAATGTGCTGTCCGCTGCTCAAACAGCGACCACTTTCACCGTCACTGGCACCTCTACGTCGCCAGGAGATGAGTTGTATCTGACTGGTAATGTGCCAGAACTCGGCAGTTGGAATACGGATTCAGCAGTGGCTATTGGGCCTATGCTGTGCCCCAACTATCCGACATGGTTCACCATGGCAAGCCTTCCTGCGGGGTTGCCGATTCAATACAAGTTCTTCGTCAAGAAAGCAAATGGGACTGTTCAATGGGAAGGAGGCAGCAATCATACTTATACGGCACCAAGCTCGGGCACTGGAGCGATAAGCGTTGCCTGGCAAGACTGACCCGTTCCGTATTCTGCCACAAGAACTGGGTAAGAGGTATGTGCAACGTGCCTCTTCCCCAGTTCTTGTCGTGTCAAGGCTACTAATGATGGTTGTCGCTATTATTATCCAATTCACCTCGATACGATAGGCAAAAGCTAGGTACGATGGGTGGTGACCAGGTGGGAGCCCGCGTCGAACGCGCCCGCGTTCCACTTTCATCGACCTCTGGCCGGGCTAAAGAGACAACAAAGAAAACCATCAGTTACACACGTAACGAGACAGACTCAAGGCTCTTGTTTTTTCACCGGACTGAGCGCATTCCGAGCGCATCGAATTCGCCGAGAGTCGAACAGAATCGAACCACGTCGGACAAATCATCTCATCATCGAATGATTTTCGAAGATATTTGGTGAATGGATGGAAATAAACAGGGCCAAACGTTGATGATCAGGTGATGCTCACTACGATGAAAAGGCACCTTTCGGCATATTCTCGGTATGTTCCAGTCGAAATGGCTGTCTGGGAAAGCGTGGGATCGACTTTGGCTGCTTTCGTTGGATTGGGCAGTGGCTTCGGGCGGTACCGGGGTGCGCACTGGGGAGTGCATCAACCCAATTGTTACGAAGCGATACATAAGTCTTCGTGCGCACAAGCACATCTATATCAAAACAGTCCATATCAACTGGAATTGCTTGTGGATTGAATGTTGGAGACGCGTCGTGAGCGGTGGGGTTGCGATAGAGTGCTTCTCGTAAGGCATGGAATATTGGGGGAGTCGGGTGACTGGTATGCGGCTGGATATGCACAGGGGAAGGCGCACAAGTCCAAAAGACAACACGAGTCTGGAAAGTGGCACGAAGGCTCGTAGACGTGGGCTCAGGTTGTTTGGCAGAATCATGCTGAGTGCTATTGCGACGATTGTCGGCATTGCTCTGATCGCCGTGGTGGCGTTTAACGTCAGTCCGTGGCCGAGTGCATTGATTTTTCGCAGGGCATTCGAGGCTGGGAATGTGCAGAAGCCCCGCGGATATGCTGCCGCGCGAAGAGCCGTTTCGATGAGAAGCAACTTGACGTACCCGTCTCGGTATCAGCGCAATGATTTTGATCTTTATCTGCCCAAACTCAGCAAGGATGCCAAATCAGCTTCCGTACAGTCGTTGCCGATCATCGTATGGGTACACGGTGGCGGGTTCATCACTGGCGACAAGCTCGGAGTCTCAACGTATGCGACCATGCTTGCGTCGCATGGATATGCCGTGGCCGCAATGAATTACGATTATGCGCCTGATGCCCAGTATCCGGCTCCGGTGGTGCAAGTGGGAGAGCTGATTACTCATCTATATGCCATTGCTGCACGTTATGGACTTGATGCCAATCGCATCATCATTGGTGGAGACTCCGCCGGTGCGCAGATTGCAGCGCAGTTTGCTGCGATTGAAACAACTGCGGGTTATGCGACAAAGGCTGGAATTCATGCGGTTGCTCTGCACAAACCCATAGAGGCTGCACTCCTGTTCTGCGGACCTTATGATGTCTCCCAAATGACGGACATGGGCAGTTCCTGGATTGCCAAGCAGTTCGTGCAGACTGTGGGGTGGTCATATCTCGGGCAGAAGCATTGGCAGGATACCAAGGCTGCCAAGACGGCATCGGTGGTTGACTTTGTCTCTGCGAACTTTCCTCGCTCGTATATCGTCGATGGCAACTATTTCTCGTTCCCCACGCAGGCTAGGGAGATGTATGGCAGACTCCGAACGCAGAACGTTGCAGCGAAGCTCACGCTCTACCCAGACAATCCAAAGCTGCCGCACGAATTCCAATTCGATTTCTCGCACCCACAATCGTATGAGGTGTGGAAGAACACCTTACAGTTCTTGAAGGCGTGAGAAAATAACCTCTTTCATGCTCCAATAATGGATGCATGGTATAAAATTACCAGATGGGCATCAGCTTGCTTGCCCCAAGGACTCGCGTGCCAAGGGTGCTGCCTTCCGCGGTCTGCCCATATTCATTTGCTGCTGAAAGAGAGTTATTATGCCGGTTCCTGCTGAGATATTGTGGCATCCTCATACCAATATGGCGTCTTTTGTGCCGGAAGATAACCCGGTGTGTTGCAGAGCTCAGGGCACGTATATCTGGGATGAGCAAGGGCGACAATACTTCGATGGAACATCGGCTCTCTGGTTTGCAAACATCGGCCATGGCAACGAATCCGTAGCCAGAGCGATGTATGAGCAGGCTTGCCGGCTTGAGACCTTCCACACCTTCGTAGGCAACAGTCATCGTCCTGTGCTGGATTTGATGGAGAGGCTGTATCGGCTAGCTCCGTTAGACGACCCGCGCATCATTCTTGGCTCGGGGGGTTCCGATGCAGCGGATATCGCCTTGAAGCTTGCGCGACGGTACTGGCAGGTGCTTGGCAAACCGAAAAAGCAGTATGTTCTTGCACGTGAGCATGCATATCATGGTTTGCATGCCTTTGGCACCAGCGTTGTCGGAGACGATGATTTGCGCAAGGGCTATGGCTCGCTTGTGCCGTACGTTTGCCGCATATCAGATGACAATCTTCAAGAGGTCAGAGAGACAATTGAAGACCTTGGCGCGGAAAGCATAGCGGCAATCATCGCTGAACCCATTATTGGTGCCGGGGGCATGATTCCTGCGTCTGCCGGATATCTTGCTGGATTACGTGCATTGGCTGATGAGTTTGACATTCTGCTGATCTTCGACGAGGTGGTTTCAGGCTTCGGCAGAACCGGTGAATGGTTTGCTTCCGAACTGTATGGCGTTACGCCCGATATGACGATGTTTGCAAAAGGGGTAACCTCGGGGTACGCGCCGCTCGGGGGCGTGTTCGTTGCTGCTCGGGTGTGGGAACCTTTCTATGACTCCGCCAATCCGCAGGCACCTGCGTATTGGCATGGTCTGACCTATTCGGGTCATGCGGTTTCCTGCGCTGCGGCAATGGCCAATCTTGAATTCATTGAGGACAATCATCTGCTTGGGCATGTCCGTGAGCTCTCGCAGTTCGTTGATGCGGAGCTTCATCGTGTGTTTGAGCGGAACGAGTATGTTGCGGATGTTCGTTCCAAAGGGCTATTGGGCGGGGTTGAGCTTCATTCGAGTGTTTCGGCTGGAAGCGTCGTTGCCGTGCTGCGCGATGAATTCGGGCAGCTGGTACGTCCATGCAATCAGACGGTGACCATTTCGCCCCCGTTCATCAGCACCATCGAGGAATTGAGAAGCCTTATCGCAGATATTGCCGAGGCAGTGGATCTGGTTGCGGGTCGATGCTAGAAAAGTTTCAAGTATCTGGATATTGCAGTTCCTTATGCCTGCCTATCAGTTTTTCTGATAGTGAGCGAGAGGGCCTTTAGCAAGATCGTTGATATTGCAATCTTTCCTCACTCAAGTGCCGTATCTTTCTCTTTAGGCAGAGTGTAAAAACGGCGTTTTGCCTGGAACTGCTCATTTGACATACATATGAACATATCGGTTAAATTCATACATCATGTCATGTCACGCGGTTTGCTCTGCTGCGGTTGACTGGAGACGAGCATCCTCCGCGAACGATATGCATGCATTTCATTATCGAACATCCTTGATTTCAGGATGCACACAGAGGAGAAAGCACCATGGCAAGAATCGTCACGGTAGAGGAACATGAACTGTCGAAGGAAGCTGCCGAAGACTATGCGGCGTTGAAGGCACAAGGAAAGCTTTCCAATATGAAGCAGGCACTGCTTCGGGATCATCGTACGTTCAAGGCATTCATCGGCTGGTATGATTCATGGGCATCCCTGGCAGACGCGGTCGGGAATCGCGCTGCAACCGTGTATGCGCATGCCATTTCGACGACAAACAGCTGCCAGTTGTGCTCGCTCTTCTTTATCAATGACTTGAGAGAACTTGGCCTTGATCCTGCATCATTCGAGACCACCGAAGCCGAAGCAGAGCTGCAGGAGCTTGCCACGCAGATTGTGAAGGACCCAACCTCGGTTTCTGACGATCTTTTCGAGCGTCTCCACCATCGTTATTCAGATGATCAGATTGTCGTGATCGTGGGTTTTGCGGCACAGATGATTGCCACCAACAACTTCAACTCAGTATTGCAGATTGACGTTGATCGTCGTCTGCTACCTCTGAAGGATGAATTCCACCCGGCAACCTGGCGTAATAATCGCTAGTCACATAATCGAACTTCAACATCAAGAGCAAGGGTGCAAATCATGACAAACTTGACAGTCAAGAAGATTCTGTGCGTGGCATCGTTGGGCGTTCTGCTCGTCGGCATGCTCTCGGCATGTTCGCAGTCCGGCAATACTACGGCGAGCGGAGAATACGAGTTTGGCAGAATCGAACTACCGGTCAACGACGGGTCGTTGTGCGGAGGTCCGACATACATTGCATTGGAAAAGGGATTCTTTAAGGAAGAGGGTTTGGATGTGGTGCTTACCGCATCTGATGCCGAAGCTCGAAAAGTTGGCCTGAACAACGGCACCTATCCATTGGTCAATGGCGATTTTCAGTTCTTCCAATCCATAGAGAACGGCGTGAAAATCAAGATCGTTGACGGCTTGCACAATGGCTGCATCAAGTTCCTGGTTCGTCCCGACTCGACGATTAGCAAACCGGAAGACATTATTGGCAAGAAGATAGCCATCAACGAAGTTGGTGACACGCCGCATCAGGTCGTGAGCATGTGGCTTGAAGAGGGAGGCGTTTCGGCCGATCCTACCGATGGCGAGGTAGAGTTCCTGCCATTTGCCGACGCGAACCTGCAATTCGAGGCATTGGATAAGGGCGAGGTTGATGTGGTTGCAGCCTGGGATCCGGTGGGTTCCATCAAGGAGCAGGAAGGTTCGGCCAAGGTTATCTTCGATTTGTCGAAGGAAGAAGGATTCAAGGATCGCTTCTGCTGCTTCCTCTTCGCTTCTGAAAAGACGCTTGAGGCAGAACCCAAGAAGGTAGCAGCCTTGATACGTGCCTATCACAAGGCCGAAACGTGGATTGCACACAATCCAATAGAGGCCGTGAAGATCATCGCCGAGAAGAACTACTCACAGATCGATGACCCCGGCATTGCCGAAACGCTCTTGAAGGACTATCAGTACATGGATCACTCGATGGAAGTGTCGGACGACCGCAACCCAAAGACAGACGTTGAGTATT
Source organism: Bifidobacterium aquikefiri (assembly GCF_002259795.1). GTDB lineage: Bacteria > Actinomycetota > Actinomycetes > Actinomycetales > Bifidobacteriaceae > Bombiscardovia > Bombiscardovia aquikefiri. The sequence goes on along the minus strand of NZ_MWXA01000005.1, from coordinate 696,667 downwards.
TCGCCGAGAAGCTGCATAACATCGGATATCTCAATTCAGATCCGAAACAGTTCGCCGATGATGTGTTCGTTGAAGTGGATCTTGAGCAGTGAGCGTAGTTCTTGCATCTCGAAAAGGCGCAATAGCTCGTTCGCGAGTCAAGCAGTGTGTGGCATGGTGCTTCACGCTGCTTGGCTTCGCAGTTGCGCTGGCAGTCGCCATCGTTGCTCCTTCGCCGGCCAAGGCGGCAACGACACCATATGATCTGGTGTTTGGACTCGTTGGTTCCGGCAATGGATTGTATGCGTTCATGCTGGTGGTGCTGATGGTGTGCTATTCCCTGACGCCCATCATCGCGCTTGTCAGCGGTCGAAAAGGTGCTGGGCTGGAACGATATCTTGCACGTTATCCGTTCAGAATAGCCGTGGGGCTGGCACTGTGCCTGTGGAATGTGCTGGGCGATGTCTTTGAAATTCTTCCTAGACCATTTTTCCCAGGGCCAGCACAGATTGCCGGAGCCTTTTTGGAAGACAGCGCCTTCATTCTGCACAACACTTTGTATTCGTTGAGATTATTTGCTGTCGGATTCATTGTCGGTGTGTTCTTCGGTGTCAGTACGGGAATCATCATCGGCTGGTTCGCCAAAGCTTATTATTGGGTGTTTCCAGTGTTGAAGATTACCGGCGTGATTCCCGCAGTGGCATGGATGCCGTTCGCACTGACTTCATTCCCGACTCCATTCGCGGCGGCTGCGTTTCTGATCGTGATCTGCGAATGGTTTCCCATCGCATTCCTCACCGCCCAGGGTGTGCGGAGCACGCCCAAGCAGCTGTATGAGGCAGCACGAACTCTTGGAGCCGGTCAGCGGACTCTGGTGTTTCGGGTTGCGGTGCCCCATGCCTTGCCGAATATCTTCACCGGAATCTCAACGGCGAATGCCTATGCCTTCGCGACGCTAGTCATGTCTGAAATGATGGGTCAGCCTGGCGGCTTGGGCTATTACATCAATTCGTCAAAGGTCTGGTCTGCATATTACAAGGTGTTTGCTGCAATCGTCGTGATGGCCATACTCTTCTCTCTTATTCTCAAAATAACCGAGCGCGTGCAGCGTCATGCGCTTCGATGGCAGCGAGGCCTTATCCAATGACTCAGCGAACTTCTCACAGAATCGAAACCGCTACCGACGTTGAAACCGACGTTGAAACCGCTACCGAAAAGAAAGTCTGTGTTTCACTTCGTTCGGTTGCGTTTTCATACTCGAGCATTGACGCTCAGCCAACCACGGTGCTGGAAGACTTCAACCTCGATGTGCATCAGGGTGATTTCGTGACCCTTATAGGACCTTCAGGCTGCGGAAAGACCACACTGCTCAGACTCATAGCCGGTCTTGAGCAGCCCTTGGTGGGAGATGTTGTATTCCAAGGCCAACACGTTGATGGGCCGAATCATAAGCGTGGCGTGGTATTTCAGCAGGGAAGTCTCTTCCCGTGGCTCACGGTGAGTGGCAATGTTGCCTTCGGACTCAAATCAAGGGGTGTTGCACCGTCGGAACGAACGAGCCAAGTCGCAGAAATCCTTGATCTTGTGGGCATGTCAGCATTTGCGCAGTCATATCCGCACGAGATTTCAGGCGGCATGGCACAGCGCGTGGCAATTGCCCGAACGCTCGTCAACGATCCCGATCTGGTACTGCTTGACGAGCCGATGGGTGCCTTGGATTCCTTCATGCGGCAATCCCTGCAATCACTGATTCTGCAGCTACATCAACGGCTTGGCATGACGATGATTCTGGTGACACATGACATTGATGAAGCTGTGTTCATGTCAGACAGAATAGTGGTTATGACTTCAAGGCCGGGGCGCATCATCGAATCCTTGCCAGTAACCTTGCCAGAGCGGAGAATGCAACGAGATAGAAGCAGCGCGAAATTCTTTGAAATTCGTTCAAGCATCATGACGCTGCTCTCCGACATTTCTGCCTAGCATACGTGGAATCGCCAGCGCCTCACGGTGTAGCTGTTTATGTGTTCTCGGTGTGAGTTGCAGTGGCGAATTATGCGGTAAGCAGGCCCGCGTCAAGTACCAGGCCACTACCAGTGATGTATCTGCCTGATCTGCCTGCAAGATATTTCACGGCTTCCACCACATCTTCGGTATCGACAAGCGAAACCGGCAGAAGATTGCCGGCTGATGCCTGGGCAATCTCCTCAGTGGTTTTGCCCTCAAGCTCAGCCAACCCATCATTCATGGCTGTATTCACACCGGTCGGGTGCAGCGTGACGACTCTGATGCCATAGGGTGCGAGCTCTATTGCCTGAGATTTTGCCAGCCCGACCAGCGCATATTTCGACGCTGAGTAGTGCGATAGCCGCCTGAGCCCACGAAGTCCGGCAATCGAGGAGTTATATATGATGACTCCGCTTTGCTGGGCTATCAGATGGGGGATGACATATTTGCTGACAATCCAGCCGCCTTTGAGATTGATATCCAGTACCGAATCCCAAGCATCCTCGCTCAGCTCCCACGAATTGCCGTAGGCGGCAATCCCTGCATTGCTGAAAACGATGTCGATGCCGCCAAATGCTTCGACGGTGTTATCAACGGAAGACTTCACATCACTCGCATTCCTGACATCGCCCGCATGAATGTACGCATGTGCGCCCAGGTCTTCGATCTCACGCTTGAGCGTATCAAGATCCATAGGGTCTGAGCGGTTGTAGGCCGGATAGGGGATGGGTCTGCCAAGATCTAAGCAGGCGATATTGGCACCTTCGGCCGCGAGGGCCAACGCAACCGCACGTCCCTGGCCTTTCGCGGCTCCCGTTATATATACTGTCTTTCCTGAAAACTCTGAGACCATGACTACTCCCTGGATTGATAGTTCTGTGAATATGTTGGCTGGGCACTATTGGCCTCGCCTTGAGAGTGAAGGTAAATTATTCTTTGGTTGGTTCATTGAAGGCCAGTTGAAATGCATGATCGAGATCGGCAATCAGATCATCGACATGCTCGAGTCCAATGGAAAGACGCAGAATATTCGAAGGAATGTCTGCCGATTCCAGAACTTCCTGCTCAAGCTCGGTGTGAGTGGTATGCGTTGGATTGGCGATGAGGGATCTGAAATCACCGATGTTGACATGATATGAAAACACGTCCAAAGCTTGAATGAAAGCATCGATCTGCTCGTCCGAACCTTTGAATCCGAATGATAGTAACGCTCCGGCACCGTGGGAGAAGTCCCGTTCTGCCAACGAGTGGAAGGGGCTTTGCGCAAGGCCTGCGTAGCGGACCCAGGCCACATGCGGATGATTGCTGAGATGCTGGGCTATGCGTGCTGTTGAACTGATCTGCTTATCCAAACGTTCGACAAGCGTGCTCAACCCGTCCAGTACCTGATAGGCGTCGAATGGGCTCAGTTTGGCTCCTATGAACTCTAGATGGAAGCAGCGCAGGGCGGTGATGATGGGAGCATGGGGATCCGCATCGATAGGACTTCTTGGATTGTCGTCTATGTCACGTAGTTTCCAAGACAGCTCATGGAGATGGGGGAAGCGCTCGCGGCTGTATTCGAATGTTCCGTTTTCAACCACGAGACCTGCAATGGCATTGCCATGACCACAAATGCCCTTCGTTGCCGAATACACGATGATATCGGCTCCATGCTTGAACGGTTGGTAGAGATATGGTGTCGCAACAGTATTGTCGACGATCACTGGGACTCCATGTCTGTGAGCTGCCTCGGCAATGGCTTCAATGTCGTAGATTTCGGCGTTCGGATTGCTTATGGATTCCAGATAGATTGCGCGTGTGTCGTCGTCGATCAGTGCTTCATATGCTTGTGGATCGTGCCGATCTGTCACGAATTGAGTCGTGATGCCGAATTTGGGAAAGAAATGAAGCAGAGACTCCTGCGCGGCCCCATAGAGCGATGACGCGGCTACGATATTGCCGCCTCCCTCGCCAAGCAGCAGAATGACATAGCTGATTGCACTCATTCCTGAAGCGAGGCCAATAGCTGCAGATCCGCCGTCTAGCTTGGCAATGCGTTCCTCAAGTATCGATACCGTTGGATTGCCTACCCTGGTATAGATGCCTCCGACTTCCGCGCCTGTCCATAAGCGCTTCGCCCGTGCGGTATTCTCGAGATCGAAGGCAGCCGATTGATATATGGGTGGCGAAACCGCATTGCCATGATCCTTTGGATCATATGCGGCGTGAATTCTTAACGTTTCAAATGCATAATCTGGCACGGTGGTCTCCTCGTGTCGGTTGGCTTCGTAGGCTTCGTTGGCTCCGCCGGATCCGTCGGAGCAGTGTCCATGGAACGGATGACATTCTCGACAATCTGCGAATCTCTTCGTGGATGAAGACAGCTGCCCATCGAAGCAACAATGGTCATGTTGATATACAGCAATCCACAATGTAACGGAATCTGCCACCGCAAACGCCAATATGACTATATGTTTAATTTAGAACGTTGTATCTGAAATAACGATGGAGAACATGCTTGATGATGATCATTGAGTGTTGCTGATAGCGTGCAGCGGTGAGTGTACCGTGATTATGCGGTGATCGTGCTGTGATCGTGCAAGGAATCTTTTCAAAAGGATTGCTGAGTAGTGATGGTTTGAGGCATGACTGTCGCCGCTGCCTCCTCACTGCATTTCGTCCTGTTAACTTCTGCGCGTCTTCAGGATAATCTGGCGAAAGGATCATTGTCTGGGTCTTCGTTCCATGAGTATTCAATGTCGTGGGCGGTCTTGCGCGCCACGGTGGTGCCAAGATGGTCGTTGACGTAACCGAGAGCCATATCCATTCCTGCCGAGACTCCGGACGATGTATAGATGTTGCCGTCAACAACCCATCGTGCCTTGGCGACCCAGTCCACTGCGGGATTCAATGAGGTGACCCAGTCGAAGGCAAGCTTGTTGGATGTTGCTCTCTTTGCATTTAGCAATCCAGTCTTGGCGAGCAATGCAGAACCAGTGCATACGGTCAGAATATTCTTGGCTTGTCTGGCTAGAGCGGCAAGCTGTGAAAGAAATTCATCATCGTTGACCAGCGGTCTCGTACCCATACCGCCGGGAATCAGCACTATTTCGTCTGGTGCCATCTGTGTGAAACCCTGTGTCTGAGTTTGCAAGCCTTGTCTGCTCGTCACGATTCCGCCGTGCATCGAATAGTATTCAATCCGATACTCGTTGCCCAGACTTCCGAATATCTCTATCGGTCCACAGGCGTCCAAGGTTTCGAAATTATCGAACAAGACAACATTGATTATCTGCATGCGAACCCTTCGTTCCGGTGTCAATCCCCATATTGCTCATGAATATAACATGTGTCGGCAACGAAAGCCCGGGAAGCTATCGCTGGGTAAGTCAGCGGCGTGTCATAGGTTTGTCGTGGAATTCTACCTGTTCGATTACAAGGATGACAGAAACAATGCAGCCAAAAATCACTAACGTTATGTTTGATTTCTGCGGAGTATTGCTTGATTGGCGACCAGATCTTGCCTTGGAGGGTGAATATCCACAAGGCGTTGTCGACATGTTTTTCGACCCTCATGATCCTTGGGGTTTTGACTATTACGATCAGCTTTGCGATGCAGGATGGAGCGAGAGTCGGATTCTTAGCGACTACGAGAAGCATCATGGCCCAGCAGTGGCATGGGTCTTTCAGGTGTATTTCAACCATTTCGAACGAGCATTCCATGGTCTGATTCCTGGAATGGGCGAACTGCTTCACGATCTGCGCTCTGCCGGCATTGGCATGTGGGGTTTGACGAATTTCACCAAGAGCAGCGTTGATGAGGCATGTCGGCGATTTTCTGAGCTTGCTTTGCTAAGCGGCATCGTTGTTTCAGCGGAAGAGCACTTGATAAAGCCCGATCCGCGAATATATCAGTTGGCATTGAAACGATTCTCCTTGCAGGCGGAGCATACGGTTTTCATTGATGACCGGCAAACCAACGTCGAGGCAGCGCAACACCTTGGAATCCACGGAATCTGTTTCACCGATGCTGATGAATTGCGCGAATCTCTCAAAACGATGGACATTTTGAGCTGAAAATAGGCCGTACAGTTACATTCTTCGTTCATTGTGAACTCATCAGAGTATACAAGCCCAAATTTGGCCTCATATCACCCACAAAACAATGATTTAGAGGCTTATCTACTTTCATGAGTTCACAATGAATTCAATATAGTCCCCAGAAAGCCAGAGAACCCATCAGCAGCGCCGACCCACAGAGCACACATAGCATGATGATTCGTTGCAAACCGTTGAAAACATGCGAAATTTCGTCCGGTTGGTTGCCTTCGCGCCCAGTGAGCCGAACCAGCAGCGGATTCAAGAATTGTGTGCACAACCATGAGAAGGCCAAAATCACCACAATTGAAGCCACTCGAAGAACAATCCACAGCGAACTCAGAAACTCTGTATCTCGTTGCAAGGTAAGCGCCTGAGACACCACTACAATCACGTAACCCAAGATTCCCAAGGTTGAGGCGATGCTCAGGAGACCAGTAATCCACATCGAAGCAACGGAAGCGCGCGAAAAGTTCGTGCTTACAGGAATGCTGTGCTGCGAATGCAAGAGCCGGCCTTTGTTCCCATGTTTTCGAATCGATCTTCCGATGGATCGAAGCAAGCCCAGCAGGAATGCAATGACGCACAGTCCCGTGCCGAAGAGCATCAGCGCAAAGAGCTGACCAAGCGAGGTAACCAAGCCAGCCGTGGTATGCGACGGCACCGCATACCGTTGATGCGGCTGGAATCCTGCAACCATTGGCGTCTTCCATTCCTGTGCGGATGTTCCAGAGGCAATGCCATTGATCCAATCATCCAGGTTCTGCGTATATCCAACGGCGAGCGGAAGATTGGGAAGTGCCATATTGTCGCCGACGCGCATCTGATGGTTTGCATCGTAATAGCGAACCGTCACGTTACGGTTGTTGTTGGCCTTTGCTTTGGATATCACGGTTGTCGCTCCTTGCTCGATGGGCATGGAGAGGTCGCGAGTGCCATAATTGATCAGCGTCGGCTGGGTGAGATGTGAAATGTATTGAAGAGAATCAAAGTCTGCATAATCTAACCCCAGCACAGAAAAATTCAACGCAGTCAGCCTGGGAATGTCCTGTGTAAGAGCAAGAGGAGCACCGGCAGTCTCGAAATACGATGTAGCGGCAATCGCCATCTGCTGACGACCCGAATACACGGGCGGAGAGGTAAGGATAGTAAAGGCAACATCCTTACGCTCTGCCGTCATGATTGATGAAATCCACGTGCCTTCAGATTCTGCATACAGGCCCACCTTATTCTCATCGACACCGGACCAATGCTTCAAAATGTTAAACGAAGTGCCGTAGTCGTGAGCCATCGAAACATAGTTCCGATGAAAAATCGTGTAGTCATCCATACGTTTGTCCGGTACCAGAGTGGTGATGCCAGCGGAGGCCATCGAAGATGCCAGATCCCCATACACCTGTGACGACTTGCCCGTACCTGCGCCCTGGATGAGCAGACAAGCCGGCCGGTTTTCCGGAGCACCAATCGGTTCACGAATGAGCGCACGAATGGTGACCTTAGACGTGAGTCTCACCTCAATCGGCGTCTCCTTTATCCGATATGTGCCTTCATGGGCGGGAATCGCCAGCGAGGACGCAATCGAAGTATTCCTGGACTGGACTTTAATGTGAGTCGTGTTTGTCTGAATCTGCCAATGAGGAGCCATAAGTGTCCCCATGAGTCCAAGCACAATACAAGTCACCAGAGTGATGACCACATAGGCGCAGAAGGTGGCAACTCTCAATTGTCCTGGAGTTTTCGGCTGATGCTGCTTGGTTTCAAACACTCTCACTACTTTAATGAGACTCCTGACGAAGCGAAGACTCCACCAGTCGAAAATCTCCAAACCCTTGGCAATCGCCTTGCGTAGCATGGCGAGAAGCTTTCACATCACAGCGACTATTGCGATGCTTCAGCTTCTTCCAAATCCTTATAACCTCCCAGCTGTACCGTTTTTTCGACGGTTTCTTGTGTGAGATTGAGATTGTTGCGCTTGCAGCTGGCGATCAGAGCCTCGTAGTAATCCAGAGTGCGAGCGGAATAGGTGCTCAATTCTCCTCGCAAGTATGTTTCGAATGATGTTGCATATTGAGAATCTTCACTCGTGTGGATGAGCCGCATTGCCTGGCCAAGCTTGGGATAAGCGTGACGAAATTCGATGACCCAGGCAATCTGGGTTGCGATTATTCTCTCCTGCTGCGCAATGCGATCCGCGCTTAATGTTGCAAGATAGGGAGCAATGCTTTCGGCAAATTGCTCAGGTGCCGTTGATACCATCATGCGCCCATATTTTTCACTGAGCAGATTCCTTCCCGATTCTTCCGCGTAATTCAAGTCATCGGAATAGCTCTGCAGCAGAGGCATGCTCCATGTCAGGAATTGGCTGGCGCGCATCTGATGGAATACCGGCCAGTTTCCCTGGCATGCGGCTCTTCCTCCTTCGTTATGCACATCTTGGAACTGATCCCATTCCTGTTGCACAACATGATCGACCAGACTGGTGAACGCATCGGCAGCTTTGGCCTGATGATGTGGGTGTGTAGGCATGAAAGCACGGTGAGGAGTGGTCGTGGTTGCAGCTGATCCGGTAGGGTCTTGTCGCAGATCACTCATGTGTTCAACGTTGTTGTGCCTGTCCATAATGTTCCCCTTCTTTTCGTTCATGTTCCATTGAGTTATGACTGATTGATGACTGATTGATGACACATGTCCTAATCTCGTCGTGTCCAACTCACAAACTCCGTAGACATGTCTCCCTGCTGGTAATGTTCGCCTCGATGAATGGGCGCTGCCACTCAAGAAATGTTTCAGATGAAGTCGTCAAGCCCTGACGTCGCAGTTCGGTGACAACTTCTCGGCAAATTGAATCGATTATTGAAGTCAGCGGTTCGATGGCTCTCCCTGCGGAAAGCTGGCTCGCGGTGGTATGGGCAGACAGCTTCGAAGATGCCGCAATGAGCTGTTCGAGCTGTGCAGGCACATCGCGAAGCACCATCCCCATCCGTGCAGCAAGTCTGCGCAGTGCAGCAAAGTTCCACTTATAATACGGTACATATCCGGCGCTGACGGGATTGTTGACAAGAAAAATACATGATGAGCAGGCTTTCACGAACTCGCAGACCGAAAGCCATACCGCTGGCCAGTCATTGCGCCTGGCCATGCGTTCAACGTTATATTGCCCTGTCTGCGCCATCATGCCGAGCCGTCGAGAAATAAGCGAGAGCCGCACATCGTCGGGCATGAAAGTGAAACCTTGCCTCGTCTTTGAAAACGCTCCTAAAGGATCTGCGAACACTTCGCCGTTCGTGGCGGTTGCCAGGGTAGCCTCGCTGAGTGAAAGCCACAGGGGGAATTCATCTTGGCCAGGGGCTTCGGGTAATCCGGTGATGGATTCAAAAAAATCACCAATCGAAAAGATGCCATAGCGCTTGTTCATACCGTGAGCGCGAACACTCGTCGTATCGGGGCCGAACCCCATGAAGGATTTCGGAAGCCTATCGTATTCATTCTGCAAGGATGCTCCGAATTGTGCATAATCCTTCTGGGTGAGCCACACACAGAAACCAGGCGCGAAGTCATGATCCTCAGAGAGCTCGTCGTCGAATCCGAAGCATTGCGATCCATGACCAACGAGACCGACTGCAATATGAGATTCATAGTCTGCAAACCGGTCGTGAATCAGGGACTTACCGAATTCTTCCCAATATGCCCTCGATAATTCCAGGCCAGTGATTCGATGTTGTGGGGCATTGCCGCCAGGGGTGTGCTCAAGCTTGGCTTGTGCCTGAATCAGGTTGCTTTTTGTAGTTTTGTAATAGTAGCTTGTCTTGCCAAATCGCGTTTCGATAAGGTCAAGCGCGTGGTGATAATGTTCAACGCTTCGTGCATAGTGACCCTGACGGAAGAACACCTGTCCCTGGCATGCAAGCGCAGAAGCATAGTGCGCTCGATCGGTGAGATTGCCAAGCTCATAGATGCTGAGAGCTTTGAGTGAATGAGTGCTGGCATCGTCAACTCGATCCTGCGCGAGGAGTACGAGTGCAAGATTGGTATGAGTCGAGGCAAGGTCGACGTTGAGGGAATCCATCTCTTTCTGCTCACGCGTACCCTTCTTGGCTATATGAAGGTCTGAATCGGCATTCTTTCTGTTGATGGATACTGATTCGCTGCTTTGCATGTCGGTGAGGAGTTGGAGCGCTGTCTCAAGCTCTGTTTCTGCCTTGGAAAACTCATGCATGTCGCTGTAGAGCATCGAAAGATTATTGTGCAAGGCCGCAGTCTCTCGTATATTCGGTTGCTTGAGTCTTGTGTTCTCAGCCAAAGCTTTGCGATACATTGACTCAGCATGTGGAAGATCGCCAGCCGCGCGATATCCTGTTGCGGCATTGATGAGTGTGGCAACCCCCGCTGGCGTTCCCGCGATATTCAATGATTCAGCGAGTTTCAAGGCTGTAGGAATAACCGATGCGTTGGCGTCGTGCAACGCACGAGAGCGATTGAAGCCAATCATCTCATTCAATACCGTGAGTTCGCCGCCTTGATCGTGGGATTGGCGAGCCGCGGCAAGCGAAGCATCAAGATATGATGCGATTTCAGCAGAGTCTGCCTTACGAGCGAATTCCTTGTCCAAATGCTCCAAGAATTCATTAACGTTGAACGTTTCCCCCATGCCAGGCCTCCTTGCCCTTCTCAATACCATTCTAGAGGATGCTTTTCCGCTGGTGTGCGGGCGTGTAATTCGTTCCAGCTGATGTCATGTTCCTCTCCCGTCATCCCGAGCGAGCGGAGCGAGTCGAGGGATCTTGGCTGTTGATGCTTGCAAGGGTGAGATCTCTCGACTCGCTGCGCTCGCTCGAGATGACAAGGGAGGTGGGGATGGTCGAGGTGACAAGGGATGTGGGGATGGCGAGCATCGACACCGTGTCGTTCCTGCTCTCGTGGCCCCTGCGATGCATGATGATGCCGCAATATGGGGGCTATAGACAAAAAAGCGGGGGCTGTAACCCCGAATAGTGACACGAGTGGTGACACCAATGATGGCGATAATAAAAAACCGGAACCGCTGAATATCAACGGCTCCGGTTGTACAGTCGGGGTAGGGGGATTTGAAGAAATGTATCAAAGGCATACTGCTATAACGATTCTAAAGAATGTATGTCATTAGGTATGCTCTATTGAGCTTGCATCTAAAGGTTATGAGTAGTAATTGATATCTTTGTGTATAGATCGCAGCATGAGCACCCGAGCCATCGCACCAATCGTCGGAGTTGGTATTGGAACAGTGCACCGTGACATTGAATCATCAGCTGTTCCAAATGGAACACCTGAGCAACGAGCCATCGCACCAATCGTCGGAGTAAGCAACTACACGGTTTCAAAAGATATAGAAGGTGTTAGGAACCTAACACCTGAACAAACCGAGGTGTTACCAGAAGTTACACCTGACTCTGAGTCTTTTGATTATTCTGTTACGGCTCCTGACTATGAGACGAGCTGTGATGCTAGAAGTCGAGGATCTTTTTTGTTCTCCATTGTTCTATGATCTCATAGACTCCTTTGACACCAAGAAAGCGGATTTGGTTGGTTTCGTTTAGTGCGACGCAGCGTGAGGTAAGTGGGAAGTTCCTTATTCTTTCAGCTTTTGCAAGGTCGCCGTGCATTGCGTTTCCGTACAGCATATCTGTCAATAAATCTGCTGGGAATTGTGGCGCTTGTCCTTCAATTTGGAAGACGATTCCGTTCTTTGGAGGTTTCTTCCAACGGGGGGCATATTGTAAGAGACAGGTAATTATCTTCTTAATTTCAGGTGGCTTTTTACAAGGTAAACTTCTATTCATTGAATTAATCACTGAAGTAATTTTCACGTTTTCATCAGTTTGAAAATATTTGCGCAGTAGCATCGCTACGACCAGCAATCTCGCATATTCCTCAGGATGGTCAGGGCCCATTGCATGAACCTTGTCTGGGTACTGCAATTCATCAATTATCATCCGGTCGGATTCAAAAACCTCGCAAAAGAGTTTTATGCGTGATTGATTGTTGAGACTGGTGGTTCCATGAGCTTTAGACATAGATACATACTATTGCTAAATGATGAGTAGTTCATGTAAACCTGCAAGTCTAGTTATCTGACCTACATTTCTTGCATGTTCTTTTGTCGGTTGCGTCACTGTGGTGCCAGTCGAGTTGGGTGTAGCCAGTCGGGTGCTTGTCGTTTATGGTTTGTGGAAAAAAATGTGGGGAGATTTTGGCTCTTTGCACTGTGGGGGGCCTAGCGCGTGGGGGTTGGTGGACCTCCCCTGGGTGTTTTGAGTGTTGGGATTGTTGGCCTGACGGGTTTTGGAATAGTGAAACAGAAGCAGCGTAGAGTGTTGGTCTTGCACTGCTTCTGCTGTTCCTGCTGTTGGCTTATGCTGCTGTGATGGTGAGTTTGGCGAGTCTGTCTGGGTGGATGACGTTGTGTCCGATTCTCCATGTGGCTCGGCGTACGATGCTGTCGCTGGTGAAGGCTGCGTCTGTTGATGAGGCGACGTTGATGTTGCCGACTGCTGCGACGACTTCGGCTGCGCTGTCGATGAGCAGTGTGTTCGCGGTGATGGATTTGTTGGCGATGACTGGCAGCGCGAAGATGCTCAGCGCGTTGTTCTGGCTTGGGTTGCCGAGAATGTATGTGCCGCCCGTGGCGTCCTTGAGCTTGCGCAGTGCTGCCTCTACCAAAGGCGATACGAGGATTGCGGTGGGTGTGCCGCCGTTGGTTTCGATCTGTGCTCTGGTGTCGGCGATCAGGTCGATGATGTCGGCGAGGGCGGCCGCGTCTGGGGTGAGCATTCCTGTGGTGTTGAGCAGGCCGGTCGAGCCGAGGGTGCTTGCTGCTGGGTTGGTGAGGAATGCGCCGTTGGCGCTGGTGGTGATGCTTCGTGACACGCCGCTTGCGATGAGCTGGGATGCTGTGCTGAATGTGGCTGACTCGTTGGACTGGGTGACGATGGTGGCGATCTTGCCGGTGGTTACCAGCACTTCGTCGAGTACGCCGCCGCCGTCTGCGATCTCGCTGCCCTCCGCGGTGAATCCGCTGGTCGGGTCGGTCTTGACGTAGGGTACTCGGATCTGGGGCTTGTCTCCTTCGATGATTCCGGCGACGGTGGCGATGGCGGGGTTGACGATGAGCGCGTCCGGCACGGCGTCGGTGTAGGGGAATGTGAGATCGGGGTAGAGGCCCTTTTGTTCGGTTGTGGTGAATGACATTGTTGCTGCTTTCCGGGTGGGTATGCAAAAGACCGCCCTAACATGATTGGTTCTCATATCAGAGCGGTCCCGGACCGGTTCTGCTGCGGACTCCGTCCGCCTACTGCTGTCTGATGTTTCAGGGCACGGTCCCTACGCATCTTTTACAGCAAGTATATCACTGCCCTTGTCCGAATGCCTGGCTCCAAGCGTTGCCCCTGCGGGGTTCCGGCTGATGGTCCACGCCGAATGCGATCGGTGCCTGTGGCCGGGCATCCCTGAGATAGGGCTTCTCCTCGATCTGGCTGGCGATGAAGGCGTCGAACCTGTCAGCGTCTACAGCGCTCTGCTCGGTGAACAGTGCATCGACTGCGCTCTCATCCATTCCCTCGTAGAGGTCTCTGGCGGCCTTCGGGTCGATCACATGCCCGTTGGCGCTGGCATTGTTGAGCATGGCGCGCCGTGCTGCGGTAAGGCTCTGACGCAACGTCTGCACCTGTGATTCCGCTTCCCTGGCACGGATGCGGTAGCGTGCTTCCTTGCTGCTGGGGGTTTCCTGCCGTGCGGAAGTATCGTCAGGGGAAGGGGTTGCTGCATCCCCTGCTTTTTCCGTCCGGTCGGCTGGTTCCTGGTTCGCTGGTTCTTCATTCATCTGATTCTCCCCGATTGTTGGTTGTCTGTGTGAGATTGCGTGGTTCGAGACCCAGCCGCCGCGCTGCCTGGCTGACGGTCATCGACTTGCCGGCGACGGTGGCCTGTTCCTCGTTCTGGCAGTCGCGGGCCGCCGCGGAAAGGCATTGCGCGATCAGTTCACGGCCATGCTGCGACGCGATTTGCGGCATTCCGAACGTCTTGAACGGTGCGTTCTCATGGATGCCCTCGGCAAGATTCGACACCCACCAGCTCAAGAGCCGTGCCGCGATTATCTTGGCCGCAACCCAGTCACGATCCTCGGCGGCCTGTTCGAGATCATCTGATCTGTTCATGCTCAAACTCCTTCAAAATTGATTCGATCCTTCTAGCGAGATTCTGGCTTCTTGCCCGCTCCTTCTGCCATGCCTCACGATTCTGCTTGGCTCGGAGCTCCCATTTGCGGGACATGGCCTTCCAGTCAATATCCGGTTCAATGACGTTGTGGGCGAGTTCGCTCGGTGTCATGCTGTTCCTTCCTCTGATTATGTTCGATGATTCCTCGAAGCCAGTAGCCCACTAAGGGACCGAACAGCAGAAACCACAGCTCGGCCAAAGTGCCCCAAAGCTCACTCATGGCTGGTCCCCTTCCCGTTCTTCTCCAACTGCTCGATGCCTTGAAGCCATTGCTCGAGCCGTGGCTCGTCATCACTCATGGAGTGAATGAACTCGCAGATTGGGCATACGATCCATGAGCTATGACCTCTTGGCCGAATGATGCGATCTGCACCAGAACGAACCTCCTCCCCACACAAGGCGACGGAAGGAACGTCAGATTCGATATCCTTATTGCTGATGTAGTGGAACACGGTGGGTTCGTCCGCCTGAGATTGTTGTTGTCGTATGGTCTCGGTTTCAGCGTGCATCGTCCTGTCCCTTCATGGCGCGGACCGTGTCGAGAATGTGACCGAGTTGCAGGAGAAGACTGATGGCCTGCCTGGTCTGCTCGAGGGTGCCGTGCATGAGCTCCCCGTCATAGGTGACGTTGCCATGCCGGTCCGCACGGATCACGCTCAGACCGTACTCGTTGGTGCTGGTGGCATAGGGGCTGATCTGGTATTCCTTGCGGAACCCGATCTCGCGGGAGAGTTCACGCAACTGCATCCCATATTCCTTGGAGAGTGCGGTTAATGAGGGGTTGCTATAATCGATGGTGGATTGATTACTCATTTTTGATCCTTATTACATGCCCTGATGCCCTTAACATCGGGGCTTTGTTTTGCCTACGAACCCCATAGGTGGGGAAGTGTGTCAGAACGGTTCGCTTCACGATGCCGGTGTGAAACTGTCGGCGCGACGTTGGAATTCACGGTCCGCGAGCTGTTTGAGCAGGCCACCGTGTTGTGTGAGCATTTCCAGGGTCTCGCCGCTCATGCGCGGAATCTTGGCATCGAGCGCACCATCACCCTGGCTGTCGAGCATCTTTTCCCAGGTTTCGATGATGCCATCCGCCTGATCGGGTTCGAGCCGTTCCAGATGCAGGGAAAATGATTTGTGTTCATTAGTGTTCGTGTCAGAAGTGAACACTAATCGATTACTAATCGTTTCCCCTACTGCCGCAACGGTTTCCGATTTGTGTTCATTAGTGTTCATCTGAGTATCGGGAGAAGGATGAACACTATTCGACAGACGCCATATTCTGCGTTGTCCGCGTCCCGAATAAGTCGGATCGGCAATGGATTCGATGCAAGGATTCGAGGCTCGGTGCTGTGCGTTGCGCAACTGCACTTTGCTGTATCCTTCCTCCTTGGCCGCCGCCCAGATGTCATTGAATGGTGCGGCTCCTTCGCGCAGGTAGTCGGTGAGCCAGTCGATGACCTCGCCTGCCGAGGATTGCCGGCCATCGCCCAGGTTCGCGGACTTTCTCATCTCCCTGTCAACATCGAGATCATCGTCTGGAACGGGCGTGGAGATGATGCCGGTCGTCTTTCCAGGGGTGGAGGTCGGTGCCGATTCGAGCGTGTAATGCCATCCTGGTGCGCCTTCCATGAAGTTGCTCTTGGTGACCTGGAAGCCGTAGGCGTCATCGGTCTTGATGAAGCTGACCACCTGGCGTGACTTGTCCGTGAACGCCTTGGAACCGCGAACTGCGTTCTTCGCACCGTCAAGCAGATTCTTGTTCGTATGATGAATCCCGATGACGGCCATCCCGTATTTGGAGCTGAGGTGGTTGAGGAACGTGAGCACGGGGGCGACGTTCTCGGTCTTGTTGATGTCGGGATGTTCGAAGCAGTCAGCGAGCGCGTCGAGGATCATGAGCCTGACATGGTGGGTGGCGATCAGGACTTCGAGTTCCTTGCCCTGTCTGGGCAGTTGCAGGTAGGTGGTCCCCTCTGTAGCTGTTTCGCCTGGCTGGGTGCAGACGACGACATAGACACGACTCATGTCGGCGTGCAATGCTTCGAGCTTGGGACGGATGATTCCTGGCGCATCCTCGCTCAGGAGCAGCAGCACGTTCGACGGCTCTTGCAGTTCACCGGAGCAAATGCCCTTGGTGACTCTGGCGGCGGTCCACAGGGCTGTTGCCGACTTGCCGATCCCGTTGTCGCCGGAGTAGAGCGTGGTGCCCATGCCGAGGATCAGCCAAGGTTCCAGCAGGTGAGGTTCGATCACGTCGAAGGAATCCAGACGGATCGCCGCAACCTGATTCGCAGTCTTGGCCTGTGCCGCCTGCATATCGATGTTGTTCATGAGCTGGTCCGCTACCGCTTTCTGTGCTGGTCTACAATCAATGTCAAGACTCATTCATGCACCTTCAATCGAGACCAGTACAACGGTTCGAACTCGTAGCCGCATGGACCGACTGGCCGGCCATCGCCCACATACTCGCCACGCTCCACGATCACATCCGACATCGTGGCCGGACGCCACCGCTCACCCTTGCGGGCAAGACGCACTATTTTGTAATGTTTCATTTTTGAGTCCCGATTCTTAGTCGAGAACTCGAAAGTTTGACGGTTTCGCAAAGAACAGGCGTATGTCATCGGCGTTGATAAGAACTTTGCGGCGTCCGATTTTGTAGGCTCGAAGTTTTCCATCTGCAATCATGCGATCTAAAGTCTGAAGAGAGCAATGAAGCTGGGTTCCTGCTTGTTCTTTAGTCAAAGTTTCTGGAATGCCTGTAATGTGCACATTTGATTCGGTAGACTGTTTCATGGTGTTTCCTCCCTGAGAGGTTGGTAATGCTAGCCACCCATACCGGCTGCAACCGGTATGGGTTTTATCACAATTACTGAGTATTTGTGATGTTTTTAGACTAGCACAGAATATATTAATTTGTGCTGTTAGTGCTATAGTTGCACCATGAGCACTCAGAAAATGACGGAAAATCAAGAAGAAATCGGCGTGTCGTCGTTTGGAACAAGACTTCAGAGATACCGCAAAGCATTGAATTTAAGCGGTGAGGAGTTAGCCGATAAGATCCAAACAAATTTCAAGTCGAGCACTCTGTCTCGTTCGATAATTGCAAATATCGAGAATGGTCGACGCAAAGTCACAAAACTCGATGAGATAGTTCAGCTGGCGAAGGGTCTCAGCATATCCCCGTTAGCCCTGATATGTGATCTTGAGCAACCTCTGTTGCCCTCGGACAACCCTGTATTTCGAGGAATGACGAACTACAGCGTGTCCCGACTATTTCTTGTTAAGGATTTGGAATTCCCAACAGCTAAACCACTCGATAACCTCATTGGCATCTATAGCGTCTTTAACCGATATTTGACATACAGATTAAGTTTGCTCCGGGCAATGCGTGAATTTGATGATTTTGTATCTGGGAAGATTGAAGAAGAATCATATTCTCATGATGAAGAGCGTTCTCTATTCGGAGCGCTTGCCTATAACAATACTTGTGAAACATATCTAGCCGAAGTTAAAGATCTTTACGATCAACTCGAGAAGGTGAATGTCATTATTCCTGGAGAAGAGCGAGAACGCTTCCATAGAGTTGAACTCAGAATTAAAAATATAAGAAAAACCGCTAAGGACAAAAAACTTATAACGCCAGAATTGCAAGAACAATATAATCAATGGGAGAGGGATTTTGGGTCTCGATATGAGGAAAGTCTTGATGATGAAGATACCTTTTAATCTTTGTTTTCTAGCTCTTTGCTAAGTTGTTTTATTCTCTCGTTGAGGAGCTTAATTTGTGATTGCAGGTGCTCTATTTCTCGATTGATTTCGGCTTTATTCCTGGGTGTTGTGATTAGTCGTTCCCCAAGGTTGTCAGCAACCTTTCGTTTATGTTCGCCGAGAACTCTTTGATATTTTTCAACAGCAGTCTTCGAATCTGAATGTCCTGCAAACTGCATTACCTCGGCGAGTGTTCCGCCTGATAGAACAAGGTTCGTAGTTGCAGCGGCACGGAGAGTATGAAAGTGCAAGTCCGGTCGTTTAGCCTTGATGGCTGCCTCTTTGAAGTGCTTGTACAGCAGGGTGCGGGGCACTATGTTGCTTGTTTTGGATTGAAGCACCATTGCACTGGGGTTATTCGCGGTGAATAAGTTCAGATGTTCCTCAAGCATTGGGATCAGTCTTTCCGGAATCACGACGTCCCTTATGCTGTTTTTAGTCTTGGGGTCATCGATACGCAGTTCCCCTCTGTCCGAAGCGCCTCGGTTGATGCTATGGCGAATATGCAGGACATGGTTTTTCAAATCAATATCACGTCGTTGCAGAGCGCACACCTCACTCTCTCTCATACCGCCTGCGGTTGCTGAAAGATACACGGAGATGCGCGTGTAATCGGGCATGTTCTCGTAGATCGTCCTCAGCTGTTCTGGGGTTGGCGGGTCGATCTTCGATTGCTTAGACTCTGGGCGTGATATAGGCATCGTGCAGGGAGATTGATCAATGATTGCAGCTTCGCCGTCAATTCCCGGTGCTGCGGCCGCGCTCATGATTGCCCGCATGGTTTTATATGCATGGTAGCGGGCATAGTCGCCATTGAGCGGACAATTATCCAGCCATTTCCTGATATCCGAAGTGTGAATATCTGTGACTTTCATTTGTCCAAAAGAATCCTTGAGATGTTGAATGTCTACAAGCAGCTTTCGCCTGCTGGTACCTCGAAGGGGCTTGCCATTTTTCGTCTGATAACTGGCTATCCACTGATCCGCATAGTTATCAAACAGCACATTGCTCCGCTCCTTGGCCTTCTTCCTTTGAGAGGGGCGAAGCCACTCCCGTTCACCGCGTTCATGAAGCTTAACCAGCTCATGCTCTGCATCCAGCCATGAGAATGCCTGAGCCTTGGACTCAAGAGGGAAGTTCCGGTTGACACTGCCATCGCCCTGTAATGGGGATACGTAGCGTGCAATCCAGCCGACCTGAATATCGGTGCCGCGACGATACCGTGCAACGACTGTTCCCCAGGCGTTTCTATGGCTCTTTTTCCGTGGCATCAAGTGTTCCTTAGTATGTCCCAAAGTATGTGCTATCTAATATATATCAAGCATGTTTAAGGCACATTGTGAGGTGTGTGCGAAAAGCTGTTAATGGTGCAATAGCACTAGAAATACCAAGAAAAAAGCGGCCTCATGCCGAAGCATGAAACCGCATATTGTCGGGGTAGGGGGATTTGAACCCCCGGCCTCTTCGTCCCGAACGAAGCGCGCTACCAAGCTGCGCTATACCCCGTACAACTCGTCAGATGTTACACCGACGCATGCCCAAACATCAACTCGAGTGCGATTGCAGATGAACGGTGATGGTGTAAACCTTCCAAGATGCACGAAGTTCATGCGGCGACCAGAGGGTAAGGGCTTAAGAACACATATCGCTTGACGTACACTCTGCTCGTTACAATATGGCCGTATGACTCAGAACAGCGA
This sequence comes from Bifidobacterium aquikefiri, assembly GCF_002259795.1. Classification (GTDB taxonomy): domain Bacteria; phylum Actinomycetota; class Actinomycetes; order Actinomycetales; family Bifidobacteriaceae; genus Bombiscardovia; species Bombiscardovia aquikefiri. The sequence continues at coordinate 676,877 of NZ_MWXA01000005.1, read as the reverse complement.
TTCCATACCAGTCCATGAGGCTGGCAAGCATGAGGGTGCAACGCAGGAAGCAATGAATATAACAGACGCAGCAGGTACAACGGCGAACGTTTCGATGGGCATAGAGGCAGAACAAGCCGAACAGCCAATGACAACGGTAGAGCGTGCCGAGCTCCTTCTCAAACAGGATGAGGCAATTCGCGACAATATCGATGGCGGTCAGGATCTTGACGCGGCCATTGATCCGACTAACAAGGAATTTGGTGCACAGGCTCACCCTGAGCAAGTGCAGATGCGCGTGGCAAAGCGCGCGTTGATGATCAAGGAAGGCATTGAGCCCTACCCGGTGCATCTCGATGTTACCGACACCATCGAGGCTGTTCGCAAGAAATATGATGGCACGCTCAAGCCAGGTGAAGAAACGGAAGACGTTGTTGGCGTTGCGGGGCGCGCCCTGTTCATCCGCAACGGTGGCGGACTGTGCTTCGTGAAGCTTTCAGCAGGCGATGGAACCACGTTGCAGGGCATGATCTCCAAACGCGAAGTCGGTGCTGAATCCTTGAAGCGTTTCAAGCAGCTTGCCGATTTGGGCGACCATCTCTACGTTCGTGGTCGTGTCGTCGCTTCCAAGACCGGCGAACTCTCCGTGTTTGCAACGGATTGGGCAATAGCTGCAAAGGCATTGCAGCCACTGCCGGCGCTGCATAAGGATCTGAACGAAGAACAGCGCACACGCAAGCCATACATCGGCATGATTGCCGATGAACGCATGCGCGACATGGTTCGCAGACGTTCAGCTGCAGTCGCATCGCTACGGCGCACCTTCGACCGCCATGATTTTTTGGAAGTCGAAACGCCCATGCTGCAAACGGTGCACGGTGGAGCGGCAGCCCGACCATTCACGACACACATGAATGCCTTCGACATTAATCTATTCCTTCGCATTGCACCTGAACTCTTCCTGAAGCGCTGCCTTGTCGGTGGCATTGAGCGCGTGTTCGAAATCAATCGAGACTTCAGAAATGAGGGCGTAGACGGCACTCACGCACCAGAATTCACCATGGTTGAGGCATATCAGTCATACGGAACCTACGACACCATCGGCGCTTTGGTCAAGGAACTCATTCAGACCACCGCCAAGGAAGCCTTTGGCTCAACGCAGGTGACACTGCAAGACGGCACGCCTTATGATTTCGGCGGCCAGTGGAAGTCCATGACGATGTATGGTTCCCTTTCCGAGGCTCTTGGCGAAGAGATCACTCCCGAAACGAGCGTCGAGCATCTTCGCAAGATTGCAGACAAGCTGGGTCTGGAACAGGAGACGGCCGAGAATCATGGCAAGCTGGTCGAGCATCTGTGGGAACACTTCTGGCAAGACAAGCTCTATGAGCCAACATTTGTTCGTGATTTCCCGGTTGAGACCTCTCCATTGGTCAAGTCGCACCGTAGCATCCCGGGAGTTGTCGAGAAATGGGATCTATATGTGCGCGGTTTTGAGCTTGCTACCGGATACTCCGAATTGAACGATCCGGTGGTGCAGCGTCAACGCTTCGTCGAGCAGGCAAAAATGGCCTTGGCTGGCGATGTCGAGGCGATGGACATTGATGAGGACTTCCTGGAGGCGCTCGGTGTGGGTATGCCTCCTGCAGGCGGCATGGGCATGGGCATTGATCGTCTGCTGATTGCGCTCACAGGTGCAACAATCCGTGAAACCATTACCTTCCCATTGGTCAAGCCGCTAAACTGAGCAGTCGATCATAACGAACGCGTTCAGCTTGCGCTGAAGAGGGGCAAGACGGGGTGAACATGACAAAGCCGGAAGATAGCACAGGGCAGGCAGATACTACGGCATCGCACACTGATACCATCAGGAATCTCGGCACCCGTTCGCTCTGGGTGCAGGCATTTCGTCCACGCACCCTTCCAGCGAGCATAGCGCCGGTGTTTGTCGGCATCGCCTCGGTCATCCCTGTATTCCACAAACTGCTCACCTGCGTCGACATCTATCCGAAGCCGCATCAATGCGTGGTGAACGAACAGATGTATCAACAGGCGATGGGTCGTTTCTGGTTCGTTGCCGTGGCGTGCATAGTGGTGGCGCTGTTCTTTCAGATCGCCGTGAATTTTGCGAACGATTATTCCGATGGCGTTCGTGGAAGTGACAACGAGCGTAGCGGTGACGAACAGGCCAGTGACAAGCCTCAGCGCCTTGTTGCCAGCGGTGTCACACCCAAATATGTCCTTGCCGCAGCAGCAATTTCAGCGTTGATTGCTGCAATTGCGGGCATAATCGCCATCGTGCTGACCGGCCATTACTGGTTTCTTGCCGTTGGCCTAGCCTGCTTGGCAGCGTGCTGGTTCTATACGGGTGGCAAGCATCCATACGGATACATTGGGCTTGGTGAGCTTTCGGTCTTTCTCTTCTTTGGAATCGCAGCAACGCTGGGCACGCAATATCTGCTTGCCGGAGCAGTGGACCGGATGGGGATTCTTGGCGCAATCAATACCGGGTTGCTTTCCAGTGTGATGCTCATGGTCAACAACATTCGTGACATCGACGATGATCTGATCTCGGGCAAACGTACTCTGGCCTCCAGGCTAGGACACACGTGGGCCCAACGTTCGGTGTATCTGATGCTGGTGATTCCAGTTGCAACGGTTATCTTCTTTGCGGTTATCTCGATACTTGCCGGTGGTCTGTGGTGGCTCGTTGCAATGCTCGCGCTACTGAATGTGGCGTGTGCGACGATTGCGGTGCGCACTCTGCATGGTTCCAATCCGCATAAATTCGGCAAAGCCTTGGCATTCAGCGGCTTCATACTGCTAAGTTACGCCGCCGTGCACGTTGTCACCATGCTGGAATTGTTGTAGGGAAGCACCGTTGTCCATGCAGTCTGACGGTCAAAGTGTCCCTTTACAATAGCGAGGTATGACATACAAACTAGTTCTGCTCCGGCATGGCCAGAGCGCATGGAATAAAACCAATCAATTCACAGGCTGGGTCGATGTTCCTCTGACCGAGCAGGGTGTCGAAGAGGCGAAGAATGGTGGCGAACTTCTTGCCAAGCGCGACGTTCTTCCTGACATTGTCTTCACTTCACTGTTGAGAAGGGCAATCAACACAGCAAACTATGCGTTGGATGCTGCGGACCGCCTCTGGATTCCAGTGAAGCGTTCTTGGAGACTCAACGAGCGTCATTATGGTGCCTTGCAGGGCAAGGACAAGAGCCAGATTCGTGAAAAGTACGGCGATGAGCAGTTCATGACCTGGCGTCGTTCCTACGGCACTCCGCCACCAGAGATCGATCCTGATGACGAGTTTTCACAGGAAGGTGATCCACGCTATGCGGGCGAGCCGGTTCCTAAGACCGAGGCACTCGCAAACGTTGTTGAGCGAGTGACACCGTATTGGAAGAGCGAAATCATTCCTGAGCTCAAGGCAGGGAAGACGGTATTGATTGCCGCCCATGGCAATTCACTCCGTGCAATCGTCAAGATGCTCGACGGTCTGAGTGAAGAGGAGATTTCCAAGGTCAATATTCCTACCGCCATTCCGTTGCTGTACGAACTTGATGACAACTTCAAGCCAATCAAGCCTCGCGGTGAATATCTTGACCCAGCAGCTGCGGCTGCAGGTGCTGCAGCCGTTGCAGCGCAAGGTCAGAAGTAAGCAGCGTTACGCAGATGCAGGGCTGGTATATCTAGGCACTCACAAAAAATCCTCCAGAAGCCATTTCTGGAGGATTTTTCATCGTTTCGTGCGTTCCCTTTTCATCGTTTCGTGCGTTCCCCTTTTGTCATCTCGAGCGGAGGCGCGTAGCGCCGTAGTCGAGAGATCTCCACTGGTTGATTCCAAAGGGTGAGATCTCTCGACTACGGCTACGCCTCCGCTCGTGATGACAAAAAGGGAACGCTCGAGATGACAAAGGGGCGTGATGACCGAAAAGCCGCTTTAATCAGGATCTTGATCGGTTGTAGTTTCCGGTTCCTTGCTTGGATCGAAGCCCGAGACGATATAGACAACGCGACGAGCTGCTGAAACGGCGTGGTCCCCAAGGCGCTCCATGAAGCGAGCTATCAGAATGAGATCAATGACCTGCTGCTTCGAACCAGACCAATCTTCGGCAAGTGCCAGATCAAAGGTCTGATGATGAAGCTCATCAAGTTTGTCGTCATCGATGATGATCTGCTCGGCAGTCGTTGCACTGCGATCTGACATCATCTTCACCAGGCGATCGGCTGTCATGATGAGGAATTCCTGCATCTGGGTGAACAGCTCGGTGCACTCAGGAGGCAGGGTTGGTTGTGGATAGGTTCTACGAGCGGTCTCTGCAATATGGCGGGCCAAGTCGCCCATGCGTTCAAAGGTTGCCGCGAGTCTGAGTGTAGATACGATCACACGTAGATCGGTGGCAACTGGGCTTTGCTTCGCCAGCAATCTGATGCACTGTTCGATGATGCTCGATTCAAGGGCATCGATTTCTATGTCGCCATCAATGACTGTTTGGGCTGCCTCAATGTCCGATTTAAGAAGCGCATCTCCGGCGCCATTAATAGCCTTCCGAACATCCTGTACCATGTGGTCGAGGTCGTCGGAGACTTGTGCAAGCTCCTCGTTGAAAATTACGCGCATTTCGTATGCCTTCCTGGATTCTGATTCTCCCTCTTAAGTCTATTAGTCTAGCGGCATATATTGCCACACGCTTCAACAAATGACACCAGAAGTTCGCCTTGTGTTCATATGTGAGGCACGCAGATATCATGTAAACTGTGTGTGCCCAGCATTCATGACATAGTTTCGAGCAGTTTGGAATTGCAATCTCGAATATGCATGGTTTCTGGATTCAACGGCATTTCGAGGGGAATTCGGTGATGAATGCATTGGTGAAGCATCTTATGAAAGTGTTTACATGGCGAAGGCTGAGCAAATCAGACGACTATGAGGATTCCTCAGAGGAATCCGATGATCTCGATGAATCTACTGCAGCATTGCTCTCCATGCTGCCCAATGCGTCAATTGTCGTAGATCGGCAGAACGAGGTCGTCAGATCCAGTCCTCAGGCGTATATGCTTGGTATCGTTGCGAATGACGAAATAGTGCAGCCACAGGTCCTCGAAGCCATAGAGCGCATTCGACAGTCCGGTGGCAAGACCAAGTTTGACTTGGAAACTCAGACCCCACAGGAATTCATGGGTGCAACCGAGGTTCTGATCGACTCCGCCTTTCCTGCTAAAGATGTGCAGAGGGGATCGCTGGCACAGGAACGCACAGCTTCGAATGCCGGCAATGCCGATGAACTTCAAACGACTTCGCGCCCTAACTGGTTGAAAATAACCGTGGGCAGGATCAATCGTGACTTTGTGGTCGTACTGCTGGCAGATGTCAGTGAAACGATACGATTTGCCCAAACGCGAGACTCCTTCATTGAAAATGTCTCCGAACAGCTGCAGAAGCCTACATCTGCATTGTCTCAACTGGCGCTTGATCTTGAACACGCCAAGAGTTCAAGTCCAGAGGTTCGTAGGGATGCAGAGCTGGTACGCAAGCATTGCGCTCACCTTGAGCATATGGTTTCTGATTTGATGCTGCTGATGAAGGTTCAGGAGCCGATTGTCGCCAGTGCAAAAAATAGAATCAACCTTCTTCAGCTTGCCCGCGATGTTGCCGGGCAGCTCGCGAGCAAAGCCGAAGCTGCGCATATTGCGCTTCATGTGGGTGGCAGCGAGGGAGTTATCGTCAATGGCGACAGTGAGCAAATCAAGGCAGCACTCGTCAAATTGGTTGAGAACGCCATGGGGTATTCGCCATCTGGCTCATCGGTCAACATTGCAGTTTCCCAGAGCAAGGATGGCGAGCATGCTTTGCTCCATGTGTTGGATCAAGGCATTGGTATTCCAAAAGACGAGCAGCGACAGGTTTTCGAACGATTCTATCGAGGCTCTCACCAGACTGATGCCACGCACGAAGGCATCGGACTGGGACTGGCAATTGTAAAGCATGTGGTACTTACACACCATGGTTCGGCAACCCTATGGAGTTCGCAAGGGCATGGCAGCACCTTCAGCATGGTGTTCCCACTTGCTCCGCAGCACACGGAGCAGTGAGGTCACTGAGCCGCATGAAATGCGCTGCACATCGTGAACCTGCGTGGTCTTACTCGGCGAGCCTGCGATAATTCCAGCGATTGAAGAATTCCCAAATCAACAGCATGATGCCTATCGCCACACCAGATGCGCTCACGCCGATGGCAGGCTTGACATCTACGCCACAGATTTCGAGAATGGCAAAGAAAATGAGAGCTGCAAACCATACGATGGTGCCAATTATAAATATCCTTCGCAAATCAACTTGAACCGGCTTCGGTGACGGTCTGCGCGCTTTCTGCGAAAAAATTGGTGCAAGCTTCATGCCCTTCAGTGTATATCTCGGGGTAACCTTGACGGGTGTCGTGCTTTAGTATGATGCAGGAAGGGGGGGGTGCCGTTGTATCGAATCGAAGCCGTTCCCAAGCATTATGCCTGGGGTTCCAAAACTCGCCTGCAGGCGATGTTTCACCTGCAGCCAGGTGAGCAACGGAACGCAAGACTTGCAGAAATGTGGTTCAGCGGTCATCCACAGTCGCCGTCACCTCTGACCTTGTCCAATGGTGAGCAGCATGACCTGCTCAGTGAGATTCATGCCGATCCGGTTGCGATGGTAGGGGAGCAGGCATCACAGGAGTTCGGGCCGGTAATGCCCTATCTGTTCAAGATCATTTCCGCCGAGATTCCTCTGTCACTTCAGGTTCATCCGGTGGATTTTGAGGCTCGAGCGGGATTCAATCGTGAGAATGATCTGAACATTGCTCTTGATGCCCCGGAACGATCGTTCAAGGATTCACTGGCTAAGAACGAAATGCTGGTGGCGCTTGAACCATTTTCCGCCTCGGTCGGTTTTGCACCGCTGGCCGAACAGCTTCGTCTCTTGCGGGCAGTCGATCATCCGATCGCCCGCAACATGGTTCATGCGTTGACGGCGCGGACTTTTCATGTTGGACAACCCCCACAGGAATATGCTGCCTGCGATGTGATGATGCCCATGTCTTCGATTGCATGGCCAGACTCTCGCAGACGTATTTTTCGCGCCTTTCATGTTGCCATAACGGCACCTGCAGTCGAGGCGGGTTCTCTTGAGACAGCACTGCGGCACACGCTCGAGAATCTTCCTGAACTGGGAAGATCGCAGGGAGCATTGTATAATGCCATCGAGGCTGCGCAGGCTTTCGAGACGGATGCTTCGGTACTGTGCCTATTGATGATGAATCCCGTTGAGTTGGCAGAAGGCGAGTCGGTCTATATTCCTGCAGGTTTGCCACACGCATATATCCACGGTACTGCTGCCGAAATCATGACCAACTCCGATAATGTTCTGCGAGCTGGAATGACTGTAAAGCATAAGGACATTGCGAATCTCTTGCACAGTTTGAATTGTCAGCCGGCAGCACCCATCGATCCTTCAAGTTCGGCATTTGCGGCCTTGGCCATCCAAGATCTGATCACCTATCGCCCAAAGATTTCTGAATACATGCTTGCCTATGGACGTGTCGACAATGCTTCTGGGGCGTGGCCCATTGCCGGTAGGCTGATCCAGCGCTATGGCGAGCTCATGCAGAAATATGGTCCGCAACGGCTTCAGTTGCCCTCGAATGGCCCGCGTGTGCTGCTGTGCACGGAAGGTTCATTGCAATGCACGACTGCCCGGCGGTGTGTGCAGCTGACCCAGGGCGAGGCGGTGTTTATTCCCGCTGAGGATGGCCATGTCGAAATTGGTGTGAACACCAAAGCGGGAACGGATTCCCGCGACTCCCAGGGATCGTATCTTTTCGCGTCAACGCCATTCTGATGATTGCATACACCAATTGCATACACCAAGAGATAAAAAACCGAGCAATACTTGCAAAGTGCGCAAAGCATTGCTCGGCTTTTCCCGTTCTCGAAAGCCATGAGAATTTCTCACATGTGGGCAACGACGTAGTCCACACAGTTGAGCAACGCCTCAACGTCGCGAGGTTCAACCGAAGGGAACACACCGATGCGGAGCTGATTTCTGTGCAGACCTCGGTAACCGGAAACATCAACGATGCCATTTTGGCGGAGTACGCCGAGAATCTGGTCGACGTTGATCATGTCGTCAACATCGATGGTCGCCACAGAGTGGGAACGAGATTCGGCATCCTTCACAAATGGCTGTGCGTAGGGGACTCTATCTGCCCAATCGTAGATAAGAGAAGCCGACTTGCTGCATCGAGCGGTTGACCATGCAAGACCGCCGTTGTCGTTGAGCCATTGGATTTGGTTGTTCATCAGGATGAAATTGCCAACGGCAGGTGTGTTGAGTGTCTGATCCTTGCGGGCATTGTTCAAAGCCTTGGTCAGAGACAGGAACGAAGGAACCCAGCGTGTTGCACCGTCCAGCTTCGCCGCCTCCTCGATCTGGCTGGCGCGTTCAATTGCCGCAGGGGAAAGAATGGCGAACCAGATACCACCCTCTGAGCCGAAAGCTTTCTGGGGTGAGAAGTAATACACGTCGGTCTGTGAGATATCGATTTCGATCGCGCCAGCAGCGCTGGTGCCATCGACTATGGTCAAGGCAGACTCTGGAAGACCTTCGGGCGCTGTCTGCAAGCCGTGGATGCGTCTGACGGGTGCATTGACTCCGGTAGAGGTTTCATTGTGTGCCCAGCAATAGGCATCAACGCCTTCCGTAGGTTTCGGCAAGGTGTATGTGCCCATTGGTGACTCATAGACGACCGGCTTTTCGAGAAATGGAGCATTGGCTGCGCAATCTGCGAATTTCTTCGTGAATGAGCCATAGACGCCAAATGCTGCCCTGCGACTGATCAAGCATGCGCAGGCCATATCCCAAAAGGCCGTTGAACCGCCATTGCCAAGAGCAATCTCGTAGCCATCGGGAAGATTGAAAAGCTCGCAGAGCCCATCCTTGATTGAGGCGACAATATGCTTCACCGGTGCCTGACGATGAGAGGTACCAAGAATGGTCTTCCACTCGTCAGACAGCTCGCTCATCTGATCGTGACGGATTTTGCTTGGTCCAGAGCCGAAACGGCCGTCTTCTGGCAGAAGTTTCTCGGGAATCGTCAAGTTATTGGTCATACCGTCAACCCTAATCAGACCGATGGATTGACTTTCCGCGTGTCGCGGAAGAACTTTCTTGCTTATGTTACGTGAAGGAAGGTGAGGGAAAGGTATTCATTTTCTTGATTTTCGAAGGTCTAGGGTCTCCTTGCAGGCATTCGGCAGCAATTGCCGTAACACCATTTCGATTGGACGTTCGACACAATGTAGTTGTATTCTCATCTATTGGAGTCATCCAACAGGGTGGTTGCAATAGCTATTTCGTAGACGTTCAGGAGTTGTATCAATGAGACATGCTTCGCATGGCAAGGCCTCGTCCGAAGTTTTACGCAATGTAAAAACTACCGGTTCGAGACATTCTGCCGCTCATAGCGCAGCCCATGGTGTCAGCCGCAAGGCGCACGGATCTCATTCCTCCCGGGTGCTCTCACAACGCCAGTCTTCGTCAGCCCAACTCGTTCCGGCACTTGCTGCTGGTTCATCCCTTAACCTTTCACAAATCGAATTGGCAGTGACCACGCGTCTCAATCAAATGTCGCCGGTCACTAGGCGGTCCTTCAGAGAAGCCGCGCGGCGCAAGACACGAAAATCTCAGATGATGGCGGGAACTGCTCTTGCAGCATTGTTCGGGACCGCCGCGACTGCAATGGTTGTACTCGGACCCAATGATCAGACCTTGGTAGCACATGCGTCACAGACCTCCAGCTCACAAACGATTACCGATGCCTCAAACGGGACTTCGCAAGAAGATGTGTCGCGTTCCGAATCACGTGCGGCTCTGGATAAGGAGACGGTGTCAACCAATGGCGGCACCGGTTCCTGGGCGATGAGCGACGACAAAGTCGATGTTTCCAAGCTTTCTCGATCCAAGGCTCAGAATTCAACGGTTGCAAATCTGATGGATGCCGATGCGTCAGTCGTTCCGGCCGGATTCAATGCTGATCATGCCACTGGAGACACCGGGAATGCCTATGAATTCAGTCAGTGCACCTGGTGGGTATATACGCGTCGCCACCAGCTTGGGCTGCCTGTCGGCTCACATTTCGGCAATGCATATCAATGGGCTACTTCGGCCAAGGCGCTGGGCTATTGGGTTGATAACACGCCTCGGCATGTGGGCGATATTATAGTGTTCCGTCAGGGGCAGGAAGCCTCCTCGACTGCATATGGGCATGTTGCCATCGTGGAGAAAATCAATGCCGATGGATCAATCGTCACATCGGAATCAGGCGAAGTCATGGCAGGCAAGACTTATTCCAGAACGTTGGCCAACGTTCACGACTTCGAATACATTCACTACTGAGCTGCTTTGCGCGGGTTCTCAGTGAGTCATGTCACTGAGGGCACTTCTTGGATGCTTTGGATTTTTCGTTGTTTTGGATTCTTCATTGTTTTGAGCTATTCAATGCTGCTGTAGATTTCACTGGTTTTTTGGAACTTGGGTTTGAGAGATCAGCTTCGTGTGCTAATGTGTCATTTCGATGAAGATAACTAGGAAATCCATAGCAATTATTGTGGCGACAGCTGCAGCAAGCTCCATGTTGTCCTTTGCTGCGCCTGTTGCGGGGGCTGCAACTAATACTGCCGTGACATCCTCACGTTCATTCCCGAAGGTGAATGCGCCTAGGAAGAATCTCCTTGCCGAATCAACCTCGACCGATGTCGAGAAGAACAGCAATTGGGGCGGTTTGGGATCCATGAGTGTTCCCAAGACGAAGTCCACAGCCGAAAAGGACGCTGCTGCAAAGGCCAAGCAAGAGGAGCAGGCACGTGTTGCCGCCGCCGCAGCTGCCCAGCAGGCAGAAGCTGCAAGCCGTAGTTCCGCTCGCACATCGACAAGTACCTCTACGAATACTTCGACGACTACGACCGAACAGTTCACCGTAACTCCTCCGAATGCCAAGACTGCCGCTGCATTGGTGTCATATGCCAATCAGTTCATCGGTCAGGTCCCTTACATTTATGGCGGTTCTACTACCAGCGGGTGGGATTGCTCAGGCTTCGTGATGTATGTCTATGCTCAATTCGGTATCAGCCTTCCTCACTCATCGGGCGCTCAGGCATCTGCCGGCACTGCAGTCGCCAGCCTCGCAGAGGCTCAGCCAGGCGACATCATTGCCAATAGTGCCCACGCGGGTATCTATATTGGCAACAACATGGTCGTTAATGCGCTCAATCCATCAAAGGGAACCACAACGACTGCTGTCAGTGTCGCTTTTACCGGCTCATACTCGATTCGCCGTCTGCTCTAACCCCCCTGAAGTGGGTTGACCAGTTCATTGTGAACTTGCAGAAGTATAAAATTGTTTTTTGGGCATAATTGTCCCCATATTTCCTCAATAACTGAGGTTTCTACTGTGCTGAGTTCACAATGAGCGGCGGTTCGCCTTTCTTGGGGTGCATTTGAATGCTCGAAGTTGCGATATTGACCTGATACCATGAAAAAAGGCCGTAACATCGAAATTCAAAGGGGAAACAACGATTTCGATTGGTTGAAAACGCCGTTTTGCAACATCCAGCGGTATTCTATTGGTAGAACGTGCCTAGCAGCACCGTTCACTAACCCAAGGAGGTCGTAATGGTTAACGACAAGGCAATACTCGTCGGGGTTGACGGGTCGGATGCAAGCTATAAAGCCACTTGGTGGGCCGCGAATTACGCCAAACATGCGGGATTGATGCTGCAGATCGTATGTGCATATTCACTTCCCAGTTATGCTGCCGTTTCGTTTGATGCAACGTACACGGCACTTGGTGATGACAACGCTGCCCATTCGGATGCGCAGGAGATTCTTTCGCGGGCGAAAGCAATTGCCGACGACCAGGGAGTTGAAGCGGCCACTTTGATAGTCACTGGCGACCCTGCTTCCGTCTTCGTTGAGCTCTCTAGAAATTATAATCTGATAGTGATTGGTAACCGCGGCAAGGGGGGTTTGGCGGAGCGACTTCTGGGCACAACGAGCTCAAGCCTTCCGGCATATGCATATTGCCCGATTGTAGTGGTTCCGTACACCGATGATGACGGTAATCTGATGCATTTGAACAATACGATTTCGAAGATTGCAGTTGGTTCGGATGAATCGAAGTGGGGGCTGAAGGCATTGGAGATTGCTGCAGGATTCGCCAATGGCTGGGGAGCTGAGCTGAACGTACTTTCTGCCGTTCCGAACATTGATGGACTTACAGGATCCGACTCGGCCGAGGAACGCGGTGTCATGGAATCCTACATGGAAGATCTGGATGCACGCATCAAGCCGTTGCAGGTGCTCTATCCAAATCTTCGCGTCTACAAGTCAATCGTTCCCGGCTCAGCAGTCAATGCACTTACCAAGGCAAGCCACAATTACGACGTGGTCGTCGTGGGTTCTCGTGGCCGTGGTGGCTTCACCGGTCTGTTGCTGGGCTCCACGAGTCAGGGATTGTTGCAGCATGCTGTATCACCCGTGTATGTGGTTCCTCGCAAATATGTTGAGGCTGCCGAATCCGGTGATAAGAACAAGAATGCCGCGAGCATGACGGCGATGTCACTCGATCAGATAAGTGGTGTCGAGAGCATCGATGTCGAGAAGGCTGATCCTGAGCAGATTCGCGATATCGAAGAGCACATCGATCCCCTGCATAAGGATTGAAATAAGTAGTGAAATAGGTATCAACAATAGATACTGACAAGTCGGAGAATCATGCAGTTTCAACTGCGGAGATTGTACCGGCATACAGGGATGGCCCAGAGCGATAAGCTCTGGGCCATCTTTGATGTGAGATCTCTCCCTTCGACTCACTACGTTCGCTCAGGGCAGACTAACTACACTCCGCTCGAGATGGCGGGGAGACACTTTTTGCCTATGACCCAGCAATCAGTGCAACGGTTTCAGCAGTCACAGGATACTCAGTGACGAACCGTGACATTCAATCGGACTGGTTCTTCTCTCTCCATGCTGTGCTTGACGGTGCAGGATTTGTCAATGTGGCGAATGATGCGCTCTTTGAGCTTATCCGCATCGGCATCGCTCAAGTTCGCATCGGTTGCATCGACGGTCAGTTGCTCGTCGAATGAGAGGAACACGTCATCGTCGTCATCGTAAGCGCCATCAACCACGATATGAGCGCCTGCACCCTCGCCCAGAACGCTTTCAATCGCAAAGCGGCTCGATAGAGCGCCACAGGCTGCCAGGGAAATCTTCAGCAGGTCTCCGGGGGAGAAGAGGCCCTTGCCCTTGCCGAACTTGGCATGAGCGCCATCTTCAGAGAAGGCGTCCCAAGAACCATCCTTATTGCGTTCTACCCATAATCTTTTTCCCATGATTCCTCCTATTGCCACTACTGCTGCATGCCGCCGCTATGGCCGCATGCACTTCGTCGAAGAGCGCTGTCTCAGCTTGGTGCGAGACCGAAGAATAATAAAGCCATCATTGTTCAGTCGCATCGCTAACTACATAATCTATCGTCTTGCGTCGTCATTGCCAGGTTACGCTTCCAGCTTTTCTGAAAAGCACTCCGGTGCATCGATTAGATTAGTGCGTATGGCTTTAACGCAATCGCAACTTGATGACATTCGAACACGCATTCCGCAGTCACCTTCGACGGATATTTCGACCCCCTATGAGGATCTGCTACGAAAAATACTTGAAGAGGGAACTCTGAAATCGGATCGTACGGGGACAGGTACGATTTCTCTCTTCGGTCAGCAGATGCGATTCGACATTCATGATTCGTTCCCATTGTTGACCACAAAACGTGTGTTCTTCCGCGGACTTGCCTTGGAGCTGCTTTGGTTCCTCAAAGGTTCCAGCAATGTGCACTGGCTTCAGGATCGTAATGTCCACATCTGGGACGAATGGGCTGACCCAGAGACAGGAGAGCTTGGACCGGTCTATGGGGTTCAGTGGAGAAGTTGGCCAGCACCGACGGCGGAGAATCCAAATCGAACCATAGATCAGATTTCCAACGTACTGAATCTGATCCGCACACAACCCGATTCACGACGCATGATTGTGAGCGCCTGGAACCCCGCCGAAGTCGAAAAGATGGCGCTGCCCCCATGCCATGCACTGTTCCAGTTCTATGTCGCTGACGGCCGTTTAAGCTGCCAGCTCTATCAGCGGTCCTGCGACATGTTCCTCGGCGTCCCGTTTAACATTGCCTCGTATGCACTACTGACCCGCATGATTGCGCAGCAGACTGGTCTCGAACCCGGTGAATTCGTATGGACCGGCGGAGACTGCCATATCTATGACAACCATATTCCTCAGGTCTTGGAACAGCTTTCGCGCGAACCATACCCGTATCCTCAGTTGGAGCTGGACATGGCATCGTCATTGTTTGAATATGAGTACGAGAATTTCCATATTCTTAACTACCGGCATCACGAGACGATCAAGGCGCCGATCGCGGTCTGAGGGACTTATTAGCATTGTGCAGACAGGCAACAAGGAGCGATGTATAGATGGAGCACGAGAGTAGTAGCCATAACGGCTATCACGAACCCAAGCCCGGAAGAGCCGGGCGATATGATCAGGAAAACGACTGGAGCGATCCAGAAGAGTCCCGGGGTGATCATCAAGATGGCCATTTCTCGGTCAATCTGATTTGGGCACAGGCAACAAGCAAAAATGGCCGACAGAATGCCATAGGTTTTCAAGGCGGCATGCCGTGGCATCTTTCTGAGGACTTGAAGCGTTTCAAGGAACTCACCATCTCTCATCCAGTGATCATGGGACGAAAGACATGGGAATCGCTTGGTGAGGGATACCGACCTCTGAAGAACAGGGACAACATTGTAGTTTCCAGAAACGTTCATTATCGTGCGCAGGGTGCGACGGTCGTAGAAGACATTGATGCGGCACTATGCATAGCGGGTCAGGAGTCGATCCCAGACGATGGCATAGACCGCAGCGAGATATGGATCATTGGCGGTTCTCAGCTCTTCCAGGCGGCATTGCCTCATGCAGATAAGGCCTATGTCACCGAGATCCGCACTGAGGTGGACGCAGATACATTTGCGCCGGATATTCTGCAACTCGTTGATGCCGGTCTGTGGCGATTGGACAATGAAACCCCATGGATTCAACCTCGCGATGTCACGAGCGCGATATCCGATTTTCGTTTTGTGAGATATGAGCGAGTGCGTTGAATTTTCAGCAGTAGTGGTACTGAGTCATAGGCATTCATGAAGGCAACACCAGGGTTCGAACCTGAATAAGGAGATTGAGTCATCACCATGACCGCAGAACAGCATCCATATACCGTGATGACAGTGTGCACAGGCAATATCTGCCGTTCCCCCATGGCTGAGATCATTCTGAGGCATTTCTTCGAAGAGCGTGGTCTGGACGCTTCGCAGGTACGCGTAGAGTCCAGTGGCGTCAGTGATGAGGAATACGGCAATCCCATTGACAGACGTGCACAGCGCGTGCTGAAGGAGCGGGGTTACGAGATTCCGCGAGACCATTTCGCCCATCGCATCACGCACGAAGAAATCGCAGAATCAGATCTGCTGCTGCCGATGACTGCCGCTCACATGCGCGCCTTGCTGCGCCTGCTACCGGCAAACAAGCGTGCGGAGGTGCATCTCTATCGCAGTTTCGATCCCAATCTTCCAACACCTGCCCCTGGGCACGACGACGAGCTTGATCTTGTCGACCCTTGGTATGGAGGTCCTCACGAATTCGAAGTTGCAATCGACCAGATCGAAGAGGTGGCGCCATACGTCGTCGCGTGGGTTACGAGCAAGCTTCAATAGGGTTCAATAGATTCAATGGCTTCCACCGCAGCCTAACGTTCCTGCCATCCCACTTGTGCTGTTGCCGTCGCATCGTCTGACGATATTGTCTGCTGGCCTGTGCGTCTGCGTTCAGGAACACAGTATTGAGGATGAGACTCTGCCCATTCCTCGAACTGCTGTGAGAGCCTCGCATTGTCTTTCAGCATGCGCACCATTGGCATAACTCCAAGGAATACAAAAGCACATGCACAGAGTAGTGCAATGGCGATGATTGCCAGACGCGGTCCGATTGCACTTGGTGCAAAGATTGCGCATACCATTGCAAGCAGGGCAATGAAGGAATACAGTATTCGCTTCATCACAACGCCAAGATGCCGGGAATTTCCATTGAGCTTGGTGATGAGCGCTATTTCGGCATCCAATTCCTCTTCGCTCAGACGCATGGCCTGATCATCCAAATCACCAAGCGTTGATTCCACCTGATTGGGATTATGATACGTCAGCTGTTCTTTGTGCAGATTGCGCAGGGCAACGGCAGCAGAATACTTCGGGCGGTATTTCATCGCGATCCAGATGACCGTACCGACACCGGCCACGGTGAGTGCGAACATCGCGGCGATATAGAGATAGGTGAACAGCATAGGAACAGTCTTGCAGCGTGCTGCGACCGGCGTCGTCGCGATGGATGCAGCGTTCCTGGCTGACTCGCCCAACACTGCTCTGGCTCGAAGACTGCAAAAAGAAGCAATGCAGCAATAATGTCATTCTCCCAGTTCACTCGGCATCGCGCTTTGACAGCTCTCGGATGCATGGAAGGCGGAAATCACAGCTGTGCCCTAGATGCTCGTCGCGACAAGAAGAGCGAATATTGAGCTTTTAGAAAATATCGAAGCTTATATAAGTATCTTAGTTACTAAAATATTTGTAGTTGGTGCTTTGACACGTCAGATGATCGGGAGGAAGTCATGCTTTATGGGGAGGCTTCAGTCAGCTATGTCAGGTCACCATCGATCGCCTGCGACGGTTTTCTTGCTGCCGTAGACATCATCGACCGAAGATGGAGCAGTGTGGTGATCCAGGCGATAGCCAAGGGATGCAGAACCTTCTCGCAGATATCCTGCTATTCAAACAAACTCAATGATTCCTCGTTGTCGAAGAGGCTCAAGGAACTCGAGGATCAAGGCATCGTGAAACGCACAGTTGTGGACACCAGGCCACCAAGGGCGATGTATCACCTTACACAATCGGGATTGGAACTGGTCCCCATCCTCGATGCGCTCACCGACTGGGGCAATCGGAATCTGCTTGATCAACCAGATTCCAGCAGTGAAGCAAACCCGTGAGGTGAATCTCACCCTTGCATCATCATCAACATTTTCGCCGCGCATCGATGTCGCAGATGCGACGGCAACCTGTAATCGCGACATGTTCAGCGGTCGCATCACAGTGGCCGGGAAGGAGAAAACAATGTCAACAGTCACTGCGGGGCAAGCTCTTGCCAAGGTGCTCGAACGATGGGGCGTAGACCACGTCTACGGCATTCCTGCCGACTCGATCAACAACGTGGTGGAAGGCCTGTGGAAGGAGCGAGACGGGATACGTTTCATCCAGGTTCGCCATGAAGAGGCTGGGGCTTTGGCTGCTGCCGCAGATGCCAAACTCAATGGCACGATAGGTGTGGCATTTGCATCGGCAGGCCCAGGCTCCGTGCACATGCTCAACGGGTTGTACGATGCCAAGATGGACAACGTCCCCGTACTTGCATTGGTCGGGCAGGTAACCACACGATTCCAAAACACACATTTCTTCCAGGAACTCAGTGAGGTGCCGATTTTCTCGGATGTGGCCGTATATAACAGGCAGGTCGCCAATGCCGAGCAGATTCCATCGGTGATCGAGGATGCAATCAAGGCGGCATACACCAAGCGGGGAGTTGCCGTGGTGATACTTCCCGAAGACCTTACCGGCACACAGATTGAATATGCAGAGTCCAAAACCCCTCTGACCTCGCGAGCGCAGGTGAGCTATGCGCTGGACCAACATGAGCTTGACATGGCATCTGAGGCAATCGCCAAGGCCGAAAGGCCTGTGCTATGGATAGGGCAGGGCATGAGTGGGAAAAGCGATTCGGTGATGAAGTTCGCCGAGCATTTCCATATGCCCGTTATCTCCACTGCTCCTGGGACTGGAATAGTTCCACAACTGTGGCCGAATTACATGGGGACGCGAGGACGGCTTGGAGACAAACCCGCCTTCGAAGCCTCGCAGCTTGCAGATTTGATATTGTTTGCCGGCACCAACTACCCCTTTGGAAGGTTCATGCCTCATGACAAGACCATAATCCAGGTAAACACCAATCCTTCGGATATCGGCAATCAGCTCGAAGCCAGCATTGCTTTTGTCGCTGACGGAGCCCAGGTGCTCGATGAGCTTGCGAAGCGTTCTGGTAACGATAAGGCACGGGCATTCGAAAAAGCGGCTCGGTTGAATCGTCATAATTGGCTCATGTGGCTTGATAAACTCGCAGACGATGACTCCCATGGTTTAGCTGCAGAGTCAGTGATTCGAGAAATCGCACGCAATGCCTCTGATAGGGCCATTTTTAGTCTCGATGTTGGCAATAACACGGCGTGGTCGTTGCGTCAGCTTCCCTTCGAGGGAGATCAGCACTTCACCATGTCACCTTGGTACGGCACTATGGGATATGCCGTTCCTGCGGGTCTGTCTGCTGCGGTATCTCATCCTGACCGCGACGTATGGACCATATCCGGAGACGGAGGGTTTGCCATGGTCAATCAGGAGATACTCACCGAAGTGCGATACAAACTTCCTGTGGTCAACGTTGTGCTTGAGAACAAGGCTTTCGGCTTTATTCGTCACGAGCAGATCAAGGGAAAACTGGGACTGTATGGAACCGATCTGGAAGGTGCGGATTGGGCTGGGATGGCGCGTAGCTTCGGAGCGATAGGACTGACTGCAACGGATAACGCCTCACTCAAGTCGGCGTTCGCCAAGATTCGTGAATACAGGGATGCCGGCGACATGCGGCCTATTGTGCTCGATGCCAAGCTGCCATACATTGATCCGATAGATACCTCGTTCATTCCTCTTGACGAGAAGAAGTTCGGTGCTGGGGCAGCAGATGGATTCCGCAAGCTCTACAATCTGGACGACGAGCCGACACTTGCCGATCTTATGGATGACGAGGCCTAACGTATCTTCCGTGTGGGCATTCCTATCGCACATTGTGCATTGGAAGTCGCTTTTCGAGCGAACTCAAGTGAAAGCGGGGTTATAGGCTCAGAAGTGTGGGTTTATGCCTTCGCTGACGTGCTGGAGTGTAATTCGTTCCAGTCGATGCCATGCTTCTCTCCCGTCATCCCGAGCGAGCGTAGCGAGTCGGCCGTATAAACTTGACAAAGTTGTATGTGCCATCGTCAGAGTCGGCCGTATGAACGACAACACCATCGTCATCCCGAGCGAGCGTAGCGAGTCGAGGGATCTCATCCTTGCGAGCATCAACAGCAGAGATCTCTCGACTCGCTGCGCTCGCTCGGGGTGACAAGGGGAGGCGGATTCGCTCGGGGTGACAAGAGAGGTCGGAATGACGGGGACACACTTTTTGCCTATAACCCTAACAATGAAAAATACCAGTTACACACTTGGCGAGATAAACCTGAGCGTGTGAAGACAAGCGGGAAGTCAAAACCCTCAGCCCAATGTTTCCAATGGGTGAGGGTTATCAGTGGTGGCTCCGAGCGGCATCGATCCGCTGACCTAGCGATTTTCAGTCGCTCGCTCTACCAACTGAGCTACAGAGCCAGAGAACAGTTGAAAAAACCCGGATTTCCCGGGCTTCCACCATTCTTGCGACCCCGGCCGGACTTGAACCGGTGACCTCCGCCGTGACAGGGCGGCGCTCTAACCAGCTGAGCTACGGGGCCATGACTACAAAAGCAGCCAAGTGGATATCTTACAAGAAACCCGCCGAGATGCCAAACCGCGGCGGGTTTTTCTGCCCTGCGGCGTGTCGCAAAGCATTCGGAAATCAATCCTTTGTGACATGCCCACCAAACTGTGCACGCAATGCGGAGACAACCTTCAGGACATCATCGCTACCTCCGCGAGATGTCTGACGGGCGAAGAGTGCGGCTGCGGTGGCTGGAACGGGAACTCCCAATTCCAGTGCAATCTGGGCCATCCAACGCGCTTCGCCGGATTCGTCGGCAACTGGAGGCATCGATTCCAAGTCTGGATCCTTCTCCAAGGCGCGTGCCAGCAGATCCAGGAGCCAGGACTCGATGACGGTTCCATGCCTCCAGGAAGCCACAACGGCACCGGGATTCTCGATAAGTCCACTATGGGTCATGGTTGCATATCCTTCTCCAAGGCCCTGCATCATGGCATATTCGATGCCGTTATGGACCATCTTGGCGAAGTGACCGGCACCAACGCCTCCGGCCAGCACGAGTCCATCCTCGCCCTCCGGCTTGAGACTCTCATAGATAGGCAGGCAATGCTGGTAGTCCTCTTCGGAACCTCCAATCATGAGGGCATATCCGCGCTCCTTGCCCCATACGCCACCTGATACGCCGACATCCATGAAGTGAATGCCAAACGGTTCAAGCTCCTTGGCATGACGAATGTCGTCGCTGTAGTGGGTGTTGCCCCCATCAATGATCACATCGCCCTTGTCGAGCAACGCGGCGAGAGCCTTGATTGTCGAATCGGTTGGGCCGCCAGCTGGGAGCATGACCCAGATAGCGCGGGGAGTGTTCAACGCACCAACAAGTGCTTCCAATGAATCCACATCACGGACGGACTGGGGATTCATGTCAAAGCCAACGATGCTGTGCCCACATTCCTTGAGTCGAGAAGCCATATTGCCGCCCATGCGGCCGAGACCGATCATGCCGAGTTGCATGATTCCACCTTTCATTTGATGTTCATCTGTGTTGAGCCTTATTCAGAAGTTACCGGGCTAGACCAGCAGGGATACAAGAAGCGTGAAGCCAAGTCCAACGATCGACAGGACGGTTTCCATGAGCGACCAGGTCTTGAATGTCTGGCCCACGGTCATGCCAAAGTATTCCTTGACCATCCAGAAGCCAGCATCGTTGACGTGCGAGAGGAAGACGGATCCAGCGCCGATCGCAAGAACCAGCAGGCACAGATGAGTCGGACTCAGCCCAGTGGCGAGCGGCACCATCAGACCAGAGGCGGTAACGGTTGCCACGGTTGCCGAGCCGGTTGCCACACGAATGAGTACTGCAACGAGCCAGCCTGCGATAAGCGGGTTGATTGCGGAACTTGCGATGCCGGACGCGATGACCTTGCCAATGCCGGAATCGACCAGGGTCTGCTTGAAGCCGCCGCCGGCACCAACGATCAGCAGAATTCCCGCTATGGAACCGAAGGAAGTGTTGACTATCGAATTAAGCTTGTCACGACCGTGACCGTGCATCAATCCGAGCAGAATCATTGCAACGAATGTAGTGATAAGCAGTGCTTCCAGAGGTTGGCCGATGAAGACAAAGAAGCGGCCAACGGGGTTCTTTGTCTTTCCGGTGAGATCGATGATGCTGCTGCAGAGCATGAGAATCACAGGAAGCAAAATCACGAAGAGCGAGGTTCCAAAGCTTGGACGGCTGCTCTTGTCTTCTGGGGTCTCCTTGATCTTGTTGTCCTCAGGAGCCTTGATCGGCACCCAACGAACCAAGATCCGAGCCAGCAGAGGACCAGAAATGATCACCGTTGGAACGGCAACAAGAAGTCCAAGACCGAGAGTGAGACCAAGATTTGCATTCAGTGCGCTGATGGCGACCAGTGGTCCTGGGTGCGGTGGAATGAATGCATGCAGGGTGGAGAGACCGGCGAGTGCTGGTATGCCAAGCAGAATCACGGGTTTGTTTGCTCTTCGTGCTGCAAAGATAACTACAGGAATCAGAATGACGACACCGACTTCGAAGAACAGTGGGATACCCACCGCAAATGCGACGAGTGCCATTGCCCAGGGGAGAAGATGTGATGGCGTCTTATCTAAAATCGTGTCGACAATCGCGTCAGCACCTCCGGAAACGGTAAGCAGGGTTCCTATGATGCCACCTAGGGCAATCAGTATGCCGACGCTTGAAACCGTTGTTCCCAAACCGGTGGTGAAGCTGTCGAAGGATTTGTCATACGAGACCCCAGCGCAGACGGCCATGACGAATGAGCCGACCATCAGTGAGAGGAACGGATGCAATTTCACCACCGTAATGAGAATGACGATGGTCGCGATTCCCAAAATCGCGGCAATGATCAGATTCATAACAACACTCCTTTGTGTATTTTCCTTACTGCTTGCAATGATTTGCAGAATCTGGAACCAAATCTGTCACATAGGAATTCGAAAAACTGCGTGATCGTCTGGATCCCTGGTGACTGATTTGTTGGCCTGATGTTTCGTCTTTTACCGTTCGTTCGAGGACTTCAAGGATTCGTCAGCCTTGTCGGCGATTGCTTCCGAAGTCTGTGATTCTTCGCGTTCGGCATGTGCTTTGACGGCATCGATTGAACGCTGGATCATTTCTTCGCTTGTTCCCTCGACTGAAACCTCGATGCCTGGTTCGTCTGGCTGCAAGGGCTCCAGGTCTGCGAATTGACTGGGGAGGAGTGCCGGTGGCATGAAATGTCCCTTGCGCTCACTGAGTCGCCGCTGTATCAGTTCCTGAGAACCGACAAGATGGACGAAAAACACAGGAACGTCCTTGCGAAGAATATCTCGATATGAGCGTTTGAGCGCAGAACTTGATACCACGGTTGATTCGCCGAGTGCATTGCGACCGAGCATCCAGCGGTTGATCACTTCAAGCCATGGACGACGGTCAGCGTCGGTGAGTGGTATGCCTTGGGACATCTTGTCGATGTTGGCCTGAGGGTGAAAATCGTCTCCCTCTGCCATTGTCAGACCAAGTCTGTCTCGAAGCGCCTCGGCAACGGTTGACTTTCCGCTGCCTGCCACACCCATCACAACAATGTGAATGGGCTTGCTCAGCTGTTCTTGTGTGTCACTCATGAGTATTCTCGCTTTCTGCTTCGTTGCAGTACTCGTTGAGGAAGCACCGTAATGTGTCTGCCTCTTTGTACTCAACACAGCATACTCCAATTAAGAGTACGTATCAAATAATAAAGAGTATTTAATGTATTCTTCAGTTCCCTTAGCATCGGATAAGTCCCGGGAATCATTGCGGCTGGGCCATCTGCCACGTGCGGATCCAGGACGAGGCAGATGCGCAGATCGACCACTTAATCAAAAGGTCGGCTCTCGAACCGGATACCGAACCCGTCTCGTTGAAATTCCTGAAGCCGTGCATGGAGCGATTCATGAAGCTTTAGCAGTTCAAACATGGGTCTCGCCGACTATGCCTTTCCTTGTTGGTAGTCTCGCAGATATGCGCAAGAGTAGAGGGATGAACACGATGATCAATGATGGCGAGAATGGTGCGTCAAGGTCAATGACGGGCAAGACGCGATCTTGCATCAATGAGACAGCCCAGCTGCGAACTGCCTCGGCCTCTTCTCCGAGTGATACAACACAGAATGCTGGGTTTTCGAGCGCTCTGGCGGCAACGCCCGAGGCGGCCTCGTCGGTGGCGCTGTCATCATCTCTGAAGCATATTTCCGTTGCCCGAGAATTGGCGCTTGACATCATTGAAGGACGATGGGAGAGCAGCCAGTCCTTTACTTTGGAAGACATTCAACACAGATTCGACGTATCGCGCACCGTTGCCCGCGAGGTCACCCGTCTTCTTTCGGATGTGGGTGCGATCAAGGTACGGCGCAGAAAGGGCATCAATCCTCAACCCACCTCGATGTGGGCGGCTTTGAATCCGGTCGTGATTGAATGGATGCTCCATTCAAGCAAAAGGAGTGAGGAATTGCGTGCCTTGACCGAGCTGCGTCTTGCGGTTGAGCCAATCGCTGCCGCCAAGGCGGCGGAACATGCTCCAGTCGAGATTAAATCGAGGATGCCGGTGCTGGCGCGCGAGATGAGAAAGGCTGGAGAATCGGGCGATTTGGATGATTTTCATGCAATGGATATCGAGTTCCATTCTCTACTGCTGAAATATAGCGGGAACGATCTTTTCGCTGCTCTCTCGGACATTGTGGCAACGATTCTACGAGGCAGAGTTGAAATAGGTCTCTATCCACAGCGGCCAGAACCCGAGGCGCTCGCAGCGCACGAGGAGGTTGCCGAAGGAATTTGGCGGAGCGACCCTTCCGTTGCGAGAGAAGGCATGAGACGCATAGTTGACGAGGTAGATGAAGCAATCTCTCAGTCTATCTAACCCGTTCGATGTTCTTTTCCTTCGGCGTGTCGAAATTTTGAACTAACTTGGTTAACATATTAGGGTAATTAATCAAGCAGTCTAAAATACATCGACTCGTATAAACTACACAATAGATATTCGGTCTTGAATCAATACGAATGTGTATTCGATACCGAACGTCTATCCGTGTAATCCAGCTCAACGATGTGCTGGAAAGGAGAAGAAGATGACCTCATCGGTTGACAAGCATGACAATATCCTTGAAATGCAAGGCATTACCAAGGAATTCACAGGAGTTCGCGCACTCGACAAGGTGACTTTGGAAGTCAAGAAAGCGGAGGTACACGCCATATGCGGTGAAAACGGTGCAGGCAAATCAACACTCATGAAGGTGCTTTCAGGAGTCTATCCATACGGTACCTATTCTGGCGATATCGTGTTCGCAGGGAAAGTGGCGAAATTCAACACCATCAAGGAATCCGAGAAATGCGGCATCGTGATCATCCACCAGGAGCTTGCTCTGATTCCCGAACTTTCTATAGCGGAAAACATTTTTCTTGGCAATGAGCTCCTTTCTTCCGGTCTCATAGACTGGAACAAGACCGAAACCCTGACGAGAGACCTGCTGGCGCGCGTCGGTCTCGAACTGGATCCCTCAACGCCTATCAAGAATCTTGGAGTTGGGCAGCAGCAGCTGGTGGAAATTGCAAAAGCCCTTTCCAAGAACGTGAGCCTGCTGATACTCGATGAACCGACATCTGCCTTGAATGAGGAGGATTCGGAGAATCTGCTTAATCTGATGCGCTCGTTGCGAGAAAAAGGCATTACCTGCATCATGATCTCGCACAAGCTCAACGAGATTGCTGAAATCGCTGACTCAATCACTGTCATTCGTGATGGCAAGACCGTTGATCACATGTCAGTTGCCGACGGTCGGATTGAAGAAGATGCGATCATCAGGGCGATGGTTGGCCGACCGCTTGACAATCGTTATCCGATCCACGAACCGAAGATAGGCAAGGTAATCTTCGAAGTCAAAGACTGGACTGTCGAGGATCCGAACGTTCCAGGAAGACTACTCAGCGACAACATCTCGTTCAAGGTCAAGGCGGGAGAAATCGTTGGTTTCGCCGGACTCATGGGTGCAGGCCGCACAGAGATGGCTCGTTCTCTCTTTGGCAGGAACTATGGGATTTACAAGCACGGTTCCATCTCGATCAAAGGCAGCAAGGTTGTGTTGCATTCGGTGAGCGAGGCGATCAGGAAGGGACTGGCTTACGTTCCTGAAGATCGAAAGCTGCTTGGTCTGAACCTTCTTGATTCCATAGAAAAGACAACAGTCTCTGCAAACTTGCGAAAGATTCTTTCGAATGGACTTATCGATTTCTCCAAGGAGCATTCTGTTGCAGAGAAATACCGTAAAAGTCTCAAGATCAAGACACCTGCAGTCGATGTTGGCGTTGCAACCCTTTCAGGTGGCAATCAGCAGAAAGTCGTGCTCTCGAAATGGATGTTCCCCAATCCAGATGTCCTCATTCTCGATGAACCGACTCGAGGAATCGATGTTGGGGCAAAGTTTGAAATTTACAAACTGGTTCAACAACTCGCAGACGAAGGCAAGGCTGTTATCTTCATCTCATCCGAATTGCCTGAGATTCTGGGCATGACTGACAGAATCTATACGCTTTGCGAGGGTCGACTCACCGGCGAACTCAACACGAAGCAAGCGGATCAGGAATCGATCATGCGTCTGATGACAACGACCAACGAAGTCTGATTCCTGCCCAAGCGAGCTCGGCGTTCATCATGAAACACTGTTGATTGATGACCACACTGCTGCATGGAGTTAGAACACCAGTTGCACAGTCGTCATGAGCTTCCCGAGAGTTTGACAACATTCATTCCTGCGATTTTTCGGGTCAGATGTATCCCAATCGCCAATCCACATTCGATTGTTTCACAGAGAGGTGCAAAACATGAAATATCTCAAACAAGTGCTCGGCAACGATTTGCGGCAATTACCAATGGTCGTGGCGTTGCTGGTTCTTCTTATAGGGTTCCATATCATTTCAGGAGGCAGAATGCTGACCTCCTCAAACATGCAAAACCTGATTTCCGGCAATGCATATGTGCTTATCCTTGCGATCGGCATGCTGATGGTCATTGTTATCGGTCAGATCGATCTTTCGGTCGGATCCGTGGCAGGCTTCGTCGCCATGGTGGTGGCCATCACAGCCCGCAATTTCAACCTTCCATGGTTCGTCGCCGTATTTCTCGGACTTGCTCTCGGCGTTCTCATCGGTTCATGGCAGGGCTTCTGGCTTTCCAAAATGGGAATCCCTGGATTCATCTCGACCTTGGCAGGCATGATGATCTTCAGAGGAGCCGTGATCTGGCTGTCTGGTTCAATCTCTGTTCCGGCACCCAAGGAATTGCAGTTCTTCGGCGCTGGCTACCTGCCTGAATGGGGACCGGCATGGACGAACATGAACAACTCAACCCTGCTGCTTGGTCTCCTAGCACTTGGATTTTTCGTGTGGTCGCAGTGGAACGGCTATCAGAGAGAAAAACAAGCGATTTATGGCACCCGACCGGAAATGTGGCCGATGCTTGTGCGCGCAATCGGTGGCGGGCTTGTTATCGCCTACGTGACTTGGCTTTTCGGATCGGGACGTCCCGGAACCTCATTCCCGATTCCCGGCCTAGTTCTTGTGGCACTTATCGTCATCTACCACATGGTGACAGAACGCACTCGATTCGGTCGCCATGTCTATGCCGTCGGTGGCAACAGACAAGCGGCAGCACTCTCGGGAGTCAACGTATCCCGCACATACTTCACCGTCATGGCCAACATGTCATTCCTTGCGGCGCTCGCGGGAATCCTGTTCCTCGGTCGTGCAACGGCAGCGGGTCCGGGTGATGGAACGAACTGGGAGCTGGACGCGATTTCCGCAGTGTTCATAGGCGGAGCTGCGGTTTCAGGCGGTGTCGGCACAATCATGGCGACCATGGTCGGAGGTGTCCTGATTGCTGTGCTTAATTCGGGACTGATGCTCATGGGTGTCGGAGCCGATAGAACGCAGGTCATTAAAGGCCTCGTGCTTCTTCTTGCTGTTGCGGTCGATGCATTCAACAAGCAACAAGGGCGGCCATCAATCATTGGCAAGATCATGGAATCATTCCATAAAAAATAATGCAAGTGTCCCTAACGATCACACATGTCAGCATTCGTGTCATAAACACACATACAAAGAAACAACAGAGAAAGGAATTCACGATGAAATTCAATAAGGTATTCACATCGGTGGCAGCTCTCGTCGCAGTGGCATCCCTCGCGGCTTGCGGAGGCAGCTCTGGCAGAGGAGAAAGCTCTGCCAGCTCAGAAAAAGGATTCGCGGCAGATGCGGCAATCGGTGTTTCGCTCCCTTGGCTTGGCACGCAGAATTGGAAGGAAGCCGAGACCATGTTTGAGGATCAGCTCAGTGAAGCCGGCTTCAAACCTTTGATCCAGGCGGCAGACAACAAGGTTCCTCAACAGCAGCAGCAAATCGAAGCGATGATCGAGCAAGGCGCCAAGGTCATCGTCGTTGGACCGATTGATGGCACCCAGCTTGGCTCGGTGCTTGGCAAGGCGAAGGAGGCCGGCGTTGCAGTGATCGGCTACGACCGCCTGATTGAAAATACGGACGGCATCGATGCCGTTGTCCAATTCGGTTCCATCAAGACCGGAGAGTTGCAAGGTCAGGCCCTGCTTGATGGTCTGGCAGAGAAGAAGGGTTCAGGACCATACAATATTGAGCTGTTTGGCGGCGGTCCTGCAGATCCGAATGCTCCGAATTTCTTCAAGGGTGCAATGACTGTATTGCAGCCAAAGATTGATGATGGAACTCTGACGGTTGTTTCCGGGCAGACTGATTTCACACAGGCAGCAACGCCTGACTGGGATAACAGCAAGGCTCAGCAGCGCATGGATTCTTTGCTTTCGGGCAACTATTCCGACAAGAAGATTGATGGCGTGCTCTCCCCGAATGACGGCATTGCGCGAGCGATCATCACTGCATGCGAGCAGGCGGGCCAGGATATTCCCGTCGTGAGCGGTCTTGATGCCGAGAATGAGTCAGTGACCTGGATCTGGGAAGGCAAGCAGTGGTCAACCATTGCCAAGCCAACCGATGCCTTGGTGGCCAAGAGCGTCGAACTGATTAAGGTTCTGCAAACAGGCGAAGAACTTCCCGCTGCAGATGACAAGGCCGACAACGGTGTGATTGACGTGCCACTCTACGAACTCGATCCTGTGGTAGTCACCAAGGCCAACGAAAAGGAAGTATTTGCAGATGATGCTGAAAGAATGGCATTGCTCAAGTAACCACAACCAGGGTATGAAATATGAACTTCATGCCCGGGCTGAGTGAGAACCGGGCAATGACAACAGCACAACCCATGATGATGTCTGCATTCAACAATCGTTGACGCATGCATCATCATGGGTTTAATATTTTGGGCGTAAAGTTGCAAAACTCTGTGGCGATTCCACTCCCACTTTTTTGATACCAATGAAGTCGTGTATCTATAATCCTTCGTTAACGCTGAAATCCAAACGGTGCAGCGTCAATTGCATCTGCAGGTATCGCAGGTATCGCAGGTATCTCTGCATTGAGAGCATTGTCAAGATAGCTGCTATCTATTGAATCATCACCGGAATTGTCGCTCGAGCAGGAGTAGCCGGAACAGCTCGGGTATTCGTAGGAATACTCTTCGCTGCCGATCATGGAGATGCCCCAGATCATGAGGCCGACGAGTATGGCTGTAAAAATAGTAAAAATTGCCCCGACGACGACTCCGCCGACTGCAAGTCCCTGACCGCGCTCGCGCGAGCGATGGAGCTGAACAAGTGCGACGATCGAAAGGATCAGTCCAACCGGTGGTATGAAGAAAGAAATGGCAAAGCCAACGATAGACATGATATTCCAAGGCTGGCTTGGATTGTGCAAAGGATACCCGTATGGCCCAGCATATGGCTGGTAAGTCTGGTATGGCTGATTTGGCTGTCGAGGAGGGTCTTGGGGACCTCCCTGATATGGACTGCCATATGGGTTGCCCGGATCTTGCTGATATCCATAATTCATCGGGTCTTGAGGATTTTGCTGGCCCCATTGCTGATTATATTCACCCTGCGGTGGTATGCCCGAAGCCTGGTTATAACCGGAATTTGGCTGGCCGTATTGTGGTTGGGAAGGTTGCTGCGCATTTGGGGCGTTGTTGTCCCACTGATTGTTTGACTGATTGTTTGCATCGCTCATACGGCCAGTCTAGTGGAGAAACTGTTCTTGTATGAAGGATTTAGCTTGGAAATACAATTCTTCGAGCATTCGTTACACGATGATTATCACCAAGCAAGAGGCATCGTATGCGAATATGGAGAGTATGGACCGCCGATGGCAGGTGCGCTCGCCTTTGCAGATATACCTATATATACAAGCGTCTCGCCAAGAGAGATTGGAATCTTCCCTTGGCGAGACGAATTGATCAGCTGAGCTGATGCTCAGTCGTTTTGCTTCCAGTTCTCAACGTCGATGTGATGTTCTGGATTGGCCTGCCATGCGTCCCAGGCGGACTTGACGATGTCTTCGACACCGTATTGTGCATGCCACCCCATCTCTTCGTTGATGCGCTTCGGGGAACCGATGAGGTGCGGTGGATCGCCAGCGCGACGAGCCATGACTGCCTCGGTGAATGGAAGTCCGGTGACCTTCTTGACTTCGTCCACGATCTGGCGAACGGATGTGCCCTCTCCAGTGCCAACATTGAAGGCATCGTACTTGCGCTCATCGCGGTCGAGATAGTGCAGTGCAGCAATATGGGCATCGGCAAGGTCTGCGACATGAATGTAATCGCGGACGCATGTGCCGTCTGGCGTCGGGTAGTCATCGCCGAAGATGGCAGGTGCCTTGCCTTGCTTCAGACGGTCGAAGAGCATGGGAATCAGATTCAGGATTGCTGGATCCTCGAGTTCAACGGGACCGCAGCCTGCAACATTGAAGTAGCGAAGGGCACAGAAGCGGATGCCGAATGGCTCTTCACACGCGCGCGCCATCCACTCCCCGAAGAGCTTGGTCTGGCCATAGGGATTGATCGGAACCATAGGAACGACATCTTCAGGAACAACGTCTACTGGAGGCACTCCATATGTTGCAGCAGAGCTGGAGAACACGAGCTTCTTTGCTCCTGCAGTTGCCATGCCTTGCAGAACGTTGAGCATGCCATTGATATTCTGCTGGTAATACCACAGCGGCTTTGCAACGGATTCACCGACCTGCTTGCGTGCTGCGAAGTGAATGACCGAATCGACATCGTTGTCCTTGATGATTTCGGCGATGCGTTTATCAGAGCCTGGTGCAGAGACATCGGCACCGTACAGGCGGGCACCTTCGATTCGAGTCGGTTTCCCATAGCTCAAGTCGTCAACGACGACGACCTTCTGACCTGCCTGATGAAGGGCATGAACAACATGGGCGCCAATATATCCGCATCCACCAGTGACGAGAACTGTCATAAGTAGCCTTTCTTGGAGTTTGTGAACGACTGTGCAGCAGTGCACACGAGGTGCAGAGAGTCAATGAATTGTGTTCACATTTGCTTCATTATGTTCGATTTTTTTCGTTTTTAGTATATCACATGAACATCATTGAACAACGATCCTCTCGTGGATTCTCGGAGGTCTCATGATTAACCGCTTTGATGATATCGTTTAATGTCGGCTTTATATATAAATAAGGAGTGCCGTATGAGCGCAGAAGTGCCGATGGATACGCACAATGATTCACTTGAATACAAGGGGCGACGTTCAATAGTGTCGTATGTGCGGCGCTCTGGACATATTGATCCAAGACTGATGCGCGCATGGGATGCCTATCACGACCAATTCCTTATCGATATGGCTCCCGGCTTTGAAGGACATTCGCTTGAATCGGTAGAAGAGGCAGAACATGCAAGCCTTGAAGTTCCTCAGAGTTTCATTCTCAATCGGGCATTCATCCACACAATCTGGGGGAACTCTCATCCCTTGATCATTGAAGTGGGAACGGGTCAGGGCGAAAACATAGTCTCGGCAGCGACCAAGCATCCCGATATGAATTTTCTTGCCTTGGAAGTATATACTGCCGGACTGGCTCATACGATGCTCATGGCGGGAAAGCAGGGATTGACCAACCTTAGAATCGCTCAGGTCAACGCTCCTGAACTGCTGGCATCATGTGAGCGGGGGAGTGTGGCGGAAGTGTGGACCTTCTTCCCCGATCCATGGCCAAAGATGAAGCATCATAAGCGCCGAATCATTCAGGTTGACTTTGCACGAAGCATCGCGTTCGCGCTCGAACCTCATGGTGCATGGCGAATAGCCACCGATATCGATGATTATGCACTTCATATTCACGAAGTACTGGATTCCTGCGGATTTTTACACAATGACGGCAATCTTGCAGTGCAGCTTCCGATAGAACATGTCGGTAAAGGGACTGCGACGGATGCGGACAAGCTCCCTCATGGGGAGTTCATCGAATCGTCACGATTTGCTGGTCGAGTCTTGACCAATTTCGAGCAAAAAGGCATAAAGGCTGGTCGGATCATCCATGATTTCACCTATAGAGCATGAAAATTTGGTGTTGGATTTTTGAGAACACGAGTTTTGTGGCAAATTTCAACATTGCAGCTTCGAAAATGGCTTAGTTACGTTGCGATTCTGAGGCAATACTCGGGGACACATGAAAAAAGGCAACAAAACTCGATATCTGGATTAATGGTGGTTGATTCCCTGTGTGCTGATGCAAAGGAATCGTCATATTCGACATAGAGCCACGCCGGCTTGCCCTATTTGCTAGTTTTGCGTATGATGTTTTTGTTTGCCCCCGTCGTCTAACGGTTAGGACACCAGACTTTCAATCTGACAACGAGAGTCCGACTCTCTCCGGGGGTACTCATACAGCCGCTGAGCGATCAGCGGCTTTTTTGTATTAAAGGTTAATAGGCAACAGTGTGTTCGGGTGTTATCTGCTGCATAACGCTCATAATGCTCAGGTTGTGCTTTGGGAGTCGTTTTTTGGGTTAATAGGCAAAAAAGTGTGTCCCCGTCATCTCGAGCGTCATCCCGATCGAATTCGTCTCCCTTGTCATCTCGAGCGAGCGCAGCGAGTCGAGAGATCTGGGTCAATAGGGGTTAACAGGCACAGAAATGTGTGGAAAATCGTCTCTTGTCTCTTGTGGGAGTAGGACTGGGTGTTCAGGTCAAGCCAGCTATCGACGCGGACAAGAGTTGCTCGATGAAATCGTTTATGGTTACCAGTCGCCATTGCTCGACGTCAGATGATGATGGTGATGAAAAATTCTGGAATTTCGATGATTGACCAGCGATATCAGCGATCCCGATATTCATGGCCGACTTTTGCATTCCAGACACGTCAAGCGTTTGACGAAAAACGTTTGATGTATTACTGTGTGATGTGTTGGGTATGTAGGGGTTGTAATTCTGGCAGTGATGAAGCTGCTTCTCTCATGGAGGAGAGTATGGATATCCTAGGTATTGGAGGTGTCGCACTCGACACCATACAAGTAGTAGATCATCTGCCCATTCGTGACGGGTTCTCCACGGTTTTGTCCACGCACCGCACGCTTGGTGGCAGCGGCGTCAACGTTCTTGTTCAGGCTCAGAAGCTGGGAGCCCAGACGGCATCCATTTCCAAGGTTTCCAATGACGATGACAGCAGACGGATCATCGACTTCCTTGTGCGCGATGGAATTGATGTCAGAGGTGTAATTTCGGACACACACGGATATCCCGCACCGCATTGCCTCATCTATGTTGACGGCGACGGCGAAAAATGTCTGATTCTCGATGGTGGTGAAGGCATGCCTGCCTTGAACGAGGAAGAGGCTCGCCTTGAACTTGTCGACGAGACATCTGTACTGTATCTGGACCTGAACCCTCCTGAACTCTCGCTCAAGGCTGCCCGGCAGGCAAAGGAGCTTGGCAAAAAGGTCGTGCTCAATCTTCAGGAAGATTTGCAGACCGTTCTTGCCAAGGGAATAGATACAACGTTCATCCGCCGATTCCTGCGCTATGTCGATGTCTTTGCCCCATGTCAGGCAAGCATTCGCCCATGGTCTGGCAGCGATGATCCCCAAGAACAGATATCCTTTATCCGCCAATTCTTTGCAGGCACCATAGTCCTCACGCTAGCTGACCAAGGTGTTGCGGCCTGTGACGAAGACGGTCGAACCGTTACGCTCCCGGCTTTTGACGTTGCAGTCAAGGACACGACAGGAGCCGGTGACGCCTTCATCGGAGCCTTCATGACCCAGCTGCTCATCGGTGCACGGCCATTGCGGGACTCCTTGCTGTTCTCTTCTGCATGCGCCGCGATGACATGCCAGGAATTGGGAGCCCAATCATCTCCTGATTTCACTCAGGCAAGCAATTTTCTCTCAACGCATTCCTTGGAGGTAACGCATGAATGACGTAACACAGTCAGTGCTGAACGTACTGCTCTCAATCGCCTACGGCGATGCCATGGGCATGCCGACGGAAAATCTTACCCGGCAACAAATAGCCGAACGCTATGGAACGCTGAGCACGCTGATGCCCAGTCCCTCCGATGTTGGAACCTTCATTCGTCATCTCGATGCTGGAACGGTCACGGACGATACCGAAAACACCATATTCATGAGTAAAATGCTCATCGATTCAGGCGGAAGGATCGATTCGCATGATTTTGTGGACTATCTGACGGATTGGCTTCACCACGATGAGAAAAGTTCCTCAGTCGTCGGTCCAAGCACGCGACGGGCAATCGAAGCGATCGAGCGCGGCGTTTCGATGGAACAGTCCGGAATTTGGGGGACCACGAATGGTGCCGCCATGAAAATCGCTCCCATCGGGCTTGTGTCCTCATGCCTTGATCTTCCGCAATTGGTGGAGAACGTTGCTGCCATATGCAAGCCGACGCACAACACGCAGATTGCGATTCAAGGTGCATCGGTGATTGCGGCACTCGACAGCTTTCTCTTCATGAATGAAGACGTTGATTGGAACCAGTACTACGATATTGCCTTTGCTGCAGCTCAAGAGGCAGAAACGCGAGGCAATAAACTTCCTACCCCCAGTATCGCGAAACGCATGGCATATGGGCGCAGGATTGCGGGCTTGACAAGCGAGGAGGCATTCCAGGACGAGTTATATTCATTTTTGGGCACAGGCCTAGAAACCATTCAGACGGTTCCTGCGGCAGTGACCATCGTATTTCGATACAGGGCGGATTTGCGCAAGTGCGTAGGTGTTTCCGCAAACATTGGCGGGGATACCGACACCATCGGAGCGATTTGCGGCGGAATGTGCGGAAGCGTCAACTGCAATCTTCTGGACAGTGAGAAATCAACGCTGATTGCAGCAAACTCCATAGATTTCAACAATGTGGCTTTCGGTTTGTCGCAACTGGTGAAAGCCAAACGTTAACTGTAACTTTTCTATTTTCATCTCAATGAAGGGCATGGGAATAGAGCATCACAAAACAAGAAACAAGGGGGAAATATGTCAGTTTTTCATGTGCGTCGAGCACTGGTTGGATCGGCGATCACGCTGATCGTTGCCGGTGTGATGGCAACATCGGGATGCGGGATCAGCACATCGAGTGCAGGTTCCGATTCCAATTCCAACGAGATAACGGTATGGTCTCAGCTGGCGGGCAACGATGGCGAGCTGAAGGTGCTGAAGCAGGCGATCAAGGACTACAATGCCAGCTCAAGCAAGAAGGCAACGGTGAAGTTGCAGACCTTCCCTTCGACTTCATATAACACGTCAGTCACATCGGCGGCATCCGGTGGAACATTGCCTTGCGTCGTCGCGGTGGACGAGCCGAACATTCCTAACTGGGCGTGGTCGGGAATTCTCACGCCGCTGACCGATGCGAAGCTGTTGGCGCGCACGAAGGACCTGTTACCTTCGACGGTTGGAAAATACAACGGCAAGACCTATGGGCTTGGAAACTATGATGCAACCGTCGGACTGTTTGCCCGTAAATCGGTGCTCAAGAAGCTGGGCATCCGCATCGCGACGGTTGACGATCCATGGAGCCAATCGGAATTGGAAGACGCTCTCGCGAAGATGAAGGCGAGCAATCAATGGACGTATCCATTCGAAATGGGCACGAAGGACACCACCAGTGAATGGTATTCCTATGGATTCAGTCCAATCCTGCAATCCTTTGGCGGGGATCTCATCAACCGATCCGATTATCAAAGTGCTGACGGTTCACTCAACGGTGCCGCTGCAGTGAAGTTCGCAAAGTGGATGAGAAACCTGGTCACCAAGGGATATACCAGTTCCAAGGGTGCATCCGATACGGCTCTCGCATTTGCAAATAACAAGGTGGGATTGCTGTATGGCGGCATGTGGTCATGGTCGTCCTTCAACCAGTATGCAAAGGACAAAGACGATATCGTGAGCATGCCAATGGCAGATTTCGGCAAGGGACTTATCAGCCCCGGCGGTTCATGGGAGACTGCTCTTACCAAGACCTGCAACAACAAGGCTGCTGCCCAGGACTACATTCGCTTCTCGCTGCAGGACAAATATATGGCTGCGGCTTCCAAGGCCGGCATGAACATTCCTGCGAGTGAGGGAGCTCGAAAGCTTGTTCCTGAATTCGACAAGGGTGGAAGTATGGAAGTCTTCG
This sequence comes from Bifidobacterium aquikefiri, assembly GCF_002259795.1. Classification (GTDB taxonomy): domain Bacteria; phylum Actinomycetota; class Actinomycetes; order Actinomycetales; family Bifidobacteriaceae; genus Bombiscardovia; species Bombiscardovia aquikefiri. The sequence goes on along the minus strand of NZ_MWXA01000005.1, from coordinate 641,008 downwards.
TTGAAATTTCCAAGAAGAAGGTTGTGATGAGACCATTGACTCCTGCATATTCATATATTCAGAGTCAATTTGCAACCTCGCTCAGCGACATTCTCAATGGCGCCGATGCGCAGTCGACTCTGGACAAGCTCACCAGCAGCATCGACAGCAATATCAAGACAAATAATGGCTACAAGGCTTAAGTAGCGCTAAGGGGGAATGATGATTGCTGCGAGCAAAAAGTTCAATCGCAAGGCATCCAAGCAGAATCTGGAACTGCAGATCGAGAATCGCACGGGTACACTCATGCTGGTTCCTGCAACATTACTGCTGCTTCTCTTTGTGGTAGTTCCTGTCTGTCTATCTTTCATACTGGCGTTCACCAATGCCAGGCTGGTGTCTTCCACATCACCGCAGTTCGTAGGTTTAACCAACTTCGCTGCGATGTTTGCGGACTCGGCATTCTGGGCCGCATTGAAGAACGTCACGATTTTTACGGTCGTGGTCGTCCCTGTTCAGGCAGGATTGGGACTTTTGCTCGCAGTGCTCATCAACAAGAAGGTGCGCAGTTCGGTTTTCTTCCGGACCATATACTTCCTGCCCGTCATTACCTCCATGGTCGTGGTATCTCTGCTATGGCTCTTCATCTACCAGAATGACGGCATGCTGAACATTGTCCTTCAGAAGCTGACCTTCGGCATGTTCAAGGGTGTCGATTGGCTCAACAATCCCAAGACGGCTCTTGGAGCCATCATATTCATGTCGATCTGGCAGGCTGTGGGCAACCATATGCTGATCTGGCTTTCCGGATTGCAGACAATACCAAACGATCTCTATGAAGCGGCAAACCTTGATGGATGCAGCACCTGGCAGCAGTTCAAGCACGTCACCTGGCCATGTCTGCGAAGCACAAGAAACATGATTCTCGTCACGATCACCATCGCCGCAACCAGTGTGTTCACCCAGGTGAACGTCATGACATCGGGTGGACCGCTGAATTCGACGACGACAGTGGTGTATCAGGCGATTCAGGCTGGATTCAAGCAGCAGGAGATCGGATACGCATCAGCAATAACCTTGGTGTATTTCGTACTTATCTTGATCATCACCATGGTCTTGCGGTATCTGACAAGGGACAAGGATTAGGGATCGGAGAAGAATCATGACACAGACAACTGATACATCAGGCAGCACCAGGTCATGGGGACATCACTTCGGCGTGCGCAGGCAACGCAGTCAACATCTGAGCGTCTTTGGATGGATTGTGCGAATTCTTTTCGCAGCGCTCTTTGCGTTCCCGCTTATCTTCATGGTCGTCTCGTCGTTCAAGCCTGACGATGAGATCATGGCGGATATAAGCTCGTTCAAGGCGTTTCTTCCGGTTGGTCAGCTTTCATTGGACAACTATAGTCAGGTCTTTCTCAAGGTTCCAGTAGTCACATTTATGGTGAATTCGGTCATCATCACGGTTTTCTCTGTCGCTTTGGGCGTTGTCGTGAACTCGATGGCCGCATTCGCATTGACGCGGCTCAAGGTGAGGGGTAAGGCCATCATATTCGGCTTTATCCTGGCAACGTTGATGGTGCCCTTCGAAACCTATGCGATTCCACTGCTTTGGTGGATCAACCAGCTTCCAAAGTTTTCAATCAGCAATTTCACGCTCTTCATCTCCAAGGGTTGGACCAATACGCTGTATGTCCAGATCATTCCGTTCATAGCAAGTGCGTTCTCCATATATCTGTATACGCAGTATTTCGAGACCATTCCTAAGGAATTGGATGAGGCGGCCAGGGTGGATGGTGCCGGATGGTTCCACATCTATTCCCGGATAGTCATGCCTCTTTCCGGACCTGCAACGGCAACGGTCGTGATTCTCAGCTTCCTGCCCATGTGGAACCAATACGTATGGCCGCTCATGGTCGTGCAGTCCGAGGGCACGAGACCTGTTATGGTCGGAGTCCAGTACTTCCAGCAGATGACCACATCCTGGGGTCAGATCATGGCATATTCCTCGTTGATCACGGTGCCGATTATCATAGTGTTCGTACTGTTCCAGAAGCAGTTCGTCAACTCCATTGCAAGCAGCGGCATAAAGGGATAAACGGGGAATTTCATTTCCGGAAATTACAGTACACAGTGTGAGTGGGAAGAAAGTCATCGCTTCTTCAACGGGTTGTGGCGATGAACGTGGATCAAGCAGCATGGAGGCTGGGTTTCATGGTCAATATAACGATGAAGCAGATTGCGGAAGACCTGGGAGTTTCCATATCTGCGGTATCCCTGGTTCTGAATGGGCATGCAAATGGACGCATCCGTCCTGAACTCGCTCAAAGAATTCATGAGGAGACCCAGCGGCTCGGATATAAACCCAACAGAATGGCGAGAAGCATACGAACCAACAGAACATATATCCTGGGCTTCATCAGTGATGAAATCGCCACGACACCATTTGCAGGTCGGCTGATTCTGGGTGCGCAAACTGCCGCCCAGCAACTCGGCTATACCTTGCTGGTCGTGAACACGAATGGCGATGACGAACTGGAGGCTCAGGAAATTGCAACGTTGAAACAGTATGGAGTCGATGGATTCCTCTATGCCCGTATGTTCAACCAGACTGTGCAGGTGCCTGAATCCTTGCGCAAGGATCCGTTAGTGCTTCTTGATGCGAGGGAGGCTCAATCGAACATCCCCTCCATCGTTCCCGATGAGATTCAGATCGGCAAGGATGCGACGACAAGGCTCATTGATGCCGGATGCAGACGCATAGCCTACATCGGCGCCGATGGCGACCTGGATGCCGAGCAGGGACGCATGCAGGGATATAGGCAAGTGTTGGAGAAAGCGGGTCTTCCGTTTGATGACAACCTCGTGATTCACCCACACATTGGCACGCAAACATCGCAAGAGGTTCAAGAGCTTACGGAACGATTCCATCCCGATGGTTTCTTCTGTTTCAACGATGCCCGTGCATGGAGCGTATACATGGAGGCTGCCAAGCATGGAGTCGTGGTCGGCAAGCAGATTTCCGTCGTCGGGGTCGATAACCACCAGGTGATCGCAGAAACGTTCACACCGCATCTGACGACAATCGAGTTGCCACATTATGAGATGGGATACTGGGGTACTCAGAAGCTTGTCTCGCTGATTGATGGAGCCGACGCGAATGATGCAGTGAAGCATGCGCATACCAGGGCAGCGTTGCCCAGCCTGTCACGAAGACACGCACGAATTCACTGCGCACTGGTCGAAAAGGAGTCTGTTGCCGAAAGCTCGGCAGATTCATGATGTGAAAGTGGCAACTGGCACGGTGAAGTCAGGGTTGAGTTGCCACATGTACCTTCCATTTGCCACGTCATGCAAGTCATTATGTCACGCAAAGCTTCCACAATTCCGGAAAGAACCACCAATGCACAGTTTCAGCAGTGACCGAGTGAATTCGGCAGTGCCGCACTCCCTCCGAGCGCAATATCATGTCACCGCCCCCCAGCAGTGGCTGAATGATCCCCAACGTCCCTTTTATCATGGACACGAATGCAACATGTACTATCTGTACAGCAGCTCATACTATCTGCCAGGGGAATGGCGTCACCTGGTTTCCCACGATCATGTGATGTTCGAAGACCAAGGCATAGCCATTCATCTCCACGAAGGTCTGGGGGTGTGGTCAGGTTCCTGCGTCGTCGACAAGGATGGCACAGCCGGCTTTGGCAAGAACGCGATTCTCGTCTTCGCGACGCAGCCAAGTCATGGCGATGACTATCAACAAGAGCAGTATCTGTGGCACTCGTCTGACAATGGGAACACCTTCAGCAGATGCGAAAAGCCTGTCATATCGAATACGGACCATTCCAACTGGTTCAGAGACCCCAAGATCGCTTGGGACGAGGACGAACGCCGTTGGATTGCAGCGATCGGCAGAGACCATTCGGTGGCACTGTATCGTTCCGCAAATTTGAGGGTGTGGCAGTATCTCTCCACCTTTACCTATCAAGGTGAGGACATAGGCGGTGTCGAATGCCCTGACCTGTTCTCGATGGTTGCCGATGACGGAACGACACATTGGATCATTGCCGGGAGCATGCGGGGTGTTCTTGCCGGAAAGACCAATACATATGCATATTGGATTGGACGATTCATCGACCATGAGTTCGTGCCTGACCACGAGGCTCCAAAATGGCTGGACGAGGGATGGGACTGGTATGCAGCCGTGACATGGCACAACCCCAACGATGGTAGAAGATATGCAATCGGGTGGATGAATAACTGGGATTATGCGGCACGAACAGTTCCAACCGACGCGACTGACAACTTCAATGGTATGCTTTCGATCGTCCGTACGATACGGCTGGCAAGCAACGGCGATGAATATGAGCTGCTCTCGCAGCCAGTCGAAACGTTAGACAGCTATTTTTCGCAGAATCTAATCATCGAGGACATGGCTGTGCAAGGAGATCGGCAACTTGCGTTTTCAGGCACTGCCTATCGTCTCACCGCAACGATAGATCGTTCGTCTGCTGAGAAGGCATCAATTCGCGTTGGTGGTTCGGTCGATGGAAGCAGATACTGCGAATTCGGCCTGGATTCCGCTGGTTTCTATATGGATCGAAGTCACTGCGAGAGATGGGACTTTCCATTCAAGCCTTGGACTCTTTCCCGCTCTGAAATCGCAGATGAAGCGTGCCCCATCGAAATCACCGCCTTCGTCGACAGGCAATCGGTCGAGGTATTCGTGGCAGAAGGTCGTCATGTTCACTCGGATCAGATCTACTTCATCGAGGGTGATGAGCATGTCTCGCTGCACACCGAAGGGGGCGAGGCCCTCTTCACAGACATTCGCATCGCTTCATGGAGTGGAGTCGCATGACATGCCACTCAATATGGAACGCTGGGGTTTCATGGGTAGACCACGCTTCAACAATCACATCGTCGTGAGCAATGCGTGACTCATTCGGAAATATGGGGGAACAGGAGCACGCGTGCGGGGGGCTCCTGTTCAGATGAGAACAGGCCAGTGGTTGCGCTCGCATCCGCGAGGGCTACTGGGCTGTCCGTCCTGCTGGCTGGTCCGTATCGAGACCGATGCTCTTCAGATGGTGTATGTGCACGGAAGAGATGAGGGCTTCTCCTGATTCGGACATCAGAATCACCGACCTTCTCCCAGCCGAGGGAAAGCTGTACGAGCTCATGGCCTCCGTGCCTTCATTGATGAAGACTTCCACGGATCCGCGGTCCACGAATATTCTCAGTTTCAACGAATTGAGGTGCTCGGTTTCAACGGGAACCGGTGCTGCACGATATCCGCGGTCGCCATATGCCGTGGCCTGCCGATCGATGACGACGCGTTGAATCTGCGCGTCATAGGCGACGTAGGTATATGCGCCATCATCGGTGGAATGAATCTTGAGTCCCACTCGTTCGGCGCTGGAGTGCGCGATGTCGATGTCCATCTCGATTTCGACTGCCTGCGCATCCTCGATCAGCACTCTGTGCTCATTGACGTTGAGACTCAGGGAACCACAAGTGATGTCATCGATGCGAAGTTGCGTTATTTCATTCACTGGGTTGGATCTGACATCGCCCTGCTCGTCGACTGTGATCTCTCGAGGGAGTGTAAGCTGACCGCACCAGCCGTCATCCTGCATGGGTATGGGTGGGACGAAAGGACTCATCCACCCATACATGATCTGTCTGCCGTCGGGGGCTCGGAAGGATTGTGGAGCATAGAAATTGTGTCCCCAATCCCAGAGCTTGAATTCCCTTAAGGGATGGAATGCGCTCCCTGGTTCCCACGAACCTACCAGATACCCGGCATTATTGAGATTGCGATTCATGAAGCCCTTGGCCTTCGATCCCATTGCCGAGAAGCACAGCACCCACCAGGTGTGTCCAGCATTGTCTTGCAGCGGGTAGAAGTCTGGGCATTCAAGCATGAAGACCTGTGGATCATCGTGTTCGAAGAGCACGCGGTCGAAGTTCCAATGCACCAGGTCGTTGGATGTGTAGAGCCAAATCTGACCACGCTTATTGGCCGAGCTGACGCCATGAATGAGATACCATGTGTCGCCTTGCTTCCAGACTTTTGGATCGCGAAAGTGTGAATTGACTGCCTCTCTCGGGCAGTCGATGATCATGCCCAGCTTCTTGAGGTGAATGGCATTGTCGTCTGTTGCCTCGGCCAGCATCTGGACCTGCCATTCGCCGTCAGAGCCATCGTGACCATTGGCCCAGCGGTGACCGGTATAGAAGAATGTGAGCGTTCCGTCGTCGTCAATCGCCGCAGAGCCTGAGAATACCCCATCCTTTTCCTGTTCCAAGGTAGGAGCCATTGCGATGGGTTCTCTTCTCCACGTGATCATGTCGGCACTGGATACATGTCCCCAGTGCATGGGGCCCCATGTTGCGCTGAACGGGTGAAGCTGATAATAGACGTGCCATCTGCCTTTATAGAAGCACAGCCCATTAGGGTCGTTGATCCAACCGCCATTCGAGGCTATGTGAAACAGGGGATACCAGCGGTCGTTGCGTTCTGCGGATAATGCCTTGATGCTTTTTTCAGCCTTTGACAACGCCATTTCATCGTCTAGAATTGGCTGATAGCAAGGTATGTGATTACTCATTCTCTCGGGCTCCCGTTGATTCTTTCTCGTTCGTTGAGTACTGGGCTGTGCGATGGGTCTGATGGCGACCCTGTAGCAAGGAGCTTCAATGCGTGCTTCATCTTCCTCGACAAAGAATGTAATCGTCTCTCCTTTGTTGGATATGCCCACGGTTGCTGCTCATGACCGTCATCGTCATTCCTTTTGGTAAAAGGATTTCCCGTCTAAACTATCACATAAATCGTTTGACTTCGAGTTCTGGGCGGCGTGTGTCCATGACTCTTTTGAGAGAAGGCATCGAGCGAAGCTCGGTAGCCAGCCCATGCATTCACTCGACTGACACAGATCCAACTGAAGTCTTCACTGATGAAGTGCCAGCATTGTCGCTGCAACGACAATGCTGGCACTTGCAATCCGTCAATCTGGGGTCAGCTGGCTCCCAATGCAACGCCGATGGCGAGAACGATAAGCCCTCCGAGCGTGACAACCAGGAGTGAATTCTTCATCGGAACGTGCAGGAAGCGGTTACGCACCCATGCGATGACAACGAGTTCTATGGCAACCACAATGAATGCCACGAGCAACGATAGGTGCAGATTGGGAATCAGGAAGGGCAGTGTGTGGAAGGTGCCACCGATGGTGGTCGCGGCTCCGGTGATTGCTCCACGCACTATGGAAGAGCCGCGGCCCGTTGACTTTCCATTATCGGAAAGCGCTTCTGACCAGCCCATGCTCACGCCGGCACCGAGTGCGGTTGCCATGCCGACGATGAACGCGGCATGAGAACCGGAGAAGATTGCTGACGCAAATACGGGAGCTAGCGTGCTCACTGTGCCATCGATCAAGCCGACGAGACCTGGCTGCACATAACGAAGTACGAAAGCGCTGTCAGTATGATTGGATGACAATAGTTTCTTGGCAAATGCAGCAGCGGATATACCCGCTGGCGATTGTTTGGCTGTCGTATTCGAAGTTGCCGAATCCGAATAAGCCATCTCAGAATCAATGTTTTCTGAATGAGTCATATCAAAAACCTCCATGAATTATTTTAATTGATTTCTAATTAAATGCAAATTAAGAAAACAAATTCCTTGAAATAGTGTGTGATGTCGTCTAGTCTAGGTTCTATGCAGGCACAAGAAGAGGAACGTGTGATTCACACGAATCTTGATGAGGTTCTTCATGATCGGGGTTTACGGACCACCCCACAACGAAAGCTGATCTATCGCATCATCACTGCGACGGCGCAGCATGTCAGTGCCCAACAGATTCAACAGGAACTTGAGGACGTTTTTCCTGGAATTTCATTGCCCACGGTCTATTCCACCCTGGAGCTTTTCACTCAGCTAGGCGTCATCCACAAAATGGCAATCAATGATGGTGAGATGCTCTATGACACTGGTTGGAGCCATCCACATGCGCATATGAAATGCAGGCAGTGTGGGCGAATCTTCGATTTGGACATCCCACCCGTAACGCAGAAGGATATACAATCTGCGGCGAAGGCCGGATTCAACGTTGATTCAGGGGATTTGCTGCTCCATGGACTTTGCAAGGAATGTGCGGCAAAAGAGTCTCAGAAGGCAGGTGCCTGAATCGCTATGAGCGGTGCTTGTACTGACTGAAGTCAGAGTGGAGCGTCGGAGAATCAGATTGAATTGGTGAATGCCGTGAAATCATTCGCTGCACCTGAAGTCAGATTAGCGATGATCCCGACCACAACGATCACTGAAAGCAAGCTTGCCAATCCTACGAGTATTGAAGATATGAGCCGCATCAGGCTACCGGATCCTCTCGCAAAAATGCGGAAGATGATGGCGACTATCCATGAAACGGCCAAAAGACCAAGTAGTGCAGTGATGGACAAGGATGCCAGATTGGCATAGACGGTACTGATCACGGTCCAAAACCATTGACCTATGCTCGCGAATACGCTATCCATCTCGTTGTACCTTCCTCAATAGGCTGTCCAAACGTTTCAATACAACAATTGTGCATCTCAACCATGAATGTTTACTTATGCTTACGTGCACAATATGTAAGGGAAGTTGGCGGTACCTATGGCAAGTGCGAGTTGATCCAGATCAATACGGCACTGTACCTGATGGTGTCTCTAGCTTTTCTTGGACTTCTGCGGTGTAAAGATCCGGGATGAGACATTCGAACCTTGTAAGGATATGAGAAAATCGATTTTCCGTTCGATCAGATCAAGATATCTACCAACATTGCAGCAAACCCTTTCTCCGTCATCCCGAGCGTAGTCGAGGGATCTTCTGTTGACTGTTGAGTGGGGGTGGGATCTCTCTGCTTCGGCTTCGCCTTCGCTCGAGATGACGGTGAGAAATGCGCTTGGACGCTCGAGATGACGGTGAGAAATGTGCGCTTGGACGCTCGGGGTGACGGAGAAAGAAAAATGCGCGCTTGGTTGCTCGAGATGACGGTGAGAAATGCACCCACAAGCGGTCTCAATGACAGAAAAAGCACACCCTTGGGCGCGCCCGTAATAGCAGAAATCCCTTTCGTTGTTCCAACCATGTTCCTTTGTCATTCTGAGCGTGTTCCTTTGTCATCCCGAGCGTAGTCGAGGGATCTTCTGTTGACCGTTGAGTGGGGGGGGATCTCTCGACTTCGGCTTCGCCTTCGCTCGAGATGACAGGGAAGAAATGTACGCTTGGACGCTCGGGTGACGGTGAGAAATGTGCGCTTGGATGCTCGGGTGACGGTGAGAAATGTGCGCTTGGATGCTCGGGGTGACGGAGAAAATGCGTGCTTGGGCGCTCGGGGTGACGGAAACATACACTCCCTAACGAGACATTTCTGCGGGGGATTGTGGCTGTTTGATAGGGTATTGATAGTGATGGACGGAGTCAGGGGAGCATATTGGTTTGTGACAAGTGCGGATTTGAAAATGAAGAGGGTGCGCAAGTATGCATCTCTTGTGGTTCGCGGTTACCGGCTCTGCCTGCTGATCTGAATTCCACAAAGCAGATCAAGGGCGCTGATGATCTTGATGCGCATCCTGATACGGCTCTTGACGATGTGGAATCCACTTCAAGCATTGATATTGCTGAGATGTTTGGTGATGACGAAGATTCAGGAATCGGTAATTCTCCAAAATCGGATCAACCCAATGACGAGCGCAATGAAGATCAGGCTAGCGACGATGGGCATGGAAAATTTGGCGAGCCGTCGAAGAATAACGACGGCACCAATTTTGCAGCTTCGGGGGTTCTCGGTTTGCATGAGTTTGAAGAGACCCAGTATCAGCCCACCTTTCCATTTGATATTCCCACATCGGCTATGCACCATGGCCAGACGGATGGCAATGGTGCAGGGCGGCAAGCTCAGCCAGGATATGCGGCGCAGATGAATCCAGCGAATTTTGCCAATGCGGCATTCGGGGTCAATTCAGGCAATCTGGCTGACTTGGTAAACACAACACAAGAGAGGGTCTCGAACAGTTCCTCTCAGGGAGTCGAAGATGCAAATAGATTGAGCAACAGTGATAATCCTGACGACTCACCTGCCAAGAGCGAGGCCGGGACCAGCTCCCCTGAAACGGCTCAGCGACCACAGCTTCAGCCCCAACGAAAACAGCAGCCGACATATCAATCCAATCCCTATCAATCCAATCCCTATCAATCCAATCCCTATCAATCCAATCCGTATCAACCACCACTACTGAGCCAACAAGTTCATCCACAGAACCAACCTCAGACTCCAGCACCCAAACAGGCAGATCAGCAAACATCTCGCAACCCAAGGCTGCTCATAAGCATCGGCATAACCATCGCAGCGATGATTGCCATATGCCTCATCATCGTGGGGATACTCAACAGTGGCATATTGGATACGAACTCCACCAACGTTGGAGCAACCCCGAGCACACCACAGCAGACCACCAAGTCCGCGCGATCATCGAAAACCGTCTTTGATAAAAAACAGCTCAATACACTGATATCGCAGTTCTCAGCATCCGATGCTGCAATCGCCGGCATAGACATCAATGGTAAAGACGCATATTCATCGAAGCTGGCAACAACGAAGTTCGTTGCTGCCGGACTCTATCTGCCCATATATCTTGACGCGCATTCCGGCAAGAATCCAGATTCAATAGCGGCTTCCGATGTCATGATGAATACCATGAGCAATGACGATGCCAACACGGCGATGGCAGATCTGGGCGGATTTAGCGGCGTGACCGGCTGGCTGCATAAGAACGGTTACAAATCAACCGAAATGGGCCGAAATTTCGGAGACGTTGCAGCATCCAACAATGGCCTCGAAAACTATTCCACAGCATCCGATTCGGCTTCCATGCTGAAAGCAGCTGAAGCAGCCGGTGGGGCAAACCTGATGACCTATGACATAACGGCGGATGGTGTAACCATTCCTGCAGACATGCAGGTTTGCGCACATCGCGGCCGCGGCATCAAGAACGCGTATAACTATTTCCTCATCATCAAGGACAAGGGCCACACGATTGCACTCGCAGTCCTCACCAAGAATCAGAGCGAAACAGCGGTGACCACATTTACCTCAAAACTGCTGGCATCGATAGACTCGACAATCGCGAAATAAGGTTCCCTCGTCTACCGCATGAATCACAAGGTCACGCATTTTCCCTGAAAGCGGTGAGCGAGACTTCTATATAAGGCTGCGCGGCTTCGTGAGCGCCCTCTCCAGAGCAGCCATGCGAGAAATTCAGCATCGATCTTATCATTGCACCCGACGGTCATGTCCGGGCGGTTGGTATTTCGATATTTCAACCGTCTCAACAACACTCTGCGAAGGCAAATCAAGCGGTTGACATTGAGAATGATGATGCAGTCTGCCTCATTCATTCGTCGCTCGAATGATATGTTACGATAATTTCCTTCGATGACCCACGAATTGTGCGTGTCCAGGAATTCGTCCATCATCGCGCTCGCCTCATCGTGACTGCGTTCCTGCCAATGCGGCAGCCAGTGGAGTGTATCCAGATACACCAGCGGAAGAGAACGATCGGAGGCAAGCTTGCGTGCAAGCGTCGATTTTCCAGAACCGCTATATCCGAGGATCGCTATGCGTTTTGCCTCTTTCGCAATGGTTGTCATGCTATCCCTTTCATGACCTTGTAATTCACCGATGTCATTAAATCCTAGCCATTGGTTATGCGTTCGCCAATCCTTGACATCCCTCAAGCTGCTCGCGTCGCATCACCTCTCCGAGAAAAATGGTTGTTTGAAACTGACAATGGCGCTCACGCCGTTATACTCGCATGTGTTCCAATAATCCTGCGTGCTTCGTCACGGGAAGGCACCATGTTCCGTACTGGGCCTGTGAGAAGTGCAAGCGTTATCTTGTCAAGAGGGGTCCTTCATGTTTTCGCTGCTGATCGGTTTAGTGATTGGGTTTGGATTGCCTGTGCAGACGGCGATCAACTCGCGGCTGCGAAACATTGTAGATTCACCAATGCGGTCTTCCATGATTTCGTTCAGTATCGGAACCATATTTCTGGCATTGGTCTTGTTGATAACGATGCAAGGGCTGATTGTCCCGATCGCGACATTTGCTCAACAGCCATGGTGGATATGGATCGGTGGAATCCTTGGAGTTGTCTATCTCACAGGGAATATCGTTCTCTTTCCACATCTTGGAGCTGCGCAGACGGTAATCATGCCAGTTGTTGGACAGCTGATCATGAGCATGCTGATCGATAACTTCGGTTGGTTCGGATTGCCACGGCACACGCTTACGCTCGTCAGAGTCGTTGGTGGCATCGTCGTTCTTTTTGGAGTCGTTCTGGTGGTGTTCACCAATTCGTCGGCGGGTACATTGAAGACGGCAGAAACGAGACATGCTTCGCTCGTGTTGCCTTGGCAGATTGCAGGAATATGCACGGGCATGCTCAGCGCGGCCCAGACGGCTATCAACGGTCATCTCGGAACCGTGTTGCAATCGCCGGAAAAGGCAGCATTCATATCATTCCTCGTTGGCACTGTCGCGCTGCTGCTGATAGTTGCCATATATGAGCATGGGATTCACATTCGTCCAGCTTTCTCGACACACAATCCGTGGTGGATTTGGCTCGGCGGCGTGATCGGTTCCCTCTTCGTTCTCGGAAACGCCTATCTCGTCCCAGAGATAGGGACTGGTCTAACCGTCGTCATTGTCCTCTTCGGCATGATCTCGGGCGGACTGGTGATAGATAGTCTGGGTTGGCTCGGAGCCAGGCGCATCAAGGTAAAGGCAATCCAGCTGGTAGGCATACTCATACTCGTGTGCGGAGTGGTTCTGATCAAGCTGTTCTGAAGTGAGAGTCTGGGGTCGGCAGAATGGCGTGAATGATGCTCCATTCTATCTCGATTCAACTTTTAAACAGCGCTTTTGGAGTCATTTTCGCCTGATTGTTGCTCAGAACCGATGTGAAAAGCGCACCTGATGAGGTCTGTGACTTCCTCATAAAAGCATCTCAAGCGCTCGAAACGTTCTGGCTTTTTCAGTTCGCACTCCCGCATCACCATGACACGGCAACCGAGTTGTGCAAGCTCTTGCCCTTCTTTGGTGCCGCGCTCGAAATACTCTGTTGTGGCAAAGCTGCTTCGCAAGCACATCTGTACTCATAAGGAAATCGAAACATTCAAATCTGCTGTGCCGATGGTTGTCGCCAAGCAGCATTCTTCCCCTGAGAAAGGCCATCTTCGAGGCTTGAATCAAAGAATACGCAGCGTGTCCAATGGCGATGGAACCCAGATGCATCCCTTGAAGGCCTGTTTCGTTCCATCAGGAACTGTCTATGCTCCACTGGAATGCATGAACTGGTGGGTTCATGCATTCCAGTGCTTTCTGAGCAAATTTCACTGGAACTGCATACCGCCGTCAACGATCAGTGTTTGACCGGTGATGTAGTCCGAATTGTGCCCCGCAAGGAAGGCGACGGCATTTGCCACATCGGAGGCTTCGCTCAGACGACCGAGCGTGATGTCCTTCGAGAAGGTGCTCATGCCCCATTCGTCATCCTTGCCGGCATTGACGGCTACTTGATGGGCTATGTCCATCATCATCGGGGTTTTTACAATGCCCGGAGCATAGGCATTGGCGGTGATGCCATCCTTCGCAAGATCCTTCGCCGCTACTTGAGTCAGACCGCGAATGGCAAATTTCGTAGAGCTGTAAAGCATCAGGTTGGCATTGCCGACGACGCCTGCCTGGCTGGCCGCATTGATGATCTTGCCTCCATGCCCTTTGCCTTTAAATAGTGCAGTTGCTGCCTGCATGCCCCAGATACACGATGCGACATTGACGTGGTATACCTTGTCGAACATTTCTGCAGTGATCGTATCGATAGGTGTCGTTGGAGCAATTCCGGCGTTGTTGATCAGCACGTTGAGATCTCCGAGACTGTCTGATGCGTCTTCGATTGCCTGTTGGAATCCTCCACGATCGGAAACATCAACCTTGAAGGCTGCCGCCTTGCCACCATCATCATTGATGGAGTCAGCAACCTTCGTAGCCAATTCGAAATTCAAATCGGCGATGGCAACGGCAAAACCGTCCTTAACCAATCGGCGGGCGATCGCCTCGCCAATGCCTTGTGCCGAACCTGTAATAAATGCAACTTCTTTGTTCATGATGCAAGCCCCTTCCGGTTGCTTCACGTCTATCGGAAGTCTCACGCCACAATGGCGTGCAACGCCATTAGTATAAGTCTTTCCGTACGTGAAATGAGATGCAAACTCGCGTGGTTTGCAATAAAAATTCTCGCCGAAAATGGTTAATTTGTGCGCATCAAATGTTGTGATATATTGATTTGTACGCTTCAATGTTGACGCGCAACAATAGGAAGGGGGAACGTATGAGCTCCAAGTTATAATCTCGTTGGCTGGGCGCAGCTGTAGCTGCAGCGACCATGATCGTACCATTGGCTGCATGTGGTTCTTCCAGCAGCAATGCGACGGAAATTTCTTTTTATTCATATTTTGGAAAATCACAGCTGGGTCATTGGTGGCCGATTGCGAAAAGAAGAATCCTGGCATCAAGGTCGATGCATCTTACGGGCAAATTCCATCGCAATATGTGCAGGCTTTGCAATTCCACTCCAGGCGACCTTGTTGCCGTTGTTCAAGATGGAGGCTCAGTTCGGTCTCGTCGATTCACTGCTCGGCTTGATCGTGCTCTATGCGGGTTCAAGCGTGTTCTGCTACTTTCTGATCGTTGGATACATGTCGTCACTGCCTATGGAATTGTTCGAAGCTGCAAAGATTGACGGTGCGGGAGCAGGAAGAATTTATGTGAAGATCGTGCTGCCTCTCATTCGACCGATCTTGACTACGGTTGTGGTATTCCAGACCATGTCGACGTGGAACGACTTCCTGCTTCCAAGCGTCTTCCTTTCTTCGACGAATAACGAAACCGTTGTTCTACAGGTATATAACGCGGTTCAGAAGTTCTCGACGAATTGGCCATTGTTCATGACCATTACAGTTATCGCTCTGGTTCCAGTCTTCGTATTCTTCTTCTGCCAGCCTTGGATCGTTTCCGGACTGGTTGCAGGATCTGTAAAGGGATGAGACCGATGCAATGTGAGCAATATGAACTGTTGAACGTGATTTAGGATATCTTCAAGACGGAATGGGTGGGTATAAGCAATGACAATGCAAGAGCAGAATGTGCACGACCAGGCTGAACAGAATCAGGCCGTACGGGAGCAAGGGCCGTTGGACAATCATCTGGTGGCGAGCTCTCTGACCTTTGGCAATGGCAAGGCCGAGCTTGATCCTCAGACTGGATCCATCGTCGGATTCTTCAATACGGATTCTCCGAAGCGGGAGTATCTGATTGATGCCGACATTCCGTGGCATTCACCTGATTTCTATTGGGGAACAGGCATGGTAGTCACATCACAGGGGAGTGGTTCGTGGATTACCCCATCGGTCGGTGAAGTGAGAAACAATGTTCAGAAGCTTCACTTTGACATGGCCCA
Organism: Bifidobacterium aquikefiri; assembly: GCF_002259795.1. Lineage (GTDB taxonomy): Bacteria > Actinomycetota > Actinomycetes > Actinomycetales > Bifidobacteriaceae > Bombiscardovia > Bombiscardovia aquikefiri. The sequence goes on along the minus strand of NZ_MWXA01000005.1, from coordinate 625,468 downwards.
TGTGGGGCTGGAACTTGACGTGACAAGGAGCGGCGGAACACACATGCAGGAACGATACGTGTGGCGTAATGTCTCGGGTTCCGCGCTCACCATATCCCAGCTATCGCTCGAGGCACCGTTCAACAACTATTATCCTTCTGCACAGAAGGCTTTGGACGAGTGCGTCAATGCTCATGTCTTCGCTGGTGGCAGCTGGGCATGGTGCTATGCCGAGCCGATGGATGGTTCCATGCCATCCCTTGGTCTCATCGTGCGCAAAGGGGCCCTGCATTCTTATTCCTTACAGACTCAGAATGAGTCGGTATTCTCGAATGTTCGTGGACACATTGTGTTGAACGTTACGGATAATGCGATTTCTCCAGATTCATTCGGTGGTCAGCCACGCTTGGAATTGCTGCCCGGTGAGAGCTACGAGCTTGAGAACGAAGTGGGTTGGTACGATTCACGAGATGAGTTTGAACTGGATGTTCATACCCCTGCTCATTTCTCCACTCTGTCATCGCCTCTGGGAAAGAGCATTGACGTTGACACGTCGCTGAGCATCACTGTCGACAACAGTCATCTGTTCGTTGTCCACAACGAACATGGCTATTCGTTGACCGCAGACGAACCTGGAACATACTACATTCATCTCACGGATGGTGACTATTCGGCATGTACGGAAGTGCTGTTCTACTCGCCGCTTTCACAGACCATTGCGAAGAGAGCACATTACATTCTTGACCATCAGGTGGCTTCGTATCGACCCGGATCGCTTGCGGCAGCCATCGTATCGGTTGATACCCGAACAAAACTGCAGGTCATCGATCCGTTCTGGAATGACTGGACTGATGGTTCCGAACGAATCTGCATGCCTGTGTTGTTGCAAAAAGCACTGAATCATGGCTTTCTTGAAGATGGTGACAAGCTTCGTGCGCAACAGGAATGCGATGATTGGCGGACATTCGCTGAAAAGAATCTTCTTGATCTGACCGGCGCTTCTCGCCGTGGATCGTCGCAACCAGCTTCTTCGTTTGGCAAGAGGCTCTATGACATGCCATGGATCGCGCAGTTCTATTGTGAGCATTTCCGGGCAAGTGGTGATGCTCATGATCTTGACATGGCCTCGATGATTCTCAACCGGCTCACTGAACTCGGCGGGCAGCACTTCCTGAGCATTGAATTTGCAGAGACCTGCGAGTGTGCTGCCAGTTTGCTCCGCGCATGTGGCAGGGACGCCGAGGCTGAAAACATTCTCGATCATGTCCTCTCAAGTGCCAACTTCTTCCTTAATCTTGGACGCAATCTTCCTCCACACGAAGTCGCGTACGAGCAGTCTGTAGTGGCACCATTGATGAGCTTGCTGATCGGTGCCTACCGCATAACTGGCGAGAAGCAGTACTTGAACGGTATCGAGAGCAGACTGCCATGGTTGCTTTCATTCAGTGGTTTCCAACCGGACTGCAGACTGCATGGTGTGGCAATACGACATTGGGATGGTCACTGGTTCGGCATCTACCGTTCCTTCGGTGACACATTCCCCCACTATTGGTCAGCGCTCACGGCTGAGGTGCTGCTACGTTTACCAAAGGAGATTGCTGACGACCATACCAGCAAGCTGGCAGCTGAGATTCTTCGTGCAAACATGGCGAATTATTCGGCAGATGGGGGTGCTACATGTGCGTATATCTTCCCATCTTCGGTTGATGGTCGTGCCATGAACCGTGCAGATCCTCTTGCCAACGATCAGGACGAACACCTGAACATCTGGATGCGCATGATTGAGGAGGAAAATCTCGATATTCGCTGATTACAGAAGCTGAACACATCCATTCTCGATTAATTCCGAAGTGGGACGACCCAATTCTGTTGAGCCGGTGATTGGAATCGTGCAATATTGTGCTTTATTGGTAGCATTTGGATGCTGTACTCTTGCGTCGTTGCAAGTGTGGTGTGAGCAATGTCCGAAGCTGTGGTTGTTCCTTGCCGCTGAGCATTGAATATAGGATGTTTACGGCGGTCAGTGAGCATGCGTCGGCGAGAGGGTCGATGTTGGTGATTGGCGTTGGTTGAGCCTGTGCAAAATCGTCGGCACACACTGCCACCAATGGAATGTCTTTTCCAAGTTCCAGGTTATTGAATCGCATGGATGCGGTCATGAGATCGAGGATTGCTGGCGTACGAATTGCAATGCCGACCTTGCGCCCCTTCCATGTTTGTATGTCAGATGTTACGGATTCAATTCCTTGCCAATGACGATTTTCAATGTATCGGGTTGATGAGGAGATACCTCGTGATGTGCAGTATCGTGGTCCATCAATGGAGAAAGCCTTGGCAAAGTTATAGTAGTTTGCATCGCTCGACTTATTGTCAACGAAGATGATTTCCTGCGATCCAACACGGATGAGATCATCGATCTGCTGCCTGACTATCGATGCATAATCCACATCGACGCTGGGTAGCGTTGTTGTGCTTTCTGTGGTCCCCACCATGACACACGGCAGATTCATGCTCTCAATGCTAGAGAGTCGATCATCCTTCAGCCCTATGTCGAACAGCAGCAGCCCGTCGATTGTGGCCTGTCGGGTGACCTTTTCGATACCTTCGATGCCCTCTTGCCCTGGGATAAGAATCACATTGGAATTATGTGATTCCGTTTCAGCGATTATTGATGAAAGGTGTGGATATAATTCTACGATGTTGGTGCTGGAATCAATCCTGACGGCAACTCCAATGAATCCCATCTTTCCTCCAGCAAGGGCACGGGCAGGAAGGTTCGGATGGTATCCGAGCTTCTTTACCGCCTTCATGACTTGCTTTTTGGTTGGCTCCGAAATGAGATTGCTGCCATTGATGACATAGGAAACGGTGGTGCGCGAAACGCCTGCCAAATCAGCAACATCCTGCGCAGTAACCATAGCTTCCTTCTTATGAGTTGAGAAAAAATTAGATATGTGAATACCTGAGCCTCAACTTTTTACAGTACTATCGATAACGGTGCAAGTCAATTATGAACAACCCTGAAAACGTTGATATTCTGGGGATGTTGAGCTTTCTTCCCTGAGGGAATCACACGGCCGACTCTTCGTTCAGGGCAAACATTGCGGGGTGGAATTGATAAGATTCGAGTACTCAAATCGTGCATCACTGAACGGTATGAAGCACTGCATGAGATGGCTGTGCCCGAGGGGGGGAATGGAATGGTGAATGGCAACCGATCAAAGAACGCTTCCATGGAAACGATCATCTGGTGGCATGTGTATCCCTTGGGATTCCTTGGTGCTCCGATACGTCCGCGATCTGCGACGCAGCGAGTTCTGACGCACAGGCTTCGTCGGCTCATCCCCTGGCTCGATTACATGAGCGATCTTGGAGCAAATGGCCTTTTCCTTGGGCCGATCTTCGATTCGCAAACCCACGGATATGACACGATTGACTATTTCTCCATAGACCCTCGGCTTGGTGACCTCAACGATTTTGATGATTTGATGCGAGCTTGCCGAGAGCGTGGCATCACCGTGATGCTCGATGGAGTTTTCAATCATGTGGGTACCGGATTTCCCGCTTTCCGCAATGCTCTGGCGGGCCATGACGATCAGGATATGTTCACGATCAGGCGCAGCGATCAGGGCAACCCTGACTATGCAAAGTTCGAAGGACATGCCTCGTTGCCGGAATTGAATCATGACTCGCCACGCGTGGCACAGCTGGTTCGTGACGTCATGGAATTCTGGCTCGCCAAGGGAATCGGCGCATGGAGACTTGACGCTGCCTATACAACACAGACTCACTTCTGGCAGCATGTCTTGCCTGAAGTACGTACGAAATTCCCGAAGGTCTGGTTTATGGGCGAGGTAATTCAGGCAGATTATCCAACCGTTATTCGCGAGAGCGGTTTTGATTCTCTGACGCAGTATGAGCTTTGGAAGGCAATATGGAGTTCCTTGAAGGATGGGAATTTCTTCGAACTTGACTGGTGTCTTCAACGTCATGACGGATTCATGGATGTGTTCACTCCCCAAACCTTCATTGGCAATCATGATGTGACTCGCATTGCCAGCCAGGTTGGCATCGACAAGGCAGCTCTGGCATGTGTGGTGCAGTTCAGCGTTGGGGGAGTGCCGTCGATCTATTACGGTGACGAGCTTGGCATGACCGGAGTGAAGGAGGATCGTCCCGGTGGCGACGATGCAGTGCGTCCGGCGTTCCCCGCCAAGCCTCAGCCGTTCAATGAGCTGAGCGAATCCCAATCGCGCATGTTTGGCATCTATCGCTCCCTGATTGAGATGCGCAAGGCCAACCCATGGCTGGCACAGGCACGTACCAAGTCAACGCTGTTGGAAAACCGCCGTTACGTGTACGAATCCGCGGGAGAGCACGGGGAAACGCTCAGCGTTGACCTCCAACTCGATCCCCATCCGCATGCCGAGGTGCATCTACCCGATGGTTCCGTGCTGAGCATCGCCATGGAGTAACGCGCGGTTGACGAATATTTCTTTTAAAGATCAGGGGACAACGAGACCTTTGAGGAAGTACGCGAAAATGCATATGAGAATAAGGCTGAGCATGTTGACTACGTTGTTGCTGGCATACGCGATGCCCACCACTGCACGCTGCCTTGGATACGCTGGAGCATCCATAAGCTGGCCATGCTTGTCAGCAAAACGTTGCTGGATGGTCGAACCCAATGCGCTATCGATGAGAGTTCCGAAGAACCCAAGAACGAGAACGAAGAGGAAGCCACGAATTCCATATTGACCTGCGCTAGGAATGGCAAGCAGGGCGCTTCCCGCCATGCCTGCGGCAATGCCTAGCAATGTCACGCCGCCTGATGTTCCATTGGGAACTGGCCTCATGTTGATCAGATTGAGCACTTTGCCGCGGCTCAGCATGCCAATCTCGGACGAGAAGGTGTCGGCGCACGCAGCTGCAAAGACGCTGAAGCAGATGAGTGCAGCAGTATTCGTGTTATGCGAGAAATGTGCCAGCCAGAGTGCAACGCATGCCGGCAGCGAGTTGCACAGCACCTGCTTCCAATTTCTTGCGCCCGCATCTCCCTGACGACATTCACCACGCTTCTTCGTGGAGTTGCTGATCTTCGATACGAGAGATCCAGCGATGAAAAAGAGCAGAAGGCTCGCAGCCACCCAGATCGAAGAGAAGGCATAGAGCGTGGCAGCAGTAAGCTCGGCAGCAACGATCCCATCTGCCGTGATTGCCGATTTCTGATATGCATAGATCAGAATGCCTAATGCAACCAGCAAATATACAGTCATGCCAACAGATCCATAACGCAGCAGGAGTGATGCGAACACACCGGTGCATATCGGGACTGAGAGGTTATCGCATCCGTTCTTTCCCGTGAGTTCGACGAAGGCGGCAAATATCGCTGTGGCGAGTGCGATAAGTACCGATTCTGTCACAAAGATGGCAAAGGATGCGCTCATGCCGAATTCCCAGGCGCGATTCATCGTTTTTGTTTCATCATGTAATTCCCGAACCAGTGCAACGCATGCCAACGAGACGATAAAGGCAGTAATGGCAACGGTCACGCTGCCTTCAAGTGATTTCTCCCGCGCAAAGGAGAACGGATGATGCTTGCCCCAACGCCTGCCGACCAACGAAGCGAAGCCATCGCCATACGCCATGGTGAGCAGACCGATGAACGCGAGTTCTCTCCAGCCAAGCAGGAATGCAGCGGAACTGAGAACGAACATGCTGAACGCATAGTAGACCGTGCCAAGATTTTCATGCTCTCGTCCCATAGCCTTGAAGAAATGGAAGCGGATGCTCAGCGCGTTCACAACAATAAAGGTTAAGGGCACCAATGCAACCGCCCAGAGCGATGTGAAGAAAGGTGTGATGAACACCCAGTTGCCAACCATGACATGCACAAGTTTGCGGGAGTATTCACTGCGGCCCCCCTGAATATGTGCAACGAGAGTTGCCAGGCCCAGAACCAGCAGAATGTATGCCAGTGAAATGGCCAGACTCACTAAATTTTCCATAGTGCCTTCTCCCGTAGCTGTATTTGTGTAACGATGCGGAGACGTGTTGCCTTGCTGGTATAGCAGCGCCTGGTGAAGCAGTCATACGATTGATCCCGAACTGCCTGTTCTATCGCCTGATAGAGCTTTGCCGCTGTGATGAGGGGCACGCGAGCTGACTTGTGGAAGCTGTCGATATGACGTTCATACGGCAGGTAATACCGATCCGCAAGAGTGGCAAGCCGCTCCCAGAGAGACACAAATGCCTCTGGTATCACGATACGCTGCGTACTCACATTCTCCTGAGCGAGTGAGCTAAGAAGATTTCGTGTGATGCCATGGGCTTCAAGTAGATCGTGAGGAATGTAGACACGATTGCGTTTGCGGATATCCTCTCCGACATCACGCAAAATATTGGTGATCTGCATTGCTATGCCCAATTCCTCGCATGCCTGCATGAAGCCTAAATCGTGAATGCCGTTCATGTCGTTCACGAGAATCGGAACCAATACAATACCCACCGAACCTGCGACCAGGCGTGAATATTCGATGAGTTCGGCAGTGGTCTCGATGTCATGGAAGTCCGCATCCATTCTCTGACCTTGAATCTGCATCAGAAGTCCTTGCTCCTGCACCCCAAATCTGCGGATGCTGGCGACAAATGCTGGCCACCACGGGAGCGTGGGTGCCATGGTCGCCTTGGGCTTTTGCTGTCTGGAATCATTGTCGTGGAAAGCGTCGTCGGCCGTGCTGATTCGGGTATCGCGGGATCGTGTCTGCTCAAACAGCGAGCGAACTGAACCCTCCAGATCGTCGAGCTGAGGAAGAGCGGCACTGCCTCCCTCATCTACGAGATCGTCGGCGTAGCGGCAGAACGCGTAGACCGCTGCCACTGCCTTGAAGCGATCTTCCGGCAGTCCCCTGAATGCCTGATAAAAGCTCACTGCCTCAGTCTGCATGATCGAGCAAGCTGCCTTGAACGACTGTTCCAGTGAAACTGACGGGGAATGCGAGTCATGTGGTTCGGAAAAAGCGGGTGTGACTAGCTTTTTTGTATCGCTCGCAGCATTGCCGTGGCTGCCATCCTGGCCATCACTCAAAAGTGTCGCCTTTCTCGTCACGTCGCAGTTCTTCCGCACAGATTTTACCGCTTTGCATCACGATTGGCACGCCTGCACCTGGATGCGTGCTGCTGCCTGTGAAATATAATCCCTTGCAATGCTTGGCTTTTGCCTGTGGTCGCCAGTGATTGCTCTGCAACAGGGTTGGCTGAAGTCCGAAGGTGGCACCTCGATATGCATTGAACTCGTGTGCGAAGTCATGAGGTGTAAACACCTTTTCGAATACAATGTCTTCCTTGAGTCTTTCGAGTCCCAGGAGTTGTGTGAGTGCATCCATTACCTTATTGCGATAGAGCTCCACGGTCTGTTCGTTCCACTCGTACCGGGCCGTTCCCAGCTCGGAGATAGGGACCAGCGCATAGAAGGCGGACATGCCGTCTGGAGCCATGCTCGCATCGGTCTGAGTCGGAATATGCAGATATATCGAAGGCTGTTGAATTTCGGTGCCGTCGAAGATACTGCGCAGATTCTCGTCGTACTGTGACGAAATTACGAAATTATGTGTCGAAAGCTTGTCATACGTGCCCTTCACCCCCCAATAGAACACCAGGCATGAGCATGAATAGTCCATCTTGTCGATCTTCTTCGGTGAATACTTTCCCCGCACCTTGGGGTTGTCGATGAGATGCTTCATCGCGTAAGGAAAGTCGGCGTTGCAAACCACGTATGGAGACTTGACAAGCCTGCCATCAATCTCGATGCCCTTGACCTCGGGCTTTCCGGTGGTATCGGGCGTGGACGGACTCTTGCCCTGATTGCTGCCAGAGGACGTCACTATGCTCTGAACATCAGCGTTGTAGTGGATTTTTCCGCCGATTTCTTCGAACAGTCTGGCCATCTGCTCGGCCATGGTATGCATGCCACCCTTGATGAACCAGATACCATAGAGCAGCTCAATCATCGGAATGATGTTGTAGAGCGAAGGGCCGTTGGCAGGCGATACACCGATATATAGGGTCTGAAAACTCAGCATGCGTTGCAGGTCTTTGTCGGACATGAACTTTGCCATCATGTGATCGGCACTGTCGAAGGTCTTGAGCTTCATCGCCTGAACGAGCATGTATGGGTTGTACATATCACGTCGATGACGGAAAGGCCTTGTGATGAAGTGCTGATACGCCACCTGATAACGTGTATGGATGACGCTGAGATAGTCAAGGAAACCCTTGGCATTTTCGGGCCCCTTGCTCTCAACCATCTTCATCAGATCAGGGAGAGTGTTGTTGATCGCATAGTGACGCATCGGACTACCTTCGAAGAAGACCTCATACATCGGATCAAGACGCGTCATGGGAATGTAGTCATCTGGGTTGCGGCCGCAGAGACGGAATATATCCTGATAGATCGAGGGCATCATCACGATCGTTGGGCCAACGTCAAAAGTAAAGCCCTGCTCATGAATCTGATGCATCTTGCCACCGGGCATGCTTTGCTTCTCATAGATTTCAACCGAATATCCCGCATGCTGCAAACGAATGGCTGCCGACAATCCACCGATGCCGGCTCCTACGACCACAACTTTCTTCCCCAAGTTCCCCGTCCCTACTATTGCACCCTTGATTGGGCTGGCAAAGCCTTGCTGATAACGACTCTACCGAGAAATCACTACAAAAGCACTCATAGAGACAGGGGAAAAGGTCAGATTCCCGAGTTTTGTGACAATTGCAAAGCATCAACGTTGTTCTTTCGCATTATCCCGTCGGAAAATCACCGAAAATTGGAACATATACTTTGCAATTGCCACAAAACTCGCATTGCCGCCCAAAAATTGCGACTATGTGACATTTATCTTGCAGATGGAACTCTAGAATTCCTCGTACCACTGTGGATTCTGAGCAAATGAACGTCCTTCTGGATTATCGAGAGCCGCAATCTTCATCATGTCATCACCATCGAGGGTGAAACCGGTCAAATCGATGTTGGCACGCTGACGTTCCGGGTTCGTGGACTTGGGAATGCAAACGTCGCCAATCTGCACGTGCCAGCGGAGGATTGCCTGTACCACAGAAATCCCATGTTTCTTGGCAATGGCCGTCAATGTCGTATCCTTGAGCATTTGATTGGCGCGGCCCAGAGGACTCCATGCCTCGGTAATGATCCCGTGAGTCTTGTCATAGGCGCGTTGCGCGGTCTGCTGGAAGTAGGGGTGCAATTCGATCTGATTCACCTCTGGAGCAACGCCGGTCGAATGAATGAGCATGTCGATATGGCCAGGCAGGAAGTTGCTCACACCAATATGCTTCACGATTCCCTGCTTTTGAGCATCGACAAGCGCTCGCCATGCGTCGGTGTACTTTCCCTTGGATGGGTTCGGCCAATGGATCAGATACAGATCGATGTAGTCGAGGCCCATGCGCGCAACACTTTCTTCGATCGTTACGCGTGCGCCGTCGTAATCCTGATGCCGGCCGGGGAGTTTGCTGGTGACCTGTATGTCTTCACGAGCAATGCCGGACTCGCGGATTGCGCGACCAACGATTCCCTCGTTCTCATAGTTATAGGCACTGTCAATGAGCCGGTAGCCCACCCGCAGAGCAGACTCGATGGACTCAATTCCATCGAATCCATTGATCTTGTATGTGCCGAATCCTATTGCAGGAAGTTCTAAACCGCTGTGTGATTTTCTGACCGGAATGTCCGGTGGATTCATGAAGTCACGCGTCGATTCTTGCTGTTTGCCTTGTTGTTCGTTCACTGTCGAAATCCTCTCATATGGCGATTATGTACGATTTTCCATACTCGTATATGTGTCCCAACAACAATAAGCATGAGTATTTCGAGAAATAATTTTGTGCTGAGAGATAGATTCAGGCTTGAATGAAATCTGAACAATCCAGATGTGCTGCTCTACCTATTGCTCTAGAATGATTGGAATGACGAAAAAACGCGGATCTTATTCAAAGGGAGTGCTCAAGCGCCAGGAAATTCTCAGCCAGGCGTTAAAACTCATTGCAGAGAACGGGTTTGAATCGACAAAGCTTCGAGAGCTCGCCGAGTCTGTCAATCTTTCCGAAGCCGGTCTCTTGCACTATTTCGGAACAAAGGACGATCTGTACGTCGAAATTCTGCGTGAGAACGACAAGAACGAACTGTACGAATTGTTCCGACTGAACACTGAAAACAGTGCAATTCGACCTTCTGATGCGGAGACCGAATGCAAGAAAGCCGAAGCGGAGGCTGATCAGGATAATCTTCAAGATTCAGGCACCGATTCCGTCTCAGCAGCGACCGCGTCGTCCGAACACAAGCATTCAGGTTCGGAAAGCTCAATGTCTGAACTGGCCGAAAGGGCAGGCAAACTCCTCGATGCACGGCTAAGGCTCATGCCTTCGCAGTCACGCGAACACGTTGATGTGCTCTCCCGGCTGGTGCGCATCATGGCTCATAAGGCACAGGTTCCAGGACTCGTGGAACTCTACTCATACATATCAGTGCGTGCCGCTGACAAGGCCAATCCCGCTCACGCCTACTTTTTGGAACGTAGGAACATTTCATCGGCAATCTCGGTTCCGATGCTCAAGCGATTGCAGAAGAGAGGCATCGTCAGCTCGAAGCTCGAGCCAAGTGATCTCAACCGCATTTTCAATGCAGTGACCGACGGTCTGCTTGTTCAGAGATTGATTGACCCAGACCTTGACATTGAACGACTGCTGTTGGAATTGTGCACAATCATTGATTGGGAACGCGATCCTGATTCGAACCCAGACATTGAATCGATCAAGAACCATAGATCACAATCATGATCCGGTCAGTGAAGGGGATTGGTGTCGAGCAGTTACGCAGTGTCAGCGACCGACGCTGAGTTCCTGCCGTTCCTCATCACGATGGCTGGCTGGAGTTGTGTGCATCCCTTCATCGAAACTTTCGCCATACGTTGCTGCCGCAATCGCATCATCCTCATCGCGCTGCATCATGTCCATCTGCTCACGAACCCAGACGCGTTCGGCAGGATTGATGTCGCGAAGGCCAAGATACTTCTGATAGGCAGGGTAGAACGTTCGCAGAATGGGATACAGGGCAAAGAGCGTATGCTCGGGCTTTTCGGTGCGCCAATGCTGCGGGTGGGCGTCGAAGGTATTGCGAAAGCGCTTCATATACTGTCTGAATGACGAAAGCGAGGTATCGATTCTGCGCGCGCTCATGCCAACGATCATGCGCGGGGAATATACGGTCTCGAAACCCTTGCCAAGCAGATGCAGCGAGACATCGACATCTTCGTGCATCACATCGGATTCATCGCGGCACACTTCTTTCGCGATCGCTTTCCAAGCGGTTGCCCGCAGAGCCATATTCGATCCGAACAACAGATAATGACCGCCATCCGCCTTGTAGATGTTTCTTCTGATACGATTATCGCCCTTCAAACCGATTCTGCGACCGGGCATGTCATAATACACCACTGGGCCGGTGGCGCCCATGGCATCGTCATCTTCGGTGAAGATACCCGAAACGACCTCAACCCAGTCAGGCTTCAGCATGCAATCGGCGTCGACACGGCCAAGTACATCGCCTGTTGCATGGTTCAAACCCCAATTGCGGGTCGGGATAAGACCTTGTTCCCTGTTTTGGTGGAGGAGGCGCACATGAGCCTCGGGATGTTCATGAATGAACTGCTTCACGACCATCACGGTGTTATCGGTGGAACGATTGTCTACAACGATAACCTCATATGGCATCACTGTTTGACTCGTAGCATTCTGCAAGCAGTCAGCGATGCGTTCTTCTTCGTTCCATGCAGGGATGACAATTGAAACAGTCAGCATAGGTAACACAATACGTGCAAGCCCATACAGCAACATTCAGGCAATTCAGACGCATTCATGTGCGGCGAAACCATCCTTGTCGATTTTAATGGGGATAATGGGACATATGACATCCAAAGACAACGAACAATTTGATCTCGCCTCAGTGTTCCCCGCAAAAGGGGATCCCAGAAAACCACCCGAATGGTACGGTCGAGCTCTGCTCTATACAGCCATTGGTGTCTTTGCTTCCTGGTTCGTCTATAAGTCATGGGGAAAAATCGAGTTCCTGGTTCTCGATGTAGTCATCTCGATATTCATAGCCCTCGCCTTGGAGCCTTTGGTCAAGATGATGATTCGCCATGGCTGGAGGCGTGGAGCCGCCTCAGGCATCTCCATCGTGCTGTTCATCATCGTGGTCATCGCATTGATGACAACATTCGGCAGCCTCTTCGTGCAACAGGCAACCGCCATGATCTCAGGAATTCCACAGTATTACGAAGATCTTGCCAATACCATCTCGAGCAAGACATCCTGGAAACTGCCTGCAATCGGAGATCTTGGAAACGAGATCCTTGGCAGCATACAGACGTCATGGGTACGCGACTTCGCCGGACAGGCCATATCCACAACCATGAGCTTCCTGAGCGCTGTGCTGAATCTTCTGACCGTGCTGCTCGTCACCTTCTATATCTCCGCATCTGGTCCAAAGATGCGACGCAGCGTATGCCAATGGATGAGCCCTAAATCACAACGTAAATTCGTGCTGGTATGGACAGTCGCCCAGGATCAAATCTCCAGCTTTCTCTTCAGTCGTACCATCCTGGCAATCATCAACAGCGGGTGCCTGGCAATATTCCTCGTCATTCTCCATGTGCCATATTGGCTGCCGCTTTCCCTATTCTGTGGGCTGGTATCACAGTTCGTACCAACCATCGGCACCTACATCGGTGGAGCACTGCCAATCGTCGCCGCATGGGCAAGCGTTGGACTGACCCAGGCGCTCGCGATTCTTGCATACATCATCATCTATCAGCAGATAGAAAATCTGATTTTTGCTCCGAAGGTTTCTCAACGTACGATGGATCTGAATCCGGCGGTCGCTTTCCTTTCGGTGTTGGGAATTGGCGCAGTATTTGGTGCCCTCGGCGCATTCCTCGCTCTGCCTGTGGCTGCAAGCTTCCAAGCCATATTCAAGGCCTACACGAAGCATTACGAATTGATTGATTCGCCATTGCTCAACGATCCGAAGCCGGTGAAGAAGTCAAAGGTCATTGCAGGGGCCGAGGCATTCAATGAGCATGTCATTCGGCCGGTCGCCGAGCGAATGCCGCGGGCGGCGCGTGGTTCCAGCTCCCGCATTCACAGTGAGTCTGACACCAGCGATCTGCAGGACGCGAACCAGTACAAGCAGACTATGCAGGATTTGGACACATCGGAAACTATTGCAATTCCACAGAAAAAAGCCAAGAATACACCTTTGAGCGCAGGCTCAACAGAAACGAAGACCTTGCCGGATGATGTAGACCAGGCGAGTGACGGTAATCCGCGGAACAGGTGGCATTGATGGCAATTCTTGGTGTGTTGGACTGGCTGCTATGGATTCTTGGAATCGTCAGCATCATTTATCAGGCAGTGTGCATCCTCACCTCCTTCGTGTCAAAACCAGTCACGTTCAAGGATGTGCCAATGGACAACCATTACGCAGTACTGATTTCCGCCAGAAACGAAGAACTGGTTGTCGGCAATCTGATTCGTTCGATTCATGCCCAGTCGTATCCAATCGATCTGATCGATATTTGGCTCGTCGCTGACAACTGCACCGATGACACCGCTGGATTGGCACGTAGTATGGGCTGCCATGTTGTGGAACGCCACGACCTCAACCAGATCGGCAAAGGGTATGCCCTGACCTTTCTACTGAACCAGATCAATCAATCACAGATGAGTCAGATCTATGACGCATATTTCGTGTTTGATGCGGATAACCTTCTCCACAAACGCTATATCGAAGAAATGAACAAGGCCTTCCAATCGGGCTTCAAGATCTTGACCAGTTACCGAAATTCCGTGAATTTTTCAGAGAATTGGGTCTCCTCGGGCTCTGCACTCTGGTTCATTCGTGAATCGCGCTTCCTGAATTCCTCGCGCATGGTCTTCGGATCCAGCTGCCATGTTGGCGGTACAGGATTTATGTTCTCCAAGGAGATCATGGAGCGAAACAATGGTTGGAAATTCCACCTGCTGACTGAAGATCTTGAATTCACAATGGATTCGATTCTGCATGGAGACAGGATTGGCTATTGCGGTACGGCAATCCTCTATGACGAACAGCCTGTAACATTCAAGCAGAGTTGGCGCCAGCGCGTGCGTTGGAGTAAGGGATTCCTCGAGGTCTTCCGCTATTACGGACCAAGTCTGATGCGCCGTGCGATTCAGGAGAGGGACTTCTCCGCCGTTGATCTGACCCTGCTTATATGTCCGTTCACTGCCTTTGGTGTGCTGCGCGTTGTGCTATCGATGATTTTCGTCGCTTGCGGCTTCACCACGCTGTCGACGCAGCTCGGCACGATATCAGGCTACTTGTCTGGCATAGTCTTGAGCATGTTTTCGATGATGGCACTTGCGGCGATGACAATCATTGCAGAGCGCAATCGCATTGGTGCTTCGAACAAGGAACTATTCGCGTATTGCCTGAGTTTTCCCGTCTATATGCTCAGCTACATTCCAATTTCCTTCCAGGCCATCTTCTCGAAGCCGGAGTGGAAGCCAATCGAGCATCACGGTCATGAGCATGACGGTCATGAGCATGACGAGGTGCATAAGATGCAGCAGGCGCAATAGATGGGCTTTTTGCCCAGTGTTATGCTTGGAGCATGATTGAAACACCCGGCGGTGCAGATCCCAAACCAATCCAAGGCAAACAGTCATCCGGCAGTGCTGAATCATATCGTGGGCCGGCAGATGGATATTCACAAGAAGAATATCCACGGGATTCAAGAGTTCTGGAAAATTCTCCTGTCCAGCGAGACGGCATTAAATATCCCACTCCCAACGCGGGCGCGGCGATGTCGATTCGTGGACTGGCGAAATTCTATGGTGACAAGATTGCGGTGAATGGTCTTTCACTCGATATTCCCGTAGGTTCCTTCTACGGAATCGTCGGACCGAATGGCGCAGGGAAAACCACAACGCTCAATATGGCCACCGGCATGCTCGTGCCCGATGCGGGCGTTGCGATGGTGCTGGGCAAGGATGTGTGGCTGCATACCAGCGAGGTGAAGCGCATGATAGGCGTGATGCCTCAGCCTTCCCAGATCTTTGACAGACTTACCGGCTTGCAACTGCTCCTGTATTCGGGCATGCTTCGAGGCATGAAGCGTGCAGAGTCACAGCAACGAGCTGACGATCTGCTGCTTGCATTCGATCTGGAAAATGCCAGGAACCTTATGGTCGCAGAATATTCCTCGGGAATGATGAAGAAGATCTGCCTCGCCTCTGCCATGATCCACAGCCCGCGGGTGCTTGTTCTGGATGAACCCTTTGAGTCGGTCGATCCGGTGTCGAGCGCAAACCTGAAAGACATTCTGGTTGAATACGCTCAGACGGGTGGCACGGTGATCATCTCCTCGCATGTCATGGCGCTGGTCGAGAAAATGTGCACGCATGTGGCTGTGATTGCCAACGGGCAGGTCAAGGCTGATGGCACGATAGCCCAAGTTGCTGCCGGGGAGGATCTTGAGGATCGTTTTCTGCAGCTGGTCGGTGGAAGGCATCAGGCCGCCCATATTGCCTGGCTGCAGGGTGGCGGCAGCGAATCGGTGGCCGGATGACAGCGTGAGTTCTGGTCATTGTCCCCTTCGGTGCATTGCTCAGAACATGGAAACAAGTGTGAATGAGGGAAGTGGATTCATATGCTTACTGCAATACTGATAGTGAGACTCCGCTGGTCATTGACGTGGGCGTATTTGAGAAAGTCCTCGTGGCAGACGATCGGCTTCATCATTGGCCTTATCTTCGCCATCGGCTGCGTCGTCGGTGTTGCCAGGGGAGCGTGGGAGATTGGGACGCTGGTCGAGCGCAATGCTGCGGCGAATCCATTGCCCATCATGAATACGGTGATGATTGTCGGCGGAACGTTTGCTTTCCTGTTGACGTCGATTCTACAACTGATGCTTTTCGGCCAGGGATCGACGCTGAGTGCCGATCGATTCGCGCTTTTCGGGATACGTGACCGCGTGCTGCAATTCGGGCTTACGCTTTCTGGTCTATGTGGCATCCCTGGAATCACAGGGCTTGTGGCGTGCCTGCTGATTCCACTGATGTATCGCTCATATGGTGCGCCCATGGTGCTCACAGCCCTTCTCGCAGCGCCGTTCATCATGATTACAATAATCAGTGTCTCCAAGCTCATCATGTCGGCGGCGACGAGTCTGCTGCAGTCGAAGCGCAGCCAGAGCATCCTCTATATCATGATCATTCTGATCTTCATCCTTGTCGCCAATGGTCCGAACATCGTCATCAATTCCTTTGGCATTGAGCAGTTGAGGCTGAGCGTCTTTTTGAGTGTCGCGACGTTCCTCTCTTGGACTCCATTCGGGGCTGCATTTCAACTGCCCTTCGACGCATTGGCGGGAAACTGGCTGTTCTTCGTCGTGCGAATCGCGATTCTATTGCTCACTTGGGTTCTCTGCTTCATGGCTTCGACGTGGTTGATGCGGCATGAACGGTTGGTAGCCGGTGCTGCCGAGAAGGTGGTTCTGCGCAAGGGGGTCGGATCCTTCTCATGGATGCCCGATTCCGTTTCCGGTGCGATCTCGGCGCGCTACCTGACATACCTGCTGCGCGATCCCCGACAGGCAATGGTGCTGCTTATGCCGGTCATCTTTCTTGGATTGTTTGCGATTCAATCGGCCAGCCTGCCGGAAATGGTCTTCATGGCACCGCTGATGTCGGCGCTGTTCATGATGATGCCGGAATCGAACGGATTGGCATACGATGGCATGGGTATGACGATGCACGTGCAGATAGGCGTTCGCGGCATTGACGATCGCATCGGTCGTGTGCGCGTATTGGCGGTTTTGGGATGTGTATATCTTGCCGTGATTGGCATCGCGAGCCTTGTCGTGTACAACCTTCGTGGTGGGCAGTTTGTCACGATTGGAATGGTGTGCACTCTGTGCGGGGTGGGTGTGTATCTGGCGAGCCTAGGTGTTGCTGAAGTGTGTTCATGCATGTTCATGTATCCCGTTGCAAGCTTGGCGAAACCGTTCTCTTCGCCTCAAGGCCGTGCTGTGTCTCAGGGATTTCTTCCATTCATTCCGATGCTTGCTTCAGGGGTGGTGATGATCCCCACAGTCATCGTGGTCATTGTGCTGCTCGTGCTGTCTGGAATGACATATCTGTGGATTGCCATTCCTGTGGCATTGGTCAATGGAGTGCTTATTTTATGGTTGGGCGTAGCCTTGGGGGGTAGGATCATGGATGCACGTCAGTTGAAGATTGTCGCGACCCTCACACATTTTGCGCAATTGCAACGATAATTCATGATGGTCGAACAAGCGGTCAGGTCACGAGACGAATTGAGGTTAGGTGTTAGGTCACAGCACGAGTAGCTCTGTAGCCCAAGTGCACCCACGACGCTCGGCATGGCGAATCACGTTGACTGCCCTTATCACCATCGTGATCGCCGCGGCATATATCGTCGGAGATATCTTTGGACTGGTTCCTGGAGTCTTGACCAATTCATCCTTCTCGCATTATTCAGCTCCTCAGACTCGCACGGCGTATGCAGCTGCGACGCTTGATGGCAAGCTTGAATCCGGTACGCCGATCAATTCCAAGCAGGCTTCGGATCTGGTGAACACCTTGAAGAATGCCGAGGGTGTCGGTTCCGATATTTCGGCGGTCATTCGTGACTCATCAGGTTCAACAATCGCCCAACTCAATGCAACGACCGCACGCGAGCCGGCCTCGACGCTGAAGACGCTGACGGCATTCGCTGCCGCATCGACTTTGGATATGGGCTCAACACTGGACACGAAGGTCTATCTCGTACAGCCGAAGGGTGGCACGCCCCAGCTGATATTGCAGGGCAGTGGCGACATGTTGCTGGGGGCGGGGCAGAACGACACCGCTCATGTCAACGGTCGAGCAGGGTTGGCCACGCTCGCGTCTCGAACCATGCAGGCTTTGCATCAGCGCGGAATATCGCAGGTCACTTTGAAATACGATGATTCACTGTTCGGTTCGGAACGAATGCCTGCGGGAATACAGCAAAATGATGCGGAATGGCGCTATTTCACGCCCATCTCTTCCATGGCCGTTGATGGAGGCAAGCAGTGGAGCGGCACGGCAAAGCCGTCGAATCCAGACAATGACGAGGTGTATCCGACCCGATCCACGACCACGGCAGCGGACACTGCAAAGACTTTCATCTCAAGTCTTTCATCCGCAGGAATTAAGGTTGATGGTGCTGCCACGAGTGGGGATGCGCCAGCGAACTCATCGCCTATAGCGTCGGTCAGCTCGGCAAAGTTAAGCGAGATAATGGCGTATATGCTCCGTAATTCAGATAATACTGAAGCAGAATTATTTGGTCGTCTGCTCGCATTGAAGCTGGATCAGGCCAATTCGACTGCCGGAGCGACGGCAGCCACACAATCTGTCTTGAAGAAGGACGCAATTGACACCAGCGGTCTGCACATGGCTGACAGCTCGGGTTTGAGTCCGGGTTCCATGGTGACGGTCAACACTTTGACCGATGTGCAGGAGAAGCTTCTTGTCAGGGGTTCTGCCGTTGCGGAGGCCGACGGGCTTTCTGTCGTTGGTGTCGTTGGCACGGCGAAAAGTCGAAGCGCCGACGATTCCATGAATGGTCTGGTTCGTGTCAAGACAGGAACGCTCTCAACTGTGAGTGCAATGGCCGGAAATGTTTCCAGAATCCATGGTGGTGCTCTCACCTTCGCGGTGATCATCAACAATGGTGACAACATGTGGTCCGCAGAGCAAGCCGTGAACGCATTCGTTGCCGCATTGCCGAAATTGTGACTTTTTACTTCGATTCCCCGCTCTTTCGACGGACGACACCTCACACATTCGAGTTTTGTTGCCTTTTCAGAAGAACGGGGTCATTCTTGGCCTTCCTTAACGATTTTTCAACGATTCTTGACCTTTATACTGAAAAAAGGCAACAAAACTCGAAATCCAGGTGTTTCCCGGTCGCATTTCATTGAGAACGAGACCGTTCGGGAATCCGCCGCAAGAGTTGGAGATGGATTCATGTATTCCGCAATCATGAAGCGAATGATTGGTGAACTGCGAAAATCACTGGAATCGCAAGGGTTTCATAGACAATCCAAGATTTTTTCGCAGCATGGTCTTCATGCGGCAGCTGAAGATGCGCCACTCATCCTCGTCGCATGTTCGGGAGGGAGAGATTCGCTCGCTCTCGCATATGGTGCATCGATTGTCTGCCCCATGCTGGGACTGCGGTGCGGGGCGATTCTGATCAATCACAACATGCAGGAGCATGCAGATATCGTTGCGCAGCATGCTTCCGATCAGTGCCTTTCCATGGGCTTGAGTCCGGTGGCCGTCAGATCGGTGACGGTCCGCAAGACGGGCGCGGGAGAAGAAGCTGATGCTCGCGAGGTGCGTTATGCGGCCATCATCGAGTATGCGAAGCAGACGGAGGCAGCGGCTGTGTTGCTGGCGCATACCCTGGATGATCAGGCCGAAACGGTTATCATGGGTCTGCTGCGATCGGCCGGTACTCAGGCAATTGCGGGGATGCCCGCGGTCTCGACCAAGATTGATGTCCCATTCCTGCGTCCACTGCTGAATTTGCGTCGTTGCGACACAACGCAGATTTGCAAGGACGCAGGTATCGAATGGTGGGATGATCCGACGAATGGCGATGATATGGATACCTTGCAGCGGTTACCCGTTGAGTATCCTCTTCGCTCCCGGATTCGCCACGATCTGATGCCATTCCTCGATGAATTCGTTGGAAGCGATGTGGCTGCACTTCTGGCTGGCAATACGAAACAGGCGAGCGAGGATGCGCAATGTCTGGACGCGCAGGGAAAGGCTTTGGCAGCGGCGTCTATCCTTGAGGAATCGCACGAGCGCAATCAGGAAACGCTGGATCTCGATGTCATGGAGTTGGAGAAGCAGCATGTCGCCCTGCGCAGACGAGTGATCGTCATTGCGATGAATCGAATGGGAATCCCTGTTTCCAGCCGCCACATCGAGGCCGTAGATCAGCTCATCGTGCACTGGCATGGTCAGGGTGGCGTGAATCTTCCGCTTGGATTCTCAGCAAATCGTCAGGATAACGTCATTCATCTATGCAAAGATGGTGGACATGCAAATCGCTGATATTAAATCCGATATTGACCATGAACTGGTCTCGAAAGAGCAAATTGAATCCAAAATTGAAGAGGTGGCAGCGCGGGTAAGCAAGGATTATCAGGGGAAATCCCTGCTGCTCGTCGCTGTGTTGAAGGGGGCAGTCAACACGCTCACCGCTTTTTCTCAGGCGCTGAGCATCCCGGTCGAGATGGATTTCATGAGCCTTTCTTCCTATGGCCTGGGCACCAAATCAACTGGGACGATCACCATTCGACAGGATTTGAGTACGGACATTACCGGTCGAGATGTACTTATCGTTGAAGATATTGTTGATTCCGGGCACACACTGAAATGGCTTATCGGTGATTTGAAGCGCAGAGGCGCAGCTTCCGTAGAAGTTTTCGCGCTTTTGGAGAAGCCATCGCGTCGCGAGGTCGAAGTTGACGTAAAGTACCGTGGGTACGACATTCCTGATGAATTCGTAGTTGGATTTGGCTTGGACTTCGGAGAGAAATATAGGAATTTGGATTCCATCGCAGTCCTCAAACCAGAGGTGTATCAAGGAGAACAGGTATGAGCTATCCTCAGGGTCCTCAAAGGCGCCCACCAGTAGGCAATAATGGCAACAGGCCAAATAACGGCATGAACCCATTCAACAATCAGTCTCAGGACGATCCCAATGCGGGATCGAGCGGCAAGCGTCCGTTCTGGCAGATGCCGTGGGTGTGGATTGTAGTGTTGGCAATGCTTGCCATTGCAGCCTTCCAACTGTTCTCCATGAATGGAACGCAGACCATCTATACCAAGGATGGGCTCGCTCTTTTGCGTGATAACAAGGCAAATTATGCTGAAATCACCGAAACCAAACAGCTCGTCACCCTTGAGTTGAAGAGCGATTTCACCAAGAAAGACCCTAGTAACGGCCGGATGCGAAACTATGGCAAGAGCGTTCAGTTCTACTATGTCTTTGCACAAGGTGGTCAGGTGGTGAAGGCCGTTGAGGACAGCAGCCTTTCCAAGGGATACAACTCGACTGTTCCACAGACAAGCATTCTGAGCTATCTCATCACCTCAATGCTGCCGTTGCTGATCATTCTTGGGTTGTTCTGGTTCTTCATGAGCCGAATGCAATCGTCAGGTGGCGGCTTGTTCGGTATGGGTGGCAAGAAGAACGCTGGTCGTCTGCTGGATGGCGAGACGCCGAAGACAAAGTTCTCAGATGTTGCAGGTGAACAATCAGCCGTTGAAGAGGTTGAAGAAATCAAGGACTTCCTCAAGGATCCATCGAAATACAAGGCTCTGGGGGCAAGAATTCCACGAGGAGTATTGCTGTACGGTCCTCCAGGAACAGGAAAGACCCTTCTTGCACGAGCGATTGCTGGCGAGGCGGGCGTTCCATTCTATTCGATGGCTGGATCCGACTTCGTTGAAATGTTCGTAGGCCTTGGCGCTTCCCGCGTTCGCGATCTGTTTGACGAAGCAAAGAAAAACGCTCCGGCAATCATCTTCATTGATGAAATCGATGCCGTAGGTCGTCGTCGTGGCTCAGGAATGGGCGGCGGTCATGACGAGCGTGAGCAGACATTGAATCAGTTGCTCGTCGAGATGGATGGATTCAACAACGATACGAATCTGATTATCATCGCGGCAACCAACCGTCCGGATGTGCTCGATCCCGCGCTGCTGCGTCCAGGTCGTTTCGACCGCCAGGTGGGTGTCGAAGCTCCTGATCTGGAAGGCCGCGAGGCTATCCTGAAGGTTCATGCCAAAGGCAAGCCTTTTGTGCCGGATGTGGATCTGCACATCGTGGCAGTACGCACTCCGGGCTTCACCGGTGCCGATCTGGCAAACGTCCTCAACGAAGCTGCATTGCTTACCGCGCGTTCAAATGCTCAGCTGATCGATAATCGCGCCATAGACGAGGCCATCGATCGCGTTCAGGCAGGACCGCGACGTCAGTCCAAGGGCATGGCCCTGAACGAGCTGCGCAATACGGCGTACCACGAGGGCGGGCATGCATTGGTGGCTGCGGCGTTGCACAATACTGATCCAGTCACCAAGGTCACGATTCTTCCTCGTGGCCGCGCACTTGGGTATACGGCAGTCATGCCAACCGAGGATCGCTACTCTCAATCACGTAACGAGCTGCTCGATCAAATGGCATACGCCATGGGTGGAAGAACGGCAGAGGAGATTGTATTCCACGATCCAACGACCGGCGCGTCGAACGATATCGAAAAGGCAACGAAGATCGCCCGCAAGATGGTTGTGGAATTCGGATTCTCGGCAAAGCTTGGAGCCATCAAGTGGGCCGATGATGACGACGACCAGACAACCGTCATGGATGGTCTGCAGCCCCGCAAGTACTCGAACGAGACAGCTCAGATCATTGACGACGAAGTGCGCAAGCTTGTTGAGCGCGCACACTCCGAAGCATGGGACATCATCAACCAGAATCGTCATATTCTCGATGAACTCGTGCGTCAACTCCTGGTCAAGGAGACACTGAACGAGCGCGAGCTGAAGCAGGTGTTCTCGGCCATCGTCAAGGCTCCGGTACGTCAAGTCTGGCTTTCGGACAGCTCACGCCCGGATTCAAACATTCCACCCGTTGAAATTCCAGAGTCACTCAAACGTGGCATTGGCATGAAAACAGGCGAGTGAACGGTAATCATTGATGGATGTGATGAAGCTCACCGGTATCAGACCGGAACGGCATGGCAAGAATTCCACAGACGAAATGTCTGCTGCGAATGACAACCATGACTTGTTCCACAGCGATGCCGGTCTTCGTCATCGTCAGAGCACTGTGAGCGTCGATCTTGTCATGCAATGTGACTTTCAGCAGGCAGGCAGATCATCGGATATCACACAAACCGTAGATTATGAACAGCTGGCGCATCGAGTGGCCTCAGTAATCGAACGCGATGAACGTGGACTACTCGAAACACTCGCATATGACGTTGCACACGCCGTGTTGCTCTCCCATCTCATACACGAAGTGGAAGTCACCGCTCACCGGGCCCGAAGCATCCGTGGAGTTCATGTCGATGACGTTTCCGTCACCATTCGTTGTGCAGCTGAGCATCACGAACAGTTCGGCGAAAAACTGACCTCGAAACGCTCAAACTCCCTCGCTGCTCAATCGGATGCCCACCATACGCAGGCATCACACGTAGCAGCATCGGCCCATGCAGACCAACAGGAAGCATCTGCACAATCAACCGAGACAAGCCAGCCTGAAACCCGTGAAGCCCTGATAGCCCTGCAAACGTCAACCGTCAATGATCAGGCGGCAGATGCCCAGGCGACGCTACGAGCCGCAGTCGTCGCCATTGATAGCGTTCCCGGCAACCAGGTTGTCGGAATTTCTCCGCTGTATCAATGCGGCTCCATCACCGATAACGACTCATTCAATGCTGTCGTGATGATAGAAACGTCATTGAACAATGCCGACATCCACTCGTCGCTGACACTTTTGGAACACGCGCATCAGTCTTCAGACAATCAATACACTGAGATGAGAGATGATTCATCGCATCAATCACGGTGTTTGAGAGCGACACTGCTGGATTTGCGCTCACGGCATCACGAGAAAGAAGCGGAGCAGCGTTCGGTACTGCCGAGCGTTGCAAGCCATGCTGAAATACTTGCTCCGTGGAATGATCTGAACGCAACCATCCAACAGCCGGATGCCGTCGATACGGCGACGATGCTTGAGAGCCTGTTGAGAGATGCACCAAATCGAGAGAATATTATCAAGGTTTCTGATACGTGGATTCTTGGAGGTGCCGTATGAAGGCGAGACGCACGCCGTGGTGGTATTACCTTGTAGCGGTGATTGTTGGAGCTGCCGCTGGGTTCGCCATGTCAGCATTGACACAGGCAAGCCAGTTCTCTCTCATGGGTGCACCGTGGGTCGTGCCGGTGCTGTTGGTGGCTTTGGGTGCATATGTGTTCTATGAGGCGTATCAAGTCCATCTCTATGTCAAAGGTGACCGCGACGATCTTGATCCAATTCGTGCAGTGAATACCCTTGTCATCTCCAAGGCACTGGCCTTGGCTGGGGCGGCTTTGGCTGGTTGGTACGGCATGCAACTGATTATGAGTCTTTCCCATGCTGAAGCTCCGTACTTCAGAACGGTGATCATCGAATGTGCGATCTGCACCGTCGTATCCATTCTCGACATGATTGTTGGCATGGTGAGTGAGTGGCTGTGCCAGCTGCCTCCTCGAGAGGGGCCGGAACACCCGAAGGCAATAGAGGCGAAGCGGAAGCGCAAGCTCGCGCAATCGCCCGCAAATAAAGCCTTTACCAAGATGCATCGGCACTGAGGTCGGCACAATCACAAGACATCGTCAGGGCATTCCTGATTTTCTATTCGTAGCAGTGTGACTGAGGGTATTGCTGCTCACGACATTGCTGGTATCAAAGTTCCTTTGTTTTTGGTAGTATAGGCAAGTTGCCAAGTGCAGACTTGCATTTGGCACAGCGGGGCCTTAGCTCAGTCGGTTAGAGCAAACGACTCATAATCGTTCGGTCCAGGGTTCAAGCCCCTGAGGCCCCACACAGGTGCGTCTTGAGCAACGATGCAATCGAGGCGCAGGTTGTTTCCACGTTCTCTTCGGTTGTTGCGAGCAATGACTCGAAATCTGCAGGACCCGGTGTGATGCCGAAGGTTGCGACAATTCCCTGATCGCGCAGTCGTTTCCTATCATCCGTGTCGAGCTTGATTCGACCGCCGATTGCGATGCAAGGTTTGCCCTCGGTCTGCGCCAACTTTGCTATACCACTGGGAACCTTGCCATACGGGGTTTGTGCGTCGATCGAGCCTTCGCCAGTGATGACGAGATCAGCCCATTGGCATGCTTCACGGCCATTGACGAGATCGAGCACAAGCGCTATGCCTGATTGGATGGTCGCATTGAAGAGCCCTAGGAGGCCAGCACCTGAGCCACCGGCAGCTCCTGCTCCCGCAATGCCGCGTACGTCTTCTCCATTGAATGATGCGATGCATGCGGAGAATTGTGCCAATCCCGAGTCAAGCTTGTCAACCTGCATCGCATTTGCGCCTTTCTGCGGGGCAAATACTCGGGCAGCGCCGTGAAGCCCAGTCAGTGGATTGGTCACATCACTCGCGATGACTATGGGGATGCTCGCAGCCGTGCTATTGAGATGGCCGGCATCGATGGCATGCAGTTGACTGAGGCTGCCTCCGCCCTGCTCAAGAGGCTTGCCATGCTTGTCAAGGAATCTGTATCCACAAGCGGTTGCGATCCCTGCTCCACCATCAGTCGAGGCACTGCCCCCAAGCCCAAGAATTATTCTTTGCGCTCCCGCATTGATTGCGGCCATGATGAGTTCTCCGGTGCCGAAACTCGATGCAGACATCGGGTCTCTGCGTGCTTTCGGTATCCTCTCGATACCGCTGGCAGCTGCCAACTCAATGACTGCGGTTCGTACGTTCCCGAAGGGATTGTCATGCCCAAGGAATCCATACTGTGCTTCGATTGGGTATCCCAACGCATCATGGACTCTCGCGTGACGGAGCATGCCATGCGTTGCGCTCACCAGGGCAAGGGCAAGGCCTTCTCCGCCGTCAGAGAGTGGCAGCATTCGTGTCTCTGCAGCACCATCGCCTGCAAGAACGCCACGCCTCATGGCCTTGGCCACGGCAACGGCATCGACGGCTTCCTTGAATGAGTCCGGTGCAAGCAGATATCGCATGTGTTTCCTTCGATTCCTGAATAAATACGAGCACAGTTCAGACTTTATTGTAACTGCCTATCCGCCTGCGAAGCGATGGCTTGATGGTGCAGATTCATCATCGTTTCGTGTGAATGCAGGGTGTGATGTGGCATGATTTCGATGAAATGCCGGGGCAACACAGCGATAGTGTCAATCGTTTGACGTAAAACGATTGACGTACTATGGTGAAACATGCATCCCAGCATAGATGCTATCGGGATCCATGAAGGTTACGGGTCTCGGGGGTGTAGGGGGGGCTTGTTGCATTGAAGAAGGCGATGCGACAAACGATGAAGCATGGATGAAAGGAACAAGATCATGGCACGACGAAGTGCTCGGCAACGGATACTCGCTTTTATATCTGCTGCAGCGGCGGCAAGACCGCCAAAGCAGCCTGGTCATCGCCCGACCTCTTTGCAGCCTGATAACGGCAGAGCTTTTCACGCTTACGGTATGGGTCTGGTATACGTGGCTTGGCGTACTGGTCGTTCATGGCACATCACTCGGCGCTGCAAAGCCCAATAACAACACGGAGGAACGATCACGATGAGTTCGATAGCACGGTCGGTGCCTATGACTGAGATTGCAGGCACTTGTGTTTTTTCCAGTGGACCATATACGCGTCTGGAACTGTTCGTTGAACGTCACCGCCAAGGTGACGAAGCGGGCGTGAGGTTGGAATGTGAAGACAGCGGCGTCTGCAGGTGTGAGTTCCTGCCTGGCGATTGTCGCAGAGAGCATATGGTGCTTGATGTGGAAAGCGATGTTTCGTACACCCTCGCCATCAGTAATGCCCGCATTTCGATGGCATATCTTTCCGGGGGTGAGCAGCTGATCGACAGGGGCATCAGATTCCTGGCCATGTCTGACGAGGGAACAAGCGAGACCAGTTTGGATGGCAAGGGCGACCTTGAAGCCACTCAGGGACCGGGGCAACACATCGCTCGGCAAAGGGATCGCGATGGCGATGCTGATCTATGGCAGGCGTTGCAAATCGAGCCGATCACCGATCTGGGCAGCTTCTATGAGCGTCACGGAAGAGCCACGATTCATGTTGAGCCATTCGAACGGTGGATGAACGATCCCAACGCCCTATGTCGCTTTCAGGGCCGATATCACCTGTTCTATCAACTCAATCCGTATGGCTGGGAATGGGACAATATGCATTGGGGTCATGCCGTAAGCAGAGACCTGATTCACTGGGTGCATCTGCCAGTGGTGCTCTTCCCGCAGACCGAGCTGGACGAATCGGAGCACTTCTCTGGTGGGGCCTTCTCTGGTAGTGCGATGCCAATAGACGCTCAGGGCAGACCATGTGCTGGCGATGACGCCCATGCGATTCGTTTCTTCCTTACACGGCATATCGAGCGAGACGGGAATCCCGAATCCTTGGTCGAATATCAGACGACTTGTGTGAGTTATGACGGCATACGAATTGAGCAGGAGCGTACGCTCATAGAGCGACCGCTCAATGGCAGGAGAGATACCGAGCTTGGAAGAGACTTCCGAGATCCGAAGGTCGAATGGCGATTCGATGCCAGACATGGGTTGCCAGGATCGAAAACCTTGATGACAGTGGCTTCGAATCTTCCCAGACGCGGTGTGGCGGAGCAGCATTATTCCTACCTGTGGGAACCAAGGCGTGATTATAGGCATGGATGGTTTGCGTTGAATGCGACCGACGAGGCTGATGCCAACGATGCGGATCTGACGCGGGTGCCCGTTCTGGCCGGATTCGTGGCTGACAACCATACCATGCTCGATGATGCCGCTTCGTGGAAGTATGTCGGCGCCATGTTTGCCGATACGGAGCATCCAGAGGCATTCACCTATGAATGTCCCGACTGCTTCCCGCTTGAAGGCCATGATGTCGCCGTTGCGGCCTTGATGAAATATCGCGATGGTGGTGGTCGTTTTCAGCCAGTCGTATGGTATTCCGGGAAGCTTGAAAGTGCGTCTGAGACAGTCGATGCGGTTGAACGAGTCGATGGTGGAGCGGACGAAACCGAGCTTCCTCGCTTCACGGCTCAGCTCAGCGGTCTGTGTGATTTCGGTACGAGCTTCTATGCCGTGCAATCCTTTGCCGATGATGCTGGGCGGCGCATAGCCATCGGCTGGCTTGCCGACTGGTTTGGCGTCCGCAAGGAAGGTGAGCACCGTGCCAATGGTGCGATGACGCTTCCACGGGAGCTGCACATGCGTGACGGCAGGCTTACCAGTTACCCCATAAGTGAGGTCTTTGACGAGCTGCTTGGAGATGTCCTGTTTGAATCGACGGTGCAACTGCATCCTGATAACGGGTCTGAAGTCAGCGAGCAGAGCATTCTGGGCAATGCATACTATGCCAAGGTCGAGGTTCCTGATGATTCCGGCTTTGACATAACGCTCGCATCCGAGACTGACAAGGGTTCGCTTCATCTTGTCAAGAGTGATGGAGTCACCAGAATCGTCACATACGGTTCACCAACGGACGACTTGCATCTCAGCTCGGGTATCAGCGAGGTCAGGACCATCGAGATTTTCTATGACCGGGGTATAGCTGAGATCTTCCTCAACAAGGGCGAGGCTGCCGCATCGGTTCTGAGCGCGTGCGATGGTCGCACTGGAACGTTCTCTGCTCGACTAAGTGGTTTGCTTGACGGCGAAGCAAAGGTGGAGCTTCGAGAACTGCGCGGCATCTGGAACTGATTGGATGGATGGCGCGGCATTGACACCAACGTACTGGTTCAAGCACAAAGGCTTGGGGCGAAGACAGCTTCGATCTCGAAGGTTGCGGGATGATGGTGACCAATACAATTGACTTCGATGGCATTGCCGAAAGAATGTCTCGAATCGTCGATTCAGCAAAGTTGGTGAACGCGTAGAATCGTTGGAAATCGAAGCGTTTGGTCTATGATGACACCCTTTGCACAAGAGACATATAACGTCTGACACGAAAGTGAAATCATGCGTTCATTGGTTTCATGCCAAACGTTTCAGGATATATCGGTTGGTTCGGTTGGGACCCGAAGAACATGTGCAGAGCAGGAACAGAGGAAGAAATATGGCAAGTGTCACCATGAAGGAGATTGCCAGGAAAACTGGTGTATCCATCTCTTCGGTGTCACTTGTGCTCAATAACCGGGACATGGGAAGGATCAAGCCCGAAATAGCAAGCAGAATTCGTGCAACGGCGAAGGAACTCGGGTATCGGCCCAATCGCATAGCAAGCAGCATGAGGACGAACAAGACGCGCATCCTTGGCTTCATCATCGATGAAATTGCGACCACCCCCTTTGCCGGACGTCTGATACTCGAGCGCAGGATGCTGCAAGAATATTCGGATATACCCTTCTCACCGTCAATACCAACGGTGAGAAGGAATCGGAGCGCGAGGAAATCGAAAAACTTCAGCAGTAAGGCGTCGATGGATTTCTCTATGCCTGCATGTTCAATCAGCCGACATCCATACCCGAGGTGCTGCGCGACGTTCCTCTCGTGCTGGTCGATACGACCGACAAACTCGAGAATCTGCCATCCGTGGTTTCCGATGAGCTTCGCTTTGGCAGGGACGTGGCTGAGAGATTGATCCGCGCTGGGTGCAAACGTATTGCCTACATTGGCCTCAATGATTCGATCGCTGCCGAGACTTGATGTCCAGCATGCGCAGATCGAATGCAGTCTGATTGAGAAGGAGTCCGTGGTTCAGCGCACTGTCGCCTGAGCGAAGTGCATAGATTTTGCTGGAATTGTTATCTGGTTGATACATTCCCCCGAGTACCGTGTGCACAGGTCATTGTTGTATGGCAGATCTGTTGCAGTCGCTCCTTTGTCAGGCAGACAATGTGCAGACACACTCAATTGGGGAAAGAGACCGCTGGTGAAATCCGATAAGACGTTGATTTCAGTATCGCAAATGTCCATTATGACCATCATCACGATCGCAGGTTTGCGTGGGCTGCCTGCAATGGCGGTGCTCGGATGGCAGTCGATTGTCCTGTATCTGATTCCGGCCGTGATGTTCTTTGTGCCAACGGCGCTGGTTTCCGCCGAATTGGGCAGCACTTATCAAGGTGGCGTCTATCAGTGGGTAAAGGAAGGACTCGGACAGCGCTGGGGATTTACCGCAATATGGATGCAGTGGATCCATAATGTGGTGTGGTATCCGGCCCAGCTTGCCTTTGTCGCTGGAGCGCTGGCTTCAGCATGTGGTCTGGAAGGTCTATCGAATTCTGGACTGTATGTCACGGCGGTTATCATCGTCGTGTTCTGGTGGGCAATCTGGCTCACGCTCAAGGGCGGCAATCTTTTCGCCCGTGTCGCCTCAACTGCAGGGCTGATCGGAACCATTATCCCTGCGTGCCTGTTGCTCATTCTCGGAGCGGCGTGGCTGCTCACGGGTCAGCATATATCTTCGACGCTGACGGCGAGCTCTCCCATTCCCAATTTCACCAATATTGCCGGCATTGCTCTGGTGGTTCAGAATGTGCTCGCATTCGGCGGCATGGAGGTCAATGCCGTACATGCACAGCAGATGGAAGAGCCCAGGAAATATACGCGAGTCATAGGGATTGCGTTCATCAGCGCACTCGCGATTTTCATCATACCCACCCTGATTCTGGCCATGGTGCTGCCTAGCAACGTCAACCTTTCAAACGGCACTGTCGTCGCCTTCCAGATGATGTTCCAGAGCTTCCACCTTGGTTTCATGGGTAGTGTCATGGGACTGGCGATTGTGTTTGGTGCCGTCGCCTCCATAGTCAGCTGGATCTCAGGTCCTTCTCGTGGTCTATACAACGCAGCCCAGGATGGTTGTCTGCCAGACTATTTCAAAACCACAAATCGAAGTGGAGCACAGTCGGGCATTCTGCTGAGCATGGGAGTGATCGTCACGATTCTCGCATGTCTTTATGTGATATTTCCCTCGAGCGTCTCGATGGTGTTTTCGCTCCTGATCGGCATGGCCGTGGCACTCTATGTGATGATGTACATGCTGATGTTTGCTGCAAGCATCAATCTCCGGCGTAAACATAAAACTGGCAACAACGGGTATCGTGCCCCGGCGCTGTATGCGATGGCGGTCATGGGCATCATCGCATGCGTGAGTGCGTTTGTAATGACATTCGTTCCTGCAGCTGGGCAGACTGGCATTCCGCGATGGCTTTATCCGGTGATAGCTGCAATCGTCGTGGCGATGCTGACTGTGCCCAGCGTGATGCTCTATCGCGGACCGAAATCTGCGAAGCCACATGAAGTGCTGAGTCAGACTCATAAACTGAGCTGAATCAGCACTTTAGGATGAAAGGTGAGGCTACTGCTGAATCGACCTTTGACAGGAAACATCAGTTGCCCAATGTAACCTTGATGAACCAACCCGGGTTCATCAGGCTTGGCATGTGTGGGCGGGCCTATTCAGTCTATTCAGTCTATTCAACTTTGGCTTTGATTGAACGGCCGGATGCGAACTTATCCAAGGCACCGGTCTTGGCTATGGCAACAAAGAGGTACCAACTCATTACACCGCCAATCAGAATGCCTCCGATCATCTCGCAAATCATATGGGTGATGCCGTATGCGCTGAAGAAAGCCACACCCTGATATTGGAAGAACAACAGATAGAGACCATATTCAATGGCGGTCAGCAGACCCGACAGCATGCTGATGCTGAGCGTCCAGCGTTTGTAGAGAAAGATCGCAAAGGCGAGTTCAGAGAACAATGCCTGAAATATGGCTGATACGAAGACGAAGCTCACTGAGAACTGATTGCCAAGAAGCATCTCAACTGCGCTGCCGACAAGATTCACAAAGACCGCAGCGCCCGGTTTGCGAATGATCAGCAAGGCCAATGGGCCGGAGAAATACCAGATTGCATGGAACAGACTTCCCGTTCCTGGCAAAATCGTTCGCATCAGAGGGAACAGCCAGGCGGAGACATAGTTGAATCCCCAAAAAACCAAGCCTGATGCAACGCCAACCGATGCCGCGACCGCAATGTCCGCCGGTCTCCAAGTATAATGATTGCGTGTATGTTGTGTGATATTTGTCATGAGGATCGTCTCCAATTGCATTGTGCGCACTGCTGATGTGGATGCAGAAGGGCATTCACAGCATTCCTTGACCTGCGCATTCGGGCGGGAACACCGAGGATTACTTTACCGCGTGTTTGCACAACGGCGTGTGCACGCCTGAGCGCAGGATAATCGAGATTCCCGAGTTTTGCGGCAATTGCGCAGTATAAGACCTGGTTTTCCTGTGCATGTGACCACCATCATGCGGCAAACTGAGCCTAACAACTGTTCATTTGCCGCAAAACTCGAGAAGCTCCCCATCTGGGAGTGATTGTAGGATTGATGTCGGCATGAGAAGAAGCTTCGAAATCGTTGGAATAGGCAGAAATTGGTTGAGCCTCGCATTTCGGCTTCGATGGGTTAGAGTTACGCTCAGCACTGGCACGCTACGCTGGCAGGTAACACCGGCAAGAAAGATGGAAAGATAACACATGGCAGAGTTCATCTACCAAATGATTAAGGCACGAAAAGCTTTTGGAGAGCGCGTCATCCTTGACGATGTCACGCTCAGTTTCATTCCTGGCGCCAAGATCGGCGTTGTGGGACCGAACGGCATGGGAAAATCTACGCTGCTCAAGATCATGGCAGGTCTGGATACGGTTTCCAACGGAGAGGCCCAGCTCACCCCTGGCTACACCGTTGGGATTTTGCAGCAGGAGCCACCGCTCGATGAGGATAAGACTGTTGGCGAAAACATTGAGATGGCCTTCGGAGGAATCAAGGCAAAGATTCGTCGATTCAATGAGATTGGCGAGGAAATGGCCAAGCCGGACGCCGATTTTGATGCGTTGATGGCAGAGATGGGCAAGCTCCAGGAAGAGATCGATGCCGCAGATGCCTGGGATCTGGACAGCCAGCTCGACCAGGCCATGGATGCTTTGCAATGCCCTGATTCAGACACTCCGGTTACCGTGCTTTCTGGAGGCGAGCGTCGACGAGTGGCACTATGCAAGCTGCTGCTGGAAGCGCCGGATCTGCTCCTGCTCGATGAGCCCACCAACCATTTGGATGCTGAATCAATCCTGTGGCTCGAAAACTTCCTTCATACATACAAGGGCGCAGTACTTGCCGTCACCCACGATCGGTACTTCCTCAATAACGTTGCCGAATGGATATGCGAGGTTGACCGCGGCCATCTCTATCCGTACAAGGGCAACTATTCGACGTATCTGGAGACCAAGGCCAAGCGTCTGGAAGTTCAGGGCGCCAAGGATGCCAAGCTTTCGCGTCGGCTCAATTCCGAATTGGACTGGGTGCGCAGCTCTCCTAAGGCGCGTCAGGCGAAGAACAAGGCTCGTTTGGAACGCTATGAACAGATGGAGACCGAGGCACGCAATAACAAGAAACTCGACTTCTCGGAGATTCAGATTCCACCGGGTCCGCGTCTGGGTTCAAAGGTGCTTGAGGCAGAGCATATTCACAAGGCTTTCGGGGATCGCGTGCTGATTGACGATCTGAGCTTCACTCTGCCTCGAAACGGCATTGTCGGTGTGATTGGTCCAAACGGTGTCGGAAAATCCACGCTGTTCAAGACGATTGTCGGTCTTGAACCTCTCACGAGCGGATCATTGGATATCGGCGACACCGTCAAGATTTCTTATGTCGATCAGAATCGCGAGGGCATTGATCCTGACAAGAATCTCTGGCAGGTGGTATCCGGCGGACTTGACTTTATGGAAGTCGGCGGGGTTGAAGTGCCAACGAGAGCCTATGTCGCAAGCTTCGGATTCAAAGGTCCCGATCAGCAGAAGCCTGCCGGGGTACTTTCAGGTGGAGAGCGTAACCGTTTGAATCTGGCCCTTACCTTGAAACAGGGCGGCAATCTACTGCTGCTTGACGAGCCCACCAACGATCTGGACGTAGAAACCCTTGAAAGTCTTGAAAATGCCTTGCTCGCATTTCCCGGATGCGCTGTGGTCATTTCGCACGATCGTTGGTTCCTGGACCGCATCTCCACTCATATTCTGGCGTGGGAAGGCAACGACGACGATCCAGGCAACTGGTATTGGTTCGAAGGCAACTTCCAGGCATATCAGGAGAACAAGGTTGCGCGTCTTGGAGAAGAGGCATCGAAGCCTCACCGTCTGCATCGCAAGCTTACGCGTTGAGAACAGGTTCAGTCAGAGCCTGACACTTGTGGTTCATGGGGATGTGTCAGGCTCGGCGTGCGCTTTCTTCGTCACGCGCTGTTCATCTTCTGAACCTGTTCGTTACATAACATATGCAGTTATTTACTTGCCATGGTTAGACTTCAACAGAATAAACGGAAAATTCAAGCATCGTGTCATAACGTTGCAGGTAGAGTGTGCCATGAACGTAAAAGGGGGAGAGGATGGCTTCAACTAAATCCGCCACACCACTTGATGATTTGGTAAGGGTGCTGAGTCTGGGAGAACCTTCGGAGTACCGGAACCATACATATGTCAACGGCGAGAGTATGTATTTTCCTACAGGGCGTGTCTATGGGGGTCAGGTTATCGCACAGGCGGTGGTTGCGGCATCCAAAACGGTGCCGGAGGGTCGCCTGCCTCACTCGATTCATGGCTACTTTGTCTCTGCCGGCGACATTCGTCAGGATATACTCTTCGATGTTGAAAATCTGCGCGATGGAAAGTCTTTCTCTTCCAGACGCGTCAACGCCACGCAGGCTCAGGGTTCGATCCTGACTTCAATTTCAAGCTTCCAGGAACCGAATCAGCGTGGTGTGGAATTTGCCGATTCGATGCCCAGCGACGTGCCTGATCCGGAATCGCTTACCAGCGCGAAGGATTTGATGACACCCTATGCAGAGCAGTCACCATTCGCCAATTTCTATGCAACCAAATCTCCATTTGACATTCGACATGTCAATGCAACGCTGCTTATGGGTGCCGACAAGCAGGCGGTTGACGAAGATTCAGGCAAACAGATGGTATGGATGAAGGCAGATGGGAAGGTCAACATTTCTCAGGTCATGCATCGCGCCATGCTTGCACTTGGATGCGATCAGGTCATGATGGAGCCGGTATTGCGCCGTGCGGGTCTGAGTCTGGTCACACCCGGTATTTCCTATGCTTCTATAGATCATTCAATGTGGTGGTATCGCAATGTGGATATCAACGCCTGGCATCTCTATGTGCAAGACACACCCACAGCGGCGCATGGCCGTGGTCTGAGCTTTGCCAAGGTGTATTCGCAGGATGGTTCTCTCGTCGCGGCCATTGCCCAGGAAGCAATGATTCGCGTTCCAGACACGCCACAAAAATGAATTCGCCGATTTCGACAATGATCCAGGTCACTTTTTAAGGTCTAGGCTGCTCATTGTGAACTTACCAAAGTATAAACGATGAAATTTGGTACGGATGAGGGAATAGAACAGGGATAATTGAGTTTTATACTTCGAGAAGTTCACAATGAGCAGCGAAGTTATCGAAATGTCGTCAATATGCTGAGAGTGAGTATGCTCGGTTGAGGTTATGGCGTATAATCTCAACAGTTCCGGTTCACGTCTGTCATAGGGGCATGGCGACCCGGTGCCTTGAACTCTAGGAGTCAATATGAAGCAGGGAATTCATCCCGAATATCATGCGGTGGAAGTCACATGTTCGTGTGGCAACCATTTCATCACACGCTCGACTGAGAAAAGCGATCATATGACCGTTGATGTGTGCGCGAAGTGCCACCCGTTCTATACCGGCAAGCAGAAGATTCTCGACACCGGTGGTCGTGTCGCTCGTTTCGAAGCTCGTTACGGCAAGAAGAACAAGTAGCGTTATTGACGCCAATCCTTTCACTGGGTTTTCCTTTGCGATGCCCGGAAAAGGGTTGGCTTTTTTGTTGTATAGCTGCGTTGCGCAGTATGTATGGGCTTGCATACGATTGATAGGCAAGACAATGATAGGTGGAGAGGGATTCAATGGCATCCGATGAGCAATTCCCAGCAGCCCTCACGGCACTTGAGGAATATCGCGACATTGAGCGGCAGATGAGTCAGCCGGAGGTGGCATCGAATCCAGACAAGATGCGCAAACTTGGGCGTCGTCATTCTGAGCTTGGTCTGATTGTGAGTGCATATCAGCAATATGCACGCGTGCGGGACGACTATGAGGCCGCCAAAGAGATGGCGGATGAAGATGCAGACTTCCAGGCGGAGGCCAAACGCCTTGAATCACAGTTGCCTGGAGTTGAAGAAAAGCTGCGCAATGCTCTGATTCCGCGTGATCCTGATGATTCGCGCGATGTGATCATGGAGATCAAGGCGGGCACTGGTGGCGAGGAAGCCGCGCTGTTTGCTGGAGACCTGCTACGCATGTATACGCGCTATGCAGAAAAGCGTGGTTGGAAGACCGAGCTGATGAGTGAGAATTCCACCGAGCTTGGCGGAATGAAAGACGTTCAGATTGCCTTGCGCGCCAAGTCGGTGCAATCGCCTGTGGACGGTGTATGGGCAAGTATGAAATACGAGGGCGGCGTTCACCGCGTTCAGCGTGTCCCCGTTACTGAGTCTCAGGGTCGTATTCAGACATCCGCAGCCGGAGTGATTGTCTTCCCTGAAGCTGACGAGGATGACGATGAGATTGAAGTTGATCCCAAGGATTTGAAGATCGACATATTCATGAGTTCGGGCCCAGGGGGTCAGTCGGTAAACACCACCTATTCTGCGGTGCGCATGACTCACATTCCAACCGGCATTGTGGTGAGCATGCAGGACGAAAAATCTCAAATACAGAACAGGCAGGCGGCGCTGCGCGTCCTGAAATCGCGTCTTCTCGCGATGAAGCATGAGCAGGAAGCCGAGGAGGCCGCAGACATGCGCCATTCCCAGGTTCGTTCCATGGATCGCTCTGAACGCATCCGTACATATAATTTTCCCGAGAATCGCATTGTCGATCATCGAACGAATTACAAGGCCTACAACCTGGATCAAGTGTTAGACGGAGATTTGCAGGCAGTCATCGATTCCGACATGCAGACCGACGAAGCCGACCGTCTCGCCGCGCAACAGAAGTAAGTTGCGAGATCGTGCATCAAGCGGAGCATGGCCTGGGCTTGGGGAAGTCTGTTGAAGATATCGTTCGAGACGCAACTGAAGCGCTGAAATCATGCGGGATTGATTCGCCACAACATGATTCCATGGTGTTGCTTGCGTTCGCGGCGTCTTTCGGCTTGAGCGTCAGCGTGAATGATATTCGCACGGCGATGATTCTCGGTTCCAGCTTTGAGAGCGCCTTTACCCGCTGGAATGGCTCCGACGAGCTTTCCCTGCCGCAACAGGCAGGCGATGCCTTGGATTTGTTTGCCAAGCTGCTGCAACGAAGAATCAGACGCGAACCATTGCAATACATCGTCGGTCATGCACGATTCAGATTCCTGGACGTGCTTGTGGGCACAGGCGTGTTCATTCCACGGCAAGAGACCGAGCTTGTGGTTCAGGCTGCACTCGACTGGTTGCAACGGCAGAAGATAGGCCGGCCGGTGATGGTCGATCTCTGCTCCGGTTCGGGTGCCATCGCTGTGAGCGTGGCGACGGAAGTGCCGCACGCCCGCGTCTATGCGGTTGAACAATCTGAACGGACAATTGAGTGGACTCGAAAGAATATTCAGAAAAATCAAGCACGGATCGATGAGATCGGCAGTTCCCTGGAGCTTATCGAAGGCGATGCCACCAGCGTTCAGACTCTGCAATCGCTTGATGGGTACTGCGATGTGATTATCTGTAATCCGCCGTACATTCCAGAGCGAGAAATCCCGGCTCAACCCGAAGTCCGTGATTGGGAACCGCAGCAAGCCTTATACGGCGGTTCGCCTGACGGCCTGCGATTCCCCAAACGCATCATCGACAGGGCAGCCACACTGCTGAAGGTTGGAGGAGTGCTGGTTATGGAGCACGACATCTCGCAAGGCGCGGCCTTGCGAAACTACGCATTGGCACAAGGATATAGAAACGCACAAACTGAACAGGATCTCACACATCGTGACCGTTTCTTGATTGCTTCACGGCAGTCGCAAGCAAATACGAGTCAAAAGTGAAGGAATTTTCGGGGAACCATTAATTTTGTTGCCTATTTTAGGAATGTTGCGTGTATTGCAGCTCAACAACGTTGAAATGACGGTGCCCATACGCCGAGTTTTTCAAATGCAGGCAACAAAAAAACGGACAAGACTAAAAAACACAAAAAACAGAAGCAGATGAGAGATGCATCCGTGAGAATCGGCATTGTAGACTGAACATAGACCGTGTGCGGACATTTCCCAAAACGATGTCGGCATGCATGGCGTGCAAGAGCTTTCCAAATACAGACAAAGCGAGATGATACGGGTAAATGAGTGAGATTCGTTTAATCGACGAGGATTCCTTGGCATTGGCTGCCCAATACATTCATGAGGGCAAGTTGATTGTGATGCCAACAGATACGGTATACGGCATTGCATGTGATCCTTTCAATGACATCGCCATTGATGCCTTGTTCGAGGCCAAGCAACGTCCACGTACCAAATCGTTGCAGGTGCTTCTTGCAGATACAGACGAGATCGGGAAATTGGATCTGAGACTTCCATACCCACTTGATGTGCTTTCGGCATCGTTGCTTCCAGGGGCATTTTCGCCGATCTGCATAGCGAGCGCAGATACGCAGTTGCAGACAATCAAGCTCGAAGTCACGGCCCGAACTCAGGCAGTTCGTGTTCCTGACGCGGATAGTACTCGTCGCATTCTTGCAGCAACTGGACCCTTGGCTGCATCGAGCGCGAATATCTCAGGTCATGACAGTGCGCAGAGCGCTCAGGAAGCACAGGCGCAACTGGGCGATAGCGTTGCTCTGTATCTTGATGCCGGTACGACCCCTGGTCCAGTGGCAAGTACGG
The DNA here is from genome assembly GCF_002259795.1 of Bifidobacterium aquikefiri. Classification (GTDB taxonomy): domain Bacteria; phylum Actinomycetota; class Actinomycetes; order Actinomycetales; family Bifidobacteriaceae; genus Bombiscardovia; species Bombiscardovia aquikefiri. The sequence continues at coordinate 586,645 of NZ_MWXA01000005.1, read as the reverse complement.
TTGTGACAACGTCCAAGAACGACGCCGATGGCATCGCAATCCTGCGAGCGGGAGTGATTCCCGAATCGCAACTGCGCGACATCATCCATGCCAGTCAGAGCATGCACCGCACGCCGAATGGCTCTCGGCCACATGAGTCGAACACGTCGGAAACCAGCGCATGAGAGTTTATCTGTTCATCGCCGCCATCGCAGGGGGTGTCACCTGGCTGGTGACGCCACTTGTTCGCCATCTTGCCATACGTATTGGAGCAGTGGGCAAAGTTCGCGCTCGCGATGTTCATACTGTGCCGACACCTCGCATGGGTGGCGTAGGCATGTTGATAGGCTTTGCCGTAGCTACGGCATATGCCAGTACGTTCCCCTTTATCAATGGGCTGTTTGCGTCCAGCAATCAGGCATGGTTCATCCTGTGCGGAGCCTTGCTGATATGCATGTTGGGTGTGACCGACGATCTGTGGGATCTCGATTGGATGCTCAAGCTGGCAGGGCAGCTGCTTATTTCAGTGTTCGTATCGTGGGGCGGCATCCAGATCATCTCGTTGCCGCTCGGTTCACTCGTCACGGCCTCTCCAAGCCTTTCCATGGCGATTACCGCCTTTTTGCTCGTTGCGTCGATCAACGCCGTCAATTTCGTGGACGGCCTGGATGGCCTTGCAGCAGGCATCGTGGCAATAGGGGGCATTGCCTTCGCCATCTATTCATATATTCTCGCCCGAACATCACCGAGCTACGCTTCTATGGCCACTCTCATCGATGTAATGCTGGTAGGGGTATGCGTCGGCTTTCTTCTTCACAACTGGCATCCAGCCAAGCTATTCATGGGCGACTCAGGATCCATGCTCCTCGGTTATCTGATTACCTGTGCATCCATCGTCATGACGGGCCGTCTCGATCCGGTTTCTATCCATGCCAGCATCTATCTTCCCGTGTTTATGCCAATACTTTTGCCGCTTTTGGTACTCTTTCTCCCCGTGCTCGATATGTTTCTTGCCATCGTTCGCCGGCTCAGCCATGGTCAGTCACCGACCCACCCTGACCGCATGCATCTGCATCATCGCATGATTCGCATTGGTCATTCCGTTCGTTCGGCTGTGCTTATTCTGTGGGGCTGGGCAGCACTTATCTCATTTGGCTCTATCATGATTCTGTTCTTCAAGGCGCAATATGTGGCGATTGGCTTTGTGATATCAGCGGTTATGCTCACCATCGCCACATTGTATCCGTATTATCGTCGTAGAATTCCAGAGATTCGCGAGGAGAATGCCGCACTGGCGGCAGCCCGCCGACGAGAAAAGGCATTCGAAGAGGAACACAAACAGCATAAGGACTGAAAATACAGGAGTTTCGATATCAGCGAAGCGAATGTGTCGCCAAGGTCAGTATCCGAATATACAGTACTGTTATGGCTACATTGACTGAACAGAATTCAGAATCCCGCTATACTCCAGTTCCACCAATGTTCGAGAAGCTCGGGCTTGCATATGATGATGTGCTCCTTCTTCCCAACGAATCGGATGTGATTCCTTCCGAGGTTGACACAACAACTCATCTCACCAAGGGGATTACGATGAAATCCCCGGTGTTGTCGGCTGCTATGGATACCGTCACCGAGGCCCAGATGGCTATCTCGATGGCTCGCAATGGTGGTATCGGGGTACTCCACCGCAACTTGAGCATCGAAGATCAGGCAAATCAGGTAGATATCGTAAAGCGCAGCGAATCCGGCATGATCTCTGACCCGCTGACCGTCACTCCCGATGCGACGCTCACCGATCTCGACAAGCTCTGCGCCGCATATCATGTATCTGGTCTGCCTGTTGTTGACACGCAGGACCATCTCGTCGGCATCATCACCAACCGTGACATGAGGTTCGTGAATCCTTCGGATTACGACACCTTGAAGGTGCGCGATGTGATGACCAAGGATAACTTGATCACCGGTCCTGCCGACATCACCCGAGAAGATGCACACCGACTGCTCGCCCAGCACAAGGTTGAGAAACTGCCTTTGCTCGACAACGAAGGCAAGCTTGCCGGACTGATAACCGTCAAGGATTTCGTGAAGACCGAACAATACCCGAATGCCACCAAGGATGAGCAAGGTAGGTTGCGTGTCGCCGCGGGCGTCGGCTTCTTCGGCGATGCATGGCAGCGTTCGACCGCATTGGTTGATGCCGGCGTTGATGTGTTGGTCGTCGATACCGCACACGGTCATGCCAAGCTCATGCTGGACATGATCAAGCGCATCAAGAGTGACCATGCCTTTGACGGCGTGCAGATCATCGGTGGCAACGTCGCGACCCGCGAGGGTGCCCAGGCTCTGATCGATGCCGGCGTTGACGCGGTGAAGGTCGGCGTTGGCCCAGGTTCCATCTGCACGACCAGAATTGTGGCAGGCGTTGGCGTACCCCAGCTCACCGCTGTTTATGATTCGAGCCTTGCTTGCAAGCCTGCCGGCATCCCATTGGTCGCCGACGGTGGCATCCATTATTCCGGTGACATTGCCAAGGCAATCGTTGCCGGTGCCGACACCGTGATGCTCGGCGGTCTGCTCGCAGGAACCGAGGAGGCTCCAGGCGAGAAGGTGCTGCTGCATGGCAAGCAGTACAAGATCTATCGCGGCATGGGTTCGCTCGGTGCAATGGCACCGCGCGGCAAAAAGAGCTACTCGAAGGATCGATACTTCCAGGCCGATGTTACCAGCAACGACAAGGTCGTTCCAGAAGGCGTCGAAGGCGAAGTTCCATATCGCGGCCCATTGAACTACGTGCTCTACGAACTTGTCGGCGGTCTGCATCAGACGATGTTCTATACCGGTGCGCGTACGATTGCAGAGCTTCAGGAAAAGGGTAAATTCATCCGTATCACGGATGCAGGTCTGCGCGAATCGCATCCTCATGACATCGTGATGACCAAGGAAGCCCCGAATTACACAGGTTTCCACAACTGATATCTGCTTCCCATCGCTGAGATCATCCCGGATGAGCACCCTTGCTCATCCGGGATTTTTCATGCACCCTGATCAACCGGGTTTCGTCCCCATTGCGGGATAACCTAAAGAGTTCGGCATTCGAGGCCGACGGGAACGAAAGGTGGAAGTTATGGGGAGCAAGGACGATATGACCTTCAGCTCAGAAGAATCGCGAATGATATGGATAGACTGCGAGATGACCGGTCTTGACATCTTCCATGACGAGCTTTGCGAGGTGTCGGTTGTTCCTACCGATTTCGACATGAATGTACTTGACGAAGGCATCGATCTGGTTATCAAGCCTTCGGATGCCGCACTCGCACAGATGAACAGCTTCGTACGTCATATGCATACATCGTCAGGTCTCATTGAGGAAATGAAGCGGGGCTTGCCTCTTGCCGAGGCCCAGCAACAGGTCATTGACTATGTCAAGCCTTTCCTGCCCAAACATGGCAAGGCTCACCTTGCGGGGAATTCGGTCGGTTCCGATAAGAAATTCCTTGACCGGTTCATGCCGAATCTGATGGATCTGCTGCACTATCGTGTGATCGATGTGAGCACCGTAAAGGAGCTCTCACGCCGCTGGTATCCGAATGTATACCTCAATAAACCTGCGAAGCACGGTGGCCACCGTGCCCTGGCGGATATCATCGAGTCTATGGATGAGCTGCGATACTATCGCAAGATGTTCTTCACACCTACCCCCGGGGCCAGCGAAACGGAGGCAAAGGCCGGTGCTGAGGAAATTGAAAGCACCAGTCTCCTGCGCACATTCGAGGAACAAGGCGCTCCCGTGGAGGATATTGCCACCCCGGAAAAGCTCGATTACTGATTTTTTGGAATAGTACGAGACGGATTGCGTTCATTGTGAACTTCTTGAAGTACAAACTTGATTTTTTCCCAAAATAGCCTTGGGCCACTGACGTTTTTCTGGTTTGATACTCTACATAGTTCACAATGAATAGAAAATATCGATGATTCCCTTCAACAAGACCTGGTGGAGGTTCAACATGGCATCAATCGCGTGTGAGATGGTGAGGATATGTTTCAAAAAGAGGCTTTAGCTATCTTGAATGCGGGTGCGAATGCGTTCATCACCGGAGCGCCCGGTGCCGGCAAGACCTTTGTACTCAATGAGTTCATCAGTCGAAAGCGCGCAGAGGGTGCCTCGGTGGCAGTGACTGCCTCAACAGGCATTGCTTCGACGCATATCAATGGGCAGACCATTCACTCGTGGAGCGGTGTAGGGGTTTCCAAGTTTCTGACGTCGGAGTTGCTGAAGCGAATCCGCAGTCGGCGCAAGCGCAGGATTGAGGCAACGGACGTGCTGGTCATCGATGAGGTTTCGATGATGCACGCTTGGCTATTCGACATGGTGGATCAGGTGTGTAGGGCACTGCGAAACAATCCCGAGCCTTTCGGGGGTCTGCAGGTTGTTCTCTCAGGTGACTTCTTCCAGCTCCCGCCGGTCACGCGTTCGCACCGTGATGCAGACATGATGATGCCCGACGAGCTGTTGCTCTCATCACGTCAGGAGTACGCACGTCTCGGCAAGGATCCCGACGGCTTTGTCACCGATTCTCTGGTCTGGCCTGCCTTGAACCCCATCATTTGCTATTTGACCGAGCAGCATAGGCAGGATGATGGCCAACTGCTTACGGTGCTGACCGATATCCGCGACGGCTCGGTGAGCCAGGAAGACCATGACGTGCTCGCCAACAGATTGGGCAAGGTGCCGGCGACATCTGAGGTCGCGGTGAATCTGTTCCCGGTGAATCGGCAGGCTGATGCCTTGAACGACATGCGCCTTGCTCAGATCATGCTTGACGCTCACGAGTTCCATGCAGAATCCGCTGGGCCAGCTCAGTTGGTTGAACGATTGAAGAAGAACATGCTGGCCCCCGAGCATCTGGTCTTGAAAGCCGGAGCGAACGTCATGGCACTGAGAAACGATCCAGACCGGCAATATGTGAACGGCTCGATCGGTACAATCAAGGGCTTCGCACAGGAGAACAAGGGTGGATGGCCCATTGTTCAATTCGAGAACGGCAATACCGTCACCATGAAACCGGCATCATGGGAAATGATGGATGGTGAGACTGTGCTCGCATCTGTCAATCAGGTACCACTGCGATGCGCCTGGGCGATTACGATTCATAAGTCCCAGGGTATGACGCTTGATAGGGCAGTCATGGATCTGCGACGTACCTTTGCTCCAGGCATGGGATATGTTGCCTTGTCCCGAGTCGAGGCCTTGGATGGCTTGTATCTGCGAGGCATCAACGAGCATGCGTTCCTTGTTTCGCCGGAAGCGGTTTCGCTCGATTCTGCACTTCGTCAGGATTCAAAGGCTGCTTCGGCCAGATTGGCGGGTGAGGGTGCGCAATCATTCACGGCAAGGCCGGCCATTGACGAGTTTGACGACGACTTGTCAGAGGAATCCGCGGAAGAATCCGCGGATGGTTTTTCACAGAGTGCTCTCTTCTAGCTCGTGTTCCAGTGAGCATTCGTCTTTAAGTGTCGAGTGCCTGAAAGCTATGTCCCTCAATATGAATACCCTTGGGATTCATGAGTTCTCAAGCACTTCGCATGTCATCACTGTTTCTTCGTACCCTGCGAGAAGACCCTGCAGATGCCGATGTCGATTCGGCCAAGCTGCTGGTTCGTGCAGGGTATATTCGTAAGACTTCGCCAGGCATATATGTCTGGCTGCCGCTCGGTTTGCGTGTTCTCGCCAAGGTCGAGGCAATCATCCGTGAGGAAATGAGTTCCATACATGCTCAGGAAGTGCATTTTCCGGCATTGCTGCCAAAGGCGCCATATGAAGCCACCCATCGCTGGGAAGAATACGGCGACAATATTTTCAGATTGAAGGATCGTCACGAGGCAGACTATCTTCTTGCCCCCACGCATGAGGAAATGTTCACGCTTCTGGTCAAGGACATGTATTCGTCCTACAAGGATCTGCCAGTGAATCTGTATCAGATTCAGACGAAGTATCGTGACGAATTCCGTCCGCGTGCCGGTCTGATTCGCGGTCGCGAATTCATCATGAAGGATGGGTATTCATTCACGATTGACGAGGATGGACTCAAGACCTGTTACAACGATGAGCGTAACGCCTACCAGCGTATTTTCAACCGACTCGGTGTGAAGTATGTGATTGTTCATGCTGTTTCCGGTCCTATGGGAGGCTCGGAGTCCGAGGAGTTTCTTGCTCCGCTCGCCATCGGTGAAGACACCTTTGCACAGGCCCCCTCGGGTAAGGCTTGGAATGTGGAGGCACTGACAACACCTGCTATGCAAGACGTTGATTTTTCTGCAACTCCTTCGATGAAAGCGTTGAAAACACCGGATTCCACCACGATTGATTCGCTGGTAAGCCAGGCAAATGCCCTGCATCCGCGCGAAGATGGGCGTGCATGGACAGCCGCCGATACCCTCAAGAATGTGATAATCGTTGTAAAGCATGCCGAAGACAAGGATCATGACAAGCCTTGGCGTGAATTGGTTGCGATTGGTGTTCCAGGAGATCGCCAGGTCGACATGAAGCGTCTTGAAGCCCAGTTTGCTCCTTCAGAAATCGAAGAGGCTTCGCCAGACGACCTGAGGAAGCATCCGGAATTGGTCAAGGGCTACATCGGACCGAAGGTGCTTGGTCCGCAAGCTGAACATGCCGGAATCGATGAACCGATCACCTATCTTCTTGACCATCACGTTGCTCGCGGAACTGCTTGGGTGACGGGAGCAGATCACGAGGGAACACATGTGTTCAATGCCGTATATGGGCGGGATTTCGAAGCCAATGGAAGCGTCGAAGCCGTTGAAGTGCGTCATGGAGACATGAGTCCGGATGGATCGGGCCCGTTGAGCTTCGAACGCGGTGTCGAAATCGGTCAGGTGTTCCAACTGGGACTGAAGTACTCCAAGGCTCTGGATTTGAAGGTGCTGAACGAGAATGGCAAGGCAGTTCCAGTATGGATGGGCTGCTACGGCATCGGCGTATCACGTGTGCTTGCGTGCATTGCCGAAAGTCATCACGATGATAAGGGTCTGGCGTGGCCAGTTGCGGTCGCTCCGGCTCAGGTGCATGTGTTGGCCACAGGCAAGGATTCCAAGGTATTCGAGGCAGCAGAACAGCTGGTTGACGAACTCGAACAGCGGGGGATTGAGACTCTGTTCGATGATCGCGCGAAGGTTTCTCCGGGCGTGAAGTTCAAGGACAGTGAATTGCTTGGCGTGCCGATCGTCGCTATCGCTGGTAGAGACACCGCAGCCAATGGCACGATTGAAATTCGTGACCGCGATGGTTCACATTCGCAATCGGTGCCCGTATCTCAAGCGGCACAGACGATTGCTGATCGGGTGGCAGAGCTCATCTAATCGGTGTTCCGCCCCAGACGCGCAACACAATGCACGACTTCGATGCAGCGTTGCTCTATGTGGTCGAATGGTGCTTGAATTCCCCAGGATGTTCGGGTTCAAGCACATTCGACCACATTCGAATATCTGGTGTATTCCTCGCTGCAATATTGGCATAGTTATCTCACCGCAGTTGGTTAGCTGCGAAAGATAACGAAAGGGCAGTTCTCACGCCCATGACAATGTTGAGGAAGGAATCATCATGGCATCACAGCAAGGAACGATCACAATCACGGGATTCGTAGCCACTGAGCCGCTGCGTATTGGCCGAGAGGAAAGCAACCCGGTCTGCACATTCCGCCTGGCTTCAACGCGTGGCTACTTCCATGTACGAAGAAACCAGTGGGAGGAGCGTGCCACGACATGGATGACAGTGAAGGCATATAAGACATTGGCTGCAAACGTACTGCAATCCATTCATAAAGGTCAGCCGGTGGTTGTCAGCGGGGTGCTGGAAACGGAGGAATGGACCGACAGAAATGGAGATCATCAATCAGCAGTGATTATCGAAGCGTCGTGCATCGGCCATCATCTCGGCCTGGGGGTGAGCTCGTTCACCCGGAAGAAAGCCTCTATTGCTCTGCCAAGTGAGCGTCACCATAAGGATGCACATCCTGATGTTCACAAGGTTGTCAGCATCGCAACGAACCAAACTCCGATACAGGCATCTGGGCGTAAGACAAACTATCGCCCATTCGAGTCTCAACCGACTAACGTTTCTGCTACGGCAACGCAATCTCTTCAGCATGCATGAATCATGAGGGCCTGAAATGGGTCGGGGTGTGTTTTCTGTGGTAACGCAGAAAACACACCCCGAACACCCGCGCGTGACTCACACAAAGCAGTAAGCATGTGCTTAAGACCAAGCACTACTCAGCTCATCACCAAATGCGTACGCGCTGCTCCGGCTCAATCCACATGCCGTCTCCTGCCTTTACGCCAAAGGCCTTGTAGAACAGATCGACGTTGCTCACAATGCCATTCGTTCTGAATTCTGCAGGGGAGTGTGGATCGATCTGCAGATATTGTTCTGCGAGTTCGTCGCGCATCTTGGTGCGCCAGATGGTGGCATAGGACAGGAAGAACCGTTGCAGTCCGGTGAAGCCATCGATCTCAGGAGCGGAGTCAAGTGCTTCCTGGATGCCTTCAGGGCTTGCGTCGCGTGGCTTACCTTGCTTCTCGTCCAATGCGAATGCATATGCTTTGAGTGAGATGTTGACGCCGCCAAGATCGCCAATGTTTTCACCAATGGTGAGTGCGCCATTGACATGCGGAGCCTTGTCCGGTGTTTCGACATATTTGTCGGCTAGCTGCTGTGGAACGAATGCATTGTATTCATCGATCAGTGCCTTGGTGCGCTTTTCGAAGTTGCTGCGGTCGCTCTCAGTCCACCAGTCGTGCAGTTGGCCGTTGCCATCATACTTGCTGCCCTGATCGTCGAATCCATGCCCGATTTCATGTCCGATGACTGCTCCGATACCGCCATAGTTGGCAGCATCATCTGCATTCGGATCGAAGAATGGCGGCTGCAAAATTGCCGCTGGGAACACGATCACGTTGAGCGTTGGCTCGTAGTAGGCATTCACAGTCTGTGGATTCATGAGCCATTCGTCTTTATCGACAGGCTTGCCGGCCTTGGAAATCTGGTAGCCAGTCTCATAGGCGTTGGCAATGCGTAAGTTTGCAATGAGGCCACGGTCGTCGCCGACCTTAAGTGCCGTGTAGTCACGCCAATGGTTGGTAAATCCAATTTTTGGCGAGAATTTGGCCATCTTGTCGAGTGCCTTCTTCTTGGTGTCTTCGCCAAGCCATTCGCTCGCGGCAATGGAGGATTCGTATGCCTTGATCAGATTACTGACCAATTTCTCCATCTGCCTCTTGCTGCTTTGCGGGAAGTGCCGTTGAACGTATTCGCGTCCCGCCTCTTCTCCGCAGGTGGAGTTGACAAGTGCAACGCCGCGCTTCCACCGGTCGCGCATCTGTGTCGTTCCGGAAAGGGTCTTGCCGTAGAAGTCGAACTTTGTCTGTTCGAAGTCCCGATTCATGAAAGTCGCCCATGCGATAAGTGTATGAACTCTCGCCCAGAGCTTGAGATCGCTGAGCTCTGTGCGGCTCCACAGATCATTGAGACCGGTAAGGAAGCTGGGTTCATGCACGATGGTATGAGCCAGGGCAGCCTTCATATCTATGGGCTGATCAGTCGCGGTAAAGGTGGCATTGTATGCGAACTGCCATGCTGAGACCCATGTATCGATGTCAAAGGAATCGAGTGCTGAACTCAACTCGTCGTAGGAGGTTGGATTATATGTCTTATCTTCGTCGCGGGTTTCCACATTGTCCCAATGATGTGCTGCGAGATGCGTTTCAAAGGCAAGGAATGCGGCAGCTTTGTCCTGAGCATCGCTCATCGGTGCTTCCTGCTGCGCGAGATGCAGGAGTTTGGCGACCATGTCCTTGTAGGCTTCACGAATTGCCGCATAGCGCTCCTCGCGATAATAGGCCTCGTCTGGAAGTCCCAGTCCGCCTTGGGCGATGTGAATGATGTTGCGTCCGGCATCACCAGGATCGCCATAGACGGCAATGTCTAACAGATCCGGGCCTCCGGTTGGATTCAGTGAGCCCAATACCTTGGTGAGTTCGGACTTGTCGGCCGCGTCTTCGATAACGCCCAAGTCGGCTGCGATTGGCTTGATTCCTGCCCGTTCGATCGCCTCGGTATCAAGGAAGCTGTTATAGATGATGGTGGATTTTGGTGCCAGTTTGGATTCATCCTCCAGAATGTCACGAATCTGCTGTTCTGCGTTCTCTGCCAGAACTGCGAAGGAGCCATATGCCGGACGGTCTGGAGGAAGTGTATAGGTATCTACCCAAGGTCCGTTTACGAAGCGGAAAAGATCCTGGGTCGGCTTGACTATTGAGGAAAATGATGTCGGGTCAATCCCTGACTGTAAATCGTGTGTCATATGCAAAAGCGTAGCCACGCAAGGTGACAATGACATAGTTCAGCAATGCTGATTTTTGGCTGATTGATTGGAGATTTGACTTATTCGAATCCGGCATCGGCAGGCTTATTGCATAGCCGGCATTCGCGTGCATACGATTATGATGGGCAAGGGGCGAGGTACGATATATACCATCCGACTATTGAGAAAGATTATCAAGTGATAGAACTGAAGACACCAGATGAGATCAAGGCCATGAGGCCAGCTGGGAAATTCGTAGGCGACATTCTCAAGAATCTGCGCGAAAACACACATCCCGGAACGAACCTGTTGGAAATCGACGATTATGTTCGTCGCCGCATCGAAGAACGCAAAGGTGCCGTATCGTGCTACGTCGATTATGCGCCTGACTTTGGAACAGGACCTTTTGCACATTATATATGTGCTTCAGTCAATGACGCTGTGCTGCATGGCGTTCCGTATGACTACACACTGAAGAATGGTGACCTCCTGTCCCTTGATCTCGCCATCACGGTCGATGGATGGGTAGGAGACTCCGCAATCAGCTTCATCGTCGGAGAAAAGAAGGATCCAGAGGATCTACGCCTGATCAAGACAACCATCGATGCCTTGCGCGCCGGCATTTCGCAGGCTGTACCCGGCAATCGTCTGGGTGATGTATCTGCAGCAATCGGGGATGTTGCGCACGAACAGGGTTATACGGTCAATCTTGAATTCGGCGGCCACGGTGTGGGGCATATCATGCATGGTGATCCGCATGTTGCCAATGATGGCAAGGCTCACCACGGGTACAAGCTCCGTTCGGGTCTGGTGATTGCCATTGAACCATGGTTCCTCAGGACCACGGATGAAATCGTTCAGGATCAGCGTGATGGATGGACCCTTCGTTCCGCTGACGGCTCTCGTGGAGCCCATACCGAGCACACGATCGCGATTACCGACGACGGTCCAATCATCCTCACCCGCCGTGATGAGGACGATGCAGCAATTCCAGACAAGGCACGATAGTTCGAGATAGACCGGCATTCACGGGTTCGGCCTGAGAACCATGCAGCGTGTGGCAGGGCAGCATATCTCGTGATGGTAAACCAGCGGTTTCCCGTGCGCTGCGGAATGCGTTTTGAGATGCCAGTTCATAGATGTAACAATCGTTCTGGTAAAATGTCGTGTTCAGTAGCGCACAGCTATGCGTGACGAACTATTCGCTAAATATCGCCCGCGACCGTATCTCTTCGAAGAAGATACGCACGAGAAGCTGGAGGCTCATTATGACCATTGCGAATTTGGATGTTGATTCCGATTCATTCAAACTTCCCGTTGTCAAGGCCACCTGTGGCCCAGACGGGATTGTCGTTTCCACATTGAGAAACGATGGATGGGTCACGCTCGATCCAGGTTTTCTTACCACTGCCCAATGCGAATCGAAGATCACCTTCATCGATGGCAACCGCTCGATTCTCAGATATCGTGGCTATCCCATCGAACAGCTGTGCGAACATTCCAACTTTCTCGAAGTCGCATGGCTGCTGCAGAAAGGATCCTTGCCCTCACGGTCGGAGTATGAGCAGTACCGCGACGGTGTTTTGAAACATACGATGGTCGGCGAGGATTTTCGTACACTGCTTGGCTCGTTCCCGCGCAATGCGCACCCCATGAGTGTACTCGCCTCGTCAGTCAATGCATTGGCAACATTCTGCCCAGATACCTGCGATATCAATGACGATGATCAGCTCGATGCGGCTGCAGCAATCATCATGGCCAAGGTGCGCACGATAGTCTCGCTGATACATCGGCGTCGTCGCAATGAGCCTTTGCTCTATCCAGACATCACGCGTGGATATGTCGACGATTTTCTTCGTATGAGCTTTGCCGTGCCATATCAGCCATTCGAATCGGATCAACTGATGGTGGAGGCTTTGGACAAGCTGCTGATCATTCACGCTGATCATGAACAGAACTGTTCGACTTCCGTGGTTCGAATCGCTGCCTCCGCACACGCGAATCTCTATTCCGCAGTTGCCGCCGGAATCAATGCACTTTCGGGCCCATTGCACGGAGGTGCGAATGAAGCGGTGCTGAAACAGCTGGAGGTCATCAAGAATTCCGGCAAGTGCGTGAAGCAGTTCGTTGAGGACGCTAAAGCCGAAGGTCGGCGCATTTCGGGCCTTGGACACCGCGTCTACAAGTCATTCGATCCCCGTGCCAAGATTGCCAAGCAATGGCTGACGCGCATCATGAATGAGCGATCGTTCAATCCGCAGAGCGAGGATCGCGAGCTTTTTGATGTCGCCACCGAGCTTGAGGACATTGCCTTGCATGACGACTACTTCGTTTCTCGCCATCTGTATCCCAACGTCGACTTCTACACGGGATTGCTGTATAAAGCCATCGGTTTCGATTCGGAAATGTTCACCACACTGTTTGCACTTGGTCGAATTCCAGGATGGATTGCCCAATATCGAGAACTTCTGAAGGATCCGATGACCAAGATCGGTCGTCCACGGCAGGTCTATACCGGAGAGCCGGAACGCGAGTATATTCCCATCGAACAACGCTGATTTGCCCCAACGAATGGCTCATTGCTCAACGAGATTTCGAGTTTTGTGGCAATTCCCAGGTTTAACCCCTGTTCTTCGGTGAAATATGACCAGAAGATCAAGGAAATGGCTATTTATACTTGGGAATTGCCACAAAACTCGAAATCTCGAGAAAAGGCACTGAACAATCGAAAAATCATCCGTTAGAATGCAGCTGAGCGTTCAATTCGATACCCTGTACCCGGCTTCTCGCCTCTACTGCTCCACTCACGGAGTTGCGCATGAAGAGTATGTGGTCCCTGCCGCTCAGCTCGGCACCTTTGACTACATCAAGTGGCTTACCGGCAGCGATCTTTGCCTTGTCATGGAGTGTCACCTTCGTTCCGGCTGTTACATACAGTCCAGCTTCGACGACGCACTGATCCCCGAGAGAAATGCCGATGCCGGCATTCGCTCCAAGAAGAGAATGCTCGCCAATGGTCACGCGGTGCCTCCCACCGCCCGAGAGCGTTCCCATAATCGAAGATCCACCACCGATGTCGGACCCATCACCAACGACCACGCCCTGTGAGATGCGACCTTCAACCATGGAAGTTCCCAGCGTTCCTGCGTTGTAATTGACAAAACCTTCGTGCATGACCGTCGTTCCCTCAGAAAGATAGGCGCCAAGACGTATGCGGTCGGCGTTGCCGATGCGCACTCCAGTCGGCACCACGTAATCGACCATGCGTGGGAACTTATCAATGGAAAGCACATTCACATCGGGAACAGGTCCCTGGCCACCTTTGGAAGCGGCCTGAATGACGTCCATCTTGCGCTGCCCATAGTCCGAAACGGCAAATGGTCCATAGTTGGTCCACACCACATTGGTGAGTGCTCCAAAGATGCCGTCGAGGTTCAGGGTGTTGGGCTTGGCAAGTCGCATACTCAAGAGATGCAGTCGCAGATAGGCATCCGCCGCATCTTCGATGGGATTGTCAAGTCTGCTGACCGTAAACACAGGAATTCTGCGTACTCCACGAAGATCGGCTTCATGATGGACAAGACTGCCGAAGCCATGATCCTCTCGTTCGGAGAGTTCCGGCACCTTGCCGATTTCGAGTTTTGGATACCATACATCCAAGGTGTCACCAGCGGCACTTATGCTCGCCAAACCCCAACCCCATGCAGTACGACTTGATTCCATTGGTTTCTCCTTTGTGTGCGACGCCTATCGGCAAGCAGCCCAGTGTTGAGCCCAGCGACTCTGTCCCCAGAATAAAGCCCACCCAAGATAGCTGTCTTGTGTGCATCTACTGTGCATATCCATCTCGGGGGAGTGTTTGTGTACCATGTGTGTATATGAGCAATGACCAAAAGGAACACAGAAACGCGCAGAACAGGCGGAAGATGATTACCCGCATTGTTGTTGCCGTACTCGCTGTGGCTATGTTCGCCTCACTTGTCATTCCAGCTGTCATCTCAGGGCTTTGACCTTTCCCAATGGAGCAGGTAGTTCATCAATGATGGATACTGATGTGAAATCAGTGTAAGCAAAGGGAACATAGCCGGTTGATGCCGGTAGGGTGGTAATGATGGCAGAATTTGATGTTAATCAAACAATAGAGCAGGCTCGCTCTACCTATGAGTCGATTGCCAAGGCAGTCGATCCTGGCGTGCTGAAAAGCAAGATACATGAACTGGAACAGCAGGCGAGTGCTCCCGGACTCTGGGATGATCAGGATCATGCCCAGCAGGTGACCAGTGCACTTTCCGTTGCACAGACGCAGTTGCGCCATCTTCAATCCGCAAGGCAGCGCTTGGAAGATGTCGAGACACTGTTGGAGATGGCGCAGGAGGAAGAGGATAGAGACACTCTTGATGAGGCTCAGCGCGATGCCGAACAACTGCAAAAAGATCTCTCGGATATGGCAATCCAGACCTTGCTCGACGGCGAGTACGATGCTCGTGCTGCAGTCGTGACGATTCGTTCTGGTGCTGGCGGTGTCGACGCAGCAGACTGGGCACAGATGCTCATGCGCATGTACTTGCGTTGGGCTGAGCGTCACGGATTCAAGACCCAGATCATGGACACCTCATATGCAGAGGAGGCGGGCATCAAGTCTGCCACGTTCCAGGTTAACGCTGCATACGCATATGGAAGGCTTTCGGTCGAGGGTGGCACGCATCGTCTCGTTCGCATTTCTCCATTCGACAATCAGGGGCGTCGTCAGACAAGTTTTGCAGCAGTAGAGGTAATTCCACTCGTTGAGGCGACAGACCATATCGACGTGCCGGATTCCGATATTCGCGTGGATACATACTGCTCGTCGGGACCTGGCGGCCAGGGTGTGAATACCACGTACTCCGCCGTGCGCATCACGCATTTGCCGACGAACATCGTCGTGACGATGCAGGATGAGCGCAGCCAGATACAGAACCGGGCAGCTGCAATGGCCGTGCTGCAGTCGCGTCTGCTCGTGCTTCGCCACGAGGAAGAGGCCAGGAAGAAGAAGGAGCTTGCCGGTGACATCAAGGCCAGCTGGGGCGACCAGATGCGCTCGTATGTCTTGCATCCATATCAGATGGTGAAGGATCTTCGCACTGGGTATGAGACGTCTGACACCCAGGGTGTTTTCGATGGTGACATTGATGCCTTCATCGATGCCGGAATTCGTTGGAGACATCAGCAGCGGCGCGAGGCTGCTGAGGAGAAAGCGGAAGAGAATAAGGAGTAGTTTCTGATGGCGCTTATTTCAATGAAGCATGTAACCAAAATCTATCCGAAGGGCACTCGCCCTGCTTTGGACGACGTGGATCTTGAGATTGAGCGTGGCAACTTCGTCTTTCTTGTAGGGGCATCCGGTTCTGGAAAGTCGACACTGCTGAGCCTTCTGCTCCATGAGGAGCTCGCGACCGATGGCGAAATCAGGGTTGCCGGCAATGATCTTCGCAGGCTGAGCAATCGCAGAGTCCCACAATATCGTCGTTCTTTGGGATTCGTTTTTCAGGACTACAAGCTGCTGACAAATAAGACCGTATGGCAGAACGTTGCGTTTGCGCTTGAGGTGATTGGGACTCGGCGCTCGACAATACGTTCGCTCGTGCCGCAGGTCTTGAAGACCGTCGGCCTGATCGGCAAGGAGAATAACTTTCCTCACGAACTTTCTGGCGGCGAGGCGCAGCGCGTCGCCATCGCACGAGCATATGTGAATCATCCCCAGATTCTTCTTGCGGACGAGCCGACTGGAAACCTTGATCCGACCACATCTCTGGGCATCATGGAAGTTCTTGATGCCATCAATCGCACTGGAACAACCGTCGTTATGGCAACACATAACGAGGAAATCGTGAACTCCATGCGCAAACGCGTCGTCGAACTGCATTCTGGGAAAATCGTGCGTGATGAACGTAATGGCTCGTATGATTCTGCAAAGTTCTTCCCTGATGCCGATGTCGCCGCCAAGGCACATCAGGCTTTGAAGCGAGGGGCGGCGGTGAATGTCGCCCAGAGCGCAGAGAGCGGGGCCATCTCTCAGCCTCTGGTCTCCGCAGTCCCGTCATCGATGGAATCTTCAACTGCCAATGCGCATGATATGGATAGATTCAAGAACACTCTCGTTGAGAGCAAAGCCGTGAACGATGCAGATGAGGGACACGAAGCGTCGCGCAGATCCGCAGATAACGGCACTGGATCCAAGGGCTCCTCCCACACTGAACATGGGGAAGCGGCCGAACAGGGCTCGGCTGAGCAGGGCAAGGTGGAACAGAACTCCTCAGGTGTTTCGTCGCCGGCGCCATCTGTACCGCCATCATCAGCTTCATCGACGCTGCCACAGCCGCCTGCCAAGACTGAATCCGAAGCGGTGGAGCACCATAAGGATGCTCACGATGAATTTCCGACAGAAGCACGTCCTGGGACTTCACTATCAGACGAGCATGTCACCAACGGGACTCGAACGAATTCACATGCACCTGCCAGAGATGCTTTCAATGCGTCTCAGTATGAGGACACGGCCAATGAAGGCATTGCGCGCTTGGCCAAATCGGTGCATTCAGGCAAAACCGGTCGGTATGGCAAGGCTTTCGCACCTGTTGAGAATACTCTGACGTGGGGCAAAGGCATAACGGCCGAAGATGTCAAGGCTGCAGCCAATAAGCCTCCGACACCGCCAAAGGCTGCTTCCCACGAGCCAGGGCAGGTCAAGGAGCATAATTCCAAGCGGCAATCATCCCCTTCAGCATCACAGCCAACGCCGCCATCAGCAGATGGTCATGAGGAGGCCAAACAATGAGATTGCGTTTCATTCTCTCTGAAACTTGGACAAGTCTCAAGCGAAACGGTTCCATGATTCTTTCGGTCACGCTCGTGACTTTCATTTCATTCCTTTTCATCGGTGCGGCAGTGCTGATGCAGGCACAGATCACGAAGGCAAAGGGGGATTGGTACGACAAGGTCGAAGTGGTTGTTTGGCTATGTCCTGATGGCACGAGTCAGGCCGCGTCATGCGCATCCGGCAAATCGCCAACTCAGGACGAGATTGTCAACATAGAAGACACCATCAACAATGAGCTTTCGAATGATGTTGCGAAAATCACCTATGTGAGCAAGCAACAATTCTACAAAGACACATTCCTGAAGCAATATCCTAATGGTGTGTATCAAGGTCGAACCCTGACCGCTGCAGACATGCAGGATTCGTTACGCTTGAAGCTTACCGACCCACAAAAGTATCAGGAAGTATCCGAGGTTCTCACCGGCAGAACCGGCATTGAGCAGGTTGAGGATCAGCGGCAGATTTTCGATCCCGTGTTCAATGCTCTGAACAAGGCGACGGAGGTCACGGTGGTGCTTGCAGGTGTGATGGTTGTCGTCGCAATCATGCTCACGGGAACCACGATTCGTATGTCTGCAGCCTCTCGACGTAGCGAAACCGAAATCATGCGCTATGTTGGTGCATCTAACTGGACGATTCGATTACCGTTCATTCTTGAGGGTTCTGTGGCTTCGATCATCGGCTCGCTGCTTGCCGTTGGCACGTTGAGTCTCGTTGTTGATACCTTCATCACGAACTGGCTTGCGAAGTCCATCACGTGGATGCCCTTCATCAGGCAAAGCAATGTACTGGTCACGGCACCGTTCCTTATTGTGGGGGCAATAATCCTTTCAGCGCTTGCATCTGCCGTTTCGCTCAGAAGGTATTTGAAGGCATAAGGAGCGGGCAATATTGATCGAATTGTTCAAAATTATGTGATGGATGCTGTGATTATGAGTTTGACACGCTACAATGTCACACACGAAGTAGTTGAAAGGTTGATGTAATGGGTGCAACGCGAGGACGACGCGCTTTGGTGTGCGCTGCAATGAGTTTTGCCATGTTCATGACCATCGGTGTGGCGAGTGTGAGTACTGCGGTCTCCACTGCCGAAGCGGTTCCGAGCTATTCTCAATATCAGCAGGCGGTTGAAACCAACAATCAGCTCAAGGCTCAGCTTGCCGGAGTGAGCACTGATTTGCAAAACAAGATTTTGGAACTGAACGATCTGACATCCAACCAGATTCCAGCAGCCCAAACAGCCGCGAATGCTGCCCAGGATGCTGCGCAGCAGGCGAAGGATCAGGCGAGTGCAGCCCAAGACAGGCTCAATGCGGCACAAGCCGATAAGACGGATCTAGAGAAGAAGATCGCGCAGACCGGTGCCAATTACGATGATGCCAAAGAGGCAGTGGCCCAGTTGGCTCGTGATAGTTTCCACGGTTCAAGTACCTCTCAGGTCATGGATGTCGTGACCAATTCCAAGACCACCCAGCAGTTTGTGGATTCGATGCAGGCAAATGTCGCTGTTACCCGAACAGAGAGCCAGGCAGCGGACTCAGCGGCTACCACACTGAATACTTCCATGAATCGTAAGCAGCGGCTTGAGTCGATCGAACAGGAAATTGCGACGTTGAAAACGCAAGCTGACCAGCAGTCAGCATCAGCGCAGAAGGCCGTGTCTGAGGCTCAGGCGAAGCAGGCCTCACTGCAGAAGCTGCGTGATGAAGGTACAGCACAACGCACCAGTCTGGAAGCACAGAAGGGCCAGCTGACTTCGGCTTCTGCCAAGCAGGCTGCCGACATCGTTACGATCAAGTCCCAGATCGATTCCTATAATCAGCAGGTTGCGGCTGCAGCGGCACAGGCATCTGCAAGTTCTGGAGGGGCTCAGCAGGTTTCCACAGGCAGAACTTCATCGTCTTCAGGATCATCAGGATCTCAGTCTTCATCGAGTTCTTCAGGATCGAGTTCCGGTTCATCATCGAGCTCTGGTTCATCATCAAGCACAGGTTCAGCAGCATCATCAGGTGCAAGTGGCATGAGCTATGCCGTTCCGGGAAGTTGCGGCTCCACGGCGACATACTGCTATGGACATAGCACTGGAAGGTCGAGCGTCGGTTCAGGGGCATATCCGTCAAGGCAATGCACCCTTTGGGCATATCTTCGTCGAACTCAGTTAGGACTTCCCGTTGGGTCATATATGGGCAATGGCGGTTCCTGGGCTGCAACGGCTCGGAGTCTGGGGTATTTGGTGAACAACACGCCTCATGTCGGAGCAGTCATGGTTGTGGCACCAGGGCAGCGCGTCACCACGTGGAATGCGAGTGCGGCCTATGGGCATGTGGCCGTTGTTGAACGAGTGAATTCCGATGGTACGATTCTGATTTCAGAAGGTGGAACTGGCTTCTCAACGTTCCCCTATTCGGAGATCGTTTCCAGCCCAAGCAGATTCCAATACATTCAATACTGAAATCGCTTCAGACATGTGCTGAAGCGTGACAATACGCTATTAAAGAAGGGCACTATGTCAAAGGAAGAGGGGACTTCGACGGTCGCCACCAATCGTCGTGCACGACACGATTATGAGATAGAGGATCACATTGAGGCCGGTGTGGCGTTGACGGGTACCGAGGTCAAGTCGCTGCGCGAGGGACGTGCATCACTTGCGGAATCGTTTGTGAGCATCGACCGCCGCGGTGAAATGTGGCTCGAGAATGCCAACATTCCAGAATATCTCAATGGAACATGGAATAACCATGCCCCAAAGCGCAAGCGTAAGCTGCTGCTTCACACTCGCGAGATTGCCAAGATGTCTCGCCAGACCGAGGCAAAAGGGTATACGATCATCCCCTTAAGCATCTATTTCAAGGATGGCAGGGTAAAGGTAGAGATCGCCCTAGCCCGTGGCAAGCGTGAATATGACAAGCGTCAAAGCCTTCGTGAGGCTCAGGACAAGCGCGAGGCGCAACGAATGATGCGGTACAAGAACAGGCAGGGCTGAACTTTCTGCTCATTGTGAACTCCTTGGAGTATACATACGTCAAAATGCTTGAAAATGGTCGATGTTTCGCGAATATTTGGCTTTGATACTTTGATGAGTTCACAATGAGCGCGTATTTCATCCGAACGCAATGCTGTACAGGTGCCCGATGTCGGTGATGTAACCGAATTGTGACATAAGGCATTGTATTGAGGCTGTATGGTTATGCGTACCATAAGTTTGGTCTCATCTAGAGGGAGAGAGCATTGAAAATTTCAACGAGCATCAAGGCTGCCATTTCGGCAACCGTGAGTGTGGCCCTGTTGGCTGCCGTTGCGGCTTGCGGCACAACTGATTCGAGCGAGAGTGCAAGTTCAGGAACCGCTTCTTCGTCTGCGGCGGATATTCGTCCCTATGATGTGAGCTCAGTGCAGAAGGATGATGCCATTGCAGCGCTGCTTCCCGCGAGCGTTGCGAAGAGTGGGACCTTGACCGTCGGCATGGATACGTCATATGCACCTGCGGAATTCCTTGATTCGGATGGCAAGACACCTATCGGTTATGATGTCGATCTGCTCAATGCTCTCTCACGGGTACTGGGACTGAAGTCCAATCCTGAAACCGCAACCTTCGATTCAATCATTCCAAGCATCGGCAGCAAATACGATATTGGCATTTCAAGCTTCACCATCACCAACGAACGCATGAAAGCCGTTGACTTCGTCTCATACTTCAAGGCTGGGATGTCATATGCGGTAAAGAAGGGGAACCCCCAGAAGATCGATGCCAACAATCTGTGTGGTGTCAATCTTTCAGTGCAGACTTCCACGACCGAAGAGGAAGACATCGATGCTACAAGCAAGAAGTGCGTTGCCGATGGCAAGAAGGCAGTCAACGTACTCTCGTACAAGCAGCAGACGGATGTCACCACTGCACTGGTGACCGGCAAGGTCGACGTGCTCTACGTTGATAGCCCGGTTGCAGGCTATGCGATCCGTCAGACTGGCGATCAGCTGCAGACTCTGGGCAACGATGTCGGCATCGCTCCGCAGGGCGTCGCAGTCAAGAAAGGCGACACGGCAATGGCTGACGCTGTTCAAAAAGCGATGCAAAAGCTGATGGATGACGGAATGTATACTAAGATACTTTCACATTGGGGGGCACAGGACGGGGCCATATCCAAGGCAGAAATCAATCCTGCCACTTCCGACTGATGCCTGGTGCATGAGCTTCCAAGTCTGATGTGAACACTGGTTTATGAGGAGTGTTCCTTGAAGATTTGACGAGCATAATCACGTTAGAGGAGAAGTGAATGAAGAGTCGAGAAGATTCTGAGTTGGGTATACCAGGCGAGATTCACGCCAGGCCCGTACGAAAGCCGGGACCTGTCGTAGCAGCAATCGTCGTTCTGATCTTTGCACTGATGCTTGCGCATGGCATTGTTACCAACCCAAACTTTGACTGGCCAACGGTATGGATGTATCTCTTCAACGAGAACGTTCTGAGCGGCATCGGCTGGACCTTGAAACTCACCCTCTACTCGATGATCATTGCCACGGTTCTGGCAATCATCCTCGCCGTTATGCGTAAATCGTCAAATCCTGTGCTGCGTTGGGTGAGCTGGTACTTCATCTGGTTCTTCCGTGGAACACCTGTGTATACGCAGCTGATCTTCTGGGGCCTGTTCGCCGTGCTGATTCCACGTCTCGCGGTGGGTGTCCCATTCGGTCCAGAATTCTGGAGCATTGACACCAAAAGTGTCGTAACAGCCAGCGTCGCTGCAGTGCTTGGCCTTGGACTCAACGAGGCTGCCTATCTGTCCGAAATCGTTCGTGCAGGCATCGAGGCGGTTGATGATGGTCAGACCGAGGCTGCGCAGGCACTCGGTATGAGACGTTCTCTGATCATGCGAAGAATCATCCTTCCTCAGGCAATGCGCATCATCGTGCCACCGACCGGCAATGAGACCATTGGAATGCTGAAGACCACATCCTTGGTTCTGGCCGTTCCTTTCAATCTCGAGCTTCAGTTTGCGACCAACGCCATTGCCAGCCGCATCTACAAACCAATTCCGCTCCTCTTGGTTGCCAGTATCTGGTACTTGGTAATCACGACCATTCTGATGATCCTGCAGGCTCAGTTGGAAAAGCATTTTGGCAAGGGATTCGACAAGAGTTCTCTCTCGCACGCCGGGAAATCTGCGGCAATCGACCATCCCACCGGTGAAAGTGCCATGGAGGCAGCGAGAATGAACAAGGTTAAAATGGGAGGTCTCAACGCATGAGCGGCGATACGGCTGAAATCGAAATCAGGGGCGTACACAAGGCTTTTGGCTCGTTGCATGTGCTCAAGGGAATCGACATAGATATTCCACGGGGTAGTGTTACTGCGATTCTCGGACCTTCCGGCTCAGGAAAGTCAACCCTGCTGCGCATGATCAATCAGTTGGAGACGCGAACTGCCGGAGACATATTGGTGCATGGCGATTTGATTGGATATCGGCGCATAGGAACCGGCGCGGATGCGACCTTGCAGGAGCTCGATGATAAGGCCATTGCGGAGCAGCGTGCAAAGATCGGCATGGTATTTCAGCGCTTCAACCTGTTCCCGCATAAAACTGCCATCGACAATGTGATGGAGGCTCCAATTCATGTTGCTCATCGTTCCAAGGCTGATGCGCGAGACGAGGCAATCAGGCAATTGACCCGTGTCGGTCTTGCCGATCGATTGGACTATTATCCTTCGCAACTTTCTGGCGGTCAGCAGCAACGTGTGGCCATTGCACGCGCCCTGGCCATGCATCCCAACATCATGCTGTTCGATGAGCCAACCTCTGCGCTTGATCCTGAACTCGTCGGTGAAGTCTTGAGCGTGATGCGGCAGGTTGCCGAAGAGGGCATGACCATGGTGGTGGTTACCCACGAAATGGGATTCGCACGAGAAGTTGCCGATCAGATTATCTTTCTGGACGAAGGGGTCGTTGTTGAACACGGTGGTCCTGAGATCATCGACAATCCTCAGACGACGCGTTTCCAGGCCTTCTTGAAGTCGGTTCTGTGACGGCTGTGATGCATTGGTAGGCTTCGATCAGTCTGTCCAAGGACATGGAGGCATTGGCTGAACTCGTTGAAGGCAAGGCTGTCATCGGAACGCAGATTCTGGAGGCTTCGAGAGTGTGAGAACAATATCGCCTGAAAAGTTGTGCCGCCCTTGTGCCGGTTGTATATATCGCATGGATATTCGATTGTAGGATAATGCCTGCAAGGTCATTCGCAACGGGATTGCGAATGCTGGCATCACTCGCGCCTTTGATATCGCAGGATTCGAGAACGTCCCACAATGCTATGTGGTAGTGATGCAGCAAGGCTTGTTTCGATGCTATCGATTCGTCATGCAACCCGCCGCTGTTTCGTATACCATGCGAGGTGCATCGATTGATGTCTGCTTCTCCACCGATGTCGCTGCCACATGGGGGATAGAGGGCCTCAAGCACTCGCCAGAAACGATTCTGCGGGTGCATGTAATAGAATCCCGCTGCGCGAGATTTGGGGCTTGGCATTGAACCGAGAATCAGAAGCTGTGATTCTTCATCCCATACGGGACCAAAGCCATGCTCAACATGTTCGTATTCGCTCATAGAGTGTTACCAGCTCCATCCAAAGGATTGGGCAAGGTACGATCTGCAACGTGGCCTTGCAGGAAGTGCCTCATCATAAGGCTCCCCGAAGGAGTCGGTATTGTTTCTGCGGATGCGGCTGTGTGGTGATGGATTCGACGAGACCCTTGTTGAGCAGCGAGCGTAGTCCCGATGCCACGGAAATCGGAGAAAGATGCAGATCAAACATGATGTCACGAACACTGGCAGATGGTCTATCCTCAAGTAGTTGGACGATGCGCTGGGCAATATTGCGTTCAGCGCTGTTTTCGAATGCCCCGCGACGGGTAATCGTCACTCTGAAGGCATCAATGGTGTGATCAATGTCTGCGGGTTCCATGCCTTCGTTGCGAAGCGTCGCTGCTATCTGTTGATAGCCTGAACCGCCGTTTTCGATGACATAGCCACCGTCCGGGTAAGGAGTCGATTCGAGAATGGAGACGAGGAACTGATTCCTGGTCGAGGGCATGATCGGATTGCCGAGCGTGCTGTGCGTGACGGAACCGAATAATCCACCCGGATTGGTGATTTCAATGCGATTGGTAAACACGTCCACGCGAACTTGCGTGCCTTGTGCCACAGGTGCATAGTCCCGGTGCATCATCGCATTGGCAATTGCCTCGCGTAGAACGGGTCGTGGATAATCGGGAGTCTGCTGGGCATCGTGGGTTTCGCGTGGTGGCCCTGCGGTCCATGACACCAAGGATTCGACGGCATCGTCGATGATGATGGGAATGGGTCCGGTAATGCTTTCGGCGGTAACGAGGTGCCCGTCACCAGAGAAGACTTCGGCTCTGCTGGTACCAGGAAATACCGCAATCGTCACGTTGAGGCGAGGAAAGTACTGTTGCGGATACCGTCCGAGAGCAAGCAAACCGGCCAATGTTGGGTGCAGCGTCGCAAAGTCTGCATCAATGGCATGCAATGCATGCTGCAGGTTCTCGCTCTGCTGCATGGTCAGTTCGCTCACGCGCGTACCGCCCTGATCCGAATCAAGATCAGTGCCAGATGTACTGTGATGAGTGAGGGAAGGGTTTGATTCGTCGGCACTGATCTCTGGCGCAAAGTCCAGCACGCGCAGCGCCCGCAGTATGTCGATATCATTGCTGGCTGCAAAAACCTTTGGGTGCAGTTCGCGCTGCCGCTCGATAAGACCATGTACCAGTGCAGGGTTCAAGTCATCTATGCTCGCTTCTGCAATGACCCGAGCATCATATGTCGGCTGTGCATGCTCTTCCATCAGACGCTCGACCTCGTAGCCGGTCATGCGTCGATCACCGTCGCCAGTACGAATGAACGAGCCGTTATATGCACCCAGAGCTGTGGTGTAGCACGGTTTATCTCGCGGCAGCATCTCGTCGATCTGCGCGAAGACGAGATTGCTGCCCTCAAAAGGGCAGGTCATGATGATCGGGCGAACTACCGGTGTCATCTTTTCACATGCCTGACTCAAGGCCTCCTGCATTGAACGCGCGTTGAAGCCTTCTACGGGCGTAAAACCCGCTTTCTCCGAAAGACCAAGGATGATATAGCCGCCTGTGCCGTTCGAAAAGGCGGAAAGTGTGTCGGTAATCGATGAAGAGAGCTTGCGCCTGCTCTCCTTCACCTCGCATTGCTGGGTATCGTTGCCGATTATGCGCATGAGTTCGATGAGCTCGCTCATTTTCGCAGCGTAATCATCGTCTCTCATGTTCCTCACCCAGTCTGAA
This sequence comes from Bifidobacterium aquikefiri, assembly GCF_002259795.1. Taxonomy (GTDB): domain Bacteria; phylum Actinomycetota; class Actinomycetes; order Actinomycetales; family Bifidobacteriaceae; genus Bombiscardovia; species Bombiscardovia aquikefiri. Next base: position 561,108 of record NZ_MWXA01000005.1, on the reverse strand, counting down.
AGCAATGCATGGAAAGCATCGTCCTTCAATCCAGAGTAGCCCAAGTTTGGGCGACATATTAGTCAGTGACTGCCTTGTTATACAAGCCTTTGGCCTTGAGCCACTGTATGGTTCGGGTGTAATGCCTCGTAATGCCGTAATAGAAGCTCGATGGCTCGTAGCCTGTGCTGTTGGTGGTGTGCAGATTGAAGTTCACGCCGAGCAGCAGATCCTTGTTCTTCAGTGCACCGTCCGAGGAATAGTCAACGACGAGAGAAGCTGGATCCGTAGGTGGCAGCGATTGATAGTCCTCGTCCATCAGCTTTGCCAGGGTCTGGGCATCGGTGGCGTTCAGGTTGACATGCCCTGCTCCAATGGTGATGTCTGGACCTTCGGCAGTGCTTGATGATGCCGATTCGATTCTGCTGTAGCCAATCTGTGCGATGCTGGTTGCCTTTCGATACCCGGAGTCATTGATAAGGCGCGCGTAGGCAGGGCTGTTCAATAGATATCGTCCATAGAACGAATAGCTTCTCGATAGTCGGGCTGCGTTACTGAGAGCGTATTCGATGTTGATGGTCTGCACTGTGCTCGCAAAGCAGTTGACGCATTCCTTCGCTGTGTATCCAGTTCCAGACGAGCCATTGCCATCGGCATCTGAAGATTCGAGCAGCGCAGCATACCTGGGATCTTTCGCGCGTTCAACGATTTCCTGATGCAGGGCACGTACATGCTGAATTGACTGTCTATTGCGCAAGCGTATTGAACCCCAGTCATAGCTGGCGGCATAGGGCAGCATGTTGAGATATTCGTTGGGTAGGCTCACCGACGACACGTTGCTGGCGCGTGGAATGCGTCGTGTGTATCCAGTGATGTCCCATGTGGTGAAGGAGCAATAGATCGCCATGATGACGACGAACGCTCCGAAGCGCTTGAGACTTTTCAAGGAAAAGATCTTGATGGTTCCTTTCACCACCATGGTGGTGATGATGAAGATGACCGGTGAGGCGATCGCCACCCCGAGGAAAAACATCGTATGGTTTGCCAGTGCATTGATATTGCCGGTTTGCAAGCTCTGCAGGATCCCGCCCGCCAGACATGATCCGACAAAGGTCACCATCACTGTGGTGATCGTCTGAGCACCCCCGAACATTACATTATTGCCTGCATGCTCCGACTTCATGCGGCGATACAGCACCATGGCGATCGTGAGCAAGGCGGCGCTGATTGCGATGAATGTGATGATATGCGCGAGTGAAATGCGGTCGCCATTCATGGCCAGATCAAGCAAGGGGTGCATCCATGCGGCGCCATTGAGGGATTCGAAGGTAAAACCATACAGGAAGAGACTCAGAATCAGCAAGGTCAGCGTATATACAACGGGAACTATCACATTGATGAAGGCAATCATGAGTATGCCAATGCCAAGATTGCCGGTCAGCATCGAGCCAAGAACCGATGTGGCAAAGATAAAGAGCATGATGATCGAGGTGATGATAAACCATCGGAGTAAATCCGCATCGTTGGGTGCAAGGAGCATGCTGGCATTGTTGACTCCCTGGCCGTCAAGGTTCAGCTGGCCGGAATTCATGAATCCCTTGAAGAAGAAGCGCATGAATGGCAGCAGCGAGAAGGTGGCGACGATATGGGGAACATAGAGCAGGATCACACCGCAAACAATGTTCGTTCGGAAGATGGTTCCGCGTGTCAGCGGCATTGAATGCATGATTGACACTCTCCCGGATGAATTCAGATAGGTGAATAACGCCAAGGCATACACCATCGGAGAGAGAATCTGATACGCAAGGAATCCTGGATTGCCATCCTGAATGGTTATGCGAAGAATGCTGGGCTGGGCATTGCCCGCTTCCGGCGTGAGCAGCACGACGATCGGTCCGGAAATGAGCAATACGGCAATGCCGAGGAGCGAAAGTGCCCACAGACGTTTGATCTCATGCCACAGTAGGGGTGCTGATATGAACTGTCGTGATGCATTGACGGTGCCTCTGCCGCGGGCAACATGACGACTGGCAGCCTGCTCGGTTGTAGGGGAGGTTTCAGTGCTTGCTGGTGTAGTCATTGCTGTCTTCTCTCAATTCATACATGAAAATCTCTTCCAAAGTCAGTGGAATCTCATCGAAGATAACCGGATGGGTGCGGTTCACGAAGCGGTCAAGCTCCTCATCGCTGTTGCGAACGATCAGATAGTTGATGGAGCCGCGATCATATTCGTGGAGTATATGCAGTGGCTCGAGCATTGCAGCCGACGGCTGACGTTGAGGGCCGAAACTGATCTGTAGCTTGTGTATGTCTGATTTCAGATCTTCGATGTCCTGCTCGATGGCCACCTTGCCTGCCTTGATCGCACAGACGTGATCGCAGTAACCTTCGAGCTCGCGCAGATTATGCGACGATATCACGGCGGTCATTGACCTATCGGCTGTGGCATCGACGATAAGTTCCCAAATGCTCTTGCGGACGATGGGATCAAGACCATCAATGGGTTCGTCAAGAAGCATATATCGAGGCTGACGCGCGAATACCAGACAGAAGACGCCCTGCTTGCGCATACCTTTGGACATCTTCGAGAATTGCATGTGCGGGTCGAGATGGAATTGATGCATTGCGGTCTCGAAGAGCTCCTGACTCCATGATTGCGCATAGATGCCGGCGGTCAAGGTGCCGGCACTGTGCAGTGTGAATCTATTGAAATATGTCAGGTCATCAGGAATGAAGGCAATCTGCCTCTTCACTTCCGCATTCTCATACACTGGATGCCCGTCATAGGCGATGGTGCCGCTATCCTGGGTCAAGACTCCGGCAAGCATCTTGAGCAATGTAGTTTTGCCAGAACCGTTGGTTCCCACCAGGCCATATATGGAACCTGTCGGCACGGAAATGCTGATATCCGATACGGCAGTATGAGCATCAAATGCCTTGGTAATTGATCGAAGCTCAATCATTGGGATTCCTTACTTGTATTGGTGTGGGGCTGAGCCGCATGGTTACTTTCGCTGATCGGGGATTCGCTGCGGTGAGATCCCTGCAGGTGAGATTCGCGAAGCTCGGACAAGAGTGAGGTGATGGTGGTCTCAAACCGATGACTATCGGGGATGATCATGCGCAAGTCTCGAATATCATCGCGAATCTGTGCCATGGACTGGGCAATCATTCTCTCGTCTGGTTGAATGTCCTGCGGAGAGTGGGCGAAGCTTCCCACTCCAGAAACGCTGTAGATGTAGCCCTGCGATTCGAGGTGTCTGAATGCTTTCTGCACGGTATTGGGATTGACCGTCAGCTCCTTAGACAATTCACGAACTGAGGGGAGCTTGCTCTCCGGTGCGATGATTCCTGAGAGAATCTGCTCCTTGATGCCACGAACAACCTGCTCATAGATCGACTTGCGGCTTTTGAGATCGATTTCAATCATGCGATGCTCCGACGGTATGACAAGATACCTCCCGATATTAAGTGCGGCGCTGCGCCTCGCGGTCTGTTGTGCATATGCCGCTGCGCTACATTGCCCAAGCAGGAAGCCCACGAAATATGCTTACTAACTGTACTAATGCAAATAGTACACCAAGAGGGTGCGCACGTCTAATGCGTGACGATTGTAATACATAAGGGAAGTAAACAAATTGGGTACCTGTGAGGAGTTTTAGCCAGAAATTTGCTTTGATATTGCGTTCAACGGTTCATTGTTCGCTCTTTACTGGGTATTTTGTGGCAATAATCTCACAAGAATGCTATTAAGTGAGTATTGTTAACTATATTGAGTTATTCAAGTGAATTCACGAAAAGATATCGTGTAATTCTGCAAGAATGGGGGGGCAGTTTGACACTGAAGTTCCCTAACCGGCCTGGTAGCCCAAACATTCACCGTGCGGGTAAGTCGCGGCTCCTGATGAGTGCGTCACCGGCGGATATACGGCTGCAAAACAGAACCGTCATTATGAGAGCGCTCTATCCTGACGATTCGTACTCACGGTCGGAGCTGGCGAAGCTCACAGGCATGTCCAAGGTCTCGACCTCGGATGTCGTATCGGAGCTGCTCAAGGAAGGTCTGCTGAGTGAAGGGGCATATAGAACACCGCATGGCCCCGGGAAACCATCGCAGCTGATCCATTTCAATGCAGCATCCGGCGCAATCGTCTCGATGGATCTTTCGAATGTTGCTCGTTTGAGGGGAGTCGTCGTTGATCTTGCCGGCAAGGTCATGCACCGCGTTGAGATAGAACTGCCGCATGACGAGAAGCTTGATGCGTCCGAAGTCATCAAGCTGTGCAGGAGCTTGCTGAAAATGTGCGATGCTTGCGTTATCGGCATTGCCGTTGCGACCCCAGGCACGGTGAATGCCGAAGGTCTGATTCTTGAGGCTCCAAAACTGGGCTGGGTCAATATGAATCTTGTCAAGCAGTTGGGCGTGCTCGCTGATTGTCCTGTGGTGGTCACGAATGACGCGGACGCCGCCGTCTTCGCTGAAGGGCATTTCGGGGCTGGTTTCAGCGACATGATACTGGTACAGATCGCACATGGCGTGGGTGCGGGCTTGCTCATTGACAATGATGTTGTGCGTGGAAAAGGCTTTATGGCAGGCGAAATCGGACATGTGGTCATGTCTGACGGAACATGTCCCTGCGTTTGCGGAAAAATCGGCTGCTTGGAAACCATGGTCTCGGCACCAGTCCTGGACGAAGCCATAACAAACAATCCGGATGGAAGAGACCAGATTCTTGCTCAGGCCGGCCATGAGCTGGGCAGGGCATTGGCCATGCCGGTAGCGTTGACGAACATCACGCATGTCGTGATTGCAGGTGTGCCTCGATTGGCCAATCAGACCATGGTGGATGCCGCGCAATCAACCATAGATGTGCTGACACGCTCGCGGTTTATGCAGGCGGTGCACGTTCAGGTATCGACGTTAGGGGAGGATGCCGCAATGCGTGGAGCTGCGGGATTGGTGCTTCGCAACGTTCTGGCCGTGCTATGAAAGCAATGGTGAGGGAAGCGACAATGACAGCAAAGGTAAGGGAAGAGAAGCCGTGTCTTCAGCACGGCATGAATGGTCTCCAATGCAATGCGAATGGGCAGCGTTTGACCACTGTCAAACATCGCGATGCTTTCATAGGCATCGATGTTGGCGGAACGACAATAGAAGGTGTTCTGATTGATGAGGCGGGTGGTGTCATCACAACTCGAAGAAGTGATAGCGCCCAGGGTGATGACGCCGTCGCCAAACAGACGGCCATGATGATTGACGGGCTTCGCGTTCTCGGTTCAGAGCTTGGATTGGCTCTCGTCGGTATTGGCATTGGGATTCCAGGTACGGTGGATGTGGAAACGGGAGAGGTTGTCAATGCCGTCAATTTAGGAATTTCGCATTTCAATCTCGAATCGAGAATTGCCCAATTCATTCCCGGCGTGCCGATTCGTATTGAAAATGATGTCAATGCTGCAGCGCTTGGTGCTTGGACCATGCTTGGCAAGTGCAATCCGCGTGGCGAAATAAAGAACGAGATGAAGAACGAGATGAAGATGGCCTTTCTCAATCTCGGCACAGGTCTGGCATGTGGCATCGTCGATCATGGTCATATCGACCATGGCTCAACGGGAGTTGCCGGCGAAATTGGCCATATTCCAGTTGAAGTTCATGGATATCCCTGTGCATGCGGCCAACGGGGATGCTTGGAGACCGTTGCATCGGGATCAGGGGTGGCGAAGCTCTGGCCAACGAGGCACGGCTATGCGTTGCCGGCCTTGCTGAGCGCTGTGCAACGAGGCGACCAATCTGCCCGAACGATTCTTAACACCGTCATTCAAGGTATGAGCATGGCAGTGATGATCATCGCAATGAGCATCGATCCACAAGTGATCGTCATCGGTGGTGGATTGGCAAGGTCAGGGCAGCCTTTGCTTGATGCCATCACTGCTGATCTGCGCATACGTGCTCAATCAAGTGCCTTCATCTCTGGTCTCAGACTTCCTCAACGGTTGATGCTCGCCCCGGTAAGCCTACCGATTGGGGCCATCGGAGCGGCAACCATTGCAGCTGACCGACACAGAATCTCATCATGATCGAAAACCACAACAGAAGGGGTAATTATGACAGAAGTCATCATCGTAAAGAATCAAGACGAGGCGGGGAGCATCTATGCCCAGCGCGTTGCTCGGCTGATTGAAAGCAAGCCGGATTGTGTGCTTGGTCTTGCCACGGGCTCAAGTCCGCTCGCCGCATATCGCCAGCTCAGCGCACTCGTCAAGAATGATTCGATTGATGTATCGCAGGTGCGCGGCTTTGCACTTGATGAATATGCGGGTCTGGATCCGAAGCATCCGCAATCGTACCAGAGCACCATCAATCGCACGGTTGTCGAACCCCTGGGATTGGATCCAGAGAAGATTCATGTGCCCAACGGTAATCTTTCAACCATCAGCGAGGCTGGACACGCATACGATCAGGCGATTGAAGACGCAGGGGGCGTTGATATCCAGATTCTGGGCATCGGCACGGATGGACATATCGGCTTCAATGAGCCGGGTTCTTCGCTCGCATCGGGAACGCGCATCAAGACCTTGACCGAGCAGACACGCATTGATAATGCCCGATTCTTTGACGACGATATCAATCAGGTTCCGACGCACTGCATCACTCAGGGTATCGGTACGATTCTCAAGGCTCGCCATTTGATTCTGCTCGCCTTCGGCTCTGGAAAGGCTGAGGCGATTGCCGAAACAGTAGAAGGTGGCATTTCATCGTTCTGCCCTGCTTCAGCGCTTCAGCTGCATCGACATGCAACCGTGATCGTGGATGAAGCAGCTGCCTCGCGCCTGCGCAACAAGGACTACTACAAGTACTCATTCGAACACAAGCCAGCATGGCAGGGCATCTGATCCTGGCTGGAAGAAATTCCCCGGAACGATCGAAACGAGGCAGGATTGCGAGTAACGATGCCTGCCAGAGGAGAGGGTGAGCGGTACATGAATGGCAACGAATCGAAGGAAGAGCAGAGCCTTGCGGTGCAGAAGGCGGTCACAGGAGCGGCACAGACCTTTGCAATCCGAAATGCCACAAAAATTGATGCTCGTGGCATCGAGCACCATTTTTGGCTGGTTTCAGCACACGGAGAGATTGTTGCAACAGGAACCAGAGATGATGATTATAACCGCGCATGGGCTGCTGTCTGTGCGCACTCGGATGCAGTGCAGTCGTCAACCGATGCCCAGGGCGCCATTCTCACACCGGGGTACATCGACATTCATTCCCACGGCGCATGGGAACGCTCATTCGATGATGGCAGTGAAGGCATTGCAATGGCACGTGTCGGCCATGCCGTTCATGGCACCACGCGGCAGGTGCTCAGTCTGATAACGAATCCACTGGATGTGATGTGCAACAATCTGCGTACGGTTGCCAAGGTCTGTGCTGCACGTCCTGATTGCCTTGGCGCTCATCTCGAGGGGCCATTCCTTGCATTATCACGCAAGGGTGCGCACGACCCTGCATGTCTGCGGGATCCTGAGCCACAGTATGTCGATCGTTTGCTGGAGGCCGGCAATGGGTGCATTCGTCAGATCACGATTGCACCGGAGCTGCCGCATGGCATCGAAGCGATACGTCGATTCAGTCAGGCAGGTGTCGTACCTGCCATCGGCCATTGCGATGCCGACTACGAGACCACGCGGCGAGGAGTCGATGCAGGAGCCAGAATTCTCACCCATGTGTTCAATGCCATGAACGGCATCCATCACCGCAAGCCGGGGCCGATTCCTGCGATTCTGGAAGATCCTCGCGTTCAGGTCGAACTGATCAACGACGGATTTCATGTGCAGAACCCTGTGGTCAAGCTTGCGTTCGCACTCTTCGGCAGACGCATAGCGCTCATCACCGATTCCATGGCGGCGACAGGATGCCCCGATGGTGCGTACACCCTGGGAAAGCTTGATGTCAACGTTGAGGAAGGTCATGCTCGACTTGTTTCGAATGGTGCCATAGCAGGCTCCACGCTGACCATGGAGGAATCCGTGCGCAGAGGAGTGGAGGAACTGGGCTTGTCCGCCGTGGATGTCGTCGCAGCTGCGACCGAAGGCCCGGCACATGCGCTGGGAATCGAGCGTCCCAATACGATCACGAACTATCCACTCGGCTTTCTTGCACCGGGATACGCTGCGGATTGCATTATTCACGCCGAACAGTCCTGGAAGGCGCAGTCAGTCTGGTGCGAAGGCCGACAGTTGGTCTGAAATCGGAGTCGAATTCGTTCATTGTGAACTTAGCGAAGTATCAACGCTGAAAAAGGGCTGTTTCATTACGTCAGATTGCCCAATATTCGCGTTGATACTTCGCTAAGTTCACAATGAACGTTTGCGAGAGGCTTTTTTATTGCTCGGTGAGTTCGGTGATGCGATTGGCCATGCCGAATTCTGTGTGAGTACTGCGATATCTGCCTCCCGCAAGCCCTATGCACACGAAGACGCAACCAAACAGCGCTACCAGGCCTATGCTTTGCAACCATCCGAACGCGCTTGGACTGGGAGTCTGGAAAGTCGTCATGCCAAGAGCATTGTTAATGGAAGCAGTGAACCACCACCCCGGCAGGAGCTTTCCGAGAGTTACCATGGCCTGAGGCATGACAGACGGATCAAATGCGGCACCCGAAGTGAACATCAGAATCAATCCAAATGATGTTGCGACTGCATTGGACACGACGGTCGACGTTCTGAATTGTCCGATCATGAAGCCAAAGGCCATCGAAACCAGGGTACAAGCCAGTTGGGAGAGGGCTACCATGGCTATCGCAGGCATGCTGATTGCAGAGAAGGCATGGTTGAACGGCATGATTGCCAGCAATACGATCGAATAATACAGTGCCCAGCAAACGAGGCCGAAGCTCACGCCACCAAGCAACTGTTGCGCGCTCAGTGCATATGACCGAACGGAGGAGGCGGATAGACGGCGTCTCGTCTCAGGCGCATTGAACACTCCGATTAATAGGGAGATGCATACGGTCATCGCCATGAAAATGGGATAGATCGAGAGCTTGATGGTCAGGCCAAAGCTGTTGGCTATTGATTTGCCCGTGTCTGCGGCATCTTTCAATACCTGAACGGTAGGGGAGAGATTGGAGCCCTTCGATTGCTGTACAACATAGCGCACGGCGCTTGGCAGGTCGGGCTGCACACCTGAAGCCAGAACGGTTCTGAGTTCTGAAAAATAGCCATTCACATCGATTTTTGCCAATGATCCCTCACTGGAAAGGTAGCTCACCGTGGTATCGGCAAGCGGCATGGTTGCATTCGAACTCTGTGACGAAGCGTTGTCTGCCGAACCATTGCTTGATGGTTCAGTGCTTGATGAGATTGCGGCCTTTTCGAAACGCTCAGCATAGCCGTGCGGAATAATTACAATCAGGTCAACGTCATTGCGTGCAATCGCATCCTGCAGGCGTTGCGGTGTGTCTTGAAGCTTCACCATGGTGGCGCTTGAACCAAGATAATCGCGCAGTCCTTGCGCGAGATTGCCTGAATCGCGGTTGATGATTGCAATATTGGCTTCTGGCAATTTGGAATCGGCATGATGAGCAGATGACGAACTGATGCCAGAAGTCTGACTTGATAAGGCGTTCGTATCATTGCCCGCCGCAATGATGCTGGAAATTCCCAGAGACAGCATCAGTGCGCCGAAACTGATTAGATAAATGAGCATGTACAGCTTGTGCGCCCAGAGAATACGAAGTGCTGTTTTAAAGGTTTGCATAGCTGCGTCTCCTCATCAGACTGATTGCCAATGTCATGCAGATGGCTCCGGTGATCAGCAGAATTCCTACGGTGGTCATGAATGGCTGCAGACTGTCGTAATAGAGCAGGTCATAGAACAGGTTCGAAACCTGCTTTACCGGGTTGAACAGATCAAATGTCGGAATATTGCGACTTATCGAATCGCTCAAGCTCATGGCAAACGATCCATACAGTCCTGCAAACAGCGCTCCAAAACACGCAATGGCAGTGCTGATACCGGTCTTCGCACCGCGTGAGAGTCTGGGAATTGCACCAATCAGCAGTCCGAAGGCAGTTGCGGTGAAGCTTGCAATCAGCAAGGCGAGAATGGCGAGCGGCTCTCGACCTCCGACCGCAATATTGCACACGAATCGGATGTAGCAGAACGACACCACGAGGCTCAGGAACGAGGTCAACCAGCTGGCGAGCAAAATGGCACTGAATTGTCGCCATTTTGGCAGCGGTGCAATCGAGCGACGCGCTCCCACTGCCGACAGATTCGCTTGTGCAGTGGATATGGAGGTGATGGCAAAGCTCATCGACATCATCGAAACCATGCCAAGCAGCGCATAATAATACCGTGCAAACTGATCTGGCGCGAAGTTAGTGAGCGAGCGGTTGCGTGTATAGCTCAGCTTTGCGCTCGCCGTACTCGCTGCAATATAACGTTCAAGCTGTGCCTGAATCTGTAGTTGTGCCTGCTGCCGTGTCTGCGTCTGCCCCTGCGTGCTCGCTGTCGGATGAGATGCAGCCAGAGTCTTGAGGGTCGTCTGGCTGTGATTGAACTGAGTGATGATGCTTCTCAAGGAGCTCACGGTAATGCTCGCAGTTGACGATGACATGTTATTGGTGAATTCGTTGTATAGGTCGTCGGAGATGGCAATGCCGAAGCTTCCTACGTCATTCACAAAGAGATAACCGCTATCGTGCCCGGCCTGCACGCGCTTTTTTGCGGCAGAAACGGACGAAACCGTTGTTGGACGTATCAACTTCGTGCCGTTGGTATTCTTTCCCGCGAGCGCATTGACCAGCGAATCTGCACCTGCAACGGTGCTCCAGTTCGAGTCATGCACAACGGCGAAATTCTGGGCCTGGATCTGCCTGTTCGTCAGTCCGCTGAACATGCCCCAGAACAGACTCGCCATGAGAATGGGGAATATGAACAGCCAGAGCAGGTTGCTTTTCTCGCGAAGATTCACCTTAATGGTGGTCAAGAATGTGGTCCACATGATGGTTTGCTTCCTCCTTGTCTCTCGCGCTCAGTCCCGTAATGCCTTGCCGGTCAATTCCAGGAACACGTCGTTCAAGGTCGGCGGCTGCGAACTTAAGTGGCCAAAGTTAGTGCCAGATGCGTGGAGAATATCGAGAATGTCGGCCAGGTTACGATTGCCATGTCTGCAAGCGATCTTGAGTTCCTTGCCATTGAAGTCAGCCTGTGCCACGAAGGGCAGCGCTTGCATGGTGTGCAGAGTCTGCGCATCAAGGTCGAGCGTATCAACCGTGATGCGCTCGCCCATGTCGATCATGTCTTTGAGCTGGTTGGCGGTGCCTTGGGCAATCTGTCGGCCATGATCCATGATCATGATTCTTGTGCAGATCTGTTCGACCTCTTCCATGTAATGGCTGGTATAGAGAATCGTTGCACCTTCGTCACGCAAGTGTTGAATGCCTTCGAGGATTGCGTTGCGGCTTTGCGGGTCAACGGCAACGGTCGGTTCGTCAAAGAGAATCAGCTCTGGCTTGTGCACGATGCCGCATGCGATGTTGAGTCTTCTGAGCAAGCCTCCAGAGAGCTTGGCCGGGCGGTAATGGCTAAATTCCTCTAACCCGACGAACGCGATGGCATCGTCGACGAGAGCTTTGCGATCCCTATTTTTTGGAATGTAGAGCGAGCAGAAAAAGTCGATGTTCTCTCTCACGGTGAGTTCGTTGAAAACGGCGACATTCTGAGGAACCATGCCGATTTTTCGTTTGAGGTCGTACGATGTTGGGGTCATTGGCCTGCCAAACACGCTGACTGTGCCGGATTCATGGCTGAGCAGTGCAAGAATGCAGTTGATTGCCGTGGTCTTGCCGGAACCATTCGGCCCAAGCAGCCCGAATATTTCGCCTTGGTGAACGTGGAGGTTGAAATGGTCAAGCGCGAGCATCGTGCCATAATGCTTGACAAGGTTGTCGACGAAAATCGCATCGTGTGCGGTGCGTGTTTTCTCGCCTGTGTTCTCGTCTGTGTTCACATGTGTGTTCGCCTGTGTGCTCATATGTGTGTCCATACTCGAATCGTCGCACAGATAGAGCCTCACGAACAGTGATAGGCGTCATCACGTGGCATGACATTTGTCATCTCTGAAGAGGAACGCAGCGTAACCTTTACTGTAGGTCATGAATGGGAGGGAGGAGTCATGGTACGCGGAGCTTTCAAACTTGTGTTGTGGGTACTATGCGTATCATTTGGGTTGCTCTTGCATGGTGGTTCTCTCTCGGCTGCTTCGGTCTTTGCTCTGTGTGCTTCCATAGCTTCCGCAGCACTGTATGAAGGGCTTGCTCCAAGCAGATTTGCCGCCGCTTCCTCGGCAGTGCTCGCAATGATGGCCATTGGATTGCCTCAGCTGTATGCATTTGTGCCATTATTCGCCTTTGACATCGCCTCTGCCGTGATGACACGCATAGGCGTGGAGGGGCGGGTCTCGATGAAGCGGCATGCGTCCACCTTCACGCTTCGGACTCTATGGTTCGAATATCTCTTGATTATCTGCATCATCACATCTACCTTCATGCTGCTTGGCTCTCAGCATGTGCATGGCGATGATTCGCTTGCTCTTCGACTTGGAGGTCTTTGCCTGGTCGCATTGAGCTTCTGCTCCGGCATGGCATCGAGTCTTGTTGCGAATCTGAGAAGGCGGATCCTCCTTGCCAACGACGAAAGGCGAGATTTAAGAAGGCGTATGCACCATGATGCTCTGGTTGCGGAGGATGAGCGCAGAAGCGCAATGCACGATGCCACGCTTGCCGAGCGGACCAGAATTGCCCGTGAGATTCACGACGGAGTCGGCCATATGCTGACCAGAGGCATCATGCAGGCACATACATCCCAAGTGATATCGATGCTCGCCGCAGATACGCAGAACGCCAGGAGCTTTGGAGATGTCGAGGCGACCTTCACCGAAGCCATGAACGCGGTGAGAAGCACCGTGCACGATTTGGATGATGAGGGCAATGATGTGGCACTGCAGATCGAATCTGCGTCCAGGACCTTGCAAGGGCTGGCGCAAAGTCCCAGGGTAACCTTGGAAAACGAAGTCAGGCAGGCACCAGCTCCAATCACGCGTTGTCTGGCGATGACCATTCGCGAATCATTGAACAATGCGGTTCGCCATAGTTCGGCAACGCAGGTCGGTATCGTTCTTCGAGATATGCCTGCGCTGTGGCAGCTTGTGATACAGGATAATGGAGCGCACAACCCAAGTGACGCTGCATATTTAGCAGTGCATGCTCATACGCGGTGGGGTGATATGCGGGGCATGGGGATTGCGGATATAGAGGCGCGAGCCCAGGAATTCGGCGGCAGTGCGCTATGTGGTCCCAATGCGCAAGGTTGGAGAGTCTTCGTATCGTTGCCGAAAGAACCTTGGAAGCAGTATGGCAGTGCTGACCATGCTGAGCATGCTGGGCAGGATCATGCAGAGCAGGTTCACGCACAGTCAGCGGTTGCTGAGCAGTCAAGCGGCATCGAACTCGTGGAAAGGCGCAGGAGGGGAGTGCAATGAAAGTAGCCATTGCCGACGATGATCCAATCGTCTGCTCGTCCATATCCACCATTCTGACGCAGGTTGCCCATGCTGACATAGTATGGATAGCAAACGATGGGACGGAGGCAGTCACATGCTATGCTCAAGCGCGCCCCGATGTGCTGCTGATGGATGTGCAGATGCCGCACACGAGTGGCTTGGAAGCCGCAACATCCATACTTGGCAGCGACAGCCTTGCGAAAATCCTATTCCTGACTACCTTTGCAGACAGGGAATACATTGAGCAAGCGCTCGCAATCGGTGGACGTGGTTACCTGATTAAGCAGGATGTTGCCGCAATCATTCCCGCCGTGCAGACGGTGCTTTCCGGCGAAATAGTTCTCGGTTCCGAGGCCCTCTCACATCTTTCGATAGGTAATGGTGATGCAACACAGAACGCCGGCAGACATGCGGTGAACAGGGAATCCGATCGGTGCGCCAATCCGTTTAAGAATCTCACCAACCGCGAGCAACGCATCAGCGCTCTCATTGCAGAAGGTCTCGATAACCACGACATTGCTCGGCAACTCTATTTGAGTGAAGGCACGGTGCGCAACCGGATCAGCGACATCCTCGCCAAGCTCAACCTGAACAACCGCACCCAGCTCGCCATTCTCTGGCTACGTTGCCATCAACGCTAGCGTTCGTCCCACACACCCAGCTCGGTGCTCCAAAGTATCTCAAAAGAACACAAGTTAAGAGGTCTGTAGTACTAATTTGTGGTATTATTTTTAGATGTTTTTGGAAATCGAGGATTCCGCGCGAAAGCATGGATGCACTGATGCTGAGATAACTCATGCAGTCATGCATCATATCGGTCGCCAAGGCATACGAGGGGTTGATAATCAGGCCACGTTTATGTTTGTCGGTCATCCTAGGGCAGGTGCTCTTGAACATGATTATCTTGAAGTTGGGGTTGCGAAGTGGAAGGACGGAACATTACATGCCTTCCATGCCATGACGCTCAGCAGTAAGTGGCAGCGACTTATCTATTAACAATACGAGTGATTCTCAATGGAGGTAACGCGATGAAAGATGTTCATTTATCTCGCTCTGCGCATGAACAGCAGCACATAAAGCTTTGGAGTGATCGGCTCTCGCAGATGGCGGAAGAAGGCAAGCTTGAACCCATCAAAGGCTCTCAGGCATATAGAGGCGAACAGGCGGCAGCCATAAGCGATGAAGATTTGCTTGCAGTATTCCAGGGAAGGCCCCGTGAGGACGAGCACCAGACGACAAAGAAAACTTGGCGAATCAGAACGACACAGGAGCTAGATGATTGGGCTGCGGCTGGAGCAAGAGAAGAGCATATTAATACGTCTGCCTTGGTGCGCAAGGCAGTGGCTGAATACCTTGAACATCATCACAGAACGGCATTGTCTGCCTGAAGGGCTTGATCTCACGAGAGTGAGACGCCCAAGCCAAGAATGACTGTAGAGGTTCAGAAGAGGTGTGGGTGCGGCGTGGGCGTGTTTACAGACGTGGCATAGACTTGGGTGACATGTGCGGAATCGTTGGATTTGCGGGAAATAAAACTGCTTGCGGCAAACCCCTTGAGGTGTGTATGCAAGGATTGAAACGACTTGAATATAGAGGGTACGACTCTGCTGGTGTTGCCTTGGCGGCTCCTGGCATGGATAAGATTGCGTGGCGCAAAAAGGCAGGCCGTTTGAACAAGCTTGTCGAAGACTTGGAAAAGAAGCCGATGCCCGATGCCACGGTTGCCATCGGACACACGCGTTGGGCAACCAACGGTGTGCCCAGCGATGTGAACGCACACCCGCATATGAGTCAGGATGGCAAGATTGCCGTGATTCACAATGGCATCATCGAAAACGCTTCCGAACTGAAATTCAACCTTGAGGCCGAAGGATACACCTTCGCTTCCAGTACCGATACCGAAGTGGCAGCCAAGCTGCTGGGCAAAATCGCCAATGAGATTGTTGAGAAGCAAGGCGCTCCCGACCTGTTTGAGGCGATGCGCCGCGTCGCGCGCATGTTGACCGGTGCATTTACCTTGCTGGCCGTCGATAGTCGTCAGCCGGATATCGTCGTTGGTGCCCGTCATGATTCTCCGCTCGTCGTCGGTCTCGGCGAAGGTGAAAATTATCTCGGCTCAGATGTTGCAGCCTTTGTTGCCTATACCAAGCACGCGATGGAACTCGGTCAGGATCAGGCTGTCTGCATCAGTGCAGACAAGGTCATCGTTACCGACTTTGAGGGTAATGTCGTATCCAACCCGAAGCGGTTCACGGTTGACTGGGACGCATCCGCTGCGGAAAAGGGCGGATGGGATTCCTATATGGACAAGGAAATCCATGAGGATCCCGCAGCTGTTTCAGAAACCTTGCTCGGACGTTTCGATGCCAAGGGCACGCTCAATCTTGATGAAGTGCATATTGATGAGGATGTCTTTCGACAGGTCGACAAAATCATTGTCGTGGCCTGCGGAACCGCTTCATATGCGGGTCTTGTCGCCAAATATGCAATCGAGCATTGGGTCAGAATTCCAGTCGAGGTTGAACTTGCACACGAATTCCGTTACCGAGACCCGATTCTGACTCCGAGAACCCTCGTCGTGGCAATTTCCCAGTCCGGTGAAACCATGGATACGCTGATGGCCTTGCGTCACGCACGGGAGCAAGGGTCGCGCGTGCTGGCAATATGCAATACGCAAGGGTCAACGATTCCCCGCGAATCCGATGCGGTGCTCTATACGCATGCCGGCCCCGAGATTGCTGTTGCCTCCACCAAGGCCTTCGTGGCGCAGATTGTCGCGGCCTATCTCTTGGGACTCTATCTTGCACAGGTCAAGGGCACGATGTTCCGCGACGAAATCCGCCACATCGTCACCGATCTGAAGGCCATGCCAGAGAAGATTCAGTGGGTGCTCGACACCCAGGCAGACACCATAGCCAAGACCGCGAAACAGATGCTGAATGCACATTCCTTTATCTTCCTCGGCCGCCATGTCGGCTATCCGGTTGCGCTTGAGGGCGCGTTGAAGCTCAAGGAGATTGCCTATACCTTCAGTGAAGGCTTTGCAGCGGGGGAGTTGAAGCACGGTCCCATTGCCCTTGTCGATGCCGGTGAACCGGTGGTGTGCATCATCCCCAGTCCCCGCGGTCGTGCCGTGCTTCACAGTAAGATGCTCTCTTCGATTGAAGAGGTCAAGGCGCGAGGAGCATTCACCATCGCGGTGGCCGAGGAAGGCGACGAATCGGTTGCCAATTATGCTGACGTGACTTTCTGGCGTCCGCAGTGCCCAACCTTGCTGAGTCCACTCGTTGATGTCGTCCCATTGCAGCTCTTTGCCATGGATATGTCGGTGTTGAAGAAGAACGACGTGGATAAGCCTCGAAATCTTGCTAAATCCGTGACAGTAGAGTGACCGGTATCGTAGACACCAATACAACAGTGCGAGCATATGCAAACTCATGAACACCGGCATCGTTGGGTCACGCGCGAACCCGCGATACCGTTCCCCATCAGGATTCTCTATGCCGATGATGCGATTATCGTCGTGGATAAACCGCATTTTCTGCCGACAACGCCACGAGGCATGTGGTATAGATCCACTGCCTTGATGCGCCTGCGCGAACAGTTTCAGGATGATCTGATAACTCCTGCACATCGACTTGACAGGGCGACGGCTGGGGTGGTGCTTTTTGTGCGTGATCCAAGCCTTCGTGGGGCATACCAGATGCTGTTCCAAAATCGTCAGGTCAGCAAAAGGTATGAATGCATTGCACCAGCTGCCATTGTCAGGCAGCCACGATGTGGGGCAACGAGATCCTTGAATCCTCCAGCCGTATTCCCGATTCTGCGTGAATCGAGGATCATCAAGCTTCGCGGCACCCTGCAGGCATTCGAATCTGTCGGCGAGGCCAACAGTTCAACAATCATCTCGCTATCGCACGATCAACGTGCAGTGCTCGAGGCGAATGACCGCGTACTTGCAGCTCAGGGAAGACACGTTCCAGCATCTCTCTGGCGAGTGTATTCACTGCAACCTCGATCCGGCAAGACGCACCAGCTTCGAGTGCATATGAATTCGATTGGACTGCCAATCGTTGGTGACGATCTTTATCCTAAGATTCGTATGAGAACGACACAGTCAACCGAGGCAGATAAGGCGTCTACAAGTCTTGATGATTTTGCCCACCCCCTGCAGCTGGTTGCTCGAACTCTCGAATTCGTGGATCCGATCAATGCAGAGTTACGGCGATTCGAGTCGCAGATTCCCCTTGAGATGCCCCTGCCAGTAACAGGAGACGATAACGCATGAATGCTGGATATGTCATAGATGTCGATTCGAGCTGCACGTGAATCTGGCTGTTGATCGCGATCCATGACGGGGTTCTTCATCAACGTCAGGCATCGTGCTAGCTTCTGACTTGCTCTCTGCTGATCTGGGCTTTCAGTTCACATCCCTGACTGAAGCGCGCTCGACCAATTCAGCTGCAATGACTTTTTTCACACCCACCTCGGGCGAGTTGCCCTCGCATGCCTGCAAGACCATGGAGAATGCCGTTGTGGCGATCTCCGAGAAGTGCAGTCTCATAGTCGACAATGTCAGATTGGGCACGAGGCCGCGTAGTGAATCGTCAACGCCCACGATGCTGATGTCCTCTGGGACACGCTTGCCCGCATTGATTATCCCCTGCATTGCGCCATAAGCCATTTGATCGTTGGATGCAAAGATTGCGGTGCATTGCGGATCCTGTGCCAATCTGCGCCCTGCCTCGAAGCCGCTATCGGCATTCCAATCGCCCTGGATGACGTCAGGAACCGATTTGCCCTGCTGCAGAAGAGCGTCCTTCCATCCTCGCTGGCGGCTTACCGCGGCCTGGGAATGCTGAGGTCCGGCTATGTGATACACCGTCTTGTGCCCCTTGCTCAGCAAATAATCCGTTGCCGTCGAGGCGCAGCCATATTGGTCGTCATCGATGGTAGGGCAGTGATCCGCTGGTCCTTCGGTGATCAGGATGACCGGCAAATCCTTAGGAGGAATGAAACCTGCAAAATCGCTGACACGTTGTTCAAGTACGAGAATGACGCCATCAACTGGCAGATTCTTCATCTGTTCAACGGCGTGTTGCAACGGGTGCCCTTCATGAGGGTCCATCGTGAGTACGGTGGTGGCATATCCGTGTGAAACGGCGCAATCGGTGATGCCTTGAAGCAGACTCATGTTGCCATAGGTGTTCATATTGAACATCGCAACACCAACGTTCTTGAAACGGCCATGTTTCAATGCTCTGCCAGCAAAATTCGGGCGGTATCCGAGTTTTTGCATTGCCTGCTGGACTCGGTCTCTGGTATCGGGCTTCACGGCTTCACTGCCATTGGAAACCCTTGACACTGTTTGCGGTGAAACTCCTGCTTCCTTCGCAACGTCTTGCATAGATGCCCATCGGGCGTGTTTTCCTGCCATTGCTCTTGTATACCTCACTTTCTCTACTTTTGTATCGAACGGGTTGATTTTTCAGCACAACGATCTATCACCGCATCCAATGCTATAATGGTTGCGTAAACATTTTTCGAGGTTTCTCATCGTGCATTGTCATGGAAGACAAGGTCGTGAGCGAATTTCAAGCAAGAAAAGGGTGACTTCATGGCGGTACCTGGAATTCCGACTGTCAGGGAGACAGGCTCCCTGCAAAAGATGAAAAGAGGCGGGAGAAGCTGGGATTGGCGTGGATGGAAATTCATGCTTCCCTTTGCACTCGTTTTCATTTTCGTGTTCATCGTCCCGATTGTCTATGCAATCTGGATTTCGTTCTATCAGAAGCGCATGGTCGGTGGAACTGTATTTGTGGGGTTGGCAAACTACATCCGACTGATGCAGGACGCACAATTCTGGGATAGTGTTCGACGTGTTGCGCTGTTCACCGTCGTCCAGGTGCCGATCATGCTTTTCCTTGCCGCTGCCATGGCCCTTGCACTTGACAGCATGAAGCTTCATGGTTCGCGTTTCTTCCGAATTTCCACATTCCTGCCGTATGCAGTACCTGCAGTGGTTTCCACGCTGATTTGGGGCTTTGTGTATGGTGCAAAATATGGACTTGTCGGCTCCATCAACAATGTGTTCGGCAGTGATCTCAATGTTCTCGCGCCTTCCGTCCTGCTAGCGGCTATCGGCAATATTGTCACATGGGAATTTACCGGGTACAACATGCTGATCTTCTATTCCAGCCTTTCCACGATTCCGCATTCGCTGTACGAAGCCGCGTCCATTGATGGTGCTTCTGAATGGCAGATCGTGCGCAGAATCAAATTGCCCGAGTTGCGAGGATCACTGGCCATAACGGTGATTTTCAGCATCATAGGCAGCTTCCAGCTTTTCAATGAGCCAAGCATTTTGCAGAACATGGTTCCAGGAAACTCTGTAACCACCTATTACACACCGAATATGTATGCCTATAATCTCAGTTTCTCGGGCAATCAATCCAATTATGCGGCTGCGCTCGCCATCGTCATGGCAATCATCACGATGAGTATCGCCTACGTCGTGCAACTTCGTAGCATGAGGGAGCAGATGAAGTGAGTGAGATGAATCGCGAGGCCACGACCTCAATGCCGATGACCAACGGTCGAGCTGCCACCAATACCACAGCGCGCCGATCAACGACGAACAGGCGTGCGCGCGCTCGTCAAACTGCTCACGACGAGCGTCTTGAACGCCGCAGAGCTGGCAAGTCAGGATTCTCGAATCCGGCGAATCCTCGCAGATCCATGATGCTGACTTTGATATGTGGCCTCTTCGTCGCATACTGCTTGTTTCCATTCGTGTATCTGTTGGTGAATGCAACCAAAACGCAGGCGGATTTCACCTCAACGTTCGGACTTGGCTTCGGTCATGGCTTCGCTCTCTGGGACAATCTGCAGACCGTATTTACCTATCAAGATGGTATTTTTGGCAGATGGTTGGTCAACACGCTGCTTTATGTGGTGGTTGGTGCAGGCGGTGCAACCTTGCTTGCCATCATGGGTGGGTATGCCTTGGCAAAGTTCAGATTCCCCGGAAGAAATGCCGTCTTTGTCGTCGTCATCGGTGCAATCAGCGTTCCTGGTATTGCCTTGGCCGTTCCACAGTTCCTGCTTTTTGCAAAGCTGGGGTTGACCAACACGCCTTGGGCAATGATTATTCCCAGTCTCATCAGTCCATTCGGTCTCTATCTGATGTGGATTTTCAGCGATCAAGCTGTGCCGACAGAACTGCTCGAAGCTGCTCGCGTTGACGGCGCAGGTGAATTCCGAACCTTCTGGCAGGTCAGTCTGCCTCTGTTGGCACCGGGCATCGTCACCACATCACTCTTTACGATCGTTGCAACATGGAATAACTATTTCCTGCCGTTGATCATGCTGAAGGATTCAAGCTGGTATCCATTGACAATCGGTCTGAATCAATGGAAGGATCAGGCAAGTACGGCGGGTGGCCAGGCTATTCAGAATCTGGTCATCACCGGTTCGCTCGTCACGATCATTCCTTTGGTCATCGCCTTCCTGCTTCTGCAGCGATACTGGCAATCCGGTCTCGCCGCCGGTGCAGTCAAAGAATAAGAATAAAGGAGTCATTCATGACATTGCATTCAGCATCCACAGATGCCTCATCGCAGCGACGCCCTCTGAGGTGGCCGCAGCCACTGGAAGGCTCGGCCGAGCGCATTTGGTATGGCGGCGATTACAATCCTGAGCAATGGCCGGAAACGGTCTGGGATGAAGATATTGAGCTTATGAAGCAGGCGGGCGTGAATCTTGTTTCCGTTGGCATCTTCTCATGGGCAAAGATCCAGCCAACGGCGACAACCTGGGACTTTGATTGGTTGGATCGCATCGTCAATAAGCTTGGCATGGCAGATATTGCCGTCGACCTTGCCAGTGCCACCGCTTCTCCTCCACCATGGTTGACCAAGATGCACCCTGAAGTGCTGTGGCGGGATGAACGTGGCGATATCTGTTGGCCGGGAGCTCGCCAGCACTGGCGTGCAACCTCTCCGGTCTTCAAGGACTACGCTCTTGCATTATGCAGGAAGATGGCGGAGCATTTCCGAGACAATCCGTACATTGTTTCCTGGCATGTCAGCAATGAATACGGATGCCACAACCGTTTCGACTATTCCGACGATGCCATGCGTGCCTTCCAGAATTGGTGCAAGCTTCGATATGGCGATATCCAGGCCGTCAACGAGGCGTGGGGGACATCATTCTGGTCGCAGCAGATGACTGATTTCAGCGAGATAGTCCCGCCGCGATTCATCGGGGAGGGAAATTTCATGAACCCCGGAAAACTGCTTGATTTCAAGCGTTTCTCTTCAGATGCCCTGAAGGAATTTTTCATGGCGGAACGCGATGTGCTTGCTTCGATCACGCCGAATCTTCCCCTGACGACCAACTTCATGGTGAGTTCAACCGGATATCCCCTGAACTATGACGATTGGGGCTCGCAGGTTGATTTCGTATCGAACGATCATTACTTCCTGCCGGGCGAGGCGCACCTTGATGAGCTCGCATACAGTGCATCGTTGGTGGACGGCATCGCGCGCAAGCGACCCTGGTTCCTGATGGAGCATTCCACTGGAGCCGTGAATTGGCGTACGGTGAACTATGCAAAGGAGAAGGGGCAGCTGATTCGTGACTCTCTGGCGCATCTAGCCTTTGGCTCAAACGCCATTTGCTATTTCCAATGGAGACAGTCACGCGCAGGCGCTGAAAAGTTCCATACGAGCATGCTCCCTCATGCCGGTACGGATACGCAGATTTTCCGAGATGTCTGTGAACTCGGGCGCGATCTGAATGTTCTCTCCACAACTGGATTGAACCATACGACGCTCAGCATGTCAGCAGTCGCCGTCGTGGTTGACTACGAAAGCGAATGGGCGACGGAGCATACTGCCACGCCAACCCAGCGGGTGAGGCACTGGTCCGAGCCCTTGGACTGGTTCAGAGCTCTGCTTGACAATGGTGTGACAGCCGACATGGTGCCGATCGCAGCGGATTGGGATTCGTATCAGGCGGTTGTGCTGCCAAGTGTGTATCTGCTGGATGAGCGCAACACTCAGCGTGTCCATGACTATGTTGAGGCGGGAGGCAAGATTTTCGTCACCTATTTCACGGGTATTTCGGATGTCAACGATCGCGTCTGGCTCGGCGGGTATCCGGGTTCCATCAGTGAGGTGGTGGGGGTCAGTTCCGAAGAATTTGTTCCATTGGGATCGGACTTTGACGGCACTCTGGAATATCTGGATCTTAGCAACGGCACGGTCGCTCATGACCTTGCGGACAGAATTACCCGCGTGGCGGATACGACCAGGGTGTTAACCACGTATCAAGCGCCTGAATGGACTGGTATGAATCAGGTTCCTGCGATCACCGTCCATGAATTCGGATTGGGAATTGCTGCCTATGTGGGTTGCAGACTAGGAAGAAAGGGCTTGGCACAGTCAATGCCGGAGCTGTTGGATGCCATGGGTCTGCAGTTCTCGGATGCAAAGCAGAGCGAAATGCCGCATGCATGGAATGAAGGTGAAAGGACCTTGCGGGTTGAACGTGTAAACGCACAGACCGGTGAACGATTCATCTTCGTATTCAACAGGACGCATGATGCGGTGACGATCCCTGTGGAAGGCACGTGTCTGATAATGTCGCGGGCGGTCTGCAAGGACGAAGCCTCTGAGGGTCTTGGTACTGCTGACTATGTCTTACAGGCCAATGGTGTCATTGTATCGAAGGTCTGACGCGTCCGACAGGGGAGAACGTGGCTTCACCCGTCAACGAAACCATCTTTTGTTTGCGCAAACATCATTGAAAATGATATCGTAAACATACTTGATATTCCAACGTTTTTATAAGTAAAGAAGGGTGAGAGGCTCGATTTGAAAAGTTGCATGATACAACCGATCTGCCGGGCCAAATATCAATAAGGAGAATGAACGATGAAGTTCACAAAACGAGCAGTTGCTCTAGTTGGTGCTGTTATTATGTTGGCACCGTTGGTGGCCTGTGGTTCGAGTAGCTCATCGAGCGATTCGGGCAGTGCCACAACTTCGATAGTCGTGTGGTCATGGGATTCGACGGTGCCTCGCACTGTTGCCGGATTCGAAAAGGCCAATCCGAACATCAAGGTCAAGGTGACCAACGCTGGAACCAACAAAGATGAATATACGGCGTTGAACAATGCGATGTCGGCTGGCAAGGGTGCGCCGGATATTGCACAGATCGAATATTACGCTCTGCCTGAATATGTCATACGCGATAATCTTCAGAATCTCTCCAGTCTGGGAGCCTCGTCCTACAAGAGCTTCTATACGCCAGGTACCTGGAGTTCGGTGAACATCAACGGTGGTGTCTATGCATTGCCTATCGATTCCGGCCCCATGGCGTTGTTCTACAACAAGGAGGTCTTCGATAAGGCTGGTGTCACCCAGGTGCCAACAACGTGGGATGAATTCTACGAGGCTGCAAAGAAGATTCGTGCAACCGGTTCATACATTACGTCAGACACCGGCGATGCAGGGTTCTTCGATTCCATGACATGGCAGGCTGGGGCCACCCCATTTGCAACGAGCAAGGACGGCAAGACCGTTACCATCGGCCTCACCACTGATTCAGGAGTCAAGAAGTGGACCGCATTCTGGCAGAAGATGATTAATGAAGATCTGATCGATACCAAGACCCCAGGCTGGTCGGATGACTGGAACAAGGGATTGAACGATGGCTCGATCGCCTCGCTGCTTACTGGTGCCTGGATGCCATACAACCTTCTTTCCGGAGCTCCCGACGGATCCGGAAAGTGGCGCGTAGCACAAATGCCAACCTGGGAGGCTGGCGGTACCGAGAATTCGGAGAATGGCGGTTCATCACTCGCCATCATCAAGTCCAGCGATGATGCCAAGGTCAAGGCTGCATACAAGTTCCTTGATTATGTTGCCCATAGCGCGACGGGTATCAAGACGCGTGTCGATGCCGGCGCATTCCCTGCAGACAACGACACCCTCAAGTCATCTGACTTCCTGGATGCAACGTCCTTGACTGATTCCAACGGCAAAGCCAATGAGTACTTCGGTGGACAGGAATATAACAAGGTTCTCGCGAAGGCGGCTACAGACGTGATCACTGGCTACAAGTTCCTGCCGTTCGAAGTCTACGCACGTGGCATCTTCGCTGATGATGCAGGCGCCGCCTATACCGACAAGTCGATTACCTTAAGTCAGGGCATCGCGGCATGGCAGAAAAACCTCACCAAATATGCCGAAAGTCAAGGCTATACGGTCAAATAATGGCAGATTGCTGGAAAGCTTATCCCAATAATCTATGCCAATAATCTATGAACAATGCTCATTGTGAACTGCTCACGGTATAAACTCTTGCCATCGTTGATTTTAGAGTGGAATCGAGCGAAAAAGAGGCCACTATACTGTGAGCAGTTCACAATGAGCATTTAGCGACTGATATTTTTGTCATAGATCATGCGCATGCCCTTGAAAATCAGATTGGGATCGTAGACATCGATGGAGTCCGTCTCTCCCTCGATGATGCGTCCGAAACCACCGGTTGCGACGACTTTGAAGCTCTCGCCAACTTCCCTTTGGAATTGCACTATTGTGCGCTCTACTCCACCGAGGAAGTTATAGAACAATCCTGCCTGCATGGCCGTTTTTGTATCGGTTGCGAAAACCGATTTTGGTCTGGTGATTTCGACTTCGGGGAGTTGCGCAGTCTTGTTTGAAAGTGCAGCAGCACCGCTTCGAATGCCAACGGTTATCAAGCCCGCCGTGATCGTGCCTTTGGCATCCACATAGTTATATGTTGTCGCAGTGCCAAAATCCAGCACCAGAAGCGGACCGCCATACAGACCGAACGCCCCCACGCAGTCACAGAGGCAGTCGGCACCCAGAGAGCGCGGATCGTCGAGTCGGATGTTGATTCCCGTTTTGATGCCAGGTCCGACAACGATCGGATCGACACCAAAGAACTTGATTATGGCTGCGCGGAATGAGTGCATCACATTGGGCACGACTGAAGAGATGATGACGTCATCTACGTCTGAATCTGCATAGTTGCTCATCTGAAGGAACTCGCTGAGCATGAGCCCATATTCATCAGATGTATGGCTGAGCAGAGTGGTCATGCGATACGAAGCAATGATCTTGGTGCCTTCCAGAAAGCCGAGCACAATGTCGGTATTTCCTATATCAACGGCGATGAGCATAGCAGACCCTTCGATGGTATGATGCGCGTAACCATGTCGCGGTATTGCAAGTTGGAATAGCGCGCTGAGACTTATAGAACCAGTGTATATCCCTTGGTTCATATCTTCGATTGTGTGAGCGCTTTGAGGGCGGGTATCATTGAATGATGATGGTCGACCTTGTGAGAGGCGGCCAATCATCGTCACACCGCTCATGTTGACGGATGCGAGGAGCAACCGTGTGCTGAGGCGATGGGATGCAAGACAGATAACTCAATATCAGAACAGCAATGACAGAGAGAACATAATGGCTGAAAATTTAAACAGCGGGGATGCCAGGAGCACCACGACTGGAACTACAGGACTTGTCCATGATGATCAGCATGTTGCAGAACAATCGACGGGTACTGCAGGATCGACCGATGATTCGCTGAATTCGTATCAGAAGCGTCATAGAAGAGTTCCGCCATGGATATGGATCGTGGCGGCGATTGCAGCTGTGGCGATTATCGTCGGCGGCGTATTCGCATATCGGCATAGGAATTCCACGGGCAGTGTGGCGGCGACGTCACATTCCATATCGATTGGGCTCAAGCTTGCCCCAACGAACCTTGACATCAGGAATGAGACAGGTGCCGCACTTGACCAGGTATTGATCGGAAACGTCTACGAGGGTTTGGTGGCGCGCGATGCTGACAATGCCGTTGTTCCGGCACTGGCAAAGTCGTGGACGGTTTCCAAGGATGCCAAGACTTATACCTTCACACTCAACGCGGGCGAGCGATTCTCGAATGGCGACGCCCTGGATTCCAAGGATGTCGCGTGGTCATTGAATTCCCTGATCAGCAATGACTATGTCAACGCACAGGCCCTGGCCAACGTGGAGAGCGTGAGTGCTGACGGGGCAACCACCGTCGTTGTGAAACTCAAGGCTCCTGATGCGACATTGCTGTGGAATCTCACAGGTCGTGCCGGTCTTGTCCTGGATGAAGATGCACAATACGATGCCAAGACACAGGCGGTAGGTTCGGGACCGTATCTGGTGCAGAGCTTCAAGCAGAACGAATCCCTCACATTGAAGGCCAATCCTCACTATTGGGGAAGTCATAAGGCAAAAACGCAAACGGTCGTACTGAGGTATCTCACCGATGACAATGCTGCAATCAACGCGCTGAAGAGCAACAATGTGCAGGTTCTTGCACCGATTACGGAGAATCTTTCATCATCTGTTTCCAAGGACGGCAATTTTGTCGTCAAGGCCGGTGATGATACGGATAAGTTCGTTCTTGCATTCAATGGAGCAGGATCGAAGACTTCGGACAAACGCGTTCGAGAGGCGATTCGCTATGCCATTGACAACAAGGCACTGATCTCTTCACGAGGTGGAGCGGACGCAATGCTGGGTGGACCGATTCCTGCGCTTGACCCCGGTTACGAGAATCTGACGAAGCTCTACCCCTTTGACCAGGCCAAAGCCAAGAAATTGCTCTCTGAGGCCGGTTACAATGCATCAAAGCCGCTCAAGCTCGACCTTGAATATGCGAATATCTATGGCACTGAAATAGGGGACCAACTCCGTTCACAGCTCAAGACCGTTGGCATTGAACTCAACGTCAAGGTCGTGGAATTCTCGGCCTGGCTTCAGGATGTATATACCAACAAGAACTATGATCTCTCCTTGGTGGATCACAATGAAAGCCATGATTTCTATACCTGGGCAAATCCTGACTATTACTTCAACTACGACAACAAGCAGGTTCAGGATCTCTATGCCAAGGCAGTTTCGTCCACGACCAATAGCGAATACGAGTCGTATCTGAGGAAGGCTGCACGGCTGGTATCAGAAGATGCCCCTGCCGACTGGCTTTTCAACTATCGAGTGACGACCGCATATCGCAAGGGCGTCACCGGTTTCCCTCTCAACCTGAATCAGTTCCAGCTTCCGTTGTGGAACGTTCAATACAGGGCATAGGGATTGCTTGAGACTATGAGATTTCTGGTTCGGCGTTCTGCTCTCCTTCTGGCTGCCCTGTTCGGTATGTCAGTGCTGATTTTCCTTGCCTTGCGAGTTTTGCCAGGCAATGTTGCATCGGTTATGGCAGGGTTGAACGCCACGCCGGATCGCATTGCCAGATTGCGCCAGGAACTCGGGCTGAACCGCTCATATCCGCAGCAGTATCTCGATTGGGCTGGTGACATCATCCACGGAAACCTCGGTGTTTCCGTCCTGACCGGCCGTGACGTTGGC
Source organism: Bifidobacterium aquikefiri (assembly GCF_002259795.1). Classification (GTDB taxonomy): domain Bacteria; phylum Actinomycetota; class Actinomycetes; order Actinomycetales; family Bifidobacteriaceae; genus Bombiscardovia; species Bombiscardovia aquikefiri. The sequence continues at coordinate 533,126 of NZ_MWXA01000005.1, read as the reverse complement.
GTGCAGATACTTTCACGCGTGCAGATAACCTTTCCCCTGATTCTGCTTGGCCTGCTGCTATCGTGTCTGTTCGGCATACCGCTCGGCTGCGCGTCTATCCTTGCATCTCATGCAAAGGTTCGGCATGGCCTGCATCTGCTTGCGCTTGTCGGTGGCGCGATACCAGCCCTGTGGGGTGCGATGCTGTTCATCCTGTTGTTTTCGAAGGGCTCGGGATTGATCAACATATTCCCGTCCCAGGGTTTTCCGGATAATGGCTGGAAACAGCCGGGGTCCGCCCTTGTCTCCTTGGTTCTTCCCGCACTGACAGTCGGCATCATTGTGGGCTCCAGCATTCTGCGCTATACGCGTTCTGCATTGCAGGAGATGCTTGCGTCTGAATTCGTCAACATGGGTATGGCTTGTGGGATGACGCGAGTCCAGGCTGTGCTGCGAATTGGTCTGCGCGTAGTGACTCCCCAGCTGGTTTCCGTCATTGGACTGACCTTCGCAGAAATGATAACCGGAGTCATGGTGATTGAGAACCTCTTCGGCTTGCCTGGTATCGGCTCGATGCTGGTCACTGATATTGGCAATCGCGACCTTCTGACGGTGCAGAGCGAACTCTTTGTGCTTGCCGCGTTCTTCCTATGCATTGGGTTCGTTGTCGATGTGTTGCATCGAATCCTGGATCCTCGCTTGAAGAACGCAGCTCTGTTGTCATCGGCTGGAGGTGTGTAATGATCGCGATGAATTCACGCAGATACGCATTCAGAGCCACGGGCATCGTGCTGCGGTCCATGTGGCATCGAGCTGAAGGAAGGTTTTCCCTGCTCGTTCTGGGAGTGTGGATTCTCGTCTCGCTGGTTTCCGTGTTCTGGACACCATGGTCGCTCTGGTGGACAGATGGATATCACGTCTGGCAGAAACCATCGATGCGTCATCTTCTTGGAACCGACGGCACAGGTGCCGATGTCCTGAGCTGGTTGATGGCAGGTTCGCGAACCAACTTGCTGATCTGCGTGCTTACCGTGGCCGTAACGGCAATTTTTGGTCTGCTTCTTCTGGCTGCGATGCTTGCGCGGGCAACGATATTTGCGCAGATATCAGTGGTCGTCATCGATGCATTGATCTCCCTGCCGACGGTCTTGATTGCCTTGATACTTGCAGTTCCGTTTGGCCCGAGCGTCGCTGTTATCATCGCTGCGTGCGGTTTTGGATACGGCCTTAATCTGGCGCGTATTGCCCGGCCTCAAGCCTTGCTGATTGCGCGATCCGGCTATGTTGAATCCGCCTTGTCGAACGGTGCTCGTGCGTCGGGCGTCTTTCTCAGACACATAGTGCCCAACATCATGCCGGTACTTACGGTGCAGCTTTCCATTTCAGCTGGAACCGTGGTCCTCGCGGAATCGGGACTTACCTATCTGGGTATTGGCGTGCAGAGCGGTGTGCCATCATGGGGACATAGTCTGGCGACTTCCGTGTCCTTCATCAATATATATCCGTTGACCGTGCTATGGCCAGGGCTGATTATCACCTGCATTGTGCTTTCCTTGAATCTCTGTGGAGATACTCTGCGTGATTGCGCAGATCCACTGAGCAACGTCCAATTGCGCAATGCCCAATTCAACAGTGGTCAGGAGCGCAGTGGTCAGGTGCGCAGTGGTCAGGTGAGCAGTGGTCAAGCACGCAATGATCAACTGAACCGTGTCACAACGAAGGGGAGTGGCCAATGAGCACGTCGCTGAATGCGCACAGTGGCTCCCTCGCCAAGGCGCTGACAATCAGGGATCTTGATGTTACGATTGCGGGCCACTCCATACTCTCCCAAGTTTCACTGGACATTGGGACACGGGCACGCGTTGGATTGATAGGAGCCTCGGGTTCGGGAAAATCGATGTTGTCCCGTTCAATTCTCTCTCTGCTGCCGGCACATGCTCAGGCGGCGGGCTCCATCCGGCTTTTCAACAAGGAGCTCGTGGGCGCTTCGGATCGTGAGCTGGCTGAAATGCGTGGACGTACAGTCGGCATGATCTTCCAAAATCCTGCTTCTACATTGAACCCTGTGATGAAGGTCGGCAGACAGATTGCTTTGCCTTTGCGGCTGCATTACAATCTTCCGGCAGACGAAAGATTACGACGGGTTGAAGCCATGCTGAACAGGGTCGGGTTGCCTTCGAGCATGCTCGATGCATATCCGCACCAGCTCTCTGGAGGGCAACAGCAGCGCGTTGCGATAGCCACAGCGCTCGTCACCTCTCCTCGTCTCATCATCGCGGACGAGCCTACCACGGCACTGGACTCCATCACGCAATTGCATATTCTCGACCTGCTTGTTGATCTGGTTGATCAGGCCGGTGCCTCTCTACTCTTCATTACCCATGATTTCGGTGTCTTGGCGCATGTGACGAGTAGTTGCTATGTGATGGATCACGGACGCATCATAGAGCATGGCAATACCTCGAATGTGCTGGCGAAGCCCAGCAGCCCGGTGACGAGACGACTAGCGCAGTCGGCTGAGGAGCTCAAATTCGACAATGCTCATGCTTCCCTCTCTCAAGAAGGAGACAACAATGACTGAGAGGCAGCATGGAGCGCAGTCGGATGATGAGATTCCTACACGCCAGCCCGTTCTGGAAATGAACCATGTGAGCAAGAACTATCATGCTCGAGGAATGTCCCGGAGACTGCTGGACAACGTGATTCACGCATCTGCCAAGAGATATCAGGGGCAACGGCTCGCTCTCGACGATGTGTCGCTTTCCCTTAAGTCCGGTGAATGCCTTGCAATCATAGGCGAATCAGGTTCAGGAAAAACCACCGCCACACGCATTTTGCTTGGTCTGCTCGCGCCGACTGCCGGCTCGCTGCGGTACAGGGGCAAGCAGGCACCGATGCATTCGACAGAGTGGAAAAGGCTCCGGCGCGAGTCTTCGATGATTTTCCAGAATCCATATTCCTCACTGGATCCGCGGTGGACGGTACGTCAATCGTTGAAAGAAGCTGTGTCGCTGCGTTTTGGTCGTGGTCTGGACCCGTCTTCAGTGGAGGCTCGTTCACTGAAAATTCTCGATACCGTAGGTTTGGATGGACGGGTCGTGATCGATCGCTATCCGATCGATCTTTCTGGCGGTCAGGCCCAGCGCGTGGCGATAGCACGAGCCATTATCGATGAACCGGAGATACTTCTTGCCGATGAGCCCATGAGTGCGGTCGATGTGACCGCCCGTGTGCAGATTCTTCACACCTTGCAGGAAGTTCGGACGATTCAGGGAGCATCGCTGAGTATGATTTTCGTCTCGCATGACATTGGCATGGTGCAGCATATCGCCGACCGCATAGTGGTGCTCAGGCAAGGTCGTGTTCTTGAGCAGGGGTCATGCGCCGAATTGCTGAACCATCCACAGCATCCATACACCATGGAACTCTTGAAGGCGGCATCGCTCTGACCCGTTCACCGCACTGCAGGGCAGAGGCCTCTGCGGTTGCGCGGTTGATGGCGACGTTGTGCAGCCACTGGGCTGCATATGCTGCGAGAGCAAGATTCTTGGCGTGAGACACGCCTGGCTGATATGTTGTGGTACATTAATGAGCATGATGTTTCTTTCATGTTGTTGTCGCTAACCGACGCCCAGCGCGGGCGGTTGACGACGCATAACTTGAGATTGAACACATTCTTGCATCTGAGTGAATTCTTACATCGAATAGCTGGAACGAATTGCTGGAACTGTAGCTACACGGTGTAGTTGCACGGTGTAATGACACGGTTGCACACATTCACATTGTCTGGCGATTGAGCTTTTCGATTTGGCTCAAGAATACTTGCATGATGTATATTTTTTCTGTGTGATGAATATGGTGAATCTCGTTATCGTTTGTGATTGCTCGCACGGCGACTGCCGAGGCATTGATGCTCGGCACATGATGAATGCGATGTAAAGCCATTGGACACAATACATGCAGATAGTAAGAAATCTGAAGATAACGAGGAATGATGGATATTGCAAACAATATTACAGAACTTATTGGGGGCACACCGTTGGTGAGACTTCACCACGTAACCGATGGTCTCCGTGCTCAGATCGCAGTCAAGGTCGAATACTTCAATCCCGGAGGTTCGTCAAAAGACCGCATCGCTGAGCGCATCATCTCGAAGGCAGAGGAGGAGGGGAAGCTTCTGCCTGGAGGCACGATAGTCGAACCCACCAGTGGCAATACTGGTGTTGGCTTGGCCTTGGTGGCGCAGCTGCATGGATATCGAATGATTTTTGTGGTTCCAGACAAGGTATCTGAAGATAAGCGAGCGGTGCTTCAGGCGTATGGAGCGCAGGTGGTGGTGACCCCTACTGAAGTTGAACCAAGCGATCCGCGCTCGTATTATTCTGTTTCTGACAGACTGGCGGCAGAGATTCCCGGAGCATACAAGCCAAATCAGTATCAGAACATGAACGGGCCCGAGAGCCATTACCATACGACTGGGCCAGAGATCTGGGAAGACACGGACCGAACGATCACTCATTTTGTTGCAGGAATAGGCACCGGCGGCACGATCTCCGGCACGGGACGTTTCCTCAAGGATGCATCCCAGGGCACAGTCCAGGTCATTGGCGCAGATCCGGAAGGTTCGATATATTCCAATCCTGCAGATGTTCATCAATATTTCATTGAAGGGGTGGGCGAGGATTTCTATCCGAAAACCTATGATCCGTCGGTGGTCGATGAAGTCGTTCAGGTGAGCGATGCGGAGGCCTTCGAGATGACGCGCAGATTGGCGCGCGAAGAAGGGCTTCTTGTTGGAGGGTCGTCGGGCATGGCAGTTGCGGCAGCCGTCAAGTCCGCAAAGATGCACGACCTTGACGAACATGCATTGATGGTCGTTCTTCTCCCTGACTCGGGACGTGGATATCTCTCGAAGATTTTCTCTGACTCATGGATGCAGTCCCATGGATTTGGAGCAGTAGTGGAGAGAACGTCACCAGCTCGTATGGTTCGGCAATAACCATTGAAGAAACGGCGCAGCTGGTGGATGCGCGCCAAACGGAACATGTCAGTCACAGACGTGCCACAGACAATGTAGTTCAATCACAGACAATCACCGATAATCACAGCAATCACTTTCAACGTAAGGATACGACCATGACAGAGAATTTTGCAGAAACAAGCTTGGCAACTCGAGCAATCCACGCAGGACAGGAAGCTGATGCGGCCACTGGGGCAGTGGTTCCACCGATATACATGACTTCCACATTCAAACAGGACGGTGTTGGGGCATTGCGGGGTGGATACGACTACAGCCGTTCGGTAAATCCCACGAGAGATGTTTTCGACACGCAGCTGGCTGCAGTTGAAGGCGCGCGTTACGCAGTCGCCTTGTCATCGGGACTGGCAGCGATTGATGTCTTGCTCCGGTCAACCTTGAAACCTGGAGATTCAATCCTTCTCGGTGACGATGTCTATGGTGGAACGTACCGCTTGCTGAGCAAGGTGTTCGTTCCCTGGGGTATCCATGTGGATGTTGTCGATGTTACCGATCTCAATGCCGTTCGAGCCAAGCTCTCGGAGCGCCATGTTGACGTGGTATGGGTGGAGACGCCTTCGAATCCCCTGCTCCGTATTACGGACATCTGGGCGACCGCCTCACTTGCTCACGAGTTCGGTGCGAAAATCGTGGTCGACAATACCTTTGCCTCGCCGGTTTTGCAGCATCCTCTTGAGGATGGTGCAGACGCAGTGGTGTATTCGACGACCAAATACATCGGTGGCCATTCCGACGTGGTCGGGGGTGCAATATTGCTGAATGACCCAGAAGTATACGAAAAGGTGACGTTTTTGCAGAATGCAGCGGGCGCCGTTCCCTCTCCATTTGATTCGTGGTTGACAACCCGTGGTCTGAAGACCCTCGATATTCGTGTCAGGCGGCATAGCGCGAATGCGTTGTCTCTTGCGCGGCATCTGGAAGGCAATGACAAGATCGAACGAGTGCTGTATCCCGGTCTTGAATCTCATCCTGGACATGACATCGCTGCCCGTCAGATGCAGGGGGGCTTCGGCGGGGTGTTCTCGATTCAGCTTAAGGATGGTATGGAAGCGGCCAAGACCTTTGTTGCACGCACCACCATATTTACACTTGCGGAATCTCTTGGTGGCGTTGAATCTCTGATTGAACATCCCGCTGCAATGACCCATGCTTCCGTGTCCGGGACAGCCTTGCAGGTTCCCGACAATCTCGTTCGTCTTTCCGTGGGCATCGAATCTATCGAGGATCTGACCGCAGACATTGATCAGGCTCTGGCTTCGCTATAGCTCGGATCGATGGCTCGGCTCCTATGGGTTCACCATCCATGCAAGGATGACCCGGTGTGGTCTTACAGTGGTTTGCATGGTTACTGATGAGGCACAGGCGCAGTCTGCTCTCCATCGTTATTTCGGGTACGATTCGTTCAGAAAAGGTCAGGCAGGAGTGGTTTCTGCCATCGTACATGGCAGAGATTCATTGGCGGTGATGCCGACTGGCGCAGGTAAGTCTGTATGCTATCAGATTCCGTCGGTGTTGCTCCCAGGCATTACGATTGTTGTTTCGCCCCTGCTCTCACTGATGCGCGATCAGGTCGATGTATTGGATGATGTTGGAATCGCAGCGGCATTTCTCAATTCCACACAGACAGTGGACGAGCAGCGCGAAGTCCTGAGCAAGGCATACAGCAACGCTTATCATTTGCTGTATGTCGCGCCGGAACGCCTTACAGAACCTTTCTTCATCGCTGCGTGCAAACGTTTGCAGATATCCGCCGTTGCTGTGGATGAGGCGCATTGCATATCGCAGTGGGGCCAGGATTTTCGACCGGCGTATCTCGATATCGGCACATTCATCGCCACTTTGCCACATCGTCCGGTTGTTGCTGCGTTTACTGCGACAGCAACGGAAAAGGTACAGGAAGATATAGTGCGGATCCTGCATCTGCACGATCCGCTGCTCACTGTTACCGGTTTTGATCGGCCGAATCTTTTTCTTGATGTTCAACGCATGACGAAGTCCGAGAAGGAGGCCTGGATCTTGCGTTATGTTGTCGAGCATACCGACGAGTCAGGCATCATCTACTGTGCCACGCGCAAGGAGACCGATGCGATTGCCAATGCATTGCAGTCTCATGGATTGAGGGCCGCCTGTTATCACGCTGGCCTAAGCCATGAGGAGAGACGAGAGGCTCAACGCGCATTTGTCAATGATGATGCGCAGGTTGTGGTCGCAACCAATGCATTTGGCATGGGAATCGATAAATCGAACGTTCGATATGTGATCCATCACAATATGCCGGAGAGTATCGAAGCATACTATCAGGAGGCAGGTCGAGCAGGCCGGGATGGAGAGGATTCGAGATGCACCCTGCTTTGGAATGAGTCCGACATCGTTCTTCGCAGACGTTTTCTTGAATCCGCTGGATCAAACGATCGAATGACTCCTGAGGAGGAGCAGCAGGTACAACAGACCCGGAATCGCTTGCTTCAATCCATGATTGGATATTGCCGGACCGTGAACTGTCTGCATCGCTACATTCTGCAGTATTTTGGTCAGAGGAATGACAATTCTGGAGTCATTTCGTCTCGTCGGGCAAGTTCGGACCCATCCAGCGTCGAAGCTATGCACACAGACATACCCCGCGAACAGTCGACAGCGTCGCGGCTCGTGGAATCCTGCGGCCACTGTTCGAACTGTATGAGCACCATCGTCTCTGACGATGTCACCACGGTTGCACTCGCCATTGGCAGATGTGTCAGCGCCATCAACCAGAGATATGGCATGACTATGGTCGTGCGCATCCTCAGAGGATCGCAATCACAGCAGGTTCTTCAATATGGATTGAACAATATACCTCAATTTGGCGCACTTCGTGAATGTTCAGAAGCTGCTGTGCGCGATGTACTGAATCAGATGACGGTGGATGACCTGCTGGCGGTCACTCCGGGTCGAATGCCAATCATCATCTTTGGAACCAGGGCGGCGAGATTGGCAGCGCCTGATTTTCATTATGAAATCAAGCATCGCACACGCAGCGGAAAAACGGGAAACCCACACGCAGATCTTGCCGGAACCATGCGAGACGAACAGCATGACACAAGCGATGATCCCATGGATGAAAGGCTGTTCCAATGTCTTCGAGGAGTGCGCAAACGAATCGCAGATGAGATGGGCAAGCCCCCATATATCGTGTTCTCCGACCGAAGCTTGCGAGACATGGTTCGACGTCGTCCAACGGATAAGGACTCCATGCTGGAGGTCAATGGCGTTGGCGAGCACAAGTGGCAGAGCTACGGCAAACAGTTCATCGATGCTATTGCAGAGTGCTGCCGGCAGTGAATTGTGCGGATGCTCCACTTCGAACAAGGCGAAGTTAGCACTTTCAAGGGCACAGACGCTGCCGGTAATCGAATCGAGCGTGTATGACATGTTCACGCGTAGCGTTCCAGCCCGGGTACTTTTCGAATCGCTGTCTCTACACGCGTTAAGATTTCATAGAGTATTTCAAATCGTAGAAGGGAAGCATCATGAGTGACAAGCCGGTTGTAGAAAGTTTCCAACTCGACCATACCAAGGTAAAGGCACCATACGTTCGTCTGATTGACGAGGAGCAGGGGCCGAACGGCGATGTGATTTCCAATTATGACCTGCGTCTCGTGCAGCCGAACGAAAACGCGATTCCAACCGCTGGTCTGCACACGATTGAACACACGATTGCGGTGCTGCTTCGTGAGCGCATTCCTGGATACATCGATTGCTCGCCGTTCGGATGCCGTACCGGTTTCCATCTGCTGACCTGGGGCAGACACAGCACTGAAGACGTTGCGAAGGCGCTCAAGGAATCGTTGACATTCATCGCCGACGAGGCAACCTGGGATGACGTTCCGGGTACCGAGATTACCAGCTGCGGCAACTATCGCGATCACAGCCTGTTCTCGGCAAAACAGTGGTCAAGGGACATTGTTGATGCCGGCATCAGTTCCGACCCATATGTGCGCAAGCTCGTCTGATTTTCTTAACGCAACAATTTTAGGAGTCCTTTATCGTGCAGCAGGAAGTACGGCACAACCGTCATGTTCGTCACGCCGCGAAGGCAGATTATACAGCGATTCTGGGCATATACGCCCATGCAAGAGCTGTGATGAAACGCAATGGCAACCCTTCGCAATGGGGGGATGTCTATCCTCTCGACGCGGATGTGCTGCACGATATCGAGTTGCATCGTTCGATGCTGCTTGTCGATCAGAGCCCACATGATGGTTCCGAGCGAATTCTTGGAGTTTTCGCTGCCTGTCAGGGGCCGGATTCGACATATGCGCACATTGATGGCGCATGGTTGAATGATGATGACTATGTGGCAATGCATCGAGTGGCATCGTCTGGACTGGCGAGGAAGACCGGTAAAGACATGCTTGACTGGGCGGTTCACCAATACCGCAATGTTCGTGCTGACACGCACGAAAGAAATGCTGCAATGCAGCATATTCTCACATCCGCAGGTTTTACTCGCTGTGGCATCATTACCTTGCCTCCGCGCGAGGTGGGCGGTCGCGAAAGAATCGCGTATCAGCGGCATATCTAGATACACATTCGTCTCATTGTGGGGTCACAATGGTGGCCATGACATTGAGTGCTTCCCCACAATGGGATTTTTCGTCCACATCAGGTACAGCCAATTATGATAATGCGCGTCGTGAGTATCCAGCGCAGGCAATCGTGGATTTGGCTGCATTGGCGAGCAACATGAAGCATGTGGTTGACATATGTGGAGGAGTGCATTCGAAAACAGCCGTTATGGGAGTGGTCAAGGCAGATGCGTATGGGCACGGTCTGATTCCTGCCGCTCTCGCCGCGCTCGCGGGTGGTGCCACATGGCTCGGTACGGCTCAGCCGCGAGAGGCACTCCTGCTCAGAAAGGCAGGCATTGGACCCAATCGCTGCCACATTCTGACATGGATGTATAGCGGTCTTGAAGCTCCATTCGAAGAGCTGATTGGCAATGACATCGATATTTCAGTAGGTTCGCTGGCTGGAATCGATGCATTGGCGAAGGCAGCCAGAGCAGTCGGACAGCCGGCTCGTGTGCACGTCAAGGTTGACACAGGGTTCGGTCGAAACGGCTTTACGCCACAGATTTTCGATCAGGCATTGGCGAAGCTCAAGCAATATTCCAGTGAGGGAGCGTTGCAGATCGTTGCGCAATGGAGCCATCTTGCCGTTGCAGACATGCCCAAGATACCTGCATTTGTTCAATCGACAGAGCGACAGATTGCGACTTTCAATGAATTCACCTTGCGCATGAAACGAGCTGGACTTGAGCCTCAAATCCGTCATCTCGCCAATACTGCAGCAACATTGAGCAGACCTGAAATTCACTTCGAACTGGTTCGTCCAGGCATCGCACTCTATGGATACGAACCTGACCCCTCGATGGGCACTCCACGGGATTTCGAGCTTACGCCCGCAATGACGTTGCAGGCTCAACTCTCGACCGTCAAGGATCTCGAACAGGGTCACAGCATTTCATATGGCAAGACATACAAAACCGAATCCGAAACGAGTTCGGCGATTTTGCCCGTCGGATATGCCGATGGGATACACCGTTCGGCATCTGGATTCGATGAGGAGGGAGCTCTGCACACCACGCATCTTGGTGGACCGGTTCGCATCATGACCGATGATGGTCCACGAATCGTTCGCATCTCTGGACGTGTGTGCATGGATCAGTGCGTGCTGGATCTGCATGGAAAAGCTGATGAGCTGAATGTTCACGAGGGTGATACGGTGACCGTGTTTGGGCCGGGCAGGGGAGCGGCGTTCAATGAGCCCACTGCAGACGACTGGGCACAGGCGGCAGACACAATCAGTTACGAAATTTTCACCTGTCTACGAAGCAGAATCCCAAGATTGTATCTGCATGCAACAAAGACATTGTCGGAGCGTGACATCAGTATTCTTGACCCGAAATCACTACTTTAGTCCCAGTTTCGGTCATGATGATCGGTGAACTCTCGTAGCTGAATCGCAAGATATCTGACTCGGGTTGTGATGATATAGAGTCATGACACAATACAAAGGAAATGAACCGAAGAGCATTGCATACACCGCTGTGGCAAATGTGACGGGAGGTCGAAACGGACGAGGAATCAGCACAGAGCCTGATCTGGATTTGAAGCTCGATACACCTGTGGCCATGGGCGGCAAGGGAGAAGGAACCAATCCCGAGCAGCTGTTCGCCATCGGCTGGGGAGCATGCTTCCAGGGAGCTCTTGGCCTTGCCGGCAAGGAGATGCGCATCGCGGGGAGCAAGCTGGCACAGTGCAAGTTGCGCTCTCATGTCTCGATCGGCGATGAAGGTGAATCCTTCGGCATCAAGGCAAAGATGGAAGTCTATCTGCCTGGCATCGACAGGGAAACTGCCGAAAAACTTGTGAATCGCACTCAGGAGCTGTGCCCATATTCCAAGGCAACGGCAGGAAACGTCCCGACTGAGATCGTGGTTGTGGATTCGCTTGACTAATCGGTGAATCTTCACGGCTGTATGCGAAACAAAGGTTGGGGACCTCATAAACTTGTGATTCCACGAGTTTATGGGGTCTTTGTCGTTCCCAGGGCGTGGATGGGATGGGCACAAAGCTCCAATCAGCCAGCATCGCGTAATATTTCCTATAGATGTGATGTCAGATTGTGACCGTACACAAGTATGTCAGGAGTGGCGATGCATGAGAATGTGAGAACCCAGGTACATTCGTCGGGTGAAGACGTTCTGATCGCCGAGGGGTATGTTGCCCACGATGAGGAACGATGGGCTCCCGAGCCTCCGAAATCTCGGAGCAGAACGGCATTTGAAAGAGATCGCGCGCGGCTTGTCCACTCATCGGCATTGCGCAGACTTGGTGCGAAGACGCAAATTCTTGTTGCAGGAACGGATGATTTTGCCCGAACCCGGTTGACACACACCTTGGAGGTCGCGCAGATCGGCAGACAGATTGGCGGATTGTTGGGCTGCGATCCCGATGTCGTTGATTGCGCCTGCCTCGCTCATGATTTGGGACATCCTCCATTTGGGCATAATGGCGAACATGCGCTTGCCGAGGTTGCTCAGTCCATCGGTGGCTTTGAAGGCAATGCACAGACGTTGAGACTGCTGACACGCCTCGAACCGAAGATATTCCATCCGGACGGGCGAAGTGCGGGCGTGAATCTCACGCGCGCAGCATTGGATGCGACGGTCAAGTATCCTTGGACTCTGGCCGAAGCTGCTCAACATCCCAAAGGGGAGCGTAGCAAGAAATTCTGCGTATACCCCGACGATGTGGATGTGTTCCGCTGGCTGAAGCAGGGTGCACCTGTGAACGCGTGCCCGATGGAGTGCCAGGTCATGGATCTTGCCGACGATATCGCATACAGTGTGCATGATGTTGAAGATGCGATTGTTTCCGCATACTTCAACCCTGTCAGTTTGGCGGATTCGCGGATCGTAGATGACATAGTCGTCATGACACGGGACTGGTATGGGCGGAAGTGGAATCCAGACGAGCTCGTCAACGCTCTGCAACGGCTGCGTTCGGAACGACTGTTCCCAGCTCATTTCAATGGTTCGAGGCAGTCGCTTGCTCAGTTGAAGAACATCACCAGCGCTCTGATCGGGAGGTTCGCCGGATCGGTGGAAAACGCGACCCGAGAACGCTATGGTGATGCGAACCTGACAAGGTATTCGGCATCCGTGGTCGTTCCCGAGGATACGGCATACGAAATCGTTGCCCTGAAAGGAATATCAGTATACTTTGTCATGGCTCCGCGTGAACACGAGCCATTTCATGCCGAACAGCTGCGCATCGTGACTGACCTGGTCGACGTGATGATGCGCGACTCACCAAGACCATCAGAGGCATTGGAGACCGTATTTTTGCAAGACTGGAACGAAGCCACAAACGATGATGAACGGCTGCGTGTCGCCATTGATCAGGTTGCCAGCCTGACCGACGGGTCGGCGCTGGCCCTGCACTCTATTTTGTGCGACTGAGACAATGCGCTGCCCGTTGTTCGAACTTTCGCTGCCGGTAGAGTGTTGTGCTCGTTGAAGGGGACGGTGCTGAAATGCGTTAAGAAATCTGCAATCTATTGTATGCTCATTATGGAAGTTGTATTTATATATAAGCTATACAATAGCATTGTATTTCTATGATGAGTAGAGAAGGAGGTGAGGAAGTATGAGTACTACGACGATTGCGATTCGTACCGACGAGGAGACGAAGCGTGAAGCTCAGAAACTGTTCAAGTCGATGGGAATGGACATGAGCACTGCGATCAATATGTTCCTGCGTCAAACCATCAGTGAACATCGTTTGCCTTTCCAGCCTGGGCTGACTCGGTTCGAGCGTTCTGTTCTTGATGCTGCAAGCGAGGAGAGCATACCTGTACGAGACATTGACGAGCTGAGGGAGATTATTGCCAATGCTTAGTATTCGGTATATGCCAAATTGTTTGCGAAGAATCAAGAAGCTTAAACGAAAGCACTACGATATGGAGCAATTTGTTGCGGCAGTTGAAACCATATCCAAACAGGACATTCAATTGCTCTCTACCAAGTACCGCGACCATGCGCTCAAAGGAGAGCTTGCTGGTTTCAGGGAACTTCATATACAAGCTGACTGGCTTCTGATCTACAAGATTGAGCATGACACTCTGACTCTGGTGGTCATCACCACTGGAAGCTATGACGACTTGTTCTGACTCAGACACACTCATGTGATCTGTGCGCGAATACATACGTGCGCCAATGCATTCGTGCACCGGCAGGTGCCGTAGAACAGTTCTTGCGAAGCGAATATCCGCATGGCTTCGCTTCAGGGCCTGCTTGATCGTTTGAACCAGCGGTATTCCATGAACAGTGGCTTATGAGCGGTAGTGACCCGTATCTGATCCCCGGCACGAAGGTGCTGCGGAACGCAGTCCATGCCCACAGTGAACAGGAGTTGGCTGACGCCGAGAACGACCGTGCATCGTTCCTTGCCCACGAGAATACGGTGACACCTATGGAAAGACGAATAATCCACGCAGCTTTTGAGATTCTATGGGCGCTCGTTACGCATGCATGTCTAGCCTATGGACGCGTGCTATCCCAATCTTCGGCTAAGGTGAGGTGCTATGGCAGGGATGATCGTTAAAGAGGATATTGAAAAGGTGCGGGCTTGTGCCGATCTATATGACATCGTGTCTGCAGATGTGACGCTAAAGGCTTCCGGAGCGGGCACCTTTATGGGACTGTGCCCTTTCCATGATGAAAAGACACCAAGTTTTTCGGTACGGCCTTCGATGGGCGTATGGCATTGCTTTGGTTGCGGGCGCGGTGGTGATGTCTTTGGATACGTTGAGGAGCATGAAAACGTCGGTTTTGGTGAGGCAGTCGGCATCTTGGCCGATAAATATCATATCGAACTGCATTACGATTCAGAAGGACCGCAGAAGCCGCAAGGTTCAACTCGTTCGAGACTCTTGGAGGCAAACGAGGAGGCGCAGCGGTTTTTCGTTTCGCAAATCATGACCGACGATGCACTTGCAGCGAGAAAACTGTTGGGCGGCCGGAATTTTTCGCAAGTCGATTCCGAGCGATTCGGATGCGGTTTCGCTCCGCGCGGATGGGATAACCTTGTGCGCCATCTGGCATCCAAGGGATTTACGCAGAAAGAGATGCTGGATGCGGGTTTGGCGCGGCAAGGTCAGCGCGGAATCTATGACTATTTCCGTGGCCGTGCAACGTGGCCAATTCGTGACTCCACAGGGAGAGTGCTTGGCTTCGGTGCACGCATGCTCTTTGATGATGACGCGATTCAGGCGAAATATATCAATACCCCTGATACGCAGCTCTACCGAAAAAATCAAGTGTTGTATGGCATCGATCTGGCGAAATCCGCTATTGTCAAGAAACGTCAGGTGGTGATCGTCGAGGGATATACCGATGTGATGGCATGTCATCTTGCCGGCATCGATACCGCTGTTGCCACCTGCGGCACGGCATTCGGGCTGGAGCATGCAAAGATCGTTCGCCGTTTGATTGCCGATGATTCTCTCGGGGGTATTCAGCTCATTGGTCCTGTGAAAGGATCGCGAGTAATCTTCACCTTTGATGGCGATGCAGCGGGTCAAAAGGCGGCTCTGCACGCCTTTGGGCTTGATGGTTCGTTCCTGACGCAGACCTTCGTGGCAGTTGCCGACGACAATCTGGATCCATGCGACTTGCGCATTCAGCGGGGCGATGCGGCGGTACGCGCATTGGTAGAAAAGCCTCAGCCACTGTATGACTTCGTGATCGATACTGCCATTGACGCCTTCGACACGGAATACACGACCGGTCAAATGGGAGCGTTGAAGGCCGTTGCACCAATTATCGCGCAGATTCGAGATCGTTCTCTGGTAGATATGTATGCTCGCAAGGCGGCACGAAGAATCGGCGTAGAAAGCGCACTCATGTCTCGTGAAACCCTGGCTGCGCGTCGAAGGGCGCATGTGCGTGATGAAGATGCCTATGCGGTGCGTGAGCCTCGTCATCATCATGAGCCGGACCGCGGGCCATTGGCTTCTGCGAATGCCGAATTGTCAGAGCGTATGGCCGTTCAGCGCCAGGATGCCGTCAGCCAGGGGTATTTTCGGATCGACGACGCTGTGTTTATCTGTGAACAGCAATTCATGGGCGTGCTGATTCAGATACCCCGTGCCGTAAACGTCGAGATGGCGCAACAGCTGTCGGAGTCAAGCTTTGTCACACCTGTATTTCGCTCATTGTTCCAGGTATTCGAAACCGTTGGCGGACTGCCTGCAGACGATATGCCGCAGGGACTGTGGATGCATAATCTGATCAAGGGTGCAGGTCCGGCACTCGAACCGGTAATCAATGAGCTTGCCGTGATGCCTCTGCCGTTGCCGCAACCTGACAATGCGAATGCATCCGATCGCAGTGATGACGAACAGCCAGAACATAATGCTGCCGCAGTGCAATTGCGGCCAGCGACGGATACGGAAAGTCAATATGCTTCAGAGCTGTTGGTGAGGCTTCTTGATATGGGTTTCATGCGACGCATCGCATATGCGAAGGCACGCATGAACCGCTTGCCTGACGGCGAGGAAAAATTCAAGCTTCTGGGAAACATCACGACGATGGAAACCGCAAGAAAAGATCTCCAGGCTCAGATTTTCGGCAATACCGTAGGATAGACAATTTCAGCTCATATCGTCCGTCTTGGAAGTCGACATTTCCCGATGTTCGACCGAAAAGCACTATGTATCCGTGGGTGTGGCTACAATGATTCTGGTTTGGCCCCGTAGCTCAGTTGGATAGAGCGTGTGACTTCTAATCTCAAGGTCGTCGGTTCGAACCCGACCGGGGTCACCATTCCTGATGTTTCTTTCTGCTTGCTGAATTCCAGATAAACTCTGGAATTCATGTCAGCGAAAACCAATTCGCACGCGATACACTGCAACAGTGCCTTCGAAATCTCATAGTTGGACATCATATTGCTGGATATGCATTGCGGCAGTCTCCGTCTTAGCCAGTGCAGGCCTTCAGACGAGCTTCGCCATGAGCGCCAAGACCCCATCATTTCCTTTCGATGAAATCACACTGTTGCAATATGCAAAATACTTTTCAGGCACAGGTATGCATCTTCCGCTTGCCGGGTCAGGATACTTTCCCGGATGGGCCATCATCATGGCTCCCCTGTGGTGGATTACATCAGATCCGCAGACCATGTATCATCTGGCAATTGCACTTGGAGTCGTCGTCGGTGTTGTGACAGTGTGGCCGTTGACGCTACTTGTCGAACGATTTTCGCTTGACCGTGCCAAATCTGCTGCAGTGGCCGGCATCATCATGTGCATGCCCTCTCGTACGGTGCAGGCGGGATATGCCATGAGTGAGAAGTTCCTTTGCCTCATGATTGTGTGCACTGCGCTTGCGGCCTATCGACTTGCAGAAGGCGTGTCGCTTCGGAGGGCAGTCCAGCTGAGTCTGCTCACATCGACCCTGATTCTCACCCATGCTCGAGCTATAGTTGTTCTCCCTATAACGATTGTCTGGCTTGTGCTGCTCCTGAGGAAGCAAGGAAGGCTGGCTCTGCTTTCCGTTTCGATGACTGCAGGATTGGGAACGCTGACTTTCGTGGGATCCATTCTCTTGAACCAGCATCTCTTGGAATTTCAATTCACGCAGGGATACAGCATTGCGGGCAATGTCTTTTCGGGAGCCAGCATCATCCTGCGAACCTTCCTCGGACAGGCGTGGTATCAGATCGTTGCAAGTTTGGGCATCGTCGTACTGGGTGTCGTTGTGCTGACACAGAAGGTGTCTCGAGACTGGAAGTCCTCGAAACGGGTCGATGCCCATCTGTGGATGCTGGCTGTGGGCGTTGGAGCCTTTTCATTTTCTGTTCTGGCATGGGCGAATTCCGCAGGACTGTTTACAACTTCAGGCAGAGGACGTTTGGATCCTGCCATCTACGGTCGCTACAGCGACCCGTTCACCATGTTGCTCATCGTGGCAGGACTGGCATCTATCATGAAGGGTCTGCACGAGTTGAGCTTTGTCTGGGCAGCATTCATCAATCTGATAATCATCGGTGCAACCGTACTATGGGTTGCACCACGGGCGCTTACATGGGGCATTGTCACTCCTGCCCATGTTCCGGGCATCCTTTCGTGGGGATCAAGCCTGCCATATCCACAGAGCATGTCGCCTGGATGGCTGCCTTCGGTCTATCAGCACTATGATACGTGGAATTGGCTGATGCCCACATGGACGAACCTGAACCGATTCTGGCTTCATGCCTCAGCGCCAACCGTCGCTTTCTTGATGATGACAGCGTTGTACATGCTGGTCCGGCACAACGGGGTTAAGTCTTCGGCAGCGTTCATCTTCAGCGCCGTACTCGTCGCCGCGTGTATCCTTGGAAGTCTGACATCGCTTCCCATGGTGCGAAATTTCCAATTGAAAGATGGCGGCAAGCCGAATATCGTGCAGTCCATCGACACTATCGAGGATAGATATGGCACCATGAAGGTCGCCTTCGATATTTCCTGTACACCACATCAGGGCAGTCAGGGCTGGGCATTGAATGCATTCTCATTCTGGCTTCAATCTCGAGGTCTTGAACTGACCGAGCATCCAGAAGAATCAAAGGCACCACTGCTCATAAGCTGCACCGACTACAAGGCGAAGACTGGTAGCGATGTGGAGGCGATTTCAGGGGCGAATACCTTTGGATATCAGCTTTGGGCATTGCCTGGATCATCGTTGTACGCCCATGAAAAAGCTTAGGCTTCCTTGCGTTCGGCGTAGTTCACATGCTTTTCTTTGCTCGTGCGTAGAGTAGTCATGGTCACATCGTTCGGATTGCGAGGTCAAATGTCGTTATTGCATCGAAATGAACATGAATCACACCCTTCTGCTGATCAGCCAGTGGTTGCAGTTGTCATGGGGTCATCAAGCGACTGGGAAACCATGAAACACTCATGCCAGATTCTTGATGATTTTCATATTCCATACATGAAAAAAGTCATTTCAGCACATCGTACGCCGGAACTGATGGCTGATTTTGCGCATAATGCACGCGACAACGGGCTCAAGGTCATTATTGCCGGTGCTGGTGGCGCTGCCCACTTGCCTGGCATGGTTGCAGCACAGACCACACTGCCAGTAATCGGGGTTCCCGTGCAATCGCATGCGCTCAGCGGTTGGGATTCCTTGCTTTCCATAGTGCAGATGCCCGGTGGCATACCTGTGGCGACTACTGCAATCGGAAAATCTGGAGCAACGAATGCAGGAATTCTTGCAGTGAGCATCCTATCGACGAGCGATTCAACGTTGGCGGATGCGCTTGCAGCATTCCGTGAAGAGCTCAAGGAGAAGGTCGAGGAGTCAAATGCCGAGCTTAAGTGAAGAAACCAGCGGTAGTATCACCATGCTGCAGCCTGGAGCCACGATTGGCATAGTTGGCGGAGGCCAGCTGGGTCGAATGATGGCGCTCGCCGCCAAATATCATGGCTTTCGTATTGGAGTTCTCGATCCGACTCCAGATTGTCCAACTGCGCAGGTCAGCGATTTCCAGATCGTCGCCGAATATGACGACAGGAAGGCAATTCATGAACTTGCTGAACGCAGTGATGTGCTCACCTACGAATTTGAGAATGTCGATGCGGATGCACTCGACGAGGTTCGCGGAAAGACTGCAGTTCCACAGGGGACTGACCTGCTTCGTGTAACGCAGGATAGGGTCTTCGAGAAGCAGTTCATCAATGATCATGGCACGCAGACAGCGCCGTGGAGACAGGTTGATGATTTCGATCAATTGGTGCGGGCAATCAACGATCTCGGTTATCCAGCCGTCTTGAAGACTCGTCGAGGTGGATATGACGGTCACGGTCAACTGGTTCTGCATAGTGATGACGATCTTGATATCGTTCGCAAGCGTGAGCAGGATACAGGTATCTTCCCACCATCGATTCTTGAAGGATTCGTGGATTTCGCGTTTGAAGCTTCCATTCTGATTTCGGGTAATGGCAAGGATTTCGTTACTTTCCCCATCGTTCGCAACGAGCATCGCCACAATATTCTGCATCTGACCATTGCTCCGGCAACCGTTGATGACGAAGTTGCCCAGGAGACAGAAGCCCTTGCCTTGCGACTTGCCAATGGATTCGAGCTGGCGGGCACACTTGCCATTGAACTCTTCATCACCAAGGACAACAAGGTTATCGTGAACGAGCTTGCCCCACGTCCACACAATTCCGGCCATTACACGATCGAGGCGTGTTCGATCAGTCAGTTCGATGCCCATATTCGCGGAATTGCCGGATGGCCGCTTCCCAAGCCGGAGCTGCTCAGCCCGGCTGTCATGGCGAATGTCCTTGGTCAGCATGTCGCACCCACGCGTGCAATGATAGGTGCTCATCCCGAATGGAATCTGCATGATTACGGCAAGGCCGAGATCAAGCACAATCGAAAGATGGGTCATGTCACTGTGCTCACTTCAGATACGGCGAGTGCAGTATCCGAACTCGAAGCCACAGGCTGCTGGTCAGATCTGGAGGATTGAGACGTGTGATGGTGTTCTCTTGCAGGCAAGTGATGGCGCTGCCTGCAATACGCCTCAGGCATGTCCATTGCTTCCTGCCTCGCAGGTGCGCTACATTGGAGCGGAAAGCCTATTAAAAGGAGCGTCATGACTGAGCATGTGATTCGGCAAACGAAACAGAAGGATGCAGTGCGAAAGGCTTTGCATGCTTCAGGGGATTTCGTAACAGCTCAGGAATTGCATCGTCAACTGGAAGATGAGGGCTCGACCATCGGCCTGGCAACAGTCTATCGCCAGCTCAACATGCTTGCTCAGGTGGGGCAGGCAGACACGATACAGCTCAATGGTTCCCAGATGTTCAGAATGTGCGATGATCGGACTCATCATCATCATCTCGTCTGTACCAAGTGTGGCAGAACGGTTGAAATCGAGCCTCCCGACGAGACCTGGCTCCGCAAGACTGCGGCCGCGCACGGGTTCACCGTCAGTTCTCACACCTTAGAGCTGTTTGGTCTGTGCAAAGACTGCCAAATGGCTCAGTGATAGGTCATGATCTGAAAGACCCATGAACAGCGGCACAATATCCCGTATTTTAGTGATTAAGCATGTTGCTGATCTGACTTGGCTTCAGATCTGGCAAATACGCTTCCAAGACAGCCAATCCCATAGGAAGAAGTCGTGAAACATCTGGATAACAGATGTATACCGGTTCCTCAGCTGGTTGGAATCGCTTTTTGAACTGGAACAATGAATTGAACCCATACGAAGGCTCCATGATGTCCGCAACAATTTGCAGTGCATGGTGCAGTGCAGCTGAATCTGCTCCGTCCTCTACAGGAGAGCCGGCCAGGGGAGCGGCAGACAGGCTCATGAATTCAGCGATGCCTTCGTCCTGCAGCCGCTCGGCCATGCGCGCAATCAGGAATTCCATGATGCCGTTGGGACTGTCAATCCGATGGCGCATGAAATCCAGCGTCCATCCGACAATCTGGCCATTTCTCCATGTTGGCAACCAGCTCGTCACACCCTGAACCACGTTGTGGGCATCGATGGCGTACAACAGCATGACGCGGTGATCTCTGAGCTCATCGACACCGCCCAAGGTGAACTTCATCTCTGGCAGGGACTTCAGGTTTGCCCATTGATCCGAGATATCAATGATCTGGGACTGAATGTCGCGTGGACTGTCATTGAAGCTTGCATAGATGTCTCGGATTCCCTCGCGATTTGCCTTGTTGATTGCAGTTCGTATTGCCTGCCATTTCTTTCCCTTGGTCTGCCAGATGCGAGGATCGACGACCATTTCGCTGCCCACCTGAATTGATGACCATCCTTGCCGTAACAGTGCCTGTCGTGTCGCATCGTGAACGCTATAGAACACAGGGGAGAGTGAACGTTCGTAACAGAAATGGGTAAAGCCCTGAAGGTCATCGAGATATTCGTGGGTGTCGCCAAAAGGTCCGGTGGTGGTCAGTGCAATGCCATGAGAGACACGATAGGCGATCGCTGATCGGCCAGTCGGAGAAAACCAATAACTATTGCCTTCCCAGGTGGTCATGAACGACATCGATTCTCCGCCAAGTTCGACAAGTGCGCTTGCTGCCTTTCGCGCGCCTGAATTTTCGGCGATTGAAGTGCGCATCCAACGTGACATCACGATGATGAGCACCAGCCAGAATATGATGCCGATACTCTGGCGTACGATTTCAGCTCCAAAGGTTTCCGTGTGCAATACCGCTTGCGAGGTATTCAGGAATCCCATCGGAATGAATGTCTGAGGCAGTTGCGAAAGCAATGAAGGTAAGTCGGCAACAGGCGTGAACGAATGCGGATTGGACAGTCCAAAGCCGACATAGAATATGCTCAGCATGACCGCAGTCGCGACGATTGAAGATAGACCTCTCCAGATGGCGCCGCGCTCGGTAGGAACGCTGAACAGTCGAATGTTATAAAGAATCACTATGGCGAAAACCAGCGGTGGAAGAACGCTCATCAACATCGAGGGCAAGAGACCGTGTCTGTATGGTTGAAACGCGACAGAGCTACCCCGCACCGTTGAGAGCATATAGTACAGGAGGGTAAGCAGGACGATGCCGGCATTGACGACCGCTGCAGACCATGCCGCGATGCGACGGCCACGATACAGACCCCAACTGATGATGAGCAATACGATGGTCGGAAGAATGGCCCGGACGATGCTTCCTGAAGTCGAGATGTGATACAGATTGAATTCCTGATAGCAGCTGCTCTGCGAGGAAGTTCTCAGACAATCCACCAGACGTGCATCATTAATGGTTCCAGGGCCGGCGAGCAGTCCCAGAGCGCTCAGAGCGCCGTGATGCGCGTGTGAGATCGTTGCCACAATCGGGCCAAGAGAGAGAACGACCGATATTGATGTAAGCAGACTCCGACGTTCATGTGCACTGCTCGCAGCCCAATGCTCTCGGCTATCTTGTGGTCCGTGCCATACGTATCCAATGAATTGACCGACAAGTGCTGCAGTCAGCAGGCAGTAGTCGCCGGGATCTCCGGTATAGAGCAGTGCAATGAGAATGGCTGAATAGCTGATAAGCCGGATTCTGCGTCTCCAGATGAAACTGCTGAATGCGCTGGCAGTCATCAATGCACCAATGGTCATGACCAAGGGACTCAAGGTCATCCGTGCATGAGCGGCACTTTGCCACATGCCTCCAAGCCAATTGATGAAGATGCACAGGAACAGACCGATGACCGCGCCTGAAAGTCCAGAAAGCAGACAGGTAAGCAGAGTGCGGGTGCGGCCAAGTCGAGGCTCTGCTATGGAGAATATGGTAAAGATGATGATGACATCGAGGATTAGCCGGAACACGCTTGTGGAAAGAAACAGCGTGGCAATCAGACCGATCATCTGGGCAGCAAGGCTTGGAGGATTCTGAGCCACTGCATTATTGGCGATGCTGCCACCGTGCATGATGAGCTGGTCATAGGTTGTATAAAGATACAGGCTGCTTTGCGGGATTCTGAAGAGCAGCCGCCAGAGCCAAAACACTGTGTTGACTAGGGCAATACTGCCCGTGACCCACACAGCGAGCTGATGGTTGTGCAGCCATTGACGTGTATCGCTCAGCAGTCCCTGCCATCCCTCTGGTGGCTCTGCCGATGGCTCTTGTCCGATGTTTCCGGATGTGGGCTGAGGCATGTGTCTTTCGGTTTGCGACATGAGTTATTGCTTTCCTTGTATATTCGAACGTACATGCTGGTGTGAGTCGATGCCGATGCACATCATTATCCCTTGGCTCTCCACCATAGTCTCAGAGGCTTTCATCAGAGCTTGACATCGACAAGATTCGGGTATTCGCTGATCGGTTTGGTGTCTGTGCCAAGACCCATCTGTGCAGATATCCAATAGATGCCAGGTACCAAGGCGCTCTTCACAGTATGCCAGTCGTGGCCAGATCCCTTGGTGATCACCGCCTGAACCTTCATGCCCGCCTTCTGTGCTGCAGCACCAATGACTTTCATATTATTCACCGATTCTGGATCCTGCTCTCCGGCCACCGTAAACATTGTCTGCGTCGATGGTGCATGCTGTGTGATGGCGTTGACGGGAATCTGAGCTTCGTATGCTGCCCTGCTCCCCCCATAGAAGCGTCGAATCATGCTTGACTCGCTGCCATTTGTGGGCTGCATCTCGCCGTCGACCGGGAACATATGACCATACAGCTTGGGGTTTCTTGGCCCGAGTTGCGTCGTGCAGGTTCCGCCTTGCGAAAACCCGCCAATCGTCCAATACTTCGCCGTGGTTTCCACCGGCAGATGCTTCTTGATCCACGAGGTCACATCCTTGGTCAGGAATGTTGCCGCATTGCCATATACCGGTGAATCGATGCAGAGGGTATTGTGCACTGCGGAGCCGTTCTGATCGGGAGATACAACAATCGGTGCCAACCCGTCGTGTGACTGCGCGTATTCGTTCATGACATGCGATATGCCGCTGGCGGTGAACATGCGGTCAGGACTTCCCGGCTGCCCGCCGAGCATGATCATGACCGGCAACCTAGGGGGAGTGGCTGCAAGGGCTGCAGGCGGAAGATAGATGTCTGCCTCGCGGGAACGGAAGTGAGAAACGGTTGCGGGAATCGCAAATGAACTGTCACTTCCGGTATCGCGATGCTGTGGAGCCTTTCCTGCAGCGGCAAGTGCTTCCCATTGCGCCATGCTCATGGTTGCCTTATGCACCCTTGACAGCTGCAATTCTGAATATGTTGGCAAGCCCAGCACGCTGCCGACGATGGTGTATTCTCCGTATGCCGCATTGACTCGTATGGCAGTGTTCAGCAAGGCAATCGGAATGAGTATGCAGGCGAGCGTGCGTCGCCAGTTTCGTGAAAGTACGCAAGAGGCAATGGCAAAGGCAAGAATCGCAAATCCGACGGCCACATTGCGAATCACGTCCCAACCAAGACTGACACCGAAGAGAACATATACATCCGAGATCAACCATGTGGCAGTCCAACCGATGCCTGCGCTTGCTGCGGATGCAACGATTTCCATGAGTAGACGCTGAAGACCGGTGAATCTGCCATGGCGTCGTCCACAATAAAGAATCTGACTGATGCACAGGATTGCGAATCCTGCAACGGTTATCCAGAGCACGGTGTTGGGGAACCAGCCGCTCAACAACCTTATCTTCGCTATATCGTGAAGCATTGCATTCTTCCCCCTTCTCTTAAGACCTCAAGTCTCCAATCAACAGAGAGTACTGGGTTTCGAATAAAAAAGTTCAAACTGGCGGGCGAAATGACGAAACTTCCACCACATCCGCCATATTCACTGGAATCTTTAAGTTTCGTTGTCTTGGACGCTTGGGAGAATTACCGATTATGCCTAAGTTTTTTGAATGGGGACATGCTCATACCGATAACCAAGCGAATTCCGATGTATCGGAGAATTCAAACGCAGAGCATTCAAACGCTGAGAAAACAATGAAGTCGAAATCCATGCACGCCTCTCGTAAGTCTGCTTCCACGGAACATGCAGCAGCAGCCTCACAGCACTCTTCCACCCAGCCATCGAAGAGTGATGGCCAAAGGCCAAAGATTTCACTCGGAGCATCCCGATTCTCCAACTGGACATATGCGATTCTTTTCCTCATCATTGATATCGTCGGCGTTGCAATCTTGCAGTGGGCAGTAACCATTTCGAGCTCACGCGTTGCTCTTTCGAGTCCTCTGATTGGTCTGTGGGGCTTCATCTCAACGATGTGGACCGACTTGAGGTTCGTCTTCGTATTGAATCTGATCGTTCTTGGACTGATATATGGCATATTGCTGTTTCTGACCAACCGATTCTGGATAGCTTCTCCAATCTTCATCATCATCTGCACGGTCATGGGAATCATTGAGCACATGAAAGTCATCTCTCGCTATGAGACGGTGCTTCCATCCGATATGGATTTTCTTCATTCAGATGCCGGAACCGTTGCGACCTTCCTCCCCGCTGGATCGCAATGGACCATTCTCTGGGCGGTTATTGCACTCCTTGTGCTCGTCGCCCTCTGCATCTTCATCAACCATATGGATCTGCGTCGTGGGCGGATCTTCGATGGGCAGAGGAAGGCATTGAATGCCTCTTTCAGAGTTGCCGGCATTCTTGTGACCGGATTGGTCTTTACCCTGTTCTCGATTGCGGTTGGAACCGTCGGCACCTGGGCGAATACAACGTCGAAGTTCATGGGCGACATCCCCTCGATGTGGGATTCGGTCTACGATGCCCAGCGCAACGGAACCATGGTCGCCTTCCTGCGTCAGTTGAACCCCAAGGTCATGGATGAGCCTAGCGGCTATAGTCAAGCGACCATGAAACGCATCGCGAAGCGTTATGAGGCCGAGGCTAGCAGCATCAACGCAACGCGCAAGAATTATGAGAACGATAGTTCCGTCATCTATATTCTTTCCGAATCGTTCTCCGATCCAACTCGAGTTCCGGGATTGAGCATCAATCAGGATCCCATGCCGAAGATTCGAGCCATCAAACAGAAGACCACCAGCGGTCTAATGCTTTCCAGCGGTTATGGTGGCGGTACTGCCAACCTTGAATTCCAGGCATTGACTGGCCTGAGCATGGCGAATTTCGACTCTTCACTGACCAGCCCATACCAGCAGCTCGTTCCATCGCTTTCGTGGACTCCTTCAGTCAATCAGAACTGGAGTTCCAAGAATGCAGTGGCCTTCCACCCATATGAGTCCTCGATGTATTCTCGTTCGACGGTGTACAAGAAGTTTGGATTTTCGAATTTCTACACTCTTGAGAAGCCTGACATCATCAAGTATCAGAACAAGCTTGACAGCAGTCCGTATGTGAGTGACGAATCCGCATACAAGAGCGCTTTGGAAGAAATGCAGGCAACGAAGAGCAACCAGTTCGTGCAGATTGTGACGATGCAAAATCATATGCCATATAACAATTGGTATACAAACAATCAATTCCAGGTTGCAGCTTCCTCGGGTTCGCAGCCTTTGGGAAGTGATGAGGCCCTGGCGATAGACACGTATGCCAAGGGTATGAGCTACACCGATTCATCGACGCAAGAGTTGTTGGACTCTCTGAACACGTTGAGCAAACCGGTAACCGTCGTCTTCTATGGCGATCATCTTCCAGGAATCTACACGACGGCAGGTGCCGACTCCAGCAACGCCGTGGCGTTGCATGAGACCGATTACTTTATCTGGTCGAACAGGGCTTCAAAGACCTATAACAATAAGATTCCCAATAGCAGCTACACCTCTCCGAATTTCTTCAGTGCCCAATCCGCCGAATACATGAATGCCAAGGTTTCTCCGTATACCGCGTTCCTTACTGCCATGCACTCCAAGATCTCTGCGATGGAGCCTCCGGTCGTGAATCAGATTCAAGGCTGGGATCGTATTCCTGCGGGTCAAACCATATATCTTGATAGTTCAGGCAATCCGATGGATGCTCGTAGCTTTGACGCCAAGACGAAGCAGCTCATACGTGATTACAAGCTGATTCAATATGACATCACCGCCGGCAAGCACTATCTCAAGGATACTGACTTCATGACAACACCCACGGCAAAGTCCGATGCCGCGCAGGCCGCAGCCAAGAAGCTTGCTGAAGAAAAGTCAGCTGCCAAGAAACAAGCTAATGCAGCCACGACACCCTCAGCTTCTCCATCCGAATCCAAGTCGACAGCCAACACCACTTCCGGGAAGTAATGGTTGGTGCATCTTCTTTACACGCTTGTCCCGTCAACGGTCAAGTCCGATGGTCAAGCTCTATTGATGGTAGAAATATCCCGTTCCCGATTCGCTGGTTGTGATAATCGTTGCATTGCTCAGTAGCAAGCCCTGATAGTGGTGTGAGGATGTACCTATGGTGCCCTTGGACAGTGTGCCGGAGACAGTGACCCAGGCATTTTCCTTCGGCATGGTTGAAGCCTTTGCGTTCACCACAAAACCAAACGCGGTCATGTCGAGAACGCAACAGGTCATGAGCATGCGCGATGCCGTGAACTGATTCCTCCCCACGGATGAATCCTTGGATACCGTGCCGTTGAGGATAATCGTGTAGCCCATATATTCGCTTGCATTTCGGTCGATGCGGTCATACCAGGCACCGAATTCGTCATCGCTGATGGTTATCGTCTTCTTCGCCTCATTCAGTCCGCTGAGTCGGGCAGATGCAGCATCATTGATTGCTATGGCACGATTGAGCCCTGCACCACTCGCCGAGCTTGATTGAACGGGCAGAACCAGCAGCAGTATCGGAATCACCAATACGATGACGATTTTCTCCAGTGCCTTCATATTCGAGTGAAAGATGCCACAGCACGATGCGACTGCGAATGCAACGAATACAATGGCTGCAATGACCGCATAAGGCACGGTTCTCGGAGTGACATAGTTGATGTAGCGGCCGGTGGCAATGAAGCCAGCAATGGCTGTGGCAAGCAGCAGGAAAAGCACCCCTTGGATGATGTCGATGCTGTTGGCCTTGTCACATTGTTGAGTATTCACGGTCTATAGCCTCATGATTCCTGCAAGAATCACCATTGCGGTGAAACATACGACAATCGTGGTGAGTGTCAGACGCAGCACAAATCGTTTGGTGAACAATGCCCTGAGCATCAATAAGTTCTTGATATCAAGTATGGGGCCGAAAACCAGAAATCCCAGCACAGCAGGAACCGGAAACATGGTGCCAAAGCCCCGCGCGATAACCGCATCGGAAGATGAGCACAGAGAGCTTACAAACGCAAGCGCCATCATGAAGGAGATGGCAATGATCGATCCACGGTTCTGCAGCCAACCTGGGACATTTGACCCGCCAAGGACCTGTATGCATGATGCGAGCATAATGCCCATCAGCATGTAGGGAACAATCTGGAACATATCGTGGTAGGCATGCTGCATAAAGGCTTTCAGGCGTTCCAGTGCGCCTATGCCCGAGGAATTCTCGCCCCGTTCTTGTGATTGTGATGACGCAGGCATATCCATACCACGCATCCGAACTGCAGGTGCACCGTTCAGCGGCCTGAGAACGGAAAGCGTATGCGGCAAGATCACAAAGCTTAACCCAATAATCAGCGAAACGATGATGCCAAAGATAAAGCGCAGCAGTGTCATATACGGCTTGTCGGGAAATGCAAACCAGGTTGACCAGATGACCACAGGATTGATGATTGGCGCAGCACAGAGAAACACCACCGCTGACGGCAGCGGAATGCCCTTGTGAATCATGCGGGCGAAGACCGGAACCGTCGCACAGTCACACACAGGAGTGCATAGGCCTAGGAACAGAGCGACGAACATGCCACCGGCTGCTGAACGCGGAAAATGCTGATTGATGAAGTCCTTGGTGATGAAA
Organism: Bifidobacterium aquikefiri; assembly: GCF_002259795.1. Taxonomy (GTDB): domain Bacteria; phylum Actinomycetota; class Actinomycetes; order Actinomycetales; family Bifidobacteriaceae; genus Bombiscardovia; species Bombiscardovia aquikefiri. Next base: position 504,194 of record NZ_MWXA01000005.1, on the reverse strand, counting down.
GTCTCGATGCCGGACGACACGAGAATGCCAATGAGCAGAAAAGGGAAAGCTTGTAGCAGCAGACCGATAGCTCCCGAGAGAATGGAAGAAACGGGGATTCCAGTAGAGTCAAGCAGGGGAGCAGCCAGAATGAACATGGCAATGGCAAGGACAGCCACCAAAAAGTGCTGAAAATCAAACCCGTGCCTGGTCTTTTGCGTTCCTGCCTGAATCACATCGGTTATTGTACTACCCATTGACCAATGCTGGCAGAGTGCCTTCGGCAGAGGTGAAACTATGCGTCAAGTGCCTTACTGCCGATATCATGACGATAGAACAGACCGGGCGTATCGATGGCATCGAGCGTGGCATAGACGTTCTTCTGCGCATCTGCGATATCTGTGCCCGTTGTTTCGACCAAAAGCACGCGACCGGAGGAAGCGACGAGCTTGCCCTTGCCGTCTGCATCGCCCGAGACTCCTGCGTAATATACGTGCGTATTCTCGTCAGCATCAATATCCGGCACGGGCGCACCGGTAACTACATCCTCAGGATAACCATCTGAAGCGAGTATCACGCCAATGGTCGTCGAGTCGTTGTCCCAAGTGAAGCTGGGCTTGTCGCCGTGAAGAAGCGCAGACATGGCATCACCAAAATCCGAGGTGAGTCTTGGCAGCACGACTTCCGTCTCGGGATCGCCGAATCGGGCATTGAACTCAATGACCTTGGGGCCCTGCGCCGTGTCGATCAATCCCGCATAGAGAATGCCTTGGAACGGCACACCTTCATCGACCATGGCCTCCACTGTCGGTTTGATGATCGTATCGATGGCGGTCCTGACACTTTCCTTGCTGATTTGCGGCACGGGACTATAGGCACCCATACCTCCGGTGTTTGGACCCTTGTCACCATCATAGGCACGTTTATGATCCTGAGAGATGGGCATCGGCCAGAACTCGGTGCCACGCACGAAGCTCATCAGTGAGAATTCCTGTCCTTCGAGGAAATCCTCGACAACGACCTTGGTGCCTGCAGCGCCAAAGCGATGGTCCAGAAAGATTTCCTTCAACGCTTCCTGCGCTTGCGTCTCAGTAGTGGCGACTGTCACGCCTTTGCCTGCAGCCAGGCCATCAGCCTTGATGACGATTGGAGTACCGTGTTCCGCAACATACATGCTGGCGCGTTCCAAATCATCGAATGTCTCGTATTGTGCCGTGGGAATGCTGTGACGCGCCATCAGCTGCTTGGCATAATCTTTGGAACCCTCGATCTGTGCAGCTGCCTTGTTCGGTCCGAATGCCTTGATGCCGGCGGATTCGAAATCGTCGACGATGCCTTCGATCAGAGGAACCTCTGGCCCTATGAACACCCAGTCGATATCATTGTCATTGACGAATTCGATGAGTGCTGCTTGATTGCTGGGGGAGAGCTGCGTGGTACGAATGCCGTCACGTTCCATTCCGGGGTTGCCTGGAGCGCACACGACTTCATCCACGCTCTCGCCCTTGAGCAGCGTCTGGGCAACCACATGCTCGCGTGCGCCCGAACCGATAATCAACACTTTCTGTCCCATGATGTTCCTTCCCGCGGTATTTCCGCGCAGTTATGGCATCGAAACGGCCTGTTCGTGTCGGCCAATATACGTTGCATCTGCCGTGTGCCGTGGTGAGTGTCCAAGCAATCAGATTCAGACACTCACCACGGCATGATTCGATCAGATGCCGTGACGCAATTCGACTCTTGCTCCATTGTCCTTGACGATTCGTCCGACGATATAGTGTGGTTCGTTCTCTGCGTCAAGCAGCCTGACGACTTCCGCCACAGATCCTGGCGCAACCATGAGCACCATGCCGATACCCATGTTGAAGATGTTATACATTTCAAGATCATCGACATGTCCGTATTGCTGAAGAATTTTGAAGATAGGAGGAACGTCCCAGCTGTCGATATCGAACGCGGCTGCAAGACCTTCGGGAATGATGCGTGGCACCTTTTCTACGAATGATCCGCCCGTGATGTGTGCGACACCGTGCAGAACGTCACTTGCGAACAGTGGCTTGAGAGCCTTCGCATAGATCTTGGTAGGTTTGAGCAATTCCTCGCCAAGAGTCTCGTCGCCGAGCTCTTCGAGCCTGGAATTGACATCGAGGCCACCATCCTTGAACAATGCCTTGCGAATCAGTGAGAAGCCATTGGAATGAACGCCCGATGACGGCAGTCCGATGATGACATCGCCCTGCTCGATCGCACTTCCGTCAATGAGTTTGTCCTTTTCGACGACACCGACCGTAAAACCAGCGAGATCGTATTCGTCGGCATCGTACATGTCTGGCATTTCGGCGGTTTCGCCACCAACAAGTGCCGCTCCAGCCTGCATGCATCCGTCTGCGACACCTTTGACGACCTGTTCCAAAAGCTCTGGATCGTTCTTGCCACATGCGATGTAGTCAAGGAAGAACAGGGGTTCTGCGCCTTGTGCAACGATGTCGTTGACGCACATGGCAACGCAATCGATGCCTATGCTGTCATGCTTGTGCGCTGCCTTGGCAACCATGAGCTTGGTGCCAACACCATCGGTGCCTGAAACGAGCACTGGTTGGCTGTATCCCAGAGCCGAAAGATCGAAGGTTCCGCCAAAACCGCCGATGCCACCCGCGCCCTTGCGCGCTGTGCGGGCAACATGTTGTTGGATCCGTTCAACGACTTCGTATCCAGCTTCGACGCTGACCCCTGCATTCTCATATGCTGTGGGCATGACGTGTGTCTCCTATCGGTTCGGTAATAACTATTGATTGAGTTGTATGTTGTTATTGCTGCAACAATTGTGTCTGGATTGCTCGATTACAGCCATAGCCGCGAGAAGCTATGCAGTGGCATAGCTTCTCGCAAATTCATTATCTGTATAGTGGCTGTTGCTCTTGGCGAAATGTGTGATGCGTCTGCGATCTTCCGGTGTCAGTGCAGCAAGAAAATCATCCTCATAGTCATCGAGTCTGGTCGGATAGTCACCGTTGAAATATGCCACGCATAGACCGCCGTATGGTGCCGGGTCATGCATGCCAATGCAGTCGACAAGACCTTTGACGCTGAGGAACTTGAGTGAGTCCGCACCAATATATTCGCGGATCTCTTCAACGGATTTCTTCGCGGCGATCAGTTCCGAACTGCGTTGGATGTCAATGCCGTAATAGCAAGGGTATTTGAGTGGTGGCGAGGCGATGCGCATATGAACCTCGGTGGCACTTGCCTCTCTGAGCAGCTGCACGATTCGACGTGATGTTGTGCCACGAACGATGCTGTCGTCAATCACGATGACGCGTTTGCCCGCTACGACACCGCGCACTGCGGCGAGCTTCATGCGCACACCCTGTTCGCGCAGTTCCTGCGTCGGCTGAATGAAGGTACGTGCAACATACTGATTCTTGATCAGACCCATCTCATTAGGGATGCCGCTCTTCTCTGCATAGCCGGATGCTGCTGAAAGCGAGGAGTTGGGAACGCCGATGACCATGTCGGCATCGACCGGATCCTCCTCTGCCAGACGTGCGCCCATGCGCTTACGTGCAGAATGCACGTTGATGCCATAGATGTTGGAATCTGGGCGTGCAAAATAGATGAATTCCATCGAGCAGATGGCAAGCTGGGTGTTTTCCGTATATTTCTCAATGTGATAGCCTGAATCGTCAACGATAACGATTTCACCGGGGCGGATGTCGCGGACGAGTTCCGCGCCGACGATATCGAGTGCGCAGGTTTCCGATGCCAGTATGTAAGCGCCATTCTTCATGCGACCGAGCGAGAGTGGACGGAACCCGTTGGGGTCAAGGGCACCGATTATGCTGTTTTCCGTCATCAGAAGGTAGGCGAAACCGCCATGAACCTGATTCAATGCCACCTTGAGCTGGTCAATGAAGTTCTTGCCTGGTGCACGACGGATGAGGTGCATCAGAATCTCAGTATCAGAGTTGGAGTGGAAGATTGCGCCTTCACTCTCCAAGGTCTGCTTCAATGTTGTGCAGTTGGTGAGATTGCCGTTGTGGCACAGAGCGACATCACCGTCATGAAAGCGGAAGATAAATGGCTGTATGTTGTCGATCGAGCCAGAACCGGCAGTTGCATAGCGCACGTGACCTATGGTCTTGGAACCTTTGAGTCTTGTTATTTCAGCCTCATCCGAGAATACCTGGGTGAGTAGTCCAAGACCTCGATGGCCGACCAGCTTGCCATCGTCATTCGATACGATTCCTGCACCTTCCTGACCCCGGTGTTGCAGAGCGTGTAGACCAAAATATGTAAGTCGAGCTGCATCTGGATGGCCCCAGACACCAAATACACCACATTCTTCATGCAAGCCTTCAAGCTCAGCAGACATGACACCAGCTCCTTCCAAAAAATGAGGGAATAGAAGGAATTTGCTTCCTTACCAACGATACCAACAGCGTGTTACAAGCTTTTGGGACTCGAGACGATGACTTCTGTGGCCTTTTTTTGAAAAACTCGCGCCACGGACTCGTTTTTCCGACGGAATTGCGCCATTTTTGAAGCCATGTTCCGAAAAAAGGCAACAAAACTCGCAATCCCAATCGATCATGCCCTGAAATAGTCAACTCCGCCCTCGATAAGAGGCTGACGAACGTCTGCACCGGGAACGTTCTGGTACAAACCGTTTCCTGAACGCTCGGTATGAGCCATCTTGCCGAGGATGCGACCATCAGGACTCGTGATGCCCTCGATGGACATGACTGATCCGTTTGGGTTCACGTCCAGATCCATGGAAGGAACACCAACGGCGTCAACATACTGTGTTGCAATCTGACCGTTACCAGCCAAACGATGCAGCATGTCAGTGCCTGCAACAAAGCGTCCATCTCCATGGGAAATGGCAATGGTATGAGTATCTCCTACCTCTGAGCGACTCAGCCAAGGAGACAGCGTTGAACTGATGCGTGTATGAATGAGTTTGCTCTGATGACGGCCAATGGCGTTGTAAGTCAAGGTTGGGCTTGCCTTCGTCATGGGCACAATGTCGCCATATGGCACCAGTCCGAGTTTTACCAATGCTTGGAAACCATTGCAAATGCCGAGGATCAGGCCATCTCTGTTGTTGAGGAGATCACGAACGGCTTCGGTGATGGCAGGGGAGCGGAAGAAGTCCGCGATGAACTTAGCCGATCCATCAGGTTCATCGCCACCCGAGAAGCCTCCGGGAAGCATTATGATTTGACTGTTATGTATGGCATCCTCAAGCGCCTGAGTGCTTTGCATAACATCGCTTGGTGTGAGATTGCGAATTACCAGAGTGGATGCTTTTGCTCCTGCTCGTTCGAATGCTCGAATGGTGTCAAACTCGCAATTGGTTCCGGGAAACACCGGAATGATGACGCGAGGATTGGCGGTGTGCTGAACCTTGGAGCGCGAACGAGCTGCATGTGCATCATTACGAGCAGCAGGATTGGTGAAACTGATCGCCTTGACCTTAAGCTCCTCGGCTGATTTGTTGCTGCGGTATGGGAAAACACCTTCAAGCTGATGTTCCCAATCTTCTTGAAGTCTTGAAAGGTCAACGCTTTCATTATCCATAGCGAACTGATATTCCTCGGTGGTTGCACCAATCTCTTGTACAACAGCCATGCCTGTGGATTCAGGGATATCCGTATCATCGGGAAGCTCGATGATGAAGCTGCCATATGCAGGCAGGAAGAGAGAATCCGACTGAATATTGTCATTCAAGTGCAGACCGATATGATTGCCAAGCGTCATGTCAAAGAGCATCGCCGCCGTGCAGCCATATCCTGGGGTTGACACTGCAAGGGTCTTGCCTTCATCAATCAGTTTCTCGACGATGGCGATGGAATCGGTCAGACCCTTGATCTCGGGAGTCATGTTATCTGGCAGGTAACGTGGTGTCACGCGGATCAGTCGACTTCCGGCCTTCTTGAATTCAGGGGACATGATATGAGAGAGTGTACCGACTGCAACGGCGAAGCTGATCAGTGTTGGAGGAACATCAAGCTTTTCAAAGCTGCCGCTCATGGAATCCTTGCCGCCGATTGCTCCGACCCCCAGATCGATCTGAGCGCTCAACGCTCCCAACACGCTGGCGAATGGTTTGCCCCACCGTTCGGGAGAACTCCCGAGCTTCTCGAAATATTCCTGAAGCGAAAGATACATGTCTTGCTTGTGGAATCCCGCCGCAACCAGCTTTGCAACGCTTTCAATCACTGCCAGATATGCGCCGGTGTATTGATTCTTCTCGGTGATATATGGGTTAAAGCCCCAAGCCATGCCACTGACTGTCGTTGTTTCGCCGGCTACTGGGAATTTTGCAACCATTGCCATACTGGTGGTGAGCTGCCTGCGACCACCAAAAGGCATCAGTACAGTCGAGGCACCGATAGTGCTGTCAAAGCGTTCGGAAAGACCATTGTTCGAGCACACATTCAGATCGGTGACAAGTGCGTGCAGACGCTCCTCCAGATTCCTGCCATTCCACGCAGTCTGATACTCCGATGGATGTTCGACGTGCACGTCGGCCTGTTTGGGCGCACCGTTTGAGGCGAGGAATTTGCGACTGATATCAACGATGGTATCGCCTTTCCACACCATACGAAGGCGCTTCTCTTCGGTCACCTGTGCAACGACGGTTGCCTCCAGATTCTCTTCACGGACATATCCCATGAATTCGTCGACGTCATTGGAGTCAAGGGCCACGGCCATACGTTCCTGGCTTTCGGAAATGGCGAGTTCCGTGCCATTTAATCCCTCATATTTCTTCTTGACGGCATCGAGGTTAATCAACAAGCCGTCAGCCAGCTCTCCGGTGGCAACGGAGACACCACCGGCACCGAAATCGTTGCAACGCTTGATCAGTTTGGCCGCGTCTCCTCGACGGAACAGCCGTTGCAGTTTGCGCTCAACGATGGGGTTTCCCTTCTGCACCTCTGCGCCACAATCCTCAAGGCTTTCGGCATTTTGAGACTTGGAAGCGCCCGTGGCCCCGCCTATGCCATCGCGTCCTGTTCGACCGCCGAGCAAAATGATGCTGTCACCAGGAGTCGGGGTTTCGCGGCGAACATGGTTCGCAGGAGTGGCACCCACCACGGCACCGACCTCCATGCGCTTGGCGACATAACCTGGATGGTAGATTTCGTGGACCTGACCGGTTGCCAGTCCAATCTGGTTGCCATAGGACGAATATCCTTCAGCGGCGGTCGTAACGATCTTGCGTTGGGGAAGCTTACCCTGCAACGTTTGGCTCACTGGTGTCCGCGGATCAGCGGCACCGGTGAGCCGCATCGCCTGATACACATAGCTTCTACCGGAAAGCGGGTCACGGATCGCTCCGCCGATGCAGGTTGCCGCGCCACCGAATGGTTCTATTTCCGTTGGATGATTGTGAGTTTCGTTCTTGAAGAGGAAGAGCCAATCCTGCTGTTCACCGTCAACATCGACCTTGGTCTTGACAGTGCAGGCATTGATTTCTTCGGATTCGTCAAGATTCTTGAGGATTCCCTTGGATTTGAGATATTTGGCACCAATCGTCGCCATATCCATCAGGCAGCGCGGCTTCTCGTCGCGGCCAAGTTCGTGCCTCATCGACTGATAACGCTTGAATGCCGCCTGTACTGTTGCATCGTCGATGGTGACGGACTTGAGCTCAGTGCCGAATGTCGTATGACGGCAATGGTCGGACCAATAGGTATCGATAACCTTGATCTCGGTGATGCTCGGGTCGCGCTTTTCCTCGCGGAAATAGTCTTGGCAGAACGCAAGATCGTCCACATCCATGGCCAGATCGCGATTGGCGATCATATCGAGCAGACCAGCCTCGTCGAGCTCTCTGAATCCAGCGAGGATCTCGACCTTCGATGGCTGAGCAAGATGCAGATCTAAGGAATCACGTTCCGCCAGCGATGCTTCACGAGCCTCGACCGGGTTGATGACATATGATTTTACTGCTTCGATGTCAGAGGCTGTCAGATCGCCATCGAGAGCGTAGATGGTTGCCGGACGAACTGTTGGTCGCTCGCCCTGACTGATCAGCTGGATGCATTCGCTGGCGGACTCCGCGCGTTGATCGAACTGACCGGGAAGGTATTCAACCGCAAAGGTTGTGGAGATTGGCAGCACAGGCAGTTCATAGGTGACGGTGTCGCTCTGTGGCTCACTGAATACTGTTGGTACGCAGGTATCAAATAGTTTCCTGGAGATTCCCTCAACATCGTACCGATTGATGACGCGCAGACTGCGCAATCCAGAAATACCCAAAATGGATGTCAACTCATGTGCAAGATGCTGAGCCTCAACATCGAACCCCGAACTTTTTTCGACATACACGCGAAAGACCAAGGTAAATTCCTCTCATGACCATTCCGGGCAGAGCCACGGAAGTTATTCCTACAGCTATTGTTCAGTGGTTAATAATGTGTGATGAAGAATTGCTTCCAAACAAGTAGGAACGGTGAAGCACCGTAATGCAGCCTCACCGCTCCCTCACATATTCAATGCATGGTTTTGAATCAGTCTTCTGCAATGTCAGATTGACTTTGCGACTCATCAAGTGTTGTGAGTCTATCGAGAATCTCTTCGTATGCAGGAATGATGCTTCCCAAGTCTCTGCGGAAGATGTCTTTGTCGAGATGCTCAATTGAAACGCCTTCTGACTTTTCGTTGGCAACTCCAGCATTTCTCGTGTCCCACAGGCGGCAGGTATCGGGAGTGATCTCATCGGCAAGAAGAATCATGCCGTCACTGGTCGTTCCCATTTCAATCTTGAAGTCAACGAGCTTTACGTCAATGGCCGTGAACATGGAGCGCAGCGCCTGATTGATTTCTCGGGCCTTGGCAGAAATGATTTCCAACTGTTCCCAATTTGCAAGCTGAAGGGAGAGGATGTCGTCGTTGTTGATGAACGGATCATTCAGCGGATCACTTTTATAGAAGAATTCAAGCACTGGAGTGGAGAGCTCCGTGCCCTCCTTGATGCCGTAACGCTTGGCGAAGGAGCCGGCAGCGACATTACGCATAACGATTTCGAGGGGGAACATGGACATCTTGCGCACAAGCTGATCGGTGTTCGACAAACGTTTTACAAAATGGCTTGCGATGCCTTTTTTCCGCAGGAGCTTGAAAATCAGCGACGTGATGGTATTGTTCAGCTGGCCTTTACCGGCGATCTGTTCCTTTTTGGCTCCGTTACCGGCCGTTGCCTGATTCATATATTCAACCCACAGAATATCTGGGTCCTCGGTTGCATATAGTTTCTTGGCTTTACCTTCGTAAAGCAACTCCCTTTTCTCCATTGCTAGCCTTTCTGATGCTGCGTGATCGGATATTCGGAGTACATGAATGGTGAATGAACAAAGCAAAGACTATCAATGACGTGCTACAAGAAGGTGACATAAATTCTTTCTTTCATTGTGAACTTCTCGAAGTACAGAACGAAAAAAACAGCTGAATTTCATCGAAATTTCTTCGTTTTTGGGCGCTTATACTTCGAGAAGTTCACAATGAACAATTGATATGTTCTTGATGCTCATCATTCCTTTCAAAGCAGGGTGATGTGGAGGCTTTCGAGGATGTTCTGTGTCTTTTCCCTCGCTTCGGCAACCGTGGGAGCGGTGGAAAGTGCTACGCCCATTCTTCTATGACCATGCACGTTGGGTTTGCCGAAAAGTCTCAGATCAGTGTCTTCAGTCGAAAGGGCATGCTCAACTCCGGAAAACACGACTTCTGCGTTGCCGTGAACCACAATTGCACGGCTCGCTGCAGTTGTGCCTTCTGGGATGGTGAGTCGAGTGTCGGATTGAGATACGGGGATGCCCAGTACGGCACGGGCATGAAGCGCAAATTCACTCAAACGCTGTGACATAATCGTGACCATGCCAGTATCGTGTGGACGTGGGGAGACTTCGTTGAACAACAAGGATCCATCCTTGAGAACGAACAGTTCAACGCCGAACACTCCCCATCCTGGTTCATTGTGCTGATGTGAGATGTCCACCAAACCATCCACTATTTGGACAGCCAAGTCATGTGCCCTATCGAGCACTTCCTGATCAAGGCCTACTGGTTGCCATGATTCACGATAATCGCCATCTTCCTGACGCTGGCCTATCGCCTGACACGTTACGACTCCAGCCGAAGAGCTGACGGTAAGTACTGTAAGTTCTGATTCCAAGGGTGCAAATGCTTCGACAATGACACGCGAAACCTCGTCATCATCGGCTGCGCGACGACCATGCTGAGCCTCAGTCCATGAGGATTCTAAATCATCAGGGGTATGCGCAACCGACTGCCCATGTCCCGAGGAGCTCATAATTGGTTTGATAACGCAGGGGAATCCAACGGCCTGCGCTCCAGCGACCAGTTCGTCAAGACTGCCGGCGAAACGGTAGGGAGTCGTTGGCAATCCCAATGTTTCATGCGCCAGAACGCGAAGTCGCTCACGATCCATACAGATTGCCGCAATCTGTGAGCTCGGCGTGACCTGAATTCCCGCGTCGACGGCCTTGCGTAGTTCCTGCGTGGCGATGGCCTCCACCTCTGGAATGATGATATCGGGCTGAATCTCGTCAATGAGTGCATCGAGCTGATCGGGATTGGCCATGTCAAGCACACGCGCCTCATGTGCAATTTGAGCTGCAGGTGCTCCCTCATAGCTGTCCGCGGCACATACCCAAGCTCCCAGGCGCATGAGTTCGATTGCAATCTCCTTGCCCAGCTCGCCTGAACCGAGCATGAGAATTTTTGTACGCTGTGTGCCTAATGGAGAACCAAGTGCATGATTGTTCACGATCTGAGCTGCTTTCAAAAGGGGAAGATGGTGAGTGATATCGCTCATGCTGTCATTATGCCCGTGAGGGTCTATTTTCTGCCGTAATTCACACGATCATCGACTGCTTCAACTAGCATGGGGGCATGATTGAAGCAAAATCGTTTGTGGAAAGCATCGGCAGTGCCTTGAACGGGATGGTTCAAGGCCTTGGGCAGCAACATGCCGATTCGTTTGAAGCGTGTTCAAGAAGGCTTCTCAACTCGATGGCACTCGGTGAAAAGTTTGACAGACAAAGGAATGTCGTAGCGCGGGGACGTCGCTCTGACCGTCGTTTTGTCGGTGCTCGTGTCGTCATCACCGGAGCTGGTTCCGGCATCGGACGGTGCATGGCAGAGGAGATTGCGGCCGAGGGTGGCAGAGTCGCCCTATGGGGATGGCACAAGACCAACATTCAGGAAGTAGCCGATAAGCTCAATGAGCAATATGGCACGGCGAATCATCCGATAGCATTCCCTTTCAGAGTCGATGTTTCTCAGGCTCCTGCGGTGAACCGCACAGCGAAGCGAACAATCGCCGCATTGGGTGGGGTCAATGTGGTGATCAATAACGCAGGCATCATCAGCGGCAAACCCTTCAAGGAACTGGATGATAGAAGCGTTCGTCAGACCTTTGGTGTCAATGGCATGGCGATGTTCTGGGTGACGAAGGCTTTCCTCAACGAACTTGAGAAGCATCGCAGAGCATATATTGTCAATGTCGCCTCAATCGCGGGTTTCGTTTCCGTTGCAGGCCAAACGGATTATTCAGCAAGCAAATGCGCAGCAGTTGGCTTCACCAATGCGCTGAGAGCGGAATTGAAGCATGAGCACGCTTCAGTCAAGACGTTGCTGGTCTGCCCCTATTATATCGACACAGGCATGTTTTCGGGCGTGGAAGCTGGTCTGCTCCGCCAGGCGATGCACATGCTCAGCACTGAAACTGTGGCCCACTCGATTGTCAATGCCATTGCAAAGGGCAAGGAACGGCTGTTCATCCCCAAGATTGGCGAGCTCGCCACCGTGTTCAATGCCATGCCTGTCTCGTTAGCGGACCGTCTGCTTGAAGTCATGCACGCGAACAATGCCATGACACATTTTGTTGGCAAACGAGAGACACAACAACGTGAATAATCACGAAGACGAACGGATTCAAGCTATTTTTGAGGTAAGGGCGATTGCTCATGAGTGAGGCAGCATTGAATATGGAACACATGGTGAACGCAGAACAGGTGGCGCAGGATCCATCGGACGGCGATTTCAAGCTCGACAGCATGATCGCCATGCGAGCCCAGCATATTCCTGGCAATCCCTTTGCCATGGGCGATGCCCGAGTCGCTCGAGCGGTTGCGAACGGTGAAGATGTCATCGATTTGAGCAAGGGCAACCCAGATGGGCAGCCGCCAGAGTTTATGGTCGATGAGGCCATCCGCGCGACGCATGACCCGGAAGATTTTCGTTACACGGCGTTCAATGGCAAGCCGGCATTCTTGCAGGCGGCGGCATCGTGGTACCAACGCGAACATGGCATTGATCTCGATTCGAAAACTCAACTGCTCGCGGTCAGTGGCGCTTCGGTTGGGATTGGGCTTGTTATTCTTACCCTGATCAATCCTGGCGACCTTGTTGTGGTTCCAGGCCCGTATTATCCGCAATATGAGGGTTCGACAGCTGTTGCACAAGGCCGTTTGCACGCAATTCCAACCGATGAGGAACATGACTTTCTTCCAGATCTTGATGCTGTGGATGAATCCGTATGGAGCCAAACCAAGTTGCTGATTCTCAATTATCCCAATAACCCCACCGGTGCCGTCGCCAACCCGGAATTCTTTGCGAAAGCGGTCGCGCTCGCTAAACGCTATCACTTCATCATCATGCATGATTTTGCCTATGCGGGCATCGGTTTTGATGAAAAGGCTCCCATCAGTCTGCTTGAAACGCCGGGTGCAATGGATGTTTCCGTGGAGCTATGCTCCCTGTCGAAGATGTACATGGTTGCAGGGTGGCGTGGCGGTTTCATCGCAGGGAATCCAGTACTCATGGATGCCATCAAATGCTTGAATCTGCAGACCACGCTGCTTGTCACCTCTACGGTTTTGGATGCGGGAGCCGCTGCTCTCAACAGCGATCAGGCTTCAGTCCGTGTTCTCGCTGCACGATACAGGAAGCGTTTTGAAACCTTGAAGGCAGGGCTCGCAAAAGCTGGGCTGCATCTCTGTGAATCTCACGGGGGTCTCTTTGCCTGGATGAGAGTTCCGCAAGGTGAAAATGACCGTGACTTTACAACATGGTTGCTTCATACAGCAGGAATCGCCGTCTTGGCAGGTTCGGACTTTGGCCCAACGGGTGCCGGCTTTGTGCGTCTGAGTCTTTTGAAGCCTGAATCTGAGCTCGCTGAAGCCACGAGAAGAATCAGCGCTGCCATGCAACAGCGGCATTGAATGCTTCATGACGCGTTTTTTGAATACAGCGCCGTTCATTGTGAACTTCTCAAAGTATAGAGACTTGGGAAGGGGCTAAATTCGACGTAAATTGTTCTGATTTAGGTCGATAAACAGCTTGGATACTTTGTGAAGTTCACAATGAAATTCGATACGCCAACGAACTGAACATTTACTGCATGTATAATATTCTCTTACTCAAGTGTCGTGAGTTTTCGCAATATGAAAGCCATATATCGGCACGCATTGGAGTTAAAGGGAGATGCTATGCGAGATCAGGGAATCCTAGCCGTTATTAATCCGAACGTTCAACGATCTCGTCTGCAAACATTCGGTGCTGCGTGCCTGACACTGGTATTCGCGGCATCAATGCTGGTGTTCCCCAGCCAAGAATCTTCGGCAGCAGGTCAGTTGGAGAAGATCGAAACGGTCATGATGCCATCGACCTCAATGCAACTCTTCGATTACTGGGTTGACGAGCAAAGTTCTCCAGACAATGCGCCCGCCTCGACTTGTGCCGCATGGAAAACATTTCTTACGTCGGGAATCAACGGTCCTGCCAGCCTGAACAGTGGTGGGGTGCAGGGCGAAGGATTGAAGTTTGCCAAGGACTTGAAATGGCCGCCTTCGGGCTGCAATCTTAGCTCCTACGGTTCGAATGCAATGAATCTCTCTGCCGGGAATTCGGTGTATCAGGGCAGTGTGCTTCCTGCACTTTCCGATAGTTTTCCCACATTGGCGAGCTACGGTCAAGGCTCTCTTGATTATCTGTTCAATCCTGCGGTTGCGCATGAGGGTCGGGCAAATTATGAGGTTACCGGTGCCAATCTGTTCAAGTCTGATGGCAGCTACCTCAAATATGATTCAAAGGAAAACTTCGCCTCGTATAATTTCACCACCAACCAATTCGATGTGTATAACAAGCCCGCCGTGCAGACAGGTTCGAATGTTGGGCAATTCTTCCCCTTCAATACCGCAGATCAAGTATTTACCAATGGGGAAGCCAATTCAATCTCCGTTACCGATGCTTCTATCAACCACTATTTTGGACTCGGCATGCTTTCGACTTTCACGCAACCCTTGGGTGGCGTTATTGGTTCATCCAGTGGAACAAGCGATGACATGGTCTTTGACTTCTCTGGCGATGATGACATGTGGGTATTCATTGATGGAGCGTTGGTGCTTGATTTGGGTGGCTCGCATGCTCCGGCAAGCGGATCGGTGAACTTCAAGACCGGTGCCGTTACTGTGAAAGGTGCGACGGGACAAGTCATCACCTCGTCAACCTTGCAGAAACAATACGCTGCTGCTGGGATTACACCACCGTCAGGGTGGCAGGGTGGCACCTTCGTCGATGGCACTCGCCACCATTTCTCGCTGTTCTATCTTGAACGAGGCAACTATCAATCAAATCTGGAAATTACTACCAATCTGAACTTCATGCCTGCGGCACATCTGCAGAAGACCGACATCGCCGGCACTCCAATTTCCACTCAGGCGGGTCAGGAAGCCACTTTTGAGCTCTATAACACTGATGATGCATACAACATCGAGGGTCTCACTCCGATTGGCACGTTTTCAACGGATAAAGATGGGGCGATTACCTTTGTTGACGATGACACCGGTGCTCAGCTGAATTTCGGCGGTTATGGCACCGACTACTTTGTGCTCAAAGAGACCAAGTCTCCACCCGGCTATGGTCTGTTGCTCAATGACATTCATCTGCAATTCATTCCGATTCATCAACAGGATGGCACGATTGTGCCAGGTATGGGCACACTGAATGTGATGAATTACTATGAGACAGGAGTTGAGACAAGCTTCGACTCGTGGGCAAGCCCGGTGAATTCGACCGTGTATCGGTGGTGCCCTGGTGAAAGTGATTCTGCCGGATATAACGAAAATACGTCAGGAACATGTGCCGATGCAACACAGACGTCATTCTCCTTGGATGATGTCAGACAAGCCGTTGCTGCCGGAGGTGGCTTAAAGGCAATGGTGGTGCGATCGCCACTAGACCATAATGTCGATTTCCCATCGGCTGCCGTTCAGGTGAGCGATGTCAGCGCGCCTGGCTCCTGGCAGCAGGCTGGTTATCATCTGATGAATGGCTCCAGCACTGTGGGGTGGAGGGAGATTCTGCCCACGACCGACATTGCCACCAGCCAGTATGCCGCAGTCACCACCGATGCCAACGGTGTGCTGCTCAACACCGATCTATCGAGTGCCAAGGTATATGACTTTGAAGTGTATGGCTCGAGCTATCGAGTGGGAACGACTGATCTGCCAGGACTCATCACCGATTACAATATTCCGAATCGTACCGAGCTCAACTTCGATGTGCTCTATTATCTTGATCTGGGCACAGGTGAAGACAAGATTCTGCTGAATTACAATTCGTTCAGCCGCCAGCGCGTCTCGGACATCATTGTGCCGAACACACCGGAAATCATCAAGGTTCGCAAGGTTGATGGGAATGGCAACCCCTTGCAAAACGTCGGTTTTACCATCTTCACCGATAAGGAGTGTGCTTCGGATGCACAGCCGGTGAGCGCGTGCGGTTCCCAAAAGACGCTTACCGATGAGGTCTTCACTGATAGTGACGGCAATGCAAGCTTCAGCGTGAACGACGTGCTGCTCGATACATATGCGTACGGAGACTATTATCTGCGTGAAACCTCGCCAATTGTTGGATATGAACCCGACCCCTATCCGGTGGCGATACTGTATTCGCAGGGCGGCTATTTTGCTGATGCTGGAACAGTCGACACAGCGGCGAATAACCCTGCAGCAGGTGACGCATATACCGAACAGACGTATGATCCAGACAATCTGATCTCCGTCGAGCTGGGTGTGAACAGAATCAAGGCACCTATCGTAGGTCGAGGTCAGAACGATGTAATGACCGAAATCGATGGTCTGCCAAACTTAGACAATATCACTGGGAGACTCTATCAGCTTGTGGACGGGCAGATTGCCCCGAATGTGCCGGAATTTGCATACGAACAATGGTCACAGCAGTCTGATGTGACAGGCAAGTCGGCTCAGGATTTGGCCTACGACTATTCACAGGACATATGTGTCGAGGTTGTCAGCGGTGCAAAGCAGACGTCTGCATGCACCGCACCTCAACATTCATCAACAAGCTGGGTTGAGTCCGCTGCAGGGAAATATGTTTCCGCCGATGTTAACGCTGCCACCTTCACCGTGGATTCCGGGTATGCACGATTTGGCATATTCCCCGGAATTGACTCAAATCCGCCGCCAGGATGGAATCCGGTGACTGATGGAACATGGGTCGACAACGAAATCACCTTCGGCTTTTCGATCAGCAAGACCATCGTTGTGAAGAACAAACCCAAATCCACGGACCTGACTGTCGAAAAACTGGTGAAGCAAGACGACGACAGTTTCAAGGCTTCTGGAGGATACACTTTTGAGCTCTATAAACAGGCGGATGAGAGCGCTCCTATTGGCGATACGCCAAGCCCCGATGATGAACGTGTTGGAGACTGCACGACTTCCAGCGGAGCAGATGAACTCGGTCGTTGCACCATAACAGTCAAGGATCTAGGCAGCTATTACTGGGCCGAATCAGGTGTTCCAGAAGGTGAGACCGGGCCGGACGGAGACTTGACTTCAACTGCGATACACATCACGGCCACCAACGCCGGCACAGCCATCACACCGTTGCAGTTCACCAACCCTCGCAACCCGGGGCAAGTGAACTTCCTCAAATATGCTGCGAATCCAGATGACTCATCAGATCATTCGATAGTGCTGGAAGGTGCCAGCTTTGAGCTGTGGAGTGCCGGTGAAGATGACAGCCCGACGAAACTGCGTGGCAGTTGCTCGACCAATGCGCAAGGAGAGTGCTCCATCTCGGATTTGATTCCTGAAACATATGTGTATCGTGAATGCATTGCGCCTGCGGGTTTTCAGTTTGAAGAATCGGCGGATGACTGTTCTGAATTCAATTCAATAACACTTGATAACAGGAATGGCGAACCGACTGAACCAACGGCCGAAGTTGCCAATGCACCTGTTCCAACAGCGCTGAAAATAGTAAAGATCTCTATTGACGATTTGACACGGGTCGGAGGAGCCGCATATTCCCTGTATCGTGTCGTAGGCGACGTTGACCCGGATGGTACAGGTGATGGCGACGATGTCAATGTCGGCACATGTACCACATCCACTGAAGAGGCAACCCTGGGTACATGCTCTGTGGACGCGCCGGCCTTGGGACAGTATTACTGGAAGGAAGCGGCACCTCCAACTGGATATGAATTCAATTCCTGCGCTTTCCCCAATGAGAGTCTGATTCCAGGAAAATGCGGCAGCGTCACACCTTTGAACGTTACCAAGGACAATGCCGGTCAGGCCATGCAGCTGAGTATTACGACCGCTTCCGATTTCCAGAAGTGGAGTGATCTCACCATAAAGAAGGTTTCAAACGATACTGCGTCGCAACCCCTGGAAGGTGCTCAGTTCGCTCTGTACCGTTTGGCAGATGGTGCTGAAGATGTGCCTGATGTGGCGAATGCAAGTGGCAACGACACACTTCTTGACACCTGCGTCACAGGCAGCGACGGCACATGCACCGTAGGTCAGTTGCCCTTCGGCAGATACTATTGGGCGGAGCAGATCGCGCCTGATGGATATGAGATTCCGCGGCATACCACCTCTGATTTGATATCCGTCGATGCCGAGAATGCAGGAACTGCAATTGACGCGTTTACCTTCAAGAATCCGCGGAATCCGGGCAAGATAACGGTCCAAAAATTCCGAATGCATGACGATGGAACCTTGACCGCAGACGCGCTCGCAGGAGCAACCTTTGCAATATTTGAAGATTCGGATGCTTCGGGTACCTTGGATGACACTGACAATCTCCTGAGCACCTGCACAACACCCAGCGTACATACCGATGACCCTGATGGTTTTGGTACATGCTCGTTCACCGATCTGAACACATCGGATGCTCCGGGCCGTGTACGTACGTATTTTGTTCAAGAAACCGACGCGCCGCAAGGCTACATCCTGCCTTCCAAGCTCAGCGACCGGATGTGGGGACCGATAACCCTTGCTGACGACACACCAACCGAAGTTCTTGAGCTCGGCAATGAACCTGAGCCCAGTCAGCTCAGTATCAAGAAGATTGATGCCGATACGGGCAGTGCGCTTGGCGGAGCCACGTTTGAGCTCTACAACACAGATAATCTTGATGGCGATGGTGCTTCAGAGCCAGTCGGAGCATGCACCACGTCCGATGATGCAAGTGATCCCGAAAAGTATGGAAGCTGCTCGCTCACCGTCGTTGATTTTGGCAGCTATGTATGGAAGGAGACGGAAGCTCCAGCTGGATACCAGTTGCCCAACCCTGCGGTGAGCGAGGCTGTTGTCGTTGACACTCCAGGTTCGGCAAACAAAGCGGTCACGTTCAGCGACAGCCAGACGAGATCGGCTCTGTCCATTCGAAAGCTTGCCAGTGACACCTCACAGGGGCTTTCAGGTGCAACCTTTGCCTTGTACCGTTTGGCAGAGGGGTCGCAACAGCCCGGGGATGCACCGAACAACACCGATGCCGAGATTGGCAAGTGTGACACTGACGCTTCCGGCGTCTGCACCATTGCCAACCTGCCCTTCGGTTCGTATTACTGGGTTGAAACCAAGGCTCCTCAAGGGTATGCGATTGCGAAAGACACGACTTCTTCAACGGTGGTCATAGGCCCATCGAATGCGGGCACCGATTTCGAAATCTATGAGTTCTCAGACCCTCGACCGACCGGGAAAATAACGGTTGTCAAGTATGCCCGCACCGGTTCTGGTTCTCTTGACACGGATAAGCCGCTGACAGGTGCTGTTGTCGATTTGTATCAGGATGGCAATGCCAACAATGCCTTTGATGCCGGTATCGATCACAGGCTCTCGAGTTGCACGACTGCCGGCTCTGATGCCTCCTGCTCGTTCAAGCAGTTGGGAGCAGGAACCTACTTCGTTGTGGAGCGTCAAGCTCCAACGGGATACCTGCTTCCCGAAAATCCGGTCAGCGCCCCTATCAATTTGGTTGATTCAGGTTTTGATGCAGCAGGAGTGCCGATAACCACTGCGATTACCTATCAGCTTGGTGATTTGCCGAAACCCAGTTCCTTGGCTGTCAAGAAGATTGCCAAGAATACGTCGCTGCCGCTCGCTGGCGCAGTGTTCGAATTGTATCGGAGCAATAGCGATTCCCTCGTGTATGATGCCGACGATGTCACGCTTGCAGGCGGTTGCGCAACAACCAGCGCCCAGCATGGAACGTGCAGCGTGAGTGACCTACAGGTTGGGTATTACTTCTGGAAGGAAGTCACCGCTCCAATTGGGTACGAACTGCCTGCGGATTCGATCAGTGCTGTTATTCGGATAGATTTGCCAGGATATGACGGTTCGGTGAACCCTGTTGTCTTTGCCGATGCACCGAAACTCACGAATCTGCAATTAAAGAAGGTCGATGCGGAATCTGGCATGCCACTTTCCGGCGCGGCATTTGACCTGTACAAAGCATCCAATCCGAATGCTCAGCCAGGGAGTGTACACACAGGAGGTGATGTGCTTGCCGGTTCGTGCGTAAGTGATGAGCAAGGCATGTGCACGGTAGATAATCTTGTCTTCGGCTCATATTTCTGGGAAGAAACGCAAGCCCCCGCGGGTCACGAACTGCAAGAAGACAGAACTTCAGTGCTGGTCAACATCGTTCCTGAGAACGCAGGAACTGAAATGTCCGCCATGCCATTCAGCAATCCACGCAATCCCGGGCAAATAACCATACTCAAGACTGATAATGATCAGGAGTGGCCGACGCCACTTGGCGGTGCAATCTTCGATCTGTATGCAGATTCAGATGAAGATAAAGAATTGGGCGAGGACACTGATGCGTTCATCACATCGTGCACAACGAGCAATATGGAAGGCGAGTTGCTGGGAACGTGTGCGATTGGTGACTTGCCAGCCAGTATGGATGGCACCACGTATTTCGTGAGGGAACGCACGGCTCCAACTGGGTATTCTCTTTCAACCGACACTGTGCAAACGGTTATTCTGACTCACGATGAAGAACCTCGAGTGGAGGTTTCCTTCACCAATGAGCCGCTTGTCTCCAAACTCTTCATTCATAAGATTGATGCATTCAGAGGTGGCGCACTTTCTGGAGCTCGATTCATGCTTGTGCATGACAATGGTGATGGTGTTTATAACTCTGAGCAGGATGCATCGCAAGATACGTCAATCGGGGATTGCACCACCGAGGTGACGGCGAATAATCCATCTGGACAATGCTCTGTGGCTGTTTCAACGTTTGGAACCTTCTTCTGGATTGAGGCTCAGGCGCCTCAAGGCTATGCCTTGCGAGAGGGGGTGGTTACAACCGTCCATGTCGATGAGGCGAGTGCGGGTGGCGCTGCCTCGACATTGATTCCAGCAGTGGTGAGTGATGTTCCATTGTCAAGTTCGTTGAGAGTGCTCAAGCTCGCTTCTGATACGAAAAAGCCATTACGTGGAGCGGAGTTCGATCTTGTTCGGGACGTAAATGCCAACGGTGCGTTTGATAGCGGAATCGATCTGCTTGTGAACTCTTGCATCAGCGGCACGGATGGATACTGCTCCATCCAGGTGAACGATTTTGGCCACTATCTTTTCATTGAGAGAAAAGCTCCGATTGGTTATGTGCTACCTGACAATCCTGTTTCGACTGCGGTTATCGTGACGGCAGAAAATGCTGGAACCGAGAATATCGGCAGTGTTACCTTCCTCGATGAACCAATACCGCCAAATCCTGAGAAACCTGAGAATCCTGACAAGCCTGGGAAACCAACTGAACCGGCTCAACCGGAAAACCCGTCCGCAGGGAACGATCCTCCAGCCGATGCTGACAGCTCCGGGAAAAGCGCGTTGGCAAGAACCGGTTCGTCAATCCAGACGCTTGTGATACTAACAACATTGAGTTTTGGGGCTTCTCTTGCCATTTTCAGACTTCGAAAACGTCAATAGTCGAGTTTCCGCTTCTCGGTAATATGCCTCACGATCGTTGAAGCATTGAGCCGGAAAGTCTGGCTATATGGTTTCTGGAGGGTGTACTTTGTAAGTCGCTTTTTGCCTGGATTTGCTCAAAAAGCGACTTACAAAGTACACCCTCCCCACCTCCCTTGTCATCCCCACCCTCCCCACCTCCCTTGTCATCTCGAGCGAATCCGCCTCTTTTGTCATCTCGAGCGAGCGCAGCGAGTCGAGAGATCTCATCCTTGCGAGCATCAACAGCCAAGATCCCTCGACTCGCTCCGCTCGCTCGGGATGACAATGGTGTTATTGTTCATACGGCCGACTCTGACGATGATGCATACAGCTTTGACAAGTTCATACGGCCGACCTGCTTCGCTCGCTCGGAATGACGGGAGCGGAGCATGGCATCAATTGGAACGAATTACACGCCAGCACACCAGCGAAGACCAAAAATCCACACTTCAGTCCCTATAACCCGAATGGTGACAAAACTCGAACAGTGGAAGGTCACAGTTTGCTGATCAGTGCCGGTCCATCATCTTTGAGCGGCTTTACCTGCCAGAATTGAAGATTCATGGCCAACTCTTCACTGTGTGATTGCGCAGCGGGAAGAATATCCTGTGCAGTGCCTTTCGGGTCGAGCCATTCATCCTGTATATCGGGAGTGATGAACACAGGCATGCGATTATGTATCGATGCAACATTTTCTGTGGCCTCTCTTGTCACAATGGTGCTCGTAAGATTCCAGGGATCGTTTGGCGTGGCACGCCACCAGCTATATAGTCCAGCGATGGATAGGGGAGTCTCGTCATGTAGTGAGAAATAGAACGGATCCTTGTGGTTGCGCCACTCGTAATAGCCGGATGCCGGAATGATGCAGCGTTGGAATTGGGCTGCATGTTGGTATGTGCGTTTCTCCAGGACAGATTCAATGCGGGCGTTGAAGGTCGGGAAGTTCAGTGTCGAAGTTCTTGACCATGGAGGAATCAGACTCCAATGCGAAGAGGCAAGATGGCGAACTTCGTCCTTGCCATCGAGAATCGTGGCAATGGCGTTCGTTGGCTTGATGTTCCAAGACCGTTCAGGAACCGTCCCCGTCGGTATTGCCCTGTAGAAATCAGCCAATTCATCAATCACGTAATCCATAGCGAATCGTCCGCACATGTGTCAATGGTATTGCAGGAATCCCCTTTACGCCAGAGCATCGCTCGTATACGCAGGCAACGGGAAACCGTTGAGGCACAATCTTATAATTATATTCCAAAACCTTGTTAAATACGTGTAACGCTGTTCTCAATTTTGAAGGCAATTCCTCGTCGCTATTTGTTCTTCTCAGTCATGTAATCCTCGAATACAGTAATGGATTACATGATGGGGGTGATAGTGTGAACGCACAGGAAATTCCGACGAGCAAGGATCGAAAATATTACATTCTTGCGAGACTCGTTGACGGTGAGCACCTCAGTTATCAGCGTCTTTCCAATGATTACTTTATATCGAGGAGCAGCATTGCCCATGATGTTGAGTTCATAAAGTCACTGTTAGCCAAGGATAACGTTTCCCTGGGATTCGATAATTCTGGGACGTTCATCGGCGGGGGTGAAGTCGTCAGGCAAAAGGTGATCAAACGCATCGTCACCGATCTCTTGCGAGTGGGTGATGAGGGTTCACCAATCCTGAAGCTATTCATCGATCCTTCTCCTCTTCACAGTGTGCAGAAGATTTTTCAGAAGCAGGTCCGTGTCTGGCAGCTGGAAGTGCCGGAATATTACATCGATGACATCGTGATTTCTACTGCCATAGTCGTGTATAGAGGTTTGCTGGGGCATCATATCGCCGATGCCAAGGGAAACCAGCTGGGTAAAATACTCTTCCAGTTTGATAAATATCCTTTGGTTTACGAGTTGATCAAAGGGGTCGAAGATGCTGGAGTATATTCATTCACCCCTGATGAATTGCGCTATCTTTCCTATATCGTGATTGGCAACGGATTCAAATTCTTCATGAAGGACCTCCAGATCCCTGCTTCCTTCAAGAGCAAGGTCAAGTCGCTGATCTCCACGGTCAGCGATGGATTGAACACTGATCTGACGCAGGATACGCGGCTACATGCCGATCTGACTGTGCACCTGTACCAGATGTTCTTGCGACTCCAAGCGGATACCACGGTAATCAATCCGCTGCTGGATGAGATACAAAAAAACTATCCACAGCTATATGGAACCGTTTGGTATGCGTTCAGTGATTTTGGCAATGACAATCATATTGCCATTTCAGACGATGAAGTCGGTTTCCTGACCATTCATTTTCAAGCAGCGGTCGAACGAACGAAGAGCGCCAAACGTGTGCTGTTCGTCTGTCCAAACGGAATCGGTACGAGTTCACTCGTCTCAGCAAAAATGCATCGAATACTTCCAGAGGTTTCACTGATCGAAGTCGTGTCACAAGTCGACTTGATACGTCAGGACCTATCGGATGTTGCACTCATCATTTCCACCGTGCGACTTCCTGAACAGCCAGTGCCCGTCGCGAACATCTCTCCTATGATCACGACCCGCGACATGAAGACAATCATGAACAGATACATTGATGTCTCCATGGATAGCTCTGAGCAGGAACTTGACTTTTCTCATGTTCGAAGCATTCCATTTCTCGCAAAAGGCCATGTCCTGTTTTGCAATGCAAGAAGTCGAGCCGAAATTATCGATGCTCTGATGAGTGTGAACGAGTGGCCGGATATCGAGCAGAGAAATATGTTCCGACAGACTGTGTTTCAGCGTGACACAGTTCAATCCACGTATCTGGACAATGGATTTGTGATTTCTCACGGGGATCCATCCCTTGTCGCACATAGCTGCATTGGGGTTGCCATTCTCGATAAGGCAATCGATTGGATGAACAATCGTGCAGATGTGATTGCCCTGCTGATGATCAAAAAAGAGGATAGAAAATCTATCGAACCGTTCATGAATGTGATTATGAACGGAATTAATAACAAGGATTGGTTCATTTCAACGATGATGGAGATTGGTTCACATGACTGACAGGCTTTTCGATTCTTCAAATATCAATGTCATTGACGATGCGGATACATGGCAGTCTGCACTGCAGCAGGCCAGTGAACCATTACTTGCGTCGAAAGCAATCACGCAGCTCTATGTGAACAAAATGATTGAAAATGTGCAGAGCAATGGCCCGTACATGGTTCTCTCAGACTATTTCGCACTGATGCATGCCCGACCTGGAGAGGGGGTGAACAGCATGGGAATGAGTCTGCTTGTCTCGAGAAATCCCATTGATCTTGAAGGCAAGCAGGTGAAGATTTTCCTGATCATGGCAGCCGTTGACAATTCCAGCCACCTCAAGAGCCTTCAACAGGTGACATCCATTTTCATGGACAGGAAGGCATACGAAACGATTTTGAACGGAAACAAAAACGAAATTCTCGCATTATTCAAACAGAAAGAGGCAGTGGCATGAAATTCCTAGCAGTGTGTGGATTTGGGGTTGGAAGCTCCATGGTTTTGAAAATGACTCTGGACAAGGTTATCAAGGAACTTGGCATTGAGGCGGAGACGGAAAATACCGATATCGCTTCAGCAAAGGCCGAGGACGCTGATGCTTATTTCACGAGTGCAGAGCTGAAGCCCGATCTCGAATCGTCTACCAACAAACCGGTTATAGCAATCAAAAGATACATGGATGCATCAGAAGTGAAACAGGCACTGGTGACATTCCTACAGGCAAGGGAGGGTAGTGAACGATGAGCGTCTTCACCAACATACTGGATTTCATTTCCAACAACATACTTCAGGATCCTCCCATTCTTCTGGGATTGATTGCAATGGTGGGCCTGATCGTACAGAGGAAGTCGATTGCCGACATCATCAAGGGCAGTATCTCTGCTGCATTCGGCATGGTCATCCTTACTGAAGGCGTCAACATGCTGACTGGCGTGGTTGCGGCAATCAACACCGCTGTTCAGACGAAAATGGGAGTTGGTGTCTCCGAAGGTCTCTCCGACGTCACATTCACTTCACACTATGGCGGAACGGTCGGCATTGCAATGTTTCTTGCCTTGATCATCCACATATTCATTGCTCGATTCACGCCCGTGAAGACGATATTCCTCACAGGACATATGCTGTGGTGGGTACCATTCGTAATTGTGGCAGGCGGAGTCGAGGGAGGGCTACAGGGTCCAGTGCTCATTGTGGTGAGTGCCATACTTTCGGCCGTGTACTTCTCCATTGCACCCTGGGTCATGCGTAAGTACGTTTGGGCGGCGACCGAGGATGATTCCTTCCTCATCGGCCATCCGACCACCATTCTTTCACTGATTTCGGGTTCTGTAGCAAAGCTGATAGGCAACAAGAAACATTCGACTGAGGATATCAAGGTTCCGAAGGGACTGTCATTCTTTAGAGAAATATCAATCAGCGGCGGTATGGTGATGTTCCTTGTAGACCTTATCGTAGGTCTCGTCGCTCCGGCACTTGTGCCCAAAGGTGGCAATCTCTTCATGGTTGCTCTCAACGCGGGTCTGACCTTTGGTGGTGGCCTGTTGATTCTGCTCTATGGTGTCAGAATGCTCGTGAATCAGATTGTTCCCGCATTCCAAGGAATCTCTGAAAAGCTTGTTCCAGGTGCGAAACCGGCGTTCGATGTGCCCGTTCTTTTCAATTACAAGCCGAATGCGGTCATCATCGGATTTATATCCGCCTTTGTGACGTCGACGATTCTTGTGTTGATTTGCAATGTGACGAATGTGTTCGGAATCATTCTTGTGCCGATGGTCATCACCAGCTTCTTCGAATGCGGTGGCGCTGCAATCGTCGGAGAAGGTCAGGGTGGTATCCGAGGTGCGGTTGTGGGAACAATGGTAGCTTCGGTGGCAATGATCGTACTGGTAGGTTTTTCGGCACTGATGATGGGTGGAACCATACGGAACTGGATTCTCATCTTTGGAGGCAACGACCTATCGCTGTGGGGAATGATTGGAAAATGGGTCGGTAATCTGATTGGAATCTTCTAATGTTTCAATATTTTCAAAAAATCCGTGACCTGATCACGACGGTCAATGATGAGGAACATGAGAATATCAGGAAGGCAATCCGGGCCATTGTAGATGCGAATGTGGAGAAGTCATCGATCTATATCTTCGGTGCCAGCCATGCTGGAATCCTATCGGAGGAAATGTATTATCGAGCAGGTGGCATGATCACTATCAATGCAATTTTTGCACGAGAGGTAATGCTGGATCGAAAGCCGATAACCTTTACCAGCACTATGGAACGGCTTGAGGGGTATGGAACGGCAATCGCATCAACGGTTGCCTTCCGTCATGGCGATATTCTCATTCTTCATTCCGTGTCTGGACGTAACCCAATCATCATCGACATGGCTTTGGCCGCCAAGTCGAAGGGAGTGAAGATCATTGCACTGACCAATCTTGCCTATTCGCGATCGGTATCCAGCAGACATAGCTCGGGAAAGCGGCTGTTTGAACTTGCCGATATTGTGATTGATAATCACGGAGATATCGGCGATGCCGCATGCGATGTACCTGGCACCGAGCAAAGGGTCGGACCAACGTCAACGGTCATCGGTGCAGCGATACTTGACACCATCGTTGTCGAGGCAAGCAGAATGATTTCTCAACAAGCTGCAAGCAAGGTGCCAGTGTTCTATTCAGCCAATCTTGAGGGAGGAGATGAGAAGAACAAGGAGTTGGTAGAAGAATTTCAAGATATGATTCATTACGAATTCTAATCGGCGATCGTGGAACTGCTGATGCGCTGCGGCTGTGAATGCAATGGTGACCTGTAGAAGGCATCGTCATTCGAATGATGACATGAGCCAGCGGGCGAAGTGCGGCGCTCATGAATGATTATTGAAAAATCCTCGCAATCGTTTTGATTGCGAGGATTATCGAATGGGGTGGATAACGCGGTTCGAACGCGCGACCTTCTGAACCACAATCAGATGCTCTACCTGCTGAGCTATATCCACCATGTGTAACGCACGGATACCGTAACGCACAACAGATGAATACTATACACTAATTCTCCGATGACCACGCCGAAGCCTCACGTTTACCAAAGTTGAGAGTTGGAAACCGTTCGCACAACTCATAACTCAGCGGTATTATCGCGGTATTGCAATGTCGTTCGGTATGGAATGCACGAGGAAGGCAACTTGCTCTTTTCGCGAAGCATACATGAAGAGAACATTGTTGGGTGTGAATCGTTGCAGTTGGATTATTTGAAAGGCGTTGGACAGATGCGATACGGAGTTATTGGTACTGGTGGCATGGGAACGCAGTATGGCGTTCTTCTTCAGGAATTCGCGGGTAAACAGGTTGATTTCATCGATACCTGGGACGACAACGTCGAGCAAATTCGCAAGCAGGGTGGAGTCTATGTTTCACAGGATGAGGAGAATCGACATCTTGTACCGATACACGTCTACTACCCAGAGGAGTATGACGGCGATCCAGACGTATGGATTGTTTTCCTTAAGCAGATGCAGCTTGATGATGTGCTCCCGCGCTGTGCTCATCTTTTCAAGGACCATCAGGTGATATTCTCTGCCATGAATGGCTATGGCCATTTCGAGAAGTTTGCACAATATTTTGACACTTCTCGGATCTATGGCGGCACTGCGCTGATCGGTGCAGAAGTGTACGGTCCCGGTGACGTGAATTTCACTGGAGGAGCCAACGCCAAGGCCATGAACATGTGTGGCTATGGTGAGCAGGTAACCGATGTCGAACATGAGATCTTTGAAGATTTTACTCAGGCGACACTGAATCCAACAATTGTCAGCAACTTCATGGGCATGTGCATGGCGAAGATCGTGTTCAACTCTGTGCTGAACACGTTATGCACGATGTATCAGATCAGATTCGGAGAATTCATGCGTCATCCAGGTGCTCGGTGGATGACAGAGAAACTCGTCGATGAAGCCTATACGGCTGCTGAAAAGGCAGGATTGAAACTATTGGGTACGCGTGAATCCGAAGTGGAGACGATATGTCACACAGCTGGTGTCGCTCACCCATTACATTATCCTTCGATGTATCAGGACCTGACCAAGGGACGTTCGACCGAAGTGGATTTCATCAACGGATATATAGCAACAATTGGCCGCGAGAATGGCTATGAATGCACACTTCATGAGTTCGTTACCCAAGAACTGCATCTTGCAGAACTGGCATTTTCCATACACCATCCAGAATTCAAACACAGCTGAAAAGCAAGTCATAGAACGGCAGTGCTGACAGACAGGCCACGTAGCCGCCAAGTCACATAGGAGGGGCAACAATGGGATATCATCCGGTATCAATCGGTATCATCGGCATGGGGCACGTGGGTCCGCATGCGGCAAACAGTTTGATTCTGCAGGGCATAGCAGATGAAATTCTTGTCTGTGACGAGAATGAAGACAAACTCAGGGCGGAAGTCCAGGATCTCAATGATTCCACAGTCTTTGCGCCTCACCGTGCAGTGATCACCAACTGCCATACCGATTACGAAAAACTCGCGCAATGCGATGTGATCATCAATGCTTCGGGGCAAGTCACGCTTTCAGCAATCAGTCGAACCGGTGAGCTGTTCAAGTCGGTTGACGATGCGAGACTTTTCGCTGGTCGGATTGCGGCTGCGGGATTCACGGGATACTACGTGAATGTGACAAATCCATGCGACGTGGTTGCCAGGGAAATATTCAGACTCTCAGGACTTCCATCCTCGCATGTCATGGGTACTGGCACATGTCTGGATTCCGCGCGACTTCGAACGGTCATCGCTCTCAAAACGCAGCTCGCTCCTGAATCGATTCAGGCCTACATGGTGGGAGAGCATGGAAATTCTCAGATTGCAGCGTGGTCGAGCGTGAGCATTGCAGGAAAACTGTTGAATGAACTCTCAGACAATCCTCGTTTTGCCATGGATGGTGCTGAAGCTGAATCTCTCGCACGCAAGGGTGGCTATATTGCATACCACGGTAAGCAACGCACTGAATACGCAATTGCCAACGCGGCAACGAGAATTGTGAGAGCGATTGTGCATGATGAAAAGGTGGTGCTCGCCGCTTCTGTCCAGCTGAACGGCGCATATGGTCAGAAAGGACTGTTTGCTTCCGTTCCTTGCATCATCGGCAAGGATGGAGTTGAAGAAGTCTTGGAAATCGACATGAACGATGTAGAGAAGCAAGGTTTTGCCGACTCGTGCGATGTCATTCGGGGCAACTTCGAGAAACTTGCACCATTTAGCGTGGAAAGTTCACGAACAATGCCGATAGTGCTTCCCAAACATGCGGAAGACGATCGCAGACTGGATTGATTTTTTCTGTGTGTTTTTCGTCACATTTCTCAGATCGTTGCGAAATAAGGGGTTTTACCACCGTTATCAATAGAATTTAGGCTCCCTCATAAATATTTCCATGAATGAGGGTGGTGTGTTTTCCGTTCGTTCCTCGGTACGATAACCGAGTTAACCAATCGTTACAGGGAGCGAAGGCAGCGAAAGTTGCCGTGAAAGTGGGAGACGTGAAGAAGAAAATCATCGCAGCAATCGTCGCAATCGCTGCAAGCTTTGGACTGGCAGCGTGTGGTTCTGCCTCAGCATCGAGCGATCATAAGTATGTCGTTGGGGTAGCGAGTGATCAGCAGAAGGAAATTTGGGAATATGTTGGCAAGCAGGTCGCCAAGGAGGGAATTACCATCGATGTAAAACTCTTCTCTGGATACACCGAAGAGAATCCAGCACTCGTTGACGGCAGCTTGGATCTGAACAGCTTCCAGCACATTGCATTTCTGAATAACTTCAATACAGAGAACAAGGCAGATCTGACCTACATCGGATACACCATCATTTCCCCATTTGGTCTGTATTCAGACAAGATCAAAAACTACAAGGATTTGAAGGATGGCGATACCATCGCCATCCCAAACGATGTTACCAACGGCGGCCGTGCATTGCAGCTGCTCGATGCAATCGGAGTCATCAAGCTGAAGGCCGATGCTCCGGATTCGCCAACCACGAAGGACATCGAGAAGTACATCAAGAAGGTCAAGATCGAACAGTTGCAGGCTGACCAAATTGCACCAGCATTGCAGGATGTGACAGCGGCAACGATCAACACCAACTATGTAACTGATCAGCTGCATACCACTCCTGAGAAGTCTGCAATATATATCGATACCGATCACATCTCCAAGGTGAGCAGCATCTACAAGAATGTGATTGCGGTGCGCAAGGAAGACAAGAACAAGGCAGATTTCAAGAAGATTGTGAAGGCGTATCAGACAGATGCCGTCGCGAAGATGATCAAGGAAACCAACGATATTCCCGCTTGGTGAGCTGCTTCATCGATCTTTGCATATTACTGATTGATTTGCACATTACTGATTGAATGGTATCGAATACTTCGTATGTGGAACGAAATCTTTGATTCGAGCGCAGACCATGCACATGGTCTGCGCTCTTAAGCGAATGGGACTCTATGATCGAGTTAAATGACATTGTGGTGAAATTCCCGCAGAAGGGGCATGTAGTCACTGCCGTGAATCACGTATCCTTGGCGGTAGATGACGGCAGCATGTATGGCATCGTAGGGTTTTCCGGTGCAGGAAAATCGACGTTGGTTCGTGTCATGAATCTCCTGCAGAAGCCGACAAGTGGGTCGGTAATCGTCAATGGCACAGATTTGATAGCGTTGTCGGAGCGTGCGCTGCGAAAGGAGCGTAGAAACATTGGAATGATTTTTCAGCATTTCAATCTGATGGAATCACGAACCATTTTCGACAATGTCGATTTTCCTCTTAAGGGTTCTGGCATATCCAAGGTCGAGCGCAGGCAACGAATCGAAAAGTTGCTTGATCTTGTCGGCATCCTGGAGAAGAAGGATGCATATCCATACCAGCTCTCGGGTGGTCAGAAGCAGCGGGTGGCAATTGCCAGGGCCCTTGCCACTGATCCGAAGATTCTTTTGTGTGACGAGGCAACAAGTGCACTTGATCCCAAGACGACCATTGCAGTGCTGCAGCTGTTAAAGGAAATCAATGACAGGCTTGGCATCACGATTGTGATCATCACTCATGAAATGCAGGTTGTCAAAGAGATCTGCGATCACGTGGCTGTTATGGAAGAGGGCAAAATCATCGAGCGTGGCGAGGTTGCCGATATTTTCAGCAATCCTCAGAAACCCCTAACGCAGGATTTCATCCGTACCGCGGGTCACATCGATCAGGCAGAAACAACGATCCTCGAGCATGTGGCGGGAGAAGATGTCTACGAACTTCGCTTTTCTGGCAGTCGTGCTTCAGAGCCCATCCTGATTGATATCTACAAGCGATTTGGCCTGACCGCAAATATTCTCTATGCCAATGTCGAATATCTTCAAAATAAGCCATTGGGAACCATGCTGGTGACTTTTGATAGTTCTGATCAGCTGGGTGAAGTTGAACAGCACCTGCAACAGGATGGTATTTCTATGAGTAAGGTGGTGCGCTAACTATGTTCGGCTCGTTCATGGAACATTATTTCCCATATGCAAGTCAAATGGGCTCGGATTTTACACAGGCAACGGAAGAAACCGTGTTGATGACAGTTTCAGCGATGATCATTGCTGGTGTCATTGGACTCATCATCGGCATCCTTCTGCTGCTTACAGGTTCACGCGGATTGAGTCCCAACGCTCCCTTGTATTGGGTACTTGACCAGATTGTGAATATTGGCAGATCGATTCCATTCATTATCCTTCTTGCAATTATCATGCCATTTACCCGTCTGATTGTGGGGACCAGCATTGGGACTACTGCTGTGACAGTTCCTATTGTTGTGGGTACGATCCCATTCTTTGCTCGACAGGTACAGAATGCCTTGCTTGAAGTGGACCCTGGCGTCGTTGAGGCTGCTCAGGCAATGGGTCTGGGCAACCTTGCCATCGTCTTTCGCGTGTATCTCAAAGAAGGTCTTATCTCACTCGTTCGCTCGGTCAACTTCACCATCATCAATCTGATTGGCCTGACTGCCATGGCGGGCGCCGTTGGGGGAGGCGGTTTGGGTGCGACGGCACTTCAGGAAGGCTATCAGCGAGGCAGAACGGACGTTACTTTTGTAGCCATGATCCTGATTCTGATCTTTGTATTCTTAACGCAAATTATCGGCAATGCACTTCTCAGGCTCATAGCTCACGGCAGGGCTTAGTTTATCTATCGGCAGCGTCTGTTTGATCTATCTCTGTGTGATCTATCTCTTCGAATGCCAGCTCGTCAAAGAGATAATGTTTCAGGGTTGGACCTATGAGCTGTGCCACTTGTGGAATGGGCATGCTCGCCAGAGGTTCCAGTTTGAGCACATATCGCGTGTTTGCCAAACCGAGCAACTGTGAGCCGAAGAGCGTTGTTCTCAGTGTTGCATGATCCAATTTGAGGGTTGTGGATGTAAGAGCCATGATCTGTTCATGTAGGAACTTCAGAAAGATCGTTCGAATGTGTTCGTTGCTGCCGATTCCGCGAATCAGTGCCACATACGCCTCGTGAATGCCGGGCATCTCCGCAGTGCGAAGATACTCTTCTGCGAACGTGGTGGCAATCTCCAAGGGTTCTCCTTGTTTGGCCTTTTCCAAAATGCCACCCAGATTCTGTTGCTTGTAGATATCGACGATGACTTTCGAAAACAACATGTCCTTACTACCGAAGTAATAGTGGACCAGCTTAGGATCGCACCCTGCTCTCTGCGCGATGATTCGAATTGTCGCATCGTCATAGCCACGATGTCCAAATTCAACGCGAGCTGCCTGAAGTATCTGGCCCTCCGTGTCTTGTGATGAGGCCTCGGAAGGTCTTCCTCGACGTGACTCTTTGTCGACTGGATCACATCGATCGTTGTTCGACATTATATTCCTTTCCAATGGCGTATGGGTATTGACTCATCCGGTCTGGTCTGAGACGTTTCCATGACATCCGAGACCAAACCGGACACTCACAGGTATTCAATGTATTCAATTATTCATCATGTGATGAATTCCATGATATCATATATTCATCAAGCGGTGAATTAATGAATGTCGGCGATAACCTGCTGACGCAGCAGACCAAACTGCCGCACGCGCGACGCTGTTCGAGTGATTCAGTATTATCGCAGAACTGAGGAAAGAGATTACTTATGAGAGCTCTGATCATCAAGGAATTTCAGGAATTGCTGAAAGACCGACGCACCCTTGCGATGCTTATCGTTATGCCTGTTTTGCTCCTGATCATTTTTGGATACGCAGCGAATTTCTCCGTTTCAAAGGTTTCAGTAACGGTAATAGGCTCTCAGGCTGAATCCTTGTCACGCTCAATCCGAAGCATGAGTACGGCACGGGACAATATGGACATTGTTTCCGTTGATTCGACCAAATCAGGGAAAACCGATGCACAGGCAATCCTGAGGTCTCAATCAAGCGATGTCGTTATCCAGAGTACGGAGTCAGATTCGAAAAGTCCTCTGTCGGAACGCATGAAAGTCTATGTGGATGGCTCTCAACTGTTCACAGCGCAGGCTGCAAAGAAAACCGTGCTCCAGCTCGTTGCACAGGATGCCCAAACGCGAATAACGCAGGTGAAAAACAAGATATCCAATCTGAAGGAGCAAGCCGCAAAGGGGACTCAGGAGTTGCAGGATTATGTCGCGAAACTTCAAGCATGGCGAGTTGCTCTTTCAAGCTCAATAGCGCAAGGCAAAAGTCAGATACCGGCAGTTCCCACACCGCCGACATTGCCAAAGAGTATCAGTATCCCATCGATCTCCATGCCATCATTGACGGATGACAATCTCGTTACCGTCATGTTCAATCCAGATCTCGACACGTCTTGGGTCATGATTCCCGGTTTGATCGGTCTTATTCTGACATTGATCGGAACGGTCATCACCAGTATCGGACTCGTCAGAGAGCGAGAAACGGGCACACTCGAGCAATTGGCCGTTATGCCAATACGACCTGGATCAATAATCATGGGCAAGATCGTGCCGTATTTTGTGCTCGCCATCGTTGACATGCTCATCGTTACAGTTCTTGCCCGTTGGCTGTTCAATGTCCCGTTTATCGGCAACGTAGGAATTTTCATACTCGCCGTATTCATGTTCCTCTTTGTTGTGCTCGGATTGGGTGTACTGATATCGACCTTGTCGCAAACAAGCGGGCAAGCAATACAGATGGCACTGATGATTACCATGCCTCAGATTCTCTTGAGCGGCATTATCTTCCCACTGAAGTCCATGGCAGTCGTGATTCGTTGGATTGGATATGTGCTTCCTTTGACATGGTTCAACAAGGTTTCACAGGGAGTCATGTTGCGTGGAGCTTCATTCCAAGATTTGTGGATGCCATTGGTCATTTTGGCCATAGAGGCAGTTGTCATATTCGGCTTCGCAACCATGCGTATGCGATTCATTCTCACACATGGAGGGGCACGATGAACATCGAGTTGCATCATGTGAGCGTGAACTATGGTGAGGTTCAAGCGTTAGCTGATTTCTCGGCCAATTTCCGTGCTGGTGAAATAACGGTCATCATTGGGGGAGATGGTGCCGGAAAATCAACATTGCTCAAATTGCTTGCACGAGGAATCAAGCCAAGTTTGGGAACTATATCCGGCCTGCCAGATTCTCAGAATATTGGATATCAATCTGCGGATAGTGGCACGTGGGCGAATCTGTCGGTGCAGGGCAACATGAATTTCGTGGGCACAATTTTCAAGATGAACAACAATCAACTGCATGAGCGCATGCACTCGCTTGTTGCCCAGGCACAGCTCGACAGCGCGCTTCACCGCAGTGCTCGAAATCTATCGGGAGGCATGCGACAAAAACTTGGATGCATCATGGCCTCGCTCCATGATCCCGATCTCCTGGTGCTCGATGAGCCCACTACGGGTGTCGATCCCATCAGTCGCAATGAGTTGTGGAAGCTCATTATCAATGAGGCTCAGCATGGGAAAGCAGTGGTTGTCGCAACGACATATGTGGAGGAAGCTACACGAGGCACGTCCATGATACTTCTTGATAAAGGGAGGATTGTTGCAGAGGGGTCCGCGAGTGACATTACACGCCAGTCGCCAGGGAGTCTCTTCAGCAGACCATGCGGTAACAATCGAGATAACGAAGAATTGGATGATGACGATGAAAGCTGGAGACGTGGGAATACCCAATATCTGTGGAAGTCCTCTTCTCATGCCGAGACACCAGAAGGGTACAATCCTGCGGAAATCGATATAGAAAATGCCTGCATCATACGACTCAAAGCACGGCAGAACCGTAATCGAAAGCAACAATCTCATTCAATTGACCCGCCGGATACGGCGATCGTTCGATCTGCTCTTCAACGTGTTGACAATCAGAATCAGAGCGGACGGGAATTGTTGAGTGCACAGGACGTCACCAAACGGTTTGGCAAGCAAACCGCTCTCGCCGACGTTTCCCTTTCAGTCAACGCGGGCGAAATAGTCGGCCTGATCGGTAGCAATGGTGCCGGTAAAACCACCCTCATGCGTGTGCTTTTAGGCTTGGAGTCTCCGAACGAAGGTCAGACAACCCTCATGGGAGATAGTCCGAACTTGCGCACCCGAGAAAAAATTGGATATGTGCCGCAAGGTCTTGGTCTCTATCCGACACTGAGTGCTGAACAGAATCTTAAGTTTGCACGATCCATGTATTCACATAAGCTGCAACGCGGCAATAATCAAGTAACCGATACTGGAGGGCTATCTTATACCAAGGCCCTGGAATTCGCACAGTCTCTTGGAGGGCGACCGGTCCAAAAACTGTCTCTGGGAATTCGCAGAATGCTCGCTTATCTTATCGCCACTTCTCACGATCCGAGTCTCTTGATTCTTGATGAACCTACTTCAGGTGTGGATCCCATTGCAAGAATGGAACTCTGGGATGAGCTGCATAAGGCTGCGGATCGAGGTGTTGGAATTTTGATAACCACGCATTACATGAGCGAAGCAGCCCAATGCGATCGTTGCGTGCTGCTGAGCGCAGGCAAAGCCATCGTTTCGGGAACAGTAGAGGAGATGATGAACAACCACAGCAATCCCTATATCACCAGTCTGTTCAAGTCTGGCAATCCCAATACCTGACCTTGCTTTGTCTCATAGGATTGGGTGCCTCCATAAGCCACAATGCGCTGGCACCTGTCAAGTCCCATGATAGGTCCGAGCTTGTTCAGCGTAGAAAATGCATTGGGATTGAAGGTTGCCGTGGATTTAATCTCGATAGCGTACTGAGCTTTGCCGCCCTTTTCAATGACAAGGTCGATTTCGTTCTGGTTACTATCTCGCCAAAAATAGAGTTGTGGTCGTTTACCCAGCGAATAGTACTGTTTGATAATCTCAACAACTACAGCGTTTTCAAAGAGATTGCCACGTTTGTGGTGAGTGAGCACATCGTTTTTCTGTTCGATACCTATCAGATTGCATGCCAAACCAGTGTCATAGAAATACATTTTCGGTGATTTAGTCAAACGCCTTCCATAATTTTTATGGAATGGTTGCAGAAGAAAGATAATGAAACTCGCATGAAGAATGGAAATCCAATCGCGAGCGGTTTTTACTGATATATCACACTCATTGGCCAGATTCTCTACATTGAGCACTTCTCCTGTTCTTAAGGCGCATGCCGTAATGAAATGAGTGAAGGAATCGATCTTTTTCACGCCCAGTTCCTCACGCACGTCACGTTCAAGATATGTTCGCATGTAGCTGGGAAAGAAATCAGAAGGTGCAATGTCGTTGACGACTAATCTTGGATATCCGCCCAAAAACATGAAATCGTCAAGATCATGGGGCACGAACGCTGTGTTTGCCAGTTCCGCATATGATAAAGGCAAGAGATGCTGTATTGAAACCCTTCCAGCTAAACTTTGTGAGATGCCTTTAAGTAGCAAGAAATTCTGAGAACCCGACAATAAGTATTGACCCGGTTCATTCTGTTCGTCAACCACACCTTGAATGTAGGAAAAAAGTTCGGGCGTTCGCTGAATTTCATCGAAAATAGCTTTCGAGTTGAATTGCTTGAGAAATGAGCGCGGGTCATTTTCAGCAAGCTGTCTCAAGTCTGGGTCTTCTAAGGATACATAACTGTATTCGGGAAAACTGTTGCGAAGCAAGGTTGATTTTCCACTTTGCCGTGGGCCGGTGAGAGATACGATAGGGAAGACCTTAAGCATGGAAACGAGTTTATTCTTCAGTGATCTTTCCAGCATATTCCAGCCTTTCTTGAGGTATTACCTGATTTGCATGACTCCTGCTACTTGATTTACATAAACTATATTACCCGATTTGCATGACCTCTACTACCTGATTTGCATAAATCTCCTGTTGACGCCTCATAATTCCAGAAATCAAACCCCGAGTAACCAGCATGGTAATATCGCACAAATTTTTCTCCCGAAGCGCGCAAAGACAAGCAATTGAGCCATCTTCGATTAGAATCATCAATCATGGGGAGCATGAAGGCACTGATAGAGAAATTGACGGCAATCTGGCAACGTTCCTTGCCTGGCAGGGTTTTGGCAAGGTATGGCAGAAATAATGGTGGTCTGCTTGCTGGCGGTCTTGCGTATGGTTTGCTATTTGCCTTCTTCGCAGGTGTGTGGACTGTCTTCAGCATCGCAGGTCTCATCTTTTCTCATGACGACAATGTGAGAACGGCACTCTTGAATACGGCTTCGCGCGTCGTCCCGAGTCTTCAATCAGGGTCAGGAAAGGAAATCATTTCAGCCACGACGCTTTCTTCCATATCTACGACCTTCACCATCACGGGCCTGTTCACGCTTCTTGCCTTTTTCTGGCAGATCATAGGTTGGCTTGGCTCCGTCAGGTCTGCGGTCAGAACCATGGTTGAGGCCGGACAGCAGCAGAGCAATGCCATCAGTTCCAAACTGTTCGATGCATTGGCTGTGATTCTGATCATGGTGCTCTTCATACTCTCGAGCGTCGCGGCAGTGGTCTCTGGAGGAGCGATTCGCAATATCCTCAATGTGTTGAAAGTTCCGCAAGACGCATGGGGATTTTCCAGCCTGATTGATGTCGTTGGATTCTTGTTGACCTTGCTGTTCAACTTCCTCCTGCTTATGGTGATATTCTGGCTGGTCGCAGAGCTGCGTGATCGAAAGGCAGTGGTCAGAACCTCCATTTTCGGTTCCATCTGCCTTTCCATCATTCAGATGCTAGGCACTCGGCTTGTTGGGGGAGCGTCGTCGAATCCGCTGCTCGCACCGTTTGCAGCAATTCTCGCTGTGCTCATCTGGTTCAATCTCATTGCACAGGTACTGATGTATTGTGCATCGTTGCTGGCGGAAACGATGAGTAAGGAGCGCGTCGGGTCATCGAATGGCGTGGTTGATTCCACGGTGATGACGGGTGTGGATGAGAATAAAAAAGACTCAGCCCACATATCCGTCCAAGAAGCAGCGAAGGCAGCGGCGACAACGGTTGACAAGGAAAGTTGACCTTCAACTTGCAGCGTTGCTTTTTCTGCAGTTTCATGGGTTCTGGCGTTAATCAACATTTGCCATGCAACAGTTCCATTTCTGTGATACACTAATAATTTGTGTGTGCCACTGGCATGTCTTATGTAACAGACATACTGCAGTGGGATATCCTCGTCTTCGTGATGCGACGCGCAGTCGCTTTATTCAAGGTCGAGGCCATCGGGCCGGTGGACAGTGGCTGACTTTCCGATTTCAAGGATTGTGCGGTCGCGGTGCTGCGGCTTCACGAAGACTGAACATTAACTATCGAATCGGAGAGAGTCAGTTGCCAACGATTGAACAGCTCGTCCGTAAGGGACGTAAGGCCAAGCCTCGCAAGTCGAAGACCTTGGCATTGAAGGGAAGCCCACTGCGTCGCGGTGTGTGCACCCGTGTTTACACCACAACCCCAAAGAAGCCGAATTCGGCTTTGCGTAAGGTTGCTCGTGTTCGTCTGAGCTCAGGAATTGAAGTCACCGCTTACATTCCAGGCGAAGGACACAACCTTCAGGAACACTCCATCGTGCTCGTGCGCGGTGGCCGTGTGAAGGATCTTCCTGGTGTTCGTTATCACATCGTTCGTGGTGCATTGGATACGCAGGGTGTCAAGGATCGCAAGCAGGGTCGTTCCCTGTACGGAGCAAAGAAGGCGAAGTAAGAGAATGTCACGCAAAGGACCAGCTAAGAAGCACCAGCTCCTGCCAGATCCGATTTACGGTTCGACAGTTGTAGCTCAGCTTATCAATAAGATTCTTCTCGATGGCAAGAAGTCCATCGCTGAAGACATCGTGTACACGGCACTTGAGCAAGTCAAGGAGAAGACGGACCAGGAGCCAGTCGCAGTGTTGAAGCGCGCTCTGGACAACATTCGTCCAAGCCTCGAGGTTCGTTCACGCCGAGTCGGTGGAGCAACCTACCAGGTTCCTGTGGAGGTCAAGCCTGCACGTGCCAACACGCTTTCACTTCGCTGGCTGACTGATTTCAGTCGTGCACGCCGTGAGAAGACCATGTCGGAGCGTCTCGCCAACGAGATTCTCGATGCATCCAACGGTCTCGGCGCCTCAGTGAAGCGCCGCGAAGATACCCACAAGATGGCAGAGGCAAACAAGGCCTTTGCTCACTATCGCTGGTAATAGCGTAAGAATAAGAGCTGAGGATAATATGGCACAAGATGTGCTCTCCGACCTGACAAAGGTCCGCAACATCGGCATCATGGCTCATATTGATGCCGGAAAGACAACGACGACAGAACGAATTCTGTACTACACCGGTGTGAACTATAAAATCGGTGAGGTACATGATGGCGCTGCAACCATGGATTGGATGGCTCAGGAGCAGGAGCGAGGCATCACCATTACCTCTGCTGCAACGACATGCTTCTGGAATCGTCAGACCCATGATGAGAAAGACAAATTCCAGATCAACATCATTGATACTCCAGGACACGTCGACTTCACCGCTGAGGTGGAGCGTTCACTTCGTGTGCTCGACGGGGCAGTTGCCGTCTTCGATGGCAAGGAAGGCGTGGAGCCACAGTCTGAGACCGTATGGCGTCAGGCCGATAAGTATGGCGTTCCTCGCATCTGCTTCATCAACAAGATGGATAAGCTTGGAGCCAACTTCTATTACTCAGTGGATACCATCAAGGAAAAGCTCGGTGCAAAGCCAATCGTCATGCAGCTTCCTATCGGTGCTGAAAATGACTTCCGCGGCGTTGTCGATCTTGTTCGCATGGTTGCGTACTACTGGGAAGATGGAGCCGACCTCGGTGCTCATTACAACACCATCGAGATTCCAGATGACTTGAAGGACAAGGCAAAGCAGTATCGTGAACAACTGCTCGATACCGTTGCTGAGACCGACGAGACACTGCTCGAGAAGTACCTCGAAACAGGAGATCTGACTGAGGATGAGATTCGTGGCGCTGTGCGTCAGCTCACCGTATCCAAGGAAGCCTACCCAGTGTTCTGCGGTTCTGCATTCAAGGATAAGGGTGTACAGCCAATGTTGGATGCGGTTATCGATTATCTTCCTTCACCAGAGGATGTTCCTGCAATCAAGGGTTATGAGCCAGGGGACGAATCGAAGGAAATCGACCGCAAGCCAAGCGTTGATGAACCATTCTCCGCTCTTGCCTTCAAGATTGCCACTCACCCCTTCTACGGCAAGCTTATTTATGTGCGTGTCTACTCGGGCAAGGTTTCACAGGGAGACAACGTTCTCGATGCCACCAAGGATCGTAAGGAGCGTATCGGCAAGCTGTTCCAGATGCACTCCAACAAGGAGAATCCCGTTGACGAGGCCATTGCCGGTAATATCTATGCGTTCGTCGGCCTGAAGAATGTCACCACTGGGGACACGCTCTGCGACGAAAAGTCACCGATTGCTCTTGAATCCATGACCTTCCCAGACCCTGTTATCGAGGTTGCGGTCGAGCCCAAGACCAAGGCAGATCAGGAGAAGATGGGTCTCGCTCTGCAGAAGCTATCTGAGGAGGATCCAACATTCCAGGTCAAGACTGATGAAGAATCCGGTCAGACACTGATTTCAGGCATGGGTGAGCTTCAGCTCGACATCCTGATCGATCGTATGCGCCGTGAATTCCATGTTGATTGCAACGTTGGCAAGCCTCAGGTGGCATACCGCGAGACCATTCGCAAGGCAGTCATGAATCAGGAATACACTCACAAGAAGCAGACCGGTGGTTCGGGTCAGTTCGCAAAGGTCCTCATGAACTTCGAGCCTTTGGAGCCAACAGAGGGTGAAACCTACCAGTTCGAGAACAAGGTCACTGGTGGTCACATCACCAAGGAATTCATTCCTTCTGTCGATGCAGGTGTTCAGGAGGCCATGGAATCTGGCATTCTTGCTGGGTTCCCGGTCGTGAATGTCAAGGCGACATTGACCGATGGCCAGATCCACGATGTCGATTCTTCGGAAATGGCATTCAAGATCGCTGGTTCCATGTGCTTCAAGGAAGCTGCTCCCAAGGCAAAGCCTGTCATTCTTGAGCCGATCATGGCTGTTGAGGTGCGTACACCTGAGGAATACATGGGCGAAGTCATGGGCGATCTCAACTCTCGTCGTGGAAACATCCAGTCGATGGCCGACGCCACAGGTGTCAAGGTCATCGATGCAAAGGTTCCACTGTCAGAGATGTTCGGATACATTGGCGACCTACGCTCAAAGACCCAGGGCCGTGCAGTCTTCACCATGCAGATGGATTCATATGCAGAGGTGCCTCGTGCAGTATCAGAGGAAATCATAAAAGCCCAGCGTGGCGAGTGAGAAAGCTCATTTTTCGCTCAACACACCTTTAATTCCAAGGTTTTCTCTGTCTCCAGTCAGCGCTAAACTCATTGAGCGCTGACTGGGCGGAGGATACCAAGTGGCAAATAAACCAATTACCCAGTAATATGTAGCGAGTGTCTTGTGCGTGGTTCGCACAGGCAAACTACGAGACGTCCAGGAGGACAAACACATGGCAAAGGAAAAGTACGAACGTACTAAGCCGCACGTTAACATCGGTACCATTGGCCACGTCGATCACGGCAAGACTACCCTGACCGCCGCCATCTCCAAGGTGCTGCACGAGGAATACCCTGATCTCAATCCTGAGTATGATTTCGACCAAATCGATTCTGCTCCAGAAGAGAAGCAGCGCGGTATCACCATCAACATTGCTCATATTGAGTATCAGACCGCAAAGCGTCACTATGCACACGTTGATGCCCCAGGCCACGCTGATTATGTCAAGAACATGATTACCGGTGCCGCTCAGATGGATGGTGCAATCCTCGTGGTTGCCGCTACCGACGGTCCAATGGCCCAGACTCGTGAACATGTGCTGCTTGCCAAGCAGGTTGGCGTTCCGAAGATTCTCGTCGCCCTGAACAAGTGCGACATGGTCGATGATGATGAGCTCATCGAGCTCGTTGAAGAAGAGGTCCGCGACCTTCTGGACGAGAACGGATTCGACCGCGATTGCCCAGTGATCCGTACTTCTGCTTACGGTGCACTTCATGACGATGCTCCTGACCACGAGAAGTGGGCACAGACCGTCAAGGATCTCATGGATGCAGTCGATGACTACATTCCAACCCCAGTTCACGATCTCGACAAGCCATTCTTGATGCCAATCGAAGATGTCTTCACCATCTCCGGTCGTGGAACCGTTGTTACCGGTCGTGTTGAGCGCGGTAAGCTCGCCGTCAACAGCAACGTTGAGATTGTTGGCCTTCGTCCAACTCAGGCAACGACCTGCACCTCAATCGAAACATTCCACAAGCAGATGGACGAGGCCGAGGCTGGCGACAACACCGGTCTGCTGCTCCGTGGCATCAACCGCGATCAGGTCGAGCGTGGCCAGGTCGTGGCTGCTCCAGGAACGGTTACACCTCACCACAAGTTCGAAGGCGAAGTCTACGTTCTGACAAAGGATGAGGGTGGCCGTCACTCGCCATTCTTCTCCAACTACCGTCCTCAGTTCTACTTCCGCACCACCGATGTCACTGGCGTCATCACGCTGCCAGAG
This sequence comes from Bifidobacterium aquikefiri, assembly GCF_002259795.1. GTDB lineage: Bacteria > Actinomycetota > Actinomycetes > Actinomycetales > Bifidobacteriaceae > Bombiscardovia > Bombiscardovia aquikefiri. The sequence goes on along the minus strand of NZ_MWXA01000005.1, from coordinate 460,862 downwards.
GGCATCGAAATGGTTCAGCCTGGCGATCACGCAACCTTCTCGGTTGAGCTGATCCAGCCAATCGCCATGGAAGAGGGTCTGACCTTCGCAGTTCGTGAAGGTGGACACACAGTCGGCTCAGGCCGTGTCACCAAGGTTGTTGAGTAATATTTCATTACTCGCTAGCAGTAAGCCCGGGATTTTCCCGGGCTTACTGCATTTTTCGTCGAATTCAGAGAAGAAAGTCATGCCGGCATTTCTGTGTTTAGACGCCGTGGCATAATGGACTAGGCATTTTTGTCGCTGGGTTAGGCGGCTTTTATATATACGAATAGGTGAGTGAACGTGGCACAAACTACAAACGATATCAAGAATGGTTCAGTTCTGAACTTGGACGGCAAACTGTGGACCGTCACCAAGTTCCAGCACGTGAAACCCGGCAAGGGCCCTGCTTTCGTGCGAACAACCATCAAAGATGTGCTTTCAGGAAAGATCGTCGACAAGACATTCAATGCCGGTATGAAGATGGAATTCGAAACGGTTGACAACCGTACCATGCAATATTCATACCGCGATGCGGATTCGTTCGTATTCATGGATATGACCAATTACGAGCAGGTCAACATTCCTGAGTCCTTGATCGGAGACCAGGAGCGTTTCCTGCTTGAGGGCACTGATTGCATCATCAGTTTCCACGATGGCAACCCGCTTTCCGTCGAGCTTCCTGCATCGGTCATTCTCAAAGTTGAGCACACAGAACCGGGTCTGCAGGGCAACCGTTCGAATGCGGGTACCAAGCCAGCGACTGTAGAGACCGGCGCAGAGATTCAGGTTCCACTGTTCATCAACGAGGGCGAAAGAGTCAAGGTTGATACACGCGATGGTTCATATCTCGGTCGTGAAAATTCCTGAGGCAATAGTTCAATATGGCACGATCGACCGCCCGGAAAAGGGCTCTTAATACTCTGTATGAGGCCGATGAAAAGGGGCAGGAAGTTCTGTCCCTTTTGGCTGAGCGATTACTTCGCCCCGGAGCACAAACACCACTTCCTGACTATGCGATTGATCTGGTCAGGGGAGTGGCAGAACATCTTCACACGATTGACGGCGCACTTGATGCCCATTCCACAGGATGGAAACTCAACAGAATGGCAGTCGTTGATCGAAACATCTTGAGAATTGCTACCTGGGAAATCGTCTTCAATCCTGACGTACCCGATAGGGTTGCAATCGACGAGGCGTTATCTCTTGCAAAAAGTTTTTCCGACTCGGATGCTCCAGGTTTCATACATGGCTTGCTCAGCGCCGTTTCTGCAGACAAGGAGCAGACGCTGATTACAGAATCCGAGCAAGCAGAATCCGAGCAAGCAGAGTCTGAACAAGCTGACTCTGGGAATGCAGAGTCTGAGCAAGCAGAGTCCGATTCCGCTGAAAGCTTTGAGACTGAGAACAATCCCACACTTGCTCCTGAGCAAGAGGCGCATATTGAGTCCGTTCCGTTCGAAACTTCGACGTCTGATAGTGCAGCGAACGCACCTCTTCAGCCAGAACCAGAAGTGAGTCGCGATGATGATACGCGGCAAAACGTCTGATAGTACGAATTCGCACGCTAGTCGATTGATGTGATCCGTCCATTTCCATACGATATGGACGGATTTTGTTTTTGCTCTTTCAACAGGTGGACTCCAGTATCCAGATTCTGGGATGAAGACATAGTTAACCTAAATTTATCCACGGCGATGGATACTGTAGTTACGACTATCCGCTGTATAAGGGGGTTTGGTAAACTTGTACGATTCCGACGCCACAACAGTTGAGAGCTTTTCCCCAGATGATGCAATCCTCGTTCTCGAGGATGGACAAGTGTATGTGGGCAAGCCTTTTGGCGCATTAGGGCAGACAACTGCCGAGATTGTTTTTACTACAGGCATGACAGGGTATCAGGAGACGATAACCGATCCAAGTTATGACCGCCAAATATTGATACAAACATTTCCACATATTGGAAACACCGGTGTCAATGGGGAAGACAACGAGTCTTCCAAGATATGGGTTGCCGGATATGTTGTCCGTGAACCAAGCCCGAATGTGAGTAACTGGCGAGCAACTGGTAGCTTGCAGGATGATCTGATAAGTCAGGGCATCGTCGGAATCAGTGGAATCGATACAAGAAAATTAGTGCGACATCTTCGTTCTGCGGGTGTGATGCGTGCAGGGATCTTCTCAGGAAATGCCCTGAAACAGGGCAACGGTGAGCTTGCAAGCACGGGAACCTTGCGTACGATCGTCGAGGAGACGCCACAGATGGCTGGCGCTCATCTTATGGATGAGGTCAGTACCGCTCAGGAAAAGATCATTGCTCCTCGTGGAGCGTTTGCAGGCAAGAAACCGCTGTTCAAGGTCGCGGCATTGGATTTCGGAATCAAGAGCATGACGCCACAACGTCTCTCAGAACGTGGATGTGAAGTGCATATTCTTCCACAACACACCACATTCGAAGAATTGCAAGCTTTGAGTCCCGATGGTGTCTTTTTCTCGAACGGTCCTGGCGATCCGGCCACAGCTCATAAGGAGGTCGCGCTCCTGCGCGAGGTTCTTGACAGGGGATACCCATTCTTTGGCATCTGCCTCGGTAATCAGTTGTTAGGGCGCGCGCTTGGATTTGGAACGTACAAGCTCAAATTTGGTCATCGAGGCATCAACCAGCCGGTCAAGGATGTCAATACCGACAAAGTTTCGATAACTTCGCAGAATCACGGTTTTGCAGTTGATGCCCCACTGGGCACCGATATTTCATCACCATTCGACAATGGGCATTTCGGCAAGGTAAAGGTATCGCATATCGGGCTGAACGACGACGTGGTTGAAGGGTTGCAATGCCTTGATATTCCAGCTTTCTCAGTTCAATATCATCCGGAGGCATCTGCCGGCCCACACGATGCAACATACCTGTTTGATCGTTTCATCAATCTGATGAAATCATCTCAGGATTCTCAACATGCTCAAGAACAGGAAGAGACAGAGGGGAAGATCAATGCCTAAGCGTTCCGATATTCATTCGGTTATGGTCATTGGCTCAGGACCAATCGTCATTGGTCAGGCCGCAGAGTTTGACTATTCAGGAACGCAGGCATGCCGTGTTTTGCGCGAAGAGGGAATCCGCGTGATTCTGGTCAACTCGAATCCTGCAACGATTATGACTGATCCTGAAATGGCCGATGCCACCTATATCGAACCTATCGATACAGCCATTCTTGAAAAAATCATTGCCAAGGAAAAACCTGATGCACTCTTGCCGACGTTGGGTGGGCAGACCGCTTTGAACGCCGCGATGGCGCTCGGAGAGGCTGGGATCCTCAAGAAATATAACGTTGAGCTTATCGGTGCCTCGCTCGATGCGATCGATCGTGGTGAAGACCGAGATCTTTTCAAGAAGGTCGTCGAAAAGGCGGGTGCAGAATCCGCCCGATCGCTGATTGCACACAGCATGGAAGATGCCGAGGCCGCCGCGGATGATCTTGGCTATCCATTGGTGGTTCGTCCAAGCTTCACCATGGGTGGTCTAGGTTCCGGCATTGCACACAATGTTGAGGAACTCCATCGCATTGCCGGAGCAGGCATGCATTATTCTCCGACGCATGAGATCCTTCTTGAGGAAGGCATCGAAGGTTGGAAAGAATACGAGCTTGAGCTGATGCGAGACAAGAATGACAATGTCGTGGTCATCTGCCCGATTGAAAACGTTGATCCTGTTGGTGTGCACACCGGCGATTCGACGACTGTGGCGCCCATGCTCACACTCACGGATCGCGAATATCAGAAGATGCGTGATGTTGGTATCAAGATCATTCGTGGCGTTGGTGTAGACACAGGCGGTTGCAACATTCAGTTCGCCGTAGAACCACAGACCGGTCGTCTGATCGTCATTGAAATGAACCCACGTGTGTCGCGTTCATCCGCTCTGGCATCAAAGGCAACCGGTTTCCCCATCGCGAAGATAGCGACCAAGCTGGCTCTGGGGTATACGCTTGATGAAATTCAAAATGACATCACGCAATCAACTCCGGCGAGTTTTGAGCCGACCATCGATTATGTTGTGACGAAGATTCCTCGTTTTACCTTCGAGAAATTCCCGAATGCCGATACGACGCTCACCACTTCGATGAAGTCGGTGGGCGAGGCGATGGCTTTGGCAGGAAACTTCCGCGAATCCCTGGGCAAGGCTCTTCGATCCATTGACAAGCGTCACATGAACTTCTCATGGGACGGCGACAAGCCGTCTCAGGCCGAGATTCAGCAGTTGCTGCACGATATGAGCACTCCTACCGAGCACCGTTACCTTCAGTTGCAGCGCGCCATGTGGGGCGGAGCAAGTGTGGAGCAGATCTATGCAGCCACCAAGATTGACCGTTGGTTCCTTGAACAGATCAAGGAAATGAATGATGTGGCAATGGAGGTTCAGGCGGCTGAAAGTCTTGGAGCTCAACTGCTCAGGAAGGCCAAGCAATCAGGCTTAAGCGACTTGCAGATCGCTCATTTGAGAAAGCTCGGAGATGAAGGCGAGAATGCCGTTCGTGAGCTTCGCTGGAATTATGGACTGCGACCGGTATATAAGACCGTTGACACCTGTGCTGCGGAATTTGACGCGGTTACTCCGTATTACTATTCATGTTATGCCGATGAGACCGAGATCAGGCCAAGAGATCGCGAAGCCGTAATCATTCTTGGTTCCGGTCCCAATCGGATCGGTCAGGGCATCGAATTCGACTACACCTGTGTGCATGCCGTTCAAGAGCTTGGCAAGAAGTACGACACGATCATGATCAACTGCAATCCAGAGACGGTTTCGACGGATTACGACATGTCGGATCGCCTCTATTTTGAGCCATTGACTTTCGAAGATGTTCTCGAAGTCTATACGGCAGAAAAGAAGATGGGTCCCATCAAGGGCGTCATCGTACAACTGGGTGGACAGACACCTCTTTCGCTTGCAGCAAGACTCAAAGCTGCCGGGGTGACGATTCTCGGCACTTCGCCAGAGGCTATCGACTTGGCTGAAAACCGACAGCTCTTTGGTGAGGTTCTCAAGCGCGAAGGATTGAATGCCCCACGGTACGGCACAGCGTTATCGTACGAAGAGGCAGAGGAGGCTGCACATAACATTGGTTATCCTGTGCTGGTGCGTCCATCCTACGTGTTGGGTGGTAGAGGGATGGAAATCGTCTATGACGATGCACAGCTCAAGACTTACGTCAACAGGGCGCTTGATGAGGCGAAGGCCGACACGGTGGTGTCCGGAAGACTCCCTTCCCCCTTGCTTATAGACAAGTTCTTGCAGGATGCCATTGAGATTGATGTCGATGCCATCTACGATGGTTCGGATCTTTACATCGGTGGGATTATGGAACATGTCGAGGAGGCGGGTGTCCATTCGGGTGATGCAGCTTGCACGCTGCCGCCTAGCACACTCTCGGACGATCAGATGGAACGTTTGCGCAAGGCTACCTTGGCAATTGCCCAGGGTTGTGGCGTTCGTGGACTCATCAATGTTCAGTATGCATACATGGCCAACACTTTGTATGTCATCGAAGCCAATCCACGCGCTTCCAGAACAGTTCCGTTTGCTTCCAAGGCGACGGGAACTGCCCTTGCCAAGGCGGCAGCACGCATCATGACGGGTGAAACCATTGAGGACCAGCGCAAGAACGGCCTGCTGCTTCCCGTTGGTGACGGTGGCATGATTCGTCGCGGTCAGCCGGTTGCAGTCAAGGAGTCGGTGCTTCCGTTCAAGCGCTTCAGAACCAAGGTTGGTCGTACGGTTGACATCATCCTTGGGCCAGAGATGCGTTCGACTGGCGAGGTCATGGGTTTCGATAGAGACTTCCCCCATGCATTCGCCAAGAGTCAGTTGGCAGCATACGCCGGGGGACTGGTTACGAGTGGCAACGTGTTCCTCTCCGTCAACGACAGCGATAAGAGACAACTGCCTTTGATGGCACAACGTCTGCACGAATTTGGTTTTAATCTGTACGCAACGGAGGGAACCGCTTCGGTCTTGCGCAGATATGGTCTTCAGGCTCATGTTGTCGCCAAGCTTGGGACACGCGTCGACACACCCCAGCCCGCTGTTCCAGATTCAACGCAATCAACAGCCAGTGTGAGCGATTCCACCGAGAAGAATGTCGTTGATCTGATAGAAGACGGAACCATCAACATGATTCTCAATACCCCAAATTCCAAGGGTTCACGATCTGATGGCTACTCGATTCGAGCTGCGGCAATAGCAGCGGATTTGCCGCACTTCACCACCATGACGGAGTTTTCTGCCGCTTTGATGGCTATCGAGGCCGTACGGAAGAATGACTACCAGATCGAAAGTATTCAGGAACGTGCTGAGCAGATACACGAACTTGAAAGATAAGGATATCTGATGGCAAAGGCGACCCGTGAAGAAGAGATTAAGGCACAGAGATCAGATTTTGGTCTGCGATTAAGCACTTCAATGTCAAAATTCGGGCCGCTTTGCGTCGGCATAGATCCTCACCGAAAGATTCTCAGTGAGTGGGGGTATCAGGTGGATGCCGATGGTGCCGAGATGTTTTCCATGCGCATGCTTCAGGCGGCCCATGGCCGAGCTGCGGCAGTGAAATTCCAGACACCCATGTTCGAACGATACGGTTCAAAAGGTTATGCCGCGCTTGAGCGGGTGCTCTATGCCGCCCGTCAGATGGGAATCATTACGATTGTCGATTGCCTTCGCGGCGGGCTTTCGACTACTATTTCAGCCATTGCCGATGCCTATTTCAAGCCAAATGCGCCGCTGAAGGCGGATGCCATAACCCTGCTTCCCTACTATGGCGCCCGTTCGCTCAACAATCTCACCGACGAAGCCCTGAGTTATGGCCGTGGGGTGTTCATTGCATCGCTCACATCCAATAGTGAGGGTACAAGTCTGCAGTCTGCGATCAGGCAAAGTGGTTCGTACAAAGGCAAGACAGTGGCCTACAGCATAGCCGGAACAGCTCAGAAATTCAATCAGAGCATGGATGGCATGGGCTCTGTTGGACTGATCATCGGAGCAACGATTGGCCAGTGGATCACTACCGGTGGTGTAGATCCATCGAAATTCACCGGACCCATTCTTTCACCAGGATATGGATGGCAGGGTGCCGAGGCTCATGATCTGAAGACGGTATTTGCCGGCACACAAGGTAATGTTCTGGTAACTGTATCCCGTTCGATTGCAACTCATGGACCTCAGATTGATAAGCTCGCACAGGCGACGGAAAGCATTGCACTGGATGTGCGCCAAGCCTTGTCTGAGGCGACGAAGGAAACTGCAAGTGATAACTTTGCAGGAGATGCCGTGAAACACGATGTCACTGCAAAAAAGAGTAAGACAAATGTGCATACAGCTTCGTCAGCAACAACTCAATCTATGAACGAGGGGAAGTAGTCGTGACGGTGAGTGAATCCGTAATCCGACAATCCAAGGATTCTTCTGCACAAGTGTCTGCAAGTTCTCCAGCCGCTGCAGACAATGCAGTGATGAATCATAAAGAGCCGCAGCAAGGTCATCAACGACTCATCGTTCTTACCGGTCCGACCGCTGTAGGCAAAGGTACGGTTGAGGCAAAACTTCGATCAAGGCATCCAGAAGTATGGGTTTCGGTTTCTGCGACGACTCGTGATTCTCGTCCCGGCGAACGTAATGGCATCAACTACTGGTTTGTTTCTGAAGAAGAATTTGCTGCCATGGAGCAACGGGGTGAATTCCTTGAAACTGCACTGGTACATAACATGGCGCATTACGGAACACCACTGCAACCAGTGCTCGATCATCTCAAGCAAGGGATTCCAACGATCCTGGAGATTGACTTGCAGGGTGCACATCGTGTTCGCCAACGCGCGAAAGAGCTCAATCTTGATGTTGTATATGTATTTTTGGCCCCTCCAAGCTTTGACGATCTGATTCGCCGCCTTGCTTCTCGTGGCACTGAAAACGAAGAGCAGCGCACGAAGCGCCTTGCCACTGCACGAGTCGAGCTTGCCAGTGAGGGTGAATTCGATGTCGTCATCGTCAACGACACCGTTGAGAACGCCGCCGACGCCATGTGGAACGTGATTGCGAAGGAATACAATCTCTAAGAGCTTGTTACTGGACCCTCGAGAAGCTGGCCCTGCTTCTTTTGTGGTCCTGATTGGGTTGCCTTGCATCTTTTGTCATCCCGAGCGAGCGAAGCGAGTCGAGGGATCTCCTCGTGTCCGCTGTGGATGGGATCTCTCGACTTCGGCTGCGCCTACGCTCGAGATGACAAGGAAAAGCATTCATAGGATGACGGGAGAAGAGCACATCTGGCACCGTGTGCGCCTTTGCTCGAGATAACAGCAATAAGAGCGCCTTGGATGAAGGAAATAGACTCTGATGTAACCCTGATATGGATATGTCTCCGTGAATCGTAGGATCCGCGGAGACATATCCATATCTACGGTGCTGTCGATGCTCGAATCGAGTCGAAACAGCCTTATGCGAGGCCAGAGAGCTTGTTGATAAGGTCAGGGTCACGGGTGGCACCCTTGTCCGCCGAACGCGCGAATGCCGCGTATGCCTTGAGTGCCAGGGAAACATGGCGGTTGCGGTGTGCCACGTAGCCATCTCCAGCCTCAAGCTCTGCCTTTCGCTGTGCAAGTTCCTCGTCGCTCAGATCGACATTCACTGTTCGATTGGGAATGTCGATGACGATCATGTCGCCGTTCTTGATCAGGGCGATCGGCCCTTTGCTTGCAGCTTCAGGAGCGATATGGCCGATTGACAATCCTGAGGAGCCTCCCGAGTAACGGCCATCGGTGAGCAAAGCCACCTCCTTGCCTATACCCTTGCCTTTCACGAAGGATGTTGGGTAGAGCATCTCCTGCATGCCAGGGCCGCCCTTTGGACCTTCATATCGAATGATCAATGCCTGGCCTGGCTTCAGGGTTCCATTAAGAATGACCTTGACGGCCTCCTCCTGAGATTCGACGACCAGAGCAGGGCCACGGAAGTGCCAGATTTCCTTAGGAACGCCGGCCGTTTTCACCACGCATCCGTCGGGAGCAAGGTTGCCGTGAAGAATGGCCAAACCGCCCTCATTCACCGCTGGATGTTGAAGGTCGTGAATGGCACCATTGATTCGGTCTGTGTCAAGGTCAGGGAATTCCTCGGACTGGTTCCATGGCTTTGGCGAACGGATATGTCCGGGCGCTGCATGGTAGAGCTTTTTCGCCTCGTCCAGGCAACTTGGACGCATGATGTCCCAGTCATCGAGCTTCGCTTCAAGGCTTGGATAATCGATGGAATGAGTATCTTTGTGGAGCACACCGCCACGGTCGAGCTCTCCAAGGATGCCGCAGATGCCGCCCGCGCGGTGAACATCGGAAATCTCCCAATCGCCGGAAGGCGAAGCCTTACAGATGCATGGCACGGTGTGTGATATGCGTTCGATATCGTCGAGGGTGAAGTCAACGTCAGCGGACTGTGCGGCGGCAAGAATGTGCAGAACGGTGTTGGAAGAGCCTCCCATGGCAACATCCATTGTCATTGCATTTTCAAAGGCATGCTTCGTCGCGATTGCGCGTGGAAGTACCGATTCATCGTCATCATCGTAATAGCGTTTGGCAATGTCGATGATGGCCTTGCCCGCTTTGGTGAAGAGTGAACGCCGTGCGGTGTGCGAAGCGAGTGTGGTTCCGTTGCCGGGAAGGGCAAGACCCATGGCTTCGGTCAGGCAATTCATCGAGTTCGCTGTAAACATGCCAGCGCAAGAACCACAGGTCGGGCATACGGACTTTTCCAGTGCAAGTACGTCCTCGTCGTTCATGCTGTCATCGGCCGAAGCATACATTACATCGATAAGATCGGTGTTCTCCTTGACCTCACCGTCGGGCATGACGGTGGTGCCGGCCTCCATGGGGCCTCCAGAGACAAATACTGTCGGAATGTTCAACCGCAGGGCCGCAAGCAACATGCCAGGCGTGATCTTGTCACAGTTTGAAATGCAAATCAGTGCATCGGCGCAATGGGCATTCACTGAGTATTCAACGGCATCGGCAATCAGATCTCGGCTTGGCAGTGAATACAGCATGCCGGTATGACCCATGGCAATGCCATCGTCAACGGCGATGGTATTGAACTCTCGAGGAATGCCGCCCGCCTCTTTCACCGCCTGGGAAACCAAGCGGCCGACCTGATTCAGATGAACATGCCCCGGAACGAATTCGGAGAATGAATTTGCTATCGCGACGATAGGTTTGCCAAAATCGTTGCCAGAAACTCCGGCAGCACGATAGAGGGCGCGAGCCCCGGCGAACATTCGTCCGTTCATTAATTTTGCTGACCTCATTTGCATAGTGACCATTCAAGCGGGATAGTTGGGCAAATGAGTGGCGAGGGTCAAATAGTGGGATTATTCAAGTTGGAAATCAGAGCAGCCCATTCACAAAATCGTATCGATGCGATATAATCGCGAAGATTGCAAGGCTGATGCATTCATCGGCATTATTCGTATTGGAGATTATATGGCACTCGGTACCGAACCAACACCAACAGGATTTGCAAAACCAACCATCGACGAACTCATGCAGCACGCCGATTCCAAATATGCGCTTTCCATTTTCGCTGCGAAACGTGCACGTCAAATCAACTCATATTTTACACAGCTCAATGAAGGTCTGCTGCAGAACGTTGGTCCCCTGGTTGAGTATCAGAATCAGGAAAAACCATTGTCCATCGCCTTCCGCGAAATCAACGAGGGACTTCTTGAAGAGAAGCTCGGCGACGATGATTTGAGCGAGGGCAACTGATTCTGCAGACACAACCTTATGTCTGGTTGTATCAATATCCATACGATTTACATCTAGTAATTGACCTACCTAAGGCATAGGGTTGTTGTCGTATTGTTTGCACGAATGCAGACGGTAGGTTTGCTGACTTGCTGTCTGCCAAGGGGAGAGGACTCCGAAAGGGGTCCTTTCCTCATAATTATGGTTTGCATAGGGGGTATCGCGAATAATGGCAGAGCGAAAACTAATTTCTGCGGAATCGGTGACCGAAGGTCATCCTGACAAGGTTTGTGACCAGATATCAGATGAGATTTTGGACGATCTATTGGCGCAGGATCCCTATTCGCACGTTGCTGTGGAAACTTCCGCAACAACCGGTCAGTTCTTCGTTTTCGGCGAGGTGACATCGAAGGGCTATACCGATATCCAGCATGAAGTTCGTTCCGTTCTTCGAAAAATCGGATACACAAGCTCTGATATAGGTCTGGATGCCGATTCCTGTGGCGTACTCGTCGCTCTTGGAGAACAGAGTTCAGAAATCAATCAGGGTGTCGATCGCCTCAGCCGCGAGCAGGAGAATGCTGCTACTCGAGAAGAGCGCTATGAGGCACAAGGGGCGGGCGATCAGGGAGTCATGTTCGGCTATGCAACCGACGAGACCGATGTGTTGATGCCGCTGCCAATCTATATGGCTCACCGACTGGCGTATCGCTTGGCTGAGGTCCGCAAGCAGGGGATCATTCCTCATTTGCGTCCCGATGGCAAGACGCAGGTCACCATCGAGTACGATGAAAATGACAACCCGCTGCGTGTGAACACCGTACTGATTTCCACACAGCATGATCCAGATGTGGACCGTGACTGGCTGACCAATCAACTCGCCGAACATGTCATCACACCCGTGCTCGCAGAGGTCTGCGGCGACAAGGTCGAGCATGAAGGGTACAGACTGCTCGTAAATCCAACCGGCTCCTTCATTCTTGGCGGGCCGTCTGCAGATGCAGGTCTGACAGGCAGGAAGATCATCGTTGACACCTATGGTGGTGCCGCGCATCACGGTGGCGGTGCCTTCTCAGGCAAGGATCCGAGCAAGGTTGATCGTTCCGCTGCATATGCCGCGCGTTGGGTTGCAAAGAATATCGTTGCGGCAGGGCTGGCTCACCGTGTCGAGGTACAGATTGCCTATGCAATTGGTGTTGCCGATCCTGTAAGCATCAATGTGGAGACCTATGGAACTGAGATTGGTGTCTCGAGAGATCAGATTCAGGATGCTGTGCGTAAGGTATTTGATCTTCGACCGGCAGCGATCATCGATGAGCTCGATCTGTTGCGCCCAATCTATGCGAAGACTGCCGCATACGGTCACTTTGGCCGCGAGGATCCGGACTTCACATGGGAAAACGTTGACAAGGTCGATGCATTGAAGGCATCAATCGCCTGATTTACGCATTCCATAGTGCTCATTGTGAACTCGCTCAGGTATCACATCGAAATGCTGGCTTAATGCTGGTGGAAGAGAGCGTATTTCATGCGTTGATACTTTCCTGAGTTCACAACGAGTGAGGGCACTGAGAATGTTGAATCAGTTCATTGAAATAATCTCAAAATTCGAGACGATTTGTCTCAAATTCAGCTCTCGTCATCGGTGGAATCTACCATCGAAGTCATGACAGACAACATAATGCATGTAATCGATTTGCGCGGCAAGAATCTGAGTCGCGCTGACCTTCTCAAAACCATGCCACGAGCCTCCATGGGCACACATGAGGCCACTGAGCTCGTTCGTCCGATTCTTGAAGATGTGCGCAAGCGTGGTGCTGCCTCATTGAGAGATTACGAAGAACGATTCGATCATGTGCGTCCGGTTTATCTCAGGGTTCCCAAGGAGCGTCTGCAAGAGGCCTTGGATGCCCTTGACCCCAAGGTTCGTGAGGCCGTTGAAGAGTCCGTGCATCGTTGTCGTGCAGTCAGCACTTCGCAGGTTCCCAGTGGTTTCCACACCGATCTGGCAGAAGGGGCACGTGTCTCGGAGCGTTGGATCCCCATCGAGCGCGTTGGTCTCTACGTTCCCGGCGGCAAAGCCGTATATCCGAGTTCGGTCATCATGAATGTCGTGCCCGCACAGACAGCGGGAGTGGAGTCGCTCGCCATCGCGACACCGCCATCCAAATCGTCCGCGGAAGGTCTTCCCGATCCGACGATCATGGCGACATGCGCCATTCTTGACGTTGACGAGGTCTATGCCGTTGGAGGTGCGCAGGCAATCGCCATGTTTGCCTATGGCGCTGCCGGCAGCGAGGAGCAGGATGGCGACATTCTCTGTGATCCAGTCGATAAGATCACGGGTCCTGGCAATATCTTCGTAGCCACTGCAAAGAGTCTGGTTTCAGGCATCGTGGGCATCGATGCAGTCGCAGGACCTACCGAAATCGCGATTCTTGCAGATGCAACCGCCAATCCAGAGTATCTTGCAGCCGATCTCATCGGGCAGGCAGAGCATGATGAATTGGCAGGATCCGTACTCATCACCGATGATGAGTCTCAGATTCAGAAGGTTCAAGACAGTCTGAACAGAAGAGTTCCCCGAACCGAACACAGCGAAAGAGTTCATACTTCGTTGGGCGGCTCCCAGTCGGGAATCATTCTGACCGATAATCTCGAACAATCCATTGCCGCAGCCAATGCCTATGCCGCCGAGCATCTTGAGATTCAGACGTCTGATCCAGATACGACGATTTCCCACATTCGCAATGCCGGCGCCATCTTCCGCGGACCGTTCTCACCTGTACCTCTCGGCGACTACATGTCCGGTTCAAACCATGTGCTGCCGACAGGAGGAACCGCTCGCTTTGCTAGCGGTCTTGGTGTGCACACTTTCATGAAACCGGTCGAGGTCATCGAATATGACGAGGATGGTTTAAAGGCTCTTGCCGACAAGATCAACACATTTGCTGTGAGTGAGGATCTGCCGGGCCATGGTGAATGCGTACTCACACGATTCGTCAACGATCCTTACGACAAGCAGAGCTTGAAGGATCAGGAACGAGAGGCTGGTCTGCTATGACTTCAATTCCATCGTCATTGCCCCTGCGCAACGACCTCATAGGCGAGGAGCCATACGGCGCCCCTCAGTTGGATGTTCCCGTATGTCTCAATGTCAACGAGAACCCCTACCCGCTAGATGACGAGGTGGCAGATACCATCGCACGTCGAGTGAGGGAAGTGGCGCAGAACCTGAACCGTTATCCTGACCGCGAGCACATCAAGCTGCGCCAGGCGTTCTGCGACTACCTTGCCTATGAATCCGGCACACGTCTGGGTGTCGAACAACTGTGGGGTGCGAATGGTTCGAACGAAATCATGCTGCAGATTTTTCAGGCATTCGGTGGACCAGGCCGCACTGCTCTTGGCTGTGACCCGACATATTCCATGTATCCGGAATATGCACGAGACACCTTCACCTCGTGGAAGGTGATTCACCGCAAAGGTGACTTCACCATCGACCTTGACAAGACAATCGAAGGCATCACGAGCATCGGACCGTCAATTGTGCTGCTGACGAGTCCGAATAATCCAACAGGGACTAACCTGCCATTGAGCGATGTGAAGACGTTGCTCGCAATATGTGAGCAGACACAGGTTGCAGGAGCTCAAGAAGGCACTCATCCGGTGGTCATAATCGATGAAGCGTATGTGGAGTTTCGCAATCCGGGCACCCCTTCCGCCGTGTCGTTGATTCCTGAGCATCACAATCTTGCCGTTTCCCGAACCATGTCAAAGGCCTTTGCCTTTGCGGGTGCTCGAGTCGGCTATCTAGCCGCAGACGCAGGCATCATCGATTGCCTCAGAATCGTACGCATGCCATATCATTTGAGTGCCATCACGCAGGCAGCGGCTCTGGCGGCTTTTGAACATACCGATCTTCAGCTGAAACGTGTTGCAAAGCTTCGTGAGACCAGAGAAGAGACCGCGGCATGGCTGAGAAGCCAGCAATACCATGGCAGCAATCTCCAAGTTGCAGATTCCGAATCAAACTTCTTGCTTTTTGGAAAATTCGATGACCGCATGCTCGTTTTCAATAAACTGCTCAGTCGTGGCATACTGATTCGCGTGGTTGGCCCTGATCATTGGCTTCGAGTCTGCATGGGAACAGAGAGGGAAATGTCGACATTCAGAACGGCATTTGCCGAAGTGCTGGCAACGATAGATAAGCAACAGTAAGCAACCATGCAATACAACACAACGTGGAAGACCCGCACATCTGATGATCGGCATCACCGAAGACCATCGGCAAGGGCCAGAAGCGCTGTCGATAACCATGAACTGCCTGCAGATCCGCGAGGGCATTGTCATAAAGGAGCAACATATGGATCGCACAGCATCAATAACCCGCATCACGAGCGAATCGAATGTTTCGCTGAGTTTGAATCTTGACGGCACCGGTGAGACCCATGTTGACACGAGCGTGCCCTTCTACAACCATATGATGACTGCACTTGGCAAGCATTCACTGATTGATCTCGATATCAAGGCCAGTGGCGATACCGATATTGACGTACACCATACGGTCGAGGACATCGCGATTGTCTTCGGCGAGGCTCTCAAGAAGGCTCTCGGAGATAAACGAGGCATTCGACGATTTGCCGATGTCACCGTTCCTCTTGACGAGGCACTGGCGCGAGCCGTCATCGATATTTCTGGAAGACCATATGTCGTGTGCTCAGGCGAGCCTGAGGGTTTTGAGTTCGCTCTGATAGGTGGACATTTCACAGGGTCGCTGGTACGCCATGTCATGGAATCCATCGCCTTGCATGCCGGCATCTGCCTTCACATGACATTGCTTGCCGGGCGCGATCCTCACCACATTGCCGAGGCAGAATTCAAAGCATTGGCTCGAGCATTGCGTGTTGCGGTGGAATCCGATCCGCGTGTCACTGGCATTCCAAGCACGAAGGGAGCGTTGTGAACGATTCTTCAACCGATGCAAACAGCTCGGATTGCGAAGACCACGATTCTCATGAGGAGCACTCGACAAATCTCAACGCACAAGGCATGCATGATGACAATTCGAAGAAACCCCACGAGAGCGGGAAGCATGCCGGCTCTGACAAGGATTCTTCCGATCGCTTGAGTGACGAGGAGATTGACGCTGCCTTCGCCAGTTTTGAAGAGGATTTCAACAAACAGGTGGATGGTGATTTCAATTTCGGTGATGACAACACGATTCATCCGGCTGGAACCCATCGCAATGGGCATACTGCGGCTACAGACTCATCCGGTGAAGAGGATGGCAATGCCTCTGCTTCGCATGCTGCAGATGGCGTTTCGGAGAACCAAACTGAGAACGCCGGCAACCAGGCCGAAGCGTTCAATGATGATCTTGATTTGGACGCTGACTTCCAGAGCGAACTTGAAGGCTTGATTGGTGACAAAGTCAAGGTCGCGGTGATCATTACCCGCATCGCATCCGCTGAATTGTTGGCTGCATTCTGCTGCATCTCCGATATCTCGGCCCGATGCATCGACTCGTCCGAGGGTGCCGTTGCCGTGTTGAACACGCACGAGGCGGACGGACCTGAAAATGCAGCTCAGGATTTGACGGATGTCGTCTCCGGTCTTTCCGTCGTTCTTGCAGTGAATAGAGCCAACAAGCTCGAAGCCAAATTGTGGATGCGCGGCAAGTCTGGAGAGGAATTTGCTCCTCCCATTCTCTTCGCATCGAGTGCATCATTTGTTGAGGACATCATGGTTGGTACGGTGAGCGTCGATTCTCTGAAGCATAACGGTATTACTGTCGTCAATACCGATGATTTGGACCATGATCAGGCGATGGGTATCATTGCCCGACATATGCGTCTCGGTCCTGATTCATCTGCAGGCAAGACAAACGGCTGACTGCACTTCCAGACCGCGTACAGTACTGCAGTACCATGCAGACCTTTCATTTCTACCGTTGTGAGGAGTACCAATGACTTCCATCGTTGTTTTTGATTATGGTTTTGGCAATGTTCGCTCGATGGTTCGTGCACTCGCGAATGTCGGTGCAGATGTGACTCTGACGTCAAATCACCGTGCCGCAATGAATGCCGATGGTGTCGTCGTGCCAGGCGTAGGAGCTTTGGCGGCATGTCTGGAGGGCTTGCGCGATGTTGGCGGCGAGCAGGTCATCAGAGATCGCTTGGCGGATGGCAGACCCGTTCTGGGAGTCTGCGTCGGAGAACAGATCATGTTCGAGTCTGGAGTCGAGAGGGGAGCCCATGCACAAGGTCTTGGGCTCATAGGTGGCACGGTTGCACGGCTTGATGCCGACGTGGTTCCTCATACTGGGTGGAACACGATTCAGGCGGCTGAAGGCACGACATTGCTTCACGGTGTGGAACATGAACGTTTCTACTTCGTTCACTCATATGCGGCTTCGGATGCGCACGATATAGATGTGGATGGATTGGGTGAGAATCCAGGCAAGGTGACACGCTGCGAATATGGGCGAAGTAATTTTGTTGCCGCCTATGAGCGTGGTCCGCTATCGGCGACTCAATTTCATCCCGAAAAATCCGCTCAGGCAGGAGCACGGCTGCTTGAGAATTGGATAGCCACTTTTCCAAATTTCTCATGAGACGTTACCATAGCCATATATTTGATGCGTTGAAAGGATGTTATTCATGCTGACTCTTCTTCCAGCAGTCGATGTGAGAAACGGTAAGGCCGTGCGACTTCGACAAGGTGCTTCGGGCTCAGAGACCGATTACGGCAGTCCCTTGGATGCCGCAAGAACATGGGTTGATGCCGGCGCTGCTTGGATTCATCTTGTGGATTTGGATGCTGCCTTTGGAACAGGGAACAATCGAAGTGAGCTGAAGGCCATTGCCAAGGAACTCGGTTCAAAGGTGCATATCGAGATGAGCGGTGGCATCCGCGATGATGAGAGTCTCGACGAGGCGCTTGATGCGGGAGCCTCACGAGTCAATATTGGCACCGCTGCACTGGAAGATCCAGACTGGACGGCCGGTGCAATCAATCGTTATGGCGATTGCGTTGCTGTTGGCCTTGACGTTCGTGGTCGCACCTTGGCTGCCCGCGGTTGGACGCGTGAAGGTGGGGATCTGTTTGAGACCATCACATTCCTTGATTCGGTTGGTTGTGAACGATACGTGGTAACCGATGTGTCACGAGACGGCATGATGAGCGGACCCAACGTTGATTTGCTTCGTGAAGTTGCAGAATGTACATCCGCGAGTGTCACGGCATCCGGTGGTATTTCGTCGCTTGAGGATATTGAGCATGTAGCTGCATTGGAGGCGTTGGGAGTTGATTCTGCGATTCTTGGAAAATCCCTGTATTCCGGGGCTTTCAGCCTTGAGGACGCTTTGAAGCTTGCGCGACAGCCCGTGCAGCGAACTTGAGAATGTCTGACACACATTGGCATGTTGTGGCAGGGAGTTCTTAGGCACGGCGAAGGTTAGTATTAATTAGGAAATAAATGCATGGGAGCATAGCAGACATGGATAAACAGCAGGAGTTCGCGTTACGCACAGTTGAGGAACGCGACGTACGTTTCATTCGTTTGTGGTTCACCGATGTATTGGGAACATTGAAATCCGTGGCAATAGCACCAGCGGAGCTCGAAGCGGCATTCGAAGAGGGTCTTGGATTCGATGGTTCGGCCATCGAAGGCATGACCAGAGTCTCGGAAGACGATATGATCGTCAAGCCCGATCCCTCGACTTTCCAGATTTTGCCTTGGAGAGGTGGCCCACAGGGTACGGCACGCATGTTTTGCGATATCCTGACACCGGATGGTGAGCCAAGTCTGGGTGACCCGCGTCACGTGTTGAAGAGAGCGCTTTCGAAGGCCAAGGATAAGGGATTCACTTTCTATGTGCACCCTGAGATTGAGTTCTATCTCTTTGAGCAGCAGGAAGACTGGTCAAAGGCACCGACGCCCATCGATCATGGAGGCTATTTCGATCACGTTCCACGCAGTCCGGGGATGGATTTCCGTCGTGCAACGGTGAACATGCTTGAACAGATGGGTATTTCGGTTGAATATTCCCACCACGAGGCGGGACCAGGCCAAAACGAGATTGATCTGCGCTATGCCGATGCCCTCACTACAGCCGACAACATCATGACCTTCAGAACGGTGGTGAAAGAGGTATCGCTGGAACGTGGCATCCATGCCAGCTTCATGCCAAAGCCGTTGTCGGATCAGCCTGGTTCGGGTATGCATACGCACCTGAGTCTTTTTGAAGGTGACGGCAATGCCTTCTACGAGGCTGGGCAGGAGTTCAATATGTCGTTGACTGCGCGTCAGTTCGCGGCCGGCATTCTGCATCATGCTGCTGAAATCACTGCGGTCACCGACCAATATGTCAACTCGTACAAGCGGCTGTGGGGCGGAAACGAAGCTCCAAGCTATGTGTGCTGGGGCCATAACAACCGTTCCGCATTATTGAGAATTCCTCAGTACAAACCAGGCAAGGGTAATTCTGCTCGCATGGAATTCCGGGCGCTCGATCCCGTTACCAATCCCTATCTGGCTTACTCCGTCTTGCTCGCTGCCGGACTTGATGGCATCGAACGGCAGATGACGCTTACCGAACCGACCAGCGATGATGTCTGGGAGCTCACGGATGTAGAACGCCAATCCATGGGCATAGAGCCACTTCCTGATTCTCTGGATGCGGCCTTGAAGATCATGGAGAAGTCCGAATTCGTTGCCGATGTGCTTGGTGAACATGCGTTTGAATATTTCCTACGCAACAAGCGCAAGGAATGGGATGAATACCGCTTGCAGGTCACCCCATATGAGCTGCAAAAGTATTTGCCGACGCTCTAAGCCAATCCACTGAGCGAGTTTTGTTGCCTTTCCACAGTAGGCATGTCGTTTTTTGGTTGTATCAGCTCATATTCCAACGAATATGAGTCTGCATACTGAGAAAAGGCAACAAAACTCGAGATTTCGGGGAAGATACCGAATTGCGCCATATCAGCATGCCGATGTGGAGCGACAGCATTCAATTTCATCGTTGCGTGGGATGTGAATCCGCAACTTCTTAGCGTTTCGCGGCAGTGACGGGGAACCAATGCTTGTATATGTACGAAAAGTTACGATTGCCGTAGCTTGAGCATGAGTCGCCTTCGCCAACCACGGCTTTGAGTGCGGCGGCATTGGGCTGATACGGGGTATAGATATAGAGCAGCGCGGTCGCTTTGTTCTCAATGAATACCTTTGTGCCCCCACACGATGCTGTGGGACTAAAGGCTATGTAATTCAGCTGGCCTGCGTGATAAGAATATTCAGACGCGTGGGCGAGATAGTATTTGAAGCGTTTGGCCGAGCCATAGACTTGCTTGAAGAATCCCGCATATTTCGGATCGCAGCTGGCATCGTCTGGGCAGGAGAGACCCATGGCGGATTTGTATTGCCATGCAGTGGGCTTGGTCGAGCTTACGAGCTGCTGCTCCTTCTGAAGCAATGTGATCAGAACTTTCTGATTGATGCCACATGAGCGTGCTACGCCATCGATGATGGTTGCAGCTGACTGTGACTTGCCACCCTTGAATGCCTTGCATAGCGAATCAGCAGCGATATCGGTGGTGTCCTGCCTATAGTTCTTGAGGCAGGAACTGCCCTGACATGCACTGTTCCTTGCATTGAGAAAGCGCTGTACCGATGAGGCCGTCATGGATGAACTATCGAAGAATTCCTCGTCACTGAAAATCTCACCTGGGTTGAAGTCATAGCGAGTGCTGAACTGCTCCTGACGTTGCTGTGCCTGTTGCACTGCAGCACGATACTGTACCCAGCGAATGCCGAGCATGATCAAAGTCATGGCGAGGATAACCGCAACCGTCGAACCCGAGCACCACACGATTCGCCTGCCGAATGACAGCTTTCGCCATTTGCGGACAATGAAGCTGCCGCTCTTTCTGCGATGTGAGGAATGCTTGCGTCGGGATTGGTGTCTAGTCACTTTCATCACGCACCATCATAGTGGTACACAGTAGTGGCACAAGCGGTGACTTTGAAAGCTTCATGGTATATGGAACAGGTGAAGATCGCGTCTGAGATCATGCCTGCACCAACTTTCGTATGCGCTGCATGCTTACAGGCTGCGAGGTGCCGAGCTCCTGAGCCCAGAGTGAGACATAGAATTCCTCGAGCATCCATCGAGCCTGTTCCGCTTCCTCTATCAGACGATCCCTGCGGTTTCCTGCCGGTTCAGACATGGCCTTGCTTCGAGCACTATCCACCATTCGCTTTGCCTCATCGGCTTCCCATGCCCAGCGGACGTCGCGAGACTTGTCTTTCTTTGCCTTTTCCAAGCGAATGAGATCCGCGTGCAGGAAGCGCTCGATATGGGGCAACTCACATCCAGGGGTGTCCTTCAAAAACCCTTGATACACCAGCGTTGCCATGTGCTCTCGGATCGATTGCAGCACAGCAAGCAGCGGCAGATCTGCCGGACCTGAAATCGCTTTATCGATCTCGGCATAGCGCTTCATGATGCGAATCACGTCATGAGCCACGGCATAGATCGTATCTTCATAGACTTCACGCACGTCTTCGACTGCCTGTGCCAATGCCTGATCGGAGTTGATTCCATCAACATGGGGGAGCAGGCGTTTTACCGTTGCCCACTGCATATCCTGTATGAGTGCCTTCGTGCTCGGATATGGTGTTGCAGCAAGCATCAGTGCTTCTTCACCCAGCCATCGAGACGAAATGCGTTCAGATGGTAGGTGAAGTGTCGCCAGAGTAGCTTTCCACAACATCTGCGAATGCGATGTTGTGGTGGCACCAGCCTGATGCAGCAGTCTGCTCTGTTCCACGGGCTTGCCCTTGCTTGCAGCTTCGGCAGCCTTCTTGCCCACCTGCTGTTTTGCCGCGGCTTCGGATTGCTCGGCGAAACGATGCTGCAGCTGTATCAAGGATTTTCCAGATCCAAGAACCTTCACTCGCTGCTGGTGACGATGATGACCATGGTTCGAGCTTTGTGTCGCTGAATCTTCAATCACGAATGTCATTTTTGTATAGTCAGGCATACGCTTGTTCTGTTCTGCATCGAATATGCTTGGATGAATCTGTGCATCCGATATGGTGATGGCAGCCTCGGTAAAGACCTGAGTAAATTCCGGCCAGAGCGTGACGGATTCTGGAGCTGGTTTTGAATCCCCATCATCTTGTTGTGTTGCATCGACGGATGTGCCGAGACCAGGAAGACATGCGTAGTGCTCATTGATCCAGCTGCGAATCGCACGTGCGGTATCCGGTGCCGGAACGAATTGGACTCGCAGTGCCTTCGGCAGGGACTTTATGGTCGAAAGAATGACATCATCAAGAAAGCCAGGAACATTCCACGTAAATTCCTCAGGTCTGAGCCGTGACAGCAATTTCACCGGGACATGAACGCTCACACCATCGTCGGGTGCCTGCGGGTTGTATACATAGCTCAAGCGCAGACTGAATGTCGAGCCATCGCTGGCTGAGCCCCTCCAACAATCTGGATAGGCATCGAGGTTGTGTGAAGTCGAGGTTTGCAGACGATCGATGTTCAATGGATCGAAATCGAGCAGATGGGGGTGTTGATCATGCTCATGCTTCCACCAATGGGCAAGCGCGGCCACCGATGTGATGTCCTCTGGCAGCATCTGATCGTAGAAGTCATAGAGATCTTCATCATTCACCGCTTCGCCTGGATTGCGCGTGCGGCTGCTTTCATCGTCGGCCTCTTCAAGAATCGAACGGTTGGCCTGCAGAAATCCGTCATACGAAAATCGTTGCTGAACATCACCTTCGACCAATCCCTGTCGAATGAGAAAATCCCGTGCCTCCACCGGATTGATAGAACCCCACTGCACCGTCCTGCCCTGTACGATGGGCAGACCGTACAGCAGAACCTTGGAACTGGCAATGGCCGAGCCATGAGAGGCAGCCCAGTGCGGTTCTGCATAGGTTACGCGCGTCAAAGGGCCTGCGAGAGATTCTGCCCATGCGGGATCAATCTTGGCAGCATTGCGAGCCCAGAGACGAGAAGTCTCGACCAGATCGGTTACCATCACCCATTCTGGAGGGGTCTTGGAAACGCTAGAGGCAGGGAATAGCGCGAAATGGGTGCCGCGAGCACCTTGATACTCATTATGTGACATTTTCTGAGCACGCTTCATGGCTCGAGCGCGGGCAGCGCCACGCAAACCTGCGAAATCCGAGGCTTTGGGCTCGCGAATTATCTGCATGCCCATATTCGAAAGCAGACCGGCGAGCATGGCTCGATGAATGCCTTCGCCATCCCATGAGCACGTCAGACTATATGCTGCCTGCTGGTTCATGGGAAGCTGGCGAATGGCCAGATCAGGTCGCGAAGATGGCAATGGTTCGCCCACCTTGAACTTGAGCTCATGGCACATCTGCGCCAACTGGCGATAGAGATCGCGCCACTGACGCATGCGCATATAGCTCATCATCTCGGACTTGCTCAACCGCCGCAAGACACCGTTGCTCGGGTCACCGTCAGCTTGGAAGAAGCGGTCCCACATATTCAGTGCCGTAAGAAAGTCGCTGGTCTGATCGACGTATCTGTTATGGATTCGATCAGACTCCTCACGTTTTTCCTGGGGACGCTCGCGTGGGTCCTGAAGGCTGAGAAATGCGACGACAACCAGTACCGCTGCCAGGGTATTCGGCGTATTTTTGGCAGCTTCAATGACCATTCTGCCCAGTCGAATGTCAATCGGAATGCGAGCAAGTTTACGTCCAATCGAGGTGAGTCGAACATCGTTGTGCGAACCCCTGTTCGCAGCGATTGCCTTCAATTCAGTCAATTCGGTGAATCCGTCGGAGACGGCACGTATGTCTGGAGGGTCGATGAAGCCGAAATCGGTAACATCCCTGGCTGTTTTCGCAATGCCGACCGAGAGCATATGAAGTACCACTGCTCCGAGGGAGGTTCTGAGAATCTCCGGTTCGGTGAATTTCGGTCGAGTCTCGAAATCCTCTGCAGAATACAGGCGTATGGCAATGCCATCGGCGATTCGGCCACAACGACCGGCACGCTGATTGGCACTGGCCTGGGCGATATCTTCAATGGGCAGCCGTTGAACTTTTGCTGATTTTGAATATCGGCTGATTCTAGCGGTTCCTGGGTCCACCACATATCGGATTCCCGGTACGGTTAGCGAGGTTTCTGCAACATTGGTGGCAATCACGATGCGCTGATGAATATGATGCTCGAATACCTTGTGCTGGTCCTTGGAAGAGAGTCTTGCAAAGAGTGGGAGAATTTCGATGGCATCGTGGCGACGCATGTCGGCGGTTCGAGATCCGAGATGCTTGTTCAGTGCACTTTCGAACTCATGGATGTCGCGTTCGCCAGATGCAAAGACGAGAATGTCCCGAGCACCCTGATCATGCGCCGAGAGTGTCACCAATTCGGTGCACGCCCGTGCCACGCCTTCGGAGATATCCAAGGCCTCATCGTTATCGTCGCTCGAGTGGCTGCCATTCACAGGAGAAGAAAATCGTTGATTGCCAGCGAATCCATCGACATGATTCATCAGGGCAGGAGGTGCATCCAGAGGTTCATAGACAATCTGAACCGGATATGTTCGCCCTGACACTTCGATGATGGGAACCTTCGTGTGCAGTGCCGTTGCAAAATGCTTCTGAAACTTTTCGGAATCGATGGTGGCCGAAGTGATGATCAGTTTCAGATCGTGACGTTGGGGGAGTAAAGCGGTCAAATATCCGAGCAGAAAATCGATGTTCAGGCTGCGCTCATGCGCTTCATCAATGATGATGGTGTCGTATGCGTTGAGTTTCGGATCCCGCTGGATCTGTGCAAGTAGGATGCCATCCGTCACTACTCGTAGACGCGTCTTGGGTGAACTCTCGTCGGTGAAGCGAACCTGGAAACCAACCTCACCGCCGAGATGGACACCGAGCTCGAGTGCAATGCGTTCGGCCACCGTTCTTGCAGCAATTCTGCGAGGCTGAGTGTGAACGATTTGGTGGCCGTGAGTTCCGCGCCCCATCTGCAACAGAATCTTGGGAATCTGGGTGGTCTTCCCCGAACCGGTTTGGCCGGAAACGATAACGACCTGAGACTTGCGAACAGCTTGCTCGATCTCAGTCCGAGCGGCGCTGACCGGTAATTCCTGTGGATAATCAAATCTCATATAGCGAGACGCTCCGTCTTGTTTTCTGGATGCTGGTGCTCTGAGTTGGATGGATTGCCAATGCCTTCGCCAGTCTTGTCATCATTCGCGCTATGGCCAGTTGGGTTATGATCGCCTGCGTTGCGGTGAAGATGCAGGATTCTAAAGCCCTTCGATGATGCCGTCTTTTCGACGGTCCACGGTTGAATATCCTCAGTCTGCCCGGTGGATGCATTGGATACATCCACCGCATTCGACGCATTCAATGTGGAGTCGAGCCACGCCCTCAACGAGTCAGCTCCCAGATTCTTCTGCACGACAAGATATGCGTCACCTCCAACGCTCAAACGTGCAAGATATTGCATCAGCAGTGCATGCAGGTCGGCTTTACCTATGCGAATCGGCGGATTCGACCATATCAGATCAAAGCTCATGTCAGTGGGCATATTCGTGGGAGTGAATGCCGACACGTTCGAGAAACCATTCAACTGTGCATTGTGGGAAGTGAGCTCAACGGCTCGTTCATTGACATCCACCGCCACGATCTGAGCATCGGGAGATTCCTGTGCAAGGGAGAGAGCAACTGGACCCCAACCGCAACCGAGATCGAGAAAACGGCCATGTTTCGGTGCTTCAGGGGCATGCCTGAGTAGCACGGATGTGCCCAGATCGACTCGATTCATTGAAAACACACCGTGCGAGGTCTCCACATTCATCTCATGTCCGCGCAGCTTCACCTTGAGCGTCCGCCGTACATCGGGCGTTTCAGGATGCGCAGAAAAGTATTGCCCGTTAGCTGTATTCTCTTCTGAAGTCATACCTTTACCCTGCCCTTTGCTCGTTGCACCACGCATTATGCGTCTGACATCTTTCCCCGAAAACATTCCATTGCCAGTGAACATGTCGCAACTCGTGATGATAATACAAGGAATATGGTAGGCGATGCGCGGATTTCCAAGCTCATAATCCTACCCGCATAGCGTAACCAGACCATAATTTCATCGTGAACCAGCAATTCATGTGCAGCAGAGGTGCAATTGAAGCAATTTTCTCAACAGGATCCAACACAGAAGAAGACTGTGAACGTAACTATGTCAACCGATCCAGTCATACCCGATTCGCATGTGAACGAGCGCGCCAGCGATGTGTTGGCCGGTCATTCAGAGGTACTTCATGACGGTCACGGGGCCGAGGATCTTCCCGAGGTGTGGCAGGAGCGTGAGCAGCGCAATGAATTCCGCCACGTGACGGGTATTGGCGAGCTTGAAGATGTCTCGGAGGTTGAATACCGCAAGGTTCGTCTCGAGCGTGTGGTGCTGGCTGGCGTATGGTCAAGCGCAGAAACCAGCTTTGGCAAGGCCGAGGAATCCATGAGAGAGCTCGCTGCGCTGGCTCAGACTGCCGGCGCACAGGTGCTTGATGGTGTTTTGCAGCAACGCGCCAAACCGGATTCGGCAACCTATCTCGGTTCAGGCAAGGCTTACGAACTGGCTGGACTCGTGGCAAGACTCGAGGCCGACACGATCATTGTTGACGATGATCTCCATCCTTCACAGCGTCGCGCACTCGAAGATGTAACGAAGGTCAAGGTCGTCGACAGAACGGCAGTCATTCTTGATATCTTCGCGCAACATGCGACCAGTCGAGAGGGCAAGGCACAGATTGAACTTGCCCAGCTTGAATATATGCTTCCGCGACTGCGTGGTTGGGGTGGGTCTCTCTCCAGACAGGCTGGTGGCCAGGCTGCCGGTCAGGCCGGTGGCATCGGTTCGCGTGGCCCTGGTGAAACCAAGATAGAAATGGATCGACGAGTAATTAGAACGCGAATCGCCAAGTTGCGTCGTCAGATAGCTCATATGGAGCCCGCACGCAATATCAAGCGCGGTTCACGCAGACGCTTTGACATGCCCACGGTGGCAGTCGTTGGATATACGAATGCCGGAAAGTCATCACTCACCAATCGCCTTACCGGCTCAGGCGAATTGGTCGAGAATGCTCTTTTTGCAACTTTGGACACTGCCGTACGTCGAGCCGAGACGCAGGATGGTCGTGTATATGCCTATGTGGATACCGTCGGTTTTGTAAGACGTCTGCCCACTCAGTTGGTCGAGGCATTCAAGTCGACCTTGGAGGAAGTCGGTGTCGCTGACATCATCATCCATATCGTTGATGGTTCCCATCCCGATCCTTTTGCACAGATTGATGCCGTGAACGCGGTTCTGGAAGATATCCCCGGAGCGGCTTCGATACCGCGCATCGTTGTATTCAACAAGATCGATTCGGTAAGCGATGTCGTCACGGACCGTCTTCGCCAGCTGATGCCCTCTGCGTATCTGGTATCGGCGAGAACCGGCGAAGGGTTGGCGGAGCTGAGAGAGGCCATCGAAAGTCTGCTCCCGGTTCCTGATGTTCATATCGATGCCGTCCTTCCTTATGCCAGCGGTTCTTTGGTTTCCGAAATACGTGAGCGTGGCAAGGTGCTGAATGTGGATTATCTTGATCAAGGCATTCATATTCAGGCTGATGTCGATAATAGACTTGCGGCCAGAGTGGTGGATCAGGCAGTTGCATAAACGTCAACTCTTCTCGTTAGAGTGGGACTGAAACATCACAGAGAGCCCGGCCAATCTTCGGGTCATTTTAGAGAGGTTCATATATGGCGGATTCACGTTTTAGGACAACCAAATTAGCTATTGTTGGTGCAGGAGCGGTTGGTTCGACCTTGGCGTTTGCTGCCGCGCAGAGGGGCGTTGCGCGACAAATCGTTTTGGAAGATATTAATGCCAAGCGAGTTGAGGCGGAAGTCCTTGATATGCAGCACGGTTCAAGCTTCTATCCAACAGTGTCCATTGATGGCGCAGATGATCCTGAAATATGCCGTGATGCCGATGTCATCGTCATCACTGCGGGCGCTCGTCAAAAGCCAGGCCAATCAAGGCTTGACTTGGCAGGTGCAACGATCAACATCATGAAGGCCATCATTCCGAACCTGGTGAAGGTTGCTCCACACGCCATCTTCATGCTTATCACGAACCCGGTTGATGTTGTCACTCATGTTTCCATGAAGCTCTCAGGACTTCCTGCAGGTCAGATGTTCGGTTCAGGCACCAACCTTGATTCCGCTCGTCTTCGCTTCCTCATCGCACAGCAGACCGGCGTGAACGTCAAGAACGTTCATGCATACATTGCTGGTGAGCACGGTGATTCCGAGGTTCCTCTGTGGTCTTCGGCAACCATCGGCGGCGTTCCCATGTGCGATTGGAAAGCTCTCGACGGACACGCTCCACTTGATGCACAGACTCGTGAAAGCATCCACCAAGAGGTCAAGAATGCAGCATACAAGATCATTGAGGGCAAGGGTGCGACGAACTATGCCATCGCCATGTCTGGTGTGGATATCATCGAATCCATCATGCACGATACGAACCGCATTCTTCCGGTGAGCTCCTGGCTGAAGGACTTCCACGGCATCTCCGATGTATGTATGTCTGTTCCAAGCGTTCTTAACCGTTCCGGTGTCAACACCCAGATCAACACGCCACTGAGCGATGACGAGCTCGCAGCGTTGACGCGTTCCGCTGAAACGTTGAAGGAAACAGCAAGCAAGTTCGGCTTCTGATTCCTTTCAGTGCTTTATCGCCATATGAAGGGGATGTCCCTGAGGGACATCCCCTTTTTGTATGTCTGCTTGTACGTCTGCAGGGAAGAAAGTCAATGTGCGGATGATCCGCGATGATCATTCATTGAGGTGAGTTCTTCTTGAAACACGGGTGGTGATTGATGCACATTGCCTGTATCGTGGAGGGTACCAAGGATTGGAGTGGTATGGATTCGGCAAGTGAGCAGACAATCGAGCAGCAGTCCAGAGCGCATCAACGGACGTTGACTCTGACATTGGGCTTGACATTCACTGTATTCATTGCTGAACTTGTTGGTGTTGTTCTGACTGGAAGTCTTGCACTGTTGGTGGATGTCGGTCATATGCTTACCGATGTCTCGGTACTCATAGCCTCGACCATCACGGCAGCCTTGATGAGACGGCGCCCAACCGAGAGCCGGACGTGGGGTTGGGCACGTCTGGAAGTGATCACCGCTGCTGCGGGTTCGACGATTCTTTTATTGGTCGGTATCTATGCACTCATTGAAGCGGTCCTGCGATTGACTGGCGTTGAAGAGGCGCAGGTTCGCGATACCCAACTGATGCTGCTCTTCGGCTTGATTGGCCTTTTGGCTAACGTGGGCTCGTTGGTCATTCTTCGATCTTCTCATAACGACAATCTGAACATGCGCACTGCATTCCTTGAAGTCATGAATGACGCGCTTGGCTCTGTGGGTGTCATTGCTGCAGCTCTCGTGGTTCTGTACACGGGTTGGGCAGATGCCGACGCTCTTGCCGGTGGAGTGATAGCACTGTTGATGATTCCGCGGGCACTTCGATTGATTTCAAAAAGTCTGAAGGTCCTGCTTGAAGAGACTCCGCATGGACTGGATTTGAAGGCTGTGCGCAATCATTTGGATCGTGTCCCTGGAGTCGTTGCTGTTCATGATCTGCATGCCAGCACCGTGGCGACGGGTATGACACAGTTAAGCGCACATATTGTTGTGAATAGCAATCTTTCTGATACTCAGCGTGCTGAAATTCTTCGCAGCATGCAGGTATGTCTCCGCACGCATTTTCCGGTCAGCATTGATCACACCACCTTCCAGATTGAGCCGGAAGGATACGAGCAGCGCTATGAAAGTACCTTGCATATTCACGCATAAGTATCGCAGAGGTACCGCATAGATACCACACAGGTATCACAGGCACTTAACGGATGATCGAGATCCTAGATCTTTCGCAGCACGGTAACGACGATGCCCATGATTGTGGCATGGGTGCCATCAATCGGGGAGTATGCGGGATTGTGGGGCATTAGCCATACATGACCGTGATCTTGACGGAAGGTCTTGACAGTGGCTTCGTCATCAAGGAGTGCGGCGACGATTTCCCCGCTCTGGGCTGTGTTCTGTTCACGAACGACTACAAAATCGCCGTCACATATGGCGGCATCGATCATTGAATCACCATGTACCTCAAGCATGAAGAGATTGCCGGATCCTGTAAGTCGCTGGGGAAGTCGCATCACGTCATCGACATGTTGCTCCGCAGTGATTGGAGCACCTGCGGCGATGCGGCCAACCAAGGGCACATCTTGTGATTCGGCAATCGATGGATTTTCGGATTCCATTGAAGGAAATGGCAGAATTGTAGCAATGTGCTGCGGATTAGGCGTGGGTTGCACGGTGGAGCTGGGTTGCACGGTGGAGTGGGATTGTGCCGATTGAAGCCGCTGCTCGAAATCACTGGCAGCATCTTTCTTTTCATGCTTCGCTGCGGAAGCTGAATTGTCAATAACCAGGGTGTTCAAGTCTTCTATGAGTTCGATGGCACGACCCTTGTTGGCACTGATGCGGATATAACCCTTTTCTTCGAGAGTGCTGAGCTGGTGCTTGACCGATGAAGTGCTTTTAAGACCGGCAGCATCGCCGATTTCACGGAATGACGGTGCATAACCATGTTCACTGACATGTTTGCGAATGGCCTGAAGCACCAATTGCTGACGTCGAGAAAGAGAGTTCGCACCCTTGGCATGTGCGATGGCATCATCGTTTTGGTTTGTCGCAGACATATGCCCGGCGACGGCGCTATGCCTGGACACCGCTTCGTTGCTCTGGGGGCGGAACGGGATGGTGCTCACGAGGGGCTCCTTTCAATCGACAATCAAGAGTCTACCGTGTCAATTCTGTGAAATCAAACATATGTTCGAAATTGGGGTTGGAAAAATCGTGCTTGTATGCCACAATGAGAACATACGTTCGATAGAACAAATGTTCGAAGGAGTCAATATGTCGATGACGATGCAAGTAGGAGAATTTCTGCCATCATCTGATGGCGCTAGTGTCCGTAGGGCTGTGCGTGGCAGCCGTACGCGGATGAGGCTCACTCTTCGTGGAAAGATCGTTACCGGACTGCTTGCTGCAGCAATGTGCTTTGCCGGTGTGACCATTGGTGCCACACAGGCAGAATCGTCCATACCGCCACAGCAGGTGACGAGCTACACCGTTCGTCCCGGTGAGACCATGTGGTCGTATGCGTCGAATATCACGCCATCGGGTGGTAACGTCAACGAGACCATAGATAAGCTTGTAAAGATGAACAACCTGCATTCCACCTCGTTACAGGTCGGACAGCGCCTTATTGTTCCTCAGGAATAAGATTTCGTTGATTTCACGGGATTTTCACCATTGCATTCATTCCTGGCGATGAAGATTGAGAACAGTGGGCTACTGTGGTACCTATGCATTGTCCTTTTTGCCAGAATTCTGAAACGAAAGTCGTGGATACACGTATTAGCGACGATGGGTTTGCCATCCGCAGACGTCGCGAATGCCCAAAATGCGGCAGACGTTTTACCACGGTCGAGACAGCAAGCCTCATGGTTTTGAAACGTTCGGGGAACGCAGAGGCATTCAATAGGGATAAGGTAATTTCCGGCGTGCGAAAGGCGTGTCAGGGGAGACCCATTAACGAAGATGATCTTAAGGCTCTCGGACAAAAAGTTGAGGAGGACTTACGCTCGCTTGGTGCTGCACAGGTTGATTCCGATGAGGTCGGCAGGGCCATCTTGAAGCCTTTGCGTAAGCTTGATGAAGTCGCATACTTACGGTTCGCCAGCGTCTATCAGAATTTCAATGGACTGACAGATTTTGAGCACGCCATAGAAGAACTCAGAAGCGAAGATAACGCCGAACAGGACTGATTGGGACCACAATGGTACCGGTGATTCCGAACTGCAATGGTCATTTCAAACGGCACAGATAATTTCGAACGGTACAGATAATTCCACACGGCACTACGCGCCTGCATCGCGCTGCTCACTTCCGGTTGGCGTGTGCATACATTCATTGTGAACTTCACGAAGTATAGATGACTTGAATCAATGGAAATTTGACCATTTTGAAACTGATATCACCCTTTCCAGTGCTTTTTATACTTGGCGAAGTTCACAATGAACGCTGCGGTAGGTTCATTGGCGGTCTACCGACGGTACCGGTGGCAGGAGGACGGTCTTCATGAGCGTGGACTGGCTTCGCTTCTCATCTAAGGCAACATATAGCCCATTCACGACAGGCATGTGAGCCCCATCCGACCAATAAACCGTCCAACCGGTATCCATCGGCAACAGCGTGTTATTCGCCTGAGCAAGTACAAGGTATTGACCGGTATTCTACGAAACAATGCAACTGCCTGACGCACGAAGGTATACGACACGTATCAAACACGACACTGACACGATCCACCAACATGCAGAACCGGTCAGCATCCAATCATCGGGACAGATGGACGATGAGCTGTCTGTCCCTAAATGCCAGCAATCCCCGCATTCCAAGGAACGCGGGGATTGCATGCGCATGTCGTCGCACTGGACGCTCCTGCATGTAGAGTATGTAGGCTATTTCAGGGTTCTCATGCGAATTCTCCCGTAAAGATCCTGCAATGCCTGGAAAGCATCGTTGCTGGGCATACTGGAAACATCAGTGACCACATATCCCAATTCGCCTTCAGTTGCCAGCGACTGTGCATTGACATTGATGTTTTCTTCACCAAGGATTCGATTAACCTGAGCAAGGACTCCAGGCAGATTCTTGTGAAGGTGTGCAATGCGTGTAACGCCAGAAACTGCACCCAGCGTGAGTTCTGGCAAATTAACGGAGAGAGTGGTGGATCCCTTCTCCCAATAATCCAAGAGCCTTTGGGAAACGAAATGACCTATCGATTCCTGCGCTTCGAGAGTCGAACCGCCAATATGCGGCGTCAGGATGACATTGTCTTCCTTATTCAATGAGGAATCGAACGCATCGCCACTTTTGCGGGGTTCCTTGGGAAATACATCGATGGCAGCGCCTGAAAGATGACCGGATTCAAGATGGCGCTTCAATGCATCCAAATCCGCAACGAATCCTCTGGAAATGTTGATGAATATTGAGCCCTGCTTCATGTGTGAGAATTGATCTTCACCGAAGAAACCGGTATTGGACTTTCGTCCGTCAACATGCAGCGTCACTGCATCGGACTGAAGCAGGAGCTCTTCCAGGCTCCCAGCTCTATGTGCATTGCCAAGGGCGAGCTTCTCTTCGATGTCGTAGAAGACGACACGCATGCCCAATGCCTCGGCGAGAACTGAAAGCTGTGCGCCAATATTGCCGTAGCCGATGATTCCCAAAGTCTTGCCGCGTACCTCGTGCGAGCCTGAGGCAGACTTATCCCATACGCCATCGCGCATGCGGTGCGAATGTGCAGGGATTCTCCTCATCAGACTGATGATGTCACTGATGACCAGCTCAACAACGGATCGTGTGTTTGAATATGGTGCATTGAACACACCGATGCCATGCGATCCTGCATAGTCCAAATCGACCTGGTTCGTTCCGATGCAGAAGCAGCCTATGGCAGTCAGACCGGGTCTGGCATCGAGAACGCGTCTCGTAACATTGGTCTTGGAACGAATTCCAAGAACATCCACATCGTCAAGAGCCTCGATCAGGTCATCTTCGTCGAGTGCCCCTGGCTGCGTATTGACTTCGAATCCGTGATTACGCAATGATTCGGCCGCAAAGGGATGAATATTTTCAAGTAGCAAAGCTTTAGGCATATTTCATACCTTATAGTGGGAGGTCGTCAGTATCTTGCCGTGTTCGAATAATGACAAGTTTTTGGGTCGGTCGCGTCATCGAGACATAGAGATCGGAAGCCGCAACGATGCGAGAGGGGGCATTGTTCTCCATCAGACCGGGCTCAACGAGAATCACCGCATCGAATTCCAGCCCTTTGACCTCTTCAGTTCTATAGACGCCAATCTGCCTGTCCCACGAATGTTGCGATTGAAGGCGGAAGCGGTCATCGGCATTCAAACGCGTATTGATGTAGGTATCAAGGTTGCGCGAGATATCTGGTATCATGCTCGCCTCTGCGATGATCGCTATGCGACCACTGCCGTCGGACGAGACAAACTGCGGACGCAGCACATCCAATTCCTGGAAAATGCGCGAACTTAAGTCTGACGATGCCTCAACGGTGATGTTCTGCACGGAATCGGGAATCGCTCGAACTGCATTCACGGTTGAAATGTAAAGCCCCTCCTCTTTGGCAAAGCGTGAAGAGAGATCTGAAACCTCTTTTGGGTTTCGATAGTTGATGCTGAGCTCGTTGAGCGTCCAATTATGTTCACCGAAGAGAGGAGTCATCGTCTTCTGCCAGGATCTGGAACCGCCTAGGGCAGATGTCTGGGCAACATCGCCAACAATCGTGAAAGAACGTGATGGGCATCTGCGAATGAGCATGCGCCAGTCCATTGCGGTCAGTTCCTGAGCCTCGTCAACAACGATATGGCCATAGGTCCATTCTCGATCGGAGGCTGCACGTTGAGACATGGTTTCGTCATCGTCGGCCGTCATCTGGTCGACCAGCATCTGGGAGGTGACAATGCCATTGCCAATGCCCGCCTGTCCAAGTGTTTCTGAGGCAATCTGCTCATCGTGAGCACGTCGTGAAGCCTGAGCAGAGACATTTCTTATGCTCTTGGGGTCTGGACCGAGCACATCCATCGCCTCGTCCAACAGAGGAATGTCAGATATGGTGAACGGCGATCCTTTTGGACGGCTGAGCATGTGTATCTGCTCATTACTGAGCCAAGGTGCAAAGTGTCTCAAATGTTCAGGTTTTGCCCACATATCCGACAAAAGCCAGGCGGCGTTCATGGGAAGCCATGCAAGATTCAAGGTCTTGCGTACGTCATCGTTCAAACGGAACACCGATGTGGCATGCGAGAGTTCGGACTGTTCTGGAGTGTAGTCGAGCTGCTCGGCATACCTGTTGGTGAGAGCGTGCATCATCGAACGCACGAAAGTCTTTCGCGCCTTGTTGTGCGGCTGATGTGTGCGAAGTGCATCGCCCTGCGCCTGTTCGATGTCTGTGCTGAGGATGGGAACGATCAAGCCATTCACATGAATGCCTGGCAGCGCAGGGGGAATTCTGACACGTGCGGCCACAGCATTGGCGATCGCATGCCTCATGCGAATGTCGCCTTTCAATGCAGCCACGCGGGGCGATTCCTGTGCAGTAGCCACGACTCCAGGAATCAGATCGCCAATGGTTCGGCTAATAACGCCCGTTTCCCCCAGAGAAGGCAGAACTTGGTCAATATAATGCAGAAATGCTGAGCTGGGACCAATGATCAGCACACCTGAACGCTCAAGTGTGCGGCGATGGGTATAAAGCAGGTATGCAGCACGATGCAGGGCGACTGCGGTCTTGCCTGTACCGGGACCGCCCTGTACTACCACTGCATGCGCCATGTCGGATCGAATGATTCGATCCTGTTCAGCCTGGATGGTGGCAACGATGTCGGTCATTTTCCCGGTGCGGCGTGAACTCAGGGAAGCCAGCAACGCACCCTCGCCGGTAAGAGTACCCGATTGTGATGCCTGACTGACGGTGGGAGAGTTCATGTCGAGAATTTCATCCTCAATGGCCACGACATCACGAAAGCTCAGCGTGATATGTCGACGCATCACGATGTCGCCATGATGTGAAGGAGTGGCCTCATAGAACGGCCGAGCTGCATCGGCTCGCCAATCAGTAAGAATTGGTTCATGATCTTCGCTTGATAATCCAATTCTTCCCACGTAACGATGTTCGCCCTGTCTGCTATCCAGTCTGCCAAACACGAGCCTGTCCTCCACTGCCCGCAGTTGGGTCAGGCGATCCTCGTACAGGGTCGCGAATGAATCACGTTCGGTACGTTGTGTCGGTGAACCATGCGACCCCGCAGCGCGCACGGCATCGAGTCGTGAACGTATCTGGGCGCGTAATGAATCCAAGCGTGCATAAGCACGATCGGTTGCTCGTTGTTCATCCTGCAATTGGGAAGAGTATTGCGACATTCGTATCCATTCCTCCTACAAAAACTGGGCAATCCAATATACCTCAGAGCCTTGTCATTGATATGACATGCGTCAGGATCCCAGAAATTGTGAGTTTCCCAACAGAACAAGCAAGTGAACGTATATTTTGTTTATAAGTGGGGAAAAGTGGAGTGTTATGGGGTAAAGTGGGGAAACAGTGACGAGTTGTGAGTGATCCTGGGGATGGAGGTGCGACATGACGAACGACTTCGTTCGCAATGAGCAGCCCGATTCCAATCAGGAAAAAGGGACACTACAGCCAGAGCAAAGCCAGAATGTTCACCGTGCTCAGCCGTCCTCACCTTCTCCAATGTCTGCCGATCACGACAATGGCTTCGAAATGCCCGCACTGTTGCTGGGAACCTATACGCCAAAAATCGATGACAAGGGTCGCATGGCGCTCCCTGCCAAGCTTCGTTCGCAATTCGGCGATGGCCTGGTCATGGCGCGAGGTCAGGAACGCTGCGTCTATCTGTTGCCACAAAGCGAATTCAGACGCGTTGCCATACAGATTCAACGTACATCGATGGGCAACAAGGCTGCTCGTGACTATCTTCGTGTATTTCTTTCCGGCGCCGTTGACGAGGTGCCTGACCGGCAAGGTCGCGTGCTGGTTCCACAGATGCTGCGCTCGTATGCACACTTGAACACCGAAGTGGTCGTCATCGGAGTAGGCACTCGCGCTGAGCTCTGGGATAGTGCTTCGTGGCAAAGCTATCTCGAAAGCAAGGAACAGGGATACTCCGACATAGCCGACGATGTGCTTCCGGAGGTGGATTTCTGATGACAGACTTGAATGCCATACATCAACCGGTGTTGCTGGATGAGTGCGTCGGCCTTGTTGCTCCTGCACTTGCACATGGGGATGCCATAGTCGTGGACTGCACGCTTGGACTGGCTGGGCATGCGATAGCATTCCTGAAATCCTCTCCCGGCGCGCATCTCATCGGTATTGACCGTGACGAGGAAGCGCTGGAACTGGCCACGCAGCGGATGGATCAGGAGGGGCTTTCGAGCAGATTCATTCCCGTTCATGCTGCCTTCGATGATTTCGACGAGGTGCTCGAAAGTCAGGGCATAGAGCACGTAGACGCAGCATTCATGGATTTGGGATTGTCGAGTCTGCAGATTGATGAGACCTCTCGAGGATTTTCATATGCGCATGATGCGCCACTCGATATGCGCATGGATACAACTCAGACCCTTACGGCAGCAGAGGTTCTTGCAAGTTACTCGCTGCAGCGGCTGACATCGATATTCAGGGAATACGGTGAAGAGCGATTCAGCAGGCCTATTGCGAGAGCGATTGTTGAAAGCCGCGAATCACATCCGTTGCAGACCTCGAAGGATTTGAACGAACTGGTGGATGCCACGGTTCCCAAATCGCATCGGCCCGCAGGAAATCCCGCGAAGCGTGTCTTTCAGGCATTGCGCATCGAGGTCAACGGAGAA
The DNA here is from genome assembly GCF_002259795.1 of Bifidobacterium aquikefiri. Classification (GTDB taxonomy): domain Bacteria; phylum Actinomycetota; class Actinomycetes; order Actinomycetales; family Bifidobacteriaceae; genus Bombiscardovia; species Bombiscardovia aquikefiri. Next base: position 423,449 of record NZ_MWXA01000005.1, on the reverse strand, counting down.
CTGGAGAAATTGTCACAGACCTTGCCTCAGATCGCAACGCATCTGAACATGCACGGTCGAATTGTCGTCGAGTCTTATCACTCACTCGAAGACCGCACCGTAAAACGTTTCATGACTGCCGGCACACGAGTGAACGTACCCCGTGGGCTGCCAATCATTCCTGAGGAGGCACAGCCATATTTCAAGGATCTGACGCACGGTGCAATCAAAGCCGACGACATGCAGATTGAAGAGAATCCACGATCGGCGTCGGTGAGATTGAGGGCTGTCGAACTGATACGCCACATTCCCGAGAATGCATTGAAAGAATACGAGGAGCACGGAAAGGAAAGGGGATAAGATGCCTGCAGCAGCACGACGCATACAGTCCGGGGCGAGACGCGAGAAGCGACGTCCGGACTCACAGCAACACGAGACGAGACCTGAACTGCAACTGCTGACGAATCGCAGGACCAATCAGCATACCCTTTCCGAAAGGGCGCAGCAGCTCATTCATTGGACGCGAACCCGTAGAACCCCGATGTTCCACTTCATGATTGCGTTCTCGGTACTTGGTGCAAGTCTTATAGGTTCATTGATGCTCAGAACGCAGATGATGGAGAACTCCTTCGAGGCGACGCGTGAGCAGCAGTCGATCAGTCGTCTGACCCAAGACATTGAGGATGACCGGAGCACACTCGACAGTCTGCAGGCATCGTTGCCTGACAAAGCCCAGAAAATGGGCATGGTACCCCAGCAGAGTTCGATTTCGATCGATTTGCAAGGCTATAAGGCCACTCAGAGTTCGGGAGACAAACAATGAACGTACCCCTTATCGTCTGGTGGAAGAACGCCACACAGTTCATGAAACGTACGGTATGCGTGGCGGCTGTAATCGCGATGATCGCATCCGGGGCAGTGATCAAACTGACATATGTCCAGCTCATTGCCGGAAAGACCACCGCTGAGGCAGCCACAGCAAGCAGAACGGTGAGCACAACAATCAGCGCTCAGCGTGGCAACATCACCGATTCGAACGGTATCGTCCTGGCACAGAGCGTCGAACGATACACGATTATTGGTGATCCCAAGGCGGCATCCACCTTCGAGCCAACAACATGTACCAAGGCAACGGAGGGCAACTGCCAAAGCATTGATGGAAAGCCTGTCGGGACGACCGGGCCTGCGGCAGTTGCAAAACTGCTCGCTCCCGTGCTTGGCATGAACACGATGGAACTCGGCGCGATGCTGACCGGTACCAACCAATATGTGGTCATCAAGAGGGATGTTGTCCCTACGGTGAAGCGCGCCATCGATGCATTGAATCTGAGCGGAGTCATCACGGCTCAGCTCACCACCGACCGCGTATATCCCAACGGTACGCTCATGGGTTCACTGCTCGGTGGTGTTGATGATTCAGGTACTGGCGTGGCCGGCATTGAACAGATGGAGAACAAGCTGCTCACCGGGACCGATGGATACACGAAATATCAGCGCGGCAATGACGGCCAACAGATTCCGGGTACGCAGACGGAATCAGTTGCGGCGGTCAATGGCGATAACGTTCAGCTCACCATTGACAGGGATGTGCAATGGTACGTGGAACAGGCGCTGGAACAGGGAAAGGCGAAGTATAAGGCCGACTGGGCAGTTGCTTCGGTTCAGGAAGTCTCCACGGGAAAGATTCTCGCGCTTGCTGATACCTCCACTGAGGAAGCGGGAAGTTCCGATGCCAAGCTCAATCCATCGCACGCGGTAACTGAAACCTTTGAACCCGGTTCTGTGGGCAAGCTGGTTACGCTCTCTGGGCTGCTGCAAGAGAAGCAGCAGACAATGAACAACAAATTCAGCGTTCCATACAGCATTGATGTGAATGGGCAGACGTACCACGATTCTGAGTCGCATCCAACCGAAAAGTGGACTCTCGCTGGCATTCTGCAGAATTCCTCCAATGTTGGCGTAATCATGGCATCCTCCAACTACTCGCTGGCTCAGCGGTACTCCTATCTGACCAAATTTGGTATCGGCCAGTCTTCCGGAATGGGGCTCCCCGGTGAATCCGATGGATTGCTCTCGAAGGATACCAGCTGGGATAAGCGCACGCAGAATACGGTGCTCTTTGGTCAGGGGTATGCGACCAACGTGCTTCAGGTGAGCAATGTGGCCGCGACGATTGCCAATAAAGGTGTCAAGAATCAGCAGTCGATCATTGCCAATGTCAAGGACGAGAATGGTAAGGAGCTCTCGGTACAGACGCCAGAGTCAACGCGGGTGATTGACCCTTCCGTTGCTTCACAGATGATGAATGCCATGGAATCCGTTGCCGAAGGCTATAAAAGTGTCGCTGGGGTTTCCGGCTATCGCGTTGCGGCGAAGACAGGCACCGCAGAGGTGGCGGGAGCCAATGGTGCGTTGACGGGGATTGTGGCAGATTGGGTTGGCGTATTGCCTGCTGACAATCCCAAGTATGTCGTGACTGTAGTCTTGAAGAATCCTGAAGGAACGTATGGTGGCTTGACCGCCGGCCCGATTTTTGCCAATATTGGTGAATTCCTTATGCAGAAATATGAAGTTCCTACATCTTCGCCACGTACAGGTGCTATTCCAGTGACTTGGTGACTGCGTGCATGGCCGATTCAATTGGTGACGAATTCACCATTACGCTCGGCAAGTGCACTCGTTATCTGTGAGAAGAGAGGCTGGATAGTGAGTTCATTAGGTGAAACCATGTCACAGAGAATGACTCTGGGCTACCTTGGCAATCATTATGGCCTTGTGGTGCAACCCAAATTCTGCGAACCAGTGACGATAACCTCATTGGCAGACGATGCCCGGTCAGTACGACCAGGAGCACTTTTTGTGCCATCTCAAAATCGAGTCTCTGCGGCTGAAATTGTCGAGGCGCAGACTCGTGGAGCCTATGCCATGGTCTTGCCTCAGGCTCAGGAAACCGTTGCCAACAACATTCAGATTCCGCTATTGCTGGGCACTTTGGATGCCGAGCAGATTGGGCAGCTCGCTTCGGATGTTGCCGGTGAACCATCCGAAGCGTTGGCAATCTTTGCAATAGCGGATTCCGACGGTGCCAAGTATGTCAATAAACTGGCGGAATTCCTTCATATTCTTGGCAATCCTGTGGGGGTTGTGAGTTCGGAAGGTTCCTATTCCCTTGACCGTCCGTTGGAATTGAACTATCCCATCAGCATGTTCGACATGGAACGGTTGATGTCGGTATGTCTGGAAGATGGTGCCGCTGCCCTAGTGATAGCAGTCAATCCGCAGACCTTGAAGCCTCATGCGTTACAGGCGGTACAGGTTGATGTCGTGAGCCTCGCCTCTTCGAGTTCCGCCTTGGCACAGATCTCTGCCCAGGCGAGAGAGGCAGCCGACGAGGCAGCCAGGAAGGCCGACAAACAGGCCAATATCAAGGTAGTTTCAGAGGCTGATGTTACACAGACCGTTGCCATTGCATCTGACGAAATGAAAATCAACAAGGACGAGCAGCCGGACAAGAGGCGCGACTCATCATTCGGCATCAGCAGAAACCAGACACGTCAGGCAGAGCAGCGACGGTTGGAGCAAATCTGCACAACCTATGGGCTGCGCATCGCTAAGAATACCAAGGTCGCTGCACGGACCGATGAGTCCGATTCACTCTCAATGCAGGCGGGCATCAGCGAAGATGGGGATTCGCAGAAGCAGCTGTCATTGAGCATTTCGATGGCCATGGCAGCAGGTGTCCGAAGAAACAATATTAAAAGCGCACTACGCGTTTCCAAAGAGCTATCTTGAGGAGAACATTGAACAAGCGGGGTTACGAAGTGGAAGATGACGCCAAGGATTTCCGGCAACAGCTGGCATCGGACGAGGGCCTGCTTTCTGGAGAAGGGGCGTTTGACAAGTCATCCGGGGATCTGGAGCCTGAGATGATGACCATGAGCATTGACGAAATCGCACATTCCGTCTCGGGTATCGTGGACTTCGATAATGGCCACAAGGTCAGCAGCGTAACGACCGATTCGAGAACAGCGGGCCAAGGTTCATTGTTCGTTGCCATTCCTGGGACTCGAGTCGATGGGCATGACTTCGTGTCCGTGGCTGCTCGTCAAGGTGCGGTCGCAGCTTTGGTTGAGCATAAGGTTGCTGACACTGACATAACACAGATTGTCGTTGACGATACGGTCAGGGCACTTGGAATGCTGGCACGCCATAACATTGATCGACGCCGTGAATTGCCGGATCCCTTTACCATCATCGGTATAACCGGCTCTGTGGGGAAGACCACCACCAAGGATCTGCTCTTCTCGCTGCTCTCTCGTCTGGGAAATACCATTTCGCCCGTTGGATCATTTAACAATGAGATTGGGCTGCCTCTGACTGCGTTGAAGGTGCACGCATCCACTCGATTCTTCACTGCTGAAATGGGAGCCTCTCATATTGGCGACATCGATTATCTGACGAAAATCGCTCCACCTGACATATCGATTGCGCTGATCGTCGGAATCGCGCACCTTGGTGAATTTGGTTCGGTAGACAATATTGCGATAGCCAAGAGTGAGATCATCCAGAACCTGCTTCCTGGAGGTATTTCGGTGCTCAATGCCGACGATCCACGGGTTAGCGCCATGAGAAGATATGCTCCTGGAAAGATTCTATGGTTCGGAGAGAACGGGAGCCAGCTTCCTGCCGGTTCGCATTTGAACATGTATGCCACCGGTATTCACACCGATGATCTCGACCATCCGAGATTCCTTATGCATGCACATGATGAACTTCCAACCGCGAACGATGCCAACTCGGTAAAAGAAGATACCCATCAGGTGACGCTCGGCATTCGTGGGACGCATAATGTGATGAATGCCCTGGCTGCGTCTGCGGTTGCCCATGAACTTGGACTGTCTTTGCCCGACATTGCAGACGTGCTCGGCAAACAGGAACGAATCAGCCCACATCGTATGGCAGTGTCGAAGGTTGCAGGCAAGGAATCGTCCTTCACCCTCATCGATGACTCATTCAATGCAAACCCCAATTCAGTTGCTGCAGGTGTGCAGGGCCTGGCTGATTGGGGAGCGAATCAGCGGACTCCTCCATATCGTGTGGCCGTTCTTGGGGCAATGCTCGAGCTTGGTGCTGATGAAAAGCGGCTGCATGCTGATATCGGTGCTCTCTGCGCGCGGCAACATATCGATCAGTTGATCGCCGTTGGCGGCAATGAGCAGCTCAATGCTCTTGCGCATGACATCGTTGACGGCGCCGAGGCCGCCGCAGCAGCAGAGCATGGGGATGATATGACCACACCAGCGGATAACACCGATGGGAATAAGGCGATGATCAGTTCATGTGCGAGCAACATTGACGAGGCCGATGCAATGGTTGCACAGATATCTGCCGAACACCCGCATACCGTCGTCCTGCTCAAAGGCTCTCATGCTTCGGGGCTGAGTACTCTTGCAGATCGTTGGAATGCAACACCCAAGGCGCAGCAATCATGAACAATCCCTGCAGCATCATGCATGGGCTGCGCTTAGGAATAACCCTTCCGAGTATACGAAGGTATCGGGGGTCATCGTACGATGGAATACAGGAAGCAATGAACGGGGTGCACAAGTGATTTCACTCATTATTGGAATTGTGGTTTCTCTGGCAGTGACGGTGATCGGCACGCCTCTTCTCATCAACCTTGTGCATCGTCTGCATTATGGTCAATATATTCGTCAGGATGGTCCGAAATCGCATCTGGTAAAGCGCGGAACTCCAACCATGGGCGGGGTGATCATCAATCTTGCAATCATCCTTGGTTGGGTTGCGTCTGCTCTATATCGATTCTTCTTTTATCACACGGCTCCCTCATGGTCGGCAATTCTTGTTCTCTTTGCCATGGTCTCCATGGGTCTGCTAGGTTTCATCGATGATTTCGCCAAGGTGAGGAAAAAGCAGAATCTCGGATTGTCCGTGTCTGCCAAGTTCCTTGGGCAGGTTATCTTTGCAACCATCTACGCCGTGCTTGCTCTCATTATTCCAACCAAGTCAGGCTTCCCCAGTGCTCAGGCGGGAATGGCCTTCATTGAAAAGCCATTTTTCAATTTTGATTTCGCCGGCCGTTTTCTCGCCATCATTATCTTCGTGATCTGGGTCAATTTCCTGATGGCTGCGTGGACCAATGCTGTGAACCTGAATGATGGGTTGGACGGGCTTGCATCCGGTAGCTCGATGATTGCCTTCGTCGGCTATGCAATCATAGCTTTCTGGGAAAGCTACCACATCAAGGGTGGAGTGCATCCAGGATTTTCCTACGCCGTTTCTGATCCCTTGGATCTCTCGATCATCGCTGTCTGTGCGGCAACGGCTTGCTTTGGTTTTCTCTGGTACAACACGAAGCCGGCAACGATTTTCATGGGGGATACAGGCTCTCTCGCATTGGGAGGATTGTTTGCCGCGATTTCGATTGCTACCCATACCGAGTTCCTTGCGATAATCATGGGTGGATTGTTCGTCATCGAGGCCATGTCTGACGTGATTCAAGTCGGATATTTCAAAATGACGCATAAGCGTGTGTTCAAGATGGCTCCGATCCATCATCACTTCGAATTGATGGGTTGGCCTGAGTCAAAGGTAGTGGTGAGATTCTGGATGGTCGAACTCATGTTTGTCCTTATCGGCATGGTGACCTTCTATGGTGATTGGGTCACTCGGTCCGGTCTCCTGGGTTGATTGTGAACATAGGTTGTGGATCGTCGACAAGTGGAGCAATGAAGGGTGGAGTAGACATCATGGATGTTGGCAATGCAACGGTTCTGGTTGCGGGTCTTGGTATTTCTGGCAGAAGTTCGTGCGCTGTGCTGAACAATCGCGCAAAGCGAGTGATTACCGTTGACGAGCACAAGGCTGAAGCGGATTTGCACAGTTTTGAAGACATACCCTGGAAATCGATTGACATAGTCGTCACTTCACCGGTGTTCAATCCTCGGACGCCTTTCATACTCGAGGCCCAGCGACACTCCATTCCAGTCATGAGTGAGGTCGAACTCGCATGGCAGCTCAGAGTGAAGAGCAAGGGGAGCGAGGCTCCTGCACCATGGATTGGCATAACGGGCACGAACGGCAAGACATCCACGACTGAAATGACATCGGCGATGCTGACCGATTCGGGTCTTGTGGCTCCAGCAGTAGGCAATATCGGCAAGGCTGTTTCACATGCAGCGGTGGATGAATCCAATCAGGTGCTGTGTGTGGAACTGAGTTCATTCCAGCTTCATTTCACCGACTCCATGACTCTGGCATGTGCGGCAATCACCAATCTTGCCGACGATCATTTAGATTGGCATGGCGGTTTTGCACACTATGCGGCTGACAAGGCAAAGGTATATCGTGGCGTCACCAAAGCGCTTGTCTATAATGCCGATGACGTGCGTGTCACGGCTTTGGCGATGAAGGCTCAGCCGGCAGCTGGTTGCAGGAAGATAGGATTCACTCTCAACTCCCCGCACGAGGGCCAGATTGGTGTTGAACATGGCTGGATCGTTGATGCGAGCGGTCTGGCAAATGATTCCAAGAGTCCCGCCAAACTCGCGAAGATCACTGAATTCAAGCATATGAGTGAGCCGGACGGAACGGTTTATCCGCATCTGGTCGCTGACTCGCTGTGCGCCTTGGCTCTTGCGCTTGGCTTTGGCGTCTGCGTTGATGATGCAATCAGGGCATTGAAGAACTTCGTACCGGGCGGACATCGCATTCAGACCGTTGCAACCGCCTCGCTCACCGATGGAAGCATCAGATTCGTCGATGATTCCAAGGCGACGAACGCTCATGCGGCGGCGGCGTCACTGTCGAGTTTTGCTGATCACAGCGTGGTCTGGATTGCCGGAGGGTTGGCGAAAGGCAGTCGATTCGAACAACTCGTTGCAGATCAGCGTGAGAAAATCAAGGCCGCTGTGATCATTGGAAAAGAACAGCAGCCAATGCTCAAGGCTTTGGCGGTTTCTGCACCGGATATTGCAACGACAGTGATTGATCCGACCGATAACGACACCGTCATGCAGCGTGCAGTCGATGCCTGTGGATCATATGCCCAGGCAGGGGATGTCATATTGATGGCTCCTGCATGTGCGTCAATGGATCAATTCATCTCATATGCCGATAGAGGCGACCAATTTGTGAAACAGGCATCGCGATGGGTTCGGGAACATGCCCAGAACGACTAGATCCAGTTCCGATTCTCGGTCACGCTCGGGTGCATCCTCGAATCGTCAGCGGCATGTTCAAGACAACGCAGGTGAGCGATATCGTAAGGCTTCATCGCGAGAGGATGCTTCGGATATTGCGCGAAAGGTCAGCTATTCCGGTTGGAGAAACATCTTCAATCCGGTCTGGTGCTACAACGGTTTCATAACCTGTGTTGTCGCACTCACCGTTTTTGGCTTCATCATGGTGTTTTCCAGTTCGTCCGTGAGCATGGTCGCGGCAGGAAAATCGCCATGGTCTCAGGCTGCAAATCAGACGATCTATGGCATATTTGGCTTGATTGTCGCTGCAGTGACTGCCCATATCGGCGCTCGATGGTATCGGCGCTTCTCGTTCTTTCTGCTGATTGCAGCCATGTTTCTTCAGCTACTGACCTTGAGTCCGCTCGGGCGCAACATCAATGGCAATACAGGTTGGATTGGCATCGGTCCACTAACCCTGCAACCAGCCGAGGCATTGAAGCTCGCACTGTGCATCTGGCTGCCGCTCGCATTGAGCGTTGCAAAGACAAGAAACGCGAAGGTGAACGTCTGGCAGGCATATTGGATCCCCATTGTCATGTTTGCAGCTTCGGTAGGTCTGGTCCTGATAGGCAAGGATCTGGGAACGGCCATGATTCTCATCATCATAGGATTCGTTGCATTCCTCATTGGTGGCTTTTCGATGGTACTGCTATTTCTGTTCAGCGTCATTGCAGCAGTCGGAATATTGGTTGTTTTCGTCTTTGGGTCCTCGAATCGCATGGACCGCATCCTTGCAGCGTATCTTCCATGCAGTGCAGAAAGCGCCCAGGGAGTCTGCTACCAGTCCATTCACAGCATGTATGCCATGGCATCGGGAGGTTTGACCGGTGTGGGGCTGGGAAATTCACGTGAAAAGTGGAATTATCTACCAGAGGCCCACAACGATTTCATCTTTGCCGTCATAGGCGAGGAGCTCGGATTCATTGGCACTGCTCTTGTTGTTCTCACCTTCATCATCATGGGTTGGTGCCTGATACGAGTTGCATTGCAATCCCACAACGCGTTTACGCGACTGGTCTTGGTGTGCATCGCCACATGGATTGTCAGTCAGGCGTTGATCAATATTTCCGTCGTCCTCGGCTTGCTTCCGGTCATGGGTTTGCCATTGCCCTTTGTCTCAGCTGGTGGAACGGCGTTGATCATGTGTCTTTGCGCTTCTGGGGTTGCTGTGAGTATGATGAAGAGTCTGCCAGAGATTCGCTCCTCGCAGGCAAAGCCATGATAAAGGTTTGTGTTGTGAATTGAACAAGAGAAGATAAGTTCAGATCAGGGCTGCTGAGATGTGATGCAAGGCTAGGCTGATATGTTGCGTAATAATTGACCCGACATATTGTTCACTGTATCCCTTGGTTGGCGTGGTATGGACTGAATAAGGGATATGCTCAGGGATATGGGAACAGAAGAAGAGAAGATCCGGGTTGTTTTGGCTGGAGGCGGCACTGCAGGGCATGTGAATCCTCTGCTCAGTGTAGCCAGGGCACTCAGAACAAGGAATCCACACAACCAGATCAGTGTGATTGGCACGCAGGTCGGACTCGAACGTGACTTGGTTCCGCAGGCCGGCTTTGCATTGGACACCATCGAAAAGGTGCCATTCCCACGTTCCCTGAGTCTCGCTCTCTTCACCTTTCCCTTCCGCTGGATGCGTGAGGTGCATAAGGTCAAGCGAATCTTGCGTGATCATCAGGCGCAGGTGGTTGTAGGCTTCGGCGGGTATGCTTCGGCACCGGTTTACAGAGCGGCTCATCTGATGCATATTCCGATTCTGATTCATGAACAGAATGCCAAGGCAGGCATGGCGAATAAACTTGGCGCTCGTTGGGCCGATTTCATCGGGACGGTGTATGAGAACACCGGTCTGGAAGCACGAAAGGGCGCCAGAATCGAACGGATTGGCCTTCCCTTGCGACCGACAATCTCAGAATTGGCAAACCGCATCGCAGATAATGCGAAATTGGCCCGTGTGGAGGCATCCTCCGCCCTTGGCATCGATACGTCCCGTCCGCTGGTACTGGTCACGGGTGGTTCACTGGGCGCGGTCAGTCTGAATCAATCCGTAGCCCGTTCTGCGGGTGAGCTCCTCAATTATGTGCAGATCATCCATCTGACGGGGAAAGGCAAGGGCGATGAGGTTCGCTCGATAGTAGAGCAACAGGTCGGAGCCAATGCGGTCAACAGTCTGGGAATTGGGAAAACCGGTCAAGGTGATTATCATGTCGTTGAATATCTTGAACGTATCGATCTAGCCTTTGCCTGTGCAGATCTGGTAATCTGCCGTTCCGGTGCAGGCACGGTCGCTGAGCTGACCGCTCTCGGCATTCCTGCCGTCTATGTGCCCCTTCCGATTGGCAATGGTGAGCAACGATACAATGCGCAGCCAGTTGTGGATGCTCACGGAGGAATAATGGTTGATGACGACGAGTTTACCCCCACATGGATTCGTGAACATGTCATCCCATTGTTGCGCAATCGAGAGAATCTTCTTGCGATGGGCAAGTCGGCATGGAATTATGGAACTCGTGATGCGGCGGAGACCATGGCTGCGCGTGTTGAATCGTGCGCATGATGGTATTCACTCATATGCAGCCCAATCACGAATGAATTGATGCTTGATGTGTCGTTTCATGATGAGTCGTTTCATGGGGGTGACCTCTGATCGATGGATTATGTTATGTCCCACGGCAATAATGGTTGAAGCAGCAGTATCGGGGAGTCGATGTTCGTGAACAATGAATTGATGCATGGAGTAATGGGTATAGGAATGGATGAATCCAAGACGATGAATAGCAGTGAGCAGCAAGCGCAGCAGTCTTCACAACCGTTGGATCCCACTGGGGACGCCTTTGATCTGCAGACCGGGCACGGATCAGACTCCACGCAGCGTGCAGATGCAGCGTTTCGTCATCTAGGCTCGACGTACTTTATCGGCATCGGCGGGGCTGGTATGAGTGTTCTCGCTGAGATGCTTCACCAGAACGGTGTAGAGGTCAGTGGTTCGGATTCAGGTGAGAGCAGCAAGACAAAGCGCTTGGAATCATTGGGGATACCGGTGCATATTGGCCAGCGGGCACAGAATCTGCAGGGAGTCAATACGGTGGTATGGTCGAGCGCCATCAAATCCAGCAACGCCGAGATCATAGAGGCGAAACGCCAGCATCTTCATCTTGTGCATCGTAGCGATATCCTCGGTCTGCTCATGTCGCTCAAGAAGGCTGTCAGCGTTGCTGGAGCGCATGGAAAAACCACAACAAGTGCCTTGCTGTCGCACATTCTGATCCATGCAGCAGGGTCGGTAGACAAGCTTGGCAAGCCCAGCTATGCGATTGGTGGTTCGGTGCAAGGCATCGACGGACCCATTGATGGCGGTCATGCGGACACTGGGTCGGTTTTCGTTGCCGAGGCTGATGAATCCGATGGAAGTTTTCTGAAATATCATCCTGAGATTGCCATAATCACGAATGCTGAGGCAGATCATCTTGATCATTACGGCACGGCAAAAACATACCGTCGAGCTTTCGTAGCTCACGCAGGCCACGCCAAGGCGCATGTGGTGATAACCGGTGACGATGCAGGAGCTCAAGAAATCATCGCAAATCTCGATCATGACACTGCTCGGCACACCGTCATCTACACGACTGAGTCGGGTGCACGCTTTGCTGGATTCGCGGGTTGCGTGGTGCGCATCGTCTCTGAGTCGGAGCATCAGGGCAGTGGTGAGGAACGTTTCAGCATTGTTATTCCTTCGGTGCTGGCAGACGGTGATGAGCGAACAATTTCCGTAGCCTTGAAAATTCCGGGCATCCATAATGCCCGCAATGCAACTGCTGCAATCATTGCCGCTGCGTTGCTCGGTGTGGATGTCCAAGCCGCCGCGGCAGCCGCTGCATCATTTCTTGGCGCTGTGAGACGTTTCCAAGTATGCGGGCATGTCAATCAGGTCACCGTCGTTGATGATTACGCACACCATCCCACCGAAATCGCGGCTCTGTTGGATGCCGCACGAAGAAGATATCCAAGCTCTAGGATTCATATCATCTTCCAGCCGCACCTGTTCTCCAGAACTCGGTTCTTTGCCACCGCGTTTGCTCAGGCATTGCGCAAGGCGGACGATGTCGTGGTGACGGGCATCTTCCCAGCCCGAGAAAAGCAATCGGACTTTCCCGATGTTGGTCCGCGCAGTATCGTGCAGGCGGCTCAGGCTCTGGGCGATAGTCCTGTTCATACGTGGATAAGTGCAGTGGATAGCATGAATCAGGCAGCACAGATGATTGCATTGCGTGCTCAGCCAGGCGATGTCGTGATTACTGCAGGTGCAGGCGACATCAATGCCGTTGTGCCCATTATTCTGCATGTCCTTGAGGCGCGAGAAGGTCATCTGCAGGCTAAAGATTCCTCATCCACTCAGCCTGATTCCTCTGAACCTCTTTCGCAAGAGTCGATGACTCGCTGATTGCCGGAAAGGCTGAACAATGGCTCGAAAAACAGTCAGTTCCGGACACACCCCACATCGCGATGACAAGGGAAGATCGGTACGTTCTGCCGAGTCTGGGCGAAAGCCGCAGTCGGCGCATAGTGGTGACTCTCCTCGGACTGCGCGTTCTGATATGACTACGAGCTCATCCGATGGTGATTTTGTTGATGCGAGAGTGCTGGATGCTTCGGAATCTGTAGATGAACGAGTTGCTCGTTCGCTGCATGAGCAACCTGTCGAAGGTGAGGATTCCGGTCCGATTCCGGGCATGTTTACCAGGCCAAAGGTCGTTGATTTCACTGCAAGACTGAAAGAACGGCGTAAGGCAGGATTATATAAATCCCTGACCAGAATTTCTATCGTGGTATCTGCAACCGCTCTTGTGGTTTTGCTGGTCTGGATGTTGTTTTTCTCCTCCGTGTTTCGATTTGAGATTTCAGGCATCAAGGTCACTGGTGCAAACCAATGGGTGTCTTCGAATGAGATCAGTGCCATAGCGGCGAAGCAGGTAGGAAAGTCCTTGCTCCTCGTTTCCACCGAGACGGTTGAAAATCAAGTTGGTGCACTCCCAGGTGTCACATCGGCGAAAGCCGAAAAGCTCTATCCTCATGGAATCCGCATAAGCGTGAAATCGGAGAAGCCTGCCGCAGTGTTGAAATCCTCGAATAATACTTTGACCGCTGTAGACAGTGAGGCGCGCATCCTGAACACCGTCACGGCTGCAACCGTTACGGGCATTCCCGAGATCCAGGTGTCGACGCTCAAAGGTGGACTTGCCAACGATGCTGTCAAGCAGGCGTTGAAGATTCTGGCTTCGCTGCCTGAAAGCATGCGTCAGAGTATCACCAAGGTCACGGCGAATACACAGGATTCCATCACCACGGAAATCAGTTCGGGGAAATACACCATCGTCTGGGGCGACGCTTCGCAGCTTGAGCTGAAGAAAGCGGTCGTGGATAAGATCATCAACGATCCCAGCAAGATCGGATCAAAGCATGATGTCGACGTTTCCGCGCCACTTCGACCGATCATTCAGTGAGCAATCCTATGATTGTGTTCATTGTGAACTGAGCGAAGTATAAACGCATTTTTTACGCTGTATTCGGTACTGATTACCCGATTTCTCGGCAGTTATACCTCATCTAGTTCACAATGAACCGAGTATCGGGCTGATTGCGCCACAATAACGCTCTCAAGTGTGTCCGTAAATCGATTCCAGCATGTTTGATCGAGAATATCTTCTGATGTTACTGGGATGAGATTCCATTTCATTCCTTGAAGAGCGGAACTCTTACGGCTGTCTCTTTTCAGGCTTTCTTTGGATGTATGAAACCTGACGCCTTGGTATTCAATCGCGATCTTGAGTTCGGGGTAGGCGAGATCCGCAAGCCAGATCTCACCTGTTTGTGGATGTTGAATCATGTAGTTCACCTGCGGGCATGGAAAATGATGCTGAATGAGTTTTATTCTTAGCCGGGATTCCATGGGAGAGTCAGTTCCTTCTCTGCAGCGTTCCAACGCCCACCGTGCGCTAGCTTTTCCAACAAATCGCTGATTTGTGTTTATCAGACATTCAAGATCTTGCTTGGAGACCTCTTTTCGATTTGCTCCTCTTGCGAGAAGTGAATCGAACAGGACAACCGCCTCTTCTTTGCTTATGTCGCGCAGACTTTGGAGGCATGCGGTCACTGGATCGACAATATTCATTGATATGTCACCGCATGTAATTGTTGATGTGAAAAAGGGCAGGCTCCAATAGATAGCTCGAATGTCTCTCTGTTTCGATCTTTGTTGTTGCGGGGATGCACAGACTGTCACGCGCAGCTGGTCTCTGTCCTGATTCCATGGTGGTGGCAGACCCATGAGCGCTATGGCTGTTAAACCGGCAAGCACCAGTGGAGTTCGCGCCTTTCTTGCCAAATGAAAGCATCGTTCTAATTCTGAGTTCGCTGAACTCAGCCAAGCCTCATCTTGTGTGATATCCATGGAAAAATGCTAATGAATGCTCATGCAGCGGCAAAGGTGGCGAATTCATGTGGTCGAATGTGGAAGAATGACCGAGATGTTGCGTGGTGCTCGGCTCATTGTGAACTTCAAAAGATACAGCAATGATTTTCTTAAGCATATACAGTGATTTCCGCCAAAAAATACCGTACTATACCTGTCGAAGTTCACAACGAATCTCAGCGCTCGAGAATAAGTGTCACTGGACCATCATTGACGAGTTGTACAGACATGTGGGCACCGAATGTGCCGGTTCGGACGATGATGCCTTGGCTACGAAGTGCCTCATTGAACTGATCCCATATCTGTGCCGCGTGTTCAGGCTTTCCTGCCGCCGTGAAGCTGGGACGATTTCCTTTTCGAGCGTCTCCATACAGCGTAAATTGCGATATCGAGAGAATAGAACCCTTGATTTCCTGAATCGAGCGGTTCATTTTGCCTGCGCAATCTTCAAAGATTCTTAAGTGAGCAATTTTGTGTGACATCCAAGAGACCGTGTCTTCATTGTCGATGTCGCTCACGGCGACGAGCAGGAGGAAGCCAATGCCGATGCCCTGAGGCTCAGGAAGCGGCATGGCATCGGTGTGTGAAGGTTCTTGTTGAGATATTACACTTACCGAAGCGGAGGAAACCCGTTGCAAGACTATTCGCATATATGCAACATTAGCGTGAGAGGTGCGAAATGGTGCTTGTTGCGGGCGGATAGAAAATGGTCTGTACAGATCGGTGAATGAAACGGTGTGACGAAATTTCCCGTATGCTGGCAGTATCATCCTCATCTATCGCAGCAGTGCTCGCGATCGCATACAAAAATTCCCGCGAATCTGTTAAGAATTGCGGGAATTGAAATCTTAAAAGAAAGCTCAGAGAGCGTTCACAGCCGTAGCAAGACCGGACTTGCGGTTTGCAGCCTGATTCTTATGAATCACGCCCTTGCCTGCAGCTCTGTCGAGACTGCGTGCCGCGACTTGGTAAGCGGTCTGTGCGCTTTCCTTATCTCCGGCGCTGATTGCCTCGCGTGCCGCACGCACGGCAGTCTTTACTTCGCTCTTCACCGATACGTTACGAAGATGAGCGTTCTCATTGGTGATGACGCGCTTCTTCTGCGACTTGATGTTTGCCACTGTTACTCCAAACGACGTTATGCTATATCCTTATAGACAAACATACAGGCTACCATGCCTCATGCCCATTCGCCAAGAATCTTGCCATGAGCCGCATAAATGGCGTATGAAAACGCTGGTGACGCTGCTCAACCCGTCAGGGTTCCACTCTGGCTGCACTTACGGGTAGAATTCCGTAAGTTCACACTTTATCGGAGGGAGCACGGTGGCGGTTCAGCATAATCAGCCCGGATTCACCGATCAATCATTGATACGCAACTTCTGCATCATTGCGCATATTGATCATGGTAAGTCAACGGTTGCTGATCGCATTTTGCAACTGAGTGGCATCGTGTCTGATCGTGAAATGCATGATCAATTCCTCGATCGCATGGATATCGAGCAGGAACGCGGCATTACAATCAAGTCACAGGCTGTGCGTGTGCCTTGGATCGCGGATGGCAAGGAATATACGCTTGGCATGATCGACACCCCTGGCCATGTCGATTTCACCTACGAGGTTTCCCGAGCGCTCGCTGCATGCGAAGGTGCGGTGCTTCTCGTTGATGCCACGCAGGGAATTGAAGCTCAGACGCTTTCGAATCTGTATATGGCGATAGATCACGACCTGACCATCATTCCAGTGCTCAATAAGATTGATCTGCCAAGTGCAGAGCCTGATAAACATGCCAAGGAGATTGCTGGGCTCCTGGGCTGCCCGGAAAGCGATATATTGCGTGTCTCCGGCAAGACTGGCGAAGGCATCAGGGAGTTGCTCGACCGCATCGTGGTGGAGGTTCCTCCGCCGCACGGCGATGCACGGGCACCAGCACGAGCAATGATCTTCGATTCGGTCTACGACTCCTACCGTGGCATCGTGACCTATATTCGTATGATTGACGGCGAAATCAAATCCCGTCAGAAAATCCGCATGATGGGTCTGGGCACTGTCCATGATCCGATCGAGCTTGGCGTGATCAGCCCCGACATGACACCAACGAAGGCGCTTGGTGCCGGTGAAGTCGGTTATGTGATCACCGGCGTCAAGGACGTTGGTCAATCCAAGGTCGGCGACACGATCACGACTGAGCAAGACCCCGCAACCACGGCTCTTCCTGGCTATAGAGATCCTCACCCGATGGTCTATGCCGGACTCTTCCCGGTTGATAACGCCGATTTCCCAGACTTGCGCGAGGCATTGGACAAGCTCAAGCTCAACGATGCCGCGCTCATCTACGAACCGGAAACTTCAGTCGCCTTAGGGTTTGGATTCCGCTGCGGTTTCCTTGGACTGCTGCACATGGAAATCGTTGCCGAGCGTCTGAGCCGGGAATTTGATCTCGATCTGATTTCGACTGCCCCAAATGTGACCTATGACGTGACGATGGAAGATGGCAAGGTGCATCATGTCACCAATCCCAGCGAATTCCCTGACGGCAAGGTGAAGAAAATCGTTGAACCTGTGGTTTCAGCCGATATCATCACGCCCAAAGAATTCATTGGTTCGGTCATGGAGCTGTGTCAGGATCATCGCGGTCAGATGGGCACCATGGAATACATCAGTGAGGATCGCGTCGAAATGCATTACACGATGCCGCTTGCTGAGATTGTGTTCGACTTCTTTGACCAGCTGAAAAGCCGCACCAAGGGGTATGCCAGCCTTGACTATCACGAGTCGGGCGAGCAGTCGGCAGACTTGGTCAAGGTCGATATCCTGATTCAGGGCGAGAAGGTCGATGCTTTCAGCGCCGTCGTACACCGGGACAAGGCGTATGCATATGGCGTGATGATGACGAAGAAGCTCAGGGAGCTCATACCGCGCCAGCAGTTCGAGATTCCCATTCAGGCGGCTATTGGTTCGCGCATCATCGCGCGCGAAACGATTCGTGCACTGCGCAAGGACGTGCTTGCCAAATGTTATGGCGGAGACATCACACGAAAGCGCAAGTTGCTTGAGAAGCAGAAGGCTGGCAAGAAGCGCATGAAGATGCTTGGGCGCGTCGAAGTGCCGCAGGAAGCCTTCATCGCAGCATTGAGTACTGACGATTCCACGGATAGAGATACTCGAGACAAGATTCGTGCGGCTGCGAAGAAAGATAGTTAGACGAAAGCTCAGTTGCATTGGGGGACACCATGACCTTTGGCCTCTATATTCATGTGCCATTCTGCTTGAAGCGTTGTGGATACTGTGATTTCAATACCTACACGTCGATGGACATGGGAGAGGGCGCAAGCGTTGATCACTATGCGACCATGATCATCGAAGAGATGGCATTACTCAAACGATGGCAAGAACGCAACGGCATCACGCCCGAACCCATTTCGACCATATTCTTTGGGGGAGGAACGCCGACCGTTCTCAAGGCGTTCGATCTTGTTCGCATGGTGCAGACCGC
The DNA here is from genome assembly GCF_002259795.1 of Bifidobacterium aquikefiri. Taxonomy (GTDB): domain Bacteria; phylum Actinomycetota; class Actinomycetes; order Actinomycetales; family Bifidobacteriaceae; genus Bombiscardovia; species Bombiscardovia aquikefiri. The sequence continues at coordinate 405,232 of NZ_MWXA01000005.1, read as the reverse complement.
CGAGCACGAATGGGGGATTATCGACAATCCTGAAATCACTACAGAAGCGAACCCTGACACTGTTGATGCGGCATATTTGCAAACATTGAAGGCTGGTGGTTTCACAAGAATCTCATTCGGTATGCAGTCAGCGGTTCCACATGTGCTGAAAACGCTCGATCGGACGCACACGCCGGAAAATGTGGTGACCAACGTCAAGGCAGCTCAGATCCTCGGACTCGAATGCAGCGTTGACCTTATCTACGGCACCCCCGGAGAAAGCATCGACGATTGGAAAACGAGTGTCCGCAGTGCCTTGGCCATGGAACCTACGCATATTTCCGCGTATGCGCTCACCTTGGAACCGACGACGCCGATGGGCAGGAAGGTTGATTACGGCATTCTGCCCAAACCTAACGATGATGATGAAGCTGAAAAGTATGAAATTGCTGATTCTCTTTTTTCAGCGCAGGGTCTCGAATGGTATGAGATTTCGAATTGGGCAGTACCCGGCCATGAATGCCGGCACAATCTTGGCTACTGGCGAAACATTGATTGGGCGGGGCTTGGACCGGGGGCTCACTCGCATTTCAGCCATCTGAATGCCTCAACGACTTTGCCGCAAGGGGCGTATGCGGTTGACGATCATGATGGCTTCACGAGGCAACATCGCCGGCTTCCAGAAGATTGCTCTTCGATAAGGGCCTGGGACATTCGCCATCCTCGGCGCTGGGCGCATACGATTCATCAAGGCAACGTTCCCTGGCAAGGAGCGGAAACGCTGAATCACCATGCGACGCTTGAAGAGGCCATCATGCTGGGAGTTCGCCTTCGGGAGGGCTTGGATGTGGCAGGCATCAATGCAATTGCCGGAAAGCAGTTGCAGCCCGGCATATTGCATGCATTGCACGCTGAGGGCTTGATCGAACGGCAGACATCAACCATAGTGCCTACCCTTCACGGGAGGTTGTTGAATGATATCATCGTTGAAAAGCTGCTTGATGCCTATATGCTCGAGTGAGAGGCTGATACCAAATAATGTCTAATTCGACACGAATTTTGGAATCATGCCCAAGAATGACACAATCACACGGTATTCTGTTCTATCAAAGCGTTCCAATCGGGCTTCTGCCCACCCTAGAGAGGTGATATCAGTGACTTTCAAAGCACCACTTGATCTTACTGTTCATAATGCACAGGGACTATACGATCCTGCCAACGAGCATGACGCATGTGGTGTAGGTATGGTCACTACCTTGAATGGGCTTCCCGAACGTTCCATAGTCGACCATGCGATTGAGGTTCTCGTGAACCTTGATCACCGCGGTGCCGTTGGTGCTGAAAAGAACACTGGTGACGGTGCAGGAATGCTCATCACCATGCCTGATGAATTCATGCGCGCGACGATTGAAGCCGAACTGCCTGAACAGGGAAGCTATGCGGCGGGTATTGTCTTCCTCGATCGCGATATCGCGCTTGGCGCGCAGCAGGAGCAAGCCATCGCCTCCATCGTCGAAGAGGAAGGACTATCGGTCCTTGCGTGGCGGGATGTGCCCACCAATCCCAATGGACTGGGACTACAGGCCTTGAGTACGATGCCATCGTTCAAGACCTTGGTGATTGCGGATCCGACCGGAGGTTTGAAAGGCATGGATCTGGAGCGGCGAGCGTTCCGTGTCAGAAAGCGCGTTGAACATGCTGTTGGCGTGTATTTCGCGTCACTATCAACCAAGACGATCACCTATAAAGGCATGCTCACGACGATGCAGCTTCAGCCTTTCTTCCCTGATCTGTCGAACCCATTGATGAAGGCACGCATCGCCATCGTCCATTCACGCTTCTCCACCAATACCTTCCCCAGCTGGCCACTCGCACAGCCCTTTAGACTGCTTGCCCACAATGGCGAGATCAATACGATTCAGGGCAATCGCAATTGGGTGTCTGCACGTGAAGGCCGTCTGAGTTCTGAACTTCTGGGCGATATTTCCCAACTTCTGCCAATCAACACCCCAGGTTATTCGGATTCCGGCACTTTCGATGAAACTCTGGAACTGCTCTATCTCGCTGGACGATCGCTGCCTCACGCCGTTTCCATGATGCTGCCGCCCGCCTGGGAGAAGGATGACACGCTCGATCCCGATGTTCGAGCATTCTATGAGTACAACAACACGTTGATCGAGCCTTGGGATGGTCCTGCGAACATCATCTTCACGGATGGCGATCTCGTGGGGGCACAGCTTGATCGTAATGGTCTCAGGCCCGGGCGTTGGCAGCTGATGGATGATGGGCACCTTGTACTCGCATCGGAAACCGGTGTGCTTGACAAGATTCCACAGAGCCATATCGCGCGCAAGGGGCGTCTGGAACCAGGAAAGATGTTCCTGGTTGATGTCAATGAAGGGCGCATTGTCCCAGACGGTGAAATTCGCAAGGATCTCGCATCGCAACATCCATACCGATCATGGGTTGAAGGCAATTCTGTCGAGATGAGCGAACTGCCGGCGCGTGAACATGTCAGTCATTCTGGAATGTCGGTACAGCGACGTCAGAGGGCCTTCGGCTATACCGAAGAGGATCTCAAGATGCTTCTGGCTCCCATGGCTGATGGCGGTAAGGAACCTTTGGGGGCGATGGGTAATGACACGCCTATGGCGGTGCTGTCTTCACGCTCCAGAATGCTGTTCGACTACTTTACCCAGAAGTTTGCCCAGGTCACCAATCCACCGCTTGACTGGGAACGTGAAGAGATCGTCACATGCCTTGAGTCCGCCATCGGACCGGAACCCAATCTGCTCGAAGACACCGAGTTGCATGCGAAGAAGATTCTGATTCCCAATCCTGTGGTCGACTCGGATGAAATGGCGCAGTTGAAGCGATTGGACAAGGCACAGATTCTCAATAACTATTACAAGCCCTTCGTGGTAAAAGGACTGTATCAGGTTGCGGGCGGAGGCAAGGCGCTCAAGGCTCGACTGGATGAGATATTCAAGCAGATAGATGATGCCATCGATGTGGGCAAGAACTTCATCGTGCTTTCAGACCGTGATTCGAACCACACATGGGGTCCGATTCCCTCGCTGCTGATGACGAGCGCGGTGCAGCATCACTTGCTGCGACGTCATACCAGAACACAGGTTTCGCTTGCAGTCGAAGCCGGAGATGTGCGTGAGGTGCACCATGTTGCCTTGTTGATTGCCTACGGTGCCGCCTGCGTGAACCCGTACCTGGCACTGGAATCCGTCGAGAATCTTTCCGAACGAGGATATCTGAAGGTCACCGGGGAACAGGCAGCCAAGAACCTCACCAAGGCTCTGAGCACTGGTGTTCTGAAAATTATGAGCAAGATGGGCGTGAGCACCATCATGTCGTATCGTGGCTCGCAGCTCTTCGAGGCCATCGGACTGAGCCAGGAGATTGTGGACGAGTACTTTACCGGCACCACATCTCGTGTCGGCGGCACTGGCTTGGACGAAATCGCCGAGGAAGTCGCTATTCGACACCGAGTGGCATATCCAACGCAGTGGACTGCACGTCCGCACAGGAATCTGCGTTCAGGTGGCGACTATAAGTGGCGCAGAACCGGCGAGGAACATCTGAACGATCCAGAGTCGATATTCCTGCTGCAACAGTCGACGCAGCGTGCAGATTATACGATGTTCAAGCAGTATTCCCATCACATCAACGACACCTCGAACCGTCTGATGACATTGCGTGGGCTGATGAAGTTCAATCATAAACGCAAGCCGATCGACATCAGTGAGGTTGAGCCTGCTTCCGAGATCGTCAAGCGCTTCTCGACCGGTGCCATGAGCTATGGATCAATCTCACAGGAGGCTCATGAGACACTGGCCAAGGCAATGAACAAGCTCGGTGCTCGCTCGAATTCCGGAGAGGGTGGCGAATCGCAGGATCGTATTGAAGATCCAGCACGCACGAGTCGCATCAAGCAGATTGCATCGGCGCGATTTGGTGTGACCAGTGACTATCTTGTGTCCGCAACCGATCTGCAGATCAAGCTTGCTCAGGGTGCCAAGCCTGGTGAAGGCGGGCATCTGCCCGGTGCCAAGGTTCCACCATGGATTGCAGAGGTGCGTCGCGCAACCCCGGGTGTGGAACTCATTTCTCCGCCCCCTCATCACGATATATATTCGATTGAGGATTTGAAGCAGCTCATCAATGATGCGAAAATGGCTAATCCCAAGGCTCGCATCCATGTCAAGTTGGTGTCCGAGTTTGGCGTGGGCACGATTGCGGCAGGTGTGGCAAAGTGCTACGCGGATGTCGTGCTGATCTCTGGATATGACGGTGGTACCGGAGCTGCTCCGCTCAATGCCATCAAGCATGCCGGAACACCGTGGGAGATCGGTCTTTCCGAGACCCAGCAGACATTGATTCTCAATGGTTTGCGTAGCAGAATCGTCGTGCAATGCGATGGCGAGCTCAAGACCGGCCGAGATGTTGTGATCGCCGCGCTCCTGGGTGCGGAGGAATTTGGCTTTGCAACGGCAGCCCTTATTGTAGAAGGCTGCGTCATGATGCGCGCATGCCAGCTCAATACGTGCCCGCAGGGCATCGCAACGCAGGATCCTGAATTGCGTGCCCGCTTCCGTGGCAAGCCGGAGCACGTCATCAACTTCTTCATGTTCATCGCTGAGGAGGTTCGAGAACTGCTGGCTCAACTTGGTTTCCACACCTTGGAAGAGGCGGTCGGCCATGTCGAGATGCTTGACCAGAACGAGGCTATCAGTCGTTGGAAGTCGGGTGGCATTGACCTTTCCAATGTGCTCATGCAGGCGGGCCCTACGCCGGGCACCATTCTGCATCACACGATCAATCAGAATCATGAGCTTGAGAAGGCGCTCGATAACAGGCTGATCAAGCTTGCCGAGCCTGCATTGGATCGCAAGGAACCGGTATTGATCGATGTGCCGATTCGAAACGTGAATCGAACGGTCGGCACGATGCTCGGTTACGAGATCACCAAACGCTACAAGGCACAGGGCCTGCCTGATGACACGATTGACATCACGCTTCACGGATCGGGTGGCCAGTCCATCGGTGCGTTCATCCCTCGTGGCGAGACGCTGCGCATTTATGGCGAAGTCAACGATTACGCAGGCAAGGGGCTTTCAGGCGGACGCATCATCGTTCGTCCAGCAGAAGACATTCATTTCGATCCACACGAGAACGTGATTTGCGGTAATGTCACTGGTTTCGGCGCAACCTCGGGTCAAATGCTGATTGCGGGCAAGGCGGGGGAGCGCTTCGCTGTGCGTAATGGAGGTGCCAGCTTCGTTGTCGAGGGCGTTGGTGACCACGGTTGCGAATACATGACAGGTGGAACGGTAGCCATATTGGGGCCCACGGGAAGAAACTTCGGTGCAGGATTCTCCGGCGGCAATGCCTATGTCCTTGATCTGGACATGGACAAGGTGAATCCATCGGCACGGGTGAACGGTTCATTGAAATTCTTGGCCGTCGAGGCGGAATATGCCGAGGAGCTGCACGCGCTTGTCAAGCATCATGCGGAGGAGACCGGTTCTGAGACGGCAAAGAATCTGTTGAAGGATTGGAAGACGAGTATTGCACGATTTACTCATGTTGTTCCCACGCAATATCTTGCAATGAAGACCGCCATGGACCAGGCACACAAGGACAATGTAGATTTCAACCAGCCTGGGGCATGGGAATCACTGTATGAGCGTGTTGTGGAAGGAGTGCACTGAGATGACCGATCCAAGAGGATTTCTGAAGGTTCGTACGCGTCGAGAGCTCAAGGAACGACCAGTTTCAGAGCGTGTCAAGGACTGGCAGGATGTGCATGCCGAATTCGGTCTGCAGGACTTCACCAAGAGTCAGGCGGCGCGATGCATGGATTGTGGTACGCCGTTCTGCATGACAGGCTGCCCATTGGGCAATCTGATCCCAGAATTCAACGATTTGGTCCGTCAAGGTAAATGGGAAGATGGATACAACCGTCTTTCCGTCACCAATAACTTCCCTGAAGTTACCGGTCGTGTATGCCCGGCGCCATGCGAACAGGCATGCGTGCTCGCCATTCATCAGCCTGCGACGATGATCAAACTCGATGAGCAGACCATCATTGATCAGGCTTGGAAGCTCGACTATGTCAAGCCGCAGCCTCCGCAGCGTCTGACCGACATGACGGTGGCGGTAGTGGGTTCCGGTCCGGCTGGCCTTGCGTGCGCTCAGCAGCTCACACGAGCTGGCCATACGGTTGTAGTCTACGAACGTGATGACGCCATTGGTGGTCTCATGCGTTATGGCATTCCGAACTTCAAGCTTGACAAGGCACTGATCGACAAGCGTCAGGAGCAGATGGAAGCTGAGGGAACGCGCTTCCGCACAAATGTTGAGATCGGCAAGGACATCAGCTGGGACGAACTGCGCAGTCGCTATGATGCCGTGGTCGTCGCCATCGGATCGACCGTGCCAAGAAACATCTCTATTCCAGGGCGAGAGCTCAAGGGCATTCATTTCGCGATGGACTTTCTTCCGGACGCGACCCGTGTGGTCTGGGGCAAGAAGCCGATCAACGGCATCACGGCCAAGAACAAGCATGTGGTGATCATTGGCGGTGGCGATACCGGTTCTGACTGCCTGGGTACTTCGATTCGCCAGGGGGCACAGTCCGTGACGGTGCTCCAGATCAATCCGAAGGAACCTGCGCAGCGTCCGGACAAGGATCCATGGCCAACTTATGCGCGTACCTATCAGAAGACTTCCTCGATGGAAGAGGGCGGCGAATACCTCTATAGCACGGACTCCGTTGAATTCGAGGCAGGTGAGGCAGAAGACACCGCAGTTGAAATCAAGGAACACACCACGGCTGAGAGCTTTATCGCGGATGAGAACGGTCATATTACAGGGCTGAAGGTCATCGATGTTGCTCCGGGAGATAACGGCCCGTTCACGCGTCAGCATGGGACCGAACGCATCCTCCCAGCAGATCTGGTACTCATCTCCATTGGTTTCCTGCATCCTGACACACAGACCTTGGTTGACCAGCTTCCAGTCGAGCTTGACAAGCGTGGCAATGTTGCGCGAAACAATGATTTCGCCACATCGCAGGAAGGCATGTTCGTTTGTGGTGACGCAGGACGCGGCCAGTCCCTTGTGGTATGGGCTATTTCAGAAGGTCGAAGCTGCGCAGCCGCCGTCGACAAGTTCCTCACTGGAAATACCGAGCTTCCAGCGCCAATCACCGCAACGCAACGCCCGATGATGCTACCGCGATAAGCCGTTACACTTGATGGTTAGGAGTCATTCGTTCCTTTCACGCAGTATTCGAGTGGTCTATGACAAACGTGACCGACTGGGCTGCATCGAGGGGGACTGATGAGGAATTGCATAGTGCGAGAGGAGCAATATGCCCAACCGTTCCCAACGGAGGGCCAATGCGCGCAATGAGCGCAAAGGCATACCGACTCAATATGATCAGACTCGTGGCCGTGGACGTGGCGGCATGCTCGATGAGCAGTCGCTGCAGGAGAAATCCCGCAGAATTCAGGCCAATGAAGATGGTGTTTGGAAACCAGCCGGTCATGTTGATGTTGACATTCAGAAAACTGCAACGAAAGATCGGGCAATGCCGTCAATCGGAACGCCCAGCACATTCAGACAATGGCTGCGCATTCTTAGCTGGATTCTCATTGTCGTCTCCGCCTGTGCATTCGTGGTGATCATGTGGGTTTCGACGACGCCGCTGTGGCTGGTCATCACTGTTTCAGCCCTTTTTGCGGTTGGTGTGCTGAGCCTTTTCATAGTTGGCGGATCGCCCCGTGAAAATCCAAATCTGGACGGCAATGGAACTGCGGTATGAACGCGCGAGCGCATCATGTCGCATGCTCGTCATGATCCTTCAGTGGAGTACGGGTTTGCGTCATCGTCATTGAACCATGACAATCGAGCTGTACCCGGCGGACAACGAGGTTTGCCGGGGGCTTACGTTGAAGTTAGCAATGGTAGGAATCACAAAGCAAGGAAGAAGCGTGACATGAAGGTTGACATACTGACCCGTGAATACCCTCCGCATATCTATGGTGGTGCCGGAGTGCACGTCGAGGAACTTTCGAAGGTTCTGGCTGAACGTATCGATGTTACGGTTCGAGCATTCGATGGTCCTCGAACTGCTGCCGACATCCCTGCAATTCCGGGAAAGAATCCCCTTGGCAGCCTGCATCTTGTGGGCTATGATGCTCCTCAATATCTTGAGCGAAGCAATCAGGCGTTGAAGACCTTTGGAGTCGATCTGAGCATCGCATCCGATGTCCAGGCAGATCTCGTCCATGCGCATACGTGGTATACATGCCTTGCCGGACGTGTTGCCGCGCAGCTGAACGACATTCCTTTGGTAATCACTGCGCATAGCCTTGAGCCCTTCCGTCCGTGGAAGGCCGAACAGCTTGGCGGAGGATACCGCCTGAGCTCCTGGGCAGAACGAGACGCATATGAGTCTGCAGACCGTGTCATCGCTGTTTCCGCGGGCATGCGCAAGGATATTCTGACCGCATATCCAAAGGTAGATCCAGACAAGGTCTGTGTGGTCCATAACGGCATTACCTTGGATGATTTCACCCGTCCTGCTGAGGATGACGGGGCGTGGCATGTCTTCGACCGCTACCACATTGACAGGGATAAGCCGACACTGCTTTTCGTGGGCAGGATAACGCGTCAGAAGGGTCTTCCGTATCTGCTGCAGGCATTGCACCTGATCGACAAAGACATTCAGGTCGTCCTATGCGCAGGAGCCCCCGACACGCCTGAAATAGCCGATGAGGTGCGCACGGCATTCAAGAAGCTTGATGACGAGCGTGGCAACATCATCTGGATCGAAGAGATGCTTGCACGTCCCGAACTGCGTGCCTTGGAGCATGGTTGCGATGCCTTCGTATGCCCGAGCATCTATGAACCCTTAGGCATCGTGAATCTTGAGGCCATGGCGTGCGGCCTTCCGGTTGTGGCAAGCGCGACTGGAGGCATACCCGAGGTCGTCGTCGACGGTGAAACCGGTTATCTGGTGCCGATTGAGCAGCTTCAGGACGGTACGGGAACGCCGCTTCATCCGCAGACTTACATACATGATCTGGCTGATGCAATCGATAGAATGTTCGCTGATGTGGAAGCGGCTGAGAGAATGGGTGAATGTGGTTATGAGCGCGCTCGGGACCGATTCTCCTGGGAGAGGATCGCCGATCAGACCATCGATGTATACAGACAGGCGTTGAGGTGACATGGATATTCTTGCTCTGAACGATGTTGAATTTCGTCGTCAACGACGTGTCATTCTTCGTGATGTGAATCTTACGGTGGAGCAAGGGGAGAAGTGGATTCTCTTTGGTCCCAATGGCATAGGAAAGTCAAGTCTTGTTGCCATGATGAGCACCCGCGGCTTTCCCAGTGCGGGCACCGTCGACATTTTGGGCAATAGGCTGGGCAAGGTTGATGTGTTCTCATATCGGCATCGTATAGGGCTTTCTTCGGCTGAGCTCTCGAGAGCTTTTCCACCTCAGGAGGATCCTCTCGATATTGTCGTTACCGCGCTTACTGCTACAACGGGGAAATGGCGTGATTCATATTCGCAAGAGGAATATGACAGAGCCCGATCATTGATGGGAGAGTTCGGGATTGAATATCTTGAGGGCAAGCAGATGTTCAAACTTTCTGAGGGTGAGCGCACACGTGTGCTGATATGCCGTGCGCTCATGGCCAATCCTGACCTGCTGATTCTTGATGAACCAACAACCGGACTGGATCTTGGTGGTCGCGAGCTGGTGCTCGAAGCCCTGGGTAGGTTGGGAGCCGATCCTCACAGAACGGTGCTGCTGGTGACACATCGTCTTGAGGAGATTCCCGAAGGATTCGATCATGTCGCGATCATGGGTCGACAAAGCGGCAGTGAAGCAGATGCGCACAAGGATGCCGTTACAGGTCGTGATCCAGAACCTGGAACCATAATCTACCGTGGTGATTTGGAACATGGTTTTACGTCTCAACGACTCAGTGAAATATTTGGAATTCCTTTAGCTGTATCGTCTGCTGACGGACGCTGGGCAGCATACGCTCGACGATAGGTCGAGAAATGCCGCTGGCACTTTCGCCCTGGTCTGTATAATTCTCGACCGAGTGAGGATTTGGAGGGATTATGCCGAAACGAGGTCCCCTATGTGTGGGGGAGAAAGTCCAGCTGACCGACCGCAAGGGTGCAATGATCACTGCACTGCTTGAAGACGGAGGAGTGGTGCAGACACAGCGTGGCGTTATTCCACACAGCAGCCTGATAGGTATGTCAGAAGGCTCTGTGGTCACCACGCAGAGTTCGGAGCGATCCTTTGCGGTTGACCGTAATGGAGTGCCTTCTGGAGCGGCGAGTGATTCCCCCGATTCGATTCATGACAAGAAAAAGCCATGGAAGATTGCTCGTCACGTTGGTGGCTGGTCCTATACGGTGATGCGACCGCGTCTGGCGGACTTCGTGCTTTCCATGCCGCGCGGTGCTCAGATCATGTATCCAAAGGATATTGCGCAGGTTTTGACGATGGGTGATATTCGTTCAGGTATGCGCGTGCTTGAATCAGGTGCCGGATCGGGTGCGATGAGCCTTCATCTGTTGGATGCGGTGGGTGAGCAAGGCCATCTGACGACCATCGAAAGGCGTTCAGAGTTCGCTCGGATCGCAGGCTTGAATGCTTCCGTGTATTTTGGAGGCATGCCCCAATGGTGGAATCTGCTTACTGGTGATTTCGATGTGGTTGCGAAAGGGTGCGAGGAACATTTCTACGATCGAGTAGTCCTCGACATGCTCGATCCATGGAATCGGTTGGAGCAGGTCGAACGTCTGATCGTTCCGGGAGGCGTGCTGAGTGCCTATGTCACCACGACCACGCAGATGAGCCGTTTGGTTGAGATGATGCGTGAGCGTGGTTCGTGGACCGAACCAGAGGTGAGCGAGACCATCCAGCGAGATTGGAAGGTTCAAGGGCTGGCAGTTCGCCCCAATCATCAGATGATTGGTCATACCGGATTCATCGTCATCTCGCGTGCGATGGATGTTGGGGTCGAAGCTCTGCATAGGCGTGAGCGTGCCACGAAGGATACGTATTCCGACGTTGACGATGCAACGCCGTCACAGACTTTGGAAGAACTTGAGTTGCGTGATATTTCAGATCGTAAGCTTCGCAAGGTTCTGCGTGACCTTGAGCATCAGGCAACTGTAGTAACATCGAATACGGGGCAGGGGACTCCTGTTGGATCATGACCGCCACGCGATGGAGTGTGAGATGCTGCTACGAGCTGAGTTGCTGAGGAGTCGCTGATGAACGTCAATCTGCACAAGCTGAGAAAGAGCCTTCGTTCGCGCAAATATGTGCTGATTGTTATGAGACATGCGAAAGCCGAAGCGTTGGGCGAGGGGGGCGATCGTACAAGAAAGATAACCGATAAGGGAAGAAAACAAGCCAAGGCGGTCGCCAAGGGACTTGATGCGCTGGAACTGGTTCCTGACCGCATCGCTACGTCCAGTGCAGACCGCACCGTGGAGACTCTGAATCGGATGCTCAAATACTTCGGCGACGGCCCCAAGGTTGATGTCAGGCTGAGTCTATATCAGGGCGGCATTCAATCAATCCTCGACGAGATTCACACCACCAAGCCCAAGAGACGAACCTTGATGATTCTGGGTCATGAGCCGACGGTTTCGGTGAGTTGTGAATGGCTGGCGACATCCGAATCGGATCCTACTCAGCTGGATCTGCTGCATCTCGGTCTCTCTCCTGCAAGTGTGGCGATTTTCGCCTGTGACAGGCCATTCGGCGAGTGGACCATGCACGGTGCTGACCTTGTTGCGGTCTTGACCCCGCGCGATTTTGAAGTGTAGAAGCCATCGGCCTTGCATGTAAGCTATAAACTTTACTTATAACGACACACCTCTCATTATAATTACCGATAAATGTCCTCAGTTGGTACGCTTCAGGGGTTGAATCAACATACATTGGAGGAAGCATGTCCGCACTCACTTCGGTAATCGGTTTCCCGCGCATCGGTTCGAACAGGGAGCTGAAACGGTCGATTGAAAGTTATTGGAAAGGCACATCGACACTGGAGGATATGCAGGCCACGGCCCGCGAGTTGCGTAAGAAGCATTGGCTGCTCCAAAAGGAAGTTGGGATTGACCTGATTCCAAGCAATGATTTCAGCTATTACGATCAACTGCTTGATACGTCCATGCTCCTCGGCGCAATTCCACAACGTTACAATAGGCTTTCGCTTGATGCCGAGGACACCCTATTCGCGATGGGACGCGGATATCAGGGTGAACGCGGTGATGTAACAGCGCTTCCCATGAAGAAATGGTTCACTACCAACTATCACTATCTCGTTCCGGAAATCGATGATTCCGAGGAAATCAAGCTGAACAGCACCAAGCCTTTCGACGAATTCAGCGAGGCGAAGGAGCTTGGCATCATCACCAAGCCCGTGCTGATTGGACCATATGCATTCCTGAAGCTGGCGCGTCGTCCAGAAGGTGCGCCATTGACCTTTGACAAAGGTCTGGTCAACGCGGTTGCACGCGTCTATGCGCAGGTGCTTTCAAGATTCGCAGAGTTGGGCGCACAATGGGTGCAGCTTGACGAGCCATATCTGGTGCTCGACAAGAGTGATGGGGACCTTGAGCTGTTCAAGAGCCTCTACTCCAAGATTCTTCCCGCACGAGACACCGAGAAGGCATCGGTAAAGGTGCTGTTGCAGACATACTTTGGTCATATTGCCGACATCTATGAGACGGTGAATCTGTTTGAATTCGATGGTGTCGGGCTTGATTTCGTTGAAGGACGCGACGACAACCTTGCCGCTCTCAAGAAATTCGGTGTTGCGCAACGCACCACTATTTTTGCCGGTATCGTCAACGGACGCAACATTTGGCGCAATAACTATGCTGACAGCCTCGGCGTGTTGGATGCCGTCAATCAGATAACCGACCGTGTTGCGGTATCGACTGGCTGTTCGCTGCTCCATGTGCCATTCAGCGTCGAGGGCGAGAATGGATTGCATCCCGATGTGCGCAAGCATTTCGCATTCGCCGTCGAAAAGCTACAGGAAATCAATGAGATTGCGGCTTTATCCGAATTGGATGAGGCAGCGTTGAAGGATTCTCGTGAACTTGCTGATAATCAGGCTTTGTTTGATGGTCACCGTGTAGAGACTGACAGCAAGGTCGCCAAGCGAATCGAAGCTTTGCACCACAGTGATTTCACTCGTCTGCCAGAGCGTAAGGAGCGTCAGGCGGAGCAGCGTGAAGAGTTGGCTTTGCCGCTGCTGCCTACGACGACCATTGGTTCGTTCCCCCAGACACGTGAGATTCGCGCCGAGCGTGCACAATTCCGCAAGCACGAGATTTCCGAAGAACAGTACGACACCTTCATCAAGCAGCACATCGATGGAGTGCTTGAAAAGCAGGAGCGCATCGGTCTGGATGTCTTGGTCCACGGAGAATTCGAGCGCAACGATATGGTCGAATACTTCGGCCAGCACTTGAACGGCTTCCTCTTCACCAAGAACGCTTGGGTGCAGTCCTATGGCACGCGTTGCGTCAAGCCTCCAATCGTATGGTCTGATGTGTCCCGTGCCCAGCCGATTACCGTTTCATGGAGCGCATACGCGCAATCCCGCACCACTCGTCTGGTCAAGGGCATGCTGACCGGTCCTGTGACCATTCTCAACTGGTCGTGGCCGCGCGAAGATGTGAGCCATAAGCTACAGACCACGCAGCTGGCGCTCGCCATCCGTGACGAGGTGCTTGACCTCGAGGATGCCGGCATCAAGGTCATCCAGATCGATGAGGCAGCGTTGCGTGAAAAGCTTCCGTTGCGCCGCAGCGACTGGCATAAGCTTTACCTTGACTGGGCCATCCCAGCATTCAGACTCGTGCATTCCGGTGTGAAGCCAACCACTCAGATTCACACGCATATGTGCTACTCCGAATTCAATGACATCATCAAGGATATTGATGCGATGGATGCCGATGTCATCTCATTCGAGGCATCTCGTTCCGATTTGACCGTTCTCGATGCAATTCATGACGCGCACTTTGAGACTGAGGCTGGTCCAGGCGTCTATGACATCCATTCGCCTCGCATTCCATCCGAGGCAGAGATCGAGACACGTATCAACGAGATTCTTGACAAGATGGAAGCTTCGGCGGTGTGGATCAATCCCGACTGCGGTCTGAAGACACGAGGCGATGCAGAGACATGGCCAAGCCTTGAGCACATGGTGGCTGCAGCTCAGGCAATTCGTGCGAGGTTGGAGCGCTAGCCTTGCATTCTCCAATGTTTTCGCTTGAAGTGTTTCCTCCACGCAGAACTGCGCCGGTCGGAACCATCTATGACACCCTGGACGGCTTGCAAGGCATGCATCCTGACTTCATTTCGGTTACCTACGGAACGGGAAAGCAGGCAGATCGCACGGCGACGGCCAGAATTGCAAATACAATTCGAACAGAATACGGCATACCGGCGGTCGCTCATCTGACCGCCCGATATGCTGACAAGACAACGATTGATCATGAGCTCGATCTGTTTGAGGATGCAGGGGTGAAAGCGACACTCGCCTTGCGCGGTGATTCTCAGCTGGGAACCGATCCATGCGGCGAGTTCCAATATGCGAGTGATCTGGTGCGTTATATTCGTGAGCGTAAGCCTGAGATGACCGTATATGCCGCATGCTATCCAGAGTGCCACCCAGAAGCCCCAAATCTCGATGTTGATATCGATAATTTGAAGACCAAGGTTGATGCAGGCGCGAATCACCTGATTTCGCAACTGTTCTTTGATAACGAGGATTATCTGAAATTCCTGGACAAGGTTCGTGCCGCGGGCATTACCGTTCCCATCGAGGCCGGCATCATGCCGGTTACGAACGCTTCTCGAGTCAAACATATGGTGGGCATGTGCGGTTCGCGCATCCCTTCAACTGTCGAACACATGATTGAACGGTGGGGTGAAGACCCTTCTGCCATGCAGGAGGCGGGCATCATCTACGCATCCGCACAGATTTCCGATCTTGTTGCACGCGGAGTCGACGGCATTCATCTCTATACGATGAACAAGGCAGTAACCACCCGCAGAATCTGGAACAATGTTCGCTCACTCTTTGCCTGATAGTGATGGACTGCGTTCATTGTGAACTCGTTGAAGTATAAACACTATATTTCCGCTAAATGAGTGGCATATTCTGTCATTCTGGTGGGTCTATACTCTGGGGAGTTCACAATGAACTTTGGCACTCCACATTTGTATACGTTTTGCATAGGGTAGATTGACTGTATGCAAGAAATTGATGAAGCGTTGAGCGCTCAGGCTCTCATTCGTGCCGGACTGCGCAATCTTGCCGCTGCACGAACGGTATTGGAGAAACTCGGTGATGAGGGTCTGGGAAGCCAGTGCATATCACTTCTTCTGAGCAGCCTTGCACGAGCTTGCGATCCTGATACAGCCTTGAGAAATCTCTATGACATTATCGGTTCGCTGCACCGGCAGGGGTTGAGATTGCATGACAAGCTTCCAGAAGATGGTCAGATTGCAAATCTGACCATGGTTCTTGGAGTTTCAAAGGCTCTTGGATTCATGATGATGAACAGGCCCGAACTGGTTATTGCAGCGGCGAAAGATGCACAGCATTCGTTGCAATTCGACGTTGCACAGCGCAAGAGTGCCATGACCGAGGATGCTGACAAGTCACTTGCTGAGGCAGTCAACTCGATGCGGCGCGAATATTATCTTCAACTTGCAGCGATCATGCAATTCGATGCGCAGACGCGCAATCCGATCGATGTTCAGCCACGTGTGAGCACGATGCTGTCTGCATTGGCCGATTCGGCGCTTGAGGCGGCGCTTGCCATAGCAAAGAACAACGTCGAGCATGGCGATATCTGCCGCTTTGCCATAATCGGCATGGGCAAGTTGGGCTCGCAGGAGTTGAATTACGTCTCGGATGTCGATCTCATCTATGTTGTCGAACCAGTCAGCGAAGAAGTCGATAATGCACAGCTGATTCGAATCGGCAGCAAGATTGCGATGATGGTGCAGAAAATCTGTCAGTCGGTGATTGCAGGCGTTACGGAGCCAGCATTGTGGCAGATCGATGGGGGACTACGGCCAGAGGGCAAGGATGGCCCATTGGTCCGTCGGCTTCAATCGCATCTCAGCTATTACGAGCAGTGGGCGGAAAGCTGGGAATTCCAAGCATTGTTGAAGGCACGACCGGTTGCTGGAGATGCCGAACTTGGAAAAGCCTATTATGACGGAACTCGGCCGTTCGTATGGAACGCGTCGCAGCGCAGTAATTTTGTGTACGACTGCCAGAGCATGCGCAAACGGGTCGAGTCTCTTATCCCTGCGCCGTTGAAGGATCGCGAGATCAAACTGGGTCGTGGAGGATTGCGCGATGTTGAATTCACGGTACAGATGCTGCAGCTCGTTCACGGCCGAACCGATGCCACCCTACGTACGGCATCAACCTTGGAATCCTTGCAAGCCTTGGCCAGCGGCGGTTACATCTCTCGAAAACAGGCCGTTCGACTTTCGCAGGATTATCGCTTCGAACGTGTGTTGGAACATCGTCAACAGATGTGGGAGTTGAAGCGGACCCATCTCTTCCCAGATTTAGGTAAAGGAAGTTACGGTGGTATGGAACGCGTTCGTGAGATCACGCGAGAGGAGTTGGACGCAAACATCGACCTACGCAGACTTGCGCGTGCATTCAACATTCATTCCGATGAGCTGGTGAACCGTTTCGATGCCACAAGGCGCGAGATTCGCAAGCTGCACCAGGATATCTATTATCGTCCCATGCTCCCCATCAGCGCGCAGACTCAGACCGATGACATTCGGCTGAGCAGGGAGGCAGCCGAGGATCGCTTCGCTTCCATCGGCTTTGCGGATCCGCAGGCAGCCATGCGCCATGTTGAGGTCTTGACAACAGGCTTGTCGCGTGCCGCCAAGATCAACAGGATTCTCCTGCCAGCAGTCTTGGAATGGCTTGGTCAGGGGCAGAATCCAGATATGGGACTGCTTGGCTGGAGAAGCTTGCAAGAGCGTTTTGGTACGGGCAGCCAATATCTCGGATTTTTGAGAGATTCGCCCTCCGCGGCTCAGCGGTTATGTCATATTCTCTCCAATTCGAGATTCCTTGGAGAGGCATTGCGCAAATCTGCGGAATCCATTACCTGGCTTGGTGCCGACGAGCAGTTGCAGCTTCGTTCACAAATGAGCCTTCGTACGCAGACCCGTTCTACAGTCGAACGTTTTGCCGATAAGCCTGCTGGATTCGCCACATCGATCAGAGCCATGCGCCGGCATGAGATCGAACGCATCGGTCTTGGATGGATGAGTCATGCAGTGTCGGAGAGTGAATGTCTTCAGGGCATGACGGATGTGTATGACGCCATTCTTTCCGCAACGCTGAGATGGGCGGTAACCAGACAGATTGATCAGTCGAAGGCCGCACTTGCGCCGGCTAACATCGCCATCATTGCAATGGGAAGATATGGCGGCAGCGAAGTGAATTTCAGTTCAGATGCCGATATCATCGCAGTGTATGAGCCCAAGCAGGGTGCAGATTCACATGAAGCCAACCTTTTTGCGCTCCACGTGATCGACGACATGCGTCTGGTGCTGTCAGGCTCTGTGAGTGTGGAAGAAAAAATCGATCTCGATATGGATCTTCGACCGGAAGGCAAGAACGGTCCGCTGGTGCGGTCCTATGATTCATGCCGTGAATACTACCGCTCCTGGGCAAGCACATGGGAATCACAAGCTTTGCTCAGAGCTCGCTTCGCTGCAGGAGATTCCGATTTAGGCCACAGGATTATTGATGACATCATCAATCCTCTGAGATACCCCAAGTCTGCCTTGACCGATGATCAGATCAGTGAAATCCGCACATTGAAGGCGCGAATGGAATCTGAGCGTTTGCCGCGTGGGGTCAGGAGAGAACGTCACATCAAACTCGGCAAGGGCGGTCTTTCAGACATCGAATGGACGGTTCAATTGTCGCAGTTGCAGCATGCTCATGACATTCCTGCGTTGCAGACAACCTCAACTCTGGAAGCGCTGGAATCTTTGCGCCGCGAAGGCTTGATCGATGTGGAGGATGCCGATAATCTGCGCGAGACATGGATTATGTGCACCGCTGCCCGCAATGGCAGCTATCTATGGTCCGGTAGGGCCACACGCGCAGACATCCTGCCCGATGACGTCTATTCATTGGGCGGCATAGCCATCTATCTTGGCTATGCCGCGCATCAGGGCCAGAGATTTGAAAATGACGTGCTGGCAAAGATGCGCCGCTGCCGAGAGATCAGCAACCGCCTCTTCTATGGCATCATGTAACGCACACCCTGCGCTTCGGGTGCACTGTTTTTTCAGATTGTACTTTGGTAGTCGCTTTCTCACTGATTTCAACCAAAAAGCGACTCCCAAAACGCAAGGTGTTCATATGGACGGACGAAGGACATTCGGACATGTTGCGTTGTTAACAAAACTTATCTATTGTTGACTAGGTCACGTCAGTGTGGCCACCTTATCGCAGAAAGGTGAGCCGTTGTCCGACAATAACAATCCGGATTTATCAGTGGAAGCGTCTTCTGCTCGTGTTGAATCCGCATCATCATCAATCCATAGTGCTGGTATTTCGGGGAATACCTCCACGTTACGAGGTCACAGCGTCGTCACGCTTGATGACCTTTCACCACAGCAGATCATTGAGCTGCTTCGCAAGGCTGAATATATCGATTCGCATCGTAGACAGGTGATGCACACGTGCGACGGAAGAATTCTTGCCACGCTGTTCTATGAACCGAGTACAAGAACCCGTCTCAGCTTCGAAACAGCGATGCTGCGCCTTGGCGGCAATGTGATTGGTTTCGCCGGTGCACAGCTATCGAGCGTTTCAAAAGGTGAATCCATCTCGGACACATTGAAGACAGTGAGCAATTATGCCGATGTCGTTGCCATTCGACACCCGAAGGAGGGCGCTGCGCTGGTGGCTTCAAGAGCTGCTTCGGTTCCGGTGATCAATGCCGGTGATGGCGGTCATATGCATCCAACTCAGACTCTCGCGGATCTTGCAACCTTGACTTCACGCTTCGGCAGAGTCAACAATCTCACGGTTGGTCTGTGCGGCGATCTTACCTTTGGTCGTACGGTACACTCTCTGATTTCTACACTCTGCCGTTTCGGCAATGTCCGTTTTGTGCTTATCAGTCCAGATGAGTTGAAAACGCCGCAATATGTGCTCGATCGCATCAACGACACCCCATCGTGTTCATTCGTGCAGACACGTGACCTTGTCGGTGTCATTGGCGATCTTGATGTGCTGTACATGACACGAGTACAGAAAGAGCGTTTCTTCAACGAAGACGATTACCTGCGTCTGCGTGATACCTACATTCTCGACGAGGACAAACTCAGGCACGCGAAGCCGGAGATGGCGGTATTACATCCTCTGCCTCGCGTCAATGAGATCGCAGTCGAAGTGGATAACGACCCCCGAGCTGCATACTTCGAACAGGTCAAGAACGGCATGCTCATGCGCATGGCACTGGAAAGTTCGGTGCTCGGAGATGAGCTTCCAGGCTATGAAGCATGGTCAGGGAAGGAGGTGTATGCCTGATGGAGGTTACCAGCGTTACCAACGGCATCATCATCGATCACGTTCCCGCAGGGACGGCACTGAAGGTGCTGCAGTTCCTGCATATCGACCCGGCCAAGACCAAGCTTGCATTGATCATGAACGCGAGCAGTCAACGCTATGGCACCAAGGACATCATCAAGATCGAGGATGAAACAAGCGTTGATCTGAATGTGTTGAGTCTCATCGCTCGCCAAGCGACCGTTGACATCGTCAAGGGCGGCAAGATCATTGACAAGCAGCAGCCAAGTCTTCCGGAGCATGTGGTCAACGTCATCAGTTGCACCAATCCGCGTTGTGTCACGACCACCGAGCACGGCATTGACCAGCTGTTCCATCTGATGCACACCAAGCGTCAGGAATATCGTTGCGATTATTGCGACGAGGAGGCCAAGTTCTGATGGCTGCCGCATCGATGGATTCACTCGACATCAATCAACACTCTGCTCATGGTTCGTTCCGCGTTGTTTTCCATGGACTCCGCGTCTGGGATACCGGTGAGATCATTGATGTGGCACTGCCGTCCACTTCGTTCGATGGGATTCTTGACGATACGGGCTTGTTTTCGCATCGTGGCGAAGCCTGTGTGCATCAGATCGAGTCTTCGGACGAGTCCTGCGCCGATGCTGTGATTCATGTCGATGCTCGAGGGCTTGTGCTCGCTCCTGGCCTGTGCGATCCGCATGTGCATTTTCGCGATCCCGGGCAGCGCGACAAGGAGGATATGCTTTCAGGCTGTCGATCGGCAGCGGCCGGTGGCTTCACCACCGTGCTGCTCATGCCGAACACCGCACCAGCCATGGATGGCAGGCGATTCGACACCAGTGATGCCCTTGATGGTTTTTCACCAACAGACGCACACGGGAGGCGCGAGGTTGAACAGGCTGGATTCCATTCAGTCATCGACTATGTGCAACACTATGCGCAGGCCCACCGAGCAACATTGCCGACGAAATACCTGTTGAGCGTATGTGCGAGCGTTGACAGAGCAGGAATCGACGCAAGTGACCCTGAGGATTGGAAGAGGTATCTGCGTGCTTCGGTTCAGCAGCTCCCATCTGATAGTGTCATGCGCGAACATCCACTGGTAGCCATCAGCGATGATGGCTCGGCAGTAACATCGAAAATTCTTGCCGATGTTGGTGAACACGCAAGACGTTACTCACTTCCCATTCTTGACCACTGCGAGCATCATGACAGTGGTGTCATGAATGAGGGGCAGACCTCACGAAGCATGGGGCTGCCTGGCATTCCTGCGTCCACGGAGTTGAATGTGGTGTCGCGAGACATCGAGTTCGCCCGCACCACCGGCACCCATATGCATCTGCAGCATGTGAGCACGGCGCTCGCATTCGATGCGATTCGCAAGGCAAAGGCAGAAGGTATTCCGGTGAGCTGCGAAACAGCTCCGCACTATCTGGCACTCTGTGACGAGGACGTGAAGCGTTTCGCAGCGATGGCGAAGATGAATCCGCCATTGCGCAGCGCTGCCGACCGCGAGGCGACGATCGCTGCGGTTGAGGACGGCACTGTAGACATGATCGCAACCGACCATGCGCCTCACACCATGTCCGAGAAGAACCAGGGCATGCTGGATTCGCCGAACGGCATCATTGGCTTGGAGACGGCCTATGCCGTATGTCACCGTGTTCTGGTCGATGGTGGAGTGATCGATGACACTCGCCTGATCGAACTGATGTCGCTTGCGCCGGCACGACTCATGGGGATTGATGTGGTTGATATTTCGGCATTGCTGGACAACTGCGATGGTGAACATCGCGCACAGGATGCACATGTTGAGCACCTTCATAGAAGGTTGCTTGATTTGAGCAATCGTGAAAACACTCAATCCCTCGATTTCTCTATTCTCGACACTGACTGCACATGGACTGTAGAGTCAGGCGACTTTCATTCGAAGGCGCATAACACGCCATTCCAAGGGATGTCGGTGTCTGGCAGGGCTCAGGCAACGATCCTCAATGCTGCGATTGCATTCAACCGGATTCCAGCCACCAGAGAGATGAATCCATGCGAATAGCAAGACAATAAGAAGCCATCACGACGAACTGCGCATCCGACATAGAATAAAAGGCTGAATAAACATGGATAAACTCGTTGAGGCCATACGGAAATTCGATAATCCAAGCGTTGTAGGCTTGGATCCCACCATTGCGCTGTTGCCACCCCAATTGTTTGCAGGAGCACGGGAAATTGTCGGTGACATCGATACAGTCAAGGGCCGCGCCTTGTGGGCAGCAATGGTGAATGCAAAGTTCCTGGAATTCAATCGAAGCATCATCAACGCCGTGAAGGATATTGTTCCTGCTGTAAAGGTTCAGATTGCCATGTACGAAGCCTTGGGACCAGCAGGAATGATGGCATATGTTGAGACGTGCCGTGCTGCACATGAAGCGGGACTGCATGTGATCGGCGATATCAAGCGCGGTGATATCGGTTCAACAGCGGCGGCGTACGCATACCACCTTTCAGGCATACCACGTCCGAATAGTGAGATTTTTCAAGCGTTTGATCTTTCTGGAGGTGCTTCTGAAAATACTTCGCAGTGCAAGTGTCTCGCAGACGACGAGCGCGATGAAGGAAAACCGGATGCATCACGGGAGGAACTTGGATTTTTCCCTTGGTACGAGGACTCGGTAACCGTCAATCCATACCTCGGAACTGACGGCATAGCGCCATTTGTTGATGCCGCTCAACAGGCCGATAAAGACATCTTCGTGCTGGTGCGCACCTCCAACCCTTCAAGCGACGAATTTCAAGAGCTGATGAGCGACAATGATCAACGTGTGTACGAGCATGTTGCAGACAAAGTCATGCAGTGGGGATCCGACTCAGTAGGAGATGAGGGTTTTTCAAGGGTGGGTGCCGTTGTGGGAGCTACGCATCCGCGTGTAGGAGCCTCTCTGAGAGCTCGAATGCCACGGGCCATGTTCCTGATTCCCGGATACGGTGCACAGGGTGGCACTGCGTCTGACGTGGCAGCTATGTTTGATGTTCATGGTGAAGGTGCGATTGTAAACTCATCTCGTGGCATTATCGGCGCTTGGCGCAAAGATCCTGCTTACAATTCCGCGCTTTCCATCGAAGATTCTCTGCAACTTGTAGGGATGAATGCTCGTCGAGCTGCGCTCGATATGAGAGATGCATTGAACACAGCGTTGAAGGAAAGGTCTTGATGTCGACCCAATTCATTCCGACACAAATCAAGCAGCGTCACACTGGTCCCGCCAAGGGCTCTCATGATGCTTCAGATATCTGCAGATGCCATGAGCCGAGTGAAGGCATTGTCGTCAATGGCGAAAGCTATCTGCCGGCAAGGCGCTCGGTTCCCATCGTCAGTGTGAGACAGCTTGATCAGGGTGTGATCGAGCTTGTCATTTGCGACCGGTATATGGCAGAACACGCCAGACCAGCGCAGTTTGCCAACCTCTTCACCCATGATGGACTGCGTCTGATGCCGCGTCCCTTTGGCATCTGTGAGATTTGCGGTGACGAGGTCAGTTTCATATTTGCAATCGTTGGTGCCGGAACAGCGCAATTCGCACAGATGAAGGCAGGAGATTCCATCGATGTGCTGGGTCCTTTGGGCAAGACCTTCGACCTGACCAGTCCTGATGCCCGATACATCCTCGTTGGTGGTGGCTTGGGCGTTCCTCCACTGATTCAGGCGGCACAGTACCTGCATGACTCCGGGAGAGAGAACAGAACCACTGCAATCTTTGGATATCGCAAGCATCATTTTGCCGATTCGATCGTTGGTCAATATAGCGATGATGTGCGCAGCATCGATGAGGAACAGGGCAATGTAATTACCGTTCTCGATAGCATGGATGCAGAACTCAGACAGATTTCGGATCCGGTTGTCATACTCTCATGTGGTCCCACTCCGATGATGAAGGCGGTGGCGTTCTGGGCTTCGAGCAGGGGTATTGCGACCCAGTTTAACCTTGAGGAACGTATGGGCTGTGGATATGGAACCTGCGTCGTGTGCGTGGTCGATACCATTCATGGGCGCAAAAAAGTCTGTCTCGAAGGGCCGGTGTTTACTGCTCAGGAACTCGGATGGGAGAGCGAACGATGACGACTGCGATTGAACGGACTGACGCCTTGTCCAGCAGTCAGTCGCTGCAAGACATGCTGACACTGCCATGGAAACATCCAACGATTGTTGCAGGTGTTCCGTGGAAAAATCCGGTCGGTACGGCTTCCGGCACGTTCAATGTCGAGGCTTGCAGCAGATTCTATGACGTTGCACAGATGGGAGCCGTTTCCACAAAGGGTGTCTCCATCATTCCCTGGGAGGGCAATCCCACGCCAAGAACCGCTGAAACTCCGGCAGGAACCGTAAATTCTGTAGGGCTGCAAAATCCAGGTCTCGACCACTATCTTGCCAATGATCTTCCCATGTTGAAGCGCATGGGTGCGAACGTCATCACCAACGTGGCAGGTCACAGTGATGAAGACTACATTCAGGTCGTTGAGCGCCTCGCTGACAAGCCATGCGACATGCTCGAAATCAATGTCAGCTGCCCCAACGTCTCGCACGGAGGCATGTCCGTGGGCACGGATGCCAAGGCTCTGCACCATCTTATCGGTGCATTGCGCAATATCACGGACAAGCCGATGATAGTCAAGCTTTCTCCGAACGTCACCGATATAGTGGGCATCGCCAAAGCCGCTGTCGATGCGGGTGCTGATGCTCTGAGCCTCATCAACACGCTTGTGGGCATGAGGATCAACACCACAACGGGGCGACCGATCCTCGCCAATATTACGGGCGGTGTTTCCGGGCCATGCATTTTTCCCATTGCACTAAGTTTTGTGTGGCGCGTTCGCCGAGCGTTGCCAGACATACCAATCATCGGAATAGGTGGTATTTCGAATGGTGACAATGCGTTGGAGTACCTTTATGCGGGAGCCAACGCGGTTGAGGTCGGAGCCGCCGCTCTCCTTGATCCAATAGCGCCGTTACGCATTGCTCGGGAACTTGATGATCTTTTGGATGCACGGCCTGAATTAGCTGAAAAACTTGCGGAAGGACGCACATGGTAGCTTTTAAAGCGCTGCATGGAGAAACCATCAGTCAAAGATTCACTTCATTTCTGCTTGAAGTTGGAGCGCTCAGATTTGGTGATTTTACGTTGAAATCAGGCAGAAAATCCCCATACTTCATCAATGCTGGGGCATTCGATGATGGTCGGAAAATCGCCTTGCTCGGCGAATTCTATGCACAGACCATTACGCAGGCGATCCATAATGGCGATTTGCCAGTGGACATAGCCACGGTATTCGGACCAGCATACAAGGGCATTCCACTCGCTGTGTCGACTGCAATCGCACTCGCATCCGCACACGACATGCCTGTTGGATACACCTTCGACCGCAAGGAGGCCAAGGACCATGGTGATGGCGGCATCATGGTCGGCACACAGTTGCAAGACGGCATGAAGGTACTGCTGGTCGACGATGTGATGACCGCAGGAACGGCAATTCATGAGGTCATTCCCAAGCTCAAAAGTCAGGCGGATGTTGAAATCGTTGGTCTTGTCTTGAGTGTGGACCGCATGGAGCACATTGCAAATTCGCATATGTCAGCGGTGAAGGCCGTTGAGCAGGAATTTGGTTTTCCGGTATTCAGCATTGCCAACGTCCAGGAGATCTTCGACACGGCTGCACAGATGACCGAACCGGATGGCACCCCAATCATTTCGGAGCAGCTCCAGGAGCAGGCTCACAACTACTTCATCGAATACGGCTGCTGAGCAATTGCGCCAGGCGCTCCACGCTTTTTACTGCTTGCAGCTCTTCGAAGTGGCTCCTGAAGGCGTGTGGCATTCGTCACATTGCAGGTACGGGACTGTCCTGACTTTTGGCTTAAATCCTTGCAAATGAGTAGTTTGGTCACTCAAATGTAATGAAGTAGACATTGAAAAAGTCTCTTGAAACAATTTCCCTTCACTACCATACGTGTATGTAGAACCGTTATCACGGGGGAAACATAGCGTTAGGTAAAGGGGAATGTTCATGTCGACAAAAGCTGCTGACCAACTGGTCAGTGTGTTGATGAATTGGAAAGTAAAGCACGTCTTCGGTTTGCCAGGAGACTCGATTGACACCACAGTCGATGCTTTGCGACGCAATCAGGAGAAAATCAAGTTCGTTCAGGTACGGCACGAGGAAGTCGCAGCGCTCTCTGCAGCCGCGAATGCCAAACTTACTGGTGGTGTGGGCGTGTGCCTCGCCATTGGCGGACCTGGTGCGATTCATTTACTCAATGGCCTGTATGATGCCAAGATGGATCATGTGCCCGTGCTCGCCTTGCTCGGTCAGGTCACTACGAAGGACATCAACGAAGGCTATTTCCAAGAGGTCAATACCCCTAAGCTTTTCGACGACGTCGCAGTCTTTAACAAGACCATTTCCGCTTCGGACAATCTTGGCAAGGTCGTGGACTCGGCCATTCGTGCGGCAATGACAAAAAAGGGTGTTGCAGTCCTGACCATTCCCGATGATCTTCCAGATCATAAAGTTACGAACGAATACAAGGATAGTGCCGCTGCATTCAAGCTCAGCACTCCGCAGGTCGATGACGAGCAGCTTGCCGAGGCCATTTCCATGGTACAGCAGGCACAGAAGCCACTTGCGCTGATTGGCAAGGGTGGCGAGCACGCCGGTGCCGAGTTGCAGAAGTTCGTCGAGACCAACAACATTCCATTTATCCTGACGATGCCAGCCAAGGGCACGATTGCCGATGACCATGCAAACAGCCTTGGCAACGTTGGCAAGTTGGGAACGAAGCCAGCGTATGAGGCAATGAAGTCGACTGATCTGCTGCTGATGATCGGCACAAATTATCCATACACGCCGTATCTGCCGGATGCAGGCCAGGCCAAGTGCATTCAGATTGATACCTGCCCGGAGAATCTGGGCAGTCGCTATGCAGTTGATCTTGCCATTGATGGCGACGCGGGTGCCGTCGTCTCACAACTCAATGCCAAGGGTGCTCTGCGCAGTGATGATCGTTTTCTCAAGGCATGCCAGAAGGATATGGACATCTGGAACAAGTGGATGTCCGAGAAGCGCAGTCTCAATACCACGCCTGCCTCACCTGAGGCAGTGTTCGCCAGCATTGACGAGACCGCTCCGAAGGATGCTGTCTATTCCATCGATGTCGGTACATCGACTTCGTGGGGAGCGCGGTTCCTTCACGTTCAGCCAACGCAGAAGTATTCGATCTCGGCGTGGCTGGGCACCATGGGCTGCGGTCTGCCAAGTGCCATCGCAGGTGCTGAATCGTATCCGGAGCGAAAGAATATCAGCGTTTCTGGAGATGGCGCCTTTGCAATGGTCATGCAGGACTTCGTGACGGCCGTCAAATACAAGCTCCCTATCATCCAGGTAGTCATCAACAATCAGAAGCTTGCCTTCATCGAATATGAACAGCAGAGCGCAGGCCAGTTGAATTACGAGATTGATTTGGAAGACATGGATTATGCCAAGTTCGCCGAGGCTGCAGGTGGCGTTGGCTACACCGCCCGAAGCAATGCCGAATTCAAGGATGCGCTGGAGAAGGCATACAAGGAAACCGACAAGCCAGTGCTGATCAACGTCTATGTCAAGGATAATGCGCCGCTGCCTGGCAAGATCGTTGGCGAAGAGGCCATGGGATACACGAAGTATGGCACCCATTATCTTGAGAATTATTGGAAGATCCCATCAATGCCGCCGCTGAAGGACATCATGCGCCAGTTCTTCTAAAGCACAAGAATCGAGCAATGCCTGGTAGAAAGTGGCTGTTCGCGATGGGTGGGCTGAATTACGATTCAACCCACCCATCGCGTATCTCTGAAAGTTCTTTGTGATCGCTTTCAAAACTTGGAATTGGAAGCGTATGCTAAATTGTTCCCATTGAGATCCTGAACGAGTTCGTTCACGCTGCTGAACGATGTGTCGATGCAGTGATCGGCTTCATTCCGGTCATCCCGAGCGGAACCCAATCAACAGGAGATCCCTCGGCTCCGTTCGGGATGACAAAAGATTGTTCGGGGTGCCTGGGTTGTTGGTGATGGCTGGGTTGTTGGTGAGCCTGGGTTGTTGGTGATGACGAAGGGGTGCCCTGTCGCTCTGACCGTTCTCTTTTTCCGTCATCCCGAGCGAGCGCAGCGAGTTGAGGGATCTCCGTTTTTGGTATTCATGGGCATAAGATCTCTCCCTTCATCTCACTGCATTCGCTCAGGGCAGGCTGACTGCGGCTGCTCGTTCGGCTTCGCCTAATATGACAGAAGAACATTCCGCTTGAGACTCGTTCGAGTACCCATAAGGGATACGTCCTCGGGAAGCACAAGTGGCATATGGATATTCAGCGAAAGTACGCGCTGCGTCTGGCGAGGCGACTGTTGATTGATGTGCTGTGGAAAACGGCGAACATCGAAGTCGATGGAATCACTTTTCCGGGCAACGAAGAAATTCTTGAAGGTCGCGCCCGGAAGGAATGCGTGTAGCTGACATCATTGTCGTGAATAATCTCAAGCGGGCGTGGGAATTCCTTTGTGAACACGTCGATGAAGCTGTCGATTGGTCATTCGTTTCGCATTACAACACCATAATTGGTATTGGATCGATTGCTAATCCAGATAAGCTTCGGACAATCCCAGTGAGAATTGGCGGAACAGACTGGACTCCGAACGTGCCAACGATTGAATCTGCGCGAGCTTGTATCGGAGATGCATCGCTTCTTCATGACCCTGAAAGCCGTGCGGTTGTCATATTCCTCGCTATTTCAAGGGGCCAATGGTTTGCAAATGGCAATAAGCGAACCCTTTTGATGGTAGCAAATCATTGCCTTATCAATGCTGGAGTTGGCATATTCTCAGTAGCCCCACGGGTTGAAGCGCGATTTTATACAGCATTTGCTTGCGTATTATGAATCGAACAATCTGGAAGCTATTTCTGATTGGCTGCGCAAACACGCAGAGGGTCTGCTGTCAGGCGGTCTCACTCGTGTCGAAATGATGGAATTGAAGTGATCAACCGAAAATAAGGTTGACCTTAGCTATTCACGGCGTTACCCAGAGTTGTTCGAAGGCGCCATTGCTGTAGTTTCCATGTGATACGAGAGGATATTATCTAGCGGGCGTTGTGTTCCTTGCTCCACTGGGCAAGCTCCTTGATCAGACCAAGGGGGAGTGGTTTGTCGTTGGGGATTTGGATGGTGCCCTTGCTGGTCTTGTATTCGGTCAGACGATCGTTGAAAGCTTCTATGGCCTTGCTGCCGGGGTAAATGCCGATATGCCTCGTGAAGGCGGCGAAATGAATCAGATTCCTTCCCTGCCAGAATGTGGGAATGCCATACGACATTTTCTCCGTGGCATCGGGAAGCACCGATGCGATTGCCTGATACACCTCATAGAGGCGCGGTTGCATGTCAACTGATTGTGCGGCAATGTAATCGCCAATGGGATCTGTAATCGGTGGCAATGCTGTTGGAGTCATCAGTTTCCTTTCGTGCTGTGGTGAAGATATCTGTGTCCATTCCTATCCAAGATGCTATTGCTCTATGTCGGAGCGCGGAGTGGGCTTGGAAGTCCTGGAAATCCGGGCACCTCGTTGCTTTTTCCTTGGTACTGGGGTGACTTCCTCGA
This sequence comes from Bifidobacterium aquikefiri, assembly GCF_002259795.1. GTDB lineage: Bacteria > Actinomycetota > Actinomycetes > Actinomycetales > Bifidobacteriaceae > Bombiscardovia > Bombiscardovia aquikefiri. The sequence continues at coordinate 375,884 of NZ_MWXA01000005.1, read as the reverse complement.
GTTGTGCTATCACTGGCAGTGCGAGTTCTCGATTTTCAAAGTCGAGCATGTAATGCTCCTTTGCACCTGGATAGGGGATGCCGCGTTCGGCATCTCCCATCAGGTTCTCGATGCAGGGCAGTATCTTGACGTACACGGTGTTGTCACATAGGAGCAACAGCGGCTTGTCGTTGACATAGACCATGTAGTCGCCGAACATTTTGCGATATCGAATGGCACCCGCCTCACGAATTGTCTCGCAGACATATTCAACGAATTCTCGAGTTGATGACATAATACTCCTCCAAGAGTAATGAGCCTCGTCACACATATGCTATTCGAAATGTACGCGTGATGAAAGGCGCTTGAATGCCCGTCGAGCCAGGGTCATGACGTCAATATCGGGTCGCGGGGGGAGTAAATTCCAGCGCGCGCCGTTCATTGTGAACTTGCGAAAGTATCAATGCTGTTTTTTCCCATAAATTAGGTCAAAAATCAACGATGTTGAGAGTTAATACTTTGACAAGTTCACAATGAGCACAATGGCGGGCGTATGGACGTTCAAATCCCTTTAATTGATGATGGTGTAGCCGTGGGAATCGACCACGTTACGTAGCTTGTCAAGGTACATGCTTGCTGCGCTTGAAAGTTTCGCACGTTCGTTGCTGATCCACCCAACAAGCATGGATTCATCCGACTCAAGTGGAACCGTGACGATTTTCTCGTTGTTCAAGTCCTCGTTGTCGATTCCTGTGCAGACGGTGTATCCGTTCAATCCGACGATGAAGTTCAAAATTGTGGCTCGATCTGTCACGTTGATCTGCTTCGGGGAGTATTCAGGCCAAACGGCTTCCTCCGCGAAATAGAAACTGCCTTCCTCACCCTGCTCATATTGAAGGAATGGATATGGCTCCAAATCCTTCATCGTGATCTTTGACTTGGCTGCGAGTGGATTGTTGCGCGACAAAAACACATGCAATCCCGCCCGGAACAGTGGATGGAATTCAAGATGCTTGCCTCGAAGCAACTTGCCCAGCACATCCTTGTTGAAATCGGAAAGATAGATGATGCCAATCTCAGACTGCATGTTGGCCACCTGATTGATGATGTCACGCGTGCGGGTCTCGCGAATCGTGAATTCATACTCATCTGAATTCGTCGAACTGATCATCTCGACGAAAGCCTCCACTGCGAACATATAATGCTGCGTTGAGACGCGGCAGAGCTGCTTTCGCGGCTTTGCATTCTTATAGCGTTCCTCAAGCAACGATGCCTGATCGAGAACCTGACGAGCGTAGGTCAGGAATTCCGCGCCATCAACAGTGAGCGCGATGCCTTGGGATGAACGTGTGAAGATGTCGATGCCCAGCTCATTTTCCAGTTCCTTGACCGACGAGCTGAGGGCGGGCTGGGACACGTAAAGTTCGTGAGATGCCTCATTCATGGAACCGCATTCAACGATTTTGACGATATATTTCAACTGCAGCAGAGTCATATGCATAATTTATAGCAAAAGGTTGTTTCGCTCAAATCACTTATAACGAGGAGTTGTCTGCATCCATCCTGCAAGGTGTGGGAACCACGAACAATAGATACGGGAAACAAACTGGCTTATTGCTTGGATTGCCCGAGTGCAGACACCTCGGCAATGCCCTGTTCGGCAGCCTTTGGATCGAGATATTGCCCCGGTCCCTGCACTCTGAGCTTGCCAGCTGAAGAGACCATAAAGTCGTAGATCATGGGAACGCCGGTTGGCACGTTGATTGAGCGAATATCCGCATCACTGATATGCTCGAGCATCTTGACAATGGCTCGTACCACCGATCCATGCGTGACAATGAGTACGGTTTTCCCTTCAACGAGCATCGGGGCTACACGCCTGTCCCAATATGGTTGAAGACGCCCAGCGAGATCCTTGAGGCATTCAGTGCGAATTGTAGATGGATCTCGATCATCAAGCCCATCTCGGATCGCGGAGCCGTATCTTGGGTCATTGCCTTGGAAAAACGGTGAATCGACATCTATGACTGGCGGCCGAACATCATACGAGCGACGATATGTCGCAAAGAGTTTGTCGCCGTACCTATCGTGCATGGCAGGTCGCGTTTCGCCCTGAAACGCGCCATAGTGACGCTCATTGAGTCTCCATGAACGCTGCACCGGTATCCAGGAGCGGTCAATGGCATCGAGCACGATGTCAGCCGTCACAATGGAACGGCGCAGCAGCGAAGTGAACACGAAATCCGGTTTCAAGTCGGATTTTTGCAGTAACTCACCTGCATGCTCGGCTTGCTCGGTACCGATGTGAGTCAGTGGAATGTCGACCCAGCCGGCGAAACGATTTACAGACTTGTCTGTCCATGTACTTTGGCCATGTCGCATAATGATTAGCATGGAACTCATCACCTTTCACGAGTTGATGAATCTGTGTGGCAGGTATTGCCTTCTTCTTGTTCGGTCTGTCGAGTTAAAGATCATCGTCTTCAGAGACATCATCCATGTCCTCTGAATCCTCATCGGCACTGGTGTTTGCCTCATCTTCGGATTCTTCCTCAATTTCGGCAATATAGCTGACCCGGTTTTCAACTAGGAGAGTCAGGGATGCTCGGATTTGTGCAACGATGTCAGATGCGACGATTGGATGTCCGAGTACCGGCTTGGTGGCATAGGTGTCGCCATCAAGCACATCGCCGAGCCATTGGACAAAGTTGCGAGCATGATGTGGGTCACACAGCAGCGGCAAGGTCCATCCTCGTTGATACGAACCGGAAGCGATTCTTGCCGCAATACCATGAAGATACGCTCCTGCTGCAACGCATTCGCCGATTCGATATGGATTTTCTCGCAGTGCATCAGCATTCTGCGCAACCACCGCTCCAATTATGCCGGCCAGGACATCGCCTGAGCCTGCCGTTCCCGTCCATGCTGGAGCAAAGCCTGAGGTGATAACTGTTGGATTGCCCAAGCCGTCGTCGAAGATGATCACAGTGATGGCGCCCTTGAGCAGAATCGTCGCCCCCGTCAGTTCCCAGGCACGAATGCCCCACTTCATTGGTTCAGCAAGAACATCTTCGGTGGAAACATCTTCTCCTCGAGAAGCAAGCAAGGAAGCCAACTCCCCGGCATGTGGCGTGAGAATGACATTGGCGGTTACGCGTCCGGGCAACAATGGCAAAGCCCCAGCATCGACCACTGCACATGGTTGGGCACGCTTGCCGGAAGCGGCATTCGTAGCTTCCGATGAATTTACCGAGAGCCTGATCTGAGAGGCATTATTCGAAAGCTCGCTTTCGTCTACCTTCTCATCTGCATCGACATCGTCGATATCGGTGCCATCAACCATTGCAATATCGTAATCATCGAGAATGTCCTGAATCTGGCGATGTTGAGAATCGTCGTCCTTTACAGATACTCCTGATCCCACAACCCACGACTGTACATGGCCGGCCCCTGTCACCGCTTCTGGAAGCCGCGAGAGAACCATCTCCTCGGCACGTTGTGGACCGCAATAGCGAATCATGCCAACATTGCTTGCACTTGCTGCGGTGCTTGACATGACCGCTGCACCTGGATACTGCTCTGAACCGGTGACGAGACCCACTACTCCACGTGAATACTTGGAATCACTGAGATGCGGTAAACGAATCCATTGGGCTGACGCGTCCATTGTTGTCGCTCGCACCGCTGGCTCGATATGCTCCGTGTCAAAGCCGAAATCGACAACGACTACCTGACCGCAGACATAGGCCGCCGGTGGAAGCATCGAGCAAGGCTTTAATGCTCCGAAGGTGACGGTGACATCTGCAGGAATATATGCGCCGGGAAGGGTTCCATCATCAATGCCGATTCCCGAGGGGGTATCCACCGCCAAGATCAGCGGCAAGCCGTGAGTTTCCATGCTGTTTGGAAGAGCTGCTCTGTCGGGAAGTTCACCGCTTTCGCCCAACGCATCGGCTATGGCCGCAGGGATGCCTTGCAGACTTCCATGAAGGCCTATCCCGGTCATCGCATCAATCACCAGATGCGCTGATGCAATGTATGAGAGCACATCTTCAAGACGTTCCGAACTTTCTTCGGAATCGCTCGGTGTCACGCAACCGGGAATGATCGCCTGTTGATCTATTGCGTCTATTTCGACCCCACTGTGCAGACATGCATCCAATCCCTCCGGGTGAAGACTGCGCCCAACGGCAACCACGCTGACTGAAGCACCAGCCTGGCTGAGTTCAGCGGCGGCATACAGGCCATCGCCACCGTTATCGCCTCCGCCTGCAAGAACTACAACATCCGCTTGGTCGAGTTCAACATCGATGTGTGAAAGCATCACGCGGGCGGTTGCTGCAACGGCGGAAGCCGCGGTCTGCATCAAAGGAACACCTATATCGAGCAGGGGCTTTTCCAAAGCTCGTACGGTCTGAGAATCGAAGGCTTCGCAGAGAAAATCGTCATGTGCTGCCACATTTACCCGGGAATTCGAACCCGCCGAAGCGCTGAGAAAAGATGACGACATTGCAATCTACCCCCCGAATCGAAGCCAATGTGATGAACTGCCACTCTCACATCAACTCTACCCGTGGGTTCTACTCTTCGGCAACGAGATCAAGATATCCGTCGTTCCACAGATCCTCGTCACCATCGGGCATCAGAAGCACACGCTCAGGATTCAGCGCCTGCACAGCCCCCTCATCATGGGTTACCAGCACAATCGATCCCTCATATTTGGATATCGCCTTGAGAATCTCATCACGGCTGGCTGGATCAAGATTGTTGGTTGGTTCATCGAGCAGCAGAACATTGGCGCGGCTGGTAACCAATGTTGCCAAGGCCAGACGTGTCTTCTCGCCACCGGAAAGAACAGACGTGGGTTTCATCGCATCTTCGCCAGAGAATAGGAACGAACCCAGAATCGTACGCGCCTGGGTGTTCTCCAATTCAGGGGCAACATGCTGAAGATTTTCTAATACGCTGACATCGTTATCCAAGGTGTCATGTTCCTGAGCAAAATAGCCGATCTTTGCGCCATGACCGAAATCGACCACACCGGTGTCAGGTTTTTCAATGCCGGCAAGCAGACGCAGGGTCGTGGTCTTTCCGGCTCCGTTATATCCGAGAATCACTACACGGGAACCCTTGTCAATGGCGAGATTGATGCCCGCAAATACAATGTTGGAGCCATAAGCCTTTGAAATATCCTTCGCCATGATTGGCGTGCGACCACAAGGAGCAGGTTCCGGAAACCTGAGGTCTGCGACCTTCTCGTCGCGCTGCGCTTCTTGTGTCCCTTCGAGCAATCGTTCTGCTCTGCGCATCATATTCTGTGCCGCCACTGCCTTGGTGGCCTTTGCATGCAGACGGATGCCCTGCTTCATGAGGCGATCGGCCTTTTTCTCGGCAACCTCGCGCTCGCGACGACGTCGTTCCTCATCAACGACGCGTTGCTTGAGATACGCCTTCCAACCAAGTGCATAGGCATCGATCTGGCCAAGCTGTGCATCCAAATGCCAGACCTTATTGACGGTTTCGTCTAGCAATTCGGTGGAATGGGAGATGACGAGGAATCCTCCGTCGAAATGGCGCAGATAGTTCTTCAGCCATTCAATCGAATCGGCATCCAAATGGTTGGTCGGCTCGTCAAGAATCAAGGTATCGGCATCGGAATAGAGAATTCTTGCAAGCTCGATACGGCGACGTTGACCGCCAGAAAGCGTTCCCAAGGTTCTCTTGAGAATGTCTTGATCGAGTCCAAGACTTTCGCCCATCGCGATGGCTTCGGATTGTGCCGCATATCCGCCGGCCTGTTCAAAATCCTGCAGTGCCTTGTCATAGCGGTTCATGGCCTTTTCCATGATAGTCGGGTCAGGATTGGTCATGTCAACCTCTGACTTGCGCAGACGCGTGATGATCGAAGCTATGTCTCGCGCACTCATAACGCGGTCAAGAGCGCTCTGGTTTGGATCTGCCGCGTGCGTGGACTGCGGAAGATATCCAAGTTTGCCAGATACGCGTACTTTGCCGGCCGAAGGCAACATATCGCCCGTAATCACTCGGGTAAGCGTGGTTTTTCCTGCACCGTTGCGACCGACCAGGCCGATGCGGTCACCCTTGCCGACGTGAAAGTTCGTTGGCGAAAGCAACAATCGAGCGCCTATTCGAATTTCCAGACCCTGTGCCTCGATTGCCATGCCTCATCCGCCTTACCGTGTTAAAAAATGCATGGACGCCTCATCCAGCGTCCCGTCCTGCCCTCTGCCAATCGACCATCATAACATCGGTCTTGATTTGGCCTATGTGCACGTTGTGCTTTCGGAGTCGGTTGTATGACTGAATCGCGAAAAAACCGACTCCCAAAGCACAACCTGCACACAATCATGGCCTAGGCGTTGGCTGATGTGTTCGGGACAATCGAATAGTGTTGCCATGGGAAATAGATGAGCAGCGCGCCGATTGCAGTCATGGCAATAATGATGACTCCGATAGGCGCTGAGGTGGTGAACAGACGAACTCCAACGCCGATTGCGGCCCAGATGACTACCAGTGGGCTGATCCAATCGTTCAATCTGGTGCGTATTGCAAAAGCTCCACCGAGCAGCAGAATGAGCATGAAGAAAGTTGTGGTGGCCTGCACGGTCGATTCAATGTTCGGATACTGATGGACCGCGAGATACGAAGCATTGGCGCAGGTAGCGATGGCTAGCCAGCTTGCGTAAATCGAAATCGGTGCCCAGACAAGAATGCCTGCTCCTGCACGCCTCAACAACGCATACATCAGCCAGACGGAGATGGCGATGGCCACGATGATGATCATGCTTGCGGTGAATTGACCATAATGCCATACGATCAGCCAGCTCACGTTGAGCAGGCAGCTGAGGATAAAGAGCATGCCGACCGCGTTGAAACCGGTGTTCCATAGATAGGGGAGACGCTCGCGGGGGAGCACTGCCAGAAAGACAGCAAGAGCTATGTATATGACGCCCCAGATGGCGAACACATAGCCTGCGGGAGTGAACCATGCGAACTCTCTGTTGGAGATCTCGCCCGTGGTGGTGCCACCCAGTCGGGCGAGTTCCGAGTAAGCGTTGAACGCGACCATGATCGCCCAGCTTATCCACAGCACGGTGGTCTGAGAGACATGCCGGGTCGTATGCCCACTCTTCTTTGCCGTGGTCTGCTTGTCGTGTGGCGTATCGGCATTCGCATCGTCGATGCCTTCGCCACCCTCCGGGGAAGCAGAATTGCCCTGCTCGACATCGAAAGGTGCAATGCTGTGGTCGGTCTCTTCGATATCGGGTGCCTCATTCGACTCGATTGGCCCCGCTTGATGTTCGCTCATCGATCCCCCCTCATTCGTGCTTTCCTGCCTCCGCTGCTCTGTGACAAGTCTCGCACACTATCAGTATCGATGCTTGGCATGACGCGCAGCATGCACGAAACGCCCTGTGTGAAAATCGAACAGATGTTCGAAGCATATGCTTCAATGGGGGTACGATATTCACAGTTCATCGAAAGTCCACGAATAGAAGCGAATCCACAGTGCAGACATTGCAAGAACATGCATCGCAAGAGAGGGCGGCACAGCTCGACCGCGTGCACGACCTTATTCACAACCCCCCAATGAAAGCGACGAGCAACACGCTCATTGCGGACCTTTCAACGCTTCCGAGTGACAGAAAAATTGTCATTCAGGGTGCTCGTGAGCATAATCTGAAGAATGTAAGTCTTGAATTTCCACGTAACAGGATGGTCGTCTTTACGGGGCTCTCTGGTTCAGGGAAATCCTCGTTGGCATTCGATACCTTGTTTGCAGAAGGTCAGCGGCGCTATGTCGAGTCGCTCTCCGCGTATGCACGCCAATTCCTTGGCCAGATGGACAAGCCCGATGTCGATTTCATCGAGGGCTTAAGTCCTGCCGTCTCCATTGACCAGAAGACCACCAATCGCAATCCTCGCTCAACTGTCGGCACGATTACAGAAATCTACGACTACCTTCGGTTGCTGTTTGCTCGTACTGGCATTCCCCATTGCCCTGTCTGTGGAGCATTGGTCACTGCCCAGACACCTCAGCAGATTGTGGACACATTGCTCAGCCACAGCGATGGCACCCGTTTTCAGGTGCTCGCACCGGTGGTCAGTGGCAGAAAAGGTGAATTCGTAGAGTTGATGGAGACTCTCCGCTCCGATGGATATGCACGCGCATTGATTGATGGCACCATGCATCAGCTCAATGACGACATCAAACTGACGAAGCAGAAAAAGCATACAATCGAGGTGGTCATCGACCGACTTGTGCTCAAATCAGGCATTCGCCAACGGTTGACGGACTCCATAGAAACGGCACTCAGACTTGCGCACGGTTCGGTGATTGCCGATTTTGTGGATGTGGACGAGAAGAGTCCTGAACGTCGCCAGCCTTTCTCGGAGCATCGAAGCTGCCCGAATGGACACGCTCTCGAACTGGACGAAATAGAACCACGCACCTTCTCGTTTAACGCACCATACGGTGCCTGCCCAACATGCTCTGGCCTCGGTTTCAGCCTGGAAATCGACCCTGAACTCGTCGTTCCCGATCCTGATAAATCACTAGCCGAGGGAGCGATTGAACCATGGGGCGGAACCAAATCCACGTCGGATTACTATCAGCATCTTCTCGAGGCGCTCGCCAAAGATATGGGCTTCTCGATGAAGACACCTTGGAAAGAACTTCCCAATGAGGTTCGTCACGCCGTTCTCTACGGTCACGAATTCAAAGTGAACGTGTCCTATCGCAATCGTTGGGGAAGACTGCGCGAATACTCGACTGGTTTTGAAGGCGTGATCCGCACGCTCATGCGTCGTCATGACGAGACTGACTCCGACCAGATGCGTCAGTACTACGAATCATATATGCGCGAAATCCCTTGCCAGACGTGTCAGGGTAAACGACTCAAGCCTGAGGTTCTTGCCGTGACGGTCAAGGATGAATCTATCGCCGATGTATGCGATATGCCGGTGGTAAGAGGTCTTCAATGGGTTTCTGAGCTTCATCTGGAGGGTTCGGCAGCAAAGATCGCCGGCGAGGTTCTGAAGGAAATCCGGGCTCGACTTGGTTTTCTTAACGATGTCGGTTTGGACTATCTCACGCTCTCCCGCGCAGCGGCGACGCTTTCCGGTGGCGAGGCACAGCGCATTCGTCTGGCAACGCAGATCGGTTCTGGTCTGGTCGGCGTAATGTACGTTCTGGATGAGCCGTCGATAGGCCTGCACCAACGCGACAACGAGCGGCTGATCGAGACCCTGCATCATCTTCGCGATCTGGGCAATACCCTCATCGTTGTGGAGCACGATCAGGAGACGATTGAAGAAGCTGACTGGGTGATCGATATCGGTCCAGGCGCCGGTGAACACGGTGGCAGGGTTATGTTCTCAGGGCCGGCGCGTCAGATTAGTGATGCCGCGGGTTCGGTAACCGGCGATTACATTGCCGGCAGGCGCTCGATTGAAATCCCGAAGAAGCGTAGAAAGATTCACAAGAGCAAACAGATTACGATTGTTGGTGCGCGTGAGAACAATCTGAAGAACATCACGGCAAAGATTCCTCTGGGTGTGATGACGGTCATTTCAGGTGTTTCTGGATCGGGAAAGTCAACGCTTATCAACTCGATTCTGTACCCATCCCTTGCAGATCGTCTCAATGGCGCCCGTATCGTGCCAGGCAAGCACACCAGAATTGAAGGTGTTGACCAGCTCAAGAAGGTCATTCATGTCGATCAGAACCCAATCGGGCGCACACCTCGTTCCAATCCAGCTACCTATACCGGCGTATGGGATAAGATTCGTCAGCTCTTCGCCAAGACTCCGGAGGCACAGGTTCGCGGATATGGTCCAGGTCGCTTCTCATTCAACGTCAAGGGTGGTCGTTGTGAGGCGTGTCATGGTGATGGAACACTCAAGATTGAGATGAACTTCCTGCCTGATGTCTATGTGCAATGCGAGGTGTGCCATGGTCAGCGCTACAACCGTGAGACGTTGGAAATCACATACAACGGCAAGAATGTCGCCGAGGTGCTGAATATGCCCATCGAAGAGGCCAGTGTGTTCTTCAAGTCATATCCGTCGATCCATCGCTATCTGAAAACCTTGGTAGATGTCGGGTTGGGTTATATCCGTCTAGGACAGCCAGCGCCCACACTCTCCGGCGGTGAATCGCAGCGAGTGAAACTCGCGACCGAACTGCAGAAGCGTTCGGATGGGACCACGGTCTATATTCTTGACGAACCGACCACCGGGTTGCATTTCGAGGATGTCCGCAAACTTCTTCGAGTTCTGCAAGGCCTGGTGGATAAGGGCAACACGGTCATCGTCATTGAACACAATCTCGATGTCATCAAAAGCGCAGACTGGCTCATCGATCTCGGTCCTGAAGGCGGCGATGGTGGCGGTACGATTGTCGATGAGGGCACTCCTGAGCATGTTGCTGACAATCCACAGAGTTGGACAGGCAAGTTCCTGAAACCGATGTTGGAACAACAATAAGGTTATTCACGGATGACTATTGGTTTTATTGAGCGGCATTCTCCGCAGGTGTGGCAGGCGCGGGCACGATCGCTGATCCAATCGACGCAGATGCCGGTGACTGGTTCCGAGGGGGAAGGCGACCAGGCGCGCAAGGTCAACAAGAATGGTGCGCCTCTGCTCGGTGATACTCGTGATCTGTTCCGCCCGAAGACATCTGACATTCCCAATCAGCCTGGAGTCTACAAGTGGCGTGATGGTGAAGGGCGCGTCATCTATGTTGGCAAGGCGAAGAATCTGCGCAACAGGCTCACGAACTACTTTCAACCGTTGTATCAGATGCATCCGCGGACGCAGACGATGGTACTTACTGCGCGAAGTCTGGAATGGACGGTTGTCGGCACTGAGTTGGAATCGCTCACACTCGAATACACCTGGATCAAGGAGTTCGATCCTCGCTTCAATGTGGTCTTCCGTGATGACAAGACCTATCCATATCTAGCGATGTCGTTGGGAAACCAACTGCCGAGGATCTGGATAACGCGAAGTAGAAACCGCCGAAACACCAGATATTTCGGTCCCTATGCGAAGGTCCGCGATCTACGGAGAACCTTGGATAAGTTGCTTATCGCATTTCCGATTTCCGATGTGACTCCTGGAGTCTATGACCGCTCGAACGTGACCATACACACCATTGACCATGAGCTGCTCACAGAATATCAACGCAACCAAGAGAAAATCATTGGCATCATGACTGGTCGGATTGGTTCACGATACCTTGAAGCGCTCAAGGCCCAAATGCAGGTCGAAAGTGAAGGTCTGAATTTCGAGAAGGCTGCACGGCTGCGCGATCAGATCATGATGCTGAAAACGGTGATAGAACAGAATGCCGTTGTGTTTGACAGCAACGTCGACGCGGATGTCTTCGGTCTCGCCTCTGATGAATTGGAAGCATCTGTCCACGCATTCTTTGTCAGATCGGGTGCCATCCGCGGTGAGCGCAGCTGGAGTGTGGAACGCGTCGAGGATGTGAGCGACGAGGAGCTTGTCAGTGATTTGATCACTCAGGTGTATTCAGTTCTGATCGAAGAGAACGAATCTCAAATGAGGAACATCACACCGAAGGCCCTTCATGCCGAGTCAGAGATTGCAGTGCAGTCTGAAAAACCTATGCAATCTGAGACCCCTGTGCAGTCTGAAACCCCTGTGCAGTCGGGTGAAGATACCACATTGGAACAATCTGATGACGATGAGCTCAACGCCTTGGCCGACGAGTTCCCAGCCGGATATCAATCTCGCAATACGGGCATTGCCATCTCACGGGCACGCGACGCTCTCGGTTCGACGCAGCATATTACTGCAACTGATGCCATCGCTCGTTCCAAGGCAACACGCGAGCGGCATGAACGTCAGGAAATGACGGGTAGAGCTGATCTTCTTGCACCTATTTCGCCTATTCCGAGGGAAGTCATTCTGCCCCTGATTCCCAAACGAATGGAGTCATTGCAAACATGGCTTTCCGATCGACGTGGCTCCACGGTGAGACTGCATGTGCCTGAACGTGGTGAAAAGAAGGCATTGCTTGATCGCGCGAATGCGAATGCAGGGCAATCGCTGATACGTAGCAAAATGAGCAGAATCAGCGACATCGGAGCCCGAACCGAAGCCATGAATGACGTTGCCAGGGCATTGGGGCTTAAGCAGGCTCCCCTGCGCATCGAATGCTACGATATTTCAAACACTATCGGTGGCGCATTCCAGGTTGCTTCCATGGTTGTCTTTGAGGATGCCGTTGCCAAGAAGTCCGAATACCGAAGATTCGCCATACGTGGCAAAGATGGCAATGGTGCCATCGACGATACATCGGCAATTTATGAGACCCTGATGCGCCGGTTCAAGCATGGCAATGTCGCCGGTGATTCCGGCGAGGATATGAGCAATGAACGTGAGATTGAACGTGCACAGGAATCGGGGGAACGCGTTGCCGAGAACACGGAAGGTATCGTTCAGCAGCGCATCGCCCCTCATCGCTTTGCATACAAGCCCAATCTGATTGTGGTTGATGGCGGTAAGCCGCAGGTCGCAGCAGCTCAGCGCGCGTTGAATGACTCCGGCATAACCGATGTTGCACTGTGTGGCCTTGCCAAGAAGCTCGAGGAGGTCTGGATTCCTGACGATGACTATCCCATCATTCTCAGGAGGCAGTCAGAGGGACTGTACCTGCTGCAGCGGGTTCGAGACGAGTCACATAGGTTTGCGATTACCTATCACCGTCAGAAGCGTCGGAAAGGCGCATTGCGCTCTGAACTGGATGACATACCAGGCATTGGAGCTTCATATCAGAAACGTCTCCTGCGGTATTTTGGTTCAGTGCGAGCCATGAAGGCGGCAAGTCAAGAGGAACTATGCAAGGTCAATGGAGTTGGAACATCCAAGGCGGCCGCAATCTTCGATGCGCTTCATAAGGAAGACGCATCGGGTTCTCCCACTGTTCGATAGACAATTGAGGAGCCACCTCTCTCGGGGATGCTCATTATGTGGTGTTCTACCGGCGATGTTATAGAGGCATGGCACAATCAAGACAGACGCCCGAAAAATCTGATAGGGCTGTGACTCACAGGAGATAGGAGCAGGGGGGTATGAATAGCACAGCAGTTGCATCCGTTAGGCCGTACCCGCACAATGGTGTTGCTCTCAAACAGCATTGCGCAGTTCTTGGAAGCCCGATAGCGCATTCGCTTTCTCCGGTGCTGCATAGGGCCGCGTATCAACGCTTGGATCTTCCGAATTGGGATTACATTCGGCATGACGTTCACGCAGACGATCTTGTCTCATTCATCGCTTCCCTCGACAGTACATGGGCTGGCTTGAGTCTTACGATGCCGCTGAAAAAGGCGGTGATGCCGCTGGGGAAGGCGAGTGACCGCTGGTCTCACACCTTGAAGGTCGCCAATACGGCGGTGTTGAGTTGGGGTGCGTCGAATGGAACAGAGCCCAGAATCTCCCTGTACAACACTGACGTTGAAGGCATTGTCAAGGCTCTTGAACATGCAGAGCTCGGCAGCGATGCCAAGGTGCGAAGCAACCGCAGCGATCTCCAAGGTGCAGTCGTGATAGGTAGCGGCAATACTGCGGCCTCTGCAATAGCGGCATGTTGCACTCTCGGCGTGGGGCATGTCGACATCATTGCGCGAAACGAAGCTGCCAAGCAGGGGCTTCGACAACTCTGTGCGACGCTTTCCATGACCTCGACGACATGGTCGCTCACCCAGATGCCACGCAATATCAGCGATAGACGATACATCATATCCACCCTTCCTGCGCATGCGGCGGATTCTCTTGCACAGGCATGGATCAGTGAGAATATTCGTTTGAATGCAAGCGTGCTTGACGTCGTGTATAAACCTCGCCCTAGTATATTCGTGGAGACATGTGCACAGCTGGGAGCTGTAGTGATAACAGGAGAGGAAATGCTGATATACCAGGCCATACCTCAGGTAGCCCTGATGACGCGAACGAAGCAGGTGGATATGCCTGCAGATCTTGACATGTCAATGCGCATGGCAGTGCAGGAGGCAATCAAATGAGCGAATGGATCGGTTCGAAACCTGAGCAGGAGAGCGAGGATTCCTCGCCCGAACCCGCCGATGATTTTGAGGTGCTGCTCATCACAGGAATGTCTGGTGCTGGGCGCTCTCGTGCTGCGGACAGTGTTGAGGACATGGGATGGTACGTTGTTGATAATCTGCCTCCCAAGCTTCTCGTACCTCTCGTGGATATGATGACTTCGTCTGGTTCGAAGGTTCACAAATTGGCAGCCGTCATCGATGTGCGGTCGCGCTCGTATTTTGATGATCTGGCAGCCGTGCTCAGCCATCTGGACGATCTCGGAGTGAAATATCGGATCCTGTTCCTGGACTCGGACAATGATGTGCTCATCAAACGCTATGAATCTGTGCGCAGGCCGCATCCTCTTCAGCATGGACGTAGACTTATCGATGGCATCAACGAAGAACGTGACCTGCTTTCGAATCTGAAGGATCGTGCGGATGTCGTGATTGACACATCGCACTTGAGCGTCCACCAGCTATCGACAAAACTCTATGACGCACTCCTGGGCAAGGGCCCGCAGACAGTTACCGTGCATATTTTCAGTTTCGGCTTCAAATATGGCCTTCCACTTGATGCCGACTTTGTCGCCGATGTACGCTTTCTGCCAAATCCCTTCTGGGTGCCGCAACTGCGCGAACTCAATGGTTTGAACAAGCCCGTGAGCGATTACGTACTTTCCAGTCCGCAGGCATCTGAATTCCTTAAATTCTATTCACAGGCCATTCTGACAGCCATTCGTGGCTATGCCCGTGAAGACAAGCACTTTGTAACCATTGCCATGGGCTGCACGGGTGGTCAGCACAGATCTGTTGCCATGAGTGAGGCATTGGCCAAGATCTTGAGAAGTCAGGGGCTGTCTGTTACCGTCTCGGCGCGGGAACTGCAACGAAAACGGGAGTAGATGGCAACGGTGTCAGAAGCGTAGGAAAAGACCAGAAGATACCGACAAATCGGGTTCACGAAGGTGCATAACCTCATGAAATGTCCAAGATATTCGGTATCACAGATAGCCGGTAGGTTTCGGAAAGAAACCAAAATTTTAGCCAAGTCAAGAATGTAACTGTAGGAGGTTAGCTGTTGGCTCTACTGGATGATGTCAAAAGCGAACTCGCCGTAATCGACAACGAACTGCCTGCAGCGAAGAAGGCGCAGGCTGCAACGATGATTCGTTTCGGTGGCGGGCTTCATCTTGTGCAACGGCATATCGTTGTAGAAGCTCAGTTCGATTCTCGTGATGCCGCACAGTGGCTGCAGGCCACGATTCAAGAGGTTTATGGGCATGAATCGGATGTGATTGAGGTTTCGCGTCAGACGCCGACAGGCATAGTAGTCAGATATTCTGTCAGAGTATTGCGTGCAGGCGGCGCGCTTGCCCTGCAAACTGGATTGCTCGATCGCCGCAAGCGTCCGGTTCGAGGACTGCCCGCAGAGATAATAGGTGGCAACATCGCTCAGATCAAGGCGGCATGGCGAGGAGCGTTCCTCGCGCATGGAGAGCTTTCTGATCCTGGCAAGGCGAGTTATCTTGAGATTGTGTGCCCCGGTTCAGAAGCGGCACTTGCACTTGTCGGTGCGGCACGTCGTCTCGGCATCAATGCAAGGGCACGACAGGTGCGAAGCTCTGAACGTGTTACTTTACGTGATCCAGATGCGATTGAGCGCATGCTGAATCTCATTGGTGCACCACATTCTGCCAGAGAATGGACCGGTAAGCGCAGCGACGGGGAATCCCGCGGCAAGGCCAATCGTCTCGCCAACTTTGACGACGCGAATATGCGTAGAAGTGCAAAGGCTGCCGTTGAGGCCAGTGAGAAGGTTACGAAGGCATTCCAGATTCTTGGCAAGGACATTCCCGACAACCTGCGTGCTGCCGGTCAGTTGAGACTCGATCATCGTGATGCAAGTCTTGAGGAACTGGGCCGCCTTGCAGATCCGCCCGTTACCAAAGATGCTATCGCTGGCCGCATTCGGCGTCTGCTTCAATTGGCCAATAAGATAGAGAAGCAGCAGGCACAGAATAATCGGGCCGTTGACTGAATTTCTAGATTTCACATGAGATCCAGGACATCATATGAATCCCAAGATCTCACCCTTGCTTGAGTTCGATGATTGAGGGACTGGAACTCGTGGAGCCCCATCGTTCATTACATGTGAAGGATGCTATGCCGGTGCATGTCGAAGCTTTCCCCTCGCTATGCACCAGCATGCCGTGTTGAATTGTCATAGGTGAAAGAGGACATTCACATGTCAGTAAATTTCAGCGCCATTGTTCGTTGCCCCTTGTAGTCTGTGAACTGTTATGTGATGTAAACCACTGTTCGTGCGTGAGACAGAATCGTTGGAATAAGGCGATTGAGATGAGCACGGCGAGAAAGGATAGTTTATGAAGACACTCAAGGACCTTGGAGATTTGCAAGGTAAGCGTGTTCTGGTTCGAGCTGATTTCAATGTTCCTCTGAAAGGCACAACCATCACCGATGATGGCCGTATCAAGGCTGCTCTGCCAACTATCGAAGCCCTTCGCAAAGATGGCGCAAAGGTCATTCTTATGGCGCATCTTGGCCGTCCCAAGGGCAAGGTCGTTCCTGAGCTGAGCCTGGCACCTGTCGCCAAGCGTCTCGGTGAACTGCTCGGCATCGAAGTTCCTCTTGCATCGGATACCTATGGTGAGGATGCACAGAGCAAGGTTGCTGCGCTCAAGGATGGCGAGGTACTGCTGCTCGAGAATGTTCGTTTCAATCCTGAAGAGACCAGCAAGGACGAGGCTGAGCGTGCTGCCTACGCCAAGAAGATCGCCGCCCTCGGTGAAGTCTTCGTATCCGACGGTTTCGGCGTTGTTCACCGTGCGCAGGGATCGAACTATGACGTTGCAGCTGATCTGCCATCAGCGGCGGGTCTGCTGGTCGAGAAGGAAGTCAAGGCACTCTCTCATGCAACGGTTGATCCAGAGCGTCCGCTGACGGTCGTTCTTGGTGGTTCAAAGGTTTCCGACAAGCTTGGTGTCATCAAGAATCTGCTCGGTAACGCCAATCGTCTGATCATCGGCGGTGGCATGGTCTACACATTCCTCAAGGCTCAGGGCTACGAGGTCGGAACTTCACTGTTGGAGGAAGACCAGGTTGACGTAGTCAAGGGCTACATCGAAGAGGCTAGGAAGAACGGCGTTGAGCTCGTGCTGCCGACAGACATCATCGTTGCTGACAAGTTTGCTGCTGATTCGCCGCATGCCACGGTTGCTGCCGATGAAATTCCATCGGACAAGATGGGTCTTGACATTGGTCCTGACTCACAGAGACTCTTCCACGACAAGATCGTTGATTCCAAGACAGTCGTCTGGAATGGTCCAATGGGCGTGTTCGAGTTCCCGGCTTTCGCAGCAGGCACCAAGGCCGTTGCACAGGGACTGGTCGATGCAACTCAGGCGGGGGCCTTCACCATCGTTGGCGGTGGTGATTCAGCTTCTGCAGTACGCAATCTCGGTTTCCCCGAAGATGGATTCTCGCACATCTCGACTGGTGGTGGCGCATCGTTGGAGTTCCTTGAGGGCAAGGAACTCCCAGGACTGAAGGTTCTTGAGTAATCCCAGGAATCATGCATCGAATCGGACGCAATCGAATCCGATTGCGTCCGATTCATACACGATGGATGCTTACAGATCATTGAATTGACTCGATCTGCATGGCGTAAGAAGGAAGGTTGCGACGATGGCACGAAAACCACTGGTAGCGGGAAACTGGAAGATGAATTTCGATCATCTTGAAGCTACCTACTTCGTGCAGAAGCTTGCCTGGATGTTGCGTGATGCGCATTTTGACTACAGGAAATGCGAAGTTGCGCTGCTTCCTTCATTCACCTCCCTACGCAGTGTCCAGGTGCTCGTTGAGGCGGATAACCTACATCTCAAATATGGGGCACAGGCCGTCTCGGTTACATCCCAGGGGGCTTTCACCGGGGATGTTTCTGCGGACATGATTGCCCATCTTGGATGTTCGTATGTGATTGTGGGCCATTCTGAACGCCGAAAATATCATCCTAAGGACGATGCAAACATTGTCGATCAGGTGAGGGCCGTTCTTGCAGCAGGCATGCAACCGATCCTGTGTGTGGGTGAGAGTTTTGAGGAACGCAGACAGGGCATTGAACTGGAATTTGCAGTCGGACAGGTTCACGATGTGACTCGTGACTTGTCAGAGGACGAGACAAAGCAGTTGATCATCGGATATGAACCGGTGTGGGCGATAGGCAGCGGTATGGTTGCTACTCCTGAATCGGCTCAGGACGCTGCTCGCGCAATTCGAGATCACATTCGACTGACCTTTGATACTCATGTCGCTCAGTCGGTGCGTATCATCTATGGTGGCTCGGTTACCTCGAAGAATGCGGCTCAGCTGCTCTCAGAACCCGATGTGGACGGTTTTCTGGTTGGTGGAGCTTCCTTGGACGTAAATGAATTCACCAATATTGCACGAATAGCCGAAAAAGTCGCAACTCGGGATTAATTCAGGAGTTTTATTCCAAAGCATGCTGTATTGTTGTGAGAGTTGATTAAAGGTGGAGGTTCAAGTGACCATACTTAAGATTGTTCTGCAAGCCATTGTGGTAATTGCCAGCATTCTGTTGACGTTGCTCATTCTTATGCACAAGGGCAAGGGTGGCGGTCTTTCCGATATGTTCGGTGGCGGCATAAGCTCCAATGCAGGCACCTCGGGAGTTGCAGAGAAGAACCTCAACAGACTCACGGTTATTGTTGCCATCACATGGGTGGTCATCATCATTGCGCTTGGCGTGATGAAGCGCTTTGGCCTCATCTGATACACAATTCATTTTTAGGAAGCCCCGGCACATACCGGGGCTTCCTGTATATCGGGAGAATATAGGGAGGCTATAAGCAATACCTTGCCTATAGCCTCGATTCTTTCCCCCGTCTTTTCCAGTGTTTCCTGTTCCCATCTTCTCCAATGATTCTTTCTCTGGCATCTCGCGTGTTTCTCGTTTTGTCATCTCGAGCGGAGGCGTAGCCGCAGTCGAGAGATCTCACATTCGCTGGATACCAGGAGAATATCCCTCGACGCGCTACGCTTGCTCGGGATGACGGGGTCCGCTTCATTCGGGATGACGGAATCTACCGCTTGCTCGGGATGAACGAGGTGCGCCACGCTCGGGGAGGCGGGATGTGCGCCTTAGCACGGGATGACGGAGTAGGGACACTCAGAAATCTACACGCCATAACGAAGAGTCGGATCTTACCATTGTAATGACAAATCTTTCCATTGTGGATTCTTCGCATTGATGAGTGCATCCTTTTTCGTGCGGCTCCAGTGTTTGAGTTGTTTTTCACGTTCTATGGCTGCCATTATTGACTCCGAGGTTTCCAGATACACCACCTTGGTGAGTTTGTACTGTGCGGTGAACGCACGTCCTTCGCCTCGGCGATGCTCTTGCAGCCTTCGCATGATGTTGTTGGTTACTCCGATGTAGAGAACGGTGTTGTGCTGGTTTGTGAGCATATAAACGTAATACATGTGGTGAGAATAGCGTTTGCCTATTGATTGCGACACTGCAATCTGGTCATGTGGTCGAATATGAACCCACGTTGTGCTGACTCAGAGCAGTCCCACTGCACCTGTGCCTACGTTCGGCACGACTATTCTTCTGCTCCATGGACTTGCTCTCTCCTTTTGTGTCGCGGGATCTGCTCTTTCCTTTTGTGACATTGAGTGTCGTTCTTTTTGTCATCTCGAGCGGAGGCGTAGCCGCAGTCGAGAGATCTCCGCTTTTGATGTTCGTTGGTGAGATCCCTCGACTGCGGCGATTCGCGCCTCCGCTCGGGATGACGGGGAAGGGGGAGTGCTTGGGGAGGACGGAAAGGTGGAATGTGCTTGGGGATGACGGAAGGTGGAGCGGGGGCGTGAGGGATGGCGGAAAAGGGAGTGGGCTTGGGAATGGCGGAAAGGTGGAGTGGGGGGCGTGAAGGGACGGGTTTCTGGGTTGTTAGGGAGCACTGGGTGGGGAGGATGCGCATACGCTTGGGATCGCAGAGTAGGGGACATCCATGAATCTTCAGAGCCCTTCATGCCGCAATGTGAAGAGGCCTCGTCGTTTATTTTAAATATGGGCATAAAAAATGTGCATGTACCAACTGGCACATGCACATTATGAATTACCGGAAATTCAGTTTGGTAAATTCAGTTGCTTCAGGCATTGACGCGGTCAATGCCGGACTGAACATCGCTGAGCACCGAGTCCCAGGACTTGATGAATGCAGCGACACCATCAGCCTCAAGCTTGTCGGTGACTTCCTTGATGCTGATACCGAGCTCTGCAAGCTTGTTCATGACTTCGTGGCTCTCCTCGTAAGTGTCTACGATGGAAGGCTTGCCATTGCCATGGGCTGCAAGAGCATTCAGCGTCTTCTCAGGCATGGTGTTGACAATGTTCTTGGCAACGAGTTCATCAACATACTTGCAATCAGAGTATGCAGGGTTCTTGGTACCGGTCGATGCCCACAGTGGACGCTGCTTCTTGGCACCTTTGGCCTCAAGGTCGGCCCAGCGTGGATCCTCGGCGAACTTCTTCTCGAAGAGTTCATAGGCGAGTCGGGCATTGGCAACGGCTGCCTTGCCTTCGAGCGCCTTGGCCTCGTCGGAGCCATTGGCTTCGAGGAGTTTGTCAACGGCAGTATCAACGCGGGAGACGAAGAAGGATGCGACTGAACCCATGCGGCTCAGGTCGTGGCCATTCTTGTCAGCCTGTGCGATACCTTCGATAAAGGCATCGATGACCTGCTCGTAGCGTTCGAGGGAGAAGATCAGTGTGACGTTCACTGAAATGCCCTTGGACAATGTTGCGGTGATTGCTGGAAGACCCTCAAGCGTTGCAGGAATCTTGATCATGGCATTCGGACGATCAACCTTTTCCCACAGTTCCACAGCCTGCTTCTCGGTGTTGGCGGTGTCGTGCGCGAGGCGTGGGTCAACTTCGATGGAAACGCGTCCGTCGACGAAGTTGGTGTTCTTGGCAACATCAGCGAATATATCGGTTGCGTTGCGTACATCGGTTGTGGTCAGTTCACGAACGGCGGTCTCGACGTCAACCTTGCCGAGTTCCTTGAGCTGTGCATCATATGGGCCTACCTGGCTCAGTGCCTTCTGGAAGATCGATGGGTTGGTGGTAACCCCAACGACATTCTTCTCTGCGATGAGCTTCTGCAAGCTGCCAGATTCGATGCGGGTACGGCTCAAGTCATCGAGCCAGATCGAAACGCCGGAGTCACTCGTACGTTGTGTGTTTTCATTTTCTGCCATTACTACTCCTTAAATTCACTCAAACATCTGTATGCATGCATGGGAGTGAGCGGTCAGGATCTTGCTGAGCTGCGCACTCCCACAACATTGCGAAGATGAACTATTCAGCTGCCTCTACGGCTGCGATGGAAGCCTTTGCGGCATCTTCGACATGTTCGGCGGTGATGCCAAGGTCAACCATGTTCTCGTCGCCGTCACCCTGAAGGCCGAAGCTTTCGATGGAAACGGGCTTGCCATAGCTGCCGAGGTACTTGTACCACGGCATTGCGATGCCGGCTTCGACCGACACACGAGCCTTGACGGCTGAAGGAAGAATCTCTTCGCGATATTCTTCATCCTGCTCTTCGAACCATTCCATGGATGGCACAGAAATCACACGTGCCTTGATGCCTTCATCAGCAAGAGACTTGGCTGCTGCAACGGCATGCTGAACCTCGGAACCGGTTCCCATGATCAGTACATCAGGCTCACCTTCGGTGTCAACCAGCACATAGGCGCCACGACGAACGCCATCACGTGCCTTTGCCTTGGTCTCCTCAAGGGTAGGAACACCCTGACGTGTCAGAATCAAAGCCGCTGGAAGCGTATTATCCTTCTCGAAGAAATAACGATAGGCCTCGGCGGTTTCGTACTCATCGGCTGGACGTACAACCTCGAGCTGAGGAATGCCGCGAACTGCTGCAAGATGCTCGATTGGCTGATGCGTTGGACCATCTTCACCAAGAGCCACTGAATCGTGGGTCCAGATGTAGAGGTTTGGAATCTTCATCAGTGCTGCGAGGCGAACGGATGGACGCTCGTAATCGGAGAACTGGAAGAAGGTGCCATTGAATGGACGGGTATCGGAGCCCAGAAGAATGCCATTGGTGATGGCACCCATGGCGAACTCACGGACGCCGAAGTGCAGCTGACGCCCATACTCATTGGCATCTGGCCACTGGACCGTGGCATCCTTGGCTGGAATGAATGAAGCTGCGCCCTTGATGTTGGTGTTGTTGGAACCACCAAGATCAGCGGAGCCACCCCAAAGTTCAGGCATGACGGCGGCGATTGCATTGATGACGGCACCGGAAGCCTTACGTGTCGCAACCTTTGAACCAGGCTCGAACGTGTCGACGAGATCATCGATAGCCTTGTCGAACTCCTCAGGAAGCTTGCCCTGGCTGATACGGTCGTAGAGAGCGGCCTTATCGGGGTTTGCCTTTCTCCAAGCGTCAATCTTCTGATCCCACTCGGCGTGCGCCTCAAGTCCACGCTGCGCAACCTCGCGAGCGTGAGCAAGCGCCTCTTCGTCAACTTCGAAGCTCTTGTCTGGATCATATCCAAGAACCTTCTTGAGGCCAGCCACAGCTTCACTGCCGAGCTTTGAACCGTGGGAAGATGGATCGTTGGTCTTGCCTGGCGTTGGCCATGCAATGAGTGAATCAACCTTGATGAACTTCGGACGATCGGTGACTGCCTCGGCCTTTTCGAGAACCTTGGCAAGACCTTCGGTGTCTTCCTTGTAGGTTCCGTCTGGCTGAATGAAGCTAAACTCATCGGTGTACCAGCCGTAAGCCTCGTAACGCTTGAGAATGTCTTCACCGAAGGCGAGCTTGGTGTCGCCCTCAATCTGGATGTGGTTGGCATCGAAGATAACAGTGAGGTTTCCGAGTTCCTGATTGCCTGCGAGTGAGCTTGCCTCAGATGAGACGCCTTCCTCGACATCGCCCTCACCACAGATGACCCAGACCTTATGGTCGAATGGTGAAGTGCCAGCCTTTGCGTCAGGATCAAGCAGTCCGCGCTGGTAGCGCTGGCCGTATGCAAATCCGACGGCAGAAGCGAGACCCTGGCCCAGGGGGCCGGTTGTCATTTCGATGCCTGGAGTCAAGCCATATTCAGGGTGGCCTGGAGTGCGCGTTCCGGCAGTGCGGAACTTCTTCAGATCATCAAGGGTCAGGCCATAGCCAGAGAAGAACAACTGAACGTATTCAGTCAGGGAAGCATGTCCACCCGAGAGAATGAAACGATCGCGTCCTGCCCACTTTGGGTCGTTTGGATCGTGCTTGATGAAATGCTGGTAGAGCGTATAGGCGATTGGAGCCAGAGATATTGGGGAGCCGGGATGGCCGCTTCCTGCCTTCTCAACCGCATCTGCAGAGAGGACCTTAGCCATCTTGACTGCGCGGTCGTCCAGCTCAGACCACTTAAAATCGGTCATATGTGATCAACTTTCCTTCCAATTAGTGGGCCTCGCATCTGGCAGGTGCCGAATGCGAATGCGACCCTCACATTGCACTCCCATGCTAGCTTTCGCAGACGACACAGAACGTGAGGATTCGTGTGTCCGACAGTCGGATTGATATCCGGTTCGAGAGGCTTAGCTGATAACGAAGTCATTAGCAGTCTTCCATAGTGAGTGCTAATACTTCTTATACTGTTAGATGGTTAATAATGACTCCATATGATGATGTCACGGCAATTATGAGTGGCACGGTGCTTTCGGATGAGTTTTGCAAGACACGCCGAACATGAAGGAGTCCGAGTTCAAACACTTGACGGACTGCAGATAAGGAGGCGAGCATGACGAACACACGGAGAATGCTTGTTTTGCGAGCTGTGGTCGAAGACTATATTCGTTCTCAGGAGCCTGTTGGCTCGGGCTCGCTCACGAAATCCCACGATCTTGGCGTGAGCTCGGCAACGGTACGAAATGACATGTCTGCTTTGGAAGATGAAGGTTTTCTGGTGCAGCCGCATACCTCTGCGGGCAGAATTCCAACTGAAAAGGGATATCGCTACTTCGTTGATCGACTGGCGAAGATAGTTCCACTCTCTCGGGCACAACGCAGGGGCATCGATGGATTTCTTTCAGGTTCGGTCAGTCTTGAAGATACCTTGCATCGGGCTGCACAGCTGTTGGCACAGGTCACCGGTCAAGTCGCGATAGTGGCATCGCCTTCGCTTGCCAAATCACTCTTGCGCAGAATTGAAATTGTTGCATTGGCACCGACGATGCTTCTGGTGGTTGTCATTACTGATACTGGCAGTGTGGTTCAGAGGACTCTTCGTTGCTCTGAGGTGCCTTCTGCAGAGCTCATCAACCGTCTTGGTGACGTGGTGAATCAGCAATGCCAGGGAGTTTCTCTATCCCGTACCGGCGAATTCCTGCGAAGCTTGTCAATGACCGCTGCGTTTCACCGGATTCATATGCTCGTGGTGAGACTTGCCGAGATATTCGACGACATGGCAGGTGAGGAGCAGTCCAGCAAACTCTATATGGCTGGAACATCGCAACTCACACATCAGCAGGCAATTGGCATTACCGATCTGGCTCCAATCTTCGATGCGTTGGAAGAGCAGGTTGTTCTGATGAGATTGATGAGTGCACTCAGCGAGGTTCGACAGTCTCATGGGGTCAGTGTTGCCATTGGTTCAGAAACTCATACGCTTGGCCTGATTCATGCTGCCGTCGTTACCAGTGGATATGGGCACATAGCCCGCTCAGCGTCAGCCGATGCTGCCACCGGTCTGCGTCGTCAGGAGGTGGACGGCGCTGATGACATCAGTAATCGCTTGGCCGGGAATGCTGTGGAGATGAATCTGGGCACTGGCGATGAAGATGAGTCCTCAGTCTCGGATACTGCAGAGCCAGTGGCCTTCATCGGTTCCATCGGGCCGACGCATATGGATTATGCGGCTACGATCTCCGCTGTTCAGGCAGTTGCGCGGTATCTGACTTCATGTATCGCACAGGAAAACGGGAACGAAACTTCCCCATCATAATGCTTCGGCCATTGCGGCCATATGAGACAATTGCACGGCAAGCACACAGAAAGAAATACCAGTGGCAGATTATTACGAGGTCTTGGGGGTTACCCGCGAGGCAAGCGAAGATGAGATCAAGCGGGCATATCGAAAGATGAGCCGTAAATATCATCCAGACATTGCTGGCCCGCAGTTCGAAGACAAGTTCAAAGAGGTCAACAACGCCTACGACGTGTTGTCCGATCCGCAGAAGAAACAGATGTATGACCAGGGCGTAGATCCTAACAATCCACAGGCTTCTGCCGGATTTGGACAAGGCGCGCAAGGGTTCGATGGATTTGGTGATATCTTTGGCCAGTTCTTTGGTTCAGGCTTTGGATCTTCAGGGCAGGGCCCGATTCCTCGTACACAGGCTGGCCGCGATGCCTTGTCACATGTGAACATCGATTTGAAGACAGCCATTTTCGGGGGAGTGGCGCACACCACGATCCATACCTATGGTCTGTGTCCTGACTGTGGTGGTGCCGGTACCCGCAATGGCGAGAAGCCAGTGACCTGCCCGGATTGCAAGGGTCAGGGGTTCAGACAGAAGGTGGTGCGCACCATGTTGGGGCAGATGATGACTTCAGCGCCATGCGAACGCTGCGAGGGCCACGGAACGATCATCGAGCATCCATGCCAGACATGCGTGGGGCATGGTCGTGTGCAGACGAAGCGTTCTGTTGGAGTAACCATTCCTGCCGGCATTACCGATGATTCCCGTCTTCGTCTCGCTTCTCAGGGTGAGGTCGGTGAGGGCGGTGGTGCCGCTGGTGACTTATATATAGACATATCCATCAATCCAGATCCTCAATACACGCGCGATGGAGACAATCTGCATTGCTGGATTCAGATTCCAATGAGCTGGGCAGTTCTCGGGCATGACATCGACATTGACACTTTTGATGGCAAGAAAACCTTGAGCATCCCGGCCGGGTGCCAGTCGGAAGACGCGATTCCTCTGAAAGGGCTTGGCGTGACGAAGCTTCGCTCGCAAAGCGAACGTGGTGATCTGGTTGCGCACATGGTTGTCGATACGCCAACCAAGCTCAGTGACAAGGAAGAGAAGCTGATGATGGAATTCGCAAAGCTTCATGACGCCGATGCCCATCACACGACGGGAAGGTCACGCCCTAAGACAAAGAGTCGCAAAGGGTTCTTTGGCAGAATCAAGGATGCCTTGGGCTGACAAGACCATATGGCACGGCACAATATCAATATGCCTGTGATACGGATGGGGACTGTGTAAGCGCTTGCACAGTCCCCATCCGTACTTCTTCCGTATACAACAACTCGAAAATCTCACTTGAGATGGAGTGAAAAATCCACATCAGGTCTGTGAAAGCAGCGTATTGAACCAGCCTGTGGAGTGTTTCTGGTGCTATTGAAGCAGCGAGCGGCACATGGAACGGTATTCGCTCACATATCCGCCACCGAAGAATACACAATGTCCGGCAATGGGGTAGAGCTGCCACAAGGTGTATCGCTGTTGGAATCCAGAAGCAAGAGGATGAACTGACTGGTAGCCATCAACGATCTGTTCCAGGTACGATGCTCCGAAAAGATGCAGCATCGCGATGTCCTCTTCCCGATGCCCACCATGCGCAGCGGGATCAATCAGCACCGCCTGCGTCTCACCTTTGTCGGCCGTCCACATCAGATTGCCGCTCCATAGGTCTCCGTGAACGCGAGCAGGCTTGTCATGACCGGCTTCGCCGAGTAAGTCCGGCAATGCATCAACGATTTCTTCTGTCATGCGTAAGTCGTTCTGATTTAATGCTCTGCGCTCAATGCCCATCCGAACCATGGGGAGTAGGCGCCCTTCGGCATAATAGTCAGCTGGATTGTCCCAAGTGCCCGTGTCCATCGGAACCGGATCCTGCAAGGGTCCGAAATAGCATGTTCCTGTATAGTCTCGAGGCGCTGAGCCGAAGTAGTCAGCACCTGCGTCATGCATGCGCGCCAATGCCGCCCCGAAATCATATGCGGCCTTTGGTGTTGGCGAACTTGCATCGACACGCTCGATATCGAGATAGTCCTTGCCCCAATCAAAGACATCAACAACACGGGGTCCACCTTGAGATTGTGCTTCACCAAGCCATTGCAAACCCCTGCCCTCACATTCGAAGAATCCGGCTGGAGCATGGGCGCGACTTTTACGATATGTTGCCATATTGAATCTCCTTGGTATTATCTATACGTTCATTGTGGGCATTCTGCGCGACAATGAGCCCATACGGGCTTCCACGCGTGCAGGTTGAGTACTCTGTGACGTGGAATGTCCATATTCGTTCATCAGCAATACGAGGCTTTATGAATTTCTTCGAGGCGATTTTCTTCGGCATCATTCAGGGATTGACTGAATTTCTGCCTGTTTCTTCAAGCGCACATATTCGAATCATTGGTGCTTTGCTCGGAGATGACCCAGGGGCGGCCTTCACTGCCATCATCCAGATTGGTACGGAATCTGCGGTTCTGCTGTATTTCAGGCATGACATCGCAAGAATCCTCTCACATTGGTATCGCTGCCTGATGGGAACCAATGGCAAGGATATGCACAGCCGCTTTGGCGCAGGGGACAAGGATGCGTCAATGGGCTGGTACATCATCGTCGGTACCCTGCCGATAGTGATTGCGGGTGTGCTGTTCCAGAAGCGCATTGAAACGAGCCTTCGAAATCTGTGGATTACGGTTTCCGTATTGATTATTTTTGGCTTGCTGTTGTGGTATTTCGATGCGAAGAGCAGACAGATCAAGACACTTGACGACATGAACATGAAGGAAGCGGCAATCTTTGGCTTCGGTCAGATGCTTGCTCTCATCCCTGGTGTTTCGCGTTCCGGCGGAACCATCACCTTTGGCCGTGCCATGGGCTATACGCGTGAGTCTGCGGCGCGTGTCAGCTTTCTGATGGCAATACCAGCCGTTTTCGGAGCTGCCGTTCTTGAAACGGTAAAGGCAATTGGCGATGCATCCTCAGAACCTGGATTTCCGGGTTGGGGCGCTACAATTTGCGCCACCATCGTCAGTTTCGTCGTTGGCTACCTGGTCATCATTGCATTCCTGAAGATCATTTCGACCTTCTCTTACAAGGGTTTTGCAATCTATAGAATCGTAGTGGCAGTCATTGTCGCAGTCCTACTGATTGCAGGAGTCATTCTTCCACTTGCAGGTCCCCAAAGCTGAACCCATCCATCAGCCGAGCAGAAACATTGTCTCTGCTCGGCTGACAGCTATTCAGAAAGGGCGTTGCCGGCAGCAGAATCAGGATAGTCAGGGCCTGGATGACCCTTATGATTATCCTTGTTCTGCTCTCGTTGCAAATAGGCCTCGGCTTCTGCAATGAGCTCACGAGCCTCATCGGTTGTCATCTCGTCGCTTTCATCGGCGAGTGTTTTGGTATCTACCTGCCGTTCCAAGCGCTTGACATAATCCGCCAAATCATCGTTGCAGCTGAGCAACATGGATGCCTGAGCCTTCCACTGCTTGCCCTTCGTTGGCAGATCACCCTCATTCAGGGTGACTCCGAGCAGCTGTGAAAGTTTGCGCAGTAGCTGCAAGGTTCCCTGCGCGCATTCGTCACTGCCAAGATATTGCGGAACTGAAACCCAAACCGAATCAGTATCGAATCCATGATCTCTGGCGATGGAGTCAAGAACGGTTGTGATGCCTACAGGACCACAGTGATCATCCGTTCCTGAACAGTTGCATTCACAGTCGTCGGAATACACATCGATGGGCAACGCGCGAGTATGGGGACAGTCTGCGAACATAGAGCCCAGAGTGATGACGTGATCAACGTCGTATTCCTCGGCGATGTGAAGATTCTGGTGGCAATATTCCATCCAACGATAATTTGGCTCTGGACCGACCTCGGCCACTATGGTGTGTCTGTCGTCAATGTGAATCTCATAGAAAGTCGTTTCCGGCCAGACTATTCTCCCACGACCTTGTACAAAGCACATCATAGGACGTGTGGTCTGGTAGTCATAGAAGCCGTCGCAGCTGATGCGGGCGACTTCATTCGAGTCATACATATCAATGAGGTGGCGCACAACGTTGGAGGCAGCCTGGCATGCATCGTTCCAGCCCTCAAATGCTGATACGAGTACGCGTCTGGTTTGGAAAGTTTCTTCACTCACATAACCTACAGTAACGTGAAAATGATTCGTCTCGCATTTTTGCCGAAAGCAAGATGTGGATAACGCTCTTGATGACAATCTGCAACACTCCCAAAGTGCCTCATATTCGTTGGAAACGTTGGATTTTTGTACAGCCACGACACGCAATTTGCGCAAAGCCGAATAGTTGGATATAGTGGTCAATCGTGCTTGGAGCTGTTCAATTCGGTAGTTTCCTAAGTATGCGGGCATAGCTTAGTTGGTAAAGCGCGACCTTGCCAAGGTCGAGAGCGCGGGTTCGAGTCCCGTTGCCCGCTCGAGGTCCGAGTAGTAAGACCTGTCACGGTGGGTTAGCCAAGCGGTTAGGTAGCGGCCTGCAAAGCCGTTTAGACGAGTTCGACTCTCGTACCCACCTCTCATTCATGAGAATGACCGGGCGGTTGGCGCAGAGGTAGCGCACTTCCCTGACACGGAAGGGGTCACTGGTTCGATCCCAGTATCGCCCACGGTTGAGTTTCACTGCTCGTGATCCTCACTGCTGTTGTGCAGGCTTTCGCAGGAAAGTCTTGCTAGAGTTCGGGCGATTGGCGCAGCGGCTAGCGCACTTCGTTCACACCGAAGGGGTCGCAGGTTCGATTCCTGCATCGCCCACCCGATTTATCTTTCTCCATCTCAGGGTGCAATTGCTGTTTGCGTGACGCTATTGTAGTGCCGGAATCAGATTGATCAGTGAAACCCATACAGCGTGAATGCCTCCGAACGATTGTGTCATCCAAGTCGCACCAAGCCACAGGAATGCCAGGTTCCATATCAGCCAGACGAGTATCCAAACAATTCCAGGAATATGTGTTGTGCGGGCAATCTGGTCAGCATCAGAACCCTGTCCTCCACCTCTGGCGCGCATAGCCTGAAGCTCAATCAGGGGGCGGATGCCACCGAGAAGCATGAACCACGACAGAATATAGGCCGCGCTCGAACGAACATCAGCATCAGCACTCCATGATATTCCAGCGACAATGACGATCGATACGACTACCGCGAGTACTCCATAGCCATTGCGAATGCGAGTGAGCATGAGCAGCAGCAGCACGACGAGAATCCATAACGATGCAGTAACATATCCTTTTGTGGTCAGCCAGGCACAAAGTATTCCCAGCAGTGACGGCGAGGCATACCCGGCAAAGCAGGTGAGTGCATAGCCGAAGCCATAGGATTTACCAGAGCTTACCGTGACTCCAGAAGTATCGGAGTGCAGCTGAATATAGTTCAGCTTTCGTCCCGACAGTAATGCAGCGAATGCGTGGCCGCCTTCATGTGCAATGGTCACCGCATTGCGTGTGATTCCCCATATTGGAGTGATGACGATGGCGAGGATGGAACACAAGAGCAGAAGAATGAACAATCGTTGATCTGGTGCTACAACTGGAGTCAGCGAAGCGGTCCAGATCGTATGAAGAATCTGCTGTACTGCATTGGTCGTTGCAGTGATGTCGCTGCCTATGGCGAGTTCATGAATCATGATTCGAGATAATAGCGCCCGAATCTTGGGGTATACCGATTCCACGATATGCGTCATCGAAAAAAGCGAGTTCCCAATGAACCGCGCGGGCAAAACGAGACTTTAGTTCCTCATTGTTGGGGCTTCCAAGGCGATTGAGCTCTTGAATCAGAAAATCGACCCAATTCTTGAACCCAGCGTCTCGATGAACACGGATCCATCCGAGATTCTGCTCTTTCCGTGGTACATTCCTGCCTTCGTTCGTCAAGGTCTGTGCCCAGTCAAGGTACAAGGATTCTGCAACGCACAGCACGGCTATCGCGTCGGCATATGAACGCGTCTGTACGGTATCTGCATACAGTTTGGTTATTCCTAGAGATGAAGGGGTGAGCTGAGGATTATCGAGCTCGGCGTGAGAGACATTGAATTGTTCGAAGCGGTCATGAAAATACGTATCTTCGTCGTTTGAGATAAATCCAAGTTGTCTGCTAAGTCGAATCTTTGATGAAAGCAGATCTGCTGATGCGATCGCCTGACCAAGCAAGGAATAGAAGCCGCTGGTGTATTGCCAATCCTGAATCAGATATCTGCGGAGCACATCATCGGCAAGCGTGTCAGCAACAAGCTCCTGGTTGAATCGGTGATTGACAGCTGCATTCCATTCGTTCTTGCAAGCAGTCCTGTAGCTCTCATATACGTGCATCGTCATTGGTAACATCCCTTCGTCAGCATTATCTGCATCAGGTTCAACGGGTTTGTCTCAGCCGAAAATGGGCACCCCGTGTCAGTGCATAAAATATCATCAGCTCACAACCTTTGCACACGGATGGTCTGCCTGACAGGTAGCGAAGAATGAGTTGATGCCACGGCGGCACTATTCTCGCTGCGATCGCACAGGGTTCTGTCGAGGATGCTGATATGGCATCTGGAGCAGCGGCAGCAATAGACTCCACACTCCATAACATCATCTTCACGATTGCATCGTCGTCAGAAATTTCATGAAGAAGGTGATGCCAATGCAGTTCCGACACTTGCAATTCTGGCATGGCTGTGCCTCGATGTACCTGTTCTGAACGTCCGAATTATCGAGAGGGCAATGGTTTGAAACCTTGTCGCCGTCACATCATATGGTGTCGATTGTCACATATCGCATACCCAAGGGCATGCACACACACAGTCCAGGCCTGCACCCTGTAACGCGGGCCCACGATAGCAAGGACGGCATCATGGCACAGTCAACCATCTCCATATCACTCAACGGCGAAGCGAAGGAGGTGGACAGCACTCAGACTGGCATGGATCTCTTTGCAGATGACAAGAATGTCATTGCAGTGAAGATCAACGGCACTCTGCAAGATCTCTATACGCCTCTGCACGATGGCGACACCGTGGAATCCATAGCTCTCGACAGCGTTGACGGCATTGCCATCATGCGTCACTCCTGCACACACGTGATGGCCCAGGCGGTACAGATTATCCGCCCTGATGCCAAGCTTGGCATCGGTCCAGTCATCGATGACGGTTTCTATTACGACTTCGATGTTGACAAGCCTTTTACACCGGATGATTTGAAGGCCATTGACAAGGAAATGCACCGCATCATCAAGTCCTCGCAGCGCTTTGAGCGCCGCGTCGTCACTGAGGATGAAGCACGTGAGGAAGAAAAGGATCAGCCCTACAAGCTTGAGCTCATTGGTGTCAAGGAAGCTGAAATTGACAGCGATGCCGCCACGGAAGTCTCTACGGGCGAACTGAGCATGTATGACAACGTTGACCGCGACGGCATGGTCGTGTGGAAGGACCTGTGCAAGGGGCCGCATTTGCCAAACACGCGTTTCATCAAGTCATTCAAACTCCTTCGCACTGCCGCCGCCTATTGGCGGGGGGATGAAAAGAATCCGATGCTGCAACGCATCTACGGTACTGCATGGCCAAACAAGGACGAGCTCAAGGCCTACATGAATCGTATGGAGGAGGCGGCCAAACGCGATCACCGCAAGCTCGGTGCCGAGATGGATCTCTTCTCCTTCCCCGATGAAATCGGACCAGGATTGCCTGTGTTCCATCCCAAAGGTGCTGCAGTCATCAACGCGATGGAAGACTATTCGCGCGAACAGCACCGCAAGCATCACTATTCATTCGTGCAGACACCTCATATCACCAAGGGTCACCTCTACGAGATTTCCGGTCATTTGCAGTGGTACAAGGACGGCATGTACCCACCAATGCACCTTGATGAAGAGAAAGATGCCGATGGCAATGTGACCAAGCAGGGCTTCGATTACTATCTGAAGCCAATGAACTGCCCGATGCATAACCTGATCTTCAAATCACGCCAGCGCTCATACCGTGAGCTACCGCTGCGCCTCTTCGAATTCGGCACTGTATATCGCTACGAAAAGTCTGGCGTGGTTCATGGTCTCACTCGTGTTCGCGGCCTTACTCAGGATGACTCACACATCTACTGCACGCGAGACCAGATGAAGGGCGAGCTGAAAAGTCTGCTGAACTTCGTGCTGGGCCTGCTCAAGGACTTCGGTCTGAATGACTTCTATTTGGAGCTCTCAACCAAGGATCCGCACAAGTTCGTAGGTTCGGACGAAGTCTGGGAAGAGGCAACCGCAACACTTGCCGACGTGGCCAAGGACTCCGGCCTTGAATTGGTTGATGATCCAGGCGGTGCCGCATTCTATGGACCAAAAATTTCGGTTCAGGCACGCGATGCCATCGGAAGAACCTGGCAGGTCTCCACCATTCAGCTCGACTTCAACCTTCCAGAGCGTTTCAAGCTTGAATATGTCGCGGCAGATGGAACCCATCAGCGTCCTGTGATGATTCACCGTGCATTGTTTGGTTCGATCGAGCGCTTCTTCGCCATTCTGCTTGAGCACTATGCCGGTGCTTTCCCCGCATGGCTTGCACCGGTCCAGGTCGAGGCCATTCCAGTCGCCGAGGAATTCGATGCCTATGTGCAGAAGATCGTCGATCGTTTGAGTGACAGGCTTGTTCGTTGCGAAGTTGATCGTTCCGATGATCGCTTCGGCAAGAAGATCCGTAACGCCTCGAAGTCGAAGGTGCCATTCATTCTCATCGCTGGTGGGGAGGATGCGAATAACAATGCCGTGAGCTTCAGATTCAGGGATGGAAGCCAGCTCAACGGCATTCCTGTTGATGACGCGATTGCCGACATTGAACAGATCATCGCATCACGTGCGCAGGTGAATACCGCAGATGACTTTACACGAAGCCTGGCGGGAGCGATGGATCGCGCAGCATCGCATACCGAGGATGCAACGGAAATTACAGAGTAGTGAGTGCACGCATGGCTGCAGGCAACGATCGTAGCGAGCAATCACCATCACGATCCAATCCAGAGCCTGAGGTGGAGAATCCAATGAATTTTCCGCCTCAGGAGGATGGATTCGAACGTTTGTGGACTCCACAGAGAATGTCCTACGTGCTTTCCAATGACAGCCACGTGCCACCGAAAAGTGACGAGTGTCCATTCTGCATCGCTCCGACGAAAAGCGACGAAGACGGTCTGATCGTCTGGCGCGGCTGCTCTGTGTTCGTCATCATGAATCTGTATCCGTACAATGTTGGGCACGTTATGGTCTGCCCCTATCGCCATGTGAGTTTTTTGACTGATTTGCATGATGAGGAATTATTCGAATTTGAAAAGACCAGTGCCGTCGCGATGCAGGTCATGAAGCAGGTCTCCAGTCCCGATGGTTGGAATCTGGGAATCAATCAGGGTGATGTCGCAGGGGCAGGTATTGCCTCGCACCTTCATCAACATATTGTTCCGCGCTGGAATGGGGATGCAAATTTCATGCCCATAGTCGCACAGACTCGAACGATGCCCATTCTGCTGTCGAATCAGAGAGCGGCGTATGCGCCTGTGTTCGCACATCTTGCGCGCGAGGCAGGTTTGAAGGAATCGAGTATCGCTGCCAATACTGACGATGCAGTGCGTGATAAGAAAACGCAGACACCTGCAACGCACGTGGAAAATGCGACAGCAGACATGCAGGAGGAATAAGATGTTTGAACATTTGCGACGCCCATGGAAACGCATCATTGCCCCCATTGCGAGGTCATTGGTAGCGGTGGGGATTTCTGCGAATGCCGTGACCGTGATCGGTGCTGCCGGAACCGTCGTCATCGCCATTGTCACCGGCATCACCGGTTGGCTGCTTGCAGGTGCCGTTCTGATGGCCATACTCGTGGCTTTTGATTCCTTGGACGGTTCCGTCGCTGTTCTTACTGGTGGAGGCACACAGTTCGGCGCATTTCTCGATTCGACACTCGACCGTATAGCTGATTGGGCCGTGTTGACTGGCGTGATCATCTATTATTTCCGTCTGCTGCTTCAGGGTAGTAATGCGGCGTTATCCACCACGATGACATCGTTGTGGTCGCATCAATTCTGGGCAATGCTCGGCATCAGTTCGGCGTTGTTCTCGATCATGACCTCTTTCGTCACGTCATATGCACGTGCACGGGCAGAGGCAGAAGGCTTTGAAGCGAAGAATGGCATCGCTACTCGCTCCGATCGCCTGGTTATCATATTGGTGGGCATGGCCCTGACCGGCGCCGGCCTGCCTGTGGCAGTCATGTCGTGCTTCATGCTGCTCTTGGCGTTGCTGGGAATCGTGACCGTGTATCAGCGCATTCATATGGTTTCCACAAGTATGAGCCGTAGACCGAGTCCCATGAATCCAGCTCATGAATAAGTGAGGATGCGTGCTCAATACAGCTCTAAATCTCACATTCCGATATGCATCTCATATTCCGGAATCTTTGCTACGGATGGTCTTTCGATTCGTTGCCACTTTGGCATGGTTATTCCATATGGGTGGCATCGTTCAGCTTGAGCAGAACCTCAGACGGGTGCTGGTCCATCGAGATGGCAAGACAACCCGCATTGCGATTCGACGCCTGTCTTTGTTGGCCATGCGTTCCTACTTCGCCTATTTTGCAGAGGCTATGACTGTTGGAGCTCGAACTCAAGAGCAGCTTCGTGCCAGGATCCGTGGGGAGGGGAACGGGTTCGAGTCAATATGCCAGCAGTGTCTACAAGGCTCTGCCCCTCTCGCGATGGGGCATCAGGGTAACTGGGACTATGCAGGGTTTTGGGCGCACGATGCCATTGCACCGGTAACTACTGTCGCTGAGCGACTCTCCAACGACGAGCTTCTGAAATCCTTCGTGAGCATTCGTGAGTCTCTGGGCATGTCGATTCTGCTGACGGACGAGAACAATCTCACGGAAAGACTGGTTGCAGTTCTGAAGCAGCCTCATACCATTGTTCCTCTGCTTGCTGATCGGGATTTAGGCAGACATGGTGAGTTCGTGCATGCCTTTGGTTCGATAATCAGGGTGGCTCCAGGTCCTGCACGCATCGCCTTGGAACGAAGATTGCCGCTCTATGTGGTCAACATGCATCGCGAAATGCTCAGCGGTGCGCGCAGGAACAAGGCAGGAGCGCGGTTTGGATATGTGTGCCAGATCAGTGGACCGATTGATATCGAGCCGTTCGTGCACATGCCTAAAGAACAGGCAATTCATGACCTTTCCCAACGCTGGGTTGATATTTGGGCGCAAGGCATAGCCGAGCATCCAGAAGACTGGCATATGCTGCAGCCAATTTTTCTTGAGGATCTGGATATGTCGCGGTTGCATGACGTTCCTGAGAATATTCGATCAATGAGTGTCAAGTCGCATAGGATTCATGAATAGCGCTTCAGATATGCACGCTTTACAATTCGTCGCAGGCACACGGGAAAAAGGGGGATGGATGACAAGCAAGCCGGTGGATGATTCGGCATCGAAACAGAATACCGACCATGATCCATTGCAAGGCCGCAAGCTTCGCATTGGCATCATTTCGCCATATTCGTTCGAAACTCCCGGCGGGGTTCAATTCCACATTCGTGATTTTGCACAGGAACTGATATCGCGTGGCCATGCAGTCGAGGTGCTCGCACCCGGCAGGAGGACCACCGACATGCCGTTGTGGGTGCACACCACCGGCAGTTCTTTTTCGATACCGTACAACGGTTCGGTTGCTCATCTGAGCTATTTTGGAGTAGCGGGAATGCTCGCAAGAAAATGGGTCAGGCAGGGACATTTCGACCTCGTCCATCTGCATGAGC
Source organism: Bifidobacterium aquikefiri (assembly GCF_002259795.1). Classification (GTDB taxonomy): domain Bacteria; phylum Actinomycetota; class Actinomycetes; order Actinomycetales; family Bifidobacteriaceae; genus Bombiscardovia; species Bombiscardovia aquikefiri. The sequence continues at coordinate 338,935 of NZ_MWXA01000005.1, read as the reverse complement.
CGGAAGTTCCGAGTCTTAGCCATAAGCCCCTTGTCATGGGATTTGAGCCGTGTCCCTATGTTGCGACCTTTCATGCCGCATTCGACACCTACCCGCTTGCATTGAGAATATGCCAGTCATATCTACGTTCGTATCTGGCGAACGTACGCGCTGCAATCTGCGTGAGCGATTCGGCCTTGGACACGGCAAGGCGCTATCTACGGCCCTCGACACCGATGAGCATTATTCCCAACGGCATTAATGTGCAGTATTTCGCATCGGCGACGATCAATCCCGACTGGCTCGGTTACCAAGACCATCCAACCATTGGCTTCCTGGGCAGAATGGGTGAGGAGCGCAAGGGATTTGACGTGTTTATCAAGGCGTGCAGCCTTGTTCTGCAACGATATCCACATGCCCGCTTTCTGTGCGTGGGAGACGGTGAGGCAGAGGGTAGAAAGATCATTGCAGCGATTGAACCCGCGATGATGGACCATGTCGAATTCCTTGGCAGAATTTCCGATGAGGATAAGGCACGTTTCTATAGAAGTCTGAGCGTATACGTAGCCCCCCAGCTAGGTGGGGAGAGCTTTGGAATAGTTCTCGCCGAGGCCATGGCTGCTGGATGTCCCGTCGTGGCCTCGGATCTGAAGGCGTTCACTGATATTTCGAAGGATGGCAGGGCGGCATCTCTGTTCCGCACTGGGGAATATGTGGACTGCGCCCATGCAGTGGAAGCAATTCTCGATGATTCCGCTCGTTCGCACGAACTTTCTACCGAGGGCATGTGCGCCGCTTTCGACTACGATTGGTCAAGCGTTGCCGATCAGATACTGCAGGTCTACGCGGACGTTCTTACCGGATGGAGGTTGCGCCAACCGCTCAGCGCACAGCGTCACGGATTCCATAATGTCGCTGAGAATGTCTAGAATCGTTACGTTTATACCATCGAATCGTCAGGAGCGATATGTCAGGGCATTCCAAGTGGGCGACCACGAAGCACAAAAAGGCTGCCATCGACGCCAAAAGAGGCAAGCTCTTCGCCAAGCTCATCAAAAACATTGAAATTGCAGCACGCACAGGTGGCGGTGACCCTGACGGCAATCCAACCTTGTACGATGCCATCGTCAAGGCCAAGAAGTCGTCAGTCCCAGCAGACAATATCACCAGAGCCGTTAAGCGTGGATCAGGTGAAGAGGCGGGCGCTGCCAACTATGAGGATATCGTCTATGAGGGCTATGCCCCTGGGGGAGTAGGGCTCATCATCGAGTGTCTGACGGATAATCGAAACCGAGCCGCAGCCGAGGTGCGCTCGACGCTCACCAAGAATGGCGGGTCGCTTGCACAGAATGGTTCAGTCAGCTTCAACTTCGAACGCAAGGGTCAGATTGAGGTTCCTGGAGAAGGCACCGATTACGATACTGTTTTCGAAACTGCTGCAGATGCCGGTGCTGAAGATGTGTCCGATAATGGAGAAAGCTTCACCGTCATCACCGATCCAAGTGATATGGTCACAGTCCGCAAGGCATTGCAGGCAGCAAACATCGATTACGATTCGGCAGATCTCGTATTGAATCCAAAGACAGAGATCGATCTTGACGAGGATGCTGCACGCAAGGCCGTCAGAATGACCGATGCCTTGGACGACCTCGATGATGTGCAGAATGTCTATAGCAACTGGACTGCATCTGACGAGGTTCTTGCAGCACTGGACGAGGAGTAGTCAGCAGTGATTATTTTCGGCGTTGACCCTGGGCTGACACGCTGCGGGGTCGGCGTCATCGAAGCCGGCATAGGACGCCGGCTTTCTTTTATCCATGTCGATGTGATTCGTTCAGATCCGCATACTTCGCAGGATCTGCGATTATTGACCATTTTTGACGGACTTACGTCCAAGATGGATCGATTCAAGCCCGATGCGGTTTCCATTGAACGCGTGTTTGCACAATCAAATCGAAATACCGTGTTGGGAACCGCCCAGGCCGCAGGTTTGGCGATGCTCGCTGCCGCTCAGAGAGGTGTGCCAGTGGCCTTGCATACGCCCACCGAGGCAAAACTGGCAATCTCCGGCAATGGGAAAGCAGATAAGCCTCAGGTGGAGCGCATGGTTGCTGCCGTCTTGGGACTGAATGCACTGCCCACTCCTGCGGACGCCGCAGATGCTCTTTCGATAGCCATCTGCCACGCCTTGCGTCCGCAGGGCGCATTGCAAGGTGGAGAACGTGAGCAGCATCTGACCACGGCACAGCGGCAGTGGGCAATCGCGACGCAACGAGCTCAGAGGCGTGGAGGAGTCCGCGGCGGCATGTAGTCTTTCGAACAGATGTTCGATTTTCTGTGCCTCCGTTTCACGCAGATATCGAGCACCCCAGTCGATGCTGCTACGGGAAGGAACTGACCTTATGATTGGCATGTTACGAGGTAATGTGTTGGCCGTCGAGGCAGATTCGATGCTGTTGGATGTCAATGGCATTGGCTTTGACATTCGTATGCCCAAGTCTGATCTCTCGACATTGCGCGCAAATCAATCTTGCAGCGTTCATACCGTAATGAACGTCTCACAGGATGCCGTGACGCTGTTCGGTTTTACGGCATCAGGATCCAAGGAACTGTTTTTGCAGCTTCAGAAGGCAAGTGGCATTGGTCCCAAGGTTGCGCTCTCCATTCTTTCCACCCTCAACCCCAAGCAGCTGATCAAGGCCATTGCCGATGGGGATTCAACGGCATTGTCTCGTGCTCCGGGACTGGGCAAGAAGGGCGCTCAGAAAATTATTCTTGAACTATCCGGCAAGGTGGATATTCCCAGCAGTGAAGCCTCGGAGCAGACCCAGCATGTCGATGCAGGATCCGAGCAGGTTGTGCAGGGTCTCATGTCGCTCGGTTGGCAAGAGAAAGAGGCTCGTCAGGCTGTGCGAAAGGTCTGTGAAGGTCAACACATCGAAGAGCCTATTGTCGAGCAGGACATACCGAATATCTTGAGAATGGCATTGACTTCCCTCGATAAAGGACGCTGATATGACCAAGAGAACACCGAAGAAATCGTCACTGCACAATACGACACGAGCACAACATGAGATGCCTCAGCCTGGGCATGATGCATCAGTCGATCACGATGGGGTTGAAGCGGATTCATATGCCGAGGACCTTCGGCCGAATGTGGGAGCGCAAGAGGATTCCCTCAAAGTCGTTTCAGCGACGCCCATTGATGACGAAAATCTGAGTGACGAAGAGTTACGACCTTCGACCTTGGATGGATTCATTGGTCAGCCAAGACTCAAGGCGCAGCTCAGTCTCTTTCTCAACGCCGCCAGAAAGCGTGATGTGGCACCGGACCACATACTGCTTGCAGGTCCTCCAGGACTCGGCAAAACAACACTGGCAATGATTGTGGCCAAGGAACTCGAGGTTCCGATCCGTATCACATCAGGACCGGCAATCCAGCATGCTGGTGATCTGGCTTCGATCCTGAGTTCTCTTGAAGCCGGAGAGGTGTTGTTCATCGATGAGATTCATCGTATGCCCCGTGCTGCAGAGGAGCTGCTCTATATTGCGATGGAAGATTTCCGTGTAGATGTGATGGTGGGAAAAGGTCCCGGGGCATCCTCAATTCCACTGACACTGCCACGATTCACAGTCATTGGAGCCACGACGCGAGAAGGTATGTTGCCATCCCCCTTGCGGGCACGTTTCGGATTCACCGCACATCTGGATTTCTATCCACACGAGGAATTGGAAAAACTTGTAGATCGTTCGGCAGGTGTGCTCCACATCACGCTTGGTGATGGAGCAGCCGAAGAACTCTCGCTTCGTTCCCGTGGAACGCCTCGTATCGCAAACCGTCTCTTGAGAAGAGTCAGAGACTGGGCGATTGTCCATGATCTTGATCAGGCGTGTGCAAGCGATGTCAAGTCAGCCCTCGCTCTCTACCAAATTGATTCCGAGGGTTTGGATAGGCTTGATATAGCAGTCTTGAAGGCGATTGTCACCAATTTCAACGGTGGACCTGTTGGACTCAATAATCTGGCAGCCATGGTTGGCGAAGAATCTGAAACGGTTGAGACCGTCTGTGAGCCATATCTGGTCCGTGAAGGTTTCATGATGCGAACACCGAAGGGTCGTGTCGCAACAGACAAGGCATGGCGGCATCTAGGTCTTCAGCCCACCAAAAATGTCAGAGAGTTATTCTAATATCATTGATTTGGATGTATTGGATGTCCTGACTTCCAAGCTCATACACATCACACTTAAGGAGTGACACAATGCAGTATTCTTTCCTCATAATCCTCGTCGTCCTGATGGCAGGAATGATGTGGTGGCAGTCGCGTAAGGCCAAGCAGCAGCAGGGCAAGACGAAAGACTTCCGTGAATCCTTGCAGCCAGGCAAGGAAGTCGCGACGTATTCAGGTCTGCTTGGAACTATCGTCTCGGTCGATCTTGAAAAGGAACAGGTAGTCATCGATTCCGAGGGTACTCAGTCGAAGTGGCGCATTCAGGCCATAACTGAGCCACCAGTTGTGCCAGCATATGTTCACGACGACGAAGTCGACGAGAATGGCAATCCGCTTCCTGCAGTTGAAGATGCCACCGTTACGGAGCACGCGGATGGAGCCATCGACACCACTGCAGTCGATGATGCTCAGGTCCCCGTTGAGGAACAAACCGATACCAACATCCCCACCGAAAGCTTGGGTATGGATCAGTCCGCAGAACCAACTTCAAAAAATAACTGAATATATACGCGTTTAACCCGCGAGGAAGTAGTTTATGTCTAACACAGACATCACCATCGGTGAGCTCAATACGGTAGGTGAGGCGAACGCGCAGTATGTCGTTTCCCTTATTCGTTCGATTCCGGATTTTCCCAAGCACGGAATTCTTTTCAGGGATTTCATGCCGGTACTTTCCGATCCCCGAGCGAATCATCTGCTCAATGAGGCGCTTATCAAGGCGCTACCTGTGCAACCGGACGAGTTCGATACCATCGCAGGATTGGAAGCAAGAGGCTTCCTTATCGGACCTCCCATGGCTGAACTCACTGGAAAAGGCTTTGTTGCCGTTCGCAAGGCTGGAAAACTGCCTCCCGATACCTACGCAGAGGATTATTCCCTTGAATATGGTTCTGCGAGCATTGAAATTGAGCGCAATGCAATACACAAGGGCGAGCGTATTCTGCTTGTTGACGACTTGATTGCAACTGGAGGATCGGCCCTTGCTGCCCGTCGTTTGATCGAACAAGCTGGTGGCATCGTTGTTGGGTGTAGCTTTGTTATGGAGTTGAATGGCCTTCACGGACGTGAAGCGCTGGGATTGGACGCCATCAGCTCATTGATGACGATGCCTGCATGACTTCACCGGAGGATTAGTTTCATGGACTTATACGAATATCAGGCACGAGAATTGCTCCAAGAAGAGGGGATTGCGGTCCCAAAGGCCATATTCGCTCAGAACTCTCATGAGGTTGCTCAGGCAGCGCAAGAGATCGGCTATCCGTGCATGATCAAAGGTCAGGTCAAGATTGGCCATCGCGGTCAGGCTGGTGGTATCAAGATGGCCAAGGATCTTGATAGTGCGATCCTTACCTCCGAACAGATTCTTCCCATGAGCATTCATGGTCACAAGTGCAGTGGTGTATTGGTTGCTGAGGCAAAGAACATCATTCACGAATATTATGTCTCCATATCGCTCGACAGAGATTCGCGCGATTTCGATGTGCTGGCAACCGCGCACGGCGGTACAGAGGTCGAGGACATCGCGAAAAGCCATCCCGAAGCAGTAAAGCGTCTGCATATCAGCGCCCTTGAGGACTTCGACATCACCGCGGCAACGGACATGGCGAAGGCCATTGGCTTCTATCATGCCGATGTCGATCAGGCGGCCGAGATCCTGTTGAAGATGTGGCGTGTATTCACCAAGAATGATGCCACGCTTGTGGAGATCAACCCACTCGCGAAGATCGGTGACCCGGAGGATGAATCCTCAAAGTCATTGAGTGCATTGGATGCAAAGATTTCCCTGGATGACAACGCCGCCTTCCGACACGATGGCTGGAAGCGCTTTGCGGATCCGATTCGTGTTGATCCATTCGAACAGCAGGCTCGGGAGCATGGACTGCATTATGTTCATCTCAACGGTCAGGTAGGCGTCATTGGCAATGGAGCGGGATTGGTCATGAGTTCGCTTGATGCCGTATCTGGAGCAGGCGAGCAGCAGGGCTCAGAGGTGAAGCCCGCAAACTTCCTGGACATTGGTGGTGGAGCATCGGCAGATGTCATGAGCAAGAGTCTTTCCATCGTGCTTTCAGATCCGCAGGTCGTTTCGGTTCTGGTGAATGTTTACGGTGGCATTACGTCATGCAAACAGGTTGCCGAGGGCATCGTTCTTGCGCTGAATGAGATCATTTCACCCAAGCCAGTGGTTGTTCGATTCGATGGCAACGAGGCGGCAGAGGGCTTGCAGATTCTCTCCCAGTCAGGTAATCCACGAATCCATGTTGCAAAGACGATGGAAGAAGCCGCGCACACGGCTGCCAGACTCGCTGCACAGCAGTCGACAACCGTGTCTCTCGCTGGAAGGGAAGGTCTGTGATGTCACTTTTCGTTGAAAATGGTGCTCCCGTCATAGTTCAGGGCATGACAGGGCATCAGGGCATGACCCATACCGAAAGGATGCTCAAGGCCGGGACACACATTGTTGGAGGTGTCAACCCTCGCAAGGCCGGAACAACCGTCAGCTTCGCTCAGGGTAGGGAGCCGAGCGTCGATATTCCTGTCTATGCAGATTGCGCCGCTGCCAGACAGGCAACCGGGGCGACGGCCAGCGTCATCTTTGTCCCTCCACGATTCGCTAAAAGTGCGATGCTTGAGGCCATTGATGCTGGAATTTCACTCATCGTGGTGATCACTGAAGGCATTCCAGTTTTCGATACCGCATATTGCGTTGCCAAGGCGGCAGAACGGGGTGTCCGCATTATCGGTCCGAACTGTCCTGGTCTGATGACGCTTTCTGATCCTGAAGATGCTCAGTCGAAGGGAACGAACCTCGGAATCATTCCAGACGGCATCGTGGGGCATGGTCCGTTGGGACTGATCTCCAAGTCAGGAACACTGACATACCAGCTTATGGGTGAGCTCTCTGACATCGGTTTCACGGCGTGTATCGGTATTGGCGGCGATCCCATCGTAGGCACAACATTGCTCGAAGCCTTGCAGACTTTCAATGACGATCCACACACCAAGGCGTGTGTCTTGATTGGCGAGATCGGCGGCGACGCTGAGCAGCAGGCTGCACTCTGGGCTCATGAGCATATGAGCAAGCCCATTGTTGCATACATTGCCGGTTTCACTGCTCCTGAAGGCAAGCAGATGGGACATGCCGGCGCGATCGTCTCTGGTCACAGGGGAACTGCGCAGGCCAAGAAGGAAACACTGGAAAGCGTAGGCATTCGCGTTGGTCACACTCCTGGCGAAACGGCGAATATCATGCGTGAGGTACTGAAGACACAGAAGCTCATATGACGAAACGAATCCACATATGGGCGCGGGGGATAGGCATTGCTCTGGCAGCAATGGCGATATTCGCTGTAACCATTGTGTCATTTATTTCATTGACTCTGCTTGTCATCTCCATGGAGGAGGGCGGAGCCAATCTCTCGGATAGCACCGTATCGCTTACTGGAGCCATAGTATTGCTCTCCCAGGGCATCGGGTTCAGCTCGGGCAGCTTTACGCTCGGTGTGACCCCGCTGCTGCTATCCCTCTTGTTGATTGCCCTGATACGGCAGTTGGCTCAGCGATTTGGCACATCCCTGTTGGGATACTGCGCTGGATTGCTGACATGGATAGTGTTGAATCTACTTTTCGTCCAGAATACTTCGGTGAATCTGAGCGGGTCGATGATATCTCATGTTCTGCGTTCATCATTGGTTTTTTCCTTGGGCTATCTTCTTGCAGACATCTCGAATTGGAAAGAGGTCAAGGCTCTCACCTCGCTCTATCGAAAGTATGTTTCGGGCCAGATCCGTCTGATCATTCGTATCGGTATCATCACCTGGTTGGTGGTGAGTGCACTATTCATAGGCATGGCGCTATGCACATGCGTCTATTGGTTGGTGGTGAATCATCAAGGGATGGCGCGTCTTTTCACCTTGCTCAATATGGGGATGGGTTCGCGCATCCTTACGAGCATTGCGTCACTGATGTGGATTCCAAATCTGTGCATGTGGGCTCTGGCATGGGTGACCGGCTCGAATTTTCAGATTGGAGACGCAGGATACTTTAGCATGTGGCTCGGCAAATCGACCGATCTACCGCCGATTCCGGCCTTCGGTATGCTTCCAGATCAGGTCAGCAATGATGTGATCCGCACGATTCTGCTTACCCTTCCCATGATCATTGGATTTGTTGTCGCTCTCGTCGTGATTGTTCATCCACGAAGCTGCGACGCGTGGAAAATCATCATCTGCAAATCTGATGAAATCAGCAAGAAGCAGACAATCATCAGACTCACCTATCCGATAGGCGCTCTGTGCATCACGGCTACACTCATGGTTTTGAGTTTTATGAGTTTTTTTGGCGTTGCCAATGGACCGCTGGGCAAGGATCGTCTGGCACATGTTGGCGTGAATACACTCGAAGCGATTCGCAGTGTTGCCCAACCCACATTTTTGGGATTCACATTGGCGTGGATTCTGATTGTCGTCATCATTTCGTTCAAGATCGGCATACATATTGCGCTGACGAATATTCATCGGCGTGCCGAGGCATCGAACGAGCTTGATGTCGAAAGTCTGCATGACACTAATAGTGTGTCCGAATCCATTGGGGACAATTCCAGAGTTATCAGCAGCAAGGATTACGGCAGCACCGAAACGTCCATGACGGTTCTTGTGCATGCAGAGAATTTGGGTAGCAGCGGGAAGAAAGCTGATGCCAACGCCAAGGAGGATTAATAATGTCAGACAGTTATCGTCCAATTCACCGAGCTTTGGTCTCAGTCTTCCATAAGGAAGGCATCGAAGTTCTTGCGCAGGCTTTCAAGAATGCAGGTACAGAGGTGGTTTCCACCGGCTCGACAGCCAAGAAGCTTGCTGAACTCGGTGTCAATGTCACACCGGTAGAAAAGGTCACCGGATTTCCTGAGAGTCTTGACGGCCGCGTGAAAACATTAGATCCACATATACATTCAGGCATCCTTGCTGATATGACCAATCCCGAACATCGCAGTCAACTGGCAGAACTCGGTATCAGACCATTCGACCTTGTGGTCGTCAATCTTTACCCATTCGCTGATACGGTGCGATCTGGCGCTGATGAGGCTCAAGACATCGAGAAGATCGATATTGGAGGACCATCAATGATTCGCGGCGCTGCCAAGAATCATGCTTCCGTTGCCATCATTACCGACCCCGCAGATTACTCTCTTACTGCCACGCGCGTTCAGAATGGCGAGGGGTTCAGTCTTGAAGAACGCAAATGGTTTGCTGCAAAGGCCTTCGCTCAGACGGCTTCATATGATGCGACCATAGCCGGATGGACCTCGTCGCGTTGGGCAAAGCCACAGACATTGCAGTCGGATGCCGCTCAGGACAGTGCCGGCACTGAATTTGCGCCAACGCTTTCTCGCACCTGGGATCTGGCGCATACCCTCAGATATGGTGAAAACCCGCATCAGCAGGCGGCATTGTATATCGACCCTCTCAATCAGATCGGCTTTGCCCACGCTGAGCAGCTCGGCGGCAAGCCTATGAGCTACAACAACTATGTAGATGCTGATTCTGCATGGCGCAGCGTGTGGGACTTTGCTCCGGCAATCGCCGTTGCTGTTGTCAAGCATTCAAACCCTTGCGGTCTGGCGATCGGTGCCACGGTTGCGCAGGCACATCGCAAGGCACATGCCTGCGATCCCATGAGCGCCTATGGTGGTGTCATTGCTGCGAATACTCGCGTATCTCTGGAGATGGCGCAGCAGGTCAAACCCATTTTCACTGAAGTCATCGTTGCTCCCGCATATGACGAAGAGGCCTTGTCGCTGCTTCAGACCAAGAAGAATCTTCGTATTCTGAGAGTTGCCAACCCACCGAAGACCCAGCGCCAGCTCCGTCAAATCGATGGGGGGATGCTGGTTCAGAGCAAGGATATGATTGATGCTCCTGGTGATCGTTCTGACACATGGCAGCTTGTGGCCGGAAGTGCAGCCGACGATGGTACCCTGCGTGATCTTGAATTTGCGTGGCGCGCCATTCGTTCAGTCAAGTCCAACGCCATTCTGATTGCCAGCGATCAGGCAACGGTCGGCATTGGCATGGGGCAGGTCAATCGTGTGGATTCAAGTCAATTGGCCGTGACACGGGCCAACACGCTTGCCGATGGGGCAAACCGCACACAAGGCGCCGTTGCGGCCTCAGATGCGTTCTTCCCATTCCCAGATGGCTTCGAAATTCTGAGTAATGCCGGTGTCAAGGCTGTTGTTCAGCCTGGTGGATCCATCAGGGACGAGGCTGTTTTCGAATCTGCCAAGAAAGCTGGAGTCACGATGTATGTGACGGGAACTCGTCATTTCTTCCACTGAGCATCGATGAAGGACTGGCTTTCGACACGAGGAACGAGGGATGATGAGTGCTTTTCAACCACAGGATGATGCCAAGATTGGCCATGATTCTCGCGATGAATCTCACCTTAATCACCCGGTGTCGATGCATGAGCACCCATTCGTTTCCGAAAGTCACGAAGGAAGGCCCGTTTTTGAATGGATTGTGGCTGCAATCGTGGCAATTTGCACGGTGCTGGCTGTTTTGAGATATCAAATGGCCGCAACGATAATCATATCGGTTGCGGCCATCATTCTTGGGCTTCTGAGAATCATGCTACGTCAGCGAAGCCCCTGGAAAGTGCGTTCAGTTGGATTTGACGCCTTCATCAGCATCTTCTGGGGAATTGGTCTCCTCGCCACTTTCTTCAGTGTCTGGCTTCTGCTCTGACTCCTCTGGGGCTGATGTTTCTTCGTCCGCGGCTTCTGCATCTGCATAATCGTCAGCATCGTCTGTGTCGTCTGTATCGTCAAGCGCGACTGCCTCGTCAGCTGTTGTTTCTTCAGAAATGGCCTTGCTGGTCTGAGCGATCTTCAACATGTTGAGCAGAATGACCACGAGCGATACGATGGCTGCTGCGAGCAGCGGGCATACCCAGAAAATCCACAGTTGCTGAAGTGGATACTGTGTCAGACCCTTGTTCTGAGCGATCAGTGCAATGCCAGTCGAGCGTGCAGGATTCATGCCAGCACCGGTGATAGGGAAGGTCACTGCAGCGCCAATGCCGTAGGCGATGCCCATGACGAGTGAATGGTTTGGCTTTGGCTCTCCATCAACGCGAAGGGTTCTTATGGCTGCGGCGATGACGACAATGCTCGCAATCAGTTCAACGACGATTGCCATGGTGATGTTGAATGAGATTTCTGTCTGGGCGAGAATGCTGTTGGACGCTGAGCCCTTGTCGAAACCGTTGACAACATAGGTAAGCCATGTCTTGTCGGGAATCGATGTCGAGGATGGCAGAATGCCCACGACCGTGGCTGCCGCAGCGATTGCACCAATGAGCTGGGCAATCACATAGAGCAGCGCATCCAGCCACGTGATCTTTGCAGTAAACAGTGCGGCAACGGTAACGGCTGGGTTGTAATGAGCACCCGAAAGCTTGCCTAGGATTGCGCTGACAATGCCATATGCAGCGGCTGTTGCAACGGCAATGAGCAGGGTGTTTGCGCCATAGAGTACTTGGCCGAGCGTGCCAACGATAAATAGTATGACGCATACGAAATATGTACCGACGAGTTCAGCACCAACGCGAACGCCGATATGGGTCTTTGGCGCAGGAGTGCTTGTGGAATAAACCTGATTGAGGTTTTCTGACATTACATTTCCTTAAATCTGTATGAATTCATAGAAAGGGACGCTTGACATGATAGCAGTCTCAGCTTGTACCGCTCTATCGGTATTGTGGATAAGTCAAAGATGCTCGTCGAGCGTCACCGAGCGGCCACGTTGGGAGAACGATGCCTCACTCATATGAACATGCCTTCAAGGCAAACGATCAAAACGAAGACGGAATTCGTCTGCAAAAGGTTCTGGCTCAGGCCGGGTTTGGTTCGCGCAGAAAATGCGAACAGATCATCACCGAAGGTCGAGTGGAAGTCGATGGGGAACTGGTCACCGAACTTGGTTCTCGTGTTGATCCCAACCATCAGCAGATTCGAGTCGATGGTTCAAGGATTCACCTGAACGATCGGCATATCACGCTGATTCTGAACAAGCCCAAAAAAGTACTCTCGACCATGGATGACCCTAAGGGGCGCTTTACACTGCGCGATATTATAGGCGACAAATACGAACGTGTATTCCATATGGGCAGACTGGATTATGACTCCGAGGGTCTGATACTGATGACCGATGATGGTGAACTTGCACAGCATGTGATGCATCCGAAATATCAGGTCAAGAAAACCTACATTGCTACGATTGAGGGGAAGATCGGTGGCAATATCTGCCGTCGACTCGTTACACAGGGCGTGCGTCTGAAAGATGGTGTGATTTCTTTCGACCACTGTGCAATCATCGATCAGAATCGGGAGCATACTATCATCAAGGTGATTCTGCACTCGGGCAAGAACCGCATCGTTCGCAGGGTGTTTGCCGCCATCGGATTCCCAGTGAAGCGACTTGTGCGTGTACAGATTGGCCCCATCAAGCTTGGCGATGTCAAACCGGGATCTTTCCGTGTCATGTCGCAGGTTGAGCTGAAGTCATTGGAAAAGGCGGTTGAGTTATGATTCGCGTAGCAATCGACGGCCCTGCAGGAGTTGGCAAGTCATCGACCTCCACTGCGTTGGCCAGACATTTTGGCTTTGCCTATCTTGATACCGGTGCCATGTATCGTGCAAGCGCCTGGTGGTGCATGAGGCAAGGCCTCGATTTGGATAGCTCGGAACTTGATGAGCAGCAGGTGACCGAAACCGTGGCCGCGCTGTTCGCAGAAGGCCATGTCGACATCAGTCTTGACCCTGAAAGTCCCGGAATTCATTGTGATGGCAGAGATATTTCTCAGGAGATCCGCTCTTCAGAGGTCTCGGCACATGTGTCCAAGGTTTCCGGCATTATTCCCGTACGGCATGTGCTGATTGCTGCGCAAAGAGCCTATATCGCGGGTGAGGCCGATGAAGCATCGTTCTCACACGGTGCAGGAATTGTGGCCGAAGGCCGTGATATCACTACGGTTGTCGCTCCCGATGCAGAAGTGCGCATCCTCCTGACTGCTCGTGAAGAGGTTCGCGAAGCACGTAGACTCGGGCAGGCGGTTCAGGGCGTTGGCAATGATGATGTCGCGGCGCGTGACGAGGCGGATTCTAAGGTCACCAGCTTCTTGAAGGCTTCTGATGGTGTGACTACAGTCGATAATTCCGACATGGACTTCGCTCAGACCTTGCAGGTGCTCATCAAGCTCGTTGAAGATGCCGAGGAAGCACGCTCATATGCGGATTATGCTTCGAACCTTGAAGGTTATGACCTTGAAGATGCCGACCGAGATCTGATTGCTGCCTCGGGAGTCAGTCAGACTCATGAAAGTCAGGCACGTCAACAGGTTGGTGTGCTTGCCATCATCGGACGGCCGAATGTAGGCAAATCAACGCTAGTCAATCGAATTCTTGGCCGTCGTGTGGCTGTGGTCGAAGATACGCCTGGTGTGACTCGCGACCGTGTCAGTTATGATGCCGAATGGGCGGGCACGAATTTCAAGATAGTCGATACCGGTGGATGGGAAGCCGGTGTAGAGGGCATAGACTCGGCAGTTGCGTCTCAGGCAGAGATCGCGGTTCGCCTTGCAGATGCCGTTGTCCTGGTCGTAGATGGTCAGGTTGGTCTGACTGCGAGTGATGAGCGAATCGTTGCAATGCTGCGTGCCTCGGGCAAGCCGATCGTGCTTGCAGTCAATAAGATCGACGGTGGTGATTCGGAATATCTTTCCGCCGAGTTCTGGAAGCTGGGCATGGGGGAGCCATACTCGATTTCAGCAATGCATGGGCGAGGCATCGGCGAGCTGCTCGATATCGCCATGGATACCTTGGCCAGGACGAAGCACACTTCAGGATTGCTCACTCCAACCCATTTGCGACGTGTGGCGCTCGTTGGGCGTCCCAATGTGGGCAAGTCTTCGCTCCTGAATCAGCTTGCTCAGGAAGAGAGAGCAGTTGTCAACGACTTGGCAGGAACCACACGAGATCCCATCGATGAAGTCGTGAATATCGATGAGGAGGATTGGCTCTTTATCGATACTGCCGGAATCAAGCGACGTCTGCATAAGGTGTCTGGTGCTGATTACTATTCAAGTTTGCGCACTCAGGCTGCTCTTGAACGAAGCGAGCTTGCGCTCGTGCTCTTTGATGTTTCGCAACCAATTTCCGATCAGGATCTGAAGGTCATGAGTCAGGCAGTTGATGCCGGTAGAGCAATCGTGCTGGTGTTCAATAAGTGGGACTTGCTGGATGAATTTGGCAGGAAGCGTCTGGAACGCTTGTGGGAGACTGAATTTGAACGTGTCACCTGGGCTCAACGTGTGAATCTTTCCGCTTTGACCGGCTGGCATACGAACCGCCTTACTGCAGCCATGAACACTGCTCTGGAATCATGGGATAAACGCATTCCAACCGGTAAGCTGAACGCATTTCTGGGTAAGATCCAGGCAGCACATCCTCATCCTTTGCGAGGTGGAAAGCAGCCTAGGGTGCTTTTTGCCACGCAGGCTTCGACTCGGCCTCCTCGTTTCGTCATCTTTGCAACTGGGTTCCTTGAGCATGGATACCGCCGCTATATCGAACGCTGCTTGCGTGAGGAATTTGGATTCGAAGGTTCGCCGATGCAGATTTCGGTCAATATTCGTGAAAAGCACCGTAAGTAATGTGATTTGACTCGGCTTGTGGAAAAAGAATGGACAGTATGCGATGAGATTTTGAGTTTTGTGGCAATTCCTGAGTATGCATGCCAACAATTGGCTTGGTTGCGTCGATTATTGCAGGGTTTTACGCATTGATACTTGAGAATTGCCACAAAACTCAAAATCTCGATTCGATTCGGAGTCTTACACTGCATTGTTGAGAATTCATGCGGAATTCATACTCTCGTTGCGACCGGTGCCGCCGTTTTTATCATCTCTCGTCCACAATTGAAGTATGACAGTTGAGAATTCGGTGTTTTCAAACACTGTTGGCGAGAAGTCGAGAGGTTTGGGCCTCACAGCAGCACATTCAACGCGGGTTCGACTCAATCCGGGCAAGACTTTTGCCATTGGTTTCGGCATGTTCGCCATTTCCGCTGCATGGGCACTCTACAATGCATATGTTCCCTTGAAGCTCAAGGATTTTGCTCTCCCCACCATACTGATTGGCCTCATCATGGCGATCGACAACATCTGTGCGCTCACGATTCAACCACTCTTCGGCATTCTGTCCGATTCCGTGCGCACTCGCTGGGGGAGAAGACTTCCATTTGCGATGTTTCTCGCACCGATCTGTGCCGTTGCATTATGTGTAGTAGGAATTTCGAAGGGTGTTGCCGTCACGGTTCTTTCAGTCGTGGTGTATGCGGTATTGATGTCAATGTGGAGGGCCCCAATCGTGGCACTCATGCCAGACGTGACACCCTCGTCATTACGGAGCAAAGCCAACGGCATCATCAATCTCATGGGTTCGATCGGCGCCGTGATCGCACTCGTTGGTGGCAGCATGCTGCTCAAGCGATATGGCATGTCCGCTGCATTCGCATCAGGGGCAATCATCATCGTGATTGCAATTGTTGCTTTGATAACTATGGTGAGAGAGCCGAAGGAATATTGTCGTGAAAGCGTTCACGCTGCTGTGAGGGTGCGACCATGGATCCGCTTCAAGGAGGCAGTCATGCCGAAGCTGAACCTGAATGTGGCTGAACGACGAAGTTTCATGCTCATCATGCTGACGATTTTCTCCTACACTATCGGCATCAATGCCTTGGAAACCTATTTCACGCTCTATGCGACGCATGATCTACGGATGCGGGCATCAGCGGCGACGGGCGCGCTCGCATGCTATGCGGCGGGCTCGATCGTGTTCGCTGTGATTGCTGGCATCATTGCGACGCATCTTGGACGCAAGAGAACCATGAGCATCGGCCTGATTCTTGCTATTCTCGCTTTCCTGCCGATGCCATGGATCGGAAATCGAAACATTGTTATTCCGGCTGCACTCCTGTTTGGCATGGTATTGACACTGGTTCTTGTTAACGCACTTCCGTGGATTGCCGAACTCGGTGGTAGGGCACATACCGGTACGATGACTGCATACTACTATCTCGCCACATCGGCAGGAGCGGTCATCAGTCCGGTGATGTTCGGAGCAATCCAACAGTGGACTGGTGAATATCGGTGGATTTTCACATACGCGGCGGTATTTTTCATAGCTGCACTTGTCTGTATGCCCTTCATACAACATGGTGAGGTGCATGATGAGGTGCAGACTATGGTACCGACTCGTCAGGCTGCCTAGGAAAGCAATGCTGATATGAAATCTGTCTCAAATATATGTCCAAATAGTGAGACAATAGGATGTCTTCGTACATGATTTCTTGTGAATTCCGGGCCATACTTCGGCTATGGGACTCCCTATGATAACCCTCTATCGATTGTGGGTATAACGCTGAGCTTGTTGTGCAACTTCCGCCCCGAATAGACTCAGGCACCAATACAAGAGCTAAGAGTTTCAGGGGGGCATTTTCCCATGGTGTTTACATTCTCAAGCAATGCAGAGCTGGTATTCGGAGTTGGTGCCGAGTCCAATCTGGAACGCTTGCTGAGAGCAAATCAGGCGCGTTCGATCCTTTTCGTTTATAGCGGCAACTATGTATTCGATTTGGGTATACATCGTCTCGTCACAGAAGTCTCGTCGCGCATCGGTGCCGAGCTGATTGAATCCGGCAGCGTCGTTCCCAATCCTCGCATAGAGTTGGTTCGCGAATTGATTCAGACCTCTCGCGAGCACCATGTCGATTTCGTTCTTGCCGCAGGTGGAGCAAGTTCCTTCGATACGGCAAAGGCCGTAGGTATCGGTGTTCTCCATGACCATGACGTTTGGGATTTCTTCACCGGGAAGACGCAGCCAAAGAGCACCCTGCCCGTTGGAGTCATCTCGACTATCCCAGGCAGTGGCTCTGAACTTTCCGATTGTGCTGTATTGCAGCTCGGGCATGATAAACGCGCTCTCGAAACGAATGTGATAGTCCCGAAATTCGCCATCGTCAATCCCGAATATTCCCGAAGCGCACCGTACCGGTATCAGGCAGCCGCCGTGGCGGATCTGGCCGTAGGATTCCTCGAACCCTATTTCACCGACAAGGCGCATATAGAATCAGCAGATCGACTTCTTGAGGGAGGATTCATAGCGGCAATCAATGCTGGCAAGCGATTCGCCAGTGACCCAGCAGACTTGCAGGTACGAACCGAATTGCATTGGCTCTCCGCTGTGATGTACAACCACTGCTTCCTCGCAACAGGTTCTGAAAACGATTGGACCACCCATCGCCTGGAACATGAGATCGGCGGTCAGTTTGACGTCATCCATGGAGAAGGCATAGCAGCGATACTGCCATCGATCATCCGATATGTCTCGAACCGAAAGCCACAACGGTATGCACAGCTCGCCGTTCGTGCACTGCATGCAGATCCTTTCGATTCCAACGACAAACAGCTGGCAGAACTTCTGGCTAATGCCTTGGAACAATATTTCGACACACTAGGTCTAGCTACACGACTCTCTCAACTTGGCATTGAGCAGAACGACTTTGAAAGGATTGCAGAACGGCTGACGCTTGGCGACACCAAAACCGTCGGCAACTATTCGCCGCTCGACAAGAATGATGTGCTCAACGTTCTTGAACTTGCCCGTTGATTCGTCTGCGAACACGATGAAGGAGGATATGGCAATGCCACAAGCAATAACCATCAGCAACCTCACCAAAACCTTTCCCGGTGAAGAAGGGGAGCACATAGCTCTCCAGTCAGTCAATCTTGCGGTTGAAAAGGGAGACATATATGGAATCATGGGCTTATCGGGTGCTGGCAAAAGTACCTTAGTCCGTTGCATCAACGGTCTTGAACACTATGATTCTGGCACGGTGACCGTGAATGCCAAAGAGGTTGGAAGTCTGAATCGCGGTGATCTGCGCATGCTGAGACGCGATATTGGAATGATTTTTCAGTCATTTAATCTCATGCCTTCAAGAACCGTTGCAGGCAATGTCGAGTTGGCGTTTCGCAACCGCAAGGACAGAGCAGCGCGTGAAAGCCGCGTCTGTGAGCTTCTTGATCTCGTTGGTCTTGCCGACAAGGCAGACAGCTACCCGAACGAATTGTCAGGAGGGCAGAAGCAGCGAGTCGCCATTGCACGCGCCTTGGTGAATAATCCCAGCATTCTGCTCAGTGATGAGGCTACAAGTGCGCTCGATCCGAATACGACGCAATCGATTCTCGATCTGTTACGTAATCTGCACGACAGACTTGGACTCACGATTGTGGTAATCACTCATCAGATGGCAGTGATCAAGCAGATATGCAACAAGGTTGCTGTTATCGCTGACGGCTCTATCGTCGAGGAGGGAAAGGTATTTGACCTTTTCGTGAATCCACAGGCACGCTTGACGAAATCCTTCATCGAAACCACCTCAAACCTGGAGAAGATCAGTGCACTGATCGAGCACAATTCTCCGCTGATCGCATTGCATCCTGGAGAGATTCTGCTTCGAATGCGATATGTCTCAAAGCAGGTTTCCCAGGCGCTGATCTCAATTATTTCGCGTCAGTTCAACATCGATGCGAACATCATCTTTGGGGATATCGACGTTGTCGATAATGCGCCGCTGGGAGGTCTCGTTGTGATTTTCAAAGGCAAGGCTTCTGATGTGCGCGAAGCCATCGAATTCTTGAAAAAGCGCGATATAAGAATTGAGGTGTTGAAACATGCTGAACTGGCTTGATCACTTGTTTCCCAATGTAATGGCTCGATTGCCAGAATTCTTCGACAGCTTCGTGCAGACGCTCATCATGGTTGGCGTGGCAGGAATCATTTCATTCTTTTTCGCCTGTGGATTTGCCGTTGCACTGATTCTTACGCAGCCACACGGGCTTACACCAAACGCAGTTGTTTTCAATGTTTTGGATAAAATCATCAACACTTTCCGTTCCATACCTTTCATTATTTTGGCGGCTGCGCTCGTTCCCATCACCAGAGCGATTGTGGGAACTGCAATTGGCACTCAGGGGGCAATATTCCCTTTGATTATCGGCATCACACCATTCTTCACTCGACAGATCCAATCAGCGCTCGCTGGGGTAGATGCCGGGTTCATTGAAGCAGCAGAAGCAATGGGAATGGGAACCGTGGAAATCGTCTTCCGCATCTACTTACGCGAAGCAATCCCATCAATAATCCGGGTAAGCGTCATCACCTTGGTCAGCCTGGTAGGGCTCACGGCAATAGTGGGCATCGTTGGAGGCGGAGGTCTGGGAGACTTCGCCATTCGATACGGATACCAGCGATACATGTTGGATGCAACCTATTCAACCATCATCGTTCTTGTACTACTTATTGGGCTCATCGAACTTGTTGGAAGGCTGTTGGTCGAAGTGTCGCAGCACTAGGAACGGCAGTACTCAGACAATCGGCTTTCATGTTCAATCAATTAATCAATCAACATTCAATCAATCAAGAAGAGAAGAAAAGAGACAATCATGGCATCATCAACGAAGAATCGTACCAAGCTACGCGCAAAACGAACCCTGTATGTGATTCTTGCAGCAGTGATCGTGGTTATTGCAGCAATCGGCAGTGCCTTTGCCTATCAAAACTCACAGGCAGCTGGAGAGACGGTTGTCAAGGTTGGATTGGTAGGCAACTCAGATGACAACGTCTGGAAGGCAGTTCAGGCACAGCTTGATAAGGAACATGCCAATATCAAGCTTGAATACAAGACCTTCCAGGATGGCATCTATACCAATCAGGCTTTGTCAAACAAGGAGCTTGATATCACGGCATTCCAGCACTACGCATTCCTGAATCAGGAGATCAAGGACAAAGGCTATAAGTTCACGGTGATTGGCAACACCTATGTTTCTCCGTTCAATCTCTATTCGGATAAGTATAAGAGCCTCAAGGACTTCAAGTCAGGCGATAAGGTGGCCATACCCAACAATGCAACGAATCTGGGAAGAGCTCTCAAAGTGCTTGATTCAGCGGGACTCATCAAGCTGAAGGATAGTTCAGCTGAAAACCCAACCGTTGATGACGTTCAAAGTAATCCGAGTGGCATCGAGATCGTGCCGAATGATGCGGCATCGATTCTGAACCTGCTACCTGACTATGCAGCAGGCATCACCAATACCAACTTTGTGTTGGATGCCGGAAAGAGCCCCAACGATGCATTGTATGCGCCAACGATATCAGCCACATCGAAAAGCTTCAGACCATATGTGAACGTGATTGTCGCCAATACGGATCAGAAGAATAATTCAACATACAAGAAGATCGTGGAGGCGTACCACACCTCTGCAGTTGCGACACAGATCAAGAAGAATAGCAACATACCGTTCTTCAGCAAGTGAATCTTGCCGCACAACACGATTGAATCATAAACGTGAATCATAAACGTAAAACATACGAAGGAGCAGACCATCATGGGTCTTGATGTTCATAGCGCAGTGTTGGCAGACAACTATATACAGCAGTGGAACATATGGCATGATCAGCGAATTGAGGAGCTGACATCGCCACACGGTTATCTTGCGCCAACCTCAATCACATGGGTTGCCGATGGGGAGAGCAAGACCATCGAAGGGATTCCAGGCAGGTGGTCTTCCAACGAAGATGTGCTGCGCTATGAGCCGGATCTTTTAGCCTCACCTGCGGTAACCAATGCCGGCAATATCATCCGTGAAGCCATAACTTTCAAGCCAGAGAACTTTGGCGAACAAGCACTCGCGTATCTTCACTTTGGTGATATCCGAATCGAAGTGAACTCACAGACCGATCTGATTCATCATGATGCTCACCGTTTCTGGATTCGCATCAAGGATCCGGCAAGTCCGAGTCGCCGTGATTTTCGAGGAATCGGCCAATTTCCACTGGATCGCAAGTGGCATATCAAAGCATCGTTCAGCAGAAGTCATAGCGGTGATCTTGACGTTCATGATTCAGTCGTGAAAACGGTGTTGCAGTCATATCCTGTTCTGGGCTATGTGGAATTCTCTTATGGAGGCCAGCACCATTCGCTGGTCGTGTCCAACGTCTTCGGGCATGCCAGCATATTCTTCTCTGACGAAACCAGCGGCAAGGAAAGCTACGCCATCGGGCGTGTGCTTCAGTTGGATGCGCTCAGTCTGGATGATCTGCAAGCCATCGACTTCAACTATGCGATCAACTATCCGTGCGCTTTTTCGATATTTTGCACGTGTCCAATTCCATCCAAGAGAAATCATCTACCATTCGCCGTCACGGCAGGAGAGCAAACGCCGGCGGATGAGGCACAGTACTGAGTTCACATATTGCGGCAACAAGGGCGAAAGGCGTGACATTTCCATGACATACGATGTGAAAGATCCTGCAGAACAAACAGTCGGGGTTGCGTTACAAGAACCTGCGTCACAAGAACTTGAAGGTGAATCAACACGGCATGTTCTGGCCAACCCGTTCTCGGTGATGGACTCACAGATCGAGCGATACCAGTCCCAGGGCATCGATGTCATCGACTTGAGCAAGGCGAACCCAGACCTGCCGACACCTGAATTCATCGTGAAGGCAGGTCAGGAAGCCTTGGCAAGGTTGGAGAACAACAGGTATTCCGCTTTTGATGGTAAACCAGGTCTACTTCAAGCAGCTCAACGTTGGTATAGGAGTCAACACGGCGTGAAGGTGCAGTGGAACACGCAGCTCCTTGCCACTTGCGGGGCTGGTGTTGCTCTGACTGCCGTGACGCAGAGCTTGTTGCAACATGGCGATGCGCTTGTGGTTGTTGGACCGTATTATCCGCCATACCGCGCCTTGGCTGAAGCTGCAGGCGCTCGTTTGGTCACCGTTGCCAGCACCTGGCAGACGGGCTTTCTCCCAGACATCGACAGCGTCAGCGAGGATGTCTGGAATGCGGCACGTGTGCTCTTGCTGAACTATCCGAACAATCCGACAGGTGCGCTCGCAACCCGACATCTGTTTCAACGATTGGTAGGGCTTGCCCACAGGCATCATTTCATCATTGTCAACGATTTCGCATATGCGGGCTTGGAATTCGAAGGAAAGAAGCCGCTCAGCCTGTTGGCTGCACCTGGCTCGTCAGACTGCGCGATTGAAATTGTCAGCATGTCGAAAATGTATGCCATGGCTGGTTGGCGATTGGGATTCTGTGCCGGTCCCGCGGAGCTGATGCAGGAGATACGAGAATACCATCATCAACTCTGTTCAAGCCCAACAGGAGCCGTGCAGGATGCTGGCGCTGCGGCACTGACAAGTGACCAACATTCGGTTCATGAACTCTCGCTGATATATGCGAGAAGGCGCAAGCTGTTTATGGCAGGACTTACATCGGCTGGATTATCAGTGTTTGATTCCAAAGGATCGGTGTTCGTCTGGGTACGGGTTCCTCAGCATCAATCGAGTAGCCAATATGCTCGTGAGTTGCTTGAGCGTGCGCATGTTGCGGCGATGTCTGGGGAATGCTTTGGCAGATATGGTGAGGGATATGTTCGTTTGAGTCTGCTCGCAGATGAGCGACGGCTTGCAGAGGCTGCTATAAGAATCGGCAGGCTGCACGCGAATAGTGAGACAAGGTGAGATTGAAGTGGTTTTTGGTGTTCATGATTGCGATATCCGTTCCGGTCCTGACCGGTATGTCAACATCGAAGGGGAGGCGCGGAAGCTTGATGAGTATCTTCAGCAATATCGCAATCCGGCAATCATCACCGGCGAAAGATCGTGGCAGGCCTATACAACATATGCAGGCACACCCGAATCGCGCTATCCGGTGTTCCATTATGATGGCAGCGCGACCTTGCGCAACGCTCGCCAGCTGGCAAAGCAGATCGAAGGTGCCGATGCCGTTGTCGCCATCGGTGCGGGCAAGCTTTCAGACACGGTCAAGAACGTTGCTGAACTCTTGCATTGCAGCATCGTCATGGTTCCCACAATGGCGGCAACATGCGCCGCTTATTCTGCGCTCTCAGTCAACTATGACGAGGAACACCGCTATATGAGTGCTCCCATGCATGCAAGCAACAGCGACATATTGATAGTTGACCCGAAATTGATTGCAACGAGTCCTGTTGAATATTTCATAGGTGGGATAGGCGATACACTCGCCAAATGGTATGAATCGGCTCCTATCTTTGCACGTTGTGGGCAGCTGAATGCTTTCGATCGACTTGCATGGCAATCTGCCTCTATTATTCGCTCCATCATCATCGATGAAAGTAAGGAAGCAGTATCTTCGCTGCAGACTGGGTCAATCAACGAGCATGTGAACAACGTCATTGATGTGATCATTGGTCTTGGGGGAACCGTCGGAGGATTCGGAGGAGTTCAGGCCCGAGCTTCGGGAGCTCACGCGATACACGATGCGCTCACCTTGCTTCCAGAATCATCACCTGTGGTGCATGGGGCGAAAGTTGCCTACGGCATAATCGTGCAGCTGCTGGTCGAAGACAAGACTGCAGAAGCTGCAGAACTACTGCCTTTCTATGAATCCATTGGTCTTCCACATTCATTTGCTGGCATGGGCATGAAGCCCTCTTCTGAGAAATGGCGAATTGTGGCAGAAGCCGCCGCTGATCCCTCCACCTCTTTCCACAGAGCAGTACCTGATATAACGCCGCAGAGAATTCTGAATGCTATGGGGCAGGCAGAATATGATCTCTCATGACTTTTCACCAAATGAAGTGCGATCGTTTGCACGGATAGGCATGGATGTGCACGGATATCCATGGTAGAACCCTGGGGAACGTCGGGTGAGTGTTCGATATTGACTGTTCATGAGGTGAGGGGCGCGGAGCATTCTGTTGTGAAAAACTTGTCTTGACAGGACTTGATGAAAGAGCATTTATATGATTCTTCGAAGGACTAGGGGGTGTGGCGACATCCGAGTTTGAGCATTGAGTCGTATCCGTGATGGGGAAGCGTTGGTTAGGGGAACAGATCACGCTGCGAAGCCTACAGTAATCGCTATTGTAGTCTCGCTGAGTAGGCATCAACGACTTCGCTGATCAGAGTCTGGTATTTGGTGTCATGCTTTTTGGCAAAATCCTTGAAGCGTTCTATGCTGCGCTCGCTGAGAGTGATTGTGATGCGCTTCTTGTTGATTTTACCTAACAATTCGTTAGGTTGTGGCAGGAAATCATCTACCTCTACGCTGTGTTCTATAGCCTCTGCGATGTCGCGTGGTGCATTTTCATATATTGTGCTGTTCATCTTTTGCCCCTTTGGTTATACTTGTTTTTCCCTTGTCGCCAGTAACCTGCCCCAAAGATACGGATTACCTGGTCTCGGTAGGTGAAACGAACGGTGGCTATGCCGCGCCTAGTCTTGCCATAACAAAACCAGCGCTCTTCGCTGTTTGAATGGAGAATGTCGTGGGCTATCAGGCGATTGGGATCTGCAAAGGCTTCGGCTGCCTCGTAGAATGATATGCCGTGTTTTTCTATGTTGACGAGATTTTTGGTATCGTCCCATTCGAAATATCCACCATTCATGCATATAATTATACATATTATAATATTCCAAGTCAACATACCTCATAGCCATTGGCTATTTTCCAATGGCTTGCAATGCTTCGTCTTTGACCTTGTCCCAGCCGTTACTACTGAGTCCTACTGGAAAACAACAAGAGCGGAACCCAACACCTTTAAACCGTTGGAATTCCGCCATTCTTGTCGGGCCGACAGGATTTGAACCTGCGACATCCTGCTCCCAAAGCAGGCGCGCTACCAAGCTGCGCTACGGCCCGATGCTCAAGTGAGCACAATTGACTAGTATAACCCATCCTCGGACATAATGTGTAGTAGTGTCCCTTGGTTAGAATCGGCGAGGATGGATTCTTGAGGAAGGAAGGGCTTATGGGTCGGCATCAGCGCGCTGAGACATCAGGGCTTATTTCCTTTCTAATCTGCGCCATTGCAGCCGCTATCATGGTCAAGATCTATGTGGATGTTGCTCCACCCATCTGGCAGGTGACACGAAGAATGTTCATGGTCTCATCTGGCCTGGTGACCTTCTGCGGCGTGTCGTCATTCATCGTTGGATATGCCCGCAACTCAAATTCTCTGAACTTGCAAAGAGGATGGTGGGTCCCCGTGAGACGCAGCACTGAAATCGTCGCGCTATCCGTGGTATACGCGGCAACAATATTCCTCTCTGTCTTCGCCATACTCGGCATCATTACGGATATGATGGGCATTCGTATATTTATCGGCTACCTTCCGTGGGTGAGCGCCGCCTTTGCTGGCATCGTCGGATACATCACGTTCGTCCAGGCAGATTTGATGGATGCAAAGACCATCGCATCGCTGCTCCCGCTCTTCGTTGTGTCCGGGGTGACTACAGCCGGGCTCACCACCGATGATCCGAATTGGTGGCACAATAATTTTTCTCAGCTCGGGGATAGAAGTACCTTCGCCGCCCGAATGTTCAACTCGACGCTGATTCTTGCCGGCATATGCATCATCATCATCAGTTACTTCGCCATTTCGGAGCTTCTCACTACCCACCGCATGCGTGCAGACTGGAGCAAGGCTCATCTTCCCACTCCACAGGTGGGTGACTCACGGGATCATCCCGAAAGTATCACCCGATTCAAACTGCGAGTCTCGATTCTCTGGTCCCTGCTCACATTGTTAGGCATTGCCTTCATCGGAATCGGCACCTTCAGATATTCTCCTCACCCGATATTGCATAACATCTTCGCACGTGGAATGCCTGGAATCATGTGCATTCTCTTGATCGGCTTGCCATGGATTGCACCGCAGCTCTCAAAGGCCATATACGTCGTTTCGGATTTGAGCATTCTCACATGCGCAGCAGCCGGCGGGTTCTGGCTTGAAGGAGATAACACACTGACCAACGTCGAGGCGCTCGCGGGTCTTATCTTTCTCGGATGGTTCATCGTATTTTCCCGTCATATAGCGGCCATCGAAGCGGATCGTGCCCAAGCTCAGCTTGTATATCTTCAATCCCTCGAAACGCCGCGCAGTGGGCAAACCGAGGCACTTGAATCTCGACTCGCGTCAGATAAGTAAAGGACTCGCAACGGGCAGGCAAGCCCTCGCAGACAATCATGACCGGTAATCCTTGCTGAAGTGGCGAACAAATATGAAAGCCGTAGCTTCTCATCCATCAATGAAAATCTTCCTGCTCTATTACGATGAAAGCCATGAACGAGCATGAGAACGATAATCCAGAAGCTGCGTGGGTTGCGCCAAACAGAAATCAACCGCTTGATGCAAGAGTCACCATTCCAGGAAGCAAATCGTTATCGAACAGATATCTCATCCTTGCGGCGCTCAGTTCACGACCTGTTACGATTCATGGATTGCTGCGGTCAAGAGACACTAACCTGATGATTGATGCACTCAGGCAACTCGGAGTCCACATAGACGAGCAATCCAAAGAATCCACGACCGTTCGAATCATTCCGCCCGACAAATCCTTGCAGCCAGCAGCTCACAATCTGAGGTTCAAGGGGAATGTAACAATCTTTTGCGGTCTGGCCGGCACCGTCATGAGATTCCTACCAGCGCTCGCGCTGTTTGCCGATGCGCCAGTCACTTTTGACGGAGATATTCAGGCGTACGAACGACCGATGAAGCCGCTGCTCGATGGTCTTGAGCAGCTCGGCGCAACCATTCGTTTCACGGGCCAGACTGGCTTTCTTCCCTTCACGATTACACCTCCACAGCACTTTGCCGCCCATCATGTCGACATTGATTCTTCAAGTTCGTCGCAATTCATCTCTGGATTGTTGCTTGCCGCGTCCGCTCTGCCTAACGGGATCGAACTGCATCATTCAGGTTCTAGCCTGCCGAGTTTGCCACACATCAATATGTCGGTGTCTGACATTGAAAAGGCTGGCGGAACCGTTATGACAAATAGGCAGACCAATACATGGACAGTGGAGCATAGGGATCTGTGCCTGCCTCAATCGCTCACCGTCGAACCCGACTTGTCCAATGCCGCGCCGTTTCTGGGTGCGGCACTATTGGCTGGGGGCACAGTGAGTGTTCCGTTCTGGCCTCAGACAACGACACAGCCTGGTGGTCTACTGCCGCGATTCCTGAGTCGCATGGGGGCAACTGTTGACTTTCCGGAAGAATCAGGCATCAGATATTGTCGCGTCGTATCACACGGCGACATCCATGGCTTGGGCAACTTCGATCTTGAAGCGGCAGGGGAGTTGGCACCCTCTCTTGCGGCACTGCTGACGTTTGCCGATTCCAAGACCACAATGCTCGGAATTGCACATCTCAGAGGGCATGAGACCAATCGTCTCGCTGCCATGGTCGCTGAGATTCGAAGAGTTGGGGCAGATGCGGAAGAGATGGAAGACGGCATCATCATTCGTCCGGTCGATACGCGGCGTTTGCACGGCGCGGTCATTCGCAGCTACCACGATCATCGTATGGCAACATTTGGCGCTATGCTTGGGCTTCGCATCGGTGGAATTCAGGTCGAGAACATTGAAACCACGCGTAAGACACTTCCCGATTTCGTCGGAATGTGGAAGAATATGCTCTCCTGCGATCCGACCAACGCGCTGTCCGCTTGAGTGCACTATCGTTACAGGTACATGCAGCGGGAAAAGTATCCATCGTCCCAACTTCTGGAGATGAAAGCGAATATGTCACAGACCTCACCCAACAGCTCATCCATTGACAATGAGTATTTCAGACCACAATATCAACATGAATCCTTTGCTGGCGAACTCGTAGGCAATCCGTACTACGATGATCTGACTCTTGCGCTTTCCATGGCCAATGCTGCGGACAAGGTAACCTCCGCACGCTTCGGTGCGCTGGATCTCCATGTCGAGGACAAGCCGGATCACACCCCCGTCACTGATGCCGACCGTGCGACCGAACGAGCGCTTCGCAACGTCATCGCAGAGAACAGACCTGGAGATAGTGTCTATGGAGAGGAACTCGGCAAGGCTGAATCAACGGGTCGCCGCTGGATTCTCGATCCCATTGATGGGACGAAGAACTTTGTACGTGGCGTGCCCGTCTGGGCGACGCTGATCGGTCTTGAAGTCAACCATGAGTTGGTCGTCGGCGTGGTGTCGTCACCATTCTTGCATAATCGCTGGTTTGCGGTGCGAGATGGTGGCGCATACATGGGAATGGACATTGATCATGCTTCGAGGATCCATGTTTCGAATGTGAACGAACTCAAGCATGCATCAATGTCGTTGTCGTCATTATCGGGTTGGAAAGAGCGGGGTGATAGGGATAAACTTATCGAACTCACCGACAATCTATGGAGATTGCGCGGTTTTGGCGATTTCTGGCAATACATGCTCGTGGCTCAGGGCGCGATTGATATCGCTGCTGAGCCAGAACTCGACCTATATGACATGGCGGCACTCGTTCCTATCGTCACGGAAGCCGGGGGCCAATTTACCGATCTCGAAGGCAATCCAGGGCCTTGGGGTGGCTGCGGATTGGCCACGAACGGTCAACTGCATGCGAAGGTCCTCGAATATCTGCGGTAATGATTTGAGATCCATGGCAGTCACGCCTGCAATAGGGAAACTATCGTATCGGCAATTTCATGTTGCGCTGGGTTCAACCCACTTTTTGGCGTGACAGCATAGAAATTGCGGATGAACGGTGTACCGAGCTTACGCGTGGTAACACCGGCAGGGACTGAGTTCTGTGACATCACCGTACATCCTATGCCAGCGGACAGCACTGCCTTGATTTTTTCGTTGCTATCGAGTTCCACGATGTTCTCGGGAGATATTCCTTCAGATTGAAGGAACAAATCGGTGAAATATCTGACCCCTGACCCCGACTCTCTCACTAACCAGACTCCACTGTGAACAGGATTGCTGGTTTTACGTTTTTTCATTCCATCCATTGCAAGCTGAGACTTCTCGTTCGCGGATGAAGAGTTGTGTGGACTATTGGGTTTCATGTCTTCGCGGGTCGTCTGGGTAACGCCTGTGATATCACCGGCCAACACCAGTTGGTCTTCGCAGAGTATCTTCAGATTCACCAGATCGGTGGTGATGGGCTTTTCGATGATTCCCATATGTGCACTCTTGTTCACCACGGAGCTGATGATGTGATCGGAATTCATGGTGCGCATTGAAAAATTTGTCGTATCCAGTTGGGATTTCAGTCCACGAATGAGCTGTGGCAGCAGTGTGCTCGATGCCGTGTGTGAAAGCAGGAGAGTGAATGGAGTTTTCTGAAAATTCTTTTCTGTCATGTGATAGACGGTCGTATTCCACATCTGTATAAGTTGTGTTGCATCGGCATACAGGGAGCGACCAGCGTCGGTTGGCTGCAGTTCTCCTTTGGTACGGCGAATAAATAGTGCTTTCCCAAACACCGTTTCCAATCCGGCGATGCGCTTGGAAACGGTGGATTGCGAGATTTTCAGCTCATCTGCCGCAGCGGTGAATTCACGCGTTTCGAACACGGCAATCAGAGTATTCAATACTGTGAGATTTATATCATTCGCTTGCACCTTAGCAATCCTTAATCCGCACTATTCATTTGACATTCCGATCATGAATATATTACATCTTTATTAGTAATTTGAAGAATAGTAAATGGTGTTGCACAGTATCATTATGTCCATTTCACAACGATCCATGCAAACCGCGGGCTTAGCAAGTCGCAACCCGTTCACCGTATTATCCGAAGAAATTCGTAAAGAGTCACGCATTGTGGCATATCATCGAGGCATTCCGCTTCCTAAGGGTGGTCTGACCCTCGCCGTGCTCGCGCTGGGCAACCTGCTGGCAGGCATGTTTCCATCGCAGGCAATAGCACTTCATATTATCTTTGGAATTCTTCCTCTTCCACTCTTCATGACGATCATCACCAAATTTTTCTTGCACCCGGGCGTGGTCTTGGCTGAAGATATGTCAAATCCGGTTGTTGCGCCTGTCTCGGCGACCATTCTCATGTCACTCATGCAGTATGCGTCGTACATCGCTCCAGCAGGTGGTATTCTCAAGACCTTGGCCGTGGCTCTATGGTATTTTGCCGTCAGCTGCAACATCGTGCTCATGGTCCACATCGCCAGCCGCTTCATTGTCAAGCATTTCGATCTCGCGAACGTTTTCCCGACATGGTTCGTGGGATTCGTCGGCATTGTCGTAGCATCAGCGACGTCACAGCCCGTAGAACAGCAAGCATTCGGTCTTATCATCTTCTGGTGCGGATTCGTGTTCTATGCAGTCACATTCGTCGTGGTAACCCTGCGCATGGCCAAGATTCCCGTGGCACAAGCCGCTCGTCCGACCATCGCCATCTATGCGGCGCCTATGAGCCTCTCGATCGCTGGCTATACTACAGCCGAAACACATCCCAACCCGGTATTCGTTCTGATCATGGTTATCTGCGCACAGTTGCTCTTCGCCTTTGTATTGACCCAGATGCCTGCTCTGCTGCGTCTGCCCTTCGCGCCATCATATGCGGCGATGACATTTCCTTTCGTGATCACGGCAACCGCCCTGCTCAAATCTCTTTCACTGTTTCGTGGTGTCGGCTGGTTGGTTCCAACCTGGCTTTTCACCGTTCAGAAAGTCGAAACCGTTGTCGCTGCAATCGTAGTGTTCTATGTCTTCGCTCTCTTCATCAAATTTGGCATCGAACAGTGGCGCAAGACCGATAAACTGTCGCAGTGACCATCAGAGAAACGGGGTTATAGGCAGGAGCGTGGCTTTTAGTCTTCGCTGGTGTGTAATTCGTTCCAGTTGATGCCATGCTCCTCTCCCGTCATTTCGAGCTGCATTCCTTCCCGTCATCCCGAGCAGAGCCGAGGGATCTCATCCGTCGGCATCGCTGAGATGGGATCTCTCGACTCCGCTATGCTCCGCTCAGGAGCAGTCCGCGAATTTCACATGATAGAAAAAACCCGTCTCAATGCGAGTCATATCAAGCACTGAGACGGGTTTCAACTAGTGGATTCGTTGCAACAACTTACTTGGTGAAGGTGTTGCCATAGGAGTCGCCCTGATCTGCAATCGTTGCGGACTGGCGTGCGATGGAGAGTTCTTCATTGGTTGGAATGATGCAGAGCGTGATCTTGCTGTCTGGTTCAGAAATGATTCGTGGTTCCTTGGAACGCGTATCATTCTTCTTCTCGTCAAGTTTCACACCGAACGGGGAGAGTTTGTGAGCAACCATGCGACGCACAATCTCATCATTCTCGCCAACGCCTGCAGTGAATGTGATGACATCTACTCCACCCATCTGGGCAGCGTAATTGCCGATGTAGCCAACGATGCGGTGTACGTAGACATCAAGAGCCAGCTTGGCATTTTCATCGCCAGCGGCAATCATCTTGTGAATTTCGCGCATATCGCCGTGACCGGTCATGCCCATCAATCCTGAGTGCTTGTTGAAGAGGGTATCAAGCTCGTCGACGCTCATGTGCGCGTTGCGAATGAGATGGAAGACGACGGCTGGATCGATATCGCCTGTGCGTCCACCCATGACGAGACCTTCGAGTGGGGTCAGACCCATGGATGTCTCGACTGGCTTTCCGGAAATCTGAGCGGAGGCCGAAGCACCGTTGCCGATATGGAGCACGATCTGCTTCAGTCCTTCGGCAGGCTTGCCAATTAAATCTGGAACCTGTGAACCGACATATTCGTGGCTGGTGCCGTGGGCGCCGTAACGACGAATATGATATTGGTCGGCGATTTCCTTGTTCAATGCATAGGTGCTGGCATACTTTGGCAGCTGGAAGAAGAAGGAACTATCGAACACGAATACCTGAGGGGTATCTGGCAGAAGGGCGCGCATAACTTCGGCACCCGTCGCCTCAGGGCCATTGTGCAGAGGTGCAAGAACGGCAAGGTTCTTGACCTGGGCGATGGTCTTGTCGGTGACCAAGGCTGGCTTTGGGAATACGGATCCGCCCTGAACGACGCGGTGACCAACGGCAACGATGCCCGAGTTCTTCAAGCTTGGGCCATACTCTTCGAAGAAACCAAGAACGCGTTTCAAACCAACTTCGTGATCTGGAATTGGTTCTTCGAGCTCGTGCTTTTCTCCATTGAATTCGTGCTTGTAATGACCATCTGACGGTTCGCCGATCTTCTCGACGAGGCCAGAGGCAAGTCCCTCTCCGCTTTCAAGGTCAACGAGCTGATATTTGATGGAACTCGAACCTGAATTGATAACAAGGACGGTTTTTGCCATTGTGGCATCCTCCTGATGTGATGATATGGAGCTACTGCTCCCTGCCGTTTCAGACTACTCGCTGGGGGAAACAAGTCGAGTCGCTATGACTAAAGTTCATGGCGACTGTACAACCTCCGAGAATCGTTTGCTGCGCTGCTTTGAGTGTGTGCAATGTGAAGTCAGTTCACGCAGAAATTGCTGTGAGGGCGACCGTGTTGATGATGTCTTCCACCAAGGCACCGCGGGAGAGATCATTGACCGGCTTGTTGAGACCCTGCAGAATCGGTCCGACAGCGACAGCTCCCGAAGAGCGCTGCACGGCCTTGTATGCAATGTTCCCGGCACTCAGGTTCGGGAATATGAATACATTCACATGCCCGGCGACAGGATTGCCTTTGGCCTTTGATGCTGCAACTTCAGGTGACCACGCAGCATCGAACTGGATGGGGCCAACGACAGGCAAGTCGGGCTCCTTCTCGTGCAGGATTGACGTGGCTTCCTCGACCAGATCGACATCGGGTCCCTTTCCAGAGCCAAGGGTTGAATACGAGAGCATGCCAACCTTGGGGTCGATGCCGAATGCTCGAGCAGTTTCGGCGGACTGAGCGGCTATATCGGCCAATTGTTCGGGATTCGGATTGAGATTGATGGCACAATCAGCGAATACAGCCACGTGATCCCTGAAACACATCAGGAATGCACCGGAAACGATTGAAGCATTGGGTTTTGTCTTAATGAGCTGCAAGGCAGGGCGGACAGTATTTGCCGTTGAATTGATGGCGCCTGAAACAAGGCCATCGGCAAGTCCAAGAACGACAAGCATGGTACCGAAATATGAGGCATCCTTCAGCGCAAGACGAGCCTTTTCTTCGGTCATGCCTTTTTTCGCTCGGAGTTCGCACAGCTTTGATGCCATGGTTTCCAACATGGTTTCATCATTCATGGATTGGAATTTTGCGTGATCAAGATTCAGCAGTCCCAGTTTCTTGCCTCGAGC
This sequence comes from Bifidobacterium aquikefiri, assembly GCF_002259795.1. Classification (GTDB taxonomy): domain Bacteria; phylum Actinomycetota; class Actinomycetes; order Actinomycetales; family Bifidobacteriaceae; genus Bombiscardovia; species Bombiscardovia aquikefiri. Next base: position 305,500 of record NZ_MWXA01000005.1, on the reverse strand, counting down.
AAGAATCTCGTCTCGTTCACCGACAATGATCAAATCAACAATCGAGCGAGAGAGCAAAAAGTCCGCGGATCTGATGATCCTATCGTCTTCACCTTCTGGAAGGACTATTGTTTTGCGGGTTTCCTGAGCCTTGGTCAGGAGACCGAACTGGAATGAACATGGAGTTTCGGAAAGGGCTGCTGGGCATGCAAGAGCTGAAAGGATCGCATCGCTATCAACATTGCTGTTGAAGGCTTGAAGTGCATTGCCTAGATCTTCGGCATTGCCAGCTTCGATGGAAACGGCGGGAATGGACCATGCTGGAAGATCGAGGGGGAGTACGGCCTCTTTCATTTCATCGAGATTGTCTTCGGTACAGCCAGTGATGAACAATGCCACTACAGCGCTGCCTGCCTGTTGCACTGCCTTGATATGCGCCTTGACGGTTTCAAGTAGCTGCTTGGCGGTTCTGCCGATGGAGCAGACGGCCAGTACCACGGGGGATTTCAAATCTGCGGCTATCTCTGCATTGAGGCTAAACAGCGTCGGATCGGCGATCTTTGATTTGTCTGTGCCAACGATGACGGTGATTTCTGGAGTGTAGGTGCTCAGCAGATGATAATAGGCAGACACGATGGTGCCTCTTGCCTTGTCGCTGTCTTGTCGGGCCTCTTTGGGGCAGGTGGCACGGACGTTGTCGAGTGATAAGTCGTTTCCCGTGGCTTCAATCAAATCGTTGGTGAACTGTTCATGACGGCAGGCGATTGGGCGGAAAACAGCCGTTCTTTTGTGGTGTGACAACAGATTGACCAAGCCATAAGCAACAACGTTGCGACCGTTTGCCGATTCAGGACTCAATAGGGTGAAGCTGGTTGTAAGACTCAATGGTCTCTCCTCTTCGAGATTAGGTTAAGCCATGACTACAATGTGCATGGTTCCACAGCAAATTGTAATCCAATAATCTCAATTGGCGTGTTCACGTGTTGTGTTTGCATCCAGTCTATATGTACTTCATTACTGATATCTCGAAATTTTATCTATTGTAAAAATGATTCCGAATGCTTTATGAGATTGCGAGCTTATGAGATTGCGGAGCGGCATGTATACGGGAAAGCCCCGAATCGTTGGATTCGGGGCTTTCTGGTGAGTTGCAGATAAAAACTACTCGTTGTCTCCTGCAGTTGCTGCAGTAGCGGTGACCGCTCCAGGAACGTCGGTCTTGACATCTGGCCACACCCAGTCGGTGTAGTCAGGGTGGTCATAGCCCTTGTCAACCGCGAACTGGAACGCATCCTTGCGGAATTGTTCGAGCTTGTCGATTTCGTCGGAGAACTTGTCTGCGTCGACTGCACGCAGTGCCTCGGCGGTGAGCTCGTAACGATCGATGTTGTTGACACGAACCATGTCGTATGGAGTGGTTGTGGAACCTTGCTCCTCGTAGCCGTGAACATTGAAGTTGTCGTGGTTTGGACGATCCCAGATAAGGCTGCGAATCTCACGAGCATATGCGTGATATGCGAAGAGGACAGGCTTGTCAGCGGTGAACAGATCAGTGAACTCTGCATCGGAGAGGGCTTCATTGTTCTCGGAGGCGTTCTGAATCTTCAACAGATCCACAACGTTGACGACCTTGAACTTGACGCCCAACTTGTTGAGCTTGTCTGCGGCAGCGAGAATTTCCTGGGTAGGAACGTCGCCCGCGCAACCGAGCACAACATCTACGTCGTCATTGCTATCGACGTTGGAAGCCCACTTCCACTCAGCGGCACCCTTCTCCAGCTCTGCACGAGCCTCGTCGAGGGAGACCCATGTGGCGGCTGGCTGCTTGCCGGCGATGATCGCGTTGATCTTGTTCGTCGACTTGTAGGCGCGCTCTGCAACGGCGAGCAGGAGGTTGGAATCTGCTGGGAAGTAGATTCCAACGACGTGGTCGTTGTTGAAGTTCTTGTTGAGCAGGATGTCGACCACGCCCGGATCCTGGTGGCTGAAGCCATTGTGATCCTGACGCCATACGTGGGAGCTGACAAGCAAGTTCATCGAGGAAATCGGCTTGCGCCAAGGAATCTCACGAACTGTCGCCTCAAGCCACTTGGCGTGCTGGTTCAACATGGAATCAATCACATGGACGAAGGACTCATAGGAGCTCCAGATGCCATGACGGCCGGTGAGCAGGTAGCCTTCGAGGAAGCCTTCCATCTGGTGTTCGGAGAGCTGCTCAGTGACCTGACCGCTGACGGACATGTGCTCGTCGACCTGCTTTGAGAGGTAACCGGCATCCCACTGCTTGTCGGTAACTTCATAAGCCGCCGAGAGACGATTGGAAGCGGTCTCGTCTGGTCCGAAGATACGGAATGAATCAGGATTGAGCTTGATGATGTCGCGGGTGTAGACACCAAGACGACGTGTCGCCTCAAGCTGTCCCCAGCCGTGACCATACTTCTCGACCTCGCGAACTGCATAGTCGTCGAGGTTAGGAAGCTTGAGATCTTCGCGAATGCGTCCGCCATTGGCGTTCGGGTTCTGGCCGATACGCAGTTCGCCCTCAGGCATGAAGCTGGTGACGTCGGCGCGGACCGATCCGTTCTCATCGAACAGCTCGGCAGGCTTGTAGCTTTCGAGCCAGTTCTTGAGGATCTCGAAGTGAGCCTCGGTGTCGCGGGCGGAAACCAGAGGAACCTGGTGTGCGCGCCATGAACCTTCGGTCTTCTTGCCGTCGATGAACTTCGGGCAGGTCCAGCCCTTTGGCGTGCGGAAGATAATCATCGGGTAGAACGGACGAGTCATGTCGTCGGTTTGCGCGGTGGCCTTGATCTCGCAGATTTCGTCGAACACGGTCTCGAAGAGATCGGCGAAACGACGGTGAATCGAGAGATGATCCTCGTCATCGAATCCTGCGACGAACTCGTATGGCTCATATCCCATGCCGTGGAAGAAGTCATGCAGCTCTTCGTCGGAAATACGGGAAAGAATCGTCGGGTTGGCAATCTTGTATCCGTTGAGGTGCAGGATTGGCAGAACGATGCCGTCGGTGCGTGGGTTCACAAGCTTGTTGGACTGCCAACCGGTGGCCAGAGGGCCCGTTTCGGCTTCGCCGTCGCCGACGATAGCTGGGACGAAGAGGCTTGGGTTGTTCATCACGGCGCCATAGGCGTGTGACAGTGCATATCCGAGCTCTCCACCTTCATGGATCGAACCAGGAGTCTCAGGTGCAAAGTGAGAAGGAATGCCGCCAGGATAAGAGAACTGACGGAAGAACTTCTGCATGCCGGACTCATCGTTCGTGATCTGCGGATAGTACTCGGTGTACGTTCCGTCGAGGTAGGACTGGGCCGTGCCCGCTGGGCCGCCGTGGCCAGGTCCCATGATAATCACGGTGTTCTGCTGATGCTCAGCAATGAGTCTGTTGATGTGCCCGATAAGGAAGTTAAGGCCTGGTGTTGTGCCCCAGTGACCAACGAGACGGTACTTCACGTCGTCCCGAGTGAAAGGCTCCTTCATAAGCGGGTTGCTGCGAAGGTAAATCTGGCCGATAGAGAGGTAGTTAGCTGCGCGCCAATACCTATCGACGGCTTCCAAAGTCTCCTCGGATACTGGGTTTTCCAGCTTCTTCCAAGGGGTGCCAATAACAGGATTCGTCATATGTACTCCTGTACTCCTGCACTGTGTTGTGCGATTGATTATTTGTTGTGGGCATTGATTACCACCTCGTTATGATGCCAGGATGTTCTCATTCCCAATGCCACTCATGCTACGAGGTAGAGACGACTTTTGGACGTTTTTTATCGTGAATGTTAGATGTTGTTCGCAATGCGCTTGTTTCTGTTAGGTTTATGAGCTTGCAATAAGGGCGGAATACAGGCATTGGAAGCTTATCGTATACGGTTTTTTCTTATCGAGAATCGCTACGATCGTCTGTGCAGTCCCTTTTTTAACGGCGTGTTGACTTCATGTTCCGACGGAATGAACAGTTTCGAACAAAAATGTTGCGACTAATGAACATGGAACTGTATGTCGCAAACGGACCACATAATACATAGGTGTGTGCGAGTGGATTGCGAGCCATGCCACGCATTGCTCGACTTCGCCCGTTTGCTTGGTATCGTGCACACGGTTACGATCGTTTCGCCACGTTCATCAAGTATGGTTGCTCAACTATGGTTATGGTTAGCTGCCTCGGGCATCTGTGTGCAGCATACCTATATATATACGGTTAACGGTTTGGAGTGTTTATGGCTAAGGGCCCAGTTCTGGTTGTGGATTTCGGTGCACAATACGCTCAACTCATCGCGCGCAGGGTGCGTGAGGCGCACGTGTATTCCGAGTTGGTGCCTCATTCGATGCCAGTGAACGAGATGCTGGCCAAGGATCCTCGTGCAATCATTCTTTCTGGCGGTCCTGCATCGGTATACGAACCCGGAGCTCCAGACATAGATCCTTCCATATTCAACGCGGGGGTGCCCGTGCTTGGCATCTGTTATGGATTCCAAGTCATGGCACATGAGCTTGGCGGCAATGTTGATCGAGCGGCAACCGGAGAATATGGCAAGACGGAAGTTACGGTGAGTGCCCCGGAAGGTTTGCTGCACGATTCTCCACGCACCCAGACCACTTGGATGAGCCACGGTGTTGCAGTCGAAACGGCTCCTCAGGGCTTCAAGGTGCTTGCACAGACGGCATCCGCTCCCGTTGCAGCCATGGAAGACACCTCCCGACAACTTTACGGTGTGCAATGGCATCCAGAGGTGAAGCACACGGTTCACGGTCAGGAACTCATCAATTCCTTCCTCCATGAATGCGCCGGACTTCCATCGGATTGGAATGCATCCAACATCATTGACGAACAGATCGAAAAGATCAAGGCACAGGTGGGTAGGCACCAGGTCATCTGCGGACTCTCAGGCGGAGTCGATTCTGCGGTTGCTGCCGCTTTGGTGCATCGTGCCATCGGCGACCAGCTGACTTGCGTCTTCGTGGATCATGGTCTGCTGCGCAAGGGCGAGGTAGAACAGGTCAAGCACGATTTCGTCAAGGCAACGGGAATCAAGCTCATTGCCGTTGACGCATCGGAAGATTTTCTTTCCGCGTTGAAGGGTGTGAGTGAGCCTGAGCGCAAGCGCAAAATCATAGGTGAACGTTTCATTCGTACCTTTGAGAAAGCCGCTCGGGACATCGTTGCCAAGGCCGGTGAGAAGGGCGAGAAGGTCAAGTTCCTGGTTCAGGGGACGCTGTATCCCGATGTCGTGGAATCGGGTGGCGGCGATGGCGCGGCGAACATCAAGTCGCATCACAATGTTGGTGGGCTGCCCAAGGATCTCGATTTCAAGCTGATAGAACCTCTTCGCACCCTGTTCAAGGATGAGGTTCGTGCAATCGGCACTGAGCTGGGATTGCCGGATGAGATTGTCTGGCGTCAGCCTTTCCCTGGTCCTGGTCTGGGTATCCGCATCATAGGAGACATCACGCGGGAGAGACTTGAAACCTTGCGCGAGGCCGATGCCATTGCTCGTGAGGAACTTACCAAGGCTGGATTGGACAGAACCATCTGGCAGTGTCCGGTCGTGCTGCTTGCACATGTGCATTCGGTGGGAGTGCAGGGGGATGAGCGCACCTATGGTTCGCCTATCATCCTGCGTCCAGTGAGTTCGGAGGATGCCATGACCGCAGATTGGTCGCATGTTCCCTATGATGTTCTCGGAGAAATATCCAATCGCATCACCAATGAATGCAAGGGCATCAACCGAGTTGCGCTCGATATCACGTCAAAGCCGCCAGCAACGATCGAGTGGGAATAATCGTCATTTTCGACGTTTTATAAAGACTTCATGTGGCTGTAATCTCGATCGATACTGTTCATTGTGAACTCGCTGAAGTATAGACTGACAGAATTATGTGTTTTGAGCCCGATACGGCTCAAAAAATGTCGGTTGTACTTTAGCGAGTTCACAATGAACGGCTTAGATTGGTTGAGCGAGCATTTCATGAGTCCAGATGCATCATAATTCATGCTGAAATCAACGCAGGAAGGGATATGTTGTGATTTCTGACCCCGATGTCATTCAACGGCGAGCTGAGGAACTCATTGGAGACCTCAATCCTCAACAAGCACAGGCAGTGCAATACAATGGTGGCGCATTGCTGATAGGAGCGGGTGCCGGATCCGGCAAGACACGCGTACTTACTCGCAGAATCGCTTGGATTCTGAGCCAGATAGGAGCTTGGCCGAGTCAGATTCTTGCAATTACATTCACCAACAAGGCTGCGGCGGAAATGCGCGAGCGTCTTCAGCATCTGATTGGACCGGTCGCCCAGCGCATGTGGGTATCAACGTTCCATTCGGCATGCGTCCGCATCTTGCGGCGTGATGGAAAGTCTATCGGTTTGAAGTCAGGCTTCTCAATCTATGATTCCGCGGATTCGGAGCGCCTGGTGAAAATGATCGAAACGGAATTCAACGTTGATGTCAAACGCTACACTCCACGGGCCGTGTTGAGCAGAATCTCGGATTATAAGAACAATCTGCAGGACTGGAAGTCTCAACTCCGCGAATATGCGCCGGACTTTCATCCCGGGGATCGCGCTCATTCGATAGGACGTTTCGGCAATGTCGAGGAACTCTATTCAGTGCTCTATGCGGAATATGAGCATCGTCTTGCCATGGCCAATGCCGTCGACTTTGACGATCTGATTGTCCGAACCGTTGAATTGCTGCGCAGCGATTCGATGGTTGCGGATTATTATCGGCATAAGTTCCGCTACGTTCTGGTCGATGAATATCAGGACACCAATCATGCCCAATATGTCTTGATACGTGAGCTCGCTGGAATCGACGGCGATGAACGAGTTTCACCCACGGCCATAGGCGCCGGGAAAACCGGACCTGCATGGGTTACGGTCGTTGGCGATTCCGATCAATCCATCTATGCCTTCCGTGGTGCGGACATCAGCAACATCCGTGATTTCGAAAAGGATTTTCCACAGGCGAAGACCATCATGCTCGAGCAGAACTATCGCTCGACGCAGACAATTCTCGATGCGGCGAATGCCGTCATCAGCAAGAACGAGGATCGCAAGCCTAAGAAACTCTGGACCGCGCTTGGCAAGGGCAGCCAGATCGTCGGCTACGCTGCCGACAATGCGCAGCAGGAGGCTGCCTGGATTTCCACAGAGATTGCGAGACTTGCAGGAGAGCAGGGCATCTCGTATTCGGATGTTGCCATCATGTACCGTGCGAACGCCCAGTCGCGTTCACTGGAGGAAGCGCTGATCAACGCAGGCATTCCATACCAATTGGTTGGTGGCACCAGATTCTATGAACGGCGCGAGATCAAGGACGCACTTGCCTACCTTCAGGCCATAGAGAATCCTGATGATGATGTGAATATGAGGCGCATTCTGAATGTCCCGAAACGAGGACTCGGCCCAAGGGCTGAGGGTATTGTCACAGAATACGCTGCATCGCATGGGGCAAGCTTCTGGTCGGGAGTATCTCATGTTGGGGAGATTTCCGATGTTCCCAAACGCACGGCGACGAAGCTGGCTGAATTCAGAGATCTGATGAATGATTTGCGTGGAATATCACAGTCATCTAGGAAACCATCGGAAATCGTTGGTGAAATGCTTGATAAGTCGGGGCTTTTGAGCTCTCTGAAGCAGTCCGAGGATCCTCAGGATGCATCACGGGTCGAGAATCTTTCGCAGCTCCAGTCAGTCGCTGCGGAATTCGAGCAGAATACACCAGATGCGACCTTGCAGTCCTTCCTGGAGACCACTGCGCTCGTCGCAGACTCCGACCAGCTTCCCTCCGAATCCGAGGATTCTGGCAAGGTGACCTTGATGACCTTGCACACTGCCAAGGGCTTGGAATACCCAGTCGTGTTCCTGACCGGAATGGAACAGGGCACCTTCCCACATTCGAGGAGCCTGGAGGATTCATCTGAGCTTGCGGAAGAGCGCCGTCTCGCGTATGTTGGCATAACCCGCGCCAGGAGAATGTTGTATCTGACACGCGCCTCGGTGCGATCGCAGTGGGGACAGTCGAATGACATGCTTCCCAGCCAATTCCTGGATGACATTCCAGAGCAGCTGATTGACTGGAAGCGTCGGGAATCGAACATGGAGAGAATGCAGAATTCTTGGGGTCATGGCGATGACGATGAATTTGGCGGCTTTGAAGACGATGATTTCTCCCCGGCATTTGGAGCTGCAGATGGATCCGCACATTTCCATGAATCTCGTCGTGGCTCGTCACGCAATGGCGGTTCGGCATTTGGGTCTTCGACAGCATCGTATGGTTCAAGATATGGTTCATCGTATGGCTCAGGCCGTCGTTCCGGTGGTTCCTCATATGGTTCGTACGGCAATGCCTCTTCGAGACAGGCTGGCAGTCATTCATCAGGCGTGACGACAAGGCGACGTTCCACGGCTGCAGCGGCGGGTTCGAAGCCTTTGGGATTGCACTCGACCACATCCAGTCCGTCGGTGACAAACAAGTCTGGATTGAGGGTCGAGGACTTCGCCGTAGGAGATAAAATAGCGCACGATAAATATGGTCTTGGAACGGTGACTGAACTCCATGACAAAGGTCCAAACTCAATAATCACCGTTGACTTCGGTAGCGATGGTGTCAAGCGTCTGCTGCTGCGCATGGCACCGATCGAAAAGCTCTGAGTGTATGGGAATGCCGATGCATCAATGCTGAGCAATAGACGAGGCAAAGAGACGCTCGGCGGTGAAGAGAGAGTTATACATGCTTTCGTGTATGCTGTTCTCTCGGTGTCCGCATCAGCGGAAACTTATCTGGAGTCATAGCCCATCAATGGGTCGGCGGCGTTTCGCGCCGTTCGTGCTTGTCACGGTGAAGCATTGGAGAGGCCGACTCGGGGGAGTGATCCTCCTTTCGTTCAGATAACGACAGAAGTTATAAGGAATAACATGACAAAAGTACAGCGTTCACGCCGTCAGGTTCGCCTGTCGCGCGCACTGGGCATTGCACTGACGCCTAAGGCTCAGCGCATTTTTGAAAAGCGTCCATATGCTCCAGGCGAGCATGGCCGCACACGTCGTCGCACCGAATCGGATTATGCCGTTCGTCTGCGTGAGAAGCAGCGTCTGCGCGCTCAGTATGGCGTTTCGGAGAAGCAGCTTCGTGCAGTATACGAGAAGGGTACCCATGAGGCAGGCCAGACTGGTAACGCCATGATGCGTGACCTTGAGTGCCGTCTCGATGCTTTGGTTCTTCGTGCAGGTATTGCCCGCACCACAGCTCAGGCTCGTCAGTACGTCGTTCACCGTCACATTCTTGTTGATGGCAACATCGTTGATCGTCCTAGCTACCACGTTCGTCCTGGCCAGACCATTCAGGTCAAGCCAAAGAGCCAGACCACCGTTCCATTCCAGATCGCAGCCGAAGGCGTCCACCGCGATGTTCTTCCTGCAGTCCCAGGATACCTTGATGTTGAGCTCGCTTCATTGAAGGCAACATTGACTCGTCAGCCAGAACCGGAAGAGATTCCAGTTCAGGTCAATATCCAGTACGTTGTCGAGTACTACGCTCGCTGATTACTGGTTTTCGTCAACAGTGGCGTTGGTATGGAGGAATTCCCCCATGCCAACGCCACTGTGTATTCGAGATTGTGTATTCGAGATTGCGAGTTTTGTGGCAATTCGAAAGTATCAATGCCACTTTTTGGCTTCATCTGTTCGCCATATCAGCGTTTTTGAGCTTTGACCCCAAAGAAAGGCAACAAAACTCAAAATCGTGTCTGAACAATGCTTCCTATGAATGGTTAATCACCGATGATTGCGCTGACGATGCCGTTGACGACCATCATGATGAAGCCTCCGATGACGGCCCACCAGAAACCCGCGATATAAACGCCAGTATGGAAGATTGCCAGAGAAAGCCAAGAGGCAAGCTCCATGAAGATGACGTTTATCACCAGTGCAGCAAGGCCTAGAGTCAGAATCGTTATCGGAAGTGCAAGCACATGCACAATGGGCTTGATTGAGGCGTTAATCAGCGCCATGAACAAGGCAAAGCTGAGCAATGCCAGCACATTGCTCGACCCGATGATAACGGTTCCGGGCAAAAGCCATACCATAACTCCAGCAGCAACGGTAAGAGTGAACCAACGTCCTATGAAATGTCCCATATCTATTATTGTGCACGACGAAGCCGAGTGATAACAGCCAGTCCGCCATCACTTCACCAAACAAACAGTTCGTGCGGTGCAATAATGGAGGTATGATTCTTCATTTGCATCTGGTTCGACACGGTCAAACATATTTCAATAGATATAACCGTCTTCAGGGTTGGTCCAATTCTCCGCTGACTGAAAGTGGTTATCAGGACGCCGAAAATGCTGCAGAAAAACTGAAACACGTTGCTTTCGCGGCTGCATTCTGTTCAGATACCACACGGGCTGCAACAACGGCCTTTACAATTCTCAAGAAGAATACGGCTCAGGTCAATCAACCCAACGTGATTCAGGACATGCACTTCCGTGAGCAGTTCTATGGGTATTTTGAAGGCCAGGACATGGCAACGGCATGGTGGGCTGCAGGTGCACCCCATGGAGCTGGTTCCTACAACGCGATTGTTGAGCATTTCGGGCTTTCGGCAACGAAGGACTTTCTCAAGCAGGCAGATCCATTTCATGATGCAGAATCCGATGCCGAATATTGGAAGCGCATTGAAGGCGGTTTCTCTGTTATTGCAAGCTATCCCAAGCTGCAGGACGGCGATCACGTGCTGTTGATTTCGCATGGCAATACCTTGCTCAGCATCATGCATCGCTTTGCCCCTCAAGGCTACGACCTCAGTGAAAGACCACACAATGGTAGCGTTACTCGATTGGATTTCGATACCAGCAAGGATATTGAGCACGCTCTTTCCATCATTTCATACAATCAATGAAACACTTGAGATATTGATGTGGTGTGCACCATGGCAAACCAAGGGAGACAACAGATCACTATTCACTCATATGCATCATGAACAATCATGCTGAGACATGAAATTGACGGGTCAAAGCAGGCTACTTCGATTCGTGGTGGTAGCCTTGAGCGAGTACGAGATTTAACTGAGAAAGAGGTAGGGGTATGGGTGTTGGTGAAATCGCCGGTCTTATTGCTGCCATCGCTTTTGCGGTCCTGGCAGGTTTTTTGATTTATCCACTCATCCGACTGGGCAGACTGCTTGATCAGATATCCGACACTGTGAAACAGGCGGGTGATCATGTCATGCCGACCATCGATGAGACTACAACGACCGTGAAACAGGTGAATGATACGCTCGCAGACGTGAACAAGATTTCATCGGCGGCATCAACGACGGTGAACAATGTTGGCGCTTTGACCGATCTGTATACGTCCATGCTTGGAAAGCCGATCATCAAGGTTGCAGCAGCTTTCTACGCTGCCAAAACAACGGCAACGTCGTTTATGTCGCGTAAGAAGCACAGTAAGTCTTCAGCAACGCAGCCGACATTTGCCACATCGGATCTAGCAGCCGATACACCTGCAGCAGCAACACACGTTACCGAGGAGTAAGACATGGTCAAACGATTATTCTGGATCGGCCTAGGCGTCGCAATAGGGGTCGTGGCCGTGAGCAAGGCGCAGTCCTATGTGAAGGCGAATACTCCCAAGGCTGCCCGAGAATTCATTCTTGGCCCTGATCAGAACAATGTGACGGCTCGAACGCTCAATGGTTTGTTCCATGAATTTCAGCAGACTCGCATTCAGCGGGAGAATCAGTTGAATGCTCAGTATGCAGAGCGTTTCCGCGCATAGCAAGGAGTACAACAGCGGACACGCGTGAGTGCAAAGCCGCCTTGTAACAGGCGGCTTTAACCATGTATTTATAAGGAGTCAACAGTTAGTATGCGCACTTCAGTCATAGCGAAGCGCTATTTGGATTATTTCGCCAATCATGGTCATATGGTGGTGCCATCGGCATCATTGATATCGCCAAACCCAACAACACTTTTCACGATAGCTGGAATGGTTCCCTTCATTCCCTATCTTCTTGGTGAACAGACTCCTCCGAGCCACAGAATGGCCAGCAACCAGAAGTGTGTACGAACTCTCGACATTGACGAGGTAGGTAAGACCACTCGTCACGGGACTTTCTTCCAGATGTTGGGAAACTTCTCCTTCGGTGATTATTTCAAGGCAGAAGCCATTCATTACGCGTGGGAACTCCTGACAACACCGCAGAACAAGGGCGGGTATGGATTCGACCCTGAAACGCTTTGGGTGACCACCTATACCGATGATGAGGAAGCTCGATCTTTGTGGCGTAATGAGGGCATGGATCCTGCCCACATGCAGATCATGGGCATGGAAGACAACTTCTGGACTACCGGTGGTCCTGGTCCTGGTGGACCGTGCTCGGAGATCTATGTGGATCGTGGACCGCAGTATGGCATCGAGGGTGGCCCCGCTGCTGACGAAAGTCGCTATATCGAAATTTGGGACCTCGTGTTCGAAAATTACGAGGTTGACAATGTAAAGTCCAAGACCGATCTTCACATTGTCGGCGAACTGCAGCATAAGAACATTGATACCGGTGCCGGCCTTGAGCGTCTGGCGTATCTGATGCAGGGCAAGAACAACATCTACGAAACCGACGAGGTCTATCCGGTCATTGAGGCTGCCGAGCGTGTCTCCGGACGCAGCTATGGCGACAATGAAGAGGATGACGTGCGTTTCCGAGTGGTAGCCGACCATGTTCGCAGCGCTTTGATGATCATGAGTGATGGTGTGCGTCCCAGCAACGAAGGCCGTGGCTATGTACTTCGCCGCCTGCTTCGCCGTTCGGTTCGCTCCATGCGTACGCTCGGTGTGCAGGATGAGGTTCTGCCTGATCTGCTGCCAGTTTCCAAGGCGGCGATGGCTCCGAGCTATCCAGAGCTCAACGACCGCTTCAAAGAAATATCTGAAGTGGCCTATGGCGAGGAAGATGCGTTCCGTCGCACCTTGGATAATGGAACGTCCATTCTTGATGTCGCGGTTAAGAAGGCCAAGCGGGTCGAGGACTCCACCGACGGTGGCGTGGTAAGCGGACAGGACGCATTCACTCTGCATGATACCTATGGATTCCCTATCGAGCTGACTTTGGAAATGGCTGCCGAGCAGGGTGTCAAGGTTGACGAGCCCAAGTTCCGCGAACTCATGGCCGAGCAGAAGTCACGTGCACGCGCCGATGCGTTGAAGAAGCGCCACAACGTTGACTTGAGTGTATATGACGACTTCAAGAAGACCTTGACTCAGCCAATTTCGTTCCTTGGGTATACCGATTTCTCAAGCCGTTCGCGTGTCATTGGTCTTATTGAAGAGGGCAAGGGCGGTGTCCCTGTTGTCAAGGCACCTGCAACCGTTGAAGTAATTCTGGATCGCACTCCATTCTACGCAGAGGCAGGCGGACAGCTGGCTGATCAGGGTGAGATTCTTGCCGATGATGGTGCGGTGCTCGAAGTTGATGACGTCCAGCATCCCGTCAAGGGTCTGACCGTGCATCAGTGCCGTCTGACAGAGGGAACGCTGAGTATTGGAGCCGAGGTCACTGCCACAATCGATATCGAACGCCGTGGCGCGATCGCTCGCTCCCATACCGCTACGCATATGGTTCACAAGGCTCTGAGAGAAGAGCTGGGACCACGCGCAACGCAGCGCGGTTCCGAGGATGCTCCGAATAGGCTTCGCTTCGATTTCCAGTGGTCTGCCGCTCCGAGCAGAAACGCCATGGAAGAGGTCGAGGCTCGTGTGAACGAACGCATGCGTGAGAATCTTGCCGTGACAACAACAGAGATGAAGTTTGACGATGCCATTGCTCTGGGAGCAATGCATCTGTTCGGGGAGAAGTATGGCGATGTGGTCAGGGTCGTGTCCATCGGGCAGGATGGTTGGAGCCGTGAGCTTTGCGGCGGCACACACGTCGATCATGTTGGCAAGATTGGCTCGCTTTCAATCATTTCCGAAGCTTCTGTCGGTACGGGAGTTCGCCGTGTCGATGCTTTGGTTGCGCAGGGTGCATACCAGTACAATGCACGCGAGCATGCCCTTGTTTCGCAGCTCTCGGATAGGTTGAATGCGCGTCCGGACGAACTTCAGGATCGTATCAGTACCCTGCTTGCCAAGCTGAAGGAATCCGATCGTAGACTTTCAGCGATGTATGAGGCGCAGCTGGCGCAAGCGGTTCCTGAACTTGTTTCATCTGCAAGGCAATCGCCCGCATCTGTACAATTGGCGGTGAAGAACGTCGGTCACTTCGGCACTGTGGAAACTTTGCGCAAGACTGCAACGGACATTCGCGCGAGACTTGGTGAAGACAAGGCTTCGGTTGTGGCACTTGCAGGTGTGAATGATGCAGGTCGACCGATTATCGTGGTTGCCACCAATCAGGCTGCCCGAGATTTGGGAATCAAGGCGGGTGATCTTGTGCGCGGCGCTTCGAAGGTTCTTGGTGGCGGTGGCGGTGGCAAGCCCGACTTTGCTCAGGGCGGTGGTCAGGATGCCACTGCGATCGACAACGCTCTTGAGCAGTTGCAAAACGAGGCAATGAGAGCCTGATCCATGACGAATACCGTATGGTTAGGCGTCGATTTGGGCAATGCTCGCGTTGGACTCGCGTTATCAGATCTAGAGGTGAGCTTTGCTCACCCGGCAGGTAACGTTGAAGTCCAGCGTGACAGTTTTGAAGCCATTGAGCGGGTTATCCAGATCATCGAAGACAATCACGTTGCACGTGTAATCGTCGGATATCCGCTGCTGCTCGATGGCAAGCCTGGAAAAAGTGCAAAGAAGGCCATGCGCTGGGTCAAGTCAATCCGTGCGAGAATAGAATCATTGAGGCATGATGACGATTTTGCCTTGGATGAGGTGCCGGTGATCACACTTTCTGATGAACGGTTAACTACTGTAACCGCGCATGCAATGCTTTTGGATGCACATGTGAGTAGCCGCGCCCACCGTCCGAAAGTAGACCAGCAGTCAGCAGTGGTGATCTTGCAATCAGCGATCGATGCCAAATCTGCCCTCCGCCAACAAGGAGTAACGCGTGAATCAGAAATTTGAGGATTTTTTCTCTGATGACACAGACAAACGAATAACGCAGACCGGCGGCGCTGACCTTTCTCATGATGACGAGAATTCAGGGGGTAGCGATGATTCAGGGAACAATGACGTTTCAGGTGATGCTCAGGTTTCCAGCAGTGGTCAATCGTCTCTGAATAATGACATCGCCGAAGAGCGTGATGATTTCGACGAGGATGATGCCTTTGAGAATTCGCTGTTCGTCGCTCAACCGCCAAAGCCGCCGAAATCGCGTAAGGACATGCGCCGCAAACGCAGTCGTGTCAAACAGCGCAGGCTTATTTCAATCATTCTCGCGATTTCAATAGTAATTGTGATAGCTGTAGCCGCAATCTTTGTGACGTTGAAAGTCAGGAATTTGGCTCCACAGATCGAGAATTCGCGTGAGTACGCTGCAGACTATCCGGGGCCTGGTAGGGTTGTCGTCGATTTCACCGTAAATGACGGCGATAGTGCCGATACCGTTGCAGCGGGACTTGTCAAGGCAGGCATCATCAAATCAAAGGCGGCGTTCACTCAGGCAGTGGCAGCAACTGGTGCACAGAGTACAATTTATCCCGGTACCTTCACGTTGAAGCTTCGCATGAAGGCGGCTGATGTTCTGACCATTCTTACCGACCAGTCGAAGGCAGGCGGATTCTTGGAAGTCAAGGCTGGAGACAAGGCATCCGATACCTTCAAAAAGGCTTCGAATATGTCCGGTCTGCCATTGAAGGACTTTACTGCGCTGATCAATGACAAGGGAGCGGGAATCCTCCCTGCCGAGGCGAACGGGAGCTTTGAGGGCTGGCTTGAACCGGGGAGCTACAACGTCAAGGATGCAGGCTCAGCCAAGACCATTGTCTCCGATCTTGTCAACAGACGCATCAGCCATCTCGATGAACTCGGGGTTCCCACTGGCAGCAAGCGCGAGGATGTATTGAAAATCGCGTCCATAGCCGAGGCTGAGGTCAATCAGGAACAATATTACGGCAAGGTCTCACGAGTGATTGACAATCGATTGGCCCAGGACATGCCTCTTGGCATGGACTCGACGATTGCATACGGTGAGGGAGTCTCTGCTTCGGAGCTGACCACCAAGATGCTCGAGGACGCTTCGAACCTATACAATTCGCGAATTCATAAGGGACTTCCTCCAACGCCGATATCAATTCCTGGCGATAATGCAATCAAGGCGGCGCTCAACCCAGAATCAGGGAATTGGATCTACTTCGTGACGGTAAACCTTGATACCGGTGAAACGAAATTCACCAACGATGCCGCACAATTCCAGCAATATGTCAACGAATACAAGGACTGGGAAGAGAAAAACGGCTGAGTAAAGCAGCTCTTGGTCAGAAATTCAGCACCGTGGCAATCAATCCTGATGACACGATGACCGGTGCATAGGCAATGGAATCCAAACCGCGCATATGCGCCCAGACAAGACAGCAGCAGCCAAGCAATCCCATGATCAGCCACCAGAGCGCAGACCGGAAGATTCCCTGCGAACCAACTGCCAGCCCAATCAGCAGTGTGCACGTGACATCGCCGAATCCAAGAGCGCCAGGGCGAAGCAATGCAAGCAGCAACTGAACCAGCGCACTCAGCAGGGAAATCAGAAGTGCCTCTACGATTACAGCCATGCTGCCGCCCTGAATCATCCAAATCGCATAGGCTAGCAATTGCGCAAGAAAACCGCACAGGATCCACAGTCGTGGTATTCGTCGGCATTGAACATCGTGCACGCTCACAGCAAGGCCTACTATAAGACTGGGAAGCAACACAAGGTAGGGCATTCCGTAAGATATACCGGAGTACCTCAAGAACATCAAAGGAGCAAGCATGTTGCGTTGGCAAACGGCAGGGGAGTCGCACGGAGAAGCCTTGGTTGCGATGATCGAAGGTCTTCCGGCCGGAATACGGATCACGTCGGACGAGATATCTGACGCATTGGCTCGGCGACGCCTTGGCTACGGACGTGGCGCTCGCATGAAGTTCGAACGTGACCGCGTTCGCATGCTGACCGGTGTTCGGCACGGAAGTACACTGGGCTCACCGATTTCCATAGAAATTGCCAACACTGAATGGCCAAAATGGGTTGAAGTCATGAGTGCGGACCCGCTTCCAGAAGGTACACAGATTCGCAACTCCAGCCGGAATGCTCCGCTGAGCAGACCCCGTCCCGGTCATGCGGACCTTACCGGTATGCGCAAGTATGGCTTTACCGATGCGCGCCAGGTTCTCGAGCGTTCCAGTGCTCGGGAGACGGCCTCGCGTGTAGCTTTGGGTGCGGTTGCCGGGAACTTCCTGAAGCAGGTGCTTGGCATCGAAGTGGTTTCTCAGGTTGTGTTGATGGGCGGTGTCGGTGTCGACGAACATGCCCCATTGCCAAGACCGGAAGACAGGGATGCCATCGACGAGTCTCCTGTTCGTACACTTGACAAGCAGGCAGAGGAGCGCATGGTTGCACGCATTGATGAGGCGCACAGGCAAGGAGACACCCTTGGCGGCGTCATAGAAGTTGTCGCATATAACGTTCCTGCAGGACTCGGCACCTACGTTGAATCCGATAGAAGACTCGATGCTGCGCTCGCATCTGCGTTCATGAGCATTCAGGCGATCAAGGGAATCGAAATTGGCGATGGTTTCCAAGAGGCGATGCGTTTTGGCTCTGAAGCACATGATGAAATCGTTGAGAGCGATGGCCATATTTCCAGACTTTCCAATCGCGCTGGAGGACTTGAAGGCAGCATGTCGAATGGTGAACCCATTCGGGTTCGTGCCGCCATGAAACCGATTTCATCGCTGCCACGTGCGCTGCGTACCGTCGACGTCTCAACTGGTGAAGAGGCGACCGCCATACATCAGCGATCTGATACGACAGCGGTTCCCGCTGCTGCGGTTGTCGGGGAAGCCATGATGAAGCTTACACTGGCCCGTTTCGTGATTGAGAAATTCGGCGGTGATTCACTTGAGGAAACGAAGCGCAATGCGCAGAATTATCTCAAGTCCTGGCCGGAACACTTGCAGTGATCGATAACACATTACTTGAATTTGCTGGGCAGTGGGGAAGAGAATGCATCAAATGAACGAAAGCAATGTGGACGATAGTTTCAAGTCGAAGAGGAAACACAGAGGGCCTCGCGTCGTAATCATCGGTATGCCTGGGGCTGGAAAAACCCGTATAGGCAAGGAGGTATCCCATCTTCTGAAACTACCCTTCATGGACTCTGATGTTGCAATCGAGCGGCAGGAGGGTACGAGTATCCCCGCCATCTTTGAGGATCTTGGTGAGGATGAATTCAGAGGCATAGAGTGCGATCTGATAGTCAACGCCCTACTTGATCACGAAGGTATACTTTCGCTCGGAGGGGGAGCGCCGATGCAGAGGCGTACCCGTCAAGCGTTGGAGCGATATCGTGACAATGGTGGCCTGATCGCCTATCTGGATGCAGATCCCGAAGAGATGATGGAGCGCGCCTTACGCTCGCAGAATAGACCATTATTGTCGGGCGATGCGCGTGGAACATGGCTCAGGCTCTATGATGAGCGTAGACCTGTTTTTGAACAGTTGGCAAACATTGTGATTAGCACTCACAGAGCGGCGCCTTCAGTGGGAGCACATAAATTGATCAATGCCATGCAAGAGCGGATTGTGCACGTTTCCGGAACCGATCCATATGACGTTCTCATTGGTGATGGTGTGCTGGAACACGTACACGCCTTGTTGGGTAGCACACCCGTGCGGGTTGCGCTGATTCACACTGCTCCTGTGCAGCGTCACAGTGATGCAGCGAGGGCACAGTTGCGAACCTGGGGTTACCAGGTGTTGGATATCAGCATTCCCGATGCGGAGGCAGGCAAGACAGTACAGGTCGCCAACGGTATATGGAAGCGGCTGGCCGATGAGGGATTTACCCGTTCGGATGCGGTAGTTGGTCTTGGAGGCGGTGCCGCGACTGATGTCGCTGGCTTTGTTGCAGCAACTTGGATGCGGGGCATTGCCTATGTGAATTGCCCGACCTCGCTTCTTGCCATGGTTGATGCCTCTACCGGAGGCAAGACCGGAGTCAATATTCCTGAGGGCAAGAATCTGGTTGGCAGCTTCTATACGCCGTTGGGCGTTGTGGCGGACACGCGATTCCTTTCCACACTTCCCAACGATATTTTTATCGAAGGATTGGGAGAGGTCGTCAAGTCAGGTTTTATCATGGACACGCACATTCTTGACATTGTGGAAGACCATGCGGATGAACTGCGAACCATTGACTGTGCAAACATTACCCCTCAGATGCATGATGTCATTGCTGAGCTTATAGAACGCACCGTCAGCGTCAAATCCAAGCATGTTTCAACCGATTTGAAGGAATCTGGCATGCGCGAGTTTCTCAATTATGGTCACACTCTCGCTCATGCAATCGAGCAGATCGAGCACTTCCGCTGGCGCCATGGTCAGGCCGTCGCCGTCGGCATGGTGTACGCGGCTGAGCTTGCGAACATTCTTGGATACATAGACGACCGGACTGTCGAATTGCATCGTTCAATTCTTTCTTCGGTCGGTCTCAAAACACATTGGGACGGTGGAGACTTCACTTCGGTGCTCGCGTTAATGCATCGCGATAAGAAAGCTCGTGGCAATACCTTGCGCTTCGTGATCCTGGATCGTATTGGCCACCCGATTCATCTTGACAATCCACCGGAATCGGCAGTGCGCGAAGCCTTCGAAAGAATTCGTAGCAATTGACGCTAATCTACCTGATGAATCCTGTGCAACTGGTATGAACGTCCGTTAGATGCCACTCAACTTTGGGTGGTTGAACATGATTGGAATGATATGGCAAAAATGAAAGTTCTCGTGTTGAATGGGCCTAATCTTGGGCGTCTCGGTGTGCGGGAACCAGATGTGTATGGGCATCAGAATCTCCATCAGCTTGCGCGGCAGTGCACTCAATGGGCGAACGATCTTGGTTTCAGTGTTGAAGTGCGCCAGAGCGATGACGAAGCCGAGGTAATCCATTGGATCCA
Source organism: Bifidobacterium aquikefiri (assembly GCF_002259795.1). Classification (GTDB taxonomy): domain Bacteria; phylum Actinomycetota; class Actinomycetes; order Actinomycetales; family Bifidobacteriaceae; genus Bombiscardovia; species Bombiscardovia aquikefiri. The sequence goes on along the minus strand of NZ_MWXA01000005.1, from coordinate 285,418 downwards.
CGAAGCCGTTGATAACCACAATCCTGTGATACTTAATCCTGCTGCCTTCACCCATTACAGCTATGGACTGGCCGATGCGGCAGCTCAGCTTCACACTGCAGATCTTCCCCTTATCGAGGTGCATATCTCCAATCCCGCTTCACGCGAAGCTTTCCGAAGACACTCCGTCATTTCACCGGTAGCTACATCAACCATCACCGGTCTGGGCTTTGTGGGCTACAAACTTGCCCTTGAAGCCATTGGCGAACTTGAAAAATAATCAGGAATTCGAGTTTTGTGGCAATTGCAAAGTACAGCTATCTGTTTTCCCAGTATTTTCGGTCGAGATATCAACGATTTGATCAGTGTGTGCCTTGCAATTGTCACAAAACTCGAATTTTCGATGGAATTTGCTCGTTCGAGGACGGATCTCGTAATACAAAGCGTCGTTCGTTGATGATAGGCTGAAGTTCCATGGTTAGACAACATGGAACATCACAGGAACACATCACAAAACATATTTTCGTCACCGGCGGTGTTGTATCTTCCTTAGGTAAAGGACTTACCGCTTCATCATTGGGAAGATTGCTTCGCAGTCGTGGCATCCACGTACTTCAGCAGAAGCTTGATCCATACATCAACGTAGACCCTGGAACGATGAATCCTTTCCAGCATGGTGAAGTGTATGTCACTGAAGACGGCGCTGAAACAGATCTCGATATTGGGCACTACGAGCGATTCTTGGATGTATTTCTTTCGCAGAAGGCAAATGTCACCACCGGTCAGATTTATCAGAGCGTGCTTCGCAAGGAGCGTGCTGGTGAGTACCTTGGCCAATGCGTTCAGGTGATTCCTCACATCACCAACGAAATCAAGAGCAGAATGCGTGCTCAGGCATCTGATGACGTTGATGTCATCATCACTGAAATCGGTGGAACCGTTGGTGACATTGAATCCCAGCCATTCCTTGAGGCAGCGCGAGAGGTTCGCCGTGATATCGGTCCGGAAAACTGCATCTTCGTGCATGTCTCTCTCGTGCCATACATCGCCGCTGCACACGAGCTCAAGACAAAGCCAACACAGCATTCCGTCATGATGCTTCGTCAGTTAGGCATTACACCTGATGCTCTGGTGCTTCGCTCGGATCGTCCGCTCAATCAGTCCATCAAGGACAAGATCTCACTGATGTGCGATGTCGACGAAGAAGGTGTCGTGAACTGCGTCGATGCGCCTAGCATCTATGACGTTCCGAAGATTCTCTTCTCCGAAGGTCTTGATGCATATGTCGTCCGTGAGCTCGGGTTGCCCTTCCATGATGTGGATTGGAATGAGTGGGAGGATCTGCTTGAACGCGTGCATCATCCACGCAACGAGGTCAATATCGCGATTGTTGGGAAGTACATCGATCTTCCCGACGCATATCTCTCCGTGACCGAGGCGATCAAGGCTGGTGGTTTTGCCAACTGGGCCAAGGTAAACGTCAAATGGGTCACCGCCGACGTGTGCGCAACCAATGAGGGAGCACAGGCCGCACTCGGACAGATGGACGGCATCGTGATTCCTGGAGGTTTTGGCATTCGAGGCATCGAGGGCAAGATTGGAGCGCTCCGCTGGGCAAGGGAGAACAAGATACCTGCTCTGGGACTGTGTCTCGGATTGCAATCGATGGTCATCGAGTACTCGCGTCACGTTCTCGGACTTGAAGATGCCAACTCCTCTGAATTTGAGCCTGATTGCGAAAACCCTGTCATAGCCACGATGGAAGAGCAGAAGTCGATCGTTGAGGGCAACGGCGATATGGGCCATACGATGCGGCTCGGCTCGTACCCGGCCGTTCTGGATCCAAAGTCCCTGGTCTCCAAGCTCTATGGCACCACCAACGTCACCGAGCGGCATCGCCATCGTTACGAGGTTAACGTTGCATATAAGGATCGCCTGAACGAAGCCGGACTTCATATTTCTGGAACCAGCCCGAACGGCGAGCTCACCGAATTCGTTGAGCTGCCACAGTCCGTGCATCCGTTCTACGTCGGAACCCAGGCTCACCCCGAATTCAAGTCACGTCCAACCAAGCCTCACCCATTGTTCGCGGGACTCGTCAAGGCCGCGATCGATCATCGCGACGCCAAATAATGAGCCAATGCCCACTTTTCGAGATGCAGTCAGCTAGCTTCGAATTCTGGGGTAACGTTCAAGACGAGTACGTTCTTTCACTGAAGCGCCAGCAGCTCTGCAACGATTGATGAATGTTTCGTGAGCAACATCACGAATGTGTCAATCTCAGTTTCGCTCTTTACGAAGCATGCAGACTTGTCTGGCGCTTCGTGGCACGCTTGATTATTGTCAGGCGTTGTATATGAATATCGCGAGCATTGAGAGGAGGGTCATGAATGGCCGATGAAACTGTGACAGAGAGTGCCGCAACAGACAAAACCGTTGGAAGCAGTTCAGCAGCGGGAACATCCGTGAATGCTTCGCAGTCATCTCAAGATGTTGAGATGAGCCAGTATGTGGCCGACCGGGAACGGGTCAACGAGGAGAAGATCAAGAAGGACGACGACATCATCTCCCAGTTTGGCGACTACGAATATGGTTGGCATGACAAGGATTCCTTTGGAGAATCAGCGAAGAAGGGTATCAGCGAGCAGGTCGTGCGCGATATTTCGGCGGACAAGCATGAGCCTGATTGGATGCTTCAATACCGGTTGCGTGGGTACAAGGCCTTTCTTGAGAAGCCTATGCCCAATTGGGGAGTCGATCTGAGTGGATTCAAGGCTCAGGACTTCAAATATTATGTGAAGCCGTTGAAGGAGCAGGCCAAGCGTTGGGAAGACCTGCCCGATAGCATCCGTAACACATACGACCGTCTTGGCATACCAGAGGCCGAGAAGAAGCGTCTTGTCTCCGGGGTGGCGGCGCAGTATGAGTCTGAGGTCATATACAACTCGATACGTGACGATCTCAAGGAACAAGGTGTCATCTTCGTCGACACGGACACAGCCGTACGCGATTATCCAGATCTGGTGAAGAAATACTTCGGCACCGTGATTCCTCCCGAAGACAACAAGTTCGGCGCACTGAACACTGCAGCGTGGTCGGGTGGGTCGTTCGTGTACGTGCCCAAGGGCGTTCATGTCGACATACCGTTGCAAGCATATTTCCGCATCAACACGCCAAATATGGGGCAGTTCGAGCGCACACTCATCATCGCGGACGAAGGGTCGTACGTTCATTACGTCGAGGGTTGCACCGCTCCTATCTATTCGACAGATTCGCTGCATGCGGCGATCGTCGAGATCATCGTTGAGCCTCATGCCCGCGTGCGTTACACGACCGTTCAGAACTGGTCAAACAACGTCTACAATCTGGTGACACAACGCGCCTATGTGCGTGAGGGCGGCACGATGGAATGGGTCGATGGCAACATCGGTTCAAAGGCGACGATGAAATACCCTGCATGCATTCTTGCTGAGCCCTATGCCAAGGGTGAGACGCTTTCACTTGGGTTTGCAGGCAAAGGACAATATCAGGATACGGGTGCAAAGATGATTCATCTTGCGCCGCACACAAGTTCGACCATCGTCGCTAAATCCATTTCACGTTCCGGTGGTCGGTCCGCGTACCGAGGCCTTGTCAAGATACTCAAAGGAGCAGAGGGATCAAGTTCCTCGGTGGTGTGCGATGCATTGCTTGTCGATGACTATTCGCGTTCTGATACCTATCCGCATGTGGATGTTCGCGAAGATGACGTGTCCATGGCGCATGAGGCAACCGTGTCCAAGGTCTCCGAGGATCAGCTCTTCTATCTGATGAGTCGCGGACTTGAGGAGAAAGAAGCCATGGGCATGATCGTGCGCGGCTTCGTCGAGCCGATCTCCCGACAGTTGCCAATGGAATATGCGTTGGAATTGAATAGACTTGTTGAACTTCAGATGGAAGGCTCGGTCGGGTGATGAAAGACAACACAAAGCAAACCGGCAGCGTCGAACAGCCCGGACAAACTGCGTCGGACACTTCCGAGGCGGGTTCTGGTACCAAGGTGAGGGAACGGGAAGTAACAATGCCCCATCGCGACCCGAACAATCCCTATGCATTCCCCGCTTTGATGCCTTCAAGCGCCGACAAGGCGATCCGTTCCTTTTCTCCGGACGCGTTCAGCATTCCGACGAAGGCTCAGGACGATTGGAGATTCACGCCGATCGACCGTATCGATGAGTTCTTCCACGTCTTTGAACCCAGTGGCAAGACCAAAGTCGAGGTCAGTGGCATCGACGGCTCGAATCTCGATCCTGATCTGGTCGAGGTCAGCGAGGTTCCCAAGACACAGGCGCCTAGCGGCACCATTCTGAAACCGAATGATCGTGTCTCAGCGGTTGAATGGGCAAGTCAGGCAACCGCGCATGTTGTGCACGTCAAAGGTGAGAATCCCACGCCAGTTCTGGTGAAGATCACCGGCGGCGGATTGGATATGGATGCCCTGCATCTGGTAATCGTCGCCGATGATCGTACCCATGCGGATATCGTGATCGAGCATGAAGGTCAGGCACGCATCGCTGAGGGCGTCGAAATCACTACAGGCAAGGATTCTCATGTCAGCACCACTTTCGTTCAGGAGTGGACTCCAGATTCCAAGCACGTAGGCAATCACCGCATTCATGTGGGCGAGGGGGCCAGTCTCCGTCATTCCATGGTGACACTGGGTGGAAGCTTCGTCCGAATTCGCATGGATCAGGAATTCGGAGGAAACAAGGGCGATCTGAATATGCTTGGCATCTATTTCGTTGATCCTGGCGAACACGTTGAGCATCGTACGATGGTTGTCCACAACTACCCTGAATGCAAGTCCCGTGTGGTATATAAAGGTGCCCTCGATGGCAAGGGGGCGCATTCGACATGGGTTGGCAATGCGTTGATTCTGCCATCGGCTCCTGTCACTGATTCCTATGAGCTCAACCGCAATCTGGTGCTAACCCCTGGCGCAATCGCTGATTCTGAGCCAAACCTAGAAATTGAGAATGGCAACATCATTGGAGCCGGTCATGCAAGCTCCGTCGGCCGTTTTGACGATGAGGAACTCTTCTATCTGGAATCTCGTGGCGTATCCGAACGAGAGGCACGCAAACTCGTGGTTCGTGGCTTCTTTGGAGAGCTTGTTGAGGAAATTGGAATTACGGCAATCCGTGACCATCTGATGGGAGTCATCGATCGACGACTCTCTCGTGGGGAAGACGAACAAATGCGACATGTGTTGGAGGAAAACTGATATGGCAACCCTGGAAATAAAAGATCTGTATGCTTCCGTGGAAACGAAGGAAGGCAAGAAACAGATTCTTAAAGGTGTGAATCTGACCGTTCACTCTGGTGAGACCCATGCAATCATGGGGCCTAATGGTTCGGGGAAGTCCACCTTGGCATATACGCTCGCCGGTCACCCCAAGTATGAGGTCGATTCGGGTCAGGCGCTGCTTGATGGTCAGGACATTCTCAAGATGACACCTGATGAACGAGCCAAGGCTGGGCTCTTCCTTGCCATGCAGTACCCAGTCGAGGTTCCGGGTGTGTCCATGACCAACTTCCTGCGTACCGCGAAGACCGAGATTGAAGGCAAGGCTCCTGCTATCCGTCAGTGGACAAAAGATCTTAATGCATCCATGAAGCGTCTGCGCATGGATTCCAAATTTGCACAGCGTTCGGTAAATGAAGGTTTCTCCGGAGGTGAGAAGAAGCGTGCAGAGGTGCTTCAGCTCGAGCTGCTGAAACCAAAGTTTGCGATTATGGACGAGACCGATTCAGGTCTCGATGTCGATGCTCTGCGAATCGTCTCTGAAGGCGTGAATCGCGCAAAGGAAAATACCGATCTCGGCATTCTGATGGTTACCCACTACACCAGAATTCTGCGCTATATCAAGCCTGACATCGTTCACGTTTTTTCTGATGGCCACTTTGTCAAGACCGGTGGTCCTGAACTGGCGGATGAGCTTGAAGAAACTGGCTATGACCGCTATCTTCCTCAGGGTGCGGATTCAGAATCGGCTCTGGCATAGTTTCCACGAAGTAAGGCCCGCTGAAAAAGCGGGAATGTCACATTAAGGCAAGGTGTATGGGCAGTATGGTTGATTTCGCTACTATTCGTAGTCAGTTCCCGATTCTGAACCAGCAGATTCACGGCCATCCTCTGGTGTACCTTGACTCTGCTGCCACTGCCCAGAAACCGGAATGCGTGATTGATGCAGAAGCCGAGTTCTATCGCACCATCAACGCTGGGGTCCATCGAGGTGCGCATGAGTTGGCAGCCAGAAGCACGGTTGCCTTCGAAGAGGCGCGAGCCAAGGTAGCGGGACTCGTTGGTGCGCACAGTGAAGAGGGACACGAAGAAGTCGTCGTGACAGCTGGCGCAACGGCAGCATTAAATCTGCTTGCGACTGCATTTTCCAACGCATCTCTTGGTCGTGGGGGGGCAGCGGCGAAACGATTTGCACTGAAACCTGGTGATGAAATCGTCGTGAGCAAGGCAGATCACCATTCGGTGCTGTTGCCATTCCAGGAACTTGCGTACCGCACTGGTGCAACCCTGCGGTGGTTTGACCTCGACCAGGAGGGCCGCGTGCTTTCCGACACAGCAGACGAAGTGATCACCAATCGCACAAAGCTTGTAGCCATCGCCCATATTGCGAATGTGACGGGCGCAATCACCGACATTGCACCGATCGTGAAGCGCGCCCATGAAGTGGGTGCTCTGATGATCCTTGATGCATGTCAATCCGTGCCACATATTCCCGTGGATTTTCATGCCCTTGATGTTGATTTTGCCGCTTGGAGTGCTCATAAGATGTATGGTCCAACTGGCGTTGGCTTTCTTTACGGCAGGCGTGAATTGCTTGAAGCGTTGCCGCCAGCTAGTTTTGGTGGTTCAATGGTCGATTTGGCATATCTCGATAAACCCGCAGAATACAGCATGCCACCTGCACGATTCGAAGCAGGGACGCAGCCCGTTGCCCAAGTGGTCGCTGCGGGTGTGGCGGCTGATTGGCTTCGATCCATTGGTATGGAGCATGTTGCCGCGCATGAGAGCTCAATCACTCAGGAACTGCTGAAAATTGGCGATATAGAGGGCGTGAGGATTCTTGGCCCTACCGATGGCAATCACAGAATCGGAACGGTGGCATTCGATGTCGCGGGAGTTCACCCACATGATGTGGGCCAGTTCATTGATTCTCAGGGCATAGCCATACGCGTTGGTCATCATTGCGCGCAACCCGTTCATCGCCATTTCGGTCTCTTTGCTTCGAATAGAGCGTCCACGGGCGTGTACAACACTGCAGACGAGGCGCGGCTATTGGTCGAAACAGTCAAGAACATTCGTTCTTTTTTCCAGGTTCGTTAGCAGGCTCAATGCTCGCTGAGCGTCAGGCGCTAGATGGGCAGCTCATACGAGTGCAACATCGGATTTCGATACCAGAGAAAATGGAAACCAGAGAGGTAAGCAGGTAGGCTAAGCAACATGGCGATGGAAATGAGTGACGACGATCTTCAACAGATGTATCAGGAAGTCATCCTTGATGCTGCAAGAGCTCCACATGGCAAGGAGCATTTTCTCGAGGATACCAGAACGCAGTCGTTGCGGGCAGATATTGATGGCCATGTAAATCAGACATCGGCGGGAGATACGTCTGTGCTTGCCGAACACGAGGCATGCCTCGCTGCGCAATCTCATCAGTTCAATCCAACCTGCGGCGATGAGGTTACCATTCATGTAGAGATTTCGCAGCAGGAACCTCACATGGTGCAACGAGTGGTCTGGGATGGCCAGGGCTGTTCGATTTCTCAGGCGAGCTTGTCCGTCATGGTGGATCTCGTTGAGAATCAGACCGTGGAAAGGGCAATGAAGCTGAGTGATGATTTCCACACATTGATGGAATCTCGTGGTGCCGGCATACACGATGAATCTGTCGAAGATGATCTTGGCGATGCTATAGTATTTCGAGGCGTTTCGCGATATCCCATGCGTATCAAATGTGCATTGCTGGGTTGGGTCGGGTTGAAGGCTTCGATAGCCCAGGCATTGGCAAACATGAGTGACTCTGATTCGCAGGAAGGCGATTTCCTTGCGTTGCAACGGCAATCTGCTTTTTCGAACGTGAAGGAGTGAGATGGCAGACGAATCAAATTTGGTCCCACCAGCTGATTCAATTTTCGATGCGGTGGAAGAGGCTGTTGGCAGCAAAGAGACGGCTCAGCAGGTTCTTGCTCACCCAGAACGAGCGGCGTTGCTGAACAAGGCGAGCATGGATGACCCTGATGGCTTGGCTGCTGCAGCTCAAACTGCAGAAGGCGATCACGATATTCCATTGATTGCAGCGAATGATATTGGTCTAGCTACGGCCAAGGATGTTCAGGAAGCGCTGCACCAGGTGATTGATCCCGAACTGGGCATTGATGTGATAGATCTGGGCCTTGTTTACAAAATTGAAATTGATGATCAGCAACGAGCGATCATTACGATGACGCTTACAACGCCTGCATGCCCGCTGACTGATGTGCTCGAAGACGAATGTGCCAGCATGCTGGCCGGGCTTGTCGAAGAGTTTAGAATCGACTGGACTTGGATACCACGTTGGACAATGGAGATGATCACCCCCGACGGAAGAGATCAGTTGGCTGCAATCGGTTTCAATTTCAATGGCCCCATGCCCAATACGTAGTCGCCCTGTGTTCATTGTGAACTCATTCGAGTATAAAAGCCTTTTTTGCAAGGGATGGACGGCTCGAATTGAGCTATTCGCGGTTTATATACTTGAGTGAGTTCACAATGAATGGGAATGTTGCAATTTCTCTCGGCTCACAGTCGATTCAGTCCTCAACAATCGTTCCTTTCGGAACAACGGTGATGCCTTCGGGGGACACCGTGAATCCGCGTTCCAAATCATGCTGCGTGTCGATTCCAACTGTCGAATTCTCCTTGAGAACAACATTCTTGTCGAGAATTGCCTTGTACACACGAGCGCGACGATTAATGGTCACATTGTTGAATAGCACCGAATCAATGACCTGCGCCCAGGAATGGATACGAACGTTCGGTGAAATCACAGAATGATGTACTTCACCCCCGGAAACGATGACGCCCGGAGAAACAATTGAGTCAGTTGCATGTCCGAGCCTATCCTGACCGGAATGAACGAACTTTGCCGGTGGTAACGATCCAGAATCGGTATAAATCGGCCAATCAGTGTTATACAGATTGAAATCTGGCACATATGCTATCAAATCCATGTGTGCATCATAGAATTGCTTGATCGTTCCCACATCACGCCAATAAGCGTGATCCTGTTCTGTTGCTCCGGGAACATCGTTTTCATTGAAATCGTAGACACCGGCCTGATGCTTTGCAGCGAAGAATGGAGCGATGTCTCCGCCCATGTCGTGCTTGGTGTCCTCATTCTTTTCATCGATGGCCAATGCGTCGAACAACGCATCGGTATTGGCTACGTAGTTGCCCATCGAAGCAAGGATTGTATTTGGATCATTCGGCAAGCCATCGGTGTGTTCCGGCTTTTCCTGGAAGTTTCTGATCATATTATGCTGATTGGGATCCACCTGAATCACGCCAAATTGATTGGAAGAGGATGCAGGCTGACGAATTCCTGCAACCGTGAATTCCGCTCCTGATTCAATGTGCTGACGAACCATCTGCTCAAAGTCCATACGGTAGACATGGTCTGCGCCAAGAATCACAACGATGTCAGGTTTTACATCCTCGATGATGTTAATCGTCTGATAGATTGCATCCGCCGACCCCAGATACCAATGCTTTCCCAGTCTCTGCTGTGCTGGGACAGGGGAGACATAACTTCCCAACATCGGGGAGAATCGCCACATTCTCGAAATGTGCCGATCAAGAGAGTGCGATTTGTACTGAGTCAGCACAACGATCTGACGGTAGTCAGAGTTTACAAGATTGCTCAGAGGAAAGTCGATGAGACGGAACACGCCGCCGAAAGGAACCGCTGGTTTGGCACGATCTCTGGTGAGGGGCATCAGGCGAGTTCCTTCGCCACCTGCCAAAACTATGGATAGTATCTTAGGATTCTTAGACATGTTTGCCATCCTTTCCTCGGCTGTAATGCATTGAGACTTCTGTCGCATTGCATTGAGCGCTCCATCACGCTTCGAGTCACACCACCATCATTGCATAGAGTTCAGGAATTGGGCGAATATTGTTTCCGGCGAGTCATAATTTGTTCAGTTATTTAACTTCACGCCGATTTTCGTTCATTTTTGTGGGGTTTGTCTCAGTTGGCCTTTCGTCACATTGCGTGTTACAAAGAGCGGCTACCCTAATCTGAGCGCATTGTGATTGGCACATGCACAGGAGAAAGAGAAGATAATGGCATTGTTGGTCAGTTGGAAATTACATGGGGATGGTAAGACCCTTGCACCGGGCGAGGTGGTTGAGCCTGATGAACGACTAACGTGGAGCAGAACCGCTGGTATTGGTGCCCAGCATGTGATTGCAATGTTTGGAGCTACATTCCTTGTTCCAATTCTCACTGGATTTGATCCCTCGACGACGCTGTTCTTTACTGCCATTGCAACGGCGTTGTTCCTTCTAATCAATCAAAATCGGCTGCCAAGTTATTTGGGCAGCTCTTTTGGTTTTATAGCCCCAATAGCCGCCGTGACATCAGCTCACAAGGGCTTGGCGGTTGCAAGCTTCGGTATTCTCGTTACGGGCGTTCTGCTGGCCCTCGTCGGCGTTATCGTTCATTTTGCTGGGGCAAAGTGGATTGACATGCTGATGCCTCCAGTCGTCAATGGTGCGGTTGTTGCCATCATTGGCTTCAATCTTGCACCATCGGCATGGGCTAACTTCAAGACCTTCCCCATCACCGCATGTGTGACGCTGCTTGCCGTAGTGCTGATTGCAGTGCTCTTTAAAGGCATGATTGGGCGACTCAACATCCTCCTTGGCGTGATTGTCGGCTACGCGTTTGCGGCCTCTCAAGGCCAGATCAAGTGGGACAGCATCAAGGAAGCGGCATGGATCGGTCTTCCCCAATTCCATACACCCAAGCCAGATATGAGCATTGTGGTGATGTTCCTGCCCGTTGTCTTGATTCTCATTGCAGAAAATATCGGCCATGTGAAGTCCGTTGCACTGATGACTGGCCGAAACTATGACGGCCAGATTGGTTCGGCTCTCTTCTCAGATGGTATCGGGACGATACTTGCCGGAATTGGCGGTGGCTCAGGCACAACTACATATGCAGAGAACATCGGTGTCATGGCTGCAACCAAGGTCTATTCGACTGCCGCTTACTGGTGCGCTGCAATCTTTGCCTTTATTCTTTCCCTGTGCCCAAAGTTTGGTGCAGTGATCAATTCCATTCCCACCGGCGTCCTTGGGGGAGTGACCACGCTGCTCTACGGCATGATTGGCATGCTGGGCGTGCGTATCTGGGTTGAGAATAAGGTTGAGTTCAGCAAGCCGATCAACGTCATGGTGGCCGCCATAACGATGATCATTGGTATTGCGAACTTCTCCTTCACCTTCTCGGGTATCAGCTTCAACGGGATTGCGATTGGCTCCATTGCCGTGCTCGTGCTTTACCACGGTCTCACCGCCATCGGGAAAGCCACCGGAACCACATACGACAAGTGATGTGTTGAAATCACACTCTATGAGTGCGTCTGCTTGAAAAAGTCCACTGTTCTGCAGCATGATGTCAGAGAACAGTGGACTTTTGCTTGTTCCAACCACTGGGTCCACTCATGGGTGTCCTGCATATCTGCCCCAATCTGAGCTATCGTTTCGTTGCCCAAAAGGCTACAGCGCTTGAAGCGGCAACGTTCAGGCTATCTACGCCTCCACTCATGGGGATTTTCACCGTGAGATCGCTATCTGCAATTGTTTTATGCGATAGCCCGTCGCCTTCGGTACCGAATATCAGGGCCAACTTGCCGATATGGTCGGCTTCATCGGCCGAACTGCCAAGTCGGGCGACAAGTTCATCCAGGGATATCGAATCATCCGAAAGCGCCATGGAAGCTGTGATGAACCCAAGTCGGTGCAATTCCTTGATGCCATCTGTCGGCCAGTGCTCGTTCTCGTCATCACAGATACGAGTCCACGGCACCTGGAAGACGGTTCCCATAGAAACACGCGCGGCACGACGATAGAGCGGATCCCCACATGAGGGGGTGACCAAAACCGCGTCAACATTCAAGGCGGCGGCTGAGCGCATCAGCGCACCGACATTGGTGTGGTCAACGATGTTCTCCATAACTGCAATGCGAGTTGCGCTGGCACAGATTTCCTCCACGCTTGGCAGAGCCCAACGGTGCATGGCGCTCAAAGCTCCGCGATGCAGCCTATATCCGGTGATTGTCTTGAGCAATTCGGGCTTGGCCACAAAAACCGGTACTTCATCGCCCCAATGTGCATCTACATAGGCAAAGGTATCAGCCATGCCTTCAATCCAGGGCTCTTCAACGAGGAACGACATGGGCTTGATACCGGCATCAAGCGCTCTGACAATTACCTTTGGAGATTCGGCTATGAACAGTCCTTTTGCAGGCTCAAGGCGATTCCTGAGTTGCAATTCTGTCAAATGCGTATAGGCTGCCACCCGTTCGTCGTTAAGGTCCTCAAGAGCAATGAATTTCAATCGTGCAGCCCTCCAAACATGCCTGCAATCATTCTGGGTTCGCTGGCCTATCGGCATCCGGAGGAGTGAAAAGGTCACCACGGCAGACATCAGCAACATCAGAGTGCAAAAAATAAAAGGGAGAACGTGACTCATGAAACCATGAGTACGACTCCCTGATCGTGTCCGGAGCGGGACTTGAACCCGCACGCCCGTTTAAAATAGGCACTAGCACCTCAAGCTAGCGCGTCTACCATTCCGCCACCCGGACAAGGTTGCAAACAGACAACGGATAAAACTATAACACCATTTGCAGATTTCAGTGTTCTTCTCCCGTGTTTTTGACAAGAAACCCTGTATTTCAAGGAAAAATCGGCTCATGCAAACTGTGCGAATGGTGTGTCGCACACCTCGCGGTAGTCTAGTCCGCATGACCGATCCACTCTTTCTTTTCGATCCCAACAGTGACGACACCCCGTTGAACTGCGATGAGGCACATACGGGATGGAAACTCACACTGCCGCAGGGCATGAGACGGCATGCCTTGCAATCGATGCGGTTGAAGACGGGAGACACGCTTCAGCTTTCCGATGGCCAGGGATTGCGTATCTATGCTGCAATTGACGATGCAAGTGCCGGATTGGTCGAGATTCTCTCAGTCGGCAAGGAGCCTCAGCCTGTAACGCGACTGGCATTGATACAGGCACTCGCCAAAACGGGGCATGATGAGCAGGCCATTGATATGGCTACACAGCTGGGAGTCGACACAGTCATTCCCTGGCAAGCCCACCGTTCGATTGCCAAGTGGAAACCAGGGAGAACCGACCGGAAATGGCATAATGTGCTCGCTGGAGCCTTGGAACAATCTCGCAGAGCATGGCTGCCACAACTTGGTGAAGTCGCCGACGATGACGACGTCATTGCCATATGCCGTAGAGCATCGGTTCATGGAGACATCGTCATAGTGCTTCATCAGGATGCGACCACCACTTGGTCACGGATACGGGAATCCATAGCCAGGCTTGGCGATGCAAGTCTTGAAGATGGCAAGGCAAGAAGCGTATATGTCATTGTCGGACCCGAAGGGGGAATTGGTGAAGACGAGGTCAAATCCTTTGTTGCCGCAGGTGCAGTCTCGTGCGTGCTGGGACACAATATTCTGAGGGCTTCTTTGGCGGGGCCAGCCACGATTGCTCTCCTGAGCGAAATGCTCGGACGATTTGCATAGCAGTGCATGGCTTCTCCTGAAGGCGTTGCATCCGTCATGGGGACCTCACCATCCGCGCTGTTTTCGACTCATGGTCATTTATCCAAATGAGGCAATACGATGGCCATACCAACGGTATTTATCATTCATGTCTCGAAGGGAGATTCGATGAGCGAAGCAAACGAGTGCCTATTCTGCAAGATCATTGCCGGAGAAATCCCAAGTAACACAGTATTTGAGGACGATTCAACGATAGCCTTTTCCGACATTCATCCGAAGGCAAAGGTGCATGTTCTTATCGTTCCGAAAAAGCATTATGCCACTGTCGCTGAATTGGCGCAGCGGGATCCCAGTGAGCTTTCCCATATGGTTGGCATTGCAAAATCGATTGCCGACAAGGAGTTTCACGGCGCATACCGCCTGATATTCAACACAGGCGAGGATGCCGGGCAAAGTGTTTTCCACGTTCATGCGCATGTGCTCACCGGTGAGGTTCTGGCGGAGTAGAATCTTCGTTAGTCAATTCTTAAGAGAAAGGGTTCTGTGGCTACCACTACTCGCACCATCACGATTCCTACGGAGTTGAATCCTGTCAATGTCCTGGGACCGGTTGATGAGGTTATCAGAGAGGTGGAGCGTGCCTTCCCTGATGTGACGATCATTGTTCGTGGCAATCGCATAGCGATCATGTCCACTACGCGGGGGACTGAGCGCGATGCGCAAAAGGCTCAAGACGTTATCGAAACCATTGTCAGAGCGGCCTATACGGCACCCATGGATGCCGATACGGTTCGCAGAATGCTTGAAAGGGAAGGTTTGCGAAGGCAGGGAACGTTGCGATTTGCCGAACATGAGGGATCAAGGAAAGGCAGCGGAAACAGCGGGAATGCTTCTTCATTCGCCCGTGATGCCTCAATGCGAGCTGCCGCTCTTCGTGAGCGTGAAGGTCATAGGCATGATGTCCCTGGAGTGATCACATTCGCTCTTGGAGTTCCTGTTCGTGCAAAGACAGGAGGGCAGATTGCCTATGTCAATGCGATCAGTACACACACCATCACATTCGCAATTGGTCCGGCGGGCACAGGAAAAACATATCTCGCCGTTGCCAAGGCGGTTCGGGCATTCCAGAATAAGGAAATACGCAAGATTATTCTCACCAGGCCAGCAGTTGAGGCCGGTGAAAATCTTGGCTTTCTTCCAGGAACGTTGAATGAGAAGGTGGATCCATATCTTCGCCCACTCTATGATGCTCTTTCTGACATGCTGGGGGCGGATCAGATGAAGCATTATATGGATGACGGCACCATAGAAGTCGCTCCGCTTGCGTATATGCGTGGCCGTACCCTGAATGATGCGTTCGTGATACTTGACGAGGCTCAGAACACGACAGCACAGCAGATGAAAATGTTTCTGACTCGCTTGGGATTCAACACGACCATGGTCATTACCGGTGACATCACCCAGATAGATCTCACGGTTCCCAACTCGGGATTGATTGGAATCGAGCGCATACTCAAAGATGTTGAGGATATAGCCTTCATCCAGCTTGATGCCGCCGATGTGGTGCGGCACAAGCTTGTGGCCAAAATCGTCGAGGCATACGAAAAGGCAGATGAATCCAAATCCAGAAAGCGTGCAAGGCGTGGGGAATCCCACGGCGGTACTGATGCTCATGCAGCACCAGGTAATGAGAGAGATGTTCAGGGGATTGCTCATGAGCGTTGAAGTCACGAATGAAAGCCCGTGGGGAATCGAGCCGAAGGTATTCTCCGATCTTGGGACCTGGGTACTCAGCCAGATGCGTGTCAGCACGGATTGCGATGTGGCAGTGCTTTTCTGTGAGCCAGCGGCGATAGCTGATCTGCACGAGCGCTGGATGGATTTAAAGGGGCCTACAGACGTTATGAGCTTTCCCATGGATGAATTGCGCCCGGGGGATGGAAAGGCAGCCGCAGACGGGATTCTCGGAGACATAGTCATCTGCCCGGATGTGGCCAGTAAGCAGGCATCGGCAGCAGGCCACTCCACCATGCAGGAGATGATGTTGCTTGCCATTCACGGTATGCTGCATCTCCTGGGATACGACCATATCGGTCATGAACAGGAACATGAGATGTTCGGACTGCAACGGCAGCTGCTATTGACATTTCTTGCTCAGCGTCAGGGAGCGGAACCGCCGGCGGTTGCACCATCGCACTACGAGATTAGCGAGTCGGAGCATCGCACTGCGTTGAGCAATCACAAGGATGACTCGAGTTCCAATGATTCTGGGAGTGTGAAGCGGTGATAATGAGCGTGGATTCAATGCTGCTGATACTGGCCATGGTTGTTGTAGCGGTGATTTTCGTCTGGGTTTCGCTCGTGATGGCTTCAACGGAAGGTGCAATGTCCCGGGTGACTCGTGCGAGCCTGAACAATTTGATGCTCGAGATTCAGACCGATGCCGGGCTGAGCCAGTTCTCACGAATGAAAAAAATCGATCGTATCCAGCGAGTTCAAAGACTTCTTGCCGACAGATTCGCAACGGCCGGTGCCTGTGCATTCTTCCGAGTAACCTGCAATGTCCTCGATGGCGTACTGATCGCGATGATAGCCGGTGTCCTAGGGTTACCTCTGTGGCTGGTGCTCGTCTCGGGAATCGTCGCCGCATTGATCATCGCTACACTTTCCGTGCTGCTGCGTCCTCGTGTTGCGGGTGCCAAGAAGCCTCTCGACATCATGTTCAAGCATGCGACCATCACTACCATTGCATCGCTGGTGACGCCGTTCTCACATGCCAGCGGCTTCGCGCAAGGTAAGCGTGGGCACCGAGATCTGACACTTTCGGATGAAGAGGAACTTGACAAGATTCAGCTCGAACAGGGTCGGGCAATGATCGACCGCATGGTCGAGGCCAACGATTTCGATCCAGAGGTATCAGAGATGCTGAGGAATGTTCTGATGCTTTCCGATACGCTTACACGCGAAATTATGGTTCCCAGAACTGACATGATATGCATCGAGAAGGATGCAAGCCTGGGGACGGCAATGAAGCTCTTTTCTCGCTCGGGATTCTCTCGAATTCCAGTGATCGGTGACGACGTCGATGATCTGGTGGGTATGGCATATCTCAAAGATGTCGTTCGAGCCGTGGCATTCAACCCCGCGGCAGAATCTCGTGATATTGCCTCGATCTGCCGTACGCCCATGTTGGTACCCGAATCCAAGGCGGTTGACGATCTCTTCCACCACATGCAGCAGACACGTCAGCATATTGCTGTGGTTGTTGACGAGTATGGTGGCATTGCCGGTCTGGTAACGATTGAAGATGCCATCGAGCAGATCGTCGGCGAGCTTGAGGATGAGCATGACCGTACTCAGCACTCGCAACCCGAGCAGATCGATGAACACACATGGAAGCTTCCAGCCAGAACTCCCATTGCCGATCTGGAGGAACTCTTCGAAATAGATATCGACGAGGATGACGTAGACACCGTCTACGGGTTGTTGACCAAGATTCTTGGCCGTGTGCCCATTGTCGGTGCTTCGGGAGTGACCAGAGGATTACGCCTGACTGCTGTGGATTCCGCTGGTCGTCGAAAGAAGGTATCGACAATACTCGTCGAACCAGCGACTGAGCCGAGTCGTGCAGAGCAGGAGAACAATGAATCGGATTTGTCGGCACGGACTTCTGCACAACATGACAATCCAAACCAACATGAGATGCCTTATGAGAATCAGACCAGGAGAGCCGATGACACAGCAACAGACGAATGACAATTCAGTCAGCGAAGCAGGGGACTCGCAACCGTATCGTTCGGGGTTTATTGCCGTCGTTGGACGGCCGAATGTTGGGAAATCGACGCTCATCAATGCCATCATCGGCAAACAGGTTGCTATCGCTTCGTCCCGGCCGGAAACCACACGCAAGGCGATCCGAGGGATTCTTACACTTGACCATGCGCAGTTGGTGCTGGTTGATACACCTGGCATTCACAAGCCGCGAACGCTACTGGGGCAGCGTTTGAATGATGTCGTCGATGAATCATTGAGCGAGGTGGATGTCATTGCCTTCGTCCTTCCTGCAGACCAAGAGATTGGTCCAGGAGATAGGCGCATTCTTGCTCGGCTCAAAGAACAGTATGCGCGTGAGAAGCATGGCGACGAGTCAGACCCGCAGTGGAAGATTCCTGTGATCGCTGTTATTACCAAGATTGACATGCTCGATAGGGAACAGCTTGTTGCAAAGCTGGTTGAGGTCCAGCAGTTTGCGAACTTTGCAGAGCTTGTACCCATCAGTGCACAGGACGGCGACAACATTGATGAACTGCGCGATGTTTTGGTCAATGCCACCCCCGAAGGTCCCCAGATGTATCCAGAAGACCAGATCAGCGAGGAATCACCTGAAGATACCATTGCCGAGATCATTCGTGGAGCATTCCTTGAGGAACTCGATGATGAACTGCCTCACTCCTTGGCTGTCATCGTCGATTCAATAAGCTATCCCGATGATGATTTCAACCTTGATGAAGATAGCGCTGTACACGTGTCACAACCGTCTACCGGCAAGGTGACGGTTCACGTTTCTCTCTACGTGGAGAGAAATTCGCAGAAGCCAATCATCATCGGTCATCGCGCCGAGCATCTGGTGCATGTCAAGAAGCGACTGCGAACTCCGGTGAATCGCATCATAGGGGCTAAATCACAGCTCGATCTGCATGTCAAAGTCGCAAAGGATTGGCAGTCGAATCCCAAGCAGCTTCAGCGCATGGGATTCTAGACGCACCGAACCCCCACGTCTGCATCGGTTGCGTGTGAGGGTCGAGACTACCGACGCGGAACATACATCTGCGTGTTGAGCAGATTGGCGTAGCGGGCAATGACCTTGGGTCGAATGACTTTCATGGACGCGGTCATCAAGCCGTTTTCCTGGGTGAAGCCTTCGGGAAGAATGATGAACTTGCGAACCGACTCAGCTCGTGAAACACCCTCATTCGCCTCGTCAACATACTGCTGTATCTCAGCGCGGACAGCCGCGTTGTTTGCAGCCTCGCGGGGTGTCATGGGGTTCAGTCCCTTTGATTCGAGCCAAGAGGCCAAGGTCTCGCCGTCCAAGGTGATGAGAGCTGAGATGAAAGGTCGCTTGTCTCCCAAAACCAGAGCATTCTCAACGATTTCAGAGCGCTGAATCACCTCTTCAATCGGACCAGGGGAGACGTTCTTTCCACCGGCCGTGATGATGAGATCTTTCTTGCGGCCAGTGATGAAGAGAAAGCCGTCATCGGAGAGTCTGCCCAAATCGCCTGTGGCATACCAGCCATCCTTCGTGAAGGATTCTGCCGTAGCCTTATCATTCTTGTGATACTTGGCAAATACGCTGGTGCCCTTGATCTGTATCTCGCCGCTTTGTGAGATGCGAATTGAGAATCCTGGGAATGCGATGCCTACCGAGCCTTCATGGAACGGCGTACCCAATGGGTTGAAGGCACAGGGGGCTGTAGTTTCAGTCAACCCATATCCTTCGTATACCGGTACCTTTGCTCCTCGGAAGAAGCTGAGCAGCGAGGGGTCCAGTGGCGCTCCACCCGACACGATCCATCGTGCGCGACCACCCAGAGCTTGGCGCAATGAGCTATAGACAAGAGGATCAAAAGCCTGACGTCTGGCAGCACTGACATGACCAGCTCTGCCTTTCTCGGAAACCTCGGCCATGTAATCCTGTGCAGCAACGACTGCCGAGGCGAATACCATGCCTTTCATTCCGTGACCTGCCTTTTGAGAGGCTGCGTTATATACCTTTTCAAACACGCGGGGTACACCAATCATGACGGTAGGCCGAGCTACCTGCAGATCAGCGATGAGGCTCTTGATGCCTTCGGCAATATAAATCTGAATCGAGCTGTACGCGCATGCGTAGTTGATGGCGCGTGCAAACGAGTGTGCCTGCGGGAGGAAGAGCAGAACCGATCCCTTTGGATCCTGAAGCAGGTCTGGAATGTATTCACGAAGATTGTGAGCGAGCGTGCAATAATGCTCATGCGTCATCTCGACGCCCTTTGGCGCAGCAGTCGAACCGGAAGTATAGACGACCGAGCAGAGATCCTTGGTTGAAATCGAAGCTATGCGGGCATCGAGCTCCTCGTCACTGACTGTCTTGCCATATGCCTGCAGCTCCTCAAGAGCTCCATTTTCCATGCATGAGATGCGTTTGAGCGAAGGGCAGTCCTCAATGGCCCCATCCGCCTTCTCACGCATGTCACGGGTCTCGACGATAAGGCTTGTGGCATCCGAATTATTGACGATATAGCGGATCTGCTCAGCAGAATCGGTGTCATACACCGTTGCGATTATTCCGCCAATCGACACCACTGCCGCATCGACAACGTTCCACTGATAGCTTGTATGACACATGAAGGCAACTGCATCGCCTTTCTTGAGACCTGCATGAAGCAAACCCTTCGCAGCGGAACGTATGTCCTGCAGCATCTCGTTGGCGGTGCGCACCACCCATTCGCCATTGGACTTGAAGTGATACATCGGTTCATCGCCCAGACGCGTTGCACGATCGCGATATATGTCGTACAAGGTCATGCTTTCAGGAACCTTGCCAGCATCGGCAGTGGAGGTTGTCAGCAGCCCTGAAGCCTTATCAATGAAGGTAGTTGATGGATAGCCTTCTGACCACTCATGAATGCTGGGGAACTGATCAGATGCGTCTTGCTGATTTTCATTGGATTCGGAGTCGGCTTCCTCGGATGACACGACCTCTTCGTCAAGATCATCGTCGTGGTAACGACCCAGGGTTGCTGCACGTTTCGCGGTGGAAACCAGATATGATTTCGCTGAATTGAACAATCCCAATTTTTCTCCTTTAATTCGTACCTGTAAAGACTATCCTGTGGATGGGAGAATGAGGAGCTCGGCGAGGGTCTCTGTCGCCAATGGCTTATACACTCTATCTAGATTCGAAAGTGTCGAATTCTCAACAAAGTAGTGAGAAGGGATGCAAATGGTTCAGCAAGAGCATGGCTCAGTGACGTATGGAGTCATCAAAGAATCCAATCAACAGGAATCAAGAGTTGCATTAACGCCAGAAATTGTCACCAGACTCAAAAAATCGAATATCGCATGTGTCATCGAGCAAGGTGCAGGCGATGCATCGCAGTTCTCTGATGACCAGTATGAAAAGGTGGGTGCAACAGTCGTATCGCGCGATGAAGTTTTCCGCAGAGCGAATGTTTTTGGATTCATCAATCGTCCTCAAGACGCCGATTTGGCAGCGTTGCCACGTGGGTCGTGGGTCGTCGGCATGCTTGGTTCCTTCAATGATCCGAACTATGTGAAGAGGCTTGATCAGGCTGGGCTGACGGCTCTGGCGATGGAGAAGCTTCCTCGTCAGCTGAGCTCCGCGCAATCAATGGATGAGATGACATCGCAAAATTCAGTTATGGGATACAAGGCTGCGTTGTTGGCGGCCGATAGCTATGGTTCTTTCTTTCCTATGATGACAACGGCTGCAGGAACGATTCGTCCGGCCAAGGTACTTGTTCTTGGAACCGGTATTGCAGGCTTGCAGGCCATTGGCACAGCCAAGAGACTTGGCGCAATCGTTACGGGATATGATGTGCGTCCCGCTTCTCAGCAAGAGGTTGAATCGTTGGGAGCCAAGTTTCTTGATCTTGGCCTTGACTTTTCCAAGGGGCAGGGCGAGGGCGGCTATGCTCGACAGCTCACGCCGGATGAACAGGCGCAGCAACAGGCTGCCGTCGATTCCAAGGCTGCGGCCTTCGATGTTGTCATCACTACGGCAAAGGTTCCTGGGCGTCGTCCTCCAATGCTGCTGACCAAGGCTGGTGTCGATGGGCTTCACCGTGGTGCGGTCATTATTGACTGCGCGTCGAGTGAGCTTGGTGGCAATGTTGAAGGTTCACAGCCGGGAAAGACGGTTACCGACAATGGTGTGACCATATTCGGTACTCCAGATTCGGCCAGTGGAGTCGCCACCACGGCATCGAATCTTGCTGCGCGAAATCTGGCGGACGTCGTTTCGCATTTCGCATCTGCGGGAGGCATGAAGTTCGATCTTTCTCTGGAACTTGATGATGCCCTTGTTGTTTCCGGTCGTAAAGAAGGAGATGGTGGCAATGAGTGAGCTTGTTACCCCGATTACCCTATTCGTTCTTGCTCTGCTTATTGGGGTGGAGGTTATCGGCAAGGTACCGGCTACCTTGCATACGCCTCTGATGAGCGGTGCAAATTCCATTCATGGCATCGTTATTGTCGGTGTCATCATCGTGGCCTCGCAGGCTCATACGCCTCTTGCCTATGTTTTCATTTTCCTTGCTGCGGTACTGGGAACGATGAATGTTGTGGGCGGTTATGTAGTCACTGACCGCATGCTTGAGATGTTCAAGTCCGCCAAATCTACCAAAAAGACGAAGTCTGAAAGTGAACAGGCAATATCCGATGATGCCCGGGCGAAGAAGACCAATGAGGGAGCAAAGTGATGAGCACGATTGACGTTGTCGCCTCGTACCTATACCTGAGTTCTGCAGTTCTCTTCGTAGTTGGACTGCACTTCATGAATTCGCCGAAGACCGCTCGCAAAGGCAACCAGATCTCTGCAATCGGTATGCTCATTGCTGTGGTCATGGCATTCATAAGATTCTTTGTCACTGGCTATCTTTCAACGACAGTACTCATAGTGCTGCTCGTTGGCATCGCCATTGGTGCGATTGCTGGTCTTTACTCTGCGAAAAAGGTGAAGATGACCGACATGCCTCAACTGGTTTCCGTGTTCAACACGGTCGGTGGTGGCGCTGCTGCGCTGGTGGCATTGAACGATATTCTGACATCCGAGAAGATTCCAACGCTTGTTGTTCTGATAACCGCAGGACTTGGAATCATCATCGGTTCAGTCACCTTTACTGGTTCTCTCGTCGCCGCCGGCAAGTTGCAGGGCGTTCTTCCTGGAAAACCGATTTCATTGCCATTCAAAGATGTATGGATGATACTTTCCATCATCCTTACCATTGTTTCCTTCATCATGCTGATCGTTGACCAGCCACATAGAGAACTGTGGAGCTTGCTCACCACGTTGTTCGCACTGCTTTATGGATTACTGTTTGTGCTTCCTATCGGTGGCGCAGACATGCCGGTCGTCATTTCAGTATTGAACGCATGCACGGGTACGGCAGTTGCCATGAGCGGCCTTGCGATCGACAATGTAGCTCTGATCGTAGCCGGCGCACTGGTCGGCGCAGCAGGTGTAACACTCTCGGTATTGATGGCCCAGGCCATGAACCGACCACTCTCCAGTGTGCTCATCGGTGGTTTCGGAGGTGCCGATGCCACAGCTGCTGCCGAAGGTCCAGAAGGTGTGATGAAGGAGACCACTGCTGACGATGTTGCGGTGCAACTCGTCTATGCGCAAAAGGTCATCTTTGTGCCAGGGTTTGGTCTCGCGCAGGCACAGGCTCAGCGTGAACTGGCCGATCTTGGCGATCTTCTGAAGAATCGTGGCATCGATGTGAATTATGCAATTCATCCAGTTGCGGGTCGTATGCCTGGTCATATGAATGTTCTCCTTGCAGAGGCAAACGTCCCCTACGAAGAACTCGTGGACCTTGACGATATCAATCCACAGTTCCCTGCAGCTTCGATTTCTCTGGTGGTTGGCGCGAATGATGTCACCAATCCTGCGGCACGCAAGCCGGGAACGCCTGTTTCTGGAATGCCCATTCTCGATGTGGATAAGTCCGAGCATGTTGTTGTCATCAAGCGTGGTCGAGGCAAGGGATATGCCGGCATTGAAAATGAGCTCTACTTCAATGACAACACCCAGATGCTGTTCGGTGATGCCAAGAAGGAACTGCAGTCGATCATCGCCTCGGTCAAGGAACTCATCCAATAATTGAGCTCCAAGGTGCAAGTTTTCCAGTTTTGCGAACTTTGACAAGGTATTACCTCGTAATCGTCGAAAAGATGATTGATGCTCACTTGAGAAAGAAGCTATGCCTTGACAAGTTCGCAAAATTTGCATCTCAAGCAAAAACTGCGGATGGCAAGAGTGCCAATATCTAAAAGTGTGCTACACTGGCGGACGTTGCTTTGGCGAGGGATATGCACGATGTGTATCCGTGATCGACTCGGCGTTTGATGGCCAGTTTCTTGGTTTGTCTTGCGGTGCGTTGATGCGCCGAACGAAGGACATGATTAGGAGAAACACACATGGCTAACACAGTTAAGATCGAAGGCGCAGTACGCGACCAATTTGGTAAGGGTGCTGCTCGGCGTATGCGCGTTGCCAACCTTATTCCTGCAACCATTTATGCAGGTGGAGTTGAGCCAACATTCATCAAGCTTCCTTTGAAGGAAACAACGAACGCCCTGCGTCGTACCAACGCTCTCTTTGAGATTGCCTATGGCACAGGCAAGAAGATGGCCGTTGTCAAGGATGTGCAGCGCAACCCAGTGAAGCGCCGCGTCGAACACATCGATTTCTTTGAGGTCCGCGCTGGCGAGAAGGTTGTCGTTGAGGTTCCTGTCTTCGTTGAAGGCGAGACCAAGGGGGCTTCTGTTGCATTTGTGGATATGCAGAATCTGCAGGTTCGTGCAGATGTCACGAATCTTCCAGAGCGCATCACCATTAGCGTTGAAGGTCTCGGCGACGGTGACAAGGTTCTTGCCAAGGATGTTGCACTTCCAGAAGGCTCTGAACTTGTTATCGACGATCCTGAGGATTCAGTCGTGACCGTCGAAATTCCTAAGGAAGAGTCGCTTGAGCCACAGCTTGACCAGACCACTCCTGAGGCGACTGCAACAAGCGATGAGACTGATGCTGCTCCAGATCAGGCCACGCCAACTGCTGCCTGAGGAATCAATCACGTAGTTTCGTGAAACATCTGCGGTTGCATATATCGCCGAGATATATGCAACCGCTTTTTTCTGTATACGGCCATAATGTGATATAGGGCACACAACGGTCGCAGCACTGTGACATAGTGCTCTGTAAGGCGAGAAGCCCTAGGTTTCTTGTTCTCGATTACGAAAAGCTGCTCGCGTAGAACATATCGGCAGCATAAGTCAAGAAGAAGCATACAGTATGACACAGCAATCACATCATGATCGGCAAGCGTTGGATAAACTCACCGAGCCATTCACTGTTTTGCAGAATCCAAATCCTGCAACAGACGCCAAGCGTCAGGAATTGATTGACAAGCCTGCCTTTGGACAGGTCTTTTCTGACAACATGACGCATATGACTTGGACTAAAGGGGAGGGATGGTCCGATCGTCGAATTGAACCTTATGCGCCCCTGAAGCTGGAACCGGGCGCTTCCGTTCTGCATTATGCTCAGGAGGTTTTCGAAGGCCTGAAAGCATATCATCATGATGACGGTTCGGTGTGGCTGTTCCGTCCAGATGCCAATGCCGAGCGTTTCCAGAACTCTGCCAAGCGTCTCTATCTTCCTGAACTTTCGATGGATGATTTCCTCGGATCAGTCGCTGCACTGGTCAAGAAGGACTATCAATGGGTTCCGACCCGACGTGAATACACACTGTACATGCGCCCGTTTATGTTTGCGTCCGAGGCTTTCCTTGGTGTGCGTGCGCCGGAAGAGGTGGATTACTGCGTCATCGCATCTCCATCCGGCCCATACTTCCCGGGTGGGGTCAAGCCAGTGAGCATTTGGGTTGAAGACAAGTGGTTCCGCACTGGTCCTGGCGGCACAGGTTTCGCCAAGTGCGGCGGCAACTATGCGGCATCGCTGCTTGGAGAATACCGCGGTCTCGAAAACGGATGCGAGCAAGTCTGCTTCGTTGATGCAGCAACCAAGACCTACCTTGAGGAGCTTGGTGGAATGAACATGTTTGCTGTGCATAAGGATGGCCACATGGAAACGCCAAGCCTCACTGGCAGCATTCTTCCTGGCATCACGCGCAAGTCCATCATTCAGCTCGCACAAGATCACGGCCGCGACGTTGTCGAAACCATGATCAAGCTTGACGATCTGCTTGAAGACATCAAGTCGGGCGAGGTCACCGAGGTCTTTGCGTGCGGTACTGCCGCAATCATCACACCGATCGGTCGTTTCAAGTCTGAGAAATTCGATGTGACGGTCGGCGCCGGCGAAACCGGCAAGGTTACGCTCGACCTTCGCAATGAGCTTCTGGGCATTCAGCTCGGCGAAGTCGAGGATAAGCACAACTGGATGTGGAGAGTCAAGTAACATCGTTACCATTGCCACTGTGAAGGGGTGATGGCCGTACATATTGCAAGCTGTGCGCGAATCATGAACATGCAATTGAGATCCATTGATTCAACACACAGTTTGCAACTCCGCTACACATGGTGTAACCTATCAAAGGTTCGTTTTTTGGGGCTATGGCGCAGCTGGTAGCGCATCTCCATGGCATGGAGAGGGTCAGGGGTTCGAATCCCCTTAGCTCCACAAAAGCAAGGCTGAATCGTTGAAATTTCAACGATTCAGCCTTTTATGTTTTTCTCTGTTTCTTCTCCACCTCTGCAATTGCCGGTTTTTTGGGTTATGCTGAGTGTCGCAGACTTCGCTCGATCATCGTCTGGGCAATGCGCGAATATGGACGAGGAATTGTATTACTGACTCAACGTACCATGTCTCAGTTTGGGGAGGACTATATGGTCGAAGAATGTATTGTAAACTGCTTGCCGTTGACCGATGCCGAGCAACAGTCATTTCGGTCTGCGGTTCCTGAAATTCACCAGGAATTCGTTGGGGATGCGAAACAAAGAAACGACATGGTCTGGCTCTGCCATGTCCCGCAGGAGCTTCGTGAAAAGGCTACTGTGGTCATTGGCAATGCACCCGCATCTGAAATCAAGGAATGCAAGAATCTGAAATGGCTGCAGACTTTCAGCGCCGGTGTCAATTCGTATACGGGTGAAGGCATCCTTGCCAAAGGGGCAAAGCTCTCTGGTGCATCCGGTGCTTATGGGCAGGCTGTAGGTGAGCACATGTTCGCCATGATGTGGACTTTATTGAAAAACATCCACCTGTATCGCGACAATCAAAATAAACATCTATGGCAGGATGAAGGTCCCGTTTCTACACCGGATGAGGTGAAGGTCCTCGTATTGGGAACTGGTGACATTGGTTCGCATTTTGCCGTCTTATCTAAGGCCGTCGGTTGCTACACCGCTGGTGTTCGCAGAAATGCTTCTCAATCTGCACCAGGCATTGATGACATGCATGGTTTTGAAGAGCTTGAATCCCTGCTTCCACAGTCTGACGTGATAGCCATGAGTCTTCCCTCCACACCAGATACCAGGCATCTGATCAATCGGCATACTCTGAGCCTGATGAAGCCCAATGCCATAGTGCTCAATGTCGGTAGGGGAGATGCCATAGATTCGGATGCCTTGGCAGCTGCATTGCATGACAAGACGATCCAGGCTGCCGGCATAGATGTTACGGAGCCTGAGCCTTTGCCCGAAGATCATCCACTGTGGAACGAGCCCAATTGCCTTATCACTCCTCATGTCGCAGGTGGAAGTCATCTTGAAGCGACAAGCCGCAAGGTTCTGAGCATCGTTTTAGAAAATATGAAGCGCTATGCTGCGGGGGAGCCACTGCTCAACGAGAGCAAATAACAAGTTTGATATGCCTCGTTGGATTTTTTGAGTTTTGCGGCAGTAGTGAAGTATACGAAGCCAAAACCATTGAAATTTCGTCCGGTGGCAAGCAAAAAAACATTGGCTATACTCCGGAATTGCCGCAAAACTCACAATCTCGGTGAGAAGTGCATCTTCGCATTGGTATTGCATGCTTTTCGAAAAGAAGGCGTTCAGCAAAGTCACAAAAGTCGCCTTTTGTCAGTGGCTCGACTATCCTTATTGAGGTTGCGCGACTGCAAGCCGCACTATATGTAACCGAACCGAACAGCAGCGTTGTATGTGACGTTATGCATGAGAGGCAGGTGATAGCGATGATGAGGGTATTCAGTACCGTCAGCGGACAAATCGAACAGATAGACAAACCAGAACCTGGATCATGGTTATGCCTGAGCAATCCATCAGATGTCGAGCTTGCCAACGTCTCTCAATCTGCCGGCATTGACCTTGCAGATCTACGTGCTCCTCTTGATGATGAGGAACGTTCGCGTGTCGATGTCGAGGATGCATACACGATGATTATCGTGGACATTCCAACGGTTGAAGAACGTGGCGGCCGCGATTGGTACGAGACAATCCCTCTTTCGATCATTGTCACCGAGGATCTCATCATCACGGTTTGCATTCAGGATACGAATCTTCTCCATCCTTTCATGGAAGGATCGATTCGCGGATTCAATACCTACATGAAGTCGCGGTTCATTCTTCAGGTTCTCTACCGCAATGCCACAACGTATTTGCGATATCTGAGATTCATTGACAAGGAATCGGACAAGCTCGAGCTTAAGTTGCGGCACTCGATGCAGAATCGCGAAATTGTCATGCTGTTGGAATTAAGCAAGACATTGGTCTACTTCGCGACCAGCTTGAAGTCGAATGAAATAGTGCTTGAAAAACTCACCAGTCTTGAACGCATTCGGCAATATCCCGACGATGAGGATTTGCTTGGCGACGTCATCACCGAAAACAAACAGGCCATCGAGATGGCTAACATCTATTCCGGGGTTCTCTCGGGAATGACCGATGCCTTTGCCTCGATCGTGTCGAACAATGTAAGCAATGTGATGCGCATTTTCACCATCATTTCAATTACACTTTCCATTCCAACGCTTATTTTTTCCATGTACGGCATGAACTTCCAGAATGGTATGTTCGGGATGCCTCTGACTGGAAAGCCTTGGGGATTCGCCGCAATTGTGATAGTCTCCATGGTACTTTCAGTCGTTGTCACCTGGTTCCTGACGCGCTCGAGATTGTTCAAGTAACTGAGCATCGGAATCTAAACGTTACAATGCTGTGCTAAGTTATCGACCATAATCAGGTAATCTATGACCTTATTTGTTCATGATCTCTGATGGTCGCATGACCACATAGAAAGGATCGCTCCGATATGACAACAAGTACTGCACCTGTATTACTGGATGCAATTGATCGCCCAGTGACGGATGAGAACAGACCATTGTTGGAAATGAGCCATGTAGAGAAATATTTTGGTGATCTTCATGTTCTCAAGGACATCAATCTCAAGGTCACCAAGGGCGAAGTTCTTGTTATTATCGGTCCTTCGGGATCTGGAAAATCAACGCTTTGCCGTACCATCAATCGTCTCGAGACCATTGACTCCGGTACCATAACGATTGATGGAGTGCCGCTTCCTGAAGAGGGCAAGCAATTGACCAAGCTCCGTGCTGAGGTTGGCATGGTATTCCAGTCATTCAATCTGTTCTCACACAAGACGATTCTTGACAACGTCACTCTTGCACCACGCAAGGTGAGGGGTTTAAGCAAGGCTGCTGCCGAGAAAGAGGCGATGGAACTGCTCGCCCGCGTAGGCGTCGATTCTCAGGCCAACAAGCTTCCTGCACAGCTTTCCGGTGGGCAGCAGCAGCGCGTCGCCATCGCCCGCTCCCTGGCAATGCATCCGAAGGTTATGCTCTTCGACGAGCCAACCAGCGCTCTCGATCCTGAGATGATCAACGAAGTGCTTGACGTCATGGTTGATCTTGCCAAGCAGGGCATGACCATGATCGTAGTCACCCACGAGATGGGCTTCGCGCGTCAGGCAGCTAATCGAGTCGTATTCATGGCTGATGGTGAAATTCTTGAGGATGGAACTCCAGAAGAGTTCTTTACTCATACCAAGACCGACCGTGCCAAGGACTTCCTCAGCAAGATTCTTGATCACTGATATCCATATCCTGGTGCCTTCGGTGAAGTTTTCGATGCTTGGTGCAACATTTCTTGCTCGCAAGTTGGTGAAGCCTGAGACATTTTTTGTCTCAGCATGTAGTCGTTGTTTCAAAAGCTGAAACAACTGACCTGTAGTTTGAATTGCATTCCCACTATTGCCTTATCGATCGTAGTGGAATGCTCGGTACATTTAAGAGAAGGAAGAACCCGATGAAAAGAGTAATGCGTAAGATTCTTGCAGCTGCAGTCTCCGTGGCTGCGCTGGGGTCCCTGGCAGCATGCGGCAGCTCTTCAAGCAGCTCATCCAGTGGCCCACAGCTTAAGATTGGCATCAAGTTTGATCAGCCGGGACTTGGATTTAAGCAGGGCAGCACCTATACCGGCTTTGACGTGGACGTCGCAAAATATGTCGCCAAGAAGCTAGGCTATTCAGCCAATCAGATCGTTTGGAAGGAAGCTCCTTCCAAACAGCGCGAGACCATGATCCAAAACGGTGATGTCGACATGGTAGTCGCCACGTATTCCATATCTGATGATCGCAAGAAGGTCGTCGACTTTGCTGGACCATACTTCGTGGCCGGACAAGATCTGCTGGTACGTGCAAACGACAAGTCAATTACAGGACCGACGTCCCTGAACGGCAAGAAACTCTGTTCAGTGACCGGTTCGACATCCGCTCAGACCATTCAGAAGCAATTCGCCAACAAGGTGCAGCTCATGGAACAAACTGGTTATGCTGAATGCGTGACCGCTTTGATTTCCGGCACGGTCGATGCAGTAACTACCG
Organism: Bifidobacterium aquikefiri; assembly: GCF_002259795.1. Classification (GTDB taxonomy): domain Bacteria; phylum Actinomycetota; class Actinomycetes; order Actinomycetales; family Bifidobacteriaceae; genus Bombiscardovia; species Bombiscardovia aquikefiri. Next base: position 254,979 of record NZ_MWXA01000005.1, on the reverse strand, counting down.
ATGACATCATTCTTGCAGGACTTGCTGCAGCAAAGGGTGACGGTCAGCTCAAGGTCATTGGCAAGCCATTCACCGAGGAACGTTATGGCATCGGTGTGAAGAAGGGCGACACGAAGTTGGTCAAGAAGATCAATGCCGCTCTCAAAGATATGGTGAGTGACGGATCGTGGAAGAAGTATATTGATTCCGCAACCAAGGGTACAGGTTACACGCCTAATGCGAAGTACAACCCACCGACAGTATTCGATGCCAAGTCGAGTACCACTGATTTCTAGGATTCGATAGTTCGCAATGCCTCTCATGGCATTGCGAACTCCATTGATTGTGTGTGTCCATCATGACTGTGCTGACTCAATACACAGGCTCGGCAACCATGGATAGACATCAGCAGAGTCGATCCATTCATTGGTTCTTTCGAGACATTGCATGAATTGGCACCAAGTTCATACGACTTGTGGAAAGTGATGAAGTATGTCGGATTTTGTAACATTGTTGACTTCATACGATGTGCTGGGCGCATTCAAGGTCAATGTTGAACTCACACTGTGGAGTGCGCTGTTCTCGCTGATCATCGGTCTCGTATTGGTGATGATGCGTATCAGTCCTGTGTCCAGTCTGCGCGGATTTGCAACTGGATATGTCGAACTGTTCAAAAATATGCCGCTGACCATCATCATGGTATTCATGGTGCTTGGAGCTTTCGGACAGCTCAAGTTCCAGTTCTCCAATAACTTCGATACCAACTTCTTCTGGCTCGCTGTGAGCGGGCTTTCGCTGTATACGGCTGCCTTCGTCTGCGAATCGCTTCGTTCGGGCATCAACACCGTCCCCATCGGTCAGGCGGAAGCCGCCCGTTCCCTTGGCTTGGGGTTCATGCAATCTGCCGGCATCGTTATTCTGCCTCAGGCGTTCAGAGGTGCGGTTGCGCCCCTTGGCAACACGCTTATTGCATTGCTGAAAAACTCAACGGTTGCCGCTGCGGCTTCTGTCGGCACAGAGACATCGAGCCTCATGAGTTCGATGATTGAAAACAACGGTTCGATGATCATATACATCTTCCTCATCTTTGCCATCGGATACGTCATCATGATCATTCCAATCGGTTTGCTTACCACGTGGTTGTCAAACAAACTTGCGGTGAGAAGATAAGGGAGAGCGATACATGAGTGCAACAACATCGGCCATATCCTCATTGTCAGGGTCGCCAACACCATCGTCAGCACCAGATTCCGCAGAAAATCAACCAAAATTGACGCGTCGAGCTCCTGACGACAAACGTTCGGTGCTCTTCGATGAACCTGGTCCCAAGGCACGTCGTAAGATTGCCATCGCCAATACCATTGGTGCGATAGTCTTCATCGTCCTTATTGCCTTGGTGCTGCGTCGTCTGGCAAACCCGCCACAAGGGCAGAATCAACTGAGCTGGTCACTGTGGAAGCCGGCACTGGATTGGCAAGCGTGGCAGGACTTCTACCTGCCGGGATTGCTGAGTACAGTCAAGGCTACGATTCTAGCTGTCATCGGCTCAGTCCTGTTCGGTATTGTTTTCGGCATAGGACGGTTGCTCAATTTCGGACCAATTCGTTGGTTATCGTCAATTATCGTTGAATTCTGCCGTGCGGTTCCCGTGCTGCTGTTCATGATCTTTCTGTGGCAGGCCTTCGCAGCCTTCGGATTCGCTGACAATTCTGCATTTCTGGCAGTCACATGGGGTCTGATTCTCTATAATGGTTCGGTCGTAGCTGAGCTTGTTCGCTCTGGAGTGGGCAATCTTCCTCACGGTCAGCGTGAGGCAGCTCTGGCACTGGGAATGAGTCCTGTGCGTTCGCTCATGTCCGTAGAGGTTCCTCAGGCCCTGATCGCAATGCTTCCAGCTCTGATCACACAGCTTGTTGTGGTGTTGAAGGACACGGCCTTGGGTTCGATCATTACCTATACCGAGCTGCTTCAGGAATCACGTCGACTTGGATCGTCATATTTCAATATGTTGCAGGCTCTGGTTGTTGCCGCTGTAATCTATTTTGTGCTCAGCTATTTGCTGTCTCGTCTTGCAGAAGGACTGCCAAACAGAATGCAGAGACGCACAGCTGGATTTGCCGTCGAACCGGTGCAGGCACCAATCGCCATCCTGGATCCATCAAATACGAGTATGATCGAGCGTGCCGAGGAACGCGAGTTGCCTTTGAGCGGCACTGAACCTGACTTCCATGATCACTACCATGGTTCAAATGCAGTGTCCGGGCATTGGAGAACAAGTCATCAGGAACATGGACACGAACCCATGCGTTCGGATCCGAAGGAGTAAGGTTCTGTGACATGACCAAAGAAGGCGTCCGCTTTTCAGTGGGCGTCTTTTGTATTGAGCGTTGATTCGTCGTGTCGAATGCGTTGTGCAATCGAGTACGGAGGATTATCGCCGAAATGGTTGTTGTTAGGGCAACAGTGTCCACATACATGGAGATAATGCGACATATGGCTTTTGAACAGGGTAATAACGGACAAGCTGACGTTCCAGCCGAACCCGAATATCGGTATAACGCAGAACTTGCTCAAAAAATTGAAGACAAGTGGCAGAACCGCTGGCAGCAGCAGGGTAGTTTCTGGGCAGCGAATCTTGATGGCAAGTTAACGGACGGCAGTGGCAAACATGCCGATGGTCGCACTCCATATTTTGTCATGGACATGTTCCCATACCCCTCGGGGAAGGGTCTGCATGTCGGGCATCCTCTGGGATATATAGCAACCGATGTGGTGAGTCGATATCACCGCATGAAGGGCGAGAACGTGCTGCACGCAATGGGCTACGATGCCTTCGGTTTGCCTGCCGAGCAGTACGCGGTACAGACTGGTCAACATCCGAGAATCACGACCGAGCAGAATATCGCCAACATGCGCCGTCAGCTGCACCGTCTGGGCCTCAGCTTTGATGATCGCCGCTCGTTCGCCACAATCGATCCAGGATACATGCGTTGGACGCAGTGGATCTTCACGAAGATATACAACTCCTGGTATGACCCCGAGTTCGTGCGCAAGGATGGGGGCACAGGTTCCGCCCGTCCGATTGACGAGCTTGTCGGTGCCTTCAAGAGTGGCAAGCGCACGATTCCCGGCCATGAAACCGAGTCCTGGGAATCCTTGGATGCTTTGGAACAGAGTGATGTGCTCAACGACTTCCGTCTGGCTTATATTTCCAAGTCCCCGGTGAACTGGTGCCCCGGTCTGGGAACTGTGCTCGCCAACGAGGAAGTCACTTCCGAAGGGCGTTCCGAACGCGGAAACTTCCCCGTATTCCAACGCGAACTTCGTCAGTGGTCAATGCGAATCACTGCTTACGGTCACCGCCTGATTGCGGACTTGGATATGCTTGACTGGCCTGAGAAGGTCAAGCTCATGCAACGCAACTGGATAGGCGAATCCCATGGCGCTTCGGTACATTTCGAAGTCGAAACGCCTTCTGAGCCCAAGGATATGAAGGTCTACACAACCCGCCCTGATACCTTGTTCGGCACCACCTTTGCAGTCGTTTCGCCGGAGCATTCCTTGCTTGACAGTGTCCCTGAGGACTGGCCCAGTGACATCCCATCCGAGCATAGAGCGCTCTGGACGGGAGGATATGCAACGCCTGCCGAGGCGGTGCACGCATACCGTCTCGAAGCTGAAAAGAAGACATCGAAGGACCGTGTCGACGAGCAGAATGAAAAGACCGGACTGTTCACCGGTCTCTACGCAACTAATCCGATCACTGGTGCAAAACTGCCAATATTCACCGCAGACTATGTGCTGATGGATTATGGCACCGGCGCAATCATGGCTGTGCCTGGTGGTGATGATCGCGATTATGATTTCGCTACGAAGTATGGGCTTCCCGTGGTCTATACCGTCAAGCCGTTGGCCGATGCAGACGATGATCTGAGCAATTATGAAGGCAAGTCGGCGTTCGTGTCCCATGATGGCATCGTCATCAACTCTTCGACTGAACGAACCGAGAGGCTTGGCGATGCATTGTCGCTCGATGGGCTGCGCGTCGACGATGCCATCGCTCGGGTGACCGCATGGTTGCAGAAGGCTCATGTAGGTGAGGGTACGGTTTCGTACCGTCTGCGGGACTGGCTGTTTTCGCGTCAGCGCTATTGGGGTGAACCGTTCCCTGTCGTGTATGACGATGACAATATCCCACACACGCTTCCAGACAACATGCTGCCGGTGAATCTGCCTGAAGTTCCGGATTACACGCCAAAGACCTATGATCCTGAGGATGCTGAGACCAACCCTGAAGCACCGTTGAGTCGCAATGATGAGTGGGTCCATGTCACGCTCGACCTTGGCGACGGTCCCAAGCGCTATCACCGCGATACGAATACGATGCCCAATTGGGCGGGTTCCTGCTGGTACTACCTGCGATATATCGATCCGGACGACAGCCGGCATATGGTTGATCCTGCTGAATGTGAGTACTGGCTTGGACCACATCACAACGAGACAGCGGGTACGTCCGGTGGCGTCGACCTGTATGTCGGCGGCGTTGAACATGCCGTACTTCACTTGCTCTATTCACGATTCTGGCACAAGATACTCTATGACTTGGGCTTCGTTGATTCGATGGAACCATTCCACAAGCTCTTCAATCAGGGCATGATTCAAGCGTATGCGTATACCGACAGCCGTGGTCAATATGTTCCAGCTGCGGAAGTTGAAGAACATCAGGATGGTTCGGACACCACATACACGTGGAATGGCGAGCCCGCTTTCCGTGAATTCGGCAAGATGGGCAAGAGCCTTAAGAACATCATTACACCAGATGAGATGTATGGCACCTATGGTGCCGACACGTTCCGTCTCTATGAAATGAGCATGGGACCCCTTTCAGAGTCGCGCCCGTGGAATACTCGCAATGTCATAGGTGGCATGAGGTTCTTGCAGCGTTTGTGGCGTAACGTACTTGATGAGAATTCCGGTGAGGTGAAGGTCGTCGATGAACAGCCTGATCTCAAGACCTTGAAGCTACTGCACAACACGATTCATGACGTGACTGAAGAGATGGAGGCAATGCGGCCCAATACCGCCATCTCTCGACTCATCGTGCTGAACAATCATCTGACCTCACTGAAGGCTGTTCCGCGTTCAGTCGTTGAGCCATTGGTGGTCATGCTTGCCCCGGTTGCACCGCATATCTGTGAGGAGCTTTGGGAGAAGCTTGGTCATGCCGATTCTCTTTCCTCAACACAGTGGCCAGTCGCCAAAGAGCAATATCTCGGTAAGGACAATGTCACTGCCGTTGTACAGGTGAAAGGCAAGATCCGTGGAAAGCTTGAGGTTTCACCCGACATTTCGGCAGATGAGCTGCAGGCTTTGGCGTTGGCACTTCCTGCTGTACAGGATCACCTTGGTGGCAAGCCGCCGCGCAAGGTAATCGTCAAGGCTCCAAAGATTGTCTCCGTGGTGCCTCAACTCTGAATCAGTGACAAATCATTGCCGAGATTTTGAGTTTTGTGGCAATTGCGAGGCATCCATCGTGAAAAACGTTGGTTTGGCCTTATAAATTAACGCAAATGCGGATTTTATGCTCCGCAATTGCCACACAACTCGATATTTCGTTCAATCTGGCCTGATAATTTCAGATTTCCAGGCCACACACGTCACATTTGACCACAATGTCGTGAACATTTGTGCATGCAGGGGCTTTCGATGACGATGAAACGATGGACCCTCACACAATACGACTCAATCGCATCAATGAACGATGCAACATTGTAACCAATGGTTCAGTGGACAATCATCCTTCGGATGATTCCGATATCTTTCTCAGCGAGTTAACCTCCCTGCCTGTGTTGTCTGGCGAGGATTATGCACAGGTTGACGGCACACGCATCACTGGTGCGTCTGGTCCGTTATCACCTCTAGCAGAGACAATACGAGACCGGCCACGTCTTGTGTTGAATCAGGCGCAGGCGATCATGGTGATTTTGATTCTCAGCTGCGCCTTGGCTACAAGTCTGACCTTGCTCATTCGGCAGAGAATCAACTATGGAAACAGCGAGAATCTTGCGGAACTTGTTCAAGACATGGGCAATGCCTCACCAGATGAGGCACAGGGTGTCGATGCTGAATCTGACGAATCGACCGAAAGCGACGACATAGAGCCTCAAGCACATGATGCTCAGATTTCCAACTCACAAGACACAGAAATTAGCACAGAGCCTGATGCCAATGCTTCAGGTGAATCGGTGCAAGATGCACAAGCGCAGAACCCATCCGACATTGACAATCGAATCAATCTCAATATGGCAGATGCAACGCAACTGATGACTCTCAATGGTGTGGGTCCTGTTATGGCAGAACGCATTCTCGAATACAGAAAAAGCGTCGGTTCATTCCGTAGCGTTGATGAACTCCTCGAAGTCAGTGGCATAGGTGCGAAAACGTTGGAAAAATTGCGTCCTCAAGTGAGAATCCAATGAAGCATGCGTTTCCTGACGATGCAATGCTTCGGAAGCGAAGGCACCGATCATACAATGAAAAGGCCGAGCAGCGGCACCGATTCAGCTCGTTATTGAGCAGCGTTGAAGATCGCATCAACGGCAATCATGATCTACGCATGCTGCCCATAGCCATTACCATCTGGTTGACTGAGCTGCTTCTGCCGCTGATACTCAATTACGATGTCACGGAACGGGATTCATCCAGAACTTTTGGCATTGCTCAAGCGCACGGACTCGGATCAATGCCACTGATGCTGTGTATCTCGTCACTCATCATCGTCCTCATCGTGCTGCAAGCACGAAAACATTGGCGCTGTACCCACCTTGTGAGACTGATTCCTTCCTTTCTCACACTCATGGCAGCAGTGATGATGGCAGTCACATCGTGTCTGCTGTTGACAATCATGACGCAGGCCAGCAATCCATTGAATTACGAGGCCACAGCAACGCAGTCAATCGGAGCGGAAACGGCACTTGCGCAATCTGACAACCTGACCATAATGGCAGTGATGAAACTCGAAGAACCCTGGCAGCGTTCCGTACGCTTGGAATACGATGTCATGGCACATGGAAGACTTATTGCCATCGCATACAACCACGTCGGCACACAGGGATCAGCAACAGTGAACCTCTTTATCAAAGGTGAAGCTGTAAGGCTTGAGCGAGGCGGGACGTATAAGGTGTTCGGCACCTTGAAACAATCGTCATGGGGAAGCGAGGAATTATGGTTCACTGCCGAGACACGGCCAGCCGAGATCAATAAGCCACCGCCGCATTGGCGGATAATCAATGCAATGCATAGAAGTTTCGCCAAGGTAGTCACAGGACTGAGCGATCAGGGGCGATTGCTGGTAACGGGACTCACCTTGGGTACGCTGACCGAGATGAAATTGAGCGATGAGACATCAGCTGGAAGTACAGAGCTAGATGAGCGATTTGTTCAACGCAGTAAACATCAGTTCAGATCAGCCGGAATCATACACCTCATGGCGGTCTCGGGCGGCCACTTTGCCTTGATAGCAACCCTATGTCGCTGGATTCGAGCGTTGTCCAGACTTCCCAGGCTTCCAATCGCCATCATGCACAGCATCTTCAGCGTCATATTAGGCTGGCTTGTGTTTCCATCGGATTCAGTGCTGCGAGCAGCGGCAACGACTGCAAGTCTTGCCTCATTGGCGATGATTGTCGGAAGAAAAGGTCAGAGCGTGCAACAGTTGAACATCATCGTCTCCTTTGTTCTCATTGTCAGACCGACACTCGCGGCAAGCTATGGATTTGCGCTCTCCTGTGCTGCTGTGCTGGGGATAGGGCTGTGGGCCAACGGATTAACTGCCAGCCTGCGCAGAATAATGCCAATAAGCATGGCTCAGATGGTATCCATCGCTCTATCCGCTCAGGCGCTCACACTGCCAATTCAGATTCTTCTACAGCCAGAAATTACCGTGCTATCCATCCCAGCCAATCTTGTAGTGGCACCGTTTGCCGGTTTTGCAACGGTCTGTGGCTTGTTGGCTGTATTGGTTTCGTGGTGTGCGCCTCAACTCGGATGGTTGTTGGTATGGTCGGCGAGTTGCGCGACTTCCATCATCGATCGTTGGGCCGCGATGTGTTCGGAACCGCACTGGGCAACGTTGCCTTGGGCACAGGGGATTCCGGGGGCAGTCATGGCTGCTGGCTGTGAAATAGGTATCGTTGCGAGTTGCTATGGCATTGCAAGATTAAGAGGAAGAATTCATGAAGCAAAAGTCAAGGTAGAAGCTGAATTCAGCAGCTATCGAGGCACAAGATTTGAAAAATCGAAGTTGGATCCAATCAGATTATGGTGGGCTCCAACGATTGCGATGCTTGACTTCAAGGATTCGCCAGAGTACCGAATTTCACGCCTACGTCATAGGACTTCCAGGTATCCACGCAAGTTCTTCCGCGCCAAGCATCATGTCCAGCGATAACGAGAAATTGGAGTCATGGCAAAAAAGAGGAGTCAGGCTTCGACGGTGATATTGGTCGTCGGGGGAGATGAATACCTCAACCATCGCAACGTTCGCGAAGCGGAGCATAGAGCATGCGTTGCCAGACCGGATGCAGAGGTCATCGAACTGGATGCAGCGGACTGCGATTCATACAGTTTTGATGAGGCAGTAAGTCCCACGTTGCTGAGCGATGTTTCGATTGTCGTTCTTCGTAATCTGCAGCGCGCCGGCGAAGCATTGGGAAAGGCACTTGAAACATTCTGTGTTGAGGCCACCAGACATCCTCAGGATTCCAGTGTGGTCATATGTCAACATGAAGGCGGCAACAAGGGCAAGCGTCTGATAAGCACGTTGAAGAACAAGGGTGCTGAGGTTGTGATGGTTCCCGATCTCAAGAAGTTCGATGCCAAGATCAACTTCGTCTATTCATTGTTTGAGCAGCAGCAGCGTCATATCGAGCCATCGGCAGCACAGCAATTGGTCAATGTGCTTGGCGAGAGAACGGGTGAGCTGGCATCAATGTGCTCGCAGCTCTGTTTTGACTTCGATGAGGATCCCATCTCTCGTGCGACGGCTGATAGCTATTTGATCTCTGACCCACAGGTGACTGGCTTTGCAGTTGCCGATAAGGCAGTTGCGGGTGATGTGACCGGTGCTGTGCTTGGGCTTCGTGCGGCCATAGAGCAGGGTGTCGCCCCTTTGGCGCTGATAGGCGCTTTGGGATTGAAACTGCGCACCATGGCTAAGGCATCGGCCATCCGGCATGGCACAATTTCACAGGCAGAAGCCAAGGCAAGCCCATGGCAGTTGAGAGCAGCAGGTCGAGAACTTTCAGGCTGGTCTTCAGAGGGGCTGGGCAGATGCATTGAAAGTCTTGCATGGGCTGATGAGCAGTGCAAGAGTAATGGCGGCGACCCGGTCTATGCTCTTGAACGGGCGATTGGCGCAATATCCGCAAAAGGTAGAGAAATACATGGGGTAGGGGACTCAAGGAATCAGGGGCGATACAGATCATGAGAAATAACAACGAGATGCTGAGTGCTGGATCCCTTGATACGGAGGGTGTCATACGGATTGAAGTTCCTACAGACACCGATATGAGAAATCTGGGATACAATCTTGCCCGTCTCATTCTGGGCGGGGATGTCATCGTGCTTTCGGGTCCGCTTGGCGCTGGGAAGACCACATTGGCTCAAGGCTTTGGCAAGGGACTTGGCATCGATAAGCCGATCGTTTCCCCAACATTCACCATTGCAAGGGAGTTGAATGGCAGTTTCGCAGATCGAAGCCCGGCACATTTGATTCATGTCGATGCATATCGTCTGGGAAGCGAAGGGTATGAGCCAGGTGACGGCATTCGTAACCGTTTGCTCGACGAACTTGAATCCTTGGGTCTTGATGAGGAATTGGAGAGTCCGGGTCAATCCAGTGTTGTACTGATGGAGTGGGGTGAACAGATGGCACAGGAGCTTGCACCGGAACGGTTGGAAATCCACATTGATCGTCCATCTGGCGTGGAGATGGATGGGTTTTCTCAGAGCGGTGATGAGTTATGCAGTGAAGGAACCCGCGAGGTCTTGATACGGGGAGTGGGTTCTGCTTGGACTGATAGAATGCATGGGCTGCGGGAGGCGTTGGAATCATGAATGCAACACGAGAAGAGAATGTTGTGAATCACAACAGCACAAGTCACGATTCGTCAGCTCCAACTCTGGTCATTGATACATCATTTGGCTCGACTGTTGGAATTGTCGGGCAAGAACCCATTTCAGAACATGATTCACGATCGCATGTCGAACATCTCGAACCTAACATCAATGAGGCGGTATCACGCGCTGGATTGACTGTGAGCGACATCGCCACGATCGTCGTTGGTATTGGACCTGCGCCATTTACGGGATTGCGTGCTGGAATCGTCACAGCAAAGGCTTTGGCTTTTGCCACCGGTGCATCACTCATCGGACAGAACGTTCTGGAGCCTGAAGCGTTTTGGATGGCAAACCAGAGATTTACCGTGCCAGATGGCTTGACATCACATAACGATGCAGATGATTCACCACTCCAGGAATCAGACGACATTGACAATGTCGATGCAGCAACGCATCTTGTTCTGGCGGTAAATGATGCCCGTCGTAAACAGTTGTATTTTGCGCTTTATCAGGTTGCCCCGGCTCTATTGGAGCTTTCAGGACCTGCTCAGAGCAGCACCGAGAGTGCAGACCAGTCAACGAAACTTTTGAAATCTATCAATACATCAATGCCCATAGATATCGATTATCCAGATAACATCGTTGCTCGTGTGAATACCTACATCGCCGATATTGCTCATGAATCAGGAGACAATATCAAGCTTGATGTAATGGGACATGGCATTGAGCGCTATGCAGCCATCTTGCAGGGCATTGCACACATTCACTCGATGCATGATGGGTCGCTGCTTGAAGCAGGGTCTAGCGGTATGCAGACGTTTGCAGGGCTTGCCCTCGCACACAGAGCGCATGGTGACGATATTGCGGCAAATCCGCTGTATGTCAGACGTCCTGATGTGCAGGTGCCGAGTCCACTCAAGCGAGTGGTGAATGCCTGATGATTCGTGCAATTCAAGAGTCCGACATCCGCCAGATCGTACCTATCGAGGCGCGTCTGTTTGGCAAGGGCGCGTGGAGCTACGCGATGATTCGTCAGGAGTTGAACGCTCCAGCGCGAACCTATATCGTTGATATTGCTGATGTTGAGGGTGCGAAATACAGCAATCCTCAAATCGCTGCCGATGCCAAAATACGAGGTTATGGAGGCTTTTGGTATGACGGTGATGATGCCGAACTGATGACCATAGGTGTAGATGAGCCATATCAGCGGCAGGGAATTGGAACAGCGATTCTCGAAACCCTGCTCCGGCAGGCAGCCACGCAGGGAGTTCGAAGAATGTTGCTTGAGGTTCGAGTGGACAACGACATCGCTATTGCGATATATCAGGCTTTTGGGTTTGAACGAATAGGATTACGCAAGCATTATTATCAGCCAGAAGGCATTGACGCTTATACGATGGCGTTGGATATCAACGAATGGCAGGCTACAGTGGCAAGACCAGCAGTGACGAAGGGTGATGAGTGATGTCAGGAACAGCAAGGCTAGATGCACGTGATCTCGTCTCGGACATGCAGAGCAGCACAGTGGTGCTGGGAATCGAATCGACCTGTGACGAGACCGCAGCAGCAATCGTTCGAGGCAGAAGCTTGGTTTCGAACGTGGTTGCCTCCTCGATGGAGCAACATGCACGCTATGGCGGAGTCATTCCAGAGATCGCATCGAGAGCGCACGCTGAGGCATTCATTCCCGTTGTATCCAAGGCCTTGAGCGATGCAAACCTGACACTTGACGATATTGATGCCATAGCGGTCTCTGCCGGTCCAGGCCTTGCGGGGTGCCTTGCTGTTGGTGTTTCCGGCGCAAAGGCATTGGCAGCGGCTTGCAGTAAGCCACTGTATGGGATCAACCATGTTATCGGTCATATTGCCGTGACTCAGTTACAGTTTGGGGACTTTCCAGAGGACGTATTGGCGCTGATAGTCTCAGGTGGACACACCTCATTGCTCCATGTTCAGGATGTGGCGAAGCATGTCGATGTTGTCGGTACGACGCTTGACGATGCTGCGGGGGAGTGCTTCGACAAGATAGCACGTCTGCTTGGCTTCCCCTATCCCGGTGGGCCTCATATCGATCGGCATGGTCAGCTCGGCAACCCACATGCGATCCATGTTCCTCAAGGGCTGACACAGGGCAAGTCCGCTGCAGAGCACCCATACGATTTCAGTTTTTCCGGTGTAAAAACCGCAGTTGCTCGCTGGGTGGAAGGCCAGCAGGCGCTAGGCAAGGAGATTCCCGTTGACGACGTCTGTGCATCGTTGGCTGATTCAGTAGCCGGTGTCTTGGCCAAGAAAGCCATTGCAGGTTGCAAGCAATATGATTCTGATACCTTGATTGTCGGAGGCGGGTTTTCTGCAAATTCTCAGTTGCGGGCTCGGCTCATAGAAGAAGGCGAACGTCATGGTGTTGCCGTTCGCATTCCTCGGATTGCTTTGTGCACAGATAATGGAGCGATGGTAGCCATGCTTGGCGTCAATCTCGTAGACGCAGGGGTTTGCCCCTCCGATCCAGATTTTGGTATTGATTCAGCCATGCCAATGGACAAAATCGTGATGTAACAATGTGACGGCTGCGTTCACCTGTATGCACTCGCATTGTCATGCAAGTTCCTAGGTTCTGGAACTTCCTCCTGTGAGGTAGTTGCTGCGACACGCAAAATTCTCGAGACTCGCTGATTTGCATTCAGTAAAAGAAGAAGGTAATATCTATTTCTTGTGTGCGGCGGATGCCACACACGACATTCCTGCGTAGCTCAGTTGGCAGAGCATCCGACTGTTAATCGGACGGTCACTGGTTCAAGCCCAGTCGCAGGAGCCATATGAAGCGGTAGCCAGCAGTAGAAAAGACAGGACTCCGAAGCAATTGAGCTTTGGAGTCTTTTCCTTCCATTGTGCAATTCACATCATTTGATTCACACGCTGGGAATAATGGTGAAAGATAATTGTTCCATGTTGAATACAAATTCAGATAATGATATTGAAAATCAATGGGAAAGCATCTTTAAAGAATTAATCAGCATAAATACAATAAGCGGATCAGCAACGCAGGAGCAAGCATTACGGGTAATTGCGGACTGGCTTACCCAAGCAAACTGCAGCGTACGCGTAGACCGCAAGACAAAATTCCCATTCTTGTATGCTCACACTTCCAACAGTCAAGCTCGACCTGTGCTATTTTTAGCCCATATCGACACAGTTCCTCTGAATCAGGAAGCCTGGTCAATTGCAGAACCCACCAAACCAGTAGAGATCGATGGGAAGATTTATGGACGTGGAACAAGCGATATGAAATCTGGCTTAGTTGCAGGCATGATTGCACTTGCTTATGCAGCTTCGCATTCAAGGAGCGCAGCACTCATAGTTACATGCGATGAAGAGCTTGGCTGCTTGGGTGCCCCTTCAGCGTTTAAAACACTTTCCGAATTGCAACCTAAAATCGTGATTGTTGCCGAATCTACCAATATGAAAGCAGCGCTAGGGCATAGGGGCGCAGCATGGTTTTCAATCACTTCAAAAGGGAAATCTGCACATGCTTCCTCTCCTCAGTTGGGCAGTAATGCAATTTGTTCAATGTCAAAAGTCATCGCAAGCCTTGATTCGGCTCCATATCAGATAGACCAATATCTAGGGAAGGAGACTCTTAGCCCAGACCTTATCAACTCCGGCATTGCGAATAATATTGTGCCGGATTGTTGCAAGGCTATTTTCGATTACAGAATAGTGAAGGAAAACATTGCTCCCATGCAAGATTGGTTTACATCGTTTAGGGGCATTAGTGAGGTACAGACCATATTGAGGTTAAATCCTGTTTGGACAAATCCAAAGCTGCCTCTTGCTCATGCATTGATTGAAAGATTTGGCTTATTTGGCAACGGCACCGTTCCATATTTCACCGATGCAAGCATACTAGAACCGGCAACGCCGAAAGATTGTCCAATAATCGTTTTAGGGCCTGGTAACCCATCAGTGGTTCACGCTGCCGATGAATTTGTAGAGAGCGAGCAGCTCTCTCGCGCTTGCCAGGCCTTCTCGTCAATCGTCGCTTTATGAAACGCACCAAGATCAAGTTACTCAATCAATTGAGAGTTTAAGAATGTCTCGTCTTCGATCATTAATTGGGTTGTTCCATTTACTCCAATTTCTTTCCTTCTCTATGTTTTCAGGGTTAATGCTGGCATACATTATCGAAGACTCGTTTGGACTGGCCGGCCCCGAAAGTATCAATCCATCATTTCCCACAATTACACTTTGTCCAATGAAATCTTGCCCTCTCTCGGTTCCAATCCGATCAGCCGCTATGGAGTAGATGCCATTGACAAGACTGTTCGTTTGCATGAGCATTGGTGCAAGTCCTAGTTCGGATGCCGTCATATGACGCATTGGAACCCAATTGGTTGGGACACAAAGAACCTCGGCGCCATTCAGAGCAAGGGCGCGGACCGTTTCAGGAAACCAAATATCGTAACAGATCAACATTGCCAATTTCCCATACGGGGTTTCAAACGGCATCAATAAATTCTCACCCGGAGAGAAAATTTCTTTCTCAGCACCCCAGAGATGAAGTTTATGATAGATATAAAATTTTCCGTCCGGCAAGATTGCAATAGACGCATTGAAAATTTCCTCATGCACACGATGTGCGAATCCGCCAATGACTAGAACCTGTCGCTTCATGGCAACGGATCTCCAAGCCATAACAGTGGATTCTCTCTGCGTACCAGACAAATCATCAGACGATGCTTTGAGTTCCTCTTTGTCTCTAAACATATAACCACAAGCGGCCAGTTCTGGCATCACGATAATTTTAGCTCCTGAATCGGCTGATTCATGAATTTTGGAAACCGTGGTTTCTCCATTCCATTGAACATTGCCTAATCTGGGCTCAAACTGTATCGATGCAACCTTTACCATAATGTTCCTTTCACATCCTGTAACACAGTGAAATCCGAGACTCACAAATATATGCTTTGGCGTTACACCACTTGTGTATACTGATCACGAAATCATAAAGATCATTTGACCTGCGATGACGGTATGTCTCTGTGAGCAATCCTTGCCTGTCGATAGAACGGTACCTTTGAATGCTGCTTCCAAGGGGTGGCCAGCCTCTCCCATACCGACACCAGGGAGAATGCGAGAAGACCCATGATGGCAAATAATATAATTGCCGCAAAAGTGCCCTTTGTATTTAACCTTGAGGCCTGGGCCATCATATACTGGCCAAGTCCAGCTTGACTTGAAGCAGTCTGTTCAGCAAGAACCGCCCCAGTCACACTGAAAGTAGCAGACATTTTCAGTGCCGAAAAAAGAGGCACATATGTGGCGGGCAATTGAACAGTCAAGAATATTCTCCACCGGTTAGCGCCCATTGCCTTTGACAAATTCAGCATGTCCACATCAACCGACTGCAATCCGTCCAGTACATTAATCAGTACAGGGAAGAAAACAATAAGAGCGATAATGACTAGCTTCGGAGCTAGACCAAATCCAAGCCAAATGACGAGTGCAGCTCCAATGGCTATTACCGGAATTGCCTGGCTTACTATCATGATTGGATACAATATCTTGTTCAAGAGTTTAGAATTGGCCATAATCACTGCAAGAACAAATCCAACAAGCGAACCGATAATGAAACCATACACAAACTCTTGCCCGGTACTTGTGAAACCATGCCAGAGTTCAGGCCAGTCTAAGATTATTTCATGAAACGTTGCAAAAGGCCCAGGCAAGACATATTCAGGAATGTCAAATGCCTCAACCACCGCCCACCATAAGAAAATCAGACCAATGATAGAAATAATGGGATAAAAAATACTTGATGAGTTTGAATCAGAAATTGAACTGATTGTTTTAGGTTTTTCGTTGCTCATAATCTCATTCCTTTCCACCACCATAAATCAAATTCAGAATCATTCGTTTATATTCGACGAACTTTTGATCTGTCAAAATGGTCCTAGTCCTTGGTCTTGGTAGATCGATATCAATGATCTTTTCTATGCGCCCGGGTCTTGGAGTCATCACCACAACTCTGTCAGCCAGAAAAACAGCTTCTTCAACATCATGAGTGACAAAAAGCACAGTCCTGCGCTGTTCTGCCCAGACTTTCAACAGCCATTCCTGCATTGACAATCGCGTCTGGCTGTCAAGGGCACCGAAAGGTTCATCCAGCAGAAGCACGTCTCTATCAAACATGAGTGTTCTCAGAAATGCTGCCCGTTGTCTCATTCCACCACTCATCGAATGCGGAAAATTGTCTAGATAATCGCCTAAGCCATACTCTTGTGCCATGCTGATGGCTAGTTCCAAGTCTTCTTTCGTTGGTTTTCTGGTTAAAGATACACCCGTCAAGATATTTTCAAGAGTCGATTTCCAAGGCAGCAAAAGATCTTTCTGCATCATATAGCCAACGTTTCCTGGGACGTTGGTTACGTCTTTATCGTTGATAATTACATTGCCCTCCGTTGGCTGCAGAACTCCAGAAATGATGTTAAACAGCGTGCTTTTGCCGCATCCTGATGGTCCTACTATTGTTATAAGTTCACCATCAGAAACGGATAAAGAAGTCGTATCAAGAGAAATCTTGCCATTGAAGGTTTTTGACACATTGTCAATGAGTAATTTTTCTGTCATGTCATTTCACCCAAACACACGAAGAAGGACCAAACCACATAACATCTTCAATTTTCGCACCGTATAGATCTGTACCGATGAATGGTTCGAAAGCCCAGGCACCCTTTAAGACAGATTTATTCCATCTATTGAGATATCCATCCTCATATGATCCCCCTTGCGATAACGAATGGCCAATATTTTCAAGACGATCCAAAAGGCGATATGGCGTCGTTTTCAACTTCCTTTCAAAGAGTTGAAAAGCATCACAGGCACGCATCTCTGGCTCCAAAGACGATAGAACCTCATGGTGTATTCGAGACAATGTACTCAAAATTTCGTGGTGTCTGGGATGATTTCCCACAACGATCGTTCTAGTACAATCTCCCCACCATCCCTCTTCCGTCACAGGATGCACATCAACATGCCCAATATCGATATTCCAAAGCGGTCTGTCTGATGGTTTGTCTGTTGGAAAACAGCTCAATGAGCCTGGGCCAAAACCCACTACTGTGGGAGTCCAGAAACCTACTGCCCCCTTTGCCCTTGCGCAGTTTTCCAGGCGGGAAAGCACACCTTTCTCGGTTTCGCCAGGCATAGTTTCATGAACGATTTTCTCTGCAGACTCTATTGCCATTCTTTGAGCTGTCACCAGCCCTTGCGGGGGTTTATTGCTTAATGCAATATTGACCTTATCGTGATCGCTCATTCTATTTTCTCCTTACTAGCCATGATAAAATCCCGAGCCAAAGCTTTGAATAGCCTTGCCAATCCATGAATTCTTTTGAAAGCCAATGTGGTCCCATATCTGTTGCAAACGCTGCGCTGCGTCCTTTACCGATTTCACCAACCACCAATAAAGGATGCTTTTGCTCGCCAATCGTGAGGATCGTTTTCGTATTTTTCTTTGCAACAAGTACCTGATAACCAAGAATGCTTGGCCACTGCGCGTCGATCTTCGAAAAAAATGATGGGTCCTCAACGTGAGGAATCATCCCTTGTGGGGCTTCCACTCTGTCATCGCCTTCAAGAAGTTCGACAGGGAGAATATTCTCAATGGCTGTGCGATGGTATTGAGCCTTGGCTTCGATGCCCTGGAAGCTAAGATAGCCACCAACCATTAAAAAGCTTCCACCCTGTTTTACCCATTCGGCGATGGCATTCAATCGATTGGGATGTTTCTGTTGACTGTTAAAAACACTGGGGGGTAGCAGCAGTGTATTCGCTCCGATATCACTCAGTACAATCACATCATATTTATTCATCTCTTCGAGAGTATTGGGGAACTTCGTTGCAGCTAAATGATTGGGAATGAAGTCATACTCAATGCCTTCGCGATGTATGGCATTGAGAAATTCTGTGCAACCTTCCTCATAGACTGATGTAGTAAAGGTATCGAAACCTTTGATATGAGTTGAAACCGTAGTCCAAGATTCACCGGCTAAAAGAATTTTCATTTTATTCCTCTGTCAATTCATTGGTGAAATATGTAGAAGCCTGTTGTGTTTGATCTACGATTTTGTATTTGGCTGCAGCAGAAACAAGGCTTTTCCATACAGATTTCTTCTGAGCTAAATCTGAACTTTTCACCGTCACATTTTCGGCTCCGAAGAGTGCGGAAGTATCCTCCCACTGTTGAGTGGCGAACTGCTCTGTTTCGGCTTTAGGATATGCTTTCAGGAATATTGATACAGCTTCAGTTTTATGTGATCGAGCATAATTGATTCCCTTTACCGTGGCCTTGATAAATGCCTTTGCAAGAGTTTTATTCTTTTCCAGCCATGTTTTGTTCGCTGCTAAATTCAGAACGGGAGCATTAGGAACACCAAAATCTTTCCCATAGCTCATTTCATAATTCGTCACACCTAAGGATTTCAACTCGCTTCCCTCAGCCATTTGTGTGCCTGTAATTGCATCAACCTTTTTCTGCATAAGGAGAGGGACATCATCATCAGTTGCTGTGACAAGATGGACATCGTCTATTGTTAAACCAACATTTTTGAGCATTATTTCCAACTGTGCTTTACTCCAAGCATCCCCATAGGTACCAATGGTCTTGCCCTTAAGCTCTTTTGGATTTGTCGGTTTACCCTTGAGTGCAATAATTCCAGCATTATTCATGCTTCCGTATTTTGCAATACTAATCACGGGAGCATCTTCAGCGACCGCCGAGACGACATCAATGGATCCAGCGAAAGCAATATCTGATCTTCCGGTACCCAAATATTGCATGGTAGCTGAAGTATTTGGAGGCACCTGAATATCGAGATTAATGCCTGCTGCCTTGTAATACCCCTTTTCTTTCGCGACTACCCAAGGGATCCACTGGGCATCTCCCGTTGGCCATTCCTGCACCATCTTGACAGTGACCAATCCATCAGATGTTGAAGGTTCAGAAGCAGATTGATTTGCGCCACACCCTGCTAGCGCAACAATTAAAGCAGTGACCAAAGCGGATGTGGATATAGCTTTTAATGCTTTCATATCTTTCCTTTTGTAAACGTTTTCTTATTCTTGAAATAGTATTCCGATTTTTTTCATTAAAATTTCAACATTGTAAACAACTTTTTAATTGGATATTTATGTTAACCATCAGATATTATGTAATCGTATTCAATTATGTAGGGCGCGATAGACTCGCAATGTCCTAGGTACAGATTGTGTGGAGGAAGAATGCGTGCAAAGGCAGAGCACAGAGTATTGATTTCTGATGTCGCAAAGGCCTCGAATGTATCAATTGCCACTGTTTCAAGAGTCCTTACACAAACAGGCCGCGTCAACCAGGAAAAGCGTGAACGTGTTCTTTCTGCGGCAAAAGCACTGGGATATAAACGAAATCCTTTTGCAAGCGCATTAAGATCACGCAGAACAGATACGGTTGGGATGGTGATGCCAACTTTGGAGAACCCATTCTTTTCTTCATTAGCAAAATACTTTGAAAAGGTCATTAGCGTTGACGGATTCAATTTAGTATTGTGTTCCTCCGAAGGAGATCCAACCGTTGAACATGACAAGGTTGTGTCCTTACTCAACCATGAAGTGTCGGGAATAGTGATATCACCCGCCGATATCGAAAAAAGTACCGAAACAATATCACAAGCATCGGCGCAAGCCATGGTCGTTCAGGTAGATCAAAGAGTCAGTAGCCCGATTTCTAATTGGGTAGGAATCAACGATGATTTAGCGATGAAACTCATAGTTTCCCATTTTAGATCTAGAGGCTTCAAAACAGCCGGTTTCATCGGCACCCACGCAACAGACTCATCTGCGGCAGATCGTTTATCCGCATTTAAAAAACATTGCCAGGCCGAAGGCATCATCACAAAGCAATCATGGATACAACTTGGAGAACACAATATGGAATGGGGACAAGCAGCAATAGAGAAGATTGTTAGCTCAGGAGATATACCGAGGGCATTGGCGTGTTCGAGCGACATGATTGCACTTGGTGCATTGAATGCAATTAGGACTGCAGGTTTGAATGTTCCCGAAGAAATAGCTATAAGCGGGTTTGACGATACTGCATTTGCCAAGGTAGCTCGGCCTTCTTTGACCACAATTCATCAGCCATACTCTGAAATTGCTTCCGAGACGTGGCATCTGTTGCACTCGCACGATTCGAGGCCAAGCAATGCGGTTGCGAAGATATTGCTCACGCCAAGGTTGGTTGTCCGTTCCTCGACGTGAAACGCTACTTTTTAGCAACTACTGATGTGGTCTGGTTTTGCTCCTGTTTTTCCTTGATAAGGAATGATGGGATTGTGTCTGGAAGATGTTCATTAGAGTTGAAGGTATCGGGCGTCGGCTTTGTTGGCTGATTGCCGTGAGAATCACACGTCTGAGACGAAAGCGGTGGAAACGGTAGCGAGGAATCTTGGCATCGCGGCGGAGACACTGCGTCGGTGGAATGAGCGGGCAGACCGGGAGAAGAGCGCGAATCCTGGCGAGTTCGCGGAGTTGAAGAGACTACGGCGCGAGAATGCCGAGCTGCATGGTACGAACGAGATTTTACAGGCGGCATCGGCTTTTTTCGCAGGCCACGGATCGACTTGGCGCATCATGTCGCGTAAGTCTGGCGTTCCATGATTGGCAAGCCATGGTATCGAGTCAGCGAAGAATAGTACCGTTCGTCAGAAGCGACCAAATATTTATCATATTCCGAACAAAATCGCCCATAATAGCTCAAATCTTATCGTGGTACACTACGGAATTACCTTAGTAATTTTCATGATGAAAATTACTAAGGTTCGGTATGCAAGCACACCGGAGTGATTCGATAACGATGGTTCTCTTCATATCTACAAGGAAGTAAAGGATATGGCGGCATGAAGTTGTGTCGCAGACGTTGAAAAGGAGCAGCACTGAGTTGGAGTGAACAGCGGTTATGCAGGGATGCATGATGCTGCTACTTCGGCCTAGATCAAGTGGCGAACATGAATAAAGTGAAGCAATCGGTAACGTATGCATTTGGCGCTTTCGGACATGATGCGTTCTATGCAGCACTGACAACCTATTTCATTACCTTCATTACCAGTCAATTGCTGGAAGGTTCAGATGGCAAGCAAATCAACGGTTGGATGGTCGGATTCATCACGACGATGATTGTGATCATCCGGGTGATTGAAATTTTCTTCGATCCATTGATAGGTGCGATGATCGACAATACGAAGACCAAATGGGGAAAGTTCAAGCCATGGATTTTTGGCGGAGCAATCGTCAGTTCGATTACCCTGATCATGATCTTCTCGAATTTCTTCGGTTTGACGGAGTCGAATCCAAATCTGTATCTGGTTCTGTTTGCGATTGTGTTTATTATCGCTGATTTTTCATATTCTGCTCTGGATGTTGCTTTTTGGGGTCTGCTGCCATCTCTCAGTTTGAACTCTTCGGATAGAACGAAGATTGGAACTGTTGCTCGTTTCGGTTCCACACTAGGTTCGACAGGTACAGCAATCGTTCTGGTACCGATCAATATTTGGATTTCACGCTGGCTGACCGGCAGCACTGATGACACACAGACACGTGCAGGATGGCTCGGATTTGCTATCTTCATTTCAGCGCTTTCATTGATCGGTGCACTATTAACATGTTGGGGCACGCAAGAAGGCAAGAGTGCGATTCGCAAGAATGTCAAGAAGACTTCGTTTAAGGATATCTTCCAGATTCTTGGACGCAATGATCAGTTGATGTGGCTTGCGAGCTCGTATTTCCTTTTTGCTCTTGGTTTTGCCATTACCAATTCGATGATTGTGTATTACTTCCGCTATGTGATGGATAAACCTGACGAGTATTCGATGGTAGGTGTGGTCGAGGCAGTGTTGGGTATCGTTGCAGTGCTGATGTTTCCAACCTTGCAGAATCTGATCACACGCAAATGGGTTTATGTAAGTTCGATCGGTGTGATGGTCATCGGCTATATCCTCTACAACTTCTCTGGGAATAACGTTGGACTGACGTTGGTTTCGACTGGCCTGCTGTATGTTGCTCAGCCTTTGGTCTTTCTGGCAACATTGATGACGATCTCTGACTGCGTTGAATACGGGCAGTTGCGCAACGGTACCAGAAATGAGTCGGTGACCTTGACCATTCGTCCCTTGCTCGACAAGCTTGGGGGAGCATTCTCGAATGGAATCGTCGGCATAGCTGCCCTTGGAGCAGGAATGACCGGAGCTGCCACAGCGGCAGATATCACCGCATCCGGCATATTGCACTTCAAGGTCTTCATGCTCTATATTCCGATGGTGTTCGTAATCGTCGCTGCGATTATTTTCGCGGTAAAGATAACGCTTACCGAACGCAGACATGCCGAGATCGTGCATGAACTTGAAACCAAGTTTGCGTGATGCGGACCATCGATATATGACATCAGACTGGACACAGTAGGCTATGAAAAACTCACCAGCATCAGCAAAACAACATGGTTACAATATTGATGTGTCCAAGACAAAAACGGCGAGAATGCTGCACCGCCTGATTGTGAATGGGCCAGCGACTCGTGGTCAGCTGGGATCCGAACTGTCGATGAGCCAGGCGACTGCTACACGGTTGTTGACTCCTTTGCTTCAGATGGGTGCAATTCAGATTCTTGATGGCTTCAATGCCGACTACACCATCGGCAAGCCAGCCTATAGGGTTGCCATTGTTCCTGACTTCACCGCTTTTGTCGGTGTGAAAATAACGGGTGACACTTCATATGCCGTTGTTGTGAATTTGAGTGGAAAGGTTTTGGATCAGGACGAAGTTCAGATTCCAGACGATTCCGTTGATGCCGTAATTGCAATTCTGGTTTTGCAGATCAGCCGCTTGACGCAGCACTGTCCTATCTCAGGGGTGGGGATAGGCGTTGGCGGACGCGTTGTAGACAGTAGAATTGTTGCTTCCGGAATTCTGGAATGGAACGATGTTGATTTCGGTGACAAACTGCACGAAGTCCTCGGTATTCCCGTAACCGTCAGCAATGACGTGAACGCGTTTGCTCAGGCTGAAGCTTGGTGGGGTGCTGGGCGCGGGTGCAACAGTTTCGTGCTGCTCTGCATTGGAAGTGGATTGGGCGCCTGCATGGTGCAAGGCGGTGCTGTCGTATCAGGTGAACATGGTTCAGCTGGAATGATAGGCCATCAGCAGATCACAGCCACTGGTCCACGATGTGAGAGTGGACATGTCGGTTGTGCTCGTGCGTATGCATCAAGCACCTGTATTTTGCAAAATTTGCGTGAAAACCACGGCATTGACGAAGATTATGACACCTTTATTGGCCGGGCTGCATCTGGTTCTCAGCCGGAGACCATGATAGCCGATGATGCTGTGAAAGCTGTAGCCAGGCTGGTTCGTTCTGCGATTGCTTTCATCGATCCCGATGCAGTCATCGTTTCGGGCGATGGTGTGCGTCTTCTTGAAGTTTTTGAAGATAACTTTCGTCGTTTGCTGACACAATACAGGCATTGGAACAGTCCACCCGTCGAAGTGAAACTGCAAGAGATGCAGTTCTCCTTCTGGGCAAAAGGAGCCGCCGCAGCCAGCATGGAGCAGTGGACTCAATCCGGGCTTATCTTAGGTTAATGGGTTGCGAAGTTGTTAATCGCATATCGAAAGAATCGGCATTCATGCCGAATGATAACGCTGTGTGGCATGAGCGATGGGCTGCGGGAGGATATCAGGGCTTGTTGTGATTGTGGTGGCTGCGGTGTAAGAATAATGAAGGCGCGATAGTACCTCTCAAATACATGAGATTCTGCCTGTGTACACGCATCCTGTGTGTCGAATGCTGTGCATGACATCCTGTGTTTTTAGGATTGGAGGGTCAAAAATTCCTGTGCAACGTTGGCAAAAGCCGTTTCGTAGGGCTTCATCATACGGTCAACATCGGTGAGCTTGCCCTCAGCGTCACGATCGATATCGTCATGGATAGTGATTTGAGGGTTTGTGGCAAGAGTACGCATGCGTAATCCTCGTAATACCAATCCCAAGGCGAGGGCGGCTTGGAATCCTCCATGGCCACCATATGTGACGACCGAAACGGGCTTTCCACGCCATTCGTCATAGAGGGTATCAAGCGCGTTTTTCAGTACTCCAGGATAACCCCAGTTGTACTGGGCAGACAGGAGAATAAAACCGTCATATTGAGAAACGATTTCACTCCAGCGTTTCGTGCTTTCATTGCGGTAGAGGTGCAGTGACGGCTGTTCGGGTTCGTTGAGGAATGGTAAATCAACCTGTATCAAATCGATGATTTCGACATCGAGGCCATGACCTCTCAAAGCATCGGCGATCCATGTCCCCAGTGTTGGACTGATGCGGGTAGGTCTGGTGCTGCCCAAGATGATTGCGATTTTCATGGTGTCCCCTTGCCAAACAGCATATGGTTGAATGCGTAGCCGCGATTTTAATTTTTATGATACTGCACCATACTGGGGATTGAAAGCATGCCTATCCCGTGATGTGAGACGCAATGTCTTGCATAACGGGATAGGCGAACGCATGGTGCGCATGGTGCATAGGTTGTGCTTTTGCAGTCAGTTTTCACTTGAGTTTGCTCGAGAAACGACTTCCAAAGCACAACCTACGCAACATGCGCGGGTTATCGGCACTGAAGTGTGGGTTTATGCCTTTGTTGGCGTGCTGGCGTGTAATTCGTTCCAGTCGATGTCATGCTCCTCTCCTGTCATCCCGAGCGAGCGCAGCGGGTCGGTCGTATGAACTTGACAAAGCTGTATGTTCCATCGTCATCCCGAGCGAGCGCAGCGAGTCGGCCGTATGAACGACAACACCATTGTCATCCCGAGCGAGCGGAGCGAGTCGAGGGATCTTGGCTGTTGATGCTTGCAAGGGTGAGATCTCTCGACTCGCTGCGCTCGTTCGAGATGACAAGAGAGGCGGATTCGGTTGGGATGACAGGGGAGGCGGATTCGGTCGAGATGACAAGAGAGGTAGGGGTGACAAGAGAGGTGGGGATGGCGGGCATCGACATCGGGTTGTTCCTGCTCTCGTGGTTATGTTGCGATGCATGATGGTGCCGCAATACGGGCACAGGGTTGCTTTCATGCCTCCCCAAGGTCAAACAGGATTATCAATCAGTCCAAACCCCTAGTCAGGAGAACGTCTCACGGCCTGTTTCACACACACTTCGTGCCTATAGCCCACATGCGCAGCAGTCAGCGGGTAACGATTGGACATACTTTTTTGCCTATATAACCCGGCAATGGGACTGTAAATTTGTGGGGATCGAGAAGAAACAAACCCCTCCAAGCCTTACGGCGGAGGGGTTTGAGCTTGTGCGCCAGACAGGATTCGAACCTGCAACCTGCTGATCCGTAGTCAGCTGCTCTAATCCATTGGGCTACTGGCGCATATTGCTTGAATCACTTGATTTAGGCAACTCAATTAGGATAACCCGGG
Source organism: Bifidobacterium aquikefiri (assembly GCF_002259795.1). Lineage (GTDB taxonomy): Bacteria > Actinomycetota > Actinomycetes > Actinomycetales > Bifidobacteriaceae > Bombiscardovia > Bombiscardovia aquikefiri. The sequence continues at coordinate 229,380 of NZ_MWXA01000005.1, read as the reverse complement.
ATTCTATTTTTGGCAAACTAGTGTGTCTCGCGGCATGTCGTCTCACTCCACAGTTATGGTATGAAAATTGTTATCATTTAGATGTAGGATATGTGGGTTCATACCCAGACTGCGGTTCTCCCGGGGTCGTAAGTCTGAGATTCAAAAAGGGGCATGAGATAACTACTATGGTTGATTTTGATACGTTGGTGGATCGCCGCAAGGATACATCCGAAAAATGGCAAATCATACAGGATGAGATGGGTGATGGCTGCGAGGATGTTTTGGCTTTGTCGATTGCAGACATGGAATTTCCTACCTGCCCCGCGGTAACTGACGCGATTGTAGACTCTGCCAAGCATGACATTCTCGGCTATGACCATATTCCCACCGAATATTATGATGCGCTTGGCTCATGGATGAGCAGACACCACCATCTTGAAGTCAAGCCTGAATATGTCACTACCACCGCAGCGGTAATGCCCGCTGTGCTCGCGGCACTTCGAGCAACTACACGCCCCGGAGACAAGGTCATTCTGCAACGTCCGGTGTATTATCCTTTCACCTATGCTGCTGAACATACAGGGTTAACCATTCTCGATAATGAACTGGTTCGCGATTCAAGCGGATACTATTCGATGGACTTCGAAGATCTTGAAAGCAAGGCCGCAGATCCTCGCTGCAAGGCGATGCTCGTCTGCAATCCGCATAATCCCGTGGGCCGTGTGTGGACCAAGGACGAGCTGACGAAGCTCGCCGATATTTGTTTGAGAAATGGTGTCACCATTCTTGCTGATGAGATTCATGCCGATTTTACCTATCAAGGTCATGAAGTCACGATGATGTCAAACTTGAGTGATGAAGTTGCACAGCATTGCATGGAATTTACCGCTCCGACAAAGACCTTCAATTTGGCAGGCCTTGCCTGTTCGAATGTCATCATCAAGAATTCTGCACTGAAACGGGACTTCGACATTGCGGTTGCAAATGTTGGAGGACTCACTGTCAATCACTTCGGATATGTGGCTTGTCAGGCTGCGTATGAGCACGGAGAGCAATGGTTGGATGATTTGCGAAAGTATTTGGCAAAAAATCTGAACATTGTCAGAGATTTTGCCAACTCACAGCATGATATTTCATTGATTGAGCCGGAAGGAACCTATCTCGCGTGGCTCGATTGCAATGGTCTGGGTATGAACAATGAAGAATTGAAGAACTTCATGCGGACGAAGGCAAGAGTCTTTATGGATGAAGGTATTTTGTTTGGCAATTCGGGGAGTGGATTCGAGCGCGTGAATATGGCATGCCCGGCATCGTTCCTCACCGAGGCCATGGAACGTATTGCCACTGCCGTTGCAAGACGCTGAACAGTCGGTGCTTCGGGCATAACCGTGCGATTACGTGCCACGATCCTTGGAGCTCGCAAAGTAGTACACTCAGCCCCTTGGCTATGAGCTAGGTTGTTTTCTGAGCACAATCGTCTTCATTGACGATAGGATTGCTGTGGTAAGGCTCGTTTCTACATGGTGAAGGGTCCGGTATGGTGAAAAAAGTCAGTAATTCAGGAAAAATGCAAAACAACGAAGCATCGACGAAGCAAGAATCCCAATCCAATGACTCTGGTGGTGATTTGAACCCCTCTGTGCTTGGTGAAACGTACTATCGTGGTCCTGTTATGATGCGCGGGCCGATGATTCCGAAGGATAACACGACTGGGAATCTTCTCGCACCTGGTTTTTCCACAGACTGGCTACACATGGATCCTTGGCGAGTCCTCAGGATCCAGGCCGAATTCGTTGATGGATTTGGTGCATTGGCTGAAATCGGTCCAGCTGTTTCCATTTTTGGTTCTGCGCGCACACCAAAAACTGATCCTGCATATAAGGCGGCTGAAACGATGGGTGCGGAAGTTGCGAAGCGAGGTCTTGCAGTGATCACCGGTGGTGGTCCTGGAGTAATGGAGGCAGCCAACAAAGGTGCATCCACTGTCGGGGGAACTTCGATAGGACTTGGGATAGAGCTTCCGCATGAACAGGGTTTGAATGAATGGATCAACCTTGGTATGAGTTTCCGCTACTTCTTCGTTCGCAAAACCATGTTTGTCAAATACTCATCGGGCGTTATTATCTGCCCTGGCGGATTCGGCACGCTTGACGAAATGTTTGAATTGCTCACTCTGGTGCAGACACATAAAGTGACGACGATTCCCGTTGTCCTCTTCGACACTGAATATTGGAAAGGTTTGTTCGAGTGGGTGACGACCACATTGAAGGATCGAGGAATGATTTCCAATCTCGATCCAGATCTGGTGGTGATGACCGACGACACTGACGAGGCTGTAAAAGTTGCTACAAGTGCCGTAAGGCCTCGACACTGAAAGATTCACATGCTGCTCGTGCAATGTCTGGACGTTTGCTGACGATCATCGTTGGTTGAGGGTGATGATGAGCAGCCCTGTACCTATCGGGAGCAACGTCTGATCCAGGGATTCATTGTGGTTGATGGAATCAAGCAGCTCGCGCAAACGCACGGTTCGCTCGGAACGATCGACAGGGTTGAGCATACCTCCGTTGGAATTGTCAGCTGAGAATCCAAACATGTCAGTGAAAATGAGCAAGCCTTGGGGTTTCAGCAATCTTGGAGCTTCTTTCAGACTTGCCTCATAGTTGCCGATGTCACCATTGACGACAATGAGATCGTAGTCGTCCGCGTTCAGTCTCGGAAGGAAAATCTCAGCCGGGGCATTCACCGCTCGCAGTGTGGTATCGGTAACTTCATCAAGTGCATTGAAGATTTTCTTGATGAGTTTGCCACCCTGCAGCGATGAATCAACCTCCGTCAACAGGCCTGAACCATTGAGACCGGAAACAAGCTCACAGCTTTCCACCACGGCACCAGTACCCGCAACGATGATCGAAGATGAGCCTGTCAGTTGTACGAGCAATTTTAAAAAACGAGCCTGAGTGGCTGAACCTTGTGGAAAGCCGGCCTGCTCGGCATCTTTCCGGGCCTCAACAAGTATGGAATCCTGTTGCGAAAAAGCAACGTCCTCGGCAAATTCCCATGCTTTGGCGAGATTCGTATATGATGTCTTATTCATAAGTCACCACTGTAGCGTTCATGGCGGAATTTCAAGCGGATTCACTGACGGATATCGACTTGCGCTGCAGGCTTCTTGTCGATTAGTGAGCTCAGAATGAATGCATGACAGAGTTGAATTTTTCTGAGCGAGTCTATGAGCAGGTGTGTCGAATTCCGCGAGGTTCGGTTGCCACGTATGGCCAGATAGCTGCCTTGGCGGGTAATCCTCGTAATGCAAGAGTCGTTGGCTACGCTCTACACAGCAATCCGAAGCCAGGGATCATACCTTGCCATCGTGTGGTTTTTCGTGACGGATCTCTCGCTCCCGGCTTCGCCTTTGGTGGGCCAGAAAGGCAGCGGGAGCTGTTGGAAGCCGAGGGGATTAGCTTTATTCCTCCCAAGGATAACGAGTCAAAGCCTGCGGGCGCGGATGGCTGGTTGGTTGATTTGGCTCGCTGCCAGTGGAAGGCATAGTGACTCTGGCTTGGATCCATGACCTGTGAATATCCCGCAAGCGGGCGTTATCTATGCATCTCTGATTCTCAGGCTTCCTGAAATGTTTTGCTCAATGAGTCCCACAATTTCCAGTGATCCAAGGATTCTTGCAATGTCTGCTGGCGTGAGTCTGACAGCACGTCCTCTTGAATTGAGCTGATTGAGTAGGTTATCTGCCGTAGCAACTTTCGATTCAAGCATATGGCACCGGATGAAGTCCAACACGTGCCGTTGTTCCTCGTTCAATGTTGAGGGCATCGGATTCGTTTTGGCCAGTAGCTTTCGATCAGAAGCTTCTGATGAGTCCCTGCGCGAATGGCTCGGGACCACTCTCGCGCTTCTTGCTTTCTTGTCTGTGGTTCCCTTCTTTGCGAGACTGCCAGTCAAGGAAGCTTGAGCGCGATCAATGCCCTTACTGCTGCGTGATTCGATTGAATGTAGCGTTGATGCTTCCAAGGACTCTGTTTCTGCAACTGTTGTAGACATATGGGGTTTAGGACAGATCTGGGCTATGTCTTCCATCGAGGTCACTATGCTTGCCTTGGCATCACGAATGAGTGCGTTACAGCCAGCATTGTTTGGGTGTTCAATATCTCCTGGAATGGCATATACCTCACGTAAAAGGTTCGCTCCCCAATTTGCAGTGTTCAGGGCTCCTGACCTCGTTCTGGCCTGGGTAACGATTATCTGCTGCGACATCGCCGCAATGATTCTATTCCGCAGCAGAAATCTTCGTGCCTCAGGAATTGAGTCGGGACTAAGTTCACTGATCAGAGCGCCGTGATTTGCCTTGATACGCTCGAACAGACGTTGATTGGATGAGGGTCCAATATGATTCAGTCCTCCTGCGAACACGGCAATGGTACTCCCAGGTTCAATCTCGGATCCACTGAAGGATTCATTCGATTCCTGATATTGAACGGCACCCCAGTGGGCGAAGGCATCGGCACCAAGAGCTCCGCCAGATATGACGGTATGTCCAAGGGAAGAGACCAGTCTTCCGACCTGCATCGCCATGTGTCGGCCATAGTCATCGATCTGACGTGAACCTACAATGGCAACCGGATGAGCGCAACGAGTCATTGCTTCCGTTGAACCTTGTCCCCACAGGCACATTGGAGAAGACCATCCAATGGTGTTGGGCAAGTCATGCAGCTGATAAGGCCAACTGGGATGACCTGGAGCAATGACCCACATAGAGTGCTGAGCCGTCACCCAATCCTGAACTGTGTCGGATTGTAAATCGAGAGTGGCATCAAATCCGAGCATCTCTTTGCGACTTTCCCAGCGAACGAGGGCATCGTAGAGACGCTGTACGGAAGGCTTGGTCTGACATTGATTCTTCATTTCCATTCCCTTGATGAATGCATGATGTATTGTTCTCGGCAAGGAGTGAGATGTGTGATTGCTCTGTACTACTCGTGCGCCATACTCGGCCAAGAGTGACCACAGGACGATCGCCTGTATGCCACCCAACAGCAGTGCATGCATGACTGGGTCAGGTCCATCGCAGCAATACGAGAGCAGTGCCCTAGCTACTGTGTCTTCGCCGATCGTGCTTTCGTCAGTGGCGTTTTCATGAACAGGGTGTTCAGCAACGGTGCTTACGCCTTCATTGCTTTGTTCCATGCTGCCTTCCTTTGCTACGCTCGCTCCAACAGTTGCTCTGGGAATTTCGTCTGGCGATGGGGAGGAGTCACTCTTCGTTGAGTTGTTCATGAGAGCCTCGTTCTGAGTTGAATGCTTGACTCGATATCGGACATATTCGGACTGGTGTGGCCATTCAGATCTGCGAGTGTCCAACATAAACGAATCGATCGATCAGCACCGCGCATGCTTAGTCCGCCCTTACCCAATACCGTGTTGACCACGGAAAGTGCCCTCTTTGATGTATGCTTTCGCAACCATTCGCCGCTCGCATCGGCATTGCAATTCCAACCAAAGCTGTGGAAGCGCTCCTTCGCACAATTCCGAGCTGTCAGCACTACATTGCGTATGGTTTCACTGGAAGACACGGTGGAAGATGGCAATTCAATCATCTCCGATACTTCGCAAATTTGTGACTGTATATCGATTCGGTCCAAAATTGGCCCCGATAGGCGATTCCAATATCGCGTTCGCTCTTTCACCGAGCATGTGCAGCGTTCACCATTGCCAAAGTCAAAACCACAAGGGCAGGGGTTCGCTGCCATGATCAGCTGAAATCTGGCTGGAAAGAATGCTGTGCCTTTGGCGCGGGACAGTGCAATCAAGCCAGTTTCCAACGGCTCTCGTAATGTCTGTAAGGTGCGCGGAGAGAATTCAGGCGCTTCATCCATGAACAGCACACCCCGGTGAGCTCTCGTTATGGCACCAGGCAAGGCAATGCCACTGCCGCCACCAACCAGTGAAGCGGTTGAAGCCGTGTGATGTGGTGCAACGAAAGGTGGAATGTCTGTTATTCCAAACTGATGAAGATTTCCACAGAGGGAACGTATCGATGCCACTTCCAGCTGTTCATCCTCGCTGAGTGGAGGAAGTATTGTTGGCAGGCGTGAAGCCAGCATGCTCTTGCCTGAACCCGGGGGTCCTGTCATGATCATGTGATGGCCACCTGCCGCGGCAACGGTCAATGCCCATTTTGCCTGCTCCTGACCAAGGACCTGGCTCATGTCAAGCTTCGTATAATCATGCGATGAGTGATCGGGCAATGTCGCTGAATCGGATGTGTTGGATGAATCACGAGACTCACCCGCCAATACTCTCTCGGAGCCAAACGGTGTCGTTCTTGGTTGATTCTGTACGCGATATATCGCTTTACCGCCTCGCATCTCAACAAGTTCACCAAGATGCCTGACACCAGTTATTTCCATGTTTGGAACTATGGAAGCCTCGGCTTCATTGGTATATGGAACGAACACCTTGCGAATGCCTCGAGCCTTGGCATGCAATATCATGGGCAGCACACCATTGACATGGAGCACGCTGCCATCGAGGTTCAATTCTCCGATAGCAAGTTCGTCTTCAACGGCTTCAGGTGGAATGAATGAGCCGGCAGACAAGATGCTCAGAGCAATTGCCAAATCATATGACGATCCTTTCTTTGGTATGGATGCGGGAGATAGGTTGACGGTGATTCGTGTCTCAGGCCATGAAAATCCGACTGATGAACAGGCTGATTTCACCCGTTCGCGTGCTTCGGAAACTGAGGTGTCTGGCAAACCGATGATGGAAAAGTAGGGTAGTCCAGGCGAGATAAACGATTGAATCGCTATGGGGCATGCCTTCAAGCCGACCAAGCCAATGGAGAGTGAAGTTCCGATTCTCATGCGAATGCGTTCCGAACATGATTCACATACACGGTTTTGCCAAGCACTGAGATTGCAATCACGTCAAAGCGCACGCCAGTATGAATAATGCGGTGCGATTTGTCGAAAAGCCATTGTGATCCTGCACGTCGAAGACTTCGTTGTTTTTTATACTCGACGGCCTCCTGAGGATTGCCGAACCTTCGGTTACGGCGTGTTTTCACCTCCACAAAGACAATCACTCCATCGGTGTCGAGGGCGATTATGTCGAGCTCTCCATATCGTGAGTGCCAGTTCCTGCCGAGAATACGCCAGCTTCGGCAGGTCAACCAATGCTCGGCGTAACTTTCTCCGAGAATTCCCAGAGATCTTGGACTCAAGCCCGGTTCCAGCAATTCATCCGGCGAAGGACTTGAAGTCAGGTGTGTGCTTTCTGCAAGTTGTATGTTCATGCATCCCAGTTGACCATGTGAAAGATGTTTGTAGAGAATGAATCTTGTGAATGTGGTCGAATGTGGATTCGCGCAATATGATGGTGGATGCATTCGGAGTATTCCATACAATATCCACATTCTTGGCTTGGCTAATCTGCAGGGGAGTCACAATACAAAGAACCCATGTCTGCGCATGCATGATTCTCAGCATAATTTCAGCGAGAATCCAATGCATGCGCGACATGGGTGGTGAAAACAAGTGGGCAAGGTCAACGACTTTCCGTTGCCCCCAATGCATTACTGAACCAATGATGTCAATTCGGCGAGATTAAGTTCAAAGCTGACGCCACGTTCTTGGTAATGCGGCTGATTGCGTGTGCTTATCATTGCCGAACGAACGAATTCACCGGCAATGCGAGCGCTTTCGGCGAGATTCTTCCCTGCCATGATTGCGCCACAGAGTGAGGATGCGAAAGCGTCTCCTGTTCCGTGAATCATGAATGGCAGTTTCTCGTGTTCAAGCTCGACCATATGGCTGGCATCGCCGAGTCTGGCGGATGCCACATAGTTACGAATTGAACCATCATTTCTGTCGATGCCTTTCAGCACAACGTTCTTTGCGCCAAGATCAAGCAAAGCCTGCACCCATGAGGTGACTTCCCTATCCCCGATATTCTGACCGGGGTAGTCACGACCGGTCAGAATGCTGGCTTCAGTGAGATTCGGCATCAGAATGTCAGCACCGTTGGCAAGCCTTCCCATAGCATCGCACAGCTCTTTGGTATAGGTAGGATACATCTTGCCCGCATCGCCCATCACCGGATCAACAAGGCGTAGGGACTGTGGGTATTCAGTGTAGAGACGCTGAATGATACTTACCTGGTCCGCGCTTCCGAGAAACCCGCTGTATACGGCATCGAGCTCGACATCTTCCTTTCGCCATGCATCCAGATAGCCCGGCAGTATGTCAGTCGTGTCATGGAAAGTGAAGTCTTTGTACATGGTGTGGGCGCTGAACAAAGCTGTTGGTACTGGGCAAACGTCGCATCCTGCGGCAGAAAGAATCGGAATGGCAGCGGTCAGTGAGCATTTGCCATAGCCACACATGTCGTGTACAGCCGCGACGCGTGGAATGTATTTCGGGTCGCGATTAAAAAGAGTTACATCGTTAGTCATCGGTATCTTTGTATCCTTGTTGCTTGTGAGTAGGATCTGTTTAAGTATCCGCCTTCACACAGCAACAATAGCGCAGTTTGTGTGCTTTCATGTTTCTCTGGTGTTGGTGTAAGGGAAGGGCGTTAACCCTTGTGCTGAGCGAAACTTCCATACGTTATAAAGAATTGCAATAACCGATACGCGTTTCTGGCTTGCGCTTGGCTTTGCAACCACATAATCTCACATTTGACACGACTTCCAGTGATGGTTGTCGATATTGAATATGTGAGTATGTATTGAAACCATGCAAGGAGCAGCAATGGCAGATAAGAAGTACCGTTTTGAGACACTCCAACTTCACGTTGGACAGGAAGAGGCAGACCCGGCGACCGATTCACGCGCAGTCCCGATCTATGCAACGACAAGCTATGTCTTCCATAATTTCGACCACGCCGAGGCTCGCTTTGGACTTCAGGATCCAGGCAACATCTACGGTCGTCTGACGAACTCCACTCAAGGAGTGTTCGAGGACAGAATCACAGCGCTTGAAGGCGGCACGGCAGGTCTCGCCGTGGCATCGGGTGCAGCTGCGGTCGAATATTCGGTTCGCAACATCACGCAGTCCGGCGACCATATCGTATCCAGCAAGAACATCTATGGTGGCACCTTCAACCTGTTCAAGCACACGCTGATTCGCGACGGCATCTCAACGACCTTCGTTGACCCCGAAGACCCTCAGAATTTCGAGAATGCGATTCAAGACAACACGAAGCTCGTATATTTCGAGACCTTTGGCAATCCGAACGCCGACCTGCCTGATTTTGAAGCGATCAGCGCCATCGCACACAAGCATCATCTTCCTGTGATCGTCGACAACACCTTTGCGACGCCATACCTGTTCCGCCCACTCGAGCATGGAGCGGATGTCGTCGTCGAGTCGGCGACGAAGTTCATCGGCGGGCACGGAACCACACTTGGCGGTGTGGTCGTCGAGGGCGGCACGTTCAACTGGAACGAAGTTCCCGGCAAGTTCCCGACGCTGACCGAGGCCGACCCGAGCTATCACGGACTGAACTTCTTCGAGGCGCTTGGCCCTGCAGCCTACGTGACGCGCATTCGTGCGATTCTGCTGCGTGACACCGGTTCGACCTTGTCTCCATTCGCTGCGTTCCTGCTGCTGCAAGGCACAGAGACCCTGTCGCTTCGCGTCGAACGTCATGTTGAAAATGCGTTGAAGGTCGTTGAATATCTGCAGACCGTTCCTGAAGTCGAGGCGGTACGACATCCCTCGATTCCTGGACGGCGCGACCATGAACTCTATCAGCGCTATTTCCCCAAGGGCGCCGGCTCGATCTTCACCTTCGACGTGAAGGGAGGCAAGGATGCGGCGCGTGTCTTCATTGACAATCTGCACCTCTTCTCGCTGCTCGCGAACGTGGCTGATGTCAAGTCGCTCGTCATTCACCCTGCATCCACCACACACTCGCAGGAGACTCCCGAGGAACTGGAGGATCAGGGCATCCATGCCGGAACGATTCGTCTGTCTATTGGCACGGAAAACATCGATGACATCTTCGACGATCTGAAGGGCGGTTTCGCTGCTCTGAAGGAGTCCGGTCTGGCCGAGTAAACTATACGCAGTTTCATCAATGGGGTGTTTTCTGAGCTTAGTGAGGTCATAGGCTCCGCAAGCACTCCATTTTTGCATTATTTTTCCGCTTTTTCAGCGAAGAGATTTATTTTGTTGCCTATGTTTTCAATCATGGCTCAAAAACGTTGAAACTACGGTCGTGGAAAACCCAAAATCGATGATTTTCCGGAACATAGGCAACAAAATAATAAATTAGCGGTTCATGCTAGCGAATTCAGGGTTGAATTCTGTGTGATCTGCCATTTTACAGAGAAAATATCAATGGTTTGGGTTTATGCGCAGCGCCTCAGCCTCTGTACGCCCAGAATGGATTGCATCATTCGCATTCTGGACGAACCCGGGGTCAACGGAATATGTGCGATCATCAATGCTGGATACTGGTATGACCCAGCCTCCGTGGGTCATGAAAATATGATCCGCCTCCTGCAAACGGGCATAGGGGAGTTTCGCATATTCCCAGCTTCCACCTTCCTGCTGATTGAATGAAAACAGTTCACGCTGGCTGGTCCCATGAAGAATGCCGATATTCGGATTCGGCGTTACAAGACGATTGCCATACTGGGCAACGATTGAAGAATTTGGGCATTCCAAAACAAAGCCATCCTCGGTAACCGTCACGGCATCATCGACATGGCGCCGGGCACATTCCCGGTGCATCGCCATATTGACTGCATAGCTCAGAGTCTTTGCGCCATTGAGAAGCCAGGGGGCACGTAAGGTGATGTCAGAGGAATATCCACGGTTCAGGGCGGTCAATGTGATTGGATCGGTTTCATGCAACGCTCCCTGGGCATCAAGAAACATCCAGACATGGGGCAGACCATTGCCGGCACGACCAACACCTGTGTCCGCATCCAAGCCGCGCGAGATCAGAATGCGTAGAATTGGACCAGGTTCAGGATCATCATAGTGGGAGATCACCTCATCAACCGCTCGAGAAAACTCGACAATATTCGGTTTCGGTAATTCCATCAAAGCAGCAGAATGTGCAAGTCTACGCAGATGGGCCTGCAAGGAAATCGCCGTTCCGCGCCACACTGTGGTCGCCTCAAAAATTCCATCGCCGCGCGTCACCGCATAGTCAAAAGGACTTACCACGCGCTCATGCGCGCCAACAATCGTAACCAGCGGCTTCGTTGAATCCTGAACGTTCTCCCCAAACAATCGTGTCGGATCAGCAATCCCGAGAACAATGCTCGCCATGTACAACCTCTCAATCCCTCAGAGTATGTGAACGCTCATCCTACACGCTACGCATTTCGCGCGCGACCCACCCTCTGTTGGTGGGCATTTCATCCTTAAGTATGAGAAAAGTACGCAAGAATCCTGAAAACTCCACTATTTCGCCTGCAATATCAGTCTTTTGCCCGATATTGATATGACCTGATATTTCATATCCTTGGCTTATGCAAGCGCAGATTGAGCGTTATACACAAGAGGAGAATGAAGATGAGCACTGTGAATCCAACATATGCTAAGAATTCTTTAGCGAATCCTAGCAATGGAATGCACCGCGATACCGCGATTGAAACGATTGATGTAGTCAAGGATTATGGAAGCGGAGAGAATACCGTGCATGCGCTTCGCGGAGTAAATGTCGCATTTGAACGTGGCAAGTTCACGGCAATCATGGGACCTTCCGGTTCGGGAAAATCAACACTGATGCACACACTCGCAGGATTGGATTCAGTTTCGCATGGCAAAATCGTCTTCTCGGGGTTCGACATCACATCGATGAACGACACTGATCTGACCATGCTTCGCAGACATCGAATCGGTTTTATTTTCCAAAGTTTCAATCTTCTTCCTATGTTCACGGCCAAACAGAACATTCTTATGCCCTTGACCCTTTCGGGTGGCAAAGTCGACAAGCAATGGTTTCGTATGCTCACTGAAACACTGGGTTTGAAAGATCGCTTGAGTCACAGGCCAAATGAACTCTCTGGCGGTCAGCAGCAGCGTGTGGCCATTGCCCGTGCCCTGATAACCAAACCTGACGTAGTTTTTGCCGACGAACCGACCGGCAATCTCGACTCCGTTTCGAGTGCAGAGGTTCTGGGCTTTCTGAAAAAGTCCGTGACTGACTTTGGTCAGACCATCATCATGGTGACGCATGATGCCGTCGCTGCCTCATATGCAGATCGTGCCATCGTTTTCGCCGATGGAAACATCGTTGCCGACGAGACGAACCCCAATCCTGACCGCATGAACGATCTCTTGATGCAGGAACGCCGCCGTTCACTCGCCCAACAAACCGTTACATCCCAAGTCAATTCGGCACTGATTCGCTGACTACTGACCATCATCGTTGCGAGGCATCTTTTCGCACCATTACGTCGTATACAAGAGTAATATAAGGACACCATTATGTGGTCAGTAACCATGCAATTAATGAAACGAAATCTGACAATGCTCATTCCCGCCGGCATTGCCATTCTGGTCGGCTCCATGTTTATTTCATGTACCTTCCTATTCAGTAACACCTTAAACTATTCGCTGCGAAAGCAGGTTTCCGCCAATTTCGGCGAGGCAAACTATGGGGTGATTCAGAAGGACTCATCTGCTAACGACAGTGGAGCTTTGTCTACTGTTGCAGATTTCCGACTTAACGAACTCAAGAATCTCAAAGGGGTCGAAGGTGTAAGAACTGATGTTTCTACACCCTTGGAAATTAATGCAAAGCTTGGGCGAGAAGGACTTAAGCACGCTTCCAGCGTTGCCATTGCATCTGCGAATCCTTCGTCGATGGTGCCTCTGCAGCTTACCTCAGGAGTGTGGCCAAAGGTCTCTGGACAGATCGCAATTGCGGATAGCGTCGCCAAGCAGCTCAAGCTTTCAATAGGTTCAACGGTGAGCGCCAGCACTTCTGCCGAAACCAGCTTGTACGGCACGAGTGGATCCCTTTCTAACATGAAAGTGGTTGGCATTACTCGTGATGATGCCGGAGCGTTCTCCTATTATCGAGGTGCATGTGTGCTGAGCGAATCTGATATATCAACGGTCCAGGGCATCTCGACTGGATTCGATGATCTCTATACATCTGAAATCTTTCTCAAGATACATCCCTCTGCCGGTACGGCCGAATCACAAGTGATTAACAATGTCAAGAGCGTTCTACCACAAGGCTTCGCAGTGCAGTCAAAGCAAGCTTTGCAGGATCAGCAAATCAAACAGCTCGGGGATGGGGGAACCAACATCATCACAACCTTCGTGCTCGTTTTTGGTATTCTTGCTATGTTCGTTGCCAGTCTGGTGATTGGCAACACCTTCCAGGTAATGGTTGCGCAAAGGCGCAGAACCCTGGCACTGCTCAGAACAATCGGTGCCAAAAAAGGTCAGCTCTATCGGTCTGTCCTTCTTGAATCGTTGGTTCTTGGATTTGCTGGATCGGTGCTTGGTGTTGTATGTGCCATCGGGCTTATGTCCATGCTTGGGCTTGCTGGAGCAAAGCTCGGCGGTCTTTCCTTTGCACTGATTCCAAGCTGGCAGGTTGTCATAATCCCCATCGTCTTCGCTCTGATTGCAACGACCATCGCGTCCATGAGTTCAGCTCGAATGGCAACCAAGGTAACGCCCCTTGAAGCTCTGCAGCCTCTTGAAGCTTCCGAGAACAAACGTTCGAACAAGACGAGGATTATCTTTGGACTCTTGCTGTTACTTGCTGGCGTTGCGCTAAGCTGCTTCGCAATCTACCGGACCTATGCTTCCACACATGGCTCGCAAATTTCGGATAATGACTCTGAAACCCTTGTACTCGTTGCTATAGCAGGTGTGATTTTCTGTTTCATCAGTATGCTGCTTACTTCACGCATATGGATTCCTGCAGTGCTCAGAGCAGTCGGAGCAATTATCTCTCACATAGGTGCGGCTTCCACTCTTGCCAGTGCGAATATTCAGAAGAATCCTCGTCGTGTTGCTGCAACCGGTTCAGCCTTGCTCATAGGTGTGACCCTGGTTTCTTGCCTTGGGATTGGAGCTGCAAGTGCAAAGGCGACGATGGGTACTGTGCTGGATTCGCATTACAGTGTCGACATTCAGGCTGTTGGCCAATCTTTGGATACTTCCGCCTTACACAAGGTTGAAAAGGCAGAAGGAGTTGGCAAGGCAGAATTGGTCAGTAGCGCAACCGCAACTATCGCCAGCGGAAAATATAAGAGCGCGTCGATTGATATCTATGGTGTGAACCCGAGCACCATTACCGATGTAATGCATGGCATGATCAATGCCCAGGAGTTGGACAATGGCAATCTGATATTGTCATCAACTTCCGCAAAAAGCGATGCGACATTGGCGAAGCAACGCTCGCTCCCCATCTCCTCGGGTAATTCCAGTTCGAGGGAGATTCCTCTGAAACTTGGGGAATATCGTGGCATTGATAGCACCCATGGTCTCTATGGTGTCGTATCGGAACACACGTTTGACTCGATGAAACTCAATCATGTCAGCAATCAGATTTGGGTGAAGAGCGATGGTACTGCAAGTACTGCCAACCTAGTCGACAATGTGAAGAATGCATTGTCTTCCTACGCAAGCGTAAACGTGATTGGGTCGATTGCCGAGCGTGCACTTTGGGAAAAGATGGTGAATTCGGTGTTGATGATTCTCGTTGCCTTGCTGGCCGTTGCCGTGGTCATCGCCTTGATAGGGGTGACGAATACTTTGAGTCTGTCGGTCATTGAGCGTCAGAAGGAGTCGGCAACCTTGCGAGCGATCGGCATGACAAAAGCTCAACTGCGGCGTTCACTGGCAGTTGAAGCGATTCTCATCTCGCTTGGCAGTGGCGTAAGCGGAATCATCGCAGGGACCTTATTTGGATGGTTGGGATCATACGTTGTCTTTGCTTCCTTCGGCACGGTAGCATTCCCATTCGATTGGCGCATGGCCTGCACGATTGTGATTATCGCGTTGGCAGCTGCGTTGTTATCCAGCATCATCCCCGCCCGACGCGCGACCAAAGTTTCGCCAGTGAGTGCACTCGCTGAGGCTTAACCTGCAGGGCTGAAAGTGAAAAAACAACCGAGGTTTCGAGTTTTGTTGCCTTTTGGGAAGCATCACAGGCTTTTCCCGTGAAATAATGAATGAATATAGCCGATATTCGTCTGGTACATGGGAAAAGGCAACAAAACTCGAAATCTCGCATGATGCTATGAAATCAGGTGGTTTTCGTAGGCAAAAACGACTGCCTGAACGCGGTCACGGGCATGAATCTTCTGCAGAATATGTGCGACGTGCGTTTTCACGGTCGGCAGGCTGATGAATAGTTGCTCAGCAATCTCCTGATTGCTGAGACCATGGGAAATTTCAACAAGAACCTCGCGCTCGCGCTCGGTAAGCTCTGAAAGTTCTGGATCTTGATATGTCTCCACCAGCGACGATGAAAGTGAAGATGAATTGGAGTCCAGCGCCTGCGAGCCTGTTCTTTTGGATGCGACGTCATTGCCAGTATTCCAAGAATCCTCGGTGAAACCCGTTTCCATCATGTGCTCGACCAGACGTTTGGTTGCACTTGGAGCAATGATTGCGTTGCCTTGATACACGGTTCGAATTGAAGACAGCAGGGTCTCGGGTTCGGTATCCTTCAGCAAAAATCCAGAAGCTCCAGCTTTAATTGCAGACATGACATATTCATCCAGATCGAAAGTCGTAAGAATGATTACGTGCGTATCGCCGTGCTCTGCATATGCGGTTATCCGTTCTGTGGCAGATATGCCGTCAAGACCAGGCATGCGAACGTCCATCAACACCACATCTGGATGAAGTTGATTACACTGGTCAACTATCTGGTTTCCGTCGTCAGCCTGGCTTACGACTTGCATGTCAGGTTGAGAATTGATGACCATGGCGAAACCGGCTCGAACCAATTCCTGATCGTCTGCAACGCTGACCGTGATTATTTCGTCACCTTTGTACATGATTCATCGCTTCCTTAGGTTTCGCTTTTCGATTGCGCTTCCCGCAGTGTCATGATGGTTGATGTGCTTCGTTTCTTGTAGCTGTGACTCACGAAGTTGTGATTCGCGAAGCTGTGCATCGAGTGAGGCCGCGGGTTTCAACTCTGAACTGGGCAGGCTGCCATTGGCAACATCCAACTTCTTGCCTGAATCTGTATCGCTGAATCCGGTTGTGCGAAGTATGCCCAATAATGTTCTCATATGTGCCAACGCGGTGCGTCCTTGACGACCAATCGCGCCGAACGCCTCATCAAGGAGACCTTCGTTGGCATGACCATCATGCGCCTCAACACAGTCACCACCGGTATCTTGCTGCGGCAAGGCATCAATAGTTCGCAAGCCACGCTCGGCTTGATTGACAACAGACATCAAAGTGTTCGTAACCTCCTGCTGAACGATTGATGCAATGCGATTACGCTCATTGTCGGCGCTCAATACCATTTGACGCTGCTGCTCAAGTAGGATCGCATCCTCGCGCTCCTGCAGAACAAGCACATTATTACCTCGCGCGCGTGCCCACAGTGCACAAGCTGCAGACCCTCCACACAGCAGCAGCATGGAGATGACGGTGACTATCCCACTGCGAATCGAATGCATGTTCGCATCAATGCTGAGTCCAAGTATTGCGTCATGCGCAATGTCAAACAAACTCCTGCCGATATCTGCGGTTGCAAAATATGCCTGCAGGCCAAGCAACACTGAGTCGAAACCGGCAATACCCAATACTTTCACCATATCCGATCTCTTCCCATACATGATTGCAGATGAGAGATATACGGCAGCATATATGTTTACGGCAAAAACACCGGGAACGAACAGGAGTTGAACCGTGCAGCAGACAGACACGAATGCTGCGGTGATGAAAGGAAAACGTCTACGCGTGCAGAGCGGCAAGGTCATGACACTGGTAATCAGCGTGAGAACCTTGCTGGAGGGAAGCGCAGAAGAAGACGAATAGAACAGATACGTCTTGTTGGAAAGCTGAACCGCTAGGAAAAATACCCACATGACAACGGCGCCAACCGTATCGACCAAGACATAATGACGCTGAGTCCACTGTGAGAATCGCTCGATCAGATTCGGTTTGCGCGAAGGGTTGATGTCATGAACATGCAGAGGCTGTGAACGGAACAGATCGATAACCAACTGAGCCTGATGTATGAAGGTCTGGATGCCAGAGGATTCTTGAACACCAATTCGAACGAGTGGAAGAGATACGACTATTTCAAAGCCTCCCGAAGAAATCGCTCCCGCGCGGAATGAGCCGTTGCAAGCCTCCACGCGTTCCCTCATGCCACGCAATCCAAAGCCAGGCGTATGACCGTCTGCGCTCGCATGCTTGCCACGTCCATCGTCACGAATGCTGAGATGTATCTCATTATCCGACCATTGTTCATCGATTATCACGTTCACCACGGAACCCGCATGCTTGCGGACATTGCTCAGCGCTTCCTCAACGATGCGGAAGAGCGTTTCCTGGCAGTCAGTCGCAAGTAAATCTGGGCATGCTTTGCCGCTGATCCTCCGGCTCACGTGAGATTGTGGACTGATGGCATTTGCATGTGATATGAGCATGGGAATGTCGGCATATGTGGTTGAAATGAGATTTGTCTCTGCCACCGTGATGGCGGTTTCGTGTCTCAACCCGGCATAAGTGTCAGAGGACTGCCTGGCAGCGTCATGGGAATGTGATTCAAAGGCAGCCGGTTGTCGACTATTGTCATGCTTCGGTCCAGCGGAGTGACCAACAGTCTGGGAAGCATCTGCGGAGCCTGACACAGTATTGCTCGCTTCATGGTGAACAGCAGCGTGGGTAATGACTCCCAGCAGCGATTGCATACCAGAGAGCGCAGAACGCGCTTCATGCTCTATATTGTGCATGGTTGTTCTTGCAACGTCTACATCGTGCTTTCCCGCATATCTTCCGGCATCTGACTGTACGATTATCGATGAGAGTGTGTGCGCTACTACATCGTGCATGTCTCTCGCAATGCGAGCGCGTTCTGCGAGTACGGCAATCTGCCGTTCCTCATCCTGACGAGACAGTAACGCCTGATTGCGTTCTTGTAGAAGCTCAATGGAATGTCTCCGTGCACGTTGCCAGTATGCCAAGAAGATGACGCTTATCAATGATATGGAGATGGTAATCGTGAGGAGCAGCGCCATCCTTTTCAGTGAATCCTGACAGCCTGAGTCAAGGAATGCTTTATTCGGCAATGCGCATGCATACGTTTCAGTTTTCGTTGATTCCGTGAGCTGAGGAGCCAGTAGCGGACCGAATGATTCGGCTGTGGCTCCCTCGATTATCGTGAGCAAACCCATAACCGCTGCGAGAGAAAGAAATTTGTGAGTATGTTTTGGATCGCCATAGACAATCACGCTATAGAGCAGCACCAAGGAAGCCATATCTGAAGGTACGGCACTTGGACCAATGATAAGGTGGATGAAGACGAATGCAACGAATATCAGGGCCGCAGTCTGTGGGTATGTGCGTCGAATCCCCAAAGGAGCGCCAAGCGCAATCGCCCAGGGAATCATTGCCCATTCTGGGAATTCAAACAGCAGTCCTTCTGAGCCGCCGGTATCGCTGACCATCAATATGAACAGCACCGTGAGCAGGATGCCTGTAATGATGTCCTGAACAAGATGGCTGCCGAGCGCAGACCGAAAACGCTGAATGAAAGAGTGCACGTTACCAAGCTTAGTGGTCTGCATGAATCGTATGAAAGTATGAACGGCCCCGACCGTTACATGCTGTATTAACGAATTCTTCTACTGGTCGTTCACATTGATTATCGTTGGCTAGTGACAGTAATTGTGCAAGATGAATATCTGGGTTGACCTGCAACTTCACGGGATATCGTGTGCAGAAATATTCAGAACAGTGCAGAAAGGCGACTTATGGATTTGAGCTCACTTACCATCGGTTTTATTGGCTATGGCAATATGGCGCAGGCAATGGCTGAAGGTTTTGTCGATCAGGGTGTGGTGACAGGCGGCCAGATAGTAGCTTGTGCAGGTCATTTTGATAAACTTGAAAAGACTACGGCACGGATTGGTGCTCGTCCCTTGCACTCTGCGACCGAGGTTGCAATTTCTGCGGACATTGTGATTATTGCGGTGAAGCCATATGTCGTTGAATCCGTTATTGATTCCATCAAAACTGAGGTGGCGCATGATGACAAGTTCATCATTTCCATCGCCTCAGGCTGGACGCTTGAGCAATATCAGTCACTGTTCCTGCCGGAGACTCATGTAATCTGCACGATTCCAAACACACCTATCGCAGTCGGCCAAGGCGTCGTCATCGCAGAAGGCAAAGACTCTCTCAATGATGGTCAGAAGCTGACTGTGGAGGCCATGTTCAAGCCTGTCGCACTGTTCGAGCGCGTAGAGACGGCACAGATGTCAGTTGGCAGTGTAGTTGCGGGTTGTGGTCCTGCCTATGCGGCCATGTTCATCGAAGCTCTGGCAGATGCAGGCGTGAAATATGGCTTGCCGCGTCAGACTGCATATCGTCTAGCCGGAAAGATGGTGCAGGGCACTGGTGCATTGCAAATTGCCACGGGTCAGATTCCTGCTGCTATCAAGGATGCCGTATGCTCTCCGGGTGGCACCACCATCAAGGGTGTGTCTGCACTGGAACAGAACGGTTTCAGAGGATCAATCTTCTCGGCTGTCGATGCCGTTGTCGGAAAATAGCCACCACGATATAAAGGTACACATAAGGCAAGGGGAGGGGCACAGACGAATTGTGGCGCACTTGGTCGCCACTTCGTCCGCCTTCGCCTTAGACTGGAAGCCATGTCATTAACCATAGGAATCGTCGGACTGCCAAACGTCGGCAAGTCCACCTTATTCAACGCTTTGACCAGAAATAATGTTCTGGCTGAAAATTATCCATTTGCAACGATTGAGCCGAACACCGGCATCGTTCCGTTGCCAGACAAGCGTCTGCCAATTCTGGCGAAGCTGGTGGGCACCGAAAAGATCATTCCCGCGACTGTCACATTCGTCGATATTGCAGGCATCGTCAAGGGTGCGTCACAGGGCGAAGGCTTGGGCAATCAGTTCCTTGCCAACATTCGTGAGGCAGACGCCATATGTGAGGTTGTTCGTGCATTCGAAGATGACGACATCGTGCATGTCAATGGCAAGGTCGATCCGGCAGACGATGTCGATACAATCAACACCGAGCTGATTCTTGCTGACTTGCAGACCATTGAGAATGCGCTGCCGAAGATGGAGAAGGATCTTCGTGGCAACAAGATCGACAAGTCCGTGATGGAAGCGGTGTTGAAGGCCAAGGAAATCCTCGCCGGAGGCGAGACCATCGATCATGCAGCGAATGACAAGCGCATTGACAAAGCAGACATCGCTGACTTGCATCTCATGACAGCCAAGCCTTTCATCTATGTATTCAACGTTGACGATGATGAGTTGCAGAATGATGCATTGAAGGAAAAGCTTGCCGCTTCGGTTACCCCTGCACCTTCCATATTCCTGAATGCACAGTTTGAGTCTGATCTGACTGAACTCGATGAGGCCGATGCCGAGGAAATGCTGCACGACGCTGGGTTGACCGAATCTGGTCTCGATCAGCTGGCACGCGTCGGATTTGACATTCTCGGACTCCAAACATACTTGACCGCCGGTGTGAAAGAGGTTCGTGCCTGGCAGATTCATAAGGGTTGGACTGCTCCGCAGGCCGCAGGAGTCATTCACTCCGACTTTGAAAAAGGCTTCATCAAGGCAGAAATCGTCTCATACGATGATTTGGTTGCATCTGGTTCCTATGCCAAGGTGAAAGATGAGGGAAAGATGCGTCTTGAGGGCAAGGATTATGTGATGCAGCCGGGAGATATTGTCGAATTCAAATTCAATGTGTGAACTGCGGCGCATGTTTCATGGCTGCTCATGAGTGATGAAGCTTTCCCAAGGATCCATTTCAAGCCTCAGGTGCATGCACCTGAGGCTTTTTGATATGTTTCTTGCTTGAAACTCGATGATGGGTATTCTTATTTTCATGACAAATGATAGATATGAATTGAACAAGAATCTTGCCCAGATGCTCAAGGGTGGGGTCATCATGGATGTAACCACGCCAGAGCAAGCCGTTATCGCTCAGGATGCTGGTGCTTGCGCTGTTATGGCATTGGAACGAATCCCTGCGGACATCCGTGCTGCCGGTGGCGTGTCGCGCATGAGCGATCCGAAGATGATACATGGAATTCAGAAGGCTGTGTCAATTCCAGTGATGGCAAAGGTGCGCATCGGCCACTTTGTGGAGGCACAGATTCTTCAGGCAATCGATATCGATTACATCGATGAATCCGAAGTGCTGACACCGGCGGATGATGCATATCACATCGATAAAACATCATTCAGTGTTCCTTTCGTATGCGGTGCAAAGAATCTGGGAGAGGCATTGCGCAGAATCGCCGAAGGTGCTTCGATGATACGTACGAAGGGCGAGCCTGGAACGGGTGATGTGGTGCAGGCCGTTCGCCATATGCGTGAGATGAACAGTCAGATTCGCGAGGTTGCCGGATTGCGCGACGATGAACTCTTCGAGAAGGCGAAGCAGCTTGAGGTTCCTGTGGAATTGCTTCGTTCCGTGCATGATAATGGTCGACTTCCTGTGGTGAACTTTGCCGCAGGTGGCGTTGCAACGCCTGCTGATGCGTCGTTGATGATGCAGCTTGGTGCCGAAGGGGTGTTTGTCGGTTCAGGAATCTTCAAGTCGGGAGACCCTGCTCAGCGTGCTTCTGCAATCGTTCAGGCGACGACGAACTATAACGATTTTGACTTGGTAGCCCGTGTTTCCGAAGGTCTCGGTCAAGCGATGGTCGGTATCAACGAGAACGAAATTGCGCTGCTGATGGCGGAGCGTGGCAAGTGAGTGATACTAAGGCACACTTGCCGCTGGTAGATGCTGCAGGGGATGATGCAGGTAGCGAATCTCACGATGTTGGCGACACTGTTGGGCACGATTCTGGCGACTCGTCACGTGTAATCGGAGTGCTCGCTCTGCAGGGTGCGTTCATCGAGCATGAAAAAATGTTGGGCAAGTTGGGCATTCGTACAGTTGAAATTCAACAGCGGGGAGATCTCGAACAGCACTTCACTGGCTTGGTTCTGCCAGGCGGTGAATCAACCGTGCAGGGAAAACTGCTGCGTGACCTGAACATGTTGGAACCATTGCGTCAGCTTGTCGCCGGTGGACTGCCGACATTCGGCACCTGCGCCGGACTTCTGCTGCTAGCCAAGCATGTTGAGGATGGCGACACCCATCTTGCGCTGATGGACATTACAGCGAAGCGCAATGCCTACGGTCGTCAGCTCGGCTCCTTCTTCACTCATGCCGAGATGACTGGCATCGGAACCATTCCGATGACCTTCATACGTGCGCCCTACATCGAAAGTGTGGGGAAGAACGTGCAGATCCTCTCCGAGGTCAACGGGCACATTGTGGCGGCACAGCAAGGCAACATGCTGGTCACTTCGTTCCATCCCGAACTGAACGACGATCTTTCGGTACATCGTTATTTCGTGAACATGACTGAGAGCGGTCATTCACTCGATCAAGCGGCCGACATCCTCTGAGGTGGCTTTCATCGCGTCTGTGCGGTCATTTCCGACCAGCTCGACGTTGGAAGGTTCTGTGCTTACATGTTCGGTTCCAAGCTGCCCAGGAGGCAGCTGCAGGCGTTTTTTGCGTTGCCAAGATGGAAGAATTACCATGCCCTGGCGCTTGATTGCAAGGAGAATCAGCATCGACAGCGTTCCCAGCAGCACGACAGGGATGATGCTGGCTTCAATGCCAAAGGATCCGCCAGTGAATATCTCAGGTCCCGACCACTGTGGAATGAACCAGGATCGTTGCTCGCCGCTGCCGGATACTATCGATCCGAATACGGGACCTTCAAGGACGTTCCAAGCCATGTGCAGACCAATGCACCACCACAGGGAACGAGTGATCATGTAGATGGCTCCAAAGAGAAGGCCAGCCTCGATCGCTATGGCTATGCCTCCCCAAAGACTGCCATCTTGGTTGACCCAGTGCGCCAGTCCGAAGAGCAATGCCGAAATGCCGAGCGCATACCATGAACCAAGCCATTCCTCCAGAAGACGCAGGACCATTCCGCGCATGATGAGCTCTTCGGCAATGCCTGCGCCCAATCCCAGAGTGAGCATGTCCAGCAAAGGATTGTATGCAGCATCGAATGCCATGATCCTATAGAATCCGCACGCTGCAAGGATTGCCATGGTAAGACCAGTGCACAATGCGGCAACGGCCATGCCTTTGAACAGGTCAGCGACCCTGCGGGGGTCAAGTTCAGATGGAATCCATCTGCGTTCCATGAGAGCTGCCTCCAACGCGTATGCGATGACGGCGCCGAACAGTTGGGCCGTGAAACCGATGAGCATGCGATGCTCAGTGGAAACGACAATGTCCAATGCTGAGCAGATGGCAGACAATCCTAGGGCTGTTCCAACTGTTATCGCGATGAGAATGCCAAAAAACGCAAGAAGGCGCATAAAGGGGCGTAAACGCACTGGAACTTTCCCTGGATTGTCGAATCGAGGATGATCATCGCTCAGAAGATCACTGTGTCGAATGACTGAACTGGGACGAAACACTCGAATGATGAGGCTGAACGGCATGCATGCTCCAGATGTAGGAAATTTCTGAGTTAGCGAAGAAAAGAGAGTCGGCGGATTCGGTTCTAGTTCGATTCGAAATAATACACCATGTACAAGATTGTATGGTTGTGCTTCGTGTACGGCTTCCCCTCGAATGAGCCTCACGATCGTAGGACGCCCCTGCGTGAATGTGGTTCCTGTCGAGCCGTCTGGGAAACACGCGAGGTCGATGGATGGCATGTCTGCATGATGGTGCATGGGCAGATTCATGTTATCGGCTGAAAATGATGAGGATGGGGGTGAGTGCAGGAATAATGAAGGAAAGCACAGTCGGTTGTGGCATCGGTTGTGAACGGGGCACAGCAACGGCGACTTGTGGTGCAGAACGCTGGACGAGCAGTAAGGAGCAAACATGAATGTCTATGATTTCACAGTGAAGGATCCGAAGGGCAATGATGTAAGTCTCGACGATTACAAGGGCAAGGTATTGCTCATTGTGAACACGGCGACACAATGCGGGTTTACCCCACAGTATGAAGGACTCGAGAAGTTGTATCACGAGTACAAGGAGAAGGGCTTGGAGATCCTTGATTTTCCGTGTAATCAGTTCAATGGTCAGGCACCTGGAACAGATGAAGAGATAGGATCCTTTTGCCGTGTGAAATACGGCACCGAGTTCCCACGCTTTGCAAAGATTGACGTCAATGGTGACCATGCAGATCCACTCTATGAGTGGCTCAAGGAACAGAAGTCTGGCATTGGGATGAAAAGCATCAAATGGAATTTCACGAAATTCTTGATTGATAAGCATGGCAATGTGGTGAATCGTTACGCTCCGACAACCACTCCTGAGAGCATCGAAAAGGACATAGTCGCTCAACTCTAGACTAATATTTATTTATTAACTTTGTTCACATAGCGGTCATCCACCTCCCTTGGTCTGAGAAACAGCGTACGTTTCCGGTTTTAAGAAGGGAAGGTGGATAATACAATGGCAAAAGTCCAGCAATTTAGCTCATGGCTGACAAAGTGGTTCACACTTGTAGTCGTGCTTTGGGCGATACTCAACTTCTTCGAGCCGCAGACCAGTCTGTGGGCGAAGAGCTACGTTAATTATTTTCTCAGCATCATTCTTTTTGGAATGGGAATGACGCTGAGTATTGAGGATTTCAAGCGAATTATCCGCATGCCACTGATGGTGATTGTCGGCACGGTTGCACACTATTTGATCATGCCACTGCTGGCGGTCCTTCTGTGCTGGATATTCCGCTTGAACGGAATGCTTGCAGTAGGTGTGATCCTTGTGGGCTGCTGCCCATCGGGGACATCCTCAAACGTGATGTCGTTCCTTTCCAAGGGAGATGTCGCCTTGGACGTTTCCATTGGTCTGCTCTCGACTTTGTGTGCACCGTTCATGGTTCCGTTGCTTATGAGTGCATTGGCCAGCTCATATGTTCAGATTCCAGTCGAGAAGCTGTTCCTCACCTCGGTGCAGGTCGTGCTGATTCCTGTCGCACTGGGCGTCATCGTCCATACGATCTTCGGCAAGCACGTTCAGAAAGTGACGGTTGCGTTGCCAGCCGTCTCACAGGTGGCAATTCTGATCATCATTGGCGTTGTCGTCGCGGCCAACAATGCGAAGCTCTTCAGCGCTGAGACGGCACTGCTGCTTCCCGTCGTGATGCTGCATAACCTGAGTGGTTATACGCTTGGATTCCTGTTCAGCAAGCTGATGTACAAGATTTATCCAAAAGGTTTCCGTTATGCGCAACAGAAGGCAATTACCTTCGAAGTTGGCATGCAGGATTCCGCATTGGGTGCGACCCTTGCCCTTCAGGCATTCGCCACCAATCCAATCGTTGCAATTCCCTCTACGTTCTTCAGTGTATGGCACAACATCTCAGGATCGGTGCTATCGACATGGTGGGTTCGTCATGATGCAAAACATGGCATCGAGGCAGACTCAGATACTGGGACAATTCATCGGGGAACCAAGCAGGTAAAGTTGGGAGCGGTACAGGCTTAGCCTGAAAATCATCGAAATTGCGCATTGTGCGGCATTGCATTGAGTATAGGATTCTGATATTCGTTGGATTGGAATCCATACGGTGCAAACAATTCGATCTGATACTTTCAGATTGCTGCACAATGCGTAATTTCATGAGTGACGTAATTTCAGGGCTATTGGCACAGAGGTGTGTGGGAAATCGTTTCCTAGTTCTTGTGGGAGTGGGTGTTGCTCCTGTTTTATAATTTTTACGCTGGTATAACGGCACGGCATGAAAGTGTGTGAAACATGCCGTGAGACGTTCTCCCAACTGGGGTTTGGGCTGGTTGATAATCCTGAGTGACTTGGGAAGATATGAAAGCAACCCCATACCCGCATTGCGGCACCATCATGTATCGCAACGGGACCAGGAGAGCAGGAACAATCCAATGTCGATGCCCGCCATCCCAACCATCCCAACCATCCCAACCATCCCCGCGTCCCTCGTCACCCCGACCGAATCCACTTCCCTTGTCATCTCGAGCGAGCGCAGCGAGTCGAGAGATCTCACCCTTGCAAGCATCGACAGCCAAGATCCCTCGACTCGCTGCGCTCGCTCGGGATGACGGCCCTTGGGCTATCAGCAGGTCGGCTATCTGATCGACTCGCTCCGCTCGCTCGGAATGACGGGAGCGGAGCATGGCATCGACTGGAACGAATTACACGCCAGCACGCCAGCGAAGGCATAAACCCATACTTCTGAGCCTATAACCCCAATTTCATGAGTTGATTGGCTGCACTCGTACTGTCTGCAGAAACGGTAAAAGAGTATCAGATCGTGCCTCGATAGCCGGATATGCCATCGTGTAATGGGCGTATACATGTTTTACCATGCGAGGACAGGTGTGAAGTGCATGATGCATGGTGCTCCATGATGAAATCAGTGGATGAATTGCGGCAATACCGGTCCAAAGGTCTGAATCATCAATGAAATGAGCCAGAGGCATGCAATGACGATGTATGGCCATCGATGATTGATTGAAATCGCAACGAATTCACGTATAAAGGCAGTGGGCCAGTAGTAGCCTTTGGTATGGCTGCCAACTCCATCGGCTTTGAGATGCAGACGATGTGCATATTCAGCTGCGCGAAATACATGGTAATCGCTCGTGACCAAGGCGCAACGATAGTTGTTGTTGTCTGAGAGTTCGGTGATCAGGGATCTGGAAAAGACGAGATTTTCCATTGTTGTGGTTGATCGATTCTCGAGCAGGATATTTTCAGCAGGCACACCGCATTCTTGTCGCATATATCGACTCATTGCCTCTGCTTCAGAGATTTGCTCGTCCGCACCCTGGCCTCCTGAAGCTATGAGCTTGCCGTATCCCTGCTGCCGTTTCCAGAGTTGCACTGCCTTGTCGATTCTTCCCCTGAGAAGGGGAGTTGGTTCCGTGCCTTGAAGACCTGCACCATGAATGATGATGTAGTCATAGCGTCTGCGTTTTGGCAGCATTCGATATATCCACGAGTAGGCGAGGAGCGCGGTGAAGGTGAAAAAGAACCATATCCCTTCGAGCACCATCAGCCCTGCAATGCTGACCAAGGTCTGTGGAGCATGAATAGCAGTGAGCACAGGGAAAGCGATAAAGAACAGAATCATTGCGAATGCGAGTAGACCTGGAAGGATCGTGGTCTTCGATAATCCCTCATGCCGTGCGACCACGATTGAATTGATGCCAAGAAATACGATTACGATGATCGGACACATCGTTATGGCAACCAGTATTGGCAGCACCATCCATTCCTGACCGAATCCCATCAGGAGATTGGTTGCGAGGCAGATAATGAAAAGACTGAGGTATATGGAATTTCGAAATTGACGCGGCTCCCTCCAAAAGGAGACAATAAAGAGTCCTCCAAAGAGCAACACAGGTATATAGAGCAGTACTATGCCAATCGTCGGATTCATAGGAGCCTTTCGCAACCAATCAGAAATCAATGCCTTCTTAGCAATGCTAGTCAATTGTCGGTCTGAAGAGTCGGTGAGTCGCACATCCAAGTCTGGCACGGGATAGGCATTCCGCCCTGACTATGCGCGAGACTTGGCTCATTCTCGGTTCTCTTTCGAAGCGTGGTACTACCATCGAACGCATGACGTTGCGAATCGGCTTTGTTTTTGATGACACACTTGATGTTTTGGACGGCGTTCAGGCACACATACTTACTCTTGGCAAGGAGTTGGCCAGACGAGGCAATGAAGTCCATTATCTTGTCGGTCAGACTGAGGATAGGCCTGTCGAGCACATTCATCCGTTGGCTCGCAATATGATGGTGGCGTTCAACGGGAATAGAATGAGAATCCCTATTATTTCAAAGTCTTCGTCAATTCTGCAGGTATTGGATGACTGCCGATTTGATGTGCTTCATGTTCAGGCACCCTACAGTCCTCTTTTTGCGGGAAGGGTCCTGACTCGTGCCGAGGATTCGATAGCCGTTGTGGCAACCTATCACATTGCGCCTGCCGGCATGCTTTCATATATCGGTGGAAAGATTCTCGGGACAATCAATGCACGTACGCATCGACGAATTGACGAGGTCATTGCTGTTTCCAAGGTTGCAGCGGATTATGCACATCTCACGGCGCATGTCGATAGTTGTGTCATACCCAACCCTGTCGATGTGAAGGATCTGAGGCAACGCAAGGCACAGGCCGGGCAGCGATCCATCGATGCGTTCCATGGCAATGGTCCACATGTGGTGTTCCTTGGTCGTTTCGTTGAGCGTAAGGGTGCCGGGGTGTTGATTGAAGCATTGCATTGGGGTGAGAGTCATCATCTTTTTCCAGAAGGTATGCATGTCACCTTTGCAGGCAAGGGACCACTGCTGGAAGAATCGAAAAAACAGGCGAGTGACCTTCGGTTGCATTGCAGTTTTATTGGGTTCATCGAGGAGCATGACAAGCCGTCATTGCTGGCAAGTGCCGATGTGGCAGTCTTCCCGTCAACGGGTGGAGAATCGTTCGGCATCGTGTTGCTGGAGGCCATAGCCTCAGGTTCGAAGGTGGTGCTTGCCGGTGACAATCCAGGCTATAGAAGTACCTTGATGAACCAGGAGAATGCGCTGTTCCCGGTTAAGGGAGAAGGCCGAGCCCAGGCACTTGCAGAGAGCATGGCCAAGGCACTTACGGATCATACATGGTCCGAACACGTGCATGACGAAGAGCAGGCTCTACTGACCTCATATGATGTTGCAACCGTAGCCGATCAGGTCGAAGAGGTTTATCATCAGGCGATCGGCATCAGAAAGCACTGAGAGCCACGAGATATGGCATGAGTGGTGGGTCGGAGAATTATTGGACCAGGTTTTTCTCATATTTGAGGGTGAGTACGCGAGTGGCAGATGCCTTGACCTGCTCGGCGAAGTCCGTATTTCTCTGTGCCCTATCAATGATCCCATCCAGGATTGTATCGATGTATCCAGGTGCGTCTGCGCAAACAAGATCGCCACCTGCCTGAATGAACCGAACTCCGAGTTCGTTCACTGCAATGTTTGACAAAGCCTGAGCTGACAGAGAGTCTGAAACGATGATGCCCTGAAAGTGCTTCTCGTCTCTAAGATGGCGCTGCATGATGATGGACGAGAATGCGGCGGGATTGTCGGGGTCGATCTTCGAATATGTCGCAAGCGACATCATGACCATAGCGGGATTTGCCGTAAGCGTCGCATCGAATGCGGAAATTTCTTGGCCATCCAGCGTAGTCGTGGAATCGGTGATTCCTGAATTGGTGAAATCAGTATTGCCAGCAACCGCTCCAAGTCCAGGGTAGTGCTTAATCGCAGTCGACACTTCAGCATCGGCCATTCCCTGAATAAAGGCGGAGGCGTGTGAGGAATTGCCGTTTGCATCGAGACCGAAATCTCGATTGAGGGCTCCAATTGCAGCATTGTTCGAACGTGGCTGAGTCTGTACGGTGTCAACAGATGGAGCAAAATCAACATTCACTCCCGCGGATTGCAGTGATGCGCCCCACGATCTCGCATTGATTCGCAAGGTTTGAGTATCCATCTGACCTTGAGTGACGGCGCTGGGCATCTGAGCGAATCCAGGGCCTTTGAGGTGCTGGACAGCGCCACCCTCCTGGTCAGTTGCGATGAGCAGCCCATCGCCATTGGACGCATAGGACTGCAGTGTTTGTGTTTCAGCATGGACCGCAGCAACGCCAGCTGTGCTGTTTCCAAAGAGAAGGACTGACCCTATATGTCTGTTCTGAATGTCATCTTGAACCGTATTGGCCGCTGTGCCAGCTTGGAGTGGAATCATTACCAATTGCGCTGCCTGATCCTGCACCGACATGGAGGAAACTCGCTTGCTGGCCTGTAACGCTGCCTTCTGCTGATCGTTAAGGTGTGGTGCCGGAACTCCTTGTTTCTTGACATCGAGATGGATGCTCGTTGATGTGCCTTGACTCGTCAGCGATGGAGTTGGTTCCCGCTGTTCGGTCGAGCAAGCACTGAAAACGATGGTGATCATCGTAGCGATGATGAATGCGATGAAGCGTCTCAGGATCGAATGTCCGAGCCGTGCTTTCAGAACAGACACAGCATAGATTTGTCCATTTTTCAGCTTTTCCATAGTGTTCCATGCTATCTGGAGGGGT
Source organism: Bifidobacterium aquikefiri (assembly GCF_002259795.1). Taxonomy (GTDB): domain Bacteria; phylum Actinomycetota; class Actinomycetes; order Actinomycetales; family Bifidobacteriaceae; genus Bombiscardovia; species Bombiscardovia aquikefiri. Next base: position 199,055 of record NZ_MWXA01000005.1, on the reverse strand, counting down.
TCATGTAATCTTGAGTTATGTCATTTTTTGGTAGTTTTTCGCATATGTTCGAAGATCCCTCAGACGGGCGTGGGTCCCGGCGGGGAAGCAATGATGAGGCGCATGTCGATGATATTCGTACAGATGGAGACGATAATCGTGCATCAGGCAGTGCGCGGCGGAGCAAGAAAGCCTTCCGCATAACTGCGCATCGGTCCAGTGCATTTGGCAATTCGCTTGGAGCAAAAATCCTTATCGGTCTGGTTCTTGCTGTGGTTATTGTGCTTGCAATCGTTGCATTGCTGGCGCATTTCATCACTGAGGTCATGTGGTTCACCCAGGTTGGATTTGCATCGGTGATTTGGATACAGCTCGCTATAAAGGTCGGTCTGTGGTTGGCATATGCAATCGTTATGGCTTTGATTACCTATGGTTCGGCAACCATGGCGATTCGGAACCGTCCTGCCGACCCCGATGGCTCAACCATACGAGTCAAGGGTGATGTCATCGAGCTGGGTAAATCGGTGAGTTCAACGGTGGCTCGTCGTACCGCTGTCATCATTTCGCTGATAGTCGGCCTTGTCTTTGGTTCTCGTCTGAATACGAACTGGGCACAGCTGGTGATGATGTTCCACGCACAGTCGTTTGGCACGAAGGATCCGCAGTTCGGTCTTGATGATGGCTTCTTCGTCTTCATACTTCCAGGCTTGCAGCTTTGCATGAGCGCCCTCGCCATGTTGCTCTTGGCGGGATTGGTCTTCTCTGTGATCACGCACTTCCTTATGAGTGGTATTCGTCTCACCATGCCTATTCGTGGTCACAGCATCATCAGTATGACCAAGCATGCACGTCACCAGGTTGGTGCTTGGGTCATTATCAATATGGTGGTCTGGTCGGTGCGGATTCTCCTTGGCATCTTCAATACCGTGACCGAGGAAAGCGACCGCATCACGGGCGCTGGCTATACGTCGGTTCATATCACCATTCCCGCAAATATCATCATGTCGGTGCTCACCTTGGTGCTCGGCGTGATTGTGGGTATCTGGATCATGAATGCGAAGAGTCTTCGTGAGAACGCCTCGCCGAATGTCACCATATCCTCAGTGCTGAAGGAATGGAAGGTTCCTGCAATTGCGATAGCCACCGTTGTGGTGGTGAGCATCATGCTGACCGGCGTGGCTCCGATGATCATTCAACGATTCAAGGTGAATCCCAATGAGCAAGAGACGGAATCCACGTATATCCAGAGAAATATAACGGCAACGACCGCCGCCTTTGGACTCAATAAGTTGAAGGTTGAGAATTACCAGGCAACGACAACCGGTAAGTCTGGCGCATTGGCCGAGGATGCCGAGACAACGGCGCAGATTCGTCTGCTTGATCCACAGGTGGTTTCTCCCACGTTCCGGCAGCTTCAGCAATCCAAACAGTATTACAATTTCGAGGATACGCTTGCAGTCGATAAATACGACATTGATGGCAGGAGTCAGGATACTCTGATCGGTGCGCGTGAATTGAATCTTGCGGGCAATGACAATCGAAACTGGGTCAATGATCATACGGTATATACGCATGGCTATGGCGTCGTGGCTGCCTATGGCAACAAGGTGACCGCGGACGGTCAGCCTGAGTTCTTCGAATCTGGAGTTCCAACGCAGGGAAAGCTCACCGATTCCGAGCATTATGAGCCAAGGATCTATTTCTCGCCGAATGCTCCCGACTATTCGATCGTGGGTTCGCCAAAGGGCACACAATCTTGGGAATTCGATTATCCCAAGGGTTCCGAGGGTGCAACCAACACCTTCACCGGCAATGGTGGTCCCAGTGTCGGCAACCTTTTCTCGCGTCTCATGTATGCGATTCGTTTTGGTTCTGACCAGATTCTGTTTTCAGACCGTGTTACTCCGAATTCTCAGATTCTGTACGACCGCAATCCAAAGGAACGCGTTGCCAAAGTTGCGCCTTACCTCACCCTGGACGGTCGCGTATATCCAGCAGTCGTCGACGGGCGAGTGAAGTGGATCATTGATGGATATACAACCTCTGCGAATTATCCATATTCGCAAACCGTCGATCTTGGTGCCGCAACCAAGGACTCCACAACGCAGACTTCGTCTACCGTCAAGGGACTGGGATCACAGAATGCCAACTACATCCGTAATTCCGTAAAGGCAACCGTCGATGCTTACGATGGTTCGGTGAATCTGTACGCATGGGACCCTCAAGACCCTGTGCTGAAGGCGTGGGAAAAGGTGTTTCCCGGGCAATACAAGCCAATCTCAAGCATTTCTGGCGACTTGATGAGTCACTTACGTTATCCGGAGAGTCTGTTCAAGGTGCAGCGACAGCTGCTCGCAAAATACCATGTGGATACTGCAAATCAATTCTTCTCAGGAGAAGACTTCTGGCAGACGCCGATCGACCCGGTTGAATCCAAGCTGAATCAAGAAGACAATGTGTTGCAGCCGCCGTACTATTTGACGATGAAAACGCCGGGAACCGCTAAACCATTATTCTCGTTAACGTCGACCTATATCCCTGCGGGTAGCTCCACGAGAGAAATTCTCACCGGATTCCTTTCCGTTGATTCCGATGCCGGCAGCACTGCCGGAAAAGTTGGTTCAAACTATGGAACCATCAGACTTCTTGAACTTCCGAAGGATGCGAATGTTCCAGGACCAGGGCAGGCACAGAATAACTTCAATGCGAATGCGGATGTTTCCAAGGAACTGAATCTTCTTGAATCAGGAAGCACGTCGGTCAAGCGTGGCAATCTGCTCACGCTTCCCATTGGCGGTGGTCTGGTGTATGTCGAGCCGGTGTATGTTCAATCCAGCGGCAACACCAGCTTCCCATTGCTGAAGAAAGTACTTGTCGCCTTTGGCGATCAGGTGGGCTTTGCCAATACCTTGGATGAAGCTCTGAATCAGGTGTTCGGCGGCAATTCTGGCGCATCAGCAGGTGATGCCGAGAATGCGACAGGTCAGCAGTCCGATTCCACTTCGGAAGGAACCGAGTCAAGTGGTTCGAAGAGCGGAGAATCTTCAACGAAAGATAACGCTGAGCTGAAGAAAGCTCTTGACGCGGCAAATCAGGCGATGGAAGATTCCGAAAATGCCCTGAAGAAGGGCGATTTCAATGCATATGGTCAGGCCCAGGATCAGTTGAAGCAGGCCATCAAGGACGCGGTAAACGCAGAATAAATTGAAATTTCGAGTTTTGTGGCAATTGCCAAGGACACAGTCGCGAAAACGTTGAAAATCCTTCCTGTTTAAGCCAAAATCTGGCTTTGATACTTGGCGATTGCCACAAAACTCAATTCCTCAAGCGCAATGCGTCATGCCAGTTGGTACAATCTGAGAGGTTTTGTGCGAGAAAGATTGGTTTTGAGGCATGTCGTCTGATTTTTGGTTGATTGCAGGTTTGGGAAATCCCGGTTCACGCTATGAGGGGACCCGACACAATATGGGTTTCATGTGTGCTGATATCCTGGCCGAGCGTTGGAACGTGTCACTTTCCGATCACAAGGGGCTTGCCTTGCTTGGCAAAGGCATAATGAGGCTTTCTGGTGCTCCACTCAAGTTTTTCCTGACCAAGCCGCTCACATTCATGAACGACTCAGGCAACGCCGTCGCTTCCATCTGTTCGTATTACGACATTGCACCGGAACATGTCATTGCGATACACGACGACATGGATTTGGAATTCGGACGCATCAAGGTCAAGGCTGGCGGTTCAGCCGGTGGGCACAATGGAATCAAATCCATTGACCGTTCACTCGGGACGAATGCATATTCTCGAGTGAGGCTTGGCGTTGGGCATGCAGCGCGTCAAGGAGACGCACACGCCAAGACCGTGAATTGGGTTCTTGGTGGCTTTAGCTCCAGTCAGAAATCACAGTTGTGTGACTTTCTCAGCGATGGCGCCGACGCAGTGGAAACAATCATGAACGAAGGTCTTGGACAGGCTCAGGAGAAATTCAATGGTCGATAAAGTGACACAGCAGGCACTTTCGCATACCACCGGTTTCAGAACAGGGCGCACTGCCTTGCCAAGTGCCCGCATTGAGGGATCGTTGTCTTATCTACTCGAGGACTTGCAGCGCGATTCCATCTTCCAGGAAGTGGTGACTGGTGAGACCGATATTTCGGAATCGAAGACAAATCCATCAACTACCCTGGGCATTCCCGAAGGGCTGAGACCCGCTCTCATTGCTGCAACTGCGGCGAGAAAGACCGTTATCGTCATAACTGCTTCCGGCCGAGATGCCGAGGAAATGGCAGGAGCAATCCGGTCTTGGTATCCAGGAGATCCACAGGAGATTGCACTGTTGGATGCATGGGAAACCTTGCCGCATGAGCGACTTTCACCGCGCGCCGACACAGTTGCAAGCAGAATGGCCGTCTTCCGCCGCTTGAAGCATCCAGTGGCGAATAGCAGCATGTTTGGCCCTATCCGCATCCTTATCATGCCAGTCCGGTCACTGATTCAGCCAGTCGTTGCTGGTCTTGGTGACGTGGAACCGTTGGTCTTTGAGACCGGCAGGGAGATCGCTCTGGATGAAGCGGCACGATTGCTGGTCAGAAATTCATACTCTCGCGTCGATTTGGTCATGGATCGAGGGGAATTTGCAGTTCGTGGCGGAATCCTGGATGTATTTCCACCCACTGCAGCGCATCCCGTACGTATCGAATTCTTTGGTGATGAAGTCGATGGCATTCATGAATTCAACGCCTCGGATCAACGCACCTATGGAGATTCGATTCCGAGCATCTGGGCAACTGCATGTCGGGAATTGCAGCTTACTCCAAAAGTGTGTAAGCGTGCCGCATCCCTCATTGGTCAGATTCCCAATGCAGAGGATATGCTCGAATCAATCTCCAAGGCCATACCGGTCGAAGGTATGGAATCACTGTTGCCAGCATTGGTTGATCATCTTGAGCAGGTGCCGAACCTGTTGCCAGATGACGCCATTGTCATGTTGGATGACCCGGAGCGTTTGCGCAGATCTTCGGATGATCTGGCAAAGACCGCCAATGAATTCCTGGCTGCAAGCTGGCACGTTGCCGCATCAGGTCATGGTTCGGGCGCTCCGATAGCCTTTGATGAGGCGAGTTTTCTCGATTTTGACGAAACCTTGTCCGCCATGGAGTTTGGTCACAAAGAAGTCATTCGACTCACCGGTTTCGGAGTGGATTCACATGTTCATGGTCATTATCAGCTCGATGCCCAGAACCCAGAGAGTTTCAGGGGAGAGGAGGACAAGGCAAGTTCGGGAATCAGCGGACTGATAAGGCAGGGTTTCACCGTTATCCTTACTGCAGCGGCGCAGGGAACGTTGTCGCGCCTCAAGCGCGCCATCAATGAAACAGGCATCACAACGTTTACTCCGATTCGTTCGCTTACTCCGAATGGCTTTGTCGACTCTGCGGCAAGGCTGGCAGTCCTTACCGAGCGCGATCTGACCGGGAGAACAAGTGCATCGGGCCAGTTGAAGACACCGAAACGTCGTCGCAAAAGCATCGATCTCATGGAGCTTAAACCCGGGGATTTCGTTGTGCATGAACAACATGGAGTCGGTTGTTTCATCGGTATGAAGCAACGTAGCGTTGGCAAGGGTGCTCAGCGTGCACAGCGAGAATACCTGGTCATCGAATATGCGCCGAGCAAGCGCAATGCTCCATCCGACAAGCTGTATGTACCAACTGACCAACTCGATCAGATCAGCAAATACATTGGTGCCGAAGCTCCAAAGCTCAACAAGCTCGGTGGAGGAGATTGGGCGGCGACCAAGGCCAAGGCTCGTAAGCATGTGCGCGAGATTGCCGCTGACCTGGTCAAGCTCTATTCGGCACGTCAGCGTACCAAAGGCTTCGCTTTCAGTCCTGACACACCATGGCAGAAGGAACTGGAAGACGCCTTCCCATTTCAGGAGACTCCGGATCAGCTCACCACCATTGACGAGGTAAAGCACGATATGGAACAGCCCATGCCCATGGACCGTCTGATCTGCGGAGATGTGGGCTTCGGCAAGACAGAGATAGCGGTCCGTGCAGCATTCAAGGCGGTGCAGGACTCCAAGCAGGTTGTCGTGCTTGTGCCAACAACACTTCTCGTGCAGCAGCATCAGGAGACGTTCAATGAGCGGTTCGAGGGGTTCCCCATTAATGTAGCGGCCATGAGCCGGTTCCAAACGCCTAAGGAGATCAAAGCCGCTACCCAAGGTCTTGCCGATGGAACCGTGGATGTGGTAATCGGTACGCATAAATTGCTGAACCCCAAGATAAAATTCAAGGATCTGGGTCTTGTCATCATTGATGAGGAGCAGCGCTTCGGGGTTGAACACAAGGAAACGCTCAAGGCATTGCGAACCAATGTGGATATATTGAGCCTTTCTGCCACGCCAATTCCGAGAACCTTGGAAATGGCAGTAACAGGCATCCGTGAAATGTCGACTCTGGATACACCTCCTGAGGATCGTCTGCCTGTTCTGACCTATGTTGGTGCGAGTGAAGATTCGCAGCTTACGGCAGCGATAAAACGGGAGTTGTTGCGTGGAGGTCAGGTTTTCTACGTGCACAATCGTGTCGAGGATATCGACAGCGTGGCATCTCATATCGCGCAACTGGTTCCGGAGGCGAATATAGGCATCGCCAACGGCAAGATGGGTGAACGTCAACTTGACCACGTCATCCGAGATTTCTGGCATAGAGACATTGATGTACTGGTTTGCACGACAATCATCGAAACGGGGTTGGATATTTCGAATGCGAATACCCTGATTGTCGATCATGCCGACCGTTTTGGCTTGAGCCAGCTGCATCAGCTCAGAGGCCGTGTGGGACGAGGCAGGGAACGTGCCTATGCCTACTTCCTCTATGATCCGAGCAAACCCATGACCCAGACAGCTCATGATCGACTTGCAACGATTGCTCAGAACACTGCATTGGGTTCCGGCTACGAGGTCGCCATGAAGGATCTCGAGCTGCGCGGAACAGGCAATCTTCTCGGAGATGAACAGTCAGGTCATATTGAAGGAGTTGGATTCGACCTCTACGTGCGTATGGTGTCTGAGGCTGTGGAGCACTACAAGGAGCCTGATGCGCAGGAAGAGCAGGCAGTGTCCATCGATCTGCCTATCGAAGCATCAATTCCTGTGGAGTATATCGATTCGGACAAACTGCGCTTGGAAGCATATCGAAAGCTTGCAGCAGCAAAGAACGAGGTGGACCTCGAAGATCTCAGAGAGGAACTCACTGACCGCTATGGAACGCCTCCGCAGGATTTTGAAGCCTTATTCGACGTGGCAAGGCTTCGTTTCAAGGCACAGAAGCTTGGCATTACAGAGATTGGCGGCCAAGGGAAAAATGTTCGCATTGCAAGGATCGATCCCCAGGAATCGGTGCTCATGCGCATTCAGCGAATCTATCGAGGCTCTCAGTATCGGCCAGTCACCCATACCTTGCTCGTTCCCGCTCCATTTGCCGGTTCGCTTGGTCAGCAAGCCATGGATTCTGAGCAGATCATGGTCTGGACAGCTCAGCTCATTGATGACCTGGCGTGGCATCCTCACCAGCATTGAGCGCTGAGGACGTTTGTTTCCCGGGGACGCATGCCGGAAAGAAGAGTCGCGTCGCCATAAAATGTGAGCGCTAACATTAATTTATATGCAACACGCGTTGCTCGTCCATAAAAAGCACTACGCTGGGGGATGTCAGAACAACACAATGTCTTAAGGAGAAGTTGTGGCAGCAATCGAAAGCGTATACGCACGCGAAATCCTTGATTCCCGCGGAAACCCAACAGTAGAGGTAGTTCTTGAGACCGAAGACGGAGCTCAGGGCCTCGGACTCGTTCCTTCCGGTGCATCAACCGGTGAAGCAGAAGCTTGGGAGCGTCGCGACGGTGACAAGAATCGTTATCAGGGCAAGGGTGTTCTTGGTGCTGTCAAGGCCGTGAATGACACCATTGCACCAGCTGTTATTGGTATGGATGCAACAGATCAGCGCGCCATTGACGACACCATGATCGAGCTCGACGGAACACCCAACAAGGGCAAGCTCGGTGCAAACGCCATCCTCGGCGTTTCACTCGCAGCGATGTATGCAGCAGCAGAGTCGGCTGAACTCCCTCTGTACCGTTATCTTGGTGGAACCAACGGACACATTCTTCCTGTGCCAAACATGAACATCATGAACGGTGGAGCTCACGCAGATTCCAACGTTGACATTCAGGAATTCATGGTTTCCCCATATGGATTCGATTCATACAAGGAAGCCCTTCGCGCGGGCGTCGAGGTCTATCACACACTCAAGGGTGTGGTGAAGGCACGTGGCTTGAGCACCGGTCTCGGCGACGAGGGTGGCTTCGCACCAAACCTGGATTCAAACGCAGAGGCCCTTGACCTCATCGTTGAATCCATCGAAAAGGCTGGATACAAGCCAGGTGAGCAGATTGGTCTCTCACTTGACGTCGCATCTTCCGAGTTCTACGACAAGAAGACTGGCAAGTATCTCTTCGAAGGCGAGCTGCGTGACGATGACTGGCTGCTGAACTATTACAAGGGCCTTGTCGAGAAGTATCCACTGGTTTCCATCGAGGACCCATTCCAAGAGGAAGATTGGTCAGCATGGACCAAGATCACAGCCGAGATGGGCGACCAGCTCCAGTTCGTCGGTGATGATCTTCTCGTCACTAACCCGGTTCGTCTGCAGAAGGGCATTGACCTGAAGGCTGCAAACTCATTGCTCGTCAAGCTTAACCAGATCGGTTCAGTCACCGAGACGCTCGATGCCATCGAACTCGCAACTGCCAATGGCTTTACCTCCATGGTTTCTCACCGTTCCGGTGAAACTCCAGACACCACCATTGCTGACCTGGCCGTTGCAAAGAACACGCGTCAGATCAAGACCGGCGCTCCTGCACGTGGTGAGCGCATTGCCAAGTACAACCGTCTTCTCGAGATTGAAGAAGAGCTCGGTTCAACCGCACAGTATGCCGGCTACAGCGCATTCAAGGCTTGCAAGAAGTACATCAAGTAGTTTTTGCATTGGGGCTTGGAACAACCTCAAAACTTGAAACCAGAGAATACCCGTCACTTTCCCAGTCGAGTGTGATGGGTATTTTCATTTGGCAAGCACATCGGGCAAGGTGCACTGCAGGTGAACGTATAATGGCAGCATTGAAAGAAGCTGGGGATTTATCATGAGCAAGACATCCAAGGGCGGTGGACGGATTTCCACTGGTACGGCCGGACGTCAGCATCGTGCTTCGAACTCGGATGACTCCAAGGTATACTCACATCAGTTCTCCGCCACATCGAAGAAAAGCGAGCGGCATCATACGTTGCGTTCATCACAGCGTTCATCTACGCGCACTCTCGGCAATTCCGGACCGATCTCTTTCTTCATTGCAATGATCATCATCCTTTTGGGTACGGTAGAACTGGTCTCGACCTTCCATACATATGCAATCAATCTTTCAGAGCTTAATGGTCTGCGCAAGCAGGAAGCCAGTCTTGTTGCGCAAAAGAAGGATTTGGAAAATCAAATCTCGCGCTGGAACGACAAGGCCTATGTGACCGCTCAGGCAAGAGAACGGCTGGGTTTTGTGTTCCCCGGAGAGGAAGCAGTCAGAGTGCTTCATCCCGAGGATGTTACCGGGACCAAGACGAACAAGAACGCTAAGCAAGAGGACTCTTCTTCAGATGCAGCAACGCTTCCGTGGTATAGCGAGCTTGCATATGCCTTCAACAAAGCCGATAAACAGGCTGGAAAATCTTCGGGCGATACATCATCGTCCTCTCAATCTTCAACTGAACCTTCCACTGGCTCCTCCAAGGGAGCATCTTCGACGAGTTCTGCAGAATCGAGTTCCAGTTCGACGCAATCGTCTCCATCTTCGTCTTCATCAGACTGAGCTCGTTCATCCTCGACGCGAGTCTTCAATATAAATGCGATAAGGTACAATTCAATCGATTATGAAGCATTACGGTAATTCTGCAAACGGTGCTGAGCTGCACGGAACACGAGCATCGGAACAATGCAAGGCTGATGAGCATGGGACTATGCTTGGTGAACCATTGCAGTCCAGAGTGAGAGTTCGACTGAATGAGTTACTGAACTCACCTGCGACAGGCGCAGAGATAGCGCTTGTTGAACGGCAATTGACGCGCTATCCACGAGGCATGATTGCCGTTGGTGCGCGGTGCCGATGTGGAAGGCCTTTGGCCGTGGTGACTCGACCATTGCTCAATGGCTCCATTCCATTTCCTACCACTTTTTATCTTACAAGTCCTGAAGCAGTGAAGGCCGTATCCAGCCTTGAGGCTGACGGTACGATGAGGCAATTATCGGAGCGTGTCTGTCAGGATCAGCAGTTGAAAGAAGCGTACGAGCAGGCTCATCAGGCTTACCTGCTCTTCAGATCCCAGCTCGCCGAGTTGCTCGGTGATGACGATAGCCATATCAGGGGGATCAGTGCAGGCGGCATGCCAGTTCGTGTGAAATGTCTTCATGCCTTGGTGGGGCAGAGCCTATGCATGGGTGCTGGAGTCAATCCGATTGGTGATATCGCTCTGAACATGGTCGCTGCAGCGGGTCGATTCGATAGCAATTTGTGCCGGTGCAGCATTCTCTAATCTCTATACTGGCATAGGTTCAAGGCAATGCCGCAAGGGTTACAGCTCAGTTGTGGAAGCTGCAACCCTTGCTGTTGCTCAACTATCAGCCACGATAGCTTGCGTATTGCTGGAATACGTCGTTGTTTGGTTCCCCGGATAATGTCTCGTCAATCGCAACTGGCCACTCTGGTGCCTGATCTGAACCATCAAGAACCCATGCTGCCTGGCGTGCCGCACCAATGGCCACATATTCATCAGGATGGGGGAGTGCAACGGCAGAACCAAGAATCGAAGGAAGCAATTCGCGCACTGCTGGTGTTTTCGATCCGCCGCCAATTAGCAGTATGCGTTTAACATTCACACCGAGATCCTCGATTAATTCAAGACAATCCCGCTGTGTGCACAGCAATGATTCGACAAAGGCGCGAGCGATGTTTTCGGGCTTGACATTGTTCATGGTCATGCCGTGCAGGGTGCCTTTGGCCTCTGGTCGATTCGGTGTGCGCTCACCGTCGAAATATGGAATCAAAGTGATGCCCTCCGCTCCAGGCCGTGATTTCAGGGCAAGATCCGAAAGCTCCTGATAATCCACATTGAGCATTGATCTGCCTGCATCAATGATTCGCGATCCATTGATGGTACAAGCGAGCGGCAGCCAGTGATCGGTGCAGTCGGCAAATCCTGTGACGGATGCACTCATGTCATATACCGGATCAGGCGCGATGGCTGCTGCAACACCAGAAGTACCCAAGGAGATAGAGACATCACCGATCTTCATGTTCAACCCCAGTGATGCCATGGCATTGTCACCACCACCTGGAGCGATGATGCAACCACCCTCAACATCTTTTCCTGCAATGGATGGGTCTGCCATGGCCGCAACGTCATGTGACTGGACCAATCGCGGAAGTCTGACGTTGTCTCTCTTGAATGCCATCTTGAACAAATCCATGCGATATGAGTTGCTCACAGCATCAAAATACCCCGTTCCTGAAGCATCGGAACGATCGGTAAACAGATCATCAAAGTCGGCTGTCTTGCCTTCTTCAACTGGACCGTGGCCCGCGATTCTCCAACTCAGCCAATCGTGGGGAAGACATACAGCGGCAACGCGATCCGCATGCTCAGGCTCGTGCTCTGCAACCCAGGCTATCTTGGTTATTGTCAATGAAGCGACAAGAGATGAGCCCACTGCCTTTACCCAGCGTTGACGCCCACGCATCATGGGATCATCGGCAAGATCGCTTTCATCGGCAGTTTTTTCGGATTCTCCAAGTTCTTCAATAAGCCGTTCGGCATCAGGTGCAGAACGTGTGTCGTTCCACAGCAATGCGTCCCTTACCACTCTGCCACGAGCATCAAGAAGTACCATGCCATGTTGCTGACCGCCGACTGCCAATGCACTGACATCATCGAGTCCTCCAGCCTGTTGCGCTGCTTCAAGGAACGCGTCCCACCAGAACTGTGGATTCACGCTGGTGCCATGTGGATGCTTGGCCTGTCCGAATCTCACCATTCGTCCGGTGTTGGCATCAGTAACTCGCACCTTCACCGATTGCGTTGATGTGTCAATACCTGCAACAAGTACCTGTGTCATGAATCTTCCCCTTTGATGTGCTGCCAGAATGGGAAATAGGACTGCAATGCAACCGTAATTCCCCGAATTCCTGAACCATTTCATTATATTCGGCTATATGCCAAGAAGGTTCATGAAAACATGCATATTGCAAGATTCACAGGCCTACTGGGGTGTTCTGTCTTCATGATGGAATAGATAACACATTCATGGTAAATGCAACACTGATGTGTGGCCATAACGCGTTGTGACCATAACGCAGTGTCGTCACAATCCAGTGTCGCCACATTGAGGATGAATATGACTATGCTGAAGGATGCTGAACAATATTAGACTTGGTTCATGCATGAACAGCATTGTTGGAGGAGAAACTGATGGATTCAGTGACCATAGCCGGAGTTGACTGCGGTACCAATTCGATACGACTGATGATTGCTGAGGTCGATGAGCATGGACTGCATGTGGTAACGCCGCGGATCCTGCGAATCATCAGACTCGGCCAAGGTGTCGATAAAAACCGCAGATTCGCCGATGATGCTCTGCAGCGTGCATATGCAGCAGTCAAGGAATTTGCAGATGTATTGAGTAGGCATCACGTTGATGATCTGCGTTTCGTGGCTACTTCGGCAACTCGCGATGCCGCAAATCGCAATGATTTTGAAGATGAAGTCGAATCAATTCTGGGTGTTAGACCAGAGGTGATTCCAGGATCTGAAGAGGCTGCGTTGAGTTTCCTGGGAGCTACGGCAACCTTGCATTCGACGCAGGATCAGACGCGGCCCCAACCACCATATATGGTGGTTGATTTGGGTGGTGGCTCGACCGAGCTTGTCGTGGGGGGTGACGGCAATGCCGTTCCTGCCCACAATGTTCGCTCAGGTTTCTCAATGAATATCGGTTCGGTGCGCATGAGCGAACGGCATCTTCTCGCTGACCCTCCAACCGAAGAACAAATCGAAGAGGCAACCGCAGACATCGATGCACATATCGATGAGGCATTCACCCATATTCCAGCGCAGGATGTCTCAACCATCATCGGTGTCTCCGGCACGGTCACAACCATGAGCGCAATCGCCATGGGCTGTCAAAGCTATGATCGCCATGCAGTTGATGGTGCAAGAATCAACTTCGATGATGCCTTCGAGGCAGATGATCGTATCCTTCGCATGAGTCGAGAAGAACGTGGCAGGGTGGGGGCGATACATCCAGGGCGAATCGATGTTGTTGGTGGTGGAGCCTTGATCTGGACTCGTGTGCTTACCAGGGTTGCATCGGCGGCTGCAACTCGAGGGAGACATATCGATTCGTTTCTGGCCAGTGAGCATGGTCTTCTGGATGGTATTGTTCTCGATCGTGGTCGAAAGATGCTTGCGGGTCTCATCTGATTTCATGGTATTGTGACGTATTGTCCGTTGCCTGTACGCTAGCAAGTTGGCTTGTCTGCGCCCTATTCGGATAAACGGACATGCCCCAGTGGCGAAATGGTATACGCATCGGACTTAAAATCCGACGTTGCGAGACATGTGGGTTCGATTCCCACCTGGGGCACTCATCATTGATTTTAAAAGCGATTGCAGATGCTAAGCTTCAATGCAAAGCGTCACTTTTGAGATGAGGTTCATGTGTCCAAGTCACTAGACAGAGAAAAAGCTCGCAAGGTTCCAGAAATATTGGCACAGGTAATCTGTGCTGCTGCGGTGCTGTGCATTGGGGAAATCGTCTGCGCGCCGTTCATCCTTGCTATGGCGAGCAACACTGGAATTGCGCTTGTGCCTTGGAGCTGCATTGCGAGTATGTTGGCTGTGTTCTTCTGCTATACGGTCGGATTCGCGCTGTTCTGGGCGATTGATTATGTTTCCGTGCAAATCAGAAAGTCGCTGCGTGCTCGTTTGGCACCAGTGATTTTTGGACTCGGTGGATTCATAGCGTATGCAGCATGGGGTTATTTCGTCATACCTGCAATCTTTAATTCCTTGCTTGCTGGTATTGATGCAGAGCCCCTATCCATTTCGCAGCGCCTTGCCGTCGGATTCAACTGCGCTGTGCTTGGTTTCATAGCCTGGTTCGTTGCCAAGATCGTCGCTCCACGATTCTCTGAGCGCCTTGCTCTGGTCATCGTGACTGGCGTCATAACGCTGATTCTTGCAGCACTTGGGGTATTTTATATGGTTATGATGTTCACCTACATTGCGCACGCTTGAGTTGGCAGTGCCACACTTTCTCGTGCATCTTGGATTACGATACGTTGATTGCTCAACACTGATGGAACTTGTGGTATTCGCTAAAAGGTAATACCGTAGAGCTTTGTATTTTAAGGCAAGGAGAACTTATGTCAGACGCGAATATGCCCAAGGTTGTTGAAGACTTTGGTCAACGACCAACCATCGAGTTTGATGGCGATGCTCCCAGCGGTCTGAAATCCGTTGAGCTGGTTGAAGGCACTGGTCCGGTAGTTCGCAAAGGCGACACCGTAACCGTGAACTATCATGGTGTCACGTGGGGCTCCGAAAAGCCGTTTGATTCAAGTTTCGACCGTCATCAGCCTGCCAGCTTCCCCATTGGCGTTGGACGCGTTATCAAGGGGTGGGATCAAACGGTTCTTGGTCACAATGTTGGTTCTCGTCTTTTGATAAGCATCCCGCCTGAGTATGGATACGGAACTCAGGGCGTGCCACAGGCTGGAATCGGCGGAACGGATACATTGGTATTCGTCGTTGACATTATTTCAACACGCTGAGCACTGGAACAGGGGGACGTCGGCTGTCGTCGGCGTCTTTTTTGTTATGGGGGTTCAGTGTGCATGCATCTGTGATGATCATGCAGACCAATATTTCACGCATTTTTGATACATTCTGTCGAAAACCGTAATACACTTACTGCTCAATACACAATTAAGGAGGAATCATGGCAGAGGAAAAGACCATCTTGCTGACACAAGAGGCGTATGACAAGCTCAAGGAAGAGCTTGAGCATCGGCAGGGCGAATACCGTGAAGAGATCACGGAGCGTATTGCAACAGCCCGTGCCGAGGGAGATTTAAGCGAGAACGGTGGCTATCAGGCGGCTCGCGAGGAGCAAGGTAAAAATGAGGGGCGTATTAACGAGCTTATCGTGAAGCTGCGTAATACCAAGATCCTCAAGGCGCCCAAGGCAGGTCTCGTGGGCAATGGTTCTATCGTTACGCTTGATCTCGCGGGCAACAAGGTAACCTATGTCCTTGGTTCCCGAGACATTGCAGTTGCGACGGATTATGACGTCATCAGTCCTGAGTCACCGATTGGTGCAGCGATCATGGACGCGAAGCAGGGTGATGAAGTGACCTATAAGGCGCCCAACGGGCGCGATATCAGGGTCAATATCATCGACTCCAAGCCGTTGAAGTAACGTGTTTCTGAGAGATTGAGTTTTGTTGCCTTTTTTGAGTATCAGAGTTCATTAAGCGCATGATTTCACTGTGAATTATGAGTTTTTTCGTGTTTCTACTGAGAAAAAGCAACAAAACTCGATGAACCGTCACATCAGACGGCAAATTACAAGATAAATGGCAACCATGTGGCATGCGTAACCCGCAATTGTTCCGCAATGGAATATTTCATGGAAGCCGAAAACCTTTGGCCAAGGATCCGGCCATCTCATGGCGTACACGATGGCACCTAGGATGTAGCAAATCCCTCCTGAAATGATGAGCCAGACAACTGAAGGTCCTGCCACTGGTGAATTCCAGAAAAGACCGAGGAATGCAACGCCAGACACGCCAAAGATGATATATACCGCAGTGTATAGCCATCGGGGCGCATTGATCCAAATGACATGAATGATGATGGCAATGGCGGTGCTGATCCACATGCCAGCGAGAATGATATTTCTCCAAAATGGTGTGAGCGCAAACGATGAAGGCGTATAGGTACCGGCAATCAAGAGGAATATATTGACATGATCGAGTCGACGCAGCAATACGGTTACCTTCGGTGACCAATTACCCAAGTGATATAGAGCGGAATTAGCAAAGAGAATCAATGAGCAAGTCATGAAGATGGCACATGCCCATTTCAATGGTGCCGTCGGACTGAGGCATATGAGGACAATGCCTGCTGCCAATGCCAAAGGTGTTGCCCCTGCATGAATCCATCCGCGCAATAGGGGTTTTTCCCGGCCATGCACATCCAATCGGGGCTTACGAGTCTTTTCCACGTGAGATGGCTCGATATGAGATTGCGTTGCCATGATTTACCTCCAGAACTTACGATAGCGTAACCTACGATACCGTAAGTTAGCGCAGAATGGGAATCGGCTTCACTGTCCGCGTTTCCAAGAAGCGCGAAGTTAGCAATCATCATTATGATGGAGGTCATGGCTGATTTTACCCACATCCTTGCGACCCGTCCTGACTTTGCCGACGACGATAGAGAATGGCTTCATCATCTTGTTGCGGACTGGCAAGTGATATCTGATCTTACATTCGCAGATCTACTCTTGCTGCTCCAAACAGGGGATGGGCATTACGTCGTTGCCGAACAATGCAGACCATCGACTGTAATGTCTCTCAGATCGGAGGATGTAGTCGGCAATCAGATTCCTGATAACCTCACCAGCGAGCTTGATGTGGCGATGAAGCTCGATGCGCCACTGCGTTCAAAGCGAGTGCGAACCATAGGACGTTCCACGGTTTGCGATGTCTATGCGCAGGTGAAGCATAACGGCAAAACCCTGGGTCTGGTTGTCAGGGAAACAAACCTGGCAACGCGTGAATCAAACGGCCGTTATGAGAACGAAAGCATCGAATCGGGAAAGATGCTTTTCAACATGATTCCACGTGGAGAATTCCCTTATGTAGATGCCGTGATCAATCAACGGCATATTGCCCGTGTCGCAGATGGATTCATCATTATTACTGCGGAAGGAATCGTCCGCTATGCATCGCCCAACGCCACGAGCTGCTTTAGAAGGCTGGGTTCGGTAAAGACCATGCAAGGTCGATACCTCAGTGAAATCGGAACCTCACTGCTTCACAAAAACGATCCTGTTCCTGAGAGCTTACCGCTGGTCCTGAGTGGGAAGGCTGCCATCGATTCCGAGCTTGCAGCCAACCGTTCGGCAGTATCCATTCGCTCCTTGCCGTTACTTGATGAGAACGGGCGTTCTGGCGCCGTGATTCTATGCCGAGATGTCACTGAACTGCGTCGCCGTGAGCAGGAATTGCAAACGAAGGATGCAACAATCTCCGAGATTCATCATCGAGTGAAAAACAATCTTCAGGCAGTTTCAGCACTATTGCGCCTCCAGGCTCGCCGAACAAAGCTTCCCGAGGTGAAGAAGGAGTTGGAAGAAGCGCAGCGTCGCGTGCAGACCATAGCTGTTGTCCATGAGGGATTGAGCCAGACGGCCGATGAAATCGTTGACTTTGATAAGGTCATTTCAAATCTACTCAAGCTGAGTGTGGATCTGGCCACATCTGAGGATCAGAAGATTTCAATATCCTTCCTCGGAAAATTCGGTATGATGCCAGCTCAGGACGCGACTCCGCTATCCCTGGTGCTTACAGAACTCATCAATAATGCCGTAGAACATGGTTTTGAAGGCCGCAAAGAGGGGCACATTACTATTTCAGTGGGTAGAGGTGGCAACGCTCTCAACGTTGTTGTAGAAGACGATGGTAATGGATATCGCAGCGAGTCAAAGGAGGGCATGGCAAAATCAACTGGCTCAGGCTTGGGAACTCAGATAATCAATACCTTCGTGACCAATGATTTTGGCGGATCGGTGAAATGGGGTCCCCGTCGGGATGGCGGCACACGCGTGTCACTGTCCATGAAGCTCAGAGCTGCTCAGGAGACGCAGAACGATAGGGATTAGTGCTGCATTGAAAGCCATGCACAGAAAAGGTCTTGTTGAATGTTTCCATTCAACAAGACCTTTTTATACCACTCCATTGCGCCATCGCTCATAGTTACAATCTTCACAAAAGCGGATTCCATTCTTCAATTGTCCGTGGTTGTAATTCACGAACGATTGAAGAGAATCTTATGCGCGTCACGCCTGCATTTGAATAGCCTGAGAACGTCTTGCCCTCATGGCTCTGCGCTTGAGTGCTCTGCGCTCGTCTTCACTCAAGCCGCCCCAAACGCCATAATCCTGATTGGTGTCCAGCGCACATCTCAGACATGCATCAATGACCTTGCATGTTCTGCAGACACTCTTGGCCTCTTCGATCTGCTGGTACGCAGCCCCCGTGTTGCCAACGGGGAAGAATAGTTCCGGGTCCTTGTCTCTGCACGCGGCTTTGGCTCGCCAGTCGAAAGCACTACTCATTGTCGCCTCTTTCAAGTCTGTTGCCCGGTTTATCCGAGCCTGTAACTAGGTAAGCACGAAAACGGAAACTTTTCAAGATTTTTTAGTATTTATAGGCAGTTGAACATTGTATCGTGTGTTCAATTCCTGGTGCGATCACAACGGCTCGACCGACTCGTGTCAAGTCATCTGGCGCGAAGCTTTTTACAGTAGTTGGCGAGATTCCCGACAAAATATCTAGACTCATCTCTCCGGAAGGGAAAATGATGCGTGTTGGACAATACTCATGCAGACGAAAATGATTGGGGGAGTCCACTGCAAATATCACGTATAGATCTGGATTGCGAATTGCCTGGTTGAACTCTTCGTTAAGAGGAAGCATGGTACTCGGGTTGCAGAGTTCATCGGCATCATCGACGAGCCAGACCTGCTTCGATCCAGGAGTCACTGAGGGCAGGGTTGCACAATCCGCAGTGATGAAGGTGCAGTTGACGGTTGGCTTTTGCGCCAGAGCATGCTGGATGTTTCGCAATATCGTGGTCTTGCCTCTGCCTGGTGAACCGATGATTGCAACGTTGCCCGATAAGCGCAACGAGCAGATTCGATACCTTACACCGTCATCTTCCAATCCGATCACTGCCGTATACGGTTTGGAACTCGCCGATCTTGCATTCGTTGAATGTTCTTCAGAATTTTGCGATTCAGACGTACGTGTGTCTGCGTCATTGCCGGCGGCTTCGGCCTGTTTCTGTGTATTGCACATCGGTGGCAGGGGGCTGGTGAATAGCGCTTTCTGGGTGGCATGGTTGAGGAACGAGGCAGCATACCTGACATTGGTGATCAGGTGGTTGCAATCCTTGGTATATGCACTTCGAAACAGCGTAATGGATGCACCATCGTTGAATAGGCCCATTCCGGGCGTGGTCGGGCTGATGTGAGCCGCGGTTGGCCTGCCGATCATCTCAAGAGCCTGCGAGGGATCCTGAACGCGCAGACATATCCGAAGTGCCATATTCGCCTTTATTTCTGTGCTCAGCTGGCTTGCTGGGTTCTGGGTGCACATGATGAGATTCATCCCCAGAGATCTACCGAGCGATGCAACACGCGACAATCGCTTCATGGCCTCGGGTATCTGCTGGCATAGTGCGTTTGCCTCGTCAATCACGATTATCAGGCGCGGCGGCGGAACATCAATGTCCATGACATCAGCCACCCCATATTGCGAGACCAACAATTCGCGGTTACGAAGTTCTCGTTCCAAGCCGAGCAGTGCCCGCTGAGCGTGCTGCAGTTGCAGATCGCTGACGCATCCGACCGTATGAGGCAGCCCCTGCAATACGTCAAGTCCGGCACCACCCTTGAAATCCAAGAGCACAAGATTGAGTTGGTCCGGTGGTGAGCGCATTGCCAGGGCAAGGCACCAACTTTGCAACATGGCAGATTTTCCGGAACCTGTGGTCCCAGCCATCAGGGCATGCGGACCCTGAGATACGAGATCGACATGGAATAGTTGGTTTTCGCCAATCGTTCCCAGCGGCACACGTGTTGTATGGGCGCACGTATCTCTACCATCATCTTTGAGCCAAGAATGAACGATCGTCTGCCACAGCAGCTTGGTTTCTCTGGACTTAGGGTGAGTCATTGCAAGTGAAGACTGGTGGGAATCGTTCTGTGACCACATAATGTCCATTAAGTTGCAGCATGGAGGATGTGGCGCATCAAGTACATCCGTTTCGGCTGTGATGCGAGCATTGTTTCCAATTATCGATGAGTCCGTTATCGCACAGCCATTCCGCTGCCCGTGTCCGGAAGATTCACCGAAACGTTCATGGGTAACATGCTGTGACAGATTCATCCAGATGTAAGAGACTATCCCGGTGAAACTGACAAGAGCAGCAACCCATTGTCGTTGCATGAGCATGATGGACCCCAACATAGCCTGCGGCAGAAGAACCGGCAAGAGGGCAAGGACTCGTTGCATGCGTGAGCGATTATCCATTGCCACAGTATCTCAACCTCATGCAACGCTCGGCTATGGCATCAGGCGTTGTGGTCGAATATGAGCCAGATATGTTCAGACTTTGTCAATTCAATCTTTGCCCGCAGATCAGGTATCGCAGATCAGACTTGCCCGCCCACAGTGCCTTTTGCATGGGTTCCATTCCCGAGCGAGGTGAACAGTGCCTTGTTCTTCGAAGCATCGAGAAGCACAGTCGAACCAACGTTACCGCCTGGATAGTAATCGGGATTTGACCAATAGACGCTTCCCGTCACACCGCTCGTACCAGATGCGGCTTTGAAGGCCAATGCCATCTTCAACAGAGTATAGGGATTTGTCTTATTGTCGACCACTATCGAAGCCAGCGATGCCTTGGCAACCTTCTGCATGGTCGAAGGGCTGCTGGTAATGGTGGAACTTGAGGCTTTCTTCACGATTGCCGCGATCGCCTGACGCTGTCTCTTCGCGCGACCAAAGTCACCTTCAGGATCGGAGTATCGCATTCTTGAGAAGGCCAATGCCGTGGTGCCGTTGGCGACATGGCACCCTGCCGTCCAATTGAGGCCCGAGTTCGCATCGTTGACCGTGCTGCTATAACACAGTTCGACGCCACCAAGCGCATTCACAACCTTTTCCAATCCACCAAACTTGATCATGGCTACATGATCGATCTTCTCTCCGGTGATATTCTCGACCTGCCCGGTCAACGCCGAGTAGCCGCCACTCTCGGCTACTGCGTTGATTTTCATGTATGTGCCGTTCAGCTGTACCAAGGAATCACGGGGAATTGAAATGAGCGAGCTGCTTCCGCTCTTTGGTTTGGTGAGCACCAGCAAGGTATCTGTTCTAAATCCCGGCGCGTCAGCTTCCGTTCCCGTTCCAGGCGTGCCATCGCGCTGATCGGAACCTAGGATGAGCCATGTCTGCGCCGATGAGTCAGCCGCAGACGTGAGCATATCCTTTTTGCTGAGTTGACCATTGACCCAATTCCACATGCCGATGCCAAATATTGCGAGAAGCAGCAGAATCACGATGATGATGACCGCGATAATGCGTCTGAAGTTGAACTTCAGGCGAGTGGTGCCTCCCTTGCCGCCCTGGCGCGACGGCCTGGCGGAGAAAGATTGAGCTTGCGGGCGGCGAATGTTCGAGGAGGATGACTGATATTGTCTTCGACTGCTGGGAGCGTTCTGGGACGCGTTGGGCTTGCGCTGTGAATAGCGTGAACCTGAAGAACGTGGCATCGAGCCGTACGGTCTACCGGTCGAAACCGATGGATGTGAACCTCGATTTGAACTTCTTCTCGGAGCAAAGCTGGGTAGATCTTCAGAACTGCCGCCACTGGCATGCGAAGATGGTTGACTCGACGGGTTCGCATGGTGGGTCGGAATGAAACTTGGCGGAGTGTCGCCAGATGTCGCATCTTCAGATTCTCGAGCCATGTATCCTCCGAACTTGTCTTTCTGGACACAGCTTTAACACAGAAAGAGGTGCACAGGGGAGTTTCAGTCCCAATCCTGCGCAGTAATCCCACATACCGTGAAGTTAATGTATTTGGCTGCCATGCCAATGTATTGGCCAGTGTTTGGATCACGGATGGCTCCACTTTCAGGGTCAACTATGCCTCCCGTTTCCGGGTCGAGCAGCGTTCCATTGGTCTCGGTTATCAAGCCAGTGTTTGCATTTACCGTTGCGCTTGGTGTCGATGACGCGCTCGTGGAACTTGATGCGCTTGGAGTTGAGCTGGATGCGCTGCTGGAGCTGGATGAGCTGCTAGAGCTACTTGTGGAGCTAGAAGCACTTGCCGTTGACTGGGTGAGCGGCTGGCTATCCTTGAATTTTGCCCAGACACTGGATGCCGTACTCGCCCACACCACACGGTTGGAATCAGAAGGAGCGGTGGTAACAGGTACAGTCTGGGAATAGATACGTGAAGTTGTCAGGTTTTTCAGACTCATTGCGAGGCCAACCAGTCCTGTTGTGGTGGCAAGGTTCTCACTAAATTTCAGGGAACTCAAAGCAGACTTTGCAAGTTGATACATCTGTGAGGCATTGGTGAACAGGTTTTTGGAACGTGCTGTGGCCAGCAATGCCTTGACGAGATACTGCTGACGCGTTGTACGCATGATATCTGAGCCATCGGTTCCGGTTCCATGCCTCATGCGGGCATACTGCGTTGCCTGGGTGCCATTCAAGTGCTGCAGGCCCTTGGAAAGGGTGAGATTGGTGTAGGAATCCTTCGTGTCCTCTGGAATACAGACGCTAACCCCGCCAATGGCATCAATCATGTCTTTAAGACCTGCAAAATCTGCGACGATGAACGAAGAGATGTCCAAACCGGTCAAGGCGTTCACGGCGGTCATTGCGCAATTGGCAGCGGATGCGATATCTCCACCTTGGGAATATCCATATGCAAATATCGAGTTGAACATCACGTTATATCGAGCGGGGATGGTGCCCTTGGTTGTCTTGCAGCTTGGAGCATCGACAAGCGAGTCACGGGGAATCGAGACCAGATTGACATAGGAGCGGTCAGCCGAAATCTGCATGACCATCGCCGTGTCCGACTGATGATTCTCTTCGCCGTCATCGCCACCGATGGCAGCATTCTGAGAGCCGGAGCGTGTATCCTGCCCCAGGATCAGAATATTGAGCGTCTTGCCGGCGTATTGATCGAGTGTTGTGGGCGTGCTGGTTCCCTTGCTCGGCGAAAGGATAGGGACGGCGTTTGACTGCACGGTATTGTCGATATCGAGGAAGCTTGCGGCTGCGAAGGTGGCTGAGAACGCGAAGAACGCTACAATGGCTAGAGAAACGACAGTGAGAATATGGTGATGAGTTACGAAACTTATTCCGTGCTTAGGTGCAGTTACCATGAATCCACCGATATTCGGAGGATTCATACCTGTATGTTTCTTCAAAGCCACGCTTAAGCCTTCCTGTCGGAAATACAAGGATCGTACGTGATTCTCGCAATCGTGATACCGTTCTATCCCTCGTAAACTCTTAAATTGTAATTCATCGAAAGTGTCCTTCTCTGAAAGCCTGCTGAAAATTGTGAAATTAGTGTGCCCAAGACTCTGAAATTTCGATGCAAAACGCTTGAAATTGCAAGTTTATTGGTAAATTTTGTGTTTTCATTGACAAATGCTTTCTCACAAGTGTGTAATTTACACGAAGTCATATCATTCTCTGCATGTGCACACGATGCACCGAGGAGGTTAGCCATGTGGGATGGCATCGAAGGCAATTCTCCGTCAGCATCGGCGAACCAACTTTGGGGATTATTCGATTCCAGTGAAGATCTTTCCTGGCAGCATCGGGCCCTATGCGCGCAGACTGATCCGGAGGCGTTCTTCCCTGAAAAAGGTGGTTCGACCAGAGAGGCGAAAAGAATCTGCGCCCAATGTGAGGTGCGCGAGCTTTGTCTGGAATGGGCAATTGCACATGATGAGCGTTTCGGTATCTGGGGTGGCATGAGCGAACGTGAGAGACGGCGCTATCACAAGGAGCAGCAGGCATGAAGCGAGTGGATTGTGCAACGCACAGTCCACTCATCCCTTATCTTCTTGGACCTATGCTTACACTGGTTATATGAATTCAGTTGGTTTCACAGCTCCAGGCATACAACAGGTACTCGCTCAGACCATGTCCGAGCATGCTCAATCTCTTCGCTCGGATGTGGCGGAAGATGTGGCTGCGGTCATCACTGTCGAGGAGGATTTGCGTTTTTTCACGAAAACATTTGAAAGTGTCCTCCAACAGCGGGTGCTTCCCAGCTGCATTGTCATTGCTGACTGCAGTGGTGAAACATCTACACCTCTATATTCTTCATTTGAAGTGCTGGAGCCGAATACGCATTCTGGAGAAAGTTTTCCCCAAGTCCACACAGTTCAGGTTCAACTGGTTCGTGCAAAGGGCGCAGTTTCGTTCTCCCATGCGGTTTCTCAGGCATTGAGCTATGCCAGACTGCCAGAATCCGTTCGTGGTCTATGGCTGTTGCATGATGATTCGCGCCCAGAGAATCCGCAATGTCTGGATGCACTGCGTGAGGCTTGGCGCAATGCTCCCAAGGCTTCATTGATTGGTGCCAAGCACATCGGCTGGAACGATCATAATCTGCATAACGTCGGATACTATGCTGCCAAGCACCGTCTGGTCAGCCTTGTCGTTGATGGCGAACCTGACCAGGAGCAATATGATGCCCGTCAGGATGTTTTTGCAGTATCTCTCGCCGGTGCACTGATGCCACTATCAACACTCAACAGTTCGGGCGGCGTGGACTCATGGTTTGGAACTTTCGGTGAATCCGCTGAGATATCACGCCGTATCTGTCTTCATGCCGGTCGGGTAATCGTCGTTCCGCAGGCGGTCATCGCCCATCGTCGCGCGAGATATGAGGGAATTCGTACCAAGAATGGGCGTGCCGCTGAGGCACAGACAGTTCACAACCACTACTTGAGCGTGGCGGATGCGCGGTTGCGGTATCGCATCACTGATAGTCGCATGATTCTCTGGCCGTTCCTGTGGATCTGGCTCGTATTGCAGGGGATTGGGTCATTCGCGCAGCGACTCTTTAGAAAACAGCCATATGAGGCTTTGTGTGACTTGTGCATTCCTTGGCGCATGTTCCTTATTCTTCCAGGAGCGATTGCGGCTAGAAGAAGACTGGCCCATGGCAAGACGGTTACGCTTTCTTCGTTGAATATGCTGGTCGCCGGAAGAAATCAACTCAGGCAGTGGAAGGAACGCAATGAGGCCTTTGCCGAACAGGGCAGCGTCACACTGCTCAGTCCTCTGGCGGTAGCTCACCTTCACCGGCAGATGCGTATTCGACTGCTTTGGGTAGTTGCACTGCTTGTCATCACATCCACAGCAGTGGTTGCAGAGCAGCGCATGTTGATAACTGGTCTGTTCGCCGGTGAAGGAGCGGCATCGAACACGCTGCTTCCCTTCAATGCAAGTTGGAGTCAGCTATGGAGCAGTGCAACGAGCAATTGGTCGTTCGGTTCGGGTCTTGGCATCTTTGCCTCGCCAACGCCATTCCTCTTCATAATCGTCGTTGCGAACATCATTACCATCGGACACGCCAATACAGCCCTGCTCCTTATGATTGTGCTTGCGGCTCCGCTGTGTGCCGTATCATTCTGGGCACTTGCCGGAATTTTCACTCGCTCAAACATCATTCGTTTTGCTGCATCGCTGCTGTGGGCGGCATCGACATGGCTTCTTGGCATATATAGTGATGGATCCGTGGCATTGGCCGTCAGCATGATCTTCCTGCCCGTCTCCTTTGCCTTTATGTTGAGGGCAGTGGGAATGTATCGCACTGAAATGCCCGCTCGTCCTCATCCCTCGATTCAATCGGCAGCGCTGGCTTCGCTGTGCTTCATACCAGTGACGTTGTCAGAGCCGCAGATAGTGTTGCCTTTGATTGCCGTCTTTGCATCCTTCCTGGTGATTGTCCGTTCGCATCGCACCATGCTTTTGCTCATTCCAATTCCATCAGCATTGGCTTTGGCGCCCCTGCTTCTCAATGCAGTTGAGTTCTGGACTGCAGGGGATTGGAGACAACTCTTTGGTGATATTCAGATACCGGTTTCGAGCGTCGGAGCTTCGCCAAGAGCCTTGAACGCACTGCAACTCATTGAGCAGAGCTTCGGCATGCAGTCCATGCAGAGCAAACAATTGTGGCTCTTGCAAGGCAATGTCTTGGTTATCGCACTTTGGGCAAGTTTTGCCTTGCTGGTTGTATTTGGAGTGTGTGCGTTGGCTTTGCCTTTCGCTTTGCGTCTTTCAAGAATGATGTGGATTCTCGCAATCGCAGGACTGCTCGTGTCTTTGGTATCGGTTCGCATTGGAGTTGGTACGGATGCCACAGCAAGCGTGGCCGCATCACCGCTGCCCGGGCTTTCTCTCGTGATTATGGCGTTGCTTTCATGCGTCTGCCTGATAGCCGGATCGGCAGTGCATCAATTCATTGAGCTTGCTCAGCGATCCACTATGCAGGAAATCAGCGCAGGTTCACGGCATCGTTTCGTGTCTTTTGCCAAGGCGGGCCGCATCTCGCTTGCCATTGTTCTGTTCCTGTGCGTTGCAGTATGGGGGGTGTATGGTGGTCTGCTGACTAGTGCTCGAAGCTCTATTACGACATCGGGCAGTGGTCTGCCAATGGTGGCGCGAGACTATCTTTCTCAGAAATCATCGCATCGTGTGCTTGCCTTGGCTGCGCTCTCTGCAAACAGAGTGGATTATTCTCTGATGCGAACAGGCAACGGCGATATCATCGATAGTTCCCCCGCAGCACGAGTATCACAATATCTCGGCCGAGAAGATACAGCATCGGCAGTCATAGGGCAAGCCTGTGCCGAGCTGCTTTCGAATAGTGCCGATGATGCCATTGCGGCGTTGACCAATCTCGGCATTGGTGCCATCTATGTGCCCTATACGGGAATGGTCAATAATCTCAGTGCCAGGAATTCCTCGGTCAGCAGTGAAAATGCTACGGATTCCTTGATATCCAACATCACAGCGAGTGCTGGGGTGCAATCGGTCGTGAGCAACGGCAACGGAACCTATTTCCGTTTGACCGGACTCGATGCCTACAAGGGTGGCATCTCCACAGTCGGTGAACACAAGGCACTCAATAATCCATTCAGAGCGCCATGGCTCTGGTGTCTGGCAATCTGCCTTGTCATATATTGCCTCGTGGCTTTGCCTCGTCGCACAAGAAGTAGCCAGAGGTGAGAAGAAACATGAAGAAGAATACTGAAACCATGAACTCACAACACCGTGAAAATCAGCAGGGTGCCATCTTCAGCAAAGCTGAGCCGCCGGTACAGATGGCCTCATCACGCAGTCGAAGAATTTCAAAGATAGCGCTTGCATCGCTCTCCGCCCTAGTAATTCTTGCGATGATGTTCGTTCTTGTCGCCATTGAACCGGCACAGGGGCAAGTCGATAGTGAAAACGGCAGTTCCGCAATCCAGGAGCATACCGTTACCCAGCATACGATTACGGGATATTGCCCTTCTCGCATGAGTTTGGCAGATTCTGCGAGTTACGGTGATTCACAGTTCCAGGCCACTTCAGGAGACATCTCATCGGATTCGGCACATGCGGCATTTGGAGCAATCTATGATTCATCGATCACGGCTTTCCCCAATGGTGATGGGACTGCCCTGGCAACTCAACTCGAAGACAAGGATCCGACTGATGACGCTGCCGTCTCCGTCGCTCAGAGCACTGTAAATGCACACGCCTTAGTGCAGAACACGCAATTGTTGGATACCAAGAATGGTGCAGGAGCTGCCTCTTCTGTCGTTTCACAGGCAACGCAAGGTGATTTGCGTGGTTTATCGGCTACTTCATGTGTGAGTCCGACGTTGTCGCAGTCTTTTTTGCTTCCCCCAACCGATACGGGATGGACTCAGCAGTTGGTTATTGCAAATCCAACTGATAAGGCCACCGCGATTTCAATTAATGTCTGGGGGACGGGGAGCGATGGAACACTCGCACTCAATACTGCTCGAACCGTGACCGTTGGAGCTGGTAGTGAATCAGTATATGATCTTGCTGCTGCGGCTCCACAACAGGATGGTTTATTCGTCACCATTTCAAGCAAGGATACGGCAGTCGCTGCCGTCGTCAAGGTGGTTGGTCTTGATGGTTTGAAAACCTTGGGATCTGAATACGTTACGGCAAATGGTTCCGCTTCACAGAGCATGGTGTTGCCAGGCGTGACCAAGGGGCAGCATGTGAAGCTGCTTGCATACGCTGAGGCGGCCAGCAAGATCAGCTTATCTTGGGTGACGAAGGCGGGCTTGAAGAATTCAAGGTCGGAATCCATTGAGGCGCATCGCGTCGCATCCATCGATATGGGTAGCGTTCCCGACGATGCCATGGCGATATCGGTGACTGCCGATAATGATATTCATGCTTCAGCAATTACGACAGTGAACGGCTCAAACGGCCAGCAGGACTTTGGTGTGATTGCTGCCCAATCCACGCCTCAGTTCAGTGCAATCGCTCTGCCCAAGGGACTGGACGGCTCATTGGTGGTGGCGAATCACTCCACACAGAAAGCGTCAGCCGACATTGATAGTTACAATGCGGATGGCAGTCGTCTCGAAACAACAACGGTTCAGGTTGGTCCTAATGCCGCTTCCTCTCTGGCATTGAGTGATTTGGGCTCGCATGTCGCCGCAATTACAGTGCGGCAACAGCAATCTTCGAAGGATGCTCTGTCTTGGGACATAGCTTTGTCCAGTTCGACACTGGACAAAGCAAAGGTGGCTGCTTCAAGCTATCTGCAACCCATTTCTCTGATGCTTCAGCACGCAAAGATAACAGTGAACGAGACTGTCGGCGTATTGCGCTGATTCTTCATCCACCAGTCTGCATGATTCATCCCCATAGGCCCCATTGCGGATCGATTTCCTCAGGTCTTCTTCCATACAGTTCTGCAAGTCGTGACACCATTTCGTCGCGAATGAGCAGCTGCAGTTCGCTATCATCCTCGACCTGCATCTGCATGGGCATTCGATACAGGACTATGCGGGCAGGAATACCGTGGCTGGCGGGAAAGGAATTTGATAGGCTGCGCACATCTTCATCCCAGGGCACTGGATCGGATGGGGGCACGTCTTCAACGGCGAACTGGACTGGATGGATAAGATGTGGCCAAGCTTCGTTCAATCGCTTGATCTGAGAGGCAACAGCACTGTCAAAGATTCCCGAACGCGTTCGATAGCGTGGCAACCGTGTGCCAAACATCGGTTTGCGTTGTCCTCGACCATGTCTATCGCGGAAAATCTCACGCGTCCAAGGATGTTCATCCATATCTCTCACAGTAAGAGCCATCAACGACCGGTACAAGCTGCAATGCAGATATCTCTCGAAACTGTGAACTATGATGTAAGCTCTCAGCAGTGAACAGCGAAAGGAATAATGCGATGAACGGCATAGGGATGGAAACACTCACCACACAGGTTGAAATCGCAAGTTCCTGGAAGCAACTCGACATTGATGATATGGGTGCTCGCGCGAAAGTCGTTGCCTTCGATCTTGACAACACGCTTGCACGGTCGAAGATGCGCATGAGTGAGCACATGGGCTCCTTGCTCTCTCAGCTCACCCACATCACCACCGTTGCCATTGTGTCTGGCGGCAGATTCGAACAGTTTCGCGATCAGGTACTCCAAGTGCTGCCTGATGCAACGGATAATTCTCGACTTCATCTGATGCCAACCAGTGGAACGCGCTATTATCGCTGGCACAATGATGCGTGGCTCCGTGTGTATGCCCACGATCTGAGCGAGGCTGATCGCAAGCGAGCCATCGCTTCATTGACATTGCATGCGCACGAGCTTGATCTGTGGGAGAGCAGGACCTGGGGGCCTCAGATAGAGGATAGAGGCAGTCAGATAACCTTCTCTGCGCTCGGTCAGCTCGCGCCAGTCGAGGCAAAGGATGCCTGGGATCCAGACAATGCAAAGAAGAATGCCTTGGCTGCAGCCGTCCGTGCTGATTTGCCCCATCTACAGGTGCGCTCCGGCGGATCCACCAGTGTTGACATATCCGCCAAAGGCATCGACAAGGCGTATGCGGTGCGCAAGCTCGGCGATATTCTTGGTGTGGCTGTTCCTGAAATGATCTTTGTTGGAGATCGCATGGATCCACAGGGCAATGATTATCCTGCTGCATGTGCAGGTACGATGCCTGTTCGAGTCGCCAACCCAGATGAGACCGCCGCCTTTGTTGAAGAACTGCTGCACAGCATGCCACATTCTGGAACTTCGACGTTGTGAGTTTTGCGGAGATGTCCAGAGACTTTTGATGGCCAACACTTTTCGCAACGCGTGCCACATTCGACCACAGTCTTGATTTACGGTGTACCGAATCAAGGAAAGTTGGGTATCGTCACCATCATGACTGAATCCTTTGGCATCAATGTTTCTGCTCTTGCGAAACTTGCACGTTCCGTTCATGGCGATTGTCTTGTGCAATGCAGGCATGCCGGCGAACAGTGTCGTTCATCACCTGAGTCTGCGTTCACCAGCGCACCTGCGCTGATTCCTGCGATGACATTACATGCGCGCCGAGCGTCCCTTGCTCTTTCTGCCCGGTGCCTCTACCGGGAATTGCTCGATATATTGATTCCGCGTGGCTGCGCTGGATGTGAACTTCCGGATTGCGTCATCTGTCCACGATGTGCGGCGGCATTCCGATATGGCAGTATACGGGCCTTTCCTCCTGCTCGCATGGAGCGATCCTTCTCATGTGCCTTGTATCGTGGTCCAGTCAGAGCCGCCATCTTGTCGTGGAAAGATCATCGAGATGAAGAGCTCACGAATTTTTTCAGTCAGCGGATGATTCATCTGGTGTACGCGTCTTCCTTGGTGGACTGGTGCTACAAGCACGGGATATATGCTCTCTGCATTGTTCCGATGCCATCCTCGCCATATGCAATCATGAAGCGGGGGCGCACGCAAACCCTTGCTCTGGCTCAGGCAGTGGCAGAGACGCTGCAGCGAGAAGGCATCGATGCACATGTGCAATCAGCGCTGCGTCTGAATTTTTCGACAACCAAGGCCATTCGCACTGCTGATGCCAAAGGTCGCATGCAACGGGTTCATGGCAATGTTGCTGTGAAGCGAGCGCATGGATTGAACAATCGGCATGTCGTTCTTGTCGATGACATCATCACGACCGGCTCGACCATTCGCGCATGCACCAAGATGCTCAGTGCACATCAGGCACATGTTGTAACCGCACTCACCTTGGCATCAACGCCTTGCGGCCCAGGTCTCGATGCTGCTATGCATGAACGATAGGCATTTCATCCCATCTGGTCGTGCCACGGATGGAAAGCATGTCGCGCCTCATCGTCCAGGTGGCGCCGGTATCGGCATCATTGCGTCCTGCGCCGCGAAGTCCTCCATAGCCGATACCCACACGCCGAGGGACGAATCGACGGGTGGCAATTTCAAGCACGTTGCCGATGCCGTGTTCATCGCGCTGGGCATCCATGCCCTCGAAGGTGTTGAAATCCTGAGCATCACTCAGATCCAGCAACATTACACCAGCACGGATATATGGCGCATGTTCGTCTATTCTGTGACGCAAGGCATCACAAGCTGCCTTCGACACCACCATTGGATTATCGCTCGGATCATCAAGGATAACCGAATTGCCGATACGCGAGTATTCCTTGGAAAATGGGCTTGTCGAGCAGAAGGCGGCGACACTGCCACATAAACTGTTCTGACGATGCAGGCGATGACAGGCTTGCTGTGCATAGACACTCAAGGCTTGTGACAATGTTTCAAACCCCCTTACCGGTGAGGAAAACATGCGCGAGCATAAAATCTGGGTTCTCCTTACACCGCTGCTTGCATTTGATGCATCCTCAACGCATGGTATGCCACGCAGCTCCAAAACGGTGCGTTCCAACAATACGGAGAAACGATGTTGAATAAGGACCGGATCAGCTCTTTGCAGATCCAGGGCAGTGGTGATGCCCATGCTCATGAGCTTCTTGGTAATGCGTCGACCAACGCCCCACACTTCGGATACGGGTATGCTGCGTAGCACGTCATCACCGTACTCGTGCAGAATATCGGTCCAGAATGTTACGTTGTGCGAAGCGGGATGTTCCTTGGCCCAATGATTGGCGATTTTTGCCAGGGTTTTGGTTGGAGCCACACCAACGCTCACGGCAATGCCTACGCCGCGCAGCACGGCGTTTCGCAGACGGTTGCATGTCTGTTCGGTCCTTGCTCTGGTCATCGTATTGTGAAGAAAGCATTCATCGATGGAATACACTTCCTGATGAGAGAAGAATCCAGACATGACATGCATCATGCGGTGAGAGAGGCTGGCATAGAGTTCGTAGTTGGAACTTCTGGCAATCACGCCATCGTGTTCCGCCTGGTCGCGAATCTTGAACCAGGGCGTTCCATTGACGATACCTATCTGTTTGGCCGCCGCACTGCGCGACACCACACATCCGTCGTTGTTGGATAGCACCACAACCGGGCGTCCGGCCAGTTGCGGGTTGAATACCGTTTCACACGATGCGAAGAAATTATTGGCATCCGCGAGAACTATGGCATTGGGAAGACGAAAGACATCGGCACCTTGGATAGTATTGGCTGATGACTCGACGCTGTGCCCTCCAAGAGTCGAATGTTCTGCACGCATTGAATTGGCCATGGGTCATGCACCCCAACCTGATTTCGGATATCGCTGAGAGTCCTGACGTGGCTGACGGGTGCTGTGTGATCCTGCACCGTATGAGGATATGCGAGCATCGTGACTGCTTCTCGATGTGCCGGCACGCTGAGGTGCAGGTGTGGATGTGCGGGGTGCCTGGGCATTGCACTGTGGTGAGAAAGCATCACGTTGGCTGTGAAAATTGCCGGTGACGACACCCCAGATGCTGAGGCTTTCGTCATTGCCGGGAATGAAGTCTGGATATCGTACATTTTCAGGATGAAGAATCGGTGTCGTTCCATGCACCAGAAGGCGTTTCACCGTGAGCTCATCATCGAGAATCGCTACGACGATGTCACCGGCAGTTGGTGCAATCGAACGGTCGACGATGAGAAGATCGCCATCAAATATGCCGGCACCTTCCATGGAATCTCCGGCAACATGAAGGATGAAGGTTGTATCGGGATTCATAATGACATTTTCATCAAGGCTGAAGTCGCCGGCAAAATAGTCCTGAGCCACCGAAGGAAAACCCGCATGAACGGCTTCCAATGCCATCGGTACCGGTCTTGGGCTTATTGCCGCCTGAAAGATGTCAGCGATATGCACAAATGTCTGAGTCGCTGCCCCGTCGACTCCAGATACGCTATATGAAGGCCTGTCATTGTCACGTTCGGTGGCATTCGATATCTTGCCATGCATGTGCATCGCTCCTCCAGCCCATAACTTGTCTGAATAAATTTGTCTGAATAACCCGAACGCAGATCCGAACGCTGGGTAACGGTGCTCATGGGTGAAGTCAACCAAGGGTTCGAACATATGTTCGAATACCATTATGTATGAGTAAAGGGACATATGCAACCGCATAGCGCAATCGAGCGGTCATATATCGTGGACGCGCGATAATTTGGGGCGTGTCAAAACATTGGCTCAGCGTGTCCGAACAATCCATGAATGATTGATGATTTATGCGTCGTGATATCGGGGTAGTACGATTTCAAAATCCGCACCACGGGTATCGTCAACGACACTGACCGAACCGCCATGCAATTTTGCAGCCCAGCGTGCTATGGATAATCCGAGACCGGTGCCCCCGGATTCGGTTCCGGGGCCGGCCTTGCCCTTGACAAAGCGTCTGAAGATATCCGAGCGGGCCTCTTTTGGAATCTGAGAGCCATAATTCACAACATTGGTGACCACACGCGCAGGATCAATTTCCACATGACCTTCGATAAGGACAGTTGTGCCATCGGCAGAATGCTTGAGAGCATTGGAAATGATATTCGTAAAGAGCTGACGAAGCCTGTCCTGGTCGCCTTCCATCTTGATATTGTGGGGGACATCAACTTCGATCTCATGTGCATGACCGGCATCGGCAATCTCAAGCGGTTCAATGGTTTCATCGATGAAATCGGCAAAGTCGAAGCTCGTTATCTCAAGGCTCGAGGCACCTGCCTCCATACGCGAAAGATCAAGAAGAAAGGCAATGAGATCCGAAAGACGGTGGGTTTGATTGAGTATGCTCTCCAGGTTTGCAGGGGTCGGTTCAACGACGTGGTCTGCAAGGTTCTCGACCATTGCCTGCAACGCAGACACAGGGGTACGCAATTCGTGACTGACGTTTGCAACCATGTCGCGTCGCATCTGGTCGGCGTGCTGCAATTCCGCAGCCATGACATTGAACGAACGTGCCAGCTGCCCGATCTCGTCGTGACTCAGTGTCGCAGACTGCACGCGAACGGTGTAGTCGCCATCTGACATGGCTTCTGCAGCATCTCGCATCTGACGCAGCGGGGCAGTGAGTCCACGGGAAAACATATAGGTGATGCCCAGGGCCACAATCAGGGTCAGTGGCATGGCAATCCATCCACTGAGTCCAACCTTGAGCAAGAACCACGCCATGATGAATGCTATGGCCGTGGAAATGGTAATGAGAACGCTCAGCTCGCCCTTCAGCGACGAAAGAAAGCCAATGGGTCGATCGGGAGGCATGTGCTGCGTCTTGATACGCGCACCGCTTCTGGCATGAGAATTCTGCTGATGCTTGTTGCTGTCAATTTTCATATGCGTTGCACTGATATCTGCTGATATGTGTGATGTTTCCGTAAATCACGCGGCGCGCTGCTCTGGTGGCTCAAAGGCATATCCAACACCGTGTACGGTGCGAATCATGTCTGAGCCGAGCTTATGCCGCAGCGCCTTTACATGGGAATCGACGGTACGTGTACCTGACGCATCGACCCAATCCCACACGTCTTCAAGAAGTTTTTCACGGGTGAGAACCGAGCGTGGCTTGCGTGCAAGCGTCGCAAGCAGGTCGAATTCAGTAGGGGTCAGATGAATCTGCTGATCGTCAAGGGTCACAAGGCGCTGTGCAGGATCAATGATGAGCGAGCCAAAGTCCAGAATCTTTTCATTCTCTGAATTCTTGGCAATGACCTTTGCACGTTCGACGCGGCGCAGCAACGCCTTGCACCGAGCGATCAGCTCTCGCATTGAGAATGGTTTGGTCATGTAGTCGTCGGCTCCGGCACCAAGGCCGATGACCTTGTCGGCTTCATCGTCGCGGGCTGTCAGAATCAAAACAGGTACAGGCCTTTCGGCGACGATGCGCTTCGTCGCCTCAAGACCATCCATGACAGGAAGCATGATGTCCATGATGATGAGATCGGGCTTCAATTGTGCCGCAGCCTGAACTGCACTGGCACCATCGGAAGCGACTCGTGCCGTCCAACCCTCTGCCGTAAGACGTTGTGCGATTGCAGTGGCTAAGGTTGGCTCGTCCTCCACAACAAGAATCGTGCGATGTGTGGTATCGCGACGAATTGTAGTGCTATTCATGCTCACGTTTTCCTGCCTCCATATGTATGTTGGGTATCCCCAAATAATCTCTCCCGTTAGCTCTCCGGTTTCAAGAATACTGCGCCCAAGGCAGGCACGGTGAGTCTTGCAGACCATTGTCTACTATGGAAAGGTACATTATCAGCATCAAAACTGCCATTGTGTATTCCAGAACCGCCATATTTCGCATCGTCGGTGGTCAATATCTCGGTCCATCTGCCACCCTGGGGAAGTGGAACCTGATAGTTCTGCCATGCGGTTCCAGCAAAGTTCACGACTACGACAATGCATTCGTCCTGTGATCCCAGACGCATGAAACTCAGCACATTGTGATCTGAATCATCGCTGGTAAGCCACTGGAACCCTGCGGGATCAAAGTCCTGTGACCACAGGGCAGGCTCATGGCGATATACCTTGTTCAGATCTGCGACCAGCGTCTGAACTCCACGATGATCTGACCAGTTCAATGAGTCCCAGTCAATGCTGTACTCGTAATTCCATTCACCGAACTGTGCAAGTTCGTTGCCCATGAAGGTCAGATTCTTGCCCGGATGTGCCCACTGATAGGCAAACAGCGCTCTGACCGTGGCAAACCGCTGCCAGTCATCGCCTGGCATTTTACCAATGAGCGAACCTTTGCCATGGACGACCTCGTCATGAGAAATCGGCAGCACATAGTGCTCCGAATAGGCATAGACCATGGAGAAGGTGATTTCGTTATGATGATATTTTCGATTGATGGGACTCTCATGGAGATATTCGAGCGTGTCGTGCATCCAACCCATATTCCATTTGAGACCGAATCCCAGGCCACCAATGTTGGTTGGAGAGGTGACGCCTTGCCATGCAGTCGACTCCTCGGCAATCATCATGATTCCAGGATTCACACGGTATGCGGTTGCCGTCACTTCCTGAAGGAAGGAGATGGCCTCGAGGTTTTCCCGACCGCCATAGATGTTCGGCCTCCATTGACCGGGATCGCGGCTGTAATCCAGATACAGCATGGAGGAGACGGCATCGACGCGAAGGGCGTCGATGTGGAACTGTGACAGCCAATACAATGCGTTGGCAACCAGGAAATTGCGCACCTCGTTGCGTCCGAAGTTGAAGATGTATGTACCCCAGTCAGGGTGTTCTCCGCGAAGGGGATCAGGATCCTCATAGAGCGGAGTGCCATCGAAGCGACCAAGAGCGAAGCCATCTTTGGGGAAGTGAGCGGGAACCCAGTCCATGATCACGCCAATGCCTGCGTTATGCAGTTTGTCTATCAGATATTTCAAATCATCGGCACTGCCCTGGCGTGAATCTGGAGCATAGTAACCAGTGACCTGATATCCCCATGATCCGGTGAAGGGATGCTGTGTCAGGGGCATGAACTCAACGTGGGTGAAACCAAGTTGGGAGACGTAGGGGACAAGCTGATCAGCCAACTCACGGAAGTTAAGGCCTTCCTTCCAGCTGCCAGCATGAACTTCATAGATGCTGATGGGTCCAGTATGCGGATCGCGCTGAGCCCTCGCGCTCATCCAGTCCGCATCGTGCCACGTGTGCCGTGAATCACTGACGACGGATGCAGTTGCCGGGGGAATTTCATGGCCACGCTCCATGGGATCTGCCTTCATGACCCACTCGTAGTTGGCATTGAGAATCTGATATTTATATGTCTCACCCGCCTGAAGTCCCGGAATGAATAGCTCCCATATTCCTGAAGATCCCAGCTCTCTCATGGCGTAGCTTCGTCCATCCCAGGAATTGAAATTACCCACAACGCGAACTGCATGCGCATTCGGTGCCCAGACTGCGAAAGACACGCCGGTGACCTGCTGCCCAGCTGTACCGCTTGCGGAACCCATTGGGTCGTCATAGCTTCGCACATGCGCGCCGAGAATCTCCCATAGTCGTTCGTGTCGTCCTTCGCCGAAGAGGTAAATGTCGATATCACCGATCGTGGGTAGATAGCGATAGGGATCGTCTTCGACATGTATGGTTCCGTCGGCGTATTCGGTGCGGATGCGGTAATCAGGCACTGAGTAGCGCATCGAGGTCTGGAGGGCTGGGACGACAACGGTGAATATCCCGTTGAACTCATGACGTGTTGGGTATTCGCCGTCCTGAGTGATGATTACCACACTTTTTGCCATTGGCCTGAGCACTCGAATGGTGACCTCAGGATTGTCGCTTTCCATGTTAACGTGCTCGCCCAGAACTGCGTGAGGGTTGAAGTATTGTGCATTGCTCACGGCATCCAAAATAGCGTGATCAACGTTGATCGGCAGCTTGTCTGATTTTTGTGAAACTGTTGTCATAAACAGAGTGTAAACGAGCATGGCGGAAATAGGCAAAATCCATGCGATTCCTTGTCAAAGTCCTTGCTGCATGACACAATTATGTGGGTTTTTAGGCCAACTTAAAGCTACTCTGGAGGATTCATGGGATATAAGGTCGGCGATATGGTTGTCTATCCGCGGCACGGTGCAGCGAAGGTAGATGCCATTACCGAACGAACTGTCAAGGGAGTTACGCGTCAGTATCTGCAACTCTCAGTGCTGTCTTCTGATGGTTTGGTTATCAATGTTCCCGTGGATAATGCTAAAAAAGTTGGTGTTAGAGATATTGTGGGCGCGCGTGAGGTAGCCAAGGTATTTGAGATTCTTCGGACTCCAATTGTCGAAAAGGAAATGAACTGGTCACGCCGGTACAAGTTGAACGTTGAGAAGATTGCAACCGGAGATGTCAACAACATTGCAGAAGTCGTGCGTGACCTGGCACAGCGCGATGTTGACGAGCACGGGCTTTCTGCGGGTGAGAAACGTATGCTTACCAAGGCGCGTAATATTTTGACCTCGGAAATTGCCCTGTCGGAAGATCTTGATGATGACGAGGCGCAACGTCTGCTGGATGTGAATCTTGGCTATCTACCCGCCCAGCCTGGAGACGAGAAACATCACACCAAGGCTCCCAAGGAACCTGTCATGGAGACTCTGGCACGCATGGAAGCGGAAGCCAAGAGCGCCAAGAAGAAGTGATCTGCAAGGCCGATCACTGAGTTGAACTCGGCGTTGCGTCTGACCCACTGGTCGACGGTGAGGCACTGTCAGATACCGTTGCCTGAGTGGACTCTGCATCCGAGTCCTCGGACTGAATCTTTGTTCTGAGTTCCAATGCCTTGGCGATATTCGTTGTTATGGTGCTGATCCATTCATTCAGTGTCGTCTCCTGCGTAGGCATCTCTTCGGTGACATCAGTCATGGGAACAGCGTTGCCTTTGGCAGTCGTCACGAGTTTCTCCTGTGTCTCAGTCGATTGTCGCGTGGAATCTTCCAGGAAAATGCTGGGGTGCTTTGATTTGCCGAGCAGATTCACGAATTCATCGACTTCATCAACTGTAGGTTCCTCATTACCACTGAGCGCCTGTGCAAACTTTTTGGGCGTCTTGTCGCTAAATCCCAGATCAGCCATGAGGTAGTATGCGATTGGCCGTTCCTGAGCGTAGGTCAACTTTTTCTTTGACTGTGATGCAACGGTCTGTATCAGCGTTTCCAGAGTTGTCTCGCTTTTTTTCCATGCCTTGAGCCGGGCATTGAAGTAAGCCTTCTGATTGGGGAGTGCCTTGATATAGGCCTCGGTCACTTCGGTTGCAACGCTGTTGCGCACATCCTTGGAAAACCACAGATAGGGGTTGTCTCCCTCTGAAGCACCCACAGCATCGGCGGCACTGACCAAAGTTGCGTCCTTGGGCACGGATTTGGTAGCCCAATCGTCATAGCCAGCGCCATTGACGATCTCAATTCGGGACTTGCCAATGGTGGTGATATCCGTTGTCTTTGGCTCATATTCCTGTATCGCAAGATTTGGATCCGAAATGATGGTGGTGACCTTGACCTGATTGCCACCTAATTCCTGTGCCAACGAACCCCATGGACGGATGGTGGCGACTACAGGGATTGGTCCACTCAGCGTGGAAGATGTCGTGGAAGGCGTTGCGGAACTCTGCGAGCGCAGTGAGCAAGCGGATAATGCGATAACTGCGCTCATGGTGAGAAGAGCTGCCAATATCCTCTGTGCTAAGCCCCTATGTTGTTTCATACCTGACCTCTTCATCAAACATCGATGGTTACGTGACCAGCATTATCGATGCAAGCTCCACCGACTCCAATTAACTTCATCTTCATATGAAGGCGATAATCCTTAATTCACGATAGCCTATGACTCGGAGCAATTTCGAGAAGAACTGGAGTCTCAATTATGGTTTTGTTGCTTGATGGCAATGCCGTTTCACAATCGGTCAAACAGGATTTGCGGCAGCGCGTCGAACGATTGCAGCATCACGGAGTCTTTCCAGGTCTTGGAACGCTTCTTGTCGGTAACGATCCTGCTTCTGCGCGATATGTGGCTGGCAAGCATCGAGATTGTGCAGAGGTCGGCATCAAGTCAATCAAGTATGATCTTCCGGAAAGTGCCACGACTGAAGACATCATACGTACCGTCGATGATCTGAATGCAGATGCACAATGCACAGGATTCATCGTTCAGCTCCCGTTGCCGAAGGGCACGGATACGCATGCCGTGATAGATGAAATCGATGCCTGCAAGGATGCCGATGGCATGCATCCATATAATCTCGGTCAGCTGGTCTTGCACGTTTCGGGCGAGATCTCAACCCCGCTGCCATGCACTCCACGGGGAATTCTAGAACTTCTTGCTGCATACAACATAGATCTTGACGGGAAGAACGTCTGCGTTGTCGGACGGGGAATCACGATTGGTCGAACCATCGGACTGCTCCTCACCCGCAAGGAGTGCAATGCCACGGTGACGCTATGCCATACGGGTACCAGGGATCTTCACGAACAGATGAAAAGAGCCGATGTCATCATCGCCGCAACAGGGCAGCCTGGCATCGTTCAGGCGAATGATGTGAAGGACGGCGCTGTTCTCGTAGATGTCGGCATTGCCCGCATACAGGATAAAACAACAGGAAAATGGCGAATTTCAGGCGATATTGACCCATCGGCACGGAACGTCGCATCAGCGTATACGCCCAATCCTGGAGGCGTTGGGCCGATGACTCGTGCGATGCTGCTTACCAACGTCGTCGAAACTGCGGAACGCCAAGCTTTTGGAAAGTGACAACAGGCGATTTATCGCATATACTAAGGGCGTATGTGCCTACTAGGCAGATATTCATAATTGAAAATCGATTTTATTCATCCACTACTTACAGAAATAATCAATTAATGGCAGAAAATAATACAGAAGTCCAGAAGGTTGCGATCAACGACATCGGCACCGAGGAGGACTTCATCAAGGCAGTCGATTCCACCATCAAGAACTTCGATGATGGTGATTTGGTCGAGGGTACCGTCGTTCGCGTTGATCACGACGAAGTATTGCTTGACATCGGCTACAAGACTGAAGGAGTCATTCCTTCACGCGAACTTTCCATCAAGAAAGACGTCGATCCCGATGAAGTGGTCAAGGTCGGCGATTCGATCGAGGCTCTTGTCGTCACCAAGGAAGACAAGGAAGGCCGTCTTATCCTTTCCAAGAAGCGTGCACAGTATGAACGCGCCTGGGGAGATATCGAGAAGATCAAGGATGCCGATGGCGTTGTTGAGGGAACTGTCATCGAAGCTGTCAAGGGTGGCTTGATTGTCGATATCGGTCTGCGCGGATTCCTGCCTGCATCTCTTGTTGAAATGCGTCGCGTCCGTGATCTGAGCCCATACATCGGGCAGAAGATCAAGGCCAAGATTCTTGAACTTGACAAGAACCGCAACAATGTGGTTCTTTCACGCCGTCAGTACCTCGAAGAGACCCAGTCCGAAGTGCGCGAGACCTTCCTCTCGCAGCTCAAGAAGGGCCAGATCCGTGAGGGTGTTGTCAGCTCCATCGTCAACTTCGGCGCATTTGTCGATCTCGGCGGCGTTGATGGCCTCATCCACGTTTCCGAGCTCTCCTGGAAGCACATTGATCACCCGAGTGAAGTGGTCAAGGTTGGCGACAAGGTTACCGTTGAGGTCTTGGATGTCGATATGGATCGCGAGCGCATCTCGCTCAGTCTCAAGGCAACTCAGGAAGATCCATGGCAGCGCTTCGCCCGTACTCATGTTCCAGGGCAGATCGTCAAGGGCAAGGTCACGAAGATCGTGCAGTTCGGTGTCTTCATTTCCGTTGAGGATGGCATTGAGGGCCTGGTTCACATTTCCGAGCTGGCCAACCGTCACGTCGAAAATCCAGAGACTGTTGTCAAGCCAGGAGAAGAGGTCTTCGTCAAGGTCATCGATGTTGATCTTGATCGTCGTCGTATTTCCCTCTCGCTCAAGCAGGCGAACGATTCCGTTGATCCTTCATCGGAAGACTTTGATCCGGCACTCTACGGCATGCCTGCAGAGTACGACGAGAGCGGTAATTACAAGTACCCAGAAGGTTTCGACCCAGAGACCAACGAATGGATTGCAGGCTACGAGAAGCAGCGCGAAGAGTGGGAAGCTCAGTATGCTTCAGCTCACGAGCTGTGGGAAGAGCACAAGGCATTCGTTGCCAAGGAGATCGAGAACGCAGCTGCTTCCGCCGCCGAAGACGGTCAGGAATCAGAGCCGAAGGAGAAGAAGGCCGAAGAGGCAACTTCGAACTATTCTTCTGAAGAAAGCACCGAAGGCACACTTGCTGCCGACGATCAGCTCGCTGCTTTGCGCGAACAGCTCCTCAGTGAAAAGAAGTGAACTCATGCATTGAATGAACCGACTGATTGCCAGTGCGATTCATTGAATGTAGGCGATAGACCCGGTCAATTGACCGGGTCTATCGTTTTTTTCATGGCATTCTCTGTTCGTTGTGAACTTAGCGAAGTATCAACCGTAGGAAAACACCAAATCGTCAGCGTTTGATGCCATTTTTGGCATTTTATACTTGGAGAAGTTCAGAATGAATAATAAGATGGCCTGCGAGATGCGGAATCCAATGAGAATAGGTATTACCGGAGGCATTGCCGCCGGAAAAAGTACGGTCGTAGCTCATATGCGTGAGCTTGGTGCCTTTGTTCTTGATTATGACGGCATTGCTGCCGAAGTGGTTGCTCCAGATACTCCTGGATTGAGAAAGATCGTGTCTGCTTTTGGCCCGGAGGCAATTGACAATCAGGGGCAATTACGAAGGA
Source organism: Bifidobacterium aquikefiri (assembly GCF_002259795.1). Lineage (GTDB taxonomy): Bacteria > Actinomycetota > Actinomycetes > Actinomycetales > Bifidobacteriaceae > Bombiscardovia > Bombiscardovia aquikefiri. The sequence continues at coordinate 156,376 of NZ_MWXA01000005.1, read as the reverse complement.
AATGGCTGTCCTCGGTGATATTCGGGGGAGCGGAGCATGCTCCTTTACGTGAACGGTTGAATGCCATCGTCCATCCTCTGGTCTACGAACGTGCAGCAATTCTTGAGACTCGTTTCATGCAGAGATTGGATAACGGCATTGATTCGCGGTCTCGGATCATCATCCACGATATACCGCTGCTAACCGAGGTCATCCGTACCATACCCTTTGACTTCAGGCACATCATCACCGTTGAAGCACCTGTCGATCTTCGCATCCAGCGCATGCTCAGTAGTCGCCATATGTCAATGGATGATGCACAGGCACGAATTCAGAGCCAAAGCAATGAGCATCAGCGCCTGGACATTGCAGACATTGTTATCGACTCAGCTGTGAGCATCGAACAGATGTTCGAAACTGTTGATAGAGTATATGCTGGTTTGGTACAGGAGCAACAAAGGTCATGCGATGCACGATGAGCTCGGGGAAGCTGCCTGTAATCGTTGACCTTATGAGGAGGAATGTATGGGATTCAATATCGAACGTGCAAATAAGCCTTTCGAAGTGAAGTCACCATACCATCCCTCAGGCGATCAGCCACAGGCGATCAATGATCTGGTAACACGAATCGACAATGGCGAAAATGACGTTGTGTTGATGGGTGCAACCGGAACCGGAAAGACCGCCACCACTGCATGGATGATTGAAAAACTGCAGCGTCCGACGTTGATCATCGAACCGAATAAGACCCTTGCAGCGCAGCTCTGTGCAGAATTCAGGGAACTCATGCCTGACAACGCCGTCAGCTACTTCGTTTCCTATTATGACTATTACCAGCCGGAAGCCTACATTCCCCAGACGGATACCTACATTGAAAAGGATTCGAACATCAATGACGATGTTGAGCGTCTTCGGCATGCAGCAACGGCGAACCTACTCACGAGGCGAGATTGCGTCGTCGTGGCAACGGTTTCATGCATATATGGCCTGGGGACTCCAGAGGAGTATGCGAGTCGCATGCTGTTCCTCAAGCAGGGGCAGCAGCTGAACAGGGACGAGCTTCTGCGCACCTTCGTCAATATGCAATACAAACGCAATGACATTGCATTCGTTCGCGGTACCTTCCGAGTCCGGGGCGATACGGTTGAGATCATTCCGGTCTATGAGGAACTGGCCATTCGAATCGAATTCTTTGGTGACGAGATTGACCGCATATCAACCCTGCATCCCCTCACAGGAGATGAGATCGAAGAGGAGAAAGAGGTTCATATCTTCCCTGCATCGCACTATGTTGCCGGCCCCGACCGCATGGAGCATGCCCTGAAAACCATCAAGGAGGAACTTGACACTCGCGTCGCCGAGCTGCACAAGCAGGGCAAGGAACTTGAGGCGCAACGTCTGAACATGCGAACTACATACGATCTCGAAATGTTGACGCAGATTGGTGTGTGCTCTGGTGTTGAGAATTATTCAAGACATTTTGATGAACGCGCTCCCGGCACACCGCCTCATACCTTGCTTGACTTTTTCCCGGATGATTTTCTTCTGGTCATCGATGAATCGCATGTGACCATTCCTCAGATTGGCGCTATGTACGAGGGCGATGCAAGCAGAAAGAGAACGTTGGTGGAGCATGGATTCCGTTTGCAAAGCGCCATGGACAACAGGCCGTTGAAATGGCCGGAGTTTCTCGACAGAGTTGGCCAGACCGTGTATCTTTCAGCAACGCCTGGTGATTATGAACTAGGGCTTTCAGATGGCGTTGTCGAGCAGATCATCCGTCCAACGGGACTCCTGGATCCTCAGATTGAAGTACGTCCTGTCAAGGGGCAGGTCGATGATTTGCTCGCTGAAATCAAGGACCGAGTTGCCAGAAATGAACGCGTGCTTGTCACGACTCTCACCAAGAAGATGGCCGAGGATCTTACCGACTATCTCGTCGAGCGCGACATCAAGGTCGAATATCTCCACTCCGATGTTGATACCTTGCGACGGGTGGAATTGCTGCGTGAACTCAGGATTGGCACGATCGATGTGATCGTCGGCATCAACCTGCTGCGCGAGGGCCTTGATTTGCCAGAAGTGTCGTTGGTGGCGATTCTCGATGCAGACAAGGAAGGATTCCTTCGTTCCTATCGCTCGCTGATCCAGACCATAGGCCGCGCTGCAAGAAACGTTTCAGGAACTGTGCTGATGTATGCGGACGAACGCACGGATTCGATGAACAAGGCAATTTCCGAAACGAACAGGCGTCGTCAACGTCAGATTGAATACAACAAGGAACACCACATCGATCCAAAACCGCTGATCAAGAAGATCAGCGACGTCAACGACATGATTGCTCATGAGGACGTTGACACCCAATCCCTGCTGGAAGGCGGATATCGCAACGCAAACAAGGCGGGCAACTCTCACCTTGGCGTGCCAACCTTCAACGACAAGGAGGCACAAAAACGCCATGAGGAGATACTCAAGGCCGGTCTTCCGGCGCAAGATCTTACCGATTTGATTCGTCAGTTGAGCGAACAGATGCATACTGCCGCCGAACAGTTGCAATTCGAACTCGCCGCGCGATTGCGTGATGAGATCCACGATTTGAAGAAGGAGCTGCGTGGTATGGTCAATGGCGCGAAATGAGCGATGCATCATTTCGTCTATGGTCTTCTCCAACGATTGCCATGGCATCGTATTGGAAATCGATGCCATGGCATTCCCCAATCTACAAAAGGCAATCGTTCTCGGTGGGTCGTATAGTTAGCTAGTATGGCTGAAACCCCGTTACCCTTTATGATCGGCACCTTCGTGGTGCTTGCAATGTTCTTCATCGTAGACATCTTTTTCATTGGGCGAAAACCTCATGTTCCCAGCACCCGTGAATGTGTGACGCACATCGGGTTCTTTGTCGTTGCGGCGCTGCTTTTCGGCGGTTTGCTCTGGTTGGTTGCAGGTTCTCGGCCTGCCATCGAGTTCTATTCTGGATGGTTGACTGAGTACTCACTGAGCATCGATAACCTGTTCGTATTCGTCATCATCATGGCCAACTTTGCCGTTCCGAAGACACTTCAGAAATATGTATTGAGCATTGGCATTACCGTAGCTCTGCTGCTGAGAGGCCTCTTCATATTGGCTGGAGCTGCGCTTATTACCCGCTTTACCTGGGTCTTCTTCATCTTTGGGGCATTCCTTCTGGTCACAGCGGCAAGAATGGTATTCGGATCCAATGATGACGAGGAATATAAGGAAAATGGCTTGATACGGATGCTCAGAAAAGTCATGAAGATTTCCGATGACTACGATGGCGAGCATCTGCGCACCACACATCATGGTCAGCGCTATTTCACACCGATGCTCGTTGTATTTCTCGCCATTGGCACGACTGATGTGCTGTTTGCCTTTGATTCGATTCCCGCCATATTCGGTCTTACCAAAGACCCGTTCATCGTGTTCACATCAAATGTGTTTGCGCTGCTTGGTCTTCAGCAGCTTTTCTTCCTTCTCGGCGCTCTGCTGGACAAACTTGTATATCTACCGATAGGTCTTGCCGTTGTTCTCGCATTCATCGGCATCAAACTCATTCTTGAGGCGATCCATGAAAATACGCTGCCATTCATCAACGGCGGGCATGCCATCGATGCAGCGCCAGAAGTGCCCACGTGGCTGTCCTTAGGAGTGATCGTCGTTTCGATAGGAACTGCTGCAATTGCAAGTCTCATACACATGAGATCGGTGGAGGCTTCCAAATAATCATGCCAACTTGCTTGATATAACAAGTAAAATACGTATTGTGAGCGCTAACAACACACCTCGCGTATTTATGGATTCTGGTCGGTGAAAGATAGTACAGTTGTTTGTGGAAACAATGCGAGGATACAAACCTCGTTCACCAAATAAGAAATAGGCAGGCATTCATGCGCAAAGCCAAAATTGTAGATACTATCGGACCAGCCACAGAATCGCTGGAAAACATCACCAAGCTCATTGGAGCCGGGATGGACGTTGCTCGTCTGAACCGCTCACACGGAACTCCTGAAGATCACCTCAAGGTCTACAACAACGTTCGCGAGGCCAGCAAGAAGACCGGACGCAACGTTGCGGCACTGGTTGACATTCAGGGACCGAAGATCCGTTGCGGCTGGTTCAAGAAGAATGCCGATGGAGAAGACAAGGTAATCCTTAAGGAAGGCCAAGAATTCACCATCACCACCGAAGACGTCACCGGTGACGAGCACATCACCTCAACGACCTTCAAGGGTCTTCCCGGTGACTGCCATGCCGGAGACCCAATCCTGATCGATGACGGCAAGGTTCGTCTTGAGGTCACTTCCGTCGAGGGCAATGAAGTGCATACCAAGGTCATCGTCGCTGGCCCGGTCTCATCCCACAAGGGCATCAACCTTCCAGGTGTTGCTGTGAGTCTTCCCGCTCTGACCGAGAAGGATGAGGCAGATCTTCGCTGGGGCATTCAGACCGGTGCGGACATCATCGCCATGTCATTCGTGCGCTTTGCAACCGACATCGATCGCGCTCACGAAATCATGGACGAAGAGGGTCGTCGCATCCCGATCGTTGCCAAGATTGAAAAGCCCCAGGCTGTAGATAACCTCGAAGAGATCGTGCGTGCCTTCGATGGCATCATGGTTGCTCGTGGCGATATGGCCGTTGAGATGCCATTCGAACAGGTTCCTCTCGTCACCAAGCGTTGCATCGAGCTTGCTCGTCAATATGCAAAGCCTGTAATCGTGGCCACCGAAGTTCTCGGTTCCATGGTTCACTCTCCAATCCCCACACGTGCAGAGGCATCAGACTGCGCCAACGCCATCCTTGATGGTGCGGACGCAACCATGACCTCCAACGAAACCGCTGTTGGCGATTACCCAACACAGACTGTACAGACCATGGCACGCATTTCGGGTTATGCCACAGATCACGGATACGACCGTATCCCAGATCTCAAGAATCTCGATATGTCAAACTCCGGTGCTGTTTCATCCGCTGCGGTCGATTTGGCGGAGAAGCTCAATGCCAAGGCCATCGTCGCCTTTACCCAGACCGGTAACACCGTTCATCGCGTCTCCCGTGAGCGTCCTTCGGCTCCGATCTTCGGCATGACTTCAAACATGCACACTTTCCACTGGCTCGCACTGAGCTGGGGAACCGAAGCGTTCCTGCTCGACAGTGACTATCATGACCTTACCCGTAAGGAATTGATGAAGCTTGCTGACGATACCCTCAAGAAGGCCGGAAAGGTCGTTGACGGCGACAAGATCGTTTTGCTCAGCAGTGCACAGGGCGAGCACAAGGCTGGAAGCACCGATTCCATCTATGTGCACTCCGTCGGTGCCGCTGACTGATCGAGAGTTGCTCGTCACCTAAGATTGTGTGAGCTATGTAGACTGGAATGTTTTCATTGATTGCTTTCCGGCAACGGCAAACATAATAAACCGGCATCATCAAAGAATCTGATGATGCCGGTTTTTGCATGACGAACGCTTATTGCAGTTTTTCCCCAAGACCGCAATGTGCACGCAATATGGCAATCACAGTTTTCGCATCGACTATGGTCCCGCTCAATACCATCTCATAAGCCTCCTCGGGCGTATAGAGACGCACGCTTGAACGAGGTGACTCCGGACCAATGACGCCTCTGTCTACCGGTGTCAGTCCGCTCGCGTAGTACATGGAGGTGTGCTGGTTCGAAAAGCTTGGCGTATTGATGAATCTGCCGAACTGCGTGAAACTTGCAGCTTCGAAACCGGCTTCCTCATGAAGCTTGCGCTTCGCCACATCGAGGGATTTCTCGTTCGGTGAATTGGCATGTCCAGCTGGAATCTCCAACGTCCAGCGGTGTGTTGGAATCCGATATTGCTCAATGAGCGGAATCTTCCCGTCGGGCGTGACTGCGAGAACCGCAACGGTGTCGCCGTTGTTCTCATGCAGTATGTATCGCTCGAATGATCCAAACACATTGGATTCAAAAGAAACCTGATCCACATTGAAGTAGTGGCTTTGCACGATCTGGGTCCTTGAGCCCTCCTTGACTGGGGCAGGACGCCAAGGGTCGAATGGCCGATATGTTGGATTGCTCATGGAATCTCCTTGCTTCGTGGGCTTGATTTGGATTATCTCCCTACCGACATTGTATGCCGCCACGCGCGGCCATGTTGCAAGGTCGCGAGAATATGGTAGATTCCCAAAGGTAACAGTAAGCCCCTGTATCCCAATTGGTAGAGGAAACGGCCTCAAAATCCGTCCAGTGTGAGTTCGAGTCTCACCGGGGGCACGGTTGCAGGTACCTGTCAGCATACGCACCTAGGGGAGCACGGAAGCTACGCTGGGAGGGAAACATATGGAAACGAGGTTGGCATGGTAGCGGAAACGGATAAGACCGAAGACTCTCAGTCAAACAGGACGGTTGTTGTCGCTGAGGATGAATCGTTGATCCGACTCGATATCGTCGAAGCCTTGGGCGATGCCGGTTATGACGTCGTGGGTGAGGCTGCAAGCGGTCAGGAAGCTCTTGATTTTACTCGAAAAATGAAGCCTGACATTGTAGTCATGGATGTTAAGATGCCCGGTATGGATGGCATTACAGCTGCTAAGGAAATCGGCAAGGATAATCTTGCACCAGTTGTCATGCTTACGGCATTTTCACAGCAGAAGCTCGTCGAAAAGGCTGCAGAGGCCGGTGCCATGGCTTATGTTGTGAAACCGTTTGTGCCTGAAAAGCTGCTCCCCGCACTCGAGGTTGCCATTACAAGATTTGAGCAGATCAACACACTACGTGATGAAGTCAGTGATCTCAAAGCTCGTTTCGAGGCACGCAAGCGCGTTGATCGTGCAAAAGGTCTGTTGATGGAAAACATGGGCCTGACAGAGTCTGAAGCTTTCCGTTGGATTCAGAAGACTTCCATGGATAGAAGACTTACCATGCAAGAAGTTGCAGATGCAGTTATCGCTCAAGTAGAGAGTGACGACTGATTCAACGAAGGTCAGGGAGATGGATACGGATTCTGAAAATAGGCAATTGCCGAAAGACACACTCCTTGTTGTTGATGGTCATTCATTGGCCTTCAGGGCATTCTTTGCCCTGCCAGTAGAGAATTTCACCACCCAAAGTGGTCAGGCCACCAATGCGGTATGGGGCTTTGCAACGATGCTTGCACAGGTCATTGAAACGGAACGACCGAACCACCTTGCCGTTGCCTTCGACATGTCAGGTGGCACCTTCCGTAACACCATGCTCAAGCAGTACAAGGCAACGCGAGATGCGGCTCCAGAGGAGCTTCTCAGTCAGCTTCCATTGATACAGCAGCTGCTTGCTTCGCTGGGCATTACCTATGTGGAACGGCGCGGCTTTGAGGGCGACGATATCATCGCAACCCTTGCCACGATGGGTTCACAGGCGAGGTACAAGACCTTGGTTCTCTCCGGAGATCGTGATGCCTTCCAGCTGATTGACGATTATGTGACGGTGCTCTATCCGGGTCATCACTTCAAGGAATTGAAACACATGACCGCCGACGCTGTACAGGAGAAGTACCATGTCTCGCCCTCACAATATCCAGACTTGGCTGCGATGCGTGGCGAGACTGCTGATAATATTCCCGGGGTTCCTGGAGTAGGCGATGGCTATGCGGCAAAATGGATCAACCAGTACGGTGGTCTTCAGGGAATCTATGAGCATGCCGAGGAAATAGGCGGCAAAAAGGGCATAGCTCTGCGGGAAAACATCGAGCAGGTCAAACTGAACCGCAAAGTTAACGCACTCGTTCGTGATATGGATCTGGGTGTTGACATCAGTGATCTGGAATATGGTGACATCAAATCTGACGATCTTTCGAAACTCTTTGACTCCTTGCAGTTCGGTGAACGGACCCGCAAGCGCGTCATCGCTGCATTCGGTGCGGATGCAGCGAACAAGCTGAAGCAAGCTGAGGCAAGCAATGATGTGGATATTGCAGGTGAGCAGCCCAAGGCAGAGATTGCTACAGTTCTCGACTCTGTGGGCGACTCGTATGCCTTCCAGGCGTGGTTGACGGAGCATGCGCACACAGTCGAAGACTCCATTGCAACGAGCAACGACGAGCATGGCAATCCGGCATTGAAGGCATCGGCGACCGCTGCCGCAGCGTTGCCGAATGCCATTACCGTTTTCGCCGCCGGCAAGGATTTACCCGGTCGGGAATCATTTCGTTCATTGGCCATAGTGGCAGCAGACGAACATGTACTGGTGCTCGATGACGCTACCGAAAATGCCGAGTTGCTGCATTCGCTGCAGCAGTTCCTCGACAAATACCAGTCTCAGATACTGCTTCATGGGTACAAGGAGCAGCGGCATATTCTCAGTGCGTGTGGGCTTGAGCTTCATGAACCATTGTTCGATACGAAGCTTGCCGGTTACATCGTGGAACCAGACTTCCACGCAGATAGTCTTTCGGCATCAGTCGCGCATTTTCTGGATATTCATGACGACAACAACGATGTGACCATCGAGCAGGGCAGCTTTGCATTTGATGACACTGATTCAGAGGAGCGCAAGAACGAATCCTCGTCAGATGAGCATGCGCTCCCCGAATCTGTAAAACAGGCCATTCTTGTATCTCGTCTGGCACGGTATCTGATGCCGATCGTTGATGAACGCAGGCAATATAGACTCCTTCGCTCGATTGAGATACCAGTATCCTCAACGCTCTATGCCATGGAATCCTCAGGCGCATCCGTAAGTACCCAGAGAATGAAGGAACTGCACGACAGATTCATAGCGGATGCCTCACAGGCACAGGACATTGCGTGGGAAAATGCGGGTTCAAAGATCAATCTGCAAAGTCCCAAGCAACTCCAGAAAGTGCTGTTCGAAGATCTTGGCCTCAAGCCATCCCGCAAGACCAAGGGTGGGTCATATACCACCAATGCCGCAGCATTGCAGAGCATGTATCTGAAGTCCACCGATAAGACCAAGGCAAATGATTTTCTCGGTGCCCTGTTGCGTTACAGAGAGACCAACAAGCTCAAGCAAATCATGCAGACTCTGATCGATGCAGTGAATGTTCGCGACGGCAGGATTCATACGACCTTTGAGCAAACGGTTGCTGCGACAGGGAGATTGAGTTCAGTCGATCCGAACTTGCAGAACATACCGAATAGAAACGCTCAAGGGCGTGAGATTCGCTCGGCGTTCGTACCTGCAAGTGGTTACGACTATCTCTTGAGCTCCGATTATTCTCAGGTTGAATTGCGCATCATGGCCGACCTTTCTGGAGATGAGGCACTGATCGAGGCGTTCAAGTCCGGAAGGGACTTCCACAAATACGTTGCCAGCCTTGTGTACCAGAAGTCGGTTGACGACATCACTGGAGATGAACGCTCACACGTGAAGGCAATGAGCTACGGTCTGGCCTATGGATTGAGCACGTACGGACTCGCGCAACGATTAAGCGTCAGTCCCGCTGAAGCTGATGTGCTGCGCCAGAAGTATTTCGCCACCTTTGGCAAGGTTCACGAATATCTCGAATCATTGGTGAGTACGGCACGAGACAAAGGGTATACCGAAACCATGTTTGGCAGAAGAAGATATTTCCCGGGTCTCAAATCGACCAGACGTCAGATCAGAGATGCAGCAGAGCGTGGAGCACTGAACGCTCCTATCCAGGGTTCCGCTGCCGATATTATGAAGATTGCGATGATTCGAGCCGATGTCGCATTACGCTCTGCGGGTATGAAGAGTCGCATTGTGCTTCAGATTCATGATGAACTTGTGCTTGAAGTTGTAGAATCTGAAGTCAAGAAGGTCACTGCTTTGGTCACTGAGGCAATGGAACATGCAGTTCACATAGCCGTTCCCTTGGATGTGTCAACTGGTTTGGGAGCAGACTGGCAGCAAGCCGCACACTGATAGGGAAGGCGTATATCGGTGCCCACGTTGCTGATGTGTGAATGGCGGGCTGAGCCACTCACAGCGTTGCAATGATGCGTAACATTGGAGGTTATCGATATGAATCATGCAGGTCCAGATACCGATCATGTCAGGAAGCAGACACTCGGTTTCTCACAGCAAAGTAATGAGGAGCAACCCATTCTCAGTCAGGTTGTCGAGATTCTGGAATCGCTGTATCCACTCGAATATGCGGAAAGTTGGGATGCACCCGGACTTATCGTCGGTGATCTTTCAAGACGTATCAGCAGAGTCATGTTTGCGGTTGATCCGACCATAGACGTTGTTGACGAGGCGATCCGCCACCATGCCGATGTGCTGATCACCCACCACCCCTTGCTGTTCAGGGCAGTCCATGAGGTCAGTGGACTTGGCTTCAGGGGTGGCATCATCAATGCGCTTGTGCGGAACAATTGTGCATTGTGGGTTGGCCATACGAATGCCGATGTCGCCTATCGCGGAGTTGCGCACAGTGCAGCTGATGCATTCGGCTTGGTGAACCAGCACCCGCTGGTTCCCTCCGACACGCAGCAGCATGGGCATGACATTGGTCTTGGCAGAGTGGGAACGCTTAGCAAGCCGCAGACCTTGCGCAATTTCGCAACAGCGATTGCACACAAGCTGCCCAAAACGAATGCCGGCGTTCTGGTATGCGGTGAGTTGGATGCGATGGTTCATACAGTCGCCATCCTGCCGGGATCAGGTGACTCATGCTTCGATGAAGTGCGAAGCAGCGATGTTGATGTGTATGTCACCAGCGACTTGCGGCATCATCCGGTGACCGATGCCTATCAGCAGTCACGGTATGAATTCATGCTGAAAAGCTCAGGTTATATCCCTGGGGGAGAGCACCACACCGCTCCCTTTCCAGCATTCATCAATACACCTCACTCCGCAATCGAACATCTATGGCTGGAACGCGCAGCTGTGGATCTGCAGGAAGCGCTGAAACGACATCATCAGCGCAGCATTACCATCTATACGTCAACATTGAACACGGATCCTTGGAATCTACGACTGTAGTCAGGGGAAGGGGAGTCATGCCACGGAAAGAATCTGCGGTTGATCGACTTGAGGCAGTGTTGCAAGAGGATTCAGACGGCATCAACATGGAGCGTCAGCCACATATCACTGCCAGAATCGCTCAGTACTCCGGGGCAATCTTCGATGTGGACGAACTTACGGTTGCTCTGCCAAAGACGGATGGTGGCGAGGAATCCATAACTCGCCAGCTTGTCAAACATGCTCCATCGGTGGTGATGATCGTTCATGACTCCAAGCATGACAAGTATCTGGTTGAACGCGAGTATCGAGTGGGATGCAATGGCTTCGTCTTTGGATTGCCTGCAGGACTCATGGACGGTGCGGAATCCGTCGATGCCGCTGCCTTGCGTGAGCTGAGAGAAGAAACCGGCATTGTCCCGACGCAACATGCTTGCACAATCACTCGTATCAGCGATTCGTATTCCTCTATGGGCATGAGTGATGAAATTTCACATGTGATCTCTGTTGAATTGCATGATTGGAACATTCACGAAACACATTGTGATAGCGATGAACATGTCCAATCTGCATGGATAACCTGGGACACGCTGAAAGCACTGAAAATTCAATCCGCAACATGTGTTATCGCCTTGCAGTCTGAGGCATTGAAGCGAGCTGGAATCCCCGAGGAAATGAATATCAGGGAGAATTGCTGATTGCTCATTGGCCAGCTTTGCTCGGTTTCAACACCCCTTAATCGTTTTGAGGTGTCATACTGTAATTATGCAAATTAGACCAGGTTCAATGTATCCGCTCGGCGCAAGCTATGATGGGGCGGGCGTGAATTTCGCATTATTCTCACAGCTGGCCGAAAAAATTGAGCTATGTCTGTTCGACGATGATGACAACGAGACTCGAATCGAGATGAGTGAGCAGAACTCTTTCGTATGGCATAACTATGTTCCCGGCATCCAGCCCGGGCAGCGTTATGGATACCGCGTGTATGGACCTTATGAACCAGAGCATGGGCTTCGATGCAATCCCCACAAACTGTTGCTTGATCCCTATGCCAAGGCGATTGAGGGCAACTCAGATGGCGATGAGAGTCTGTATTCATTCTGGTTCGATGACAAGGGTGACCATACCGGTATGAACACACTGGACTCGGCACCCCATATGATGAAATCCGCCGTCATCAACCCCTATTTCGATTGGGGAAGCGATCAGCATCCCTTCATTCCGTATCATGATTCGGTCATCTACGAAGCACATCTTCGAGGTATGACCAATCTAAACGAGGGTGTTCCTCCCGAGATTCGTGGAACATATGCTGGTCTCGCATATCCAACCGTTATCGAATACTTGAAAAAGCTAGGAGTGACCGCCATTGAGTTGATGCCAGTGCATCAATATGTCAATGACGCATTCCTGCAGGAAAAGGGACTTTCGAATTATTGGGGATATAACACCATTGGTTTCTTCGCTCCTCACAACGAATATTCAAGTTCTGGTCAACGAGGCGAACAGGTCAACGAATTCAAATCCATGGTAAAGTCATTCCACAAGGCCGGCATGGAAGTGATTCTCGACGTGGTGTATAACCATACTGCCGAGGGCAATGACAAAGGTCCCACCTTAAGTTTCAAAGGCATCGACAACAAGTCATACTATCGTCTGGTCGATGGCGATGAGGCACATTACTTCGATACTACGGGCACCGGAAACTCACTGTTGATGCGCTCTCCCCATGCCTTACAGCTGATAACGGATTCGTTGCGCTACTGGGTTACGGAAATGCATGTTGACGGTTTCAGATTCGATCTGGCTGCAACATTGGCTCGTCAGTTCCAAGAGGTCGATAAGCTCAGTGCCTTTTTTGACATCGTGGAGCAGGATCCGGTTATTTCACGCGTCAAGCTCATCGCAGAACCTTGGGATCTGGGTTCTGGCGGTTACCAGGTGGGTGGATTCCCATCCTCGTGGAGCGAATGGAATGGTCGGTATCGTGACTGCGTCCGTGATTTCTGGCGGTCACAGCCATCGACATTACCTGAATTTGCCAGCAGATTGATGGGCAGTTCCGATTTGTACCAGGATGATGGACGCAGGCCTGTGGCATCCGTGAACTTCGTCACCGCCCATGACGGCTTTACCCTGAATGATCTGGTGAGTTACAACGACAAGCACAATGAATCGAATTTCGAAGGAAATCTGGATGGTGAGAATAACAACCGTTCATGGAACTGCGGCGTTGAAGGTCCGACGACAATCGATGATGTGACCGAATTGCGCATGCGGCAATGCAGAAACTTCCTTTCCACATTGCTGGTCAGCCAAGGCATTCCTATGATCTGCGGCGGGGATGAGGTTGGTCGTACCCAGCAGGGCAACAACAATGCGTATTGTCAGGACAATGACATTTCGTGGACCAACTGGAATCTCGATGACAGCCAAAAGGAATTGCTTGAATTTACCACCAAGTTGATTCATCTCCGTCTCGATCATCCGGTTCTGCACCGCCGTCGCTTCTTCACAGGTCGGGAACCTGGAGATAAGTCCGATACGATCCCACAGGTCGAATGGTTTGATCACACCGGTTCGATCATGGACATGAATGACTGGAACAACACGCATGCCTTCTCAGTCATGGTATTTCTCAATGGAGGTGATATTCCCGAGAAGGATTGGTTTGGTACGAATCTGACTGACAATGATTTCATATTCATCTTCAATGCCCATTACGAGCCAATCGTATTCACCCTGCCAGAGGAAAACTATGGCAATAAATGGCAACTTATGGTCGATACCTTCAATCCGAACGGCCCACAGCTTGCCTATGAGGCAGGTTTTGCCATTACAGCCCAACCCAGGAGCTTCCTGTTGCTCATGAGCGCCGGGCGGCATAATCGACTGGACGCATAACCAGAGCAACACGTGTGTTGCGGGAATTGACGCATTTCTTATGGTTATGCTAGTTTATTCTGTGGTGCTTTTTGCACCGTCGGGCCATAGCGCAGCTTGGTAGCGCACTTGACTGGGGGTCAAGGGGTCGCGAGTTCAAATCTCGCTGGCCCGACACAGCGTCCTGTGGACGCTGTGTCGCAGTGCGCGAACAGTCGAGCGCATATCGCTGCACACAGCAACCGCGAAGCGGTTCCTTTCATTATGGTCCGGTGGACGCTTTATCGCAGTGGGCGAGGCATCAAATCCACATCGCCAGGCACGACGCTCTTAAATTCCAGCGGTTTTTCAGTGTTGGATTCCGCCTGTTTCTTCCTTCGTTGGTGAATAACAGAGTTCGAGAATGTCTAACACAGCTATAATGCAAGGACGGGAGGCGATCATGAACGGCAGTATGCAGTACCAGCTCGGCAAGCCATCGAAGGAAGAGCTGAGCTTCGCGGGCAATCTGCGAAAGCGTGCCGTCGTCCGTCGTCCGAGAATCGTATATCTGACCGGCACGGAAAGTGTTTCGCGTGAATTGAAGCGCGAGATGGAGAGATTGGGCATCGGTGCGTCTCAGATTGCGGACCGCTCCGGGGTTGCACAAGAAGTGGTCGATGCCATGCTTGATGGTGGTGCCGTGCGTGCGCAGGATGCCATGAAGATTCTGAGGGCGGTTGGGCTCAACCCCACCACGTTGCCGACCGCGTATTTCAAGGGTGCATCGTGAGGGTTCTCCATGCCTGGCTTGAGGGTACATATGTTGGCAGATTTATACGAAGCGCCGACAGGCATACGGTTTTTGAATATGCAGGTGATTACCCTTCATCGCCCATAAGTCTGAGTCTGCCCCGCAATGGAAGAGGAACACGTAAGGCAGCTGGGAATTTTCTGGAGAATCTGCTGCCTGACAATCCCGCGATGCGCGAGGTCATGGCAAGGAATACCGGTGCTGCAAGCACGGATGTGTTTGACTTGCTGGACCATGCGGATACCACCGGCGGATTGGTGTTCTCATCGACCGAGAACATGCCGGTCCTGGAGGATGAACCCCCTGTACTTGCAACCGATGACGAAATTGCATCCAGAATCTCAACATTGAACCATGCCGGTACGGCGTGGTGGGAGAGTGGTCTTCCCTCAAGGTTTTCGTTGGCAGGCAACCAGCCCAAGTTCACTCTGGCCAGGGTCGGGGACGACTGGTATTGGCCCAATGCGGCTTTGCCATCCACACATATTTTTAAGCCGGAATCCACGCATATCAAAGGCGCTGAGATGATAGAGGCCGCCTCGCTCAGACTCGGCGGACTGGTGGGGCTTCCTGCCCCTGATGCGGGGGTTATGAATTTCGAGGATCGTCATGCGTATGTGGTCAGGCGCTTTGATAGGGCACAGCGCAATGGCGAGACTATAAGGGTCCATGTCGAAGACTTTATGCAGTCTTTAGGTGGCGCGTCGAACACCAAATATGATATCAGCGCGAAACGGATTCTTCGCTTGCTCTCTGACGTCGATCCGAGCTTGGAAATGTCATACGAGTGGCTGCGAAGGCTGGCGTTCAACACATCCATAGCCAATGCCGACGCGCATGCGAAGAACTATTCGGCAATGCTACGCCCCGGACAACTATCACTTTCACCGCTGTATGACACCATCACCACGCGGTATTGGCCGACATTTAACCAGAATCTCGCCATGCCCATCTCAGGAGCCGTCAGACCCGAGCAGATCACGCCCTTCCATTGGGCCAAGCTAGCTCGACAGACAGGACTCGACTCTGACAGAGCGGTGACGACGGCGCAGAAGATCGCGGGCGCAGTCGTCGCCCACGCGCCAGAGGCATATGAAGGGCTTGAAGCGCCGATGCGCGGTGAACTTCTCAAGATTATTGCATTGGCGAATGCGCGCATCGAACCGAAGAGTCCGGAGACATAAGCTGCGTGACGGTGGGGGCCGTGCCAGAGCTGCGAGAAACCCCGATCATGCGGGATTCATCATGTCGGGAGTTTCGATGCGGTCCTTCGTTCGAAGAGTCACTTCCCTGCGTAGCTCAAGCGATGATTGCCGTTTCATACTGTTTCTTCATGGAAATCGGAACAATCCCTCAGTCAAGGGACTAGACTATTGCTGACCATTACCGAAAGGGATTTAATGAGAGAAGAAGCATTTGAACTTTCTGCCGAGAAGATGCGAAAGCGTGGCTTGAGCGAGGTCTCCATCAAGCAATTCAAGCGGTTATACGATACTTGGCAGGGAGAGAATTCAGAGTTTTCGATACAGGAAAAAAATGTTGATGCTCTCAAAGAAGTGCCGTATGTCGGTGACGTTCATGACAAGATGAACCAGCAACAAGCGTTGGATGCCTTCTCCAAGACGGCATTCTTAAAGCTCAATGGTGGATTGGGAACCTCCATGGGACTTGACGGTGCTAAATCACTGCTTCCTGTGCGTCGTCACAAGGCACGCCAGATGCGATTCCTGGATATCATTCTGGGTCAGGTGCTCACAGCGAGAAAGCGTCTCGGCGTTCCGTTGCCATTGATCCTGATGAATTCCTTCAGAACTTCCAAGGACAGTCTGAAGCTGGTGAAGAAGAATCGACTGTTTGAACAGCATGACATCCCACTGGAGATCATCCAGCATGTTGAGCCGAAACTGGTGCTGAAGACTGGTGAGCCGGTGGAGTTCCCCGAGGATCCAGAACTTGAATGGTGTCCGCCTGGCCATGGTGATGTCTATTCCACTATTTGGGAGTCGGGCCTGCTGGACAAGCTTCAGGAGAATGGTATCGAATATCTGTTCATCTCCAATTCAGATAATCTTGGTGCTCGACCTTCGCGCACCTTGGCATGGCACTTTGCCAAGTCCGGTTCTCCATTCATGGTTGAGGTCTCGAGAAGAACAAAGGCGGATCGCAAGGGTGGGCACATTGTCTTTGACAAGAAGACGGGACATCTCATGCTTCGTGAAATGAGTCAGGTGGCTCCCGGTGATGAGGGCGACGCAACCAACATTCGCAAGCATCCGTACTTCAATACCAACAGTATCTGGGTCAGGGTCGATGCCTTGAAGGCCAAGCTTGAGGAATACGAAGGTGTACTTCCATTACCCGTCATCATCAACAAGAAAACCGTGAACCCTGCCGATTCGAGCACAGAAGATGTTGTTCAGCTTGAGACTGCCATGGGTGCTGCCATTGGCCTGTTTGAAGGAGCAACATGCATTGAAGTCGATCGCATGCGCTTCCTTCCCGTAAAGACAACCGATGATCTGTTCATTATGCGGTCAGATAGATTCCACTTGACGGACTCGTATGAAATGGAAGATGGCAACTATATCTTCCCGAATGTGCAGCTTGATGAACGGTATTACAAAAACATCAACGATTTCAACGAACGATTTCCATATTCCGTTCCTTCGCTTGCGGCTGCCAACTCAGTCACCATCGAGGGAGACTGGACTTTTGGTCGTGATGTGACGATGTTCGCCGATGCGGAGCTCTCTGATCAGGGCAGACCATCATACGTTCCGAATGGAGAGTTTGTAGGACCACAGGGTGTTGAACCTGACGAATGGGTCTAGAAAGCAATCAGCTCGGATTCACTCGAGGACTCTTGCCGCTATGCTTTGAGATTTGGCTGCACTGAACATAAAGAAGTGCGGTCTATCTCTCGGAGCGTATTCATATAGCTTCGCTCATAATGATATTTGTACATTTTTTGAGTTATTGTGCCTGATTCGAGCAAAATACATCTAATATAGATAAAGGTCTGTGCAAACATGCACAGTTACTTAGGTATGCTAACGATACGCGAGGACTAATGACAGAGGGAACGAATGGTAGGCGACGCTTCTCCGATAAGTGGGGGAAACATGAATTGGATGTGCTTGCCGTATTGTCCTCAGCCTTCCCGCAATGGCTGACATCCCGTCAAATCGCACAACGCGTGAAGGCGTATGCGGATTCGTACGGCGAACTTGCTGACCAGGCGGCAAAGGCTGCATTTGCTAAACAATTTCAACGTGACCGCGCAAAGCTCGCGGCAATGGGAATAGCAATCGAATCTCGACAACCCGAGTATTCGTCGAAGTCAGAAGGTCAGGATTTCGCGTCGTACCGTCTTCAACTCGGTGATGAACCAAGGGTTCGACTTCGCTTTGAGCAGGACGATTTGCCGGTGTTGGCCGCTGCCAACTACCTTGCCCGTTCCGTGTCCATTTCACAATCCGCTGAACATCAGGAGCACCACACTTCGCGCACCAGTCCACGTGTGCCACAAATGCCGGTTCCGGGACTCGGTCTTGATTCCATAGCTCCGGGCTTAGGAACGCAACCCATTCCAGATGCCTTGGTGAAGGTCATCGACTCTCGACGCTTCGCCGCTACTGTTGACGATAATGGTGAGCATATCAATGTGGCATACACGGATTCAGACGATTTGGCGATGTTCGTGCTTGGGCATCCTGGTTCATCCATCATCAGTCCTCAGGAGGCAGCCGATGCATTCAGCAGAAGACTGCATGCTGCCACGCGTCTTCAGTCCATTGACAACAATGGTGATGATCCTGTGCAACCCATGCCGGAGATCGATAACGGCAAGGATCCGTGCGAGCTTCATCACAAGGAGGGAAGAAAGTCATCGGCATCCTTCCAGACTGGTTCTGAGGTTGATCGCCGACTGCGCTTGATGCTCTTCCTTTCAGCTCACCTGGGCGAGGAGTTCTCGCTCAATGAGCTTGCAGAACGCTTTATTGGCCGTGTCCGCGACGACGACGATCTGAAGCGCTTCGTCAATATCATCCACAAGGACATCAATACCTTGACAACCGTTTCTGACGATGGTGAAATGGCAGGCAGTCAGTTCTTTGACATCGATTGGAATCTGCTCGAGACCGAAGGCATCGTCTCTGCAACAAATTCTCTCGGCCTGGAACGTCTTGCCGGAGTTTCGCCGCAGTATCTCAGTCTTCTCACTGCTTCCGTCAGCTATCTAGCCCATTCGCCACTCCTGCCGGACTCCTCGCGTCAGCAGGCTCAATCACTGTATCTTAGGCTGCGACAGCACGTCGAGCCGGGTGTGACACCATGGCTCAGCCTGACAGGATATGAACTGGAACCCATGAGCTTTACCATTGTGAAGCGTGCCATCGATACCCAGTCGATTCTTGACATGGAATATACCGATGGGGCAGGCAGGACACATCGCAAGATCGTTGCTCCAGCCAAGATTTTCGTTGATGAGGGTGTGTATTACGTCGCTGCGTGGACCGATCTCTATCATGTCATCGATATGAGTGCGATGTCGGATGAGTTCAAGGAAATCATCACCAAGCAATCGGAGCAGCTTACCCATATGAAGGGCGAGCACCGCCAATGGCAGGTATTGCGTCTCGCTCGGATTGAACATGCTCAGCTCGTTGAGACCGAGAACGTACCCGAAATTCCAGACGTTCCCATAAGCACATTGCGCGAGTGGAGTTTTGACAATGGCACTGCGGCTGTCATCATCACCGACAAGAAGCATCTTGCCTTCGTGAAGTCTCTTCCCGGAGCGACTGTTGATGACAATGGCACTGGTGAAAGGGTGCACCTGACAGTCTCCTCGGATTCTTGGTTCGTTGCTTTCTGCATCTCGCATGCCCGGCATATTA
This sequence comes from Bifidobacterium aquikefiri, assembly GCF_002259795.1. GTDB lineage: Bacteria > Actinomycetota > Actinomycetes > Actinomycetales > Bifidobacteriaceae > Bombiscardovia > Bombiscardovia aquikefiri. The sequence continues at coordinate 136,887 of NZ_MWXA01000005.1, read as the reverse complement.
CTGCTGTGGCACCTGAGACCTTGCGTACGATGATCGTCGCTCGTGCAGAGCGCGAACTAAGTTTGGGAGAGAACAGCATAGCGAACGAAGAGTAAGGGGAGTGACAATGCCAGGATGGATTTGGCTACTATTGGTCATCTTTATGATCGTTGTCCTTATCGCTGGAGCCGCGTATGTAGTGTTTCGCGCTCTCGCTGCAATGCGCACCGCGACCAAGCTCAGTACCGTCATCGGCGCTAAGATCGCTGACGCGCAGTCTTCCTCTCAAGACAAGGAACCACAGGATCCATTGCTTACACAGCCATTGAGCGTCGCAAGTGATCGCTATTCGCAGACACATGCAGAGGTTCTCCGACGCCATAACCGTATTCACGAACGGCATATGCGTACCTGGCAGCAGTGGAGGTATTTCAACGACTGATTCACGTGTAAGGATGTTTAGGGACCGTTATGCCAGATAATCCGACTCAGCGTTATGCTGCGTTCAGGAAAAGACAGACTCACGCACAGACCGCTGCCTTTCGTTTCGCCAGCAAGCTTCCATTTGAACTCGACCGATTTCAGGAAGAGGCCATTGAAGCCTTGGAGGCTGATGACAATGTGCTTGTTGCAGCCCCAACGGGATCAGGAAAGACGGTCGTTGCAGACTTTGCCGTCTTTCTTGCGCAAGAGCATAATGTCAAGGCTTTCTATACCACACCAATCAAGGCGCTGAGCAATCAGAAGTATCACGATCTGGTTGAGGTATTCGGAGAGGATCATGTGGGTCTCCTTACGGGAGATACCTCAATCAACGCAGAGGCAGACATCGTGGTGATGACGACGGAAGTTCTGCGCAACATGCTGTACGAGCACTCAACCACTCTGCAGGCTTTGCGATACGTCGTTCTCGATGAGGTTCATTATCTCAGCGATCGATTCAGGGGACCGGTCTGGGAAGAAGTGATCATTCATCTTCCTCCCTCCGTTCGTGTCATTGGATTGTCCGCTACCGTGTCGAACGTCGAGGATTTCTCCGATTGGATTCAGTCGGTTCGCGGTCACACCAAGCTCGTCATCACAGAGAATCGCCCTGTGCCTTTGGAACAGCATGTGATCGTTCAATCGGACGATCATACACCTCCCGAACTCATCGATCTGTATCGAAAGAATGCGAATGCTGACAATCATCAGCCGAAGCTCAATCCGCAATTGATCGAGCGCCTTGACCAGCTCGATCGGCAGGCTGCTCGCGCGCACGGCAAGGCTCAGGAGCGTAAGCACAGTAGCAGACATGAGCACAATGCGCATCGGCGCAATCAGTCGGAGCACTTTGCCAATTCGCGTCACGTGCCTCGTCGCTGGGCTGTTGTCGATGAATTGGATTATGAGGATCTGCTTCCGGGCATATATTTCATCTTTTCACGCAACGGATGTGATCAGGCGGTTGAGCAATGCATGAATGCGGGTCTTGAACTCACCAGTGCCGACGAGGCACAACGTATTCGGGGCATTGTCGACGAAATGGTCGAAGGCCAGCTCAGTCGTGATGATTTGAAGACACTGCACTTCTCATCGTTTAGATTTGCACTCGAAAAAGGTTTTGCAGCCCACCATGCCGGCATGGTTTCACTGTTCAGGCAGATTGTCGAACGGTTGTTCGAGGCCGGCTTGGTCAAGATGGTCTTTGCCACGGAAACGTTGGCATTGGGTATCAATATGCCTGCACGCTGCGTTGTTGTGGAGAAACTTGAAAAGTTCAACGGTATTGGACATGTGTCCCTGACTCCTGGTGAGTTCACTCAGCTCACAGGGCGCGCAGGCCGGCGAGGAATCGACAGCATCGGACATGCAGTCGTCGTCGATCATCGAGATTTTGTTCCAGCAACCGCTGCGGCACTTGCCAGCAAACGAGTCTATCCGCTGCATTCCAGTTTCCGGCCAACATTCAATATGGCTGTGAATCTTCTCAATTCCAGTGATTACAAGACGGCGCGAATGACTCTTGATCATTCCTTCGCTCAGTGGGAGGCCAACGAATCGGCGTGGCAGCTCGAATCTCGGATGGATACCCTTGCTCAGGCATTGCACGGATATGAGGATGCATTTGCCTGTGATCATGGTAATTTCGCTGAATTCATGGAAATTCGCATGAGGCTCTCGGATGCGCAGAGGCACGAGCGCCAGGAACTCAAGCACAAGCGATTTCGATCTGAAAAATCAAGAAGCCGAGCATTCCGAGAGCTCGATCAGCGCATTGCAGAGCTCAAAGATCAGGAACGGCATCATCCCTGCAGAGAATGTCCTGATTTGACCACTCACTTGAAATGGGGCCATCGCTGGGCGCGTGAAAAGAAGGAACTCGAACGGGTTCGAGACCGTTATGAATCCAGAACAGGCTCCGTAGCACGTCAGTTTGATCATATCTGCGAAATACTCAACAATCTTGGATACATCACTCCTGAGTATGCCGATGCCGTGTCTCCACTCACCCCTGCGCATCATGACAAAGTCAAGGAGTTGCTGGTTCCCAGCAGATTCAGCAACTCGGCTGATTTCGTGGATGATGCGCATACGATGGTCAACTACGCTCTGACACCGCGTGGCCAGATGCTGAGAAGAATATACAGTGAACAGGATCTGGTACTGGCTCAGATGATTGTGGATCATGATCTGCTAGGTCTATCAGCTCCAGAACTGGCAGCCGTTGTTTCATCACTGGTGTATGAAGCTCGTCGCGGCGAAGGCGGGGGAGATGGCAACTTCCCTGGCGGGCCAGAAGGCAATGTGGCAATCGCCGTCCAGGCGTCGCTGGGAAGCAGGGCACATGTTTCCATGCTCTGTGAAGACTATGGACTTGAACCCGTCAAGGAACTCGATTTTGGCATGTCACAGATCATCTATGAATGGGCCAAAGGCGAGACCTTGTCGTATGTTCTTCGGAATACTGAGCTCACGGGTGGCGATTTTGTCCGTAATACCAAACGACTCGCAGATTTGCTTACGCAGATAGCTCAGGTTGGCAGATTCTTCAAGGATGCCGCATCACTATCTAAGGTTGCCGAGCAGGCAGTGTATGTCGTGAACCGGGGGATAGTCGCCTATTCGGGAGTTGACTGATTACGCGATTGTAGAAATGTTGGAATAAGTATCAAGTCCCAGCTGTTTTGTAGCTTGGATAGTAAACATACGAGGAGGAATTATGGCAGAGCGCAGTTTGCGTGGAATGAGTATAGGGGCAAAATCCCTTGAGTCGGACGATAATGTGGACTTTGCTGCACGTACGGATGTTGCATATCTCTGTCCGAAGGGTCACCGAACCATTCTTCCCTTTGCTGAAGGTGCCGAAATCCCTGATCAGTGGGAATGTCGCTGCGGCGAGGTTGCTCATCGTGAGGGGGAGCAGGATCAGGAAGCCGATGAGATCTCCAAGCCAACGCGTACGCACTGGGATATGCTACTCGAACGTCGTTCAATGGACGAATTGAAGACTTTGCTCGACAAGCGTCTTGAAATGCACCATGACGGTTGGATTCCTGATTACGAGTAATTGTCTGGTCTCAATCTCACTATCATTCACAGCATTGTCAGGCGCGTCGTCCAACCGATGCGTCGTATAGATAAATTGTCAAGCGGTCAATCGCAGCATTGGTGATACCTCAAAAGGAGCAAATACTATGGCAGAACATCCACGCAAAGTCGTGTTGTTGGATTTGGATGGTACCTTGACGGAATCTGCTCCTGGAATTCTTGCATGTGTGAAAAAGACCTTCGAAGCGGTTGGCATGAAGATCCCTGATGATCATGAGCTCCAGCAATTCATAGGACCGGCAATCATCGAATCCCTGCAGCGTAACAATGTTCCCGAAGGTAAGCTTCAGCTTGCCGTAGACACATATCGTAGCTACTACAGCGACATCGCTGCCTTCGACGATCCTTGCATGCCAGGTAACAAGGTGCCTGGCAAGCTGGTGAATGTCATGTATCCGGGAATCATCGATCAGCTAAGAAAACTCAGGGCAGAAGGTTACTATCTGGCGATTGCCACCTGCAAGCCAGAATATCAGGCCAATCCAATATGTGAGCATTTCCATCTCACCGATGAAGTCGATGGACTCTATGGTGCCAGTCAAGATATGACTCGGTTACATAAGGATCAGGTCATTCGCTACGCTTTTGCGTCCATTGGGTTTGATGAATCCCAGGGTGATATCGCCATCATGGTCGGCGATCGTTGGACTGACGTCGACGGTGCCAAAGCAGTCGGCATTGCTTCGATTGGTTGCAACTGGGGCTATGCCAACCCAGGTGAACTTCGAGAACATGGCGTGACGACTACCATTGATAAGGTTCATGATCTGACCGATGCAGTCAATGATCTGTTTGCGCATCTCGAACGCGACGCACATGGCGATACAACGGTCAATCATTCGTATTCGGCTCAGCATGTTTGATATTCAAAAAACGCGGCGATGATCTATCGGTCATTAACGGATTCTGATAGCGATCTTTAGCCGATAATGTACGTTATGTCAGATTAGTACATCGTAAACCCAGCCACTCATTCATTGTGAACTTCCCCAAGTAACGGTGCGTAATTTTGCTTGAATTCCGGTGGAATATACATAGAAACAACGACTTATAGTTTCGCAAGTTCACAATGAGCAAGGCCGGAAGAATATCAAGCAGCAACTTCACGTTCTTGACGCTGGCGTTCAAGCTTTCGACGCACACGAAGTGCCGTGAGTTCGTCAATCGGTCGACCCTGAGCCTGTGATTGATGCATCTGCGTCAAATCAACGTGATCTTCCGAATTGAGCGCCTCTTGAATCTGATGCCAAACCTTTGCCACGGAAAGACCAAAGACTGCGCGGCCCTTAGCCATGAAATCGGACATTTCCTCTACATTGCTGCACTCATGAACAACATCACCGTCACACATAATCGTGAGATCTTCAAGATCAGATATTGAATGCTGTGTAAGAAATTCGATGGCGCGTGTCACATTCTGCAGATTGACACCGGCATCGAGAAGTTTTTTGGAAATTGCTAGAATCACAACATCTTTGAATGAATAGAGACGTCGTGAACCAGAACCATGTGAAGGCTTTATCGATGGCTCAACGATTTGTTTGCGGGCCCAGTAATCAAGCTGACGATAGGTTATTCCAGCGACCTTTGATGCCACTGTCCCCCTGTACCCTCGTGTTTGTTCCTCATCATTGCTAGTTGAAAAAAGCTCACCCTGAACTGCATCATCCGCATTAAGTGTGTCTCGTTGTTCAAGAGGCACGTGAAGGTGAAGACCTGGCTGCCCGTTACGTGATGCCACATCATCGGTCATTTCTGCCATTCTCAATCCCTTCGGCTTGCCTCTTACACTCATGTCATACCTAATATAAGTTGCAGTTTCTCGCATGAGTGCTCATATTCTGTGCCCATCATATTCGAGTGTAATCACTGCAGATGCTCAGCTAGTCCTTGACAACCGCAGATTTTGTGAAGAAAACCAAGCGAAACTTGCCGATTTGGATTTCGTCGCCTGCATGTAGTTCCATGTCATCGACTCGCTTACGATTAACGTACGTGCCATTGAGGCTGCCTGCATCGAGAACATGATAGGCATTACCGATTTTTCTGAAGATGGCATGCGCACGAGACACGGTAGAATCGTCAAGCAAAATGTCGGCATTTTGATCACGGCCAACGCTGACTTCATCCTCATCGAGAAGATAGCGTGAACCGGACACCGCTCCCCTAGTTGAGATCAGCAAAGCCGTTCCCTCTGAAAGCTTTGCTATCGTCTCCAGATCTTCCTTCGTCAAAGGACGATCCGCTGTGGTTACTACTGGCATATTGAGGGCTGGCAGACCAATGATTGTGGTCTCGCCTGCCGTTGGAATTGGATCAGTCATAGATGTCATTCTACCGTCTTTGCATACTTATACGTTGGGGAGCGTCGAACCTCGTCGATTTTGACACTTTCCTGCTGTTTCAACACTACTTTTGCATTGTATTGTACCTTGAGTCTCGAACCCACTCCCCCTGCGATCTGAATCGCATTCTGTAAGTCTTCCGGATTACCGATAGCCTTGATCGTATAAGGTGATGCGGCGCTTTGCCCATCTACATTGAGCCCCGATTTCGTATCCTTGATATACGACGAGGTGACGATTCGAACGGAATTGAAGGAAATGACTTCAGCCCCGGCATTTCTCAACTCTTCAATCAGAGTAAACATGGTCGAGGCATCCACATGAGTACTGCCCTGTGTCACGGTGATGGTGATGCCTTTGCCTTCAGCAGGCAATCTACCAGACAAAATTCCGTTGGTCGTTTCATTCTGAGCAGCGATCCTTGCTGCTTCCTCCTGCTTGTCAGCAGCCGATTGGATGGATTCCAGCTGAGCGTTCAGCTCACTCTTTCGCTGCTCAAGCTTGTCAACCTGCGTGCTCGTCTCATCAAGAACGCGCACCAACTCGTCTTCGGTCAGGGACTCGTATGAGGACTCGGTGTTGCGAACCTGTGCAACGTAGCCAAACCCCAGCAGGGCAGAAAGCAACGCAACCAGTACGCTGCTGACGATCCGTGCCCTTCTTGCATTGCCTCTCGGCCCGTAAGGTGGTTTTCTGCGCACTATCGGAAATGAGCCGGTATCTGTAGTGTCGTTGACCTTATCCTTGGTGTTCATCCTGTGGTAGCGGGGTATGGCAGCGTGAAGCTCGCGATGCCCATGCTGTTCGTAGTGTTCGTGATTAGCCCGTGCCATGATCAGCCCTTAAAGATAAATCGACGTATGGCAGAAACATTGGAAAAGATGCGAATGCCGAGCACCACGATAACTGCCGTGGAGAGCTGCGAACCTACACCAAGCTGATTGCCGAGCAGCACCAGCAGGGTTGCTGTGATGACATTCGAAAGGAACGAAATGACGAACACCTTGTCAGAGAAGCTTCGCTCAAAGAATGATCGCGCGGCACCCAACAGTGCATCGAGAGCTGCCACAACCATGATCGGCAGATATGGCTGCAGAACGATGGGAATATCGGGCTGCAGGAAGATGCCAAAAACCACGCCTGCGATTAAACCGATGACTGCGGCCATGTTATTCGCTCCTCTTTGCGTACGATAAATCCGGTGTACCAGCGGTGCTGCTCATTGTAATCATATGCTCTTTCGAAACCTGTGGATGGATCCCCGCCTTGTTCAGCGTGCCATAGAGATCCTTCTGTTCTGAGCTACTCATATCAGTCTGCAGAACGTTGGTATCGCCTATGGCGGTTATCATATAGGGACTTTGAATGGAATTGAGTCCAACGAGAATCGTGGTACCCGCTGTACGTACAGAAGTCTGGACACCTACGCGATACCCGTTGATGGAGATGGCTTCCGCACCCGCAGCCCACAGCTTCGAAACGAATTGCTGAAGGTCAACGTCGGTGATGACACGGATATTGTCATTATCACTATCGTTTGAACCTGCTGAATCCGTTGCTGCTATGGGGTTGGCAAGACTGATTGAAATACCCTCGCCCTCGACCTTAGTAAATCCGTTGAGCAAGTTGTCTCTATCGGCGGTTGGATTGACGGCGTCTCCTCCAACCTGTGCAGAGAGCGAGTCCATCTGACTGCGGAGCTTGGCAATCTTATCGTTCGTCGAATTGTATTCCCTGGTTTCCGCCTCGACCTGAGATATGAGTTTCTCGCGAATCTTGCTCCTTGGATCGGTATGCAACTCACGAACAATTACTGTTCCAGCCAATCCGACGGCAAGACATATGAAGAAGACCAGCAACCTGGACATCCATACCTGCAATGGTCCACGCCGATCATGAACCAGTGTGGCATCGCTGAACATCGGATCGAGCGAGCGGTTGGTCAAATCGTCAATGAGTCGCAGCGATTCATCGTCTATGCGTCTTCGACGATTGCGGATATTCGAAACCGTGTCCGGTAGCCGATCTACATGCCTCTCAGCGAGTCCAGAGACATCTTTCGAAAACACAGCTCTGCGGTGATATGGCATTCTGTCTGGACCCACCGAAAACGACCGTGGCCGCTGCATATCATTCATGACGTCGTTCTTCGCGCATCAGCGACATTCCCTGGCGAATGTAGAGAATGCCTGCAAACCAATAGAAGAAGACACCCCACAGTACAACTGCGAGAGAGATCAGGTGAAGAACACGGAACATTGAACCAGACCAGGCATCAGCAACGATCAGTGCAGGAATGCCGACCATGAGCAAGGCCGTGCCGGTTTTTCCCGCAAAGTGAACCGGTAACGGACCATAGTCATACTGCGCAAGAATGAGTATAAGTCCAGCCATTAGCAGGTCGCGCAGCCCTACGACAATGAGCAGCCACCAGGGCAGAATGTGTGATACGCCCAAAGCTAGAATGGTGAAGAATATCAGCATACGGTCGGCAATGGGGTCGAGCATCTGCCCGGCCTTGCTGACCTGATTGAAACGCCTGGCAATGTAGCCATCGACACCATCGGAAAGGGCTGACACAAGGATGAGCAACAGCGAAAGCACCAGATGCCTATGAGACACCAGGACGGTGATGAACGGAATGCATGCGATGCGCATCAAACTGATCGCATTCGGGATCGTCCAAATCGTGTCTTTGGCTTCTGGGCTGTATTTGCTTTCCATTGTGGGGTCCTGGGAGGTCATACTCACATTCTCGATGCTTGCAATGCGGTTACTATAATGGCACGTGCCCCAACATCATAGAGTCTATCCATCAATGTGTTCACTGTTTCCCTGGGAACCATTACGCGGACGGCAGACCACTGCCTGTCGTGCAGGTGTGAAACGGTCGGTGATTCAAAGCCTGGAGTGATATTGACAGCTTCGGGAACCTTTTCTGTGGGAATATCGTAGTCCATCAAAACATAATGATGAGCCGTGAGCACTCCCTGCAGTCTACGACTGAATTTGATCATGCGCTCATCGTCAACATGGACCCGAGGAGATCTAATGAGGATACCTTCCGAATGGAGAATCGGATCGGAGAAAATCTTCAGTCCGGCATTGCGCATGGTCGTTCCGGTCGAAACCACATCGGCGATCAGATCCGCGACACCCAGATGTACCGAAGACTCGACGGCACCGTCCAGATGAATGATCTCTGCAGAGACACCACGATCCTTAAGATAGTCGCCAACAAGCTTGTCATAAGAGCTGGCAACCCTCTTGCCATTGATATCCTTGAGTTCCTTGATATCTGAACCTTCTGGTGAGGCAAAACGGAATGTGGATGCACCAAATCCAAGCTTGAGGTGTTCTACTGCGGCAGTGCCTGAATTCAGCAACAGGTCACGGCCAGTGATGCCAACATCAACGGTTCCACGCCCGACATATACGGCAATGTCGAGTGGACGGAGATAGAAGAGTTCAATATCGTTGTCGTGGTCTTCAACGACCAGCTGACGCGGATTCGTTCTCAGTCTGTATCCCGCCTCTGCCAGCATGTTCCACGATGGTTGGGAGAGCATTCCCTTGTTTGGCACTGCTATTCTTAACATCAATCCTCCTATAAACAGCCTCTACCATACTGTTTGCGCATCCATGTCGCCAATTCGTCTCATGCGCAAACATGTCCTGATCGCAAACGTGTAATCATACGACTTACAGATGCTTATACACGTCTTCAATGCTGATACCACGATCGATCATCATGACCTGCATGTGGTATAGAAGCTGGCTCATTTCCTCCGCAGTGCGATCTGCGCCTTCGTATTCGGCCGCCATCCAGGTCTCACCTGCCTCTTCGATGATCTTCTTGCCGATGAAGTGAGTTCCCTTTGCAAGCTCCCCTACGGTGAGCGATCCTTCTTGCCTGGTGGCTGCCTTCTCTGAGAGTTCCTTGAACAGCGATTCAAATGTCTTCATGCTAACTTTCCTATGTCCCATTGCCGGTGATGCACATTCAACCAACTGGTGATGCCGAGTTCAGTCCTTATATGCAGCCTGTGCGAGATTCCTGATATTATCTATGGCCTTTGCCGGATCTGGTGACCCATACACGGCAGAACCCGCGACAAGAACATCGGCACCGGCCTCAGCGACTATATGAGCGGTAGATGGACTCACGCCACCGTCAACCTGAATATGCGTGCCAAGTCCTCGGCGTGTGATCTCATCGCGAAGGCGACGCGTCTTGCCCATCTGATTGGCAAGGAACTTCTGACCACCGAAACCAGGTTCGACCGTCATGATCAAAATCATGTCGAATTCATCGAGGATATCGAAGATTGGTTCGACGGGTTCTGCTGGGCGCACTGCGAAGCAGGCCTTGACACCCATGCCACGAAGTTGACGGGCCAGACGAACTGGAGCGTGCGTGGCTCCCATATGGAACGACACAGAATGGACGCCAAGCTTTGCAAATTCTGGAGCCCAGCGATCTGGGTCTTCAATCATCAGATGAACATCGACGGGAAGCTCACTCACTTGGCAAATTCTCTTGACGATCGGTTCGCCCAAAGTCAGATTTGGAACGAAATGATGATCCATGACATCGACGTGAACCAGATCCGCATTGTCTATTGCATGAAGATCGCGTTCTAGGTTTGCAAAATCGGCGGAAAGAATACTTGGTGCTATCTGAATACTCATACGCGCCATTCTAAGCAATACGAAAGACGAGCGGCTGTCGATCAAGCCTTCTTATTCTTCTCGGATGACGCTTCATTCGATTCCTTGCCTGTCCGCGCATCGTCGTTTTCATCACTGTCTGGCGAATTGTGCGAAAACTCGTCAGCATCGAATGACTCCCGCTTTTCGACTGTGCCACTTGGTTTTGGTGAAAGTGTTGAAGTTGAGCCTTCCTGCTCACGCGACTCAAGTTCGGTGATGGTACGCAGCTTCTCAGATAAGAGAGCAGTGGATTTGCCGTATCTCTGAATCAGTATGAAGGCAAACACGCCGAGAATGAAGCACACCATGGATACCCATACGTTGATGCGGACACCGAGGAATTCATGTGCGAAATCTATGCGCAGCATTTCAATCCATGTGCGTCCGGCCGTGTACCACATCACATATATGGCAAACAGTGAACCCGCCTTCAGTGCTTTCGACGCCCTGCGACCAATCCAAAGAATGAGTGCGGCACCGATGAGGTTCCATATCATCTCGTACAGAAACGTTGGTTGGAAAAGAGTGCCAGTTGGGCATGAGGAGCCGTCATAGCAGAGTTCACTGCTGCCGATTGCAGTACCGGTGATGTTGAGTTTGAGTCCCCATGGCAGTGTGGTCGGTGCACCATAGAGCTCCTGGTTGAACCAGTTGCCCAAGCGACCTATGGCCTGTGCCACCAGAAGGGCCGGCGCGATCACATCACTCAGCAGGGCCATGGGATAGTGACGATGTCTGCACCAGCCCCAGGCAGCAAGAGCTCCAAGCACAATCGCTCCCCATATCCCTAATCCGCCGTTCCAGATGCGAAACATGTCTATCCAATCCCCGGTTGGACCGAAGAAACGTTCAGGAGTAGTGATGATGTGATAGATTCGCGCCCCTATGATGCCAGCCGGAACTGCACAGAGGGCAATGTCAAGAATCTGATCGCTGATTCCGCCAAGTTTCTTCCATCGCACGGTTGCTATCCACACGGCAACGACAATGGCCGCAAGCATAGTCAAGGCATAAAAGTGTATGGTCAACGGTCCAATCGAGAATTCGGAAATCGACGGTGACGGAATATAGGCTAGGTTCATGACTCCCCATTCAATTGTCTGTTATGAAGCTTCGAGAGCATGTGCACTCACATGAACGGTGCCGGCAGCACACAGCCGGCCAGCACCGAATTGCAACTTCTATGTTCACAAGCCATACATAATATTAGGGCATATCCCAAGGATTGTTCACCCATGGATTTCAGGCATAGTCGAAAGCTAGCCTCGAGCTCCGTGTATTGCTTCGGCCAAATCATGTGTCGTCTGAGCCAGATCAGCCAGGCCCTGTTCTTCAGGCTTGACGTGTCTGCCCGTGCCATCCAACAATTGGTGGACCAAGGCTGAACCTACGATGACGCCATCGGCATAGCTGCCCACCTTCGAACCCTGCTCTGGCGTGGACACACCGATACCGACACAGACATGATCGGCACCTGCCTGGCGGGTACGTTCGACAAGCAACTCCGGTGAGGATGAGATGGTGGTTCTTTCGCCCGTCACCCCCATGCGTGAAGCAGCGTAGACAAAGCCTCTGGCATTGTTCGCAACGATGGCAAGCCTCTCTGCAGTGGAATCCGGTGACACCAAAAAGACCCTATCCAGACCGTAGCGCTCCGAAGCTTCGATCCACTCCCCTGCTTCGTCTGGTATCAAATCAGGTGTGATCAGTCCAGCGCCCCCGGCGTTCGAAAAATCCCTGGCGAACCGTTCGACACCATAGCGGAAGATCAGATTCCAATAGCTCATGATCAGTGGCACACCACCTGCCTTGGCCACGGTCTCGACCGCATCGAAGACTCCTGCAATGCGCTCGCCATTGTCCAAGGCAATGTGCGACGCTGCCTGAATGACCGGACCATCCATGACGGGATCAGAGTAAGGCAAACCGATTTCTACAATGTCAACGCCATGTTTGACCAGCGTCTCGAAGGCCTTCAGCGAGTATTCCTTGTTGGGAAAGCCATAGGGAAGATAGCCGATGAATGCAGGTGAATTGTTATCAGCCAGCTCCTGCAGCCTTGTGGCCGTCTTGCTAGGCGCATTGGTGAACCCAAGTGGTTGAGTATGGCGAACATCAGACGTTGCAGCTGCAGATGATTCGAAGGTATTGTGTGTGTCATTCATGCCGATCACTATTCTCCATCCACGCTGTTGCCATGGGCACCATTGGCGTCCAGAGCCTTGCTTTGTTCATCGGTCAGGAAGCCGAACCACTTGCCTGCAGTTGCCACATCCTTGTCGCCGCGACCAGAAATATTAACGACCAGTACAGGATTCTCTACACCCTTGTCTATCAGATCCTGTGCCGCCTTGTATGCACCCGCGACGGCATGAGATGATTCGAGCGCTGGAATGATGCCCTCACTGCGGGAAAGATCCAGGAATGCGCTCATGGCTTCCTTGTCGGTGGCGTAATCGTAATGTACCCGGCCAATATCCTTTAGCCATGCATGCTCAGGGCCAACGGAGGCATAGTCGAGTCCCGCTGAAATCGAATAGGTGTCAAGCGTCTGACCTTCGGCATTTTCGAGCAGATAGGATTTAGCCCCCTGGAATACACCGAGCTGTCCTGTCCCCTCGGTCAGACGAATGGCATGATCGCCTGATTCCGGCCCATTGCCACCCGCCTCATATGCATAGAGACGAACACGATCATCATCAAGAAACGCATTCATGATGCCAATCGCATTGGATCCGCCGCCCACGCAGGCAATTACCGCATCGGGATGTTCTATCCCATAGTCATCATGCAACTGTTCCTTCGCCTCTTCGCCGATGATTTTCTGGAAGTCTCTCACCATGGTTGGGAATGGGTGCGGGCCAGCGACGGTACCCAGAAGATAATGCGTATCTTCTACATTCGTTACCCAGTCGCGCAAGGCTTCATTGATGGCATCCTTCAAGATGCGTGTGCCTTGAGTCACTTCGACGACCTCGGCTCCAAGCATGCGCATGCGAGCGACGTTCAATGCCTGACGGCGTGCATCGAACTGACCCATGTAGATGCGGCACTTCAAACCAAGCAATGCACACACCGTAGCCGTGGCAACGCCGTGCTGACCTGCACCTGTCTCTGCAATGACACGGTGCTTGCCCATCCGCTTGACCAGCAGACCCTGGCCGAGTGCATTGTTGATCTTATGAGCCCCGGTATGGTTCAAGTCCTCGCGCTTGAGGAAAACCCGCACAGGAGCGCTCACTTTGTCACTGATGAGCTTTGCAAAGCGAGGTGCTTCGGTCAATGATGAAGGGCGACCGACATATTGCTTGCACAGTCGTGCAAACTCCTGGTGAAACTCAGGATCGGCCTTTGCCTGCCTGTATACGCTCTCAAGCTCATCAAGAGCATGAACCAAGGCTTCTGGAACATATCGTCCACCGTATTGTCCGAAATAAGGGCCGTCATGGGTACTGAGCGGCTGACTTTCTGATTCCTTCACGACTTTTCCTCCTTCAACGAGGCGTTTGACGGCAAGCTCATGGTCGCTCGCAGTCGCAACTCCCTCTCCCACCAGAACGGCATCTGCACCAGCTCTGGCATACATTTCGAGTTCCTTGATCCCAAATACACCTGATTCGGCTACACGGATAACGTTCTCAGGCAGGTTTGCAGCCAATGCCTTGTACTTCGTGACGTCAACAGACAAGTCTTTGAGATTGCGTGCATTGATGCCGATTATTCTCGCTCCGGCAGCTATCGCCCTATCGATCTCTTCGCGGGTGTGTGTTTCCACCAGCGCGTTGAGACCGAGCGAATGTGCAAGATCCAGCAGTTCTCGAAGCTTCGCGTCATCCAAGGCAGCCACTATCAGCAGTACTACATCGGCGCCGTGGGCTCGGGCTTCCCAGATCTGGTATGGGGTGACGATGAAGTCCTTGTTGAGGACGGGAATCTGGACCGCCTGGCGGACTGCATCCAGGTCATCAAAACTTCCCAAAAAGCGATGACGCTCGGTGAGCACAGAAATGGCGCTTGCACCACCGCTCTGATATTGCGATGCCAGCGCAGCGGGATCATCGATATCGGCAAGATGACCTTTTGAAGGTGATGCACGTTTGATTTCGGCGATGATGGGAATGCAATCAGGTTGCTTGAGCCATCGAGTGGCGTCCAAGGGTGTGCTCGTCATATTCCGTACCTGCTGCTGAAGCTGGGTCAAGGAAAGTTTGGTTTCGCGTTCGCGCTGATCAGCTAACGCTCCTGCAACCAATTCATCTAGGACTGACATCATTCACCTCGCTATTTCCACTCACTGTTCTTGGTGTTCATTTATTGAGACCATATGTCTCAAGATTATGTGCAGATCGTTAGATCTGTGCCAATTGGGCCGCGATCTGAACTGCCTCGACAGATGCCTCCGCCTTGTTGCGTGTCTCCTGCCATTCGTTCTCAGGCACGGAATCAAGCACGATGCCGGCTCCTGCCTGTACGCTCGCCTGATGGTCGCGAATGAAGGCAGTTCGAATAGCAATGGCCATATCCATGTTGCCCGAGAAATCGAAGTATCCGACCGTACCACCATAGATGCCCCGATCAATGCCTTCAATGCGGTCAATGATGCTGATGGCACTCGTTTTTGGCGCACCGCTCAACGTCCCTGCTGGGAATGCGGAAGTGAACACGTCAAAGGTCGATGCACCAGGCGCGAGTCTGCCGGTGACCGTCGAAGCGATATGCATGATATGGCTGAATCGCTTGATGTCCATAAGCGAGACAACGCTCACTGTTGAGGGATCGCAGACCCGCGAAAGATCATTCCTGGCCAAATCAACGAGCATGATATGTTCGCTGCGTTCCTTGGGATCTGCCAGGAGTTCCTCAGCCAGGCGCCGATCCTCTTCAGGAGTTGCGCCCCTGGGACGAGAGCCGGCGATTGGGAAGGTCAGTGCCCTGCCACGGTCGACTTTGATCAGGGTTTCTGGACTCGAACCGATGACATTGAAATCTCTGCCCTCCGCATCCGTCAATGCAAAGAAGTACATATATGGGCTGGGATTAAGTGTGCGCAGCACTCGATAGATATCGAATGGCCGTGAAGGAGCATCAAGATCGAGTCGTTGTGAAATCACTACCTGAAACGCGTCGCCATCGATGATATGCTGCTGCGCCTTCGCAACCCATTGCTCATAATCGCTTTTGGCCGTACGGAATCTGAGCTCCGGCCTTGGCTTATCTACATCGAGAGTGCCAATGAAATCCGTTGACTGGTTAGGATGCGCTGCATCGGTCTGCATGGCATTGAGGCGCACAACTGCCTCATCATAGGCAGCATCTGCGCGTGTCGGTCGGTTGTCGATATTGACCGCATTGGCGATCATCCATACGGATCCACTGAAATGGTCAACTACAGCAATGTCTGTTGCCAACGCCAGCACAAGTTCTGGCTGACCAGTTTCGTTTACTGCCTGACGGGGAAGCTTTTTCTCCCAGTGACGTGTTGCATCCCAGCCGATAGTACCGACCAAGCCGCTGGTCAGATTGGGAAGCCCCTCCACTTCTGGAGCCTTCAGGATGTTCAGTGTCTCGCGTGCCACATCGATCACATCGCCATGCTGGGGAACACCGGTAGGTACCTGACCGAGCCAATCGGCTTCACCATGGTTTGAGCGTAACTGGGCTATGGAATGCACCCCAATGAACGAATAACGGTTCCACGAGCCAGCATATTCGGCCGTTTCAAGGATAAAACTCCCACTGCGACCATGGGCAAGCCTCTCATAGAAGCCTACCGGTGTCAGAGTATCCCCGAGCAATCTTCTGACAATGGGAATGATTCGGTAGCCGGCATCCGCAAGGCGATGGAATTCCTCTCGGTCTGGCCACGTTGAGCCCCATTGCAGGTCCTTGACACTGCAATGGTAGTCATGCGCTGCGTTTGTGCCTTTGTTCACAGCAGCCTTGTCCGGTTCTTCAGCATTATTCATCAGATGCTCTTCTCTTCATCGCTACGCGTTCCGACGACAACCGGCAGCGGTCCACCAGAAAGGAAGCATGTACGTGTGCCATGGTGACATGCAGCTCCGACCTGATCGACCTCGACAAGAATGGCATCGCCATCGCAGTCGAGATTGAAGGACTTGACATACTGCACATGCCCCGAAGTGTCGCCCTTGCGCCAGAATTCCTGTCGTGAACGCGACCAGAAGGTGACGCGTCCTGTGGTAAGTGTGCGGCGGACGGCCTCATCGTTCATGTATCCGACCATCAGCACTTCCTTGCTGTCATATTGCTGAATAACTGCAGCGACAAGACCTTGAGCGTCATGCTTCAACCGTTGCCGAATGCGTGGATCCAGAATTTCGGAGTTGTTGTATTGCACATCGTCTGCGTCTCTAGAGGCTGGCACTTGCGTAGTTTCCTTCAATCTATTCACACCCTGAGTAATGCGAGCAGCACCTTGCCGGGCCACTCATGCTTTCTGTTTCAATTGTTGTACAGTGTAGAGTTTTGCCATCGAATTGGAGTGACGTGTCTCATGGTGAGTCCTATCTGACCTGGTACCCTGCATTGTGCAGTGCATGTTTCACCTGCGCAATAGTGATGATTCCATAGTGGAACACAGAGGCAGCCAATACGGCATCGGCTCCCGCCGCTACAGCGGGTGGAAAATCTTCCACCTTGCCTGCCCCACCGCTGGCGATGAGAGGAATGCTCACTTCCTTGCGCACAGCCGAAATCATGTCAAGATCGAATCCATTCTTGGTCCCATCTGCGTCCATTGAATTGAGCAATATCTCGCCAGCGCCAAGCTCCTCTGCGCGCTTGACCCACCAGAGCGCATCAATGCCGGTGCGCTTGCGACCGCCCATGGTCGTGACTTCAAATCCAGATTGCGTGTGTTGCGTACCCTGCTCACGACGCGCATCGATGGATAGCACAATAACCTGGCTGCCGAAACGATTCGAAATGTCAGAAATGAGTTGAGGATTATTGATTGCGGCAGTATTCACACCAATTTTGTCCGCTCCACAGCGCAGCAGAGAGTCAACATCCTCTATGCTTCGCACGCCTCCGCCAACGGTGAGTGGGATGAAGAGCTGTTCTGCCGTTCGAGTCACCACATCAATCATCGTATTGCGATGCGAAGAAGAGGCCGTCACATCGAGGAAAGTGAGTTCATCTGCACCTTGACTGTAGTATTCTGCGGCGAGTTCGACTGGATCACCTGCATCTCGAAGATTTTCAAAATGAACGCCCTTTACTACCCTTCCAGCATCAACATCCAAACAAGGGATAACCCTTATGGCAAGCGACATTTTGTGCTCCTCGTGTGTAACCGTGGTGAATCGTGTACAAACTCGTGGTGAGTCTGCCCATCATCAACGTGCGTTAGACGGTACCAGTTTTTTCAGACTACTCATAACATACGACGCGTATATATCGTGGATGGTGAAACGCTGTGTCGCATGTTATTGCAGTGTGAGAATCAGAACTGCCGCAATGAAGGGTGCACACATCAGGATGGAATCGACGCGATCAAGAACGCCACCATGCCCTTTAAGCAAGTGCCCCATATCTTTGATTCCAAGATCCCTCTTGAGCATTGATGCGCAGAGATCACCGAATGTGCCGACAATTCCTACAAGAATTCCCAGCATTATGGGCACCCACCATCGGGTCCTCCATAACGTTGCATCAAATGTCACTGCTGAAGCCACAAAGGCACCAACCATGGCAAAGAGCATCGATCCGATCAATCCCTCATATGATTTCTTCGGCGAGATTCGCGGTGAAAGCTTATGCTTGCCCAACAGAGCTCCGAAAAACAGACCGCCAATATCACTCAAGGCGGGCAAGAATACCAGCATGCAGGCATTTACGATGCTAAAGCGTTGAATATGGAGCGGAAGAACGAGGAAGCACGCAAGCAGGGGTATGTAGGTAACGGTGAAGAGCGACACTGCGACGTTCGAAAAAGCGCCCTTCGACGTTATCGCATTGTCGTGGTTGTATGAAGATTCCAAGCGTGCCGATGACTCGGAAGACGAAAGCTTGGTTGCCACGGCCATCGGAACACGGGTGCCAAAACTCAGTCGCACCGTTGCTGAAATCACCACGAGAATTGCAGTGAGCATTATGGACAGACCCATCGCAATCAATGGCCGTGGGGCATAGAAGGTCAGCAGAATCGATGCAAGTGAGCAGATTGAAAGCGTAATGAATGGTATGTGCAGTCCGGCCGTTGCAAAATCGACCCGCAGCTCCCACAAACCCAGAACCATGAATACGGCGATAAGAATAACGAATACGTCGATTTTGATGAAGAGCGTGGCAAGAATGATGATCACCAGAAGCGCACCGGTTGCCACTGCCTGGGGCATATTGCGTCCGGTACGCTTGTTGATTGCCTTCAAGGCATCTTCAGTTTCGTTCTGCATGGCCTAACACTTCGAATATTCGAATAATGGTTACCGCGAAATCTTCATAACTATCAGACCTCGAGAATTTCCTTTTGCTTGCCTTCAAGCAATTCGTCAATGGAATCAGAGATCTTCTTGGTGACGGTGTCCAGATCCTTCTGAAGACGCTTGCCTTCGTCCTCACCAAGATCGCCATCCTTGACCGAGACTTCGATGCTTTCCTTGGTCTTGCGACGAATGTTTCGTACAGCGATCTTTCCGTCCTCAGCCTTGCTCTTGGCCAACTTGACATAATCCTTGCGACGGTCCTCTGTCAATTCCGGTAGCGTCACTCGAATCACGTTGCCATCGCGATTCGGATTGACACCGAGGTCGGAATCCCTGATGGCCTTCTCGACGGCAGCAGCCTGAGAGGTGTCAAATGGTGTGACGGCCAGAGTCCTTGGTTCAGGAACACCGATAGAAGCCACGGCCTTGAGTGGCGTTGGTGAACCGTAATAGTCGACGGTAATCCCGTTAAGCAATGCAGGGTTGGCTCTCCCGGTACGGATGCCTACAAAATTTTCCTTGGTCGATTCGACAGACTTGTTCATCTGAGCCTGTGCCTGATCTACGATATTTGCCATCTGAGTTCCTTACCTGTTGATTACTCGGTTACTGATTCCTGATCGCACACCAATGTGCCAAGAGCTTCGCCCTGCAATGCCTTGGTGACATTATCCGACTTCTCGAGCCCGAACACACGAATCCTCATGTTGTTGTCACGTGCCATGGAAAGAGCAGCAGCATCCATAACCGCGAGATTATCAACCAGAGCACGCTTGTAACTCAATCGTGTGAACATCTTGGCAGTAGCATCCTTATGAGGATCGGCGGTGTAGACACCCTCGACTCCATTCTTGCCCATCAAAACCTCGGCGCAGTGGATTTCCAGTGCTCGTTGAATGGAGACCGTATCCGTTGAGAAGTAAGGCATGCCTGCGCCCGCACCAAAAATGACTACCCTGCCCTTTTCCAAGTGCCGAATTGCCTTCTGTGGAATATATGGTTCAGCAACCTGACCCATCGTGATTGCCGTCTGAACACGAGTGGCCTGGCCTTCCTGTTCGAGAAAGTCTTGCAGTGCGAGGCAGTTCATGACAGTACCGAGCATACCCATATAGTCGCCTCGTGAACGTTCGATCCCTGCCTGGCTCAGCTGCGCGCCACGGAAGAAATTTCCTCCACCCACAACGATGGCGACCTGAACTCCATGCTTCACCGCGGCGGCGATTTCTGAAGCAATACGGCTTACAACCGTGGTGTCAACACCAACGGCTCCCCCACCAAACGCTTCTCCCGAGAGCTTCAGCAAAACTCGTCTCGGTGCTACCGGTTTATTGCTCTTATCCTGATCACCATCAGGCACGTCATCGTAGGTCATTTGAAGCCTTTCATTGCCTCGCAAGCCGTTTTAACCGTATATCAGATTATCTGTGAACTGCGACAATGCAGCGAAGCATGCATCTGCACAATACTGTGTCCATAGAAAGAAAGGCTGCTCCGGTTTTGGTGTGTACGTGTACATCCGTGTGTGCTGTTCCTCTGCAAGCGTGAGCGTTCTCCTTCCTTGTCATCCCGAGCGTAGTCGAGGGATCTCCGTTGTTGGGAGCCAGAGGTGAGATCTCTCGACTGCGGCTGCGCCTTCGCTCGAGATGACAGGAAAGAGAAACGCTCAGGACGATCAGGAAAAGAGGAATGCTTGAGACGACAAGGAAAGAGAAACGCTCGGGACGATCAGAGGTATGACAATGCGAAAGGACGGCGAGTCTCACAGTTGTGCAGACTCACCGTCCTTTCGCATTGATAATGGAGCTTCATACCTTGCGGACATCAAGAATCAAGACGAAATAATCATTCATGATTTGACAACGGCAATGGAAGCAAGCCGATGTGCATCAAACACGTAATCACTCGTCACCCTTGCCGACTTCAAGTCGGGCGAAGCCAACAGCCTGTGCTCCAGCTGTCTTGAACAGGTCGCCAATCGTCTTGGATGTATCCTTGACATATTCCTGCTCCAGGAGCACCGTCTCCTTGAAGAAGGCGTTCAAACGACCCTCTACGATACGTGGAATGATCTTTTCAGGCTTGCCTTCAGCCTGTGACTTCTCAGTGGCAACGCGAGTCTCAGTCTCAACGACATCAGCAGGAACGTCTTCGCGGCGTAGCCACTTTGGACTCATTGCAGAAATCTGCAGTGCGACTTCATGCGCAATCGAAGCTCCGGCATCATCCGTCGCGATGACGGCAACGATTGATGGGGGAAGTTCGACGGACTTGTGATGAGCATAGATCTCGACATGTGGACCAGCGACGCGAGCGAACTGACCGAGCTTGACGTGTTCATGGAACAGCGCGCCAGCTTCTTCGATGGTCTCGTTGACAGTGCCTGACTTTGAGGCAGCCTTGAGTACATCTTCTGTTGTCTTGACATCAGCCTTGGCGACATCGGCAACGACTTCGTCTCCAAATTCCACAAACTGTGGTGTCTTGGCAACAAAATCGGTTTCCGAATTCAATTCAACCGCATATGCAACCTGACCATCGGCAGTGTCAGCGATGGTGGATGCGATCAAACCTTCCTGAGCCTTGCGACCTTCGCGCTTTCCTGCAGCCTGAATGCCTTTGGCACGAATGATTTCCTTTGCACGCGCGACATCGCCTTCAGCCTCGGTGAGCGCCTTCTTGACGTCCATCATGCCGGCGCCAGTTGCATCACGCAGCTCTTTGATGAGTGCGGCAGTAATCTTTGCCATAGAAACTCTCCTCTGTGATAAATTGCCGGTCGCAGCGCTTATGCACTGCGACCGGAATGCAAGTTCATGGTGCCGAAATTACTCGGCCTTTGCTTCCTGATTTGGCTCTGCAACGGATGCTGCCTCTGCCTTGTCAGCGGCTTCAACAGTTTCTGAGCCTTCTGCAGCCTTTTCACCCTCTGGTGTCTGAAGAAGATCCTTCTCCCATTCCGCCATTGGCTGTTCTGCAGACTCATCAGTCTTGGCTGCCTTGCCGGAACGCTCCAGCAGACCCTCGGCAACGGCGTCAGCCATCAATGAGGTGAGCAATTCGATGCCACGGATGGCATCATCATTTGCTGGGATTGGGTAGGTGACGGTCTCAGGATCGGTGTTCGTATCAACGAGTGCAACGACGGGAATGTGCAGCTTGTGCGCTTCCTGAACGGCAAGGGCTTCCTTGTTGATGTCGATGATGAACAGTACCGAAGGGGTGCGGTTCATGTTGCGAATGCCGCCAAGCTGCTTCTCGAGCTTGTCCTTTTCGCGCTCAAGCAGCAACAGTTCCTTCTTGGTCAGGCCGGAAGCGTGAACATCGTTGAAATCCATCTCTTCGAGTTCCTTGAGACGGGAAACACGCTTGGTGACAGTCTGGAAGTTGGTGAGCATGCCGCCCAGCCAGCGCTCGGAAACATATGGCATGTTGACGCGGGTTGCCTGAGTCTTGACTGCATCCTGAGCCTGCTTCTTGGTTCCAACAAACAGAATGGTGCCGTTGTGAGCGACGGTCTGCTTGATGAAATCATAGGCCTTGTCGATCAAATCGAGCGACTTGAAAAGATTGATGATGTGAATGCCATTGCGCTCGGTGAGAATGTACTGCTTCATCTTCGGATCCCAGCGACGTGTCTGATGTCCGAAGTGGATGCCAGCCTTGAGCATTTCGCTCATGGTGATCTGTGCCATGATAGATACCTTTCATTGTCGGTTATTGCCTGGTCATGCGAACCTGAGTACAACCCTAAAAGGCCGACCGACACAGGTCGTCGCCGACATGACGCGATGTCGTGTGTCATTTCTAGGAAAGTTCGAATCAATAGAGCCTGCGACTGCCTATCGAATCATCGACACACAAACCAACATAATACCATGAGTCATCGTCAGCGGTGGTTATCCATGGGACTGTGAACGAAGCTCCCGCAGCGCCTTGCGTCTGACATCCTTTTCCAGACGATCGATATAGACGTGCCCATCAAGGTGATCACATTCATGCTGCAACATTCGTGCCTTGATTCCATGGCCTTCAATGGTGATTGCGTCACCTGACAAATCGATGCCTCGAACGCGCGCAAATTCCGCTCGCCGCGTGTCGTACCATAATCCCGGCAGTGAAAGGCAACCTTCGGCACCGAGCTGTTCGCCTGAAGTCTCTTCAAGCACTGGATTGATGACATAGCCGAGTTCTTCCTCAATATTGAATGAGAAGATGCGCAAAGGTACGCCTATCTGATTCGCCGAAAGCCCGGCCCTGCCAGGGTCGTTGACTGTATCGAGCAAATCCTGCACCAAACGTTCGATGGCGGGCGTGATTGATTGCACTGGATCGCAAACGGTACGAAGAATCGGATCGGGAACTACTCGAATGTCACGAATTGCCAAAACTGCTCCTGAACATTAGATATCCGAGTCTTTGGTGTTGCCATCATGCGCATCGGAACCTTCTTCATGTGAGGAAGGTCGTGAGTCCGCAGACGAGTTCTGCTCGGCTTGAGAACGAATTCTCTCAGAAACGTTAGCAAGGGAATCAGACACGTTGCTGCGTGCGCGGTCAATGCTTCCGAGCATTTCATTGATGCGTGGCATGGCATTTTCCTGGGCTTTGTTGACCAGCGGTGTAATTGATTCGGATGCTCGTTCCATCAGCTTTGCAGAGGCTGGCACGGGTCTCGGCTGACCAGCCCTTGGAGCGTAGAGCACCTTGTCAATCAAATTCTCGTATTTGCGGAGCACTTGAGGACGGACAACCTTCATGCTGGGAGTGAGAGTACCATCCTCCTGTGTAAAGTCTTCATCCAAAATCAGGAATTTTCTTACCGATTCAGCGCGGGAGACGCTGCTATTGGCCTGATCGACAAACTGCTGGATGTAGGATCGAACCGCCTCGTTGCTGACTGCCTGAGCTAGCGTCAGGGAGGAATCCAACTTCTGCGATTCCAGCCAGTTTTTCAGCATGTCAGGGTCGAGTGTGACCAATCCTGCGATGAAAGGTTTGCCATCGCCGACGACCACCGCCTGCGAGACGATTGGGCATGAGGCAATCGTATCTTCCATGGGAGCGGGGCTGATATTCTTGCCTCCGGCAGTAATGATAATGTCTTTCTTCCTGCCGGTGATGAACACGAAGCCCTCGTCGTTGAGCTGAGCCAAGTCACCGGTGTGCAGCCATCCATCGCCATCAACCGTATCCTGTGCCAGATCTGGCTGGCCATAGTAGCCGACAAATACGTTCGGCCCCTTGACGAGAAGCTCGTCGTCGTCGGCTATGCGAACGGAAATGCCCGGGCCAGGGCGGCCTACGGATCCGACGATATTGTCGTGTTCGCCATTGACGCAGCAAGGTGCAGCCGTTTCCGTCATGCCATATCCCTGAATGAAGGTGATGCCGTCAAAACCATTGAAGAAGTTGGCCAGATCAGCGTTCATCGGTGCTCCACCGCATGCCAGATATTTGAGATTTGGGCCGAGTGCCGAACGAATTGAGGAGCCTACCGTGCGCATATAAAAGGAATGGCGCATGCGTGCGATGACACCGTGTTTACCGCTCTCCTGCTCATCCTTTGACCATTGTATGAAGTGCTTGAATGCATTGGCGAAGAGCCGACCCTTGAATCCAGCTCCTGCCTTCTGCGATGCTGCGTTGTACACCTTTTCAAATACGCGCGGCACACCCAAAAGATATGTCGGTTTGAAGCTTCGCAGATCGGCCAGAAGATGCTTGGCATTGGGAACGTATCCGACGACGCCCTCTGCCCCAATACACACATATTGAATATAGCGGGCAAAGCAGTGGGCCAATGGGAGGAAGAGCAGCAGACGGGTTGGCGCAGCCAGCATGTCTGGTAAGGCCTCATATCCGGCATAGATGATATGAGCGAAGTTCCGGTTCGATAGCATAACCCCCTTGGGTTTGCCTGTGGAACCGGAAGTGTACACAATCGTCAACAAATCATCCGCGTGAACGTCTGCGATGCCCTCATCAAGAGTTTCATCCGTCACTGCCTTGCCGAAGTCGCTGACAGCATTGAGACCATCATTTTCAAAGTTAAAGACGAATTTCAGCTTGTTATCGTCAAGACGTACCTGCTCCATGATCTGTGTGTGATCGTTGTCGCCGGCAAATGCCACGACCGGATCCACCGCCTGTGTTATTGCAGATGCCTGCTTACTCGAATCTGTTTCATAGATTGGTACGGTCACGGCACCTATGGCCGCACAGGCAAAGTCGACTATCCCCCAGTCATAACTCGTGGCGGAATAGATGATGATCTTGCTTCCCTTGGTCACTCCCAATGCAAGCAACCCCTTGGCAACCTGACGCACGCGGTCAAGCATCTGCTCTGCCGTTACATCATGCCATGCCTTGGTGTTCTCGTCTTGCCATTGAGCGATCACATCCTCGGGATCACGTTTGCTTCGATTGCTCAGCAATGAGTATACAGTGTCGTCGTCCGTCGTTGGTCGGTTAGTTTTTACATTGAATTCTCGCAACATGCATACCACTATAGAACTATGCCAGAATCGTGCATGTGCGTTACCCAATATCCAGCAATGAGCATCTCCATCGTCCATGTTCAATCTGCAGCACAACATTCGCCCAATAATGGCTCTCTCCAATGCTGAAGCATACTGAAACCTCATAGGTTTCAGGTCCAACCAGCAATCCATGAATCTGTTGCGGAACTACCGGCATATGTCTGAGCTCATCCTTGACAAAACCCTTCTTCGGTCGTGATTGATGCAGTAGCTTGGAAAAGGTGAGTAGTCGTTCGATCAGTTCAGGCTTGAGATAGCGCTCTAACATCTTGGAATCGAGACGCTGGCGAACCACATCCATCGCTATGCAGGCATTGCGGCAGGCCACGACTGCAAGGTGATGGCATTCCTCATTGCTGATGGTGGAAGGAATGCAGCGAGCGATGCGTATTGGTATCGGGTCCATGGTTGCAACGATGCGAACCTTGTTAACGTAAGGCCCAGTGATCGTGGGGTGGGTATCTTCGATGGAAGCATCCATATCCTATTCCTCAACTTCTAGCATTCACGGTGTGAATCGTACGTAAATTGAGCATCGCAGAGTTTTGACATGTCGTCAAGATATGAATAGGCCTGTCGAGTGTGTACGACAGGCCTATTCATATCCCTCAGAGAGCAGGTTATGAATTCAGGAACTATCCCTTATTTGTTCAGATGTGTTCGTACGGTGTGACGACGACCGAGCAACGCTGGAAGTTCTTCACATCGACATATCCGGTCGATGCCATCGCACGACGCAAAGCACCAATGTAGTTGGTCGCGCCATCGGCTTGGTGACTTGGCCCGAAGAGAACCTGCTCAAGCGGTGCAACGGTACCCACCTCAACACGGTTGCCGCGTGGCAACGTTTCATGATGTGCCTCTGAGCCCCAATGCATGCCCTTACCTGGGGCTTCGCTTGCTCGCGCAAGAGGAGCACCCAGCATCACCGCATCAGCACCCATGGCGAGAGCCTTGACGAAGTTCCCCGACGTGCCCATACCGGCATCGGCAATCACCTGAACGTAGCGCCCGCCGGATTCATCCATGTAGTCGCGGCGTGCCTCGGCAACGTCTGCGATGGATGTCGCCATTGGAGCGTGGACGCCGATGGTGGTTCTTGTGGGTGAAACGGCACCTCCACCGAAACCTACAAGCACTCCAGCGGCACCGGTACGCATCAGATGCAAGGCGGCCTGATAGGTTGCGGCACCGCCGACTATCACTGGAACATCAAGTTCATAGATAAATTTCTTCAGATTCAAAGGCTGATGACTGGTGGACACGTGTTCGGCAGACACGGCAGTGCCACGAATGACGAACAGATCAACACCAGCTTGGATCAGGGTTGATGTGAATTCCTGTGTATGCTGTGGAGAAAGCGCCCCTGCCACGGTCACACCCGCCTTGCGGATCTCTTGAATACGCTCAGCAATCAACTCAGCCTTGATAGGCTCACGGTAGATTTCCTGAATCCTCGCAGTCGCCTTGTCGGCAGGCAGTTCTGAAATCTCCTGCAACAGCAACGTCGGATCTTCATAGCGTGTCCAGAGTCCTTCCATGTCAAGCACGCCAAGCCCGCCGAGCTTGCCAAGCGCAATGGCAGTCTGAGGGCTCATAACCGAGTCCATTGGAGCTCCAAGAACCGGTATGTCAAACTCATAGGCATCAATCTGCCAAGATGTGGAAACATCTTCTGGATCGCGAGTTCGACGTGAGGGTACTATTGCTACATCATCGAGTGAGTATGCAAGACGGGCCTTTTTGCCGAGCCCGATTTCGATTTCCTGAGACATAATCCATAGGCTAATGCTCGTGCCCGACCTATGGCCGAAAACGATGATGCAATCGGTTAACATGAATGATGTATCAATGGAATTCAAGCCGCCGCCATACAAGGCGATCTTAGGAGGAATTCATGCCCACAACCAACACTTCCAAAATCAAAGTCGAGGGTACCGTTGTTGAACTCGATGGCGATGAAATGACACGCGTCATATGGAAGGACATCAAGAATCGTCTGATTCTGCCGTATCTCGAACTCAATCTGGATTATTACGATCTTGGCATCGAGAATCGCGACAGAACCGATGATCAGGTGACCATCGACTCAGCCAATGCAATTTTGAAGACACACGTTGGCGTAAAATGCGCGACAATCACTCCTGATGAGGCGCGTGTGAAGGAATTTGGTCTCAAAAAGATGTGGAAGTCGCCAAATGGAACAATCCGTAACATTCTGGGTGGCACGATTTTCCGCGAACCAATCGTCATTTCGAATGTGCCACGGCTTGTTCCCGGCTGGACCAAGCCGATCATCGTTGCCAGGCATGCATTCGGCGATCAGTACAAGGCCACCGATTTTACTGTGCCAGGCAAAGGCAAGCTGACCGTTACCTTCACCCCGGAAGACGGCTCTGCCCCAATCGAGCATCTCGTCTATGACTACCCAGGTGCCGGCATAGCTCAGGTGCAATATAATCTTGATGAATCCATCAGCGGTTTCGCTCGGGCATGCTTCAACTACGGGCTGCTTCGTCACTATCCGGTTTATCTGAGTACCAAGAATACGATTCTCAAGGCATATGACGGTAGATTCAAAGACATATTCCAGGAGATATTCGAGACTGAATACAAGCAACGCTATGACGCAGAAGGCCTGACATACGAGCATCGACTCATCGACGACATGGTTGCCAGTTCATTGAAATGGAGTGGTGGATACGTCTGGGCTTGCAAGAATTACGATGGTGATGTGCAGTCAGATACCGTTGCCCAAGGCTTCGGATCACTGGGTCTCATGACATCGGTGCTGATGACACCAGATGGTCAGACAGTAGAGGCTGAAGCTGCCCATGGCACCGTGACCCGGCACTATCGTCGCTGGCAAAAGGGCGAGAAAACCTCGACCAACCCGATCGCTTCCATCTATGCCTGGACCGGTGGTCTGAAGCATCGGGCCAAGTTGGACGGCAATTCGCAATTGCAACATTTTGCGGAAAATCTGGAACAGGTAATCATCGAAACCGTCGAATCTGGCAAGATGACGAAGGATCTCGCGCTGCTGGTGGGGCCAAATCAGCCATGGCTGGATACCGAAGGCTTCATGGATGCATTGGATGAGGCACTCGCGAGGAAACTTAGCGACTGAATATTCTGTTCAACTTGCATAAGCCCGTTGCTGTTGGGCCTATAACCCGGGTTATAGGCACGAAAATGTGTCTGGTCGTTATCCGCTGAATGTTGCGTATGTTGTGCTTGGGAAGTCGCTTTTCGAGCAAACTCAAGTGAAAGGCGACTTCCCAAGCACAACCTGAGCAACGGGCTTTTGCATGCCCGAGACAACCATGCAAACTTCAGTATGGCTGAAGTTCTACAATGGTGATGTCTTGAATTCATGTGTACTCATGAGACGATGCTGATGTGCGAAGGGATTGCATGAACTGCATAGGGAAAAGACTGGAACATTTCATCGCAATGGCTTTGAGTCTGTGCTTGATGGTGGCCACAGCCGCTTGCTCTTCAACGCCTGCTCCGGAGAAGAGCACTGCAACAGGCACCGCAGCACGAGGTTCCGTGGCAATTTTTACGCCTGCTGATGGAGTTACCTTTTCGGAACACACACCATTGAATAAGTGGACAAAACTTACGCCGGAAGTACAGAATGCCTTGACTGCAACCGAGGGCTTTCAGAAGGATTCAATCTCGACAACAACATCCGACACTCTCGATACACAGAGCCGAGCGGTTCAGGACTATGTGGTAGGGCACGTTACCTCCCAGAGTTCCAGCTCTTCCAGCGCGTCAACAACCTTCAAACCCAGTCAGGAAACCATCATCATCGCACCAGTTGTCACGAAGGACAACGCAATTCGACAGTACGGAGATTTTGTAGATCAACAGGTGACATGGAACGAATCAACTACCGATTCCTCGACTTCATCGAGTTCGCCTTCAGCCTCGGCATCGGACTCGGCATCTCCATCACCAACCCAATCACCTGCAACTGGCGACGACAATGCGGAGGCCGTTACACAGCGGGCTGCCGGAGAACGTCTTGTCGCTGCCCTGCGTCTGGCAAAAAGTTCAGGCATGCATGTCATTGTCGTATCCAATCCCATTCAGGGATTCACCCCTGAATTATTTGTCAGGATGGCAACTGCCCGTGAAATCGGCATTGTGCAGGCAAAGCAGCTGGTCAGCAAGCTCGCCCTGAATTCTACGAGCTCTGAAAATCCGAAGCATATTGAAGTAATGATTCCTGTTTCGCGCGAAGCTGATGACGACACGGATACAGACTCGGCAGGAAATCTCTTCGCTCGCGAGGCCTTCGCAGGGATCTGGAGCGTGCTGGGAAAATACTATCGCGATGGACGTGCCACCAGTCCATCGAATACCTTGACGGCATCGAGCACAGACTCCAGCTGGAGCAATGTAGTTTTTGACGCAAGAAAGGCTTCCTCGGCCCAGACCGCACTCGCCAGTCGACTCGGCAAGACCGCCGACGGTCAGGATGTTCCCGTTGCCATCAATGGCATTCTGGCTATGAATGATTTCGTTGCATCTGGTGTCACGACTGAATTAAAGAAGCTCGGATACACGGGATCTTCGTCAGATATCAATCCTCAGATCAGCATCTCTGGAATCGTCGGCAATATTACCGGCAAGCAGGATATTCAAAAGGAGAAGGCGCCTGATCCCAAACGTGCGCCAACGCAATCAAGTGAAGACGATTCGAATAGCTCGGCAGCCGCAGGAGAGAAAGCCTCGACCGCATGGCCGATTATCACAGGCTATGGCTCCTATATCGATAACATTCCATCGATTGTCGATGGAATGCAGTGGATGACGGTTATCGAGGATCGAAAGAGTCTGGCAACAGATATAGCCCATGCGACTGCCCTACTCAACGCAGACAAAGGCATCAAGTCGATACCCTCAATCGCTCA
The DNA here is from genome assembly GCF_002259795.1 of Bifidobacterium aquikefiri. GTDB lineage: Bacteria > Actinomycetota > Actinomycetes > Actinomycetales > Bifidobacteriaceae > Bombiscardovia > Bombiscardovia aquikefiri. The sequence goes on along the minus strand of NZ_MWXA01000005.1, from coordinate 106,339 downwards.
GGACACGATTGAGGGTACGAAAGTGTTGACCCTTTCTCGTGAGCAGTTGATTGTATCTGCATCTAATCTGAAGTCCATACTGCTCGATAAGGATTACATCACGCCGGCGGAGGCTGGCTTATAGGACAGCGTTGAGCTCACGCTCTGCGATTGCGGGATGTGGCACTCTGACGTGGTACGTAGATGACCTTGTCAATAAGATCGCGGTACCGCTCGATGATTGCAGATCGCTTGGCCTTGAGACTTGGCGTGATCATGCCATTCTCCTGAGTGAATTCATCATCGACGATTTCAAACTTGCGAATGGACTCTGCACGTGAAACCAGATCGTTCGCCGTGTCCACAGCGCGTTCAACCTCCGTGACGACAATCGGATTATGTTTGGCCTCAACCAATGAGGTAACCTCTTCAGCTCCCTGAGCTTTGAGCCATGCGTTTGTATCTGCCAGATCAAGTGCAATGATTGCCGCGATGAATGGCTTGCGATCACCAATGACGAGGCATTGACTTACCACAGGAGATGTCATGACTGAGGCTTCGAGCACGCTTGGCGAGACATTCTTGCCGCCGGCGGTGATGATCAGATCTTTCTTGCGTCCCGTGATGGTAACGAATCCCTGTTCGTCAATATCGCCAAGATCACCGGTATGGAGCCAACCGTCGACAATCTGACTGTGAGTAAGTTCAGGGTGATTATGGTATCCTACACAGACGCTGCCACCCTTGATGCAGAGCTCTCCATCTTCGTCGATACCCATGCTGATGCCACCCAACGGCTTGCCAATGGTACCGATTTTGTATCCATCGGTTGGATTGACGCTGGCCGGTGCTGAAGTTTCCGTCATTCCGTAGCCTTCAAGCAGTGGTAGACCAACCCCATTAAAGAAGTGTGCTATAGAGACATCGAGTGGCGCTCCTCCAGAGACCGCATATTCGACTTTGCCACCGAATACACTCATGATCGCTGAATAGATCAGCTTGTTGTAGACCGCGTATTTTGCAGCAGTTGCAAAGGAGAGTTTCTCACCGCTCTGCTGGGCCTCAGACTTCAGACGTGCCACTCTGGCAGCATCGACGAACATGCGCCCAGTCAGGCCCGTGCCGGCGCGCTGGGATGCAGCGTTATATATCTTCTCGAAGATTCTGGGAACAGCCAGTACAAATGTTGGTTTGAAACTGTTGAAATCGTTGAGGATTGTCTTCATATTGCTTGACAATCCGAGTGTCACGTTGCCTGCAAATGAGAAGAACTGCATGTAGCGGGCAAAGACATGAGCCAGTGGCAGGAAGAGCAGTAGTCTCCTATCGGGTTTCAAACTGATATCAGGCATGGTATTCACACCCGAGTATGTGATCGATACGAAGTTGCTGTGCGAAAGTTCTATGCCTTTGGGAGTCCCAGTCGATCCTGACGTATAGACGATCGTAGCCAAGTCCGAACCCTTGACCGCTGATTCCCGTTCAAGGAACTCCTCTTCCTTGACACCTCTGCCATAGGTCTGCAAGGTGTTTATGGCCCCTAGGTCAATGACATAGAGATCATTGAGATATGCGCATTGATCGCGCACCGAATCGACCTTGTCCCGCATGTCGTCGTCTTCGACAAATGCCATCTTCACCTTGGAATCATTGAAGATCGTACGAATCTGAGCAGATGAGTTGGTTTCATAGACAGGGACTGTCAAGGCGCCTATGGACATGACGGCCATATCAAGGGCAGTCCATTCCCAACGGGTATGAGAGATGATCGAGACGGCATCGCCAGGCATGATGCCACGAGCAATAAGGCCCTTGGCAAGCTCAACTACGATGTTGCGAAACTCTGCAGCGGTGAACGCCTGCCAGGTGCCGTGTGCATCCTTGTATTCAACCAGCTTGTCTTCAGGAGCCCGGTCAACTCGTTTCTGAAGTATGGAGAAAATATTGACATCACTATCGATGGGTTCACTCAGTGGACGAGTATATTCTTTGTACATGCTGCTCCCTGTGTCTTGCTTCTCCCATGATTCTACCTTGTGTTCAGGCCATTTCGACTGGGTTTTTGGCGACTGAGTGTGGGATCGATAACGTAATGATCACATTTCGTGGCTTATTTGCTACATGGGGCAGGTATCGGTCACTCAGCTAGACAATTATTCACTGTGCTTTCAGCACTATCCGTGTCTTTGCAACGCGAGAGGCGGGATCCAGATAGTCGCTGCCTCGCTTGAGTCCCCAGTGAAGGCAAGAATCCTCGCAATGATCGGACATGTTCTCAACCGTCGCGAATGGTTGGCCCTGAGTGAGACGCTCGCCCGCAGCCAGCCATGTAACCGCAGGTTCGAAGGTGAAGGTCATTGCGCCATGTTGAACGGAGACTACGGATTTTTGCGCCACCTTCCCCTGAAATGAAACAACTCCATCAACAGGCGACACGAGTGTTTGACCAGTCTGTGTCTGCATGTCGATGCCACGATGGCCGGATGACCATTGTTGTGCGGGTGCTATGAATTCCTGAGTGATCGTCGGATTTTCAACTGGCCATATGGCAATGGCCCTGCAATCAGCATGAACGGAGGCATGCGCTGCAGTTGATGCCAACGCTGTGGAATCCGGTTGCAGCAGCCACGGCAATGCACATATCCAGCAGGCAATCATGCAGGGCAATGCAAACTGTAGACAGGCTTGTTTGTCTTGCAATTGTTTCCTCAAATAGGTGTGCGCGAAAATTCGATATGCGCGATTCGCATACGACATTCGATCATTCATTGCATGCATTCCTTTCTGACAGATACTCCCCGGATAGTGTGCGCTGGAGCGTTGTGAGAGCTCATGGGTGTGCATGGTCCACCATGGCAGAAGCGGAGTGATAACGAGTGCGAAATCAGGCATTGTGGTCGAATGTGGCTTCAATCATGTCCTGTTGACAAGCTTTCCAACACACAGGAATCGGGAGTGACTCAGCAGAAAGATGCGTTCTTTTGTTTCGAATTGTTAACCAACGTAATCTTTGCGAAACCTTGGCGCAACCCTTTTGGATAGTTACAGCCCTTATCTTAGAGCACACCGAGAGGGGGAAATCTTGTGAATCACTTTTTTGCTATTCGAAGTCATTGGGGAAGAGCGCTGGCAATCTTTGCAATCGTATGCATGGCTGCTCTAGGTATTTCTTCGGGCTTTACAACGCCAGCAGCTGCTGCTGAAGCCGTTCAGACATGTAATCCCACCGCTTCCAATGGTTGCGTCAACGGAATTCTCCAGGATGAGTCTCAACATGCACTTTCTGGTGTGGTCGTGACCTTGAGCGGTGTGGAAAGTGCTGCGACAACGACGGATGCAAGCGGTAGATGGGCGTTTTCAGTTGCCAAGGACGGATCCTATACCGTAAGTATCGATCCAACGGTCGCTTCTGCGCATGATTTGAAAGCAGACAAAGCCACGGTTGAAATCAAGAAGGGTGACTTCAGCAAATCCCGACAAGTCGTTCGTTTTGACGAGGCTCAGAGCTCGGACCAGTCCTCACCGAGCAGCACCGCATCCAGCTCAAGTTCGAGTTCAGGCTCCACCAAGCAATCTGACTCCACATCCACTGCCGATGACGACAACCCTTGGGCGGACTTCTCAGCTCGCGTATGGGACCAATTGTTCAGTGGCATAGTGTTCGGTCTGCTTCTCGGATTGATGTCCATGGGAATGAACCTCGTATATGGAACAACTAGGCTCAGCTCATTCTCGCATGGCGAACAGGTGACGCTTGGCGGGTTGATGGCCTATGTGGGTACACAGATTCTGCACTGGCCCCTGATTGTATCTGCTATCTTTGCAGTCGTCGTTGGCGGTATCACCGGATGGATTCAAAATGATCTGGTCTGGTCTCCACTGCGTAAGAAGCATGTTGGAGCGATGCAGCAGATGATTGTCACGATTGGTCTTTCCATGACACTGCAATATCTCTTCCAATTCTTCTTCGGTGCAGATGTCAAGGGCATCACACTCAATGTGCCGCAGGGATATCAGATCGGTCCCATCACCACAGATACGCCAACCCTGATTTCTGCTGCCGTGGCAATAGTGGTCATCATTGGCGTGACATTCTTCCTGTACCAGACTCGACTGGGGCGAGCTACACGCGCAATCTCTGACAACAGCGCGTTAGCCGCAGCCTCAGGAATCAATGTGGAAGAAGTCGTTCGTGTCGTGTGGATTCTCTCCACTTCACTGGCAGCATTGTCCGGTGTACTCATCGGAGTGTACTTCAACGGCATCCAATGGAATACCGGCGCATTGCTGTTGCTGCTGATGTTCTCGGCGGTCACCCTGGGCGGTCTTGGCACACCTAACGGAGCGCTTATCGGCTCGCTGGTCATAGGAATCGTGGCAGATATGAGTTCGCTTTTCATTCCCAACGATATGCGCTATGCAAGCGCACTCGCGATATTGATCATCGTGCTGCTCATCAGGCCACAAGGCATTTTCGGAAAATTGCAAAGGATTGGCTGACATGTATTTGAAGATTATGAGAAGGGGCTCGCTATGGATTTCATGACTTTGCTCACCGACACCACTGCGCAGTTGTTTGCGCCAACGACGGCAGCCTACGTACTTGCAGCCATCGGCCTGAACATTCACTTTGGCATGACGGGTCTGATGAACATGGGGCAGGCGGGATTCATGCTCCTCGGCGCATACGGATTCGCCATCACGCAAGGCATGGGATGGAATCTTTTTGCATCGCTGCTTGCCGCACTTATCTTGGCAGCAATATATGCGATTCTGCTGGGCATTCCGACACTGAAGCTTGGTCCGGATTACCTGTCGATGGTGACCTTGGCTTCCGCTGAAATCATACGAATCATTGCACGATCTACGTCAATGACGGCTATCACCGGTGGTTCGGGGGGCATTTCACCTCAAAACTTCACCAATCAATTCGAGAGCAGCTCTCCCCTGCCAGATGGCCGTTCAACGATTCTGCTGTGGTCATATTCCAACAATGTGGCTGATTCCTGGTGGATTCGCATTGTCTCTTGGGGTTTGGTCATGCTTGCAGCCTGGTTGACATGGCGTTGGTTCCACTCACCCTGGGGCCGCGTGCTGAAAGGCATACGTGAAGACGAGAATGCAGTGCGCTCATTGGGCAAATCGGTGACACGCTTCAAACTCGAATCGCTCTTCCTGGGCGGTTCCTTCGGCGCCATTGCCGGCATCATCTTTGTGCTGCCTCGTTCCGTCCAACCAGATTCACTCGGTCGTCAGGTCACCTTCTACACCTGGACGATTCTGCTTCTCGGCGGCGCTGCAACGATTTTTGGTCCAATTCTGGGATCCTGCCTGTTGTGGGTGCTTTTGACCTTTGTCAAGGAAATCATGCGAAATGCAATTCCTGACTCCGTCATATCGTCAAGCCAGATTGAATCTCTGGGATGGGTCATCGTGGGGGTCGCACTGATGTGTCTGGTGATCTTTAGACCTCAAGGATTATTAGGAGATAGGAAGGAGCTGGCTTTCAATGCCTGATACATCACAGAACACTCCTGAAGGCAAGGTACCAGTGGAGAGATCCTCTGCCACCGCCCCCAAGGCTAACAGCGTCACTCATGAATCCCTGAGCCAGCAGACTGCTTTTCAGGACATGGCTCAATGGCCTATGAACAAGGACCAGGCCAAAGGCCTTATCTCGACGGCATTCGTTGATCGTGTCGCCAAGGATCTCGAATTTGTGAAGCCAATTCCGGGCATCAAGAAACCTGACCCCATTCTCGTGGCGGATAAGGTTACGCGAAGATTCGGAGGAATGACTGCTGTCGATGTGGATCATTTCGAGATTGAACGGCACGGCATCACCGCCCTGATTGGACCAAACGGTGCCGGCAAGACGACTTTTTTCAATCTGATGACGGGCTTTGACATACCGAACACCGGAACATGGAACTTTGATGGCATGGATTTGGCCAAGGTCTCCCCTGAGCAAGTCGCGCGCAGAGGCATGGTCAGAACCTTCCAACTCACCAAGGTCATGAACCGTCTTACGGTCATGGACAACATGCTTCTGGGATCGCAACGCCAGCGCGGTGAGGGGATGCTGCGTTCACTGGTTCCAGGACTGTGGAAGTCACGCGAACGGGAAATCACTGAACAGGCCAGCGAACTGCTGAAGAGATTCCTGTTGTGGAAGAAGAAGGACGATTATGCGGGTTCCCTGTCAGGAGGTCAGCGAAAACTTCTCGAAATGGCTCGTGCCTTGATGAGCAATCCGAAACTCGTCATGCTTGACGAGCCGATGGCAGGAGTGAACCCTGCGCTGAAGCAATCCCTGCTCGATCATATTCTTTCACTCAGGGAAGAGGGCACAACGGTACTCTTCGTCGAACACGACATGAACATGGTTCGTCACATTGCCGATTGGGTCACCGTCATGGCAGAAGGCAAGATCGTAGCCGAAGGAAAACCTGCCGAAGTCATGAGCGACAAGGCGGTCATCGACGCCTATCTCGGTTCTCATGCAAACATCGACCTGGGAGACATTCCTGAGTCAGTCGTGACCGAAGAATCAGCAGCAGAAGTCACCACCGCATTGACTGGATCTGAAGAATCCCCCGAAGCGACTGCTCCCCTCTCATCCGGCGAACAGTCAGCTCATGGAAAGGAGCAGGTATGACATTGGCAGTCGAAGAAAGGTCACATGATAGTGAGCTCCACAGCAATGCAATGATCGATACGGGCACCAAGGAAGTACTGCTGGAGGCGGACAATCTCATCGCCGGATACCTACCGGGAGTCAACATCCTCAACGGTGCTTCACTGACCTTGCATGATGGCGAAATCGTCGGGATCATCGGACCCAACGGTGCCGGAAAATCTACATTGCTGAAATCACTCTTTGGACTGGTGCACATCAATTCTGGTTCGTTGGTTCTCAAAGGCAACGACATAACCAATATGCGTGCCGACAAGCTGGTCACTCGAGGTGTGGGATTTGTGCCTCAGACCGAGAATGTATTTCCAAGTCTGACGGTCAGCGAAAACATGCAGATGGGTGCATATCAGCATCCCAAGGCATTTAAGGAGCGCTTCGACTACGTGGCATCCATCTTTCCGCGAATCGCCGAACGCAAGGATCAGACTGCCGGTTCACTCTCTGGCGGTGAAAGGCAAATGGTCGCGATGGGACGCGCACTGATGATGAAGCCCACGGTTCTCCTGCTTGATGAGCCTTCTGCCGGTCTGAGCCCGATGTTGCAGGACGAGACCTTCATCCGTGTGCGTCAGGTAAATGCAGCCGGCGTGAGCGTAATCATCGTTGAACAGAATGCCCGCAGATGCCTTCAAATTTGTCATCGCGGATACGTTCTGGATCAAGGACGCAATGCCTATACCGGTTCCGGTCGAGATCTGCTGAACGATCCAAAGGTCATTTCGCTCTATCTCGGCAATCTTGAAGAAGAGGATTCCTGATCGGATCCACTTTTCGGCAATATCGAATTTTTCCGTGTTGTACCAAACAGAGAATAAAGGAAGAGTAGGGAAACATGAACAAGAAATCATCAAGAAAGTATCTGACTTCAGCACTCGCTGCAGGCACTGCTTTGGTTCTCGCACTATCAGGCTGTGGTTCATCCTCATCAAGTTCTTCAGGGTCATCAAAAGCATTCGTATTGGGCGGGCTGTTCCCTGAGACGGGTTCCTTGGCCTATCTTGGACCGGCGGAAACCAGTGCGTGGAAGCTGGCAGCGAAGGATATCAATGCCGCTGGCGGAGTCCTTGATACCAAGATCCAGACAGTGAGCGCCGATATCTCCGATGCCGACCACGCGGACCAGAACACTGCTGGTGCACAGTCAGTGCTGTCAAAAAATCCATCCGTGATTCTCGGACCGGCATCGAGCTCCGTGGTGCTCAATACCTATAAATCCATTGCCGAGGCGAAGGTGCCCATGATTTCCATGGGTGCAACATCGCCGACGCTTTCGGGCATCAGTCCATACTTCTTCAGAACGGTACCGCCTGATTCCGTTCAAGGTGCTGTGATGGGCAATTTGATTGCTCAAAATGGCGTTCAGAATCTCGCCATTGCAGTCTTCAACGACACCTATGGCACGAATCTTCGTGATGCTGTGGTCAAGTCAGCCGAGGCCGCAGGTGTGAAGATTGTCTATGGCGAGAAGGATACCTTCGATCCTTCAGAGACCAACTTCTCGTCATTGGTAACCTCCATCAAGGCAACCAAGCCCGATGCAGTCCTGGTCATCGCATTCGATCAGACCAAGCAGCTGCTGAAGGAAATGAGCAGCCAAGGCGTAGACACCAAGACCAAGCTCTACATGGTTGATGGCAATACCGCCGACTATTCAAAGGATTTCGAGGCTGGCATGCTCAAGGGGGCTCAGGGCACGATTCCAGGTGCACACCCCAGCGATGCCTTCCAGAAGCGTTTGAAGACGGTGACGCCGAAACTTGCTGATTTCACCTATTCTGCAGAAACCTATGATGGCGTGATTCTCGCAGCGCTTGCTGCTGAAAAGGGCGGTGCGACAGACGGCACGACCATCAAGGACAATCTGGCTGCAGTATCAGGAGCCAAGGGTGGCACGGCATGCACGAGTTATAAGGCATGCCTGAGTCTGCTGAAGGATAAGAAGGCAATTCATTACAAGGGTCAGTCCGGTATCGGTGCCTTCAACTCGAGCAACGATCCAAGCTCTGCCAGCATTGGCATCTACCAATTCAACGGCGACAACAAGCCAGTATTCAACCATGCTGAGGAAGGTGAAGTGCCTAAGGCATGAGCTTCGTAATCTGGGCGTGTAAAGCCCGGGTCTGCATATTCGTATGAACCCTGAGACCTGAATGCCCCGAGATCGGATAAGAACTGCAATGCCTCGTTACGCATATACGTAACGAGGCATTGTCATGACATAACTGGTGCTTACTAGCCCTTCCGGTTTTGACATGTAAAGGCTATATGCCATTGAAACACATGCCCCTTCTGCCATGCCGATCGTTCTTCTTCCTTGTCGTCCCGAGCGTTTCTTTTTCCTGACCTTCCCGAGCGTCCCTCTTTCCCGTCATCCCGAGCGTAGTCGAGGGATCTGCGTTGTTGGGGCCAAGGGTGAGATCTCTCGACTTCGGCTGCGCCTTCGCTCGAGATGACGGAGGAACGGCACTCGCGGTGAACACGAACATACCAAAACCGAAACAGCCTGTTTACTCAACGCACACTACTGCTGAATATGGTTGGTGCGTTGCAGTGCGGCAATATAGGACGCTGCCTCTTCACTCGACAATCTGCCACTGAGCATCACCGCTCGTGTAAGGCTTTGCTCTATGGATGCAATCACTGCGTGGTCGTGGCCGCAGATATAGAGGTACGCTCCCGATTCGAGCCACTCGTAAAGCTTGCGCGCTTGATGCAATACAACATTTTGAACGTGCTCACGAACATCTCCATAGCGAGACCAGGCAATGTCAAGAGATTCGAGAATGCCCTGATCACGATACCGTTCGAGCTCATCCTGATAGAGATAATCCTGCTTGGGATTTCGATTGCCAACGATGAGCCAGTTTCTTCCGCTGTCACCAGCGCGCAGTGCTCGTTCCTGAAGGAAGGCTCGATAGGGAGCGATTGCCGAACCGAGACCGACCATGATGATATCTGACGACCGATCCTCAGGAAGCCGGAATCGTTTGTTCGAGAGAATTGAAATCGTGATAGGAGTGCCAATCGGTGCACTCGTCAGATAGTTGGTGCACTCCCCCACAATGTGTTCGTCTCGGAAACCGAATTGAACTCTGGTCACCGTAAGTTCAATATATCCAGACGAGACCGAAGCCGCGTTTGAAATCGAATATAGTCGCCTATTGCTCGATGTGAACAGAGCAAGCATCTGGTCTGGGGCGATTTGGGCAGGAAAGTCTTGGAATAACGCATAGGGCGGATGAGTCTGCGCATAGTCCTTGAGAACCTGACTATCAGTCGGTAGTCCAGCGAAGGGACTTTCCGGAGCATATTGCGTATACCGCTCAATCAGGGCGGGGGTGTTGCGCGTAATATCCTTCGAACTTTGAAGAATATCCACGATGCGAGCATCAACCTGAGATGCCTTGTCTGCGAATGCGTTCTTCAGAAGACGTTCAACGGTCTTGTTGGAATTCGGATACTGGACGGTGACCATATCACCAGGAAGAAAAGTGGTCTCCAACGAAGGAAGACGCAAGCGTATGCTGTACACCTGCTTCTCTGAAGTGGACGATGTCAGCAGTCTTCGTTCTTCGAGAGTGGCTCGAAATTCTTGGAAGCCGCCTGACTTTGCACTCTTGTTGGTGTTTCCCGCCTTAGCGTGTGACTCCACCGGTGATGAATCGTGTGTAGGTGCTGCAGAACGGTGCTCTGCATCTGGTTGGGATGGCTTTTGAGTTGTAACCGAGAGGTTCGAGACATCGCTCGTTTCGGTTTTGGCTGAGCTTATAGCTGCATCGTCTACCACTGCATCTTCTACCACTGCATCGCCAACTTCCATGCTGGTTTGCATCTTGGATTTGCTCTGCGGTGCACCCTGCGAAAGTCCCAGTTCTTTCTGCAAGACTGGCATGAGTTCATGAATCCACTGCTGTGCTGCCAATTCATAATCGAAGTCGCATTCGCCATGCTTCATGATTCTTCGGGCACCCAGCTGTTCATATCGTGCATCGAACTGGCGTGCCATCAGGTTGTAGCTTTCGCCGTACGCGCTGTCTCCCAGACCAAGCACAGCAAATGACATCTTGACTAGCTTTGGAGCATCCTTGCCCATGATGAAGTCATAGAGATCCTCTGCCTCGAATGGCGGCTCTCCTTCTCCCTGCGTCGAAGTGACCATGATAAGAATGTCCTCTTCAGCAAAGTCTTCACATTCGTAATCAATGGAATCGACAATACGAACATTGCTGAAGATCGGCTGCACCGTTGCAAGCAGATCTTCGGCAACCCCTCGGGAATTACCCGTTTCGGAAGCTGAGAGAATCGTTATATGTCGAGTTTCTTGCATGCCAGTTATCCTGTCTTTGTCGTCAATGTTCCCAAACCCACTGCTGCAGGTTCAATCTATAGTAAGTATTCCAGCATGGGTCAAGGCTGGCTAGTGTCTTCTGCCACGGTGATGACGATTTCTTCTTCCGCGGCGAGACTGCAGCGTTTCAGACTGCATCCCACTCCTGCCGTGCTGTTGTTGAGACTTCGATTCCTGCCGGGCGCGACTTGTCTGATAGGTCTTGTGCTCCAACGTTGCGTCATGGAACCATTGCGACGCCTGCTCTTCGTCTATTCCGAACGAACGTTGAACGTCATTGACGAAACGCAGCCATGCAGCATTCTTGTCGTCTCTGCTGAGATCCACGCTGCGCATCTGTCCAATGTAGCGGCGAAGAATCATGAGGAATCTACGCCTGTCGGCTTGCGAGAGCTTCATGAAGCTTGATACACCCTGACTGTCCAACTGCGAGATATCATTGAAATTCTGCTGTTTCCCGGCATTCGAGATAAAGGAACGTATGGGGATGATGATGAACAGCACCAGCCCAAAGTATGGACGGAAGTATGCGAGGGCGATAAAGACGACCAACAGCGCGCTGTTGGTCAGATAGGCGGAACCGAATATATAGGTATAGACCCGCTTCATCTGTGCCGCGTCCTGATATTTTGTTGGCAGCATCGCTCTGGCTATGATCACCTCGAGAATCGTGACAATCAGATACGCCGTGCCACACAGCATGACGGTGCCTTGGGCGATATCCGAAATCATGAGCTTGGTGAATGCAGGGATCAGGGATACCACAAGGAGCAGCAGAAAGTCGAGAATGATGATCGTATGCGGTACCTCTTCAACCTCGTTGAACATCAGCGCATGCTTGTACCAGCAATTGGCGACGAAACAGAAGCTCACCACATACACGCCAATGTTCTGGGCAAGCTCCATATAATCCAGTTGACCACTTGTCACCTCAACCGGAACATCCAGAACCATGATGGTAAGGATGATGGCAAAGACTGCATCGCTGAACACATCGAATCTTTCCTTGAATTTCTTCACGCAAGTAGTATCCCGCACACTATCTACTCCCAGGATCACTGCGCTGCCAGTGAAAATGAGGGGAATACGGGCAAGACTCGCGAATTCCACAAGTTGACAAATAAAAAGTTACGAGTCTATTCTTTAGCTGTCGGTAGGCGAGACTACCACGGGGATACGGGTTGCTGCCGCAGCATAGTGGAGACACTGTTCGTCGGTCAACAATTTTTGTCGAGTCAAGGCATTGATTAATGTAACATCACTGCCCCGTGAAGTTGAAGCTTGAACGATGACATCTTGAGGAAAGCTCAACCGCAGTCTGAATTCATGGCATGGTCGCCGATGATCGTTTATTGAACTTAGGGGGTGGAAGTCATGGATAGTGATAGTGCACATCAATCCGATATTCATTTATGCACGAGTTACGTTTTTCATACAATTTCACCCATTCAACAAACCGACCGCAGTTACATTTCAATGTGACGATGTGAGCTGACACTGTGCTGCTGTACATTACAATCAGCAATTCGGGCAATCGGTCAGCACGGCAGCAAGGCATGTGCGCAGCGCCACGAAGCAAAGCCAGTTTCACCTTTCGCGACACCGCAGGTTTGAGTGTGAATGGGCAACCACCGAAAAGAGGCTCGCCATGGCTTCAGCTTTCACTATGACCATGAGTAGCGTCACCACAGGAAACACTGCCGAGGAAACAACACACACCAAGCATTCATTGTTTTCCGATGTCATTGTCATCATTGGAATTCTTGCCTTGATAGGAGCCATCGCTGTGATGCTTCCAGACATTGACAAGGCAGTCGGACCGCACGGTATACCATCAACAATTTCAACGGACCCTGGCAACCTGCCCTATTATGCGATGCGCTCGGTCCTGCGCATGTTCATAGCACTTGCATTTTCGCTGCTGTTTACCGTGATATATGGACTGGCGGCAGCGAGAAGTCGAAGGCTTGGTGCGATCCTGATTCCTCTGCTCGACATTCTTCAGTCAGTACCGATTCTTGGATTCCTTTCGGCAACCATTTCGCTATGGCTGGTGCTCTTCCCTGGTTCAATTCTTGGAGTCGAGGCCGCTTCCATCTTTGCAATATTCACCAGTCAGGCTTGGAACATGACCTTCTCCTTCCACCGCTCCCTGCTCAGCGAACCAGCGGAACTTGATGAGGCTGCAAAGATTCTCAGACTCAGCCACTGGCAACGCTTCTGGAAACTTGACATGCCGAATGCAATGATCCCCCTGCTCTGGAATTGCATGATGAGTGTAGGCGGCGGCTGGTTCTTCCTGACTGCATCGGAAATGATCTCGGTCAATAACCATACCTATGCACTTCCCGGCATCGGCAGTTACGTGGCAGAGGCATCACAGCATCGTCAATTAGGCAATATTGGATGGGCAATTCTAACCATGATCATTGTTGTGGTGCTCATTGATTTCTGCCTCTGGAAGCCACTGACAGCATGGGCGGAAAAGTTCCGAATCACGTCAAGCGGTTCTGTGATGCAAAGGCGCAGCTTGGTACTTACCATTATTCGTCAGTCGCATCTCAACGATGTACTTGCTTCACTCTGCCGTCCGGTTGGCGATGGCTTGGACATGGTGACGCGATCTTTGGGACGTACTGGTTCACGCTGGCGTGTTCATTCGACCCGTTCGCGCATCGGTGATCTGGCATTTGGCACTGTTATCACCATCGCCATTGCCATAGGCATCCTTGCATGGATCGACTCCATACGAAGAGGCACCGGACTCGATGAAATCTGGCATGTTCTCGGTCTTGGTCTGCTGACCTTCCTTCGCGTCATGCTGCTTACCATTGTCTGCTCCATCATCTGGGTTCCCATTGGTGCAAGTATCGGCATGAATCCACACCTTTCTCGCATTTTCCAACCGTTGATTCAAGTGCTTTCGAGCTTCCCTGCGAACTTCACCTTTCCGCTGGTGACGCTGTGGTTCATTGCATGGCACATAGATATCAACTGGGGCACGATGCTGCTGATGTCTCTGGGAACGCAGTGGTACATTCTCTTTAACGTCATCGCAGGTGCGAGCTCGATTCCTGATGATCTGCAAGAAATGACCCATAGCTTCAGACTTTCGGGGTGGCAGCGGTGGAGCAAGCTCATTCTTCCTGCGGTGTTCGGCTCGTGGTGCACGGGTGGCATCACCGCTGCCGGTGGCGCGTGGAATGCATCAATTGTTTCCGAAACTGTTGCCTATGGTCACACCACATTGACTGCCACCGGTCTGGGCTCGTACATCGCCGCATCCACGGCGTCGGGCAATATGTCGAAAACACTGCTGGGCGTGACGATCATGGCTCTGTTCGTGGTGATTGTCAATCGCATATTCTGGCATCCATTGGAGAATCTTGCAGAACGACGATTCTCCCTGACGTCCTGATCGCGGAACTTGACGATCGAACATCCCTTGTAAATATCGCAGAACAGCACGTAATACACACATAAAGGAGTAGCTATGAACATGATTCAGGCCTCTCACGTCAATACAACCTTCATGAGCGACAAGGGTGAAGAACTTACGGTATTGAAGGACATGTCTCTCACATTGCAGGAAGGCGAAATCGTTGCCATTCTTGGCCGTTCTGGCGCAGGCAAATCAACCTTCCTTCGCACTCTTGCCGGTTTGGTGCCTCCAACCAGTGGAAGTGTCAGCTATCGTGGCAAGGAGCTCCATGGACCAAATCCCGGTGTGGCCATGGTCTTCCAGACCTTTGCTCTCATGCCATGGCTCACGGTCAAGTCAAACGTCGAACTTGGTTTGCAGGCACGTGGTGTCGGTCGAAAGGAACGCGCACAGGCAGCATTGCAAGCCATAGATTCCATCGGTCTCGATGGCTTCGAATCAGCGTATCCAAAGGAACTGTCCGGCGGCATGAGACAGCGAGTCGGCATTGCGCGCGCATTGGTGCTCCAGCCAGACGCGCTGTTCATGGATGAACCATTCTCCGCATTGGATGTGCTCACCGCTGAAAACCTTCGTCAGGAAGTGTTGAATCTCTGGTCGAATGGTGAGGGCAAGCTACGATCCATTCTGATTGTGACGCATAACATCGAAGAAGCAGTGCAAATGGCAGATCGAGTGGTGGTGCTTGGTTCGCATCCTGGGCACGTCATTGCCAATGTGGATGTCAACCTTCCCCGTCCGAGAGACAAACATGCACCAGAATTCGAAGACATGGTTGACAGGCTCTATTCGATTTTGACTGGGAGAGGCAACGAAACCATGTCCAAGTCGCCCCGCACACCCAACCCGTTGTCTGGAGTCAAACAGATGGCAGCTGAATCGCCAACAAATCGCATGCTCCCCGATGCCACTCCTGGAGGTCTTGCCGGTCTTCTCGAAATTGTTGCAGGCTATCCTGACGGTATCGATCTTGCAGAATTGGCGTCCGCACTCTCATTCGAAGTCGATGATCTTTTCCCTCTCCTTGATGCGGGCACGTTACTCGGCATGCTCGATGTCAATAGAGGTCATGTAACGGTGACCGAAGTCGGACATCGTTGGAATGATGCTGATATTTTGAACAGCAAAGTCGTGTTTGCAGACATAGCAATGAGCCATGTTCCACTGGTCCGAGCCATTGACAGGGCGCTTCGCCAATCCAGGAACGGAAGTCTGCACGGTGACCTTATCGTTGATCTTCTACGCAACAAAGAGCCGGAAGATGTTGCGAGAAAGCAATTTCATATCGCCATTGAATGGGGGCGCTACGGAGAATTGTTCGATTACGATGCCGATGACGACATACTCACCCTCGATGAAGCAGCCCTGTGAATCTAGTGTTTCCAGATGTGCGCAATGACCTTGGCAACTGCATAGACACAGGCACTTGAGGTGGCAACGAAGAAGCCGATCGGCAGATCTGTCAGTACTGACAGGGCCACGGAAAGCCACATGCAGCACAGGGCAAAGATGGACGAGAGCGTAATCGCATGAATCGGATTACGCGCCAGGGCGCAAGCGGCAGCTGGAGGAGCGACCAGCAGACTGAACAGCAGCATAGCTCCGACAATCGGTACGCTTGCCGTGGTGACACAGGCAATCACGATGGTGAAGAGCAACGCTACAAGATTATTGTTCACGCCCTGCACGCTCGCCTGTTCAGGCATGATGGACGAGGCCAGCAAGGGCCGAATCATGCAGAGCACCAGTGTGACAGCGACAATGGCAAGAATCGACATGGTAAGCAGGTCCGAATCGGTCACGGCCAAAACCTGACCGAAAAGCAGCGCATAGACTTCATTGCTGTAATCGCCGCTCAGACTGAGCATGAAGGCTCCCCCAGCGAGCAAAAACACCAGCAGCAAGGCGATGACCACATCCCGTCTGCCTTTTTTGCCAAGGAAATGCATGGCAAGAGCGGAAAGCAGCGCGGCAATGCCCATACCCGTGACCGGGCTCAAGCCAATGGTGACGGCTACGGCCGCTCCGGCAAATGACCCATGAGGAATGGCATGAGCAAGAAACGAGTCACCGCGCAATACAACAAAGACACCAATGATTCCAGCACTCAAGGCAACGACGGTGCTGGCATACCAGGTATTCATCAAATATGCCTCAAACATGAGCGACCACGGCCTTTCTGCGGGCATTGCCATGGACCAGACCAAGGGAGCGCAGCACTCGGCAGACAAGATACATGAGCAGGATCAGTGCAACGATGCAGAAGCTCACCGACCACGACTTGCCGCCAGTCCAGTGATAACTCTCATACGAAAGTATGACCCCAATCCACACACTCGCGAAGCCCAGAACGCCTGCTGTAATGATGGCATCACGCATGCGGCGAGCAAGAATCAGTCCACAGGAAGCCGGCCCTATCAGTAGAGCCGTCGAAAGAATCGCACCGACAGAAATAGATCCGAGTGCAACGCCAATGCCAAGAATGCACATGAACACCGCATTGATAAGACCATTACGCACGCCATTGGCATGAGCGAGCTGCGGCGAAACCGTTACGAACAAGGCCGGACGCCATATCAAGGCCATCGCGACGATGCTGACAACCGCAAGTAGGCAGATCAGTGGCACAGTCTGGGGATTGATGGCAAACAATGAGCCAAAGAGCACCGCCACGGCAGCACTGCCACCTGATTTGCCCGTCATGGAAAGCGTTATGAACAGCGATGTGAAACCCATGCCCGTAGCGAGCACGATACCGGTGGCAACATCACGTCCACGGATTCGTTCGATGCCAATCGCATGCATGCCCAATCCTGCCAAGACACTTGCTACGAGGAACCCCCACAATTGGTTGATTCCTAGCAGATATGCGGCGGAGCCACCAACCGAAGCAAGATCGGTCAGAGAATGACCAGCGAACGATTGACCTCTGAGCACGGTGAGTACTCCAATACAGGCAGTCGCAATCGCAACTGTCGAACCGACCAACAAGGCAGTTCGCATTTCTTGGACCTGCCACAGGTCCATCAATAGGTTCATTGCAATCCTTATTTCCCTTGTGCCACCATGCCGCCACTCACGCCTATGAACGCATAATAATCGTAGGCGTGCTGCAAGCTGATATGCATCAACTTAATCTTCTGCCTTCTTGGCCCCAAACGGATCGGCATCGTGGGCATGCGCGTGGGCGTTGTCACCAGCCATCACCATAACCCGCCCCCCCGCATGCAACACTTCGATAGGATGGCAATAAAGTTTGCTCAGTACCTCGGTGGTGATGACCTCATCCGTTTTTCCGACGACTGCATTGCCACTGGCAAGGTATACGACCTTATCGAGCGAATCGATCAGGGGATTGATATCGTGTGCAGAAAGGATGATGCTGATGCCTTCCCGGGTGCGAATCGAGTTGAGGAGACTCACTATGTCATCGGCGTTTGCAGGATCCAGGTTCGCCAGAGGTTCGTCAAGAAGCATCAGTTTGGGATTGGCCACCAGTGCTGCTGCAATGAGCACACGCTGCTGCTGACCTCCTGAGAGCCTGCCAACGGGTCTGTCAGCGAATTCCCAAGCACCAACAGCTCGCATGGCATGTTCTACCTGATCCCAAAAATGGCTGCTTCGAATGCCAATGCCGAAGCGCTGCCCATCAAGGCCAAGGGCAACCAAGTCCTTGGCTCGAATGGGCAGATCTGGATCCAATTGAATTTTTTGGGGAACGTAGCCAACCATACCCGCCTTGGCGCGTTTTCTTCCCATGATCGAAACCGTTCCGCTGGAAGGTTCGATATCGCCGAGAATCGTTCTGAGCAGGGTTGTCTTGCCCGCACCATTCGAACCTATAAGACCCAGAAATTCACCGGGTGCAACGCTTAAGTCAATGCCCTTGAGAATTTCCGTGCCACCGATCTCAACATGGATACCATGCACATCCAACAGACTGCGCCCGTTGAATGCAACTGAGCGCTCATGTGAGGTTGCTGTGGCTTTCGTTGATACAGAACCTTCATCCTGGTTCTTCAAAGACATTGATTGAGGCATCATAGGCTTTCAGTAGACTGCTGCTGCGAAACTGCCTTGTCAAGTGCGGCAAGTTCAGATGTCATCCATTGTACATAGTGATATTTCGCAGGCATTGTTTCATAGACGGCTACGATTGGAATGCCGTTCTTCTTGGCAGCTGCCTTATATTTTGCAGTTAAATCTGATGTGACCTGCTGGTTATAGACGAAGGCGTGAACCGACTTGTTCGAGAACAGCGCCATCTGAGTCGCTGAATCCTGAGCTGATGGATCCTGATCATTCATGATTGCAGCCTGCAGCGTCCAAGGTGTCTTGATATCAACCTTTGCTGCATCCAGCATATAGTTGGCAACCGGTTCCGTCGCTGCAACCGCAACGCTTGGATGCTTCGTCTGGAATTCGACAAGAGCTTCGGTATATGACTTCATCGATGTGTTGAAGGTTTGCAGATTCTTCTTGTAGTCGCTTGCATGATTTGGATCGATCGATTCGAGCTTCGTTGCGATCTTCGACGCGACGGCAGGCATGGTCTTTGGTTCATACCACAGATGAGGGTTCTTTGTGCTGTCTGGAAGCCCGAGCACTTCCTGTGCATTGATGACCGTGCGATCTGAACTCTCGTGCGCCTTGAGCATCTTGTTCAGCCAGTCATCATATCCGACACCATTCTGAACCACGATCTTGGCTTGCGCGATGAGCTTCACATCGGAAGGACTTGCCTCAAAATCATGGGGATCGGCATTTGGATTGCTGATGATTGAGGTCACGTTCACGTGTGAGCCTCCGATGGACTTCGCGACATCCCCATATTCGTTCTCAGCTGCAAGAATATCGATCTTGCCATTGCCGCTTGTTGCCGACGACGTGCCACATCCTGCGGCAGCCAACGCCATCACTCCGGTAAGCATGGTTGCAACGACGGCTTTGCTGACTTGTTTCAACTGCATGATGTCCCCAACTTTCTAATACAATAGAATACCCGACTCAATATCTCACTCTCTTAATGAGAATAATTACTATTGTCACATAGAGTACAGACGAGACATCCCCAAGTGTCATGGCAAAACCCTCAGCTTGTGCTTTTGGAGTCAGTTGTTCTGCAGATCGTGCTTGGTAAGTCGGTTTTGAGTGAGTTCGAGCACAATGCGACTCACCACGCACAACCTGCGCGGAGGAATCCTGTACTCAGCTGAAAGGGACGATAAAACGGGGATCAAAACTGGCTAGAGAGATTTGAGATAGAAGCGATCCATGGTGAGATGGTCAGGGGTGGCCAGTGGCGTGGCAAGTTGGGTGAAACCACAACGCTCGTATACATGCATCGCTGCAACCAGTGCATGGTGGGTTTCCAGATAGAGTTGGCGATAACCATCAGACCGTGCCGCCCTCTCAACGCAGTCAATCAGCCGATAGCTCGCTCCACTTCCCTGACCTTGCGGTGAGATATACAGCTTCTGCAACTCAGCAATCTCTGGTCCAAGACCGGAAAAATGCGCATAACCCGCTCCCCCAAGCACGTGATCGTCACTGTCGATGACGACGAAATAAGCGCGGCCCAGTTCTGAAGTGGGAGCGTCATAGAAATCGCTCAACGCGCCGAGTTGCGGATCATAATATGCAGTGCCGGGAACATCCAGACCAAAGCTGGCAAGACCATGCTGAATGATGGACTTCATACGCCCATTATCTGCTGATTCGATTCTGCGAATGCTCAATGCGTCGGCGTGCAGCACGAAAATCATCCAAGCCTTGTATATATCATGCCGTCTTGCGGCGTGATCCGCGACCACGACCCGATTGAACATAGCGTGGTTTCGATAATCCCATGACCGTCTTGCCATCGACGATTACGGTATCGACATCATCTCGTTCGGGAATCTCAAACATGGTCTCTTCCAATGTCTTTTCAATGATGGATCGAAGTCCTCGTGCACCTACCTTGCGGTCCATTGCAGTTTGCGCAATCTCTGCAATGGCACCATCAGTAAATTGCAGATCCACACCATCGGCAGCGAACAGTCGGCGATATTGCTTGACTAGAGCGTTCGAGGGCTCGGTAAGAATCGACTGCAGGTCATCCTGTGTCAAATCGCGCAGCACACTGATTATTGGCAACCGACCGATAAATTCTGGCAACAGACCGAATTCGGCGAGATCATCTGCGCTGACCTGCTCCAGCAGTTCCTGCGTTGTAGCCTCGTGCGTATGCCACTTCGCCCCAAAGCCACTCTCGCGGCCACCAAGACGTGTGCGAATGACATCGTCCAGTCCGACGAAAGCCCCGCCACAGATGAAAAGAATGCCACGAGTATCGATCTGTTCAACATCCTGATCGCGATGCTTGCGTGTCCCTTCCAAGGGAACGCTGGCAATGGTTCCTTCAAGAATCTTCAGCAATGCCTGCTGCACACCTTCACCGCTGACATCTCGAGTTATTGAAGTATTCTCACCGGATTTTCGGGCGATCTTGTCGATTTCGTCAATATAGATGATGCCGTGCTGTGCACGTTCAACATCACCGTCCGCTGCCTGAAGCAGACGCTGGAGAACCGTTTCCACATCGTCCCCGACATAGCCCGCCTCGGTCAGGGTAGTGGCATCGGTAATGACGAATGGCACATTCATCGCCTTCGCAAGTGTTTGTGCCAGATAGGTCTTGCCAACGCCGGTTGGCCCAAGAAGCAGAATATTCGACTTTGCAACTTCAACCTCACCGAGTGAATGTTCAATGTCTTCGCTAGCGTTGGTCAACAATGCTGATGGAGATGCCGCAGCTTTCGGATGTGCCCCCTGTGAGTGGGATTTCCTCTCATGATGTGCCTTATCCGTGTCAAGATCCCGGGGCTTATTGGCATCAGAGGAGTGCCAGTGATCGGCCGCTGCCTGCAATTCCATATTGACACGCTTGTAATGGTTATAAACCGCTACGGAGAGTGATCGCTTGGCCTCATCCTGGCCAACGACATAGGTGTTGAGATATGAAAAGATGGTGCTGGGGAAAGGCAGTTGCAGCGCATTGGCCTCAGCATCATGCACGCGCTCATCGGAGATGATATCCACGCACAGACGAATGCATTCATCGCAGATGGCCGAATTCGGACCAGTCACGAGCTTATGAACCTGACGTTCTGTCTTGCCGCAGAATTCACAGCGTGGAATGTCTTCGTTGTAGCTGACGACCCGTCCCATCCAAGCCTCCCTCACCTTGCTCCATATCGAGCATAACTATACCTATGGTGACTGGTATTGGCGAAGATTGAACGCTGTCTTCACCAATGCTGTTCGTTTGCCAATCTTTATCACTGTACATATTCGGCTATGTACGATTTTGGGTTGTACGGGTTCATCCTGAACTCTCGGCCCCCTGAGTCTGTTCGTCATCCAAATCATACTTATTCCCGTCATCTGGTTTGTCATTTCGAGCGAAGGCGAAGTCGAAGTCGAGAGATCTCCCTTATTGGACGCCAAAAGCGGAGATCCCTCGACTCGCTGCGCTCGCTCGGGATGACGTAAGAGGCTACACTCGCTCGAGATGACATAAACGGAATAGGGCCGCCGGTCAGGAGAGACACATATTTATATTTAGCGGTGCTGTGATATACGAATAGCGGGTCATGAGTATTGACCCGCTATAAGTGTACATTGTGCTGCGCTGTGATTGCTGCTTATACAGTAATCACAGCTGTTACAACAATCATTCAGGAACGGTTCACCAGAACCGAATCCACGATGCCATAATCCTTGGCCTGATCTGCGGTCAGAATCGTATCGACTTCGATATCCTTGCGAATCTTCTCGACATCCTGGCCAGTATGCTTGGCAAGCGTATTTTCAAGCCATTCACGCATGCGCAGCATTTCACGTGCATGGATCTCAATCTCAGTTGCCTTGCCAAAGTCCTGCTGCATGGCGGGCTGATGAATCAAGACTCGCGCATTGGGAAGGATCAGACGCTTGCCCTTGGCTCCCGATGCAAGCAGTATGGCGGCAGCTGATGCAGCCTGACCAAGGCAGACGGTCTGTACATCCGGTTTGATGTATTGCATGGTGTCATAGATTGCCGTCATGGCAGTCATGGAGCCACCAGGCGAATTGATATAGATCATCACGTCGCGATTCGGATCCTGACTTTCAAGAACCAGGAGCTGCGCCATGATGTCATCCGCTGACGTATCGTCAACTTGAACACCCATGAAGATGATGCGGTCATCAAAAAGGCGTGTATACGGATCCTGACGCTTGAAACCGTATGGTGTCTTCTCCTCGAACTGTGGCAGGATGTAACGGTTTCGCGGCATGAATCCTGCAACACCACGCGCTCCGGCCAAACGATCAGCGCGTGCAACAAAGCGTGCTTCTTCCGATACCATCGTCACTCCCCCTTCTCTGAGTTCATGGTGCCAGGCGTGGTCACGATCTTATCGATGAATCCATATGCCAAGGCCTGTTCGGCTGTGAACCAATGATCGTATTCGTTGTCCTTGTAAATCTCATCGAGAGTATGGCCCGTCTGCTCAGCAGTCAGCTGAGAGAGAGTCTTCTTCATGTCCATGATGAGCTCTGCATTGATACGCACATCGGTTGTTGTGCCTCCAATGCCACCAGATGGCTGGTGCATCAGCACTCGTGCATGCGATGTGATGAATCGCTTGCCTTTGGTCCCGCTCGATAGCAGGAACTGACCCATAGATGCAGCCATGCCGACGGCTACCGTGGCAACATCAGGCTCAATGAGCTGCATGGTGTCGTAGATGGCCATACCGGCGGTGATTGAACCACCGGGTGAATTGATATACAGCCAAATATCCCGTGAAGGATCTTCAGCTGCCAACATGAGCATCTGGGCACATATGACATTGGCATTATCATCCTTGACCTCATCACCCAACCAGATGATGCGATCCTTCAACAGGCGGTTGAAAATTGGATTTGATGCGGTAGGAACTTCTCCTTCCGCCATTACCGGCGGACTCGCAAGGGTGTTGCTCACCGTGTCTCCTTACATTTGATTACCTGTATGAGCCTACAGCCATCAAGGTACGTTCATTCCCATTTGAGCTATGGGCTATCTGAATTCAGCTATGATGCCAACGTAAACATGGCAAGTGACTATGCGCGAAAGGACGTATGAAAAAGCTCCGAACATCGTGTCTCGTGGCAGATGTTCGGAGCGATGCAACTACGTTCAGCGCTTCATGGTCGGCGTGTCACTCAGCCGATGCTTCAGTCTCCGAGCTCTTGTCAGCCTTGCCAGCTACCTGATCGGCCACGGCTGCTGCAGCGGAAGCTGCCTCAACGCTTTCATTTTCTTCCTCCTGAGCCTCATCGCCAAGGAACTTGCTCAAATCGAGAACATTGCCATCGGTATCCTTGAAGGTTACGGCACGCATTCCTGCAAGCAGACCCTTCGAGCGGCCGACTTCCTGAACTGCGGAACCAAGCTGACCGTTGTTGACAATGGCATTGATGAAGTTGTTGGGATCCATGCCATACTGCTGTGCAATGGAAGAAAGGAAGTTGGTCACGTCGGTCTGGGATACCTTGACATCAAGCTGCTCGGCAAGTGAATCGAGCACCATCTGATCGCGCAATTCCTTCTCGACGGCCTCTTCGGCTTCTTTCTTCTGGTCATCGGTTGGTGCTGCATCCTTGGCTGCGTCGCCTTGGGTCTGAGCGTTCTTCAAACGCTCCTCGACCATATTGGCCTTGACGCCTGCGGGCACTGGGAGCTCAAGTCCATCTTCGAGCTTGGTGATGAACGCATCACGGGCTTCGGTTGCCTGACGTCCTTCGGCATCCGCCTCGCTTTGCTTGCGAACATCCGCCTTCAACTCTTCAAGAGTGTCGAACTCAGATGCTTCCTGAGCAAAGTCATCATCGATATCTGGCAATTCCTCGGTCTTCACTGAGTTCACCTTGACACTGACCTGAGCCTTTTCGCCCTGGTGCTCACCTGCCTCAAGAGTTCCCTCAAAGGTCGTCTCTTCGCCCGCAGAAAGCCCATCCAAAGCCTCGTCAAGACCGTCAAGCATGGTGGCCGAACCGAGTTCGTAGCTCACACCCTCTTGAGAATCGACGGACTTGTCGTCAATCTTTGCATCGAGATCGATGTTTGCGTAATCGCCTTTCTTGGCAGGACGATCAACGCCGACAAGCGTGCCGAACCGTTGACGCAACGCTTCAATACGCTTGTCAACATCCTCATCGGTCACTTCCGGCCTTGCAACTTCGATGGCCATGCCCTCGACTGCCGGCAGTTCGAACTTTGGCCGTACCTCGACCTCTGCGGTGAACTTGAGCTTGGTCTCATCACTGGGCGACTGAGGCACTTCCTTGACGTCAAGCTTTGGCTGATCCATCGGATGGATCTTCTTTTCGTTCAAGGCCTTCGAATACAGCTCGGGAACACCATTGTTGACGGCTTCTCCTGCAACGGATGCAAATCCGACACGCTGATCGATAATCTTTCCTGGCACATGCCCCTTACGGAATCCAGGAATGTTGACCTGCTTGCCGATCTCTTTACGAGCGGCATCCAGATATGGATTCAGCTCCTCTGCTTCCACGGTGACGGTGAGCCTTACCTTGGTTGGCTCGAGGTTCCTGACACTGATTTTCACGCTGCGCTCCAATTCATACGTACATTATTATGCCCGTAGGCAACCGTTACATAATAGCTCGACTTATGGACTCGTCAACCAAGTCAATCTGCCAGTTGCGTGCACCTTGATCTGCAAGGAACTCAGCCACGTCGCGCTTTTCAGGTTCGTCGGTCCAACATAGGTTCCTTAAGTACTGTGGTTTAAGAATCACGTCCATCGGTGTTTTCGTATCCTGCGAAATCTGCGAAATTGCAGACTTCGCGGCCATCAGTCCAGCATACCTCTGAGGATGCTTCTCGCGCCAGAACTTCATCGAATGGGGTGCCTTGTTCTCTTCGGAGACAACGGGTGAGACCGGTGGAACAGGAAGCTCGGCACTCGGCAGCTCCAAGGCCTGCTGAATGATGTCTTTCCAATGTGAGGGTTTAATGCTGCGCTGTATGGGGGCATATCGTTCGAACATCTTGTCCTGCTCACCACCGGTATGCATGCGAACGCGTTGATTGATCGATCTAATTGCCCGAAATTCCTTGGCATTGTGCGGTTTCTGTCGAGCAGCCTCAATGATCGAGGCATCGGAAAGCAACAACGACGGAGCGATGTCATAGAGCCGTGCCAGACGGTCTCGCTCGGTCCATAGGGCGCGTACTATCGCCAGACCCCAGCGGTCATTGTGCAGGGATGTTATGTGCGAAACCCGTCGCCACGGCTGTGGGTGGTTATGGCGATTCCGTGAACCTTTCTTGAGCAGATATGCAAACTCCTCCTCTGCCCAACCCGTCTTGCCCTGATTGTCCAGATCATCACGCATCTTGCGTTCCAGAGGTATGAGCAATTCAACATCCAAGGCTGCATAATTGCGCCAATCCCTAGGAAGCGGTCGATATGACCAGTCTGCAGCGGAATGTTCCTTCGCCAATGTCAGATCGAGATAATGCTCCGTCACAGCTGCAAGTCCCACATGGTGCAGTCCGAGCATTCTGGCGGCCAATTCTGAATCAAAGAGCTGCTTCGGCTCAAGACCAAGCTCGGTGAATCCAGGCAAATCCTGCAATGAATCATGAATGATCCACGTCGTATCGCCAACGGCATCATTGAAATCTGCCCAGTAGTCACCATCATCTGCAAGTGCGATTGGATCGACCAGAGCGATTCCACATCCTTCCCGCTTGAACTGAACCAGCCAATCCTCATGCCCGTACCGGAAGCCTGAAGCGCGCTCTGCATCAGCGGCAAGTGAGCTTGCACCGGTGGAAAACCGTTCACACATTCGCTCAAATGCTTCGTGTGTGGAGATAACATCCGGCACTCCGGCATGTGGCTCCGACAATAAGCGTGGCATCTGCTCGATTGACACTGTGTTCAGCTCCCCGTTCCATCAACGTGGCCAATACGTGGCCATTGCAATACTATCGAAATACTACCGGGTGCGGAGAACCAGTGGGAAGCATGCGGCAGGCAATGCCTTCTCTCACAGCCGGTGCTGAGGAAGCGCGCGAAAGGTCATGCGACATTCACCGTTGAGGATCAGAATCCCTCTCGCACTGATCCATGAGATCCAAACCGAAGTCGAGCATGAGTTGTGACCAAAGATGTACATAATCTGCAGCAGTCTGGCCACCCTGACCATCGAGGCGAGGAGTCCATGAGGCACGAATCTCATAACTATCTTGGATTTTCGACTCATCCATGCCGAAGCTATGGTTCTCCGTCGAGGATATCGTTCCAGAGATCTGCACCGCATTGGCATTGCGCAGTCTTTGCTGGACGTTGGCGAGGAGCGCATGTGTCTCAGAGTCATCGAAGTTCGTTTCAAATTTCGGTTCACGCATGTAGGCTACGCACTGCCATTGAGCATGTGTACCGACATCTGAAGCATGTGCGAGGAGAACCATGATCCAGCCATGGAATGATGTCTCGGTCTGCGTCTTTCTACACTTCTTATCCAGAATGACCGGATATTGAATCTCAATCCCGATTCCATAGTCAGCAATTGAGGATGGAGTCGGCATTTCTGAATACGTCATTCCCGGGATTTTTGGCATGGCTCGGATAGATTCGACAGCTTGCCATACGGCAGAAGGAACATTGGCTTGCTCAAACTGTTGCAATACTGCGGACCGCTTATTGTCACCTTCACGATGTGCAGTGGCATCAGAGGAAAATTGCTGATGGCCTGAAAATTGCTGATGGCCTGAAAATTCCTGACGCGCCGCTGGAAATTGATAAATCTCAGCCATGGCTCTTAGACTACTCGAATCTGATACGGAATTGCGAGTGTATCATGCAAATTCTTCACGTAATCCAAATCAAAGAAGAGTAAATCACAATCTCCATAGTCGCATTACATAAGGGGAAAGCGAGTCTAGTAGACAGTAAAACCGTGTGACTCAAACTGTTTGCGCACTCGTTCGCGCAACTCTCGCGATGGCCCCTTGGCGTTCTCCAAAGGGTATGGTATCCGCAATTCATGCCATTTTGGTCGTCCAAGCTGATGGAAACCGAGCACATCGATATGTTCGACAGCATCACCGAATTGTTCGCAGATGCGTGCGACGCCTTCGACATTCTCGATGGAATCCGTCAACTCTGGAACGAGAACGAAGCGCACCCATATCTTGCTGCCCAATCGCGACAAGCGCTTGCCGAAGTCAATGGTCGGTTGCAGAACCCCCCCGGTAACTTTTCTATAAGTCTCCTCGTTTCCCGATTTAACGTCCAACAGACAAAGATCGATGTCACGAATCATGTCGTCGGTGTAGTTGCGATTCAAGAAGCCTGAAGTATCCAGGCACGTGTGCACGTCCATCTCTTTTGCAGCTCTGAACACTCGTGACACGAATGCCGGTTGCATCATCGATTCACCTCCAGAGAATGTGATGCCACCACCTGTTGCCTGGAATAAATCCTTGTACCGCTCGACTTTGTCAATCATGGCTTTGAGATACACAGGTTGACCGTCGCGCATCTTCCATGTGTCGGGATTCTGACAATATTGGCACCTAAGCGGGCACCCACTCATGAAAACCGTCATGCGTGTACCTGGTCCATCGACAGAGGTGTTGATATCCCAAGAATGGACGAAACCAATATCCCCAGAGCGCAAGGCATTAAGTCGATCTCGCCTATCAAGTCCAATTGGCGATTCAAAGCCGGACAGTCCACCCATGAGGGTCTGGCTTTGATAGGTCTTCGATTCCTTGAGCATATGCTGGCGTGTGACGTGAAATCCACCATGTGTTTGTTCAATCTGGGGCGTTTCTACGAGAGATGCCGTAACTCCCGGACTCTTCACCTGTGGCTGTGATATTCGAGTCGCCGTTGCCTGAGACATCATTGTCCTCCTTGAATAGCGAAGGGGCGGGACTCGTTGCCCCGCCCCCAAGCTACCATCTAGCGAATGATTGCGCCGTGAGCTTGTTGAAAAGCCTTCAGTCGGTTACCGAACCTTGATGGAAGGTACGGGAAATGACATCAAGCTGCTGTTCCTTCGTGAGCTTCACGAAGTTCACCGCATAACCGGAAACGCGAACTGTAAGATGAGGATATTTCTCTGGGTTTTCGACTGCATCCTCAAGCTGTTCCTTGCGCAGAACGTTGATGTTGGCATGATAGAGACCATGGCCATTGCCTGCATCGAGAATGCCCACAAGGTTGCCGATTCTCTCCTGCTCGTCTCGACCAAGGCCATCAGGAGTGATGGTGTTGGTCAGAGAGATGCCATCGAGAGCATCGTCATAGTTGATCTTGCCAACTGAAAACATCGAAGGAAGCATGCCGTGCGAATCCATGCCGTTCTCTGGGTTTGCACCTGGAGCATATGGATCGCCCTTTTTGTGTCCCGATGGGAATGAACCGGTATTCTTGCCGTATTCGACATTTGATGTGATCGTGAGAATCGACTGAGTTGGTACTGCTCCGCGATATACAGGCAGACGCTTGACCTGACCCATGACGGTTGAGACAACCCACTTCGCAAGTTCATCAGCGCGGTCATCGTCATTGCCATAGACAGGGAATTCCCCTTCAGTCCTGTATCCGACGACAAGATTGTCAGATGCGCCATCCACGTGCTCGTAGCTGGAGTCATCCTTGTTATAGATCGGATAGACCTTCGCATACTTGATCGCCGAAAGCGAGTCCGCAGCGATAGAAAGACCGGACATGCCGCAACCGAGGGTACGGTAGACCTCCTTGTCATGCAGGGCCATTTCAATGGACTCATAAGCGTACTTGTCATGCATGTAATGAATGATGTTCAACGCTTCGACATAGGTTTCGCTAAGCCATTCAAGGGCCTTCTCATAGTTGGCCTTGACCTGCTCGAAGTCGAGTGTTCCATCGGCCTGTGGCTTGATGGGCTCGATGACACCTTCATCGATGACCTGCATGCCAGTCATCTCATCCTTGCCACCATTGATGGCATAAAGCAACGCCTTTGCACTGTTGACGCGAGCTGCAAAGAACTGCATCTGCTTGCCGACACGCATTGGGGATACGCAGCATGCGATTGCTGCATCGTCACCCCAATGAGCACGAATCTCCTTGTCGGACTCGTACTGAATGGCTGAGGTGTCGATGGAAATTCTTGCGCAGAAGCGCTTGTATCCGGCTGGAAGCTTTGGATCCCAGAAAATGGTGATGTTTGGCTCCGGACCAGGTCCAAGATGTTCAAGTGTCAGCGTATTGAGCAGACGGAAGGATGTCTTGGTAACCATCGAACGACCGTCGTCACCGAAGCCGGCATCCGACCATGTCGCCCAGTATGGATCGCCGGAGAATATGTTGTCGTAGTCCTTGGTACGCAGGAAACGCACAATGCGAAGTTTCATCACGATGTTGTCGATGATCTCCTGTGCATCAGTCTCGTCGATGACACCGTTCTTCAGATCACGTTCGAAGTAGGTATCGAAGAATGCCGAGAGGCGACCGATAGACATGGCAGCACCGTCTTGGCTCTTGACGGACGCAAGGTAACCCATATAGGTCCACTGCACTGCTTCCTTGGCCGACTGTGCAGGACGGCTCAAGTCAAGACCATATTCATTGCCGAGTTTGATGAGCTTCTTCAATGCCTTTATCTGCTCGTCGTGCTCCTCGCGGAACCGAATCCAATGCTCTATCTCTGGCTCGGTGAAATCGTTGCGATAAGGTACTGAATCCTTGTCACGCTTCTTAAAGGCGAGGAGCGCATTCACCCCATAGAGCGCAACGCGTCGATAATCGCCGATGATGCGGCCGCGGCCGTATGCATCTGGCAGACCGGTCAGAATCTTGTTGTGACGGGCAATCTTGATGCGGCGAGTGTATACGCCGAATACGCCATCGTTGTGTGTCTTGCGATACCGGGTGAAGATCTTCTTGATTTCAGGATCAGGTGTCTTGCCAGCCTCAAGAATGGCCTGCTCGACCATCCGCCAGCCACCGTTTGGCATCATGCCACGCTTGCATGGCACATCGGTTTGCAGGCCGACTATTACATTGTCCTGCGTGTCCGCTGCATCCTTGCCATCAATGTATCCTGCTGCGAAAGCATCGATATCGGATGGGATATGGGTTTCAATATCATAGACGCGCTGCTTGCGCTCCACGGAAAGGATGTTGTCATCGAGATAGTTCCAGAGGAATTTGGTTTTCTCTGTGGCAGGAGCCAGGAACGACTCGTCGCCATCGTATGGGGTGTAGTTCTTTTGGATGAAATCGCGAACGTCAATGTCCTTCTGCCAGTTTCCTGCTTTGAACGAGTCCCAAGCCTTGGCTTGAAGCTCTTCCTGTGACAAGGCTGTTGATTCAACTGCTGTCATGGTCACTCCTTGGGTGATTGGTTCGGCAAACGCATCTTCACGTTGCCGGATATCTGTAATCTTAGTCTTTGCTGCTGAAGGACAATTGCCGGAATAGTGTGATTTGAGTCACATTTCACTGGGCGCCGAGCCGGAAGCAACAATTTATGCTATGTAAAAACAAATACTTGCAAACTTTGTTCGATATTGAGTCAATTTGTAGCATTTTGTTATTTTATATGACTCTACATACAACTCTCACTCAGCGAGAACCATTGCCATTCCACTCCCGATCCTGATTCTCCCAGTGCTCATTGCGTTTGTTGAAAATCTCCCAGGCATTCATCGCTTCCTCTCGTGTCTGGTATGGTCCCATTCTGTCACCAACTGGGGAAATTCTGCCCTGCTCTGCCTCCTGCTTCACGGTATTGAAATACCAGAGCTTGTCCTTGTCTTCATCAGCCATTGCATGCCTCCCTTATTGCACATGTATTGGATACAACGTACGTGTTCTCTAATGGTGAGTTCTTCTTTATTCTCTGAACGCATTCGTCACCGGCAAGCGTCGATCGCGTCCAAATGCCAACGCGGTCACTTTCGGACCAAGCGGATATTGCCGTCGTTTCCATTCCGCTCTGTCGACCAGACGCATGACCGTATCGACGGTATGTTCGTCAAAGCCGTCAGCCAAGAGGTCGGCTCTACCGTGTGCGAGTTCGATGTAAGCCTCAAGAACCTTATCGAGCAGGGCATACTCAGGCAAGGAATCCGAATCCCTCTGCCCCGGACGAAGTTCGGCGCTGGGAGCCTTTTCGATCGAACTGATTGGTATCGGAGGCAAGTCATCATGTGACTCGGCATAGCGATTGCGCCAACGCGCCAAATCCCATACCTTGGTCTTGAGCACATCCTTGATAGGTGCAAAGCCACCGACTGCATCGCCGTAGATGGTTGAATATCCACACGCTAATTCCGACTTGTTTCCAGGGGCCAGAGCCAACAGACCCTTGCTGTTGGAATAAGCCATCACAATCACACCTCGGATTCTCGCCTGTATATTCTCTGCGGCGATGCCTTCGAGATGAAGCTGCCGCTGATAGCAATCGAAGACTCGCTCAATCGACTCTGTCTGGTAGTGAGCACCAAGATTCGAAGCGAGCAGTCGAGCATCGTCACGTGAGCCTTGAGAAGAATATGTACTTGGCATCGAAATGCCCCACACATTATCCCCGCCGCAGGCGTCGGATGCCATGGTCGCCACCAGTGCCGAATCGATTCCACCGGAAAGGCCTATGCATACACCAGCGAAATGATTCTTGAGCATATAGTCGCGCAGACCCAGCACGCATGCCCGATACATCTCTTCGTCAGTTGCAAGTTCCGAACTGAGCGCTGATGCACTCGACATGGATGCATCATGAGTCAAGTCCCAAAAGTCGAGATGCTCGACAAACTGCGGGGAACGTTCCAGCAATGCACCATCTTCGTCGATGATGAAGCTTCCACCATCAAACACGAGATCGTCCTGACCTCCGACTTGGTTGAGATACACGACTGGGGCGTGTACTTCCTTGGCGCGCCGAGCACCCAACTCATGACGGGTATGACCTTTGCCTGCCTCATAGGGAGAGCCATTGATGGTGAGCAGCACATCGATGTTCTTCGTTGCCAATTCAGCGACAGGACCACCGTCCTGCCAGATATCCTCACATATGGCTACACCAATCCTGTATCCATCTATCTCAAGCACGACTGATTTCTGCCCCGAAGTGAATATTCGAAACTCGTCGAAGACACCGTAATTGGGAAGAAAATGCTTGTCATAGCCGGCCCAGACGATGCCATCGTGCAGTATAACCATGCGATTGCGTGGCAACCCGCGTTCATTGTCGGTTCCCACAGTCCCTACAACAACATATGCGTCTGCAAAACCTTCGTCCTTCAATTGCGATGCGAGTGCATTCGCCTTGTCCCATGCCGCATTGCGGAAGGTTGCACGGAAGGCAAGATCTTCGATTGGGTAGCCCGTCAGCGTCATCTCTGGAAAGACCACGACAGTCGCCTTGTTGGCTACCGACTTTCTCGTAAATTCCAGTACTTTTTCTCCATTGCCATCCAAGTCACCGACACAGGTATCGATCTGTGCAAGCGCAAAACGAATGCCGTTATTCCCAATTGTCATATCAACATCCTATCGCTACTGAGATTTCGAGTTTTGTTGCCTTTACAAGGTATGAAAGCTCCAAATTCGCTTTCTGGCGGTGTTTATTTCAATGATTTCTGCACTGTGTACTTTGCAAAGGCAACAAAACTCGAAATCTCGCGTTGAACACGCATCTTGTGATCCTTCGGAGGATCACAAGATGCGCTGTATTCAGCGGAACATGGTGCGCGCGGCGTTGAACAGAACTCTTGGATCTTTTTCGTAGTGGTGCAAAGGCGTGAGCTTTGAGACTGGAATACCGAGGAACCTATATACGGCCACCTGAGCGCAACGAATCGAATACTGCTCGGTGAATACCATATCGAAGGGCATTTCTGCGAATTCGCTGACAAAAGCCAGATTGTGAGAATGACGTGGTACCACCAAAGGCCTGTCTCCGACCGAGCGCTGGTTGAAGAGTGCGCTTGCATAGGGCATATGCGCTGGAACCACATTCACGATCGAATCGAGTATTTCATCGTGATGATCTGCTATTCCCTCGGTTCTTGAATCGGCAGCGGCAAGGAAGCCAAGCGTCTCCTCAAGCATCTCGCGGCCGGTCATTTCAATGAAGGGTTTGTGGACGTATCGTCCCACGGCTCTTGGATACAGCGCATAACCCCACAGAACTCCTTCATTCTCTTTCTGGAACTTGTAGTGAGGCTGATGATGCACCACCAACGAAAGTAGTTCAGGGCTGTCGATGAACGTGTTCAGGGCATTGCCTGGATGTTGCTGCGTTATCTGCGATATATCGGTGATCAGCATATGCGTGTTGGTGGTCACGGTAAAGCTGGTCCATTCGCTCTGACTGCGGTCACCGAAGAACTTGTCCGGGTGACCGAGATCGTAGAAATGTTCAGCGGCCTGCTTCCACAGTGCTGCACTCGGGGCATAGCTCATGTCTTCAACAACCGGGGTATCAAGATCCCCCAACGAAGTACTGTCCGTTATCGAACCGTTGGTATCAAAGACAAGGTCTTCAGGTTCTATGTCAATCTTTCCCTCTGCAGCCTGGGTGCCTGCTTCAGCAACGGTCTGGTCAACATCTCGGTACCTCAGTGCAGTGACGACAATCTCATCGCGAAGCCTGGTGTCTTTGAACTCGAAGTCCGTGACCATGCGGTTATTGACGAAGTGAACGCCTTGGTCCTCCAACCAAGCCCGCAATGGCATGATCAGGCTTTCGTATTGGTTGTAGGGAGTTCTGGTAACCCCGGAAAGGGTGTTGATACGACTGAATTCAAGAATCATGCGATTCATATATCGTCGCAGTTCCATGGCCGAACTGTTTCGTTTGAATGCGAAGGTCGTCTCCCACATGTACCAGAAATTGGTGGTAAAGATATGTGGACTTGATGAGAACCATTGTTCGATGCTGACATCATTCAGCGAGCGTTCCTGTGATTCAGGTATCATCATGAGCTTGGTGAGCAGCAGACGATCAAGCGTGTTGAATTGCATGTGGGAGTAATCGTTATTGTCTCCATTGTTGCGTACGCCATTGAGTGAATCTATCAGTCGGCCGACATCATGGGTGGGATGAGCATGGTCGAATTCGAGAATTTCCTCGGTGACAGACCTTCCTGGAGCATTGAGCGAGGGAATGCTGCGGAAGATATCCCACAGATTCTCGTAGGTCTCCTCATTGAGCATTCTTCCGCCGCGATTGATGTAACCGCGGGCATTGTTGATGTTCGCAACGACAAATTCATTCTCGAACTCCTGTACGGTATTGCCGTCGTTGGCTCCGTGCTTCTCCAAACCCATGATCGTGATGTTGCTGCCATCCCAATGCCCATCACGAATCAGGTATACCGCCGCTGAAAGGTTCCCGATTCCTGCACCTATCATGTATGCCTTTGCCATGCTCAATCAACTCCTCCTCGTGTCGACCATGAATGCAACTGCTGCAACTGCTCTGGCTGGTCCCAGTCATTCCATCCGACTCTACTCCGTAACGATTCAATGCAGACATATGCCGACACCCGTGTTTTGGGTTGAGGTGCAGGAGAGTATGGTGCCTCGTGGAACTTCACTCAACGCATATTTTCCTCATCGTGGTGGTCTGGTTCGCATGAAAGACTATGACCATGACACACATAATCATGCACACCACCGCTGGTGATATCGCAATCTCGCTCTTCGACGACAAGGCTCCTGCCACCGTCAAGAACTTCATCGCTCTTGCCAAGGGCACCCAGACCTGGACTGACCCCATCACTGGTGAACCGAGCAATGAGCCGTTCTATAACGGCTTGACCTTCCATCGCATCATCAAGGACTTCATGATTCAGGGCGGATGCCCGCTCGGTAATGGTACCGGAGGTCCGGGTTACACCTTCGATGATGAAATCGATCCCGATCTGCATTTTGACAAGCCCTACATGCTCGCCATGGCAAACGCCGGACTTCAGCGAGATCCCGTTTCAGGTGAGGTGCACGGAACCAACGGTTCACAGTTCTTCATCACCACCGTGGCCACACCGTGGCTCGATGGTCATCACACAATCTTTGGCGAGGTCAGCGACGACACTTCCAAGGCTGTCGTTGATGCTCTTGATGGTGTTTCCACGGATCCCAGTGACGCACCACTTGATCCAGTTATGATTGAAAGCATCGAGATTCTCTGAGCGTAGAGGATCACGTTTGGTGAATTCCTGGAATGTTTCTTCAACCACGCATGCTCTGCTGCTTGGTAAGGCATTCCAGGTGTAAGCACTTTCTCAGGTTTGAAACAAAGGGGTGGATTTCATGAGCAGCATGAATGGCAATCGCAGTGCCTTCGAAGACGAGGGAAAACCAGTTTCCATCGCGATTCTTGGTGCAGGAAACATAGCCAACGCCATGGCAAGAACCATATCGGCAATGAGCAACGACGAGCGCTATCGCAATCTCGTGGCACTGCATGCAGTCGCCTCTCGTGATGAGCGTCGAGCAGCAGAGTTTGCCAACCGTTTCACCATTCCTGTGCATTACGGGTCATACGAGGAGCTGGCTGAAGACGATGACGTTGACTTGGTCTATATAGCAACACCGCATAATTTCCATGCCGAACATGCGATACTGTGCATGCGCAACGGTAAGAATGTTCTGGTGGAAAAGTCATTCACCGCCAACCGCGAACAGGCAGATGCAGTTCTCGGCGTTGCAGAATCCACAGGGTTGCTCTGCACTGAGGCTATCTGGACTCGTTATATGCCTTCGCGCACAATCATTGATGATCTGCTGCTATCAAACGTTATCGGAGATGTCACCACGGTAACGGCAAATCTTGGATATCCGCTGACTGGTGTCAAACGAATGGTCGACCCGAACCTTGCCGGTGGAGCACTCTTGGATGTTGGCATCTATCCGCTCAATTTCATCGATATGGTCTTAGGACCGCAGCAGCTGTCGTCGCTCCAGAGCAGCGCGTCCTTCTTCGAAACCGGCGTTGATGCACAAAGCTCGACTACCTTGCATTATGAGAATGGGCATATGGGCGTGGCATCCTGCTCCATGCTGGGCATGAGCGATGCCCAAGGCATTGTCTGGGGCAGCAATGGATACATGATTTGTAACAATATCAATAACATCGATGGCATTGATATCTATGAAGACGGGCATCGTCTTTCGAGGCACGTTGACATTCCTCAGCAGCTTACGGGATACGAATATGAAGTTGCCTCTGCTGCCAACGCGATCCTTGATGGCGAGACTCAATGCCCTGAAATGACGCATGAAGATACATTGCGATTGGTCTCATTGGAGGACAACATCAGAGATATCTGGGGAATGACCTATCCGTTCGAGGATTGATGGTTCAACGGAACCGGATCGATCGATTCCCCCTATTTCTCTCGCCATATCAGTGATGTCGTCCAGCACCATATGAGAGTGATGGGGAATCGGTATCAGCTGCTCACCTTGTCAAACACCATGCGACCGGAAGCAAAGTGTGACAATGCTCCAGACTTGGCAATGGCAATGTAGAGATACCACATCAGAATTCCGGAAATGACAGCACCGGAAATGCAATTCGCAATGATGTTCGTGACCACGTAGGCGCCACCTGCGTTCAACCCAGACTGCAATACGATCAGTGAATAGAGCGAGCCACCGAGCCCGGTAACCAGCCCGGAAAGTGTGGCAGTCCACGCATTCCACATCCGATACATGACGATAGCGAACACGAGTTCGCTGAAAACGCCCTGAACGAGTCCAGCTACCAGCGAGCCAGAGAAGCCCCACTGATTGCCAAGTGCCAATTCAAGCAATCCCCCGATTGTTTCTGCGTAGATCGCTGCGCCAGGCTTGCGCACGATGATGATGGCAAGAGGCCCGGCAATGTACCAGAAGCCACTGATCAGACCGGACAGTCCTGGAATCAGGCCTTCGAGGAACGCCGATGGTGCGGTTACGACCAGATCGAACATCCAAAAGACCAAACCGCAAGCAACGGCAATGACCGATGCGACGGTGATGTCAATCGGGCGCCAACGGGCATTGGTGCGACGTTTGGGTGCGGCTACCCCTTGCAAACGTTGGGTTGCCGGCGTTGATGGCGCGGTAGATTCCTCTGCCGCGGTTGCGGTTGAGGTTGAATTACGTGTTGTATGTTGCGTAGGTGCAGACATGCTCTCCTCCGATAATCTCGTCTGCGCACGCTGGATTGCACACGAATGACTCATGTGCCATTGAACGAACACAGACATAGGTATCACGAGAAGGATTACCAAGATAGGAATTGACTTCGTTCGACGGTACTAGCCGCTTCACGTTCAACGGTCGGAGATGTTGATCTCCCTCTCAGCTTTCCAGCTCCCGTGTCTTGCAACTTCACGATAGTTTCTTGTGTGGACCGGTCGGCTTGCTACC
The DNA here is from genome assembly GCF_002259795.1 of Bifidobacterium aquikefiri. Classification (GTDB taxonomy): domain Bacteria; phylum Actinomycetota; class Actinomycetes; order Actinomycetales; family Bifidobacteriaceae; genus Bombiscardovia; species Bombiscardovia aquikefiri. Next base: position 68,402 of record NZ_MWXA01000005.1, on the reverse strand, counting down.
ATGCAGGATCTCGCGGATACGTTCGAGCCGCGGACCGATATCATGCTCATAACCTCGATCATTGGGGTGGTAATATTCATGTCCCCTGAGTTCCTCAGGCATATATTCCTGCTCAGCGACGGCCCCTGGTGCATCATGGGCATACTGATAGCCCTCATGGTTGCCCCAGGTCTTCATGAGCTTGGTGGGGGCGTTGCGCAAGTGCAGGGGCACTTCACCGATACGACCAGCATCAACGTCGGCGAGCGCGGCATCCATCGCCTTATAGCTCGCATTCGATTTTGGCGCCGTGGCCACGGCGACGACTGCCTCGGCGAGAATTATTCGAGCCTCGGGCATACCAATCATTGCGACAGCCTGAGCAGCAGCTACCGTGGTCTGCAGTATCTGCGGTGCCGCCATGCCCACCTCTTCAGCTGAAGCGATCATGATACGCCGTGCTATGAACCGTGGATCTTCGCCTGCGCGAATCATGCGTGCGAGATAGTGCAGCGCTGCATCGACATCCGAACCACGCATGGATTTGATGAATGCACTGATGACATCGTAATGGTCATCACCCTGCCTGTCATAGCGAACAGTGGCGATATCCATCACTGAAGACACCACATCTGGCCTGATGACAGGCTTTCTGCTGCCCTTTTTGCGTTTCTTGTCTCCAGTCATCGACCCGGCTGCGGCTTCCAGAATGGTGAGGGCCTTGCGCGCATCTCCCCCAGAGAGACGAACGATCTGATCGACCGCCTGATCGTCGATTTTGACCTGATCGTTCAAACCTCGACTGTCTTCTATTGCACGATGTATCACGGAAACAAGATCATGGTCGTCCAGTGCCTCGAGCTTGACGACGACGGAACGCGACAACAGTGGGGAAATCACGGAAAAGCTGGGATTTTCGGTGGTTGCCGCGATAAAGGTCACATCACGATTCTCAACGCTCGGAAGCAGAGCATCCTGCTGGGACTTCGAGAAACGGTGCACTTCATCAATGAACAGCACGGTTTCCGTGCCCTGCGTGACCAAGCGTTCGCGAGCACGCTGCAGCACCTCGCGAACATCCTTGACGCCTGAAGTCACGGCTGAGAGTTCTTCGAATTCGCGTTCCGATTGCTGAGCCACTATATGCGCGAGTGTGGTTTTGCCCACTCCTGGAGGACCGAAGAGAATGACCGAACTGGGTGACGTCACCGAACCCTTCGAAGCCGGCGTGGCAAGCCGTTGCAGTGGTGAGCCTGGTTTCAATACTGCCGACTGGCCTAAGACCTGCTGCAAGGTGGTAGGCCTCATGCGCACGGCAAGCGGTCTGGTCATGGCATCTTCGGGAATTTCGGCGGCACTGAACAAATCTTGACTCATATGCTCCACTCTAATCCAGGTTCAATTCTTCAATTGGGCCGACCGTATAATCATCGAAGACGGCTTCGCCACGATTCTGCGTTTCGTCCAGGTCAACGTATGCCGCTATCCCCCAATCATGGTCGTCATCAACGTCGTCGAAAATCTGACGGACAAACCATCGATGATCGCTACGTTCCAGATGCTCGTCAAACGTGATGAATGTGGAGGAACGTGCCTCGCCGTCAACACCAATCGATTCATGAGCATCATAGAGGTCATCGAGTGCATCTTCCCAACGATGAACGCCATAGCTCCACTCGGAATCCAAGTCGCCGAGCTTTTCGGCATCGTCGAATGCCACCAGCTGGACTCGAGTAAACATCGCATTGCGGATGAGCACCTGCAAGCCTGGTCGATCTGCAACAATCTGAGCTTCTCCTATCGGTGGCGCTGCAGTGAGCCCATCGCCAGGGTTCTCGGTTTCTCCAGCGGATTCCCACTCGTCGACCAGTGAGGAGTCGACCGAGCGTACAACCACCCTGAGCCAAGAGATGATGTCTTCTAGCTGATCGTCACATTTTTCGACAGGGACGGTACGGCTCAATGCTCTATACGCATCGCTCAGATATCGAAGCAGCGTGCCTTCGGATCGAGAAATCCCATATCTGCCAATGTAACCCTTGAAATCGGATGCGGTTTCTATCATGTCTCGAACTACGGATTTTGGATTCAGCTCATAATCATTCGCCCACGGAACGTCCTTGCAATACTGTTCATATGCCGATTCGAGCAGCTCTTCAAGAGGTTTCGGATAGGTGATTTCAGCAAGACGATCCATGCGATCGTCGTATTCCACGCCTTCTTCCTTCATGGTCATCATCGCCTGGTCCTTCGCCTGTCGCTCCTGAGCGCGCAATACCTGACGTGGGTTTTCCAGCGTGGCCTCAACCATCGAAATGACATCCAGTGCGTATGTTGGCGATTGCGGATCCAGCAGCTCCAGTGAAGCCAGCAAGAAGGGTGAAAGTGGCTGATCGAGTGCGAAATCCTCAGGCAGATCGACGGTTGTGAAGAAATCATCGTTGCCATCGTCGTCCTGCTCGATTTCAATGACATCGGAGTCGATCAGCGTCTGGAAGATTTCTCCTGCGCGCTCGTGCAGCTGCGTTTTCTGCTGGTCCGTCTGCAACGAATCGTCAATCAGGCGATCAACGCGTGCACGAGCGTCTCCACCCTGTACCACTTCGTTGAGAATCATCGAATGGGTGATGTCGAGGTGAGGTGTCAGCTTCTCAGGTTGCGCCTCAATCAGCTTGTTGAAGGTACTTTCGTTCCAGGTAACGAATCCCTCCGGCGGTTTCTTGCGCTTGATGCGTTTGAGCTTCCTGGGATCGTTGCCGGCCTTGGCGATTGCCCTGGCATTCTCAATCTCATATTCTGGAGCTTCGGCAACGACAAGACCTTCGGAATCGAAGCCCATACGTCCTGCGCGTCCAGCGATCTGATGGAATTCACGCGAGCGCAGACGGCGTTGTCGACGTCCGTCAAATTTGGTAAGCGCCGTAAGCACCACGGTATGAATCGGGACATTGATACCCACGCCAAGCGTATCGGTTCCGCAAATAACCGGAAGCAGCCCCTGCTGTGCGAGCTGCTCGACAAGTCTGCGATATCGGGGAAGCATGCCAGCATGATGGACGCCTACACCGGTACGAAGCAGACGTTGCAGAATCTGGCCGAACGCTGTCGTGAATCGAGTTCCCTTGATGGCTTCCTTGATATTCTCGCGCTGCTGCTTGTCTGAGATGCCGGTGCTTGACAGCGCCTGAGCCGTTTCCAAGGCTGCATCCTGCGAGAAATGCACGATATAAACCGGGGTATCGCCTTTGCCGATGAGTTCTTCAAGCGTTGATGGCAGTTGCGTGTCGACATATTCGTAGCTCAATGGGACCGGGCGCGGAGCATCGTCGATCACGTCAACATCGGTACCGGTCGAATCCTCAAGGGAAGCGGCCAGATCGCTCACATCGCCAAGCGTGGCCGACATGAGCAGGAACTGTGTTCTGGGCAGAGTCAGCAAAGGCACCTGCCATGCCCAGCCCCGTTCATAATCGCCGTAATAATGGAATTCATCCATTGCGACACATCCGACTTCAGCATGTATGCCTTCTCGCAGTGCCTGATTCGCAAGGATTTCTGCCGTGCAGCAGATGACCGGCGCATCCGTGTTGATGTGCGTGTCGCCGGTAATCATGCCAACGTTCTCACGGCCGAGCAGCTTCACCAGATCGAAGAATTTCTCGCTCACCAGCGCCTTGATTGGTGCCGTGTAGTATGAGCGTCTGCCTGTGCAAAGGGCCGCATAGTGCATGCCAAGCGCGACCAACGACTTGCCTGATCCTGTCGGTGTGCTCAGGATCACATGGTTTCCCGAAAGCAGGCTCAACACCGCATCTTCCTGGTGTGGCCATGGTGTGATGCCGCGGCTTTGAACCCAGGCAAAGAAGCGATCGTAGATCTCGTCGGCACCGATGGATCTGGAATCCTCACCAAGGCTTGGTATGAGGTCTCGAAGCGTCACCTCTTCCTCCGGGAGCATCGACGCTGAACTTTCTCCTGATGAAGGCCCTGAAAATCCTATTGGAGACGATGACACGCTGAAAACCTCACTCTCAATATTTTCGAGTACATGATATCTGCATTCAAGACTATTCCTTGGCACGCTATTTATCGAGAAATGCCACAGTGGTATCACGCAGCACAAGAGAGGCGTGCATCTTCACATGCGGCTGTGCAAGCTGCTCGCCTCCGAGCAATGACAAAATTTGCTGTGCGGCGATGCGACCCATTTCCACGGGATTCTGATGGAATGTTGTCAGCCCAGCAAGTGGTGCAAGCGAATAGTCGTCAAAACCTATGATTGAGATGTCCTGAGGCACACGAATGTCGAATCTTCGTAGGCTGGAAATCAAAGCCACTGCGAAATCGTCCGTTTCCACACAGATTGCACTCGGATGCACTGGACTTGAGAGAATGCTTGCGACCACGGACGAAGCGGCATCGTCCATCGATCTGAACTCATCACGGCTTCCAGGATTGAAGTGCTCGATCGCATTTTCGGAATATCCCTGACTTCTGGCGGCTTTGCGAAATGCTTCGCCGCGAAGCTGAGAACTGAAGAGCAGTCCGGAAACATTAGGCATGGATACGAAGCCGATGTTACGATGCCCCAGCGAGTTCAGCAGACGCACTGCCGCTGCCATGGCGTCCTCCTCATCGATTCTGACAGTGGCGTCAAATCCTTCGATGCCCCTGGAATCGAATCCAATGACAGGCATGGAAGTTCGACCAAGAATGTCTCTCTGCCGTTCAGTCAGGCTCAGGGAGACGACCATGAGCGCATCGCTGTTTTGATTGCCAATAAGGGATTCAAAATAATTGTTGAGCGATGTCGCGCTTTGTGCAATATGGGGAATCAGATCATATCCATGTTCCGAAAGAACTTCGTAGGTACCTTGCAGAGACGAGGAATTGAACCATGTGTTCAAAGCCTCGGTAAAAAGCATGGTAACTTTCATGGTTTTGCCCGAAGCCAATGATGAAGCACTTCTTGAGAGCACGAAATGATACTGTTTGGCGATCTCCTCGATTTTGATTCTGGTTTTCGGATTGACCTTGTTCAGTCCACGCAAGGCTCGCGATACCGTGGAATCTGACACTCCTGCAGCTTCGGCTACATCATGTAGTGTGATCCTGCCCATTCAGGCCTCCAACATTTCTTGTCTGCTTAACAGATCGATTCTTCCTTGAGTAGTTTATGACATATAGAGTGCAAGTCATGCACCAATACTCATATGAGCTTCCCATTCATGCTCGCGTTGGAAAGATTGCAGGGAATATGCATGACACCCGGTGAAACATTGTGCAAGCGCTGTTACAATTATCTGTGATAAAGAAATATCTCACACCTCTGCACTACGTGGCTGTTGAGCATCTCAACGAGGAGAATACCAAATGAACTTACCTAACGCTTCAGTAGCAAATAACTCTGATGCAAGCGCTTTTATAGATACCTCAGAAACTGGCAACAATCAACCATTGGAATTGGCCGATCTCAATGCCAGTTCTCCCCAGACATGGTGGAAGCAGGCCGTTGTCTATCAGATCTACCCTCGTTCATTCAAAGACTCGACGGGTTCTGGACTCGGTGACATAGCCGGAATCACGAGCAAGATCGATTATCTGCAGCAACTGGGCGTTGACTGCATATGGCTGTCACCGTTCTATCCTTCAGCATTGGCCGATGGTGGATACGACGTTGCAAACTACCGCAACGTTGATCCCAAACTCGGAACAATGGCTGATTTTGACGACCTATCTGCCGCCGCCCATGCCCACGGTCTGAAGATCGTTGTCGATATTGTGCCAAATCATTCTTCGAATCTGCATCCCTGGTTCCAGGAGGCGCTCATTGCTGAACCGAATTCGGCAGCAAGGCAGCGCTATATTTTCCGCGACGGACGCGGAGCTCAAGGTGAGCTGCCTCCTACTGACTGGATTGGCAATTTCGGTGGTTCTGCATGGACTCGCGTAGCAGACGGTCAATGGTATCTGCATCTCTTCGCAAAGGAACAGCCCGATTTCAATTGGGACAATCGTGATGTGCGAGAGGACTTCATCAAGACACTGCGATTCTGGAGCGATCATGGAGCCGATGGGTTCCGAGTCGATGTTGCGCACGGTCTCGCCAAGGATCTCAACCGCACCGATTTGAATGACTGGAGCGCCCTCGCGACGCTTCCGCTGCCAATAGATGGCAGCCACCCGCTGTATGATCGTGACGAGGTTCACGAAATCTTCAGGCAGTGGCGCACGGTCTTCGATGAATATGATCCCCCTCGTTTCGCCGTTGCAGAAGCATGGGTAAATCCAGCGAGACAATATCTGTATTCGAGTCCGAAAGAGCTTGGGCAAATCTTCAACTTCGAGTTTGCCAAGAAGAACTGGATTCGCAACGAAATACATCAGGCCATCGAAGAAGGCATCGAACAGGCGGCCCGTTCAGGCTCCACCTCAACATGGGTGATGTCGAACCACGATGTGATTCGTCACGCCACCAGATATGCGCTGCCTCAAGTGCCTACAAAAAATGGGCTCTATCACACGCAGGCAAAGGATTGGGTCTTACGAGACGGCAGTTCATTCATAGAGAACCGAGCTCTGGGGACACGACGATCACGAGCAGCAATCATGCTTGAATTGGCGTTGCCAGGTTCCGCCTATGTATATCAGGGTGAAGAGCTTGGCTTGTTTGAAGTACCAGACATTCCTTGGAATCAGCTGCAGGATCCCGAGAGCTTCGGCACTTCGGGTGCAGCTTCAAGCAAGGGTCGCGACGGTTGCCGAGTGCCACTGCCATGGGTCGAATCAGACCACCCCATCCTGAATGCAGTCGATGTCCATGAATTCTCTGTGACGCAGGATGTGATTTCCCGCTTTGGACATATCAATCCGAAGGATGGATCCGGCAGTTTTGGATTCTCGCCAAGCAAGAAGACAGACGGGTCGAACCACGTTGCCGAGGAGACTCATCTGCCGCAGCCGGATTGGTATGCACATTTCGCGGCAGATGTCGAATCAAGCGATCCTCAGTCAATGCTTCATCTGTACCAGAGGGCCCTGCAGCTTCGTCACGAACTGCAGACGAACAACACCACGCTCACCTGGCTTGAAGGCTACGACAAGACCTCTTCGATTCACGATGGTGCCGATGGACAACTCGGTGGAGTCATTGCATACAAACGTGCCAACGGTTGGGCAAGCATCACCAATTTCGGCTCAGAGTCGGTGTCATTGCCCACCGGAACAGTCATACTCACATCGACACCACTCAACGATGACGGCAAGCTGCCACAAGATGCTACTGCATGGATAATGCTCGGATAGTCACGGAGTATGTAATCTCGTAGTTTCAAAACACGCGGAAAGTATAGTGCCATCCATGCAAGTTGCAGCGTGGATGGCACTATACTTTCCCATCGTATGAATATATGGAAACAGGATTGGCTTTCATCCATGCAGATGCTCTCATCACACATGAGAGCATCTGCATGGCCTGTTCTGCAATAGCCCTACTGCTTTTTAGTGTCAGCGCTTTTCGATGCAGCTTCAGATGCTGCCGGTTTCTGCTCCTGCGCAATTGCCTTGTAATCATCCGATATTGCTATTTTATTTTTTTCGAACCATATCGATTTTGCAAATTCCTTTTTCGCCAGCGCCTCGCTCGCAATTTTAGATTTGATGAACTCATAGTTCTCGATGCCATCCTTACCCCAGTTGACCACATGGGTTTGCAGGTAATCATCAACAAAGTCCGGCTTGGAAAAATTGTTGAGGCTATATATTTCTCCTAAAACGGCATATGGTCATCTCGAAGCGGTTATGTCGAAAATGGTACTTTATTTGCATACGGTCGGTCTGGAACCCGATGCTTCTCCCGCTGATATCGAACGCGAGCTCGGCTTGTCTCCTGGAGACCTCAATGGTCAGTCGTGTCGAGTACCCGATAGTCCTTACACGACTTTCAAGATACCAAGAAATATCATTACTGTGGCATCACCAGCAGCCATATAGAATACTCAGCTTGTTACTTCTCCCAACGTTTCAGGAATCAACTGAGGTACGCCACACATCGCAAACAGCTTCTCATAGAGTTGCGTAAGCAGCTTTCTCAACTCGTTATCCATTTCTTCCCCACGCTGCTTGGGATAACGCTTCACATCAATTTCTTGAGAAAACAGAATCGCGTGCGAGTCAAAACCTTCCAACGGATCAGCTTTGACGGAGAGCGAAACGATTCCGCTCTCAACACTGACTTCAACGAGTCGAGTACAAGCAGCTTCAAATTCTATAAATGCAACGGCATCTACGTCGGCAGCGTGCATGGCAGTGTCAGCGTTGCCATACCTTCTGCGCACCAAAGAGCTGACTTGCTCGCCAGTTTGAGGACGGAACAGTCTGAATGGAATCAAATCTACAAAGTCGAGCGTTTCTCCCCTTTTCTTCTGATGCCTTCTTCTATTGTGGAAATGCTGGGGATCACGAATATATCTGGCCAGAATCTCAGAATCAGCTATCGCAGGGACTTGTTGCACTTGCATGACTTCTTATTTCCGCCGAACATCATGCAAAAAAACAGCGAGATATTGGGAAAGTTCATTTTCGGAAGTTTGTTCTCCAATTTCATATTCTGTTTCTCCAACGAAGATAAGACCACGAACGCCATTGTTACCAGTTTCCAATACGAATTGATGCCTTTCATCTATTCTTCTGCCAAACTCAATCGTCCCATTATCGGTTGGCCAGATTTGAAGCTTGTCTAGCAAACCAACATTTTCCAAAATATCCACAAGCCGATAGGCATGTTGCATAGACTTATACGTAGGTCGTTCTTCTTCATCAAGACCGGAGAAATCACGAATAGTTTCCAACGCCTTGCCGCGTAAATTAAAAGTTATATCGAAATCATACCGCTCACGCGATTGAATCAGGCTGGAATCATAAGAGTCATAGAATAGTTGTGAATCCAGGGTGAACTCATCACATACATCATCGATCTGTGGTCTGTTCACCATGTCAAACCGCTGCTTAACTTTGGCAATCGGATGATAGTCGCTCGTCTCTCGTAATGGCGACACATATGGAGCAAACGATGTCGCAGTCATAGGCACCCCTTTATTCGAATCTGTTAGAGATTGGCTGTATCAATCGAATGAAGAAATCGTGTGAAACATCATGCATCAGGTTCAATATGCCAGATATGCTATCGAAAGAGCATCGCTGCTTCCGTATGACAGTCGTATCACAAATGGCGACGTTTTCATCTGGATCAATCTTTGCTTCGCCGATGGAGAGTTTAAAATCAGTGCTTTCATCAATCTCTGCCAGATAGTCGATGAATGTTGACAGCGTCGTGAATTGTCCTGTTGTTATCGACAAGCGGTGAGGCAGGGTAATGGTTATTCCCAGATCGTCCTCAACGAAGTCTGCAGGGCTTTTCCCTCGCAAGATATCTCTGCGGAAAGCATCGACATATTGAAGCCGTATAAGATCAATATGATGATCGCCTTTCCCCAATACAGCCGAAAGTACGTTGACCACCAAATCAATTTCATCTCTGAAATCCACCCAAGTCTGATAGGAGTTATCACTGGAAATGCGCACCTCATTGTGAGCCAAGGCAACATCAACGCCTATTTCCTTGAAGCTATAGAACAGGTGATAGAACGGTCGATTATGTGGAACTCGTTCAACCATTCTTCGGGGAATCATCCATTCGGAATCCAAATCGGTTATACCCTCAACATGAAATTTTGCAAATGTGGTCTTGAATTCATGTGGATCGAGAGCTGAATCGGCCTCGACTTTGTTCCATCTCAGAACGCATTGCGACTTAATGAGTGGGGCATTCTTCACAATTGAAGCAGTTTCCATAAGTCATCCATTCATGTTATGCAGCTCGTACTATGCAGCCCTTGCATGTCCAATTTCACAATCAACAGAATATCAAACTCTGGATATCAGTTCGTGCAAAGTTTCCTGTAAAGGCTCAAGACCAGAGAATTTGCCCATTTGAATTCGTTATCACTGTACTGGCGTCGTCATGGACACAGAATCTTTATTCTGTACTCGCAGGATTGTTGAGCTGGTGTTTGACCATATCGACATTGAAGTCGGCGGGTGGCCATGCAAGATTCATCTCTTGCATTCTCGCCCGCAGTATCTGGGAAAGCACCGCCCTGGAGTACCAGCGATGATTGGCGGGAACGATATGCCACGGCGCGTAATTGGTCGATGTTCGTTCCATGACATCCTGCCATGCATTCATGTAGTCATCCCAGTGTGAGCGAGCTTTGAGATCGCTCGGATCGAACTTCCAGAATTTGGTCGGATCGTCGAGTCGCTTCAGGAATCGCTTCTTCTGAAAATCTTTGGAAATGCAGAGAAATATCTTGATGATGGAGCATCCATCATCAACCAGACGGTGCTCGAAGGCGTTGATCTCGTCATAGCGAGATTCCCAGATAGTGCGAGGATAGGTTCCGTAAATGCGCGGCATAACAATATCCTCGTATTGCGATCGGTCGAAGATTGAAATCCAGCCATCTTTTGGCAATTCTCGACGAATCCGCCACAGGTAGTCATGATTGAGTTCTTCTTGGCTTGGTGCTGCAAATCCGTGATAATGGATTCCCATAGGGCTTAACTGGCTAAACACATGCTCGACCATGCTGCCCTTGCCGGATGTATCCATGCCTTGCAAGATAATCAGCATCCGCCTGTGTGAACCTTTGATGCCATTCGCATACAGCTGTTCTTGAAAGCTGTTGATTTCATAAGAGCTTAACGAAACAAATTCCTTGGCGTCTGCCTTTCGACCTTCGAATCCGGGGGTTGACCCGCAGTCCAATTGCCCAAGAATCAGGCCCGCATGAAATCTCAAGGCAACATCGGGATCAATATCCCAGATGGAGCTCAACTCAGAAGATTCCTTACGCACCATTCGCATCTTGTCGCGTCTATGATGTTTGGACTGCTCGCGCATCTGCTGATCCTGAATTTTGCGCAACTCACGCGCGCCAAATTTTTCACCTGTTGGAGACATGAAACCCCTCGATTCATAAGACCCTTGACCTGTGGCATCCCCTTGGGAATACCACAATAGTCGTTTCGTCTATGAGTCGGGGGGTTGTATGTGTGGAGTAACTCACATGGAATGGGCGGAGATCAGTCTTCGTCCTCGTCAGGATCGTAGTCAACACCAGTTTCTGCGCGCTGCGCATCGGTGATTGGCGCCGGGGCACCGGTAAGTGCATCCTGGCCACTGCCAAGCTTCGGGAATGCGATGACGTCTCTGATGGAACCAACACCAGCGAGCAGCTGAGCCGTGCGGTCCCAGCCAAGAGCAATGCCAGCGTGAGGAGGGGCACCAAACTTGAATGCATCAAGCAGGAACCCGAACTTCTCTTGAGCTTCTTCCGGCGTGATGCCCAGAACCTTCAAGACACGGTTCTGAATGTCATCACGATGAATACGGACCGAACCACCGCCGATTTCCTCACCGTTACACACAATGTCGTAGCTGTCGCTCATGGCATGCTCAGGATCCTGGTCAAAGTTGTCGATCCAATCCGCGCTTGGCATGGTGAATGGATGATGCATCGAAGTCCACTTGGAGTGGCCGACTGCAACGTCATCATCGTCAGGATCATCTGCCTGCTTGAAGAGCGGGAAGTCGACAACCCACGTCAATGCGAACTCATCTGGCTTGAGCAATCCCTGGCGACGTGCAATCTCAACGCGAACGGCACCGAGCAGGAGCTGCGAGGTCTCACGACGACCTGCGGCGAAGAACACGGCATCACCGTTCTCGGCATGAACTGCCTCTTTGAGGCCATTACGTTCTGCATCTGAGAGATTCTTGGCGACCGGTCCCTTAAGATTGCCGTCTTCTTCAAACTGTACATACGCGAGACCCTTGGCTCCGCGCTGCTTCGCCCATTCCTGCCATGCGTCAAACTGTCGACGTGGAAGTGAGGCACCACCCTTGTAGACCACGGCACCGACGTAAGGGTTCTGGAACACGCGGAACGGCGTGTTCTTGAAGTAATCGGTGAGCTCGACAATCTGGTTGCCGAAGCGAAGATCGGGCTTGTCTGAACCATACTTGTTCATCGCATCGGTCCAGGAAATGCGCGGAATTGGAAGCTTGACCTCAAAACCTGCGCTCTTCCAGATATTCGCAATGACCTTCTCGGCCATCGCCATGACATCCTCCTGATCAACAAAGCTCATTTCAATGTCGAGCTGGGTGAATTCAGGCTGACGGTCGGCACGGAAGTCCTCGTCACGGTAGCAGCGAGCCAATTGATAGTACTTTTCGAAACCGCTGACCATCAGCAGCTGTTTCAATAGCTGTGGTGACTGCGGCAATGCATACCATGAACCTGGAATCAGGCGCGCGGGAACAAGAAAGTCACGTGCGCCCTCTGGCGTGGACTTGATAAGTGTCGGTGTTTCGATCTCGCAGAAGTTCATCTCGTCGAGAGCCTCGCGAGCTGCCTTGCTCATCTTGGCGCGCATGCGAATGGTGCGTTGCATGGCGGGACGGCGCAGATCGAGATAACGATACTTCAGTCTGGTGTCCTCGCCGGGAAGCTTGTTTTCGGATTCATTCTCCAATGCTGTGGAAACCTGGAAGGGCAGGGCTTCGGACTTTGCAAGAATCGTGACATCCCTTGCCACTATTTCAATCTTGCCAGTCGCAAGATGGGTGTTCTCATTGCCATCTGGACGGGCGCGAACCTCGCCCTTGATCTCGACCACGAATTCGCTTCTTAAGGGTCGCGCAATCTCTTCATCGTAGATAACGATCTGAACCAGGCCGGTCTGATCACGCAAATCGATGAAGGCCACACCACCATGATCCCTTCTGCGATCAACCCAACCTGAGACGGTAACGTCCTTGCCGATCTCCGCCTCGGTCACTTCGGTGGCATAATGCGTTCTGTAAGCCGACTGGCCCATAACTCCTCTATTCCTATTCGACACACCATTACACAACATTCAATTGGCAAAACAGGAGAACTGATTGCCGGATTCCCTGGGGAAATCAGCCTTTATCGCTGCCAAATTGCACGGTTTGCTGGGCATACACACTATCTGGAGTCCAAGACTTCGTGCCGGCCGGAAGCTGTTCTCCCATAACGATATTCTTCACCGATTCCTCGGCATCATCAGTTGCCGGGAACCAGACATAGGGGATGCCGAGATGATCGGCATAGCGGATTTGCTTGCCGAGCTTCACAGCCTTTGGCGAGACATCTGTCGAGATGCCTCTGACGCGTAGTTCACGTGCAATGCGATTGCTCTCTCCCCTGCTCTCCTCATTCCAGACGGCGACGAGTACGCAAGCAGGAGAAACCCGCGAGGCGTGTGCCTGGGCACCGTGGAGCATATAGGAGACAAGACGCGACAAACCTATGGAAAGACCGACACCTGGATATTTGCGATTCCCTTGAGACGCGAGATTGTCGTAGCGTCCGCCAGAGCAGATCGAACCAAGCGATTCTGCACCTTCCAAGAAAGTCTCGTACACCGATCCGGTGTAGTAATCAAGCCCACGCGCGATCTTCAAATCAGCGATGACCGAGCCGGGTCGAATCCTGGACGATTCATCAACAATCATGGCCAAGGTTGACAATCCCTGTTGCGCCAGTTCGAAAGCCTTGGAAGTCTCGTCGATGCCGCATTGCCTGCTGAGCTCATTGAACTGCGATTCAAGATCCGCTCCCGTCGATGCGGAAAGTTCTGCGAGTCGAAGGCAGGCATCGGCCTGATCTGATGTAGCACCGCAGGTGTCGATGAGAAGCTTGGTCACTTCGTCGGCTCCGACCTTGTCAAGCTTGTCGATTTCACGAAGCACGCCTTCAATGTCGCTCAGACCAATGCCCCGATAGAAACCTTCGGAAAGCTTGCGATTATTGGCATGCACAGTTGCCTTGGGCAGTCCGAACGCTCGAAGGCTCTCCATTGCATTCACCATGACAAGCGGCAGCTCAACCTCATAATGCTCTGGAAGCTCACCATTGCCGACCACATCGATATCAGCCTGGATGAACTCTCTGAAGCGTCCCTCCTGGGGACGCTCTCCGCGCCAGACCTTTTGAATCTGCCAACGCTTGAATGGAAATGTCAGGGCGCCTGAATTCTCGACCACATACCGACTCAGAGGCACCGTCAAATCGAAATGCAGACCCAGACGATCCTCAATCGGCGTGTCATTTTCCTGACCCTCCTCCTGAAGTCGACTCAGCAGATAGATCTCCTTGCTGGTCTCTCCCTTTTTCAGCAGGCTGGAGCCTTGTTCGACCGCTCTGGTCTCGATTCCCAGGAACCCATTGAGCTCAAAAATCCTGCGTAACGTATCAATTGCCTGTTGTTCGACAACCCGTTCTTCGGGAAGCCACTCCGGAAATCCGGATAATGATGCACCTTTAGCCACGATTCCATATAATAGGTGAGGTTGCGGAAAAGGTGACACCCTCTTTCGCGATCCCTCTATCCCACAAGCTAAGGAGCTGGCCATGGCCGATGAAACAGCCACCACACCCGTAAACACTCAGACACCCCAAGACAACGATCACGGTAGCGCTTCGCAGGGGTCTTCACTGAGGCCAGCTGCGTCCAATCTCGAAGCCTCGAAGCAGCCCGCACATACCAATGTTCCCAAGCCTCACGCGCCATCACCTGCGGCCTTTGCAAAGAAGCAGCCAGCCGGCAAACCATCTGCACCACTTGCGGCGGTCAGCTACTCGGACGAGGCGATTGCGAAGGCGCAATCATTCGGCCACGTTGATGATAAGGGCGATGTATTCGTCACCGAGAATGGCATCGATCGCAAAGTCGGCGAATTCCCCGATGCCAAGCCTGGCGAGGCACTCAATCTCTATGCGACACGCTATCTCGAGCTGAAGGCGAAACTTGATCTGTTCGAGGCACGGCTGAAGAGTGCCGCAATCAAGCCTCATGAAATCGATGAATCACTGAAGACATTGGAAAATGAGACAGCAGAACCACAGGTCGTTGGCGATCTGACAGCGTTGAAAGCACAGCTTGGCAGTCTCAAGACTGAGGGAGCCGAGAAGAGGCAGAAGCTGGCCGACGAGCGCAAAAAGGCTCAGGATCTGGCCAGGCAAGAGCGCACGGTGATCGTCGAGAAGGCGGAGAAATTGGCTGCCTCACTCGGAGACAACACCAATTGGCGTTCCACTGCAGACAAATTCCGCTCGCTGTTTGACGAGTGGCAGAATCACCAGCGCAACAGCGTCAGGCTTGACAAGACCATTGCCGATGAATTGTGGAAGCGATTCTCCTCTGCACGCACCACATTCAATCAAGGTCGTCGCAAGTGGGCACAGATGCGAGATGCCGAGCATACCAAGGCAAAAGAAGCCAAGGAAGCAATCATTGCCGAAGCTGAGTCAATGGAGAACTCCACTGACTGGGGCGAGACTTCACGCAGCTTCAACGCATTGATGGATCGCTGGAAGCAGGCAGGTCGTGCAGGTCGTCGCGAGGACGATGACCTATGGGCCAAATTCCGCGCTGCCGCCGACACCTTCTTCAACGCGCGTCAAAGCGATCGCGACCAGACTTCAAGTGATGAGAAGGCCAACCTTGTCAAGAAAGAGGCTCTTGTCGCCAAGGCAGAGGCTCTGCTCCCCGTCAAGGATGACACCGCCGCCAAGAAAGCACGTCAACAGCTTGCAGCCATCCAAGAAGAATGGGATCAGATCGGCTATGTCCCACGTGAGGACGTCCATCGCATCGAAAGCCGTCTGGATGCCGTCGATAAGCAGATCAAGTCAGTTGAGGATGCTGTGTGGAAGCAGTCAGATCCTGAGGCCGATGCTCGCAAGACCAGCTTCGAGGATCAGCTGAATGCGCAGCTCAAGGAAATCGATGACCAGATCGCCGCGACCAGCGATGCAAAGAAGATCAAGAAGCTTCAAGCTGAAAAGGCGACGAAGGAACAATGGCTGAACGCCATTCGCTGAAGCTCTCAACCGAAAAGAATGCCTCTGATTGCGCATATGGCTCGTAGTCAGAGGCATTCTTTTCGTATATCGTGAGCGAAAGCGCTCATTGTGAACTTATCGAAGTATCACATCAAGATTTTCCTGTAATTTCTCTAGCTATCACAGGAAAATCAGCCAATTTGGCACGTCTATACTTCGATGAGTTCACAATGAAGACTGAAATGGCGATTGTTACCTATTGAATGTGCCTCATTCGCGATTCCGCCGAGTCCTTGGCGCCCGTGAGACGATAGACATCGAAAACGCCGTCGATTTTTCGAACTGCGGATAACAAACGATTCAAATGCTGTGGGTCTGCCATTTCGAATACAAATTGACTCACGGCCACACGATCTCTGCCAGTTGCTTGGCTCCCTGATAGGATGTTCACCCCGTGGTCAGCCAAAACTCGCGTCACATCGGACAGCAAATGCTGGCGATCAAGCGCCTCGACCTGAATCTTGACCATGAACGAACCCTTGGTGCTGGTCCAGGAAACGGGAACTATGCGTTCCGGCTGTCGTTTCTTCAAGTCGATGAGATTCTGGCAGTCGGCGCGATGAACCGAGACTCCCTGATTGCGTGTGATGAAACCCTCGATCTCGTCACCTGGTACAGGTGTGCAGCAACGTGCAAGCTTCACCCAGACATCGCCAACACCCTTGACCGATATGCCTTGAGACCCACTCTCCTGTGGTCCTTCGAACTTGCTGAGAGGCAGAGCCTCCTGCTCAACCTCGTCATCGACCTCAGATGGACCGGCATCCTTGACAAGTCGAGAAATCACATTCTGGGTGGAAATCTGGCCTTCCCCCAAGGCGGCGTATACAGCCTCAGCATTGGGATAGTTCAGTTCATCCGCAATGCCGATGAGCGCTTCATTCGAAAGAAGACTCGCCACCGGAAGATTCTGTTTGCGCAAGGCACGAGTGAGATCGTCCTTACCCTCATCGATGGCCTCAGAACGACGCTCCTTGCTGAACCACTGACGTATCTTGTTCCGTGCCTTCGGACTCTTGACGAAGCTCAGCCAATCACGTGATGGGCCTGCGTTCTCGGAATTGCTGGTCAGCACCTCGACCGTATCGCCGTTTTCAAGTTCAGTATCAAGAGGAATCAGACGGCCGTTCACACGTGCACCCATCGTGCGATGTCCGACTTCCGTATGCACTGCATATGCAAAATCCACTGGAGTCGCATGAGCGGGAAGCGAGACGATCATGCCCTTCGGTGTGAAGACATAGACCTCGGCCGACCCCAGATCCTCTTTCAATGACCCAAGGAATTCGTCGGAATCCGGTGTCTCGCTCGTCCAATCGGCCAGCTGCTGAATCCATTTGAGATTGTCAGCCTCGCTCAGTTCCGAACTCTCCTGTGTCAGGCGCTTTCTATCGGTCTTGTCAGGTTTGGAAAGAACACGCCCTGCAGAGCCATTTTCCTTATATTTCCAATGGGCAGCAATACCGAATTCTGCTCTGCGATGCATGTCCCACGTACGGATCTGAATCTCGACAGGCTTACCGCCGGGACCAACGACAGTTGTGTGCAATGACTGATACATATTGAGCTTTGGCATCGCAATATAATCTTTGAAACGCCCTGGAACAGGATTCCATCGTGCATGAACGGCACCAAGGGCCGCATAGCAATCCTGAATCGAATCGACGAGAATTCTCACGCCCACCAGATCATAAATATTGGCGAAATCATGGCCGCGGACAATCATCTTCTGATAGATGCTGAAATAATCCTTTGGTCTTCCGGTCACCGAACCTTCGATACCCTGATCGTGCAAATCATCCTTGATCTCATGCAGAATCTGTTTGAGATACACATCTCGCTGCCCTGCCCGTCGGGCAACCAAGACCACTATCTCGTTATAGATCTTGGGATAAAGTACCTTGAAGCTCAGCTCTTCCAACTCGGTCTTGATCGCATTCATTCCCAGACGATTTGCCAGTGGAGCATAGACATCGAGCGTTTCGCTCGCCTTGCGCTGCGCGCTTGAACTCTTCACATAGCGCCAGGTTCGAGCATTGTGCACTCGATCAGCCAGCTTGACAACCAGGACGCGGACATCACGACTCATGGCCACGACCATTTTCCGAATGGTCTCCGCCTGGGCAGAATCACCATAATCCATCTTCGTCAGCTTGGTAACACCATCGACCAGACCAGCGACCGTATCTCCGAACTCGTTACGACACTGATCAAGCGTGTAATCGGTGTCTTCAACGGTATCGTGCAGAAGACCAGCAGAGACGACGATCGGACCCATGCCAAGATCGGCAAGAATCTGCGAAACTGCAAGCGGGTGAATAATGTATGGTTCTCCGGATTTACGACGCTGCAGACGATGCTGAACGGCAGCACGGCGGTACGCTCGTGGAAGCATCGTCATATCCTCGTCTGGGTGATGATATTGACATACCTTCAGGATCGGGGCCAGTGGGTCAAGAGGATCGTTGCTGATCTCGCAACCCAGAGCTCTGGATGAAAAATCCTGGAGTCGTTCGCCATCATCATTCGATTGCTGTGAATCCCTGGATGAAGTCGGATCGGAATCCACGCTCCCACCCTGATCCCGTCCTTCAACCTGGCTCTCTGCAGACTGGTTCAATCGCTTCACATGCTCATCCGCTGTGCTTGCCATCATTCCTCCTTCTGCAGGGCTAACTTCATCATCCTACTCGTGTGGCTGATTTCTCTGTTGGACTTCGCTAAGGGTAGCTACGCAATTCCCGTCGAACCAAATCCACGCTCGGATCGATCCGATCCCGGAAGGGTTTGTGCCTGAATGAAGCGGGCTTCAACGTATCGTTGTATCACCAGCTGTGCGATGCGGTCGCCCCTGTGGAAAGTTACCGGCTCATGGGCATCCAGATTGATCAGCGTGACCTTGATCTCACCCCGATACCCTGAATCAATGGTTCCTGGTGTGTTGAGAACGGTTACACCCTGCCTTGCCGCCAAACCGGAACGAGGGTGTACAAGACCTACATATCCAGCTGGTAGTGCGATGCGAATTCCCGTAGGGACAAGTCTGCGTTCAAAAGGTTCAAGTGTGAAATCGATGCTGGTACGCAGATCGGCACCGGCGTCCCCGGTATGCTCGTATGCCGGAATGTGAGAGTGCTCACCGTCGAGAACGATGAGCACTTCGCTCTGTTCTGGTTCGTTATATTGCTCGTCAAACGACATCAGGCGGCGCACTCCTTGCAAACCGGCTGACCATCTTTATCCATGTAAGCCAATTGGCTGCGATGTTTTACCAAGAAGCACACTGAACAGATGAATTCGTCACCTTGCATTGGAATCACCGTGACCGAAGAATCCTCATTGCTCAAGTCGGCGCCGGGCAGTTCATAGTCTTCGGCGATGGCATTCTCATCGTCATCGATATCGTTCGACGAATTTTGCGACCCTTTCCCAAGCTCCTGCAAGGACTCCTCGTCGTCATCCTTGTTGCGTGGGGAATCATAGTCCTGAGCCATTGTTTTCCTTTCGTCATAACGTGGTGCTGTGCCGAGCACTGCGCCATAGGATACACGATTTTTGGTCAGGCACACGAACTTCAGCATAAATACTCGTAAAACGCCGTAGTTAGTGCACAATAGAATGGAAGCGTTGGAAGGAAGTAAGGTACGAATATGCCCGAAGAACCGCTAAGAATAGCGCAATTTGACCATGTGAGTGATGGTGGAGACCTCGTGTTCGTGTTCGACCATCGGCATTTCGCTGTGCGCGTGGATGACACACTCGAACGCGGGATCCTCGAGGCGAAGCAGATTCGCGCCGAAGAGGAAGGTTTTCCTTCACCTCAGTCATCATCGGCTCTTCCTATTTCCAGAATTCAATCGTACATTCGTGCGGGTGCCGATCCAGAGTCGGTTGCACGCCAGTTCAACATTGCGCAAGCATTGGTACGGCGCTTTTCCACACCCGTGGAGACCGAGAAAAAGTACGCAATTGATCAATTCCTGACTGTCGCCGTTCCACCAAACTCCAAGGCCAAGAGTTATGGCGAACTGATCGAAATGACTTTGCGTAACGCTCGCATCACGATGTCTTCCATAACGTGGTCCGCAACACGCCGAGGGCATGAACCGTGGAGAATTCGTGCACAATTCCAATCCTCTGGACGTATCATCACTGCCGACTGGAACTGGAATATCCGTGACAACACGGTCAGCCCTCTCAACCGTCAGGCCAAACGCCTCATTGGTGTGCCCAACAATCAACCTTCACATGGAACATCGTCGTTGGAACAGGTTCTTGATGGTCGTGGTCCCCTCCCATTCGCATGGATGGAAAACGAGGATGAGACAGCATCGGAGAATCTGCCTCTGCAAAAAGCCGATCTCGCTGTGACCAGTCAGGCTACACCCATCTCGCATGATTCACACAGGAATGGTGAATCGCTTGCTGATACCAAAACCCGTAGAGAAGCTGAGCGTGACGAATTGTCCGTGCATAACGCGTTCGACAGCGATGGCAACTCATATTCAGGTAATACCTCGGCAGACGGAGAATCTGCCACGTTCAATGGCGTTTACCACAATGATGAACCCGATATCGACTTCTCTCCGCGCGATGCTGAGATTGCGGATGTCAGCAGCAGCATGGCATACATCGAAGGGGAGGAAAACAGCGGTAACGATGGATCCGGTGCAACATCACAGCATCCGGGCACACGCTCAGATGAACAACGCTCAGATGAGCAACAGTCAGATGAGCAACAGTCAGATGAGCATGAGCGCAGGCACGTTAACAAATACAGCTCCTGGATGTACAAGACCACTCATGGCAAGGCGAATGCCGCCTCGCAACATTCCCACAGCGGGCAGCAGCGCAACGACCAACAACCAGTGCGTACCGCTGATCAGCAAGGTGAGGGTGCAGACAGGAATACTCCACGCTCCAGCACCATTGCGCGAGAACCTCACGCTGCTGAAGAAGACGCGAGGTCTCAATCACCACAATCGTCAACACAGGCTTCGCATCAACGAACCTGGAATACCGGCAAGGCCACCGGTGCTTCGAAGGAATCCGGTCAGAATCAGGATTCTTCCAAGAAGAAGTCAGGACGTTCTGCCGTTCCCAGCTGGGACGAAATCCTGTTCGGCGACTAGCTGTTTGCCGTTCGACGAGCCAAATCTCGCGTCTCTGCATCGCGCTTGTGGAATGCAACGACAGTTCATGGGATTCAAACGTTCAGACCAGATCCATCAGACAAGGAATATCCGATTCCATCATGGATCTCGAACCATGGACGCCGGGCAGCCGCGTTGCACGATCCTTCTGGACTCGTGAATCGACAAGTGTCGCGCGATCATTCATGACGGCAAGAACATCGCCAATCATCGGTTCGACATCAGCCTTGACGGGACCAAACAGGCCCGCATCGATTGCCTCATGCTTGGTGAGCACCTCCGCGGATTCACCGAGTTCATTGCACCAGCGTGCAGCAATTTCATGCGAATCCTCGGGCTCATCCGCATAAGCCATGACGAATCGTGGCTCACCACCATAGAATTTGACACCCCTGAGCAATTCCGGATTCTGCGCCATGTCAATGCGTTGGCTTGGGTCAACTTCTATCATGCCATGGTCAGCAATGATAACGATGAGTGTCCCTTTCGGGGCGCGCCGATGCAGCAAGGCCAGCTGGGAATCAACAGTTTCGAATTCGGCGATCCACGGTTCGGATTCCCATCCAAACTCATGCCCAGCCTTGTCAACGTCACGTATGTAGAGGTACGTAAGACCCGGCTCACGCGCAGCCTTGCAAGCTTCAAGGATTCTCTCATCAGCACCCTCACGACCGATGTAGGTGCTGCCTCGCAAGGCGGCTTGAGTAAGAGCGGAACCGGCAAATTCCGGCAGTCCCGATGATGTAACGCGTACACCTTCATCGCTCAAACGTTCAAACACTGTAGGTTCACGCTGAAGTTCCAATGGTGGTATGGCATTGCGAAACTGGATCATCTGACTGATACGATGCCTGTACGGGTTGAGCTGGGTGTAACCCGTCATTGCCGTCATACCCGGGCACGTACCAGTGCCGAATGCTGCCATGGCAACCACAGTCGTACTCGGCTGACACGTCGAAATCGGACGCGCATTGGCACTCTCATGCATAAGACTGCGCAGATAGGGCGCATGACCCGATCGCGTTGCAATATTCCAGAAACCCATGCCATCAACGAGTACGACTATCGCAGACTTGCAGCTGGGAAACCCTAAGGTTTCCTGCAGTTTTCTTGGATCATGATGGATTGCCGTCTCCACAGGATTCCCGAGAGCACTGCTGATCGCCGGCAAGACTGATGAAATTCTGAATGCTCCTCCCCTATGGAAGCCATCACTGCTTGAATTGGGAATCTCATCGCCGTAATCGGCAATATCGACGTGTTGCAGGAGGGTCTTGGGATCAGGAATTTCAATACTCATGCTTTTCATTGAACTACTCACACGCGATAACCCGTGCTATAGAGCCTTCCATCACGATGAAAAGTCCGGCATTCACGCGCTGTGCTGACTGGCACAACATTGGTGAATCGAGTCTGGAAATTCATTTTTCCATGTGTCCGCTAGAATTGATGAGTTTGCAGAAGGCTCAGGCCTTCGAAACCCAGACAAGACACGCAGACATTTTATCCTGTTGGATAATGGTTGCCGGTGTAGTCACACAGCGAGGAGTTTCAACTATGGCATCGCGCAGAAAACCGCCTTTTGATCCGAGAAGCGTCAAGGAGCACATCGTCGAAACGCCTTTGGGCGATGAGATGAGCAAATCATTCCTCGAATACGCATACTCGGTCATCTATGCGAGAGCTTTGCCTGATGCACGCGACGGACTGAAACCAGTGCAACGCAGAATCGTCTATCAGATGGGTCAGATGAATCTGACACCCGACAAGGCATATATGAAGTCGGCTCGTGTCGTAGGAGAGGTCATGGGCAAGTTGCATCCCCACGGCGATTCTGCAATCTATGAAGCCATGGTACGTCTCGCACAGCCATTCGCAATGAGACTTCCCTTGGTCGATGGTCACGGCAATTTCGGCTCGCTCGACGATGGCCCGGCCGCCTCACGATACACGGAAGCCCGTCTCGGACCTGCCGCCCTGGGGATGAACGAAAACATTGACGAAGAAACCGTCGATTTTTCGCCCAACTATGACAATAAACTGCAGGAGCCAGTCGTGCTTCCCGCGGCATTTCCGAATCTGTTGGTCAATGGGGCATCGGGCATAGCTGTCGGCATGGCAACGAATATGGCTACGCACAATCTGGGCGAAGTCGTTGCAGCTGCACAATATCTGATGAGCAACCCCGATGCCAGTCTGATGGATCTCATGCGCTTCGTGCCTGGACCGGACTGGCCGACTGGCGGTATCATCGTGGGCCGAGATGGCATCAAGGAAGCCTATGAGCATGGCAGAGGTGCCGTAATCACGCGCTCTGCAACACATATTGAGAATGTGACTGCGCGCAAGAAGGCAATCGTAGTGACTGAACTGCCATTCATGGTTGGGCCTGAGCGCGTGCTCGAACGCATCTCTGAAGGTGTCAAGAATCGCAAGTTGGAAGGCATCTCAGGCGCCATCGATCTGACGGATCGTCATAATGGCACACGACTCGTCATCGAGATCAAGACCGGCTTTGACCCCGAAGCTGTGCTTGCCCAACTGTTCAGACATACACCCTTGCAGGAATCCTTCACCATCAACAATGTGGCTTTGGTCAACGGCAGACCGCATACCATGGGCCTGAAGGAATTGCTGAACGTCTGGATCGATCACCGTCGTCTCGTGGTCAAGCGCCGCAGCGAATATCGTAAGCGCAAGGCATTGGAACGTCTGCACTTGGTTGAGGGACTGCTGCTTGCTCTCATTGACATTGACGAAGTCATTCAAGTGATTCGCAGCTCCGATGATGCCGATACCGCAAAAACCCGATTAATGGCGGTTTTCGATCTTGACGACATCCAGGCTCAATATATTCTCGATCTTCGCCTTCGAAGACTCACGCGTATCAGCAGAATCGAGTTGGAGACGGAACAGGATGAATTGCATAAACGCATTGAAGAGCTCAATATTATTCTCTCCTCGAAAGTTGAACTGGACAAGGTCGTTACCGATGAGATGAGCATCGCAGCGCAGACATGGGGAAATCCACGTCGTACAGTGCTGCTTGATGCCGATCCTTCAGGATCACTTTCACCCGTCGCAATAACCGATGAATCCGGTGCAGCCTCCCAATCTGCTTCAGCATTTGCCGCGGCTCGTTCTGCGAGCAGCCTTTCGAACCACACAGGAAGTGCACGCGCAGCAACTGCGAATTCCGCAGCAGACAAGGACGCTGGACTTCGCATAGAGGATAAACCATGCACGGTTATGCTCAGTGCGGCTGGTCTGATTGCCCGAAGCTCTGCGAATGCCTTGGACGAATGGATGTCTCGCTCCGCGTCGGATGGACGCACCGAGAACGATCAAATCGTTTCCATCTTCTCGACGACAACGCAGTCCAACTATGCGCTGGTAACCTCCGCAGGCCGATACGTGCTCGCGCATGTCAGCGACCTTCCTGCCTTGCCCGCCACTGCTGCCTTGAGCGTGAGCGGCGGTGTACGTGCGGACGAACTGCTGGGCATGACGCAATCTACCGAACATTCAGAGCATGAACATGTTGTGGCAGCCGTGGTTGCCGAGAATACGATTCCCCTTGCCATCGGCACTCGTAATGGCATCATCAAACGTTGGAATGGCGAAGCGCCGAGCACGATGGATTCATGGAACGTCATTGATCTGAAATCTGATGATCAAGTGGTATTTGCTGCACCTGCCGATGACGATGCCATGATCGTATTCATATCTTCCGATTCGAGTCTGCTTGCATTCCATGCCAAGGATGTACGTCCACAGGGCCGCAATGCGGCTGGCATGGCTGGTATTCGTCTGGGCGAAGGTCAGCATGTGTGCGCTTTCAATGCCATTGCTGCAGGACAGATTTCTTGGACCTATGTCGAGAACGATGACAACGGCATGACATCACAGGCCGGAGCTGTCGTTTTCACGGTAGCCGGCGATTCTCAGGCACTTGCAGGTACGGAGAACGGTTGTGGCAAGGTAACTCCACTCGAAATGTATCCAACCAAGGGTCGAGGAAGCCGTGGGGTGCGCTCTCAACGCTTCCTGAAGGGCCAGGACACGCTGATACTGGCTTGCATTGGAACATGGCCACTGCGAGCATCTTCGGCATCCGGTACCCCGGTGGATCTGCCTGATGTCGATATGCGCCGTGATGCCTCGGGTCAGGATTTGAGCGCTCCAATCGCCTACATCGCATAGCAGCCGCATGACCGTGACGAAACATTAACCTAGCAGCGCATACATGAAATGCTCGATCAGCTACAAATGAAACAGCTGATCGAGCATTTTGTATGCGCTTACTTATTCCGCACTTTTACTGTCAACACGCGCTTACTCGCTGTAAACGTTCGTGCTGTATGCGCTTACTTTCTATTGAATGCCGCTATGATACCCGCAACGATGGCAACCGCGCATCCGGCAAGCAAGCCCATTCTGAATCCTGTCACGCTGGGAATGCTCGTCCCCTTGACTGCAATGCTGGTGCCGGCCAGAATCGCAGCAATCACGGCCGATGACACGGAAGTTCCTATCGATCGCATGACTGTGTTGAAGCTGTTCGACGATGCCTTTTCGCTTGCGGGAACGCCGTTCATGATGAGCGTTGGCATGGCACCGAAGGCGAATCCGGTTCCCATGCTGCCGATACAGGATGCAATCGTCAGACCGATCAACGAATGCATGACCAGTGCTGCAAGTCCATATCCGCATGCCATGATCAGCGCGCCGCTGATCAGCGTTGTCTTGGCGCCATATTTCGTCGTTATCTTGGCTCCCAGCGATGATACGGCCATCATCGCGAAGCCGCTCGGCGCCATCCACAGACCCATCTGCAGCATGGTCTGACCGAGGCCATAACCCGTCGAGCTGGGAAGTTCCATGAGT
Organism: Bifidobacterium aquikefiri; assembly: GCF_002259795.1. Taxonomy (GTDB): domain Bacteria; phylum Actinomycetota; class Actinomycetes; order Actinomycetales; family Bifidobacteriaceae; genus Bombiscardovia; species Bombiscardovia aquikefiri. The sequence goes on along the minus strand of NZ_MWXA01000005.1, from coordinate 42,385 downwards.
TGCGGAAGTATCAATGATTGGGCATACATGGCGAAACCGACGAAGATGGATGCGATGTTCGTGATCAAGACATTATGCCGTCTGATGATGCGCAAGTCCACGAGCGGATTCGTGAAGCGCAGCTCCCAGAATCCCCAAGCCACAGCAATGATCACAGTGCCGATGAACAACCCCAGAATCGAAGGACTCGTCCAGCCCCATGAGCTGCCCTTGATGATGCCCAGCAGCAGGCACAGCAGAGCGACTGCAAGTCCGAGCGCCCCGACAAAATCGAAGGGAGCATAGTTGTGTTCGTGATGTGGCTTCGGAATCAATACATAGATCAAGACAAAGATCAGCGCTGCGATGGCGAAATCGACCCAGAAGAGGCCGCGCCAGCTCACGTACTGAATGATTGCCGCCGAGATTGGCAGCCCGAGAGCTCCGCCGATGCCCATGGACGAGCTCATCAGCGCGATCGCCGTGCCCACGCGTTCTGGGGGAAGTACGTCGTGCAAGAGGCTGATGCCGAGCGGAACCATGCCCGTGGCGATGCCCTGCAATGCTCGTCCAACAATCATGACTGCGATGTTGGGCGCGATCGCGCAGATCATCGAACCGATGACCAGAGGAATCAGCGCCAGAAGCAGCATGCGCCGCTTGCCATAGGTGTCGGCAAGTTTGCCGAGGATTGGCATGCCGACGGCGCCGGTGAGCAGCGTGACGGTCACCGCCCACGCGGTGACTGAGGGGTCTGCGGAAAATAGCTTGGGCAGCTCTCCCACCAAGGGAATCACCAAGGTCTGTGTGAGCGAGGATGTGATGCCTGCCGCTGCCAACACCGCGACGATGACCGCCGGCCGCGTATTTTGCGTTCCACTCGCTGTTGAATCTATGCCTTGCGAGTCACCTTCCGTGACTGTGGTTCGCTCCAGCTGTGTATCTGATGCGTTCATATGCTTATCTTTCGTATGCGTGAATCTTTATTTCCTGTGTGTTTGACAGAAGCATCATCTGCATGAAATCGTTATGTGTCATACACTCAATATGCATAATACACAGTTATGCATAACACACAAGTTATGCAATGTACATATTTGAGCTACACTCGGTGAACATAGGGAGTCATGCCAGAGGAGGATTGGATGAATAGCAGTCACAACCGCAAAGAAGCGTTGCAAGAGCTGGAAGATGAGACGAGCACTCAGGACCCAAAACTGCTCGAAGATATCGTTACCATCGAATATGAATCATTGCTGTTGGGAAAACGACTTACTCGAGTGGCCGGCTTTCGCGACCATCAGATCGGCACGCTCGATAGAAGTGCCTACATTCTGCTCGTCAGTCTTGAACATGAGCCGCAATCCATCGGTGAACTCAGTGCCGTCACAGGACTGGATGCTTCGACTTTGAACAGACAGACCGCTGCGATGCGCAGGAGTGGCCTGATTGAACGCATAGCCGACCCCAATGGCGGGATGGCAAGAAAATTCAAGATATCTCACAGTGGAGCACAAAACCTTGAAAAGCAACGCCACAGGAATCTTGGTGCGTTATCAACAGTGCTGAGCGATTGGTCGAGTGAAGAGATCGATAGCTTTGCACAAGCGCTTACGCGCTTCAACACAGCCATTCAGGAGCGCGTGTCATTCAATGGAAGGTAACGTGCACTTCTATTATCGCTGCCTCGAGCAATCAGGTATCAATCTCAGGTGTCAATCTTCGTGCGATCGAAGTCATCGGCATTGTCGACAATGAACTGCTTGCGCGGCGGCACCTCGTCGCCCATGAGCAACGAGAACACACCAGAGGCATTTTCTGCATCCTCCATGCGGATGCGGCGCAGCATCCTCGTTCTCGGATCCATGGTGGTATCGGCCAACTGATCGGCATCCATCTCGCCAAGACCCTTGTAACGTTGCACGTCCTCGCGGAAGTCGATGCGTTGCTTTCTTAAGTCCGACAGTCGCTGCGCCAGCTCGTCATCCGAATAGGTATAGATGTATTCGCCCTTATGCTTGCCAGCCAACGCTATGCGATGCAGGGGTGGGACGGCAGCGTAGACGCGTCCCGCCTCAATCAGTGGTCGCATGTAGCGATAGAACAGCGTCAGCAGAAGAATGCGGATGTGGGCTCCATCAACATCAGCATCGGTCATCATGATGATCTTGTGATAGCGAGCCTGCTTGATATCGAAGCTTGCTCCAGAACCCGCACCCACGACCTGGATGATTGCGGCACATTCCTTGTTCGAAAGCATCTGGTTGAGCGACGCCTTCTGAACGTTCAAAATCTTGCCACGAATGGGCAGCAGTGCCTGAAACATCGAGTTTCTTGCCGCCTTGGCCGTACCCAAGGCTGAATCACCCTCAACGATGAACAACTCCGCTATGTCATCATTGCCAGGTTGCGAATCAGAGAGTTTGGCAGGCATGGAAGCCGATTCCAATGCATTCTTGCGTCGAGTGACTTCCTTGGTCTTGCGTGCCTGCACGCGGGCATGCATTTCGCCGACAATCTTGTCGAGCACTCGAGCAGCCTGATCTTTGAACCCACGTCGAGATCCATGTATCATTTCGCCAAACTGCTTATCGGTCATGCGTGTCACAATGGGCTTGACCTGAGCAGTTCCCAGCACATCCTTCGTCTGTCCTTGGAATTGCGGCTCAGCGATGCGCACGGTAACCACCACGACCAGACCAGCAAGGATGTCCTCACGTTCGATCTTGGTATGCGAATCCCTCAGATTGACCTTGAGCTTCCTCGCGTTCTCCTCGACGCACTTGCGAACCTGCCGGGTCAAGGCATTGAGATATCCATCGACATGCATGCCTCCCCCGGGTGTCTCCACAACATTGACGAAGCTGCGCATCGTAGTCTCATAGCCATTGACCCAACGCATCGCAATGTCAACACCACACACGCGCTTGACCCTCTCGGCCTTCAGCTCGCCGTTAGGTTCGACCTTCTGCGTCTCCTCCTCATAGTTGGCTTCACCGGTAACATGCCAGATATCACTGATGGGCTCTCCGACAGTGAGAAAGTCGACAAAGTCCTTGACACCACCTTCATGCATGAACTCAACGACACGATGATGTGTTGGAGTGGTACCGAGGGATTCGCTCAAGTGCTGATCAGCGATGACATCGCTATGATCGTCAATGCCCTCAACATTGTGTTCGCCAACGTGTTCGCCAACGTTTTCATCAATGACTGAAAGCTTCAAGCCCGGCACAAGAAAGCTGGTCTGACGGACCCGGTCAATCAGCTGGTCATAACTGAAATGAGCGGTCTCATTGAATATTTCAGGGTCTGCCCAGTATCGAATACGCGTGCCGGTGGTTTTTCTGGATACCTTGCCCACTTCCCGCAACTCGGTGGGCTTGTTCTTGCGGGTCCTGACAAAATGCGAAGCGGGTGATGGGTCGTTGGAATCTGCATCTTCAAAGATTCCCGGATGACCCTGATGGAATTCCATCCTGTAGGTCTTCCCATTGCGATCCACCTCAACGTCGAGACGGGTGCTCAATGCGTTGACCACGGATGAGCCCACACCATGAAGACCACCGACCGCGTTATAGGAAGAATTACCGAATTTCGCACCGGCATGCAGCTTCGTCAATACGACTTCAACGCCCGTAAGCCCCGTTTTTGGCTCGATATCCACGGGGATGCCGCGGCCGTTGTCCGCCACGGTAATCGAACCGTCGGTATGCAGCGTTACCGCAATATGTGTGCATACACCCGCCAATGCCTCATCAACGGAATTATCGATAATCTCCCACAGACAATGCATCAATCCTTGACTATCGGTCGTACCGATATACATTCCCGGACGCTTGCGTACTGCATCCAGACCTTCGAGAACCGTAAGGCTCCTTGCGCCATACGAATCCGCCATGCCACTTCTCCCCTGTTCCGACAGTCCAACCATCTCATGAGTCCGTTCACACCGACACCGTGCAGATATCCTGGTGGTGTGAACCTCAACTCATCATTGATCCAGGAAGTCACGCAAAGTCTGAGAACGCGACGGATGACGCAGCTTCGACATTGTCTTGGATTCGATCTGACGAATGCGCTCACGCGTGACACCATAGACACGTCCTATATCATCGAGCGTCTTTGGCTGACCATCCTCAAGGCCATAGCGCATCTTGATGACACCAGCCTCACGAGGGCTCAAGGTCTCGAGAACCTGCCGGAACTGTTCCTGCAGAAGTGAAAATGCTACGGCATCAGAAGGAGCAATCGCATCGGTGTCTTCAATCAGATCGCCAAACTCGGAATCCCCGTCTTCGCCCAGCGGCGTGTGCAACGAGATAGGTTCACGGCCGTACTTCTGCACTTCCTGAACCTTCTCGACAGGCATGTCAAGCTCTCGCGCCAACTCGTCAGGTGTGGGCTCACGTCCCAAGTCCTGAAGCATCTGGCGTTGAACGCGAGAGAGCTTATTGATGACCTCGACCATGTGAACAGGGACACGAATAGTACGTGCCTGATCAGCCATGGCACGGGTGATTGCCTGCCGAATCCACCAGGTCGCATATGTAGAGAACTTGAAGCCTTTCTTCCAATCGAACTTCTCCACAGCGCGAATCAGACCGAGGTTGCCCTCCTGAATCAAATCCAGGAACAGCATGCCACGCCCGGTGTAGCGCTTGGCCAATGAGACCACGAGTCGAAGATTGGCCTCCAAAAGGTGATCCTTGGCCTTCTTGCCATCGGATGAAGCCCATTTCAGTTCACGCTTACGTCTGAAATCCATGTCATCAAGCTCGGTCTCCAACAGATGTTGAGCATAGAGCCCGGCCTCAATGCGTTCAGAAAGATCGACCTCCTGCTCGGCATTCAGCAGGCTGACACGACCAATCTGTTTAAGATAATCCTTGACGGGGTCTGCCGTGGCTCCGGTGGCAATCACGCGACGTTTCGGATTGCCTGAAGGGGTGATGTTCTCGTCATCGTCAGAATCGCTGACCACGAAGGCACCCTTGGCCTTGATCACTGGGATGTGAGGAGAACGACGTGAATGATGCCCAGAGCCCTGGGCATGCGAATCATTCGTATCGTCGTCATCGTCGGAATCGTCGTCAGCATCGTCATCGGAGTCACCATTATTGTCTGCAGAATCGTTGTCCGAATCGCTCGAATCGTTACTGTCTTCGTCTTCCAGCGCGTCGTCGTTCAAATCGATATCTTCATCATCAGCGTTGGAGTCGTTATCAAGATCCTCGGAAATGTCACTATTCTCCAGCTCGTCATCTTTCTTCGAAATCGGCATTTTCTCGGATTCCGTAGTCTTGGACTTGGCTGACTTCCTCTTTCGTGGGGAAGGCGACTTTGGGGACACTTCTGCCCTGCTTCGTGACTTTGAGACACGTCTGCTAGGAGTTTCCTTGGTTTTCTCCTGCGTTGCCGTACTCGAAGTTTGTGTGCGTACCGTCTTCTCAGCCGTATCCTTTGTGGCCAACATATCCTCCTGGAAGTTCTTGTCCGCTACCTATCAGCATTAAGGCCCAATTATGGCAAGGGCAAATTGTCAACTAATAGAGTGAACCATCTTCCAAGGACGATTATTCCCGAATTTCTCAATCTTTGCTCTGCGCGGGAAACATATTATGTTCCAATGCAGAAAGAATGATCGAAGCCAGCGTACAGTTTGGATCACATTTGAGACACGCTTGAGCCCATATATACGCAGAGTGATCACCCATCCACCATTTCACATAGGTGATGATTGCGAGCAGCGAAGCACCTTTGGGATTGTCAATATGCCCGGCTGCATGTTCAAGAATCGCCAGGCCACGATTGCATCGGCTTCTGATCTCAATGTCAGTCGCACGGGCAAAGGCTTCTTCAAGATTGTTTCTGATGATCTGCACAGAACTCGGGGCATATGGGTTATCGAAGATAGTACGTATGCGTTCGAGATTCCTGCAATCCTCGTCGCCAAGCAACGAGATAATCAGCAAATCTCTCAGCGTTATAGAACGCTTGATGCCCGCGTCAAGAACGCGTATGGGTTCTTCGCTGAGCGTTCCTGACGATGACTGAATCAGTGTCAGCCATTCCTTCAGTGGTCTGGCCACCGTTTTCCAAGATGTTCTGCTCCGTCTTCTGGTACGTGGCAAGGGAGATGACGTCGTTATGGATGCTGTCATAATTGATATTCCTCACTGTGAAGAAGTGCAGCAGGCAACGAGCGAAACTCTCGACAAAAGCAAGAATCGATGCTCAACCACTACTGCATGTCGTATGGATACGGTTTCAACCCAGACTGTGCGATTTCTCATTAGGGAAGAGACTGTTCCACAACAGTGTCATCAACATTGACCCACAAACAACGTATCTCAGTCATGTGGTCGAATGTGAAATCCCATGTGTTCAGGTGCCCTTATTCCCACTTGCATCACGCATAGCCAAGAAGAGCAACCCGGAATACCACACGATATCCTCATCGCATTCAGTCTGGAAACCCGACAAAGATCGTGAAAAGCGGTTAGTCTCGTAGATATGACGATCCCTGACGACATTGCCGCAATCAACCACCGCATCTCCTTTCTTGTAGACCGACATCTGGGGGCACCTGCTGGAACAGGTATCCCTCGGTCATGCCAGGACATATACGATGCCGTCATATGCCAAGGGCAAGCATCGAATGAAGGCGGAAAAAGACTGCGCGCCCGATTGCTCCTCTCCATCTATGATGCAATTCAGGGGACCCGTTCAGCCGATCGAGACGCGGTCATGGATGTGGCGTGTGCCATCGAGGTCTTTCAGACCGCTGCGCTCGTTCATGATGACATTATCGACAATTCACATCTTCGCCGGGGCAAGCCTTCGGCTCATGTTGCGCTCACCTCAGCTTTGGCTCGGATGGCAACGGCAGAAGATCCTGCCAACGCGCTGCCTTCTGCGGTTGAACACATTCCGCACATTGGCGCGGGTCTTGGCATCATGCTCGGGGATCTTCTTTCGACTGCGAGCATTGACATCGTAAATGCCATCAGCAATCACATGGAGCATGGAGACGGAGTGCTCGAGGCTTTTCTGAACATGCATCGCGAAGTCGAAATTGGTCAGGTGCTTGATCTCGCGGTAGAGCAGGTTCCTTTGAACGATCCTCACCGTCTGGCTGAGGCATCATTGGCAGTATTTCGATGGAAAACAGCCAGTTACACGACTGTGGCTCCTCTGACCATCGGTATGCTGGCCGCTGGGGCAGATCCACACAACGCAGCGGCGGCGATTGGCACCAATCTCGGAACCGCCTTTCAACTGGCCGACGACCTGCTCGATATCATCGGAGATCCTGCGCGAATCGGCAAGCCAACAGGCGGAGACATTCGTGAGGGCAAGCGAACGGTGTTGCTGAGCGATGCGCTCAACTTGTCCAATCAACGCGACCGATCCTATCTCATCAACGCATTCACGGCTGATCATAGAGACGAGGGCGACGTCAGAGAGATCACTCGCATTTTCAAGGACAGCGGTGCCTTCGAAGCATCTCGCAAGCGTATCTCATATCTGTGGTTTGAGGCTCAGCATGCAATCAATCGCACTGCGCACAAGCTCCAATTCTCCGAGAAGGCATGTCATGACGTGATTCAATGCTGTTCTCTTTTCATACCGGAAGCTCTTCGGTAGGTCAGATATTTCAATGTACATCCACTCATCAGCAATACGATGTGCCTGCATATGCTCCTATGCGTGTATTTTTAGCCAAGAAGCACAAACCGGCGAATGCATTTGACGAGCGCGAACCTTACGATACCTATATGAGTGAAGAAGCGTATCCATCCGAACAGCGTGCAGTCAAGGGAAGTGTGATAGAGGGGCGCTATCGCATTGTCCGCAAGATTGCCGAGGGGGGCATGGCAACGGTATTCGAGGCGGTAGATGAACGCCTTTCGCGCCATGTTGCATTGAAGATGATGCATATGCAGCTCATTCAGGGAGCGCATCGCGAGCAGTTCATCGAACGCTTTCATCGTGAGGCACGTTCATCTGCATCCATCGCCAATCCACATATCGTTCAGGTCTATGACACAGGAATCTATGAGGGCGTTGGCTTTCTGGTCATGGAATATGTGCATGGAGTCAATCTTCGCTACGAAATGAACCAGCAGGGTACCTTCAGTGTGCACGAAACGCTGCGAATACTCTCTGAAGTTTTGGATGGGTTGTCATCCGCGCATACGGCTGGCGTGGTACATCGCGATGTCAAACCAGAGAACATACTTATCAACGATCGCGGCCATGTCCAACTCACCGATTTTGGTCTGGCCAAGGTTGCGTCCCAGGCAACGCTCTCGACCACTGGCATGCTGCTGGGAACGGCGGCATATCTAGCACCCGAAATGATTGAGTTCAACGAGGCCATTGCCCAGGGCGACGTATATGCATGTGGCATCATCGCCTATGAAATGCTTACCGGTTCGGTGCCCTTCGTTGGCGATAATCCCGTGACAGTCATCTTCAAGCACGTTCACAGCGACATTGCACCCTTGACAGATGTATGCCCGGGTATTGATCCTGCTGTTTCCCACTTCATCTCACGCCTTGCATCTCGCCAAGTGGCAGACAGACCGAAGAATGCTCAGGAAGCATTCGAGGAATTGCAGGAACTCTCCACAAGTCTATCCCCACAGGATCAGCATTTTCAGATGTCAGTACGAGATCCAATCTACAAGACTCAGCCCGCCCAAACGCGCGCCGAAACCTCTCCACTTGCGCTCAATTCGCCTACGAGTGTCTTGTCTGCGGTTGCAGACAAGACTACGACGCATGCCACACAACCGGTGATGCCACGATCACGGCTCAGACTTGTTGCAGGCATCGTCGTGCTGCTGTTGCTCATCGGTGCCTCAGGCACCTCGGCATGGTGGTACTTCCTGGGCCCGGGCAGCTACCTGAGTCTGCCCATGCCCACTGATGTCACTTGTTCTGCCAATCAAAGCTGCACGGTGAACGGTGCATCCTGGACACGCTATAAGGGTATGCTCCGCCAGATTGGCATATCCTTCTCAGAGTCCGAGGAATTCAGCGACTCAGTGCCCAAAGGTTCCATCGTTTCCAGTAAGCCCGACACGGTCGGTTCCCATATCAGCAAACGTGGAGGCTCTGCAAGTTTTGTCATCTCCAAAGGCATTCGTCAGGCAACGATTCCTCAGGATATTCTCGATGCGACGACAGCCCACGGAAAATCCCCTCTGGATGCACTGAAGAGTGCGGGCTTCAGCAATATCAATCACGATGCCGGCGCGGATGAATATTCTATCGATGTTCCTGAAAATGCTGCAATCAGCGTTGTTCCTGAGCCTGGCACAACCACGAACCACACCACCAGCGTCACCGTGGTGCTCTCAAAGGGACCCAAACCTGTGAGCATGCCAGACATCGTTGGCTCGACCAAGGCTTCGGCACAACACCAGCTTGAAGAGGCGCAACTCAAATCGAGTTTCACGGAAGACTGGTCGGACAGCGTTGACAAAGGCAAGGTCATTTCCAGTAGCGAGGAAGCAGGTGCACAGCTGCATTGGGGAGATCCGGTCTCCGTCGTCATTTCCAAGGGACCTCAGATGGTAACAGTTCCGGACGTTCGCGGAAAGAATGAGCAAGATGCAAGCTCCATCCTGAAGGCACTCGGATTGGATGTGAAAATATCAGCGCCCCTCGGTGACCTTACACAGACCGTCCGCCTGCAAAGTCCTGATCCCGGCAAACAGATTCGAATCAGGGACACCTCGGGCAATCCCACCGTAATCACGCTTACCGTGGTCTAAAGGATCGCTCAGCGCGACTGTGTGCCATCCTGAAGTTTGCGAGCTGCAATGTCTTTCTTTGCCACCTGCGCATAGATGTCGACATACTCCTGGCCGCTGAGTCGTGCAATCGCCTCCATCATCTGGTTCGTGAGCGAGCGAATCTGCTCGTGCGTCAGTTCATCCTCGGCAATTTTCGGAACTTCAATTGGCTCGCCAAATAACACCTTGGTTTTGCCCTTCAGCGGCAGCACCTTGCCCTGCTTCTGCAATTCACGTGTTCCGACAAGAGCTGCCGGAACAATCGGCGAACCGGTCTCAAAGGCAAGACGTGCTACACCGGTATGCCCACGATATAACCTTCCATCAGGGCTTCGGGTACCTTCAGGATGAATGCCAAACAGCTCCCCCGCCTCAAGAATGTGTCTGGCTGTTTCCAGTGCTCCAAGAGATTTTGATCCTCCAGAACGGTCCACAGGAAACACTCCGACCGAGGTAAACCACCACTTCTTGAAAGCTCCCTTGAATCCCTTGCCAGTGAAGTACTCGGACTTACCCATGAAATGAATCATCCGGGGACTCACCAGGGGCAGCAGTCCATCATCAATGACCGCCAGATGGTTCGATGCAATGATTGCTCCGCCCTGTGCCGGAATATGTTCGAGACCAGAAACCGCTGGACTTAAACGTCGGCGAGCGAAAGGTCCGATGAGCTTAACGAAAAACCAATACAGCATGTTCCTCCTGGCCAGCGGATTGCCAACCGCTGAGGTTAAAATTATAAGTATGACCGAGCACAAGAATACCAATCCGTTTGACGAGCAGCCAACTTCGGGTGATGACAACGCGTGGAATCACGATTCTCAAGACAAGGACAAGGGTTCCGCACAATCAAAATCTGACGACTGGGCAATGTTTCTTTCAGAGCACCAAGACGATATGGGTTCGATCGAACACTCCCGCAATGCCAAAAGATTTGAGAAACACGTGAAGCGTGAGCAGAAGAAAGCTGCGCTCAATGTACGTGATCTCAGGGCAGATTCCTTCGCAGATACGCAAGGTGCAGATCGGGGTCCTCGCGATTTCACAGGGAGCAGCTGGTTGGATACCGACGATGTTATGGATGAAGGCAACGATTTTGTGCCACCGAACCCTGCAATAGGACCGGTTCGAAGCACAACGCTTGTGTACGTCATCTTTATCATTCTGGGCGTTCTCGCCTTGGGTGCAGCAATCTTTATCGCTCAGTTCGCATCCCTGCTCGGCACGATTGGAGGCGTTCTGACCATACTCGGTGCTGCAGGACTGTTCTACCAGCATCGCGGCCATACAGAAACAAGGCGTGACCCATTCGATGACGGGTCACGCGTCTGATCGCTACACTTGCATTACTCGCATCACTCAGTAATCGTTGCCTTGAGCGTATAAGCCGGTAGACATAATCCCGAATTTATCCAGGCACAGCAACCCAAGGTGGCTTATCCTGGCTTCAGCGCTGGGCTACCGAAATCCAGCGTTCCAGAAGTGCGTGTGCAGCTCCAGAATCGACCGCGCTCTCCGCGATCCCATAGGCCTGCTTGAACCGCTCGGTAAGTGTTGCCTCGTTGGAATCGAGAAGATGCTGATCAGCGACAATGGCCGATGCAGCATTCAACAGTGCAGTGCTGCGTGAGGGAACAAGTTTGCCGGCAAATAGATCGCGCGCAACCTGAGCGTTGAACGCAGGCTCGCCACCCTTCAGGTCAGCAACATCGATTGCAGCTAATCCCAGCTCGACTGTGGGATCGAACTCGGTCTCGTGAACCTGTCCATCACGAATTTCCCACACGGAGACAGGTCCTGTCGGAGCCATCTCATCAAGCCCTTCGGAAGATGTATAGACCATGCCGTCCTGACCTCGACGAGCATAGACGGCAGCCATCATAGGACTCAGTTCTCGCTTCGCGCATCCGATGGCCACATGGTTCGGCTGAGCGGGATTCGTCAATGGACCCAGAAGATTGAAAATGGTGGTCACACCAAGCGCAGAACGAACAGGTCCTGCAAAGCGCATCGATGGATGGAAAGTCTTGGCGAACGCAAAGGTTATGCCCACTTCGTCGCCTATCTCACCCACTCGGGATGCCGGAATATCAAGTGGCAGGCCAAGGGCTTCAAGACAATCTGCAGCGCCGCATTTGCTTGTGGCGGCACGATTGCCATGCTTGACGATCTTCACGCCTGCGGCGGCAGCAATGATTGCGCCCATTGTGGAAAGGTTCACGGTTGCAGCCCCATCGCCACCGGTTCCAACTATGTCAGTTGTTTCACCAGAAACATGCAGTGGCACCGCATGGGAGACCATCGCCTTGGCCGCACCCGCAACTTCTTCGCTCGTGAATCCAAGCGCTGACTGAACTGCCAGGACCGCCGCTACGGGTACAGGATCCGCCTTGCCGCTCATAAGTTCGTCCATGTACCACTCAGACTGTTCCGTAGAAAGATGTTTACCTGCCACCAATGTGGCGAGTGTGGACTTCCATGTAAACGGCTCAGTCATAATTCCTCCGAATGTGAATGGTGATGTTGAGTGGGACTTTCCTTGGTTGCTGCGAAAACAAGCAGCCGATAACGAAAACCCGCTTCCCTTACTGCACGATATTAGCGCACAATAAAGCAGCGGGTTATTTCAGACCATGGTGAGAGGTCTAGTGTTTCTCATTTTGACCATGGCACATCTTGTATTTTCTTCCTGAACCACATGGGCAGGGAGCATTCTTTGATGTTCCTGGATATGTCTTGCCATCCGACCATGGAGAACGAAGTTCCTCATCCTTGGGGCGTTTGACCTTGACGCGAGAATCCGCATGACTCATTGGCTCTGGACCAGTGATGCCAACATGCTGTGCATCGGTCTCATGGTGACGGGCATCTTCGTCAGCCGCTGTGTCAACAATATCCTGCTGTTCGTCAAGGGATTCGCTCTGATCCTCTGCCCCGGCCCCAGCAGCGATGTCAGACTGTGCAGCGGTGACTTCCACTGTTGTCGTGCTTTCAGCTCCGGACTTATTGTCGCTATCGGTATCGCTCACCGAAGGCTCACCGAGCTGATCCTTTGTGGAATGAATGGCGAGCTGTGTCTGGGCGGAATCAACTGCGGCATCTTCATCACGTTCAGAATCTGGATCTTCGGTTGCCGCAACCTGTTGAATGTCCACATTGAAGAGCAGCTGCACAGATTCTTCCTTGATGGCTTCAATCATCGAGTTGTACATCTGATAGCCTTCACGCTGGTATTCAACCAGTGGATCACGCTGACCCATGCCACGAAGACCAATGCCGTCCTTCAGGTAATCCATCTCATAAAGGTGTTCACGCCACTTGCGGTCAAGAACCGCGAGAACAACGCGTCGTTCAAGCTGACGCATGCCCACTTCGCCGATGACGTCTTCGCGTGCCTGATATTGTTCATCAGCATCCTTGACGATCGCCTTCTGCAACACTTCCGCGGCCTTGTCGGCCTTGAGCTTCGCGATGGACTCCTTTTCCTTGTCCTTGTCGATGCTTACAGGATAAACGCTGGATAATGCCTCCCAGAGTCCGTCAATATCCCATTTATCTGGCTTGTCAGAGCCATTGTTGGCGCCTCGCATGTACGAGGCGACGGTGTCACTGATGAAGCGCTCGATATCGTCATGGATGTCCTCGCCCTTCAGCACAGCCTGACGTTCCGCATAGATGACCTGACGCTGCTTGTTCATGACGTCATCGTATTTCAGAACATTCTTACGAATCTCAAAGTTTCGAGATTCAACGGCCTTCTGAGCATTGCGAACACCCTTCGACACACTCTTGGCCTCGATTGGCTCGCCCTCCGGCATGCCCTTTGACATGACGCGTGCCACGAGCTGCGTATTGAACAGGCGCATCAGATCGTCTTCAAGGCTTAAATAGAAGCGGGACTCGCCAGGATCACCCTGACGACCGGAACGACCACGCAGCTGATTATCGATACGACGCGATTCGTGGCGCTCAGTCCCGAGCACATACAAACCACCAAGGTCGACAACTTCCTCGTGTTCATCCTTTGCCTGTTCCTTCACCTCTTGCAAAGTCTCAGGCCACATCTTCTCATATTCCTGAGGCGTGTCCTCAGCTGAATATCCCTGCGCACGAAGCTTTTGGTCGGCAAGGAACTCGACGTTGCCGCCGAGCATGATATCGGTACCACGACCAGCCATGTTGGTCGCCACTGTCACGGCATCCTTACGACCCGCAACTGCAACGACTGCAGCTTCCTTCGCATGCTGCTTGGCATTCAAGACCTGATGAGGAATCTCTGCCACATCAAGCAGGGACGAGACAACTTCGGATGACTCAACGGAAGCAGTACCGAGCAAGACCGGTTGCCCCGATGCATGGCGCTTCGCCACATCCTTGACGATTGCCGTGAGTTTCTCTTTTTTGGTGCGGAAAATCAGATCGTCCTTATCTTGACGAATCATCGGACGATTCGTAGGAATTGGAATCACGCCAAGCTTGTACGTTCCCATGAACTCAGCAGCTTCTGTTTCGGCGGTACCAGTCATGCCCGCAAGCTTGTCGTACATACGGAAGTAATTCTGCAGTGTGATTGTTGCGAAAGTCTGATTCTCAGCCTTGACCTCAACGTTTTCCTTGGCCTCGATTGCCTGGTGGAGACCCTCGTTGTAGCGTCGTCCAGAAAGAATACGGCCGGTGTGTTCATCGACGATAAGCACCTCACCGTTTTGCACAACATAGTCACGGTCTCTGATGAAGAGTTCCTTCGCCTTGATGGCGTTGTTCAGATACCCAATAAGCGGCGTGTTGCATGGCTCATAAAGGTTTTCAATGCCAAGGTAGTCCTCAACCTTGGTGATGCCGGGATCGAGAATGCCGACGACCTTTTTCTTTTCGTCGACCTCATAGTCTTCATCACGGCTGAGACGGGGTACGAGTCGAGCAAACTGACGATACCAGCGGGTGACATCGCCCTCAGCAGGCCCGGAAATGATCAGAGGAGTACGTGCTTCATCAATAAGGATGGAGTCGACCTCATCGACGATGGCAAAGTTATGGCCGCGCTGAACAAGATCGGACTTTTCCCAGGCCATATTGTCTCGAAGATAGTCAAACCCGAATTCGTTGTTGGTGCCATAGGTGATGTCGGCCTCGTACTGTTTCCGACGCTCAGCTGGCTTCTGATCGGTAATGATGCAGCCTACATTCATGCCGAGGAAACGGAAGATGCGACCCATGAGTTCTGACTGATAGCTCGCGAGGTAATCATTGACGGTAACAACGTGCACGCCCTTGCCCGAGAGTGCATTCAGATAGCTTGGCAACGTTGCAACGAGCGTCTTTCCCTCACCGGTTTTCATCTCGGCGATGTTGCCCCAATGCAAGGCTGCACCACCCATGAGCTGCACATCGAAGTGACGCTGACCGAGAGTACGGCGAGACACCTCGCGCACTGTAGCGAATGCTTCCGGCATCAACGAGTCAAGTGACTCACCGTTATCGATGCGTTGTCTGAATTTTCCGGTCTGAGCCTTCAAATCCTCATCACTCATAGCCTTAATGTCGTCTTCAAGTGCATTGACGGCTTTCGCTACGTTCTGAAGTTTACGAAGCTGGTGACCTTCGCCCATGCGAAGGACTTTGTCCAGGACTGCTACCACGTTGAGCTCCCTAATGTGTTGCATCTGCAACAACTAAACAACAAGGTGAAATGCCTAATATGAATACTAGGCACAAACTTCGTCCATAGTACTTGAAAGCGCGGATTTTACCTAACATGAGTTTCACGCTTTCAGCTATCCTAAGGGCTGCTTTTGTTCCATGAATATGGGTCTGCAATGATGTCGATCACGGCAGACCCATATTCGCTACTCATATATGTACAAACTGCAAAAAATTACTTCGATACGTTTTCAGGCGTGTCAATTTCAAAGACACCGTAGCTCCAACCGTGACGGTGATAGACAACGGATGGCCTTCCGGTCTCCTTGTTGACGAAGAGGAAGAAATCGTGCCCGATGAGTTCCATTTCGTAAAGAGCCTCGTCAATGCTCATTGGCTCTGCAAGGTGGAGCTTGCGTCTGATGACGATTGGAGTATCGCCAACCTGAACCTCTACGGATTCGCCTGGACCCAATTCGCTGGCGAGAGCTGCTGCAGGGCTGTCAGTTGGCTCAGCCTCTTCGACCTCTTGCGGTTCGGGAGCAGTCTGTGGCACGACAACACCCATATCAACAGGAACGGGATTGGTATACCCGCGACGATGATCCTTACGACGATCACGGGCACGACGCAGACGAAGAGTCAGCTTATCGAGAGCCAGATCCAAAGCACTGAATTCATCCGCGCTGGAAGCCTCGGCACGAACAACGGTTCTCCCTGCAATAACCGTGATTTCAACTCTTTTTGCTGTATCCGCCTGCCTTGGGTTGCCCTCATGAGAAAGAACAATCTGGACGCGTTGCGCATCTGGGGCTATGGCAGTCACACGATTCATCTTTGTGTCAGCTACATCACGGAACCTCTGCTTAATTTGCGTGTGGCGTCCCGTTACGACGATTTCCATGTGAGCCTCCTTAATCGGGCGGTATGACCCGCCGTGTGTGTTGAACGGCTTCATCACCGTTCCGGTAGTCAACATTGTAGCCGAAAGCTTCGCATTGTTGGGGTTTCTCAGTCTTCCGGCACTCAATTAGCATAGAATTTTCGCCGATTCCGAAAATTTCTCATGTCGTAACTTCGGGCGTTTGCCGAGTATGTAAAGTATTGGTTACTATGGATTCTTCGGTCATCATGCTTTTCCTTGGCATGGAGCCAGATGTTGGCGGCGAGGCTCGCCAGATCCTACGATGTTGTATTCTTATCCACTGAGACCCCTTTATGGCTGCGGTGCTGGGTTTTTCCCCGCACTGAGGAACTTCCGGGCTCCACAGAGCACAATGGCGGATAACGTCCGCCCAGGGTGACCTGAGAGATAGCGCAACAGAGAATAGACCGCCCGCGTTTGGAAACTTACGCAGGTAAGGGTGAAACGGCGGTGCAAGAGACCACCGAATCGCTGGTGACAGTGATTGCAAGGCAAGCCTCATTGGGAGCAAGGCCAAGCAGAAGACATCAAGAGCTGCTCGCTCACGTCTTCGGGTAGGCTGCTAGAGCCTGACGGCAACGTCAGGTCGAGATGGATGGCCATACGTCTTACACGACGACAGAACCCGGGGTACGAGGGGTCTCACTACTTTTCCCAACATCCTCCGCGGCACATTACAGCTTGAGGGTGGTAATGCCGTGAATCATCAGCTCAACACCTATGCAGAGAATCAGGAAACCAATCACTCGAACCAACGCTCCAATGCCGGTTGGGCCAAGTCTATCGACAATCGGAGTTCCCCACATCAACAATGCACTGATGATGACTGCAAGCAATACGATGGCGAGGATAAGTGCACCGCGTCCCTCAAGACCGGGATACCGTGCTGAAAGACCTATAACTTCACCGATGGCACCGGGCCCTGCGACAAGAGGCAGAGCCATCGGTGTGAATGATATGTCCTTTTTGATCCTGGCATGATCGTTTTCCTCTTGGGAGAGCTGCCGCTTCGGACTCAGCATGCCAAGACCTGAATTGGCCACCACAAAACCACCAGCAATTTGAATTGCCGGAAGACTCAGTCCAAAAACATCGAGAATCAACGAACCCAGAATGGCAAAGGAAACCAGTATGATCCCGACATTGATTCCGGTGCGTAAACCTTGTCTACGCACCTCGTGCGGAGCAAAGTCACCAGTCAATCCTGCGTATGCGGCAAGAGCTCCAGCGGGATTGGCTATCGGAAACAGAGCCAGCAGAGATGTGGCGAAAATAGTGATAAAAGTCGACATGATTCGATACTACCGGCAGAAGTTTCAAGAGATAGGTATTTCCTAAGCATTGTCGAAGAGTTCATTGGCAACCTGACGAATTATGTCAGGAGCATGGCCTTTTCTTCCTCCTGCACTCCAGAATCTGCGCTTGCGCTTGATGGGATCCATACCTTGAGTCTTTCGCAACACAGTTCTGCCGAGCTCATATGCAGCATCTACAAACTGCCCCGCCTCAGTTGATTCAGCAATCAAGCGTCTTGTCAGGGTACGATCTACGCCTTTGCGCAGTAATTCACGTTCGGTATATCGAGCGCCCATATTTCTCGAAAGACAGTACCTCACTGCGGATTCTGCATATGCCTCATCATTGATTAACAGTACCCGTTGCAAACGAGAAATGACTTCGTCTATAACCGCGTCATCGAACTCCTTATCAATCAGACGCTGCTTCAAACCACCTGAAGACCGGGGAGCCGCATCCAGAAGTCTGAGCGCAGCTTCCCGGCATGCGTCAATATCGTTGTCGCTTAATTCACCGGGGACTGTTTCAGCATCTTTCCCTGCGTGCCCCTCGTCCTTATCCGTGATGCAAGCAACCGCATCACGGAGATCGGCTACCTTGCGATCATGAGTTCGCGAGGTGTTGAAGGCCTGCGTCCCACGATGACCGTCCAATGGGCGAGCGTCTTCAGTGCTTTCAGTGCTCTGAGGACTGTTCCTATCAGAGCTATGGGCAGGACTTTCAACACTGTTATCAACACTGTCATCAAGACTGCGCTCACCGCATACATCTTCAGCGGATTGCCGCTCAACAGATTGGGATTCGGGAATGATGATCTTGTGCGAGGCTAGGAACTTATCGGCCGTTATCACGCAGCATCACTCCACTCATATGGATGGCAATACTCGCTCGACTTGAAATACTCATGCGACACGCGACATTCATGCGTTTGCGGGAACCTGTGCACGTGATCCGATTTGTGCAGAGGATTTGGATTGAGCATGTTCTTCGGACTTTGGTGAACCCTTGTCTTCAGATCCGTGATCGGCGTCAGTCTGTCCTGTTGCATCGTCAGCATCTTCAGAGGCTGCATCAGGGGTTTCCAGCCCAAAGGCAATCTTGACCTTGTGCTCGATTTCCTGAGTGAGTTCGGTATTATCCTTCAGATATTGGCGAACATTCTCACGACCCTGGCCAAGCTGATCGTCACCATAGGTGAACCACGAACCCGACTTCTTAACGATATTGGTCTGCAATGCCATATCAAGAACCGACCCCTCCTTGGATATGCCTTCGCCGTAGAGCACGTCGAATTCTGCCGATTTGAAAGGAGGAGCCATTTTATTCTTGACTACCTTGACACGAGTCCTATTCCCGACCGCTTCTTCGCCATTTTTCAAAGTCTGTATTCTACGAATGTCGAGACGCACTGATGAATAGAACTTCAATGCCTTGCCGCCTGTAGTCGTTTCAGGGCTGCCGAAGAAGACCCCGATCTTTTCGCGAAGCTGATTGATGAAGATTGCGGTAGTATTCGCCTGTGCAAGTGCCCCAGTCATTTTTCTCAGAGCCTGGCTCATCAATCGCGCCTGAAGACCTACATGACTATCGCCCATCTCGCCCTCAATCTCTGCCTTTGGAACCAGAGCCGCTACCGAGTCGATGACGATAATGTCAAGCGCACCTGAGCGGACGAGCATGTCAGCAATTTCCAGAGCCTGCTCACCATTATCTGGCTGAGATACTATAAGCGAATCGGTATCGACACCGAGTTTGCGGGCATATTCAGGATCCAATGCATGTTCAGCATCGATGAATGCAGCCACTCCCCCATTTTTCTGGGCATTCGCAACTGCATGCAACGCAAGTGTTGTCTTGCCCGAGGATTCAGGACCATACACCTCCACGATTCTTCCGCGCGGCAATCCGCCGATACCTAAAGCCATGTCCAAAGCCAGAGATCCGGTAGGAATGACTTCAACATTCTGCACCGGCCGATCGCCAAGGCGCATGGCTGAACCTTTGCCAAAGCTTTTTTCTACTTGATCAAGAGCCGTCTTCAACGCTTGATCCTTGCGCTTCGCGTTGTCCTCCGGACTTTTGCGCGATCCGCGGGCACTTGTGTGTTGAGCCATTGGCTCTCCTTAGTAAAATCTCTATATAAACAACAGCGCAACCGTATGACATTGCGACGCATAACATAAAGCTTCACAACCAATGTGGTCGAATGTGGGATGTATCCGACGGCATATGCTGAATACGGATTCCCAGTATAGTCGAACATTTGTTCGAACACGAGTTTTAGGCAAAAATAAAAGCGGGTGTGTCTGATCATCCGATGATCGGCTGACACCCGCTACATGAATCTATGCCGCCGGGAGTGGCGGCGCATTATGATCTTTTCCCCAACGCCTCGAGTCTGGAATGTCCATCTGGTTGCACAATACATTCCACACGACCCTAGGCTCAACGCCCTTGTTCAGCGCTTCCACAACGGTCATCGAGTCCAAGGCTGCAAGCCTTTGATCATGCGAAAGGCTGCGACCATAAACACGTCCAAACACTTCTTCCAATAGCTGCCAGAATTCTCTTTCTCGCACTCATGACCTTATCTATGCTGTGAAACCTCACCGTTGAGCGGGTTAGCCATCAACCCGCATCTTCTTCAACGCCATAATAGCCAGACCCATAACAACTAGCTTTCAAGTGATTCCAAATAATCCGCAACCATACGCAACATCTGTGGAACGCTGACGCCAAGAGCTTCAGCTATTGAACTCAACAACTCAGAACTTGCCTCTTTCTGCCCTCTCTCGACCTCAGAGAGGTAACCCAGGGACACACCCGCATTTTCGCTCACTTCGCGCAACGTCTTGTGATCCTTCGTTCTCAGATCACGCAGTACGTGGCCCAGAGCCTCACGCAGGGAAACATTCTGAGCGTTTTCTGATGAATCCTCTACAGAGATCTTCGCGGAACGCTTTGCTGCCGGAGCATCTTCATCTTGCATCCACATACGGCTGAGGGCTGCCTGACGGTCATCCTTAGCCTTTTTCGCCGCCTTGGCCCTCAGCACCTGCTGCTGGGCGAACATCACTGCCCTTTTTTGTGCAGGAGTTAAATTGCGCACACGCGCGTTGCCACGTTGAGGAAGTGATACGGGCTTGAGTTCATAGGACTCACCACTGTGAGTCAGTTCAGTGCGATTCAATACTGTATTTTCAGTAACCATTGCATATCCCCTTTCGCCACCATCGTTTTCGACTACAACTTATTCAACAGGGCCCAGGGCTTAATATTCCGTCAGCGAAGCTATTTTCGACTGAATGTGAGCGACTTCACATTCGACAGTCTTATGTCGCCTTTTGCTATTGCAACCGCCTGGTTGCCGACTCCAACGCCTGCTCCAGATAAGTGAGGACATGCTGCACTGTCTGAAGACGAACGCATTCACGCGAGCCCCCAAGCTGCAATCGATAACTGACCGTGTGCGCTGATGCCGCTTCGGATTCAGCGTCATTGAGCGGTGAATATATGCCCACATAGACCATGCCTGCAGGCTTATCACCATCTGACCCCGGGCCTGCAACCCCAGTGGTGGAAAGACCGAATACTCTGCCTCTGATGTCATCTCGTTCATAGAGGTGTGCCGTCGATTGAGCCATCTGTGCTGCGACTCTGGGATCCACGGCTCCTGCAGTATCGAGTATGTATTCGTCAACGTGCAAAATCGAAGCCTTCGCCGCGATATCGTATGTGACCGCCGATCCGAGGAATACGTCGGATGCACCTGGAATTCTGACGAAGGCGTCAGCAAGGAGTCCGCCAGTCAGAGACTCGGCAGCTGCAAGGTAGAATCCGTGCGTTCGACACATCGTGATGATATGGGTCGCAAGTTCATCACGCTGTCTTTGCGATGGCGCAACCGTATTCGCCTGATCGTGAGAGGATGCTTCAGGATTCGACTGTTCGATTTCATTGTTCTTCATAGATCACCTGGAAATACTTCGATGCTGTGGATAAGGACAACAGCATCAACCGCTGAAGAGTCAAGGTCGGCACTGCGATTTCAGCGTCTTCGCAGTGTGTGATAGAGATATTCACCACCTGAATACATACAGAGAATCAATGCGATATAGACGATTGCCGCCGTGAAAATGGTATAGACATGTGCAGGACCTGTTTCAATGCCCACCAGTGCAGGTATTGGAGCCAACAGTAAGGCAATCGCAAAGCATTCGAACAAGGTCTTGTATTTTCCTGCCTTGGATGCCGCGATAACGCTTCCTCCGGTGTCAATGACGATGAATCGCATGACGGTGATGCCGAGTTCACGAATCAGAAATAGCGCGGTCACCCACCATGCTATTTCGTTGAAGCATGACGCAACCACCAACGCCGCAAGAATAAGCAGCTTGTCGGCAATCGGATCGAGCAGTTTGCCAAGCTCGGTAACCTGATTGTATCGGCGGGCCATCCATCCATCGAGCTTATCGGTCGAGGCGGCAATGATGAACAGCGCCGTTGCCGACCAACGAAGCGGCAGACTCTCAGAACCGAAGCGTCCAGAAGCGATATACAGCGCCAAAAAAACGACAACAAGGACGATTCTGACATACGTTACCAAGTTGGGAGGGCTGTTCCACCCGTCGAAAAGACTGCCATGAACCGACCCATCGCCATGCGTGGCTTTGTTTCCGGTCGAATCTGAATCTGACTTGTCTTCAAGGTGTTCCTGCATGACCTCTCCTCGATTGCCGCCCTGCGTCATTGCTTTTGAAGAAAAACGTATGCATTGCAGCTATTTACGTATTACACCCACACCATGCTACCCCGAAAGGCCTATTTACATGACATCAAGGAGCATCTCATGCGTTCGTGCTTCCTTAGGTACGTCCCGGTTCATGGTGTCAATGCTGTGTCTCAATATCCTGCTGCGACTGGCCCAACGTTGGCTGCGACTGTTGCAGAGAGGTCGTTTCACCCTTCAGGAATGAAAGAACAGCTTGCAAATCCTGTGGTTGCACGAGCACTTCTCGTGCCTTTGACCCTTCAGAAGGCCCGACAACGCCATGCGATTCAAGTAGATCCATCAAACGTCCAGCTTTGGCAAAGCCTACGCGCAACTTACGCTGCAACATTGACGTTGAACCAAATTGAGTCGTTACCACCAGCTCTGCAGCCTGCAACAGCACATCGAGATCGTCACCGATCTCTTCATCGATTTCTGGCCGATTCTCTGCCTGTTGAGCCATCTGTTCGATATCTTCGCGATAATGGGGCTTTCTCTGTGTTCTCACATATTCGACGGCACGGCGAATTTCTGATTCCCCAACCCATGAACCTTGGACACGCAAGGGCTTCGCCGACCCCATGGGCAGGAAGAGCGCGTCTCCCTGCCCGATGAGTGTCTCAGCCCCGGTGGTATCAAGAATCACTCGGGAATCCGTTGCAGACGAAGTTGCAAAGGCCAGACGCGAGGGAATATTCGCCTTGATGAGTCCGGTGACCACATCGACTGAAGGTCGCTGCGTCGCCAGCACAAGGTGCACACCCGCCGCCCGCGCAAGCTGGGTTATTCTTTGAATGGAACTCTCCACATCGTTCTTGGCGACCATCATCAGATCTGCCATTTCATCCACGACCACGAGCAGATAGGGATACGGGGCTACCTTGCGCTTCGAACCTTCAGGAACATGTACCTTGCCAGCACGAACAGCCTCATTGAAATCCTTGACATGCCGGAATCCAAAGTACTGGAGGTCATCATAGCGAGCATCCATCTCTTTCACCACCCATTCCAAGGCTTGTGCGGCCTTCTTGGGATCGGTGATAATAGGAGTCAGAAGATGCGGAATTCCAGCATACGCGCTTAATTCAACACGCTTTGGATCGACCATGATGAGTCTCACCTGTTCCGGTGTCGACCGCATGATCACTGAAGTAAGCATGGAATTGATGAAGCTGGATTTTCCTGAACCCGTGGCACCAGCAACGAGCAGATGCGGCATCTTCGTCAGATCGGCAGTAATGAAGTGTCCTTCAACATCCTTGCCAACACCGGCAAGCATTGGATTGGGATCGGACTGAGCCTTTTCGGAACGAAGCACATCCCCAAGATGAACGATTTCGCGATCGACATTGGGAATCTCGATGCCGATTGCAGACTTGCCAGGAATCGGAGAAAGAATGCGGACATCAGAGCTGGCAACGGCATAGGCAATGTTGCGTTGCAGATTGGTGACCTTTTCAACCTTCACTCCAGGGCCGAGCTCAACCTCATACTGGGTGACCGATGGTCCACGTAGAAAACCGACCACCTTCGCATCGATGTCAAACTGCTGGAAAGTCGATTGCAATGCCCTAATGACATTGTCATTTGCAGGGGTTCTCGCAGCATGAGGTTTACCTTTGACAAGAAGATCCATGGTTGGCAGCTGATATTGGGCCATGGAATCATTTTCGTCTGCATCGTTGCCCTCATCACCCGTTGCGCTTTGCGAAGCGGCATGATCTGTTGCATCGTCTGCAGCATTCGCATCCGAATGAGACTGATCTGAGACGGCATTACCCACAGTTCCGGCGTCCTTACCCGTATGATCCGCCGTGGAAGAGACATCCTCACCCAGATGGGATGCACCTATGCTCGATGAACCATACGATCCCGGCATGGCAACGGTTGCCTCACCGGATGTCATATCCTCACCATAATCATTACGATGCTGAGGCATGTTCAGCATCTGCGTAGAGTCATGGTCATGTGCCGCAGAGTCACCAATTACCGAGGTCTCGTCAATATCGCCATGCTGACTCGCCGCTCGAACGAACGGATCGTCCCCCTCGTATCTGTCGAGCGTGGAATCGTCGCCCCTGTGTCTGTTGAAATGGAACAGGCGCGTGAACCAGGAACCCTGTTTCCTGCCGTCATCCACGTCGTCGGTTCCGTCATGGGCAGGCACTCCAGGAGCAAGCACCATCGTTTCGTCGGCTTCAGGCATGCCTGCCGCGAATGTGGAAACCTGAGATTCACCATCATCCGCTTTTCCGGCGGCCTCAGCACTGCGGCCGCGAAGCTTGCTTAACCCTGACCGGCCGATATCGGGCAAATCAGTCACATGCAGTCCGGCAATCATCAGAATTGAGAAGAAGGCAACCACGACAAACACGATGATTGCAAAAACATTCGAGAGCCCCCATGCCAAGGGTGATCCGAGGAAGAAGCCGAAAAGGCCGCCCGCGTCCTGTATCGCCTCAAAATCGAAGGTTCTGGAACTAGCCGTTTTCGAAATGTCGAGGATAGAGCAGATAGACCACAGCATCAATACCCAACCACTGAGTATTCGGGGGTTGTTCTGATCATCGCCAACGTGACGGATGAGTCTCAAAGCAATATAAGTCAGCAGCACGGGCAGAATCAGACTCATGACTCCCAGTAGACCGGATGCCGCAGCATGAAGGACGCGTCCCAGTGCCCCGCTGACACGAAACCATTCACTTGCGCAGAACAGCACGGCACAGATCAGCAGAACGAAGCATGTGCCGTCCCTACGAGCCGCTGGGTCAAAATCACCGACACCGGTCAACGAGCGAACGATCGATGCAAAGCCACGGGGAATAGCCAGAGAAACTTTCTTCCACATCGACTCCTGTTGCTCGGAACCGGATTGAGAGTGTGTTGCGGCATTCCTCCCACGCGAAGGTGTAGATGATTGATGCTGCTGTGACCTCACATTGACCTCTCAAAATCGTGTCTCAATATTATGACCATATATTGAGATTTCCACGGTACTTTCGTTTGTTTATCCATACGACCGCATTCGTAAGTAGTAACAACCTCGATTGCTGATGTAACTCGACATTGTACCGATACCGAGTCCAGAATAGCCAGTACACCGAATGAGCTGCCAATTTCGATGAATTTCGCACAAACACCATACAGGACACTACCGAAATGCTTCAAAACCGGCAGAAAGTTTTCAGAGCGGCTACCATCGTGTTTATGACGACCGATGCAGAACGTGCGAGCGCAGTCGCATTTGCTAGACAAAACTGCGCACTGGAAAACATCACTCCAAGCGACAAGGCGCTCGCAGGAGCTCGCAACCATCTGGAACATGCGATTTCTGTCGATGAGATAGCCAGTTCAGTCGAGAATCCCAGCGTTGCCGATTCCATCTTCTTCAATACGATTGCGCTTGGTGAGCGCGGTTGGAAGACTTCCGGTGACCTCGATGAACTCAGGGAAATTCACCGGCACGTCTTCGATGGCGTCTTCGATGATGCCGGCATCATCCGCACCGGCAATACCCGAGGCAAGGTGGGAAGAGCGGCAGATCCAGAAGCCTTCTTCCCCGCCAATCTGATTGAAACCGGTGCTGCAAACATTTCGACCGAGCTGAGCGATAAACGAAATCTTCGCAGTCTGGATCGCGATGTGTTCGTGAAGGAGCTGGCACACATTTATGATGAACTCGGTTATCTGCATCCATTCATCGGCGGCAATGCCATCACACTGCGCATATTCGCCTCACGGCTGGCTCATGACGCAGGATGGGACTTGGATTGGGGCAAGATAGACGCGCAAACATATAAAGTCGCCAAACACAGTGCCTATGAGGGCAATACCTCAGAGTTGGAAAGCATGTTCCGCAGCATGATTCGTCCGGCAAATCTTTCACGCACATTCCTGATAGCCGGTTGGGAGCAGGGACCTGCTCACTAAAGTAGTGCTCTCAGGTCCGAGTTGTCTCAGGTGCGCCAGCGTCTTCCTGTATCGCCGAGGTGATGTGATGCATAAGTGTCTGCCTCTGCATCGAATCCATCGAACTCGCCTTGGTCGGCCCGGATGATTACCCGGATGGCCTTTTCAACCAATTGTGGGTCAAGTGCCTGAATCCAATGGATCCTTGGGTCTCTGCCAAACCAACCCATCTGTTTTCTCGCCAGGCGTTTCGTTTTTTGCGCTATGGATTCCTGGGCTTCCTCAAGCGTCATGCCTCCATCAAGGACTTCGAACATCTCTTTGTATCCGAGGGCCTTGACTGCGGTCAGGCCGAGTTTGGGTCGCATGTCGCGTGCCTCTTCGAGCAGTCCGTTTCTGATCATAGCTGCCGTTCTGATATCAATGCGTCTGTCAAGTTCTTCTCTATCGATATCGAGACCGATTTGAATCGTTGGAATCTTATAGCTGTAATGCGGAAGATTCGCTGAGTAGGCTTTGCCTGTAATCTCGATGACTTCCAAGGCACGAATGGTGCGACGAAGGTTGCGAGGATCCATTCTCGATGCCGCTATCGGATCCCTGTCTTGTAACTGTGCAAACAGCACCGTTGGACCTTCGATTGCTGCGCGTCGTTCCAAATGTTCGCGAATATGGGGATCGGTGCCCGGAAAGCTCATTTCATCGACGGCTGCACGTGAATACAGGCCTGAACCACCAACGAGAATGGGGCGGATGTTCCTTTGCTGCAATTGATCGATGCAAGCTCTGGAAAGTTTCTGGAACCTGGCCACCGTCATCGGTACATGTGGATCGGAAATACCCATCAGATGATGACGAACCTCATAGAGCTGGGCCGGTGACGGCTTGGCGGTACCAATATCCATGCCTGCATACATCTGATACGCGTCTGCATTGACGATTTCCGCCTCCATGTCGTGATGGCGAAAAACGCGTACGATGTTGATTGCCAGATCAGTTTTGCCCGTTGCCGTTGGACCAACAATCGAGATTACTCGTTGATTTAACAAGGTTGGCATTGCTGCATTCTTTCCACTCGCCTATCATCATGGCACTGCACTGGAACACGAACATTACCGCTGCTGCAAGCCCAACGACCGCGTTCAGAGCATGACTGATTGCCATAGTAGTCGAACTTGTGAGCGGACATACTGACGATATGAAATGTGGTTGGCACGCTCTGGCTACCTTGCTGTAAGCGTTTTCCAATCTTTCAGAGTGAACATAGTGGGCAGCTCGTGACTTCGTTCCCGCGAATGCAGAGCGTCAAGGGTAGAATGTTGAACCCGGAAACGACGAACCAGTCTCCTATGGAAGGCAAACAGTGATATTAGATCGCAAAAATGTGATGAACTCGGCTGAATTGGAGCAAAGTCTGCACTCCTTGAAGTCAACGCCAGGAACTTCACTGTCCAAGGGTGACATTGCCGAATTCGTTGATCTTATGCAGGTATATGAAGGAGCCATGCACGAGATCAGCACGAAACTGGAGATACTCGATGATGAGTTTCAGGTCAGGTTCAGTCATAATCCGATCCATCACATGGAACGTCGGTTGAAAAGCATGGCATCGATTATCGGCAAGCTTGAACGCAAAGGACTTCCGGTAACATTGCAGTCGGTGAAGGACAATCTCTTTGACGTTGCCGGCATCCGTGTCATCTGCAACTATCGCGATGATGTCTATTCCGTGTCACGCTACCTTTCTGACCAGTCCGACATTCAGGTTTTACGGGTCAAGGATTACATCCGCAACCCCAAGCAAAACGGATATCGCAGTCTTCATGTGATATATGCCGTTCCGGTGTTCTTGACCAGCGGTCAGCATTTCACACCAGTCGAGGTGCAGTTCCGAACGATCGCCATGGATTATTGGGCAAGCCTCGAGCATCAGCTTCGCTACAAGTCGAATCTTCCCGATGAAAGACTGTCCGAGCATTCCCAGACTCTGCTTGACTGCGCGAAATCCTTGCAGAACGTCGAAGTTCAGATGCAGTCCATACACCGCGACATCAGTGGTTCTCCACAAGAGACCGAAAGCCCTCAGGAACCCGCTACGCAAGCCTCTACATCCCGCTCGACGGATATTTAGCCTTCGACGAATCGTAGTTGAACGCAAGGCCGTTCACCTATTGGAAGATATAGTGTTGGCCTCCTCTGCCACAGCATGCAGAGGAGGCCAACACTATATCTGGGTCTATTGAACTTGCCAGCAACCGCGGGACCACGAGTCTGGTTAATGCTTGCAGCTATTGACCTGATTGTTATTGCATAGCAATAGGGTCACGAGTTTGAATCAGAAGTTGAAATTATCAGGATCCGCACCGTTTCTCTTGCCCGTGTCGAATGCTGAAATGGCCTGCATGTCATGATCGCTCAAGCTGAAATCGAAGACATCGAAGTTCTGCTCAATGCGTTCCTTGTGCGTTGACTTCGGGATAACGATGACGCCACGCTGGAGATGCCAACGAATGACGACTTGTGCAGGAGATTTTCCGTAGCGATCGGCAATCGTTTGCAATTCTGGATTCTTCAAAAGGCTGCCACCAGTGCCACCCAGTGGACTCCAGGCTTCAACGTCAACACGCATCTGAGAGTTGGTCCAGTCGATCAGGGTCTGATTGGCGAACTGCGGAGAGGATTCAATCTGGTTGACAGCGGGTTTGACAGAACTCAATGCGTGCAATTCCTCGAGATGGTGCTTCTCGAAGTTGCACACGCCGATTGCACGTACGCGACGCTCAAGATACAGCTCCTGCATGTCTTTCCATGCCTGTTGCCATCCGTCTGCCGGCCAGTGGATCAGATACAGATCAACATAGTCCGTTCCCAGCCGATCCAGGCTCTCCTCATACGCTTCACGGGTTCTGCCAGCACGAACATCATCATTCCAAAGCTTCGTGGTGAGGAAGATGTCTCTACGCTTCACCCCGGATTCGCGGATGCCCTGACCAACTGATTCCTCGTTATTGTATGCACGGGCGGTATCGATATGGCGATATCCGGTCTGAAGCGCCCATTTCACCGCATTGACGGTTTCATCGCCGGAAGGGGTCTGGAACACACCCAGACCCAGTTGAGGAATTGAAACACCATTGTTGAGCACTATCGTATTGTTGACATCAATATCATTCATATGCTTCCTCCTTCTATAAATATCCTCCTATGCGCTTGTGACAAGACGTGTCCGGTTACGCCTGTCGCCAAGAGCGGTCTGCACTGGTGATATCGCATCGACCAGTAATGCCATGTCGCTTCCAGCTGAAATTGAGTCATTAAGGAATTCGTAAGGTCTCTCCTCTACTATCTAATGCAAAGAGTAAAAGGAGAACAATCATGACATTTGGAAGGCAACCACGAAGTGGGCAGCAGCCGCAGGACCAGCAGCTCCACAGTGATCAGACACCAGTGAATCGGCCAATGTTTGGCGAATACAACTATGCGACGGACAATCGCCAATCTCAATACGGAGCCTCAGCCTATGGTTCACAACCGCAGATGACCATGAACGGTCAGACGGCGTATTCATATGAAAGTATGGAAAGGGCAACCCACGCCTCGGTTACCCGTGCCTATGGCGAGATGACCTTGGGACTGGTACTCACTGCAGCCGTTGCCGTCATAGCTCAATCAACCGGCGCACTTGAAGCCTACATGAGCGCAACAGGCATCATCGGATGGATTGCCTTGGCAGTCATTCAGATTGGTTTGGCCATCAGTCTGGGCGCACGGATCATGAAAATGCGTTCGAGTACAGCTCGCCTGATGTTCTATGTGTATGCGGCACTGATGGGTTTCACCCTCAGTTCCATTTTCTGGGCTTTCAGCGTCAGTACGATCGTCATTACGCTCGGCCTGTGTGCGGCATTCTTCTTCACACTGACGATGATTGGCATGACTACCAAGCTCAACATGCTCAAGGCTGGACCAATACTGATGGTTGGTCTGATCGTGCTCATCGTCTCTCAGGTGGTGCTGATGTTCGTGGCACCCAGCGCCTCAACCTTGAGAATCGTTGCTGCGGTTGGACTGCTTCTGTTTGCAGGCATGACCATGTACGATGCCCAGCGGACTCGTCTGATCTTCCAGCAGGTTTCCACGCAAGGTCCTGAGATGGTTAAGAAGGCATCAATTCTGTGTGCCCTCAACCTGTATCTTGATTTTGTGAATATGTTCCTCTACCTATTGCAGTTGGTCGGTCTGAGCAACAACTGACACCGATACTTCCCCTACAGGCAATGCATCCTGACGTTGCACGAAACGAGATGCCGAGTTTTGTTGCCTTTTCAAAGTAGTAATCGCTGTTTTGGACTCAATCTTAGAGCTAAATCAGCAATTATAAGAACTTCCACTTTGAAAAGGCAACAAAACTCGGCATCTCGTTGTCATATGCCCTTATTTGGCGTTTTTCATCAGATTTCGCAGTACAAATTGCAAGATACCTCCGTTGCGGAAGTAGTCTGCCTCTCCCGGGGTATCGATTCGAACAACCGCAGCGAAGGTGATGGGCGTCCCGTCATCTTTCGTTGCCGTAACCGTAACGGTCTGCGGAGTGATCCCCTCGTTCAGAGCAGTAATACCCGCAATATCGTAATGCTCGGTACCATCAAGACCAAGACTCTCAGCACTCTCACCTTCGGGGAATTGCAAGGGAAGCACGCCCATACCGATGAGATTGCTGCGATGAATGCGTTCGAAACTCTGGGCAATGACCGCCTTCACCCCCAACATGCTCGTACCTTTGGCAGCCCAGTCGCGCGAAGATCCGGTGCCGTATTCCTTGCCGGCCAACACTACCAGCGGAATGGACTCGGCACGATAATGCTGTGAGGCTTCGAAGATCGTTGTCGGTGCATGATCGACGAAGTCATAGGTGAATCCACCCGGTGTGACTTCCTCACCGACAGAGGCAAGCAATTGATTGCGCAGACGAATGTTGCCAAAGGTTCCACGCACCATGATTTCGTGGTTGCCACGCCGTGAACCATAGGAATTGAAGTTTTTCGGTGCAATGCCATGCTTCTGCAAATAGACACCTGCAGGGCTGCTGGCCTTGATTGCTCCTGCCGGAGAGATGTGATCGGTCGTGACCGAGTCGCCAAGAAGGGCAAGCACTCGAGCACGGTGAACATCTGCTACGGGAGCGGGATCGCTGCTCATGCCATCGAAGAAGGTCTGCTTACGAACATAGGTGGAAGCATCATCCCATGCAAAGGATTCACCGGCAGGAACATCGAGACTCTTCCAGCGGTCATCGCCCTCGAATACAGAAGCATAGTCCTTGACGAACATGTCACGGCTTACCGTTTCGTCGACCACTTCCCTGATGGCATCGTTCGACGGCCACAGCTCACGCAGGAACACTTCATTGCCATCTGAATCCTCACCCAGCGACTGCCTGTCGAAGTCGAAGTCCATCGTGCCGGCAAGTGCATAGGCAATGACCAATGGCGGCGAGGCAAGATAGTTCATCTTGACATCGGGACTGATTCGGCCTTCAAAGTTTCTATTACCAGACAACACCGCAGTCACCGAAAGATCATTATCGTTGATTGCCTGTGAAATTGCAGGATCGAGAGGTCCCGAATTCCCGATGCAGGTTGCACATCCATATCCGACCAGCTGATAGCCCAAATCATTCAGGTCTGTGGTGAGTCCAGCCTTATCAAGATAATCCGTGACAACTTGTGAACCCGGTGCCAGTGAGGTCTTCACCCACGGCTTCGGCTTCAGCCCGCGATGGTGTGCATTGCGCGCAAGCAAACCTGCTGCAATCATCACCGAGGGATTCGATGTATTGGTGCAGCTCGTGATCGAGGCAATGGCAACATCACCATTGTGCAGATCAAAGTTTCCATGGGTTTCGGTCGTTACAGGAACGGACTTCGTGTTGGTGGACTCCGTTATGTATGCAGGCATGGTCTTCTCAAAGGTCGACTTCGACTCCGTGAGCATGATGCGATCCTGTGGACGCTTCGGACCGGCAATCGAAGGTACAACCGTACTGAGGTCGAGTTCCATGTATTCCGAGTATTGAGGCTCGACATAATCGGGAGCAGCGGTGTCATGCCAGAGCTTGTTGGCCTTGGCATACGCCTCGACAAGTGCAATCTGCTCGTCCGTGCGTCCTGTCAGATGCAGATAGTCGAGCGTCACCTCATCAATGGGGAATATTCCGCATGTCGAACCGAATTCAGGACTCATGTTGCCCAGCGTTGCACGATTGGCGAGCGGCACATTCGCGACACCATCACCATAGAACTCAACGAACTTTCCAACCACACCATGCTGACGAAGCATGTCGGTGATGGTCAGCACCATATCGGTCGCCGTGACACCCTCGCGAATGCTTCCCTTGAGCTTGAAACCTACGACTCGCGGCACCAGCATGGAAATCGGCTGACCGAGCATTGCAGCCTCCGCCTCGATGCCACCAACGCCCCAACCGAGAACACCCAGACCGTTCACCATTGTGGTATGTGAATCAGTACCTACACACGAATCAAGATAGGCGAGTTTGCGGTCTGGATGGATGTCGGACTGCTTGCTCATCACCACCTTGGCCAGATACTCGATATTGACCTGATGAATGATGCCAGTGCCAGGTGGAACAACCCGGAAGTTGTCGAAGGCCTGCTGCCCCCAACGGAGAAACTGATAGCGTTCACGGTTTCTCCTGTATTCGATGTCCATATTGCGTTCGATGGCATTGGGCACACCGGCGACATCGATCTGAACAGAATGATCGATGACCATCTGCGCAGGAACCTGCGGATTGATGACCTCAGGATCTCCACCCAAGTCCTTGACAGCATCACGCATCGTTGCTAAATCGACGATGCAGGGCACGCCAGTAAAATCCTGCATCACCACACGGCTTGGTGTGAATTGAATTTCGTGACTTGGGTCCGCCTGCGGATCCCAGTCCAGCAAAGCCTTGACATGATTGTCGGTGATATTGGCACCGTCGATGTTGCGAACCAGATTCTCGACCAATACTTTCAACGAGTAGGGAAGATGGTCTATGCCAGGAAGATTGGCGATTGAATAGTAATCAAATTCCTGATTGCCAACATGCAATGTTGATTGCTGATCCTGATGCATGGACATGCTACCTCCAAATTTACTCATTCATACGCTTCAAACGCATGAAGTACGACGTTCAGGGACCGGCCTCATCATTGCCGTGACGCTGAAATACCTGCCCTGTTGCCGATGTTTGGTTTAATACTGCAACAAGTTGAAAGAGATCAACTCATCAAGTGCTCATTAACCATAACATCGACCAACCTTACGGTTAGTTCTAGCGTGTTCGTATTACGACTGAGATAATTCGCTCTCGGCTTGGCAATGGCTGCTGACGAAATCGGCGGTTCCAGTAATTGCAACGAAAATTACAGCTGAACATAGCACTGAAACCAATGATATGAACACAAGCCTTCCTGATGGAATAGTCAGTTCGAAGAAACCCGCAACGGGAGGTATCACCACTCCCAGAACTCCAGCCAGGGCAAAGGCCGCAACCAATATGCCACGCCAGGAGCGCAATGGACGCGCCACACGACAGAGCACCAGGATACCCATAACGAATAGTATGGTCGCGCAGACCATGCGCCAAGCGTTCAGATTTGCCTCACTGCCCAGATCCCAGTGCATCATCGATGGTATCAGCCAGGCTGCGAGCAAGACTGACAGACCGGTGGCCACGCCACATGGCAATGCAAAGGCAACGACTCGTGAAAGAAATCCTGGCTTGTATGTTCTCGTGTTGGGAGCCAACGCGAGCAAGAACGCCGGTGTTCCAATGGTCAAGGCACCGATGTAGGTGATATGACGAGGCAAGTATGGGAATGGGATTGCAGTGAGCACAACTCCGAGAGAAATCAACGCTGAATACACGGTCTTCACCACGAAAAGCGACGCCACACGTTCCATGTTAGCCATGACCTGACGTCCACGAGCGACGACGTCAGGCAGATGCGAAAACTTGGAATCGACCAATACAACCTGGGCAACCGCTTTCGTCGCCGGAGCCGCATTACCCATGGCGATGCCCAAATCAGCCTCTTTCAATGCGAGAGAGTCATTGACGCCGTCGCCCGTCATTGCCACAACATGGTGCGTGGTGTGCAGCGCCTCTACGATAGCCTTCTTCTGCTCGGGCAGAACACGGCCAAGCACATCGACATCTTCAAGCGTGCGGGCAAGCTGATGGATATCGTCGGGCAGCTGCCTCGCGTCCATTGCTCTTGGCCGTTGCTGCCCGGTCAGTTCGACCTTTGCTGCTATTGCACCCACAGTGGCAGGATTGTCGCCAGAAATCAGCCGGCATCGAACACCCTGGTCCCTGAACCACGCGAGTGTGTGCTTCGCGTCGGAACGAATGCGTTCGGAACATGCAATCAATGCCTGAGGTTGCAATTCGGTGGGAAGCTTCTCTGGTATTTCCTTGGTATCCGTGGATCCCTGATGCGCATGAGCGTTCACGGCGAGCAGCAGCACACGAGAACCTTGTGCCGCTAGCTGCTGGATCTGTTGCGCCAACTGATCTTCCAGCATCTGATCGGATCGAGTGGTGGACATGCTGGAGATAAGGATTTCTGGGGCACCAAGATACCACGTCGCTCCATCTGAATACCGGATGGCACTCCACTTTCGAGATGAAGAGAACGGGAGACGACTTTCAATATCCTGTGACTTCCTGTAGGAATCGAGACCCTTGAGAATGGCTGCTGCTGTGGAATTCGGATTGTCTTCGCTGCTCACGTCAACCGCATGCTGCTCAAGATCGTGCGTATCGGACTGGCTGCGTCCATCACGTGAGGAATCGAGCGCAATGAGCCGTTCAAAGGCAATGCCGCCATCGGTGATTGTCCCTGTTTTATCAAGATTCAATGAGTCAACGCGTGCAAGCGTTTCCACGGATTCCAACTCCTGCACCAGCGTATTCTTCTTCGCCAAGCGAATCGTAGCGAGGGCAAAGTTCAGGGATGTCAAGAGTACGAGACCTTCAGGAATCATGCCGACGACTCCAGCCACCGAAGAGACAACAGCCTGACGCCAAGTGCCAGATGCCAATGCCTGACTGAATCCACCGACGGTCCGCATCTGTGTCCAGATGAGGAGTATGCACAGTGGAATCACGATAATCGTCATCACCTTGAGAATCTTGGTGATGCCTTCGTTCAAATCGGATCGGGTCTTGCTATACACTTTGGCCTTTTCCGTCAACCGGGCTGCATAGCTATCCTTTCCGACCGCAACGACCTTGCCCAACGCAAGACCTGAAACGGCAGTAGTTCCAGATAAAGCCTGGTCACCATCTTGTTTTCTGACGGTTTTCGATTCTCCGGTCAGCATCGATTCATCGAGCTCAAGACCATAGGAGTGCAGAATGTGGCAATCGGCAGGAACCTGCTCCCCCGAACGAATCCACAGCACGTCACCATCAACTATCTGTTCACTTCGAATTTCGATGTTTCTGCCATCTCTGCGAACCAAAAAATTCGATGCAACCAAAATTGAGAGGCGATCAAGAGTTGCCTTCGCCTGGAGTTCGGTAACGACACCAATTCCCGCGTTGATGATGATCACGAAGCCAAAAACGGCATCTTTCCATTGCCCTGTTATCAATACCATCACCATGGCAGAGAAAATCAACGCGTTGAAGAAGGTGAATACATTTTCGCGAAGAATTTCCAGAATTGATCGTGAACTCTTGGTATCGACACTATTGATCTGATGATTTTCGATGCGAGATTGAACATCCCGGGCACTCAGACCTTGCTCGTCAACCTGCGGCATCGAGACCGGGTTGTTGTGCTTCAGATTCGATGATGGTCTGCGTGCATCCAAGGATTTCCCATTTCTCTGCATTGTGTTGTAGTACGAGCCCTTCTCTGCATGCTGATTCACCATGGTATGCGAACACTTGAAAAACATCCATCGAAGCCTCTGCAACCGACATTCTATACTGCTTACGAGGTTTATAGGCAAAAAAGTGTGCCTGTTTTTGGTTTTGAAGTGTTGTGACTGTAAGGCTGAGGGGCGATTGTGCTTGGTGTGGTTGAATACGCACCCGGCATAAAAGTGTGCCTGATATCGGCTCATATTTTCTTGCAGTCGTCCCGTGAAACGCAACGGCATCACCAGTGCGGGCACACACGTTCAGACATCACACCCACTGGTGTCGGGGCCTATGACCACCTGTGCCTTTGGTGAACGAGGTTCATCATGTAAGTGCATAGTGCTGGTATTCATCAGCATCGTGGATGCCATAATGCCGTGGCATTGATCGCTGCTGCCGAACGGATAGAATTCATTGATTTTCCATGTCACATCATTACTCATTCATAGCTGACGTACATGGTCTTCGCATGCCTGATATTATTCATCACGATGAACGATGCCTGTTCCAAGGAGAGGCTCGATTGCTGTAGCTGAGCCGCATCACTGTCTGCATGTGTATCCTTGAACGCACTGGATTCATCGGACTTCGCATGCAACACGAACTGAGCGGCATACAGACGGTCATCCAGCGTGGTGCTCTGCTTGCTGGAGGAGACAAGCACTACGGGAATTCCATCATTTCTTGCGCTGTGCAACGCAGCAACCACGTGATCATTGAAATCACAGCCTATGGAGTTTTGTGTTGCATTGCAGCGCAGCAGAATCATGGTCGATCTGTTGGCAACTGCTGCCACGATTGCCTCCGCCTGAGCATCCGTCACATTCTCTGACGATGCATATTGGGTTTTCATGGACTTCGCCTGCAGATAATGCAGAATCTGCCGATCCTGCGCTGTCGTGGCTGTGGTCTCGGCACCAATGAAAGCTATGAGAACATCCGAACGATCAATGCCGTCATGGGCCATGGAGCTGCTCTGCGGCGCATCTCCTACCGCACCGGCACCTGGTGCGCAACCAGCCAGCGACAATCCCAAGACAAGAACCATGACGCTGACGAATGCAGCGGCCCTGGCTCTGCGCATGCTCATCGTGGCACAGCGCTCACTTGGTAAAGACGGCCAAGGATTCCACATGATGCGTCATCGGGTAGATGTCATAAGCACTGAGATTACGGAGCGTGTAACCGGCAGCGTCGAGGGTCGCGGTATCACGTGCAAGGCTAGTGGGATCGCAGGCAACATAGATGATGGCCTTCGGATTCGCCGCTGCCACGCGCTCGCAGACCTTTTTTCGTGCGCCTGCACGTGGCGGATCAAGCACAACGATGTCAGGATGCGCCAGATGCGAAGGCACATTGCCAAGCACTGCGCCAACATCACCGATTCGAGCATCGACACGCGATATATTAAGACTTCGAAGATTACGGCGTGCGTTGATGACGGCCGGCTTTGCACCTTCGATGCTGAGCATGCTGGTTCGTGGAGAGGTCATCGTGGCCAGCGGAAGTGTAAAGAGGCCAGCTCCTGAATACAGATCCCATATGCATGCGGAATCAGATCCATTGAGCGCATCCTGAGCAGCATGCAACACATGCGAGACCAAAGCATGGGGTGCCTCGCGATGCACCTGCCAGAAACCGTCTGCGTTCACACGGTAATTCCATATGTGATCGTCAACGTTCACCTGCTCCTTGAGTAGAAACTCACCGGCGATGAGCTCGCCATCCACCATCACCGCATAGTTCTTGAACTCAGCAGTCGGAATCTCGCCCTCGACTTTGCTCCCGGCCTCAACCTCGCCCAAACTCAAGATCTCGTCATTTTCCGCAGTCTGCGCCGCCTCAGGAACGGCAATTCTCAGTTGTGCTCCCGGGGTGAATCCGCCATCCCAGAAATGCGTTTCTTCTGCAACCTTCAGTACCGATGCCGTCGCCAGAGGCATAGTGCTCAGAGTCACACGATGATGAGTGCCACGACGTCTCATGGAAGGAAGTCCGTTCTCATCCGCAATCATTTCGATGCGAGTGCGCCAATGGAGACCGCCAAGCTGCGCATCTTCCGGCATGCGGGTGACTTCCACATGGGTATCGACATGTCCCAAGCGCTTCATCTGCTCATTGATGATGTCTGACTTCCACACGATCTGACCAGGAAGCGAGACATGAACCAAATCGGCTCCGCCAACCCCGCCGCCATCACCAAGCGGACCGGCAAGCTTCCATGCCGGCTCGACGCGATATGGGCTCGCCTCAATGACCTCGGTCACCTCACCCGTCCAGAATCGGTCGGTACGCTCATGCGGCTCGTCAAGCACAATGCGCACCAACTCCCCTGGCAATGCAAAACGTACGAAGACCACTCTGCCGTCGATATGTCCGACGCACCGACCTTGATCGGCATAACGCTCGATGCGAACTCCAGTTTCCAAACCCAAATCAATCCCCAATTGTTGAATGTTCAGTATTGTTTCTCTTGCTTTTCCAATTCACCATGGCGATGCAGCGGATCGGCCACAAGAAGCCATGATATCCATATCACCAGTGCAAAGCATGGAACTCCCATGATGAGTCTTGCCGTCCCGAGCCAAGCTACATGGTCAGTGAGATACATTGGCAACTGCACCAGCAGACGCAAGGCAAAGAGCGCAATCCACAACGCTGTGACCTTCGTATAGGCACGGTATAGGGGGCCGTCGCTGCGCCACGCATCAAGCCATGCCCCAAAACCGCTGAATGTCGGGCGTCGAATGAACTCTATGCACGCACCGATGCCAGGGACCTTGAGCACCATGGAGGTCAGCAGTGCAACAATCCATGCCACGTTCGTGATGAAGCCAGGCAGATAATAGTTCCTTGCATCTTTCGTAAACCAAGCCCACACAAGACACAAGGCAACCGCGCACACACCGCTCAACGCGCCCATGATTGGCTGGCGCTGCACCATGCGAAGCAGAAGCTGCAACACAGCCTCCACAAGCGATATGGCCAAGGTGATTGCAAGGTTGCCCGTAACGATATAGGCGATGATAAAGATCAGGCCCGGAAGCAAAGATTCAACCACGCCTCTGACACCGCCGATGGCATCCATGATCGAGAAGTCATCCGATGCTAGCGATCCAATCCCTTTTCTGGCACTGTTTTTGGCTGCCACACGTTGAAAAGCCGTATGCCATACGTCTCCTGCAAAGGATTCGTCATCGTGCTGACTTTCACCATCGCAATCGTGTTGGTCAGCGATTGAAGAATCGGGCTGATCATCGCGCTGATTGTGCATACCATTCACCTTGAACGTCAGAAGTTATCGAACCTCGGAGAACATGGGGCCTCTGGAAAGCGTTGTCTTGACCTCTGTGTTCTGATCGCTGTCGAAAGGCCCCTTGGGCTTTTCGGGAATGGACTTGTCATTCTTGTCATTGCCGCTCTTCTGCGTGTTCTTGGCAGTTGCAGCGTCCTGATCCTGTGCGGCAGCTTCCTGCTCCCTGCGTTGCTTTGGCGTCACCGGTGCGTGCATCGGAATCATATCGCGTGGAGCAAGCGGCTCGTCGCCGCGTTCAACGACAATCTCCTGGAACAGGTTGTCGAGAATCTGCTTTTCCTCTCCAACGGATGCCGCCGGACCCGAGAAGATGCCGCGAAGCATCCAACGTGGACCATCAACGCCAACGATTCGAGTGATAACGGTATTGCCTTTGACCTCAACAGGCAGGGAAACCTCGGTTCCGAATACTCCGGGCTTACTGGATGCACTGTCATTGCCCGCAAGCAGATCCTCGCGCACATCATCCCACAGCCCCAATGTCTTGGGAGCAGCGAAGGCTTCGATCTCAAGGCTTGAAGAACCATACGAGATGGTGGCACCCAACACATCCCCGCTTGCACGATTTGCCTTCAGACGAAGCTCTATGCCTTGAAGATACGGCAGATAGAAAGCACCGATGTCGAGGTATTCGTCGTAATCCACAACTTCCTCATCGTCGACGTCCCATGGTCCGCGATCTTCACCTCTGCCCTGATATTCGGCGCTGTCTTCTTGATTATCATCATCGATTGGATCGAAATCAGCATCCTCGTCTTGCGGTGCAAGAACTTCGTCGTTCTCTACCTCAGGTTGATCTTCTGCTGACTGCTGTTTCGCATGCTTCTTGCCGAATCCGAACAAGCCCATGATTCCTCGTTTCTGACCTCGCATAGGAGGTTATTCGTTACGTCCGTTATCCAAGAATAACCACAAAGGTGTGTATGCGCATGTCTTTGCGGAAAGTCCTCGTGCTCTCAGACCTTGTACGTTACTTCCAGAGCAGCATGATCGCTCCACCGGGTATCATACGAGCTTGCCTTGTCGATGGTGAATCCTTGGGCTGTTTCGGCAAATTCCGGCGTTGCAAACTGATAGTCCAATCTCCATCCCACGTTATTGTCAAACGCACGTCCACGCTGACTCCACCATGTATAGGGACCTTGTATATCTCCTGCCAAGTCACGCATGACATCTACGTAATCGAGATCATCAAGCCATTTGTCGATATAGACACGTTCGGAAGGCATGAAACCCGCATGGGTCACATTCGCCTTGGCATTCTTGATGTCGATAGGCGTATGCGCAATATTGAAGTCGCCGCAAAGAACCGCTTGCCTGCCGCCTTTGGCAGCTTCGTCGCGTAAGTCCTCGAGACGCCCCATCATGGTGTCAAGAAAACGGAACTTTTGCTTCATCTTCAATGCATCGTCCGCCATACCTGAATGCACATATATGCAGATGACGGTGAGCACATGGCCATCAGGTGTCTTGACATCGGCTTCTATCCAGCGACCAGTGTCTACTGGTTCGCTCAGACCTGGAAGACCGATCCTTGTCTCCAGTACCGGCAGGGTGGTGAGCAGGGCAACACCAGCACGCCCCTTGATCTCACAGATATCGTTGACCCTGAAGAGATCTTCAGGCTTCTTGATCTTGCCCTGCGTGACATATCTATCAGCGAAATCGTCAAAGATCGGATCAATGGCCGATTGGGGAGCCCGCACTTCCTGCATACACCAGACATCAGGAACCTTCGCACTCACCCATGTGCCAACATCCTTGCGCGCTGCAGCACGCACCCCATTCACATTTGAAGTCGCAATCGTAATGCTCATGCCACACACCCTACCAGCGTCGTCGAGGAACCGCTCAGGAATCCAATCCTAAGCTCAGATTTCCACCAGGAATTGCATCCAGCAAATCTTTGGTGTATTGCTGCTGCGGATGTTCAAACACCTCATCGGTCGTAGCATGCTCAACGAGCTTTCCATGCTGCATGACGACGACTTCGTCCGCGATCTGACGGACAACGGCCAAATCGTGAGTGATGAACAGATAGCTGAGTCCTCGCTCTGCCTGCAAATCATTGAGCAGCTCAAGGACCTGGTTCTGCACCAGCACATCAAGTGCTGAAACAGCCTCGTCGCACACGATCACACTGGGATTCAAGGCCATGGCACGAGCTATGGCAATGCGTTGGCGCTGACCACCCGAAAGCTCGTTCGGATATCGACGCATCACCGATTGCGGCATTTCTACCATATCGAGCAATGCCTTGACGCGCTCTACGCGAGACTTCTTGTTGCCGACCTTATGAATGCGCAAGGGCTCCTCAACTGAACGAAATATTGAATACATCGGATCCAGGGAACCATAGGGGTTTTGGAATACCGGTTGAACCTGCCGACGGAATGCAAGCATTTCCTTGCGCCTGAACTCAGCTATATTCTTGCCCTCGAAGGTTACCGTACCCGCAGTCGGCTCAAGTAGACGCAGCACCATATTGGCAACGGTGGACTTGCCCGAACCCGATTCGCCGACGATTGCCAGGGTGGTGCCACGTTTGACCGAGAACGACACATCGTCTACCGCCTTGAACATTTCTGTTCTGCGAGGTAGTTTGAATTCCTTGGTCAGGTGCTCGACCGTTATGATGTGTTCACTGCGTTCCAGGGTTTCCTCACCCTTGACCTTGTGCTCCAGCAAGGCATCGGCATCGCTGCCGCGCTCCTTGGCCGAGATGATGCGTTGCGAACAAGGTCAAGGGTGAGGAAACCCTGGAACGCAGTGAACACATCATAACGGTCGAGCA
>NZ_MWXA01000004.1 GCF_002259795.1 Bifidobacterium aquikefiri | reverse complement strand
GTCTTTGCTGGTGTACTGGCGTGTAATTCGTTCCAGTAGATGCCCTGCTCCTCTCCCGTCATTCCGAGTGAGCGGAGCGGGCCGATCAGATAGCCGACCTGCTGATAGCCCAAGGGCTGTCATTCCGAGTGAGCGGAGCGAGTCGATCGTATGAACTTGTCAAAGCTG
The DNA here is from genome assembly GCF_002259795.1 of Bifidobacterium aquikefiri. Classification (GTDB taxonomy): domain Bacteria; phylum Actinomycetota; class Actinomycetes; order Actinomycetales; family Bifidobacteriaceae; genus Bombiscardovia; species Bombiscardovia aquikefiri. The sequence continues at coordinate 169,662 of NZ_MWXA01000004.1, read as the reverse complement.
TATGTACCATCGTCATCCCGAGTGAGCGGAGCGAGTCGAGGGATCTTGGCTGTTGATGCTTGCAAGGGTGAGATCTCTCGACTCGCTCCGCTCACTCGAGATGACAAGGGAGGTGTAATTCGCTCGAGATGACATTCGGTCGAGATGACAAGAGAGGTGAGGATAGCAAGGGAGGTGGGGATGGCGGGCATCGACATTGGGTCGTTCCTGCTCTCGTGGTTCTGTTGCGATGCATGATGGTGCCGCAATACGGACACAGGTTGCTTTCATGCATCCCAGGTCAAACAGGATTATCAACCAGCACAAACCCCAGCCTGGAGAACGCCTCACGGCATGTTTCACACATACTTTGTGCCGTGCCGTTATACCAGCGTAAAAATTATCAAACAGAAGCAACACCCACTCCCACAAGAACTAGGAAACGATTTCCCACACACCTCTGTGCCCCCACACACATCTGTGCCTATAGCCCTCAGAAGATGCAGACAAGATAGGGGAAGACCCCGCAGTGGAGAGAGAAATGGAAGAAAACCAGCGGGGTCTGATTACTATGATGCAGGTCTGTTCTTCGGACTTACATGGTGTCGGCTGAGAAATCCATGTGAATCCCTCACAAGCAAGTACCATTGCTGGCCCGCTCGATCTCCGTGTCAGCGCATGGCATTGCCGATGAAGATACATGAATCACCTGCTGCTTACCTGCTGATCACGGTTTCTCGGCGAAGGCTAGAAGAAAATCGGTGAAGGATTCGGTAGAATTGACGAGATGGAATGAATGCACAGTAAGCGCAGCACGCACAATCGAGGGAATCCAAGAATAGGGGCAATATGACACAGCCAAACAATCAGCAATTCAATGCTCAACGTCCTCAAACCAATCAGCCCGGTGTCTCTCAGACGCCGAATCAATCTCAAGGCCAGCATGGTGCTCAGCCTGGCTCACAGCCGAATAATCGGCAACCGAATATGATGCCACCGAACTTCGTTGGATATCCATACCAGCAGTATCCGAATCGCGGGCAAGGCAAGAGTGCTGCAAAAGGATTTGCCATCGCAGGTTTCATTCTGGCCCTTATCGGGCTTTTCGTTGTCGTATGGCAATATAACCGCTTCGTGAGCCCATTCGGCACAGTCGGGCTGGTCCTCTCGGTCGTTGGTATTCTGATTCCCGAGAAGGGCGAGGAGCGCTCGCGAGCCACCTATATCTTCGCAGTCGTCGGCGTTATCGTATCAATCATCGTCATCGTGGTGAATCTTCTGATGGGCATCTATGACTATCAGCCATCGGTGTACTGAGTAAGGCAACAAACCATTGATCAACCAGCTCTCGAAACCGTGGCAGGAATCACTGTGCCATCGGCTGCCGCTTCCGATGTGTGCGGGAGCGGCAGCGGTATATTAAGGTGTTAAACTCCCACTCGGGCAACAATTAAGGAGCGGGTATGAAAACGGTAGCGGTCATCGGAGCATTGAACGAAGAGGTCGGCCTTATTGCACGATCGCTATCGAATTTATCGCATAGTGCAGATTCGCAGCAGGCAAGTCTTGACGTGGTACAAGGTGATATCAAGTCGACAAGCGGCGAGGAGATTCGTGTCATTGCCACTGTCGGGGGCATGGGAACAGTCAATGCTGCATCGACGACGCAGTATCTCATTGACACCTATCGGCCGGATGCCGTGATTTTCTCAGGGATAGCCGGCAACCTCAATCCATCGCTCCATATCAATGATGTGGTCCTTGGAGGCACTCTGCGATATCTCGACTCTGACATGCGTCTCATTGCTCAATTTGCACCGAAACAGAACGAATTCCATTCCGATCCTGCTTTACTTGCCATTGCCGATAGTGTGCTCAGTGACATGGGTACGAAGCATATAACCGGTATCATTGCTTCCGGCAACTATTTCGTGGATACCGCAGAAAAGATTCAGCAGGTTTCGCGCGTCACTGGCGCTGATGCAGTAGAGATGGAAGGTGCGGCAGTGTGCCATGTTGCAGCGCGCAACCATGTTCCCGTTCTTGTGATTCGCGCGTTGAGTGACAATGCCGATACGGAATACGAGTCATTCAAGGACTTTGATATTTCCGAATTTGCCGATACCGCGGCAAGGCAGGTGATTCGAATCATCGAAAAGCTCTAGGCGTGCACACTACTTGTGACAAGGCGAGATGGTGTGAAACACGCTCAGTGGGCATAGCAGACACAATGAATTTGCGCAATCTCGTAATAAGGGTGTAGCCTGATGAAGTTGTAAAACCACAGACCGCTGGTCGTGATCGTAAGATTGCGTGAAATTTGTGTACCAGGCCAGCGTAGGTTGAGATGAAAGCCCAGAAGCTTCGTCTGGAACGGATTCGTTCAAGACGCTTGTGGATGTTGATGCTCTGCCTGCGCGCAGGGCTTTTTTATTGCCCTCGTAGACTTGGCACTCATAGTCACCTTCCAGTGGCCACTTAGGAAGGAACGCCATGAAAAGGCCCGAAAAGGAAGAGGTGGTCGCGGAGCTTACGGGTAAATTCCGTAATTCCGACGCGATTCTTCTCACCGAGTACCGCGGGCTCAGTGTCCCGCAGATCGCAGACCTGCGTGACAAACTAGGCCGCGATACTTCCTATACCGTGGCGAAGAATACGCTGGCTCGCATTGCAGCTAAGGAAGCAGGCGTCGAGGGACTGGATGAATTCATCTCGGGCCCAACCGCCATCACTTTCGTCAAGGGCGATTACGTCCAGGCTGCGAAGACACTTCGCGACTTCACCAAGGCAAACAAGCAGCTCGTTGTCAAGGGCGGTTTCGCAGATGGAACTGTCTATGACGAAGAGGGCGTCCAGAAACTTGCGGATCTCGAATCCCGTGAGGTTCTGCTTTCCAAGATGGCTGGCGCGCTGAAAGGCACGATGGCCAAGGCCGCATTTGCATTTGTTGCGATACCTACCAAGGCTGTTCGCACCATCGACGCATTGCGCGAAAAGCAGGAAAAGGCTGCCTGATCTTGTGGCTTGTGCCGCTTGATCAATGCAAGGAAAAAACAAGATGTTTGGTGGATTGCCTGCACCAGCAGGCTCACGAATCGTGAACCACCGCAAATGAAAGGAAGCCATTATGGCTAAGCTCTCATCCGATGAGCTCCTTGAAGCTTTCAAGGAAATGACCCTCGTTGAGCTCTCCGACTTCGTCAAGAAGTTCGAAGACGAATTCGACGTTGAAGCTGCCGCTCCTGTCGCAGCCGTTGCTGCCGCCGCTCCAGGCGCCGCTGCACCAGCTGAGGAAGAGAAGGACGAGTTTGACGTCATCCTCTCCGCCGTTGGCGACAAGAAGATCCAGGTCATCAAGGCCGTTCGCGCTCTGACCAACCTCGGTCTTGCCGATGCAAAGGGTGTTGTTGATTCAGCTCCTAAGGCTGTTCTTGAGAAGGCCAAGAAGGAAGATGCCGAGAAGGCAAAGGCTGCTCTCGAAGAGGCTGGCGCAACTGTAGAACTCAAGTAGTTCGTTTCGCGCCGCTCATACGAGTGATAACGAATGTTGATTCGTTGCTTTCAATGACCTGCCGGGTTACCTCGGCAGGTCATTGTTGTTAGAGTCATAATTGTTGTTAGGGTCATACCCCGAAAAGTGCATCCGGTTTCTACCCGCAGAATGTTGTGCGTGTTGCACGGGTTGCGCTTTGGAAGTCGCTTTTCGAGCAAATCCGCGTGAAAAGCGACTTCCAGGGCACGACCTGCAGAAAAACTGACTGCAAAAGCACATGAGGGTCTGGTCATCACCCCATATGTTTCTGCAAACTTGCGATAGCATATTTTCGTAAAAATCGCTGAGATTTGTAGGGGATGAGATGGCGAACGGCTTGCAGGTGAAGAATCTGGACCCGAAGAAGATCAAGCACGCACGGGCTGATGCCAAATACTACGAAATGACGCAACGGCCTGTCGAAGGGCTGATTATGAAACTGAGTGCGCCTGCGGTCATTTCGAATCTGGTCACCATGGCGTACAACCTGGTCGATACCTTCTTCATTGGTCGGCTGGGCACTGCGCAATCGGGGGCGATTGGCATTGCATTTTCGATCATGACGATACTTCAGGCAGTTGGTTTTTTCTTTGGTAACGGATCGGGAAACACACTTGCCAGAGAATTGGGCAAGCATGACGAAGATAGAGCCGCAAAGCTGCTCTCCATAGGATTCTTCGGCTCTGTGGGATGCGGATTCCTGATTACTGTTCTTGGCCTTGTCACCTTACGACCTTTGGTGAGCATGCTTGGATCAACCGAGACCATTGCCCCGTATGCAATTGAATATCTCACCCCGCTGCTCTGCGCTGCTCCATTCGTCTGTGCATCGTTCACCATGAACGGTCTGCTCCGCTATCAAGGTCAGTCGGCATATGCCATGGTTGGACTTGTTTCGGGAGCCATGCTTAACCTCGCACTTGCACCGGCATTGATCTTTGGACTTCATCTCGGCATCTTCGGTGCAGGTCTTGCCACAGCCATCTGCCAGACAGTGAGCTTTGGCATATTGCTCTATATGAGCCGAAAATTCTCAGTGGTCTCTCTCTCATACTGTCAGTTCAGGCCGAATGTTCTTCTGGTGCGTGAAATACTCGGAGGGGGATTGCCGTCTCTTGTTCGTCAAGGTGCCGGTTCCATAGCCGTGACCTGTGTCAACCTTGCCGCCAATCCATTTGGAGATGCCGCAATTGCAGGAATGGCAATAGTCATGAGAATCATGCTCTTTACCAATTCGGTCATTGTCGGGCTTGGTCAAGGATTCCAGCCTGTATGCGGATACAACTACGGCGCCGGATTATTCCCAAGGGTCAAGCGAGGCTATTGGTTCTGCATTCGCATGTCAACCTCGCTGCTGGTTGTCTTGGCCGTGGTGCTTTTTATCAGTGCGCCTCATCTCATTGGGGTGTTTCGTTCTGACCCGGTGGTGATTGCCATTGGAGCCTTCGCATTGCGCATCCAATGTTTCACCTGTGCGCTCAATGGATTCAACATGATGTCGAATATGATGCAGCAGACCATAGGAATGACAGGCATTGCATCCTTCCTGGCATTGTGCCGCCTTGGTCTGTTCCTTGCACCGGTAGTGCTCATCCTTCCTCATATATTCGGTGTATTGGGTGTGCAGATGGCGCAATCGGTATCGGATGTGCTCTCTTTCTTGGTTACAATTCCATTTCAACGTATGATTTTGCGACGTTTACAGAGCAATTCAGCTGTAAGAATTCACTGATTGTGCGAGAATCGCGGTGGTTTTTCAGTTTTTATTGCTCATTCATGACACAATGGATATGAAGCTATGGCTATTATGCGGGTGATACGGGCTTTATCGTAAGGAGGACGGCAGTCGTGAGTGTTGATAAGCGACCGACTCATCAATGGATCGTCAGTGTCAAGAACATGGATGATGTGATGGTGAACTCGGGTGAAAGCATCGAAATAGGGCGCAAACCACTACGACCTCTTCCTGATGAAGGTACATCACGTCTTAATGTTCCTGATGAAACACGGTCCATGTCAAAACGTCATGCTGTCTTCGCAGTGACCAATTCAGGTGCTGCAACGATTCGTGATCTGCACTCGACCAACGGCACATATATTGTGCGTTCGAATGGCGATCTTGTTCGTGTGCCGCTCGATCAGGACTTTCTGCTACCTCGTAAAGAGATGACTCTGCAATTCGGTGATGTTCCGGTATCCTTCAAGCGCCATGACATTCAGCCTGAGCGTAAGCCCCTGGCTCAGCAGTCCGATGATGTTTCCGATCTGTTCTCGTATGCCACTGATAACGCTCCTGTTGAGCCGGATGCGGCTGATATGTCCGTTGATGACATTCTTGATCTGCGTGCCGGTGAGCCAACGAGTGCCTTCGATGCCAGCTCGGTTCGCAGTAGGATCACGCAGCTTCATGATGCGGTTCTGGGTGAGGCCTCTGCTCAGGAACCTGGAGGTGAAACGACTCAACCAGCTGCGCAGCAAGCAGATAAGGCAAATAAAGAGACTTCGAGAGCCACTAAGAATCTCTCATCTGTACCCGTCGGGCCGGGTGATTCTGCCAATGCAGAGGGCACGGCACAAGCTGTTTCGGAAACGACACAGCAGGCAGGGCAGGACGTATCCGCCAAACACCATGTCCCAGAGCAGCGTGATCTGTTCGAAGATGCTCTTTCCGATGCTCTTCACATCGACACGGCACATGAGAATACGCGTGATAAGGCCACACCGGATACCTCCCAGAGAGACGAGCATACGAATCCTTCCGATGCCCATTCCACACAGTCGCCGCACTCCACGTTCACACCACTAGCATCGGCAACGATTGACAATGACAATGCTCACCATGCCGCACACATGGCCGAAGCCGCCGAACAGGCACAGCGGACGGATGCCGATCAATTTGCGTTCAAGCCGGTCTTTGAGCCTGGGTCGGTTTTTGAGAAAGTCTCAAAGGGCGAGTTCTCCAAGAAACAGCATATCGTTGAAGTTGATGGCTTCACGTCGGATGATGCGCGAACAAGCCATGATTTCTCCACACAGTTCGACATGGCCAGACACGCTGAATTGCTGCCGTTCCTTGCAATGAATACATCGTTATATGACGATCTGTATGCCTGGCTGGCAGCTCAGGGCAACCATGATATTGATGTCGCGCTCCAGTCCAACACAGGTTATCAGGAGTATCTCGAGGCAACGCGGAAGTGAGCAAGAATGAGTGAAGAACCAGCCAATGGATCCTTACATCAGGCACGAGGAAAAGAAACGAACATTCTAGATTCGATACGTGCATGGAGACGTGAATATCAAAGTGAAGTTGGGCAGACTCCATTGGAGGACATTACCCAGCTGACGGCTCGTCTGGAGCTCACACACGCGCATCCGTCTGGAATCGCTCAGCTTTTTGCAGGAGGCCAGACGCATCTGGACTCCTTGTTCCGAGACAACGGTGTGCTTCGTGCAGCGATAAAGCGGATGGGTCGAGTCCTCGAAGATCAGACTGCGAAGAATCGTCTCAGTGGCTGTGCAGAGCTTTCATTGGTGGTGGGTGTGGCGACATGGCTTGGTAGCTCAATGCCGGTTTTGCTGTATCCAGTCACGGTCGAGGCGCCGCAAGGAGCTCGTCCAAAGATGACGATACGTCTCTCCGGTCCTGTGGAAATGAATAATGCGTTGATCTCTGCACTGAGAGATCATGGTGTCGATATCAACGCAAAGCGACTCTTCAACGAGGTGCATTTCCAAGGTGGAACCGCAGAGACAAGTGCGCTGTTCAATCACATCGAGAACGAAACGAATGATGAGATTGCCGACTTCACCATCGATCACGACATCATTCTTGGATGTCTTGTCGAACCATCTACACTGCTGATCAATGAGAGTCAAGACATTATTGATGAACTAGCCAATGGGTCTTCAGGAAACACAGTGCTTGATGCAATTGCTGGCGAGCCCGATGCTGTCGAACTGCTGAAAAACCAGCCAATGGCTGATTTCAGTCCGTTTGACGCAGATCCTCATGACGAGCTGGAAATTGCTGATGTCGATAATCATGTTCGTTTCGCAGCCCATCTTGCTGCGTCTGGTCGTTCTATCTTCATGAATGAGAGTTCCGACAAGCACACGGCCACGCATGCGGCGGCAGTTGCATCGCGCTGCATCGTGAACGGCCGCACCGTGTTGTATGTGCCGAGCGTTGCCGAGCAGAAGCGCAGATTCATGCAGGTGATGCGTGCCAACGATATGGAAGACATGGTACTTGATGTTGCCGATGCCTCCACCAATGCGCGCATTGATCGACAGTTGATTGATGCCGTTGGCTATCAGCAAGGTACGGCCGGTTCTCGTTTCAATCAGCTTGCCGACGAGCTCGTAGGCGTACGTTCACGTCTTACCCGTTATCTTGGCGATCTGCACGGAGTCAACGAAGGTTGGGGCGTCTCAGCCTATCAGACCATTCAGAACCTTGCACACATCGCTGCATTGCCAACGCATCCAATCACACGCGTGCGTCTCGATATCAATGCTGCACGGGCAATCGGTCCGAATATCAAAAAGTGGGCTGCACTGCTTGAACGTGCAGCGGATATTGGCGAATTCACCATAGGTCCCGATGATACCGTGTGGTACAAGGCATCAATCAGCTCGGAAAACGATGCAGTTGACGCTTATCAGCGCGTTGTGAGACTGCTGGAGCGAACGTTGCCTTCAATTCGTCAGCAAGTGGCGAACACGGTTCAGACATGCGGCTTCCCTGTGCCGGCAACCGCACACGATTGGGAGAATCAGGTCACGGTGCTCAAGAATCTGCGCCGAGTTCTCGATATCTTCCAGCCTGAGATCTTCGAACGTGATATTGCGTCGATGATAGAGGCGACCAAGTCCAAGGCCGAACGCAAGGCCAATGGCACTACCATGGGCTTCTGGGAACGCAGAAGGCATACGAAGGAAGCAAAGGGCCTGCTTCGGGTCGGGGCACAGGTCGATAATCTCCATGATGCTCTGACCATCGTTTCCAAGCAGGCAGAACAGTGGCGCATCTTCGTTCCTCACGGCGGATGGCCAGTATTGCCTCCACGGCTTGACCAGATCATGGAGACGCAGGATTCGCTGTCGAACGATCTGACAGCGTTGAATACGGTGCTGGCGACCACTCCTCAGGGTGCCGAGTTTGAATCAGTGACCTTGAAGGATCTCGAAGAACGGCTCAAGGCTCTCTTCAATGATCATCTTGCATTGGAAACCTTGCCTGAGCGCTGCCGTCTTGAGGAAGACTTCGACAAGGTGGGCCTGGGAGAACTCATTCGTGATCTGCATTCGAGGCGGGTCAGCTCCAAGGCCGTTCGCGCTGAATTGCAATTGGCTTGGTGGACTACCGTTTTCGAGGATATCGTGCGTTCCTCAGAGATGATTTCCAATCAGGATGGTTCGGCTCTCTCGAGTGCTGCCGATCGATTTGTGCAGATCGATACCGAACATGTGCGCAGCGTCGGGGCAATGTTGAATCAGGAACTCACCAAGCGCCTCTCTGAGATGCTCTTTTCTCATACTCAGGAGGCAAACCAGCTCCATACCAAGCTTTCCGGTCATCAGCGAGTCGGAGTCGATGCACTCCACCGAGATTTCCCGAGACTTATCTCAGCTGCAAAGCCGATTTGTGTTGCAACGCCTGCCACTCTGGCCGCATTGACCAGCACCGATCAGCTCGCAGACATGGCAATCGTCGATGCTGCAGCGCATATGCCATCCATCGAGTTGCTGACCATTGCAAAGCGAGTCAGGCAGATTGTGATCCTGGCGCATCGCGAGACCGTCACTTCCAACTCTGTAAAGCGCATGATATCGCTGCTTCCCAGTGTCAATATTCCAAGCACCCCGGATCGGCGTCCACAAGATGTATCGGCATTTCTCAAGGTGCAGGGATATGGCTCTTCGACACCAGAAGGAACATGCTCGACGACACAGGGTGTGGTCAGATATAAGCGGATCGAGGCCACAGGTGTCCCGGTCATGGCTACCGGTCTGGTTGAATCCAGCCAGCAGGAGATTGATGCAGTTATCGGGGAGCTGCGTCAGCGGGCTCATTCGTTCACGATCGTTCCGGCATCCTATGTGCTTACCGTCGTCACACTTTCACCAACGCATCGAGCCAGGCTGGGTGCAGAACTGAAATCCTGTGCAGTCAAGGATCCAAACTTTGCCAAGTTCCTGCGCCACATTCGCATCATCGGCATCGATGAAATTGCTGGAGCTCAGTCTGGCGATGTCATCATTTCATTCGGCTTCGCCAAGACTGCACACGGAAGACTGCTCCAGCAGTTTGGTGAGCTGGAAGGTGAAGCAGGCAAGGGCATGCTTCTTGATGCCTTGGCTCTTTCGTCAAGGAACCTTGACATCATCTCTGCCTTTGGTTCAGAAGACATGGAAGACGACAGAATTCATCAGCCAGGACCAAGGTTCCTGAAAGTCGTGTTGCAGTGGGCTGAGAATCTTGGCAAGGAACGCATCAAGCCAGTGGCACATGAAACACCATCGCCTGACATGCTGCTTGATGACCTTGCTGATCGCATCCGCAAGCGTGGACTTGAAGTTGCCCTCTACTATGGATACGACCAAGGTACCCGCATCCCGTTGGTCGTCGGCGTGAAGGGCAAGCCCTTTGCACTAGCCGTATTGACGGATAACGCCGATTACATGCGCATTCGCTCAACCAGACAGCGGCATCGTTTTATTCACGAAAGTCTTCAGATGCTCGGTTGGTCGGTCATTACCGTATGGAGTGTGGCGGCGTTCGTCAACCCCGACAAGGAAGTGGATCGTATTGTCAGCCAACTTGCAGAGGTCTATGGAGATACGGAATGAATGCGCTTTCTACGGAAGATGATTCCTCACAGATCGACAGGCGCGCGTCGCATCGGGACCTTGCGCCGACCTATGAGCCCATGAGGCGCTCAAGGCGAGAACACCACCGTGTTGTGCTGAAGGGAACCGAGCATTTTGATGCCGACGGCGTGAAGCTTGAGGCAGGCGATATGCAGACAAAAAAAGCCAGGGATGCGGACGATGATGCACGCATCCTTGGCGAATTGCCACCCCACTGGGGTGTGTTCACTGCCGAGAAGGAATAACGGCTGACACTACTTGTTTAGGGTATTCTGTTCCTTGAGCTGGTCACGAATCTCTTGAAGGATTGCAACGGACTGTTCCTCCGGTGATGGTTCCGCAGGTTTCGCCTCTTCAACTCCGGCAACGGCTCTGGTCATGTCACGAAGCTTGTTGATGGGCAGAATGATGCAGAAGTATACCGCCAACGCCACAATCAGGAAGTTGAGGAGTTCACCAAGGATTGCCCCGAAGGAAATGGTCGCACCATTGTAGGTGATGGTCAGAAGATTCGACAGATCCGGTTTGCCAAAAAGCATACCGATCAGAGGTGTGATGAATGATTTTACGACTGAATTCACCACTGCGGTGACCGCGGCGCCCATAACGACACCGACTGCCATATCAATCATTGAACCGCGTGAAACGAATTTCTTGAATCCGCCTATGGGTCCCTTATCGGTCAGTGCAGCCAATTGATGCGTGGCCTGCATGGTTTTCGCACTCATTCGTTTCCCGTTTTCTGACAGAGATGACATTCTTACTCCTTCTTCTCAATGCTCCGAAGATTTGGCCCTGTGACCTTGTACTTCTCTTCCTGAGTGTACATCAGCCACTCACCGCAAGAATAGGACCCTGCTGCTGTTGACTCAGAATTGCAACCGCCTCTTCCGGGGACACACAGAATGTAACAAGCGATTGATCTTCGCTATTCGCCGTTATTGAGTTGAGCAATGAATCGTCTGATGGCTCGGCGATACTGAGCACTTGAGCCTGCCTGGCAAGAGTACAGACCGAAGTTAATACCAAGTCTGACTCGGCATTTGCGCTGTGTAAATCAGGGTCTTCGGTTGGTTGAGTGGCTGAGCCATCCTCGGTGACGATGTCTGACCCGGCCTTTGAGCAGCTTGCCGATGATACCAGTCGTACCGTGTCTCCAATCGAGAGTTGCGAAGGCACACTGGCAAGCTGGATCTGAATTGAGGTGTGTCCCGCAGCAATGCTTAAGCCTTCCGATATGGCATTGCTGGGCAAGGGTTGTCCGGCTGAGAGGGTGGTTTGCGATTGCTTGCCGTCCGCTGCCTCAATGGTGTGGACAAAGTGGCGCGTTACCGATGACTCGGGAATACTGATGAGGCTCAGATCCTCCGAGCTGAGTTGCTGACCACGAGCAATCTCGCGAGATGCAACGACGATCTGTATACGATTGCGCGATCCTTCTGCGATGGATTGGCACACTGCAAACAGTGTCAATGCGGAGCATACGGCGCACAGGATATGCCGGACATGGGCATTGAAACGTCTTCGTTGCAGGGAATCCATTGCTGAGGAATGAGAGGAAAGAAAGTCAAGCATTGGGCAATTCTTGAACGAATCGATGCAAGAATGCACCTGAGCCATGAGCATGTGGTCGAATGTGATCTCATGACGTGATGGAAACCTTCACTGATATGAGTGGGGACTATTTCGATGACGAGCTCGAATGCGAACCCGAATCGGTGCGATAGAAGCCGTGACCTTTGAATTCAATGGGAACGGCGGAAAAAATCTTACGAACCTGAGCCTGACCACACCGAGGACAGATAGTGATCGGATCATCGCTGAATGACTGCTGCTCTGTGAAATCATATTGACAGTTCTTGCAACGGTAATGATAGGTAGGCAAGGTCTTCCTCCACTGATTCTTGATTCACCAACAACGTAGTACTGATTGTGCTGCACTGAGACAGTATAGACTGCGCTCAATACTCCAGACCGTATTATTGCACTCTCTACGGTCTTGTGCCTCAGTGCTTGTCTATGGGCGTGAAATCCAGAGGGGTAAGCACACCATCAATCGCCACATCGTTCGAGTCATGCGGGATGGGAAGCTGTGAAACTTCCCATGGCCAGCAGATTGCGATGATTCGAGCGTCTGCATTGCAGTATTGCAATGCCTGATCGTACCAACCTGCGCCGCGTCCCAGACGGTTACCCTGGCCATCAACGCCGAGAGCCGCAATGAAAATCGTCGAGGCATACTCAAGCGCCGCAGGAGGGAGAACCTCATCAGCCGGCTCTGCAGGACGGTGCCTTCCCCTGTTCTCCAAGGTCTCATTGCCAGAATAATAGCTCCATCCCATATCAAGACCCCTGCCAAGACGAGGCACAAGGACCCGTACAGGCTGTTCCATGCAATACTGCAAGAACGCCGATGTTCGGACCTCACTGCCCATCGACACGAAGCATGCAATCGTGGTCTGCGCCTTGATGAGGTCACAACGTTTTGCCACACTCACAAGCTGCTGAGCCGAAGCGAGGCGAGCGGCCTTGGAAATCTTAGAACGTCGATGCAATATTTTGTGGCGCAGTGCCGATTTCTGAGATGCGATGCTTTCCATACCAACCAGTATGGCGCGCGAGCATATAATCTACCAGTTTTCAACGCGAACGGTGCGATAATGGCGGCATGTCCGTTTTTCAATCATTTATGGATGCATTTCGGTCACGTACCGATAATAGCCATTTCCATACGCCGACTGAAATTGTCGCTCCCGAGGGCAAACCAGCAATTAGTCTGCGCCCTTTACGCGAAGAGGATGACATTGAGTGGAATACACTTCGATACAACAATCGAGACTGGCTTGAACCTTGGGAATCAGGAGATCCCATGCACGGCCAGGGCATTTCATTCTCCCAGTGGGTACGCCGTGAACGTGAGCTTGCCGAAGCGGGTTCAGAAATTGTATTCATGGTCGAATTCGAGGGGCGGATCGTAGGACAGATATCACTGGGTGCAATCTGCTATGGCTCGATGAGAACGGGGACAGTCGGTTATTGGATCGATCACAATCATGCCGGACTTGGATTCACTCCTCTTGCTCTCGCCATGCTTGCCGATTGGGCATTTGGTGCAGTCGATGGGCCACGTCTGCATCGTTTGGAAATCGATATTCTGCCTTCGAACGATCGATCCAAGCGCGTGGTCGAGAAATTGGGCATACCAAGGGAAGGTCTGCGGCGAGAGTATATGTATATCAATGGTGAATGGAGAGACCACGAAGCTTACGCATTGCTGCTGAGCGATGTGGAGAATACCGTCGTTGATCGTCTTGGTGACTCAGCGACGAGTGACCAAGAGCGGCCAGAGAGAACACGTAGTCGCTGAATTTATTCGACACGCCACGACTTTTATTACATAATCAACATTCTTACTCTATCGTAGGCCATATGAACTATGAATCACTAAGCAGCCTCGTACTCTTAGTGATTGCTGTGCTTCTCATTTGCGGTTGGTTACCGGGAAAGACCATAATGGGGATGAGACGTGCATCGGAGCATCGCGAAGACAGATACTCCTCATCGCTGCATGTGGTAACTCAAGAAGATGCCACACGTGTTGGTGATACGAAGTCGCATGTTGCCGGCATGCAAAGGGTGAAAGGTTCGTTCATGGACTCTGAACAGACGCAAAGAATTGCTGCGCACAAACAGGAGCATATTGAACGAATTCGTCAGATGAGGCGTGCCGCTATTCGAAGGCGTCAGTTCATCGTTGCGGCGCTCGCCATAGTGACAGTCGTATTGATAGTTCTCGGGGCAACAACGACTATCTCCATGCTGTATGCTCTGATTCCGGCAATACTTCTTCTGGGTGTCCTGATGCTTGGTGCGCGTGCTGCGAAGTCGGCCCGAGCTTGGGAACGGCGCATTGCCCGAGGTTCGAAAGGTGCTGCCAATAGGGTGGCGACCATCAAGGCAGCAGATGCCCGGTCACAGGCTGATACTCCTGAACATAGGCAAGCCTTGCAGCCGGCAGGTGAAAAGCCAGAGAAAACAGCAGTTCAACCCAGCAACCGTCGGCTTTACAGGGATGGGCACACTCCTTCTTTCCATCAACGAATGCAGACATCTCCTGCAACGGCAACCGATGTCCTGAATAAGGCTGAGATTCAACGTATTCTTCAGCTTGCCAAGCAAGAGCAGCAGCGCTCAGAGAAGAGTTCCTCAGCTTCACGCTCTGTGTCAGTGGAGTCATCAGCCAGTGCACGCTCTCAGACGAGTGCACATACAACGGTCTCAAAGCCTGATTCGCACAACGTTGCAGGTGCATCGGAGCCACAGAGGCAAGCTGCAGCTCGCAAGGCATCATTGCCGAACGTTGACATGCCAAAGCTTGAACAGGACTCACAACAGAAGGCCGCTTCGCAGGATTTGATTTCCTTCTCGCTTGGATCGGCACGTGATGCTCATGATCTGCAGAGCAGCGGGCCTGAAAGTCGAGAGATCAAATCCAGCAAGCAGGTTTCCATTGCCAGTCCAACACCCAAGAGAAGTGGGCAGCTGACAGATAAGTCTCAAGGGGAGCAGCATACTGCATCGAAGTCCACGCTGACGTCTCCTCGCGTCGGAGCGGCACAGGGACCGGCAGCATCCACGGTTGCCGAGCAGCCTGTGAAGTCAGTTCGCAAGGAATCTGACTCTTCTCAGTCACGCCAGGCGGCGGATGAAACTCGAGAGATTTCGGTCGCAGGTGTTGTTGGCAAGGCCGAACTGGAGAGTGCGCTTGCTGACAGTCCAACCGCCGCCGCGGATGCTGAATCAGAACTTGATCGTCACAGTGACGGCGATTCGGAGCAGTTCCATGCCAACGAGCTTCATGCAGAAGTCGATCCTCCGACTCAGAGTTCCGAATCGTTGAGCATAGGCCTTGAAACAATCCTTTCGAGGCGTGGCAATAACTGATTTCTTCTTTTCGCTCTGAGCTGTTTTCCGATTGCCGTTAGCACTCGAGTTGGCAGAGTGCTAATTTCGCGCTACCATGTCGTGTAGCGCGAATGACTCGTGTGGAGTGTCCCGTCAGCCTCTCGACGTGGGTTACGGCGCGAAACATATTGATTCTCTTATAAGAAAGAGGAGGTCCACAGTGTCGATCTCACTCACACCGTTGGAAGACAAAATTGTCATCAAGCAGGCCGCGGCTGAAACCACAACAGCCTCTGGTCTTGTAATTCCAGATACAGCAAAAGAAAAGCCACAGCAGGGCGAAGTTCTTGCGGTCGGACCTGGTCGTCGTGACGACAAGGGCGAGCGCATTCCTGTTGATGTAAAGACCGGAGACAAGGTTCTTTACTCAAAGTACGGCGGCACGGAAGTCCACTACGACGGTGAGGATCTGCTCATCGTTTCGGCTCGTGACGTTCTGGCTATCTTGAAGTAGTACCGAAGCTGGTGGTTCACCCCGTAGGGCATTTCATTATGCTCTGCGGGGTTTTTACGTACAATGGTGTGTGTCCACGGGCTGGGGGGAAATATGAACGATCAGCAGACCTCGAACGAGATCGTCGATGCACTTGTTGCCGTTCTTAACTGCCCTCGCGATGTCGTTGAACTGGCTGTCATGACCGTTGCCGCCGGCGGACATCTGTTGCTGGAAGACATTCCCGGTGTTGGCAAGACCACTTTGGCCAGGGCGATGGCCAAGGTCATGGCAGGAACTGTTCATCGCGTCCAGTTCACCCCGGATATGTTGCCCAGCGATCTGACCGGTGTAAGTATTTATGATCGACGCTCCGAGAATTTCGTATTTCGACCAGGGCCGTTGTTTGCGAATATCGTGATTGCCGACGAGGTCAATCGCGCAAATCCCAAGACCCAGTCGGCCATGCTGGAGGCCATGGCTGAGCGGCAGATCAGTGCCGATGGCGAAACGCATGCCCTGCCAGACCCCTTCTTTGTAGTTGCGACGCAGAATCCAATCGAGCTTGAAGGCACATATCCACTCCCGGAGGCGCAACTCGATCGTTTCATGACATGCACGAGTATTGGATATCCCAAAGAACAGGCTGAAATAGAAACTATTGCCGGGATTCAGCATGATGACCCGCTTGCGGCTTTGAAACAGATCTGCAGTCTTGAAGATATTGTCGCGCTGCGTCGCGAAGTCTCGCAGGTACATATCAGCGAGAGCGTTGCACGGTATGTCGTATCCATAGTGCATGCAACTCGTGATGATGCTGAAATTCGCTTCGGTGCCTCGCCTCGTGCAGGTCTGGCTCTGGCAGCTATGGCTCGAGCTCACGCCGTACTTGAACATCGTGATTTTGTTGTCGCCGATGATGTGCGCAACTTGGTTATCCCTGTATTGGCGCATCGTCTCGTTTTGACGAATTCGAATGTGAACAGCAGTGCGGAGCGTTGCAAGACCATACTGGCCGAGATCGTGAATGACATTGCTGCGCCGCGCATCTCCGACGAGCTTGAAGGGATTTCTGCATTGAACGGTGAGAATAACAGTATCCTTCGCAATGCCGCAGCCAGCAATGTGTTGACATGATGCACACGCTTCGCTCGGCGTTTCGTTCCTGGCGCTCCGCCCGTCTTCATCGCTGGCGTTCTCGTGGAACCATCAGACCTACTGCTGGCGGTGTGCTGGTAATGGTCGTAGCGGCGATCGTCACGTTCTTCGGGCTCATGCTTGATGATAAGTCATTGATGGCCTCATGCGTTGCAGTATGGTTGCTCGTGCTTGTTTCGCTACTGTTGGTCGGACTGCAGCGAGTGTGTCTTCAATCCTCGTATCTCTATGATCGCGAGCATGCATCCAGTGCAGTTCAGGATGTGTTTCAATGGCAGCCATATCGGCAGCTTCAAACCGACGCGCAGGACATTCCTGTGAAGGATAGTGGAGTTCCTGATGATTCAGATGTCTCGACTTTGGTGAGGTTGAGCGTGCCCCATCTGATGCGAGGATTCCTGCTTCCTCGGGTGGTAACCACCACACTGCAATGGGTGAGCCTTGATGCAAGCGGCTCAGTTGTTGCTTCGCTCGTCGGCAGGATTGCTCCGGTTCGCGGGCTGTACCGCCTTCACTCTGTGGTGGTGATGTGGTCTGACCCCTTTGGAATCTGGAGAATCCGCAGCATTCACAGGGATATTCATGACGAATATGTGGTGTTGCCCGATGTTGAGGAACAATCTTCCCAGCGAATGAGGACACTGAGTAACTTTGTGCCGGGGAATGCTCACACTCAATCCTTCAGTGGTGTACGCGCCTATGCGCAGGGCGATTCTCCACGAATGATCGCATGGAAATATACAGCTCATCGCGGTGAATTGATGACGCGGGAATCCAATCGTGAAATTCCCGCGAAAGTCCTGCTGATACTCGACGAACATGATAGACATCTCGAATCGTGCATTGCACAGGCGCTGATGTATTGCAGCCATAGCGTTCCCTCGGAGGCAAGCATCAGTGTTTCCGATGGGCATGTGATTGCCGAATCCGGCAGCGATGTATATCGGTTCTTGGCATCACTGCAATATCGTGATCAACAATCACCACACATGGCGCACTCTGGTGCGGAGCAGGTCAGTGATGGATCATCGCCAGCAGTGAAAGGCTCGCGTCGCGAAGGCTTAGTGCAAGCGCCTGTGGATGTGCATGGGCATGAGGGTTCAGAAGCTGAGAAATCCGCGATTTTCAAAGGATTGAATCACAAGATTCGTGAGTATAACCGAATCGTTGTGCTGACGTCTTCGACACAGACGCATGGGATTGAGAAAAGTCTGCAGCATTCGGCTTTTTCTGACCGCTATGAGCTCAGGCATGTCCAGCCTGACGCGTGCATCGAGACCAAACCTCAGTTGAAGATTCTCAAGTCCGAGGCAACAGAAGATGCGAAGAATGTCGAACACGCTCGCAAGGCTACCGTACAGGCAACGAAGCCTGGCCTTCCTCGGGCATTGGGAACGCTGCGTCCAGTCGTTGCTACAGTCATGGCTGCGAAGCAATCGGAGAATGCTGCAACTCAGAGTAAGGCAACATCTGCATCCATTGCGTGGCAACACAATGCGTCACTGCTCAATGCCATGGCTGCTCAGCTCATGAGCATTCTCGCACTCTTGGCGTTATTTGGGACGACTTTGCAATCCATCACTGCCGTCATTGAACCTCAGGGCATCTGGATATGGTATCTTGCCGCAGGGTTCGCAGTGCTGTCAATTGAAATCAGCATTCCCGCCCGAAATCTTGTGCGTTCCCTCATACGAACCGGAGGGGACTGTGTGCTATTTCTGACTTCTGGAGTGGTTCTTGCCGACACGCGCATATACCAGACCAGAGGCATCTGGCTGTTTCAGCAGGCGCAGACGACGGTGGAAACGGCTGCAAACGGGATACAGCATACGGTTACGACGCCTTCGGGTTTTTCGACGGCATGGGACGCACTCACTGATGGATTCAATTCCATGTATGAACAATACCCTCCTGTGAGCATTGACGCTGACGCGGATGCTCTGATACTGGTCGTTGGCGCACTGACTCTTATGCTGCTGCGGTGCCTGATGACTCAGATTCAGACTTCACCCATGTTGGCTCTGTTTCCTATCATTACCATGAGCTTCAGCTATCTGGTCGTGGGAAGCAGTGTGCAATGGTGGATGCTTTTTGGGGTGATCATGGCAGCGTTGACGTTGCTGTGGACGACGAACCGCTCGCCTGGCTTTGTCTTCTGGCAACGTTCAGGCCCGAGTGGCTCGCAATCGAAGAACTGGCAGATTGGGAGTGGAAGTGCGGTATGGGTACCAATACCTACGATTATTTGTGCAATCATCACTGCAATTGCAATGGTTACCACGCCCCTCTCGCTATCCTTGGCACAACGCGTCAGCATAGGATACGGCGAGACGCCTGGACTGTTCTCAAGCGAGACGGTAAGTCCACTGATCGATCTGAAAAGGAATCTTCAAGGTGGTTCGACTTCAACCGTCTTCACATATTCGGCTGATCGTGCGATGTATATGCGCATGTCAACCTTGGGGAACTTCAACGGCGATACGTGGAGTTTCAATCTCAATGCGACCAATAACGATGATTATGGTTCAAGCTATCAGATTGCAGCGAATAGCGATCTCTACAGTTCGCAGTGGGCCAATGAGTCCTCGTCACTCGCTTCGACAAGCGCTGATAGGCTGACGCAGCTTGCACGATTTGCATCATTGAGCGTCTTCGACATAGAAAACCTCGACGACTATCTCGAACGAAGCACAATCGACGTCAAGGCGCTCTCCTCGAGCTTCTTGCCGGTGCCGGGAATTGGCATACGATTCACGGGCGATGCTGATTCCTCGCTCTGGCTGACTTGCTATGATGGCTCGCTCTTCACCAAGGATTCTGGCTCGAAGAATGACACCAGCTATGGTGTTCGCAGCGTGTATCTGCAGCCGATCCAGAAGACTTCAGAGTTTGATGAGATCAGCGATGTGAGCAATGACATGAAGCAAGTCCTCGAAGAGCTCGACGAAGACATTGACGAAGCGGACGGTAATGCGAACGGTTCATCTGACAATGCGACTGATGCTCCATCCAGCAACCCGTCGGAAAGTTCCCAGAATCTCTCGACATGGAATCTCTTCAAAGCGCGGTTGAAGACGCTCCATACCGACGATACCGGTTCCGGGAGGCGGTTGCGGCAATACTATGGTTCGCTTCCGCAGGCACTGCCGAAGGATGCGCAGGCAATCGTGAACAAGGCGCGCAGCGAGGGGATTCCTACAACGGGTGCCAATGCACAACAGGAAATAGCTGCCATGAAGTATCTGGTCCGATATTTCACCACCAACGGATTCACATATTCGCTCGATGCACCCGATGGCAATGGGCGAGGCAACATGCAGGTCATTGGGGATTTTCTCAAGACAAAGTCTGGGTATTGCATTCACTATGCTTCAGCACTCGCCGTACTCGGTCGTGCAATGGGATTATCGACCCGCATGGTGCTCGGCTATAATGCCGGCACAACGAAACGTGGAACACATACCGTTACGGCAAACCAGCTTCACGCATGGGTGGAAACATATATCGATGGCATCGGCTGGGTGCCTTTCGACGTGACTCCAGCCTCCGAGAGCACAGCGACAACGGATGCATCAAGCTCAGCCGAGCCCACAGCCAGTGCTGCCTCTTCTACCTCGAATGCAATCGCGCCGACTGCCTCGCCGACAACTTCCACGCCTTCCGTGAGTGCATCCCCTTCGTCTTCGCAAAACAGCGATGCAAGTCAGGGGAACCGCGCTGAAAACAGATGGAACGTTCCTTCGTATGTGTGGCAGATCATGCTGTTACTCATGATTCTCGTCATAGCACTGTTCGGCCCTTCGATGCTTCGAAGGGTGCAGCGTCGTCGAAGGCTCCATAGCATCGAGACATACCAGAAGGTTGGATCTGGCTTTGGTGTGCTGGTTATGTGGCAGGAGATTGTCGCCACTGCCATCGATGCAGGATTGCGGTGGACAAGGCGAGAAACCGATGCTGAGATCGCAGAGATTATTGCAGCAAAGGTTGCGAGAAGTAGCGCAGCTACGGCCAGTGACATACGAAGGCTCTATGCCGCTGCATCGGAAGTTGCGTATGGTGCGGATGTGAGGCAGGGAGGGCCACATAATGAGGTCCAGCCAACAATCGACACGGACAGGCTCCGAACCATGATTGCTGCAATTCTTGAATCGAGAGCGGATGAGACGGACATAATTGCCAGAGCAGCGCGAATCATGCGACGCATGTTTCCCCAGTCGCTGCTCCGTGCTCAGGGCTAGCAAAGCTGCATCATCTGTATCTGCGCCTGGCTAGATCGTGTGTAATGCCTGATCAAGGTCACGGATCAGATCATCCGCATCTTCCAGCCCCACGGCGAATCTCAGGAAGCCTTGATGGAACGCCTCTGGATAGAGATACTGTCGTTCGTCATTCTCTCCAAGAAATACAATGAGACTCTCGTCGTGACCGAGTGAAACCGCCGAGGTCACGATATGCAGTGCTGCGATGAAACGATTGTAGCCATCGTGGTTGGTTTGCAGCCCAAAGCTCAGTACTCCTGAATATCCAGCATCGGAGCCGACCAGCTGGCTTGCGGCAATGTCATGATTAGGGTGGCTTTTCAAGCCAGGATATGCAACGAAACTCACCTTCGGATGGTCGGCAAGATGTTCGGCAATGAGCTGTGCTGAGGCGTTGTGCTGCCTCATCCTCAATGGGAGCGTCACCGAGCCTCTGTTAATGAGCCATGCGTTGAATGGACTGATGACGCCTCCATAGTTGACCTGTGACGTGAAACGTATCTGATCGGTCACAGACTTGCTTGCTGCGATGGAGCCACCGAGTGCGTCGCCGTGTCCGTTGATGTACTTGGTCAGACTTTCAATCACGATGTCCGCCCCGAGCTTGATGGGCTGAACATTGAAAGGTGTATTGAATGTGTTGTCGACGCTCACCAGAATCTCAGGGTTCGCATCATGTGCATATCGTGCAATCGTTGCAATGTCGCTGACTTTCAGTGTTGGATTCGCAGGAGTCTCAATATGGATGAGCCTGGTATTGGGCCGGATTGCACGTTGCACGTTCTGTGTATTCGACGTATCGACGATACTGGTCTCGATACCATATTTCTTGGGAAGTATTTCGTTGAGCAGACGGTATGCCGCGATATAGGTGGTGTCCGAGAAAATGGCGTGATCGCCCCGCGAAAGGAAGGTCGTGAAGGTTGCAGCAAGAGCTGCGACGCCTGATGCCAATACGACTGCATCTTCGCTACCTTCCAGATTGGCGATCTTGCTCTCAAGATAGCGCTGGTTGGGATGGCCGTTTCTCGCATAGAGGTTGAGATCCGAGCTTGACCAGTTCAATTCTGATGCGTCGTAGGGGAGGGCGTACGCATTGGCAAGCGTGATTGGTCTACGAATCGCACCTGTCTCGGCGTCCGTCCCATTGCCAAGATGGATGCTTCGTGTCGAAAATCCCAGTGGTTGATCGTCGAAAGAGACACCTTTATGTATTGAATCTGTTGTCATGATTTATCAATATCACGCAATCGTCTTATCCGCATGCTTCCGGTTTTCCCGATTTCCTCTGCAAGATAGGGAATCTGTCACAGCCTATAAGAAAAAACTAAGACGAATATGCAATCAATGTGATGAAAATGATTGCGGATCTCTTGGCTGTGCCTGGAGAGGCCAACTTTCGTGCGCTGTGTATGGCGAATCGGATTTCTATGTCCGGCCAAGGCATAGGATAGGGCTATGGCTTTCAAACATCGTGACGACATAGATCTTCTTCCTTCTTACAAGCAAGGTAAGCCGGCTCCGAAGTCCGATCGTCATACCTATAAAATTTCGAGTAATGAGAATCCTTTTGAACCCCTTGCAAGTGTCAAGGAAGCAATACGCGATGATGCGCTGGACTTTATCAATCGCTATCCGGATATGCGCGGATGGGGAGTCGTAGAGCGGCTGGCCCAGGAGACAGGCGTGAAATCCGAAAACATTTGCTTGGGTTGTGGCTCGACTGAGGTAATTACACAATTGATCCAGTTGGTTGCAGGACCTGATGATGAGATTGTCTATCCCTGGAGAAGCTTCGAGGCATATCCGATCATCGTCGCCACGGCTGGTGCGACCAGCGTTCAAGTACCATTGACTGCTGATGGACATCACGATATTGATGCGATGATTGCGGCGGTGAGTGACAAGACCCGCCTTGTCATCGTTAACAATCCAAACAATCCCACTTCGGTTCCTGTGAGCGATACCGATGCTCGAAAGTTGCTGGATGCCGTTCCCAGTGATGTTTTGGTACTCTTCGACGAGGCATACTTCCAGTTCAATACCGATCCGAATACCGCCGTTGCCATGGAACTGTTCCATGAATATCCCAATGTCGTTGTCGCTCAGACTTTCTCGAAGGCTTATGGCTTGGCCGGACTGCGCATTGGATATGCAGTTGCTCCTGAAGATGTCGTTGATGGCATGCGTAAGGTGGCACTTCCCTTCGGGGTCTCTCGCGTTGCCCAGACCGCTGCATTGGCAAGTCTCGACGCCTATGACGAACTCAACGATCGCGTTCAGGTCATCATTTCGGAACGTCAGCGTGTTCTCACGGCATTGCGGGAACAGGGCTGGACGATTCCTGATGCCGAGGCCAACTTCTTCTGGATCCAGTTTGGCGAAAAAACCACAGAGGCGGAGCAATACTTCATCAAGGCTGGTCTTTCGACTCGAGTCTTCGCTGATGAAGGCATCCGTTTTACCGTAGGTGAGGCTGCTGCCAATGATCTGGTCATCCAGACATGTTCTCGGTTGAAGACTGTGGGCCTTTTGGTCTGAAAAGAGCCAAGAAAATTCGAGATTTACGAGTTTTGTGGCTATTCTCAGGTATAACAGCTGTGTTTGCGCTGGTTCTCGTCGCAATTTCAACGAAAATCAGGCACGATACCTGAGAATGGCCACAAAACTCGTAAATCTCACGAACAGAGCAGTTCGTAGTGGACGAATCAAGTCAAATTACACCAATGTGATATTAACCACATGAAACACTATATATAGTGTTGCCATTTGGAGCGGTACCTAGATATAGTAGTTTTCGCAAAGGTTTGAGATAATAGAGTCTGCGGGTGCTGTTGTGGGAGTCGCACGCGTTGATGAGGGGGATTCATGAGTGAGACACTTGAGAAAACGGCCAATGCGATGAATGGCGTCGATCATGACGGTGAAGGTGTTGAGACCCATGGAAAACAACGCCATGGCGAAACAGTCGAAGGCGATCCGGTTGCAATCAGCACGCCGGATATTCCTGCAGAAGGCGAAGTCAGAGGAGCGGTGGTCTTCTTCTCATCGGCCTCGGAGAATACCGCACGATTCATCAGGAACTGCCATCTTGAGCATGAAGGAATCAACGTCTACAGGATTCCTCTGCACCGTCGAGGTGGCTCGCTGAATATTCGTGAGCCTTACATCCTCGTCGTGCCAACCTATGGTGGCGGCAGCGCGGACAAGGCAATCCCGACGCAGGTCAGACTCTTCCTGAATGATCGTGAAAACCGCGATGGAATTCGTGGAGTAATAGCGTCTGGCAACACCAACTTTGGCGAGGCGTTCTGCATGGCCGGTGACTTGGTGTCCAAGAAGTGCAAGGTACCATTTCTCTATTATTTCGAGCTCATGGGGACAAGAGAAGATGAGGAAAAGGTACGCAAGGGGGTTCCCGAATTCTTCGCGAATCTCAAAGAACGGCAATAACAAGCTTACGTTTGAAAACATACATATCAGGAACATACGAATACACTCTGTGAAGGGGAAGCAATGGCAGCTCAGGAAGACACCGCGCTCGAAATGGATCAGACGAGCGATGAGACCTATGATTCGGCGCATGACTATCACTCACTGAACGCGATGCTGAATCTCTATGACAGCAACGGCAAGATTCAGTTCGACAAAGACAAGCAGGCAGCACAGGAATTCGTCTCATCGCATGTTGCTGCCAATACAAGGCAGTTCGCCTCAACGCACGAGCGTCTGAGCTATCTGTTGAACAATCAATACTACGACAAGGGCGTATTCGCAGAATACACCCCGGAATTTCTTGACAAGATCTATGCCCACGCCGAGTCACTCGGATTTGAATTCGAGACTTTCCTTGGTGCTTTCAAGTTCTATTCCTCTTATGCATTGAAGTCTTTCGACGGGAAGCAATACCTTGAAGACTTCCCTGAGCGCTGCGTGGCCGTGGCTCTTGAATTGGCATCGGGCGACGAGGACCTGGCCATCAAATATGCGGAGGAAATCATTCGCGGTCGCTTCCAGCCCGCAACCCCAACCTTCCTGAATTTGGGCAAGGCTCAGCGAGGCGAGCCGGTAAGCTGCTTCCTGGTTCGCATCGAAGACAACATGGAATCCATTTCGCGTGGCATCAACGCGGCGCTCCAGCTATCGAAGCGTGGTGGCGGCGTGGCACTCCTGCTCAGTAACCTTCGTGAGCTCGGTGCACCAATCAAGCATATCGAAAATCAGTCCAGCGGCGTCATCCCAGTCATGAAGCTTCTGGAGGATTCATTCTCGTATGCGAACCAGCTTGGTGCTCGCCAAGGTGCCGGTGCTGTATATCTCTCGGCTCATCACCCTGATATCCTGCGTTTCCTCGACACCAAGCGTGAAAACGCCGATGAGAAGATTCGTATCAAGTCCCTCTCACTCGGTGTCGTGATTCCTGACATCACCTTCGAACTTGCCAAGCAGCGCAAGCCCATGGCACTGTTCAGCCCTTATGACGTGCAGCGCGTCTATGGCAAGCCCTTGTCAGATATTTCGATCACCGAAAACTACGACAGGATGGTTGCCGACGATCGCATCACCAAGAAATATATCGATGCCCGCGAATTCTTCATGACCATCGCCGAGATTCAGTTCGAGTCCGGCTACCCATACATAGTCTTCGAAGACACTGTGAACCGCGCCAACCCGATTGATGGCCGCATCACGATGAGCAACTTGTGCTCCGAGATTCTGCAGGTTCAGGAGCCCAACGAGTTCAACGAGGACCTGACCTTCAAGCATGTCGGCCGTGATATCTCGTGCAACTTGGGTTCTCTCAACATTGCGAAGGCCATTGACGGAGGTCTTGCCGATACTGTGGAGACTTCGATTCGCGCACTCACCTCTGTCGCGGAACATACTCACATCGATGCGGTGCCTTCGATTCGTCGCGCGAACGATGAAGGACATGCCATTGGTCTCGGCGAAATGAACCTTCACGGCTTCCTGGCGCGCGAGGGCATGCACTATGGCTCACCAGAGGCGCTTGACTTCACGGATATATATTTCATGACAGTCGCCTACCATGCCTATCGTGCGTCGCACCGCATCGCGGTCGAACGGGGCACGGCATTTGCTCGCTTTGAAAAGTCCGCATATGCTAAGCCAGCCGGCCAAGGCAACTACTTCGACAAATACACCGATGGTCGCCGTTCGCTTGAGCCGCAGACCCAGTTCGTGCGCGATCTCTTCGCCAAGTTCAAGATCGAGATTCCAACGGTCGATGACTGGAAGAAGCTTCAGGCGGCAATCCTCAAGGATGGTATCTATAACCAGAATCTTCAGGCCGTGCCACCGACGGGTTCAATCAGCTACATCAATCATTCCACAAGCTCGATTCATCCCATCGCATCGAAGATCGAGATTCGCAAGGAAGGCAAGATCGGCCGCGTCTACTATCCGGCACCATACATGACCAACGACAACCTGCAATACTATGACGATGCCTACGAAATCGGCTGGAAGGCCATCGTCGACACCTATGCCGTTGCCACGCAGCATGTGGACCAGGGTCTTTCGTTGACGCTGTTCTTCCCAGACACCGCAACCACGCGTGATCTCAACAAGGCGCAAATCTACGCATGGCGCAAGGGCATCAAGACCCTCTATTACATCCGTATTCGTCAGCAGGCGCTCGAAGGAACGGAAGTCGAGGGCTGCGTCAGCTGCCAGCTCTAATGTTTCGCTTTGGCGGAGTTCCAGTAGGCCTCCGCCAAAGAAGCGGTTATGCTGTTTTTCCTGCTTCTTCTGCCAATCATGTGTACTGAACAGTGCAAACCTTCTATCATAAAAAGAGATTTGCACTGGTATCTTTCGCACGATGTTTCTTGTGTAAATATTGAAATTTTCTTGATAAGTGTCGGTAACAATTTATTTCTAGACTCCGTTCTATATCGCGTATCACTTTGGTGCTCTGTACGCGATTACTACAAAATCAAGCGTCGGTGGTTCTTTCGACGAGGGGGTGTCTGGTATGAAATTGGCGGATACAGGATTGACTCAGCAAGATATTCGAGACCTTGTCAATACCTACATGATTGAGACATATGAGCGATATGACTTCGTTGCCGAACGCGCCGAAGGCATGTATCTCTATGATCCTGATGGCAATGCCTATTTGGACTTCTATGGTGGAATTGCAGTCAACAATGCAGGTAATGTAAACCCCAAAGTGGTCGCAGCCATACGGGATCAGGTCGGCGACATCATGCATACCTTCAACTATCCGTATACCATTCCGCAGGCACTGCTGGCAAAGAAGGTGTGCGATGCCATCGGTATGGAGAAGATTTTCTTTCAGAATTCGGGCACGGAGGCGAATGAGGCTGCAATCAAGCTGGCAAGAAAATATGGAACCGATCATTATAATTCCAAAAAATATACGATTATTTCCGCATCCAACTCCTTTCATGGGCGAACCTTTGGCTCCATGGCAGCGACAGGGCAGCCTGGAACGGCCAATCAAAACGGATATGGGGGCATGACCCCAGGCTTTGTCTATGCACAGTTCAATGATCTGGATGATTTCGCGTCAAAAGTAGACGACACGACCATTGCCATTATGCTTGAACCGGTGCAGGGTGAGGGCGGTGTGCATCCAGCAACGCAGGAATTTCTGCAAGGTATTCGTGCGTTATGCGATTCCAAGGGATTGCTGCTCATTCTTGACGAAGTTCAGACCGGTTGGGGACGAACCGGCTCGCTGATGGCATACCAGCAGTTTGCGATACGACCCGATATTGTGACGATGGCCAAGGGGCTGGGCGGGGGCGTACCCATCGGGGCAATGTGCACCACGAGGCGCATCGCCGCATCATTTACCCCCGGAACTCACGGCTCGACCTTTGGTGGAAGCCCTCTGTGCACTGCGGCGGCGCTAGCCGAGGTCGGCGAAATCATGGATCGTGACTTGCCCGGAAATGCGCGTCGCATGGGTGCATATCTGATGGAAGGGGCACGAACGTTGCCACACATTCGTGAGGTACGGGGCATGGGATTGTTGGTTGGCTTTGAATTCGACTCATCTGTCAACGCGCTGGACGTCAAGCATGAAGCATTGCGTCGGGGCCTGTTGACCACGGCTATCGGCACCTCGATCATCAGGGTCATTCCTCCACTGATTGTCACCAGCTTCCATATAGACGAGGCGCTCTCCATTCTGCGCGATGCCATCCTGGTGACCTGTGGCGAGCTTGCCAGCGCGCATGCGTAGCACAAGTCGATGCGTGCAATAGGTTTTGCCGAGGCGCGTATGCTCTTTCTGATGTGTGTTCACCACCGGTGCACCTGATGCATGTTGTGAGATGCAGGGTGATATGTACTTGGCATCGGCATTGTTCATTGCAAGTGTTGACACTATGTACACTTTCATACATGTAAAACCTGCCGTCTCAGCAGAGCAGACAGGCGGGAGAATGTGCAAGGTGGCAGTAGGAATCTGGTGAACTCCTCTGAAATCTACCATTGTTACGTGCCGATCAATACTTCATACTAGAACGTAGTTCACTTACAGTTTACCTTACCGAAAAACAATCGATAACAGGAAGTCTTTTACTTGGCAGCAAGAGGTTAGGTGCTACCAGCTGACTAGCACATGATTACTTCACCACTTTGGATTTTTTCGGGATGTGTCCTAAGAAGGGGGTTGCGCATGGAACCGCTTCTGGTTGTTCTGCAAGGACTTCCGTTGACTTTGATAGTTTCCATTGGATCTTTTATTGTGGGTGCGATACTCGCGGTTCCATTGTCTCTCGGTCTGAGAACATCGATTCTGCCATTGCGCCTGATATGCCGTCTGGTCGTTGACCTGCTTCGGGGCGTTCCGATGATTGTCTGGCTGTTCGTTCTCAAGTTCGGCATTTCCTCGCCGGAGTTTCGCCTCACATCGCTGGAGGCGGCGCTGCTGGGCTTGGGCACGATCTCCGCCGGCTACCTCGCAGAAATCTATCGTGCAGGCTTGCAAACTGTGCCTCGCGGACAGTACGAGGCATCGCAAGCCCTTGGAATCTCGCGTCCGATTGCATTTTTCAGGATTATCGCCCCACAGGCGGTGCGCATCGTAAGCCCGACAATAGCAACATATTTCATTGGTCTGTTGAAGAATTCCTCAATTGCATCCACCATCATTGTCGCAGAGATGGTATTTCAGGCTCAGGCATACGCGCGTCAGAATCTAAGCATTTCGGGGGTCCTGCCATATGTGTTTGCAGGGTTGCTCTACATCGCCTTAAGCGTCCCCATTGCGATGGCTTCGCGTTCCTTGGACGAGCGTCTACGAAAGTCGGTGATTTGATTGTCGGATAATGCTTCACTGCTTACCAGCTGGATGCAGTTTCTTCCCACCTTGCTTGTTGGACTACGTCAAAGTCTGTGGATTATCGCCGCCGTGATTGCAATTGGACTGCCTCTCGCATTCTGCCTTGCGTTGATGGTGATGTCAAAGCATCGGCTGATCAGCGCCGTGGGACTCGTAATCGTCGAGGTGGGCCGAGGAATGCCGGCTCTGGTCATCCTCTATCTTGTCTATTACGGTCTGCCACGATTTGGTTTGAATCTGACCAACATAGCCTCTGTGATTGGTGCTCTGGCGTGGAACTATTCGTGCTACTGCTCGGAGATCATTCGAGCAGGCATTCTCTCGGTTCCCAAGGGGCAGTTGGAAGCAGGTCAGGCGCTGGGATTGAAACCGAGAATCACTTTTCTGCGTGTGGTCGCACCTCAAGGTCTGCTGTCAACGATTCCCGGTCTGATGGGGCAGACCATCCTGGCATTCCAAGACACATCCTTGGCATATACCATAGCCGTTCCCGAGCTCATGAAGCAGGCGTATTCGTTGGGAGGAGAGAGCTTCCAGTATCTCAGAGTATTCGTTCTTGCCGGGTTGGTCTACGCCGCGGTGACACTTCCATCCACATGGATCACCACATGGGTGGAGCGGCGCATCAACACGGCATATTAGCCAAACCGTCAGCACTGTCGGTCGTCGTTCTCATTGCACGGCGGTTTCCAGCGGTGTCCGTTTCCCATCCGGGGCGGGCGCGCAAGAACCATGAAGTTGGGTTACCCAACCCAGAAACAGAAAGAGATAGGATTATGACACGATTCTCGTTACGGAAAGTTGTGGCAGCGGTGTCCTTGGCAGCGCTGTCAGTCGCAACGTTTGCAGCATGCGGGTCAAGCAGCTCAAGCGAATCATCCTCGTCGATCACGACGGTAACTTCCGGAAAACTTACGGTGGGGGTCATCGATATTCCACCATTCTCAAGCTATAACAATGGCGATCCTAAAGGCATTGACGTGACCTTGGTCAAGGAGATAGCCAAGAAAAACAATCTCCAGCCCGTGTGGCAGCAGGCCACATATGCCGATGCCGTTCAATCCATCACGGGTGGAAGCATTGACATGGCCATAGGTTGCATCGATGCCACGGCGAAGCGTATGCAGGCGGTTGACTTCTCATCATCGACCTATCTTGACGGGTTGGGCATGGCTGCAAAGAAGAGTCTGCATGTCGAAACCATAGCCGACCTTGAAAAGGTCAATTCGGTCGGTACCGTTGACGGTTACCTGTGGGTCAACGACTTGAAGAACATTCTCGGCGATAAGCTGAAGACCTATCCAAGCAGTGTCGAGCTGAAAGCCGATTTCGACGCTGGCCGTATCGACGTGGCAATAGACGCATACGGCGTGCAGGTTCCTCAATTCGCCAAGGACGATTCCATCTCAGTCGCCCTCGCCAACGATCACCCAGACAAGAGGGTGCAGGCGACGGTTCAGGCACCGGAAGCCGCCTTCCCATATACCAAGGGCAACACTTCGCTTGGCAAGGCATTGGACGCTGGAATAAAGAAGGCGCATAGCGATGGCACGATTGTAAAGCTATTGGAGGCACAGAAACTGAGTTCAGGCTTGGCAAAGGTGGGAACAAAGCAGTACGTGGTCCCTCTGAGCTGACGTGTCCTACAGATAGATCACCATCTGCATTCTCTGCTCAATGGCATGCTGTTTCGCTGAATAACGACAACTTAGGCATGCCATTGTGCATGAACGACATGAATGGAAACACCATTATGTGCCACTGTGATGACAACCCGCACAAGGAGTGAGTATGGATACTCAAAGGAATGAATCAGAAGATTTCATGTTGGAACTGGGTGCAATTACGAAATCATTTGGTAAAAATACGATTCTGCATCAAGTTTCCCTGCGTGTGCGCAAGGGAGAGGTCTGTTCCATAATCGGTCCTTCCGGTGCTGGAAAATCTACACTGCTGCGTTGCATCAATCTATTGGAGCAACCTGATTCTGGCAATATGAGCTTGAACGGGAACTTTTATGATGTATCTTTCCCCTTGAGACAGGATGAACTGCTGTCATTGAGGCGCACATGTGGCATGGTCTTTCAGTCGTTCAACCTGTTTCCACACATGACGGTGCTGCAGAATGTGGTATTTCCACAGCGTCACGTGTTGCGAAGGAATGAAAGTGAGGCACGCGAGGTTGCCCTCAAACTGCTGGATCGGGTGGGACTGAAAAATAAGGCATCATCTCATCCAACCCAACTTTCCGGTGGACAGCAGCAGAGGGTCGCGATTGCGAGAGCCCTTGCCCTTGAGCCAAAACTGATGTTATTCGACGAACCTACATCGGCACTAGATCCCGAACTGGCGCATGAGGTGCTGGATGTTATGCGTGAGCTTGCGGATAGTGGAATGACGATGGTAGTCGTAACGCACGAGATGAACTTTGCGCGAACGGTGGGGGATCACTTGGTGGTGATGGCAGACGGTCATAAGATCGAAGAGGGGATTCCCGAGGCAATCATGGATCACCCACAGCAATCGCGGACTCGGCAGTTCCTGAGCGCAGTGAATCATTGACTTGCAACGAGTGATGTCGTCTGATGGCGGTTGCTTGGATTTGGCGGCGAGTTGTTCCAGACCGTGCATTACTTGCAATACATCTATTCGTAACATATATGTTCAATTACTCTGACTAGAATGTGTTCTAGAACAAAGAACAAAAACGTTGTTGGCTCGCCGTGGATCAACAGGGGTTCTGGGCGGCTCATAATCGCAGTCTGGCGTTTGTCGGTGGATATCGCCACAGAGTGGACTTGTTCCTGACAACACTCATTTCGCATATTTCTGTTAGAAGGGAAGCATGATGGATCGCCAATACCGAGTGATTCCTGCATCGTTACTATTTGGGGAGCATGCGGTCAAAACGTTGCCTGCGAAACTCACACAGACCGAACGGATTTGTCAGTCTGGATTGGTCGGCATGGGTGGAGCTGGTTTTCCGATGTGGAAGAAACTCTCCTTTGGAAAAGGGTGCCACGTCGTGATTGCCAATGCTGCAGAATGCGAACCGCTTTTGGAACACAACGTTGCAAGAATCGAATCGAATCCCCAAGAGATTCTCAGCGGATTGACGATTGCGATGCACGAAATAGGTGCTGAGCGGGGCATCATCGCAATCAAGGCAAAGCATGAGCGTGAAATTGCAACCCTACGGTCTGCATTGTCTGATGCACATATCGGCAATTCGCATTTCGACATTAGTCCGGGAATCGAAATCAAGATGCTCGAGGATCGATATCCTGCCGGCGATGAACGTGCAATCGTGAGGGATGTGCTCGGAGTGCTTCTCGACCCGAATGAGTTGCCAAGCAAGGCTGGCGCGGTGGTGAGCAATGTGGAAACCTTGATGCGTCTGCATCGCGCGGTGGTGAATCGAGAAGTGGTCGAAACAAAGGACCTCACCGTTGCTGGAAATATTGAAGGCAGCGGGTACGACGATAATGTGAGTCTGGTTCTCTATGATGTCCCCATCGAAATCAGCGTCGGTGAAGTGCTCGATGCTCTGCATATACAGGTTGCCAGCGATGCTCAGCTGCTAATGGGCGGGCCATACATGGGCGGCGCGATATCTGCCAAAAGCAGTATTGAAGCGACTTCGGGTGGAATCATTATCGCGGGTCCGGAGATACGGGACCGTGGTCCGATGGGAATCATAGTGTGTGCCTGCGGAGCAAGCGAAGACAGGCTCAAGGCGATTGTTGCAAGCAAGGGTGCCTCATTATGTGGCATCGAGATGTGCAAGAATGTCTGTCGCCTGCCGAATGACCGTCTCAAATGTCGCAATCCGGGCGTGTGCCCAGGACAGGCCCAAGCTGTTCTTGCATTGAAGAAGAAGGGTGCACAAAGCATTCTCATCAGTCATTGCACCGACTGCACGAATACTGTCATGCAAATTGCTCCGAAGATTGGTATGCGGGTGCATCATGTGACAGACGCATACATGATTGCAGGCCGAGAACATCTCATCAGATCTTTCAGAAAAACAACAAGAATTTCACAGGCTTGATGCCACATTTAGAAAGGAATCGATATGTCATTGTCTCAAGAGGTCTTGCAGGAGCACCTTGACGATCCTGCAGTGTTGTGCTGCAGACGGCCTGCCGGAACACTATTGAGCGGTCAGGATTTTGAAGATCCGACGATCTTCGACGATATGGTCGAATCGAATCTGATGACGCTCAGCGATGATGGCCTCAGCATCAGACAGGCTTTGGGTGCAACACTTGCATCCGATGCCGAGGCACTTACTCAACTAACGCCAGACATGCTGACTGATTCGGTGCAGAAGGATGAGTCTGCGCTCGAAGCGGTGAGTCAGATTCAGGATAAAGAAGCGACTCCGGCATCTTCCAAACAGTCTGTCGAGTCTGTTCCAACAATAAATTCTGACGGTACCTTGCATTTGCATATCGACAAGAGCGAAGGGATTGATTTGGATATCCCCCTCGGTGTCTTACCTTCGATCGCACCGGCAGAGGGGATGAAGGAGTCTGTTAGCTTCAAGGCACCTGCTGTTGAGGAATCAATTCCCGACAAGGTGCTTCGCACTCTGGTGAAAAGAGATTATCCGGTTCACCAGGTTGTTCTTGGCAGCCAGACATCATATGCAGACGGAGTTCTCTCGATTGACCGTTCGCTTGTCGATCAAGCAAAGGAATCCGATTCCTTGGTCAAGGACATCACAATGGATGTGATTGCTCCGAATGCTCGACATGTGTATTCGAACACGATCATGGATGTCATTCCCATCGCAGCCAAGGCAGAGGGAAAGCTTGGCGAAGGTATCACGAATGTGCTCTCCGGAGCGGTTTTCGTGCTCACTGGCATGGATGAGGCTGGTGTTCAGATTCACGAATTCGGTTCCTGTGAGGGATATATGGATGAAAAGATTCGCTTTGGACGGCCAGGCTGTCCTGATGACAGCGACATTATGATCCGTGTCGATGTTCGGATTGAAGAAGGCACAGGCATGGAGCGTCGTGGACCTTTTGCCGCGCATAGTGCCTGTGACGTAATCATTCGAGCCATACGAGAGAAGATCGGCGCTCTATCGACTGAAGATGCAGTCAATAAGGAAGTATTCAAGGACGTTCGACGCAAAGGACGTCCGCGCGTCGTTCTTGTCAAAGAGATCATGGGTCAGGGGGCGATGCACGATAATCTTCTTGTACCTTCCGAACCTTGCGGTGTCCAAGGCGGCGAGAAAAACGTCGACATGGGTAATGTGCCTGTTGTCTTGAGTCCTAACGAGGTGCTTGATGGAGGCATTCACGCTTTGGCATGCATCGGGCCGGCCACCAAGGAGATCACCAGGCATTTCTTCCGCGAACCTCTTGTCGAGGCTTTGCAAAATGATGAGGAACTCGATCTGACCGGCGTGGTGTTCATCGGGTCTCCACAGGTCAATGACGAGAAAAGTTTCGTATCGAGTCGTCTTGGGTCCCAGATCGAGGCAATGGAAGTCGATGGTGCAATTATCACGACCGAAGGCTTTGGAAACAACCATATTGATTTTTCCGAAAACATCGAGCAGATCGGATCTCGCGGAGTTCCAGTGGTGGGTGTGACTTTCGCGGCGTATCAGGGACAGCTGGTTGTCGGCAATCCATACATGGATGCGATGATCGAGCTCAACAAGGACGAGAAGGGTTTTGAGAATGAGATTCTCGCGGACAACACGCTCACCGCAGATGATGCCCGTCGTGCAATCCTCATGTTGAAGAACAAGATGTCGGGAATACCTATAGAGCCGCCTGAACGCCGTTGGGACGAGGCAATCATCAAGGACAATCAGAAGCTTGCTCGATGACCGTGTGTGATGGGATACATTGTCCGCGTCCCAAAGATCGTCGCTCGGCGACCAGATGAATCGACAAAACTGCGAAAGACGAAGGAAAACCAATGCAGGTCGAATTGCAGCCACTGCTATTGCACGGAACCATCAAGGAAATAACCGAGGTTGGCGTGCGCGTCGGCATCGACGGTCGAATGGGTGTCCTCTCACTGCCTTTGCGCTGCATTCTTACCGATAAGAATCTTGAGCTGGGGCAGAAGTGTGAATTCTATCTCAGCTATGTCAATGTACTCTAAACCATTTCAATCATGGAAAGTCAGGATCACATAATGATGCAACTCACTACAGCGCCAGGATTGCGTTCTGAAATTTATGTTCCCATCACTCCCAAACCCGTGTGGACCCCATTGAAGAAACCATTGTCACAGTGCAAGGTCGCCTTCATTACCTCAGGAGGAATTCACAATAAGAAACAGGTTCCTTTCAATACCGCTGGTGACTCTACATACCGCGAGATACCGAGTGACACTCCTTCGAGCGAACTCATGGTGACTCATGGCGGTTTCGATAATTCAGATATCAACAAGGATGTGAATGCGATGCTGCCCATCGACCGGTTGCGTGAACTGCGTGATGAAGGTTTCATCGGTTCTCTGGTCGATACCTTCTATGGATTTATGGGAGGTGGTGGCAATGTTGATAAGTTCACGAAAGCCACTGGTCCGGAAATAGCACACAAGCTCAAGGAAGAAGGGGCCGACATCGTCTTGGCTACCGGCGGATGCGGAACATGCCATCGTTCGGCGACCATCGTGTTGAGAGCTTGCGAGGCTGCAGGCATGAGCACATGCCTGATTGCAGCATTGCCTCCAATCGCTCGGCAACAGGGAGCTCCAAGAATCACGGCACCCCATGTTCCCATTGGTTCCAATGCCGGCGAACCGAACAACAAGGAGATGCAAGCCGGAATTCTCAAGGACACGCTCGATGCTGTTGAGGAATTCGATCATTTTGGACAGTTGAAAATGCTTCCCTATGAATATAGACATAATGTATGAAAATTAGGTGCTTACGGCCGGGAGCATTGTTTGTGTACGCAAGCAGATGAACTGATTTCCAGACTGCAGTCTGATGTAGAGTGCTAAAAGCACTATCGCAGATGTATAAGGGAGTTGTTCATGGTGAGGGATGCAAGGGCAAGTATCATCCATGCGGCATGGAGTTTATTCAGAGACAAAGGCTTTGACAAGACAACCGTCGATGAAATCATCGAAAAGGCTGGTACTGCGAAAGGGACTTTCTATCATCACTTTCAAGGAAAATCAGCCTTGCTGGGCACGTTGAGCGATTTGTTTGACGACAAATATCATGAGCTCGAGCAACGACTCGATCCTCAGACATCCGTCGTTGAACAAATCGGATGGTTGAATGTTCAGTTTTTCGACTATATCGAGCGTGACGTTCCGGTTGAAATGCTCAGTGCCTTGCTCGCTTCGCAGCTGAATCCCCGTGGTGACCGTTCACTGGTAAATCAGAAACGATATTACTTTGCCATTCATCGCAAACTCGTTGCAAAAGGACAGGAAAACGGTGAAATAACAAAAGAAACGTCGGCACACGACATCGTAAGACTGTATGCAATTACAGAACGATCAATGCTCTATGACTGGTGTCTATACCAAGGTTCTCAGCCTTTGATCGGTGAGCCGACACGAATAGTAGCTGAAACTTTGAAACGGTTCGTCATCAGGCAATGACCCTGCAATCTCTTGCAGGGCATCGTGGGACCGCGACAACAGTCTGCAGGTTCGCACAATATTTCTTCAAGGGATTAATGATGGTCAATACCGCTCAAATAGATGAAAATTCGTTTCAGCAGCGTACCGAAAATGCGGTGCGGCGACTGAAAGCTGCTGATGTCTATCGGACCCGTCCGATAGTCCAAACCGTCGAATCGCATACGCAGGGTGAGCCCACGCGAATTGTCGTATCCGGTTTGGAAATGTTGCACGGTCACAGTGCCATTGCGGTGATGCGGCAAATGGAACGTCATTATGACGGAATTCGTCAGTTGCTCATGCTTGAGCCACGAGGACATCGGAACATGTTTGGTGCCTTTCTGTTCCCTCCAACTCGACCGGATGCAGATATTGGTGTTGTATTCTCCCATAGCCGAGGATTCGCAACCATGTGCGGACATGGTTCGATTGGTGTTGCCACATTCGCTGTGGAATCAGGGCTGGTTACAGGACGATATGAATCTTTCGAGCAGATTTATGACGACGATATCGATGTCAGGCTCGATACACCTGCTGGCCTGGTTACAGCGCAGGTTCATGTCAGAGACGGACAGGTTGCGAATGTTACCTTGACGAATGTTCCGGCATTTGTGGCCGAGCAACATGTTGTTCTCAGGTTGCCTGATGCCCAGTTGCCTGAGGTCGATGTCACAATCGCATTTGGTGGAAACTTTTTTGCGCTCGTTGATGCCGATAAGATTGGACTTGAACTCGAACCTGTGAATTCACCGAAGGTCATGGACCTTGGAATGGAAATTCTTCAGGCCGCACGTGAACAATGCAATGTCAGGCATCCTCTGGCTGACATTTCAGGAGTCAATTTTGTCGAATTTGGCAGCTCTTTGCAGGGCAACCGGCATTACCAGAATGGTGTCGTATTCGGTGATCGACAGATTGATCGCTCCCCGTGCGGCACGGGAACCAGTGCAAAGCTTGCAACATTGCTGAATGCAGGAAAGATTGGGGTGGGGGAGCGTGCTGCGTTCTCGTCGATAACCGGCTCTCAATTTATCGGCGAGGTGGAACGGACAACGACCGTCGGTCCCTATGAAGCTGTGATTCCTCGCATAACTGGGAAAGCCTTTACCACTGGTTTTTCAACTTTTGTTCTCGACCCAGACGACATATACCCTCAGGGCTTTCTTGTCTGATCGTGAAAGCGACGATGATGCCCATACCATGGTTGCATGGTATGGGCACCGTGCTATGTCAGAGTGCCTGTTCCGTCCTTGCAATTATTTCGTCCTGCAATGCCTTGTCAAGATTATTGAAATAATCGCTGTATCCGGCGACTCGAACGATGAGATCAGTGTAATCCAGCGGATGTTTCTGGGCATCTATCAAGGTTGCTCGGTCAACGACATTGAATTGAATGTGATGGCCATCCAAAGTGAAATAGGCGCGTATCAACGCCGACATTGCTAGGATGCCCTTCTTGCCGGCAACGACGGAAGGGGTGAATTTTTGATTGAGCAATGCCCCACCTGTGCGTAGCTGATTGATTTTGGCAGCGGATCGAATCACAGCCGTTGGACCATGGAGATCAGCTCCCTTTTCTGGTGATATGCCATCGGGAAGTGGAATATGGGCACGTCGGCCATTCGGTGATGCTGTCATTGTCTGACCAAAATACACATGGCATGTAGTTGGCAGGAATTCAACTATGGTTCGAGCGCCTTTCGGAGTCGGTCTGCCTGCAATGATGGCTTGCAACGAATCGTCCACATTGTGAAGGATGGAGTCGGCGAATTCATCATCATTGCCATACTTCGGCGTGTGATTTTTTACAAGGTCGAGTATTTTCTCGCTGCCGCAAAAATCATCGTTGCAGGCAT
The DNA here is from genome assembly GCF_002259795.1 of Bifidobacterium aquikefiri. Lineage (GTDB taxonomy): Bacteria > Actinomycetota > Actinomycetes > Actinomycetales > Bifidobacteriaceae > Bombiscardovia > Bombiscardovia aquikefiri. The sequence continues at coordinate 130,646 of NZ_MWXA01000004.1, read as the reverse complement.
CTATCAACTCGTTCATGCTGAAGCTGTGGTCAACGAAAACGTGTTTGCGCAACACCGCCAAAGAATCGGTAATCGTGGCAATGCCAACGCACTGAATGTAGCTCGTGTTGTATCGAGCACCGCCGCAGTTATAATCCTTTGCAGAGGCTATGCAGTCATCGGTGATGACCGACAGTAATGGAACGGGCAGGGTATCCATGAATAGCTGTTCAATGAGGTTGTTGCCAGCAACCTTGATGTCCGTGACATATCGCAATTCACGTTCGAAGGCCTCATAGAGCTCATCAAAACTTGAGAACTCTCTCGGATTACCGACATCCAGGCCAATCTGCTCATTGCTGTAATGGTCGAAGCCTCTGTTCAAAACCAGCTCCAGCACCTTGGGAATGTTGAGATATCCGGTGAGCACGTACGCCTCCTTGCCGGCGGTGCCAACTTCAACGCAACCTGAGGCGATTCCGGATTCGCGTGCATCTTCCAATGTTTTGCCCATGCCCAGAAGTTCCTGAATCAGTGCGTCGGAGTTATAGAAGGCCGGTTGCCCCCAGCCCTTTCTTGAAATCTCGCAAGCCCTATGCAAAAAGTGTTCAGGAGTCTTGCGAGATATCTGCACGTTGGAACTCGGTTGCAAAAGCTTCATTTCGTCCATAACATCGAGAATCAGATAGCTTACGTCACTGACACCGCAACTACCGTCTGCTTTGAGCGCACCGGTATTGATATTGCAAAAATCGGTATATGTCGCTGATTCCTTGAGGGTGATGCCAACTTTTGGCGGGGCGGGTTGACTGTTGAATTTGATCCACAGACATTCCAAGAGTTCACGAGCCTGCTCTCGGGTCAGCTTCGTCTCACGGAGGCCACGCTCATAGAAGGGCTGAAGATGCTGATCAAGTTTTCCAGGGGAATACGAATCCCAATTGTTCATTTCATTCGTCACGCCGATATGCGTGAACCAATACATCTGTATGGCTTCACGGAAGGTTGTTGGCGCATGGGCAGGAACGCGTTCGCAGATACGTGCAATGTCAAGCAACTCCTGCTGACGTTGCGCATCTTCAGTGCATGAAGCCATGTCTCGAGCCTTCTGCGCATATCTTTTTCCGAGGATAATCATGCCTTCGCATGTCAGTTTCATCCCCTGCAGCTCAGCCTTCTTCGCAGCCGAATTCATGTCATGGTTGTAGTCAATCCTGGCAATCTGCGCATCAATGTCGGTAATGCAGTCCACATAGCCCTTACCATAGATTTTTCCGTCGGCGACAGTGTGCCCGGGTCCCCGCTGCGTCATGAATTCCGTGAACATGCCACCTTCGAATAGGAGATGCCAGCTCTGTGGAAGCGCGGAATACATTTTTGTCATGGTCGCCCGTTGTTTCCAAAAAGGAATGATGGTGTCTTGCTGAATGCGCTTATCCTCTTGTGTTACCTTGAACGAAACATGTTCGCGGTCGTTCATGTTGTTGAAATCCTGGATTGTGTGGCAGCACAGTTCAGGGAATGTCGGTGCACTCTGCGGTGACGTTCCCTTCTCTCCAACGATGAGTTCGTCGTCACCGAGATAGAGTGTCCGGCGTTCCATCAATGTTTTGAAGAAAAGACCGCGCAACACTGGTGTGGGAAGTTTTCCTTCATATTTGCGATATACATCGGTTTCGATGAGCGCCCTTTCAAGGGAAATCGAAGGATGTGTCGATTCGCTTATGTTGCGAAGTCGCTGGGTTCGCGGCGTTGAGCCGCGCTTTTTCAGCGTTTGTCGCCGTTCCTGCGTTTCTTCGTGAAGCTGTTCCGGGCGTTGACTTGTGGAACTTGGTATGGTCGAGATAAATTGCAGATCACTCATTGTTACTCTCCAGATTGTGATAAGGATGCTCAAGGTTGGCATGCAAGATGTGTCACCTAAGATTTGTCAGTGCTGTTCGTGGTATTGCCGATATTGTCGCCATGCGGTGATGGTTTGCGATAAAGGCAATTGCACAGCCCCATTGATTGCAATGGTGCCAGCGGAATGTGTGTACCCCAATATGTTGCGGCGTACTTGGCAGTTGCTACCGTCCTATCGTTTCAGCGCCAGATCTGGATCCTGGATGGCTATGGCTGCGTTTGCGCAGTACCGGAAACACACGCGTCATAGTTAGCCTCCTATTGTCACATTCTGGTAGAAGTCTTCTATCTGTCGCTTGATTCTTTCAATAAGCTCATCGGATGGAACAGGGAATGGCACGGCCTTTCGTCCAAGCTTTGCATATTTATTCATGCCATAGGTGTGGTATGGCAGTATGTCGACCTGTTCAATTGCAATGTGATGAGTCTTCAGCCATAACATGGTGCTTTCAATAACCGATTCATCCGAGTTTAAACCGGGGAGAATGATGAGTCTGAGCATGATCCGTGCGTTAAGACGGGCAAGTGTTTCCAGGTTTCTTAGCACCAAACGGTTTGATCCTCTGGTGTATTTTCTGTGCAGCGAGTCATCGATGAACTTCAAATCATATAGATAGAAATCTGCATATGCTGCGCTTTCTTCGACGATTCGTTGCGGTGCAACCCCGCATGTGTCAATGCCTATGCTGATTTCGCGCTCATGGAGTCCTTCGAGCAACTCGAATACATATTTCCTGTCCTGCGCCAGCACCTCACCGCCGGAAAGCGTTACCCCACCGCCTGACTGATCATATATGATCTCATCCTTGGCCAGGTCGTGAATGAGTTCATCAACACGATATTGGGCACCGATATGTTCGGTGGAACCGTCTTCATTGGTCAGGGTTTCTGGTCTGAACGATTGGCTTTCAGGATTATGACACCATGCGCATCGTATCGGGCAGCCCTTGAAAAAGACGGTTGTACGCACGCCTGGCCCGTCATGCGTCGAAAAATGTTGGACGTTGAATATATACGGCGTCATGAATCACCCCCGAATCAAGAAGTGCATTCTGCGCGGTCGAGCCTATGCAAGTAGCTCGGCTGTCTTGTGTATTCGCGTGATGAGGAATTCGATTTTCACATCTTGAAATCCATACTAGAACGTCTTCTGTTTTCGTCATGTTACAAGGTGGGAACTCCATAAAGTGTGATTTTTCACACGTGCAGAAAATTTCTTGTTGAGCGATGATGCGCGTGTATTTGAGTACAATGAGTGTGCATTAACGGTTGGTGTTCCTGGAGAAAATCCTTCAGTACTGATGGAAGGATGCCGGAGCTCGCAATTCGCCGCGATACATTGCTGATACATTGCGGTGATGGGGACCACACGCAGCAGGAAGTTATGTGAAAGGAAGATTATGGTACCTATTTCCATACCGAGACAGCCACTGAAACTGATTGATCGCGTGTCTGCAATCAATTGGAATCGTCTTGAGGATGACAAGGATTTGGAGGTGTGGGATCGTCTGACCGGTAATTTCTGGCTTCCGGAAAAGGTGCCGATCAGCAACGACATTCCCAGCTGGCAGAAGCTGACCGACGAAGAGCGCACGCTCACGATGCATGTGTTTACCGGTCTGACTTTGCTTGATACGATTCAGGGCACCGTTGGCGCGGTCTCGCTGATTCCTGATGCGCTCACACCCCATGAAGAGGCGGTCTACACCAATATTTCGTTCATGGAATCGGTGCACGCGAAGTCGTATTCCTCGATCTTCTCGACGCTTGCCTCGACTCCAGAGATTGACGATGCATTCAGCTGGAGCGAAGAGAACGAATACCTGCAGAAGAAGGCGCAGATCGTCCTCGACTATTATGAGGGCGACAGTCCATTGAAGCGCAAGGTTGCCTCTACTCTGCTCGAATCGTTCCTCTTCTATTCTGGTTTCTATCTGCCCATGTATTTCTCAAGCCATGCGAAGCTCACCAACACCGCAGATGTGATTCGATTGATCATCCGCGACGAGGCGGTTCACGGATACTACATCGGATACAAGTATCAGAAGGGTCTCGAAAAGGTTTCAGACTCTGAACGCCAGGATTTGAGCGACTACACCTACGAGCTGCTCAATGACCTCTATGACAACGAGGTCGACTATACGCGCAGCCTCTACGAAAGTGTCGGGCTGGTCGAGGACGTCGAGAAGTTCCTGCGCTACAACGGCAACAAGGCCTTGATGAACCTTGGGTATCCAGCGCTGTTCTCCTCGGACTCGACTGATGTCAACCCTGCGATCATTGCATCGTTGAGCCCCAACGCAGACGAAAACCACGACTTCTTCTCCGGTTCGGGATCCAGCTATGTGATGGGCAAGGCTGTCGAAACCGATGACGACGACTGGGACTTCTGAGCAGGTAGTGGAGTTCTGACTGTCTGAGGTGGTTACCGTCACGCTTCCTTCACTCAAGCTATATGAAAAGCTCTGAATCATATTTTTCTTCGGCTCAGAGCCTTTTTCATGCCTTTGCCGACTATCGGAAAGGATTTAATGGAAAAGTACGGAATTTTCAAAACCGGTAGGTGGGGTGCACAGCTTGAATCTGCCCTCCTCCTGGTTGTTTGTACGCGTTGGAGGGTCTGCATACTGATATGGAGCGGTGTGACGGCTGAGTGAGGGTGACGGTGTTGTATCAGGTTGCTCATACTGATGCGACACGGCGAGTCCACAACTTGCGGAATATGCGAAAGCGTGGCAAGATGGCAAAGTTGCCGTTTTCGGTGACATGGCGGATTTCCCAAGCGGTCAAAGGGAGCTGACTGTAAATCAGCCGCGTAATGCTTCAGTGGTTCGAATCCACTATCCGCCACGCCTCGATAGCTCAGTGGTAGAGCACTTCCTTGGTAAGGAAGAGGTCGTGAGTCCGATTCTCACTCGAGGCTCTATGGCGGGGTAGCTCAGCTGGCTAGAGCGTACGACTCATAATCGTAAGGTCGAGAGTTCGAGTCTCTCCCTCGCTACAATCACTGGTAACATCCGGTGGGAAAGACTAATAGAGGTGAACTATGGCAAAGGCCGCAGATATTCGTCCAGGCATAACGCTGGCGTGCACCGAGTGCAAAGAGCGTAATTACATCACGACGAAGAATCGCCGTAACACTCCGGATCGTCTCGAGCTGAAAAAATACTGCCCACGTTGTGGCAAGCAGACAATTCACCGGGAGACTCGCTGAATTTTCAGATTCTTACCTCAGGACCCGACCCTTTTAGGTCGGGTCTTCTGTTTTTTCTGGAGTGGGATAGGCTGGTAACCATGACTTCATCACCATCATTTGCAGACCTAACCACCATTGGAGTGGGCGGCGAGATTGCAAGATTTTCAGAGCCTACAACGCGTGTGGGCCTTATCGAGGCAATTGAAGACGCCGACCACGCTGGAATTCCCCTGTGTATGCTTGGCGGCGGTTCGAACATGTTGGTTGGTGACGCTCCTTTCCATGGCGTAGTCATCCGAGATGGACGCAGAGACATTGTCGTTCCCGATGAAGCCGATCCGGTAGAAGGCACTGACACGACCGTCCACCTCACTGCAAGCGCTGGTGCCAACTGGGATGATTTCGTTGAATTTGCTGTATCACTTGGCTTGGAGGGTGTAGAAGGGCTGTCTGGAATTCCAGGAACTGTCGGTGCTTCTGTGGTGCAAAACATAGGTGCGTATGGTCAGGAAGTCGCAACGAGCGTCGAAAGTGTCGAGGTGTGGGATCGCAAAGCCAAGGTTGTCCTGACATTCGATGGCGATAGTATGCAGTTCGGTTATCGCACATCTGCGCTGAAACAGTCGATGTTTGGGGAAGAGGGAGCGAAGTTCTTCCCAAGCCCTCGGTATGTGGTGCTCTCAGTGACCTTCGTACTCAGACACAGTCCGACTGGCACACTGGCCTATCCGCAACTTGCCAGAGCCCTGAATGCAAGCCTTGGAGATCGTATGAATACCGAGGTCATTCGAGGCGCGGTACTGAGGGTAAGAGCTGCCAAGGGAATGCTTGAAGATCCCGCGCGATACAATAATCACTGGATGTCGGGGATGAAACGAGAAGAAAACATTGCCAAAGACAACCAGGTTGTCGACGCACTGCGTCTGGACGATACAGAACCGTCGCATGTGTTTAGGATCACGGATCGCCATAGTTGCGGAAGCTTCTTCATCAACCCTCAGATCAGTGCTCACCGCGCAGAACAACTTCCAGATAACGCACCGAAGTTCGGCGTTACGCTTGCTGATGGTCAACCGGGGGTGAAGACCTCTGCCGCATGGCTGATCGATCATGCAGGATTCCACAGAGGATTCAGAGTCAGCAAGCAGAGCAGCGCAGCACTTTCATCGGTTCACACACTTGCGCTGACTAACATTGGAGGAGCGAAAGCGAGCGAGGTTTGGGCGTTGGCACATGCCATCCAAGATGGAGTTCAATATGCTTTCGGCATCGATCTCATTCCTGAGCCAGTTGTTGTCGGGCTTGAATAGGGGCAATTACGAGCGATTCGCCGAGCCATTGTTGATCTCAGCATTCGTTCAGCCTTTTTCATGAAGACATTGCGCAAGACGTATGTTCATACGCAGTAACGCTTCAGCCTTTCATACGATTTGAGCCGTTGAATGGTATCAGTCGCACAGAAAGGCCACCATCATGAGTGACGTGAATAATACCAACCCAGAAGAGAACGTTTCGAGTCAACAACCACATGACTCGGCTCCCAAGTCGCAGCCACGCTTGGCTCATCCGATCGGCAAGTATCCGGTCAATGCAGAGCAGATGTACAACAACGGCTACCGTCCGAATGACTCTCAGAATTTTGAGCCTGCATCCAATGCTGGTACCCCCTCCCGTCCATACCCGAGCAATCCAAATACCACCAACAACCCCAACAGTCCCAATGTTGCCCGACCGGCAACGCCTCGTCAGCCAAGAACGCCACAAACGCCGTATTCGAACCGTGTGCCGCAGGGAAGCAATGCTTATTATCAACCGCATGCAAATCCAGGTGACTGGGCCCAAAACCATGCAGATGGTCGCAGTCAGGTTCCGATACCAGCGCGAAAGAAGTCTTTTGCACAGCGTTTCGGCATCAAGGGCAGCGTAGTCGGGCTTGTAGCTGGAATGTCGCTGCTCTGCGGTCTTCTTGGCGGACTTGGCGGCGGTCTGATTGTCTATGCTTCAACCTCTGGTTCAACCGGTTCGACCACTCAGGGATATTCCAGTACAGGCAATGGATATGGCCAGATGGGAGGCAGCATGAATGGCATGTCGGGATCTGGTACAGGATCAGGAACCGATTCAGGTTCCAGCTCAGGTTCTGACTCGTCAGGCTCGGGTAGTGGTTCCGATTCCAGCCAGAGCGGCTCAGGTACGTCATCGTCATCGTCATCGTCAGACAGCGCAAACATCACTTCCTGACTGCTCAGTAATCTAGCCGACGCTCAAGATCACCGTGTCCACAGGACAGGTAATCGCTGCAATGAGTGCGAATCGGCTTGCGGGCATCACGAAACGGCATATACTTATGACTCCACAAGGCGGCGTACTGCAGTCTTCGCAACAAGGGCGTGGGGGATCAGAGGGTATGCACATTTTCAGAACGAAATCTGTCGAGCAAACAGTAGCTGAAACTGGCGAGGAGCATCGCAAGCTCAAGCGCACACTCAATGCCTGGGACTTGGCTGTGATGGGTGTGGCAGTTGCCGTCGGCGCAGGCATATTCTCGGTAGGGGCTCAGGCTGCCGCTTATCATGCTGGTCCTGCCGTGATTCTGAGCTTCATTCTGGCCGCTGTCGTCTGCGGTGCTGCAGCCATGTGCTATGCGGAGTTTTCCTCGATGATTCCGGTCGCTGGCTCTGCCTATACCTTTACCTACACCACAGTCGGTGAAATCATTGCATGGATCATCGGATGGGATCTCATCCTCGAAATGCTGATGGCAGGATCGGTCATTTCCAAGTACTGGGGCGTATATCTCAATGATTTCATGCAGCTGATGGGCATCAGGTTTAATACGAACATTGCTATCGGCTCGTTCCACATCGATGTTGCCCCAATCATCATCGTTGCCTTCTTCACCACGCTGCTGGTGCTGGGAACCAAGCTTTCCGCACGAGTCGACGGTGCATTGACCATCCTCAAGATTGCCATCGTCATATTCGTTATCGTTGTCGGATTCTTCTATGTCAAGGCTTCGAACTATTCGCCCTTTATCCCCACGTCTCAGCCTGCTGGCTCTGTCAAGGGTGCCACGGTTACCGGTACGATGACCGAACCGCTATGGCAATGGGCAACGGGCATGGCACCATCGATCTACGGTGTTCCGGGCATTATCTCCGGCGCTGCCCTCGTCTTCTTTGCTTTCATTGGTTTCGATGTTGTTGCCACCACTTCAGAAGAGGCCAAGAATCCGCATAAAACCGTTCCACAGGGCATCATTCTTGGGCTCTCCATCGTCACCGTTCTCTATATTCTCGTCGCCATAGTCACCACCGGAATGGTTTCCTACAAGGATCTCGCCAAGGCAGCCGAACCGTCGCTTGCCACAGGATTCGAGCTTGTGGGGGCCACATGGGCAGCGAAGATCATATCCTTCGGCATTGTCATTGGCCTCACCACAGTCGTGATGGTCTTGCTGCTCGGTTTGACCCGTGTCGTATTTGCGATGAGCCGCGACGGGCTGCTGCCTCGCGGCCTGTCGAAGACCGGTCGCCATGGCACGCCCGCATCGATTCAGATCATCGGTGGCATTGTGGTGGCGATCATCGCGTCGTGCTTCGATATCGGAATCTTGTCTGACATGGTTAACATCGGCACGCTTTCGGCATTCACCCTTGTGGCTATTTCCGTGCCGATCATGCGTCGCAAGCGTCCGGATGTAAGGCGTTCATTCTCGATTCCAGGCAATCCCTGGGTCCCGATTCTGGTCGCGCTTGCGTGCTTCTGGCTCATGCTCAATCTGACAGTGCTTACATGGATTCGTTTCGTGGTCTGGCTTGTTATCGGATTCATCATTTACTTTGGCTACTCATATCGTCATTCACGCCTGGGCAATGAAAAGTTGAAGGACGGGTCACCCACAGCAACCATTGCACAGTAGGATGTTCGAACGGCTTTCCATATGTATTCTCTCGCAGGTTAATCGCTCTGAGCTAGACTGAAGAGCAGTTATTCATATCGTCTTGAACTTGGAGTGAGTGTACGTGGGATTTCAAAATTTCGATTCGCCTTATGACTGGTCACGTGTTGCCAGGTTCCGACACATTGCGCAGTCATACGACGGTGGATGCATTGACCTTTCCGTGGGCTCGCCTGTGGATCCAGTGCCTCAGTCGGTTCGTGCGGCACTGTCGCAGGCATCCGATGAAGCAGACGCTCACGGCTATCCTCAGACCATAGGTTCCGGTGAACTGCGCAATGCCATTCATGACTGGTTTCTTCGTCAACGTGGCGTTGATCTGACGATGCTTCATGCTTCCGTCGTTCCGTCGGTCGGATCCAAGGAAGCAGTTGCATTGATGGTCAGCCTACTGCACTTGAATGCAGGCGATGTTGTGGTGCAACCCAAGATTTCCTACCCCACGTATGAGATAGGCACTCAGATTGCAGGCGCCACAGTCGTCAAGGTCGATGATGTCACCGATGTATCTTCCTGGAAGAACATTGATAATGTCAGGGCAATTTGGGTCAATTCGCCATGTAATCCAACAGGCGAGATCATTGACTCCCAGCAGTTTGCTGCGATTGTTGCGGCGGCACGCGCAATTGGTGCTGTCGTTCTTTCCGATGAATGCTACGCATTTCTCGACTGGCGAGAGGCCAATGACTACTCGCTCTCCGAACACCGTACGAACATAGGGGAGCGCCCATACTCCGATGTGCCTGAAGCCATTGACATGACTTCGGTGTTCAATTCGGCACCATGCTTGCTCAACCCTCAGGTCTGCGCCGGATCTGCACGCGGAATTCTGAGCCTGTACTCCTTGAGCAAACAGTCGAACATGGCTGGATATCGCACCGCATTCATTGCGGGAGACGATTCACTGATCGAAGACATGATTCGCTATCGCAGGCAGATTGGACTTATTATTCCCGGTCCAGTACAGCATGCCATGTCTGCTGCCTTGCGAGACATCGAGGCGGTTCAGGAGCAGAAAGCTAGATATCATACGCGTCTGACGATGCTTGTCAATGCGCTTGGGGAATACGGCTATGATGCCCATATGCCGCAGGGTGCCCTCTACGTTTGGGTGCACACGCTTGGAGAGAACTGCTGGGAAGATATGGGTCAGCTGGCGAAGCTGGGGATTGTTCCGAGCCCTGGCGAATTCTACGGTGCCCCTGAATACCTACGTTTCTCCATAACTGCTTCAGATGAGGCAATTCGTGCAGCCGCCGCCCGCCTGATAGAATCTTCGATTCGCTGAACACATAGGCCCTATGGTCCTCAGCTCTTCTCACGCTGTGCTTCATAAGTAGTTTTTCGCTCGAATCTGCCCGAAAACCGACTTGCAAAGCACAACGTGCGTAACTCAGTGTGTTGGTATGGAAAAAGGGCTTTGGACGAATATCCAAAACCCTTGTTCGCGGAGACGAAGAGATTCGAACTCTTGGATCGCTTGCGCAATCAACACCTTAGCAGGGTGCCCCTTTCGGCCACTCAGGCACGTCTCCATCACGCCGATGGTATCTTGTGGAAGCCATAAAGCGCAACAGCATAACATATTACCATGCTCTTCGGATAGGTCATACCAAACACTCCGAAGGGGTGATTTGTCTTTCGTTACACACGTTCTGCCTTTGCCAAAGAGAAAGGTCATAGGTGCCGCGTAACGCTAGGATTGAAGTATGAGCACATCACCGAGACTCGCAGCCGCCAAGCGTGATTGGGGTCACGATGAATCTGGTTGCACCATGCTTCATATCGATATGGATGCTTTCTATGCATCATGCGAAGTTGCGAGGCATCCAGAATTGCGCGGTAAACCAGTGATTATCGGTACTGGCGCTCGATCAGTGGTGAGCGCCGCAAGCTACGAGGCACGTCCATATGGCGTGAACTCGGCAATGCCGGTATCGAGAGCTCGCAGACTGTGCCCACAAGGAATTTTTCTACCGGTTGACATGCAATATTATCGGCACATGTCGCATCGGATCTTTGATGAGGTTTTTAGTCAGATTACCGACCGTATCGAACGTGTATCGGTCGATGAGGGATATATGGACGTGGGGCCTGCCTTACGACGGTGGAAAAGCCCATCAGCCATTGCCCGTTGGATTCGTACCCAGGTGCATTCACGATTTTCGCTTACCTGTTCCGTTGGCATCGCTTCGAACAAGCTTGTTGCCAAAATGGCATCGACCAATGCGAAACCGAATGGAATGCTGCTGATTCCGGTGGCAAGGCAAGCCGAGTTTGTGCAGATGATGCCTTTGCGTGCAGTTCCCGGCATCGGCCCATCGCTCGAGAAAAGGCTCAACTCTTGGGGAATCAACGGTGTTGAGACATTGTCTCAGCACAGTGAGGCCGAACTCTTGGAGATGGTGGCTTCTCCGGGTTTGGCGCATACCCTCTATCAGGCGGCTCGCGGTCAGGATGAACGACAAATTGTGCTCCATGCACCCGAAAAATCCATAGGGTCAGAGCGAACTTTCTCCAAGGACACGAACAGTGCTCTTCCTGTTATTGCGCTCCTGCGGCGTTGCTCTGACGAGGTTGCATCCAGTCTGCGCTCGCGTCATCTTCTGGCGCGCACGATTACGGTGAAGCTTCGCTTCGATGATCTGAGCTATCGAACGAAGGCGCAGACTATCGAGCGTCCATGTGACACTGCCCAGGTAATGTATCCAATTGCGCGGTCACTGTTTCAGACCATGATGGGTATGGATGACCAGAAAGAGGAACAATCATCGCGTGTCTTGCAATCTCGGCCTTTGCCGCGGAGCGTTCGTTTGGCTGGGGTAAGCGCGTCCGGTTTGACTCAGGCCAGGAGCACTGCGATTCAGGCAACGATTGAAGACATTCTCAACGAACCGGATCAAGTGCAGTGTGAAAAGCATGGCGAAACGGAAAGAGCCGTCGATTCTATCCGTCAGCGCTATGGAAGGCAGTCGATTCATATCGGACTGTAGTGTTGAACGAACCATGACTGGCACGCACGTTGCACGTTGTGCTTTGTGAGTCGGTTTTTGAGCGGAATCAGCTAAAAGTGACTTCCGAAAGCACAGCCTCTGTAACCTTGTGATGGTGGAAAGAATAAGCATTGAGAAAGGTTCCTTGCGCTATGGGTGAGGCACACGAAGAGACAGACCAGAATAATTCGTGGCTGGCTACACAGCAATGGAGACGACTCCCGTTAAGGGTGAAGATGGTTTGGATGCTTTCGACCATATTCGGGCAGGGCTTTGTATTGATTCTCTGTGCTCTTGCAGCAGTGTTCTTTCCTCGCTGGGGGTGGTGGGGATCGTGGCAGCGCATCGTGATCGTGGTGATTGCGGTACTTTCAGGAATCAGAATTATTGTGCAGCCGTTGTTTTCCCGTTATGAATATGCAATCAACCGGTTTTCGATCGGTGAGCATCAGGTGATTATCCGACGCGGATGGTTCTGGCGCAATCTGACCGTCGTCCCATACAATCGCGTACAACATGTCGATACTCGTCAAGGACCGGTCTTGCGCATGTTTTCACTTACTGCCGTAGCCATTCACACAGCGGTCGGTTCGGAGGATATCGAGGCGCTGAATTCCGATGAGGCTTTGCAGGTCGTTGAACAGATTACAGCCAAGGTGCTGGCCACCAAGGAAGATCTGTGATGACAAGCAGGGGAGCGAAGACCCCAGCAAGTCCTTCGAGCAGCGTTGTGCATTCACATACCACATCAGACAACAGTGCAGATGACAGCTCGATCACACAAGAATCCTCATGGCGGCTCATGCACCCAATCCTTCTGGTGTCTGAAATCGTTGATGGGCTTAAGTCAATCGTCTCTCTGATGGTGGGCATTGGCATTATCGTGCTCAATCGTCCCCAATGGCGATTCTGGTGCTTCGTGGCTCTCGGTGTGTTGCTGTTGACGAATGTGGTCGTTATGCCATTGCTCACGTACTTCACTCAGTCCTTTCGCCTATCGAACGGAGCGATTCAATTCCGTTGCGGCATTATCAACCGCAAGCGCAAGGTCATTGGGCTATCGCATGTTCATGCGATAAGCAAGGAACAGCCGTTGTATTTCCAGCCTTTCCATGCCATAAAGCTGAGCGTTGCCAGTGCCGGCGATAGTGATGCAGAAATCGTGTTGAGTGCTGTTGACGAATCGATCCAGGCAGAGCTTGAACGATATCGAAGTAGTCGGTGCAATGCTGACACAGTCTTGGACAGACGCGGGGCTGCAGAGGCAGAAGCTGACGGCAGACCTGATGGCACGGTTGTTGCCGTGCAGCCATCGCTTGCCCGGCCATTACTTTCGCAACCCTTCCAACCCAACGCAGATATACCCGTATATCGAGCGCACCTGCGGGATATCGTGGTGTTCGCAGTGACGAATCTGGGACTTCTTGGAACGCTTCTCGCCATGCTGGGCTTGATGGGTAGGCTGAACGAGATGGTGAACGCTCACATTCTGGCCGATGTCGAACATCGGATCATGCAGTTCATTCAAACTTCGATATTTGCCTTCAGCTTGTTGACAATCGTTCTGATTCTTGCCGCTGTTGCGTTCAGTGTCGTGACGACTCTGTTCAAGTTCTATGATTTTCAGGTATCATTGCGTGGCGACGATGTTGTGATTCAACGTGGTTTGCTGACCAGGCACACGGTTGTTGTGCCGGTGCAGCGGATTCAGAATGTGAGCATTCACCGAAACGTGTTGCGAAGCGTCTTGAAGTTGAGTTCCGTCACTGTTGCCGTGAGTGCAGCTCATGGAAGCGATGATGATGGTGACAGCGGCAGCATTGATCTGATTCCGGTAATCCGCGATCGAGAGCTGTATGCCGTCATATCGCGCATACTCCCGAAATGGCATATTGCTCAACCTCGACTGAACCATACGGCTCGTGTGCTGTTACATTATATGCTGCTGATTCCGCTCGAAATTACTGCATTCCTATGTCTTGCACTCATCGGAATTGCTGTGTTCACGCAGCATATGTGGATGCTGTGGCTTGTGCTGCCATTGGTGCTGCTTGGCGGTCTCTGGTGTGTATTCCGGCTGATGAAATCTCGATGCGAAGGCTACGAGATCCTCGACGATGAGCATATTGTCATCGGCGGTGCAAGGGGATTCACTATGTTCACACTGTTTACCAAGCGGTCTCGAATCCAAACAGTGGACCGCTATACCACACCGCTGCGTATGCGAGCAGATGTGGAGAAGCTGATTATGCCTCTGTTTGCATTTGGAAAAGATACCAGAATCAGGCTTTCCGCATTGAAAACCACTCAAGCCGAACAACTGGCACACTGGGCGATACACACCAATTCCAGATAAGCATTGGAACAGGTCCCAAATAGGCAGCACAGCAATATGATTATGCTGATTCCTGACGAGATTCGCGCTTCCAATATTGAAGATCCCATACCGCCGCCCAGCCATGTGACCTGTGGATGCCAATCGCAGGTCACATCTTCATGAAGCGGACTGGTAAAGTCGCGCAGTGCCTTGTCGACGAGTTTGCCGGACCGATCGATCATCCCATCGGAGTTCAACCAGCCCGGTTCTCCTAGCGACGTTGGAAACCCAGTGCCGAAATGCTGAAGATCATAGGATCTGCGCGACCATGAAGATCCTATTTGTTTCAGTGCCCGGCCGATGCCTTGGGTTTACCTGTGCCAATTATGTAGTTCCATCATAGTGAAGCGGCTGCCTGCATCAATTTGCCGCCCCATGTCTGTTTCGGATCGTGCACGGCAACTGCGAGCGTGGTATCAGACTGGCCATAATATGCAAACCATTTGCCCTTGAACAACACTAATCCCTCCACGAAGGTGACGTTCGGGACAAGGCCATTGAGATCCTCGAAGGTCTGTGGCTTGAGCCACGGAGTATTCATACGTGCAATCACGCGATCTGGCTCGTCGGGATCAATGGCGAATTGCCCGCATCGGTAATCTACATCGACTTCACCATCTGCGCGGATGGTACGCGTGGCTCCATTCATGACGAATACCAGTAGACCATTCTCGGTGAGCACCGGCGGGGCGCCGATCTCAACAAGATCTGCGTCGAAGGAGCCTGGGGTGGAGCGGTACAGCGGATCAGTGTCGGGGATTCCGGGCGTCCAATGAATTAGATCGTCACTTGTGGCCCAATAAATGGATCCCTCGCCGAAATACATCCACCACTTGTCCTTGAGCTGGTAAGGCAGGATCACGCCGGCCTTTGACCAGTCGCCCCCATGGGGTGTGTTGGTCGCGGCAAATGTGTCGAAACCTTTGAACAAAGGGCCATGCTTTTCCCAGTGATGTAGATCCGTTGAGGTTGCTAGGCAAAGTCTCGCATTGTGTCTGTCCCAACCTGTGTAGGTCAGATAGTACGTCCCGTCGATCGCGGTGATCCGTGGGTCTTCGCAGCCGTAGCGTTCGTAATCTTCCGTGGGTGACAAGATTGGCTCGGATTCCCGTTCGAAGTGGTATCCGTCTCTGCTTCTTGCCAGCCCGATGTGTGAGACGATGTCTTCTGCGTGGGCCCTGTACAGAAGGACCACTTCATCGCCATCCACAAGGGCAGCGGGATTATACAGGTTCGACGATTCCCACGATCCACCCAAAGGTTTGAGCACTGGATTATGCTCATATGGGGTGAACGGTCCCAGAGGGAATGTTGCGCCGGTGAAGAAACTCGTTCCGGTCATGATGATTTTCATCCTTTCGTAGCTGATCCGATGTCAGATGCAGTGAAATATTTTTGGAACACACAGAAGATAACGACCACCGGGAAAGCGAGAACGGTCGCACCGGCAAGGATTGCCCCATTGGGATTCGCCATCGACTGCGATACCGATGATATGAAGTTCGCCAAGGAGACAGCCAATGGCTGCATGCTCGTGTTTTTGGTGATGAGGAAAGGCCACAGGAACTCATTCCACGGGCCGATGAACGTCACCAGTACAGCCGTTACCAAGGCCGGTCTCACCATGGGGATGGCGATTGACCATAGTATCCGCAGCTCCCCGGCCCCGTCTATCCTTGCAGCCTCGAAAATCGATGGCGGCAGAGCCTTGAAGAATTGGGCGAAGATGAATACGGCCGTGGTATTGATGGCGAAGGGCAGAATAATTCCGATATAGGTATCACCAAGACCGTAGTTCCGAGCGATCTGCACATACAGCGGAATCATGAGCAGCTGGAAAGGGATCATCTGTACGAGCATCATTAATATCCAGACGAAGCCTTTCCCTCTGAATTTGAGGCAGGAAACCGCGTATCCTGTAAGTAGACCGAATGTCACCGTTCCCAGCAGTACCCCGACAACGAAGACGAGCGAGTTGAACAACGATCCCAACAGGCTGATGCGCGAGTTGATAGCGATGAAGTTATTCAAGGTCCAGCCCGACATCGGGAACAGTCTGTCCGGAGTGTTCGTCGGATTCTGCTGGAAGGCTCCGATTATCATGAAGTAGAAGGGGAAAACGAATATAAGGGCCGCCAAGATCACTACAACGTGGCGTAACGCCACCCTTATCTTAGATGTGTGATGCATGATCACCGTTCCTTATTTAATCTGTTAACGAACAGAGAGAGCAGTCCGACAAGGATGACCAGCACCATGCCGATCGCGGATGCCAAATCCGGGTTCTGCTGTTGGATACCAAACTGGTAGATGAGCAGTACCGGCGAAGTTGATGCACCATCAGGGCCGCCTCCGTTGGTCAGCAGGTATGGTTCTGTGAACAGGTTTGCTCCCGTGATGATTGCCAGTATCAAGACCAATGTGGTCGTTGATCTCACTCCTGGGACCGTGACGTGAATGAATCTCTGGAAGGAATTCGCTCCGTCTACCTCGGCCGCCTCGTGCAATTCCTGGGGAACGTTCTGCAGTGCCGCCAGGTAGAGCAAGATATAGAAACCAAGCTGTTTCCACGTGACATACAGTGCTATCGACGGCATCGCCAGATGCTCATTCACCAGCCAAGATGGGTTAGGGGCGAAGCGCCCAAGGAAGGCGTTGATGAGACCATCCTGAGAGAACAGGATCATCCACACGCCCACCAAGGACACGCTCGCCGTGATGTAGGGAAGGTAAAAGGCGATTCTGAATGCCGCAGCCCACTTGATTCCTTTGTTGAGCACTGTCGCCAACACCAACGCCAGTACCACTGTCAGGGGAACGTTGATGATCAGAAAGACAAGAATGTTCCGGAACGACTGCAATACATCAGGATCTGTCAGTACGGTCTGGAAGTTTTTGAAGCCGACGAAGGGTTTGTTCGCCTGCACTCCCGGTGCTGTAAAGAAGTAATCGTGAAATGCCATGTAGATTGCGAAAATGAATGGGTATGCAAATATGGCAAGCACGAAAACAATGTAGGGGGCTGAGAATATCAGTCCTACCGGCTGGTCCCCGAACAAGCGTATCCGCTTGTACCAGGGACGCTGGAGATTGCTGTCATGCATATGGCATCAGCCCTTTTTCACGAGACTGTTGACAGCAGTAGCGGAATCGCTCACGAATGTACTCGCGGAACCTTTGCCGAAGATCACGTCGGCCGACCAAAGATCGCGGAACTTCTGCCAGACCTCTGAGGCATTGGTAATACTCGGAACGTCACCGGTACGTGCTGACTGATCCACGTAAGGTGCATAGGACGGATTCTTGGCGACGAATGATGCATAATTGCTGGTCGCGTTCTTCCTCATGGGAATCTGGCCAGTTGCCTCGATGAACTTGGCGTCCTGAGCTTCGCTCGTCGAGAACTTGAGGAAGTTCCATG
This sequence comes from Bifidobacterium aquikefiri, assembly GCF_002259795.1. Lineage (GTDB taxonomy): Bacteria > Actinomycetota > Actinomycetes > Actinomycetales > Bifidobacteriaceae > Bombiscardovia > Bombiscardovia aquikefiri. The sequence goes on along the minus strand of NZ_MWXA01000004.1, from coordinate 112,814 downwards.
CTGTGCCTTGAGCCTTGCACGACGTAAACATTGAGATGTTCTTCGAGTCAGCAAAAGTGTAGACGCTCTTCTTGCCTGTCGAGGTGGGTACAGGCATTACACCTACATCCACTTTGCCTTTATATGAAGCTATCGCCCATGGGCCGGCAAGTTGCATGGCGGTCGTTCCCTGTGCCATAGCATCGTCAGCTGCTTTCTCAGTAGGCGCGAGCCCATCTTCATAGATTGACTTCCAGAACTGTGTGACATCGCGTCCCGCTTCGCTGTCGAACGTGGCCTTCTCATCCTTGATCAAGGGAGTGCCGCTCGTCTCAGCGAGGTAGAGCGGATAGAAATCGTTCCAAGGCTGGTAGAACTCATTCGTGGGAGCTGGCCAGATGGCACTCTTCGAGGCTCCGGAGGAGACGATCTTCTTCGCTGCTGCAAGGAATCCCTTGTATGTGTTCATTCCTGGATTTTCCGGATTGATTCCTGCTTTTTTGAAAATGGCCTTGTTGTAGATGATCATGACTGGATTCGACTTCCAGGGCAACTGATAGTAGTCTCCATTGGTTTTGTACGAGTTCGAGGCATCGCCGGAGCGAGTTTCGATATAGCTGTTGCCGTCACTAATCTTGGAAAGATCGACCAATCCTCCCTGCCGGACCCAGCCAGGTACTGATGAACTCGAAATGTTGTAGACCAAGCACGGGCTGGTTCCTGCGGTAATGGCCGCGGTAATCGCCTCTTCCGAAGATGATGCGGAGGGGATTTCCTGGGCAGTGACCTTTTGATCGGGGTGTTTGCTGTTCCACGCCGCCACCACTGTCTTTCCCCAGGCTAGTTCCTGCTCATTGTTGGAAAACCAAACCTTGATCGGTCCCTGTGCTTTTGTGTCGGCGCTGCTTGCGCTTCCGCCTGACCCACAACCGCTCAAAGCCATGACTAGAGCTGCGGCAATAGCAATGCTCGTTGTTATATATTTGGGCTTTTCGCTGTTTGGTGTGGGTGGGCTGGTCGGGTGGAGGTGGCTGGCGGGTAGTTTGGGGGTATGGATACCACGTTGTTGTTCACCGCCGCCTTGCAGTTGCCTGATCCCTGGAGGGTTTCGGGTGTGGAGTTCCGTGACGGGGAGGGCGGCAGACGCGAATTGCACATCACGATCGGATTCGAGCCCGGCTCGCGTTTTTCTTGCCCACATGCGGAGTGCGGGCGGGAGGCGTGCCCGATGCATGATGTCAGGAACCGGGTGTGGCGGCACTTGAACTTCTTCCAGTACAAGGCGTTCATCCACGCGGGCGTGCCGCGCGTATCATGCCCCGAGCACGGCGTGCGTGCGGTGCCGGTGCCGTGGGCCCGTCCAGGCAGCGGGTTCACGCTGTTGTTCGAGGCGATGGTCGTGGAGCTGGCGAAAAGCCAGCCGGTCGCGGACATAGCCGAGCAGGTCGGCGAACATGACACGAGATTGTGGCGGTTCATCAGACATTATGTGGACCAGGCCCGCCTGTACGAGGATTACACGGGCGTGGAGGCGATCGGCATCGACGAGACCAGCCGCAAAGGCCACCGGTACATCACCGTGGTCGCCGATCTGGCGGAGCGCAACGTGATCTGCGTGGTGCCCGGCAAGGACGCGAACACCGTCAAACGGTTCGCGTTGGATTTCATGGACCACAACGGTGACCCGAACCGGGTGACACTGGTCACCTGCGACATGAGCCTGGGGTTCGCCAAGGGCATCCGCGAACACCTGCCCAACGCCGCCAAGGTGATCGACAAGTTCCATGTGATCAAGCACGCCAACGAGGCCGTCGACAAGGTCCGCAAGACGGAGGCCGGGCGCAACCCCCTGCTCAGGCGCACGAAATACCTGTGGCTGCGCAACGAGGAGGGCCTGACCGGGCTCCAGCTGGAGACCAAGCATAACCTGCAGGAACAACGGGTCAAGACCGGACGCGCCTGCCAGATGCGCGAGACCCTCCAGGACATCTACGCCACCAGCACGAGCCGGATGCAGGCCGAAGCCGGGTTCCAGACATTGTGCTCGTGGATGATGCACTCCCGTCTGGAACCCATGAAAACCCTCGCCCGCCGGATCCGTCGTCACTGGCAGGACATCCTCACGTATTTCGACCACCGGTGCACCAACGCGATCCTCGAGGGATTGAACAGCATCATCCAACACATCAAAACCCGAGCCCGCGGCTTCCGCAACATGGACTACTTCTCCACGATGATCTACCTGACCTGCGGCAAGCTCGACCTAGCCACCGTCACCATATAACCAGCCCCACCCACACCAAACAGCGAAAGGCCTATATTTGTTTCTCATTTCACTCCTCCTTGAGTGTTCCCTTCACTTGATTTCAATATGAAATTGGCGAGGTGCCAAATCTATCTATCTCCTGTACTGGCTCGGAATCTGATGCGCGACGGTTCTGTTTCAACCGACTCGGGCAGAGCCCCATTGATCTCTGCAAGAAGACGGTCTGCGGTGATCTGCCCGCGTTTGAAAGCATTGGTGTATACGCTGGTCAGTGGTGGATTGAGATGCTCCGAGATGGGGTCATCATCGAAGCCTGCAACGGCAAGATCCTCGGGTATCTTGAATCCCTGGCTCTGCGCGTAGGAGAGTCCTGCCGTAGCCATGACATCGTTGGAATAGATGATCGCCGTTGGCGGATTCGACGACGACAACAGATCCTTGGTGCATTCCACCCCGGAGTTCGCGGTGAAATCCCCTGTTCGGAGGAGTTCACCGCTGCCCATGGTTTCGATATAGCATTGCGCTCTTTCATACGAATGAACGTATTGCATCGGGCCGGAGACATGCGCTATGCGCCTGTGTCCAAGCTCGAGAAGATGACTGATGAGTATCTTTATCGGTGCTCTATCATCAACCCAAACATTGGAGAATCCTCTGTCTTTTGAGCTGTTGCAAGAATCGGCTAGGACGGCGTTGAGCTGCAACTTCTTCAAGAGTGGTATACGGTAATCGTTGCGGCTCAGGTCAAGCACTATGACGCCATCGACCCTTCCCTGCGCCATGGTGCGATATGCCTCGCATTCCATTTCGTGCCCATTTACAACCTGTAGAACCAATGCAACTCCATGCTTGGCAAGCACTGTCTCGACGCCGGAAAGGAAGATTGGGAAGAATGTGTCTGATGCCAGGACACTTGGATCGCGGGCCAGTACGATGCCCACTGCGTTCGCGCGCTGCACGGCCAGGGCCTGTGCATTGTAGTTGGGCGACCAATCCAAGGAGAGTGCGGCAGAAATGACCTTCTTCTTAGTTGCGGCGGAAATCGGTCGGTGACCGTTATAAACATGCGACACTGTCCCCTTGGTCACTCCTGCCAAGCGTGCAACGTCCGCGATCGTAGGTTTATCCATTCCAATCCCCTCCATTGGGGCATCTTTTAATTCCCAAGCTTTGAGTCAAAATTATATCTGTTTGAAGATTCAGTCAAACCGCTTTGACGATCGGCGTGTCAAACCGCTTTGACGACACTCCACTGTCTTTGTTTTCCAGCATGTTGTAGGCTGTTTTCCACCACGTACGTTCGTGACACCGAACCTCGATAATGATGTCAGGTGAGACCATACGGTGATTTTTCAAAGTCTCGTGTGTGGTCTGCAGAAAGTTGGTTGGCAACTGCAATCGAATGAAACGGTTTTGCAGCTGTTGGTGTATTGAAGGGAGCAACAATGTCGTTGAGTAAGCAGGCCAATGCTGGTGCCTATGTTCTGGGTACTGATGAGAATCGTGAGTTTCTGGGGAAGGTTCGTGATGACCTTCTTGGGTTCGGCCATCGTTTCCCTGCGCCGCAGGGTGGTTCGTATTGGCTGGATGATGTGGGCGAGCCTGATCCCAGCGAGGGGATTCAGACCTGGATAACGTGTCGTATGACTCATGTGTACTCGCTGGGAGCAATAGCAGGGCACGAGGGTTCGACGGAGCTTGTTGACGCGGCGCTCAGGGGGCTGAAAGGCATCCTTCATGATGACAGGAATGGGGGTTGGTATCCGTCCGTCAGCGAAGACGGTACGCCCGAGCCGGGCAAGGTTTGCTATACGCATGCGTTCGTCATGCTGGCCAGTGCTTCGGCCACCTTGATCGGTCGTCCCGGTGCGAGGGAACTGTTGGATGAGGCGACGGCAACATTCCTCACGCATTTCTGGGATGATGAAGCAGGACTTGCCGTAGATACGTGGAACACAGAGTTCACGGAGCTTGATCCTTATCGCGGGGTGAATGCGAACATGCATACGACCGAGGCGTTTCTTGCCTTGGCCGACGTGCTTGAGGACGAGACCTGGCGGAGGCGCGCAGGTCGGATCGTGCGTCACGTCGTTGGATGGTCCGAGCGTAACGAATGGCGTATTCCCGAGCATTTCACCGCTGACTGGGTTCCGGATCTTGAGTTCAACGCAGACAAGAAGGACGATCAGTTCAAGCCGTATGGGGCAACTCCTGGTCATGGCATCGAATGGGCTCGTCTCATCACCCAGTATGCGTTGAGCGATTCCAGTCTTGACAAGGCAGAGAGAGATCGTCTGGTCGAGGCTGCCGAGGCACTGTTCAGGCGCGCGGTCGAGGATGGCTGGGCCACCACTCCAGGTGGTCGGGATGGCCTGGCGTACACGACCGACTGGGCTGGAAAGCCGGTTGTTACCGATCGCATGCACTGGACCTTGGCTGAGGCGGTGAATACTTCAGCGACACTGTTTGCCGTCACGCAGAAACAGGAGTATGCGCAGTGGTACAGCCGCTTCTGGGCGTATATCGATGAATATCTGATTGACCATGATCATGGTTCGTGGTTTCATCAGCTTGATTGCGATAACAGGGTTATTGCAACGGTTTGGCCGGGCAAGTCCGATCTGTACCACGCACTTCAGTGCACGCTGATTCCGCTGCTGACGCCGTCGGTTTCCGTGGCTCCTGCGCTCAAAGAACGTGAGGACGGCATCGCGGCGGAGCGTGGCGGCTCGGCTGCGGCCAGGCAGCTGCGCTATGATGCCGGTCGTTTCCCCGCCAGCGTCGCGTGGTCGATTCTGACATGCATGTAACGAAAGCCGAGCGAAGTGGAGATCATTATCGAGCTGACTCCACTTCGCTTCTCGACGAGACTGCAAGATAGCCTTCCCGTATGTATGATTAAGGCTTTCAATCATGCTGCTTTCTTGCAACGATGTCTCTTGCAACAGCATCTCTCACAGCAGCGGCGGTTCATGGAAAATCTTTGCTCGGCAAGTAGTATGGAATAACATCTTGCGCATCCTTCGCAAGTCACGAACGAGAATAGGTGGACCATGGCAGTTGCAAAGTGTGCTTCAGTTTCTGCGTTGACTCTTGGATTGCCTCAGCAGGCGGCGATGCCTGAGGGTAAAGGAATTCTGCCGAAACAGATGTTCTACACGAAAGTTCCGGTGTCTTCAGGGCTCAAACGGCGATTTGTCAATGATATCAGCGAAATTGCGGTGCTTGGTGTCGTCAACTCATCCAACATGAAACTCCCTGCCGAGGGAAAGCTCAAGGAGATTCTGATTGTTGCCGTTGCGCTCAATGCGTCCGAAGTTCCCGTCGATGCACTCGAACATATCGCGAAACTGCGTCCATCAGGCATACTGTTCATATGCATTAGGAGCGGTGATCAAGGTGATGAGTGTGCCTTGGCTGTGCGAAGGGCACTGCCAGTAAGGGCAGGTCACGTGCAACAGAACACGATTTTCGTTGGGCAATGGCACAAGGCGCAGGATCTCACCTTGAAAATCTGTGGAACGAAGATCGAAGAGGTATGGGAAAGCTTCAATTCCCAGGCAATTCTGAATACATCCAATCCAGAAAATCTTGATGCACGCATTGCGCGGTCTCAATCGCTCTCGGAACTGCACAATCTTGAGGCCAAACTCACCAAGGATCATGCCCGAGCAAAGAATCCCACCCAGCGCAACGAGATATATGCCAAGCTGCACAAGGTGCGGGCACAGCTTGAGTCCTTGAATGCGGCAATATAACGCTCCAAGTGAAGAATCCTGCGCTGTATCGGTGCTTCCACTCAAAAGCAAGGGGAGTCCGGATAGTAGGGGGCTCGAAAGGTACGCCATTGTCCTTCCGTTCCCTCGAGGCAAATCTACTACATCAATATCGGCATTTCACATTCTGTTCATTTTTTCATTTTTTGTAAAAACTGTTGTTGTGAAGTTGTATAAGTCCCGCGCTCTGCTCAAAAGAAGCATCCTTGGACAGTACTCGATAAGTTTTGTAACATATGCGAAACTGTTGAGAGAAGAGATGCCACCACAACCCGCATTACCCGAAGAGAAGATGGGCAGTTCCTCGTTATGAATCGACGGCAAAGACCACAGCACCTCGATAATAGACGGCGCAGGCGTGGATATCTTCAGGCTCTTTCACCAATCCTGTTGATGCTCGTTGCCCTGTTCGCGATACTTGCAATCTGGATGATCTCGTCTCGAATAATGGACAACAAGACCTTGACTCCGAGCGGTTCCGATGTGATTGCTCATGATGCCATAACGAGGCAATCGGGAGTGCCCGACCCTGTGATCAGTCACCATGGCAAAGCACCTGATTGTCCCGATCAGGACTGTATATCGATACTCGTCAATGGGGATCTGCTGTTCCATCCAACGTTGTGGCAACATTTCGAGGGAACGAACACCGCTGCACAGGATGGTTCCGCATTCGATTTCACCTCGCTGTTCGCGCCCATGGCAGACTATATCAAGGCATCCGATCTGGCTATATGCGAATTCGAGACACCGATAGCCAAGCGCGGTGGCCCTTATGCCGGATATCCGGTTTTTGCCATTCCACCGGAGGTAGTCGACTCGGTTGCCAAGGTGGGCTACAGGGCATGCACCCACGCCACAAATCATTCATGGGATCAGGGAGCAGAGGGCATACGTCGGCTCAACGATGAACTGATCAGCCATGGCATTGCTCAAATAGGATCATATGTATCCGAGGCAGATGCCGAGAAGCCACTCGTTATCGATTCGCCTACCGGGGGTGGCAAGCTTGGCTTGGTAACGGGAACGGTGTCGCTCAATGCCATGATTCCTGACTTTGATTGGCGCGTTGATCGTCTGCGTGATTTTGGAGATCCTCTCCATCAGGCGGATATCGACAGGGCAGTTGCCAAGGCCGACACGGTACGAAGCGAAGGTGCCGATGTGGTTGCGATGGCGATGCATTCCGTTCAGGAATATCTGGATCATGCAGATTCATGGCAGAAGGCAGAGGCCCATGCCTTGGCGGATACCGGAAAATTTGACGTGATATATGGGGCAGGGTGCCATTGTGCCCAGCCTATCGAAAATTACAACGGAACCTGGATCATATATGGCTTGGGCAATGCCATAACAGTCAGCGCCCCCTCGGAACGAATCGTCAATAACCAGGGAGTGACAGCGCGAATTCAGTTCGCAGGCAACAAAGGTGTAGCCGGCTCCTGGAAGGTCAATCGCATTGACTGGGTTGCAACCTCCAACATGAAAGGCAACATGTATCAATGGTGCCCGCTGTCGTCAAACAACACATGTGCCAATCCGACGCAAGATCAGCAGATACGACAACGCATTTCGAATGTCATATATTCGATGGGAGCCGATGCCGGGGTTGTCAGGGAATGGGATTTGTCCACGGAATCGACACAACCCCAAGCCCGCTGACGAGGCAGGGAAACTTGATGGAGCGAATTTCGAGTTTTTGTGGCAATTGTTCAGTATCCTTGTTCAAAATCGACGGAAGAATGGTCCAAATGGACGGTAAATGCAGCCAGATACTTTGGAATTGCCACAAAACTCGCAATTTCGATTTTTCGACGCCGCTTGTCACTCGCAATCTCACCCACATGGCGACCATGTTCTCTCAAAGCGTGAATGGCAGAGCCGTTATCTGGCCTGTAATGCTCCGGTTCTATCCTTGACAGCATGAGTGTTATCGAAACTACGCCTTCACGCGAAGGTCTGCCCCTACTCGTTATTCCGAACTGTGTACCTGTTATGGTAAAGGCGTTCAGAGCATTGCTTCCTGAATTCGATGGTCTCTGCCGCGTTCGTCTCTTCACTGATACCATGCTGGATGAGGATATTCTGGCTCGCAGAATGAAAGGCGCTGACTCGGTGATAGTCGTCGGTTTCCATGTCAGTGACGATCTGCTGAAGACAATGAGCCAAACGGTGCGTTGCATAGCCTTTGGCGGCACAGGCGTTGACAATTATGTCAACCTCGAAAAAGCTCATGAATATGGAATACGCATCTGCAACATCGTTCATTACGGTGACGCGGCAGTCGCAGAGCACGCAATTGCCTTGCTCATGGAAATCACTCGTCGAGTCGGCGAAATGAACGCTGATATGCACGAAGGCGAATGGCAACCCCTCAATGGTACAGAACTCTATGGAAAGACGATGGGAATCGTTGGTTTCGGCGGCATTGGCCAATGGGTAGCTCGAATTGCACACGGATTTGGCATGCATGTCAAGGTCTGGTCACACCATCCTCATGTTGAGGAAATGCAACAGATTCAAGCTGCGTCAGTAGAAAGCATTCACGATCTTTTCGAGTCTTCAGACGTGGTAAGCTTTCATCTGGCATACAACAGGCACACCAAGGGAATCGTCACAGCCGACGATCTGGCTGCCTTGCGCAAGGGTGCCATCGTTATCAATACGGCGCGTGCTGAATTGATTGAAAAGGGTGCTCTCGCGCACCGTCTCGAAAAGGGTGACATCTTTGCCGGGCTTGATGTGTTCGATACAGAGCCGATGCCTGAGGTGGATCCACTTCGTGTTGTGCCGAATACCATCCTCACGCCACATGCCGCATGGTGCACCGATCAGGCCGTGCATAATGCGGTCCGTCAGTGTGTGGATTCGATTCGTGACTTCTATGCTGGAAAAGCCACTAATGTTGTTGTGTGATGCAGGATTCACTCACCATTCTCAATACCCAGGAAACAGCCGCACATGGGGTCTTCGAAGAGAAGCGCTCACGATTCATCGCGGATGCTTGCCATATCGATCAGGTGAATGATGCGGTGGAGTTTGTCGCCCGCATCAGATTGCAGCATCCAAAGGCGCGACACATCGCATTTGCCGCCTTGTATCTTGATGCAAACGATGTTGCAGCAGAACGCATGAGTGACGACGGTGAACCGGCCGGCACTGCCGGGAAACCCATTCTCGAGCTCCTGCGGCATCGTTCGGTAGCGGATTGCGCGATAACCGTCACCCGCTACTTTGGAGGTGTTCTGCTTGGTGCGGGAGGTTTGACGCGTGCCTATGCAAGCGCGGCAGCTACAGCTCTGGACGTCGCGCAATACGGCAAAACCATCATGTGCGCTCGATTCACACTCATCATCAGCTATCCACAGCTGAGTCTGTGCAAACGGGCGATCGCGTTGAACAACGGGTCTATAGTGGACACACAATATACCCAGAACGTTGTTCTTATCGCTGATATTCCCGCTGTAAATGCCCGATCTTTCAAGACTCGCATCGTTGATGGGCTCAGTGGCGACATTCAGCTGCATGAGGAGGGTCTTCAGCGCAGCATTCTTGCACTGTCGCATTGAAATTGAACGCTGACACAGACTGTGAGAGGCATGCGAATCAGCATATAAATCAGGCGCTCTCATTAAGCTGGCTAGCATGACGGACGAAGAACCACAGCAGAACGACAATATTGGAGAGACTCTCAATGTTTCATATGAGCGTCTGCGTCATTCGACCGATACAGCCGAACTGAGCGAAGTGGCTCGTGCGCCGCTCCCTGACAGTACCGATCAGGCAGCATTCTCGCGTTCTACGGCACTCCTGGAGGCTGTCGCCGGCAATTCCCACACTCCTGTTGAGGATCGAGTGTTTCTTGCCGAGAAGATGCCGTTCCCAAATGTTCTGGTCAAACTTTCTGGCGATGCAGAGCCGAGTGTTCGTGCAGGAGTCGCTGGAAATGTCTCAGATAAGAACTGGCTCGTTGGCAGACTTGCCAAGGATGACGATGCACAGGTCCGTGCCGCTGCCCTGCAGAATCCTCAGGCCTCTTGGCGCATTCGTCTCGAAGGAGCGCAGACCGAAGGTACCGATGCCCCGACCCTCGCCTACCTTGCAAGTCTGGGTACGGTGAACGAGCAAGACGCGCCAGTGATTCTAGCCACAATGGTGCGTCAGGCCGTGGCGCTCAATTCACGAACGGATCTGGAAACCTTGCAGACTCTCGCCAAGGATTCCCAGCCTGATGTGATGCACGCAGCCCAGCACGCATTGCAGCAGAGATCACAGGATCCAGATCAGGTTCAACAGTGATCTCACGTATGTCCAGCGACAGGTGAAATCTATATAAATCCACAAAATTTACAACCTATGGTGATGACTGTAAGAATATCGTTTTAGACTGGTTGTCATGGTGCACAATACAGAGAGCGATTCACGGCTGGCTCGCCCCTTGATTCGGTTGGCAAATAGTCTTGGCATTTCCACTTCATACATCGGTCAGACTCATGATTATCATGAAGCTTCTGATGACGTTCTCATATCGATCATTCAATCGATGGGCTACGATGCCTCGAACGATGAGAAGATTCGAGAATCGCTGCGTCGCATACGCGCACAGGAATATTCTCGTCTGATTCCACCCACAATCCTGCACATCCAGGGTGCAGAAAGCGTCGTGCAAGTCAACACCACCTTGTTGGAATCACCGACTGGCACCATAACCTTGGAAGATGGCCGCGTCTTCACCGGTTCACTTCGCGTCAATGCAGGAGATGGATCTGCTGCTGTCCCATTTCAGGGTTCGTTCATAACCAAGACATCCATCATTCTCCCGGTTGACATACCGGTTGGCTACCACACGCTCACGGTGAATGCGGGAAGGCGTAGCACGCAGGCAACATTGATTTGCGCTCCAAAGCGAATTACAATCGACAGGGATCTCGAACTCACCAGACCGTGGGGGTGGATGGCACAGTTGTATTCCATCCGTTCGAGCGAGTCATGGGGCATTGGTGATTATGAAGACCTGGCCCAACTTCTGCAAAACGCAAAGCGCAAGACCGGTGCGGATTTCATGATGATCAATCCGCTTCATGCCTCTGAACCCGTGGCACCTCTAACTCCTTCACCATATCTGCCCTCTTCGCGCAACTTTCTGAATTTCACATACATTCGCCCTGAATCCATCGAGGAATATAATCTGCTTGGTCAGGAGTCAAGAGGCAAAATCAAACAACTGCACGATTCCGTTCGTTCGCTCAATTCGAATACGGAACGACTGGACCGAGACGCCATGTGGCGGGCCAAAATGCCTGCATTATGGACGATTTTCAAGGCAGGACGCAGCTTTGAACGTCAACAGCAGTTCGATGCCTTCAGAACCGAGCGAGATCCGGCACTGACTGCCTATGCAACGTGGTGCCTCGCATACGATAAATGGGGTGAACCAACCCACGACGGTTCTTCTTGGATTCAGGCATTCAGCGTTGATTCTCCCGAAGTGAGCAATCTATGTTCGAAGTATCCAGACACTCTGAGCTTCTATGAATGGCTTGAATGGATTGCCGACGAACAATACGGCGATGCGCAGAGCAGCGCCCGCAGCGCCGGCATGCGCATCGGAATCATGGCCGATCTGGCCGTTGGAGTCCATGCGTTGGGTTCGGATGTGTGGGGAAGCCCTGAACGATACGCACGCGGGACAACGGTCGGCGCGCCCCCCGATTACTTCAATCAGCAAGGACAGAACTGGAGTCAGCCCCCGTTTGAGCCTCACAACCTTGCGCAGACAGGCTATAGGGCTTATAGGGATATGCTTCACCATATGTTCGCTCATGCAGGTGCACTGCGTATCGATCACGTTCTTGGACTGTTCAGACTCTGGTGGATTCCCTCAGGCAGAGGGGCGAGAGACGGCGCATACGTTCAATACGATGCCGGTGTCATGCTAGGTATTCTGGCAATCGAAGCCCAGCGCGCCAATGGTGTGGTCGTTGGCGAGGATCTCGGTATCGTTCCCGATTATGTGAGAGAATCATTGAAGTCTCATGGCATTCTGGGCTGTGTGGTGGAATGGTTCGAGCAGCGAGATGGAGCATTCATCAAACCTGAGGATTGGACGCCGGATGCGATCGCATCGGTCAATACCCATGACATGCCTCCAGCATCGGGGTATCTGCAGTTCGAACAGGTGTCGTTGCGAAACTCATTGCATCTCCTCAACGAACCTCTCGATCAGGTCATGGCAGCGGCACGAATCGAACAACGCGCCTTGATGAATGAGCTCGTTGATGGAGGATGGATCGATCGTGAGTGGCTTGCCGATATTCCTCAGCACGAGCAGGAAATCGTTGAAGGTCAATACAAGGCCTTGTGCGCGTCACCATGCAAGCTCTTGGCTGTTTCCATAGCGGATGGAGTGGGTGAAGGCAGAACGCAGAATCAGCCCGGAACCAACAATGAATATCCCAACTGGCGCATTCCTCTGGCAGATGCGAATGGCGATGGAGTTCCAGCTGAGGAGCTCTTCATTCATCAGCGCCTGCAGTCCTTGACACATATCATGCATCGGTATTGCTGACGGCATCGGTATTTTGCGGTTTGACGTTGTCGAGTCCAGCGGTATACTAGAGGATTGTTGTGTTTCCCTACGGGGTCCTCGAAGCGCTTTTCCCACTCGCCGTATAGGACTTTCAGGGAGCCCACGGATAAAGAGGTTTGTCTGCATGCCTTTGTGACAGTCAGATGAGCCCGGAACACAATGCAAGGAAAAGGTTGAACTGTGAAGACTTTCACGCCTAAACCAGCTGATTTAACTCATGACTGGTATATCGTCGATGCAACCGACGTGGTGCTTGGCCGTCTGGCCACCCAGGTCGCGACTTTGCTACGCGGCAAGAACAAGCCCACATTTGCACCACACGCGGATTCAGGCAATCACGTTATCGTGATCAACGCCGCCAAGGTTGCAATCACGGGAAACAAGCTCTCCAAGGAGCTCTACACGCACTCCGGTCGTCCAGGCGGACTTCGTGCTGATACATACGCCGAACTGCTTGAGAAGAACCCCGATCGTATTATTCGCGAGGCAGTCAAGGGAATGCTTCCCAAGAACAAGCTCGCGAAGACACAGATGGATCGTCTGCGCATCTTCGCCGGTGCAGAGCATCCTCACACCCCTCAGAAACCACAAACCTTTGAGATCTCACAGGTCTCACAGCAGGCCAAGTAGGACCAAAGGAGATTATCAACATGGCTGAAAATACCAATGATTCCGCGGTCCTTGAGACTGAGGAAGAACTCACTTCATACACGTCCGAAACAAACGCCGGTGCTGGCACCGGTGCTTCGGCAATCGCTCCAGGATATGGCACCGGTCGTCGCAAGGAAGCTGTCGCACGCGTTCGTCTGGTTCCTGGGACGGGCGAATGGACTGTTAACGGACGCAAGCTCGATGAATACTTCCCAAGCCGTTTGCAGCAGCGAGAGGTGAATTCACCAATCGTCCTGCTTAAGCTTGAAGGCAAGTTCGACGTGCAGGTGCTCGTTGATGGTGGCGGCACCACCGGCCAGGCTGGAGCAATCCGCCTCGGTGTTGCCCGTGCACTGAACTCGATTGATACCGATGCAAATCGCGCAGCTTTGAAGAAGGCTGGATTCCTGACTCGCGATGCTCGTGCAGTCGAGCGCAAGAAGGCAGGTCTGCACAAGGCCCGTCGTGCACCTCAGTTCTCAAAGCGTTAAGCTTTCGGTTGTATGTATTTCCTCAAGTCCTTCGGGACTTGAGGATTTTTTGTATTTCCGTTCGCTCGATTCCGGCAATGGCGCATCAAGAGCTGGCTATAGGCACAGATGTGTGTGGGGGCACAGAGGTGTGTGGGAAATCGTTTCCTAGTTCTTGTGGGAGTGGGTGTTGCTTCTGTTTGATAATTTTTACGCTGGTATAACGGCACGGCACAAAGTATGTGTGAAACATGCCGTGAGGCGTTCTCCAGGCTGGGGTTTGTGCTGGTTGATAATCCTGTTTGACCTGGGATGCATGAAAGCAACCTGTGTCCGTATTGCGGCACCATCATGCATCGCAACAGAACCACGAGAGCAGGAACGACCCGATGTCGATGCCCGCCATCCCAACCATCCCCATCTCTCTTGTCACCCCGAGCGAATCCACCTGCCTTGTCATCTCGAGCGAGCGGAGCGAGTCGAGAGATCTCACCCTTGCAAGCATCAACAGCCAAGATCCCTCGACTCGCTCCGCTCACTCGGGATGACGATGGTACATACAGCTTTGACAAGTTCATACCACCGACTCGCCCCGCTCACTCGGAATGACAGCCCTTGGGCTATCAGCAGGTCGGCTATCTGATCGGCCCGCTCCGCTCACTCGGAATGACGGGAGAGGAGCAGGGCATCTACTGGAACGAATTACACGCCAGTACACCAGCAAAGACCAAAAACCCACACTTCTATGCCTATAACCCCCAAGAGCTGTGAGAAAGCGCTTGCATATCATGATATTGAAATGAACACAGATTCTCCCAAAAACTAACAAGAACTTTCCAAAAATATTTCCGCATTCGTACACAACACGCTCAGCTTCTTATATTCACGTACAAAATTGCCAGCGTCCCATAGCTACGCTACATTGTGATGCAGGTCACAATTGAGTGGCAATCGAAGGTGTGTCTGGCCACGAATCAGAGCAATTCGATGTACGAAATAACCTATGTAATACAACAGAACTTGACGAATATTGAAGATTTGCAACACATCCATGGGAGGAACTGTGGGAGCTGTGAAAAAGAATGCAGAAACAGAAAAGGTTTCCATCGAAAACACGACGAATCGCGAAACCGAGGGAACGAAGGTAATTCCTCAGCAACCGCAACAGAGCTCTGCGGCGGCAGAAGTAGACGCACTGGTGCAAAGAGGCTTGGTAGCACTGAAGGAATTCGAGGACTTTGACCAGATCACGGTTAATCGCATTGTGGCAAAGGCCTCCATCGCTGCCTTGAACAAGCATCTCGTGCTTGCAAAGATGGCAGTGGACGAAACTGGACGCGGACTCGTTGAGGACAAGGCAACCAAGAACATCTTCGCCTGTGAGCATGTCACCAATTATCTGGCCAAGCAGCGTACCGTCGGCGTCATCAACGATGACGAGATCGGAGGCATCGTCGAAATTGCCGAACCTGTCGGTGTGGTGGCTGGTGTGACTCCTGTGACGAATCCCACCTCGACGACCATCTTCAAGTCACTGATTGCGCTCAAGACTCGTTGTCCCATTGTCTTTGGATTCCACCCATTCGCTCAGAAATGCTCGGTAGAAGCTGCCAAAATTGTTCGCGATGCTGCAATCGAGGCAGGAGCCCCCGAAAACTGCATTCAGTGGATTGAGCATCCCTCAATCGAAGCCACAGGCGAATTGATGAAGCATCCCGGCATTGCAACCATTCTCGCAACCGGCGGTCCTGGAATGGTCAAGGCTGCCTATTCTTCGGGCAAACCAGCTCTGGGTGTCGGTGCGGGCAACGCACCTGCATACGTCGATGCCGATGTTGACGTCGAGCGCGCCGCCAATGATCTCATCCTTTCCAAGCATTTTGACTATGGCATGATCTGTGCAACGGAGCAGGCAATCATTGCACACGCGGATGTCTATGACCGCTTGGTTGCTGAACTCAAGCGACGCAAGGCATACTTCGTGAATGCCGATGAGAAGGCAAAGCTCGAACAGTATATGTTTGGCGTCACTGCATATGCTGGCGAAGGCGCTCCGAAGCCGAAACTCAACAGTGTCGTTCCTGGCAAATCTCCACAGTTCATTGCAAAGGCGGCTGGATTCACCATTCCAGAGGATGCAACCATTCTTGCTGCCGAATGCAAGGAGGTCGGTGCAATGGAGCCTCTGACCATGGAGAAGCTCGGACCGGTGCAGGCAGTGCTGAAGTTCGAAAACAAGGAGCAGGGCTTCGAAATGTGCGAAGCGATGCTTAAGCGTGGTGCTGGCCATACGGCAGCAATTCATACCAATAATGAAGCGCTTGTCCGAGAATACGGCTCCCGCATGCATGCATGCCGCATCATCTGGAATCAGCCAAGCTCCTTGGGTGGCATCGGTGATATCTACAACGCCATCGCACCATCGCTGACTCTCGGCTGCGGTTCCTATGGCGGCAATTCGGTATCCGGCAATGTTCAGGCCGTGAACCTTATCAACGTCAAGCGCATCGCTCGAAGGAACAATAACATGCAGTGGTTCAAGATACCGTCACGCACATATTTCGAGCCGAACGCCATTCAATATCTTCGCGATATGTTCGGCATCAAGAAGGCTGTCATCGTATGTGACAAGGTGATGGAACAGCTCGGCATCGTAGACAAGGTCATCGATCAGCTTCGTGCCCGCCAGGAGCTGGTGACCTTCCGTATCATCGACTACGTCGAGCCGGAGCCAAGCGTTGAAACGGTTGAACGTGGTGCCAAGATGATGCGTGAGGAATTTGAACCTGACACCATCATTGCAGTCGGTGGCGGAAGTCCGATGGATGCTGCCAAGATCATGTGGCTGCTGTATGAACACCCAGAAATTTCGTTCTCCGACGTTCGTGAAAAGTTCTTCGACATCAGAAAGCGCGCCTTCAAGATTCCACCGCTTGGCAAGAAGGCACGTCTTGTCTGCATTCCAACCTCTTCGGGAACGGGTTCGGAAGTCACGCCATTCGCTGTCATCACCGATCACAAGACCGGATATAAATACCCCATTACCGACTATGCGCTCACTCCAACGGTGGCCATCGTTGATCCTGTTCTGGCAAGAACACAGCCACGTCGCCTCGCGTGCGATGCAGGCTTCGATGCGCTGACACATAGCATCGAGTCATATGTGTCGGTATATGCCAACGACTTCACTGATGGCATGTCACTGCACGCAGCAAAGCTTGTCTGGGATAATCTCGCTGCGTCGGTGAACGAAGAGGATCCAGAGGTAAAGAAGGTCGCTCAAGAGAAAATGCACAATGCCGCTACGATGGCAGGCATGGCATTCGGCTCTGCCTTCCTGGGCATGTGTCACGCCATGGCCCATACGATTGGCGCACTCTGCCATATTGCCCACGGTCGCACCAACTCGATTCTTCTGCCTTATGTGGTGCGCTATAACGCAGCAGTCCCAGATGAGCCGACGAGCTGGCCAAAGTACAACAAGTACATCGCACCGCAGCGTTATCAGGACATTGCCAAGAACCTTGGTCTCAAGGCCGATACGCCTGAGCAGGGTGTTGAAAGCCTTGCCAGCGCTCTTGAGGATTACCGTGACAATAAGCTCGGTATGGATTCATCATTCCAGGCTGCAGGCGTTGACGAGGATTACTTCTGGAGCGTGCTCGATCATATCGGCATGCGTGCCTATGAGGATCAATGTGCACCTGCAAATCCGCGTATTCCTCAGATTGAAGATATGAAAGATATCGCAATCGCCGCTTACTACGGCATTTCGCAGCAGGAAGCGCACGAAAAGCGTCAGGCAAGGGGAGTCTGAGCAATCATTTGCGGTCATGAGCCCTGGATTTGGGTTCATGACCGCATTTTTTATGGCTTGGTTGGCGATATTTACGAGTTTTGTGGCAATGCTCAGATATAACTGTTGATTTCTGTTGATTTTTCAACGTGCCTTCAACGATTTTCGGACCTTGTACAGCAAAATTGCCACAAAACTCGAAATCTTATTCGCAACGGGCCTGTTTTCCGGATGCTTGGAATGAAAGGTATAGTTGTTGTGGAAAGTGAAGGGCGCAGAACATGTCAACGACTCGTGGTGAATGCAAACTGGTTGGCGGCAAGCTTGTTGGAGTTACCTTGACTATTGCCAATATGCAGATTGAGAGCAGCCGACTCGATGGTGATTTCTTCATTTCAACCAATGACGACGACATTGTGCTCATCAAGGCCATCGAACAGTGCATTGACGGGCTCACGCTTCCTCTCGACACTGCAATCCTCGTACACACGATTGCGCAAGTGATTGGTGCTCACTCTGAAGCTCAATTGGTTGGTGCACACGCTCAGAGCATTGCAAGTGCGGTTCTCAGAGCGGCGAGAGACAACGCGGATGACATTGACACGCACAGTTCTGACATTGACATACGCATTGGCACAGGCACGAAGCCTTCAGCAGCACAACATTTCGAGCATGACATATGTACGCCATGCTCAGCGAATCCCAGAGATTGCCAGCAGTTCACGATACAAGCCGAATCCCAGCTCTCATCCTCGGGCAAATATGCGCCTGTGCTTTCATTGCGATGGGAATCCTTGAACCCGCTGGTCATCCACGATGTTCCGAGAAGTCCTGCAGCGCAGATGGCTCTTGACGAGATCTTGGCAGAAAAGGTCGCAGATGGAACATTGCCTGCGATGCTGCGTGTCTGGGAATGGCAGTCTTCAGCCGTTATCATCGGCCGATTTCAGTCCTTGCATAACGAAGTCAATCTTGAGGAGGCCAAGCGCGAGGGGATCACGGTCGTTCGCAGGGTCACCGGCGGCGGCGCAATGTTCGTTGAGCCGAATAACACCATCACATACTCGCTGTATGCACCGCTCAGCTTCGTTGAGGGCATGGATGTTGCACAGTCGTATCGACTCTGCGATGAATGGCTTGTTGCCGCACTCAGGGAACTGGGCATGAATGTAGGTTTCTCTTCAATGAATGATCTGGCGTCTGAACAGGGAAAGATTGGGGGAGCCGCACAGCGTCGATTCGCTGGCAAAGGTGGTGGTCCAGGCGCGGTGCTCCATCATGTCACGCTTGCCTACGATATCGATGCAGGGAAAATGGGGAGAGTTCTTCGTGTCTCCAAGGAAAAGCTCTCGGATAAAGCGGTGAAATCCGTTGCAAAGCGAGTGGATCCGATGCGTTCCCAGACGGGAATGTCGAGAAATGCAATCATCGATCATCTGCTTGCATTCCTTGTGGAGCATCTCAGTCAGGCACAGACAGCGACGGTTCCGCATGCGGTGGCCAATCAGGCGCATGAGCTTGCAACGCAGAGCTTTTCCAAGGATGCGTGGCTCCAATGCATCGTCTGAATACAGGGTTACAATCAACTGAGCAAGTTGCACAGTCAATGTCGATTGGTGCAAGGTCGATCAGTGCTTCAAGAAAGGAAGGCATGAGCGTTCGCAAGCCAAATGAACTGCCCAAGCGTGGCAATACCCTCCTGCAGACTGCTCTCTTCAAACAGGTTTCGCCGGAAGAGGCAGACCAGTTGATTCCTTATCTTGATTCACGGATACTCGACAAGGGCGACTTCGTGTTCCGCGAAGGCGACGAGGATCAGCGTATGTATCTGTTGGATTATGGCCGTGTGAAGCTGACTCGCAGATCCGCAGACAGCCGTGTGCAGCTGCTGAGCATCCATGGCAGGGGAGAGGTACTTGGAGAGATTCCAGTATTCGATCCCAAGGGCGGTCCACGAACCGCATCGGCGGTTGTCATGACGAATCATACGCACGTCGTATCCTTGGAACACCGGGCACTGTTTGATTGGCTGGATGAACATCCACGTGTCGCCGTAGACATGCTGCAGGTACTCGCCAATCGCATGCGTCGAAACAACGAGCATATTTCCGATCTGGTATTCATGGATGTTCCTGCACGGTTGGCCAAGACTTTGATTTCGCTCGGCCAACGTTTCGGAGAGCCGATGGAGGCCGGCCTCATGGTGCCTCACGACCTGACGCAAGAAGAGATGGCACAGCTCGTAGGAGCTTCCAGAGAAACGGTGAACAAGGCTTTGATGGACTTTGCAAATCGTGGTTGGATCTCCCGCAAGGGCCGTTCCATCATTATTTTCGAACCAGGAATGCTAATTCGTCGCTCGCGCAGGTAATGTGGAAGTTACAAATAAACCACACATCCTGAGTTCCTTATTCAGGGTCTAGCTTTAGAATGAACAGCATGCCGAAGAAGAAGTCAATAACCGTACGTCGTTTTTTTACGCTATTACTGGCTTACGCAATGTTTTGCGTAACTGGGGGAGTGGTAGCCTCCGGATTTTTGCTACCCGCGGTGTTTGGTGCGAACACTGCAGTGAAGGCGCTGATTCCTAGCCTGCAAACCGAGGGCATCAATTTCGACGTCACCGATCTTCCCCAGAAGTCGACCATTTATGCTTCCGCTGGCAAGACCGTGATCGCGCAGTATTATACGCAGAACAGAATCGTAGTGCCGCTGAATCAAGTATCCGATTATATGCAAAAGGCTGTGGTCGCCCGAGAGGATCGCCGCTTCTTCGAGCATGCCGGTGTTGATGTGCAGGGCGTGATGCGTGCATTCGTTCAGACCTACATCAAGAAGGGCGATACGCAGGGTGGCTCGTCATTGACGCAGCAGTATGTCAAGAACGTACTGATGAGCCAGGCAGAGGAAGACAATGACCCCATTGCCGTATATCACGCCTCTGAAGAGACGGTTGCTCGAAAGCTTCGAGAGATGCTTGTCGCGGTGCAGATGGAAAAGAAGTATACGAAGGCCGAGATTCTGCAGGGGTATCTGAACATCGCACAGTTTGGCAACGGCATCTACGGTGTCGAGACCGCTGCTCAGCGGTTTTTCAACAAATCGGCAAAGGATCTCAACATCGTAGAGGCAGCAACCATTGCGGCCATTACCAAGAATCCTGCAAAATATGATCCTACCGAGAATCTGAAGGAATCAGAGACTCAGCGCAACATTGTGCTCGATCTGATGTATCAGCAAGGCTATATCACCAAGAAGGAATGCAATGACGCCAAGGCAATTCCCGTCAAGGACACGCTTCATGTGCAGAATGTGAACGCTGGATGCCAGGCTGCCGGCGACGCTGCCTTCTTCTGCGAATACGCAACCAAGCAGATTTTGAACTCCAAGGAGTTTGGCAAGACCGAGGAAGCCCGCGAAAAGCTCCTTGAACAGGGCGGTCTGAAGATCTACACCACGATGGATGTGAATGCGAACAGCTCTGCCATGAATGCCGCACGCGCGACGATTCCAGTGGATGATCCGACAGGCTTCGAGGTCGCCATTGCTGCCATTCGACCCGGAACCGGCGAGGTGCTGGGATTCGGCATCAACCGTACCTATGATGCTTCGCAAAGTTCAGGCGGTGGAACCAAGACCGCCTTGAACTATGCCGTTGACCAGGTTGATGGCGGTGGATGGGGATTCCAGGTCGGTTCGACATGGAAGCCCATCAACCTTGCGGCCTGGATGCGGGCGGGCAAGTCCATCAATCAGTCTCTCAGCACCTATACAAGCTATCCATTGAACTCATTCCCCGGATACAACTACACGGGAACGGGCTCATGGCCAGTGCAGAATTCCGGAGGTGGCACCACGTCTCCTGAAACACCTTTGGAAGGCTTGGTCAAGTCCCACAACACAACCCAGGCGTCCATGGCACAGATCATCGGCATCAATTCGATAGCTGACACGGCAAAGCTCATGGGTTACCACAACTCTCCAACAGGGCAGACGGATGTCTATTCATCCAACTCGTACAACCCTCCTATGGTGATTGGAAGCGTTCAGGCATCGCCTTTGACGATGGCCAACGTATATGCCACGATTGCCGCAAACGGTGTGGAGTGCACGCCCATTGCCCTGAAGAAAGTCTTGAACAAGGATGGGGACAGTCTCAAGGTGCCTAGCGCTAACTGCCATCAGGCAATCTCTTCTGGTATTGCTCAGACCGTTGCCTATGCGCTGAACCAAGGTGTTGTGCAGTCGGGTGGCGAGGCAGCGACAACGCAGCTTGACAATAGTCGTAAGACTTTCGCAAAGACTGGAACCAATGAGTCAACGTATATGTTGACCGGTGGATTCGTTCCTCAGGTTGCAGCATACGTTGCGGTAGGCAACGCCGAGAGCATCCAGTCTTTCAACAACAAGACCATAAACGGTGTCTATCACAGTACTTGGTATGGTATGTATATCGCAACGCCGGCGTGGAAGGCCTTCATGAATTCGTACCTTGCCGCAGCAAAGATTCCTATAGACAACAATTATGGAACCCCGGACGCTGCATACACAGGCACGACTGCAGCTGCAACAACGAGCTCGACCACTTCAAGCGACAACTGAAGCGGAAATAACCGTACCGTGGTGAATACCTTTGCATCATGCGCCGCCATATGAGCATACAATGGAATCGGTTATGGCGAAGTCTGCCCGCCACTGTTGGCAGCTTCCTCAACAGCGCAGCAGTTGCAATGCCCACGGGCATGCGCTGGCGCTGATACAACCCAAAAAGAAGGGGCATAATGTCTGAGATTCCACACTTGTTTTCTCCACTGACCTTGCGCGGCTTGACCACGCGAAACCGAATCTGGCTACCTCCGATGGACACCTATTCCGTGTATGCGCAAGATGGCAAGCCAACGCCTTTCCACTACCAGCACTATGTTTCGCGAGCCTTGGGAGGTTTTGGGCTCGTAATCACTGAGGCCACTGCGGTCAGTCCCGAAGGGCGAATATCGCCTTGTGATGTGGGTCTGTGGAACGACGACCAGATTGCATCGTGGCAGTGGATTGTCGAAGATGTCAAGAAGACCGGTGCCAAGGTTGCCGTTCAGCTCAATCATGCTGGACGCAAGGCTTCGACCGGCTCGTTCTCACTCGGACACATTCAGGGCAATGTGCCTGAAAGTGAAGGTGGATGGCAGCCTGTGGGACCGAGCGATCAGGCTTTTGGCATGTGTGTTGCGCCCAGTGTCCTCAGCGTTGACGATATCCAGAGGATTGTGAGCGATTTTCGAGCTGCGGCAGGCCGAGCACTCACTGCCGGATTCGAGGCGATTGAAATCCATGCCGCGCACGGCTATCTCATTACACAGTTCCTGGATCCCCTGGTCAATACCCGTCACGATGAGTACGGTGGCTCGCTTGGGAATCGCATGCGTTTTGGCCTGCAAGTCATTGATGCCATCCGAGACGTGATCCCAGAGTCCATGCCCCTGCTTATACGCGTTTCTGCAACCGACTGGGCTGCAGGTGGCTGGGATTTGGAGCAGACCATCGAATTCGCCAAGGTCGCCAAGTCGCATGGAGTCGATCTTGTTGATGTATCGACAGGCGGCATAGTTTCTGGTGTGAGCATCCCTGCAAAGCCGAACTATCAGGTCCCATTCTCGGCAGCGATTCGTGCGCAGGTTCAGATTCCCACAACTGCGGTTGGACTGATTACCAAGCCAAAGCAGGCAGAGAGAATCATACACAAGGGACAGGCCGATGCAGTCGAAATTGGCAGGGGGGCACTGCGAGATCCCTATTGGCCGTTGCGCGCAGCTCACAAGCTTGGACTTGGCAAGCGCGAGGCACCATATCCCGATCAATACATTCGTGGTGCATTCGGCACCAAGCGCTGAACCTTCATTAGACCATTCGTATGGCTCACCATCGAAAAAGCCTGGTCCTTATATGAGGGCCAGGCTTTTGCAATTATCTGAATTCAGCGGAAATTCGCTCCGACAGCTTCGGAAACGTTTGCGAAGCCATCTCTCTTGAGCAGCTTGACCAAGCCGCGCTTCAAGGTGGTGATCTGCTGAGGCCCGCGATACATCAACGAGGAAACGAACATCACAAGACTTGCACCATTGCGGATCTTTTCGTAGGCCTGTTCTGGTGTGAATACGCCGCCAACACCGGCGATGGTCAGTCTATCGCCGTACTGCTGATAGGTGCGGGCGACGGTATCGTTACTGGGTACATAGCACGGGCTTCCAGAAAGCCCACCGAGCCAGCTCTGTGGAACGTCAAGCCCAGTACGGTCCTTCTGCAGGTTTGCCATAGTCACGCCCTGCACATTGTGACTGACCAGAACATCGAGCAGACCTTGGAATTCTTCCCAAGTCTTGTTCAGTGGCATCTTCACCAGCAGCGGCTGTTGATGCTGTACTTTGTCGAGTTCGGTGAACAAACGATCGAGATTCTTGGGATCTTCGTTGAACGGTTCTCCTGCACGAGTATTCGGGCATGAGATGTTGATCTCGATAATGGAGGAACGGTTGGCCGCTCGCTCCAGCGATATGCGATAATCTTCAATACCTTCGTCAATGTCGCCGGTCTTGTCGTCGTTGGTACGAGCGATGGAGATGGACATCTTCATGCTTTTCGACTGTGTGTGTGCCTTCTCGACGCGGGGAATGACATACTGTGAACCATCATTTGCCAGTCCTACGTGCACCAGCATCGAATCGTACTCAGGCAGACGATGGAACCATGGGCGGTCGTTTCCCGGGCATGGGCGAGAAGTGGTGGAGCCGACGGTTTCAAATCCAAATCCAGCGGCATCGAGCACTGTCGACAAGTCGCAATTCTTGTCCAAACCGGCAGATAGCCCGAAGGGGTTGTTGAAATGGATACCCATCACATTCGATTCAATCATTGGATCGGTGTAGTCGAGCAGCCCGTTGAGCAGCCACATCAAGGGTGGAATCTTGCCTGCCGCCCGGCAGAAAGAGATCATCTGGTCGTGGGCCACATCTGGTGTTTCATTGAAAATAAACGGTTTGGCGACATGCTTGTACGCAAAGGTGAACATGTCAGTGCTGCACTGATTGATTTTGTCACGTGCAAAAGATTGGGATACATAAGCCATGCCTACCATTGTTGCACGTTTGAGCTGAATATTTCCTTAAATGCTCAGCTGTTCTGTGAGTTGCATGAGAATTGCTCTTGAATTCAGCGGGTTCTATCGTTTCCAAGCTGCAAAGGCGTTAGAGTTGTCAGAAGTCATGAAAGGAGTGACTGTGTGGGATTTCAAGAGTGAGAATTCTCCAGAGGGAAGCGTTGATCGAGATTATGAGGATGCCGGGCAGCGGAATAATCTCCACACGCATTCACAGCGGAATGCCGTCTCTGTTCTCATTGTTATGCCCACATATAACGAGGGAGAAAATCTTGGCCCCACTTTGGCTCATGTCTTCTCGAAAAACCCTCAAGTCAGCATTGTCGTAGTGGACGATGATTCACCTGACGGCACCGGTCGCGTCGCAGACTTTCTTGCGCAGGGAGATGATCGTGTTCATGTGATTCACCGACATGCCAAGGAAGGCCTTGGGCCTGCATACATTGAAGGATTTCATTGGGGTCTGCAACAGGGCTATGACGTCATCTGCGAGATGGATATGGATGGCTCTCACCGCGCAGAGGATCTTACGCGTATGCTGGCCGTATTGAATCGCAATCCAAGTATCGATCTGGTCATCGGATCTCGTCGTATTGAAGGTGGTCAGACCATCAACTGGTCGCCGACGAGGAATGCAATCTCACGGTTAGGATCGTGGTACGCAAGGCATATGCTCGCTCTTCCGGTACATGACATGACCGCAGGTTTTCGAGCTTACAAGGCGGAAATTCTTCGAGCTATTGATCTTGATGGGATCAATGCGAACGGATACGTTTTTCAGATTGACATGACCAGACGAGTCGCTGCTGCCGGTGGGAGAATTCGAGAGGTGCCGATTGCCTTTGTCGAGCGCACACGTGGCAAATCCAAGATGACCCAATCGATAGTTGTCGAGGCGATGCTTAAGGTGACACTCTGGGGAATTCGGCGCCTTTGCAGCAAATAGCGGCTCTATCAAGCTTGCGAAGCTGCCGGCGTTGTTCATTGTGAACTTCATGAAGTAGAGATGGCGAAAATCGCTTGGCAATGGTGGAAATTTCAATGAAAATTGCCTTTGCTACTTTCTTGAGTTCACAATGAATGCAGCTCATCGCCAACTATGAATTCCACGAAGCGGTCTTTGAGTGGGAATCGGTAAAACCGTTCATGAAACGCTCAACTTGAGTTGTCATTTTGCGCGAATGTGTGCGATAATGTTCGAATGATATCCTCACAACGTCAGCATCTCATACTGAGCAGATTGCGTACTCGCGGGGCGGTACGTATCACGGCACTTTCCGAGGAATTAGGCGTATCTGCGATGACAATTCGCCGAGATATCGCCGATCTTGCAGATAAAGGCTTGTTGAAGCGGGTCCATGGCGGAGCGGTCACAACAAGTTCATTGCTCGCCGAACCACTCTTCTCTGTAAAATCCCAGATGGACATCGGTCTCAAAGATGCCATTGCCCGAGAGGCAGTCAGTTATGTTTCTCCCGGTGACGTGATTGCCATCGGTGGTGGAACCACTGCCTATGTCTTTGCCCAGCATCTGCTTGAAAGTCGACGTTCTTCGGGCATCACCATTCTTACCAATTCCTTGCCGGTCGCAGAGCTGGTGCAGGCTCTTGAAAGCAAAGACGTTGAGGTCATCGTCACCGGTGGTGTTATCAGTCGCTCGAATTCCCTGGTGGGGCCAATCGCAGACAAGGTTGTCGCATCCCTTCGGGTCAATACCGTTTTTCTCGGAACGCATTCCGTGTCGATTCCTCGTGGATTCCTGATGCCGAATTCCTTGGAAGCCGCCACCGACATGGCCATGATGCAGATTGCAGACAAAACGATCATCTTGACCGATCACACCAAATGGAGCAGCACATCGCTATCGTTGTTTGCCGGATTCAATGATGTAGAGGCTGTAATCACCGATGACGAGCTTGATCCGCAAGACTCAAGAAAAACAAAGGAATTGGTCAAGACACTCGTGCTTGCACACCAGAATTCCGCTGAAGACAACAATGAAGAAAGGGACAATGTCGATGAGTGATACTCAACCAACATTTGACCACTACACACCAGGCGAATATGCGTCGGAGCATATTCGCATCACACCGACGACGCTTGCCGATGGTCGTGATTTCTTCTACATGGATGACGATCCAGAATTCGTTTCCGGACAGCGGACCCGCGAGCTCCACGACCCACGACCATTGCCGAACCGTTTCGAGCCTCACCGGGATGCGAACGGCAAACCCATGCCAATTCAGGCTCCGCAGATGCGACGCGACCCACTTACCGGGGATTGGATTCCCATGGCGACTGCTCGCATGAATCGTCCCATTACTGCAGGGCCGGGTGCAGTGGCATCGGGCAATCCTTTGGCAGCCCGCAAACCAGGTGATCCGTACCAGGATGGTGAGATTCCAGACACCGATTATGATGTTGTAGTCTTTGAGAACCGTTTCCCATCCATGATGCAGGTTCCTGGAGAACCTGACACAGTCACTTATGTCGACAACAATCCCCTGTGGGCAAAGAGTACGGCGAATGGCCGGTGCGAAGTCGTCTGCTTCGATCCCAACGAACATGCATTGCCAGCGGATTTGCCGGTCGAGCGCATTCGTACCATCGTCGAGGCCTGGGCATTCAGAACTGCCGAGATTTCGGCTATCGATGGCATACAGCAGATCTTTCCGTTCGAGAATCATGGGCAAGAGATTGGCGTATCTCTCGCTCATCCTCATGGTCAGATCTACTGCTATCCGTTTATTGCACCGAAGCTTGAGCAGGAGCTTAAGCGTACGGAAGCCTACTTCGACAAGACTGGTTCCAATCTGCTCAAGGATATGCTCAATGCCGAGATCGAAGCCAAGGAACGTATCATCTTCCGCAACCGCACTTGGGTGGCATACGTGCCTGCTGCAGCGCGCTGGCCTTTGGAAGTTCAGGTTTCCCCGGTTCGCGATGGCATTGTGACCATCGACCAGCTCAACGACGACGAGCGTTGGGGATTGGCTCAGATGTATTCGACGCTGCTCAAGCGTGGCAATGCATTCTTCGACAAGGGTGACGGCAAGGGGATGGATCTGCCATACATTTCTGCATGGCATCAAGCGCCAATTCATGACAAGCGTCGCGACCACTACCGTCTGAACTTGCAATTCTTCTCGTTCAGAAGGGCCGCGAATAAAATCAAGTATCTTGCAGGTTCCGAATCGGGCATGGCAGCATGGATTTCTGACACGACGCCAGAGAAGATTGCCGCGCGATTCCACGAGCTTGGCCCCATCGATCTCGAAGCTGAGAGGAACTGAGCGAAATGTCGGAAATTGAATTTGTCGAACCATTGACTACCGAGCAGGGTGTTCATCGTTCTCGCGATCTCTTCCGAAAGGCCTTTGGCGGTCATGAGACTGGCGTGTGGAGTGCCCCTGGCCGTGTGAATCTTATTGGTGAGCACACTGATTACAATGCAGGACTCTGCCTGCCCATCGCACTGCCGCAGCGCACGTTCATCGCATTGAAGCCCCGTCATGACAACATCGTTCGCGTGGTTTCCGAACTGAAGCCGGGCGATATCTCCGAGACCAATCTTGAAGGGCTCAAGGCCGGCAGTGTCAAGGGCTGGGCGGCGTATCCCGTTGGGGTTGCCTGGGCATTGCGCAAGATGGGCTTTGACCGTGTGACAGGCTTCGACGCCGCATTTGCATCATGTGTGCCACTCGGCTCAGGTCTGAGCTCATCGGCCGCCATGACCTGCTCAACCGCGCTTGCCATCGATGATGTCTTCAGACTTGGTTTCGGAGCTTCCGATGAGGGTCGAGTCACCCTGATCCAGGCTGCCATGAAGTCAGAAAATGACATGGCAGGTGCCAGCACGGGCGGTCTTGACCAGAACGCCTCGATGCGCTGCAAGCCTGGCCATGCACTGCTTCTGGATTGCCGACCAGAGCTTTCTGCCCTGGAGAGCGTCAGGCAGGAGCCATTCAATCTTTTGGCACAGGGGCTGGAACTGCTCGTTGTCGATACACAGGCACCTCACCAGCTCAACGATGGCCAATATGCCCAGCGTCGTACCACATGTGAGAAGGCTGCCAACATTCTTGGCGTGCCAAACCTTCGCGTATGCGCCGACCAGATCCAACAGTCCGAAGATCCTTTCCAGGCGTTGAAAGAGACGCTTGACGCGATTCCGGATGCAACCATGAAGAAGCGCGTTCGTCACGTCGTCACCGAAATCTCGCGTGTACGCACATTCGTCAAGGCCTTCAACAGCAAGGACATCGTCGAGGCAGGGCGTCTGTTCAACGCATCCCATGATTCGTTGAAGTCCGATTATGAGGTAACCGTTCCAGAGCTTGACATAGCAGTCGATGTTGCCCGCCAGAACGGTGCCTATGGCGCACGCATGACCGGTGGCGGCTTCGGAGGCTCGATCATTGCACTCGTCAAGCAAGGTGCAAGCCGAACGATTGCCCAGAAGATTGCCGATAGATTCGAGACGGAAGGATTCCATGAGCCGCGCGCTCTTGCGGCGGTGGCGAGTGCCAGCGCACATCGCGAATCCTGATTGAAGGTACATACCTACTGCTCGCCGTTCATATGGCGCATATCCAGCACACGCTGGGTATGCGCCATGATTTATACTTGGGGCACGTTCGGATTCTTATTAGAGGAGCTTTTCCATGAATCAGGCAATCCCCAGTCATAAAGCGGTAATCACTGTAGTTGGGAAAGACACGGTTGGCATCATCGCTCGAGTCTGCACCTATCTTTCAGAGCACAAGGTCAATGTGCTCGATATTTCTCAGACGATAATCGAAGGCTTCTTCAACATGATGATGATTGTGGACATCGAAGGTTCGACGCAGGAATTCGATGAGATCACCGACGATCTGGATACTCTCGGTCAGGAAATAGGCGTACGCATTCGCTGCCAGCGCGAGGAAATCTTCACGAGGATGCACAGAATCTGAAGTTTCTTCGATGAATGGTGAATTCACGTTCTTTCAGAAGATTGTCTCGCCTGCACGACGTTGAGACCGCTCAACGCCACCACAGCCGACAAAACCCCACCCCACGCAGTACACACGTTGCAGTATTGAGGAGCAGCACATGTTGAACATCATGGAAGTTCACGAAACGAACCAGATGATCGAGCAGGAGAAGCTCGATGTCCGCACGATAACCATGGGAATAAGTCTGCTCGATTGTGCGACGGATGATCTGGATGCATTGTGCGAGCGAATCTATGGCAAGATTTACAATCACGCCAAGGATCTTGTTGCCACAGGCAAGCAGATTGAACGTGAGTTTGGCATTCCCATCGTCAATAAGCGAATCTCGATCACACCCATTTCACTGGTTGCTGCAAGCGCATGCAAAAAGCCTGAGGATTTTGTCCAGATTGCGCACACACTCGACGATGTGGCGCACAGAGTGGGCGTGAACTTCTTGGGAGGATTCTCCGCTCTGGTCAGCAAGTCGATGACACCGGCGGAACGCATGCTTATCGAATCGCTGCCGCAGGCGTTGGCCGAGACCGAGCGAGTCTGTGCAAGCGTCAATGTGGGATCCACCAAGACCGGAATCGACATGAATGCTGTGGCTCTGATGGGCCGCATCGTCAGGCAGGTTTCCGAGGCCACCGCCGATACCGATAGTTCAGGCAACAGCAAGCTCGTCATCTTCTGTAACGCACCTGACGATAATCCGTTCATGGCAGGAGCGTTCCACGGTGTGACGGAAGGCGATGCAGTCATCAATGTTGGTGTTTCAGGTCCAGGTGTTGTCAGCAAGGCACTCGACAGCGCTCGCGGCAAGGACTTTGAATTCCTCTGTGAGACCATCAAGCGCACGGCGTTCAAGATCACCCGCGTTGGCCAATTGGTAGCGCAAGAGGCGAGCCGTAGATTGAACGTGCCCTTCGGCATCATCGATCTCTCTCTCGCTCCGACTCCAGCGGTCGGTGATTCCGTTGGAGAGATACTCGAGAAAATCGGTCTCGAACAGGTCGGCGGACCTGGCACCACCGCAGCTCTCGCGATGTTGAACGATCAGGTAAAGAAGGGCGGCATCATGGCTTCGAGCTATGTTGGTGGTCTTTCCGGTGCATTCATTCCCGTTTCTGAAGACAAGAATATGATAGATGCCGCGCAGTCGGGTTGCCTCACGATCGAGAAACTTGAGGCGATGACCTGCGTATGCAGCGTCGGACTTGATATGATCGCGATTCCTGGCGAGACGACACCGGCAACGATCTCCGGCATCATCGCCGACGAGGCTGCAATCGGTATGATCAACCAGAAGACCACGGCGGTTCGCGTCATTCCGGTGATTGGCAAAGGCGTTGGAGAGATGGCTGAATTTGGGGGGCTGCTTGGCCGTGCGCCGATCATGCCTGTCAATCAGCATAGCTGCGAGGAATTTGTGGCTCGCGGCGGAAGGATTCCCGCGCCGATCCACAGCTTCAAGAACTGATTGCCCCTCGAGGGCTGTGCCGTTTTCCAATCATCTTGGTGCGCCATGTTATTTCGGGAATCGAATCGCCTTGTCAGGCAAGAGTTCGATAAGACCGTCATCGTCAAGCGACATCAGACATTCATCAAGCTGCGCGCTTTTCGGCCACAGTTTGACGAGTTCGCGATAACACAAGGGCTCCGCATCTGTCTTGCTGCGCAATGCGTGAAGTATGAGACCTCTGACCTGACGGTTTGTTCCCTTGAAATGCTGCCGGGGACGAGTCCGTCCTTCTGCGAGTCCAGGTTTTCCTGCGGCAACGAAATTGCATTTTTCGCATAGTGGACAAATCTCACATTGTGGATTCTTTGCCGTACACACCATTGCGCCGAGTTCCATGGTGGCTTGATTCCATATATTGCTTTCCTTGGAATCACGCGGGAGCAAGTCATTGGCAAGGTTTCGCTCGGCAACGGTTGCGGCACCGCCCAAGGATTCGACACCCAGTGCAGCACGGGAGAGTACTCGACGAATATTCGTGTCAATCACGGCAATTCGAGCGTTGAAAGCGAAGGAGAGTACTGCACTCGCCGTATAGTCGCCAACTCCTGGAAGAGCAATCAATTCCTCATAGCGTTGTGGCAGCCGATTGTTGTATTTTTCAGCCACGACGCGAGCGCATTCCTGCAGCCGCAGGGCTCGACGCGGATATCCAAGGTGGCCCCATGCGGTGATGACCTCGGCAGTTGATGCCTTCGCGAGTGCGCGTGCATCCGGCCATACATTCATCCAAGTGGTCCAATACGGAGCGACTCTGCTCATCTGGGTTTGCTGACTCATCACTTCAGACACGAGAATACCCCAAGGAGTTGTTTTCCCGAAGCGCCAAGGCAAATCTCTAGCATTGCTATCCCACCAAGGGAAGAGTCTGCTTTTCAACTCAACTATCTGCGGCGAATCCAGAGGCAAATCAGCCATGTACACACTTCCCCTTTTCACGCATCACCATATGTCATCATGCCATATTGCCGGGCATTCATCGCATTGTGCCGGCCTTTGCATCTATTGGCTTCATTCTTATCAAAAAATCTAACAAAAGCAAACAATTTCATTCAACAGTTCCCAGGAACCGATCTGGATAATCGACTGGCAGCGAGATTCCCGAGTTTTGTGGCAATTGCGAAGTATAAACACTCAGAATCGTTGAAATGGCGTATGCAAACAAGAGGTTTCAATGATTGTTACTTCGCAATTGCCACAAAACTCGGGAATCTCGGTCAGGATGGCCTTGTGCTGATGCCAAACGGCGGTGTTATGGTGGCGTTTATGACAGCGGAAGGGCAAACTTTGAACACACAGGCAGAACAACCGGACTCATCGGTGGAAACCATGTATGAATATGGCTATAGGAAGTCGAACTATGGGCCTGACGAACTGGTGACAGATGCCCATGGCAATCCAATCAGTGTGGTTGATGCCATGATGAAGGCCGAAGATGCCAGCAAACAAGTAACGGTCACTCCGCACCTGTGCTTCTATTCTCCAAGAATTCCAGGCAATACGGGATCGGCCATTCGTCTGTGTGCAGTGACCGGCACAATCCTGCATCTGGTCGAACCTCTTGGTTTCAATCTTCAAGATACCAAGCTTCGCAGAGCTGGTCTTGATTATCATGACATGGCACATGTGGTACTGCATCCGAATTTTGAAAGCCTCGTCAAGGCTATGCCGAATTCTCGCATCATCGCATTTACGGCCAACGCGACCAAGCTTTATACCGATGTGCAGTACCGTCCCACTGACATTTTGATGTTCGGTCCAGAGCCGGGAAACATTCCCGACCCAATGGATATCATGACCGGCCCGGATGTTGCCGAACAGGTGAGATTGCCGATGCGCCCATCCTTGCGTAGTCTGAATCTGACGAACTGTGCTTCGATAGCGGTCTACGAAGCGTGGAGACAACTGGGCTTCAAGGGCGGTGACAAGGATTGAAAAGAAGACGTGTAATAAGCAAGCGGCAACGGCGTGTGTTTCTTGTCCGCCGTATTGTCGCAGTCATCGTGCTTATTGCATTCCTTAGTGCAGTTTTCGGCATCATATGGGGAATTGCACAAGGTGTTGAAGGCATCAATCGTTGGATTCACAGGGGAGACATCAACGCAATCAGTCGTCAGGCAGCTCCCTCACCGCGTCAGGTCAGCGGGGTTTCGGATTGCTCGGCGGAAGACATTTCATTGGAACTGAAGGCCACGCCAACAACGGTTGGCGTTGGCGGAACAGTGCATTTCACCGCTACGATTGCCCACAGTGGTTCGGATAATTGCCTCATCAACGCATCGAACGCGTCTCGAGTGCTCACGATAAGCTCGGGCAGCCAGACCATCTGGAAGTCCGATGTTTGCCCTGTATCGACACGAATGCTACTGCTTTCAAATTCGGATTCCGACATTCAAAGCATAGCTTGGAACACCAACGCAACTGGATCGGCATGTCAGTCTGATTCGAATCTTCTTAAAGTCAACGCTGGAACATATCAGGCACAGCTTTCGATGAAAGACGACTCCAAACTAACCTCCAATCAAGTCACCATTGCCGTTCAGTAGCCATGCCCAGCCTCGAGCTGCTGAGCAATCTTCCATTCCACCCCTGCAGAAAAGTCGCTATGGTCAAGATGCATATATTGTTGAGACGAGCGGTCGGAGCCTGAGATGACCATTGAAACGTTGGAAACAGAGAGTGAAAAGCCCGCAGTATCTCTTGGAATCTTGCGTCGTATCGACACATTCATGGTGATACGAGCGGTGGTGACAGCTGCAATCGCAATCGTGGTTTTCGCTCTGGGACTCATTGTGCCGCAAGCTGTGTGGGCAATTGGAATCATTACCTTTGCCGGGCTGACCTACGGCTGCTGGCCGATCATCATCGAGTCCTGGCATGACATTCGGGCGCATCACATGAGCATGGATCTTTCGATGCTCATAGCGATTGCAGCCGCAGCGGCCATCGGGCAGTGGGTCACCTCGCTGATCATCACCGTATTCGTATTGGCCGCCGAAATTCTCGAGGATCTTTGCATGGATTCCGGCCGTAGTGCGCTGCAGGAGTTAATGGCTTTTCTGCCACAGACGGTATCGGTGGTGGGCAACGACGATCAGCTCAGCACGATTGCACTCGCACAGGTAACTCGCAATATGGTTGTGCGCATTTTTCCCGGTGGACGCGTGCCGGTCGATGGTACCGTGGTTGCAGGTTCCTCCGAGCTCGACCAATCACGCATCACGGGTGAATCGGCGTTAGTGCAGACGCACGAAGGAAGCACTGTGTTTGCAGGGTCCGTAAATCAGCAGGGATTGCTTGATATCAAGGCTACCGGAGTTGGCGTAGATTCCTCATACGGGAAAATCATAGAAACCGTCAAAGAATCGCAGAATTCCCAGGCACCGGTGCAAAAACTGGCAGACCGTATGGCTACGGCATTGGTGAGCGTTGCAGTGGTGGGGGCAATCATCACTGCAATTATTACCCGCAACGCGACCAGCGCCATCGATGTCATCATCGTTGCCGGAGCTTGCGGCATTGCAGCGGGAACGCCGCTTGCCATGCTTGCCTGCATCGCGCGAGCTGCCCGGTCAGGAGCTTTTGTCAAAGACGGCACGCATATGGAGACATTGTCTTCTGTTGATACCGTGATTTTTGATAAAACGGGCACGGTCACTCTGGGAAAGCCTGTTGTTGTTGACATGCATCCGATTTCTGGAGTTGAGGCAGACGAGTTGCTGACACTCGCGGCAAGTGCGGAGTCAAATTCTGAACATGTGCTTGGCAAGGCTATAGTACAGTCGGCGATGAAAAGAAATCTCGAAATTCTTGCTACTCGAAAATTCAATTACACGCCCGGATTTGGAATCACCTGCGAGGTGGAGGGCAATGCCATCACTGTCGGTAACCGAGAGGTGGTGCCGGAATCTGAATTCAGCAAGATCGCAAGTGTCAAGGCTTCGCCGGTTTCCACCATGAGCTATGTTATGTGCAATCATCGCTGCATCGGGGCGATCGAAATTGAAGACCGCGTTCGCCCATCTGCACCATCGGGCATTGCCGCATTGAAGGCGATGGGCATGCGCACTGTAATGCTGACCGGTGACCGCAAAGAGGTGGCTGAATATGTGACGGCAGAAACTGGCATCGATTCGTATCGTTCTGATTTGAAGCCTGAGCACAAGCTTGAGATTATCAACGAATTGCGCTCGCAGGGCAGGATTGTCGCAATGGTGGGGGATGGCGTCAACGATGCACCTGCACTGACTCGTGCCAACGTCGGCATCGCCATGGGCTCTGGAACCGACATTGCTCAGGAATCTGCTGATGTGGTGCTTGTCTCTTCTCGCTTGCATGATGTTGCACGCATGATTACTATCGCCAGACAAGGTAGACGAGTGGTTGCATTCAATTTTGTGGGCACCATCGTTGTTGATGTGATTGGCATGGTTCTTGCCGCATTCGGCATTCTTACCCCGCTTGTTGCCGCGCTCGTCCACGTTGGCAGTGAATCCGGGTTTATTCTCAACTCCGCTCGGCTGCTGCCCCATTTTCGTTCCAGCAGCAACGGCAGAACATGAGCAGTGTGTAGAGATAATCAAACTCCGTTGATCCTGCTGGTGATCCTGCCGTGGAGATACTCAGCGTTGTAAAGGATGTACCGTGTTGTATCTTGTGACTCTTGCCATAACTGTGCGACTGTGGTAATGTTTTGCAGCAGTATGGAGTGTGTCATATAGCGGGCATGCCTCATTGGGGAAGCGCCCGCAAACATGAATACCATTTTTCCTTGGTCTTTGTGCTTTTCAGCGTCTCGTATCCTCATGAATAATGAACCATCGGAATACAGCGAGCGATAAGGAAAGTCCATTTTGGCTGCCAATAAAGCTGCAACGAGTACCACTACAACATACGCACGCAACGATGAAGCCGACATTACACTACACAAGGCTCCAAATCGTGTGAATTTCGGATCGATCCGTGAACCCATCGACGTTCCATATCTTCTGGGCGTTCAAACCGACAGCTTCGATTGGCTGGTCGGCAACGAGCGGTGGCAGGCCAAGGCCGAAGAGGACGAGGCGAACGGAACACATAACGTGGCCCATGTCTCCGGTCTTGACGAAGTCTTCCAGGAGATTTCTCCTATCGAGAACTTTGCACAGACCATGAGTCTGACGTTCTCGGACCCATACTTCGAAGAACCACGCCACACCGTGCAGGAGTGCAAGGAGAAGGATTATACCTATTCTGCGCCGCTCTACGTCAACGCAGAGTTCGAGAACGGTGACACCGGCGAGATCAAGTCACAGACCCTCTTCATGGGAGACTTCCCATTGCAGACCCCTCACGGAACATTCATCATCGGCGGCACCGAGCGTGTCATCGTCTCCCAGCTGGTGCGTTCTCCAGGTGTGTACTTCGACCGCAACCGCGACCGTACTTCCGACAAGGAAGTCTATGGCGCAAAGATCATTCCTAGCCGTGGCGCATGGCTTGAGTTCGAGATCGACAAGCGTGATGTGCTTGGCGTTCGTGTAGATCGCAAGCGCAAGCAGTCGGCCATCGTCTTCCTTGAGGCAATCGGCATGACCAAGGAAGAGATTCGCAAGGCTTTTGAAGGCTATCCTCTGGTGCTCGATGCTCTCGAGAAGGAGCCGATCAACGACCAGAATACGGCTTTGACCGATCTGTATCGCAAGATTCGTCCTTCCGACACCGCAACTCCTGAAGCAGGACGCAACCTGCTCGAGTCCTTCTACTTCAACAACAAGCGCTATGACCTTGCCCGTGTTGGCCGCTACAAGATCAACCGCAAGCTTGGGCTCGAAGCTGACTTCAACGACCGCAGCCTCCAGCGTGAAGACATCATCGCCACTATCAAGTATCTGGTAACCCTGCATGCAGGAGACCAGACCTTCAAGGGCAAGCGCGATGGTGAAGACGTCGACCTTCGCGTTGACGTTGACGATATCGATCACTTCGGCAATCGTCGTATCCGTCAGGTCGGCGAGCTGATTCAAAACCAGTTGCGCACCGGTCTGAGCCGCATGGAGCGCGTTGTCCGCGAGCGTATGACCACTCAGGATGCCGAGGCAATCACACCTCAGTCCCTGATCAACATTCGCCCGGTGAATGCAACCATCAAGGAGTTCTTCGGAACTTCGCAGCTCTCACAGTTCATGGATCAGAACAACCCACTCGCAGGAGTCACGAACAAGCGTCGTCTCTCCGCCCTGGGTCCTGGAGGTCTTTCCAGAGATCGAGCATCCATGGAAGTTCGAGACGTGCATCCCAGCCACTTTGGCCGCATGTGCCCAATCGAATCCCCAGAAGGTCCAAACATCGGTCTTATCGGTTCTCTGGCAACCTTCGGTCGCATCAACCCATTCGGTTTCATCGAGACTCCGTACCGCAAGGTTGAAGATGGTCTCGTTACTGACGACGTTGTCTACATGACAGCAGATCAGGAAGCCGAGCATGTCATCGCGCAGGCCAATCAGGTCATCGGCAAGGATGGCCACCTGGTTGAGAAGACGGCTCTTGTGCGAGATGCAGAAGGTGAAGCGGAAGATGTTCCCGTCGAGCAAGTCGACTACATGGATGTTTCCCCACGCCAGATGGTGTCTGTCGGTGCTTCTCTCATTCCATTCCTGGAACATGACGAGGGCCACCGAGCACTCATGGGTACCAACATGCAGCGTCAGGCTGTGCCGTTGATCAAGTCCGAGCGTCCGCTGGTCGGAACCGGTTCGGAATGGCGCTCGGCCGTTGACTCCGGCGATGTCATTCTCGCTGAGAAGGATGGTGTGGTCACCTACGTTTCCGCAGATATCATTCGTGTGCTGAACGACGATGGCTCGCAGTCAAGCTACAAGCTCTCAAAGTTCCAGCGTTCCAACCAGACCACCTGCTACAACCAGGTTCCCGTCATCAAGGATGGCGAACGCGTTGAAGAGGGTTCGGTTCTGGCCGATGGCCCTGCAACGCAGGGCGGCGAGATGGCACTCGGCAAGAACGTCCTTGTTGCCTTCATGCCTTGGAATGGTTACAACTACGAGGATGCCGTGATCATTTCCCAGCGCCTTGTTCAGGACGACACCTTGAGTTCGATCCATATCGAGGAATACGAAATCGATGCTCGTGAGACCAAGCTCGGTTCCGAAGAGATCACTCGTGATCTTCCAAACGTTGGTGAAGACGCAATTTCGAACCTCGACGAGCGCGGCATCATCCGTATCGGTGCCGAGGTCGAAGCCGGAGACATCCTGGTCGGCAAGGTCACGCCAAAGGGCGAGACCGAGTTGACCCCGGAGGAACGCTTGCTTCGCGCAATCTTCGGCGAGAAGAGCCGCGAGGTTCGCGACACTTCGCTCAAGGTTCCTCACGGTGAGACCGGAACGGTTATCTCCGTCAAGGAGATCACACGCGAGGATGCCGAGGAGGATGGCGACGAGCTGCCCAACGGTGTGAACCAGATGATTCGCGTCTACATCGCGCAACACCGCAAGATTACCCAAGGTGACAAGCTTTCCGGTCGCCACGGCAACAAGGGTGTTATCTCCCGCATTCTTCCCGAGGAAGACATGCCGTTCCTTCCAGATGGAACTCCCATCGACATCATGTTGAACCCGCTTGGTGTGCCAAGTCGAATGAACCTTGGTCAGGTACTTGAGCTCCACCTTGGATGGATTGCTCACTCCGGCTGGGACATCAACATCGATCCAGATCTTGAGGCCGAATGGAAGAAACACATCCCTGCCGGCGCAGAGAAGGCAGATCCAGATACACCAGTTGCAACGCCAGTATTCGATGGTGTTCAGCAGGATGCATTGAACGGCTTGCTCAAGACCACATTGCCCGACCGCGATGGAAACAAGCTGGTTGGAGACCATGGCAAGGCCGTTCTGTATGATGGCCGCACCGGTGAGCCTTTCACCAAGCCAATTTCTGTCGGTTACATGTACATGTTGAAGCTCCACCACCTCGTTGACGACAAGATTCACGCTCGTTCAACTGGCCCTTACTCCATGATTACCCAGCAGCCACTGGGTGGTAAGGCTCAGTTCGGTGGACAGCGTTTCGGAGAAATGGAAGTCTGGGCTCTTGAAGCCTACGGTGCCGCTTATACGCTGCACGAAATGATGACCACCAAGTCCGATGATGTTGACGGTCGTGTCCGCGTGTATGGCGCCATCGTGAAAGGTGACAATCTTCCTCCTGCAGGCATACCTGAGTCGTTCAAGGTGCTGCTCAAGGAAATGCAGTCCTTGTCATTGAACGTTGAGGTCTTGAATGCAGACGGTGTTGCCATTGATATGAAGGACGAGGACGATGATCCATCATCGGCTTTGGATGATCTCGGATTCAATATCGGTGCGCGACCAGATGCTTCCTCGCCAGTTTCACACGACGACGCAGAACCGCAATATCGCTGAGCATTGAGCCGGTTCGAGATGACTTTGTACGTGAAGTCACGAGGATCGGAAGTATGATTGCGAGAGTTGTGAAATGCGCACTCTCGCAGTCCCTGAAAAATTAAACTTTCACAAGCAAAAATGCCAATAAGAAAAGACAGGACACATAGTGCTGGACGTCAACGCATTTGACAAACTGAGAATCGGCTTGGCCACCGCGGAGGATATTCGTGGATGGAGCTATGGCGAAGTAAAGAAGCCTGAAACCATTAACTACAGAACCCTCAAACCAGAGAAGGACGGTCTGTTCGGTGAACAGATCTTTGGGCCTACTCGTGACTGGGAATGCGCCTGCGGCAAATACAAGCGCGTGCGATTCAAGGGCATCGTCTGCGAACGCTGTGGCGTGGAAGTCACCAAGTCACGTGTTCGCCGTGAACGCATGGGACACATCGAACTCGCAGCTCCCGTGACACACATCTGGTTCTTCAAGGGTGTGCCGTCACGCTTGGGGTATCTGCTTGACATTGCTCCCAAGGATCTGGAAAAGGTCATCTACTTTGCTGCCTACATGGTCACCAAGGTGGATGAGGATCAGCGTCATCAGGATCTCCCTGATCTGCAGGATGAATTCGATACGGAAATCGCGCATCTTGAGAAGGCTCGTGACAACGAGATTGAGAAGCGCGCGAAGAAGGTCGAAGAGGACCTTGCCGAGCTTGAGGCTTCGGCAGAGTCAAAGGGCTCGATGAAGTCCAAGATTCGCAATGGCGCAGAACGTGACATGACGAACATTCGTCAGCGTTACGACGATCAGATTCAGCGTCTGAGTGCAGTGTTCGATCGTTTCAAGAGCCTGCAGCCAGGCGATATGGAAGGTGACGTCGACCTCTGGCGAGAGATGGAGGATCGTTACGGCGATTACTTCGAGGGCTGCATGGGTGCCGAAGCCATCAAGAAGCGTCTGCAGGATTTCGATCTTGCAGGCTGCGAGAAGGAGCTTCGCGAAGAGATCGAGACTGGCTCCGGCCAGCGCAAGGCTCGAGCTTTGAAGCGTCTGAAGGTCGTGAATGCATTCCTTACCACTGGCAACAAGCCAGAGGCCATGGTTCTGGACGTGGTTCTAGTCATTCCTCCCGACCTTCGTCCAATGGTTCAACTCGATGGTGGCCGATTTGCCACTTCCGATCTGAACGATCTGTACCGTCGTGTGATCAACCGTAACAACCGTTTGAAGCGGCTCCTCGAGCTTGGTGCTCCTGAGATCATGCTCAACAACGAAAAGCGCATGTTGCAGGAAGCTGTGGATTCACTCTTCGATAACGGCCGTCGTGGTCGTCCGGTCACCGGTGCTTCGAACCGTCCGCTCAAGTCCCTCTCCGATATGCTCAAGGGCAAGCAGGGTCGTTTCCGTCAGAACCTGCTCGGCAAGCGCGTGGATTACTCAGGCCGTTCCGTGATCGTTGTCGGGCCAAGCCTGCGCATGCATCAGTGCGGCCTGCCAAAGCCAATGGCTTTGGAGCTCTTCAAACCATTCGTGATCAAGCGTCTGGTTGATCTGAACTATGCACAGAGCATGAAGTCCGCAAAGCGTCTTGTCGATCGTGGCGACGCCGAGGTCTGGGGTGTTCTCGAAGAGGTCATCTCCGAGCATCCAGTGCTGCTTAACCGTGCGCCTACACTGCACCGTCTGGGTATTCAGGCCTTCGAGCCGATTCTGGTAGAGGGCAAGGCAATACATCTTCCACCACTGGCCTGCGCTGCATTCAACGCCGACTTCGATGGCGATCAGATGGCTGTACACCTTCCCTTGAGTGCAGAGGCTCAGGCGGAGGCTCGTTCGTTGATGCTCGCTTCGGATAACATTTTGAAGCCAGCTGATGGACACACCGTGACCATGCCTTCTCAGGATATGATTCTGGGTCTGTACTACTTGTCAACCGTCCGTGAGGGTGCCAAGGGTCAGGGACACATTCTTTCTTCGCTCGCTGAGGCTCGTATGGCCTTGGATCGTGGTGAGATCGACATGCAGTCGAAGATTCTGCTCCGCGTACCTTCTGACTTTGTGCTCCCGAAGAACTGGGAACCACAAGACATCAAGGTCGTTGATCCAGAACCAGGCGAGCCGGAGATTGCCAAGGAAGAGCGTCTGAAAGATGGTTCATTCCTGTTCGCGACATCGTACGGTCGCGTGCTCGTCAACGAGACGTTGCCTGTTGACTATCCATTCATCAACGAGCAGGTCCCCAAGGGCAAGCTTGCTGGCATTGTCGATGACATTGCAACCCGTTATTCCACTGCACAGGTTGCAGCCACATTGGATGCCTTGAAGGATCTTGGCTTCACCCGTGCACCATGGTCTGGTGTGACGATGGCGTTCTCCGATATCGTTGCTCCTCCTGAGCGTGATGAGATGGTTCAGGGATATGAGAAGCAGGCCGACAAGGTCAACTCCCAATACGATATGGGTTTGCTGACAGATGAGGAGCGTCGTCAGGAGCTCATCAACCTGTGGACCGAGTGCACCGACAAGGTCGCTGCTGCCATGCGTGAGCATTTCACTGCGGACAACAACGTGAATATCATGGTGCAGTCCGGTGCTCGTGGAAACTGGATGCAGATTCGTCAGATCGCCGGCATGCGTGGTCTGGTGGCAAATCCGAAGGGTGAGATTATTCCTCGTCCTGTCAAGTCCAACTACCGCGATGGTCTGTCCGTGCTCGAGTACTTCATCTCTCAGCACGGTGCCCGCAAGGGTCTGGCTGATACGGCACTGCGTACCGCAGAATCCGGCTACCTTACCCGTCGTCTGGTCGATGTATCTCAGGACGTCATCGTTCGTGAACAGGACTGTGGAACCAAGCGCGGTCTGACCATGAAGGTTGCCGAGCGTGATGATAATGGCAATCTGGTGCTCGTCAAGAATGCAGATGGTGGGCCATACTCACGTCTGCTTGCTGCGGATGTCATTGATCCGAAGGATGGCAAGACCGTGCTCTTCAAGCGCGATCAGGCCATGTCTATGGATGTGCTTCGCGACATGGTTGCCCATGGTATTGAAGAGGTCAAGGCACGTTCAGTGCTCACCTGCGAATCAAAGCGTGGTGTGTGCTCAAAGTGCTATGGCTGGTCGCTGGCAACCAACACCCTGGTTGATGTTGGTGAAGCTGTCGGTATCGTTGCGGCACAGTCCATTGGTGAGCCTGGTACCCAGCTGACACTGCGTTCCTTCCACTCCGGTGGTGTTGCTTCGGCATCCGATATCACGCAGGGTCTTCCTCGTGTCACCGAGCTTTTCGAGGCCCGCACACCAAAGGGCGAGGCTCCAATCGTTGAATTCCCGGGAAATATCAAGGTCGAGGACACCGACCGTGGTCGTCAGGTCACGTTGACTCCTGATGATTCGAGCATTGAGCCGATCTCGTACCCAGTGACCCGCAGAGCACCGCTCCTGGTCAAGGATGGCGAGCATGTCGACGTTGGCACGCAGCTCATCGAAGGTTCTGTTGATCCCAAGAAGATTCTTCGAATTCTCGGACCTCGTGCGGCACAGGTAAACATTGTGAACGAAGTCCACGATGTGTACCGCTCACAGGGTGTGGATATCCACGATAAGCACATTGAGGTTATCGTGCACCAGATGCTACGTCGCGTAACAGTGATCGATTCCGGTGAGACTGATTTGCTGCCAGGTGAACTTGCCGATCAGGCAAAGTTCAAGGCCGCGAATATCGCCGCCGTGAAGAAGGGTGGCAAGCCGGCCGCTGGCCGACCTGAGCTTATGGGTATCACGAAGGCTTCGCTGGCAACTGATTCGTGGCTGTCTGCAGCTTCGTTCCAGGAGACCACACGAGTGCTCACCGAGGCTTCTTTGAGTCAGAAGGTTGATGACTTGAAGGGTCTCAAGGAGAACGTCATCATCGGTAAGCTCATTCCTGCCGGCACTGGTCTGGCACGCTACCACAATGCGGTTGTCGAGCCCGACAAGGCAATCCGTGACACCATCTATCCGAACTTCGGTCTCGGTGGTGATGGCAGCAACATGGACTTGAGTGATGCTGATCTCAACGATGTCGACTTCTCGAATATCGACTTCGGCGATTTGAAGCTCGGCGATGATTTCAACCCCGATGATTTCCTGAACGATCAAGGTGGTCAGGGTGGCGTGAACTCGCAGGATGCCGACAATGGCGCAATCAATCCTGATGATGGCAATACGGCGGGAACCACACCTGCCGCTCCATCCTCAAGCGATCAGGCCTGATTCATAGCCCAGTCCATAGTGAAGGCCCCGCCATTCATGAAATGGCGGGGCCTTCACATATGTTGTATGAATGTTTCCCTACCCCGTTATTTCGGGCGTCCTTCTTCTCCCTGTCATCTTGAGCGTTCCCTATGTCATCTCGAGCGGAGGCGAAGCCGTAGCCGAGAGATCTCACCCTCTAC
This sequence comes from Bifidobacterium aquikefiri, assembly GCF_002259795.1. Classification (GTDB taxonomy): domain Bacteria; phylum Actinomycetota; class Actinomycetes; order Actinomycetales; family Bifidobacteriaceae; genus Bombiscardovia; species Bombiscardovia aquikefiri. The sequence continues at coordinate 68,797 of NZ_MWXA01000004.1, read as the reverse complement.
AGGGGATGCCAACGACTGAGATCTCTCGACTCCGCTACGCTCCGCTCGAGATGACAGAAAAAGCGCGCGTCAGATGATGACAGAAAAGGTTGTATCAGATGACGGGAGAAAAGCACGCTTGGGGTGGCTAGGGAGATGTGCTCCGGGTGACGTAGGGGGCGTTCGGGGTGAACTGCTTGCGCTTCGTATAGGGGTGACGAAGGGCCGGATGCTTTAAACCACACAGCCCTTATATGCCACAACGGGAAGAGAAATTTTTGTGGAGGGCTTGCAATAGCTTGTATATATGCAGGAATTTGGGAGAGAGAGTTCATATGCAGGTTCGGAGGCGATGCGAGCCGTTGAGCAGTTGATACGGGGTGAGTTGAAGAATCAGCAGGGGCATGTGACCCGCACACTTGTCGTTTCAGGTCCACCGTGCAGCGGGAAAACGGAGTTTGCCTTGGAAGCCATGCTTGCCGGGCTTCACACCTTTGGCAACGAGGCCATGGTCATGGTTGTTTCCCAACGCAAGGCGGCAGCAGCGCTGAGCAATGCCATCATCCGCAGAACCGGTGTGAGTGATCAGACGAGACCAGTGGGCACGCTTGCCGCTCTCGCCTTCCGTCTGCTGAGCCAGACTCGTGCCGCACAGGCCTTGTCTTTGCCAAAACTGTTGAATGGTGCGGAACAGGATTCCTTGCTGCGCAAGGTTTTGACCCTTCACATCCAAGAGGTGCTCAGAGGAGATGACTGCGAGAGTTGCAGATTATTGGCACGGTATTTTGGCAATGCACGTACTGGCAATGCACGTACTGGCAATGCACGTACTGGCAATGCACAAGGTGACGATGCACAGACTGACAACGCACCGTGGTGGGAAGTTCTGGCACCGGGTGTTGCGCAGCTCAACCATGCCGCACCTTCGATTCCTGGTATGACAGATATCATGGCGCTGATCAATGATGATTTTGCCGCAGAGCTTCGAGACATGCTCGCTCGTATGAATGAGCTGGGACTCTCCATCACTGACGAGCAGCCAGTTTTGCAGCGGCTTGCATCACAGCCCTTGAGTTTTCCTCAGCGAGATAGACTCAATACCCAGTGGAGCTTGGCTTTTCATCTCTGGCAGGAATATGCTGCAGAAATTGAACGGCGGTATCCGCATGAGTTCAGACTTGATGCGTCACGCATGCTGGTCGTCGCCACACATGTCGTTCGAGATTGCAGTGCAGAGAGCATACCGCGGTGCATCGTGATAGACGATTGGCAGGATCTGACGCTTGCCGGCATGTCATTCATCCAGGCATTGGAGGCGCGGGGCAGCCGTGTGGTGCTGATTGGCAACAGAGACGAGTCGGTGCAGAGCTTTAGAGGAGCGTATCCCGAATTTCTTGCTTCGCGAATAGGCACGGAGTCGCGTGAAACGGATAGGAATGCATCCCGACTTGCGCTTGTATCTGAAAGTCTTGGCAGATTGGGCGCGGCTCAATGCAATGTAGCCTGGCTACCCATCGTTGCGAGGGTGCGGAAGCCATCTGAAAAGAAGTACGAATCCACGACTCGAACATCCACGAGCAATGTGCTCCCTGAAGCGTCTGCTCAACGGCGATCGTGCGATCAGCCATCCCAAGCAGCTCACACATTCCTTGATGTAGTGGCTTCGCGGGTGTCATTGAGCATCACCGGAGAAATTCCAAGTGATCTACCTTTGGCCAAGCGCCCGGGCAAGCTGCCCCAATGGGACGGGACGTTGCCCATAGCGCCTGTGCGGGATCTCGACGATGATGGCACGGTGAACAGCCGAATCTTCCAATCACCACAGGCAGAGATGGATGATATTCTGTGGCAGATCAGGCATGAAAGCCTTGCGAATGAACGTGACTGGAATGATATGGCGATCATCGCCCACGACAATTCCACAATTCGAGCCTTTGGAGAGCGTCTGAGAGAGGCGGGCATTCCGGTCAGATACTCCGCGATAACACGCCCATTGAAGGATGAACCGGTAATCCGGGGACTCTTTGCAATGGTTGAACTGATTGAGCGACGGATAAAGTCACAACCGGCAACCAATGCCCAGACACAATCCCTGTGGTTTGCCAATCGGTTGAGGACATTGCTCTCCAGTCCACTTATCTTTGCAATCAACGGTTCAACAACAGAGCATCGTCCAATACGTATTCAACGTCTGGAATCGGTGCTGGACACCTGCTGTGCCCTATGTGCGATGGATAGCGCGGATAGCGCGGTAATGACCACCAACGCTGCCGATTCGCCAGATGAAGGTTCGCAGCTCAGCACTGCGCAGCACGACAGCGCGCAGCTCAAGGAATCACTGATTGCCGATATCCGCGAGCACATGCTTGACTGGGCGGGGAGTGTCAATCATCAGGCGGCGGGTGCCCAACAGCTCAGTGGCATCACGATAGACGATGCATTCCATTCCACATCCCAAAAAGCAAGTATCACTCGGCAACTGCTGCTCACCTTGCTTGTCACTGGTACTGATGCAGAGGCGCACACCATTATTTCCGTGCTCAACGCGATTGCAGCCGGTAGCGGTAGGGATGCGGATATTCTCGCACTTGAGCATGCGATTCGTGTGATTCGTGAATGCGAGGCTGACCTGGCATCATTCATGAAGAAGAGGGCAATCTCAACCGTTGACGATGTGCCTCCTGATGTGATGCTATGGACGGCATGGAATGCATGCAGGCTTGCTGAACCATGGCAGGAAGAATCACTGGAACTTGGTAATTCAGGGGAATTGGCAAACGATAGGCTTGATGCCTTGATGCGGCTATTTCAGTTGTCAGGTGCAACACAGAGTTATGCAAGCACCGATGACTTCATCGACCAGGTTCGCGGCATGCAGATTGAGGCTGATTCCCTCGCGCATGTTGGCCCCATCGAGCATGCGGTGACGCTTACCACGCCTGCCGGAGCATTGGCACAGGCAAAGCGGTGGCCGATAGTATGGATGCCGTCGCTGCAACAAGGCACTTGGCCGAACCTGACCGAACGAGATACCCTTTTCGGTACTCAGGAATTGGCAAATATCGTCTTGCACGGCAACATAGATGGCAACTGGACCGTGCCAACCTCGGACGATGGTTTCGATGACGAGCTTGCTGGATATTCGACGGCACGGCTGATTGCCACCCTGAACTCCGAGAAGAAGAGTTTCCTCGTTTCCCTGACTCGATCAGCCGAACAGTTGAGAATAAGCGCTGTGTGGAATACCGATACGATTCCCTCCGACCTGTTGTTTGGCATGATTCCCGAGCGTTTCGAACGTCTCAGCGATTTGGCGCAAGTGCCATACTCCCAGGTCGGTATGGACCTATTGCCATTCACAAGTCCTGATGGAGAGACAAGGCAACGGCAGTGGGCAGGTCTGGAGAACAGTGTCCGAGGGATAATCACCATAGCAAGATCTCAACTGGCGAACGAGATCCTGCATCATCACGCTGATTCGAATGATCTCGCGGGCACTCTCGCGGGCACTCTCGCGGGCACTCTTGCAGACACAGAACCTGCGAGTTTGGATGGCAAAGATGCCATGGCAACCCTGTGTATGCTTGCCAGTCAGGGGTACGCAGAGGCCAATCCCGGAACATGGCCATTCGTGTATCTGCACTCGTCGGACAATCTGAAGGTGAAGGACGTGCCACGGCCTGAGCAGTCTGGTCAGCCCGACCAAGCTGACCGAAACGTCGAGCCATGCCAGCCTGACCAGTCAGATCGGCCGTCGGTGGTGCTGACACCTTCAGCAGTGGACACGATTTGGCAGTGCCCGCTGGAATGGGTGCTGGATTCTCAATTCACCGGACCAATGCCCAGCAACGTGCATATGCAGTTCGGAACCATCATTCACAAGGTTGCAGAGATAGCAACGAATGAGGGGTTGGATAGGTTGGCATTGCCTGAATCTTCGAGTACCAGCCCGGTGCATGAGCAGGGTCTTGAAGTCTTGAAATCACATATCGCAGAACGCCTGGAGTCGATCTACCAGGAGCTCATGGAGGGAAGTGCCGAGCATCCAAATCCAGAGGATATGTATCTCAGCGCGTCGAAGCGTCGGCTTGTTCCTCAGATTCTTCATAACATAGCGTCATATTTCGTCGATGGTGTGCAGCCGGAATACGCTTTGGACGGCAAACCTCCAGTGAAAGTAGGCCGGTTTATATCTTCAGAGGCTGAACATCCGTTCAATGCGTGCATATCAGTCAACGATGTGCTCCCTGTATGGAACCGGACATATCCCGAGCATCATCTTGATGAGCATGAACTGTTTGGAGTCATGAGCGCTTTGAGCGGCGGTTTCATGCCAAGCATGCCCGAATCGGTCAGGGTTGGACTTACAGGGCGCATCGATAGAATCGAGCATCGTCAATCCGAAGACCATGAGACCATTCGCATCGTGGACTACAAAACGGGCAAGGGGCATGCCGCCAAGGACATGTTCAACGATTTGCAGCTCATCTGTTATCAGCTTGCAAGCTTGTTCGATCAGCAGAGCACAGGCGGTGCAGATCAAACCCGGTATGTTTCACAGGCAGATCTCTTCGATGTGGCTCAGGATGGAGCTCCGGCTTTGGCCTATATGCTTCCTGAAACAAACCATCAGCCAGGGTTGATAACAGAGGGAAGATTCAATACCATATTCGAGCCTCGGACACATCATAAGGCAATCGACGGTTTTATCGACGTTGAATTCTCAGAGAAACCCCGCATTGAAACAGTCGATCAGGAACTCTGGGATTTTATTGTGCGCAATCAGCACACGCAGGGAATCTGGGCGCTCAGCATGATTTCACGCGTGTTTTTCGCTGCCAGTGTGAGGTTGTCGAGCACGGATGAACGCATGCAGCTTGATGCCAACCGATGCCATAAGCCCAATAATTCCAGCAGTGGCTCGAATACGTGCAAGGCGTGGGAACTGCTTCACGCGAACGTGATGGAGGAACGCAGATGACACAGGGCACAACTGCTATGCAGCACAGCGAAAAACCAGTCTTTACCAGCACCGCTGAGCAACAGTCCATCATCGAGGCCAATATCAATGCCAATCAGCTCATCGTTGCAGGTGCCGGTTCTGGCAAGACGATGACGATGACGATGCGCATAGTGAGACTCATAGAATCGGGTGTCTCGCCTGAACGCATCCTTGGCCTGACCTTCACTCGGAAGGCCGCCTCGGAGCTACTGACCCGCGTATCGGCAGCCGTTATTGCACATTCCAATACCGGTGCGAGCATCTTTCTCAAACCAGAGGTGCAGACCTACGATGCTTTCTTCCAGAGCATTGTGCGACAATACGGTCTGCTTGTCGGCTTCAACCAGTCCACCCAGCCTCTGAGTGATGCCGGTGCATATCAGCTCGCTGCCGAGGTGGTGGGTGAACACATTCAGAGTCTCTTTGCAACGCAGGATGCAGAAGCCGAAGATTATGAGGAAAATAGTGATGCTGCCGTCAAAGGCGATGCTTTTTCAGAAGAGCGTCTGCTACGAAAATTGGCTGCAGCAACACCTTCCGATGCCGACGTCGCTTCGCAGAGTTTCTCGACCACGGTCAACAATGTGCTTGCCGTGGCTCACGCCTGTTCCAATTCGATGATCGATGGAAGTTGCACGACCTTTGAACAGGCCGCACACGCCATGCACTCGTGGGATTCGGCCTTCATTAGCCGTGTGAATTCCATCCTTGGCGGCGTTGAGATTCCCAAAGCCGATCCCAGCGACAAGAAGGTCGCTCCCCTCGATACGAGCAAGAAGATGAGCGAGAAGACACGAACCAAGAAATTGGGAGAAATCCAGCATAACCGCGATTTGCGTCGCGCCTTCAGAGCTCAACATCTCAAAACCATCGCACAGAACCGAGAGGTGCTGCTCACCCTTGCAGAGCAGTATCAGGAGGCAAAGCGAAAGGCGAATATGGCTGAATTCAGCGATTTCACCTTGGCTGCATACCAATTGGTTACGAGATTTCCCTCGATCGGTGCTCAATATCGCAGACGTTTCTCGCATGTGTTTCTGGATGAATATCAAGACACGTCCACCACACAGGCCTTGCTGATTGCGGCTTTGTTCCATCCTGACGGCGATGACCAAGCTTCGCAGAAGCCAGATTCAGAAGCTGCTTCCACACGGAGGCATATATCTGACCGCTCTGCGGTCAGCGCGGTCGGTGACCCATTTCAGTCCATCTATGCGTGGCGTGGCGCAAGCCCTGGAGCATTTAGAACCTTTCTGCAGGAATTCGACAAGCTTTCGGCTCAGACAGCCTATACTCCAACCCGGCAGTATTCCCTTTCCCAAACCTTTAGAAATGGGTCGCTGATTCTGGATGCTGCCAATAATCTGACCTTGCCGTTGCGTCAGGATCGGGGAACGGCTACGAGCGCCAGCATGCGCGAAGTCGATGTGAAACCCCTGCGAGCAAGGGACAGCGCAGACCGTGGAACCTTGGGACTTCTCGCAACACAGACCTTGGACGAAGAGATTCAGGGAGTAATACGATTTGTTCAGGAATCGAGGCACCGCTACGGTGTTGAATCGACCCCTTCGGCCAGTGCCGCCGCAAGCTCCGAATCGGTTGATACGCATGCACCCCATGTGGCGATTCTCTTCAGATCGAAGACCAATCTTCCTCAATATTGTGGCGCTCTCCACGATGCGGGCCTGAGCTATGAAGTCGTCGGATATTCAGCTCTCCTCGAAAGACCGGAAATCCGAGATTTGCGTGCCCTGCTGAATGTGATCTGCAACCATACCGATGTGGCAGCATTGATGCGGTTGCTGGCTACACCACGGTTCAATGTAAACCCGGCCGATCTCAATGCCTTCGCTCAGATGGTCAAAGGCATCAATGTCGAGAGCCAGTATCGTGGGCTTGTAGAGGCTGGACTCGCCCCAACGGGCGCGAAACATAGTCAGATGCATGGATATGTGAATCAGCATCGCGACAACGTCCCCAATAATGTCTTTGCGATCGATGTGCTGATGGAGGACGATCTCACATCAATCCTGAGCCATAAGGGTTCTCGGATAAGCGAGCGGGGACACTACCTGCTACTGCAGTTCGCATCGGTGCTCAGGCAGGTCCAGTCACAGGCTGGTTCTGGTCTGAAGACCGTCATACGAGCTGCTGTTCACGCGTTGCAGCTTGATATCGATGTCGTACTCTCACAGAGTCTGCATGACGATGGGGGCAGACTCGATCGCAGCTCCGCCCAGTCCAGTTTGGATACCTTCGAAGCATTGGTTGACACCTTTGAAGCCGAACTACAGGATGGCACTCCGTCGACGCTGCGTGGATTTGTCGCCTGGGTCGATTCCATGGGCAAGAGTCCCGATGAGCCTGCCAGTGACATCGCAGGGCACCCAGACGTCGTGCTGATGACCATCCACCAATCCAAGGGACTCGAATGGGATGCCGTTGCGGTGGTAGGCATGAAGTCCGGAACATTTCCCAGCAATCAGGGGGATGGGTTGAAAATCGAACAGACCCATCCGGCGGTGATCGATGGCTTTGGAAGATTGGCACGCCCTGCAAGCTACGTTTCCACAGCAAGGAGTTGGATGGATGATGCGACAGCCGTTCCAGTTCCCATTCGTGCAGATGCAGGAATTCTGCCACGCTTCCCGCATGATGCGGATGAGAATGCCAGCACAATAAGCGAACTTGACCGCATCAGCCTGATAAGTCTTGAAGATGAGGTCTATGGGGAATGCCGTGATGAAGAAAACACGCAGTGGCTCTCACAGCAGAAGGAATTCGGTTCACGATACCACGCAGACGAACGCAGATTGGCGTATGTCGCTCTCACACGCGCACGCCACGATGTGCTGCTCAGCTATAACGCTTCAAAAAATGGCAAAGCAAACGGTTCGAAATCCAATCTGCTTGAAGATTCCGCAGCCTCGAATTTCTGGATTGAAAGCTATCAGAGCTTTATCGGGGATCCATCCGCGGCGTGTTTCAGTGATGCTGACCTGCAACGACGGGCTGGTGCCGATTCTGGAACCTCTGCATCGGCGACGAGTGCGGAGAATCCTGAATTCACGGGCTACTTCGTAGGGGATCACGCCCGGGATTATCGAACTGCAATGCTTACAGCGTTGGCTGAGCTTGCACAGGATTGCGCCGAAGAAGCACACGAATCCGAATCGTCACACTCTTCCGACTCGGAAGCGCTGATTTGGCCGATGGCGTTGAAGCCACGAATGAAATCAGCGCTCGACACCTCTGCCCGATTCGTCCTTGGAGCGATCGATTCCAAAGAAAAACATACAAACGACCAGGCAATCCTTGATGGGAGCACCCCATTGCTCGCGCAGGCCATGCAGGTGATTGCGCAGCGTTCAGGAAGGCTTGGCTCTCTGCATGGCAAAGCCGACGATGTGAAGGCTCTGCGCAAGAGTGGTTTGCAAGTGCTTTCGTCCGGTGGACAGAATGTCACGGCATTGCAGGCGCTCGCCGGCGATCACGATGAGGCAGCGGAGCGGCGCCTTTGGCGTGGCATCGTCCGTCCGATCCCACGCATGCCATCCGCCGCTGCCAAGGCGGGCACGCGATTGCATGAATGGGCGAGTGCCTTTCTGTCTGCGCAAGACGATTTCACCGTTCAACAGGATGAAGGAGTAGACGGCATTGCCACTGAAATAACACGTCAGGCCATGATTCTTGAACTCGTGAAGCAGCGTGACCAAGCGACAACTTCCGAACAGAGGCAGCTATGTGATTGGGAAGAGCGGCTGGCTCGCTCGCCTTGGGCGCACAGAAGCGTTGCCTGGGTTGAACGGCCCATAGTCGGAGCTATCAATGATCAGGTGCTGAAAGGCAAACTCGATGCAGTATTCAATGGCGGTCTGAACGCTCGGTCATCGGATGGGGCTCTGCGCTCAAACGGCGAACAATCCGCTGCAAGATATACGATTGTGGATTGGAAGACGGGCCGTCGTCCCGTGTCGAGCGAAGACATTCGCATCAAACTCCTACAGCTTGATATGTATCGAGTCCTTCTATCCATGATGCAAGGCATTGATATCGGCCAAATCGACGCATGCCTCTATTACGTGAGCGAATCCAAACCCGAAAACCGACAGATTCAAACCGAATCTCGTTCCCGAGACGAAATCATCCGTGATTTGGATGCCGGATTGCCCCAAATATCCGACGAAGACTGATTTCTTGTGCGAAAATACGGTCCCAAAGTCCGAGTAAGCGAGTTTTGTTGCCTTTTACCAGTATCCAGGCTCAACATCCCCTAAAGATCTAGGAATATTTCGCAGAAATTGGGGGGAAATTCAAGTTGATACTCAAAAAGGCAACAAAACTCGCTCTTCATGGTTTGATGTGCGTGGTTCCGACTGTTCTTGACCGTTGGCTGTCACTGTCATGCGGAGTTCTCCATTCCATCATCCCACGCGACCCCTTTTTGTCATCCCGAGCGGAGGCGAAGCCGCAGTCGAGGGATCTCCGCTGTTGGATTCCAGTGGGATGAGATCCCTCGACTCCGCTACGCTCCGCTCGGAATGACGGGGAAGGGGGGGCGCTCGGGATGACGGAAAGAAGGGGAGTTCTCGGGTTGACGGGAAGAGGGGGAGCTCTCGGAATGATGAGGAAAAGGGCACACTTATGGTTACAGAAAGGGCGCGCTCGAGGTAGTCTGGCTGCGCCATCACCCAAGGGTGATGGAGGGTTGGGTGATTCACAACCGCACAGCCCTCACACACCAAAATCTGAAGAGTCCTTTTTTCTCATATACATGCCCGAAATCGTTGAAAAAACCAGAGCAAAAGGACCATGCTGAGGCGATTTCATCATTTGAGGCGACAAAACTCGAAATCCCGGGTGAGAGTACATAAAAAGCAAGGACAAAGACAAAGGTGAGTGCAGTGATCGCAAAGTCGCTTGTAGTACATAACGCCGGTTACCATATCCTTGTCGATGACATGGGTGTTGACCGAGGCGATGCCCTGGGTAGGTGATCCAGGCGATGAGCCTCGGCAAGATTCTTCCGTAACAATGTTCCCAATGAACGAAAGGTTGCAGGCTGATGATCAAGGTTTCTGTTATTGGAGCGCATGGCCGTATGGGTCGCACCGTGGTCGGTGCCGTCGACTCCGCGGATGACATGGTCATCGCACAACAGCTCGATGCTGGAGATTCCTTCGATATCGTCAACTCTCAGAACACCGATATTGCCGTCGACTTCACCATTCCATCGGTGACGCTGAACAATGTTCTTGAACTGGTAAAGCGCGACATCAGCGTTGTTGTCGGCACCACCGGCTGGACGGAAGAGAAATACGAAAAGATTCGCACTGCACTCGCGGATCACCCGGAAGTCGGCGTGTTTATTGCTCCAAACTTTGCGATTTCAGCAGTTCTTGCCGATTACTTCGCAGGCGTGGCAGCCAGATACTTTGAATCGGCAGAAGTCATCGAGCTGCATCACCCCGACAAGGTCGATGCACCGTCCGGCACCGCAATACACACCGCGCATACGATTGCAGATGCACGCCGTGCAGCAAATCTGCGCGGTATCCCAGACGGGACACAGAACGATACTTCGGCTCGTGGCGAAGTCATTGATGGCATCCATGTTCATGCAGTCAGACTGCGTGGGCTCAATGCGCACGAAGAGGTCTTGCTTGGCAACGCTGGAGAGCAGCTCACCATTCGCGCAGATAGCTTCGACCGTGGTTCATTCATGCCTGGTGTGCTTCTTGCAATTCGAAATATGGCCACACAATCGCATCCTGGCCTCACCGTTGGCCTCGATTCCTTCCTTAATCTCTAACAATCTGCACCTTTCCCATTCATTGTGAACTTGTCGAAGTATAATTTCCGATTTTTGGCTCGATTGTCTCAGAAATGCACTGTTTTTGAGCTGATCTACTTCGCCAAGTTCACAATGAAGGTGTTTCCTCGCTCAATTCCAGTCTCAGCCGCGCAGTACCTTGGTTTTTATGAGCACTCCGAACGCTAATCTTCTTGATTCGGCCCCATTTGGCCGTGTCATACCTGCAATGGTCACCCCTATGAAGTCAGACGGTGCGATAGATTACGACGCTGCAGCCGCCTTGGCTCAGCATCTCGTTTCCGATGGAGCGGATGGATTGCTGGTGAATGGAACCACCGGAGAGTCACCGGTAACCCACCTTGAAGAGAAGGTCAAGCTCGTTCAGGTTGTCAAGCAGGCCGTTGACGTACCCGTTATCTCGGGTGCAGGCTCGAACGATACGGCTCACACAGTGCGCATGGCCGAGATGACTCAGGATGCCGGAGCGGATGGCTTGCTTATTGTGATGCCTTATTATTCTCGTCCCTCGCAGAGCGGAATCGTGGCTCATTACAAGGCGGTGAACGAAGTAGCCGAAAAGCCAATCATTGTTTACGATGTACCCGGACGCACCGGACTGCATGTCACAACAAGCACGTATCAGCGCCTTGCGGAATTCGAACACATTGCAGCCGTAAAAGATGCAACGGGCAATATTGCCGAGGCTCTTGTCAAGCGCAGATTGACGAATCTGGTCTGGTATTCAGGCGATGATTCGCTCTATCTGCCTTTCCTCGCCATGGGTGCCGTAGGTGTAATCTCAGTGGCTGCCCACGTTGCTGCAAAGCCGATGAGACAGTTGGCCGATGCTTTCGATTCTGGGGACATTCGTAAAGCGCAGGAATTGGCGGCTCAGATCGAGCCTGTGATCACCGCTCTCAATGGAGATGGGTTCCAGGCCGTCATGGCCAAGGCAGCACTGAAAATCAAGGGATACATTCCCGGAACAACGATGCGCGAACCTAACGTAGGTCCGAGTGCACGCGAACTTGACAAGGCGGAAGAGGGTATGCGCCGAGCGGGCTTGCTGTGATTCGCACATCACACGATGAGCGTTGCCTTCGTATCAGGCGAAGGCACTGAATAAAGAAAATCAAGTGGAAATGACACAAGAACAACATAAAAGTACGACACGAAAAAGAAATACAGCTAACCGGTCGCAGAACAGAAATAGCAAGCGTCGTGGCAACTATTCCGGTTCCAGGGGAAACAATTCACGCAAGTTGACAACTTCGACTGCGCAGCCGGATAAAATCCTCGTCGCACCGCCGAAATATCACAAGGGTTCGATGCGAATCGTGGCTCTTGGCGGTTTGGGCGAAATCGGACGCAATATGAACGTCATCGAATATAACGGTCGACTTTTGCTCATAGACTGTGGTGTTCTCTTCCCAGAAGAGGAGCAGCCTGGGGTCGATTTGATTCTTCCTGACTTCAACTATATTCGCACTCGTCTTGACGACATCGAAGCACTCGTGCTCACGCACGGTCATGAGGACCATATCGGGGCGGTTCCGTATCTCTTGAAACTGCGCCCAGATATCCCGCTGATCGGATCGAAGCTCACGCTCGCATTCGTCGATGCGAAGTGCAAGGAGCATCATCTTGAGCCGACCAAGGTTGAGGTCGAAGGCCGCGACAAACTCAAGGTCGGTCCTTTCAACCTTGAATTCATCACCGTCACCCACTCGATTCCAGATGCGCTCGGTGTTTCGGTCAAGACCCCTGCTGGTCACATCATCGATACCGGCGACATGAAGCTCGACCAACTGCCTTTGGACCATAAGATTACCGACTTGCGCGAATTCGGTCGTCTGGGCGAACAAGGTGTCGATCTGTTGATGGTCGATTCCACAAACGCCGAGGTTCCGGGCTTCGTCAAGCCGGAGACCTCAATCGGACCGGCTCTGGACAAGGCTTTTGCTGAGGCAAACCGTAAGATCATCGTTGCCAGCTTCTCGAGCCATGTGCATCGCGTGCAGCAGGTCGTCGATGCCGCGCATAAGTTTGGCCGCAAGGTTGTATTCGCAGGTCGTTCGATGGTACGCAACATGGCAATCGCCTCGGATCTGGGATATCTGCATCTGCCAGAGGACACGGTTGTGGACCTGAAACAGGCTCATGACATTCAAGATAACAAGATCGTCTATATGGTCACGGGTTCGCAGGGTGAGCCAATGGCTGCGCTCGGCCGCATTGCCGACGGAACGCATAGAGACATCACGATCAACGAATTCGATACCGTGATTCTTGCCAGCTCACTCATTCCAGGCAATGAGCATGGCGTGTACAAGGTCATCAACAAGCTCACACGCCTTGGAGCACGAGTCATCAACAAGGACAACGCGGCGATCCACGTTTCCGGTCACGCCGACGAGGGCGAGCTGCTGTATTTCTACAACATTGTTCAGCCTCGCTGCGCCATGCCCATCCATGGTGAAAACCGCCACTTGGTAGCCAACGGTCTGATTGCAGTCAAGACCGGTGTCGATCCGAAGAACGTGGTGCTTGCAGAAGATGGCGATGTCGTTGATCTCTATCATGGTCAGGCAGCAGTCGTTGGCAGCGTTCCCTGCGGCTATGTCTATGTCGATGGAGATTCGGTCGGCGAGCTTACCGATGAAGAGCTTGAAAAGCGCAGAATCCTCGGGTCCGAAGGTTTCGTATCATCCTTCGTTGTTGTGGATACGCAATCCAATGATGTGATCAGCGGACCGAAGATCTTCCTCAATGCGGTTGCCGAGGATGAGAGCGAGTTCGTACGCATTCGTGAACAGATCGTTGAACAACTCCAGGATGCGATGATGCAGGGTACGCACAACACGCACCAGCTGCAGCAGATCATGCGCAGAACCCTGGGGGGTTGGATAGCGCGCAAGCTGCACCGCAGCCCGATGATCGTGCCAGTCGTTGCCGACATAGCGCAGGACGTCGAGAAGTAAGCGAACAGCATATATCGGTTCAGATGGCACGGTGAACTTCGTGACTGGATGAGCCGCATATCTGGCTTTGTGGCCCCGAAGCGGGAGACACGAGAGGTGTCGAATGTTTCGGGGCCACAAGCATGCCTGAGAGTAAGGTTGGATTGAGATCGGACATGCTTTGGCACACGGCGTGCCAGGAACCGGCACATAGTTGTCCATATGTTCGTATGAGTTGCAAAGCCAACACATTCATCATCGTGTGATGATAGTTAAGGAGTGGGGAATGCCAGGATCGAATCTGACACAGATCGAGGCTGAGGAACGGCAGGGGATAATTTCACATCCAGCATATGTGGTGTCGCTTGATGTGACGCAAGGATCAAAGACCTTCACGTCGGCCACGACGCTTACCTTCGACGCACAACCGGGAAGCAGCACTTTTCTTGATTTGATTGCGCCACAGATCGACAGCATCGTGCTTAACGGAGAGCAGTTGGATCCCGCAGTCGCCTTCAAGGACGACAGAATCGCTCTTGAGAATCTTCAAGAGCACAATCAGGTCGATGTGATCGCCACGTGCGACTATTCGCGCACAGGCGAAGGTCTGCACCGCAGCGTCGATCCAGCTGATGGCAGGATCTATCTCTATAGCCAGTTTGAGGTTCCCGATGCTCGCCGCGTATATGCAGTCTTCGATCAGCCTGATGTAAAGGCCACATTCGACTTCACGGTGGTTGCTCCAGAATCATGGACGGTTCTTTCGAATTCTCCTGCTGGCTCAGTCGAGAATCTGGCCGGCAAGACAGCCGAGGGAACGCTTGGCGATGCAGCTGCAGAGGGCATCAAGCGATGGATCTTTGAGCAGACGCCCACGATGAGCTCTTATCTGACCGCCTTCGTTGCCGGGCCGTACGCCCAGTGGACCTCTGAATATGCCAACGAGGATGGCCGCACGGTTCCCATGGGACTCTATTGCCGCCAATCCTTGAAGGATGCCTTTGACAAGGATGCCGAGTCGCTGTTCGACGTGACCAAGCGGGGGTTTGCCTTCTATGCCAAGACATGGGGCGTGCCCTATCCTTATGCCAAGTATGATCAGGTTTTCGTTCCTGAATACAACGCGGGAGCCATGGAGAACATCGCCCTCGTGACCTTGCGCGATTCCTACATCTTCGAATCCAAGGTGAGTGGCGCCGTCATCAACCGTCGCGTCGAAACCGTGCTTCACGAGCTTGCACACATGTGGTTCGGCGATCTGGTGACGATGAAGTGGTGGAATGATCTATGGCTGAACGAATCATTCGCAGAATTCATGTCTACGCTTGCCACATCCGAGGCGACCGAGCACACTGATGACTGGGCAACCTTCTGTTCCGGCGAGAAAAGCTGGGCTCTGGCCGAGGATCAGAAGCCAACCACGCATCCCATCGTGGCACCGATCCATGATCTGAACGACACCTACGTCAACTTCGATGGCATCACCTATGCCAAGGGTGCCTCAGTGTTGAAGCAGCTCGTCGCTTATGTCGGCCGCAAGAAGTTCTTCGAAGGAATCCACAGCTATCTGACCAAGCATGCCTATGGCAATGCCACACTCAACGACCTGCTTGCCGAACTTTCTCAGGCTTCCGGTCGCGATCTTGATTCCTGGTCGAAGCTGTGGCTTGAGCAGTCAGGCATCAATACGATCACTGCGGCAATCGACACTGATGCTGACGATAGGATTATCAAGGCGAAGCTTGTGCAGACGGCACCTGCAGAGTTTCCGGTATTGCGTCCGCATCGCATTGGCGTGGGATTCTATAACGCTGACAAGAGCGGCAAGATCATTCGCACCGATCGATTCGAGCTCGATATCGATGGTGAAAGCACCGAGATCAGTGACATCATCGGTCTGAAGCGTCCACAGTTCATTCTGGTGAACGATGATGATCTCACTTATACGAAACTGCGCTTTGACAAGGAATCATTGGACTTTGCCGCGGGGAATCTCTATGCCTTTGAAGATCCACTGGCTCGAGCGGTCATATGGCTCTCACTCTGGGATATGACGAGGGACGCTGAATTCCCGGCAGAGCATTTCGCAGCCCTGTCGTTGAAGGCTATTTCCACAGAAAAGCAGTCGACCACATTCCGATACGCTCTGTCTCAGATTTCGGGCGCCGTCCATTACTATGTTGCACCAACCCGCAGGGCAGCCATCATGAAACTCGTTGCCCAGAGTCTGTGGAGGCTCGTGCTTGCGGCAGAAGCCGGTTCCGACGAACAATTCCAGTTGCTCCAGGCATACCTTGGCTATGGTGTTGACGATGACTTCGAAGACAATGCCCAAGGTCTGCTGAGCGGCGAACTCACACTTGATGGCCTGGTCATCGACAACAGCCTGCGTTGGCTCATCATCCATGCACTCGCTGCCAACAACCTGATCAGTGATACGGCAATCGATGCAGAACTCGGCAGGCGCGAAACCACTGAGAATCGTGAAAAGGCATATGGTGCCAAGGCGGCACGCCCGACTGCTCAAGCGAAGAAGTGGGCGTGGACCGAAGCCTTGGATGACAATGATCTGACGAATTCCCAGATCGAAGCCATTGCGATGAGCTTCTCGCAGAATACGGATTCGCAGCTGTATAAAGACTATGTCGAGAGTTTCTTCGGCACCGTCAATTCCATCTGGAGAGATAAGTCATTCCACATTGCGGAGACACTGATTTGCCCATTGAGTGGGCAGAGCCTGTATCCTCGATTTGCCGATGCGCACCAGCTTGTTGAATTCGCAGAGCGCTGGCTCAATGAAAACAAGGATGCCGATCGTGCCCTTCGTGGCATGATCATCAAGAACCTCGACGATTCTCGTCGCGTATTGAAGGTTCAGACCTACAATTCTCAGCTCTGAACATGCATGTTGGGCGAGCTGCTGTTCATTGTGAACTTGTGGAAGTATCAACGAGTGAAATTGTTGATTTGTCGCCATGATGAGGCCAAAAATTACGGTACATACTTTCATAAGTTCACAATGAGCGGCAGTTTTCTCTCGGAGCCGGGATAAAGGGATTGTTGCTGTGCGGGTGGTGTGCGAAAAATCGCAGCACCCGCATTTTTGTCCGATGATGGACAACAATTGGTATGGTTATAACTTCGGATTCATATGAATCGTGAGCATGAAGAAGGGCAAGATGCCAAGACTTTTCGGAACTGATGGTGTGCGAGGACTGGCCAATCGAGATTTGACAGCAAGGCTTGCACTCGACTTGGGAGATGCAGCAGTTCGTGTCTTGGGCAGCCGTGACCAGACGGGTGGCAGACGCCGAGCATTGATTGGACGCGATACCCGCGTGTCTGGCGACTTTCTCGCCTCGGCTCTGGCGGCAGGCATGAGCGCCGGTGGCTTTGACGTCATCGATGTGGGTATCATCCCCACTCCTGGTATCGCATATCTTACTTCCGTGCTCAATGTCGAGATGGGTGCAGTGATATCTGCATCACACAATCCCATGCCGGACAATGGCATCAAATTCTTCGCACGCGGTGGTTTCAAGCTTCCTGATTCCAAGGAAGACGACATTGAAAAGGTGCTCGGCCAGGATTGGGAGCGT
Source organism: Bifidobacterium aquikefiri (assembly GCF_002259795.1). Taxonomy (GTDB): domain Bacteria; phylum Actinomycetota; class Actinomycetes; order Actinomycetales; family Bifidobacteriaceae; genus Bombiscardovia; species Bombiscardovia aquikefiri. The sequence continues at coordinate 51,442 of NZ_MWXA01000004.1, read as the reverse complement.
CCGACCGGCAAGGGTGTCGGCAGGGTTTCGCACGATACCGTCACCGCAACCAACAGCTATATCGAGCATCTTGTTGATGCCGTGGCACCGATGGGCGCAGACAAGACGCGCTCAAAGCCGCTTGCTGGCCTGCGCATCGTTGCTGACTGCGCCAATGGTGCCACTTCGGTTGTGGCGCCGGAAGCTTTGCGTCAGTCCGGTGCTGATGTTGTGGTCATCAATGCGTCCCCAGACGGATACAACATCAACAAGCATGCCGGATCGACTCACCCCGAGCAGTTGCAGGCGATGGTAAAGGCATCGCAAGCCGTTATGGGAGTAGCCTTCGACGGCGACGCAGACCGATGCCTTGCAGTGGATGAAGATGGCACGATGGTCAATGGTGATCAGATCATGGGCATTCTTGCGCGCGCCAAGCAGCGCGACGGCAAGCTCGCCAACAACACGCTCGTCGTGACCGTAATGAGCAATCTGGGATTGAAGCTTGCACTCAAGGACATGGGCATCGCCACAGTACAGACCGCCGTCGGCGACCGATATGTGCTGGAAGAGATGCTTCGTGGAGGATTCACCCTTGGTGGCGAGCAGTCTGGACATGTCATCAACCGCGAATTCGCCACCACCGGTGACGGCACGCTCACGGCTCTCACTCTCGCCAACGAGGTCGTACGCACGGGCAAGTCCTTGAAGCAGCTAGCCGCTGACTTTCCGCAACTGCCGCAGCAGCTGATCAACGTACCGAATGTCGACAAGCTCGCCGCCACCACCAACGCCAAAATCAAGGATGCCGTAGCACATGAGGAGCAGTTGCTCGGAGAGACTGGCCGAGTTTTGTTGCGTCCCAGTGGCACTGAGCCGTTGGTGCGTGTCATGGCCGAGGCCGAGACGCAGGAGCAGGCGGATGCAACGTGTGAGCGCCTTGCGCAGGTCGTCAAGGATGAGCTTTCGCTGTAGCTGGCGTTGTGATTAACATTCGGCTTGGCGATGCTTGGCGTGGTAACCAGCGCTGACGCAATCAACACAGTCAATCCAAGAAGTGACGTTGTTGCAGCGATGTGTGTCAGACCAAGCTGCAGCAACACACGAATCCATTACGAAAAGCAATATTTGGAGGTTCAATGTTCCCCGGTCACACCAAGCTGGATGCAAGTCTCAACACGGCAATAGATGCGATGCTGAAAGAGGCGGGGGAAGATCAGCTGCTTGGCATCGTAGAGGCCGGCGATCCAGTGCTGCGCCAACAGAGCGAGGCATATACCGGTCAGCTAGGCAAGAGAACATTCCGCAAGCTGATCGAGGCTATGCGCGTGACGATGCTCGATGCCCCAGGCGTTGGGCTTGCTGCTCCACAGGTCGGCATTGCGCTCACCTTGGCAGTGGTCGAGGATCATATTCGAGATGACGAAGACGATCCTCGAGAAATTGCTGAATTCCCCTTCCACGTCATCATCAATCCCCGATATGAGCCAATCGGAACCGAAACGCGCAGCTTCTACGAGGGTTGCCTTTCCGTTGATGGTTTTCAGGCAGTCCGAAAGCGGTGGCTTGATATCGATGCTTTCTGGATGGATGAATCCGGAAAGAAACATGAAGAGAGACTCCATGGGTGGCCGGCGCGAATCTTCCAGCATGAGACCGATCATCTCCACGGTGAGCTCTATATTGACAAGGCAGAAATCCGCAGCCTGAGTACTGGCGAGAATCTCGACGAGTACTGGGCATTCGAGGCGATTCCCCACGCAGCCTCGGAAGAACTGGGCTTTGAACTCTGATTATGTCCAGCTGAATCGAGTACGGTAGAACTCGATTGCTTGGACATTGCCATCACTGCCTTTGAGAATTCTCGGGCTTACCGCAATGGGTCGAAGCGCAATCCTAAAGGTGAGGCTCGGTATGAATGCACAAGGGCCAAGGGGGGAAACATCCATGCGTGAGGTGAGCTTACGGTCGAAAATTGCAATCTTCTCGGTCGGGTTACTGACATTTTTGGGAATTCTGACCGAGACATCCTTGACTGTGGCTTTCCCGATTCTGATGAAGCAGTTCAACGCCAGCCTTGACAGCGTTCAATGGCTGACCTCGGGCTATCTGCTCATGGTCACGGTCGTGATGTGTTCGACGGCCTATCTCAACGAGCGATTCCCAGCGCAGGCGATGTTCCGCTTCGCTGTCGTGACTTGCTTCTGCGGATCACTGCTGTGCGCCCTCGCTCCAAACCTTGCGTTGCTGATGGCGGGACGTCTGTTGCAGGCCATGGCAACCGGCGTGGCAACGCCACTGATGTATCATCTTATCTTTGAATTGGTTCCACTTCACCGTCTCGGCTTCTATGTCGGCCTTGCAGCAATGGTGGTCTCGCTGGCACCGGCCTTAGGCCCCGTATATGGTGGTATCCTTACCAACTTCATATCATGGCGCATGATTTTCTGGATACTCGTTCCTCTGATTGCGGTCTTGGCTCTCGTCGGTTTCCGATACGTTATCTTGCCAGCATCAAAGAATCCAAGACGTTTCGATGCCATAGGGCTCGCATTGCTCGCAGTAAGCATGCTTGGGCTCATCGAAGTCGTCAATCAGTGGGGCAGGATGGGAATAGCCAACTGGGGCTTCGCCATTCGATTGGTCATTACGTTCACAGCACTGGCGTTGCTGGTAGTTCATGCCATCAAGGGCAAACGTCAGATCATCAACTTTCATCTTCTCGCTCGTAGCATTGTCCGGTTGCGCGCGGCAAACTACTTCATTTTCCAGTTTGCGAATATCGGCATTTCTGTGATTCTTCCCTTGTTCTCACAAAAATATCTGGGCACGAGCGCACTCGTTGCCGGTCTGATCATGCTTCCGGGTTCGATTGCCGGCGCATTCATATCGCCGTTTGCCGGCAAAACCTATGACAAGCATGGCCCTCGCATCACCATTACTCTGGGCAATGTTTCCATGATGGTCGGCTGCGCATTGTTGTGCTGGTTCACCAAGTCCTCGACGGTGCTTACGCTGACGCTCCTTTACATGTTCATCCGAATCGGTTTCAACACCGGTTTCGGCAGCACCATGTCCGATGCGACCAAGCGCGTTGCTCCTGCAGAAAAGGGCGATGTGAACACTATGTTCAACACTTTCCAGCAATATGCGGGATCGCTCGGAACATCCGTCCTGGCTGCCGCGATAACCGCTTTCGAGGGAAGAACGAGCTCTGTGAATGCGAATGCGGCCGTTGCATCCGGCACTCAGCTCGATTTTCTCATGCTCACCGTTCTGGCCTTCTTCGGGCTGATATTCACCCTGATGACATATCGTTTGGATTCGCCGAAAGCAAAGCCCGTAATCAAAAAGGTTCAGGGGTGAGTCACACTGGATATATACAGCGAAAGCAGATGTGACAGTTGCCTCTGCGATGTATACGCTGCAACAAGCATAGTGAAGGAGTGTACATGGCTGATTCAGTGAATCAAAAAACCATAGCCAAGCCATCTGAGCCGGCAAGGCGTGCCGTCGTAACCGGAGCTTCGAGCGGTATTGGCGCCGAAACCGCGAGAACCCTGGCTGCCGATGGATGGGGTGTCGTCGCGCTCGCAAGGCGTGAGGATAAGCTCAAGGCACTTGCGGACTCCATCAAGGCGAAGGGTGGATCATGCGAATATGTGGTCTGCGATATCACGGATGAAGGTTCGACAAACGACGCCGTGAAGACCATCGTTGCTGAAGGTCCAGTCAAGGCGCTCGTAAACTGTGCTGGCGCCGCGTTCGGCAAGGATCCGGTGGCAACGGCGAATCTTGACGATTGGCGCGGCATGTATGAGCTCAATGTGCTGGGCACCCTGCGTATCATACAGAAGCTGTTGCCAACCTTGAAGGAGTCCGAAGGCACGGTTCTGATCGTTTCTTCGACGGCAGGAATCGAGCCTTATGAAGGTGGCTCAGGCTATTGCGCCTCGAAGTTTGCCGAGCGGGTGATGGCTCGGGTGCTTCGGCTGGAACAGATTGGCGAGCCAATTCGTGTTATCGATGTGTCGCCTGGCCTCGTGCAGACCGAGGAGTTCTCACTCAAGCGTTTTGGCGGCGATCACTCCAAGGCAGACAGCGTGTATGAGGGCGTCCCAGACCCGCTGCATGCCAACGACATTGCAGAATCTATCCGCTGGGCTGTTGATTTGCCTGACACGGTTGACATTGATTCGATAGTGATTCGTCCTCGTGCCGAGGGTTCATACACCAAGCTCTATCGCAAAAAATAAGCTGGAAACGGACCAAACCTCTTTTTTGGAGCGCGGATATTGAGTTTTGTTGCCTTTTTTCAGATAGACCCTCTTCAAAGGGGCATATTTCTGTACATGTTTGACGAAAATATGCCACTTTTCAATTGGTTATCTGAAAAAAGGCAACAAAACTCATAAGTTGACATCAAACAGCCACGACCAACAATCGAGATTTCAAGTTTTGCGAACTTGGCACAGTATAAACGCATGAAAATGGCTTCATCTCGGACGTAGCGAAGCCAAAAAATGCTTGTATGCCACGGCACGTTTGCAAAACTCAGCTTATAGACTCAATATGAGCTCAAAAAGTGGACTAATCCTTGAAAAGGGCATCATGCGTGTTAGGATTCTATTCCACGGCTCCCACAAGGACCATAACCATCCAGTCATCTATACTTTGTTACGGCTTCGACCACTACAAGTAGCGAATTCGCCATCGGGAAGACTTTTTTGCACGAAAACGAGAAGGGTAATCGTGTCATCTTTGTCCTCGTCGATCCAAGAATCGACATCAATATCATCACCGTCAAACAACGCAGATCGTGAGGCAGTCAAGCCTCTGAATTCTCCAGCTCGAGTCATTGCGGCAAGTCTGGTCGGAACGACCATTGAATTCTATGACTTCTATGTGTATGCAACTGCTGCGGTTCTGGTCTTTCCGAAGCTGTTCTTCCCGGTCACGAACAGCACAGCATCCCTGATGGCTTCATTCGCCGTATTCGGCGCAGCCATGGTTGCTCGTCCAATAGGTGCCGTCTTCTTTGGTCATATGGGGGATAAGTATGGCCGCAAGACTACCTTGGTGACATCGCTGCTCACCATGGGAGTCGCGACCTTCATCATCGGTTTCCTGCCAACGTACAATCACATTGGTGTTATCGCTCCAATCTTCCTGTTGCTGCTTCGTTTGACGCAAGGCTTTGCCCTTGGTGGTGAATGGTCTGGTGCCGCTCTTGTCGCTACTGAGAATGCTCCTGCAAACAAGCGTGCGTGGTATGGGACATTCCCGCAGTTGGGTGCACCGCTCGGTTTCATCGTTGCGAACGGTCTGTTCCTGATCATCAACTATGCGCTTCCGCATCCGCAGAGTTCATTGTTGCAATCAGAGGCATTCCTGAGTTGGGGTTGGAGAATTCCGTTCGTGTTCTCCGCGGTAATGGTCGCGATTGGACTCTGGGTTCGTTTGAAGCTCGTTGAATCTGAAGCCTTCAAAAAGGCGCAGCGTCAGGGTGCGATCGTCAAGATGCCGCTTGCAGACACTTTGCGGCACCATTTCAAGGCCGTGGTGCTGGGTACCTTTGCGATGCTTGCCACTTATGTGCTGTTCTATTTCATGACGACGTTCAGCCTGACCTATGGCACCGCCGCAACCAACGGGAGTCCTGCGGGACTCGGCATCACCTATACCGATTTTGTGCTGATGCAGATTGTTGGAGTGATTTTCTTTGGCATCTTTACCCTGATATCGGGTCCCTTGGCCGATTCGATGGGGCGGCGCAAACTGCTGCTTATCGTAACCGGCGTGATCATTGTATTTGGCTTGCTCTTCCCATTCTTCCTCGACGGGCGTGGAGGTCAGTCTTCAACGACGTGGGTCGCTGAGTCGTTCCTTATCATCGGATTCACCTTGATGGGCTTTACCTTCGGTCCAATGGGAGCGCTTCTTCCTGAGCTCTTCCCAACCAATGTTCGATATACCGGTTCGGCCATCGCTTATAACGTGAGTTCGATTCTTGGTGCAGCGCTTGCGCCCATCGTGGCCACGGCATTGTGGAGTGCTGCTCACGGCAGCACCTGGCTCGTCGGTGTCTATCTTGCTGGCGCGGCCGTGTTGACCCTCATCTCCCTGCTGTTTACCAAGGAAACGAAGGATATGGATTACGAGAACGACATCGCTTCAACGGAGGAAATCGGTCTCTAACATTGTGAGATTTTCGAGTTTTGTGGCAATTGTACAGTGACAAGTCTGATTTTTTGCTTGTTGGCGACGAAAAATCAACGATATTCCGTCCGTGTACTTCAAAATTGCCACAAAACTCGAAAATCTCGTGTATTCAGATATTCGTCGCTGGTCTTTTCTTCGAAATTTCGCCTTCTGAACTTTCTCGCAACAGTAACGTCACCGGAAGTTCGATTGCATAGGGTTCGGCATCGGGATTTTCGAGGCGCTGTACCATCGTGCTCACGGCGGCGCGTCCGAGATTGCGCATTGGCTGGCTGACCGTGGTGATGCGAGGCGCATTCGTTTCGGATTCCTTGATGCCGTCGAATCCGGTTACGATCACATCTTGAGGGATGCGAATGTTGCTGTCGGTCAAGGCCTTGCACACGCCGAGCGCCATCTGATCGTTTGCGCACACCAGGGCACGGGGTATCTTGTGCCTGGTCACCATGTCCAGCGTAATGGTGCGAGCCACTGTGAACGAGAATCCGGCGCGGTATATTGGCACGGTCTCGGGATTGATGTCTCGACTGCGCAAACCCTCGCAAAATCCCACATATCGTTTGTGATTGTCGGGGGAGTCGTCAGGACCAGCGATGTATGCAAAGTCATCGACATGATGTGTGTCGATAAGATGCTGCACCAGCTTGCGCATGCCCTTACGATTGCTGACACGGACCAGATCATAACCGGCCTCGTTATCCGAGGGTGCGTCCGCTACCATAACGACAGGCACGCGGCGCTTGAGGAATTCCAGGGTGGAATCGGGCACACTTCGTGCCATCACGATCAGTCCATCGACTTTTCCGGCCATTTCGCCGGCAAGTTGGGTGAGCCCCTTTTCGTTTCTGTCCAAGCCAAGATTGACCATCAGCGAGAGCCCTCGTCTCCAGGTCTCCAGCTCGCATCCTCGAAGCACCTGGTCATAATACAAGGAATCATTGCGGTGATAGTCGGTATGGTGGGTGGGATCGATTTTCACTCGTGCGTCATCGACGCTGCTCAGCGTAAAGTCCTGAAGATCGTCGAGCTCGTCAAGATTCGACATGAACAGTCCGATGACGCCGGTTCTGCGGGCGGCCAGACTCTGCGCGCTTCCGCTGGGAACATAGCCAAGTCGCTCTATAGCCCGATCGATGAGTTCGCGCGTTGCGGGACGTACGCTCTCTGGCTTTCTCAAAGCTCTTGAAACGCTCGCAATCGATACGCCGGCTTCCTTGGCCACATCGTATACAGTCGGTTTCTTGGATGACATCGTTGCCTCCATGGGAATTGATATTGACTGACGAAATGTAATCAAGGCAATGGACGAATCACGATGAATGACGTGAATTCGTTTTCATACATTTCTTACATCTGGACATCAGTGTACACATAAAAAACATGTGCTTGGTAGCGCTAACATTTCGGCGTGTCGAAATTGTATACGTTAAAAGCACTGAAATAAAGCCAATGTAAGAGCAGAAAGAAATAATATCGACTATATTTGCAAAAGCAGATGTAAGCGCATACAATTGTTTCTGCCAGTTGAATCAAAGTGGTTTTCACTGTGCCCTGAACATTGTGGTTCCTCACAATGAACAGGTCATGCCAAATGCTTTGATTGCAGCGGTGACGTGCACGTCGAGATTTCGGGTACGTCATTTGTCAACGTGGACAGGAAGAAGCGTCACATGAATACTAAACACCTAGCGGTACGCGCAGTCGCTGCCCTAGCTGCTGCCACCATGGCCATCGGCCTCGCTGCATGCGGCAGCACCGATGCACAGTCAGGAGCAGGGGGGAGCTCGTCAACTGAAATTCTCTTTGGGGGAGATAACGGCAGCCCTACCTTCACCAAGAATTTCAACCCATTCTCAAGCAGCAAGAGAACCGGTATCAACTTCATCTATGAACCATTGATGGTCGTCAACAGCATCGACGGCACGGAGAAACCATTCCTGGCGACATCTCACAAGATCGTCAATCCCAAGACCGTGGAATACACGATTCGCTCGGGTGTGAAGTGGTCGGATGGCCAGGCATTCTCCGCTGATGATGTCGTCTATACCTTCAATCTGCTGAAGACCAACAGCGCCCTTGACACGCTCGGCGTATGGCAGCACATTGCTTCCATCTCGGCCAGTGGCGACACGGTTACCTTCAATCTGAAGGACAACGACGTTCCTGCCGTCAAGATCATCGACCAGCAGCTCATCGTTCCCCAACACATCTGGAAGAGCGTCAAGGATCCGGTCAAGGACACGAATGCGACTCCTGTAGGAACCGGGCCATACAAACTCGGCACCTATACGCCGAACCAATACACTCTGACGAAGAACGCCAGTTATTGGCAGGCGGGCAAGGTTGCTGCGACTTCCATCGTTTTCCCAGCATCAAACAAGGCGCTCGACATGGTCAACAAGGGCTATGACTGGGGCTATATGTACATGAACGATGTGCAAAAGACCTGGGTTGGTGCCGACAAGCAGCACAATCACTATTGGTTCCCTCCGGGCGGCACGGTCTCGCTCTTCCCGAACCTCACGAAGACTCCATATAACAATGTCAACTTCCGTCTTGGCCTGAGCAATGCGATCGATCGTGCGGCAATCGCCAAGGATGCCGAGGAAGGCTACGTCGATGCCTCGACGCAGACCGGGCTGCTGCTTCCCAATCAGAAGTCCTGGGTCAACTCCAGCATTCCTAACAGCGGAGTCGTCAAGCAGAGCAAGACGACCGCGTTGAAGTACTTCGCCAAGGCCGGATACACCGAGAAGGGTGGCAAGCTCGTCGACAGTACCGGCAAGCAGCTGACCTTGACCGTCACGGTTCCCAGTGGATACAGTGACTGGCTTCGTGGTATTGAAACGCTGCAGACTCAGCTCAGTGCAATTGGCATCTCGGTCAAGCTCAATCAGCCACAGCCAGCTGCTTACACCCAAGCTCTGAACAATGGCGACTACGATCTGATTGTCGCGTCATTCGGTGGTACCGGCGATGTCTACACTGACTACAGCAACTTGCTCAACGGCGAGTTCTACCAGCCGGTCGGTACAGCGGCTTCGGCCAACTTCGAGCGCTACAAGAACAGCACGACCGATTCGCTGCTCGCTCAGCTCAAGGCAACATCTTCCACCACCGAACAGAAGGAGATCGTCAACCAGTTGCAAGAGGTTGTGTATAACCAGGTTCCTGTTGTCGGCATGTTCTATGGCGGTCTTTGGGGCCTGTACAGCACCAAGAAGTTCACCGGCTGGCCAACCGAGAAGAATCCTTATGCTTCGCCAAGCACATGGACGTCTCAGGTGCTGATGGTGGTGACCAACCTCAAGAAGGCCTGATTCTGGTCTCTCCTACAGATGCACATGCTCTGCTCAAGGGAATCTGGAAAGTCCACATCATTGGATTCCCCTGGGCATTGCATGTCGCCTGTTATATCCAAGGTTGCAACGCCTGACTTCACAGCGATGAGCCCGACCGCAACCGAGCTTGCAACAACCAACGTGTAACAATCAATCAAACCAACTTTCAGTGAAAGGTCATCTCGTGCGCTACTATCTCGGGAAAATCGGTCTTTTTCTGCTCACACTCTGGGCGGCAATCACCGTAAACTTCCTGTTACCCCGTATGATGCCCGGTTCTCCTGCCGACGCAGCCATCGCAAAGCTCTCACAAAATGGTCCTGTGACGCCGGAAATGCGTGCCTCAATAGAAGCGCAGCTAGGGGTGCCCACAGGCAACCCATTCCAGCAATACATTCAATATCTCAATGATGTCGTTCATCTGAACTTCGGAATCTCGTACAGCAACTTCCCACAATCGGTCTCCTCGCTCGTTTCTACAGCGTTGCCGTGGACTCTTGTGCTTGTTGGTACGGTCACCATTCTCTCCTTCATTATCGGTACCATGCTCGGTGCAGCGATGGCATGGAAGCGCGGTTCGCTCGTCGATGCGACCGGCAGTGTCTCGAGCTCATTCTTCTCGGCGTTCCCGCCATTCTGGCTTGCGCTTCTGCTGCTGTTCTTCCTTGGATACGTCGCCAAGGCCTTCCCGACATCCGGTGCATATGCAGCAACTTCGGTTCCCAACCTGTCTTGGTCGTTCCTGGTCGATGCACTGTATCATTCGATCCTTCCTGGATTGACCATCCTCATTACTTCGTTGGGCAGCTGGGTCATGGGCATGCGCAACAACATGATCAACACGCTCGGCGATGATTATGTGACCTTCGCCGAGGCGAACGGTCTTCATCAGCGCACCGTCATGCTCAGGTATGCGGCTCGAAACGCGCTGCTTCCAAACCTCACCTCATTCGGTCTGGTGCTCGGCGGTGTCGTCGGCGGTTCGTTGCTGGTTGAACAGGTGTTCAGCTATCCAGGCATCGGCATGCTGCTGTTCCAGGCAGTCACGAATCAGGACTATCCACTCATGCAGGCGTTGTTCCTGATGATCACGGTCAGTGTTCTGGTAGCCAATTTCATCGTCGATATCCTTTACGGCGTTCTCGATCCACGGACTAGGAGGTGAGTGGAATGACACAAGCACAGAATGCACATGTCACAGGAACCGCGTCAGGTAATCCTGCGAACGGCCCGGCAAGCGACAAGGACAAAGCCCTTGAAGTTGCCACGCCACCGTCAAACAAGGGCGAACACTCACAGCCACGCGCGAAGCACGATTCGGCTGATGACAACGTTCTGATCAGAGGGCTCAGGGTGGCCGGCCGCAGCTTCGCCACGGTATGGTCCGTTCCGAAGGCTCGATTCGGCATCATCCTCTTCAGCCTGATCATTCTGATAGCCATATTCGCACCTGTTTTAAGCCCTTACAATCCAAAGCAGACCGGCTTCGAAACCAATGCGCAGCCATCGCTGAGCCATCTTCTTGGCACCACGGCGAGTGGCCAGGACGTGTTCTCTCAGCTCATCTGGGGTGGACGAATCTCGGTCATGGTCGCCATGATCGCAGGCATTCTTTCCACTGCTCTCGCTGTCGTCATCGGTCTGAGCTGGGGATACATCAAGTCATTCGGCGGCGAATTCGTCGGATTCATCGTCAACCTGTTCCTTGTGATTCCGCAGCTGCCATTGATGATCGTCATCGCATCATACTTGCAGAACGGCGGTATGAAGGTGATCATCCTGGTCATTGTATTCACCGGATGGGCATGGGGCTCACGTGTGCTTCGCAGCCAGACCCAATCCCTGCGGTCACGTGACTTCGTCACTGCTGCTGCGTTCAGCGGCGACAGCGCGGCGAGAATCATCTTCCACGAGATATTCCCGAACATGCTTTCGCTCATCATCAACAACTTCTTCGGTGCCGCAACCTCTGCGGCCCTTGCGGAAGCCGGACTTGAGTTCCTTGGTCTTGGCGATTCCACAACGATCAGCTGGGGCACAATGATCTATTGGGCACAGAACAATGGGGTCATTCTCACTGGGCAGTGGGCGCTTCTGCTTGCTCCCGGTCTGATGATCGCACTTTTGGCCGTCTCCATGACCTTCATCAACTTCGGCGTTGACCGACTCAGCAATCCTCGTCTGCGTGAAGGGAGTTCACGATGAGTCTGCTTCATATTGATCATCTTTCCATCGAATACGACACACCAGGAACGGAGCCTGTCAAGGCTGTTCACGATGTGAACGTCGATCTGGAACAAGGTGAGTTCGTAGGTTTGGTCGGCGAATCAGGTTCGGGCAAGTCGACGCTGGGATTTGCAATCACGGCATTGTCACGTCCGCCTGCACGTGTGAGTGAGGGCAAGGTCATTTTTGATGGCGTTGATATCTCAACGCTGAATCAGGAGGAGCTGCGCAAGCAGCGTCGTGGCGGATTTGCAATGGTTTTGCAGTCCGGCATGAACGCACTGAACCCTGTACGCACGATTCGCAACCATTTCATGGATATCTTCAAGGCGCATGAGCATGTTCAGAAAGACAGACGCGAGGCTCGTGCAAAGGAGCTGATCGAAAAGGTCGGTCTGCCGGCGAATACCTTGAACCGTTATCCAGGCGAGCTTTCGGGCGGCATGCGTCAGCGTGTGTCCATCGCACTCGCGCTGAGTCTCGATCCGAAACTCATGGTCTTTGATGAACCGACGACGGCACTCGACGTGCTCGTCCAGCACGAGGTCATGAACACGATTCGTGAACTGCAGAAGTCAGAGGGATTCACCGCCATCCTGATCAGTCATGATCTGGGCATCGTGCTTGAATCCACCCAACGTGTGTTGGTCATGCACAATGGCCGCATCGTCGAGGATGCTTCCAGCCGTGAAATCCTTGAGCATCCGAAGGATGACTACACGAAGATGTTGCTGAGCCATTATGGCGATCCGCGTGCAGAGCATGTTTCGGTCCCAGGGCTGCGCACGCGCGAAAATGCGAATGAGGCATACAAGGAAAACGCGCATGCCGAGGATAACCGTACGGCGTTGACTGTCTCTCACATCACCAAGATATATCCTGCACACAAGCGGGGGGATGGCGAAGTCAGAGCGGTAGACGATGTGTCGTTCACCCTTGACCCAGGGCAGTCTCTGGCGCTTGTTGGCGCTTCCGGTTCCGGAAAGTCGACGATTGCGAAGATGATCACGGCTGTGGAAAACCCAACTTCGGGTGTTATCACGCTTGGCAGCAAGCATATCGAGAAGATGCATCGCGGTCGCGATTTGCGGGCCTTGCGCTCTGACATTCAGATGGTGTTCCAGGATCCCTATGCCGCGTTGAATCCGCTTCACAATGTCGAATACATTCTGAGTCGTCCGATTCTCAACTATACGAAGCTCAAGGGGAGTGCGGCCAGAAATCGCATGCTCGAACTGCTTGAATTCGTGGGGCTTACGCCGGTCGAACAGTTCGCCGCAAAGCTTCCTCATCAGCTTTCTGGAGGTCAGCGTCAGCGTGTGGTCATTGCCCGTGCGCTCGCCAGCGATCCGAAAGTGCTCATCGCCGATGAACCGGTCTCGATGCTTGACATGACGCTGCGAGCTGGAATTCTCGCGCTGCTCGACGATCTGCGCGTCCGTCTGAACGTGAGCATGCTGTATATCACGCACGATTTGTTGAGTGCGCGATTGATAACCGATAACATCATGGTGCTCAACCAAGGTCATGTTGTCGAACGTGGCGAGACTTCCAAGGTTCTGCAGCATCCGCACGATGACTATACGATTTCGCTGCTGGATGCGATTCCGAAGTTGCAGGTTGGCGAGCAGGCCTGACACAGATGATGCCGCTCGCCACAAGGAGTGGCGAGCGGCATCAGGCGCCATTCATTCAAGAATGCTTAACCCCGAGGGGAATAGATGTTTACAGCACATACAATCCAAGATCCACGTATACGTCCAGGACAGGCGTTTGGAGGATTACCCGTTCCGCCGTCAGTGGAGATCCTCGACGTCACCATGTCTGCCGGAGAATTGACAGCCCTGCACGCATCGCCAGTCGTCGGTGAGCAAGTCAAGGGCAGTGTTCTCTGCATTCCCGGTTTCACGGGTTCGAAGGAGGATTTCTACCCCATTTTGCCGCTTCTTGCCGAGCTTGGCTGGGATGTGTGGGTGTATTCGCAGCGTGGACAGGCTGATTCCTTCGCTCCAGAAGGGCAGCGGAGCTATACGCGAGAGCAGGATGCCTCAGATGCATGCGCACTGGCAAAGATCATCTCGTCGGCCGTGGGTGTCGTCAGAGTGCATCTGCTTGGCCACAGCTTCGGTGGACTCGTGGCCCAAGCTGCCGCCATTGCCCATGCGGAACGCTTTGAAAGCCTGACGCTCATGTCTTCCGGTCCGCACGGGTGGGCGGGCAGACATGACCTTGACAGAAAAATGCTGCTCGACAATCCTGAAAGCGATCTGTGGACGCTCAACAATCCCTCAAAGGCGGATGCTCCTGACTCGGAGCTCGATGAGCTACAGCGCTTCCTGAGAACTCGTTCGAAGCGCACGAGCCGAGATCAGTTGTTGCAGACCATCGATGAGCTCGCGAAGGTCCATGACACGAGCTTTGAAGTGAAGGCTACGGGATTGCCGGTTCTGGTCTTTCATGGTGAAAACGACAACTGGGCGTGGCCTCAGGAGTGGCAACGCAGAATGGCGAGAATCATAGGTGCCCGCTACGAGATCATTCCCGATGCTGCGCACGGTCCGCAGAGCGAAAACCCGGGATTGACGGCAACCTTGCTTGATGATTTTTGGTCACAGACATTTCTTGAAAGGACAAGGCGATGACGGCTCATACGCCCGAAGCACAAGGCGAACAGACACAATGGGATTCACAGTCGAATCCACAGTGGAATTCATGGGGAAAGTCAATCGAACATGACTTCGCCATGCATGCCGGCGATCTGGATGTGGAGTTTACCCCATTCGGTGACCCGCGTTCCATCCGTGTGAATGATATCCAGATTTTGCAATACCAGCCAGGTGTCCATGACGCTGCAATCTCGGGATTATGGCTGAGGCGAAAGCGAGGAGACGATATCACGTCGATTGCGCTCACCGGAACGTATTTCGGAGAGGACGCAAAGGCTGCCCCGCGCTTCACGTGTTCTGAACAGTGCGCTCAATGGAGTGGAGAGAATCTTGGAGTCAGATGGAGCGTGACTCTCAGTCCGGTTTCGGATGAGTCGCAGGCCTTGAAGGAAATCACTGGCAATGGGTGTTCCTGGGTGTGGAACGTGAAGGTCGTGCCCGCTGGATCCGAGACATTGGAGCCAAACGATACGTGGGAGCTTGTCACCGCTCAGGATATTGCATTGGCACCTGTCGAGCAGGCCTTGACGAGCGAACCGTATATCTCCCAATATGTTGCCTTCCACGAAGAGACGCTTGAGGGGCCCGGATGCGTCGTATCGGCTCGACAGACGATGAGCGACGCGCCGCAGCTGCCACTTCTGGTGTCGACCATATGCGAGGGAACAGCCGCGTATCTTACCGACGGCTTTGACTTCTTTGGACACCAGGCTCGTCTCGGATCGGCTCCCCTTGCCTTGAGCGATGAGAACTGGCATGGCGGTCATATCGATCAATACGAGTTTGCAATGGTGTGTCTTCTCTCCAAGGGCCGTCAGCTCGGCGAAGACGGCATCGAGTGGAACCAGTTGGTGGCGTTCAACCCCGATTATCGTGGTGAGATGGCCGAGGTGAGCAAGAAGCTGGCCGATTCGGCAATTCTGGAACATGCCCAGACCGTGGGCAAGGCTACGAATGTCACCGTTCAGCAGTCCATGAATCAGTCTGAACCGACGAAGAGCGCGATCCCATCGCTGCTGGCCACGGCGAGAGGCTTGAACGCCGATGTACTCAGCGACGAACAGCTCAGGTCCCTGGTTTCGGGCAGCATCGTCTCGCCTGAATATGGGCGAAATTCAAGCTTGCTGTCATTCTTCTCCGCCGACGGAACCCATGTTGTGTCACGGACCAAGGAACTTGCGGTGGCACGCTCGCATGGCCAGGTTCTGCTATCTGGCGGCGACTTCGATCCCGAGCACCCTGTTCTGGCTTCCACAAGCTATGCCCCGGGCGTTTTCGCGTCGCATATTGTGCTTGGCAACACCAATATGAACCGTCTCGTCTCGGTCCAGCGCAATGCGCTGAACCTGCTCAGATCAGAAGGCGTCCGTGTGCTGGTGAGATTCGAAGGGGAGTGGCGTGTGCTGCAACTTCCATCCGCTTTCATCATGCATCTGGGCGGTTCCCGCTGGGTCTATCGGATCGGTGATATGGTGCTCAACGTGACGACCACGGCATCGGCAGACAGCAATGCTCTGGACATTCGATTCACTTCAAGCACCCCAATCGACGCCATGCTCACCGTCGATGTCGAGGAGCCACGGCAGTGGTATGCGCGTCATGAAGAGCACGGTGTCATCTTTGCCCCAGCATGGGATTCCGAGGTTTTCAAGCAGTATCCGGGATTGAGCTATGCCTTTGTCTCCGAGAATGCGCAATGTGGGTCCGACGAGGTTCTCTTCGCCAATCCGAAGGATGATACGAAGGTCGTTTCAGCCGAGGCACCTCAGCATAGTGGTATCTTCACCTTCTCCATCAAGGGCCAGCGAGAGCTCCATCTGTCCATTGCAGCGAGCATTCGCGGTGCGCAGGAGGCCTGTGATTGCGCAGAAAGACTGATCAGCAGCCCGCTCGACACCACGAAGGTGCTGCAGAAACACAACGCACGCATCGCATCATTTGCCGACGATCTTCATGTCAATGGCGAAGGTCGCCTGAGCGAGTTCAACATTCTCATCCCATGGTTCGTGCAGAACGCGCTGGTACATTTCCTTTCACCACACGGGCTCGAACAGTATTCAGGGGCTGCATGGGGCACGAGAGACGTATTGCAGGGTCCGTTGGAAATGGAGCTTGGATTTGGACATTTTGCCGGGGCTCGAGAAATTCTGCTGAAGGTGTTCGCCCATCAGAACAGTGATGGCTCCTTGCCCCAATGGTTCATGTTCGACGCATACTCATCGATGTATCAGAAGGATTCGCATGGCGACATTCCCGTGTGGCCTCTGATGGCCATGGGCGAGTATCTGAGTGCCAGCGAAGACTACGACATTCTCAAGCAGACCGAACCATTCCTTGATGACGACGGCAAGGCGAGTGTAGTCCAGCATCTGGAACGAATTCTTTCGTATATCGAGCATCATCGTGTGTCGGGAACGAAACTGTTCTCATATGGCAACGGCGATTGGGACGATACGCTTCAGCCCGCTCAGGCATCGATGAAGAAGAACATGGCTTCGAGCTGGACCATCGCGCTCCTGCATCAGGCATCCCTGGTGCTCGCATCCCAATTGAAGAAGGCTGGACTTTCGGATCTGGCGGGGAAGTTCGTCGCCGAAGCCGCCACAATCGAGGCGGCATTCCCCAAGGACTTCATCCTCGATGATGTGATTGCCGGCTATGTGAACTTTACCGACGAGGGGCCGCAGCCGATCATTCACCCCACGGACACGCGCACCGGCTTGAAATACCGACTGATTCCGATGACACGTTCAATCATTTCAGGGCTGCTCACACCTGAGCAGGCCAAGGGACACTTGAAGCTCATCGACGAGAATCTGCACTATCCCGATGGTGTGCGGCTGATGAACAAGCCTGCTCGCTTTGCCGACGGTGTGCCGCGCTATTTCAAGAGAGCGGAACAGGCGGCGAACGTGGGACGCGAAATCGGTCTGATGTACACGCATGCTCATATTCGTTATTCCGAGGCGCTCGCAACCCTGGGCAAGGACTCCTTCGTGAGCGAACTGTTGCGCATCAGTCCTGTCGGCCAGTTCTCAAGGCTGTCTTCGAGCGAGATCCGTCAGCGCAACTGCTACTTCGCTTCATCCGATGCAGACTTTCCCGACCGCTATGAAGCAGCACGCGATTGGGACCGTCTGCGCGCCGATGCGAAGGATCCTGTCGGGGTTCGAGGTGGCTGGCGCGTATATTCGTCCGGTCCTGGCATCTACCTACGCCAGCTGGTGCAACATGTGTTTGGCTTGCAGATCGAGGCGAATGGGCTGGTCATCGATCCTGTGCTTGCGCGTGAAGACGATGGCACATCGATCTCGGTCAATCTCTTCGGCGCTGAGCGCACGGTTCGATATCACGTTCTCGATGACGACTCTGCAGTGACGGTTCAGATCAACGGAAGCACGATTGATGGCAGCTATCAGCAGTTGCCATATCGCCAAGGTGGTCTGGTCATCAATGCCGAACAGCTCGAAGATGCGACTGACATAGAGGTGACCGTGGGCTCGAAGCGGTGCACCATCGCCTAGCGAGTAAAGACATATATCTGTGCGAGGAGAATACCTTGCAGTCAGAGAAGCTTACAGGGAGCAATCATGGAACAGTCGAAAATCGAGGATCTGCTTCGGCAGATGACCTTGGAAGAGAAAATCGGACAACTGACGCAAATTACCGGTGATTTCTATTCCGATAAGGCCGAGGAACGCACCGGCCCGATGAGCCAGCTTGGCCTGAATGAAGACCAGATCATGAATATCGGCACGGTTCTGGGCGTTGTTGGAGCAGCGGAGTGCAAGCGCATACAAGGGCAATATATGGATCGCAATCGCCTGCACATTCCAACGATGTTCATGGGCGACGTGATTCATGGATATGAGACGATCTTCCCGATTCCGCTCGGCCTTGCAAGCTCATGGGACACCGGTGCCTTCAAGGAAATGGCTCAGGTATCCGCTGAGGAAGCTTCGGTGTCCGGCCTCTCTGCCGTGTTCTCGCCAATGGTCGATCTGGTCCGCGACCCTCGATGGGGTCGTGTAATGGAATCAACCGGAGAGGATCCGTTCCTCAATGGCAAGCTGGCATCGGCACTGGTCAAGGGATATCAGGGCGAACCAGGCGATTTGCAGGATCATTTCAATAAGGTCGCGGCCTGCGTCAAACATTTCGCGGCATATGGAGCCGTCACGGGCGGTCGTGACTACAACACCGTGGACATGTCTGAACAACGGCTTCGGGATGTGTATCTGCGGGGGTATCGCGCCGCGATCGAGGCAGGTGCACGACTCGTGATGACCTCGTTCAACACTGTTGGTGGCATTCCTGCGACTGGCAACCGACATCTGATGCAAGACATTCTGCGCGACGAATTTGGGTTCGATGGAGTGCTGATCTCTGACTTCGGAGCCGTCAAGGAGCTGATCTCGCACGGTGTTGCAGCGGATGAGACGCAGGCGGCCGATCTGTCGATTCACGCCGGTGTCGATATCGAAATGATGACGCTGTGCTACATGCACACCCTTGAAGCCTTGGTTGAATCGGGAGCTGTCGATGAACGGTTGATCGATGCATCCGTCTTGCGAATTCTTCAGTTGAAGAACGAGCTGGGTCTCTTCGAACATCCATTCCGCGGAGCTGATGAGGAACGCGAGAAGGAAGTCGTGTTCAGCGAGGAGCATCGTGCAGTAGCCAGACGCGTCACCGCTGAATCACTGGTTCTGCTTCGCAACAATGACTCGATTTTGCCATTGAAGGAGTCGCAGAGCGTCGCATTGCTCGGACCAGCCGCCCAATCTCCGGACGTTCTCGGAGCATGGTCATGGCGTGGAAGAACCGATCGTGCGGTGACGCTGATGCAAGGGCTTCGTGAGCATGCGCTTGCGTGCGATGCATCAATCGCATCGAAGGTGCGGACGACTGAGGAGCGTTGCGACTATTTCATTCCTACCGAATCAGTGGTTGCAGAATCAGTTGAGCTGGCAAAGCGTTCGGATGTGGTAGTTCTCGCTCTGGGAGAGCTCTCGACCATGAGTGGAGAGGCATCAAGCCGATCGAACATTCGCCTTCCGAAAGGACAGGTTGCATTATTCAATGCCGTGCATCAGGTGAATCCACACATTGTCGTTGTTCTCTTCAATGGTAGACCGCTTGACCTGCATGACATCGAAGCCGCCGATGCGATTCTTGAAGCGTGGTACCCGGGGACTGAAGGCGGATCTGCGATTGCCGATGTGCTCTATGGCTCGGTGAACCCATCTGGGAAAGTCACGATGTCATTCCCGGAATCGGCTGGCCAGATCCCCATTTATTATGACGAGGACAACACCGGTAGACCATACGAACAGGCACCAAATGAGAAGTATGTGTCCAAGTATCTTGATGTTTCCAACTATGCGGCGTATCCATTTGGCTTCGGTTTGAGCTACAGTCGTTTCACCTATGGCTCGCTTGAGAGTTCCGGCAATGGTTTCAGCACCGAGCATCCCGTTACCATAAGTGTGAACATCACCAACGATTCCGATGTCGATGGTGTTGAGATCGCACAGCTCTATGTTCGTGATCTCGTTGGTGAGGTAGTTCGTCCGGTCAAGCAGCTCAAGGGATTCCAACGGGTCGCACTCGCGGCCGGCGAAACCACGCGCGTGGATTTTGAGCTTGAAGAGAACGACGTGCGCTATGTTCATCTTGATGACTCGATGCATAGCGATCCCGGTGATTTTCTGGTTTGGGTCGGCGGCAACAGCCGTGACCTTTCTGAGCCAATTCGCTTGCATCTGGAGTGAAGGGGTCTTTTTACGGTGTCGTTTGAGTCTTTCAAACTCAGACGACACCGCTTGCCATGTCAGTGTTGCCGTCTGAGCGTTGCGCTTTACCAGACGGTTGATAGTGTATGGACGTGAGTAATTCCCAGAAAACTTTTAGAGAAACGTATCCTTCTTCAAAGCAATGGCTGGTTATATAAGAGTTGTCGTCGCAAGGCGATGGATTTCCCCAAAATCCAATAACTGAATTTCTTTCTCTCTTCTTCCTTACCCGGCGATTTCCATCGCCGGGTTCTCCTTTTTCTGGGTTAATAGACCCCGGTTGATTCCACACCCTGTCGCCCCGGTTGATTCCGCACCCTGTCATCCCGGGTGGTTTCCGCACCCTGTCATCTCGAGCGGAGGCGAAGCCGGAGTCGAGAGATCTCCGCTGTTGACATCCGTGAGGTGAGATCTCTCGACTCCGGCTTCGCCTCCGCTCGAGATGACAGATGACGGAAGAGAAGGTGTGCTCAGGGTGGCGGCAGAAGGGTATGCGCGGAGCAACAGGGCAGATGACATTCAAGAATCTTCGGCAACCCTACACGCCAGAATACGAAGAACTCGTTTATCAGACATATCCTCGCCAAAGTGTCGTCACGCGCTGGAAAGAGTGTAGGATAGAACATCGTTGCCCCGGTAGCTCAGGGGATAGAGCACTTCTCTCCTAAAGAAGGTGTCGTGCGTTCGATTCGCATCCGGGGCACAGATTGGTTTTCGCATATAGCCTGCAGAGGTTATTCCGTATCGTGGCCTCCAATTCTACATTCGGTAACAGTTAATCCATTGCATCAATGAAGTGCCTGATCGTCATAGCGATGTGTTCGTACTCATAGTCATGAAGATAATGGGGACAGTCAACAAAGACTATTTCGGCTTCATGGAGTCGTTCAAAGTGGTTGATCTGATATCTTTGCCAAGTCTCTGTATCAAAGCCGGTGCCCATTCCGTTCGATACTACGAGCAGTGAAGGAATCCGAGAGTTCGCCTGTTGCTTGATCATTGAAACATTGCTAGGCACACTTCGTATTTCATTAATCATGTTTTCCGACATGAAATTCCTGTAGAACAATGCGCGATATGCAGCCTTCTCTTCATCATTGAGATTCCCATTCGTCAATGCTGCAGAGCGGGCACCTTCATACCGTTTGAGGCAGAGGGCACAGACAAGGCAAAGGGCAATGGACTCGTTGAATGAACGCGTGCAACATTTAGAGCGGCAAGGAGACAATACGTATCTTTAGATGGATGAACGCGCTGGTTTGCATGAAACTGTGCTTCAATGACAATGCTGCTCAGACATGCGCAATCGTGGTGGATGGATGTGTCCGGCAGGTGATACCGTACTGGTTCTGGTCCTCAGAATGCAGTGTGGCCTTGGTAACGAAGTGACAGTCCGGTTCCACCCGTCATCCCAGGCCCATTATTCCCTCCGTCATCTCGAGCGGAGCGTAGCGGAGTCGAGAGATCTCACCCGTTCAGGGTGCCAACAACTGAGATCTCTCGGCTACGGCTACGCCTCCGCTCGAGATGGCAGGAGAGGGTTGGCAGGAGAGGATAGTGCCTGCGTTGGCAGGAGAAGAAAGCGCTCGGGAGGCCAGGAAAAGGAACGCCCGTGGCGACAGGAAAGATGCTCGGAAGAGCATACCGTATTCACCATCGCGGTATATCTGATGCAAATCAGATTATCTTTGAAATGGGTTATTTTTCTCAGCGTGAAAGGTCATTCATGATGATCTTCGTAGTTGTCAGCATGCCCAGACGCTACTGTTTCTCTGTGCGCCCGTATAGAAACATTGCGATCGAGCCACGTGAGAAACCTCCAACTCAATCGCAATGCTGTGCCTCTATCGCTTGGTGATGCGATTCCACGGTGAGTTGTTCACAAAGCCTGCAAAGTGGCCAGGAGCGCGCGGTGGTCACTATTTGCGATCTGAACGGTCTCGATGTCACCCACTGTGACTCCGCTCGTGTGCACGATATGGTCAATCTCAATCAGTGGCGGGATCTTTGAGTTAGCAGGATACGTCATGTGAAATCCTTCACCGGCCTGCTCTGATGAGTCCACGAACTTCGAACCGAGCAGCGACCGAAAACTCGGATGATCCCAGGTTGAGTTGAAATCACCCATAAGAACATAGGTATGGTCATAGTTCTTGAGTGAGCTGATGGTGCTCAGACCTGAGCTCCACACGCTTTGCTGCCCACGGGTGGGGGAGTTGGGATGAACGGATCCGAAGCGAACAATCGAAGTGCCCAGGGTGATCGATGCGGCAGGAATGCTCGACGCATCCGTTGGGATCAGGTTCGAGTTCGCATCGCTTTGGGGAGCTGCCGTCCACAGCCCATTGACGCCACCATTATCGCCATGCTTGGTGCTGGCAATCACCGAATAGGGGAGCACCTTGGAGATTCCGGCAGCTTCAAGGCGCTGAATGAATCCCTGCGTCATCTCTTGCAAAGCAAGCACCTCAACATGCTGGTCCTTTACTGTCTGCACGATTTCATTTACATCCGCAGTGCCTACATGGGTGTTGAAGGTCATGATCCGTGCATACTTGTCGGTCGTGTTGATCGTGGCGCTCGCAACCGCAGTCTTTGCCGCCTGGGAAATCGTGGTGGTTGGCTTGATGTAGCCGATATGCCAGAAAATCTGAATGAGTATGCACGCCACGCTTACCAGAGCGAGGACTTTACGTCGCCACGCCAGTGCCGGAACCAGTACCAGCGCCGAAACAAGTGCCAGCCATGGTACAAACGAAACGATCAGCGGCATGAACCCGCTGTTTGCAATGCTTGCTGGCAAGATGCGAATCACCATGATCGCTATGATGAATGCCGAGATGATCCACAGCAGAAAGCTCAGGAAACCGTGGCTTGCATGTCTGCGTTCGCGCGGTCTTCTCCGGTTTGTCTGCTCTGTCTGCTGTCTCTGGTTGCCTGAGCTGCCCAGATTGCTGCGATTGCCAGATGAAACATAGCTTCTTGGAGCGGGTGCGTACTCCTGTGCGTTCTGTGCCGCGGGCAAGGGTTGGGTATCGCCATCGTGATACGAATACGAAGCCCTCGTCATGTATCATCACTCCTCAATCTAACTTCTATCTTCAACTTCTATCTTCAACTTCAATCCTCGACGTCGATCTTCAATCTGATCTGCATGTTCATGAATTACCAACACCAGCAACGTGCATGATCGAAGTATGGTTCAGCCGTGCATTCGAGAATAAATCAGCCGAATGAAAGAAGTAAGGGAACTGTCTGAATCTACAAAGAGGATACACAGTCGCGGTTTCGCATGGGAACAGGGAAATCAATGCTCATGCCTTGAAATCCACCGAACGTTGTCCTTCTCTTTCGAACGCCATCGAACGTTCAGGAATTTCACGAAAAGACCAACGGCAACAAGCAATCACAGGCATTATCGAGTAATAGGCCGAGACTTCCTTTCGCAGTCAAGTGAAGCTTTTGTAATATGTTTGTAAATTCAGTGACGATCCATCTTGAAATATCATTTCATGTATATTAACAATATTCTGAAACGATATTTTCTTATGTTACTATTTCGCTCCAATGAAGGAGTTGATATGCGGGGATTTTCTATATATGTAAGCAATCCGCTAGGCGCAGCAACGCATGAATACCTTGTTCACATGGCTCAAGCCGGCTTCACAGGCGTATTCACTTCGCTGCACATTCCAGAAGACGATCCAAAGCTTCTTCGGTCACGACTGACTCTGCTTGCGGGCTGGTGCAAGGATAGCAACCTTGAACTGGTCGCGGATGTTTCCGATACCGGTCTTAATCGCATGGGCTGGTCGCTCAACGAGCCGACAGCGATTCTGGAAACCGGAATCACTGGTCTGCGCATCGATGATGGCATCGACCTTAGCGAGGTTGCAAGCCTGAGTCACGCGATGCCTGTTGCATTGAATGCAAGTACGATTTCGCAGCATGATATCGATACACTCAGGAAGAGCCACGCGGATTTCGACCATCTTGAGGCATGGCATAACTACTATCCGCGGCCTGAAACCGGCCTCGACCGTGACTGGTATCGAGCAAAGAACGAATGGTTCCACAACCTCGGATTGAAGACGATGGGATTTGTATCGGGCGATGGCGAGCTGCGAGCTCCACTCTTTGAGCATCTTCCGACACTTGAAATTCATCGTGAATGGAATCCGTTGGCAGCTGCGCTGGATTTGGAGCGGACGCAGACCGATCGCATCTACATCGCGGACAACACCATCACCGACGAAGCGCTTCATGCCTTCACGCAATATTTCGAGTCGGGCACGATTGGCCTGCGATTGGGCGCAGTGCCAAGCGAACTCACCGCTATGGTCTGGCATAATCGCCCTGATGTGGCCCGCGATGTCGTCCGTCTCATGGAGAGCAGACGCCTCCAGGTGCTGCCGGTCGCACCATGTGCTGCCTCCGCAGAACCTCGTCCAACGGGCACCCTCACGCTCGACAATGCAGACTATGGCCGCTATGCAGGGGAGCTGCAGATTACCCGACGAGATTTGCCGCCTGATTCCAGAGTGCAGGTCTTGGGTCGGGTCATCGAAGCTGATCGATCATTGTTGCCATTCATCGGTGCCGGTACCGGCATCACACTTATGCAAGGGGAATGAATCATGGATATTGCCAGTCTGACCACGGAAGCCCGAAACACGAAAACCATGAACCTGGATTCAATGTCCATTCATGAATTCGCGACGGTCATGAACCAGGAGGATCAAAGCGTTGCAACCAGTGTTTCTCTTGCATTGCGCGACATAGAATCAGCTATTGCCACCATCATCGAACACTTTAATCAAGGCGGCCGTCTGTTCTATATGGGAGCAGGAACCAGCGGCAGGCTCGGCGTGCTCGATGCGGCAGAATGCGTACCTACCTTCGGCATCGACCCGAAGATGGTACAGGGGTTGATTGCCGGTGGTATCAAGGCAATGACCATCGCAGTGGAGGGTGCAGAAGACAACATCCAGCTTGGAGCCGAAGACCTGAAGGCACGAGGTTTGAACAGCAATGACACCGTTGTAGGCATTGCCGCTTCAGGGCGTACACCATATGTTATCGGAGGTCTCGATTATGCAACTCAGGTAGGAGCCGCAACGGTCAGCCTGGCATGCAACGGGCATGCTGCAATATCCGCTCATGCGAACATATCCATTGAAGTTCCTGTCGGACCTGAGGTGCTTTCCGGTTCAACGCGTCTGAAGGCGGGAACTGCGCAGAAGCTTGTGCTCAACATGCTTTCCACTGGAGCGATGGTTGGCATCGGCAAAGTGTATGAGAATCTTATGGTTGACGTAAAACCGACCAACGAGAAACTTATTGAACGGGCCAAACGTATAATTCGAGAGGCGACACACTGCAACGAAGAGGTTGCAGACACCAATTTTGAAGCGTCCGGGCACGATGTGAAGCTCGCGATCGTCATGATACTGACGGGACTTTCCAAGCAGAACGCTTCAGTTCAATTGAGAAAGGCAGGTGGCTTCATATCCAGATTGGTCAAGAACAACGACTGATGCAATGCAATCCGCCATGGTCACAGCCCACGGCAGGATTGAAGATGTTTTTCATGTTTGCACAATTCATATTGACACAATTCATAACAAAACAACGCAGTAAGGGTGAAAGGGTTTTCAATGGCTGGGGAAGATAAATATAGGAGCATAGGTGAGAGCATTTATGACAATGTGGGTGGTACCCAGAATGTCGAGAAGCTCATCAATTGCATGACACGCGTTCGCATGACGATTCGCGACGAAAGCAAGGTTGACGTTGCCGGACTCAAGAAGATTCCCGGCGTGCTGGGGGTTGTGCAGGAAGACACGCTGCAGGTTGTTCTCGGGCCTGGAGTCGTCAGCAAGGTTGCACAGAGCATGGTCGATGAGGTCGGCGTAGATCTGGGTGCGCCGTTCCCTGAGGGAGCCAAGGCTCACACGGCAAAGTCCGGCCATGATTACAAGTCTGCAAAGGAGGAAGTCGAGGCCAAGGCAGAGCAGGTGCATTCCGCACACAAGGCAGCGTTGAAACAAACGTGGTGGCGTGCAGCGCTCAAGCACATCAGTTCAATATTCATTCCACTGATTCCCGCATTCGTTGGCGCAGGTCTTATATCCGGCATCGCGGGCGTGCTCGGTAACCTCCAGACCGTTGGGGCCATTGGAGCCGAGTGGGGCACCTTCATTCTGACGATGAAAGTCATCAATCAGGGTCTGTTTGCCTTCCTGAACGTCTACATCGGCATCAACGCGGCAAAGGAATTTGGTGCAACGCAGGGGCTGGGCGGCATCATCGCCGGTCTGATCTATCTGCCTGGCGTTGTGGCACCGCTCGCCCTTCCCAACGTCTTTACCGGCAAGGATCTTGTCGCCGGTTCCGGCGGTGTGTTGGGAGTGCTGTTTGCGGTGTGGATCATGAGCTATGTCGAACGGTGGTTCCATAAGCATATTCCCGATTCGCTTGACATCATCATCGTTCCGTTCTTGACGTTGCTGGTCATGGGTCTGTTCACGATCTTCCTGGTAATGCCCGCTGCAGGCTGGGTCTCGAACTCTCTGGTCGGTGCGATCAATTGGGTCTTGAACGTTGGCGGAGCGTTCTCCGGCTTCGTTCTCGGTCTGGTCTTCCTGCCTATGGTCATGCTGGGACTGCATCAGATTCTTACCCCAATCCATCTTGAGATGATCAAGGATCTTGGCATGACGCCGTTGCTTCCTATCCTCGCCATGGCAGGTGCAGGTCAGGTCGGTGCCGCAATTGCCTTGTGGATTCGTTGCCGCAAGAACAAGCAGTTGACCCGCATGATCAAGGGCGCGTTGCCAGTCGGAATCCTTGGTGTCGGTGAACCGTTGATCTACGGTGTTTCCTTGCCACTCGGTCGTCCGTTCATCACCGCATGTATCGGCGGTGGTGTTGGTGGTGCCGTTGTTGGTGCGATTGGCGGAATCGGTGCAACTTCCATTGGTCCTTCCGGTATCGCTCTCATACCACTCATCGCTGGTGGATTCGGCAAGGCACTCGGATATGTCATTGGCCTGCTTGCAGCCTATCTTGGTGGATTCGTAGCCACATACTTCTTCGGCACTCCGAAGAGTGCGATGGTGGCAACCGCAGAGGATGGCACCATTCTCGAGGGTGCCGCTGCTGGTACAAACGCACAGGATACCTCCACGCCAGAAGAGCTCGAATCCGAGCAAGAGCACACCATGGCTGGATTGAATACACAGACCGACACCCACACCACGGTTGTTACCGATATGGTTGCGCCGGTTGAAGGGAATCTGATCCAACTCGGCGAGGTCGATGATGAAACCTTCTCGCAGAAGCTGCTTGGCGATGGTTTTGCGGTCAACCCTGAGATGCAGACGGTCGTGGCTCCGGTCGATGGAAAAATCTTCACGATCTCGGATACCAAGCATGCATTCACGATGATCAGTGACTCAGGACTCGAAGTACTCGTGCATCTGGGGATAGACACCGTTGAACTCGATGGCGGACCGTTCAGCTTCAGCGTCAAGGTCGGGCAGCATGTGCTCGCAGGCCAGCAGCTTGGGTTGATGGATCTCGAGAAGATTCGCGAAGCCGGCAAGAAAGACACCGTGATCACCGTCGTCACCAACATGGATGCGGTATCTTCCTTCGGCAGCTACACGAATCAGCATATTGAAGTGGGAACCAAGGTTCTCTCGGTAACAGGCAAAGAACACTAAGGGGAAGCGTACATGAGCAGGGAATTTACATACACGATCACGGATCCTGTGGGAATCCATGCCAGACCAGCTGGAAAGCTCGTGAAGATCGCGCAGCAGTTCGAGTCTGACATCACCTTGGATCATTCAGGCAGCACCGCAGATGCGAAACATATTCTGGGTGTCATGTCTCTCGGCATTGGCAAGGGAGACCTGCTGAAGGTGAGCATCGCCGGAGCGGACGAGGACAAGGCCGCAGAAGAACTCGAGGCTTTCTTCAAGAACGATCTCTAGTAAGCATGCCTGCCTGATGGGTGGAAAATCACGTTTCTGGCGTGATTTTCCACCCATCAGTCCATCTGATTCATCAGTTCAGCGCGTATCGTTCGATTGCCAAGGCAAGGCCATCATCTTCGTTGCTCAGCGTGACGTGATCGGCCGCATCCTTGACTTCATCCAATGCGTTTCCCATGGCGATGCCCATGCCACAAGCCTCAAGCATCTCGATATCGTTCTCACTGTCGCCGATGGCCATCACATTTTCCAACCCAATGCCCAGAGCTGTGCAGAGACGTTGAATGCCGTGCTCCTTGGATACCCTTGCACCCATGACTTCCAGCCCTTCGCGCATGGGTATGAAGGAATAGAGCCGGTTGTCGAGCAGGTCTTTCATCACGACTTCCTGTGCGGTCTTATCGATGGAAGGGAAATTGATTTTTTCTATAGGCATCTTGTCGTCGATCAGCTGCTGCAGATCATCGACGACCTTTCCAATCTGCAGCAGTGCCTGAACATGCAACGGGCGTAGCGAGTATTCGTCCATACGTTCCCATTGCCTTCTGCCAACATAGATCTTTCCGCAGCTCCACATTTCTATCCATGTGCTCTGAGGGATGTTGCGCAAGAGCCGCTCTGCTCCGTGAATGTCAACATAGGTGCCGCCCCGTCAGCGAAGGTTCCTTGCTGCCATACAGCCTGTTGTCATACAGCACTGCACCATTGGATGTGACCGACCAGTCA
Source organism: Bifidobacterium aquikefiri (assembly GCF_002259795.1). Lineage (GTDB taxonomy): Bacteria > Actinomycetota > Actinomycetes > Actinomycetales > Bifidobacteriaceae > Bombiscardovia > Bombiscardovia aquikefiri. The sequence continues at coordinate 22,487 of NZ_MWXA01000004.1, read as the reverse complement.
ATGTCAGATATTGCACGAACCTGATGGGGAATGATCGAAAAGATTCTTCCCGTCGCAACGGTGCATGCAATATGGTTGTTATGCGCGGCATCTATGGCGCGAACGGATGCTTTCGATATGCTACGGTGGTCGTTCTTCAGCAGCGTGCCATCCAAATCCATGGCAATCATGCGTATGTTCACAGTGTTCATCCCATCGGCTCGTATCTGATTATGCTGTGTCACAGTGCTGTGGCTCAACCTCATTCCTAGACATTCCTAATATAAACGCTGAATCGCTTCCTTGGTCTTGATCAGATATTCCTTGGTCTTTTCCAGATCATTCTTGGCGAGGCACATATAGAGAAGGTCGGTGACGATGAGCGATGCATTTCTTGAGGCGATGGCTCCCAGCCGAATCTCACGTTCGGTTGAGGGTATGCGTAAGAGAATGTCGGAGAATCTCGTCAACGGGCTCTTCTCGAATTGCGTAACGGCGACGGTCACAGCGCCCTGCTCCTTCGCATAGCGCATGGCGGCGTTCACCTCATGTGTCTTGCCGCTGTAGCTCACTGCCAGGGCGACATCAGCGGGACCAATATGGGTGGTGGCAGCAAGCTGATCATGGAAGTCCTGATGATAGATGGTCTGGCGATTGATTCTCGAAAGCTTTTCCCATAAGTCCATGCATACGATGCCAGAAGCACTGATTCCGTAAAGATATACCTTCTGGCAATGCTGCATTGCCTCGACCGCCTTGGTCAGGCTATCGATATTCAAGAGGCGATATGACTCTTCCTGCAATCTGGTGTTCAGGGATTTAGATTTTCTGACGACGTCACTGATGGAATCCTCTTCAAGAAGGATGTCGTCAAAATTGGCAATGTCATCAACACTATCGCTGGCAAGATCCACCTTGAAAGCCACGAAGCCACTGTAGCCAAGGCGCTGGGTGAAGCGGACCACCGCCGACGGGGAGACCCCAGCATGGGCTGCAAGTTCCTTGGTGGCGCTCAGTGTGGTCTCTTGCCTATGCTGGAGAATGTAGTCCGCCAGTTTTTTCTCCGTGGCCGTATAGCTCGACATATCCTCTGTAATCTTGTAAATGCAGCTCATCGTTCCTTGATTCCAACACTGTAGACACCGTGTTCCATGGCTGGCGGAGCCCCATCAATGCGAAGCTCCGCCGACTCATGATTGCAGACCCCGATTCTTGTGAATAGTGTATCCCAATCACGAAGTATGGCAAAGAACAGTGGTGCATCGCCGTCGAAGGTTTTTCACATCCCAACCTTCGAAAAGCCATGCACCACTGTTTTGCCCAAAACGCCGCGTGCCTCACGTGCAACGTTGTCTTGGATGAGAGTCCTTGATCATTATCGAGATATTGTCGCGTTGGAATCGTTACGTTCTGGATGCATCTGCTCGATAGGCCCCATAAGAACGAGGATGCCAAAGACACCCAATACCAGAACGACGCCGATAAGAATGAAAGCAGTGGCGAAGGATCCAGTCGCATCGACTGCGGCACCGGTAATGATCGGTGTGATGATTGCCGCTATCATGCCTGAGACATTCATGGTCGAGCTCACCACGCCGACGAGTCCTGTTGGGGCGATGATCGATGGGATCGCCCAAAAGCCTGCAGCCGAAACGCATACTCCGGTCAAGGCGATGGTGAACCAGATTACGGCGATCCATACGGAAGGCGAATAGGCGGCGCCCACCAGGGCGATGCCCATGCTGAGTCCGATGACGATCGTAGTCTTGCGAACCTTTGAAGCATCCAGTCCGCGTTTGATCAGATGATCGACGAACCATCCGCCCACGATGATCTCTGCGATGAATCCAAAGAGCCAGGGAATCGCCGTCATGAAGCCCGACTGCTGAATGTCAAGGTTCAGGGTCTTGACGAAGAAGCTCGGCAGCCAGGTGAGAAACATGAAGGTTGCATAATTGTAGGCGAAGTTGCCAAGCATAAGTCCCCACATCTTGCGTTGACGGAGCACGAACCACAGATTGACCCCAGGTTCCGGCTGCGCATCCTCCTGAGCGCCACCCTGCTCGATGTATTCCAACTCCGCCTTCGAAAGATGTGAGGATTCGCGTGGATTGCGGTAGATGATCCAATACCAGAGGCTGAATATGACGCTCATGATCGCGGTGAAGAAGAACGCCGACTGCCAGCCATAGTGCAGAACGAGGAATGCGCAGACCGGCACACCGATGACATTCGCAAACTTGGTTCCAGAATCGTACAGGGCAGTGGCCAATCCGCGTTCTCTCAGCGGGAACCAATACCCGGCAGCCTTTGAACCGGCAGGCGTATTTGGTGCTTCGACCACACCCAGAAGCACTCGCAGCAGGATGAGTGGTCCCAGACCGCTTACGAATGCGGTGAGGAAGGTCGGTATAGCCCATAATGCAGAGGACACTCTCGAAACCCATTTCACCCCTATCTTGTCGAGAATGAGTCCCGAGGGAATCTGCATGATCATGTAGGTCCAGGTGAATGCTGAAGACACGATGCCGAATTCCGTCGAAGACATGTGGAAGTAGCTCATCATCGAGGGGCCTGCTGTCGAAAGATTGACCCGGTCGAAATAGTTGATGAGCTGCATGCCGAATAGCGTCACGCCAATGGTGTAACGGAAATGTCCGATCTTGTTGTTCTGTCGGATGGCATCAAGATTTTTGGTGAGACTACTCATGACTCTCCTTTGAGTTCATGCGGTGTGTTGTGATTGGAAAAGCGTGGCTGCAGTTCGAAAAATCGTTCCTCTGACGCCTCAGCGCAGCAGATAGCCGCCATCAACGGGAAGGGTCACCCCAGTGACATAGTCTGAAGCGGCAGAGCACAGGAAAACCATTGCTCCCATCAATTCGCTTGGCTCGCCCCAGTGCCCGGCAGGAATATGATCATGAATCTCTACACTTCGAACGGGATCCTCCTGCAGTGCCTTCGTCATGGGAGTGTTGATGTAGCCAGGTGCCAGCGCGTTGACTTGGATGTTATGAGGTGCCAAGGCATCGGCATATGCCTTGGTCAGTCCGATGACCCCATGCTTGCTTGCCGTATAAGGGAAGATGAATTTTCCGGCCCGGTATGACTGCATGGAACCGATGTTGACTATCTTGCCGTGCCCCTGCTCAATCATCACCTTCGCGGTTTCATGGGAGAGACGGTAGAGAGCATTGAGATTGAGGTCAATGACCTTGTTCCAGTCTTCATCGGGGAAGTCGACGAGTTCATGCCTGCGCTGCATGCCCGCATTGTTGATAAGCACATCGATATGTCCGAATTCGTCGAGGGACTGCCGAACAATCGCCTCGGCTGCGGATGTTTCGGTGATGTCGCGCTGGATGAACAGAACCTTCCCGCCATGCGATTCGACTGCCTCGCGGGTCTCATCCCAGCCGTGCTGCGTTGATGATACGACAACGATGTCTGCTCCCACCTTGCTGACTGCTTGGGTATAGAACTGTCCCAAGCCACTTGCGCCGCCGGTGATGACAACCACACGTCCTCGCAGGCTGAAGCTATCGATTGAAAAATCTGCCATACCGCACTTCCTTATCCTGAATCGTCTCTCAAGAGCAGCCTTTGTTCGTGTCCGTTCTTGGGGTAGCTGTGTGCTGCGCTCTCGTCGATGAAGCTCAATAGTAATATCGTTTCCCCTACTAAATAAAAGCAATCACCATTGATTTGGTTTATCGATACACCTAATATATAACTTGAGCATTGGACTGTCAAACGGCGCATAACGCGGCAGTACCATGAGTGTGTGGGAGGCTTCGGTCGACGCTGACTGAAAGACTGTTCCAGAACAGGAGAATGGAAGTATGGGCAGAGCAACGATTTCTGATGTCGCTCGTGAGGCTGGGGTCTCGGTCACCACGGTCTCTCGATACATTAATGGCAACTATCAGAAAATGAGTCCCAGAACCCGAGCGCTTATCGCGGAGTCGGTGAAGCGTCTGGAATACCATCCCAGTGCGTCGGCAAGAAGAATGCGGCAGCAAGAGACGCACGTGATCGGTCTGATCGTCGGGGACATTTCGAATGTCTTCTCCTCGTTGCTGTTCAAAGGCATTTATAGACAACTGCAGCCTGCAGGATACGATGTCATGCTGATGAACGCCGATAATTCCGTGATTCAGGAGCATGATCAGATCAATCGCTTGCTTTCGCAACAGGTGGATGGGTTGATCGTTCAACCAAGCGCCAAGCATTTTGTGGCGTATCAGAGTATAGTCCAGGCAAAGAAGCCACTGGTGATGGTTGATCGTGAACCCGAGGATCTTCCAGAGGACATTTCCATGGTGACTGCAAACAATGAAGTGTCATGCAAACGACTTGGCGATCATCTCGCTCGGCTCGGCTATAGCAACATTGTCGTGTTCAGCAGAATTGGCAGCGAGATTTCCGCCCAGACAAGGCGAATCGAGGGATTCCGAGATTCCGCCGCTCGAAACGACAAGCTGTTCCTCCATGTCGAGCTTAACCAGCACGATAATGCGTGGTTGAAGCAGACCATTGCCACATCTCTGAAACACGTGAAGGGTCCAACGGTGTTCATTTCGCTTATGGGGCCCTTGCTGTTTGACATCCTTGCCTGTCTGAGGGAGTTGCACATCGAATTTCCGCAGGATGTTGGGCTGGTGAGCTTCGACGATTGGCGCTGGTCTCAATACGTTGCCGATGGCATCTATCTGCTCGAGCAGGATCCGCAGGCACTTGGGCGAGCCGCGGCATGCAATCTCATGGAACAGGTCGATGCCGCCAGGCAGGTACCGGCGCTTGGTCCATACCGCGCAAGCAAACGCATTACTCTGGATGTGCGGTCGGTTCCGGCACACTCATTGCGCGATGAGTGATGGCCGGCAGCGATTCTTCTTTCCCGTGTCATCGTTTTCATGTTTACAACCTTGCAACTCTGCAGCCCTGCAACCTTGCAACCAATCCGATAATCAACCAATCCACCAATCATTGCACGTTGGATCAATCTTCGGTGATGAGCGCCACCGCCCGTATTAGCGATACCATTCTGGTATGAAGAACATTATGGGCGAAGATGCGATTGCAAGCGAGGAGAATCAGCTCATACCTGCACAACGGCAACAGATCATCATTGATCTGCTGCACAAGGCCGGTGTGGCAACTATCAAGTCTTTGGTTGAACGTTTTGGTGTGTCGCATATGACCATCCGCAGAGATATCGCAGCTTTGGAGCAAAGCGGAAGAGTGATTTCGACGCCGGGGGGAGTCAAGCTGACCTCTTGGATCAGCCAGGCTCCTCCACGGGGAAGAACTGAGCGCAGTACGTTGGAAATGCCGCGTAAGCGTGCAATCGCCCAACAGGCTGGGGAGCTGATACAAGATAACATGATGTTGATTATCGATGCGGGAACAACCTGTCAGGCTCTCACGCCTTTTCTCGTCCAACGTAGGGGCGTGTGCGTTGTCACTAACGATTTCTATGTTGTGGATTCGCTGTTCACCACTCAGGGAATCAGCGTGATCCACACTGGTGGGGCGGTTGATAGCGATAGTCGTTCCTCGTCTGGCGTCTTGGCGACTAAAGTGCTTGAAGAGATTAATGCGGACTTATATTTCATGAGTTCAGGAGCTTGGAATTTGGACGATGGGGTTACCACGACAAGCACGGACAAGGTGCAGTTCAAGCAGGCGGCCATGCGCAGTGCAACGGCGACATGTCTCATAGCTGACAGTACAAAATATGGAGTTCGAGAATCGTATCGTGTGGCGGCTCTTGACGAACTTGATGAGATCATCACCGATGATGATCTTTCGCAGAGTGCCCAGTCGGATATTGCACAAGGTCAGACTGCGCATATAACTCTTGTGCACGCTGAATAGAGATAAAAGAGGTTGGCATCAGATGAATCATCGATTTCTGATGCCAACCTCGTGGGGCTGTGAATGGTATTCGGACGTTATGAATTGGTTATTGTCTTGATGACCGCATTGACGTCGTTTGTGAAGTCTTCGCGATCGGTATCGTTGTTAATCGTTATGTGCGTCGCTTGCTGCCATGTACAGGTCACTCCGGAAGCCTTGGGCCAGAAGGAGTCCCAATGGTCGAGCTTCCACGAGTCACGTTTCAGTCCTCGTTCGATGAGACGCTGATGCACCTTTTTCCCATCAACGGATATGTGAATGACAACAGCATGTACCTGCTGAGGCCAGTTGTGCTTGCTGGCAATGTTCTTGACATAATTCACATCGTTGAAGAATGCACCGAATGGCGCATCGAAGATGACAGGTATGCCAAGTTTTGCGTTGCATGAACCGACATTGAGCAACGATTCATATTCAATGGGCATCAGCTCATCTCGATAATATGCGTTGCCGTCGCGTTCGGAGGGGTCATATCCGTGTTCTTCAAGGAGAACGCCGGTATACGTGTTGCAAATCGCATCCTTGTCAAGATATGCGCCATGAATGCGCACTGCCAGAGCTCTTGCGAACGATGATTTTCCTGATCCTGCAGGACCTATGACAAAGAAGACAGGGGTCTGCCCAATGGTGTTCATCGTGCGATTCCTCTTTTCTTCGATGCTGGCTCATTCACGAAGATGAGATAGGAGAATGCTCCGACAAGTAACAGAACTCCAGCGACAACAAATGCAAGTGTGAAGTTTTGACCGGTCTGGTCAAGAATGTAACCAGTGACCATAGGCGCGGCAGCAGCACCGACGAAGCCTCCAAAGTTCTGGATTGCACCGAGTGAGGAGACCTGATCCGGTTCGGCGATGTCCGAAGCGAGAGTCCACATGCAGCCGATTGGAATCTGGGATGCAAAGTAGCCGACGCACAACAGGATCATTGTCAAGGTCACATTGTGCATGTATGCAACGGGCAACACGGCGAATGCCGCGAGGAATGCCCCTGCGACAATTGGTACCTTGCGCGAGGTGATGGTCCTGTAACCCATCTTGAGCATCTTTCCTGAAATCCAACCACCGCAGAGAACGCCAACGATCCCGCACAGATACGGCAGCATGGCAAGCCATCCCGATGTCATCAAGTCGAAGCCCTCTGCCTTTTGCAGATATGTCGGCAGCCAGGTGAGGTATACCCACACGGTGTAGAAAATGCCAAAGGCTCCGATAATCATGAAGTATGTCTGAGACTGCTTGAACAGGCTGATCCAGCTTTTCTTGTTTGCACCTGATTGTGAATTCTGCTGCTTGTTCTGCTTCTCAGAAGCGGCCTGCTTCTGCCAGTCCTCACCTTTGATGGCAGCAATTTCCTTCACCGATGGGTTGCGATAGCAGACCATCCAGATAACGGTGACCAAGAGTCCAAGTCCACCGATGATGAGGAACATGCCTCTCCAGCCGATTTTGATGAGCAAGATGGTCAGGAGCGGAGGTGCAATGGCATTGGCTATCTGTGAACCGGTGTTGACGATGGAGACAGGGAGTGCCTTCTCCTTCTCGTCAAACCAGTTATCGCACACTTTCAGACCGGCGGTGAAGAATGGCGATTCTGAGATGCCGAGTGCAACTCTGAACGCATAGAAGAGGCCATAAGTGCTCGCCGTTGCACTGAGTAGCGAGACAACGGACCAGAGCGTTGCTGCCCAGGAATAGATTCGCTTTGGACCAAACTTATCGACAAGATAGCCGGCTGGAAGATTGGCTATTGCGTATGGCCAAGAAAATGCGGCAAGAATCAATCCCATTTGTGTGGAATCCAAGTTGAATTCTTTTGCAATGGTTGTGTTTGCAATGCTGAGGTTACTCCGGTCGAGATAATTCACTACTCCACCGATGACCAGCAAGGCGATGAAGAACCAACGCAACTTTTTGCTGCGTTGCGTGTCCGAATCGTCTTGAGATACTGTCCGATCTGCTGTGATCGCTTGCGCGTGGGCATCCATGAGTACACTCCTTCGTGTTCTGATACCAATATATTGAGTTATGAAACTGATGTTTATAAGAAAAGAGTTGCTAAGCATTCCAATATTTCTGAAAACTTCCTTTGTTTGCAGAAATATTGGAATGCATTGAATGTGTGCTGCCTATGCCTTTTGGGCTTGGCGAGCTTTCGCAACGGCTGAAAGCATTGTTGCCGCTGCCTGTGTGACATGTTCGTAGTTCCCGTCCTTGCGAGCGGCCTTGGTTATGTAGCTTCCAACACCAAGAATCAAAGACCCTGCATTGATCCACTCGGCTGCATTGTCTGCAGTTACACCACCTGAAGGCATGAGCGGAGCCCATGGGAGTGGTGATGACACGGTTTTGATAAACGTTTGATCGGTTACTTCGCTGGGGAATAGTTTGACGATGTCGGCGCCTGCCTCCAGAGTATTGACAACTTCGCTTGGAGTCATTGCACCGCTGATCGAAACCGCCTGATATCGATTCGCAGTGCGAATCATCTCAGGATTGAGATTGGGGCTGACAAGCATTCGTGCGCCGCATGTGATGGACTTGTATGCGGATGCTGGGTCGAGAACGGTTCCCGCACCAATGACCACATTTTCATCTGCGAATTCGGTTGAAAGCGTGTGAATGATGTCGAACGCACCTGGGGTCGAAAGGGTGACCTCAATTGCTTTGACGCCACCGCGGATTGCAGCTTTGCAAACCTTCAGTGCATCCTCGTGATCGTCGAGACGAACAATTACCAAGACGCCTGATGTAATGACGGCGTCCAATGCTGAAATTTTATATTTTCCTAACATGCGACTCATGATATATCGTATTTTCACATATATCAACATGGATTAACACATAATTGGGAAATTACGTGTTAATTATTTGAAAGAAGGGGTTGCATCGAGAAGCTGTGGCTTCGTCTTTCATATCAATTGTCCGCGATTTGCCTATTGTAATGTCATGATATCCTGACGGTTCATAGATGCCGGTAACCAGCCTTCCATCGACATTGACCCTTCAGGAGAGTTGCATGCGCGCAACGTAGGTACCTCCGTTGGAGAGTTTCACATGCCGATACCCCATAGTCGGCCTTTCCCCTTATGACCAAGTTTAGAGCTGCAAATAAAACATACAACAAGGGACTCTTCCGGTTTTGGTGTGTAGGTTTTCCGAATGGCACATATCTTGAGATCTACCTCGTTATCCCAAGCACAGTCAGCTCGTCTCGAGTGTTTCTTTTCGTCGTCATCCCAAGCAGCACTTGGAATCCCACCGTCGTTTCGAGCTGCACTTAGGACCTCACCGTCATCTCGAGCGAAGCGTAGCGGAGTCGAGAGATCTCATGCCATGAGATGCCAACAGCGGAGATCCCTCGACTACGCTCGGGATGACGGTTGGGTGTGATGTTCTGGATGATGGTTGGGTGGGATGCTCGGGATGACGGTCGTCAGCTCGGCAAATCGATTTCGTTCACGTGCTCAGACAGTACCTACCTCGTGCAATTCATGAGTTCTTTGCGAGATGGAACGGCGATTTTGTCTGCTTTTGATTCGCTCCCCATGATTTCCTTCTCGCATAATTGAGAAGTAGAGTGCATCAATATACACAATATAAATCATGCAGTATTGCAGCAGCGTGTAGATCAAGAACGAGACGATGAAATCGGAAATCGATTCAAGGGTGCTGGATTAGTTGTGATCTTTGTGTGCGGGCAGTTTCAAGATATTCCGAAAAGTGGCTTCTGGTGGAAAGCTGATATTGATCTTTCGATGCTTTCGGTACTTTCGATGTCTGAATTAGTGGATGATTCCGCTCGCCATGAAGAGACTAGTTTGTCTCCTGTTCGAAACTCTGGAAAAATGGGTTTCCGAAGAAGCGTGTGCCGAAGGTGTCATTTGAGTCTGCATCATAGGTGAACTCAAGCGTTTTGGATGTCAACCCAGGGATTTCGCATCTGCACGAAATTGTTGCACCATTCGGGAAGGATGCCTCTTGGCGAAGGTCGATATGGAATTCTTGCCGGTTCAGGTCGACATTGATGTCGCGCACGGAGGGTGGATCTGAGAGCGAGAACTCATGCGTTGCGGGTAGTTCGCGGGATCTGCGGATAATGTTTCGTTGCATCCAGGCTGCTTGATCCCATGAGAGCGTGATATGCACGGGAAGTCTGCCATCGTTTCGTAGTGAAAAGTATCGATATCCCATATCTGACCCTTCTTCTTGTGACTTACATCGTCCCTGATGTTCTGACTGGTTCAAGGATCCCAAAAATAAATACACCGAGTCCATAATACAGCGTTTGCGACAATGTGAGCCAATCCCCGTTGCCTCATTGTTAGTGCTGCAAAACGGCTGCTGAGCAGAAATTGAGCATTCGAATGATTCCTTGTGAAGTTGTAATCACTAATATGCGCATAGGTTAGTCGTGGTTCTTTAGTGAACTGATTGAGTCGAGTTTTGAACCCCCAGCCACTTGCTTGCCTTGTGTGTGGGGGAGTTAGGAATGAAACGATTGAACGTGCGCTGGTGGTGTCGGGCGTGATGGATGTAGCAGGAATGCAAGGTATCTCGACGATGATACAGTTTGCTGCTCATCGTTGTAGCACTCCATAAACCGTTGACGCGGCAAATGTCTTCGAAATAGTGCTTTTGGCTTTGATGAATTTGAATGCCATAAAAGATAGAAAGCAAGGCAAAGAATACTCACCCAGTGCCCAGGATTGTCTGGACCGCATCATCAAGACAAAAGCACCGGTGACGAGGCACAGTGGGAAGCTCGGGAATACGGGAGCCCCTTCGTGGTGCGATTTGTTGCGCGTGTGAGTTTGAGAACCCGACTGCTCGACAGTTGGTTCCGGTCCTGTATCGCGTGAATCGGGATGTTACACCGAACCAGGCACCTAGAGAATAAGGTGATCTCGGTATCTGTAATTTGCGAATATTGCGCAGGGAGAAGTCAAAGGTGGACTGCCGTAGAAGCTCAGTAGATTCGCACTTTGGCGAAATCGTAGAGACTTTGGAACTCTGCTCCGGACAATGGGACATGTTCGGATGAAGAATCGGATAAATAGTGATAGGAATTGACGCTGGCAGGGGTACTTGTTCCGATTACTTCAGTCTCATGAGCGGTTGGTGATAATGAATCTGACTTCGCTGTGCTCCGGTGGGTGGAGTGCGGTGCCGAAGGCAATGGTAGAGCCGAAAGTATCGAAAACCGTCGAATCCATTGCCAACACCGAGCTTTCGGAAGGGATGCCGAAGAAGCTTGCGACTGCAGGGTCGGCCTTCTCGATTCTCACCACAACCTCATTGCGTGACAGCTCGATTGCATAGGATTGCTCAATGAATTCATAGAGTGATCCGTGCGAGAAGTCATGCTCAAGAACGGCCGAAAAACGCTGAGCCGGTAGGTAAGTGGCCACATGCTGCTGCAGCTCGTCATTGACATAGCGCAAGCGCTCGAGCTCGATGATGTCGGCATCGTCATGAAGATCGAGTTTGGCAGCGATCAGCGCGTCATTGATAAGATGGTTTTGCAAGACCTTCGTGTATACCTTGCGCCCCAGATCGGACTGTTGACGAAAAAAACCGCGGATGTGTTCGCTGAGTACCTCTCCAGTGGATGGGTCATCCCTGGTTTTGAATGTTCCGCTGCCTTGCTTTCGCACCAGTGCGCCATCACGAATCAGGTCATCAACCGCACGGCGGATGGTAATGCGGCTGACGTTGTACTGTGTGCATAGCTCAGCCTCGGTGGGCAGTTGTTCGCCTGCCTGCATGCTCGTCAAACGCTGACGAAGATGATCCCTGACGGTGATGTATTTTGGAATGCCGATATTCGAGTCCATCGGTCACTCCTTTCGGTTGAAGGATTTGGTGGCCATACTCTTGTCCGCATGTGCTTGCTGCTACACGGATATGGTGCAGGCCACCCTCGACCGCGATTGCATCAATGTCGGTGCGAGAGTGGCCTGGGGGTATTTACTTCGTTGCTTGTGCGCTCGCGGTCTTGCGGCGTCCGAGGAGGAAGGAAACCACATAGACCAAAATCACGGATATCACCAATCCTGCGATGATGGCAATCTGCCCACCGGCTCGGTTGAGGTACCCAAGGAATACGCCGGCAACGCCGAAATCAGCGTCGGAATACGTGGCGTTTGCGTGTCCGACGCTGCCGAGAACGGGCAACAGTAGTAGCGGCAGGAAGGTGATGGCGAGACCGTTGACAAACGATCCCAGTATTGCTCCGCGTCGTCCGCCGGCTCCATTGCCAATCACTCCTGTAGCGCCGCCTGTCATGAAGTGAGCGACAATGCCAGGAATGATTATCGTTGTGCCAGCTACAGCCATTATGGTCATCCCAACAATGCCTCCGACAAAGCTTGAGAGGAATCCGATCATCACTGCGTTTGGAGCGAAGGTAAAGGTGACTGGAACATCAAGAGCAGGTTTGGCATCCTTGACCAGATGCTCACTGATGCCCTTGAAAGCTGGAATAATCTCGCCCAAAACCACTCGCACCCCAGCGAGAATGATGAACACACCCGCGGAGAAGGTTGCTGCTTGAATCACTGAGAACACTAGGAAATTCTCTCCGCTGCTGAGCTTGGACTCAATGTATGTCGGTCCGGCAAAGAGCGCCACGATCACATAGATGATGCCCATCGACAGTGCGACGATCACAGTGGTGTCCCGCAGGAATCCGAGACCGGAGGGGAAGTGAATGTCCTCCGTGGATTTCGAAGGGTGTTTCTTGCTGCGGGTCAATCGAGCCACCAGACCGCCCAGTGCGATGCCTGCTCCTCCGGTATGTCCTAGTGCGACATCATCTGTGCCGGTGACGTCTTTCATGAAGGGTTGCACGATTGCTGGGGATAGCGTCACAATCAGACCCTGAGCTATGGATCCCCAGAGCAGCACTCCCCATGTGGGGAAGCCCGCGGCAACGAATATTACAGTGATCATGGTTGCCATGTAGAAGGCCACATGCCCTGAGAGATAGACGTATTTGAATCGGGTTGTCGCCGATAGCAGGATGTTGATCACCATGCCGAGGAAGAAGATCAACGCGGCGACAGAGCCGTATTGCACCAGTACCGTTCCCACGATGGCCTCGTTATTCGGCACCACGCCCTGGACATGGAAAGCCTCCTGGAACATGTCTCCGAATGGGGTGAGTGCCCCGCTGACCACTCCGGCACCTGCTGCCAGCACCAGAAAGCCGACGAAGGTTCGAATGGTTCCCTTCATGATGTCAGTGAGGGGTTTGCGCTGCACGCTCAGACCGATCAGGGATATCAGGGCGACGATTACCGCAGGTTGACGAAATATGTCGAGTAGAACCTTGAGTACGCCGTTCATTGCTTCTGCTCCTTTTCTGGCACGGTGATTCCGTGACGTTCAAGTGCGGATGAGACTTTTTGGGTTATTTCCTTCATATCGATGAGGCTGTCGAGAACGATGACGTCGCCAAGGCCTGATGCAGCCTCTGCAATGTCTCGTCCGACCACGATCACATCCGCATCACCCTGTGAAACCGAGCCCAGATCGCTGTGATCGGTTTCGATGCCCTGAACGCCAAGTTCCCTCAGAGCTTTCTCTACATTGAGCTGCGTGATGAAACTGGAGCCCAGGCCTGTGCTGCAAACAGCTAGAAATTTCATGAGTTATCTTCTTCCCCGGTGAAAACACACCGTAATTCTTCTTCATTGCTGACTGATTCGAGTTGCTGACGCCACCTTGCGTCGCTCAGCAGGGATGCGAGTTCCTTCATCAATTCCAGATGACGTTCATTGCTTTCTGCCGCGAGGCAGAACAGTGTGGTAATCCGATGCTCAGGCGAATCCGCCAGCAGAAAGGGCTGTGACACGTGCAGTACAGCAAGTGAGGTTTTTACCACTCCCATTTCTGGGCGAGCGTGAGCCAATGCAATGCCGTATCCAAGGTCAATATAGGTGCCGCCTGGCGAGGATATGGATTTCTTAATCGCGTCGACATACTGCGGTCTGATGGTTTCACGCGACAACAGCGGTTGCGTGACAAGGTCAACCGCTTCTTCCCACCCGGTCACGCTTCGCGAATACAGCATCGTACCGTTTGTGAAAAACTGATTAAGCACCGTAGCTCCTTTGCAACTCGCGGATGACATCTGAATTACTCAACTCGGAGTCCTCTGCCATCGATGTGTTCTTGCTTCCCCTTCGTTGGTGAAACAAGTGGATCAGTAACAATGAAACGTTTGGGCTGATCCGTAAAATAATTATAACATCATAATGTCATGATGAATTTCCATTTTCCCAAACATGTCTATCTTGCGCAACGCATTACCGTGGCTTCTTGTGTTGCTTGCTATGAGGGTGGAATCATGTCAGGTGTTGTCAGCGGAGGTTTGGCATATCAATTCGAATGCATGGTTAAGTCAGAACGGACAATAGGATTGGGCTCGCGCATCGGTTTCGTCAAGCGATCGCATCGATTCTATGTGGTGTGAACTTGCAGGGGCTATCGCAAGTAGCGGTGTCGTGATCGAGACCGAATACCGATCGGATAATCAAGACCTCGCGATGGCCGCCGCCAGCCATGAAACCCAATAGGGAGACAGTCCAGTGCAAATCAGTCCATATCATTACGGAGAATATGGATTTGTGCTGGGGAATTCGTGAAGCTGAGCGTGGTGGGGGAGTCCCTCGGCCACGAATGTGGATCTCCTACGATGTCACCTGCTCGAATTCCTGGAAGTACAGTGTGCCGCGGTAGCGTGCCGTGAAAGTCTCATTGGAAGATTCGTCATAGGTGAAGTTCAGTGCATGAGGTTTCAGAATGGGAATCGTGCAGACACAGGTGATGGTTCCTCCATTGGGGAATGGGGACTCGTTCCTAAGGTCAACATGGAATGTTTCATCGCTGAGCATGCGCCGAATATCTCGTATTTTTGGCAGGTCGGATCCTATGTGCTTGATTGCTTCGCCTGGTTTATAGCGCTGCTCCCTGGCGCTTCGCAGCCATGGCTCCTACCAATGAGAAATCCTCGTGGGCAATCAGGAAATCTGGTTCCCTGCAGCGGTTACGAGGGGGCGGTAGACAAGTGGGCTGAAGAGTAGATGGTGCTTGACTGCGTCACTTCGCAGCCGTCACGTTGATCTGACATCCATCAGCCACGAACAAAGCTATGCCGAGAACTTGGTGGAGCTGAATCTGAGTCGGAATTACGATGTGAGGATTCTGCAGACCCTCTTCTCCACTGGTTTCCATCAACCGAACATTATGTTCGAGAGACTCAAGCAAATTGTCAAAGAAGCGCGAAAAACCGAATCCAAAGAGTCGATCACACAGACGCTTGCGCTTTCCCTCATTGCCATCATGAATTATGACTACATTCCCTCCGCTGTGCGTTCGGAAAGAAGCGGCTTATGATGACGCAATCAAAGGGTTCTACGATCAGCTTTGGCTGCAACACGACGAATATGCAGAATCAGGCTTTTTCGATGGCGAGATCGAAAATGTGTTCGGTTATGTTGCCGTGAAAGACGGCAAGGATGTGGGATATCTGTATCTCGCGTCTCAGCACGAGACCCTGCGGTTATGCATTGCTCGCAGACCAGAGACCGGCATCATACGCTCATGGTATTGAGAGGGGGAGTATCACAAGTTGAGCGATGACCAGCGACGCAACGCCAAGCCAACGATTGATGCATGGACTCAACAAGGAATCCTCAGCCACATCGCACAAAGCCTCTATAACCCACGAACCCCCATCGGACTATGGCGAAACAATGTCAAGGTTGCTCGTGCTGTCAAAGCTCATCGGCAAAAAGAGGCTGTATCAAGCGTGGGATTATCTGCGGGATGCACGAGGGAAAGCCACGCATTTTCGGTAGGGGAGTGTGGAGGAGTGGGAATATATATGTTAAAACATACGCTGAATACTGAATTATACGTAGTGATTCCTCAGATTATTTGTAAACTCAACAGTAAGTGTATGCATCGAGGGTATGACAATCGAGTATGCTAAGACGAGTGAATGAAGAGAAGCCCTTGGAGCACAAGCCTAAGATAAGGTCTGTTAAGTTCAACGTGTTGATGAACATGATTTTGACCTCGTCGTCATTCATTTTTCCATTGGTGACTGTTCCCTATGCTTCAAGAGTTTTAGGCACTCGCGGAACTGGTGCAGTGGCTTTTGCGCAGAGTCTGATTGGCTACTTTTCTTTATTTGCGGTCATGGGCATCACCGTTTATGGAGTGCGTGAGTGCGCAAGGGTGCGTGATGATTATAAGCAACTCAGCAAGACGGTTCAAGAATTACTGGTCATTTTGCTATGTACGACGACCATTGTCTATCTTGTTTTTATTCTCGCGATATTCTTCGTTCCTAAAATGCGCGAAGAAACAAGTTTGATGCTCATATTCAGTTCCGGCATTTGGCTGTCATCTTTCGGCATTGACTGGTTCTATCAAGCGATAGAACAGTATGGCTATATAACGGTGAGAAACATTGCATTCAAAATTGTTTCACTCATCGCAATGTTTCTGTTGGTGAGGAATGCATCAGACTATGTGATGTACGGATTGGTTACGGTTATCGCTGGATACGGTTCAAACGTCGTGAACATGCTGAGGCTGCGTAAGCTCATTTCCTTCAAAAAAGAAGGAAAATGGGATCTCAGAAGGCATTTTAAACCAATACTGTCCTTTGCTATTTCAAGTGTGTCATCAGGTATATACAGTCAAATTGACATAGTCATGCTTGGTTTTTTGAGTACAACATCGGTAGTTGGTATATATCAACTGGCTTTTAAGATCAAAGGTGTACTTAATGCTGCTATAGGTTCTGTCGGAAGTGTTATGCTTCCTAGGCTCTCCTTTTTCTCTGGAAAGAGTAATGCTGAAAAATTCAACCGATTGATGGTGAAATACATAAATTTTGTTATGCTTATCAGCCTTCCATTCATTTCTATCTGTTTGCTATCTGGCAATGACATTGTCACAGTTTTAGGAGGAAATGAATTTCGAGGCTCAGCAATCCCACTTTATTTTCTTTCTCCGGTTCTTTTTTTAGTTCCCATCAATATCCTTTTGAGTCAAGATCTGACAGCGACAAATAAAGAGAAGACATTTGCAGTAGTGACATTTTCGACATTAATTTTGTCAATCATAATCTGTTATTTCTTTATACCAATCTGGGGAGGAGTGGGAGCTGCCATCAGTATTGTTTTGACTCAATTGTTTGCGTTAATTCTCAATATTTATTTTTTGCGTAAAACAATTTTCCCATTATTTAGGGAAGCGCAACTACAGAAATTAGCTCTTGCTGTGTTATTGTCCACAGCCATAACCTATGCTGCAAATTGTTCGCTTGCGATATTGAATCCATTATTATCAGTTATTCTCTCTTGTGGCATTTTTGCAATCATATACTTAGGAATTCTGATTTTGCTCCGTGAAGCAGTTACAGTTTCAATATTGGGAAAAGTTTTAGTGAAGTTTGGATTGAAAAAAATCGATTAAGCACATCGATTTTGCTGCGTAAGGGTTTGATAACACTGGAGCTACACTCAGCACCACACTGCCTTATCTAGAGTTTAGAGATAAACCGTCATCGGATATTGATTCAGTGTCTATGAACAGCATTATTTAGTTTGACAATTGCAAGTTGCAATATTTGTTTGCAGCAAAGAAGAATATTCTTTGAAAACAATGAAGCGTTATTGGATTTAATGAACTCTCTGAGATTGCTAAGTTCGTCATGAGTCAGACCAGATTTAATTGCAAGTAAGTACCAATAGAAAATCGAAATATGACAATGCCGATAATCAGTTTCATTAATCAAAAAGTCTTGTGCCTTCAAAGCGACAGAGATCCGCGCCTTGCTTCTCTCATAATCAACCTGCTGCATCGATGAACTCTTGCTTTCAGTCACAACATATATGCATGTTTTGTCTGCCATGATGGAATTGGCATTTTTACCTAGTTCTAGTGAAAAGTTCACATCTTCATTAGCAATAATTTCATCGAACTTGATATGAGTATTTTTAATCAGAGATGTTTTCATTAATTTGCACCAAGGGACGGGAAAATCATAGCGAAGACGTAACTCATTCCTAACACTCTTTTTATCTTCGTATTTCTTAACAGCCCATGCATAACGACGGTGGCGTTGTCCAAGCATTCCAGTTGATTCATTGAATGATGTTGATCCAAAAAAAACAACATCAAAGGGTGAACAAAAATATTGAGCAACGCATTTATACCAACCATGTGAAAAGAAATCATCACCATCAGCGAAAAGCAACCATTTTGTTGTTGTCGCATTAATTCCGGTATTGCGAGCTCCACCAGCGTATTTGCCATAATTTGGAATTACTCTATATGTATTATTCAGTGATTTTTTAGCAAACGAAGCTACTGTTTTAGCTAGTTCGCTCTTTTCATATTCTGAATAATTATCATCTACAACAAGCACGTTCGTTTTCACCGCTTCTCGCTCTATTGATACAAAGAGACGCGATAACGTTGAGCTTGTTCCTCTTGCAGGAATAACAATAGTCAAAGGAAAATCGTTCTTAGTATTAGTTGTTTCAAACATTTCCTGCCTATAACCCAAGTTTTCATGAATAATAATATTCAATCTACTGTTCGATTTGGACTAACCAAGTAATGGAATAGATAGATTAGCGAGTATAAGTTGGATTAGCTGCAATAGTGTCAATCTTTATGCCTAATTGTTCTCCTTGGAAATTATCATCTGCATTATTAGCAACAGATGCAACTTCAAGAGTAAAGAGAATACGAGCATTTTTGGTGGCAAACTGCTGACAGGCAAATGCTCCAAAGCTGTTTTATAAGGTTCTTTAGAAATGAGCTTCCTTATTTCTTGATACCTCGTAGAGTAGTTATTCGAATAATCTTTGTGGAAAAAATAACTACGTAAAATAGGATGAAGGCTTTGAACTACACGAGAGCGATATCCCCGCTCCAGAGCATTGTCGAAAGGGAATTTTTTAAGAAATTGTGCTGTCGAGTCATGAACTTTATCGAAATCCTCTATAATTCGTGTATTGAATCTATGGCTTACACTCATCTCTAAATTATTATAGTGATAAAGATACTGGGGAACGTAAACAATTGATTTGGCCAGTTTGAATGCATAAAGATTAAAAACGTTATCTTGCATTCGTCTTAAGTTCCTTTCGAATACAATGTTGTTGTCCTTGAGAAAATTACGCCTATATAACTTTCCCCATGGCACGCCTATTCCGATTTCTGGCGGATTATAGAACTTGTTTTGCCCCAGCATTTCTAAAAGGAGAAGTTGACGATCGTGTTTCGAATTCAAGAATCTTTTAAAGTTATGCGGAACGAATGAATTTTTCACACTTCGGTTTTCATACTCTACAGTGCAGTCACAGAACACGATGTCAGCCATTTTATTGGTGTTTGTAAATGATATTAGCTTTTCTATGTAATCTGGTTCTATCCAATCATCTGAATCGATGAATGTTACCCACTTACCTTTGGATTTTTCTATGCCGATGTTTCTTGCAGTTGACACTCCCTCGTTATTTTTATGAACTACCGAAAATTGAGAATGGTTAGATTGGAAAGCGTCACAAATTGTTTTATTTCCTTCAATTGTAGAACCATCATCTATTACAATGATCTCCATGTTCGTATAAGTTTGTACTGCTAACGCATTGAAACACCTGCTTAACAAGTCATTAGGTATGTTGTACACGGGCACTATCACGCTGACTAATGGCTTGGAAGGCATCTGAGATTCCTCTTATTGTATGTTGTGACTACGATTATGAAACGGATTCGGGTAATTTGACTTTATAACGTGTGTGTGACCTGAAATGAGTTGGCTACGACATATTCAATAATCAATTTTTAGAGTGTGTCGCTAGGGTCATTGACAGTACGCGAAATTCCGTGGCTTACCATCCACTTATGTTTCGATAATATCCTGAATTGCATATATCTTTGCTTGTGAATTTTCTTAAGATTTCTAGAGGTGTAAGAGGCAGATAAGATAGCAGCGAAAACCTAATCAGACAAACTAGAAAGATCCATAATACAAAATCGATTGTTGCATCGAGGCGGAATTCTTGTACATTGATGCCGATTTTTGATGGTGCTGCGAGTATCGTTTTCCCAGAAATCCAAACGCAAGGCTTTAGTATTGAACCTAATGAATTCGCTTGGAACCAGTTCAAATTTTCTGTGAGGTAACGAATCTCATCTCTGAAGGCGTCTCCTTCGATGTGTCAACATCTAAACCTTTATCCCTAGTTGCATGGTTGAACGTCCTTAGGTGTGGTGCATAAAGAAGAAGAATCCACGCGGTTGAGCATACCGATTCCGATACTGGTTCTAATAAGCTAGAAAATCGTATCCATGAATTTCAACGGCTGATTAACTCGATGTTGGGCGAATATGTCCCGGCTTCACGAAATCATCGATACGCAATCGACGAAAAGTCTGTCTGCTAATACACAGATAGTTAGGAATCAAGCTGAGAAAATGACTAATTCTCGCGACCCAGGCAATTACGGGTACTGTGGCCCTCAATAAGCAATTTTTCAGATCTTTGTTTGCTTGTATCGGGTATGTATGTCAGAAATGGGTGTTGGTGACTGAAAGAAATTGGAGACGTGGTAACACATGAGAAGAAGGACTGATGCATGAGATTAACTCAAAAAATCACTAACAAGTTCAAACAGATATTTGAAACATCTTGGTTCGTTTATCAAAAGTATGGTTTGGTATTTGCTCTTCAAAGAGCGATGACCTATTTGCCGTTCGTTAGTGACGTCGCCTATTATTCGAAACTTAGAGACAGACTATTCGAGGAAGTTTGCTGCAAGGTGCCAATACAACAAAGTTCATCGAATCATGCATGCATAAATGACGGTCCAGTGTGGCTCATGTGGTGGCAAGGGATTGACGATACTACTCCGTATCTTGTCAGAAGATGTATTGATAGTATTCAGAGGAACGCTAACAACAGAACCGTTCATATAATCAGTAGGGAAAACTACAAACAATTTATTCAGATACCTCTGCCACTCCTTTCTAAGATTCAATCGGGAACTATATCCATGACCAACTTATCTGATTACATGCGTTTCAAATTGCTTTATGAACATGGAGGCGTTTGGCTAGATGCTAGCGCTTATCTGAGCAATTCTCTTTCTTCAGAAATTATGAAGTATGATTTCTATTCTGCCTCACGTTTGGTGGACCCACCATCCGGTGCATTTTCAAAACATTGGACTTTCTACTTTATTGCCGGTAAAGAGGGAAATCCGCTATTCAAATATGTTATTGACTGCTATGAACAATATTGGAAGACTGAGAATCGATTAATTGATTATTTTATGTGTGAAACTTTTCTCAAAATCGCATACCAGCACTTTGTTCAATTTCGAGAGATGATAAATAATGTACCAATCAATAATGTGAATACATTGGCTCTGCAGAGTTATATGAATTTGAGCTCTAGCCGAATTCCTCCAATTGACAACACATACATTCATAAGTTGACATATAAAAGGCCATATAAGACAAAACTCTTTGACGGCTCCTTGACTGTTTACGGACAATTAATCAATTATGGAACTATCAATATTGAGTAATTTGTCATACAAGCGCTGTGCTTGTATGACTCCTCGCAACGATAGCTAACGATGACTGAGACACAGGGGATACGGAGTACACAGATAATCGTTTAATCATTTATTGACGGATACGATATCATCCTGTAGATATTTGGTAAATACTCATTGTTTTTTACAATTGTCAAGGTAATGAAATATTTTTAAATTTCCGATTTACTCGTGTTCGATACGACTTAGATAACGCCGTTGATCCATGGCTTTGAGCAACCACTGAAGAGTATAAAAGTGCTAAGAACAAAGCAAATAATGGAGAATTGTCAATGATAACGACCGTGAATTGAATAAAAAGTATTATAGAGAATAAAAGAATGGGTAGTGCCCGGGTTCTTGCGCACTTTGGTTTTTGTTTCCTGTGTGCGTTGTCAGTTCGCTTCCTGTATGGTGTCGTGGAGTCGGGACATGTCCAGGTAGCGGCGGGTCGACCACTGGTTGCCGGTGACGTAGCGGATTCTCGCAGTGATGAGCATCAATGCCGATCTACCATCCGGGAAAGCGCCCACCACGCGGGTTCTCCTGCGGATCTCCCGGTTCAACCGTTCGATCATGTTGTTCGTTCGGATGCGCCGGCGATGCTCGACCGGGTAATCCTTGAGCAGGTACGTGGTGGTCTCGTCGATGCCCTCGCGCAGGCACTTGGCGGCCTCCCTGAGTTTCCGCTCCTCCATCTCGGTGGCGACCTGCTCGGCCTTGGCCAACGCCGATTCGCGTGATTCCATCGCGAACACGGCCTTGAGCGCGTCCCCGGCCCATCGGGTGTGACGAGGGGAGACTTTCGAGAGCACGTTGCGCATGAAGTGCACCATGCACCGCTGGTAGCGGGCCTGTGGCAGGAGTTCACTGACGGTGTTCACCAGTCCGGCGCACCGGTCGCCGGTCACCAGGCGCACGCCGGTAAGCCCACGCGAGATGAGCGAGGAGA
>NZ_MWXA01000003.1 GCF_002259795.1 Bifidobacterium aquikefiri | reverse complement strand
GGTATAACGGCACGGCACAAAGTATGTGTGAAACATGCCGTGAGGCGTTCTCCAGGCTGGGGTTTGTGCTGGTTGATAATCCTGTTTGACCTGGGATGCATGAAAGCAACCTGTGTCCGTATTGCGGCACCATCATGCATCGCAACAGAACCACGAGAGCAGGAACGACCCAATGTCGATGCCCGCCATCCCCACCTCCCTTGCTATCCTCACCTCTCTTGTCATCTCGACCGAATGTCATCTCGAGCGAATTACACCTCCCTTGTCATCTCGAGTGAGCGGAGCGAGTCGAGAGATCTCACCCTTGCAAGCATCAACAGCCAAGATCCCTCGACTCGCTCCGCTCACTCGGGATGACGATGGTACATACAGCTTTGACAAGTTCATACGATCGACTCGCTCCGCTCACTCGGAATGACAGCCCTTGGGCTATCAGCAGGTCGGCTATCTGATCGGCCCGCTCCGCTCACTCGGAATGACGGGAGAGGAGCAGGGCATCTACTGGAACGAATTACACGCCAGTACACCAGCAAAGACCAAAAACCCACACTTCTATGCCTATAACCCTGTTCTGATCAAGGAGTTGCTGGCGCCTGATAGCTGAAATGACATCTCCTAGATGAACAAATGAGACTATTCTTATCACGACAGCATGCTCTGCAGCCCTTGGAATGTCCCTATGAGTTTTTACGTATATAAACCCGCAAGGCATGGCGAAACCATTGATAAGGAGTAAGCGATGCCCACGAACGGCAGTCTTCAACCGGTGATTCTGCATGCCTCTGACGATGGGAGTGATGTTGAGCGAGGTTTGCGTCTGGGCAAGTCCATTGAGTCCAATCAGCAATGTTCCGATTCAGTGTTCCTGGTGATCAACCACACGGCCATTACTGCCGCACCGAGCATTCACCGTGAAGACATTCCCGCTGGAGTCGGGGTCTATGCATGTGCAACGGCTCTCAGCACTCATAAGATTGCACAGGAATCGCTTGATCCGGCGATTCACGTTGTTCCGTCGGGAATCGTGTTCATTGCTGAGCAGCAGCGCAATCAGGCTTTCTACATCCGGCTCTAGCAATGGTGCAGGTTCAATGCAATCGCTCTCAGCGCCTGAGCCTGCCTGGCCTATGCTGCCGTGTGCATCACCCAAGCCACACATGCATCACCCAAAATATCCCTCATCGACGAGCGTGGAGCAGGCTTGCATGAAACGATCCACGTCCGCGGAAGAGAACACCAGAGGGGGACGGAGTTTCAGTGTGCTGCCATCGGGACCAGACGATGATATGAGAATGAACATATCACGTAACCTGTTGATAATTGCCCGCGTTGCCTGAGGATCCGAACTGGCTGAATCACTGCTGCCTATATCGATGCCAAGAAACAGGCCAGCATGACGCATGCCGCGAAACCGTGAAGTTCCGCCAAGCAGCTGATGAAGTTGTGCATCGAGCTGCTCACCGATTTGCTGCGCGTGGGCGAGCAGGTGCCGGTCTTCAATCTCGTCGAGTACTGCCTCTGCGGCTCTCATGGATACGGGATTGCCGCCGAAAGTATTGAAATACCGGGTGCACGAGGCAAAGGCCTCGCCTATCTGGTGTTTATAGATGACGGCACCGGTGGGGATTCCATTCGCCATCGGTTTGCCAATTGTGGCAATATCCGCATCTGCATGATGCCGCTGAAAACCCCAGAAGGCTTCTCCTGTGCGGGCGAATCCCGATTGCACTTCGTCCGCGATAAGTATGCCGCCAACACGATGAACAGCCTGAGCAATATGATTCACCCAGCCTGGCGCCCCTGGAAGAATGCCGTCGGAAGAGAAAATCTGATCCAGCAAGACTGCAGATACGCCAAATCCACCATCGTGAAGTTTCTGAAACGCACATGCAAAGCGTTGTTGCAATATGTCGTTGACCTGACTCTCAGGCAGATCACCCGTCAATACATCGGCAATCTCGACGGTTGCAAGAAAAGGCGCCAGCGGCACGCCCGTACCAAAACTTGGAGAGACCGAAGAGACGAGCGACGTAATGCCATGATAGGCATTTGTTGTCACTACTACTCCCTGATGACCCGTAAATACACGAGCCATGCGCAGGGCAAGATCGTTGGATTCCGACCCAGAGTTGGTAAAGTTCACTCGATCCATGGCAGTAGGAAAGTAGCTCAGAATTCGCTCCCCATAGTCAAGAATCTCATCCTGCACATACCTGGAATGCGTGTCTTGAAGGCCCAGTTGATCGTTGACCGCTTCACGTACCCGTGGGTTTGCATGGCCAACGCATGCGACATTGTTATAGCAATCCAGATAATCATTGCCGGATGCGTCGAAGAGATGCGCTGCCTGCCCGCGCACTATATGCACCGGCCGGTCATAGAACAGCGGACCCATGGTTCCCAAGATCCGTTTCCGCCGTTCTATCAGCGCTCGCTCGTCATCACTCAAGGATGCCATGCCCTTGTGGAAATCGAACGCATTGGAAACCTGTTTCTTGCCTTGCACAGCCTGTGATGCCATGCCTGCCGTATCTGCTGTCATAGTTTTTCCTTTCGTATTGCCATCAGCACCGTCACCTCTTACAACCGTTATGGCTGAAGCTGTGCTTCACATTCTCTGTGACCAATATTCTGCACGGTTATCAACCGTCTCAGACGAGTCTCTGGATTTGCGATGTAATGCGAGGCATCCACGCCCGCAAGAGTCTGTGCCAGATACGGAAGAATTACGGCAAGCGCGCTCCTCACCTCAATCAGGATAGGCAGCAGCGAGTAATCTTCATCACTGAGATGCATCAGACTTGTTGATCGTGCGTAACGGCGCTGATCATCGTCATGCGCTGAAAGCTGCCAGGAATACCCTTGAAGTATTCGTCTGCACGGCGCGAGTGCAGTGTCGACACCGGCATGAGTAGCGATGGCATAGCATAGGCATGTCGCCACATCGCAGATCAATGGCATCCTGTGCATGTCGCCAAAATCGATGATTCCCGCAATGACATTCGGCATATTCGAATCCACCATCACATTTCCAGGATGAAAATCACCATGACACATATATTCCGGGAGCCCACACACACGCTTGTGGATGGTCAGATAATCGTCAAGGGCTCGTTCTATTGGCTTCCTCATATGGCTGTCGGAGATTGCAGGAAGTGTGGCCTCACATATCTCCGGGAAAAGCCTCATGTCCCACAGCACTCGACCGAGATGATCCTCACAGGATTGCTGCTTCGCCAAAACCAGCTCAATTCGCGCCAATGCCTGGCCCATATTGAAAAGCAGAAGATCCGAGGCGGGCTCTCTCATATGCGAGAGCACTTCACCAGCAACGAATGAGGTCAACGTCGCATATCGCGTGTGATTCTGCCGTTCCATCGCGGATACCAGAGCATCTGATCTGTTTGCGAAGATCCGGGTGACGGGCAGCGATGAATCGAGCTCTTCGAAACTACGAATTGCTTGCGCACGCATGAGCACCGCCTCACGGCTCTCTGACGGATGCTCAATCTTCAATATCCATTTCGGCCTTGTCGACTGGGCAACGCTCACGCTGAATGTGTCGTCCCGCTCGGTCATGATGCGTCGCAGCGTGATATTGCTCAGCCTATATTGATCTTTCAGGAAAATGAGAGCATCATGCTCGCTGATTCTTTCATGCGGTTCGCAGAGTGCTCTATATCCTTCATATGATTCTATGCCCATATGCCATCAGCCGACCTTGATCAGGGGTTTGATCGTGCGACGATTATCCATGTCCTCGTATGCCGTGGCGATGTCTTTCAATCGGTATTCCTTGGTATAGACCAGTCCTGGATTGATTGACTTGTCGAGAATCTGTGGCAACAGCCTGGCGATGTAATGATGCGCTGGCGACATGCCGCCGGTAACCGTTATGTTGTTGTAGAACAGACTTTTCACATCGATGTCAACTCCATGTGGCAAGCCGACGTAGCTCACCGATCCTCCTGGAGCGCACATCGAGATCGCCGTGGAGAATGACTGCGCAGAGCCGACGCATTCAAGCACTTCATCAGGCATATGGCCCGATGTCAGTGTTTCAACCGCCTTCACTGCATCGTCGCCACGAGCGGAAATCACTTCATCGGCTCCACATGCCTTGGCAAGAAGATGTCGGTCCTCATGGCTGCTCCCGGCATTGATAATGTGTGAGGCACCAAGTAATCGCGCCGCCATGATCGCGCAGAGTCCTACAGCCCCGTCTCCCACCACAACAACGGTATCGCCACTGCGGATTCTGGAGCATGTGGCTGCGTGATATCCGGTGGTAAACACATCGCTGAGTGTCAACAGGCTTGCAATGATGCCCTCGTCCGGACGACTCCCATCAGGCAGTGCCTTAACCAGGGTGTCATCGGCATAAGGGACGCATGCCGCCTCGCCCTGACCGGCATCGACGCTCTCCCTGCCCCAGAAGCCTCCATGAATGCAGCTGGTTTCTAAGCCTTTCTGGCAATAGCGGCATACGCCATCGCTATAGCGAAAGGGAACGATGACCCAATCGCCAGGTTTGACGGAAGATACCTCTGATCCCACTTCACGGACGGTGCCAACGAATTCATGACCTATCCTGCTGGGTGCAGATGCTCCCTGACCTCGATATGTCCACAGATCTGAACCACACACACCTGCATACTCGATGTCAACCACGGCATCGGAACATTTGGCTATTGCGGCATCTGGAACTTCCTCCAGCTCGACCCGGCGTTCCCCTTTATATACGGTTGCTTTCATTGGACTTCACCTTTCAATTTCAGATTGCGCAACACTATTCACACATCAAGTCACACTTCAATTCACACTTCAATGCCGGAGCTCAGCCGAGCTGATCCGAAGACTGCGTTCTCGCAATCGAGCGAGCACCTTGGGCAGCATGACGCTGAATCCGATAAGACCAATGATCCACATTGGATACTGCACCAGTACCGCAACTCGCATTGACTGACTCGTATACAGTCTTGGGCTGTTTGCTCCCTGCCAATCCAACAGTTGTCCAACTCCAAGGAGCACAAGTCCCGAGGAGAGGAAACCTCCGATGTTGGCAAGGGCGGTTGCAGTTCCCAGATCCTTCGGCAGACAGCCCTCTCGAGCAAAGTCAAAAGCGACACTTGAGGCTGCCATGCCGCTCGAAATGGAAAACAGCAGGGCAATCATCACCGCTGTGGGATGAGGTCCAGCCGTGGCAAGCAGTATCGTCCAGCACAGCATCTGCGCACCTACCGTGACATAGACCAACATGATTCTGCCGTGAATCGGATGCGCACTGGAAAAGCGTCCGAACATGAGTGCCCAGATAACGCACATCGCAGTTCCAGATGCAAGGTAGGCACTCGCCTGAGCATGCGAATAGTGCTCGACGGCAAGAAGGAATGGGAAGCCCCAGAGTTGATTCATCATCGTATTGGAAAACCATGTGATGCTATGCACCCAAAACCCACATATGGTTCCAGGAAGCCGTGCGACCGAGCGCAGATTGCGCAGGACATCTGCCCAGTTCAATCCCGTCGTTCTCAGTTTCTGCGCCATTGCACGCGATTCTCGTTCATGCGGACTTTCGCGCAATAGCGAGATCACACAGAACGCTATAAGAATGCCAATGGCGGAGAGCGAGAGGAATGCGGTCTGCCAATGTGCCATTTTCATGACCCAGACGAAAGGGTAGACCGATATAATCTGGCCGAGATTGCCAATTTGTCCGGTCAACTGATTCAACAAGGGCAACTTGCGCATGGGAAACCAGGCTGCGAGCAGCCTGATAACAGAAATGAATATGCAAGCATCACCAATGCCAACGGCGGCGCGAGCGAACACAGCCATCCAGGTTGCCGTTGCAAGGGCCATGATCCCTTGCCCGACTGACATCAGCAGGCAGCCGGCGGCAATCATTCGTTTTGGGCCAAATCTGTCAAGCATTATGCCGGCAGGAATTTGTACAATCGCGTAGACGAAAAGCTGCAGATACACGAATGAAGACAATGCTGCACTGCTGATGTTGAAATACAGCGCGGCCTGGATGCCAGTGGCAGAAAGTGAGGACCGGCATGTGGCAGCAAAGACATAGCCTGACATGGCAAGTATCCACATGGCATAGGCCACGATTTCGCCGCTACGCCTCGCAGCACTCATACGAACACCCCAATTCCTGACGAGTTCTGGCTCAGTTGCATCCGCTTCACTTGTTCATCCTGATGGCCAAGCGAACATGAGCGGCACGCTGTGTCTGCCTCACATCCGTGAATATCGAGTCACACCGTTGATGATTGTCTGGAGCACACCGATCTTGTGAAGCTCATCGGCTGGCACATCATGGGGATCATGATCGAGCACAGAGAAATCAGCGAATTTGCCGGCGCTGATACTGCCAAGAACATGCTCCTTATGCGACGCATATGCGCTTCCATAGGTATATGCGCTCAGCGCCTGATCAACTGAGAGCTTCTCGCTCTCACCAAGGACAAAGCCATGGGCGGTTGTTCGCGTCACCATGCCTTCAATCGAAACCATGGGAGCAACTGGTGCACACGGGGCATCGGTGCTGCCCGGAATGATTGCTCCCCGACTCACAAAGGCACCCATCCGGTATGCTCTTCGCGCTCGCTCCTCCCCCAATAGCTCGACATACGCATCGCCATTGTTCTTGATGAAGCTTCCCTGTGGATTGGCGATGACTCCATCCCGGACGATGCGGTCAACCATTGCGTCATCCGCAATCCCGCAATGCTCGAGCCGGTGACGGACATCCTTTCTTGGATAAAGATTCTGGGCATGCTCGAACGCATCCAAGGCCAGATTCACGGCTCTGTCTCCAATTGCGTGAACTGCCACACGCCATCCCTGGCGGTGCAGTTGCGCAACGTGATGTTTGAACTCCTCTGGATCCCAGCTGAGCACACCATAGTTGTCCGAGTACCCCAGATATGGTTCACTCAAGTATGCCGAGAGACTGTTGAAAGCACCGTCAAGAATGACCTTTGCCGGCCCGATGTCAAGCATGCCGCCTTCGAAGCCGGTACGGATACCGAGGTCAAGGCCGAAACCCTCCGTAATGTCTCCAGTAAGCTCTCCAAGATCATGGAATGAACTGTAATACGGCATGAGAGTGCCACGCTGCTGGATGAGGCCGCGATCATAGGCAGCTTGGAATAGTCCAGCATCATCGGGTGTCTGGCCGATGCCTTCCCAGTGGGGATCGGTGCCTGTTCCCCCATCGGTAAAACTGGTAATGCCCAACGCCAGCGTGTAGTCTGCCGCAAGACGGAGCTGATGCAGCAAAATCTCTTCTGAGACCCGGTTGGCCACACCGGTGACCATGAAGCAGAATTTATCTTTGACCAGGCCGGTGATCCTCCCCTTTTCTCGAATGACGAGATCCGTGTCTTCGATATCTTCAGGATGTTCATATCCAGCACGCCTGAATGCCTCACTGTTGATTACCGCTGCATGGTTCGAAAGATGCAGGATGAGCACGGGATGACCATGCGATATCTGGTCAAGCCGTGCAATGTCGGGGAATGCACCCAGCGAGAACTGGTCAAAACCCCAGCCAAGCACCCACTGCCCTTCCGGAGCTTGAATGCATGCAGACTCAACCTTGGCATAAAGCTCATCCATGGTTGATATCGTTTGCTTGCGTAAATCCACCTGATTCAGATTTGCGCCCAATAATGAGAAATGCAGATGCACATCGTTAAAGCCCGGGCACACATATTTTCCTTGTAAATCAACACGTTCTTTGGCACTCACACCTTCAAGTTCATCATCAATGGCAACGATTTTCCCATGATGCACCCCTATCGCCGTAGCATAGGGATGCTTGGGATCCATGGTCTGAACATGTGCATTCTCAAATATGGTGTCTATGGCAAACATTGTCTATTCCCCTCTGTGTGGCGGCACCATGCAAATTACCGCCACCCATCTCGATCATTCGGTTCCGTATTGCTGAAAATTCATCAGCGCGCTTCTTGCCAAGGCTCACAGCAACGACCCCTCACCATGGCTTGGCGCAGGATTGTCGCACACACGAATGTCGGCGCCCAAACTTCGGTCCAAGCTCGAATACAGTGCGATCACGGCAATTTTTCTGGCATCAAACACCGCTGCGAGCGAGAGTGATCCATGCCAGGAATCATCACGCGACCATTCGTGCATGAGTACGCCATTGATGAAGATTCGGCAGGAATACCGCCTATCGGGGTCGAGCATGCGCACACCATAGTCAATTGAACCATTGCCAATCGTGACTTCAAGAGTTGCATGAAGCGCCCCAGCATCAACCTGCTCGACATGCGGCTGTGCCGAGCCATCGTTCAGGGGAATTCTGCCAGCGGCGGGAAGTGGTGGGGTGCGTCTCGGAGATACCCGCAACGATGTGGCCTTTTCAAATTCGTAGGCACACGATAACAGCAGCTGATCACTTCCCGACGGTCCCATAAAGGTCAGTCCCGCAGGAATGCCTGTATCGGACATCACACCCATCGTTGTCGTCACCGTCGGTATCCCCAGATGACGGATGAATCTATTGCCGTTGGAAAACCATGTTCCATCCTGCCAGGCCTCGACGTTGTCAACATCGTCCACATCACAATCGGCCTTGGCAACATTGCTGTTCGTTGGAAAAATAAGCACATCCAGGTTTTCGGCGCGCATCCATGCTTCAAGATGGCGCTTTCGTATGGTTTCAAGGCCTCGAAGACCCTGTTTGAGTTCAGGGGTCTGCTCCGAGGGAAGCATCGCCCCTGAACGCATGTATTCATATGCCTGCCGGTAGAAGCCATAGCGCCAGTGTTTCGTCTGTGCCACGGAGTTGAAGGGGTTGGGGAATATGTCGTCGGGGTCAACATCCTGCAGACTGGTGATGCCGCTCATGCTAAAGGATGTAATGAACTCTTCAAGAACCGATGCATTGAGCTGGAGCCATTCGTGATCCATCCAATCGTGAGGAATGAGTCCTTCATCGGCAAAAGTCTTGAGGTTTCTCGGTGCAATCTCATAGGCGTCGCGCAAAGGCAATGATGTCCATCTGACATGAGCGCCCAGTTGCTGCAGGGATTGAATCGACTGCATGAGCAACGCATTGATGCTTGGCCGGGTGTAGACCGAGGGAATCACACCCCCGATGCGTCCTGCATATTCATTGACGACACCGATGTTAAGCCCGGAAAGAACGTCTGCTCCCTTCACTCGATCGAAGCCAAGGTCTTGAACGCGTGCGGCATCATCAAGTCGAACACATGACTGCCTTCTCCACAGATCCCCCCTGGTGTCTTCATCAGCCTGTGTCAGCGTTGGCAACAGCTCAAGAAGATCATCGACATTGCGAGTATGCGGCACTACTTCATCCTTCGTGGCATGCAGCACCCAATTGCCACGCAGCGAGATGACACCTCTCGTAGGAGTATATGCCACGACACCATTGTTGGCTGCCGGCGAACGCCCGGAAGAAACGGTTTCCTCCCCCATGCCGAAGGCGGCAAAACTTGCCGCGGTCGACACTACCGAACCATGCGAGGAACCCGAATACCATGCTGCCGGCAAATATTCGCCATTATATGGACTTTCAGACCTTCCATATATTCCACGTTGCACTCCTCCAGCTGCCATGGGTGGCATATTGGTTCGCCCGAGCAAAATCGCGCCGGCCTTGCGCAGTGCAGCAACAGAAAAACTGTCTTCATTGGCCACAACATGCGCAAAGGCCGGTGATCCGGCTGCCATCGTCATGCCTTTGGCCATATAACTGTCTTTCACCGTATACGGAATGCCATGCAAGGGTCCCTGGACATCGCCATGGTCACGTTGCGAATCCTTCACCATGGCCTCATGCAAGGCAGTGGCTGCAATGATTGGGGTTGAATTGAGCTGGATACCATTGACATCGTAAAAAAACAGCCTATTCAAATAATTCACCACAAGCTCTGTGGAAGTGATGCGACCAGATGCCAGCATGGATTTCATCTCGCCTATGCTCAACTCACATACGTCTCGTTGAGATTCACCACTCGCGGAATTTGCCATCGAATGCATAGCCTCACTCTTTCGGATTGCAGACGTGTTGAAGATACGAAAATTACAGTGATACATGGAAATCTTATGGATACGTAGCAGCCACGCCACAGTTTCAACCGTCAAGGCGTGGCTGCCTCTCATTCCTTTTTCAAGAAACTATTCGCTCAACTGCAGGTTGTAATACACCGGCCCCTGCATTCCTGAGGAATATCCATTGAGTTTCGTGGATACGGCACTGATCTGCTGATACTTGCTCACGATGATGTTCGGAACGTAGGTGTAGAACCAATCCTGAAGCTTATCGTATCCAGCTTTCTGGGCAGTCTCAGTGGTGGCGGCATTGATGCTGTCAGCAATCTCTTTGAATTCTGGATCAGTATTCCATCCAGCTCCCGAAGCCTGGAAGAATGAGTAACTGATTGGGTTCGCAGAGTAGCTGTAGCTGGAAATCAGCATGTCCCAGGAGCCTGGTTGGAACATCTTTTGCAGCACGCTCGCCCAATCCAGAACCTGGATGTTGGTTTTGATGCCCACCGCATTCAGCTCATTTTGAATCTCCATACTTTCGTCATACATATATGGATAATCCTTGGTGGTCAGGAAAGTGATGGTCTGACCGTTATATCCTGATTCCTTGATGAGCTTCTTGGCCGCTGCCGCGTCTGGGTCATTGTATTTATCCAGACTTGAGTCCGAACGAAGAGGGCTGTTCTTTGGCATCAGACCGCCATCGTTCGTATACAGATCCGAGTTTTGATGACCAGCCTTCGCAATTTTCGACATGTTCAGCGCAGCCAGGATTGCCTGACGCAACTTGGTGTTGTCCTTGAACAGACCTTCTTGCTTGTTGAAGATAAGGGTCTCAAGCATCTCGTCCTTCTCGACCTTCAAACTTGAGTTGGCCTTTGCCTGAGCATACTGGGAATCGGCCAGAGAATAGCCAATCTGATACTGACCGCTCAAGGTACCTGAAAGTCGGGTTGTGCCATCGGTCACGAAGTCAAATTCGAGTTTGTCGGCGTGCGCAACACGTTTGCCCGTGTATCCATTGGTGGCACCCGTTGGAGAAGAGTAGTCGGCAAACTTCTTGAGCACTATCTTGTTATCTTTGTCCCATGAACTGAACTCGTAGGGACCTGTGCCGACATATTCGGTCACACCTGTCGAGGTTGCCTTGTCGATCACGGATTTTGGCATGATTGCGGCGATGCGTCCTGTATCGGCCATCAGATACAGGCCGGTTGATACTGGTTTTGGAGATGTGATGACAACCGTATCGGCATCGGGTGAGGTGACCGTCGAACCGGTGAAGAATGTGCTGCCAATCTGGGAAAGCTTGATCCAGCGCTGCATGGATGCTACAACATCAGAAGCCTTCATCGTTTCACCATTGTGGAATTTCACCCCTGATCGAAGTGTGAAGGTGAAGGTCTTGAAATCAGAACTGACCTTGTAACTCTTTGCAAGCAATGGACCAACGGATCCGTCCTGCTTGAGAGTGACCAGCGATTCATACATGCTGCGCATGGTGTCTCGAGCAACGTAGGCACCCGTGATCATTGGATCCAGGCTGGTTACCGTTGCGTTGAGGGCAATATGGATTGTTCCTCCATCAACCCCCTTGCTGGACGATGAAGCGCTGCTGGAACCGCAGGCCGTAAGGCTGAACAGCACGGCCACAGAAGCTCCTATGGCCATTATTTTCTTTCCTAAGGCGTTCATAATTTCCTCTCTTTGTTATTGGATGGTTTTCAGTGGCAAGAATGTAGTCAAAACGCCAATTGGCGGTGTTCAGGATTGGGAATCGGAATACTTGACAGCAGATTCTGCGTGTAGTCGGTTTGCGGATGGTCGAATATCTCATCCACGGTTCCTTCCTCCACGAGCTCGCCCTTTCGCAATACTCCGACGCGATCCGCAATAAATCGAACAACGCTCAGATCATGGGTGATGAAGAGATAGCTCAGGGAGAATTCCTGTTTCAAATCCTGCAAAAGATTCAGAACCTGAGCCTGTACCGAGACATCGAGAGCAGAGACCGATTCGTCAAGGATCAGGATTTTCGGACGAACTACCAACGCTCGGGCAATATTCACACGTTGAAGCTGACCACCCGAGAATTGGTGCGGATAACGATTGATCATCCCGCTGGAAAGGCCAACTCGCTCAATCATGTCCACCACTGCATCGAGTCGCTCAGAATGGTTCTTCCCGATTTTTTGAATCTCAAGGGCTTCAAGAACTGCATGTTCTATGGTTTTACGAGGATTGAGCGAAGAGAATGGATCCTGCAACACCATCTGTATGTTGCCTCTGATCTTTTGGCGCAGAAGGTGGTCGGAAAAATCCGTATAATTCTCATCGTTGAATACGACCGTACCGGAAGTTGGTCTTTCCAAGGCGCAGATTATTCTTCCCGTCGTGCTTTTTCCACTGCCCGACTCACCAACCAAGGCGTATGTCTGGTTGGCGAATAACTGCAAGGAAACATTGTTCACCGCACGCATCACGGTCTGTGCGCGGCTCGTAAAACCGCGTCTTACAAAATCCTTGGTAATGCTGTTGACCTGGAGTATAGCCTTACGTTGCCCTATCACATTGCCACCTTCCCGCTTTGTCCGTCACCGTTCGTGAAACACTTGTTTTCCACATCTCTCTGTTGCATCAAGCCCTCTATTCCTTGGCAGTGAAGGCGGCGTGATCCATGACATTGCCATGGGGTGATAGATCGCTGCCAGACTGCTTGAGAAAATCAGATACGGTTTTCAGACGTTTGGGTCGCAATCCTTCCATTGGCGGTATCGCCGCCAGCAAACCTTGCGTATAAGGGTTACGAGGATGCGCAAAGATATCAGACACGGGCGCGGATTCCATAATGCGACCCTGATACATGACCTCTACCCGGTCGCACATTTGAGCCACAACGCCCATATCATGAGTGATGAGAACAATGCTCATGTCTCTCGTTTTGCGTAGGTCACGAAGCACCTTGAGCAGCTGCATCTGAATGGTCACATCCAGAGCGGTTGTGGGTTCATCGGCAATCAGAAGCTTGGGATGATTGATCAATGCCATACCGATCATGACTCGTTGCAGCATCCCACCAGAAAATTGATAAGGATATTGCTTCATCCAGGATTCAGGATTGTCTGAGCCTGCATCGTGCAAGGCTTCGATGCAGCTACTCTCCACTTCGTTTTTGCTGAGTGAAGGCTGGTGAGTACGTACAGTCTCTCTGAGCTGTTGCCCTATGGTCAGCAGCGGGTTGAGGCTGGACATGGGGTTTTGGAAGATGAATCCTATATCGCCACCACGCAATGTTCGTAATTGCTTCTGCCCCAATGAAAATATGTCATGACCTTCAAAGGTTATAGCGCCTTCGTACCGGGTCGTTCTCCGTTCGTGCAAGCGCAGGATCGAAAAAGCAGTAACGCTTTTTCCACACCCTGACTCACCAACGATGCCGAGAATCTCACCTTTGCCGACCGCGAAGCTCACTCCATGCACTATTCTGGTCCACTGATGACGGGAGTTGCTGAAATCCACCTTGAGATTGTTCACCTTCAAGAGCGCACGAGCATCATGCTCAATATTCTCAACGGTCTTTGAAGTTTCAGCTGATTCCAAAATCTGTGTTGAAGCGGGGAGCGACCGCTCTTGTTGACTGTCGTTCATTGTGACTTCACCTCCTACTTTTCGGATCGAATACTTCGCGCAGCCCATCGCCCAACATGTTGATGACGAACACCGTAAAAGCCAGGGCCAGGCCGGGAAATACCGTCATCCACCATGCCGAGTAGATATAGGTTCTGCTGTCGTAGAGCATGTTGCCCCAGCTCGCTTGAGGCTGAGGAATGCCGGCACCGATGAAACTCATCGCAGCTTCAACAAGAATCGCGTCTGCACAGACGAAGGTGACCTCAACGATCCATGCCCCAATGACATTCAGAGCAATGTTTCTCCATAAGATTCGAAAACTTCCGGCACCAAGATTCGTCAGAACCTGCACATAGTTTTCATTCATATTGCTCAGCGTGGCTGAACGAACTATTCGTGCAACCATAGGAATAAAGACGATGGATAACGATAGGATGACGCTTCTCATGCTCTGTCCAAAGGCACCGATGAAGACAATGGCAAACAGAATCGCTGGAAAGGCCATCAATCCATCGCAGACACGCATCAGCAGATATCCAAGTTTGGAATAATAGGCTGAATAGAGTCCCACTATAAATCCAATGATTCCAGCTATTGCAGCGGCAGAGATACCGACAGTCAGTGACGCCTTGCCTCCAAGAAGCACTCTGGTGAAGGTGTCTCTGCCAACATTGTCCGTCCCCATCGGATGCCGGGCACTGGGAGCAAGCAACATGTTGGCTGTGTTTGTAGTAGTCCCGTCCATGTGGCCCAGCCACGGTATGAGTATGCAGGCAAGCGCGATCACCAACAGAAGAACTCCACCGATGAGGGTGCTTGGCGAAGTTCTCAGCACGCTCCACTTGGAAGAAAGCTTGCTGAATTTCGATGGTGTCGCATTGGCAACAACATTGACTTCGGCCATAATCAGAACGACCTTTCTCGTATTCTTGGGTCAACGACGGCATAGAGAACATCGGTGATGAGATTGACGATGATGAAGACCAAGGCGACAAAAATCATGATTCCCTGAATCATCTGGTAATCGCGTCGAAGAATTGAGTTGACCACCAATTGACCAATGCCTGGAACATCAAACACGGTCTCAACGACTATGGCACCAGCTATCAGTTCGCCGAAGGACTGACCAATGATGGTGAGAATCGGAATCGAGGAATTCTTGAATGCGTGGACCCAAAGCTGCCGTGAACGTGTCAGACCTTTCGCGGATGCAGTTCTCATATAGTCACTGCCCAATGCGTCAATCATGGATGATCGAGTCATACGCGAGATTATCGCTATCTGTAATGTTGCCACAGAAACTCCAGGAAGAATCAAATGACTGAAATACCCGGCAAAATCCTCGTTGGGATCAACAAAACCACTTGCTGGAAGCAGCTTGAGCTGCAACACGAACACAATCATCAGCAGCAACCCGGCCAAAAAGCTTGGCAGCGATGTGGTGAGCGTGGCAAAAGCCAACACGATTTTATCGGCTATTCTTCGATGTTTGTCAGCTGCCAGCACTCCCAGCGGAATCGCCACGACGAGCGAGATGGCCTCGCCAAACAAGGCAACAGACAATGTTGGAAAAATATGGGACAGAATCGTTGGCGTCACTTGCTCACCAAGAATATAGGAATACCCGAGATTGCCATGAAAAATGTTGATCATCCACTGCCACAGCTGAATGGGCAGACTCTGGTTCAGCCCCATCTGTTGCCTGATTGCCTCAACCTGTGCCTGCGTGGCATCATTTCCAGCAACGACTCGTGCTGGATCGCCGCCACTGAGATGAGATAAAACAAACGCAATTATGCCGACGATGAATAACACAGGTATTGCGGAAAGCAGTCGTTTCCCAACATATCTACCCATATATCACTCCCTCGCTACTGGACTACGATGAACTTGCGAACAGCCTCAGATTGAGGCAAGTACGTCCTCAAAAACCATGAGTCCCTCATTAATGTCATCAATCGTGGAGTTCAACGGAGCCGCGAATCTCACCGCATCATGGTCTGCACCGCAACCCAACAGAAGAAGCCCTTTTTCCAAGGCTTGTTGAGACACCGCGTGGAAGACCTCGGCACCGCTCATGCCGTCTTTCGAACCGAATTCGATCGCCAGCATCATGCCGACACCGCGAACATCGGCGATCCATGGGAATTTCTTCTGCAATTCGAACAGCTTCGACTTGAAGTACTCTCCCATTTGCGCAGCGTGTTCCACGATGTTGTGCTCTTCGAACTCATCGAGCACAGCCAGACCTGCAGCACCTGCAACAGGATTACCCCCAAAGGTTCCACCATGCATTCCTGGACGCCAGGTGTTCATTATTTTCTCGGTGGAGATCACTGCGCTCATGGGGAAGCCACCGGCAATGGCCTTGCCAACGGTCATGATGTCTGGAACAACTCCTGAGTGCATGCTCGCAAACATCTTGCCCGTGCGCCCATAACCGGATTGGATCTCGTCAAAGACGAGCATGATTCCATGCTTGGTGCAGATGTCGCGCAGCCCCTTCAGGAAACTCGGATCAGGAACCACATAGCCACCTTCACCCTGAACCGGTTCCACATAGATGCATGCGACTTCATCGGGCGAAACACAATATTTGAAGAGTCGTTCAATTTCGCCAAGGCACCAATCGGCACGCTGTTTCGCATCATAGCCAGCTGGGCATAAATCCTTGGAAGGATATGGCGTGAAATATACACCGCCCATCAATGGCTCAATCCCCTTGCGGTAGAAGGAGTTCGAGGCGGTGATGCTGATAGCTCCAACGGTGCGCCCATGGAATGAACCTTTGAACGCTATCACTGCAGGACGTTTGGTGACGACACGAGCCAGTTTAATGGCGCCATCAGTTGCCTCCGCGCCGCCATTGGCAAACAGCATCGAGTTAAGGTCACCAGGCGTGAATTGAGAAATTCTCTTCGCCAGCTTCAATGTCGTCGGATAATTCACCACATTGAATGAGGCAGTTATCAGCTTATCGATCTGAGCCTTTGCTGCCGCGACAACCCTTGGATGTGCATGGCCGAGTGCATTCACTGCTATGCCCTGCACCCAATCGATATATCGTTTGCCCTTCACATCGGTCAGATACATTCCCTTACCGGACTCAGCGACCAAGGTTGTTGCCTTCGAAAGTGCTGGGCTGAGAAATTGTTCATAGTCTTCAAATGTGATTGTTGAATCATCGTGTTCGTTGGACATATGAATATGCTTCTTCCTGAATATGTAATGAATGGATGTCTGTAAGAGGCATTGTTCATGAGAGCGCAAGAAGTAACAATGGATAATTCAGCACATAAGTGCCAGGAATTGGATATTGTGTCCTATTCAGACTCATGTAACACAAAAACGAAATGCGATGAAGGTTGCGTATTTTAGCTGAGATTACGGCTATTGCAGGTTCAGCAAACACGTAGGCGTTGCTGTGGCGCAACATTATGTGCACTTCTGAACCAATATGAAGTTAACGTGATGTTGACATATCTTCGTCACGCATGAATGAGCATGCGATCCAAACTTTCACGCGCGCTGACTCATTCGTGAAATCAAGGCCAAGCAATGATTCCAGCTTACTCATCCGATTCTCCACGGTATGGCGGTGAACAGCGAGTCTTTTGGCGGCTGCTCCCACATTGAATGCAGTGTAGAGCAGCTCCCTGAGCGTGCGCATCAGCTGGTTCTTCTCATTCTTCGGCAGACTCCTCACCAAAGCGAACAGTTCAGATGAATACGCAGCAGCGATTTCAGGACTCACCAGCTCATGCGGAGAAAGGTCAATTATCGAATCATGACTGCCTATTCTTCGCATGCACAAATCTTTCAGTGCCAGCTCGAAAACATCTGGGGCATTCGAAAAGTCATTGATTGTGGCAGTGCCGGAGAGAATCCGCTCTGAATCGGCCAACAACGTACGAATGCGTTCGCTCTGGTGAGCAGGAGCAAGAATCCAGTAATAGTCTTGGAATTGCCCGAAAAGCGCTCCGTCGTCGGCTATGTCGTCACACATGCGGGACGTGAAATCGCTCTCCGTCGATTGCGGGTCTATGCAGAACAAGGTCATGGGGAACGATATGGCATTCGCATGAAGCTCTTTGAATAGCGACGATGCAAGATCCACATTGCCACTAGCCAACTGTTCAACAGCGAGATTGCCAAAGCGCATTCTTCTTTTGCGCTCTTCGATCCGCGACGGCAAGCTCCAGGCAAGCGCATCGGCAGCGGAGATGCCGACTGCTCGAGCTATGTTGCTATCGCCATTACCCTGCGAAGATACGATGATTGTTCCCAACCTGCGTTTTCCATCTTCAACAATGCAGAGATAATATCGGTTTCTTCCCTTGGATATGCAGAAACACGTCTTTGCACTGTTGCAGCGTTGTTCCTCCTGCTGAACCATCAGCAGGGAAAGATGTGTGGCCTGCTGAGATTTGCTTGCATCGGAAATCGAAATGATGCTTCCCTTGAGATTAACAAAGGCAGCCCATCCATTTGCCCTTTTTGCACTTTCCCTGACGACTGACTCAATGACATTCTCATTATCAGTTGCACGGAACAGATCGCGTTGAACGTTGTACATGACGCGCTGAATGCCTTCGCTTTCTTCAGCCTGCCTATGCAGCACAGTCTTGACGATTTCAGAAAAATTCACGTCTTCAGGTACTTCGAAGAGCATGATATGGTATTCCATCGCCGCTTGAAGCATGGCCTTGGGAATCGTCGGATGCTTCATCTTGATGCCGAAACCGATGGCGAGAACTCCAGCATGGGCGAGCGTGGCCATATACTGCAGCCACAGTGTCTCATATGCCTGCTGAACATCGTTTACATCGGCAGCGAGGCCGAGTTTGCGCAAATCACGTTTCAGCAGGGAGATATCGTTGGCATTCTGCATGCTCTCCAAAGGAAAGTTCGTTGAACAGGTAAGCAGAATTTCGCCTTGTTCGGCGTAATCGGCAGCGTTGATCACATCAGTCGGATGTACCCATATAATCCCCTGCTCCATGGCATTGTTCCCACCATCATATGCCAATGTTAAGTGTAATTCTGGTACATCAAGTAGTTGCCTGCAAGTAAATACCATGACTCTATGGTTGCCACAATCGATAACCATTTGGTTGCCGGAACGTTAAAGGCAGATTATATCTTTTCCGCTGGCAGCTTGCCTTGATGCATTCCCCGTTCGTCTGGAGGAGTCGAGCAGCGGAGTGCAGCAGCGCTGGTCGTTTGCACGGGTATGCTGATGTCGATGAAGGATCGGTCACAGGACTTTCTTGTGTCCCGGTTGGCTTGTTGTCCTCCGACATTTGTTTCATTCCTGCGGATGATTACAATGCACCACCATGCCTCGTATATTGTGATGCATGGATATTTACATGATTCTCTTCTGGACCGGACTCGTAGTCACGATCATTGGCGTGCTGATACTCGTGATGGGTGGCATCTCCTTCCAAATGCGTGCTCTGTCGAACAAGAAGCCTTGGGATGGGCACACACGCCCATTACTGGGATATGGTCTACTCACTTTCATCATTGGCATTGGTATTTTCCTGCCTGGAATCATCCACTTGTACAACATGGCATGACATGACACAGCCTCGCTTCGGCGGACTTCTTGGGTTATACGGCAAAAGGTGGTTCGGCCGTTATCCGCTGATATTGCACGTGTTGTGCTTTGGAAGTCGCTTTTCGAGCAAATCTGAGTGAAAAACGACCTCCAAAGCACAACCTGAGCAACATGCGTTCGTCTAGCCCGTTATGCGGGACGTTTCGTCTCACATGACGGAATAGGTGAGCCACCCGTACCGGCCCACACGCCCCTCGGATTTTCTCTCTCTTCTTTCACCGAGGCCATTCCCTTATCGCTTCGCAGTTGCTGCCAAACGAGAAGGAAGAACCCCAACTACACGCATTCCGGATTGTCTCTGAGATACTCACTGATAACATACCTTTACTGTGAACGTTTAGAGAAGCTCAGAAACATTGCAATTCCAACGTTCCCAGACCGAGAAAATGGAGCGGGCGACGGGAATCGAACCCGCGTAATCAGTTTGGAAGACTGAGGCTCTACCATTGAGCTACGCCCGCATTGGTGCGAAAGCGGCATTCGCCACTCTCACAGCAACCTGAGTAATTATACATGCACCCTGAACAATGCGCGACACGACGGCTTCAATGCCGCCTTTACCACATGGGATTCATCTCGCCTTATAGCAGCAAGAGCGTATGGCTGGGCGCACAACCGGCACAGTCAGCGCAGTGCCAGATGTGCCGCGATGAAGATCATCATGATGCCGATGATGATGTCAAGCACCAGCCACGCGTATTCGTTCTTGAATAGCTTTGACATTTTCGATGACAGGAATCCAAGCGAAATGAACCACACCATGCTGCAGAGCATCGCACCAGCTGCGAATGACCATTTGAGTCCAGCTCCGTAGGATGCTGCAATCCCACCAAGCAATACCAATGAGTCGAGATAAACACCGGGGTTGAGGAAGGTAAAACCGAGGCAAGCAACAAGACTCTTCTTTAATGTGGTCTGCGCACCTTTCTGGAATTCATTGGCTGAAGATTCAACCTCTCCAGCAATGGATGCGGATGCGGAGCCTCTCAGCGACGAAGCCGGCTGAGTGGCCATTGAGTCGA
The DNA here is from genome assembly GCF_002259795.1 of Bifidobacterium aquikefiri. Classification (GTDB taxonomy): domain Bacteria; phylum Actinomycetota; class Actinomycetes; order Actinomycetales; family Bifidobacteriaceae; genus Bombiscardovia; species Bombiscardovia aquikefiri. The sequence goes on along the minus strand of NZ_MWXA01000003.1, from coordinate 354,609 downwards.
CCACATCGCCATCATCGACGCCACTGTGTGAATCATTCAAGTCATGCTCATCAACGCTTGCACCGCCGGCAAGGGCAAGGGCGCGCGCCTTGCGCAGCTTAAAACGAGATTCCAATCTCACACAGGTTTCGAACACACGCTTGAATGCCGAGAAGCCATAGATGAGCAGCACGAACGCACCAACCAAGGTAAGCGCCTTCATAACCTCGGGATGGGCCGAGACCATGCTTCCCATACCGGCAGTGCCAAGACTTATCAATACGATATCCGCGCCAATGCAGATGGTAAGTATCTGCGGCACGTATGCTCGCGCGATGCCCTGGCGAATGATGAACGCGTTCTGTGCTCCAACGGCAACGATGATTCCGGCCTGGCTGGTAAAACCTGCGATAAGAATCGATAACACTAATGAACTCACAATCAAGTAGCCTAAGTGTTCTCAAACAATAAGTCCAAGTGTTTTTATTTATATATTATTAGTTTTACTTATGCTAGAGTCCCTATTGATACCATCTCGGCCATCAGCTGATTCATATAGTCGTGAGGCATTGCGTGCGTCTTTCGTTGGCAAGAACCATTGCAATCACCGGAATATTCGAAAGTCACGAGCATGAAAGCAGCAACGAAACGATGTCACATCCATCAACCTCACGAGTAGAAAAGGAAGTGCGCACAATGCCAAAGTCTTCAAGAAAGGTAGATACTGGAGAAACTCGCCAGTCCAACATCAAGCTCACAGCCCAGGAACTCAACACAATCACAAAGATGCAGAACTCCAGTCAAACCCTTGATGACATCGCAGCAACGAAAGTTGCCGAACAGATTCGCACACTCCCCCTTGAGCAGCTCAACGCCTTACAGACCATTCTCGAAACCGGCAGCTTTGATGCCGCAGCTGACGAGCTTCACCTCTCGCAGTCAGCGATCAGCCAGCGCATCAAGAATCTCGAGTCACAACTGGGGCATATCGTGCTGCAACGTAGCAAGCCGGTCAAACCGACGCAAGTCGGGCAACTGCTAGTACGACTGGCACGGCAGATTGAACTTGCACAGGACGAGGCAATCTCAATGCTGAAATCCGAACGAACCGCAAGCGCAGTCAACATTCGCATCGTGGTCAATGCCGACGCGCTGGAAAGCTGGGTGCTTCCGGCGCTTGCTCCGGTCGTGCATCGGTCTATTTCCATCGATATTCGTCGGCAGGATGAGCATATTTCGGCTGGGTTGCTGCGCTCCGGTGAAGTCATGGCTGCCATCACCGCCGAAGGGAGGGCTGTGCAGGGATGTTCGATCACCAAACTCGGATCGATGCCCTATTACGCGGTTTCGACTACCGAATTTGCTGAGCGCTGGTTCCCGAGTGGCATGACCCTGGACGCGGTCGAGCATGCACCGCTGATTCAATATGACCGCGAGGATCGCATGCAATACCTGTTCATTCGCCGCATCACGCGCATCAAGGTTCACCCGCCGACACATTACATTCCCACCTCGGTCGGATACAACAACGCAATTTCGCTCGGATATGGCTGGGGGCTCATCCCCAAGGCATTCCTCGATACCTATCCCAAGGATGGCCTGGCGTTGCTCTCGCCCGAACCGTTGCTTCTGCCCCTGTTCTGGCAGCAATGGAAGCTCTCCTCCCCCGCGCTTGATGCGGTCGCCGAAGCCATCATCTCAGCAGGCCGCAAAGTGCTGGTGTGATCCAACCCCACAGATTGCGTTAACAGGACACTGAGTAGGCAGGTTGCGCCTTGCGAGTCGGTTTTTGCTGTTTTTGTCATAAAAGCGACTTACACGTCTGCACCTTCGTGGCCAGATAAACAAACCAATATCGCGACGGCGGATGCGATGGATCCATCATGTGATAGGGAGATATGCCAGGTCAAGGGGCGCTGTGCTGCAATTGAGCTTGTGAGAGACTGAGCAAGCGATTCTCCAAGAATCGCCTGCGGGCGGCCGCGTGAATCGTCAAGGATTTCGATGTCGCTCCACGGGACTGATTCAATGGTAAAGGGAGCCGTGCCATCGGCTATGGCCTCTGACCAAGCCTTGATGACCGATTCCTTGCCAGCCCATCGAGCCGCGGCATGCAGGAATTCATCATCGTGCTTGAGCGCCGCACGCATGGTGCACTGCCGCAACTCTCGTACAGAGAAGAGCTTGCGTATGGTCGATGATGGCTCATGCCATTGCTGCGAAAATGCATCAACATCGACCACATCATGCCCCAGACCAAGTATTTCGCTCATATCTTAAGCTTATACGGCTCTTCACGTTTTGCGCGTAAGGGATATGTAGTATTGAAACAGCCGGCTCTTCATCACTCTGGGCAAAGCACAGCTGTGAGCGGCTGTGCTTGAGGACATTCCCCTAACTGTTGCCTCTCGAGAATGCCCGGAAAAATCATCGTTATCCGAGCAACCCACCGGCATCACCAGCAACCACCGTCATCCCGAGCGAAGTCGAGGGATCTCCGAATGGCCTCTGTTATTAGTACCCGGGTGTTGAGATCTCTCGACTGCGGCTACGCCTCCGCTCGAGATGACAGAAAACAACAACTGCCGTGCATGGATTCGGCATGGATAGCACAATGTGCCTGCTGACATGTTTTCCGCATGGGAGAATATTTCAACAGGCACATTGTGTCGCTATATTACAGGCTCAGCGCTCATAGTAGCCGGAAGCACCAAGTCGAGCAGCAGGATCGAGCAGCATGGCCTTCTCAATTTCGTGGCCGTCGTAGCCATGTCCATCTTCATGGAAGCGACGGTTATCCATAGGCTTATACAGCGCCGCACGACCCATCATGCCCTCGATGCGATGACGCTGACCGGCGGCGAGACGCGCGTTCGCCTTCTCACGCCATGCCTCAAGCGCCTTCTTACCAGCCGTCTTGGCAACGGCAGCTTCGAATGCACCGGGGTTGACAATGGCTCCGATTCCGGAAACGTGACCGAAACCAAGGGACGTAACCAAACCGGCCTTGACTGTTCCAATATGCAGATGCTTGGTCAGCCACACCATGTGATCGTCGCGGCGCAGCTTGGGATCGACGCAGTCAAGTGAAGCGTTCGCAGGAATCACACCAGAATCGAAGAGCTGGGTCAGACCGTTGATTTGGAAGATGCAGGCACCGCCCTTGGCATGGCCAGTCAGTGACTTCTGCGAAATCACGAACAGCGGGTTGCCATCCGTGCGACCAATCGCATGGGCGAGTGTGTTGTGCAGCTCGGACTCATTCGGGTCATTGGCATTCGTGGAGGTATCGTGCTTTGAAACAACAGTGATGTCATCAGGAGCAACGCCCAACTTCGCCAATTCATGCACGAACTTGGAATCCTTTCCGCCAAGACCCGCTGCCAAGGCACCGAGACCCGGGGCAGGAATCGAAGTGTTGCCACCATCTGCGAAGGAGTGGATGTAACCAACCACGGCCGCCACTGGCAAGCCCATCTTCAAGGCAATATCACCGCGAGTCACCAGGATGGTGCCGCCACCCTGGGATTCGAGGAAACCTCCACGACGACGGTCGTTCGCACGAGAGAAGAAGCGCGGGGCAATGCCCTTGTCGAGCATCTCCTGTGCATTCGCAGTCGCGTTCATGTTGCCGAAACCAATAACCGATTCAACGCCAATATCGTCGATGGCACCGGTGACCACAAAGTCCGCCTTGCCAAGCGCAATCTTGTCGACACCTTCCTCAAGCGACACCGCAGCCGTTGCACAAGCGGACACAGGCTGAATCATGTTGCCGTAACCGCCGATGTATGCCTGCATGACGTGAGCGGCAACAACGTTCGGCAAAGCCTCCTGCAGGATGTCGGTCGGGACTTCCTTGTTGAGGAAGCGGTCCAAGTAGAGCTTTCTCATGGAAGACATGCCGCCGAAACCGGTACCCTGCGTGCTTGCCACCATGGATGGGTGAATGGATTGCAGAATCTCGACTGGTGAGAAACCAGCGGAAATGTATGCGTCCACTGCCGTCACAATGTTCCACAGAGCAATCTGGTCGACGGATCCGACCATCGAAGCGGGAATGCCCCACTTCAATGGATCGAAGCCCTTCGGGAACTGGCCGCCGACCGTGCGGCTCATGGTTGCACGGCGTGGCACACGAACGACTGAACCCTTGTGTCGTGTGACAATCCACTCGCCAGTCTCGTCATCGACACGAATGGAAGTGCGCGTTGCATCGAGCTTCATGTATTCGTCAGCAATTGCCTTGGTCGGCACCGAGAATTCGACATCATGGTCGATGAAGACATCCTGCTCTTCCTCATCGCTACCGTCTGAGTAGTCGTTGCCCATGCCCTCGTCAAATGGACGAATGCCGGAGCGAGCCACGACTTCATCGTGGTAACGCTCTGCAATGTCTTCTTCAGGGACAAGGTTGCCGTCGGCATCGTACCAACCTGGTTTCGGGCTATCCTGCCATGTGAGCAAGCCCATGTTCCACGCAAGCTCCAGCACACCCGCAGCGGTCAGATCAACCTGACCGTCGGAATGAATGCCAAGCTCGGCCTCGAAACGGGTACGTCCTGAACCCCAGGGACCAAGCTCGCCCACGGAGACGATGACGATCTCGTCCTCTGGCTTGGCGCTGACTTGCTTCCAATCAGCCAAATCAACCTTTGGCTGGTGAGGAACGTGCGGCGTTGGCAGAGCCTTGTTCAGCTTCGCGGCGTGAGCGGATTCGGACTTGCTGGCAGCAGCATCACCAGTTGAGTCCTCAGCCGAATCATCCCTTGCCTTGGCTTCTGCCCAAAGCTCATTGATATCGAGCGGTTCATTGCCGAGGCCACCGGTCAAATCAACGTTCAGAGGTGCTTCCAGAGCCTTTTTGCGGGATTCCGGTGAGCACAGATCAATGAGCCTAGCTGCGATCTCGGCAGTTGAATAGGTCTTCAAGCCATGGCTTTCAACAACATTGACCAGAGGATCATTGCCGCCCATAAGTCCGGTTCCACGAACCCAGCCGATGCGAGGGTGTGCGAAGGTGACGCGAGCAGACCAGTCGGTCTCTGCATGTGAACGATTCACAATCGCATCGAATGCCGACTTGACCTCGCCATACGCTCCGTCGCCGCCAAACATGCCACGGTTGGGAGATCCTGGAAGCACCACATGCAGTTTGTGCTGCACATCGGTGTCTGCACCGATGGCCGAGAACCCTGCGATGGCGCGTTCAACGCCCCACAGCATCAGTCGTGCCTGGGATTCGAAGAGCTGACCGGAATCCGCCATGCTGCCATGAACTGGAGGCGCTGCAAATGGGAAGAAGAGCGTTGGCTCGTATTGGGATTTAAGAATTGTGGTGGTTGCACCGTTCGTCTTCTTCTGCTCGTTGCCAACCCACTTCACGAGTTCGTCCACATCTCGATAGCTCGAAAGATTTGCCGGAACCAACCACAGTCGAGCGTTACCAACAGCGTGAATATGATAGGTATTCTTTGCCCACTCAATGGTCGAATGCTTGAAGCTATGGGAAGTGGCAACAACCGTTGCTCCACCGGCAAGCAAATCAGCTACAACCTGAGCGGCAATGGAGTTTGGCGCAACTCCGGTGACAACTGCAATATCCTTGGCAAATTCACCCGAACCATTGTCTGCTGGAGTTTGCAAGGCTTCATCGGCAATCTTCGTGAAACGTGCCACCAGACCGTCATTGCCAGATCGCTTCGCCTTATCAGCGAACCAGGCCGCCTGATCGTGAACCTCTTTACCCGCTCCGACGAAGCTCGGCCCAGCGGATGCACCGTTTTCAAAGGCACCGTCGTAATAGATGTGGGCAAGATCCTCACGAGCGGATGCCCAGCGGTCATCAAGCAGGAGTGCCTTGTTGGCATCGAAGCGAGGCGCGACCTGCTGTGGCCAGTCTGCTCCAAGTTCGGCTTCAACCGTGGCAACCACGGCAGCGTTATCATCCTCAGTTGCCTGTGGAACGGCTCGTGTTGCACCAATCTGGTTGAGCACAAAGCGAGCGGTCTGCGCAAGCACGCCATCGGAACCGGTGACCTTCTGCGCAAAGGCATCGAGCGCTGCGGAATCGACAACCGAACCACCAGCGGCACCGCCTGCACTTGGCAGACTCACTGAAATGCCACGCTGCTGAGCAACCTTCTGCACAGCAGAATCGACGATTGCATTGGCAGCTGCAACGTTGGCCACAGCATCGGTTGGCAGCGAAGCCAAATCGCCGCCACGAGCGGAGGCTCCCTCTCGGGTTTCAAGCACGAGCGCCACGACTGTTGCATACGCCCAGCCAACACCCAGCTGCCAAACATCGGTAACGCGCTTTTCGATCTGAGGAACCTTGACGCCAGCAGCACCGAACATGGCACGTAGACGATCACGGACGATCTCTCCAAGAACCGGCCCGAATGCCTTGTAGTTCGGAGCAACCTTGCTGACCAGGGCATTGAGCGCACCGATGTTGGCATCGGCAGCACCATCGACGCTCGCCACACCAAGTTCGGAGCTGATATCCATCAACAGCTGGTTTCGTCGTGAAGATACACCGTTCGTCAGGGTATCGGTGGTGTCGCTGTCGCCAATCTGATCTGGGCGAAGCTTGCCTGAATATGCAAGCAATGCAGCGATGGCATCTGATGCCTTGAATGCGATGTCAGCAGGACGTTCACCTGAGGCAGCCGCAGGTGCCGGTGCAGCAGGAGCCGATGTCTGGGCAGCAGCAGGTGCTGCGGCAGCCGGAACGGACGGTGTCATGCTCTTTGGCTCTGCAGGAGTCTCCTCCGCCACATCCAATGGTTCATCATCGGCAACCAGGGAATCGGAATCGGTCATGTAGACACGACCTTCATCACGACCAACGTTGTACACGGTGACGTGTCGACCGGAGAACTCCGGCAGACGAAGGGTCTTCGCACCGAGATTGGCGAGCGTTGGGGCATTGCCCAAACCGACCTCTACATATTCCTCAACACCGAGACCGCCCTGAGCACGCGAGGCGAAGAGCAGGGCCTGGGTTTCGATCCAGCGCACAGGCGAGGCGAACTGCCAGGACAACAGCTCAGTCAGCAGCAAGCGGCCAAGCTTCTGCTCATCCTCTGCATAGGAGTTCCACACGGTGTCATCGTCAAGAGCGGCCTTGATACGTGCCGAAGGAACAACCTCAAGGATCTTCGCAGCAAACTCCTTCGTCATTTCAAATGGAGCGGCAACGAGATTAGGGATGTAACGATCCACCAGACGCCCATAGTCGATATGCTGCGGAAGCAGAGCGTCAAGCTTATCCCTGAATTCCGGCACACCCTTGCGAAGCAGTGTGGAGTGGAATGGTACGTCGATTCCCGGAACGAGCATGAACGGCGGCTTGCCACCATATTCCTTGGCCCTATGGGAGGCATCTGCCTGCAGATACTTCAAGCCTGCGATGGTTCCAGCAATGGCATATTGCTGACCCGCAAGATTGTAATTCACAATTTCGAGGAATTCGCCGCACTTCTTGCTGACTTCTTCGATGTATGCCTTGACCTGAGCATCACCAACGCCAAACTGGTTTGGACGAAGTACGCCCATGCGGTAGTTGGAACGTCCTTGAGCGTCGCGATCTATCAGATGATGCATCGTGGAGCCACGGTGGAAGACCAACTCCAGCACCGTTTCCAGTGGAATGATGCCGGCGAAGGAACTCAACGCGTTGTATTCACCGAGCGAGTGACCAGCGAAGTAGGCGGGCCAAATATCAGAGCCAGCCTCCCGCAGACGGGCGGTCTGCGCAAACGCCACGGTGGCGAGCGCAACCTGAGTGAACTGTGTCAGATTCAGCAGACCGTCTGGATGGCGATATGTGATGCCATTGGCGGTGAGTTGCTTCGGATTATCGCGTACGACGGCGAGAATCGAGAATCCAAGCTTCTTGCGGGTCAGTGCATCTGCACGCTCCCAAGTTTCGCGAGCTGCAACGGACTTTGCGCGCTCATCGAGCACCATGCCTTGCTTCTGAATACCCTGACCTGGATATACGAATGCCGAACGGACTGCTCTGGTGATGGCCGTTCCTCGCGAAACAAGCTGACCGTCGATGCGACTCGTAACCTCCAAAACCATGCCGCCGTGGCTGACCTTGCCAACACGTTCGACAGAAATCTCGACGGTGTCGCCCAGCTGCACCATGCCATACATGTTGTAGGTCCAGCCGACGATCTCGCAGTGGAGACCATTGTCATCAAATGCCTGAGCAACATGCTGGGCCGTTGCTGAAAGCCACATGCCGTGCACCAGCGGAGCCTTCAAACCTGATACCGCTGCACCGCGTGCCGATGTGTGTATCGGGTTGAAATCACCGGAGGTACGCGCAAATGCTGTCATGTTCGAAGGAGCGACGACCTTGACCCTACGCAGCAGACGGCGTGGGGTATCAAGCACTTCGTCGGCAATGCCACCGAAGTCAGGGGCCTCCACCGGAAGTTCAGAGCTGTATGCGCGTCCACGAATGGCAAAACGTTCGGTTTCATGAGCCAGAACCGTGCCGTCCTGAGCGGCATGGATGACATGAATCGTCACCACACGGCCAGAAACCGACTCTTTGTATTGCTCAGCCCAGCTGGTGAGTGAAATCGTTTCACCAGTGTGATCAAGCAATTCCTGCTCATTGACATCCATACGAATCAAGTGGTCCAGATGCACAGCATTCAACAGGCCTTCGATGATGGGGAATCCGTCGATATATACCGAACCCAGTGCCGCATAGATGGCTGGCCAAGCTGGTCCGACAAGGGCATCCGGCGTGATCTTCGAAGCAACCAGACCGTTCGGCAAGGTACCCGCGGTGGCGGACTCGTGGTCGAAGCCAAGATTCTCAGCAAAGGTGTAGCTGGTGTGGGCGATGCCGAATGGATAGGCTGCCGTGTCGGCATCCTGCTCGATCTGCGGCATGGCGGTGAGCTTGTCACCGGTGATGCTGGTGTTGCCGATGCCGGCGGTCGCTGCGAGCATCTGATAGACATGCTTTGGCAGACGATCGCGATCCACGACTGGGAAGAGACCGGACTGAGCACCGTCGACGACCAGAGGAATGACAATGTGCCGCACGGCATGCTTACTCACGCCCCGGTCAGGATCGTTGTCCCAGAAGGTATCGAGATGAATGTCAAGGTCAAAGAGCTGGCGGGTCGAGTCGGCATCCGCCTTGGTATCTGCAACGGGGACGATTTCGTAATATGGGTCTCCGACTTCGGTGCCGAATGCAGGATTGTCCATCAAGTGGCCAACCCACGAAATATGCGGGCTGCGACGGATGAACTCTTCAGGCGTTGCAGAACTTGCGAGCTCCGAGAAAGCCTTGGTGGTCTTTCCACCGGCGTTTTCCTTAACGCGCTCAATCGAGGCATCTTCGAAACGCTCAAGAATGTGTGCAACCGGCTCATCCTTGGTAGTGATGCCGCCAACGGAAATCGGCCCAGGAATGATTCGGACCGAATCGGCGCTGTAACGCGAATCTTCGGACTGCCAGAGCTGATCCTGACCCCACCAACGCAGCAGATCGTTATCGATGACTGGTACGAATGGCATAGGCTTCGGGTATTCACGGACCAGCACGGGGAACCAGGCAACGTCGGTCGGAGTGACACGAATGTCGGCGACCTGCGGATATTCCTTCTTCAGCTGCTCTATTGCCACATGTGGATCGGCAATGCTGGCGCGGTCCGGGAAGAGCGAGACGAATTTGCCGCTCTCCTGCTTGCAGACACGAGCCTCGATGCGCTTGAGCAAATGCAGGAAGCGGTCGGCATAGGTGCCGTCGGCCCATGGGTAGGCAAGTTCGACAAAGCGCTCTGCCCACTGCTCGTATGTCATTGAATCAAGGTCGCCGAAGTAGGGCTTGGCAGTTTCGTCCAAAGCCTTGATGATCTCTTCACGACGAGATTCCAACTCCTCTGGATGCTTCATCACACGAACGAGCAGACGGCCGCAACGAGCTGATGAATTCTCAAGCTCATAGATATCTGCATGCAGGTGGCTTAGTCCCGATGTGACACCCCCGACAGCCTTGCCGCTCGGCACCCACTGCTCACCGATTGGCGCGAATGGATCAGCATCTGGCGTGTTGTCGGAGATTCCTGGCGTATCCACCAGCATCTGCTTGACCTGCGGGCTGGTATGGGCTTCCTTCGCCGTCATTGCTGCGGTACCGACAAGCACACCGTCGACCGGCATGTCATGCAGGCCATAGACGCGTGCCCATTCACCGGAAATGTAATCGGCAGCACGCTCGGGAGTACCGATGCCACCACCGGTGACGATCACCAGATTGTCGCATGAGCGAACCTCGGCATAGGTGTTGATCAGCAGATCGTCAAGCGATTCCCACGAATGGTGTCCACCCGCGGCTCCGCCTTCAACCTGAATCAGAACCTTGGTTGGGGCAACTGCCTGTGCAATGCGAACGACCTGATGGATCTGATCGACGGTTCCCGGCTTGAAGCACACGAATGGGAAGCCATCGGCCTGGAGCGATGCGATCAAATCCTTGGCTTCATCGAGCTCGGGAATACCTGCAGAGATGACGACGCCGTCAAATGGCGTACCGGATGCGCGCTTCTTGGGGACGATCTTCTGCGTTCCAAAGTGCAGGTTCCATAGATAACGATCCATGAACATGGCGTTGAACTGAATGGTGCGGCCCTCTTGCAATTCCTTCTCGAGCTTGGCAACGTGACCGTCGAAGACTTCCGAGGTGACCTGGCCACCACCGGCAAGCTCGGTCCAATAGCCGGCATTCGCCGCTGCCGCAACGATTTCAGGCTCTACGGTCGTTGGAGTCATGCCAGCGAGCAGCACCGGCGGCTTGCCAGTGAGCTCACTGAACTTGGTGCGGATCTTATCGCCTGCTGGAGTGCTGATGATGCTTGGCGCGAAGCGCTTCCAATCCTGCGTACGTTCCGGCGATGTCTCAAGTGTGGAGAGCTTGGCGCGTCCGGCAGCGGTTGCCGCCTCAACGATGCCTGCACCACTGCCCTGAAGCAGCGGAGTCGTGATTTTGCCGAGCGTTGTCCCTGGCCCAAAGTCCACGATCCACAGCTTGGTTGGATCCGTGTCTTTAAGCAGGGTTCCTATGTTGTCAACCCAATCAACCGGGTTCACCAATACTTCCTGAGCGAGGGTGCGCGTGCGCGCTGCATCAAGCCCGCACTGTTGCGCCCAGGCGATGGTCATCTCGACGGCTTCCTTCATCAATGGCGAATGGAATGGCAGAGTTACCTCAAGATATTCAAGAACTGGGTTGAAAACGGCTCCTCCACGAATCTTCTCTTCGCGAAGCTTTGCCTGGTGACGATGCTCCTTGCTGACCTCTATGGCAAAGGCTTCGAGATCGCCAGGATAGCCCGAGAGAACCTGATGCGTAGGCGCATTTGACACTGCAATGACGATGGGACCACGTGGCTCAGGAACGCGAGCAATCAAGGTTTCCACTTGCTTGCGCGTGGCTCCCTTGACCGAAAGCATCGGCGTCGATTCACCATGAGAGATCAGGGAGATCTGGCGGGTCTTACGTGTTCCCGCCGCACCGATAAGCATGGCGATTGCAAGAATCTCATCAATTCCAGCGGTTGCCGCCTTGATTGACCCTGCGGCGACAATCTGCTGCACCATATGAGCGGCAATGACGCCCTGCGAGTGACCAAGCACCGCCGTTGCCTTCGCGGTTGCCACATCATAGCCGAGGTTTGCCGAATCGAGCATGGCACCAAGCTGGGCCAGTGCAATGCCGGGAACGCTTGCCGACGCGTCTGCAGCGGCTCCCAATTTCGCCATATTTGGCTTGAAACCAAAGATATCGAGCGAACGACCATTGGTTGCCATCAGGTCTGCATATACAGGGGACAGAAGGCGTTCGGCCGCCTTCACGTGATCCCTGAGAACGGCCTCAAGCGTGGGGTCGGTGGTCAATTCCGCCAAAGCAGTCGTCCACGGCGTGGATTGTCCACCGAAAATAACAGCGTGTGGTTCGCTGCTCAGACGATTGAGGAAGAATGTACTGCTTGTCATAGTGTTCCTTTGCCTTCTTGTGTACTGCACATAGTGATAACGATGCGTTTCTTGCTGTCTGGGGTATTACTGGTTGAGATTACGATAAGAATCTTGCTGAAGTGCATTCGCGTCTATAATGGTTGATTTCCGTGATGCTTGTCGTTATGCGAGACGCGGCGCTTTGACGCGAGCATGGCTAACGACTCTTCGATGACCTCCCGTGTCTGTTCTGGATCGATCATTGCGTCTATCTCTCCCATCTCGAGCGAAAGATTGGCGTTCACCGTGCTGGCTTCGTATTCATCGGCCAACCTGCTGCGCAAAGCTTCGACATCCTGCCCTGCCTCCTTGGCTTTCTGCAGATCCTTGCGGTGAATGATATTGACGGCCCCTGTGGCCCCAAGCACGGCAATCTGCGATGTAGGCCATGCGAAGTTCATATCGGCACCTATGGATTTCGATCCCATGACGATATACGCGCCACCGAATGCCTTGCGCAGAATGACGGTGACCATCGGCACCTGTGCATTCGCATATGCATAGATGACCTTGGCACCGCGACGAATGATGCCCGCATGCTCCTGATCGCTGCCCGGCTTGTACCCGGGAACGTCAACGAGTGTGATGATCGGCAGATTGAAGGAATCACACAGACGGACAAAACGTGCGACCTTCTCGGATGCATCAACGTCGAGAATGCCTGCGCGCACATTCGGCTGATTGGCGACGATTCCAACCGGCTTGCCCGAGATGCAGGCGAAGCCCACTACAGCAGACTGAGCGAACAGTTCCTGCACCTGCACGAATTCGCCGTAATCGACGATGGCGCGAACCACTTCAAGCACATCATATGGCTGACGGTCATTCGTTGGCACGACGGTCTTCAGGCGCTTTGCGGCCTCTTGTTCTGCATGGCCGGATGCATAGGCATAGGTGGGAGCCTTCTCATCGCTGTTTGACGGCAGATAGGCAAGCACCGTGCGCGTGTAGTCAATGGCATCGGCCTCGTCCTCACCAAGATAGTGAGCAACGCCGGATGTTGCATTGTGCACGTAGCCACCGCCAAGCTCATCCATGCTGATCGTTTCACCGGTTGCGGCCTTCACCACGTCTGGACCGGTGACGAACATATTGGAGTTCTCTTTCGTCATGATGATCAAGTCGGTCAACGCGGGGCAATACACGGCTCCTCCGGCGCAGGGCCCAAGAATCACGGAAATCTGCGGAATAAATCCACTCGCCTGGCAGGTTTTGCGGAAGATATGCCCGTATTGGGTCAGCGCTGCCACGCCTTCCTGAATACGAGCGCCACCTGAGTCGATTAATGCGACAACAGGCACTTTCATCTGCATTGCCATGTCCATCAGGTGACAGATCTTGAGTCCCTCGGCCTGCCCAAGGGTGCCGCCACGCACGGAAAAGTCCTGCGCGTACACCCCTACCGTTCGGCCGTAAACCTTGCCAAAACCGGTCACTACGGCAGAACCAGCCTTGCCATTGTTGATATTGCCCCCTGAGAAGCGACCCATCTCTTCGAAGGTCTCGGTGTCAAACAACAGATCGAGACGTTCACGGGCCGTATGCTTGCCCTTGCCGTGCTGCCGCTTGCGCGCATTCGTTTCGGCTTCTCGTGCGAGCTGTGCCGCCTTGATGATGGCATCGCGAACGGGCTGCTTGATCTGAGCCTTCGCATCGCCATTCGAAATCTGCTCTACGGCAGCCTGGGCGGTTTCTCGCTTGACGGCTTCGACCTCGGCTGCCGCTGCTGCCTTGTCGGCCTTCTTCGCAGCAGTATCGCTCGGAGCATCGCTCACATTATCGCTCGAAATATCGCTCATTTCTGCGATTTTGCTTTTCGGCGTTCTGCGTAGGATTCGCTCTTCGATTGCGCTCACAATATCGGTCATGCTGCACCTCCCTGCTTGCCAACGTTTTCGGCGGAGTGAGCAAGCCGCGTTGCTGCTGAAGCAGATTCGCTATGCTCGGTATCGCCTTTCTGTTCCTTGTCTATATCAGAATTGCCCGTGTCGGACTTGCCAATATCAAGCTTGACCAGCGTCTCGCCGGGATCGACGCCATCGGCAACGCTGACCATGATCTTGGATACCACGCCCTTTGCCGGCGCATAGACGTAGTTTTCCATCTTCATGGATTCGAGCACGATCATCAGATCGCCCTTGTCGACTTTCTGCCCTTCCGCCACATTGATGCGGGTCACTACAGCCTGCATCGTGGCGACGATAATGCCCGCGCCTTGCTGGTTTTGACGGGCTGCTTGTTTGGTCACATCGTGCAAGCCCTGACCGCGCAATGGTTGCGTTGGTCTGCGAGCGCCGCGAGAACCCGCTGCTGCGGAACCCATTCCTGCGAACATGCCTTCTGGAAGCGCGAGCTTGACGCGCTTGTCGTCAACCTCGATGGTGAAGGTTTCGACGCTGGTGCGATCCTTGCCCTCTGCATCGTCGCCACCGGCTTCCGGTGCGGTCATCGATGCGGGCTGACCGGTCGTTGTGGTCTTCGGCTCGACGTTCAGATAGTTGCGTTCAAGCCACTTGGTGGTCACATCGAAACTGTGATCTTCCGCTGTGAATTCAGGATTGGTGAAGATTTTCTGGAACAGGGTTGCCGGAGTCGGCACGCCTTCGATGCTCATTTCTCGCAATGCGCGGCGCACGCGAGCGACTGCGCTCAAGCGGTCCTGAGCGGAGATGATGACCTTGCCCATCATCGAATCGTCCTTTGGTGAGACGGTATCGCCCACCTCAACGCCAGAATCGATGCGGATGCCCGGGCCGGTCGGCCATGTGATGGCTTCGAGCGTGCCGGAGCTCGGTGTCAGATTCGTTGCCGGATCCTCGCTGGTGATACGCAGCTCGAAGCTGTGTCCGCGGGGTTCGGGAGCCTTGGTCAGTGAAGCACCGTCAGCGATGTCAAGCTGCTCACGAACCAGATCGAGGCCGCACACCTGTTCGCTCACCGTGTGTTCGACCTGCAGGCGCGGGTTCACTTCCATGAAGTAGACCTTGCCCCTGCTGACCAGGAATTCGCAGGTGCCCAGACCAACGTAGCCGGCCGTTTCGAAGAGACGGTGCGAGAAGCCTTCGAGCTGGGCGATGACGTCGCCGCTCAGGAACGGTGCAGGAGCCTCTTCGACCAGCTTCTGGTTTCTGCGCTGCACCGAGCAGTCGCGTGTCGAATACACGGTGAAGTTGCCGTGAGCATCGCGACCGGACTGGGTCTCGACATGGCGTGCCTTGTCGACGAACTTCTCAATGAAGTAATCACCCAGATCGCCTCCCTGAAGTGCATCATGGTTCATGAAGAAGGCACGCAGCTCATCATCGTTGTGGATGGGGGTGATGCCGCGGCCACCACCGCCATCCGCCTTCTTCATCATGACCGGATAGCCGTTCTGGTTTGCGAAGTCCAGCAGCACGCGCATGTCGCTGACCGGCTCTGCAATGCCAGGAACGACTGGAACCTTCGCACGCTGTGCCACCTTGCACGCCGTGATCTTGTCGCCGAGCTCTTGCAACACGTGCGGTGATGGGCCGACCCAGGTGATACCTGCATCGATGACCTTTTTTGCGAATGTTGGGAATTCTGAAAGGAAGCCATACCCCGGGTGCAAGGCATCGGCGCCAGCACGCTTGGCCACATCGACGATCAGATCCTCGTTCAGATAGGTCTGCAGATTGGTGTCGCCCGGCAACAGATAAGCCTCGTCTGCCATCTGTGTGTATGGCGCATTGCGGTCCTGCTCTGCATAGACTGCTACCGTTTCGATCCCCATCTCCTGCGCGGTTCGCACAACACGAAGGGCGATCTCACCGCGATTCGCGATCAACAGCTTCTTCATAGCATCCTTTCTTCGCTGCCTGTACAGCTGTACAAACTTTTTCATCCTGATGATTCGCCGCAATGGTGTGACTCATGGAAAAACCTGAACGTTGCACAACATTGCTGCCCTCTGCCTCGTGCGCATCTCATCGCTTAAAGACCCACATCGGGAAGCACCCCGACATCGGCAGTGGTTACCTTCTGCTGACTGCCATCGTGGCGCAGAATGGTGAGAGAGGCATCATCGTTGATCGAAAGCGCCCGACCGATCAGTTGCTTGTCTCCTGCCAAATGTGCCTGAACCTGCTTGCCAAGAGTCCAACTCATCTGCCTGACGCGTTCCAACAGCTTGGGAACCGCAATCGCCGGATCCGCCATAAACACGCTGAATTCCTTGCGTAGATGCTGCGTGGTGGCGCAGACCAGCTCATCGCGAAGTTCGGCATATGCAGGTAAAGGGCCAAATTGCAATTGCAGCGATGTCGACATGTCAATTGGCAACTCTTCTTTCGCAACGAAAAGATTCATGCCTATACCGATGATCAGGACTGCTGATTCCTCGTTGCAGGGAACCATCTCGCAAAGGATTCCTGCCAGCTTGTGCCCTTCACAGAACACATCGTTCGGCCATTTCAGCTTGAGTTGGCTGTCTGGGTTCATGGCATGAAGGTCATGTGCTCGCAACACCTCATTGACGGCATCTACCAGAGCAAGACCGCAGATAGTGGTGAGCCATCCCGAATACCTGGAATCAAGAAGATTACGGCCGACTGGAACCGCCCAGGAACTTAAGAGCGACTCCCCAGGTTGATTGAACCAGCTTCTGCCCTGACGGCCGCGGCATTTGGTCTGCATATCCGATATCGCAATGCTGATGGGCAACGCTTCCGGTATCTTTTCGGTTGTTGGATCAAGAGTCGCAGTTCTGGCAGCATCCTTGTCGGGCTGTTCGAACAGGTGCCTGACACATTGCCTCGCATCGGCATATTCGCTTGCTGCGATTGCACGAGCGATCAACGAATTGGTCGAATCAACGGTGTCGAGGACTTTTACGGTTGATGCCACTTCCTCTGTCTCAGGGGCCGAAGCTGGCCAGATACAGTCTTGATAGGGCATGTTTTCCAACGTATCAACTGACCATGGGGTAGCAACAGTCCTGAGGCTACAAATCGAGAGACGGGATTTTGTATGATTCCACAAAAATCTAGAGAGTGCCCAAATCTAGGATGATGAACAATCAGCTGCGGAAATGTTGGTTTTCCAGAGCTGGAAGGCTCGGTTGAGCCAGTAATCCGCTAAGTGGCCACAGGACTCCACGAGGCATCCATGAAACAGGAGAACAAAGAATTTTGAATACATCAGCAAAGGAACACACACGTATTTTTGATAACAGAAGCCTGGCAAAGGTCGCAGTATTCGCCGCTTTGATTTCCGTATTGAGCTTCATCAGGATTGCAGTTGGACCCGTTCCGATCAGCCTGGAGAATCTGGCGGTCATGCTGGCAGGAGTCGTTCTTGGACCATGGCTTGGCGCATTGTCGGTTATTTTGCTGCTTGCACTGACTGCGCTCGGACTGCCCCTTCTTGGCGGCAATGGCGGTTTGGCACTCTTCGTCAGTCCTACTGCAGGGTATCTGCTCGGATTCGTCATTGGAGCATTCGTTATCGGTCTTATCTCGCATAGTGGGAAAGGTTTCAACATTTGGAAAACCGCTCTCGCCTGTCTTGTTGGCGGCATGCTGATTCCGTATATCTTTGGCATTCCAGTCACAGCACTCGTCATCGATCAGCCGATACGAACCGCCGCCTATAGCGCACTCGTCTTCATTCCAGGCGATATCATGAAGATCGTGGTCGCAACGCTCGTCACTTCTGCACTCTGGAAGGCATATCCGGCGGCTTTCGCACAGAAATAGCGACTCAACATTCGAGAATAATTTTTTTGTTGCCTATTTTCAGAATTTCTCGGGTATTGAGCGATTTTCGCACCGTCGTTTCAACGTTTTCACGTATTGATTTTACAGTCAGGCAACAAAATAATGTGCTCACGAACAAAACTCAATACGAAGGCATGCTACGATGACAACTCCTCACAAAAGCCAACAAAATGACATATATATTCACACCACTCGCTTGAACTATTCGATTAACCAGCGATTGATTCTCAATAATGTCTCGTGCGAGCTGAGCGCAAAAAGCATTGCGATACTGGGAACGAACGGATCGGGAAAATCGACCTTCCTTCGCCTGATAGACGGTCTGGAACGCAGAACATCGGGAGATTTGCAGGTGCTGGGACTTGATCCATCGCGCAAAGCCAAGGAGCTCCACCATAGAATCGGCTTCGTATTTACCAATCCCGATACCCAGATCATCATGCCAACCGTTGCCGAAGATGTGGCCTTTTCACTGCATGGTGCAGTGATGAGCAAGCAAGAGAAGACCGAACGAGTGAAAGAGCAGCTCGCAGATTTTCATCTCTCGCAATTCGCCAATCAGCCGGCGCATTCGCTGTCTGGCGGACAGAAGCAAATGCTCGCATTGGCAGGAATTCTGATACGAGACCCGCAATTACTGCTCGCCGATGAACCGACGACCATGCTCGACCTTCCCAACGCAGAGCGCATATCACACGTTTTGCTCGGCAACCACAGCCGGCCGGTAATCATTGCCACACATGATCTTGAGCTCGCCTCCCATTGTGAGCTTGCCATGCATTTCCACGACGGTCAGATTGTCGAAATCGCAGAAAGCGGCAAGGTGATTGAAGATTATCGAAGATACTGCTCACAAATCAGTGCCAGCATACCGAGCACAGGGCTGGGTTACAGCGCATGATCGCCATGTATGTTCCCGGCCACAGTCTTCTGCACCGCTGCCCCGCCGGTTGGAAACTTCTTGCGCTTTTCGCCACCGGTGCAGTCCTCGCCTACCCTGATCTGCCGGTATGGATCACGGGATTGCTGGCAACGGCATGCGTGCTGCTCTATTGCTTCAGCGAACTCGGCTTACGCATATGTTTCAGGCAGTTGTGGACCTCTCGCTGGATTATCACATTCACCTTCGTGGCTCAGGTCTGGTTCAAGCCAATGCAGGAGACGGCCGTCATCACCTTGCGCATCACCGCAATAGTGCTGTTCGCCGCATTGATAACGCTAACCACGCCACTTTCCGAGATTTTCGCAAATGTAGTGCGAATGCTGCACCCATTTCAGCGTTTTGGTGTGGATACCGACCGCATAGGCATTGCAGTTTCCTTGGGAATCAGTGTGATTCCCATTATCTCGGCATCAATGAAAACCGTCCATGAAGCGAGTCAGGCCCGAGGTGTGCATACCGGAATACTCCTCGGAATTCAGGCATGGGCAGTTCCTCTGATGGTGCTGGTGCTTAAGCAAGCCGATGAACTTGCCGATTCGTTGGATGCCAGAGGAATCTAATGCTGAGCGCAGGACTCTGCAGTCAGGCCAGGTACTACAATCGTGGACGATGAGTAACTCACACCATGATTTAAAATCACATTCTCGTTCCATTCTGAGCACCCTCCGCTGGGTTTGCATAACGCTGGTCTGCATGTGGATTGCACTGTGCACCTCAGTGGGGCCAATCTACAGGGCAAATGCTTCAATCGCATCATATTCGTGGACGAATGCTCTGATTTTCATCACAGCCTTTGGCGTAACCTTAGGGATCATCATCGTTGCTGTTCACTGGACTCGCGCATGTCAAGGCGACGCGAATCGTTCCAGCGTGGCAGCCGAAGGCCACTCCTCTTTCCGCTCAACACCGATATCACGGCTGCGGGCACTATTACTCCGTCATCTACTCCGTCATCGTTCAATTCGCATAATGCTTCATGCCATATCACGAGGATGGTCAAGGCTTGCACCATGGATCATGCGCCTGACATCAAGCCGCCGACGTCTCTTCCTCGTTTTCGCAATCGGCTGGCTGTGGGCCTATGTGACCTTACTCGCAGCGTATGGCGCTGACATCCATTCGCAAATCAATGAATTCAATCTCTGGTGGGCGAATCTGCGCGGCATGAAGTTGCCCTATCTTGATGGCTTCACGCAAATGGATATCTATCCGACGGCACACTACCTGTGGCCAAAGAATCCGACCTATCTCACCGATCAACACAATTATTTGCTCACCCTGTTCTACGGCGCCGTTGTTGCAGCATTTCGCAAGCTGAGTGGATCAGACGATGCCGGAATCGTTGCTCTAGCAGGACTGCAAATGCTCTTCGCAGCATTCTGCTGTTCCTCAACGGCGAATCGATTCTTTAATTATGGAGTACGACAAGCCAGCACACAGACACAGGCACAGGCGCAACCGCATAAGGGAATGAAGGACACATTTGCATACGGGTCATCGCGATTGTATGCGTCGGCAGGTCCGCGTCTTGCCATCATCGCGCTCTTCCTGCTGACGCCAATCAGCGTTTTCAGCACAATCTCAATAACCAAGTCACCCGCATTCGCATATTCCTTCGTATGGTGGATTGGCATCCTCTATACTCTCTATCGCAGGAATCCATTACGCCATACACTGCACGGCAAAGATTTCAATACCACCGTTTCTCACAGCGACGACTCGTCATCGCCAACTGTACGAATACCTCGTTCTCTCAAGATTGAATTGGCAGCCAGCTCACTCCTGATGCTTGGAACAGTGAAATATGGCGTGTATATCATTGTTGTTCAGCTCATTCTCTCGCTTCTTTCCGACCGCAGGCATTGGAGGAGTTACGTGCTCTGCATGTTGATTCCCGTCATTGCATTTGAAGGATTGCTGATGAGTCTCATCGCTGCCGGTGCTGTGATTCAGGGCGATCCCATCGAAGCCAAAGGCATTCAATTGCAACAGATCGCCCGCGTTGCTGAACGGGACCCTGCAAACATTCCTGCTCAGGCGCGCAGGCAGCTCGAACCCATCCTGGATCTTGACACCATGGCCTTGCGATACAACCCGAACGATGCCGATCCGGTGAAATCATCTGGCGGAGAAGACAAGCTCACCGTATACAAATGGCGAACGGTCACTGCAGCGGATATGACCCAGTTCAACAGTGCATGGCTCTCCATCGGCTTGAAGAATCCTGTGCTGTACATTGATGCCTTCATGGCGGAATGCTACGGATACTTCGATGTGACAGATGTGCCCTATGTTTCGATGAACTACTACGTCAACAACGGATATGTTCAGGATTCAAGCACATGGATCAAGAATTGGTTGCACGTGTGGCGCGACAAGGTCGCCGGTTTCGCCTTTGCATGGGGCAGAACTCCGGTACTTGGCTGGCTGACCAATGGAAACTTCTGGCTGGTGCTCTCACTGCTGCTCATCTGTATTGAATTCGCACTCAAACGATTCCGCGCTCTCTCATACCACACCACGCTGCTGGTGCTGATGGGCGTGATGGTATTTGCCCCGGCCAATAATTATGACCGTCATATTCTTCCCCTGGTCTTTGTCTTCGGCTTCCTGGCGCTTGCCTTTGTGAAAGACACACAGGAGTTAGCAACTTAGGCAAGGCGGTGCAAGTTCTCACCTGCTGACGACTGCGCGAGATGACAGACTTGGTGTGAAAACCACCGAAACAGCTTTGCGCATCAGCCAAACTCGCTAAGCTGGGCACTATGAGTAGGCCAAAATCATCACATTCCGGCGGAAATGCCTTGGCGAAGGTCGCTCGCGACGCCGCTGCACTGTTCAACCCCGACTTGCGTAAATCGGGGCAGCGCAGTGCTGAGGATGACGCGCACAGATCGAAGAAATCCTCGAGTTCAGCGAGTATCAGCGTCAAGGGCACCGCGGCCGGGGGCAAGCGCACGGACGTTGATACCGCAGCAATGCAACAGACCGAGGACACGCCGTTTCCCGGTATGAATGCCGTCACCGTTGCAGATGATGCACAGAAGGCTGAAGAGGCAGCCAATGGCCTCCGGCTCAAAACGAAGCATGATGCACGGCCCAAGTTGCCCAAAGACGTTGAACAGGCACTCAGCAAAGCTTTAGGTCACCTCGATCATGATCTGGACTGGTACAAGAATCTGAGCGCTACCGACAAGAATCTTCTGACGCTGATCATCAGAACGGCTGTCGCGGATTTCATTGCCTGGATGACGCAATACCGTAAATCTCCTGATTCAGCAACCGGACCACGGCCATCGACCGATCACATCTTCTTTGTCGCGCCACTCGAATTCACCAAGGCAATCAGCCTGCATCAGGCACTGGAGGTGACGCGTTTCATCGTCGATATTCTTGAGCGCAATGTCGAAGACTTCGCCGAGAAAGGCAATGAACAGGAAATTCGCAATGGCATGCTCTATTACGCCCGGGAAGTTGCCTTCTCTGCAGCATCGGTCTACGCAACATCCGCCGAGGCGCGTGGCGATTGGGACGCTCGCATAGAAACGCTCACGATCGAGGATCTGATCGATGGCGTAATTGATCATCAGGTCGTGGCTCGCATGAGTATGCTGGGCTGGCCTGTGGACTACCACTGTTTCGCCATAATCGGACGACTGGCCGATACCACCGAGATGGGTTCCGGCATCACGCAGCGGCGCATGCGCAGCCTGATTCGAGGTCATGGCGCGGAATGCATGATGTCAAGCCATAACGAAATGCTCATTACACTCATCGATCCTCGAGGCCATGGATCACCGGAAGAACTCTGCGAACCGCTGCTTCGTTATTTCGATGACAGTCCAGTATGCCTGGGACCGCTTCGCTCCCATATCGAAGGTGCATCGCAGACCATCAGAGCTTCACTGAATACCGTTGCAGCCACGCCGGCACTTGTCCGCATGGATATGGCACATGGCATTCCGCGCCCATTGCGCGCCGATGATGCATTGCCCGAACGCGCGCTCTTCGGCGATGATGAAGCCAGAGATGAACTGTATACCAGCATCTACAAGACCCTGCGTGGCGACGATCTTGAGAATCCCTTGCTCAACACCTTACAGACATTCCTGCTTTCAGGGAGTTCGCTTGAGATCACAGCTCGCGAACTCAATGTGCACCCCAACACCGTGCGCTATCGCCTCAAGCGCTCCATCGAAATCACCGGTTGGGATCCGATGAATCCTCGCGAGGCCTATGTCCTGCTCACCGCCGTAAAGATCGGCCTTATCATGGACGCGCGCAACGCTGACACCTCACACACCTCTCAAGAGTAAATACACTGCCTCTTTCGAAGACCGATTGGTGTGAGAGCGTTAATTGTGAACTTGGAAAAGTAGACAAGCCTTCAGCGGACCGATATCACACCATTGTGGGCGAAAAATGGCCCTGTTGAGGGCCTCTATACTTTGAAGAGTTCACAATAAGCGAAGCATCCAGCATGGTGGGGCTAAGGCTTCAAGGTTTTGCATATTTCTTGTGGGGATGTTGACATACCGCTTGCACTTTACGTGTCCGTTGATGGGCAAGCACAGCACAATCAGACGACAACCAATGAGCTCAGCACACTTCCCGCGAAAGTGCAACTCATAACAAGTATCAAGGGCCTCTTCCAAGGAATGTCCGCGCTGTATCAGACCCGTAACACACTGATGCCCAGCGGATTGGCGCTGAGCATCAGAGTTACGAATACTGTTTACGAATTGCTGCCTATCACGACAGGATTGCTGGATCCAGAGGAATTCCTGGGCCCATCGTTGAGGTTATGGTGGCCTTGGTGATGTAGCGACCCTTGACAGTGCTTGGCTTCAGGCGCTTGACTTCATCGGCAACGGCCTTGAAGTTCTCGTCCAAATCGCCTTCGGCGAAGGAAAGCTTGCCAACCAGGAAGCTCAGGTTGCCGTGCTTGTCAACACGGAACTCAATCTTGCCGCCCTTGATGTCGGAAACAGCCTTGGCTACATCCATGGTGACGGTACCAGTCTTTGGGTTTGGCATCAGACCACGAGGTCCGAGCACACGACCGAGACGACCGACCTTGCCCATCATGTCTGGGGTTGCAACAACTGCATCGAAATCGAGGTATCCATCGGAAACCTTGGCGATCAGCTCGTCATCCCCAACTTCATCGGCTCCAGCTTCGGTTGCTGCAGTGGCCTGAGGGCCACGAGCGAAAACGATGACCTTGGCGGTCTTGCCGGTTCCATGAGGAAGGTTAACGGTTCCACGAACCAACTGGTCGGCCTTGCGGGGATCGACGCTGAGACGGTACACAGCCTCGACGGTCTCGTCAAAGCCGCGCTTTGGCAGGCTCTTCAGCAGAGCAATTGCCTCGTTGGCAGTGTAGAGATTATTGCGATCGACCTTTTCGGCCGCCTCGCGGTATTTTTTAGAACGCTTTGCCATCTGCTTCTCCTATTCAGCAGTCGCGGTGCGGGCTAGCGCGGCCCTACCGCTTAAACGAATGTTTCAGTCGGTGACCGTGATGCCCATTGAGCGTGCGGAACCTTCAATGATCTTCATTCCAGCTTCAACATCGCGAGCCGAGAGATCAGCCATCTTGGTTTCTGCAATTTCGCGAACCTGTGCCTTGGTAACCGAGCCGACCTTGGTCGTCAAAGGATTTGCAGCGCCTTTGTCAACACCTGCAGCCTTGCGAAGCAAGTCAGCAGCCGGTGGGGTCTTGAGCACGAAGGTGAAGGTACGATCCTCGAAGACGGTGATTTCGACAGGAACAACCTGACCCATCTTGTCTTTGGTGGCATCGTTGTATGCCTTGCAGAAGTCCATGATGTTCACACCATGTGAACCCAGTGCTGGGCCCAGCGGTGGAGCAGGATTGGCTTTGCCGGCCTGAATCTCGAGCTTGATAAGCGCAGAGACTTTCTTCTTAGGAGCCATATTCCGGTTCTTCTTTCTGTAAAGCGGTTCTGACGGAACGATCAGGTTCCTCCCGCAACTTACCTGTATTTCTTGCTGAGCCGATAGAGCTCAGAGCAACTTTCTCATTATGCACGAAGTCACGGACAATTCAGTCCAGCGTCCTTCCTCCCCCTGTCATCTCGAGCGGAGGCGAAGCCGTAGTCGAGAGATGACAAGGAAAGAACGCTCGAGATGACGGGGGACGCCTTCAGATAATGTTGGCAGTGGCCTCGGCGCAGTGAGCCAGATAATACGGTCGGATCGCAAGCATAGCAACCGCGCCCGCGAACAGCAGAAGGAGCGCGATGCCCACCCCACCCGTGTAGGGCAAACTCGCAAGACCCACCGGCGGATCAGCCACCACCACCGTATGCCCATCCTGACTCACATACACGAGCGGCGTGCCAGCAGTACGATACGAAACAAGCTCGATCCCACTCGCGTCCACATTCCACACCGGCACCGTCTCGACCGTGAACCCCGGAACCTTGAAATAACCCGACGGGGCAGCCATCTCCTCAAACACCAACCCGCCAGCAGCCACACCCCGCAAGGCGAGCCTGCCATCCCCACCCGTGACAAGCGTGGTCGTCACCAACACGTCACTCGGCACGGCCTTGCGATACACTCCACCACCCAAGTCCACGAACGAGAGCGCCACCCCATGCCGCTTCACCACGAACCCAGCATCAGCCAACGGACTCGTCGCATCATCCATCGCCACCTTCACCACATCCACCCCGAAAGTGTACACATCCGCCGACACCGTCAACCCCTCCGTGCCACCCGCAGCCATGGAACGCGTCAGAGTCGCCTCGTTCAGATTCGAATGCACGCCACCACCACCCGGCATACTCACCAACGCATCCACATTCACCGTAGCCTCATAACGAACCCGAACCAGGGAACCAGCCGGCACCGTCGCCCTGTTCGCCACATGACCACCCGAATCCGTGGCGAACAAGGCCTTCAACCCGCTCACCGTCAACGACTTGTCGGCCACCACAATCGACGAGGACGACAACCTCCCCGTCACATCCACATCCGGGGAGGCGACGCCACTGTCGGGATCCACATCCATCAACACCCGCACCGAACCAGCAGCAGGCAATGTCAGACCGTTGGTCGCCACATCATCAATCTCGAACTCATACGCGTCATACGTCACACCAGAGAAGCCGACCAAGTCAGGCACCGTGAGCGCGACCTCATACTCCACAGAAGCTCCCATATCGAAACCCTGCAACCCATTGTTCACCACCCGCTTCGACACACCCACCACACTCGTCTTCAACACCGCCCTGCCCAACTGCGGCTTACCATGAACACCCGCATCCGGGAAATCAACCATCAACCCATCCTCACCCACCCCCTCGTTAAACGCCTTCGACCCCACGATAATCGGCAAACTCGCACCACTCGAATCCACAATCAGATACAAGCCAGGCCCCGACACCGACAACACAAACGTCCCACCCGAAGAGAACGTACCCGCAGGAAGACTCCCCGCCACCGACAAACCACCCGTGTTCGCAGCCAACCCTTGCGCAAACAACTGCAAACTCCCCGCATACGGACTCGACGCCGACGACGTATCACCCGACAACGGATCAGACGGATACCCAAGCCAACGAGCCGCCACCCAACCAACAGGATTATCCACATCAACACCCGAACCACCAGCAGCCACCGCCGCAGCCAACACCGACGCTTTCACCGGGTCAGCAGGAGTCGCCAGTCTTACACTCTGCAACGCACCCGTCTGATCAAACACAGTCTCGTCATAATCACCAATCCGATACGCCATCAACCCACCAGACGAAACACCCGACACCTCAATCCCATACGACGGCGGAGACGCTATCTTCAGAGCGCACGTACCAGCAGCATTCTTAGTCACCACACCCCGCACCGGCTCCGTCGCACGATTCGACCAACCCACCGAATCCGAACCATCCTGCTGACCCCACGCATAGAAGTCATACTCCCTGCCCGACACCAACGTCGCACACGGCACCACCATATTGCCATCAGACCCCGCAGCAGCATCATAATTCGTCCGACCCGAAGCCACCACAACACCCGAATCATCCTCAGGATCCACAATCTTCCACCCCAAACCAGAAGGAGCCTCCAAATCAGCAACACCCTCCAAATCCGTCACCCTCCACACCCCACCAGACTCAGCAAGATACGGCTTCTTCGACAGACTCACCCGCTTACCCTCATCCACAAACGTCAACCGCAACGAATCAGGCTGTGCGCTATTTGGCGCATTCAACACTTGGGACTGGTCACCACTATGCGCCGACAACAACAAACCATCAAGACCCAAACGAAAAGCAGGACGCAACCCTTGATCGGATTCGTACGAATCCCAAGTGAACGGTATACCTTTGCTTTGCACATTGAATACAGGGCCTGCGATGTTCCAACGAGCAGTGCGCAGCCAAGAGCCCGAAACACCATTAGCACAAGTGTTTGAAGGGCAAGCGAGATTAGAGTCGGGAACGTTATCCAACCAGCCGTTTGTTGCACCGGCATACTGGTTCAAATCACCAACAGACAACGGAAACACCATGTAATCGTTCACCGAATTAGTTTGCTGCGTATAACTACCAGAATTGCACCCTTGGGTCGCTTGGGCTGTGCACACACCCTCCACGAGAGCTACACGCAACAGACCCTGCTCAAAGGATGAATAATTTGTAGCACCCGCCACATCAGACACCAGAGCCAACTGCGACTTATAGCCCGTCGAGTCAAAAGAATTGCACGTATATCCACCAGGGCATGTATATGCAGTCACCGTAGAAAACGCAAAGCCAACAGTCACCACATTATCAGCCCACAACAACGCCTCATCCGCAGCAACCGACGTCGTCGCCGATTTCACAATATTACTATCACCCTCCCGATCACTGAAGGAATTGGCATTCGCCACACTCTCCACAGGGCCCTTCGCCAACGTCTTGTATCCACCAGACACGCTCGCCGTCCCCGTCAAAGGCGAGTGTTGAGACAAGACACCAGATTTCCCGAACACAATCCGCCGCGTGTTCGCCCAACCATCCTTGGCAACACCCGGCGTCGCAGCATCCGCATCAATCACCGGAGTTGCACCCGCACTCAGCGTACTGAAATAGCCATCGGGACCATAGCCAGCCGGCTCGTCCGCAGTCGCCCGCTCAGCCGGCGACACCGCCAACAACCCCGACAGCAACACCACCACCGACAGCAGCAAAGCCGATACAGCTACCCCCCCCCCGCGACGGGCGGATGGTAACAGAGCTGCCGTGGAACGACCGGAACAACGACGCGCCAGACGACCGGCGACAGAACCAAACAAACGAGAGACAAGCATCAGCACTCCATCCACGACAGTCAACCAGCGCGGCCTCCACCAGAAACGGCAGGAACAACCACGCATCCATACAATATGTTCAACATCATACATGACGACTATGTTCAATGCACATCAACCGCTATCTCATTACGTCAGGGAAGGAGAGATCCCACCACCATCCACAGGATGCCAACAGATGAAATCTCTCGACTACGGCTTCGCCTTCGCTCGAGATGACAAGGGAGTGGCAGCCCGCCCAAGATGGCAAGGAGGAGATAGCCTCTGCTCGAGACAACAGGGAAGAAAAACACTCGAGACGACTAGGAATGGGTACTCGAGACGATAGGACTGGTAACAGTCAAGAACAGGTGGAACCGTACACATCAAAGCACGTACTGTTCCACGCCACTGAAGCTATACCCAACGATTCCGCTTCTTTCAACGCAACCATATTGAAAGCGGCGGCGAAATCAGCTCGGAAAAAGGAATGGGCACAAGCCTAGCGACTTGCACCCATTCAATGAAACATATTGATATTGCGAATCAGGAAATCTTCTCGACTTGTTCGAAGCTGAGTTCGACCGGCGTGTCACGACCGAAGATGGAGACCAACACCGTAAGCTTCTGAGTGGCTGGCTCGACTTCGGAGACAACCGCAGGCATAGTTGCGAATGGTCCTTCGGTGACGGTCACCTGATCGCCAGCCGCGAAGGAAACCTCGACCTTGCGCTTCTTGGCTGCCGCAGGCTTGTCGCCAGACTCCTTGAGGGCCTCAGATGCAATCATCGGAGCCATCATGTTGACGACCTCTTTGCGTGACAATGGCGCAGGTTCACGCGACGGACCAACAAAGCCGGTGACTGCCTCGGTTTCGCGAACAATACGACGCGCATCCTCGTCTGGCCACATACGAATGAGCACATATCCTGGAATACGGACGCGAGTAATGACTTTCTTACCCTTGTCGGTGTGCTTCTCAACCTCTTCCATGGGAATCTCGACCTGAAAGATTCTGTCTTCCAGACCGAAGGAAGTCACTCTGGATTCGATGTTGGCCTTGACGCGCTTCTCATAGCCGGAATACGTATGCAAGACGTACCACTTGCCTTCGAGCGTGCGCAGTTGCTTGGAAAAAGCCTTTACAGCCCGCTCCCCTGCGTCTCCCTCTTCTTCTGCCTGTTCAGCATCGGACTCATGCTCAGCGTCCGATTCGGAAGAATCCTCGGAAGAATCTTCAGCAGGTTCAGCACCCACGGCATGTGCGGAAGACATTGAATCAGATTCCGCTTCGACATGATTATCGTCGCCTGTTGTCTCGCCTGTTGTGTTGGGAAGCTCATCGACCTGCTCATGAGGCTGATCGGTAGAAACTGCTGGATCCCCTTCCAACGGTTCCTTATCGGTAGCAAGACCGTTCTCGAATTGCTGCGCGTCGTTCAACGCCTCATCGGCAACTGGAGCCTCGTTATCGATGTTTTCTTGTTCATCAGTCATTCAAATATCACCTTTATGAGATTTATCTCAGCCGAATACCAAAAGCACGAGCTTACCAAGCCCTATATCCATAACAGTCACGAACACCATGAGAATCAGAACGAAGATGAACACTGCAACGGACCACAGCAACAAATCCTTGCGTGTTGGTGTTACGACCTTACGCAGTTCATCAATGATCTGCTTGATGAACTGACCGATGCGCATGAAGAAGTTGGGCTTTGGGTCCTTATCTCCAGACCGTTGTGACTTCGCCATATCCGTCCTTCGTTCGCAATTATTGACTTACTTTGCAGGGAAGGCGGGACTCGAACCCACAACCTACGGTTTTGGAGACCGTTGCGCTACCAATTGCGCCACTTCCCTAAGTGAACTTTGCCCATACTACTCACCTCACTGGAGATTTTCGTCTCATTGGGCAAAACCGCCAAATCGACAGTTTAGCGTTCAAAATGCATTTCGTCCACTTGACGGCACACCCAGCGCGAAGTTTCGTGGATTATGCGTCTCAGACTCACCACAGATCCAGCGCCGGCACAGACCACAACATCAGGCTTCAACCCAGGCCTTGAAACGCCGTATGCCTTCAATCAGGTCCTTGTCGTCAAGGGCGTAGGAGAAGCGCAGATACCCCTCTGCGCCAAATGCCTCGCCCGGAACCGCGGCAATATGCGCCTCTTCAAGCAGCAAGGCGGCCAATTCGGCAGACGTATACGCAACGCTCGAATGCTGTCCGTGTGGCTTGTTCAGCAAGCCCGTCACATTGCAGAACGCATAGAAAGCGCCAGTTGGATTGGGGCAGAATACATCGGGAATCTCGTTCAGCATGGCTTCTATATGCTGGCGACGAATGTCAAATGCCGAACGCATGTGAGCCACGGCACTCAAATCGCCCGAGACTGCTGCCAACGCCGCGCGCTGGCTCACATCCGACACATTGGAGCTTAGGTGCCCCTGAAGCTTGGAGACCGCCTGTGCAAAGAACCGAGGCGCAATGAGCCAGCCGACTCGCCAACCGGTCATGGCAAAGGTCTTGGCAACGCCGTTGAGGACGATGAGCTGTTCGCGGCATTCGGGGACTTCTGCACCTATGTAGCTTGTCACCGTGTTGTCATAGGTCAAATGCTCATATATTTCGTCTGAAAGAATCCAAATGTGATGTTCGATCGCCCAGTGCGCTATGTCGCGGATTGTCTTCGCATCCCACACAGAACCGCAAGGATTGGATGGCGAATTGACGATGATCGCCTTGGTCCTCTCAGAGCGAGCGGCATCAAGCTGTGCAACCGTTGGTATGAAGCCCTGATCGACCGATGCAAGAACACTGATGGGCTTGCCGCCCGCGAGCTTGACCATCTCGGGGTAGCTCGTCCAATACGGAGCAGGAACGATCACCTCATCGCCGGGATCAATCAGAACCTGGAGTGTCTCATATACCGCCTGTTTCCCACCATTGGTCACCACTACCTGCGCAGGATCGACGGCATATCCCGAATCACGTTCGGTTTTCCTGGCGATGGCCGCTCGCAGCTCGGGAAGACCCGCGGTCGGCGTATATCGATGATTTTTCGGATCCTGACATGCCGCGACGGCGGCATCAACGATGTATCCTGGGGTCGGAAAATTCGGTTCGCCCGCACCAAAGCCGATGATGTCGATTCCCTCGGCCTTCATTGTCTTTGCCTTGGTATCAACGGCCAAAGTTGCGCTGGGCGCCACCTGCTGAATACGATTGCTCAAAGTTTGCCATGCTTGTGCGGTCATGCCTCACACTGTAGCCCGCTGACTAGAAATCCACAGTTTCCCTGTTTGATCTCACCATGACCTTTGGCAACGATGCCTCCCCCCGTCATCCCGAGCGGAGCGTAGCGAAGTCGAGGGATGACGAGGAGGAGGAATGCTTGGATGAGAGAGATCAGACAAGCACGAGATTGTCGCGGTGAACCAGCGGATGGGCGTATTCGGCACCGAATTCAGATTTAAGTTCTGACGTATTCTTGCCGAGCATCTGCGCGATTTCTTCAGAATCGAAGGAAGAGAGTCCTTTGGCGAGATGATTGCCCTCTTCGTCACAGATCCACACCGGATCGCCGGCAGAAAAATCTCGATCCACGGCGACGACACCCGCTGCGAGAAGACTTGCCCTGCCGCCACGCACTGCCTGAGCCGCGCCATCATCGACAATGAGTTCGCCACGAGGAGCTGCGGCGTATCCAATCCAGAGACGTCGCGAACTGCCGCGATGACGAATCGGTGCAAATGCAGTGCCGACTGGATCGCCCAACAGGGCAGGTCCGGCATTCTCCGCACACGTGAGCACGGAAGGAATTCCCGACGCTGCGGCAACATGAACAGCTTCAAGCTTGGTGACCATGCCTCCGGTGCCTATTCCTGAACCCGAACCGGAAACCCTGACCTTATCCAGAATCTTCTCGACATTGGGGACATATCCCAGTCGTTTCGCATCCTTCTCAGATGGTGGAGCAGTATAGAGACCATCGACATCGGTAAGCAATACCAGTGCGTCGGCACGAACCAAATTTGCGACAAGGGCAGAGAGACGGTCATTGTCGCCAAATCGGATCTCGTTGCTTGCCAAGGCATCGTTCTCGTTCACAATCGGCACAACACCAAGCTGAAGCAGGCGCTTCAACGTACGTTGTGCATTGCGATACTGCACGGAGCGGATTGTGTCTTCTGCCGTAATCAGAATCTGGCCGACACGGATGCCATATCTTCCGAACGCCGCCTCATAATGCGCCATCAGCAACCCCTGCCCTACCGAGGCAGTCGCTTGCTGCGTCGTGACATCAATCGGCCGTGAATCAAAGCCGAGTGGCCCAAAGCCGGCTGCGATGGCACCTGAAGAAACCAGCACCACATTCGCGTCCATTCGACGAACCTCAGCCAGTGCTGCGACCAGTGCGCTTAACCGTGCCACATCGAGATGACCAGTCGACGAGGTAAGCGAACTTGAACCAACCTTGACGACGATGGTCTTTGCCTGAGCCACGATTGAACGCACCTGTGCCTGGGATGGTGTGGTCATGCTCGAAAGCCTCCTCGGGATTGATGTCTGACGCTGAAAAGCGGAAGACATGACGAACTCAATCCCACAATAGCGTGATTACTGGTTATCGCTGTCTTGGCCGCCGTTGTCGTCGCTTCCCTGAGGGTCATTCGCATTGAGCATGCTGCCCGCATCGTGAGGATCATCTTGCACTGCTGGATCTGCCCAATGTCCAGCCTTGCGCTCGGCCATCATGGCATCGCGCACGGCCTGCTTGGCATCCATCATCTCGTGATATTGCTCGCGTCGCTCGGAATTGGTCCTTCTACGGGTTCGACCAGACTGGTCTTCGAGACGCAAATCCTTGCCTCGCGAAGCCATCGGCTCACCATCAAGCATTTCGGCTCCTGCCGCGATGGTCGGATCCCAATCGAATGCAACGGAATTTCGGCCAAGGCCAATATGAACTTCATCACCTGGACGGGCACCGAGTCTGCGCAGGGAATCCTCGACACCGAGCTTGGCCAGACGATCTGCGAGATATCCCACGGCCTCATCATTGTCAAAGTTTGTCTGCATGACCCAGCGCTCAGGCTTTACGCCAGTCACGGTGAACCAGTGGTTACCGTCACGATCCTGCTCACGCTTGATATCGAAGTCGGTGCTGAATCCACCCTCATCGGATCTTCTGCTGCGTCGGCCTGTCTCCAACGGCTTGATGAGCACTCGTTCTTCCTGAGCGCTCTCCTCCTTGGCCTGTATCGTCTTGCGCAATTCCTCAACAAGATCGGCAAGCGCGAACTTCAGCTCCTTCAAACCCTCATGGGATGCGGTTGAGATGATGAAAGTGCGCAATCCCATCTTTGCGAACTCACCGCTCACAAATTGGGCGAGTTCCTTGGCATCGGGCACATCCGCCTTATTGAGAAGAATCAGACGCGGACGATCCGCAATCGGAATCACACCGAGCGGCAGATCAAGGCTTTCCGCATAATTCGAAAGCTCACGCTCAATCGTTCTATAGTCCGCAACGGGATCGCGATCAGCTTCCATGGTCGCGCAATCGATGACATGAGCGATGATTTCCGTGCGCTCAATGTGACGCAGGAATTCAAGACCGAGCCCCTTGCCCTCTGAAGCACCAGGTATCAGTCCTGGCACATCGGCAATCGTGAAGCGGTGATTGCCCGCTTCGACCACACCAAGATTGGGAACCAAGGTTGTGAATGGATAATCCGCAATCTTTGGCTTTGCCGAGCTTAGGGCGGCGATCAGGCTGGACTTGCCAGAGCTTGGGTATCCGACCAGGGCAACGTCCGCGATGGACTTGAGCTCAAGAACGATGTCACGTTCCTCTCCAGGTTCACCGAGCAATGCGAAGCCCGGTGCACGGCGCGTCTTGTTGGCCAGTGCCCGGTTGCCGAGTCCCCCGTTACCGCCTCTCGCGGCCACGAAGGTATCTCCCAGATGTCGTAGATCGGCAAGCAGCTCGCCTGGGCGCTTCTGTTCCCCAGAACCTCCCTTGGCAGTGAAGACGACGGTTCCGACTGGCACAGGCAGAATCACATCGCCACCATCGCTGCCATCCTTGTCGTCGCCAAGACCCATGGTTCCCGAGTCGGCCGTGCGATGAGGCAGGAAACGGTAGTCCAACAGGCTGGTGGAATTCGAATCTGCCTGAAATATCACTGAACCACCCTGACCGCCGTTACCACCATTCGGGCCAGCGAGCGGCTTGTATTTCTCGCGTCTGATGGACGAGGCACCATTGCCGCCATCTCCACCTTTGACATGAACCGTCACACGGTCTACGAATGAGCTCATAACGTTTTACCTTAATCAAGAGAACTGATAGAAGAGAATATTTAACCGATATATGCAAAAGGCCGCACCTTCACCGGGCGCGGCCTAAAAAATCAACTGTGGTCAGTCAGAAACCACATCAACAGTCTTGCGATCGCGACGAACGCCAAACTGAACGCTGCCATCAGCCAGTGCGAACAAGGTGTGATCCTTGCCGATACCAACGTTTTGGCCTGGATGGAAGTTGGTGCCGCGCTGACGAACAATGATGTTTCCAGCAACAACGGCTTCTCCGCCAAACTTCTTCACGCCGAGGTACTGCGCGTTTGAATCGCGCCCGTTACGAGAGGCGGAAGCGCCCTTCTTATGTGCCATCTTGTTTCCTTTCTAAGAAAAGTCCGAATGCGTCGTATCAGGCGATTGCGGTGATTTTGACAGAAGTAAGCTTCTGACGGTGACCCTGTTTGCGTGCCACACCAGTCTTGTTCTTGAACTTCTGAATATGAATCTTGGGACCCTTGGCCTCATCATCCACAACCTCACCAGTTGCAGAAAGCTTGGCGAGATCCTTGGCGGCAACCGTCACCTTGGTTCCGTCGACAACCAAGGCCACGGGAAACTCAACGGTCTCACCGTTTGCCTTGTTAAGACGGTTGATGGTGATGATATCTCCGACCTCAACCTTTTCCTGATGGCCACCGGCCTTCACAATCGCGTACATTACCCTACCTTGCCTATTCCGAAAGCTATGTTCTTGCCTAGCAATCTACCATCATGAAACAACAGTCCATAACAGGCATGGCTAGACACCGACTGTCAAACATACACGCTCACCTGTACCTACGTCAAGTTCCGGACGTATTGCCAGAAGCGTGAGCGTTGATTCCTTGAATGCATTGCTCCGCAGTTATTCCACGGTGCCCTGCGGCTCAGTGGATGCGGCCTGAGCCGCAGCGGCGATTTTTGCCAACTTCGCCTTCACATCGGGAGACGACACTCCCGAGCCGCCCTGCTCCTGTGCCTCATGGTGAGCATGCTTCGTCTTGACGAAGGGATCGCCGCCCTTCAGAGCATACGGATCATCATACGATGCCGAAACTGTCGGCTCATCATGAAGGATGAAACCTCGACCCTTGCAGGTCGGGCACTCCTCCGAGAACGCCTCGACAAGACCCTGACCGACGCGCTTTCGCGTCATCTGAACCAGACCAAGGGAAGTGACCTCGGCAACCTGATGCTTCGTCCTGTCCCGGGCAAGGCACTCAAGCAAACGCTTCAGCACAAGATCACGGTTCGCGGGCATAACCATATCCACATAATCGATCATGACCATGCCACCGATGTCGCGCAACCTCAGCTGGCGGGCTATCTCTTCGGATGCCTCAAGGTTGCAGCGCGTGACCGTCTCCTCAAGCGACTTGCCCTTGCCAATATAACGGCCTGTGTTTACATCGATCGTTGTCATTGCCTCAGTGCGATCAATCACCAGCGAACCGCCGGATGGAAGATAGACCTGACGCTCCATGCCCTTGCGCAACTGACCGTCGATGTGCCATGTGTCGAAGACGTCGGCGCCGTGGTGATCGGCAGGTTCCCACTTGGTCAGCCGGCTCTTCAAGTCAGGAGCCATGGAATCAAGATATTCCTCGATGCGCTCATATACCTTGTCGCCCTGAACGATGAGGGATTGGAATTCATCGTTGAAGATATCACGAACCACACGAATCGCAACATCCGGCTCTCCCTGCAAAAGCTTCGGTTTCTTGAGAATGACCGTGGTCTTGCGCTTGCGGTCGATTGTCTCCCACTGCTTCATGAGACTTTGAAGATCCTTGGTGATGGCCTCTTCGCTCGCATTTTCCGCAGCGGTACGAATGATCACACCCATGTCTTTCGGCGCAATCTTGGCAACGATCGACTTGAGACGAGTACGTTCGCGCTCCGTCAACTTACGGCTTACACCAGTCATACCTCCAGATGGCACGAGAACAAGGAATCTACCAGCAAGCGTCACCTGAGATGTGAGACGAGCACCCTTATGCCCAATCGGGTCCTTGGTGACCTGCACGAGCACGGGATCGCCGGATCTAAATGCAAGCTCGATTCTGCGCGGCTGCCCTTCAAGTCTCGTTGTGTCCCAGTTCACTTCGCCAGCATAGAGTACACCGTTTCTCGCCTGCCCGATATCAACGAACGCGGCTTCCATGCTTGGCAGGACGTTCTGCACACGACCGATATAGATGTTGCCGACTGTGGCAACCTCCTGAATATCTGACACATAGTGCTCCACAAGAATATCGTCTTCGATCACCGAGATCTGCGTATGCTGTTCCCTTTCACGTACCACCATTTCACGCTTCACGTTCTCACGGCGTGCCAGGAAGTCCTGCTCGACAAGCTGCATCTGGCGGGTACGGTCACGACGGTTGTCACGGCGACGCTGACGCTTCGCCTCAAGTCGCGTGGAACCTTGGATGTCGGTTATCTCGTCAATATATTGCTGCTTGCGAGATCGCTTTGATGTCGCATCACTCTCCTCGGAACGTGACGATTCAGCAGATTTGGTTGCGCGCCTTCTACGACGACGACGTGTACCTGTGGTCTCATAGCTTCCATCGTCATCGGATTCGCCCTCGTGATTATGACGACGGCGACGGCGGATGCCACTGAGCTGCTCCTCGTCACGATCTTCCTCGTCATAATCGTCATCATTGCCACGACGTTTATCCCTGAAATCTTCTTCGGACTCATGCTCGCGTGAGTTTTCGTCCTCGTCACGTCCGTTCTCATGACGATCGCTCTCTCGGCGAGTGTCTTCATCCTTGCGAGCGCCACGACTGCGGCGACGCTTCGATGCCTTGGAAAGTCTAAATTCATCTTCATCAATCGGCACATAGTGAATCTCGTCGTATTCAAGATCCTCTTCAATTTGTTCGACCTCTGCAGCAGCGCGACGCTCCTGGGCATTGAGCCTCTGTGTGCGCTTGGCACGGGATTCATGCTGATTGTCTTCCTGCGCATGGCGTGAACGGCGGCTTCTACGTCGAGACTCGCTCTGCTCGCCCTCGTCTACGGCGGATTCTGACGTTGTTTCCGAATTCTGTTCGTCAGCATTGAGATTGTCATTGCTGCGATTGGATCCGTTGCGATCCTGCGAGCGCTTGCTTCGTCTCTCGTGCTTGTCGGAACTCACTGTGTCTTCCGACGCTTCGGCTTTCCCATCGGAATCCCACGCATTGTGCCATGCCGTTTCAGCAGGAATCACCGGTTCCTGGAAGAGCAGCGAAGTCATCGGCCGAGCAGCTGCAGGCGCATGATGGGGGGCTGTGGTTGAAAGTGATTCAACTGCCTCTTGTGCCCTCGACATTCTTTCAACGGAATTATCCTCCTTGGAGGAAGAATTTCTCGAGGCGGTATTGCTGGCGTCACTTGCGATGTCACTGCCAGAGGCACTGTCCCCTGTGACTTCAACGCCTCGCGTTCGCTTGGCACTGCGACGTCTCGTGCGCTTGACCGTGGTGTCATTGGCAGATTCCTTGTGCGAATCATCGACAGAAGCCTTACGATTCCGAGTGGTCGGTGACTCAAATTCGAGTGCATCCAAACCCTTAATACGCTTTTGCCCTTTTGCACGCTTACGCGGATTTTCACGTTGTGCAGAGTCATTCTTGCCGGTATCATTTTTTACGGCATTGCTCTCAACAGCTGTCACTCTATCTGGAGTCTTTGTTTCAGATTCCTGATTCTCGACACGAACCGGCACGTGTACATTTGCAGCCCCGGCAACGCGTACAACGCGTCGACCGACTCTGCGACGATGTGGCTGCTCAGGTTGCTCCGAACGCTGTGACTGCTGTGACTGTTCAGTTTTATTTGTCAGGGTCTCGCTCTCGCCAAGACTCTCTTCTTGCAAATTGGGCACGATGCTCCTCGCGGCACGCTGCATCATGCCGCTCTCCATGTCTTCAGGATGCTCACTCTACGCTCTCACCGTAGCTGCGTAATCTACGCTCCTTGAAGACTCCATTAAAAAGTCGTCCTAAACAAAGGCGGACACCGTCGCCTGCTTCACGTTCCACAATCTGCGTTTCACAGAGATTGCAGGGGGATCAACGCCTTGCTAGTTGGTGATATGCAGAATCACCACGTTCAAGTATTGCACACACCTGCATTCTGCGAGTCACAATGGTG
Organism: Bifidobacterium aquikefiri; assembly: GCF_002259795.1. Taxonomy (GTDB): domain Bacteria; phylum Actinomycetota; class Actinomycetes; order Actinomycetales; family Bifidobacteriaceae; genus Bombiscardovia; species Bombiscardovia aquikefiri. The sequence continues at coordinate 316,087 of NZ_MWXA01000003.1, read as the reverse complement.
TAAGTTCTCTACAATCGTGGCGAAAATCAACGCTCTCTCATACGCATCGAGGTTTAGAAAAGGTTCTTGTCAAGCGCTGTATGTCGCCACATGGCAGCAACGGACGAATGTGCGCTCTCAGGGAATATATGGTTATGAGAGCCACTGCGTGAGAATGTCAGCCATGGTGATTACATCATCGACTGGAACCTGCTCGTCATGTTTGTGCGCCAGGAGGGGGTCTCCTGCGCCAAAGTTCACAGCCGGGGTGCCAAGCTGAGAGAATCTGGCGACATCCGTCCACCCCATCTTTGCGCGAGGTTCCTGCTTCGTCTGCTCCAGCACCAACTGCGCCAGCGATGTGCTGAGAGGGGCATCCATTCCAGGTCTCGCCGATGGGGATTCGTCGTGCATCACAATGCCATATCCTGCAAAGATTCCGCCGGGAGCCTTCACTTCCTCAGAACCAAGCCGAATGCCGCTGTGCTCACCAAACATCAGACTTTTGGCCTCTTCGATGGACTTGTCAGGTGCAAAGCGATAGTTGACATGCACTCTGCATTCCTCAGGAATCACATTGGTGCCGCTTCCACCTGAAATCATCGTCGCATTCAACCCTTCCTGATATTCGAGTCCATCGACGATGAATGCGCGTGGTTCAAAGGCATTGAGTCGGTTCAGAATATCGGCGGCCTCATGGATGGCATTTCTTCCCATCCATGCCCGGGCAGAATGCGCGGCGACACCATGGGTAACCACGTCGAACCGCATCGTTCCATTGCATCCGCCCTCAATTGCGCACGATGTAGGCTCGCCGATGATGGCGAAATCCGCCTGAATCCAATCAGGGTGCGCTTGCGCGACTTTTCGCAGGCCATTGTGTTCGGCCGCCACCTCTTCATGATCATAGAACACGAAGGTCAAATCATATCTGATGTTCGTCAGAGTCGCCGCGAGATACAGCATCACGGCATCGGATGCCTTCATGTCAACCGACCCTCTACCCCACATCACTGCTGACGACGGATGCGCCGCCGCAATCTCCGGACGTATCAATGGATCTCCCGGTTCGAGCCAACGGGGCGGAAAATTGTTGATGACCGGAACGGTGTCAAGGTGCCCCGCAAGAACCACGCGTGCCTCTCGATTGCGATGAGTCAAGGCGACAACGGTATCACCGAGGCGATGCACCTCAAGATGCTGCTGTTTCATAAGGAAAGCCTCAACGGCATCGGCCAAGGCATGCTCGTTGTCACTCACCGAATACATGTTCATGATCTGTTCGAACACAGCATCCAGCTGGCTGCGTTCAGATGAATGAATGTCGAGATTGATGGCCGTTGCGGAACTATCTGAGGAAGCATGCATGTACACATCGTAACGCGTCGCCAATCTCTTGTACGAAATGCATGCATTCAGCCATTCTGTGAGACAGGCGGGCAGCAAGGCTTCGGTTGCACCTATAGTTATGCTAGTTCACGATATGGGAGAGTCATCAATGCTAGGTCTGTTAAGCGCAATGCAGGGCTTTTGCATAATCGGAATCGTCATCTTTGTCGGTTACATCGCTTCCCGATACCGTATTGGCGGACCAACAGCCCAGATGGTACTCAACCGATACAGCTTCTTTGTCACGAGTCCCTGCCTGATGTTTGCGGTGATGGCAAAGCAGCCGCTGAGGGATATTTTTCATCCGAGCATCATCATCGCGTTCTTTTCAGCCGCAATAGTCGGTGGCCTGTTCGTGGTGCTCAACAAGATGTTCTTCCATATGAATGCTGCGGACACGACGATCGGCGCATTGAATTCACTGTATCTGAATTCAAATAACATCGGTCTTCCCGTAGCCACATACATTCTTGGCAATCCAGCCTTGGTCGCCCCGATTCTGGTCATGCAACAAGCTCTGTTCACACCCATTGGACTGACAGCCCTCGATGTGACCACCAAGGGAAAATTCTCATTGATGGCCGTGCTTCGTCAACCGCTGCATCAACCGTTGCTGATTGGTTCGCTCAGTGGCATTCTGATTTCGGCAATCACCGCCTATAGCGGTCACTTCATCATTCCTGATTTTCTCTTCAAACCGATTGATATGATCGGCGATTCAGCCGTGCCCATGATCCTGATGGCTTTCGGCATGTCACTGCGCGGCAGTCAGCCCATGCGCAAGGGTACGAACCGCAGGGCAACGGTAACGGTGGTCATGCTCAAAAACGTCATTATGCCAATCGTTGCCTTCATCATTGCCTACTTCTTCATGGGCTTCCGTGGCATGGAGCTCTACGGATGCGTTGTGCTCGCCGCTTTGCCAACCGGCCAGAACGTTTATAATTATGCCGCTCGCTACAACGTTGGACTTACATTCGCGCGTGATGGCATCCTTGTCAGCACCATTACCTCGCCATTGATCATCGCGATTATTGCCGCTGTGCTGAGCTGATCTGATTGTTCAGCATTCGGCGTGAAATCTCTTGCAGACGCTTGACGAATTCGCTCCAATCGTTCTGAAGCGGCGAAATCAGCCTGTAATTCACCACGTCCCTGAGGGGAATCCATCCCACTTCGAGGCTCTCATCATCATTGGCCTTGGGAACAACGCTATGGCCTGGTTTTTCGAATGCGAATACGGTCGTATACCCCCACGGTCCATGATCCTCAAGGTATGAACCCTCGACTTCGATATCGTCGGGGTGAATGTTGGCTTCTTCGAAGCTCTCGCGCAAGGCCCCCTCCAAAGGACTTTCACCATCGGAAGTGGCACCGCCAGGAGCTCCCCAGGTGCCACCCTCTGCGCTCCACAACGCACGATGCTGCAACAGTACGTCAGTCACTTCACCGGTCTGCTCATTGCGACGGGCAAGCAGAACTCCCGAAGCCCCATTCAAGCCCCAGTGGCGATGACCGCATAGGCATTCGATCCACCCGTCTCCAGGTTGATGCACGTTATCCTTGGGAGCTACCGGATTATCGGGGTTCGATGGACTCTTGTCCTCACGGGTAAGATTCCACAGATTCGTCCATGCGATTCCCAGACTCTCGATCATTCCTCGCAGGGTGGGAATGCTCAGACCGATGACTCCACTGGGATCACCCTGAATGCTGGAGATGAAGGCACTGCCAAAGCCTTCAAGCGTGAATGATCCGGCAACTTCAAGTGGCTCGCCGGTGGCGATGTAACTCTCGATGTCGGCATCGCTCAATTCACAAAACGTTACTTGCGAGGAACTCACCGCATGAAGTTCCTTCCCGCTTGCGAGATCGATCAGGCAGTGACCTGTCCACAGCGTTCCGGTCTTGCCACTCATCAGATGCAGGCGTGTCCGGGCACGATCCTTGTCATGAGGCTTGCCGTAGGTCACCCCGTCAAGGGTAAACATTGAATCGCAACCGACCACCAGCGGTCCAACCTGAATCGTCGCCATGCCCTGCTGAGAATTGATTGCATCCTGCATGGATTCGACGGCACTGATCGTGCCATGGCCGTCCTTGAGTGGTGTACTGATCTGGCGGTATCCGCGAGCATTTTTGGCAGCTTCCTTGACTGCCTTGAAGGATTCTGCGACGGTCTGCGCCTTGGCACGGGAAAGTGCAGCGACGCGTTCCTGAGCCGGAATCTGATCAGGATTGACGTTCTGCCGCTTCGCCATGTCGAGAATCACAGCACGCTCATCAACATGCGATTCACGAATCATTGGACATATACCCGCGCTATACAGCAAGTCGCGTCTTGGACGTGAATGAGATGCCAAAATCAGCGGTAATGCCATTATTCTCCTCTTATGCACACAAATCGTGCAGTTCAATCGTCGTTGGGCGGCGTTTAACCGTCACCTTAGTCTCTGGTTACGCGCACACCCTGCGAATCAATCGGAAGGTTGAGCAGATTCCAGTGCCCCGATTCCAATTGTTCCCCCGCGAGCTGCCTCAGTTCCTGGCTGATTTCGCCATAATGCAGCACGATTACGCAAGGGCCTGCACCAGAAATCATAGCCGCATAGCCATGAGCTCGTAGCGAATGCATCAGTGCTGCCGATTGAGGCATCAATTGCGACCTGTATGACTGGTGCAAACGGTCCTGTGTGGCATAGAAGAGCAGCTCATTGGAACTTTCTCCACCAGCTGATTCCAACGCAGCGGGAAGCAGTCCAGCGCGAGAAACGTTGAACACTGCATCTGCATAGGGAACCGTGTCCGGAAGACTCCTTCTGGCCTTGTTGGTTGAGAGCGAGAAATCGGGAACAAACACGTAGGCCGCAATTTCGGGTGAGACCAGATAATTGACTGTATGGAAACCTTCGACAATGGAAGCATCCTGAATCGCCCCTCCATTGACATCCTGAAGATTTTCATCATTGTGGCGATAGTGCCACGACACCGTCAATCCTCCATAGACCGCAGGTGCCACGTTATCGGGATGTCCCTCTATCTCTGCCGCATGTGCAAAGACATACTCTCGGTCAAGGCTGCTCGCTGGATCCTGAGCGAACGCCCGTGCCGCTGCCGTGGCAGTCACGATTGCCTCTGCACTCGAACCCATGCCACGTGCCTGTGGAATCCTGTTCTCGGCGACCATCCGCAGCGCCCGTCGTGGCAGTCCAAGCGCCTCGCATGCCCCAAGGAATGTATGAACAATAAGATTGCTCTCGTCACGAGGCAGCGCGTCCTCGCCTTCGCCGTGAATTTCCACTTCGACGCTGGAATCACCCACATCTCCAAGCGTAAAGGTCACATGGTCACGCCTATCGAGAGCAAGGCCGACCGAGTCGAATCCCGAACCCAGGTTCGCGCTCGTCGCGGGTACAGATACATGGACCGTATCGCTGTGATTGACGACTGTGGTCATTATGTTTGCTTCACCCATCATCAAGCCTCCAGGCTGTGGACTGTTGCTGCGTTGTGTTGCCATCACTATTAAAAAACTGCCGTTGCAGTGTCGATGTTACCGTGCCAGTGTTCTGTAGGTGGCGCTCAGTTCAGAACGCGAATGATAGACGCGTCCCCTGTCACCGCATCGAGCTGAGAGACTGCCTTCACCGCATCTCGTAAGGTAATTTCGTCACACAGATGCGTCACGATGCGCAACTGCTGAACCTCGCCGCTGTAACCCGGGTCGTGCTGTGTGGGCTTGATGTCTTGGTTCACACCATTGATCGAGATCTCACGGTCTGAGAATTCCTTGGCAATCGCAGTGAGCACGCCTGGTCGATCATGAATCAGGAATCGAACGGCAAACGCAGCCTTCGATGCATTCAAAGGAGCCTTGGGAAGGTTGGCATATATCGGAATAACGGGTCCCAGTGAGTGCTGTGCAATATGACGAGCCTCAGTCACGACATCACCAACCACTGCAGAAGCGGTTGGAGCCCCACCTGCACCGCGACCATAGAACATCAGATCGTCTGCAGCCTCTGCCTTGACGAATACGGCGTTGAAACTGCCATGCACGGTTGCCAGCGGGTGGGTCTCGTCCAACAGCGCCGGATATACACGCGCAGAAATGCCTGCATCTGTCTGTTCAACGACTGCCAAAAGCTTGATGACCTTATGTTCTGCACTTGCCGCAGCAATATCGCCTGCGGTGATATGAGCAATGCCCTCCACGGGAACATCATCGATGCGAACGTCCGTATGGAATGCAAGCAACGCCATGATGGCTGCCTTGGCAGCGGCATCGTGACCTTCAATGTCTGCGGTGGGATCGGCCTCGGCAAAGCCTTTCGCCTGCGCGTCCCTCAATGCCTCGTCAAATCCGATACCCTTGGTCGTCATCTCGTCAAGAATGTAATTCGTGGTCCCGTTGACGATGCCCATGACGCTCAGAACCTTGTCTCCAACCAAAGATTCGCGCAATGGGCGCACAATTGGAATAGCGCCTCCAACAGCTGCCTCGAAGTAGATGTCAACGCCCTGCCTGGCCGCTGCCTCATACAGCTCAGGACCGTGCTTCGCCAGCAACGCCTTATTTGCGGTGACGACGCTTGCCCCAGATTCGATGGCCGTGAGCAGGAAGGTACGCGCGGGCTCAATGCCACCAATCAATTCAATGACTATGTCAGCACGTGAAGCAAGCTCCGCGGCATCCGTGGTGAGCAATGACCTCTCAATCCATGGGTCGGTTACCGAACTGGGATCGAGAACGGCAACACCCACCAACTCCATGGGTCTGCCGATACGGCTTGCCAACTCATCGCTTTGCTCGACCAACAGTCTTGCAGTCTGCGAACCAACGGTCCCTGCTCCCAAAAGAGCCACGCGAATTGGCCTGTTATTGTTTTCTGACACTGGTGAGTCCTCCCAATCGAGAAAAGCGTTAAGAATCTAGCCTTATCCTACGAAATCAGCCTGACTAGAGCATGAAAGACCCTAGCCTTGGTCCAAGGCCAACAGATCATCGATGGACAATGACTTCACGAGGACTCTCGCCTTGCCTTCACATATGCCGACAACCGGTGGGGTCGGCAACTGGTTGTAGTTGCTTGCCATCGTACGGCAATACGCCCCTGTGACGGGGACGGCAAGAATATCACCGCGTTTGAGATCATCCGGCAATTGAGCATCGTGAACGACGATATCTCCAGATTCGCAATGCTTGCCGACAACGCGAACGAGCATGGAACGCTCGCTCCCACAACGATTCGCAAGCCGTACTGCGTAATCGGCACCATAGAGCGCAGGCCGAATATTGTCACTCATGCCGCCATCGACGCTTACGTACGTTCTGACGGTACCGTCCGAAAGTTGGACTGGCTTGATGGTTCCCACGCGGTAGAGCGTGACTCCCGAGGGGCCGGCGATCCAACGACCGGGTTCAAATGAAAGTATCGGAGCTGGCAGTCCCAGACGATGCGTGGTCTGCGTGATCGCGTCGGAGAGCTCAGCCATGGTCGACTCGATGTCCATCGACGTGTCATTGTCCGTGTAGGCGATTGAGAACCCGCCGCCCAAATCGATTTCGGGAAGCATGAATCCATCAGTTGCCCAGAAGGTGCGGCGCAGCAGCATGAGACGCTTCGCAGACTCCACATAAGCGGTTGCATCGTGAATCTGCGAACCGATATGGGCATGGATACCGACAAGTTCGAGGTCCTCACTACGGCTATGCATGTCCTTCAATACAGCGAGTGCCGGACCATCGGCAATCACATCCATCGCCCTCACAAGCTCCATATCGACGTTTTCTCTCGCCTCTGCCGACGTGTGGGAATAGAGCGAGGAAATCTTTACCGAGCCCTGCTCCTGAGCATTGCCCTCGTCAAGATGATCATGCAATGATTGAACTTCCGACGATTCAACCCCTGACGATGATTCATCAGAAAAATCAATGTCGAGCACGGTTGGATCACTGCCACTTTTCAGCAACGGGACTCCGAACTTCTGATCCTCGTGGGCAGTTGAGATGTACTCATGCCCACCGGCATGGATACCTACCGTTACGCGGAGCATCACGCGAGCAACCTTGCCAAGCCGGTGTGCGATTGCCGCAATTCGAGCAGGCTCCTCGGGATCGTCAACGACAATCTTTGAGAATCCCCGCTCAATTGCAAGCTCGATCTCTTCATCTGACTTATTGTTGCCATGAAGCACCATGCGGCGGCCGGGAGCGCCGGCTGCCAGAGCAATCCGCATCTCACCCATGCTGCAGGTGTCAATGTTGAGACCCTGCTTGAGCAGCATGCGCACGACTTCCTTGCTGATGAACGCCTTGGTCGAATAGCTGACACGCGTCGTCACATTTGGGAAAGCTGTCACGGCCACATCGCGGAACCATTGGGCACGACCAACCATGGTATCCAGATCCATCAGATACAGTGGTGTGCCAAAACGATCGACAAGCTCTTCCGCACGAATTCCACGAAAACGCATCTGACCGTTGCAGATCTGCGTGCCCGCCGGCCATATCGGCGTGATATCTGGTGCTCTGTTCATCATTCACATCTTTTCTGGCGCTTCGACGCCCAATAATTCGAGTCCATTTTCCAGAACGCGTTGCACTGCATCATTGAGTTTGAGTCGAGCTGCCGCACGCGCTGGCTCGGGATTCTTTGCAGTGCTGAGCTCCTTCTGGGATTCCATGTCGAGTCGTTCTTCGGGTTCGGTCAGGGGCATGGGGACGACGCGCTCGCTGTTGTACCAGCGATGATATGAGCCAGCCAATTGTTCGAGATAGTGTGCCACGCGATGAGGTGCACGCTGCTCGCCTGCGGTGAGAACGACGGATGGATACATGGCGAGCACTGCAAGCACATCCTCGTCGGCCGGAGTATCAAGCAGACTCAAGTCTGCAGTTGCCTGATCGATTCCGGCATCGTGCGCATTGCGATCCACGTTCCAAGATCGCGCGTGCGCATATTGTACGTAATAGACGGGGTTATCTTTCGTGTGAGAGGCAAGAAGATTCAAGTCGATGTCAACGCTCTGATTGTAATCGGTGCGTGCCAGCGAATAGCGAGATGCATCGACGCCGATCGCAGAGACTAGGTCGTCAATCGTAACGACGTTCCCCGCTCGCTTGCTCATGCGCACCGCCTTGCCATCCTTGATGACGTTGACCATCTGCCCGATAAGAATCTGCATGTTTGTGCCGGGCTTGTCGCCAAACGCTGCGCAGACTGCCATCATGCGTCCAATGTAGCCATGATGGTCGGCACCGAGCATGTAGATGGCAACGTCACACGGGTTTTCAGGGCGTCTGCGCTTGTTGAGGTAATAGGCGATATCACCAGCGATGTACGCTGCATGACCGTCAGATTTGATGATGACGCGGTCCTTGTCGTCGCCATACTTGGTGGAGGTGAACCATGTTGCGCCATCTTTCTCATAGATGTCGCCCTGTTCGCGCAGTTCGTCAATTGCCTGTTGAACAGCGCCTGATGCATAGAGACTGTTTTCATGGAACCACACATCGAAGTTCACGCGGAAGTTCTTCATGGATTCTTGAATCTCCGCAAACATCATGGGCACTGCGCGCTTGCGGAATTCCTCACGCTGCTCGCTGTCGCCTTCGTTGCCCTGATCGTCTCTGACACGTGGCAGAGCCAAAGCGTCAATGCCCGCCGCATGTGACTCAGCGATGACCCGTGCCGCAATTTCACTGATATATGTGCCCTTGTATCCATCGGCCGGCGTCGGTTCGCCATGGGCAGCGGCAACGAGCGACTTGGCAAAGCGGTCAATCTGCTCGCCATGGTCGTTGAAGTAGTATTCACTGACGACCTTTGCGCCATTGGCGGCAAGAATTCTCGCCATGGAATCACCGATTGCAGCCCAGCGCGTGCCTCCGATGTGGATGGGTCCGGTTGGATTGGCAGAGACGAACTCCAGGTTGAGCGTTTCACCTGTGAAGGCCGTGCTGGTGCCGAATTGCTGCTGTTGGTCAAGAATGCTTTGCACCACCTGCGCAGCAGATGATGTATCAAGAACGATGTTGATGAATCCAGGACCGGCAACCTCAACGGACGCAATGCCCTCTGATGCCTGAAGCAACTCAGCGAGGGGCTGCGCCAGATCGCGAGGTTTCAGCCCTGCCTTCTTGGCAAGCTGAAGGGCGATATTGGTAGCCCAATCTCCATGTGCGCGGTCTTTCGGTCGCATGACGGCGACTTTATCTGCTGCGGGAATATCCGATTCGGTCAGACTTCCGGTTTTATGTGCTGCAACTAGCTGTGTAATGACGGAGGCGATCAATGCGCCAAGTGCTTCAGGACTCATTTAACCCAGTCTAACCAAGACTGCGACACACTTACTCCCCGCGTTCACGACCGGCTTTATTCGGCCGCGATTGCATCTATTTCAACAAGTGCACCTTTGGGAATGAAATTGTTGCCGAAAGCCACACGCGCAGGCTTCACCGAACCGATGAATGCGGCGGCATACTGCTCGTCAACCTCCTTGAAATCTTCGACGTTCTTGAGATAGATCGTTGCCTTGACAATACCCTCGATGCCCGTTCCTGCGGTGTCGAGAATATTCTTGATATTCTTCAATGCCTGAAGCGCCTGCTCCCCTGCGGAGTCGCCAACCAGTTCGCCCGTTGCCGGATCGATGCCCAATTGTCCAGAAACGAATACGAATCCATTGGCCTTCACTGCCTGACTGTAAGCTCCCAACGCAGCCGGAGCATAAGCGGTTGAAACTTCCTGAATGTTATCTGGCATATCGTCTCCTCGATTGTTGTGGATTCCTTGGAAAACCCGTGGGCCAAAATGGCCCTGATTAGGGTAGAAATAGACGTGGGCTCGAAGGGATTCGAACCCTCGACCTTCTGTTCCGGAGACAGACGCTCTATCCACTGAGCTACGAACCCGTGCGCGGCAACGCGCAACCCACCATACTATTACATCTGCCCAAGTAATTGCATCCCAATGCACAGATTATCGATAAAGCGATCATACGAACTTGGAATCCGCGGAGATTGTGCGCAAAAATCGCTGAATTCATGGCATCTACGTCTAAGCCCCTACAATTGTCATATGCGTGAAGATATGAGCGATTTTGAATATGAGCGGAGATTCTTCTGCCGGGAGTTCCCCGATACTCTCAATGATGGAGACGCACCCATCCTCATTATCCAAAGCTATTATGTACACCGCGATAATTTTGCCTTGCGAGTGCGCATTCAGGCTCATGGTCTGACTCTTGAAATGAACGAGAGCATAGATCCACAGAAAGTGCTTTTCCGCTATCGAGACGCCTTCACCGAAGCATTTGTAACGGTGAAAGGACCGGCAGTCGGAGGAACCCGATACGAGGCAGAACGCGACATCGACCCCGGTATTGCCGCTGAGCTCATCGCGAGAGGTGGAATCCCCATCATCAAGAATCGCTATAGCGTCTGGATTGCCGAGGATGGTTGGGATGTAGATATTTTCGGAGCACAGAACGGTCCATTGATTGTCGCTGAGGCTGAACGCAGTGGGCCCGTGACCAATCTCGTCATTCCGCGCTTCTGCATCTCGGAAATCACTGACGATGCAAGATTCTCGAACGATGGGCTCGCTGAACGCCCGTATTCAACGTGGAAGGATGAGTTTGAAATGGAATTGGCGACACGAGGTCCGCGATTCATGCAGAATTTTGGAGAAAACACAACTTTCGAGCATTGAATTCGTGCTGTAGGCGATTCCGCATGTTCATTGTGAACTCATCCAAGTATCAGCGCGTATTCTCCGCATATCTCCAACGCCAAATCGCCCGTTTCGAGCTTTGGTACTTGGTCAAGTTCACAATGAACGCAATACTAATAGATCAAGGTGGCCAAACGGCGGCGTGCGTGCGCCAATCGTGGATCGGTTGGCTCGGGAATGGCGAAGAATTCGAGCAGACGCTCCCGAACCGCTTGTGAATCTGCACGGTGAGCCTGCAAGAAATCCAGAAGACGTTCAAAGGCATCCTGAGTCTGGCCACCGATCATGTCGATATCGGCAACGGCGAGCTGGGCAGTCACATCGTCAGGACTATCAGCGGCGGCTTTGCGAGCCTCATTGACATCTGCATTACCGGAACGGGCAAGCAGAAGAGCCTTTGAGCGTTCACGCTGTGCAATCTTATCGGATGGATCAGCTTGAAGGACTTTCTTGTATTCCTCTGCAGCACCTGAATAGTCCCCTTGTTGTGCAAGTGCATAGGCCTGCTGATGCTCAGGAGGAACCTGGTCTTTCGAGTCGGCATTCTCGGCTGCGCCATCAGCATCTGCAGTGTCGTCACCCTGATAGGGTGCGGTGCCAGTGATCCCTGACTTCTGTGCCAGCTGGATTACCTGAGGAATCAATTCATCAGTAACCTGTGTAAGCTCTTCATCCGATGGCATGCCTTGCAGAATGGGCATCGGTCGTCCTCCCACCAGAGCGTAGAGAGCAGGTGCACTCTGAACACGGAAAGCCTGAGCAATCTGTGTCTCCGTGTCAATGTCAACTCGTGCGAGCTGGACCTTGCCCTGTTGAGCATTCACGGCATCCGAAAGCGTCTTGACCAGTGGAAACAGCCGATCATCCGTAGGCACCCAGAGCAGAAGAAGAATCGGGAAGGTGCCCGATGTCTGCATCACTGCCTGGAAGCTCGACGTAGTGACATCTATGACATATCCACCCGCGGAAGGCGCTCCACCCTGCTCTCCCGGCTGTGCCTTCACCTGATGGGACAAAGCCTCCAAATCGACTGCCCCTGCCAGAGACACTCCTGGTTGAAACTGTTTGTTGCTATCGACCATATCGACATCCCTTTCACATCTCATTGTGAATATAACGTTGAAAAATCCTTGTACTCCCGGCAATCCCCTGCATCATTGATGCCTCCTGCACAGGATCAGCATGAGGCAACCCAGCAGAGATGCGAAGAAAAGCTATAGCGCCTCGACCTTGATCGCCTGACGTTCAGCTCCAACCGCACTCACCTTCGCACCCGATCCTGCAGGCGGCACATACATGGCGACAACATTCACATAGGTGACCTTGATGGTGCTTGTTGCCTTGGTATTGCCAAAGAGCGCCTTTTCATCATCCGAAGCCGGCAACGATTCACGTCCTTCACCGGCTGTGCGCGTCCACACTGAATCGATCTGAGCGACAACCAAATCACCTCCATCGGACGATCTCATGATCTTGATTGCTCCGGGAACGGCAGTGAAAGTCTGTTTCTGCGTGCCATTATTGGCTTCCATCCCCTGCTGCACCGTTTGTTCCAGCTTGCTGAGATCCTGCTGGAAATAATCTGAGGTGAAATCCGAGGAATATTTACTCGAAGTGCCGTTCTGGAGAATATCAGCATAATGGCTGACTGCACTCTCAGGTGTGAAGACCAGACCAGTATCGCTTGAATCACCCATCTCTGAACCGATTGTCGGCACTGCAAACTTTGGCAGCTGTGCTCCTTGGAAAAGCCTTGCCACACCCCACAGCTTGTAATTGGTGCCCGCGACGTCCTGAGTCATCACCAACAGACGCTTGGATTGTTGATCTGCAGTCGTGGTCGTAATGGTAAATATTGAACGCGGCCAACCTGAATCGGTAGGAATCACCGTCTGCGTGATTTGCCTCGGAATTGTGGTCTTGTTATCCAAATCTCCAGAAGCCTTGGCTATGTTGAGCTCGCTGGTACGAATCTGAAGCTGAGGTCCACCAACATACTCGTCTATGCCCTTGGGATCCTTGGCCTTGTTGGCCTTCTCCAGTGCATCAAGAATTCTTAACCTGATGCGCTTCTCCTGTGCCTGAGTCAGATCCGGTGAAGCAGAAGCGGATGATGTGGGTGCACTCACCTGCGGTACCTGGCCTTCACATGCGGCCATCGATGTGCACAGGCCAATAGCCAGAATGCAAGCAGCCATTTTCCCAATATGTTTTCTCATGCGAATCTCACTCACCCCCGTTCTCTGTTGTCGATTGTTCCTTGGCTGGATCTTCGATGTCCTCATATGGATGCTGCGGTGCCTCAACTGTTGTGTCTGATATGTCGGATACATCAGATGCATCGGCCGCCTCTTGATCATCCTTGGCCGGATCAACGGTTTGTTTCGAACTGCCGTTGTCATCATCCAGCTTCTTGATTGAGCCAGTCGTTTCAGCAGTAAAGCGCGCAAAATAGGATTGCAATTCCTCCGGACTGATCACCGCAGTTTCCTCTGCACTGTCTGAAGCAGAATGCGTGTTACTCAATGTCGAAGAAACTTTCGTAACATGATTTGCATGCGTATGCCCTTCTGCTGAAGTATGCATGGCATCGGCGCTCCCCTGCTGCACGGCAACCAGATTCTTGGAGCCCACGTCGATAACGCGAGGCGTTGAAGGAACCTGAGGTTCTTCGCTCTGCTGAGCAGCGCTCACGGTGCGGTTACTTCTGCGGGAACGCCGCGATGCACCACCATGGGCATGGCGACGGCGGCTGTCAGGATTCCTCTTGAACGAGGAACGAATCTCACCTGCAAGCGGACGCATGGCACCGGCAAAGGCCTCCATGACGCTCATTTCCGTTTCTTCGATTTTCTTGAGTTTGGATTCATCCAGCTTCTTGCGGCGTCTCATTGGATCGATAGCGAAGACGCTAGCAGCAAGAATAGCGGCAACGATAAGCAGCCCGCCTACAAAATAGAATGGCATGGCATAATTTGGAAGATTCTCACGGGTCCAATCCATTGATATGGTCGCCTGAGATTCCTTCAAATCCGTGGTTGCATCGTCAGATGATGAGTCCGTGCCCTGCGAGCTTCCAGCATCTGCATCGATAAGCAACACCTTGCCCGATGTTCCTTGGGAAGTTGTCAGTGCCGCCTTACCCTCGCCACACACGACTTGAGACCACAGATCGGAATCACTGAAACCGACAGCATTGTCCATTGTCTTGCCGTTCGATGCACTGCGACGATGGCTGAGCTCAGTCCAACTGGAAAGTCCGGTGAGTCGCGTGTAACCGGCATCTCCAAGCCACCCAGTCACATCTTGCGGGGATCCGAGAGCGAGGCATACCCGAGCATCGTTATTGGTGGCAGCAACCCTGATCCTTACCTTCGAATCGACGACCTGCAGAACGCCTGGATCAGTAACTACATACTGCGAATTCGTTGTTGCCGTTGCGATTATCCGACGTGTCGGCTGCCATATCGTGGCATTCAAGACCCCCAGGACAATGAATGCGATAGCAATTATTCCAAGGGCAGGTGTCACTACACCACGCATAATTGTGCTGTGGCGTGATGGTTTCTCATCTGCCGGGTCTCGGCGCTTTGTCTGTTCATCTACACTCATAACACCGCTATTCTACAGTCTCCCCCTATCAATGCTTAGGGTGAGGGCATAAATCAGCGCCGGATGGCACCGATCAACGATAACTGTCGCAATCAATACTAACCAGAAATAACAAAGCATCACGAGGAAAATCAATGTCGAGCATTAGAGTGGCCTATATGCATCAACATATCAAGATTACTCCTTTGATCAAACTGTTTGCAGCGGTTTGCTCGCTCACTCTCGCTGTTTCACTTGCTGCCTGCGGCAGCTCCAGCTCCGCATCAAGTTCAGGTTCGTCTAGTACCAGCGCATCTCCAACGACCTCCAGTTCAGCAACCGGCAGCGACTCAACAGCAACGTTGACGGGGGTGACGGCAAAGGGCACACTCGGCAAGAAGCCTACGATTTCTTTTAAGACACCGTTCAAGGCCACCGATGGTGCTGCGGCAATCCTTCAGGAAGGCGATGGTGCCACCATAAAGGAAGGCGATCGCGTCTGCTATCAAGGCATCGCCCTCAGTGCCGAGACCGGCAAGGAGGTTCAGTCCACATGGGATGCGAACACCCCACAATGCGATGTCGTCGTGAATTCGACATCGCTGGGAGCGGCCAGGTACAAGCTGTTTGCAGGGCAAAAGATCAATACGACGATTGCGATTGCATCGACTGATACTTCACAAACGACTTCATCGTCGGGCTCATACATCATGGCACTCACCTTCGTTTCACGTTCCAAGGCACTGACACGCGCCGAAGGCGACAAGGTCAAGGATATCCCTTCAAATCTCCCCAAGGTCACGCTCGCTTCCAATGGCAAGCCCTCTATCGATCTGAACGGCTACAAGCCTGGAAAGACGCTTGTGGTGCAGACACTGATCAAGGGCAAGGGAGAAACCGTCAAGGACACCAATACGGTCAGTGCAAACTACACCGGTTGGTTGGCGAGTAACGCCAAGCAGTTCGACTCTTCTTGGGATCGCGGATCGGCAAGCGATTTCAGTCTTAGCCGGGTCATCACCGGTTGGAAGAAGGGCCTTGCTGGTCAGACAGTCGGATCGCAGGTCCTGCTTATCGTTTCCTCCTGATGAAGGCTATGGTTCGACGGCTCAAAGCAGCATCCCAGCAAATTCGACGCTTATCTTCGTGGTGGATATTCTCGCAGCGTACTGAGGTTCATGACCTTCAAGCTGTGGCTCGTGAGACATGGATGATCCCGCAAGGAAAGTTCCGTGCGGGATCATCCATAAAGAACGTCTGGTTGTTCAGGCATTGATAAGCTGTGAAACCTTGCTGAGCAAGTCTGGGCGATATCCGCTCCACGTATCTTCACCCGCGACGACGATTGGTGCCTGCTGGAAACCTTCAGATACGAAATGAGCAAGGTCATCAGGACTTTGGGTGAGATCAACCACGGAATAATCCGCTCCCATTTTGTCCAGCTGACGCTTGGTGGCGTTGCATTGTGGGCAATGAGGTTTTGCATAGACCGTGATTGACATGTTCTCCCCTTGGTTCAACATACAAATTCAACATACAGATTCATCGTTTATGAACGAAAAGCTTGACTCCTCAGGAACTTCCGCAAAAACTCAGTGCCTTTGCATTAGTGCCTTTGCATTAGTGCCTTTGCATTAGTGCCTTTGCAATGAAGCGTCTCGATCAAAAATTTCATCCGTGTAATTTACTCGGTGATATTGAAGACTACACGCATGTGATTAGAAAGCAAAGCACTATCTATAGTGGCGTGTCGTATGGTCAGTCACTAGATATAGGGATTTCAGCCCATTTTCATATTTTCTGGATTTCCATGATTTTCATAGGAATTGGCTCTCTGAAGCTGTTCAGAACAGCGTAAGCGTGTCACTCTCCGCATGTTTCATCGACTCGTAATCAAGGATCAGGCAATGAAAGCCTCGATCTTCTGCCAGAACCTTCGCTTGCGGCGTAATGGTCTGTGCAGCGAAGATTCCACGCACTGGTGTCAGCAGTGGATCTCGGTTCAACAGCGTGCAGTATCGCGTCAACTGCTCGACACCATCAATGCCGCCGTGCCTTTTGATTTCTATGGCCACATGGTTGCCCTCGGCATCGATTGCCATAATGTCAACCGGGCCGATTGCAGTGGGATATTCACGCCTCACCAGACGAGCTCCCTTGCCGATTCGGTCAATCTGCTCAGCCAGATAATGCTGGAGATGGTCCTCGACGCCGTCCTTGACCAGACCTGGGTCAATGCCGAGCTCGTGCATCTGATCGCTGTAGATGTGCCATAGATCAATCGCGAGCACATCGTCAGACTTATCAGCGCAGACCGTGATGACCTTTTCCGGAATGCAATCATTATCCAATGCATCGTCGTCAGTAACATCGGCCGCATCGACTTCAGCGGCCTCGACAATGCCTGTATTGACTGCCCTCTCGTTCCCGGAGCATTGAGGCACCGACTCATGCAGCGTGCACGGAGCCGTCATCCAATTCAAGGGCTTGTATGAACCAAGCTCTGAAAATATAAGGCAGCTGGAATCTGCCTTGATGAGCAAAACCCGCTTGGCACGGTCAAGGGAAGCATTCAAACGTCCGGTATAGCGAGCGGAACAGTCAGCTACGATAATGCGCATAACAATTCACCATAGTTTATGGACGGAACACACCACACCCCGTCATCCCACCACACCCCGTCATCCCGAGCGAAGTCGAGGGATCTCCTCTGATGACGTCCCATGGTGTGAAATCCCTAGACTCCGCTGCTCTCCGCTCGGGATGGCCGGAAGAGTACGGCGATGGCAGAACCACACGCTGCCCAAATATCTGGGAGATAAAGAAATGTGCCCACACCATATATGGCATGGGCACTAACCAATCACTCGAGATAAGTCTGTTGTTCGGTTTCAGGCAGCGAACTCATCAGTTGCCGCCCGAAACAGAATATGCTGTTACTTCTCAGTCTTCATCGCTGCAACAGCCTTCTGGGCTGCAATGTTGATGATGTTCCAGGGACGATCAAATCCTGGCTGGAAGAAGAAGTCGGCATATGCAAGATCTTCGACCGTTGCATGCAGTTGCACGGCGAGGGAAATCGCATTGATGTTTGCGGTGGCATCCTGGGTGCTCATGATCTGGGCTCCCAACACTCTTCCATCGGCAGGATCATAGGTAAGTTTGAAACGCACCGGTGCATTCCCAGCATCATCAGGAACAAACGGTGGACGATATGTATCTTCAACGAACACCGATGCGACCTTGACACCATACTTCGCTGCAGTGCCTTCCTTCATGCCCGTGGATGCGAACTTGTATTCGTATACAGACAATGCAGAAGAACCGGAAACCGGCGTGATGGCAACGTTCTCGCCAAGGGCGTTGCGCGCTGCGATACGGCCTTGACGACGTGCGTTGGTTGCCAGCGCAATGCGAGCCTCGCCACCGGTCGGCGCGAACTTGATCTGCGTGGCATCGCCCACTGCAAAGATATCTGGGGCGCTGGTTGCCTGGTGCTCGTCAATCTTGATGAGACCATGGTCATCCACATCGAGCGTCTCCTTCAGCCATGCGGTGTTAGCTGTGATTCCGGCGGTCTCAATGACGAGATCAGCGTCATAGCTGCCCTTGTCGGTCTTCACCTGTGAAACCTTGCCGTTTTTGCCTTCAAAGCTTTGGACAGTCTGCCCCATGGCAGGCGTGATACCGTGCTTGCTGACTACATCTTCAAGGGTCTCGGTGAATTCCGAATCGAGATACAGCTGCAGCATACGCGGCAGAATATCAATGAGCGTAACTTTCTTGCCTGCCTTGGCAAAGACTTCGGCAGCCTCGACGCCGATGTAGCCGGCACCGATGACCACGATGTTCTTGATGTCTGGATTAACGGTGGCGGCCTTGAGCTTGATCGCCCAATTGCGTCCACGCATCGCATATATATTCTGCAGATCCTTGCCTTCGACCGGCAGGGAAGCAGGAACTGCACCTGGACTTAAGATGAGCTTGTCATAGGATTCATCGCGTTCTTCACCGGACTTGAGGTCCTTGACATGAACCGTGTGCGCCGCAGCATCAACCGATGTCACTTCCTGTTGTGTAAAGACGTGCGCGCCCTTTGCGGTTTCCCCCTCTGGAGTTGCGTAGCGGACTGAATTGACATCCTTGACAACGCCTTCCAAATACAACTGCATGCCACAAGAGAGGAAGGATAGGAAGTCACCCTTCTCGTACCACTGAATGTTGGTGTCAGGAGCATCCATCAGCAGCTGTTGCACTGCCTCATACCCGCCGTGCGATGATCCTACCACTATGACTTTCTTAGCTGCACTCATTTGCAACCCAACCTTTCCAACCCCTTTAAAGGGTTCAATCTTGTTCGATGTTTCGTGTGGACAAGTTTTTCGTTATCTCGTACCGATGTGCTGTCATCCAGATGAGCAAATGGCGTGCTTTCATCCTGCGGTTCCGAACAGTTCATCGGTCAATTGATGAGGTAGGTCTTCCTTATGGATTGCACCACTCTCAATTTTTGCCTTGCACGCCTTGCAGAGTCCGCGGAATACAATCTGGGCCTCGAATATTTCCATATCGTGAGTGTCGGAAGGCGTAAGGCAAGGAGCATGACCAACAACGCAGTCAACATCCTCGACGCGTCCACACACCACGCATTGCACATGATGGTGGTTGTCCGCAACTCGGGTCTCCCAACGAATGCTCGCAGAATCCGGTAAGCTCACACGCCTGACAAGACCATATTGCTCCAGCTGTTGCAGGATGACATATGTACCCTGCGCAGTGAGATTTTCACGTTCCCCAGCGTTGACGGAGCTGATGATTTCACCAGCGGAACTATGAGGATGATCTTCAAGAGTTGAAAGCACAGCAAGACGCTGCGAGGTAACCCTGATGCGAGCCTTGCGTAGGCGATCACGCCAATCCGTTGTGGTTTTCGTGACCGTAGAATTCTGGGAAGCATCGAAAACATCTGAAGCATGTGAAGCATTGGCTTGCGCTTTCGTCTGAGCCTCGTACGTGGCATCTTGAGATGCCATCAGCCCATGCTCCATGTTGTTTTCACCAATGTTGCTCACATAAACAGACTATATCATTGTTTTGAACTATTCAAATCTAAGAATGTGTCGTTTCTTCTTGCCTAAATTCGCGTCAC
Organism: Bifidobacterium aquikefiri; assembly: GCF_002259795.1. GTDB lineage: Bacteria > Actinomycetota > Actinomycetes > Actinomycetales > Bifidobacteriaceae > Bombiscardovia > Bombiscardovia aquikefiri. Next base: position 296,242 of record NZ_MWXA01000003.1, on the reverse strand, counting down.
GAGACTCATGTTGAAGCGGTTGACTGTATAAAAATCTCGATTCAAATCGTGTAATTGGGGATGGGGCAGCCATCTCATGACCGCGAGGAATATACGAAGTGGGTGGGAAGTGAACCATTGTTCACTTCCCACCCACTTGAAGACAAGGCGAAACGGAAAAGCACCGTCAGCTGGCGAGAGCATCCGAATCTTCGGGCTCTGCCGTTACGACCGATCCTCGATCCACCGCAACGGTGAGCTTATTGGAGTCAAAAGCTATGAAACCGTTATCAACCTTGAAGGATTGTCGGGTTCCTTCCGGATCCACAACCGTGACCGTACCGCTTTTGATAACGGTGAGCACCGGTTCGTGATTCGGCAGAATGCCCATGCCACCCTCGGAGGCCGGTATGGTGACGGAACGTGCCTTCCCAGACCATACCGGGCGATCGGCAGCAACAATGTTGACTGCCATCGTTGGTTTTTCAACGCCGGCCATAATCAGTCATTGCCCTTTTCCATGTCATGCCACTTCTTCTCAAGGTCATCGATGCCACCGACACCGGTGAACGCCTGAACTGGCACATCGTCGTAGACGCCATCGCAGATTCTGGTGAACGCCTCGATGGTTTCATCCGCTGGCACGTATGAGCCTGGACGGCCGGTGAACTTTTCTGCAACATAGAAGTTCTGACCAAGGTACTGCTCAATGCGACGAGCGCGATTGACAGTGGTCTTATCTTCCTCAGAGAGTTCATCAATACCGATCAAGGCGATGATGTCCTGAAGCTCCTTGTTTCTCTGCAGAATCGCCTTCACACGGTTGGCGCAATCGTAATGCGACTGACCAACATAGCGAGGATCCAGAATGCGAGAGCTGGAACCGAGCGGATCGACTGCAGGGTAAATACCCTTGGAAGCGATGTCACGAGAAAGCTCGGTCGTTGCATCCAAATGGGCGAATGTCGTTGCAGGGGCTGGATCAGTGTAATCATCCGCAGGCACATAAATGGCCTGGAGCGAGGTGATTGAGTGACCACGGGTCGAGGTGATGCGCTCCTGAAGAGCACCCATCTCGTCAGCCAGATTTGGCTGATAACCGACTGCAGAAGGCATACGACCAAGCAGCGTGGAAACTTCCATGCCCGCCTGGGTGAATCTGAAGATGTTGTCGATGAAGAGCAGCACATCCTGATTCTGAACATCACGGAAGTATTCAGCCATCGTCAAGGCGGTGAGCGGAACACGAAGTCGAGTCCCCGGGGGCTCATCCATCTGTCCAAAGACCAGCGCGGTCTTTTCAAGCACGCCAGCCTCGGCCATTTCACCAATCAGATCGTTGCCCTCACGGGTACGCTCCCCGACACCTGCGAACACCGAAACACCGCCGTGGTTCTGCGCCACACGCTGAATCATTTCCTGAATCAGCACGGTCTTGCCAACACCTGCACCGCCGAACAGACCAATCTTTCCGCCCTGCACATATGGGGTGAGCAGATCGATGACCTTGATACCCGTCTCGAACATCTCGGTCTTTGGCTCAAGCTGATCGAATGGCGGTGGATCGCGGTGAATTGGCCAGCGTTCCTTGACTGAAATCGTCTCGTCGTCGGACTTGTTCAAGATATGACCGACCACATCGAAGACATGGCCCTTGGTCACATCGCCGACTGGCACCTCGATCGGGCCACCGGTGTCGGTGACCTTGGCACCACGCACAATGCCATCGGTTGGCTTAAGAGCCACTGCGCGAACGATTGAGTCCCCGAGATGCTGCTCGACTTCCAGCGTGATCTCATGAACGCTTTCGCCCTCGGTGTCTCCCGTCGAGGCGATCTCTACGGTTAAGGCGTTGTAGATATCCGGCAGATGATTTACCGGAAATTCGATGTCGATAACCGAGCCTTGGACGCGAGTCACGCGACCCTGCGACATGGAATCCGTGTCGTCAGGTGCCGTTCTGGTTTGAGTATCTTGCTCTGTAACCATTGGCGTTCCTACTCTTCCTCTGTGTTCAGCGCATCAGCGCTGCCAATTATTTCACTAAGTTCCTGCGTAATCGCGGCTTGCCTGGACTGGTTAAGCTGCCTTGTCAGGTCGTCGATGAGATTGCGCGCATTATCCGTTGCCGTATGCATGGCGTTCTGGCGACTCGCCGTCTCCGAAGCTGCAGAAGTGAGCAAGCACTCATGAATGCGGGACTGAATGTACTTGGGAAGAATCGCATCCAGAACTTCATCCACACTTGGCTCGAACGAATAGAGAGGCGAGGCACTCGGTGCCTCGGATTTGCCATCGTTCTTCTGCAGATCACCATGCTCGTCAGAGAGCAGATCCTCGTCATTGGCGCTGTCCGAAGCCGCTATGAGCTCAACCGGAAGCATCCTTAAGACGCGAACCCTCTGCACCACCATGTTGACGAATTCGGTGAATACAACGTACAGCTCACTCACACCGCCCTTATCGGCAGGTGCCATGTAAGCCTTCATCAATTCAGCCGAAATCTTCTCGGCAATCTCCACACCTGGCTGATCACTGTCACCTTCCCAAGTATCGGCAATCTCACGATTGCGATATTTGTAATAGGTCACACCGCGTCGACCGTATACGAACAACTCCGGCTTCTTGCCTTGGCTATCGAGATTCGATAGCAGAGTTTCGGTCTCTCGAATGATTGATGACGTGAACGCGCCAGCCATACCACGATCCGAAGTAAGAGCGAGCACAGCGACTCTTGGCGTGTCATCTCGCTTCTCAACAATCGGGTGCTTGATATGGGTATGTGCAGCAAGTGCCTGAACGGCATCGAAAATCGCATCAGTATATGGCTTCGCGTCCAAAGCTACCTTGCGAGCCTTGGCAATATGCGAAGACGCTATCATCTCCTGGGCGTTGAATATCTTCTCCAACGAACCAGTCGAAGCAATCCTTGACTTGAATGCGAGTTGCGATCCCATAGATTACTTCGCCCCCGCTACGAGCTTTTCCTGCTCAACATTGGCTGACTTGACGCCATCCTGCTTCTTGCCATCAAGCGTCTTGCCTGTCTTGGTGACAAAGTTGCTGCGGAATTCGTCAACTGCCTTGTCCAGTGCCTTCTCCGTATCGGCAGTGAAATCCTCGGTGTCACGAATCGTCTTGAGGATATCAGTGTTGTGAGCCAGATAGTCCAGCAGACCATGCTCGAATGGCAAGACATCGGCCAAATCGAGGTCGTCAAGCTTGCCGTGAGTTCCAGCCCACACCGAAACGACTTCCTGCTCCATCGAATATGGCGAGAACTGGGGTTGCTTGAGCAATTCAGTCAGACGCGAGCCACGGGTCAGCTGAGCCTTGGAAGCCGCATCCAAATCGGATGCAAACATTGCGAAGGATTCGAGCGAACGGTACTGAGCCAGCGAAATCTTCAGTGTTCCAGAAACTTTCTTCAAAGCCTTGGTCTGCGCGGCACCTCCCACACGGGACACGGAAATACCGACATCCACAGCTGGCCGCTGGTTGGCGTTGAACAGATCTGACTGCAAGAATATCTGGCCATCGGTGATGGAAATCACGTTGGTTGGAATGTACGCAGACACATCGTTTGCCTTGGTCTCGATGATCGGCAGACCCGTCATCGAACCGCCACCAAGGTTGTCGGAAAGCTTTGCGCAACGTTCCAGCAGACGAGAATGCAGGTAGAACACATCGCCTGGGTAGGCTTCTCGCCCCGGCGGACGACGCAGCAGAAGGGAAATTGAACGATAGGCTTCGGCCTGCTTGCTCAAATCATCGAAGACAATGAGCACGTGCTTGCCGTTGTACATCCAGTGCTGACCGATTGCAGAACCGGTGTATGGGGCGATGTACTTGAAACCTGCGGAATCAGAGGCCGGGGACGCAACGATTGTTGTGTATGCCATAGCTCCGGCGTCTTCAAGGGAAGAACGGACTGATGCGATGGTTGAGCCCTTTTGACCGATGGCTACGTAGATGCAGCGGACCTGTTTCTTCGGGTCGTTGCTCTCCCAGTTGGCCTTCTGATTGATGATGGTGTCGATTGCCAGAGCGGTCTTACCGGTCTGACGATCACCGATGATGAGCTGACGCTGTCCACGACCGATTGGGGTCATGGCGTCGATTGCCTTGATACCGGTTGATAGCGGCTCGTCAACGGGATGACGGTGCATCACATCCGGGGCCTGAGCCTCAAGAATACGACGTCCTTCACTCTTGATCTCTCCGAGACCGTCGATTGGCTTGCCCAAAGGATCTACCGTACGGCCGAGATATCCATCTCCAACGGGTACGGAGAGCACATCTCCGGTACGACGAACTTCCTGTCCTTCTTCAATACCTGCGAAATCACCGAGGATAACCACACCGATTTCACGAGCATCAAGGTTGAATGCCAGACCGAGCGTGCCGTTTTCAAAGGTCAGCAGCTCGTTGGCCATACAACCAGGCAGACCCTCCACGTGCGCAATGCCATCGCCGGCCGTCTTGACATATCCGACTTCCTGAGCGGGATTGTCCGACGGCTTGTACGACTCGACAAAATCATCGAGCGCCTTGCGTATCGTGGCGGGATCAATGGTAAGTTCTGCCATGATCACTCCTTACATTATTTTCTGGTTGATAAGTATGTTCCGTGTCTGAGTCTGACGAAAATCAGGCGGGGACCGAGACCATCTGTTTCAGGCGCTGCAATTGAGCAACAACCGTGCTGTCATGCACTTCTGCGCCATATTGGATTCTCATGCCGCCAAGCACATTGGGATCGACCACCGAATTGATGTGGACCTGGCGTCCCAGTTTCGCGGAATAGGCCGCAATGATCTTGGCAAACTGTTCCTTGCGAAGCGGAATTGCCGAGGTTACGGTGACCACCGATTCACCCATGTGATGCGAAATCTCATCGATAAGCCACTGCAGAGTCGAAAGGAATCTGCGGTTACGCAAATCGCGCGTCGCATGCTCGGCCAAGCGCACCGTCAAGGGATTCAAGCGCTGGTTGCGTAGCAGTTCCCTGAGAAATGCAACACGGCTGTTTGCCGACATTCGTATATCAGAAAGCTTGGCACGCACAGGTGCAATATTGATGAACGCAGAATGAATCTTTGCGAGCTCGATTGCAACCGTGGATGTCACACCCTTGACGTCCGCATAATACAGAGTTGCGTCAACTGCCAAATCCTCGACGGCATTGGCAATGTGGTCGACTCGGCTCCACTTTCGTGACACAAGATCTTCGAGAATCTCTTTCGTCAAGGGATCAACCGTATCGCCGATCAGCTTGTCTGTCAGCACAATCTTGTCATGTGCAGGGCGTGAAGGATCGGTCAGAGCACGTTCCACTGCAGCGTTATCGTCAAGCATGTTTGCGAAATCGAAAAGCTCAATCGCGACTGTGCCGGATTGCACACCCGAATCACGCAGTTGTGAAGCGAATTTCTGCCGAGCTACCTTGTCGGAAGCCAGCGAAGTCTCACCGCGCATATCACATCCCCTTCCCGATACTTGTGATATTCAAGCTCAAGCTGCCTTGTCCTTGTCCTGACCAAGCTCATCGATCATGGAATCAAGCATTGAGGACTGAACCGAATCGTCCTGAAGTCTGGTCCCGAGAATCTTGCCTGCAAGTGAAGTTGCCAGAGCGCCGACCTCACTTTTCAAACTTACCAAAGCCTGCTGCTGCTGAGATTCGATGGAACGTTGAGCGTTGGCGGTGATCTGTGCAGCCTCCGTTTCAGCGCGGCTGCGCGCATCGGCAATAATATGCGATGCCTCAGCACGTGCGTCATCACGAATCTTCGAAGCGTCGACTCGTGCTGACTTAAGTTGATCCTCGAATTTCTTCTTCGCTGCATCAGCCTCTTCCTGAGCGACTTTCGCCTTGCTGATGCCGCCTTCGATCTTGCTTGCACGCTCATCAAAAATCTTCTGGAATCGTGGAAGCATGAACTTGTAGAAGAACAAAGCTATGACAACGAGAATGATAAACGACCAAATGATGTCATAGGTCTGTGGCAAAAACAGTTTAATTCCGCCTGTTTGAGCTAACGTCATCACATCATCCTCCTTTCTTTAATGCTTACGACCTGTTGTCTTGAACCTGCGTAACGAGTGGTTCAGCTGAACAGGAAGCCGCAAACGATACCCAAAAGTGCGAGGAACTCAACAAGTCCGAAACCAATCCACATCAACGTCTGAATGCGACCGCCGAGTTCTGGTTGACGTGCCGTTGCCTCAATTGCCTTGCCGAATATGATACCTACGCCAATGCCAGGTCCGATAGCTGCAAGGCCGTAGCCAATAGCGCTCAGGTTGCCAGACACTTCTGCAAGTGTGATGAGATCCATTGTTATTCCTTTCTATAGGCTCTTTGAGTCAAGCCGTGATTATTGGAGAATAAGTGTTGTTATGCTTCCTCTGGGTAGCTCAAATTGATGTATACCGTGCTGAGGGTTGCAAAGATGAAAGCCTGAAGCGCTGCGACGAATGATTCAAACAGCGTCATGACAAGTGCCGCAATGAGCATGAAGCCTCCGAGAGGCATCATCAACTTGTCGGTCACGTTTACCAGGAAGTACTGGGCGGCTGCCAGACACAGCTCGAGAATAAAGTAGCCAGCAAGCATGTTGGCAAAGAGTCGAACCATGAGTGAAACGGGACGGACAACCAATACGTCAAGCAATTGCATGGGCAACACGATGATCAGCACTGGCAGCGGGACACCCTTCGGGATCAGTTCATGGCGCAGATACTTGCCAAGACCCTGTTCACGAGCTGCAGCGATCCAATATTGGAAGAAGGTCCAGAATGCGAAAACCAGAGGCATTGCAATCGTTGCCGTAGCTGCAATGTTTGCCCCTGGAATCACCTCACAAAGATTGAACAGGAAGATGGTCATGAACATCGTCGTGATCATCGGAACATAACGCTTACCTCTGCGCTCGCCCATCACCTCATAGACAATGTTGTTGCGTACGAAGCCCAGCATCCACTCCACGGCACCCTGCCATCTGCCAGGAATGAGCTTTGCCCGCATGGTTGTGATCCCAAGAACCAGCAGAATGACAACCGTCATGATCAGACGAATCAACACTATGCGATTGAGTGCGAACGGTGTGCCTTGGAAGAGTATCTCTGGAGGAAGGAAGTCATTAATTGTCGGAAAGTTTGGACCTGATGCCAAAACCATCTGTGCACTTACCAATCCCGCCATCAAGCGCCTCCTAATTCACTCAAACCAGCATTCAATATAACACTAGTTATTGAAACTGATGTGACATTTTTGTTTCTGCAAAACTTATCGGCATGCGTCGCATCCATCCGGACTTACGATACTCCAGACTGTGACGAAACTAACATTCCTTGTGTAACAGGAAACAGTATTCGGTCTACTGCCATCCGTGGATATCCTACGAGCTTTTTAAGGATTTGAGGCATGATCCATACCACAAAATGAGCACATGGTGATTGATGTGTCTTGACGCTGATCTTGAAATCCTTGGAAACACTAAGCCAACGATGCGAGAGGAGCAATGAATCCTTTCTTCATGTGAAAACTCAGTAAATTTTATGTGCCCAGCAGATGAGTCCAGAGAATAATCTCATTGAACGAAATATTAGTCATCAAGATTCATGAAAGGCTGGTATCCATCGCCTCTTGGACTTTCGGGACTATGACGTATCGAGCGATCGGTTCCAAGACGCTTCTCCGCGCGCAGTTGGGGTATCTCGCGCAAATCGTATGGGGTTGTCTGATATACCCAGTTCAACCAATTGCGCCACAGCAGATTTGCATGGGCCCGCCACGAGAACAGGGGTTCAAGGGTCGGGTCATCGTGCGGGAAGTAATTATGTGGGAATGGCACATTGCTCATGCCACGTTCCATATCACGCTCGTATTCCTCCTTGAGCGTGTATTTGCCGTATTCCCAGTGCCCAAGTGCAAAGACTTCAGAGAAATCCTTGGTTGCAAGCAAGCCCGGTCCTGATTGAGGACCCCAGGTAAGCACTTGCAATTCTGGATTCCTGGCAATGTCATCCTCGTCCATCGAAGCAAGTCGTGAATGTGGTTGGAGAGCCATTTCGTCAAAGCCATTCGTAATGAAGCAATACTCATCTTGCAAAAATTGCGGAAAGACTCCAAAAATTTTCTGCTCAAGAATATGCTTGCGGATGCCATACCTATAATTCAGAGCGCCCATCGCACCCCAGCATAGATACATCGTTGAGAATACGTGTGAACTTGCCCAATCGAGGATGGTCTTGAACTCGTCCCAGTAATCGACATCCTCGAAAGGAAGGTGCTCCACCGGTGCGCCGGTAACGACGAGACCGTCGTAGCAATTGTTCTCAAGTACATCGAGGGTCTCATAGAATTTCACCAGATGATCATGGCTGGTGTGGGTTGCCTCATGGGTGGAGGTTTTCATGAAATCAACATCGACCTGGAGTGGGGATTTGGAAATGAGTCGAAGCAGCTGTGTTTCCGTTTCAATCTTCTTGGGCATCAGATTCAAGACGACAAGACGTAGCGGACGCACGTTCTGCGCTTCCGCCTCTGGCTTCTCAAGCGCGAAGATGCGCTCTGAATCTAGGATTGCCCTTGCGGGAAGACCACTCGGAATATTTATTGGCATATCCCCTATTATTGCAACCCGTGCTCGATGTGGAAAGTGCCGAGAGCCAAAATGGCGCGTTGCCCTTCAACTGAAGTTCCTCAGCACTTTCACCTTCCTTACTATTACGAACAAAGAACTCACCTATTTGACAAATCCCAATTATTGAATAAACTTGGTGAACGCTGCTGAAAAGCAGCCGTCGCGGGGTGGAGCAGTTCGGTAGCTCGCTGGGCTCATAACCCAGAGGTCTCAGGTTCAAATCCTGACCCCGCTACTGATAAGCCCGGCAATCTCAATGATTCCGGGCTTTTTGATTTCTCTTTACATCGGGAAGAGTAAGTTCAAAGCCCGACACGGCATTTTTTCCAGGTTTATGCGGGAGCTGATTGGCGTAATGAGCCTATGGCTGATTGGGCAAGCCATCAGGAAAGCCTCTTCAGCGGATTTTCCTCTTGAGCGTGTCTCTTGCGGTTTCCAGTTGTCGTATTCGTTGTTCAAGCGAATCAACCTGAACTCTCATTGCAGCTTGCAACTCCTTGCATGCAATCGGACCTTCGCTATCCAAACAGTCACTGATCCTACTCAGCTGTTCACTCGGTATTCCCGCTGCGAGCAGGCAATGTACCCTCTTGGCCCGAGGAATCTGATCGGGATCGTACTCTCGGTACCCATTAGGCGACTTCATCGCGGGTAGGAGATCCTTGTCGCTGTAATAACGAACCTGTCTGGTGGTAAGACCCGCCTGCTGCGCAAAACTGCCAATACGCATCTGATGCCTCCGATTTGACTTTCACACTGATGTCAAGGTTTAGCATACCGGAGTGTCTGACATCCCAGGACACAATAATTGCGAAAGAACACATCATATGAAACGACTGAACATACTCACCTTCGCCATACAGTTTCTGATCGGCACCGACACCTTTCTTGTGGCACTCCTACTTCCCCTGCTCACCCAAAGGTTCCACAATCCCAGTGGTCAAGCTGGATGGATGATATCCGCCTACGCCATCGGCTACTGCGTCACGGCAATTTTCTCAGGTCCCGTGTCGGATCATTTCGATCGTAAGCACGTACTCATCGTCGGCATGCTCGGATTCTCCCTTGCCACTGCGACATGTGGAATCGCCTGGTCGTTCCCCTCCATGATCGTCTTATGTCTCCTCGCAGGTGTGATGGCAGCCATTGGTTCGCCACAGGTCTGGGCATCAATTCCACAACTCGTTGCCGAGAACGAGATCATCAAATCGATGGCAGCACCAACCCTTGGCCTAACCGTCGCACAAATCGCAGGAGTGCCCGTTGGTAGCTTTCTGGCCTCTCAGTCACCCTCCGATCCCTTCCTCGTGGTCGGAGCAGCCTCGCTGTTGGCGACTATCGCCGTGGCCATATGGTTCCCCAATGTCAAGCCAACAGCACAGCAAAAACGTCCATTGCAGCAGTACACGAGCTTGCTTCATACCCGGCATGCACTTCCACGCTTCGCCGCATATCTAGTCTTTCAAACAGGCAATTTCGCTGTGATGTCATTCATTGCCTCATGGTTCTCCAAAGACTTCCAGCTGAGTACACAGGGCATTGGCATGATCATGATCGTGCTCGGTGCAGGTAACACTTTGGGCGCTCTGATCGGACCGCAAATCGTCGCCCGCATCGGACAATGGCGAGCGCTCTTCCTCTCCATGGGCGGATACACGATTGCATACCTGCTCCTCCCTCTGGGCGCGGTTCTAGCTTTTCCCGTCACGATACTCACATGCACCTTCTTCATCGGAGGCATGCTGTTCCCGGTATTCATGAGTCTTATGCAATCTCTGACCACCACCGCAAGAGGCACCGTCTCCGCACTGGCGAACGTACTCATGTACCTCGGCTCAACCATAGCCGGCATCATAGGAGGTCCATTGCTATCAGCGCTGCCAGGATTCTGGTCAATCAGCATCCTTGCAGTCATCACCACCATCGGATCAACCCTGCTATGGAAATGCAGCCGGACCTATCACACAGCGAATCAGTAACACAACCCTGAAAGCAACCCATGCAGTCAACACATCGGCCATTGCACCTCTATCTGCCTGAGCGGCGAAAACTGAGCGGATTGCGCCAGAAATTTCGAATCCGTCTCCTGGCGAGCACGGCGTACACACGCAGTTGCAGAGTCCTGTGTTTCGTGAAGCGCGAATTCGGAGGTGATTGCTCCATATGGTTGCTCCGTATGATTCATCAAGTGTCCTCGCCGTACGCATTCGCATTGCGATACCCTGGCCATCGACGGCGTCAAAGAACACTTTCAGGTGAACTAAGGCAGGTGACCTAAGGTCAATATTGCACAAACGTTCCCACAATTCAGAGATGCTTCGCTGCCTCTGTCCACTTGTCATAGAGATTATGGGATTTGAGCCATGCAATAGTGCGCGTATATCTGGATGTTATCTGGATGAATATGGTATTTCCATTGCCGACGATGTCATCCTTATCCTTCAAGGAGGATGCACTTATGGCAATCGGAAAAATGTTCTTCTCTACCGACTTGTCAGCGTTGACAATGTATCCATCAGAGGCAATCGACTGCTTCGGAATGTGCAGATAATCCTCGTCTACCACTCGGGCAAACTGCTGCGCTTCCGTGTCATCGAGACTGTATTGGTTCTGGGCGTAAATACCATCGGAACATACTTCGGCGACCTTCACATTGTCGTATCCAAGCACATGACCGACGCTGATCGCCTCGCGATATCCCGGATCGTTGATCAACTTCCGAAAAGCCCTGCTGCGATGCAGATACTTGGGGTAGAGATCGTATGCATGCGAATGTGACAGTTGGTTTCCCTTCATGGAGTATGACAGATTGAAGCTGGTGGTTTGGTTTTCGATTTCACTTTCCACATCAGCGTCTTCACCGGTTGGATTGCTCTCTCTGAACAAAGAGAAGTATCTCGGAGTTGATTTCCAGTCCGTGATTTCCTGTTGCACGGCAATCACATTGGCAATTGTACGTGGATTATTCGTTGTAAATCTGGGGATACCGTCAGATTGTTCGGCATTGTCATAGTCAAAAGGAAGAGCGGATAGACTGGCAAAAGTGACCGAGTCAACCTGCGAGGGTGAGGGCACTGATCTCACTATCCAATACACAGTGAAGATCGTTGCGAGAATTGCCATGACCAAGCTCACCACGAAAATCACAGAAAAACGGCGCCATGTGATCCAAGGAGATTTCCTCGTTTGAGAAGCGCCGATACCGGCCACATCATTCAATTCCTGACCAGTGGCGGTATCACCTTGGTGGTGTTGGTGCATTGGCAGTGCCGCCTTCCTAAATCTCTTGTTGGCAACCTTGACATCATGATACGCGCACCTACACGTGCCGAAAACGTGTGGAAGACATGTCATGGTTCTGCATGAAGCTCTTACGCGGGCTTCAGCCCTCCCCCAGTTTCAAAGTGATGTGATGATGCAGCCCATCATGAGTGACTTCGATATGACCCAGTGTGCGCGCCACCTGTGCCACATCGAGGCTCGCTGTGATATCACTAGTTCCAGCAGGAGTATCTCTGCGCTCTGGCTGCGCGGTCTGCTGAGCATCAAGCAGCGCCCGTGTCAGCAGACCCCGGTAGTGCTTTGCCGCATGAGTGATGACCTTGTCGCGCGAATCCACAACACTCAGGTCCCACGACTGGCCGAGAGGTGTCGTGACCTGATACGCACCCGAACGCATGTCAACCGTGGTATTCAGGGTCTCATCTGTGTCTGATGTTGCACAAACGTGACGTTTCCTATCGGAACCTGTGCTGATCGAGGCAACCTTCGCCAATTCACGCCTCCAGAATGACTTCAGACTGCCAATCCCTGGCAATGAGGTATTCATCGACAGACGATACGCAGGGATGAGATCGTCAGCTGAGGTAATGCCGAATAACGCTGAGAAAATCAGCACATCATCACTGTTTCGTAATTGAGCGGCCTGATACAGCACACCGTTGTACACCTTTCGAGCCGGAGCACAGGGCATATTGAGAATGTCTCGCTGAGCCACAACTTCGGGTATGACACGCTTGCCCACCTTGAGAATCTCTGCGGCATCATCCCTATTCGATACTTCAATCAAGGCTTCGAGCACACGATGCCTTGCATCAGCAAGCTCCGGAAACGATAGTTTCTGAAGCTCCATCACAGGCCCAGTTTCTGGAAAGGATTTGCCCTCAGAAGGTGGAAGTAAGATATGCACGCCGCCATTCTATCGACAGCCCAGATCGTTGGCTGAGAGAACAACCGCGCTACGATTGTGCAGTCTCGATACCTGACGCTATATTTTACCAATTGAAGGAAAACATAAGCGTGGCCGATTGAACGAACAACGGTCACTACATATAGGGGACAAAGGCGCCTCAAGGCCAAGGCAGGTTGCGGGTGCGCTTTTATATGGACAATCAGGGAGCAACTGTGGATTGCAGCAATTCGAATGACTCATGGACAATTTCGGCGACTAACCCGTTCAATGGTCAGTATTATCCGACATATACCGGCAATGGCTATTTTGCCGCGAGAATCCCCGCTCAGGGCCAGGGTTTCAGCAAATCGCACGTTCCGACATCATTCCAGATACAGGGTTTCTACACTGCCACCAGCGACAGCAATCAATGGCGCGTGGGTGGCCCGGCATGGACAGGATTGAAGGTGGCCGATGCCTCTGGGACATTTGATGATGCCTTTGAGTCCCACGACAATGCGCACGCGACAGGTGAGTCCAACCACCAGATTGCAGCGAAAAGCGCCGACTCGCCAGCCAGCCATAACCTCAGTGGCTATCGTCAAACACTGCATATGAAGAACGGCACCATAACCACCAGTGCACGATGGACATCACCGTCCGGGAACGTGATTGACGTGGACTACACGGTGTTGCCAAGTCGGGCCAACGACCAGCTCGGCCTCGTTCACCTCACGCTCACGCCCATTGCCTGGAACAGTGACGAGAGGACCGTGACCGTTACGGATGTGCTCGACCCACAGGCGGCCAGCAACGCATCATTCGACAGATGGGCAGACCCCTCATCCAGACAGATTGCCCTGACGACCACGCTTGACGGCACTCATCAGCAGGCATCGTTCGTTTCGCAACTCGATGGTCCAGGGATCCTCAGGCAGTCGGACAACTCCATGATCCCTGCCGATGACATGACAAATGCTGTCGAACAGCATCTGAGCATCGCGGTGGAAGTCGGGAAGACCTATGAATTCACGAAATTCGTAGGTCTGGCAACGAATCAGGATGTTCCAACGAACTCGATTGAACGCACACGTGCAGCGGCGGCATCAATTGCAACCGAGGCTGCCGCCCTCGGTTTCCTCTCCGCTCGAAGCGATAGTGATAAAGCATGGGCTGCGCTGTGGCAAGGCGACATTCTTATCTCGGGCGACGATCTACTCCAAAGTGAGGTTCGAGCCAGCAGATTCTATCTGCTAGCAAGCGTCGGGGAACGTCCCTGGTCCCCGTCACCAGCGGGATTGTCTTCAGACAGTTACGCCGGCCATGTGTTCTGGGATAGCGAAACCTGGATGTGGCCATCGTTGTTGGCACAGGATCCCGGTATTGCCAAGGCCGTGCTGCAATATCGGGCGAATCGTCTGGGAGACAGTGATGGGGCCAAATTCAATGCGCTACATATCTCTGAGTGGAATCCAGCGACACAAAGCTATGGGCAGCATGGCTACGGCAATGGAAGTGCTCTGCGCTTCCCCTGGGAAGGCGGCCTGAATGGCAAGGAACAGACGACAGCGCTGTTCTTCGGTGGCCACGAAATTCACATCACGGCGGATATTGCACTCGCATGCTGGCAATATTATGAGACATCCGGAGATACCGATTGGCTGATCAATACTGGTTACGGAATCATTGCCGGCTCGGCCGACTTCTGGATTGCACGCTCATACTTAGGCGTTGATCATCAGTATCACATCGATGATGTGACTCCTCCTGACGAATGGTCCAGCAACGGTGAAATTGGTCGAGACGACTCCGCCTATACCAATCTGGCCGCATCCAAAGTGTTGGAAATCGCATGCCAGGCTGCAGCGATTGTCGGCGAGACCGCCAATCCCGAGTGGCGCAAACGCAGTGGCAACTTTGCCATTCCGGAAGATTCTGTGCGCAATGTCACCAAAGAATATGCGAACTATGACGGCATTGGCATCAAACAGGCCGATGCCGTCATGCTCAGCTACCCTTGGGAGAACGAGCAGTCTCTGGAGCGAACTGCCAATAATCTTGACTACTACTCAACCAAGGTAAACGAAGATGCCAGTCCTTCGATGACCGATGCCATACATTCGATTGTCGCGGCAGAAATCGGCCGTGCAGATGAAGCGATGTGGTACACCAAACGCAGTTCAACCGGATTCATGCGAGGGCCATTCAACCAGTTCACCGAGGAGCGCGGCGGCGGCAGTGCGTTCACCTTCTTGACCGGAGCTGGCGGATTCCTGCAGGAATTCTATTACGGATACACCGGACTGCGGTGGAGGATGAACGGCGTGACGGTGAATCCCATCCTGCCGAGTTCGCTATCGAATCTCACCGTAACTGGTCTGCATTATCAAGGCAGTACCTTCGATATCGAGATATCTCCCGATATCACCACGGTCAGTGTGACCGAGGGACGTGATCTCACGGTCATTGGCCAAGGTATCGCTTCATTGAACAATCCTCTGAGCTTTGCAACTCGGCAGTCTCTGCCCAATGATGGATATGGAAGATTGGTCGGTTCGATTTCTGCCAGTACCTTGAGAGATCAGACCGATGTGGCAGACCGGCAACAAGCGTTCCCCACTGCTGAGACATATACGCCCGGCTCATTCGATCTCAGTTCGTTAAGGGTATTTGAGGATGGAAATTACATTCGCTTCGTCACCAGCATTGAAGGTCAGATTCTTAACCCCTGGGCCTTGGAAGGCATGAGCCTTCAACTCTTGCATATCTATATTCGCAGCAATGCTCCCGCGTCAACCGCAGCAGCGCCAGGTGTTCAAGGCACAGGCATCACCACGGCCGGAGCCTGGCAGTACGTCGCCATCGCGAATCCACGGGAACACAGCGGGGCAATTGGTGCAACCGGTCTGTTCACAGCCGATGGAACACGCATCGCACGCGCATCGTTGAGTGTTCGCCAGCAACGCGACATTGTGCTGACCATTCCAGCCGAGGCATTGCAACACGAGGATCTATCCAAAGCCGCATTCCAAGTGAGCATCTTCAGCGCCGTCGGGAATGGGAAAGGGGTGAACAACATTGAGCAGCTGGGAGCTCAGCAAGTAGCAGACTCCTCTGGTGAATCATTCGTCACTTCGAATGCCGTTCATTCGTTGCCCTGTGCATCAACAACTCTGAAGCCGCAGAAAGGGCAGACACCGCTGCCATTCCAAGCGTTGCATGGCTGAACAAGTCTCTCCGATACGGCAGAGCAGAGCTCGCTGGAGGCACTACGCCGGATCCGACATAGAACTTTCAAGAATATGTTTGATACTGTTCCGTGCCTCCATCATGTCAATGGCTCTGACCTTGATGGCGACATCATCTTCGCCCACATATGATAAACCTTGCTCGTCGATCCAATCCGACTGAGGGTAGAGCAGCGTTACACTTCGAGCATTATATTTCTTGGCATACGCAAACATTTGATACATATCTGACTCTGCAATACCGTGATTTCTCGAAGATTGAGCGAGAATTTTCCATTTCGTATCCAGAATCGCCGTGCCGCCTTCCCATTCAACGACGAGATCGGGTCTGAGAATGAAGCTTCTACAAGGCTGAGTAAAAAGGCTGAGCCGATGGTCTTGAACGCGCAACAGTGCAACAGGGGCGAGTACACGTTGAGCAATTCGGGCAACATAGCTCTCAAAGAGCTTGTCAAGGGGGAACAGCAAGGAGAGAGCCACATTTTCGCCAGAAATAGGTGTAAAGGATTGGCCGCACAAGATAACCTTGCACCAACAGAGCACGGTCTGATAACCATGCATGGTACGGTCACCATGACAATGCTGAAAATCGGTTCCAATATTCTTCGAAAACTCGACTCCAGAAAAATATGTGAGCAGCTGTGCTCCTTGCTTCTGGATGCGTTGACTCTGGGTCAGACCCATAACAAATCTCATCGTTGTTTTCACGAGCCTGTTCTCTGGAACATTCAAGGTAAATTCATCATGTCTCAGAAAGAACCGGTCACGCCTCCACAGATTTTGAGCAATATTTGCAGATACCAGTAGTCTTCCCCTATAGAAATTCTGATTATCTTCAATCGGCTCGTATGACCGTCGCACACCCTGCTTGACGATCTTGGAAACTGCGCTAAGAAACATCATAATGAATACATCCAGCAGCGGAAGCGAATCGATATCCAGATGGGCATTGCCCAAACTTTTGAATTTCTCGGTTTCGACTGTTTTCAACATCTCAAGAAAGACATGCCTTGAATCCTGTGTTGGAATACCTTTACCCGCTATTTTGGGCAATATTTCGATGACATCTCCCGTTGATAAAGCCACGATTCCTGCATAATTCTGTGCAGTGATCACCGTTCCTAAACCTTTTTTCGCACTTAATGAGAATAGTGCAAGAGCATCGTCGGCGCGCTCACTTCCAGAAGCGATCACCAGCTGCTCTAGCGCGTCAAAGGTTGCGCTGGGCAAAGCCTGGTATTTTCCAAGTGTCTTCTGTCGCGCAAAACCCTCATATTCTCGTATCGTGTAGGTTTTATGAAAGGTATGCATAGGCTTCAGCTCGTGTAAATGCTTGTCGGTTTATTGTGTAATAGTCTGCTGTTTCGTTCTCATCTGAACCAAAGAGTGAAGTCACAGCTTCGACAAATTGCACGAAGCGATCCTCATCATTGTTCTTCTGGTTATCACCAAGTATGAGCTGAATTTTATGGTAATCATCATAGAAATACTCCTGTAATAGTGGCATGATCTTGAATTCCATGATGTTTCCCAATTGCTTCATGCTCGGTCGATCAACGAGCGGAAGAAAATAAGCTTGGCCGATGGTATGTTCACGGTCAAGTAGAGCTGTAATTCTGGCGTTCAGAGTATCCAGCAGCTTCGAGAGATCAATGATCCCAATCGTCGTATGATGCAAAACACTTGATTGAGGGACCATCTCGATAAAATCAAACCTACGGCGCAAAGCTGTGTCGATAAGCGCAATTGAACGGTCTGCCGTGTTCATCGTTCCAATAATGTACACATTATTGGGCACACCGAAATTATCGCCAGAATATGGAAGGACAGCCCTGCTCTCCTCCCGAGCACCGATTCGTTTGTTCGTCTCGATGAGCGTAATGAGTTCACCAAAGATTTTTGAAATATTTCCTCTGTTGATCTCGTCAATGATAAATACCCGATCTTGATTGCCAATATCCTGTCTCACCGATCCCGGTTTCACTCTCTTGAGTAACGATATGGCATCAGTGACCGTAACGGAGAGTGCATATACGGTCGAAAGAGTCATTGCCTTATCATTATTGATGCCGACAATGTCTTCGTGTAAACCGGTCGCGAGCCATCTGACGGTTCGAAGTCGTTTGAATTTGTCATACTCGTCATGCCATTCTGGATCGCCAGTGATTACACCAATCGCATCAATGGTTCGGCTTGAGAAGCAAGAAAATATGATATCGCCAATCTGCATGCGGTTATAGAAAGTGTTCAGAACCACTTTTCCGCCTCGGGGAAAATCAATTTCATCAGATACAGATTCTCCGTATTCGTCCCAAGCAATTCTGATATGCCCATTTGCCAAGCATTCTGTTCTTGTTCCATTATCTCCTGTATTTTCGAGCGACACCTTCCACACGCGCGGATTCTTATTCAAACCAAGATCATCATTGCCACTCTTGGAAATTGGAGCTCCAGCCTTGTTGCAGAACTCTTTGAATATGCCGTCATGAATTTCGTGAGATATTTCTGAATGAGATTCTCCAGTTTCATCATCATCCAAAACTGGGCGAATTCCCTCGATAAACTCCTCATAGCCCATGGATTGATGGAAAGTTGTAAATGCTATAAGTCCGGCTTCTTTATACCTTCTATAACGAGCAAAAACATCGGAGTATTGCTCCTGTTGAATTACTGAAATATCTTTGTGCTCTATGATTGCAACCGCATATTGCATGGTGCTGTATGTTTTTCCTGTGCCAGGCGTGCCATAGAGAATGATGTTCTTTCCCATTTCCGTTTCAGTGGGCGTCTTGTCGGTATTGTTGTTCGGCACATCAGCAGCATCTTCTAGGTTTTTCTTCGGAGTCGTCGTTGCAACGTTGCCTTGAGACGGCGAGGCATCATGCTGATTGAATTCCACCCATGCTTTCTGAGATAGTTCCGGAAAGCCTAATTCTGGGGTTTGAGTAACTATCTTGTCTCGAAAATCAGACAAGAATTGCACATATTGGGAGGCTTTCCGAATTCCTGTTGTATCGATGTCATAATGCTTGGCAATATATCCGCGAGACGTGGTTTCAAGAGGCATGAAGACATGCGGACGAACCCAGAACAATGCCATCGAAACCATGCCAATACCGTTGCCACTTAAGGAAATGACCGAATTGAAAGAATCTTCAAAGTTGGATGGCAGTTGCCCATCTTGTGGAACGTTCATGGCGATAATAAACAATTCCCACATCTCGTTTACACCGGCAAAAAATGATTTTCTATTGTCGAGTACTGGAATACCAACGAATTCTGTGGGAACTGTGGATGTAATATCAAAGGCCTTCGCATAGAGTTTCGCAATGGCAGTCCTGTTCTCATCGGTAGTCCCTCTGTTCATTGCCGCCATCACAGAAAATGGATCAATCTGATGATCTTGAGAACCCCACCAATCTTCACGCTCAAAATGGAAATAGTTCATCAACGGCTGGTCTTTGGCCAATCCACGTATCACGTCGAAAAGTTCACTCCTGCGATCTCGATACTCGAGTAGCTTCTGCGCCAAATCCGTATAGAAAGTTTCCCATTGATAATTATCGCCCATGACAAAACATCTCCTAAATACGATAAGTGATCTAGAAAAAGAATACCCACGATGAATAAACTAATAAAAACTGTTCAAAAGCGGAGCTCGAAGTTTAGTTGAGACAAGATACTGCTCATATTTGCTGTTAAAAAGTCAGATTTGCGTGGGAATTTTCTGCATGGGCAAGCCCGCCCGCTGCGATAGAAAGCAAGGCTATAGCTAAACGATTTCGCCAACCACTACATCTGGAATATCGCGCCCCGAAGCACTACTTGACCTTCCAACATTGTTCAAGATACTCAAGTCGTTCTCGAGTTGTTCATCTGAATAAGCAAAGTGTGAATGATCCAACACATTTATCAGACGCAATCCCATCGGTCGCATTGTCACCAGAGTAATGCTTCCGGACACAATCCCACCTACGACAGGTATCGCCTTTGAGACTCCTTTTGCAAAAATACCTTTCGTCATCTGAACAGTCAGTAATTTCGCAACAGATTTGACCATTGGATATATGACACCCTTGGTGAGCGCTCTTTGAGGCAATTGTTTAAGCGCAGCTTTGGCCAGCTGTGAAGAAACAACTCTTACAGCAGATGAAGCTCCAGAAGCACCAAACATTACACCGCAATACAAAATCAACTGGCCAGTCACCTGTTCATCGTCAGAAATCTCGCCATTCCAAAAATCATCCTCGCCATAAAGATACGCCACCTCTTGAGCTGCCCGCAGGGCCATCGTAAAGAATTGAAGCGTGTCTGCAGGAATAGTTATACCCGCTGCGAATCCACCGGGAAGCCCCGCAGCGAATGACAATCCCGCTGAGGTAAGAGTGCGGTCAAGAAATATTCTTCTCGCCTTTATGCGGAGCTTATCTCTTGAAAAATTGGCCTCAATGGGCCCTTTTTCAACAATTGCCGTTATCATTTCATGCGATTCTGACTTGAACTGTTTACGCAGAAAAGCTTCGCGGTCAACCTTCATGCCCGGCATTTGAACAGCTTTGTTCAAAACAATGGCAAGCATTTCATCATTGGAATTACTATGGCCCATCAGATCACTCATGAGTTTTCCTATCAACTAAGAGGATGTCCTTCAATGTCAGTATATATACAGCTCACACAAGTTGAGCGAATGACATGTCTACTTACAAGGAGCCATCCGACGGCTCAGCTTCTTGTCTTACTTGTCCTGTGAAGACAACGCCTTCTCACACCTCACCTCCGAGAATTCGCAGCTGCTCGTTGATCTTTGCCTCCAACTCTGCGATCTCGGCGTTGTCCTGCTTGAGTTGCCTGTTCACTTCGTCGATGTCGATGGGAGGCTCTTCCTCGAAGGTATCCACGTAGCGCGGAATGTTGAGGTTGAATTCATTGTCTTCGATTTCCTTGAACGTGGCGACATGGGCGTATTTGTCAATGTCGGTGCGATTGCGATACGTTTCAATGATCTTGTCGATATTTTCGCTGCTGAGCGTGTTTTGGTTCTTGCCTTTGACGAAGTCCTTGCTTGCGTCGATGAAGAGAATATCGTTGGTTCTGCGATTCTTCTTGAACACCAGAATACAGGTGGGAATGCTTGTGCCGTAGAACAGGTTCGCGGGCAGACCAATAACCGCGTCAAGATAGTTACCTTGGGCGTGCGAGCCTTGCGACTTGATGAGCGCCTTGCGAATCTTGCCTTCCGCTGCTCCCCTGAACAGCACGCCATGAGGCAGAACGATTGCCATCGTGCCGGTATTATTCAGGTGATACAGGCCATGAAGAATGAAGGCATAATCGGCCTTTGACTTAGGAGCGAGCACACCGAAGGGGCTGAAGCGAGAATCCTTGAGCTTCGCGGGATCATTGTCCCAATGTGCAGAATATGGCGGATTGGCAACGACAGCATCGAAGGATCGCGGCTGGTCCTTGCCAGTTGCTGGGTCGGGGCCGTCAGGCCAGTCAGTTTCCAGCGTATTTGCGTTGGATAGGTTCATGTTGTTGTAATCCACACCGTGCATCATCAGATTCATGCGCGCAAGGTTGTATGTCGTGGTGTTGAGCTCCTGCCCGTAGAACTTCACCGCACCCTGCCGGTCTCCACCTGGAAGCTCATCCTGCACGGTCAACAGCAGAGAGCCCGAACCGCAGGCTGGATCATACAGGGAGAAGGTTCCGTCTGACTTCTTGACGCCATTCGTGACCAGCTTCGCCAGAATCATCGACACTTCGTGAGGCGTATAGAACTCGCCGCCCTTCTTGCCCGCAGATGCGGCGAACTTGCCAATCAGATAGATATAGATGTCTCCAAGAATGTCTCGACCTTGTTCGTCCTTGTATTCGATGCTATCGATAAGTTTGACGATTCTGTTCAGAGACTTTGCACGCTCATTGGTGGACGAACCGAGCCGTGAATCTCCAAGATTGATGTCGTTGAAAACTCCCCGAAAATCCCGTACTGCATCTTTGTTGAGCTCGGAATTCTTATTGAAATTGTCAAATAGGGTCTGATAGTCGCTGGGAATCACGAGACTGTTGTCGATTTTGTCCATCAACGACTGCCATGTATCCGCCGGTGCGATGGCATAGCCGAGACTTGAAGAGATATCGGTCAGATAATCTGCCAAATCATCGCCTTGTGCTTCGGCAGCATATGCCTCGTTGACAGACTGGCCTGTTGCAATGTCAATGACGTTGTTGCTGACCAGATATTTTTCTTGATTCTCAGACAGATAGCGATAGAACATGAATGCAAGAATGTAGTTCTTGTATTCAGACGCATCCATAGTTCCGCGAAGCTCGTTCGCCATTGCCCAAAGTTGACTGGTTACCGTTTGCAGTGTCGTATGGTTTGCCATGAGATTTTCCCTTGTACCTAAAATTTCTTTGCTCGTGATTGTTCATATTTCAATGATTCGAGGCACATCTGCCCTAAGCCTTGTGCATTCTGCTCGGCTAGGAGACGTATGTATTCGGCTCGCCGCTCGGTGTTCACCAGGATTGCCGCGCCCATATAGAGCAGTGCCAGATAGAGCAGCACCAAGCGGCCCGTTCGCCCGTTCCCGTCAGAAAATGGGTGAATGCGTTCAAACTCGATATGCAATTCTGCCAAAGCCATGCAGAAAGCTTCTGGATCCTGCGCTGATTCAAGCCTATATGTGGCGTTGCTGACCCACTGCTGCATAAGCTGCGGGGTTTGAGCAGGGCTAGCGGTCTGAAATTCAGCGCCAACAATCGCATTGGCATGCTGCTTGAATTGACCGTTGTCATGTTGCAAACGCTCAAGCAGCAACGCATGGAATCGTTGCACGATCTGAATGGAAAGCATTTCCTTCGATTCGAGCAGGTCCTGCATGTATGCAAATGCTTGCTTATGGTTCTCAATCTCATAGAATTCGCGTATCGAATGCCCAGAGCTGGTCGAAATCGTGTTTTCCAGAATGATCGACACGGTTTCTGACAGAGAAATCGTGTTTCCCTCAATCGCGCTGGAATTGTATGCGAGACGAACCAGAACATCGTCGGCATAAGCCTGCGAAAGTGTCTTGTATGTCATATCGGTTCCTTCCAGTCACACAAACATCTGCTGCAACAACGCCTTCTTGAGCTGCTGCAGATGCTCCAACTTGCATTCGTTGAGGGTTATGAGGCGATCGATCGATGCGAAGAATTCCCCGATTTTTGCTTGTTCTTCTGGACTTGGAAAAGGAACTTTCATCGTAGATACCAACTTCCAGTCAGACCTAGGCATCTTCGTTCCGGTTGTTATATTCGACACCTCTCTGAACATTGCTGTCTGAATGAACGAATAAGCATATCTGGCATTTATCTGTATCGGGTGCAACACCCACCAGTCCCCAACAGCCACTCCTTCAAAATCAGATAACAACCAGTTTTGTAAATATGGACGAAGCTTCCCAAAAATAATATCGTTTTTTTGAAAGTACAAGCCATTTTTATCACTCAATTTATTATCTAGATTCTTATTCAAACGCCCTTCTCCAGAAATAATATCCTCATACTCAACACGTGGATTCTGAGAATCATTTGAGGAAAAAATAGTTCGGCGCTTTAGCAAATCTGAAAATTCTTCTTTCTGCCACGTTCTGTAAAACCCGGGAAAACGAATCTCTGGAAGAAGCTCGCCATTCTTCGGAAACATTTTCTGAAGCAAACCCTCTTTGAGCTTCTTCACATCAGCAATCTTCCGTTCTTGTTTCTCTATCAAAGAATCGATTGTTCCAAAAAAAATTCCAATCTGGCTTTGCTCTTTTTTATCTGAGGGAAAGTTAAAGTTCATTGCTCTCAATGCGGTTCCAGAGGTCAAAGCTCGAGTAGTCATTGAACTTTTGTTTATCATTTCCTTGCGAAATGACTGCGTAAAAAACACATACCTTTTGAATACGTTCGTTAAAGGATCGTCATTCAAAGCTCTGCCACGAAGAACAAATCCGCTGAAAACGGTGTCGGTAGGGACATCAAGCATTACCGAAGGATATCCAATCTCATCAATAGTTTCAGATGTTCTAGTAAAGAATAAATCTCCTTTTCCAACTTCAAAATTCTTTATTTCCTTATCAGAAAGCCGAACTCTTCCTTTTAGCTCCAGCGCTGTCAACCCTCTATTGTGGAACACATCCACAAAGTTAACTATTGGGGTACCTTGTCCAAAATATTCTTTGCCTTTATTCAAACCATTTTTAAAAAAATAATAATCGCCAATTTTTCTGCGCTTCCACAGCTCAGTGAACCCAGGAAAGCGGAGCTTGGGCACTCGTACATCATTGCCTGTCATTGTTCTCTTCTTTCACCTGCTCGACGCTTCCACTCATAGCCATGTGCCTGTATTTTCCAATTCCAAAGTGGTTCGCAACTGATGGTTGCATACCACTGCACATTGTCCATCACTATCGTAAATGATGTTTCCACTCGGCATCAGATTGACAAACATCTCAGCCGCAAAATCCCACTGTTGAGCTGTCAACCGATAGTTGACAGTTGCCCAATTTCGCCATCGTTCATCGCTGTTCTTCCAGCCACTCATCCAACCACCTGGGTATCTGCTAGGGCATTGATTGCGGCGCGGAGTTGGTTGCGGTATTTGATTTTGCTGAGTGCCTGGATTGATTCATCATGGGCGAGCGCCGTGTATTGGTTGCGATCGCATGCCTTGGTGAGGATGTCGGTGATTTGACCGGCATCGTCCAAGTCCTGTTTGCCGTAATGGTGGTGCGCGAACAATTCTTGCATCTGTGCGCTGGTGATGATGTCGGTTATTCCCCATTTCACGCGGAAGTCCAACAGCATGCGGTCAAGACTCAACTCGTTTGCCTGACGAATAATGTCGTCACTGTCTTTGAGCTGCGCAGGATACTCAAACCCGATGCTGTCCGGTGGGAACAAACCACTCGAGATCGCCTCAGCTGCGTTCATGATCTCCTTGGCATGACTGCGATTATCCAAGCCGTGGGCAAATTGACGAATCTTCTCATGGGTTTCTTGCGCATCCTCATGCTTGCCTTCATGAACCTGATTCAACAGATTCTGAACCAGCTCGGTCAAACAGTCGTAATTCACCTTCACGTCTTTCACATGTGTCATGCGTAGCTGAATCTGGGTGTATGGCACATGCTTCTTTTGTGCCAGATTCTCCCGAAGTTGGTTGGCAAAAACCGTGGTGAGTAGCGCTTCCTCATCGGAAGTCATGCCTAGTGCCCTTACCAGTTTGTCAGGATTGCTGTAATCGAAACCTTTCACTTCCGATTCATTCGTGTCATCTGTGCTGTTGGCATCATCGGAACCATCCGCACCATCTGAGTCGGCAGCCCGTTGCTCCGGCGTATATTGCTTCAGCTTCGCCACTCCGGCATTGTATTCACGCAACAACTGAGCCATGAACTCCTGCTGCTTCTCAGAAGGCGGCAGCACAGAGAAGTCGCTGGTCAGGCTGCGCAGCTTCTCAACCTTACCTTGAACGTTTCTTAACTCCTTGTCGAAGGATTTCGCGATGACTCCAGTCTCTTCGTTCAGCTCCTTAAGCTTTTCGTCGGAAATATTCGCGGAATCGTTATTTGCATAGATGGCGAGCGCCTTGTTCATCAGCTTTTCGTTCTGTGCAGGCCAGCGATAGTTGATGATGCGTCCGAAAGGCTTGTCCTGCATGTCAGCAATGCGGTTCGTGCGTGAATAAGCCTGAATCAGGTTGGCATTCTTAAGCGTCCGGTCAACATAGAGGGTATTGAGTTCAGGCGCATCAAAGCCGGTCAACAGTTGATCTACAACGATTACTATGTCAAGGAACTGGCCATCGTTCGCGGTTCTGTCAAGCCTGGAAATCACATCCTGCGTGTACCCGCCAACATCTGACATGTCGAATGACGTGCCGAACTCCTGGTTATAAGCTTGCATGGCAGTGAATAAGCCACGATTCGTCTCAAGCATCGTGCCGTTGTTTGATGTGTTGGAGCTGAAAGTCACAGCAACCTTGAGCGTCAGACTGCCGTTCTTTGCATGTTCTGCATTGACGCGCTGGAACTCGTTGAAATACATCATCGCCATTGGCGTGCTCGCTCCATTCCCACCAACATGCGTGGTGAGCAAGGCGTTGTATTTGCCCTCGTTCGATCGGTTCTGCCACTTCGCAAAGATGTCTTCAACGACGAGCCGCACATGATCCTCGTTCTCGTCATAGAAACTGCTTTCAACGGTATCGTCCATGTCGTCCTGAGTCAGGTTGTTGATTTTCGCCTGAATGTCTTCATCCGACCATGATGGAAACTTCGATCTAAAGAAGTCTCGCAGATAATGCTCTCTCATCTCCTTATCGTCGATGGTGGTTTCAAAATCAACCTTGAACCCAAGCACGTTATGATCTGCGATTGCCTCACGAATCGTGTAGGAGTGAAGAAGCTTGCCAAACACCTGCTCGGTCAAGGTGCCATTCGTTGAATCTTCGAACATCGGAGTGCCGGTGTAACCAACCCAGGCAGAATGTTTGAAAACACTCTGAATGTTCTTGAACGAGTCGCCACCAGTGGAGCGATGGGCTTCATCGACGATGAACACAATGTTCTTGTCTGGCGCCTTGAAGCTTTTCCGTTTCACCAGGGTGTCGAGCTTCTGCACTGAGGTGATGATGATGCTGTTGTCCTTGGTCTTGAGCTTTCGACTCAGATCGCTCGTATTGCTCGCATCCAGCACGCTTCCCAAGGATTCTTCGCTCGAATCTGGATCATATGCCTTGTAATTCTGCATGGTCTGCTTCGTCAGGGCAATTCGATCAACCACAAACACGACCTTGTCCACATTTGGCAGTCTGCTCGCAAGCCAAGCCGTCTTGAAGCTTGTAATTGTCTTGCCTGAGCCGGTGGTATGCCAGATGTATCCTACTTTGTTCTGACCGAATTCGTAATCGACATGCTTGAGCTTGTCGATGACTCTGCGCGTTGCATACACCTGGTATGGCCGCATGACCTTGAGCGTCTGCTTGTTCTGTGTGCCGTCCAAAATCATGTAATTTGTTGCCATCTGATGAGCCATGGGGATCGACAGCATCGAATCTGCAAATTCGCGCCAATCATGCACAGGTTTATGATCATGCTCACGCTGCCAGTTGAAGGCGAAGTCCGTGTTGAATTGGTCGGTGGTGGTGTTCGCCATATATTTCACGTTATGCGGCGTGATTGCAACCAATATCTGCAAGGTTGAGAAAATGTCGTGATACTGGTGCTCATCGGCATATTGGCGCATCTGATTCAGCGCTTCGTCAATGTCATGCGCGCCGAATTTCTCTTCGATCTGGATGGTCGGAAGGCCATTGATGAGCAGTGTGGTGTCAAAAACGCGCTTCGGTTTGCCTGCAATCACAGGTTGCCGTTCAATCTGATTCACGACCTGATAGATGGTATCTCCCGCACCAATCTGCTTCTGATCGAAGACGGTCAGAAACACGTGCCGTCCATCATCAAGATCGATTTCAATCTGTGAAACGCCATTGAGACCATAGAGGAATTGGCCGGCTTCATAAGGAGTTTGCAAAGCGTTGATCGCATTCTTCACTTGCTTAAACTCTGCCTTGCTCAAAGGCTGATCGAGTGTGTTCTGATTGTGCTGCTCCAAGATTGCCTTGAAGTTAGCCCACAGCTGCTCGGTCGTCTTTACCTTTGGCAGGTATTGCCAGCTCATGGCCTTGTTCAGGTAGCTGCCACGATGCACATCGCTGATATTTGTTGTGCTGCTTCTCATGCTTGCAAGGCATTCAATGAGCTGCCTTTCAAAATCACTTTCGCATTTCAGATTTTCGAAATCAGCACTCATTGTGTATTCGCTTTCTTGATGTGGCACACAGTATTCCATGACGCAGCTTTACGACAACAGAATACAGTCTCTTCAGCGTGCACCACCGCTATCGCTGTGCACGCTGTGCATTGCAAGTCGGTTTTTGGGCAATATCGGCCGAAAAGCGACTTGCAAAGCACAACGTGCAAAAAAGTGACTCTGAAAGCGCAACTTGTACACCCGGCAGGTGCATATCCCGCCATCGTTAGCTGAACACGGTACCACGATATGATTTTTGTTGCCGGGTGGTGAGAACTAAGGCATTCGACGCTTCAAGAATGGCTTCATACCAACAACAGCCAGAACGAATACTCGAGATATCTCAGAAACAGGCCACAAAAATCGAAGCAGCAGGAAAAACAGCGAAAAACGAAAGCGTCAATCGCACAAAAGTGCCCAAATTCTACAACCTAAAAGGCCGGACCTCCACCGATTCGAAGCGCATCAACACTAAGACCCGATGTTTCTCACATTACTTCAACCCAATCCCCTGCAAACCACTCCCCTCAAACACATGGCTTTCAAAGTCGTCCCAGGTGAGCTGTCTGGCAGCGGCTTCCCAGAAATACCATTCGAAGAGACAACTGCGGTGGAAATTCTCGCGAGCGCGCTTGAGCTGTTCCTCGCTTGCATGCTCAGCATCCCTATCCATCACGGCGAAGAACTTGGCCGATATGCCATCAGGACCGGCCAACGATGGCTCCTGTACGTCAATTACCCACTGATGGAAATTATTGCCGGGCTTGACTTGACCGGTTGAGCCCAAATATTTGCCGAGCTCGACATACATCCAGATCCCTGCCTGGAACGGCGTCAGCATATCGAGCACATCGCCATCACGGGTTTGCGACAGCAGATGTTCACGATAGAAGTAGGTCACTGGTTGCATGGCTTGGCCACGCTGCTGCGACCAATCGACACCAAGCGTCTTGGTCATGCTTTCATACAGAGCATTGACTGTGTGGAGATGCGAATTCAATTGTCCAGTAAAGAGCTGTTGGTCTGCGACCGCCCTGCTCCTTGCAATCAACTGCGTCTGCACATAGGTTTCAGCATCGGTGTAGTGCAAGTCCTGCTGAATGTAATAGTTCATCGCCTCGGGCGAGAGCGTATCGTGAACTACATCCTGAATGAACTGGCACTGTTCGTTGGCCTCAAGCAATGGCTGGGCTTCCTGAATTAACGACTGTGAAAATGACACGGTTTCCCCTTTTGCAGTGATGCGCAGCGATGTTTGACATCGCCGAGCTGTGTAGTTCGTGATTCACACGATGCTGGAAAAAACTTGACGAGACTCAGGTATTCCATCAAGCCCACGAACGAAATCAAACCACATCAGACAAAGCAAAAGTCCACTGTATGATGCGAGAATTCTCGAATCATACGTGGACTTTCACACACGCTGTTGCCAACGCGACACTGAAATGGTCTCCCTACGGCAGTACTGGCTGCTTCAGGTTCCATGGGTGTATCTCAGCTTTTTCAAGCACCCCAGACCACAAACTGCATTGAATTATCAGACTCATTTAAGGCAAGCCATCAAGAAATGTCAAGTCAGGCGTGGTGCCGGCAGTTATTTCCCGCCAGAAGTGTCTTCGCGCTGCTTGTCGTCTCCAGACCAGTCGCGAAGCGACGAATACAACGATCCAGCAACGGCCAGTACCATCGTGATGTAGAAGACAACATTCGGCCAATACATCACCTGATGCTGCTGAACCGCTTGATACACCGCCTGAATCAGCCAGATCAGACATGCTCCGGCAGTGAGCATCGACAGTCTTGACTTGGATTTTGCACTCATTCTCATCACCAACCTTGCCCCAACATGAGCGTTGGAATATACGATATTTTCGCCGTTTCGAACGCTTACTTCCTGTTGCGTTTCGACATGATGTCGACTGCAACGGCAAGCAGCAGCACAAGACCCTTGATGGTCTGGACGATTGCCGAATCAACGCCCATGATCGAGAGACCCTGGTTGATGACACCCATGACGACGGCACCAATCACAACCCCAGGAATGGTCCCAATGCCGCCGGTGACTGCGGTCCCACCAACGAAGCAGGCTGCGATTGCGTCCATTTCGAAGCTGGTACCGGTCGATGCCGATGCCGAGGAAAGTCTCGAAAGCATCGCGATGGCGGCCACGGCAGACAGGAATCCCATGTGCACGAACAGTGAGAAATCCACGCGCTTGGTATTGATACCCGAGAGAATGGCTGCTCGCCTGTTGCCACCAGCCGCATAGACGTGACGTCCAAACACGGTGCGGGTCAGAATGAAGTTATAGATGAACACTAGCGCGGCAACAATAACCAGAATGATGGGAATGCCGCCCTCACTCGAGCTTCCGGAAGAAGCCAGCAAATAGGTGATGAAGGCAATGACGACTGCCGCGATGCCAATCTTGATGTATGTCAGCGATATGGCCTCCGGTACCAGACCCACGCGAACGATCTTCGCCCGCTTGCGCATGCTGCTCCACGCGTAGAAGACAATTGCCGCGATGCCGACCACGATGCTCAAACCATCGAACGGCCCCCAAAATCCAAGGATATTCGGCAGATAATCAGCGGCGATGGCGTCGAAGGGCACTGAGTTGATGGGAATCGATGCATTAATCATCGTTGTGGCCAAGCCACGGAAGATCAACATACCGGCAAGCGTGGTGATGAAGCCTGGAATACCGACAACGGCAACCCAGAAACCTTGCCACACACCAACTGCCAGACCGATGATCAGTGCAACGATGATCGCCAGGAACCAGTTCATGTTCGCATTCTGCATCAGCAGTGCAGCGCATCCACCGATGAAGCCGACCAAGGAGCCAACCGACAGATCGATATGCGTTGCAATGATGACCATCACCATACCGACTGCAAGTATGATCACGTATGCATTCTGCTGAATCAAAGACACAAAGCTGTTCGGTTGAAGAAGGACACCGCCCGTGAGCACTTCGAATACAGCGACAATGACAATAAGAGCCCCGACCATGCCATATTGCCGCAGATTCGACGTGATAGGCGCCAGAACACCGGCTGATTTCTTGCCCTTCGCCTCCTGAGGTGTTTCTGCTACGACACTCATTTAATTACCACCTTTGCCATGTTTTTTCTATCTTCGGTCATCCGCTTCATCAGGTATTCCTGTGTGAATCCCTTCCGATCCACATCATCGGTAATCACTCCCTGGCTCATGGTGTAAATGCGGTCGCAGATACCGATGAGCTCAGGCAATTCGGACGAGATTACGATGACGGCCTTGCCCTGATTGGCGAGTTCGTCGATAATTTCATAAATTTCATATTTTGCACCAACGTCGATGCCTCGGGTGGGCTCATCCAGGATCAGAATGTCAGGATCGGAGATAACCCACTTCGCCAGCACCACCTTTTGCTGATTGCCACCAGAGAGGTTGGATACTTTTTCTTCAATCGTCGAAGTCTTGATATGGAATTCCTTGCGGTATTTTTCAACCGCAAGCCTTTCGGCACTCCCATCCATGACACCGAAGGTACTGTGCTTGAGCAAGGATGCGAGCGATGCATTTTCTCGTATGTTCTGCAAGAGGTTGAGCCCAAAGACCTTACGGTCCTCGGTTGCATAGGCCAATCCTGCATGGATTGCCCTGCTTACCGAAGATGTATTGACCTTCTTGCCTTCGACATAGACCTCTCCAGAAATACCGGATCCATAAGCATGGCCAAAGATACTCATGGCCATTTCCGTTCGACCCGCACCCATCAAACCGGCAAAGCCGACGATTTCTCCAGACCTGGCATGAAAATTCGCATGATTGACCACCAGACGCTCGCGATCGAGCGGATGATGGACGGTCCAGTCACGCACTTCGAAGATGTCCTTGCCGATATGCGGTTCATGCTCGGGATAGAGATTGTTCAGCTCTCGACCAACCATCTTTCGTACGAGTTCCTCCTGGTCCAGAGGAGTTTCAGGCGATACCGCCATCCAACCGACCGTGGAACCATCACGAATTATCGTGACATCATCGGCGATGGCTGCAATCTCGTTGAGCTTGTGCGAGATGATGATTGAAGTGACACCCTGCTTGTCTCTCAAATCACGTACCAATTGCAACAGATGGGCGGAATCCTCATCGTTCAATGCTGCGGTGGGCTCATCAAGCACCAGCAGCGTCACATGCTTCGATAAGGCCTTGGCAATCTCTACGAGCTGTTGCTTTCCAACGCCAATATCCATGACCTTGGTATTCGGGTTCTCGTCGAGTCCCACGAGCTTGAGGATCTTGGATGCCTTCGAACGGGTTTCCTCCCAATCGATAACACCTGCATGCTGCTGCTCGTTGCCAACATAGATGTTCTCTGCAATAGAGAGGAACGGGCTCAAGGCGAGTTCCTGCTGGATCACCACGATCCCCTGTGCTTCTGAGTCAAGAATCTTGCGGAATTTGCATTCTTGGCCGTTGAACATGATTTCACCTGAATATGAGCCGTGAGGATACACCCCCGAAAGCACATTCATCAGCGTTGATTTTCCTGCACCGTTCTCACCACATATAGCATGGATCTCACCTCGCGCCACTTCGAGATTCACTTCTCTCAGGGCTTTGACCGGGCCAAAGGATTTTGTGATGTGATTCATCTTGAGAATCACGTCTGACTTTGTCATGCCTTGCTCCTTCTACGCGGTGCTCCGATTCGTAAATCGAAGCACTCTGCGCATGTTCGAATACACAAGTAGTTGCGCCTTTCGAACCCCCAACGGCTCGATGGCCTCAGAAATCCTACTTCTGTATATCTTTCTGATATTGAGATTCAGTGATGAAACCAACTTCAACCTCAGTGTGGAGATTGGCCTTTGTCAGCTGCTGAGACTTCTCGTAATAAGTAGGAACCTTGATCTTGCCATTATCCATCTTTCCACTGAAATTGCCGGGCTTCTTGCCTGCAGCAAGCGTCGTGATGATCTTTGTGGTCTGCTTGGCAAGCAACGCAACATTCTTGAAGACAGTCTGACCCTGCATGCCCCAATAGATGTTGTGAATGGCAATATCCATGCCGTCCTGACCAGTGATGATCGGCCAGGTGCTGGTGCCGGGCACCATGTCTGGCCGGTGATTCTTGATGGAGTTGATGATGCCCTGAGAGATTGCATCGTATGGGCTCAACACTGCAGAAAGCTTCTCGCCATGTGCATACGCCTGAGTCATGATCGCGTCCATCTGAGACTGTGCTGTGTTCTGATCCCATGCGTGAACGGAGATCTTTTTCCAATCCGAGTTCTTGAACGAGGCCGTGATGCCACCACCGTGGTTCGAAGGATCCTTCAGCTGACCGGACTTGAAGTACGGCTGCAGGAGATCCCATGCCCCCTTGAAGAAGTATGGTGCATTGTTATCGTCATCGGAACCTGCAAACATTTCTATGTTGCAAGGGGTATCCTTGCAACCACCATTCTTCAGATTCAACTTGTCGATAATGTAGTTGGCCTCGAGCGTTCCTGTCATCTCAAGATTGAATGTGACGTAATAGTTCACGGCGTCGGTGTTCATGATCAGACGATCGTATGCGATGACGGTGTCTCCGGCCGCCTTGGCCTGAGCCACCGCAGGGCCGACTGCGGTTCCGTCGACAGCCGCCACGATAATCGCCTTGGCTCCTGCTGAGATCAGGTTGTTGATATCGGTCGACTGCTGGGAAGGACTGTTATTGGCGTAGGACAACACGACCTTGTACCCGGCATTCTGAAGGTCTTTCTTCAGATTCGCGCCATCAACATTCCAACGTTGATCTGCCTTGGTCGGCATTGAAATTCCGACCACGTCTCCTTTTTTGATTGTTGCAGCGTTGCTGTCCCCCGAGCCACGCGATGCACCGCCAACTCCACATGCGGCAAAGCCTGCGAGCATTGCCACGCTGGCCAGACTGGCCATAATTTTCATTGGTAACTTCATGATTCTTTCTCCCTTGAAAGAACGTGGGTTTACAATTTCGAATGAACATCGAAATCAGTTAATAATATATGCCTCTTGTGTTCACTAGTCAAATTTAATATGCAACTTTTTTAATTATTGAGTTAAGAAACAAAGTTCTAGAAATCCAAGCCAAGGGAAGCTATAGTTTTTCTGAGTTCAACAACACGGTTACACCAATGTTTGCGCTTCGCTGCACGGTTCCATGCAAGCTTTGGCAGCTATACGGGCATGCTTTGAACGCAGGATTTCCGAATACGTACTACGTTGTAGGCATATCGAGGAAAAGCTTTTCCTCGATCAACACACATCTCACGGCAAAGGAGCGCTATGATGAGTGATTTTTGGCAGATGTTGCACCATCATTCCCCGGATCAGCCATCTACTCCGCCCATGAGTTGGCGCTCATCCACCCTCGCAGACACACAGAATGTCGAATTCACCTGTTCCATGGATTTTCTGGATCAATTCGGCCGCATTCCCCAACACCTGCACGAACCCTTTCTGCTCATTCTCGATTCCTTCAAAGGTCTTGGCTATCCCAGCGTTGTGCTTACTCACAATGGCGAGATGCTTGGAACCATCAGTCCCGCTGAACTTTCTGCAACATTCATCACCGTGCTGCGCTCATGCGACAACGCGATGCAGATATGGGGAACAAGGTCAGGGGCGACGCTACAGCTGCAATTGCCGGATGAAAGACATGCAAGGCAGATATTGCAACATATCGCCTCATGATGCGGTTCAGCGCCTTCTCTGCGTGGATTGCTTCGTGCCTTCTCGCCGCGGAGTCTGCTGATTCCGCCGCGATCCGCGAGACTCTTTCGGCGTGAGCGCGAACAGAGCAAATCGAGTCGAAAAATGATGTCTAATCGGCGGAATCTTGCCAATGACAAACCCAATGACCAATCCCGCAATAAGTACCCAGGAGGCTTCATTCTGATGAAGGATGATCAATCCAACCAGCAATGCGAATGCCAGCAATCCTACCAGTTGCGAATATTTCTGCTGCTGCTCCGTCATCTCGTCATTCTTCAAGGGCATGAAGCCCAGAAATAGCCCCAAGACGAGTGACACAACGGCGCTACCAACTACTGTCCCCCAAAACATCATGATGAGAACCCTCCCAATCGCTCATGAAAATAATATTGTGAATATCGGTATTGTTACCTATGCTGCTCGTATGGCAGACCACAGGTGCCGATGTCTGCAAGCAGGAACATATAGCTTGAAAACCCATCGTTTCTGCTGTCCATCACGCTTCCTCATTCATCTGGAGAGCTCGCTCAATGAGCTTATGCTGGGTTCGCAGCCGATTCACCTGCGAATTCCTGGCGGCTTTCACCCCGGCAGATGTAAGATCATTGGGTTGAATCACTCCAGAAATTTCAGCAATCACCTCTTCGTAGCTCGTATCCTTGACCTTGTGATCACCCATAACTCGCCCCAGACGCATGACAATGACTCTATCGGCAACGGCAAAGACATCAGGCAGATCATGACTCACAAACACCATGCTCAACCCCTGTTCACGCAGACGCTTCATGTAGCTCAGCACCTCTGCCGTCTGAATCACCGATAGCATTGCGGTCGGTTCGTCCAGCACAATGAGCTCAGGACTCGTCAGCAGTGTCTGCGCTATTGCCACGGTTTGACGCTGTCCAAGAGAAAGCTCCTGCATCGAAGAAGCCACTCTGATCGAAGAGGACAGTTCATTCAGCACTTCCTTGGCTCGCGTATACATCGCGGAATCATCGCGCATGAAACCCTTCCAACGGCCCTTGCTGATTTCCTTGCCGAGAAATAGATTCGCCGCAACATCAAGATTTTCGCAGAATTCCGGGTGCTGAAATACCGAAGCAATGCCAAGCGCATTCGCCGCACGAAGATTGGAGATTGAAACATCCTGCGACTTCCACACTATTGAGCCGCCGGAGGGTTGCATATAGCCGGAAAGTACTTTCACCAAAGTCGATTTCCCTGCCCCATTGTCTCCCACGATGGCACAGATCTCGTGTTGGTGAATAGGCAGATCTATATTCTTCAGCGCCTCGTTGATGCCAAAGCGTACGGACACGCTTTGAAGTTCCATTAACAATCGTGTGTCATGAACATTCATCAGTGCAATGACTCCTTGTCTCGGGTGGAAGGCTGCATTGCCTTGCCCGGAATTATCCCCGCCAATAATGCTACATTGCGGGGATAAATGAATTGACTTTCCCCATCGCGAATATGGCAGCTCCCAGTGCACCGCCAGTGACTGGATGATCAGCCTGGAGCACCTGAATCGGAACCACGACATCAGGAAACAGCAGACGACGCAGGGATTCTTGAAATGGGTCTATGAATATCTCGTTAGACATTGAAAGCTTGCCCCCTACAATAACAATTTCGGGATCCATTCCGATGCATAGTCCGGAAACGACACTGCCGACACGAATGGCCGAGTCCGCTATGACTCGTCTGCAGCCGGGATCCCCTGCGACTGCCTCCACGATAAGATCATCAAGTGTCATGTCTCCATGGGTTACGCTCAGCAGAGAAACGAGTCTGTCTTCGTCAACCACCGTGTTGAGACAGCCCCGGTTTCCACAGCTGCAGATGCTCCCCAAAGGGTCAACCTGAACATGCCCTATCTCACCAGCCAGACCGGTCACTCCAGTCCAAAGATGCCCATTGATGATTATGCCAGAGCCAACGCCATCGCCAGCCAGAATATAGATAAAGTTACGGTGTCCGACTCCAACTCCCACATTTGCCTCGGCAATGGCCGACATGTTCGCATCATTGTTCACAAATGTCGGGACATGAAAGGCCTCCTCAAAGGGCGCGCCAATGTTGACATTCTCCCAGCCTCTCAAGATTCCGGCGAGCGCAATCTCATGCGTCCTTGCATTCACAGGAGCGTTCACTGCAATCCCGATGCTCAGCAGTTCAGAGACCGAAGCGCCTATGCGATCCATCGTTTCGCTGATCAGCATCAGGCAACGTTGAATGACAGCATCGCTCTTATGGCCCAGTTGCAAGGGCAGCGTATGCTCGGCGAGGACCTCGTTGTGATTATTGATGACGTTGATCGTCACACCACGCTTGTCGATGGACAATCCTGCCGAGACACCATCCTGACGGGCATACGTTACCAAGGTCGCTCGTCTGCCATTGCGAATGGTGGCTTCGGTCTCAAGAATGTTGTCATCAACCATTTGATGAACAAGATTCGATACCGAACCGGTTGACAACCCGGTTTTTTCCGCGAGTTCGATCTGGGTCAAAGCCCCAAACTTATGAATGGCATCCAGCAATGCAGCGCGATTGCCCCTATGCAAAGCCTGCTGCGAGCCAGAAATTCTTGAAACCATGCCTTATAGAATAGCGTGATCGGCCTATGTTCGCCGACATTGATCATGGCTGCACCATTGAAGTGTTGAATTCAACGCGCCGCGCAGATGAAAGAACCGTGCTTCGATTCATGTCGCAAGTGTGAGACACATCTTTGTTATCAGCGTATATGTTTGAACTCTCACATGTCATTTTCTAAGCTTAGATATAATACTGTGGTGTGGATGTTCCTATCTCGAATACCGGCCTGTTTGCCGTAACCGGCAATGATCAACGGAACCGACACTGCCATTGACAGGCATTGGCATACCAGACAACGATGTATGGGGGAAAAGCAATGACAGGGACGAATACAAACGAAAACGCTCAGTCGACAAACAAGACCGGCGAACAACTCAGTAAGCAAGAGTTTCCTCAGCAGACACAGAATGCGCCGGGAATGACAACTGCAATGACACCGGAACCGGATCATGGGGAGTTCAGTTGGAAGGGTTTGAAACGTCTGGCAGGTAAACGTGCTCTGATTACCGGTGGCGATTCTGGCATTGGGCGGGCGACGGCCATCGCGTTTGCCCGCGAGGGTGCGCATGTCGCGATTTCCTATCTTTCATCCGAGATCGAGGATGCGCAGAGAACACAGGAAATCATCGATATCGATGGCAAGGGCGGATGCGAAATCTTTGAGACCGACATACGCGACGAGGCAAGGGCGCGCAAACTCGTGGACGATGCCGCCGAGGCCTTGGGCGGCTTGGATATCCTTGTCAACGATGCCGGCACTCAGCAAGGACGACGCCCTCGCGGCTTCGCTGATCTCAAGGGGGATGACATGCGAAATATCTTCTCC
This sequence comes from Bifidobacterium aquikefiri, assembly GCF_002259795.1. Lineage (GTDB taxonomy): Bacteria > Actinomycetota > Actinomycetes > Actinomycetales > Bifidobacteriaceae > Bombiscardovia > Bombiscardovia aquikefiri. Next base: position 258,181 of record NZ_MWXA01000003.1, on the reverse strand, counting down.
ACGAATCTTCTGGGAACCTTCTATGTGACGCAACAGGCACTTACCTATCTGCACGCGGGATCGAGCATCATCAATGTAACGTCGATCCAAGCCTACAATCCTTCCGCAAACCTGATCGACTATGCTGCAACCAAGGCAGCACTCACCAATTTCACGGCCAATCTCGCACAGCAGCTCGGCCCCCGGGGAATCCGGGTGAATGCCGTGGCACCTGGCCCGATCTGGACACCGTTGATCACCTCGACCATGCCTCAGGAAAGCATCGAGAATTTTGGCAGGCACACGCCTCTCGGCAGAGCCGGACAACCGTCCGAATTGGCAGGTGCAATGGTATTCCTTGCCAACAATGCCGAAGCATCATATGTAAGTGGAACTGTGCTGGCAGTCACCGGCGGTGAGCCGATTTTCTAACCTCTCGCTCTCGCTCGCAAATTTCATTGGTGGGTCGATTCTCCTCATGTATCGGATTACAGTAGACTGTTAACTGTCTTTTCTGGTCAAGTATCTATGAATCATCATGAATGCATGGTAAATGCTCAGATACATGGCACCTAGGCAGGGCAGATTTGTTGATCTGATCTAAGGAAAACCAATGGCACACAAGCTCGCTGCAATAAAATACATGGGCAATCAAATCGCAGAAGACCTGCGTTCCAGCATTATTCGTGGGACCATGCCAAAGGGGACACGGATCATAGAGACTGAGCTTGCAGATCACTATGACGTCAGTCGTGGTCCGATACGGGATGCATTGCAGCTCTTGCTCAGCGAGGGGTTGCTGCTTCGGCAGCGCCAAGGGTGCATTGTTTCAGGATTATCCGAAAATGATGTCAGAGACATGTATGAGGTTCGAGTGTGCTTCGAAAAACTTGCCGTTGATCATGTTGCCGCTCATCCACAGTCGATTTCCTGGGTGGGGATGGATGATGCCATAGGTCGAATGAAGCAGGCGCTGGAAAAGAATGATGCCCACGCATATGCCCAGGCTGATCTCAATTTTCACGAGGAACTTCTCCTTGCCGCCAACAATTCAAGAGTCACAGCCTTTTGGTCAGTGATCAAGCCACTGTTCTCAGTCATGCTTGACCTGACCAATGCGCAGGATGCGGACCTCACTCCATCGTTCAACGACCATATCGTCATTCTGAACCTATTGAAAAATGGCCAGCCAGGCGAGGCATCCCGCCTGATATCACGTCACCTCAACGGATCTCTGCATAGAATGATGACGACATTCTCCAATGCCCTGCCACCACAATGACCCGAGACTCCCAGCAGCCTCGCTGCTGCTCGGACTTCTCCGGCACACGCGGCAACAAGGCCACAGGAGACTTCTCGCAATAGCGGGCATCTGTGGCACGGCCGGCTTCGCCGCTGCCACAGATGGTTACCCCTTCACCGCCCCAATCAACACTCCCTTGTTGAAGTACTTCTGCAGAAATGGGTAGAGCACCAGCAGCGGGATGGTGGAAATGATGATCACACCATACTTGATCTGATCGGCAAGTTGTTGCAGCTGCTGAATATCCACACCGGCAGTGACCTGCCCGGTGGTCTGGGTCTGACTGCCAAGCAGAATACTTTGCAAGATGTTTTGCAGTGGCTGCTTGGCATCGTCTCGAATGTAGATGAGGCCGGTAAAGTAATCGTTCCAATGCCCAACGAAATAATATAAGCCTATGACAGCAACAATTGCTGAACTCAGTGGGATCACGACTCGCAGGAAATATGAGAAATCGTTCAAACCATCGAGCTGAGCGGCATCATGAAGATCTTCCGGAATTGAAGTTTCGAAGAATGATCTGGCAATGATGAGATTCCACACGCTTACTGCGCCAGGCAGAATAAAGACCCACATATTATTCAGCAGATGAAGCTGTTTGAACAACACATAGTTGGGAATCAGACCCCCTGCAAAATACATGGTAAAGGTGAAAAGGAACATGACCATTCTACGCATTGGAAACTCTCGCCTCGAAAGGGCGAAGGCAGCCGGCATGGTGACCACCAAATTCAACGCAGTGCCCACAACGCTGTATATCAGCGTATTTTTATAACCACTCCACACACGAACGTTGCTGAAAATCTTGTCATATCCAGAAAGTGTGAATCCACTAGGGAAGAGCGTGACTTTCCCAGTGGCAACCAATGTCTGGTCTGAAAATGACGCAATGACCACGAACCACAATGGGTATACGACCGCTACGATGATAACGGCCACGAGCACCATCAGCAGAACATCTATGCACCAGTCGTATGCCGTTCGTCGTTGATGGACATGTCTGTTCGTCTTGATACCGGAAGACTCAGGTTGCAGTGCAACAATGCCGCCCTCAATCAGCTTGTCATCCATGTGTAGCTCCCTCCTGTTCAGAAAATGCTCGTATCCGTCACTTTTCGAGATATTCCATTTGCGATAATCAGAAATACGAAATTAATCATGGTGTTGAACAGCCCAATTGCAGTTCCATACGAGAATTGGAAACTTTGAATGCCTATTCGATAGGTGAAAGTCGATATGACTTCAGACGCTGGAAGGTTCAATGCATTCTGCATGAGCCATACTTTTTCAAATCCTACGGAAAGAACACTACCCATATTCATGATCAGCAGAATCACACACGTAGGCATGATCGTTGGCAAATCGACGTACCTTATCAGCTGCAATCTGCCGGCACCATCCATTTTGGCAGCTTCATACAAAGAAACGTCAACGGAGGAAAGCGCCGCAAGATAAATGATTGCATTCCAGCCAGTATGCTGCCAGATTTCACTTATCCAATATACTGGGGCAAATGCATTCGGCATTGCAAGAACACTTGTGGCTCCCAGGGATTTTCCCAACAGACCTGATTGAGGATCAAGGAATATATTCAGCATCGAGACTATGACAACCGTCGAGATAAAATGCGGCATATAGGTTATGGTCTGAACGAATCCCTTTACTTTCTGGCTCCCCAGCTGATTGATCAACAAGGCAAGAATGATAGGGGCAAAGAACCCAAGCACCAATGTTCCCAGACTGATTCTGAAGGTGTTGGTAATGATGTTCCAGAACACAGGTGACTCAACGAACTGTTTGAAGTACTGAAGTCCGATGAATTTTCCGCCTGTCAATCCTGACAGGGGATCATATTCTCTAAATGCAATCTGCACCCCATACATTGGCACATACGCAAAAAGTCCGACAAAGAACATTGCAGGCAGTGCCATAGCCAGCAATCTCCATGATTTCACCAAGGTGTGCACAATCCTCGATTGCGAGGAATCAACAAGGCGTTGAATGAGTTCTCCCATTGTCTTCTCCAGAAACTGCGTCGTTCGGAATCTCAATACATGCTGGTCACACGGAGCAAGCCGTGAGGGATATCTACTTCATTGACCAACGAATTCATGGACCGTGGCGCTGCATGGACATCCGCACACTGCCATAGGGCAGCTCGACAGACATCTCATTCAACGCCGCTCAATACGAACTGTGGAAACGGATGATTTCAGACTTTCTGTTGTTCATATTTGTCATACCATTTTTGCCACAGCTTGACGTTCTGCTGCAAACCGAGCTTGTTCACCTGAGACACATAGGTCTGCCACGCCTGTCCGTAATCAGAACTTGATCCATTCATCCATTTGGCGATTAATGGGATTGCATAATTCAAGATCTGTGTATTGTTGCCGTCAAATGTCTTTTCGTCTGTGTCATCGAGTTTGACCCATATCGGCATCGAATCGACATTGACCTTGTAATTGCCGTATGCACTTGCATACGCAGCCTCTGCCTTCTCACGAGCAGTAATATTCGGATCTCCCTTGATCTTCAGGCTTTCAGGGAACCAACCTGCAAAGCAAGGCCCGAGACTATAGAACACATTGGGATCTGAATAGACTTTATCCGAGATCTTGTACGTGTTTGTGCTCTCTTCAGTTACCAGTGACGGTATATCGCCGTAATACTGCTCTACAGACATTCTTGGACTGTAGAGGGCATCAACCATCTTGAGGATGTTGCTCATATGAGCGTCGTCCTTCTTCACGGCAAGATGATAGTTTTCATATTTGCCATAGTCGCCAGAAGCGTCCCACACCACGTCCTTGTCGGACATTGACGCGGTTGCCTTTGGAACAGGCATTGCAACATATTCATTGGCATGAGTGCCGAATGCCGCGGGTTGATAGGCAAATGCCAGTCCAACGGTTGCGACTTCCTTGGTGCCTGTAAGGGCACTGCCGTATTTCGAACCATCTTGGGTCAAGGCATTTTCAGGTATTAAACCAGCCTTGAACAGCTTCGCATACCATTGCAGCGTCTGTTTGAACTCATTGGATGTCAGCCATTCCTTGACCTTCCCCTTCTCCACATATATGCCGTCTTGGAACGGACCGCCCTGAGCCTGAGTCACGATGCCCGTCGATCCGAGCGCCAGCATAGGGGTGTACCACCGAAAACCATCGGTTCCCAAAGCAGTAACATCAAAGGGAATCTCATCGTTCTTCCCATTGCCATTTGGATCTTGCGTCTTGAATGCTTCCAGCACCTGAATGAGTTCATTCCACGTTGTAGGCATCGAAAGACCTAGCTTATCCAGCCAAGTCTTGTTGATCATCCAATGTTGGTTCGATCCCCCTGATGGCATCCCCGCTGGAAGAACCTCCAAATTCCCCTGTATGTCAGAAACCATTCGCTTGGCGGAAGGGTTTTCCTTGAAAAACGCCTCAACGTTGGGCATCTGCTTGAGATAGGGTTTGAGATTCTCGAAGTAAGGGAACTTTGCAGCATCGTCTGGATTGAACGCTCGAATCGAGACATCTGGCACATCGCCGGATGCCAAAATCGCAGACTTCTGCTGCGCCCAGGCATTCTGTTGAACAATCTGCCATTGAATGGTGCAATTGCACTTCGATTCCAGAGTTGAGACCCACTGGTTTTTTGCGATTGGCAGTCTGTTGGTGCTGTCATATTGGACCAATACCTTGATGACCGGTTTCTCATTGCTCCCGGCCTCTGAAGAATTCCCGCCGCACGAAGCAACTGCGGCAAGCGCGGCTAATGCCGACACCATTGCGATGACTCTTTGTGCTGTGCACGCGACACTTCGATGTGTCATGTGTATTCCTTTCTCTCTGCATCAATAAATCTCGTTTGGTTCGTCTGTACTGAAATTACTTGCCAAACATTGGGATGAGACTGTGCCTTGGAATAGTGTCCACAGTTACATCTTTGATAACTGTTGACATTTTTATAGTGTACGCTGCCTGAAAATCCATGTCAATTTTATAAAAAGGCGTGGTATCTGTGAGAATATCTATGTTTTCCAGTGCATGGGAGCCAATCTCTGGCGTGGAAGGCTTAAGCTTTGGTATATTATAATGTTAACAGTTGTCTAATAACTCTGTTTTGTAGTGCAACTCTCAATGAAGAGGACATGATGCGATCACACACTTCACAAATAATTTCAGCAGCCATTGCAATCTTTGACGCGCATGGAGACATAGCCATCGATGAATTCGAGCTCTACCTTCTTAGATTGCTACCCTACGTCGATGGTGTTCTTGTCAATGGAACAACTGCGGAATTCCCTTCGCTCAGTCCGTATGAACGAACCCGCCTCATTCAGTCTGCACTCAATGTTTTTGACACCTCGCGAGTAATCGCCCACATCGGTGCCGCATCTCTGCGGCAGACCAGCATGTTGCTCAACATGGCGGCGGATGTCGGCGCCACTCGATTCACCGCCATAACGCCGTACTATCTTCATATATCAGAAGCATCGACTTTGCATTACTACGAGCTTCTGCGCAAGAGAACGCCTGGACGGCTGTATGCATATATATATCCAGACGTAACAGGAAACGATATAACCGCCAAGACAATTTCACGATTCGCAGACATAGGGATTGATGGTCTCAAGCTTTCTGGCATGGCTTCAGATCGCGTTGCACAATATCATCACATAGCACCGCATATTGATATCTGGTCCGGCAATGACGCAGATTTTCCAAACACGATTTCACATGGAGGCGCAGGAGTGATTTCAGGAGTCTCGGGAGTGTATCCAATGGCGTGGTCCGAATTACGAGATGCCGTCATGCTTAGCGACAAACCTCGAATTGCGGCTATCCAACAGCATATTCGGAACATGGTGAGGGTGCTGGGGCCGAGTATCGGCAACATCAAGTATGCACTCAGACTGCTAGGAATCGCTGCAGGGCAATGTCGCATGCCTATAGACGGAGTGGATGAGTCATCTATGGAGAAGATTCGCTGTATAGTTTCATCTGAGAGCGTGGACACATTGTCGTTCACACGATAAGAGGCATTGACGCCGTTTCGTGTGACATCACCTGGGGAACAACATGAAGGGAAGGGTAGGCCTTGCTTACATTTCGTCACGATCTGAAGAGTCTGGATGGGTCCTCGGCATATCTGGATGGGTATGTCATCGACACGAGCCCAGAAATGAATAGCGCAGTAACCAGGCCAGCGGTCATCATTGTCCCTGGTGGTGGATACGTCTTTACTTCCGACAGAGAGGCAGAACCGATAGCACTGAAGATGTTAGGCAACGGATGCAACGCGTTCGTATTGCGCTATTCGGTATCACCATCCGTGTATCCCAATGCCATACTCGAGCTGGCGTCGGCAATAACCCTCATACGCAACAACGCATCCAAGTGGCATACCAACCCAAATCAAGTGATTGTTGCAGGTTTCTCAGCAGGAGGCCATCTCAGCGCAACCCTGGGCACCGGTGCAGCGGCAGAGCAACTGAAAGAGCATGGATTCGACCCTGATCTCGTTCGACCGAATGGGATGATGCTTGGCTATCCAGTAATCACCTCAGGAAAATATGGGCATCAGGATAGTTTCAAGGCCTTGCTTGGAAAGACATACAATACCGGCAGTCTTCTCAACAGGCTCAGTCTCGAATCTCAGGTTGACGAGAAAACTCCGCGCACCTTTATATGGCACACCATCACGGATCAACTCGTTCCCGTTCAGAATTCGTTGCTTTTCGTCCAAGCATGTCTGGAACATGGCGTGCCTATCGAAGCACATATATATCCCAGTGGCGATCATGGTCTGAGTCTTGGTACAGCAGAGACCGCCTGGCATGGTCATGGCGCAGTGGAGCAATGCGTTCAGTCATGGATGCAGCTGTTCATCTCATGGATCACACGGGAATTTCCGAATTCATGATGCTTGCGACCCGCGAGGCTCCATATGCAAATCCACATCATGGAGCCACTCCGCTCGGTTCTTGCACGCTCATTTCCCAGAACCTAACGCCTTGCCAGGCAGAATTCATCGCGCATATTGTCGAAAATCCTGCACACGATGGAAGGTGATGTAATTACTATTGTGGTATGAATCAGCCTCGTTCCAGGCTGTTCTGCTCACTACCAGCAAATCGTTGCCATCGATGATGCAACTGGGATATTGAGCGGCAACGTAGCGAGGATCTCCATGACTGAGATCGACTATTCGGTGGACGTTCTCGAACATGGCAAGATCCTTCGAACAGCTGAGTGACAATATGTTTCTGGCATCGGCATCGCCACCTGCAATTTCATTGCCCACAGCCCAATATAGAGCGGATTGAGCATCAAAGAGAACAAAGAACTTGGAGTTATTGCCCCCATTGAATGGCACAGTCCCTTCAAACGATAGGCTTGTCAGCGATGGATCCACTGTAAGCATGAGGGCACGTGATGGATGCTGGCTCTCAGATCCAAGTTGTAGACGCAACATATCATGAATGATGCCGTCATTGCCGACGACGACGTTGCCTTCAAGCCCGCTACCGACAATCGATGCATTGCGAAGCAATGCATCCTTCGGATTGCAGGACTTCGACAGATTCCACTGGTCGGGATCCAACAGATCAGCATCAGAGGGCACCGACACTATGGCCTGCTGAAAACCTCCCGTTTCCCACGACCCATAGTCTATTGCCGTCACCAGGCACCCATGGGTTTCGACGATGGGAAGCGGCGCTTTGTGAAGTCCTCCCACATCGCCATTCGCGGATGATCTGAACAAGGTCACGGGTTGTGACCAGCTGCGCCCCTCATCTGATGCCCTTCCAATGATCAAATCACCATATTCCGTAGTCATTGCAAGCATGTACAAGGCATCGCGATGCACGAACATTGCGCCCCAGAAGCAAGGAAACAGCTCGGTAAGGTATTCCCACGTCTCCCCTGCATCATCCGAGCTGAAGATCATGGTAAGGTTTTGTCCTCCATGCCACGAAAAAACATCCATGGATGCGAGCAGCCTGCCATTACTCAGGCGAACGATTGAAGGGCTTGCCAGAAACCTGCCTGAAAAATTGAAACTGTCATCCTTGGGATGAAGATAATTGATCACGGTTCCTGGAACGTCCGATGTCCGAAGCACACGAGGCCGGGTTTGCAAGGACCCATCGATCGTAGACACCACCACCCTGTAGTTGAACCCCTCACGCAATCCAGTGATGATCGCAGCAGTCGAGTCAATCAGCAGCGATCCTTCATCGCCGTGCTCAATGTCGTTCCACCGCACGATATATTTCCGCTCGCCCAGAGCTGGACTCCACGATATGCTGAAACCATCGTGGTGAGGGACGATCCGTGTGATGCGGAAATCATCCGGATCAATGGTGGGGTTGGGTCCGTAGCTATCATAGTTCCATGAGTCCGTTCCATGCATCGTTGATTCCCCTTTTCTCTGATATCGATATCTGAACTTGAACGTTGACTTGCTATGTCGCGCAGGGCTGTGTTGGAAAGTAGACGCAGTAGGCTTCGTCGTCGACCTCGTACAGCGGTTTGAACACCATCGATTGAGGCTGGTGAATACTGCGGTATCCATGCATCCATGTCCCCCATTGTCGTTCGTTGTTGGATGCAAGCATCGAGGTGGGGCGCTTGAGATCACCGTATAACGTTGTCTCCCTGTCGGCGATCCCAGCCAAGACAACGGGCCCATCAAGGAATGCAACTGTTTCTGGTGCATCCGGTATGGCTACTGCTCTGAGTTCCTTTGGCACCACGAGAGTCACTTCACAGCGACCAGGGGCTATCACCAGTTCGGTAAACCCATTGACCGCATGAGCCGGGCGTCTGACTCCATCCACGCTGATTGTGGGAGAGCCGCTGCACCATGACGGCATCCGCAATCGAAGGATAATCGAGGCTTGGCCCGCGTTTTCGACTTTCAGGTATGCCGTCAGAGATTGAGGCCTATGCAATGCTCCTGCTGAAGATGCATTGTGCAACGCATCGCCCTGCATGCTTGACCCTTCTTGCATGGCAATGTGAAGTTCACCGTTCGCGATGGGAAGGGTCAGCTTCGAGTTCACGAATCTTGCAACCACGACGGCGGGCAGCTCAGCGCTTTCATCGTAGTAATAGATTCCCTCACCGTGCATTGCCCCTGCCTCAACGGCAGTGCCATGGCAGCACCAAAAATCATGCAGGCGCGAACCCCATAGCTTTCTTGCACCACCTTCGAGCGGAAGGTAATACGATGGCATTCCTGTGCGTGCATGTGTCTGAGCAAGGAGCCCATTTATCGAATTGAGCTCATAATAATCCAGAAATTCTCTCCTGCCAGTCCACCGAAACAGCACATCAGCAAGCCTCATCATGTTGAATACAGTGCAGAGCTCCTGATTCTTATCCCCTCTTCTTGCAGCATATTCAAAGGGAGGGCACCAGATTTCCCCTGCATTGCATCCGCCCGTGGCAAAAAAACCTCGCCGCTCCACGGCGCACTTCCAATATGCTTCGACAACATCTTTCCAACACTGCGCTCCTGTAACCTCATAGGCACGTGCCGCGCCGATTGCCTCTGGAATGGTCGTATTCGCATGGCGATTGGTGAGAACATCCTCACCTGCAAGAAGCGGATCGAAGAGGTGCTGATGCCAATAGAGATCGAGCATCTCCCGGTACTTCACGTCGTGCGTGATCTCATAGAGATCAGCCCAAACTTCAAGCATGCCACCAGTCTCTACATCGAGAATGGCATTCCACCGATCGGCATCGAATTGCCTGGCCCAACGCATGATCCACTGCGATGCGTGTCGAGCAATGTCGAGCGCCTTGTCTGAGGCAAGATATCTATAGGCGCAGAGAAGCCCCATCAAGGTCTTATGAAGCACATACTGGGGCACCCCATTGGGGTGACCTTGCGCCAAATGATCCATGTAGAGCTCAGGTATCGAAAACACCCACTCTCCACCGTGCTCTTTCTGACACAGCGCAAGTTCGTCAACGATGTTCAGGGCCTTGATGCGCAAGGTGGCATTGCCTGTTGCAGCCACCTCTCTCGACGCTGCTGCAAGCCAGTGTCCGAGGAACTGACCCCGAACGGCGCTTCCAGGGGTTTCCCATCCCCAATGAAGATGTTCACCGTGAGAGTTTTCTTTACCCTCCCAAGTGCCGAATAGGTTCGGATACCTGTTGATTCCACATTCAATATAATGATTCTGGAGCAGATTCTCATTGTGTAACGAGAGGATATAGTCGACGTTGTTGCGATGTCGATCTTCATAGACACCACTGCCCAAAGAGACCTGTCCAAGTGTGCAAGCTTTGTATGTCATGATACTGACCTTCGTCTGCGTAGAGAAACTTCAATTCGTATGGAGCACAGTGTGATTCATAGAGCGGTGAGTCAGCTTCGATGTGATCTTCACCCTCGATCACAGCTTAAGAAACTTGCGAAAGACCAAGGCAGCCCTATCCGCAATGAGTTTCGTTCCTGCCTCATTCGGATGTAGATTGTCTTCCAGGTATTGCGTATCGGCATCACCCAGTAACGAGCGGCCGTCCAACAGGGAAAGATGGGGATCTTGACGAGCATGAACAACCCGTGACATCAGCTCGCGGGTTCTTTGCAAAGTCAACGCACCGTCATCACATTCCACGTCTCGCCGCGCAGCGACGCATTTCCCCTGCTCATTGAGATATGTAGGTCCTGGAACAGTCTCATGAATTGGACATGCACATGCCGAAATCAGCATGATCGGAGTGGTTGGCTGACGATCACGAATCACATCGAGAAATCCATGGAGGGCAGGAACGAAACTTCTCTCGCGCATCGAATCGGCGTTTACGAGATTGATGCCGATGGAGCAGGTGATGAAGTCTGCTTCCTTGGTAGCGATTGATCGCGCGACCGGCGCATCCAATTGTGCGTTTCCTGCAATAGAGAGGTCATAGAGACATAATCCCAACTGATGTGAAACCACTTCTGTCCAGCGCTTCGCAGGATTGTGGACCGAAACCCCTTGAGAGATTGAACTTCCATAATGTGTCCAATTGATATCTTGAGAGGAGACCGCTTCTGGCAGCACTGCTTCATCGGCTGTCACAGCGATTATCTCAGAAATTGCGCGATGAGGAAGAACTACACTGACGTGCGTCAGGGTTGATTCTCGAATCGGCGATATATCAATAACAGTCGCTGTTGCCTTCGTCAGTGCACAGCCCCCGGCATCATCCACATCCTTGTAGATTCCCGCATCCACGACTGGAACGGTATGGCAGACAACTTCAGCCCCATCCGATCGTTGTATGGCGAACTCATGATCCCAACCGAATTGTTCATATACAGCCACTTCCAACCTGACCGGGCCTCGTATGATCATATCCACATGTATTCCTGATGAGCACATCTCGTTCCAGCAGAACGAAGAATCCGGAATTTGTGTTCTCCATCTTTTGGGAACTTTGTGAGCGATGATTCCATGCAAGGGGCCGATTTCGTAGTCTGCCATCCCCGTAATGAAGGGCTTGAGTTCTGGACCAGAGTATTTCACCGTCATGAATAGTCACCTTTGACATTTGCTAACTGTTAACAATTAGTATATACCCTAGCACCACTTCCGTCTGCTGCATGTCATCATTGTCATTTCTGCACTCTCCGCCGTGCAGCGACGACTGCGGTGTGATCCTTGAAAGCTTAACTATCCAAAGTCAAGGAAAGTGATGAAATGCCTGGCGTATTTCTTGCTTTTCTGCACATTGCTGAAACCAATGTACGTCTTGCTGGGAAGTCCAGCGGATTTCCACTTCGTGGCATGGGAAAGGTCGAGACCAGCCACCTTGGCAGGATCCGTTGTTGGTGCGCCCTTCGCATTGACCCATGCATCGGCATACTGCTTCATGGCGGATTCACCGAGCACAGACCTGACGGATGTGATCAGGCCGCGCTTATTCAGTGAGGTGAAATTTGCCTTGTTACCGAAAACAACATTGATCTGACCCGCACTGACCATGGCCAGCAATTTTGCAGAGTCATCAGACGTGGCATTGGTCAAAATATCCATATCGCCTGTAATGTCAACCGAATGCTGATCACTCAAACCTTCAGAGGAAGCGAATTCATTGCTGAGCGTCGTCAGTTGCGACGCATAGTTCGACATGTCGAATCCCTGCACCGTCAAGTCTGGATCGGCAGGTTTGGTTACATAACTCACAACGAATGTGATGATCAGCGCGAGAGCCACGACAATCGCGATGGTTGCAAGAAGAAAATGCTCGACGAAGAAAGTCATGCGCTCCTTGAGAGGCAGTTCCCTCAGGGTTTTCCAAGACGACTGATGCTCGTATTGATTGTTTTTCGCCAGCGCAGCAACGGCATTCAACTGTTCGGGAGATAAAGAAGCCGTCAGACTCCTTGCGCGATGACCGGCATCTCCCTGGTCAGCATCCGCGGTACTGGGTCGATTGCCGTTTGCGTTGGAGCTCGGAACAGACCGCGACTTCATTTCATCATCTACATTGCGCGAATCATCATCTGCACTCATTCACATCTCCATCATCAACCATCATTGCTCATCGTCAATCGTAGTCGAAATCATTGTTGCATCATTGCTGATCATTGACGTCCGTCTGATGCCGTTTTTTCAAATCATCCTCCAGCGGCTCAATCTGATGGATATCCATGCTGGGAAGTTTGCCCCAGGAATAGATGCACATCATGGTGGTAAAAATTGGAATTGAAATGCCACAGGCAACCATCAGGCCAGGCCATTTGTAATAGGCGACTCCAACCAGCAGCACTACCACAAGCACAAAGAATGTGCAGATGGGACGCACGAGGATCATGGTGAATGTGGTACGAATGATCCAGCCAGCCCGCTCGTTGAAGTGGGAGCGAATCGCCCAGCTCTCAAGTACAAAGAGAATATAGATGATATTCAGCACGAGCAGAATACCAGAAACGGCGAACCCCATCTGGCCAAGGTTATTCTGTTGCACAAACCAGTATTCCCAAAGCAGTACCGCCCAGACCACAAACTGAATCCAGCCAAAAACATTCGCACCTACGAAATCGGATTTCCACTCATGAAAGAACACCTTCCACGTCTTGGTGATGGACCACGAACGGTCATCAACCGACAGTATCCACCGGCGATAGGTCGAATATGCAGCGGAAATCGATGGAAAGAATCCTGCAGCGACAAGCCCGAACAGCGTATGAACGATGATCGCAATGTTCACAACCACAATCATCATGACGATACGTGCCAAATATTCATAGCCGAGCGAAATTCTTCTCATCTTCAGCTCTTTCCTGTCGTTGCCATCTGTCCACTTGTCAGGTTGCCATATATCTCATCGATCAGCCTGACCATGGTACAGTCGCATGCCCACAAAAAGTCAATGTGATCCACCTCAATACCCTGCCGCGACCGTCACTCTCTTCGACAGTCACCATCGCATGATTCAACACAGACATGTCTGTATGAGCATGTTTGCAATTGAATGGAAGGCGACTCTCGTTCAGGCAACAGATGATATTCATCAATACGGAACAAAAAATGGAGACGACGTGGGTCCCGATGATGTCTTTCTGCCTTTGCTCTTTCCAGAGCATGCACGCTTCATCGGGATCCGCACCGTCTCCATTGCACCAATCAGCCCTTGACGGCTCCGATCATGACACCCTTGTTGAAGTACTTCTGTAGGAATGGGTAGAGCACCAGCAGAGGAAGACTCGACACGATGATGATGCCGAACTTGATCTGATCTGCAAAGTTCTGAGCCTGGGTTGCAGACATGCCGACATTGCCAGAACCCTGGGTAGTCTGGTTGGTGAGCAGAATCATCTGCAACACATTCTGCAGCGGATACTTGCCTTCATCTCGGATATAGATAAGACCCGTGAAGTAGTCATTCCAGTGCCCAACGAAGAAGTACAGGCCGATGACCGCAAGAATCGCACCCGACAATGGCAGCACTATCTTGAAGAAGAACCCAAAATACGACACGCCATCGACTCGTGCCGAGTCTCGAAGCTCCTCAGGAATCGAGGTCTCGAAGAACGAGCGGGCAATGATCATGTTGTAGACGCTGAACGCACCTGGAAGCACAAACACCCACATGCTGTTGATCAGGCCAAGCTGCTTCATCAGCAAATAGCTAGGGATCAAGCCGCCACTGAAGAACATCGTGAAGGTGAAGAGGAACATGATGATGCGGCGAGGTTTGAATTCTCTACGGGAAAGGGCATAGGCGGATGGAATGGTCACCAGAAGGTTCACCGCGGTACCGATGATGCTGTAGATCAGCGTGTTCCTATAACCCACCCAGATACGAGTATCGGCAAGGATCTTTGCATATCCGGTAAAGCTCACGTCCTTTGGCCAGAAGTTCACTTCACCGATAGAAACTGCCGTTGGGGATGAAAACGAAGCGATGATGATAAACCACAGCGGATAGATGATTGCGACAAGCACCACGACGACGACCAGAGCGATGATTGCATCGACAACCCAGTCGGAAGCCGTCTTGTCCTGATGCCTATGACGGTTCCAGGCTATGATTTCCTTCTTGTTGCTTGGATTGGCAACCGTGGTTGCCTGAGTTATGGGCTCGTTATTTTGCATGGACGATGTCATGTTCGCTTCTTTCCTAGAAGATGCTCGTATCGCTGGTCCGCTTGGCTATGAAGTTAGCCATGATCAGGAACAGGAAGTTCACCAGAGAGTTGAAGAGACCTATTGCAGTCGAATACGAGAACTGATTGTTCAACAGACCGATGCGGTATGTATACGTTGAAATGACTTCGGAAGCATTGATATTCAGAGTGTTCTGCATCAGCCAGACCTTTTCGAATCCCACGCCGAGCACGGAACCCATGTTCAAGATCAGCAGCACACCCACGGTTGGCATTATGGTGGGAATATCAACATATCTGATCAGTTGCAGACGTCCTGCGCCATCGATGCGCGCCGCCTCGTACAGGGCAAGATCGACCGATGACAAGGCCGCGAGATAGATGATGCAATTCCATCCTGCATGCTGCCAGACTTCTGAGATCCAATAGATTGGAGCAAAGGCGTTCGGATCGCCCATGATGCTGGTACGTCCCAGGAAGCGGCCAAGCAGACCGGTCGATGGAGCCAGGAAGATCTGAATGATGGAGACCATGACAACCGTCGAAATGAAGTGAGGCATATAGGTGATGGTCTGCACAAAGCTCTTGACTTTCGGACTGCCAATCTGATTGATGAGCAATGCAAGAACGATGGGGGCGATGAAGCCCATCACCAAGGTCCACATGCTGATCCTGAAGGTATTGCTCAGGATTTCAACGAACATCGGGTCACGGAAGAACTGCTCGAAGTATTGCCATCCAACCCATGTGCCACCCGTCAGCCCTTTGGTGAAGTCAAACTGACGGAATGCGAGCTGAACGCCATACATGGGAACGTATGCGAAAAGCACCACGAAGGCGATGGAGGGCAGTGTAAATGCCCACAATTGCCAATATTGGTGGAGGTGCTCAACCACTTTCCTATAGAGCAATGTGCCGTGCCGCGCCGAGGTTTTGGCCTGGGTCTTCTTTTTGGCAACGTGCTGTATGTTGCTCACGTTTGCATCCATGGAACCTCTCCTATCCTAGATTTGGTACACAAAAGCAGACCATGGTGCTAGCTGCCCCTCGTGCACGGTTTTCCGTAACTCGTCAAAATCAATATTGGAAATGACTACACTCTCGTGCTTGAAATCGTCGCCAAGCAGATGCGCTGTCTGTGTCGGAACATCAACGGTCTGCGAAGAGACATTGACCACGCACAGCAAACTTCTTGAACCAAGGGTTCGCTTGAAGGCACACACGTTGTCGTCATCGATATCGATGGGAATGAATTCTCCGGACGATACCGCGTCATCATCGTGCCGCAACTCGATAAGCCTGCGATAGAACGAATAGACCGAATTCGGATCGTTCTTCTCGGCCTGCACATTGATTTCCGCTGCATTGGGATTGACTGAGATCCATGGTCGGCTCTTGGCACTGGCATCGGTAAAACCTGCGTATGTGCTGTCGTCCCATTGCATCGGCGTCCGCGAATTGTCGCGACTCGCCTGTGCCAAGGAGTCAATCATTGAACCGGCATCCTGGACCTTGGCGTCCTCGACCCTCTGATGGAATGCATTGATCGATTCAAGATCCTGGTACTGTTCGAGCTTGGTGAATCCGGCGTTGGTCATGCCGATCTCCTCACCCTGATATACATACGGGGTTCCACGATGCATGTGCAGCATCAGTCCGAGAGCCTTCGCCGACTTCACACGCAGCTCAGGAGTGGAGGTATCGCCCCACCGTGAAAGGGCACGCGGCTGATCGTGGTTGTTGAAATACAGACTGGCCCAGCCCTTGGTACGCACGGCATCCTGCTGTTCGATCATCGCCCGCTTGAGCCGTGGCAGTTCAAGCTTCGTCATACCCCACTTCGAACCTTGCTGATCGACGCCAACATGGTCGAAGAGGAATATCATATCCAGTTCCTTATTGGCAGGATCGGTAATGAACTCGTTGCGTTTTGAAGAGATGCCCTGACCTTCGCCAACGGTAAGATATCCGGTTCTTCCCTCGAAGACGTGAGCTCGCATCTCCTTGAGATATTCGTCAAGGCGAGGACCATCCATGCTGAACGGCCAAGGGCTTGAATAGCCTTCCTCACCAACAGGCAGGTCGGCAATGGTGCCGTGACTTTCTCCAGGCAGTCGACCTTCCTGATCGATTTGCTTCGAAATCAGCGTGATCACGTCCATGCGGAAGCCATCGATGCCACGGTCAAGCCACCAATTCATCATGTCGTAGACTGCATAACGAACCTTCGGGTTCTCCCAGTTCAGATCGGGCTGCTTCCTTGAGAAGGTGTGAAGGTAGTATTCTCCACGCTTCTCGTCATATTGCCATGCAGACCCACCGAAGCTTCCACCCCACCGATTCGGTTCTGCTCCGGGTGTCCCTGGTATGAATCCTTCACGAGCTGGCCTCCACCAATACCAGTCGGCATACGGTGAATTCTTGTCTCGTGAAGCCTGGAACCAGGCGTGTTCGTCAGAAGTGTGGTTGACCACAAGATCCATCACGATTTTGATGCCAAGCTCGTGTGCGCCTTCGATGAGACGGTCCATGTCTTCGAGATTGCCAAACATCGGGTCGATGTCGCGGTAGTCAGATATGTCATAGCCATTGTCGTCCTGTGGGGAACGGTACACGGGACTGAGCCATATCGCATCGATGCCAAGATCCGCCAGATAGCCAAGCCGAGAGATGATACCCTTCAGATCCCCATAGCCATCACCGTTGCCATCCTGGAACGATCTTGGATAAATCTGGTAGACAACCGCATTCGCCCACCAGGGGTTCATGGGCGCACCGTTGGTATGTATAGCGTCAGGCACGTGATGACGTTGCCTTGTAGTCATAGTTTCACTTCATTCTTGATAGATGCGCATTGTCTTGAGACATATGCGAATGGGACGTGGCATGAACTTGGGAGCGGATCTGAACCCACTCCGCTCCCAAGTTCACATCACTGCTTGCTTATTGCTCGAAGCCTGATCACTCGTTGAAATTGTTGAGATTCACACCCAGCTTCTTCATGCGCTTGACGTAGGAGTTATATACCTTCTGCTCAATCTGAACGTTCTCTTCAAGCTTGTTCTGCTTGAGCTTTGCAACGTAGGCATCCCATCCTGAATCAACGCCACCCTTCGTGACCCACTGGGAGAACTGACTCATTGCGTACTGTGCGTAATTCGTCGTGTTCGTGTCCATCGTGTCGCTCTGCTCCTTGGTGGCAGGCATGTTCTGGTAGAGAATGTCCTTGTTGAAGTTGACATTCTTGTAGTCTTTGTCGTACACGGCATCGACGGGCTTGACTTGGGCGTCCAGCGTAGGAAGATCGAGCTTCATGTCGGTGTTGATCCAACCTGGAGCAGCATCGCCAAGTGCCTGATAGAACATCCAATCAGCCTCCTCATGACCCTTGGGGGCGTTGAGAATCTTGTAATGGTTGGTTCCGAGCTTCTTGACAGCGGTTCCGAAGGCACCATAGCGTGCCTGAACGGACATATCAGCAGAATAGAAGGCATCGACGAACTTGAGTGCTGCGGTCTTCTTGGCATCGGTAAGCTTCGAGGACACCACTTCCTGATCGATCTTGTAGGCAAGGTCATCGCCGTTATACGACCACACTGGGGAGGTCTTCTGATTTGCGCTCTGCTCAAGTGAAGGAATCGTGACATATTGGTCATAGTTGTCGGCGCCGAATGTGCCTGCAGGAGTCCACATCCATTCGAATCCGACTGTCGCTGTCTTGCCATTGCCCTTGGCTGTGCTGGTGAACTTTGACCAGTCATGCGTGAAGGCCTCTGGCGAAATCACTCCATCACTCCAGAGCTTGTGCATGTATTGCACCAATGTCTTGTAACGCGAATCGGTTAGATAGTTCTTGACCTTGCCGTTGTCGACATACATACCAAGCGGTCCGTTCGGGACGACGATCCCCATGCTCGAAAGCAGAACATTCGGCTGGAAGAGCCAGAAGTTATCGGTTCCTGGAGTATAGAAGTCCATGGGGATCTCATCGGCCTTGCCATTGCCGTTCGGATCATCGTTCTTGAAGGCAATCAGTACCTTTTCGAGTTCATCCCATGTGGTCGGAACCTTGAGTCCAAGCTTGTCAAGCCAAGTCTTGTTGATGAACATATGATTGCTGGTTCTTGCCGTCACAGGGCGTGCGACGACTGGGGTCCCGTAGATCTTGCCATCATAGGTTGTCGAAACGACCTCTGAATATGGATCGGCCTTGAACATCTTTGATACGTTCGGCATGCTCTTGAGTTCCGGCTTCAAGTTCATGAACAGGCTTCCATAGGTGCTCATATCACCGGAGCCATAGCCACCGAGGGTTACATCGGCGACATCACCGGATGCGAGCGTTGCCTGCTTCTGGTTGGACCAAGCTGCACTACCAGTGTTGATCCAGTTGATATTGCAATCGCAGGCGGTGGCCAGTTGCTTCGTCCAACCCATCTTCTGCATTTTTTCTGCTCGTGCATCCAAAATGACCTGAACGTTGATGGTTGGTTTACCGTCTTTGCCAGTTGCGGAACTGCTGCTGCCGCCACATGCGGACAGTGCAAACACTGCAACGCACGCCAGGGCACCAAGCTTCATAACCGCACTTTTTCTCTTCATGCGAAGTCTCCTCCTTGACCTTCGAATTCGCAACGCCATAGTTGCTTGCCTATTCAGGCTCCCTACCTTCGTTAGGCTCGGCTCAAGTATATGACTCCAGAAATTCTTTCGCAACTTTTCCAGTCATTTTCTGTAATTTGCGTGTTTCCTTTCTTTTGCAAGGAAATCGAGCGATATTAATGGAAAACATGCCATGAATTGTCCTCCAATACGACAGAAACGTCATTCATTGTAAGAAAGATATTCGAAATAATTTCGCAATTAAATGCAATGTTTTCTAATCATCTGCGTCAGCCCCAATTACGGCAATCTATGATAACTTGGCACAAGGGCTGCCATCGTGTTGGACACAAGGAGAATCTTCAATGAGTTCAAGCTCCATGTCGCGGCTGAAAAGAGCCAATCAGCAGCAAGTTACCAGGTACTTCTATGAGCATGGGTCTGCGACGAAGCAAGAACTTGAGGCAACGCTTGGATTGAGCCTGCCTACCATCACCCAGCATCTTCATGAATTGGAAAACTCGGGAATCATTGCAATGACGGGCCTGAATGATTCCACAGGCGGCAGGCGAGCGCAACGCTATGCCTTCGCATCCAGGGTGCGCATCGCCATAGGAGCATCCATACGCAGACACCAGGTCACATGCTGCGCAGTGGATCTGCACGGCTCAACCATCGCAAGCAGCACACAAGGAATCGCGCTCAATGCGAGTGATCCTTCGTACTATCAGGAGATTGATGCAGTGATTTCCAACTTTGCGCATGGGATTCAATCCAATGAACACCAGATTCTTGGCGTTGCCTTCGCCATACAGGGGCTGGTCTCTGCTGACGGGCAGCGCATCACCTTCGGCAACATCATGGGAGACACCGGCGTCACCATCGAACAACTCGCAGGTGACATTGGATACCCGAGCACAATGATTCACGATTCGGATGCTTCTGCAATGGCCGAGCTGTGGTTTGACCGAACGATCAACGATGCCACTCTTCTCTATCTCGAACGCAGAATAGGCGGCGCAGTCATCATGGGAGGAGCGCTTTATCGCGGCCGGGGACTCACCAGCGGCACCGTCGAGCACATGACTCTCGTTCCCCACGGTCGTCTGTGCTATTGCGGTCATCGAGGCTGCGTCGATCCGTATTGCTCACCGGAAACATTGATGCATCGCGGCGAGTCGATGGAACATGCATTCGTAACCATTCATCAGGCGCAGCATCATCGCGACCGCACAGACTCCGTCTCCAGGCTCAGAGAATTTAACCGCTGGCTCGACCATATTGCATCGACCATAACAAACATGCGCATGGTTATTGCCAGCGATGTCATTCTGGGCGGTGAGGCTTCTCGCTTCCTCAATGAGGACGATATGCAGATTCTCAAGCACAACGTGCTCGCACATAGCCCGTTTGCAGACTCATTTACACTGAAACGCAGCCTGTGCATTCCCAATCAGGGCATCGTCGGCGCAGCATTGAGACTCATATCGCCATATGTGAAAGCGCTGTGCGGCGAAGCTCATGGCTGATCTGCACAAAAATCCGGCAGAATTCGCTCATTGCGCCTATCCGCCGGATTTTCGTGAACCCCAGCCCTCTACTTCAACGTGTCGCCGACCTTGACAATGGCCTTCGAGACATCCTTGATCTTGCCGTCCAGGAAGTCCTGGACCTGGGTGAGGTCAAGAACGTGGCTGATGAGTCCGTCGACATTGACCTTTCCGGCAGATATCAAAGCGATGGCATCGGCAAAGGTCAAGGGATTAATGAAGGAGCCCTGGATGGTCAGCTGCTTCTTGTAGATGTCATAGGTGTTCATCTCGAAGGACGACTCCTGGGGGCCAACACCAAACATTAGAACCTGACCGCCCTTGGCCGCCACCTTCACGGCCGTTGCCTGCGTCTGCGGAAGTCCCACCGCTTCAACGACAACGTCATAGGAATCGACCGGGATGCTTTCTCGCTGCGTGTTGTATGTGCGATCGACACCGAACAGTTCATGGTTGCGCTTGAGCTTGTCGTCAAAGATGCCCGCCAGATCCACCCGATGAACCCCATAGGCCTGCAATAGCTGGGCAAAGAGCTGACCCATAAATCCGTCTCCAATTACGAGCGCCTTCTGGTAGGGCCGCAGTCGGAGCAGATCAACGCCGTGTACGGCACAGGATAAAGGTTCGATGGCTGCGGCAGACTGCAATGTCACCGTGTCGGGAAGTCGATACACGACGGAGGCAGGAGCACTGAACTGCTCTGCGAGTCCGCCGTTTCTCGTCACACCCACAGCACTGAGGTGGTCACACAGCTCCGGTCGCTGCGTCAGACAGTATGTGCATTCCCCGCAATAGATGTTCGGATCAACGGCAACACGATCTCCCTTGCTCACATTGGTCACGGCATTGCCCACTTCAGCGACGATTCCTGAGTTCTCATGCCCGAGCACGATCGGTGGATTCGCCGGAGCCGATCCCGGACGACCTGCATACAGGTCATGATCGGTGCCGCACACCCCGGCATATGCCGTGTTCACCAGCACATCGTTCGCTCCAATGCTGGGTGTGGAAAGATTCTGAATCTCAAAACGTCGAATCGCTGTAAGTACCAATGCCTTCATGGGAATTCCTTTCTACCGAATGCTCCGCTTCTTCGCTGAGTATGAATGTCAAGACGAACGACACCTATGGGACCAACTGCATTGTTCAATCGCTCGTCACATTGCAACTTCGAGAGTAACTTATATAAAGTCATTTTACAAATGTCGAATCACGTCCGCTTTCATCACATTCGCGTTGAAAGCCACAGCACAACGGCTATACTGCGAGGCAGCGGGAAATGTCGGTTCATTGCGCGATGGGTCAGCAGGGAGACACTTACACGGCATGCGTCATGAATCTTCGGCAACGATCACATAGGAGGTCAATGAGCGGTATGGCACAGGCTACCAACGAGAAGACACATGCGGAGCAGACGGATTTCCTTCACCATCTTTTCGTGCCCGTATATATGCCTGCCATTGTATTTGCAACCGGAGAGGGATCGCTCATCCCCATCGTCCCCCTTACCGCCAAGGCGTTGGGAGCCAACCTTGCAACGGCCGGAATCATATCTGGGCTCCTGATGATCGGAGTGGTGCTCGGCGATGTGCCCAGCGGCTTCATCGTCAATACTTGGGGCGAGACCGTTGCCATGCGCATCGCTGCAATACTCGCCATTATCTCGGCAATTTTCTGCTGGCGTGCTCCGAATCTGGTCGTACTGGCAGCGGGTGTTCTGGTTATTGGCATTGCATCCGCAACATTCAATCTTGCGCGACATGCATTTCTTACCGCATGGACTCCACCTTGGTACCGGGCACGAGCAATGTCGCTGCTGGGCGGCACGACTCGCATCGGCTATTTCGTCGGACCATTCATCGCTTCACCAGTCATTGCACTGACCGGATCACGTAGCGTATATTGGATTCACGTTGTGGCCTGTCTGAGTGTTCTGGTCGTGCTGCAGGTCACGCCAGATCCCGAAAAGCTCCTGTCTGCCAATAGAGCTCGTGCTGAGCGAGGCAGAGGTGTTGCGCATGCCAAGAACACAGATTCTGCGGGTGCAGGCCATATCGCCATTTCACATGTGACATCTCAGGGGATCATTGAGCATGGGCATACGGTCAATCCTGGTATGGGCAAATATGGCACTTCACCGATGATGGTCACACTGATGCGTTTCCCGGTGATCAGATATTTCAGCATCCTATGCCGCATAGGTACAGCGGCCGGCATACTGCAGATGATGCGCGCATCACGCCAGGTGATTCTGCCGCTCTGGGGTGTACAACTCAATATTTCCGCGCCGCACATAGCGCTGATCATGGGCGTTGCCGGTGCCGTAGACCTTTCACTCTTCTATACTTCCGGCCAGATCATGGATCGATTCGGACGCCGTTGGGCTGCTGTGCCGGTGTTGCTTGGTATAAGCCTTGGGCATCTCCTCATGCCTTTCGCCACGGTTGAATGGACATATATCTGCATCGCAATCCTGATATCTGTAGCCAATGGCCTAGGTAGCGGCATTATCATGACGCTCGGGGCCGATCTGGCATCACGTTATGCACCGGAGAATATGCCTGGTTTCCTCAGCGGATGGAGAATGTCTACGGATTCAGGCTCTGCCGTTGGTCCACTTGCCATTTCGGGCATGACTGCATTGTCCGGCCTCTGGTCCGCCGCAGTGTTGATGGGTTCAATAGGACTCGTTGGTGCCTACATGATGCAGCGATTCATTCCACGCTTCATTGGCAAGTAGCATGTACATTGCGAAACATGTGGCTGCCAATTGCTCGGAAAGCCACATGGATATCGTGCTGAGCCTCATCAGACATCTGCAGCTGGAAAATATGCTTCAAGTTAAACACCTGCTTTCTTAAAGATTTCACTCATGTAACGATCATTCAACGTGTTACCTGATAGAAGCAGATTTATACGCACCCAAAGAAAGTTATGGCTTTACGGGCACCTGTGCTCGTGAATCAGTCCCTATAGTGGCAGACACGCACAACAAAAAGGGGACAATATGGCGAGCAACCGTAAAGTCAAGGCAACCAATCGCATGGTTACCGAAATAATCATTGTGATCGTTATTTCTCTGGTCTGTGGATTTTCCGCTGCGAAACTTGCCGGTGGTGGCGCGTCACAGGCGAGCTCTTCAGATTCCAGTCAAGGTTCATGGATTGCACGAGTCAAGAAGGCTGGGGTGCTCAAGGTAGGCATGGCAGAGGCCGCACCCACACTGAGCAAGAATTCCAAGGGGCAATGGGAGGGACCTTGGACGATTCCTTCTGAAACAATTGCCAAGGCACTAGGTGTCAAGGTCCAATATGTCACCACCTCCTGGGGTAACATTGTTGCCGGTCTGCAATCCGGTGATTATGATCTTGCAGCTGGTCTTGACATCACACTGGCTCGTTCTCTCGCGGTGGGATTCACCGCGCCAATGACCGGAACGAACAACGTGTTGATGGTGCCGAAGAACACCACTGCCAAGACAGAGGACGCTCTGCTTACCAATGCCAAGCCGATAGCCGTTCCTCAAGGGAGCGCACAGGAATCCTCATTGAAGTTGAAGGACAAGAATGTGCTGAGCGTGGATAGTTTCCCAGATGCAATTCAGGCAGTCAACTCTGGCCGTGCCTGCGCTGTGCTGCTTCCCGCAGATACTGCCGTGCAGGCGGCTCAGAACAACGACTCCCTGGCCATCCTGGTTCCTCAGAATCCAATAGCAGTCGCAATTTCAGGCTTCGGCGTGTCACACAGCATCGACTCATCATCACTTGCAACGCTGAATGCCGCAATCACTGATGCAGTCAATTCCGGTCAGATCCAGGCCAGCTTCGAAAAGGTCAAGATCGACACCACAATAACCAATGGTTATGTAGAGGCATCGGTTCCTGCAAAATATCAACTCTCGTAACAGGGGCACACCTAACAATATCCGTCTCAAGATTGAGAGCAATGATCATGAATTACATTCCAGACTGGGGCATCGTCTCCAAGGCCATGCCGCTGCTACTCAGCGGTATGAGAACCTCTATCGTTCTCACCCTGCTCGTTGTTTGTATTGGACTTTCTCTGGGAATTCCCGTAGCGCTGGCACGCATGTCTGGCATTTACATCATTCGCTACCTTGCACAGGCATATATTGAGATATTTCGTTGCACCCCGCTGCTTCTGCAGCTGTTCTGGGTCTTTTATGCACTCCCGATGGTTTTCGGGATTAAGCTACCAGGATTCCTCGCGGCTGTGCTCACGATTGGGCTGAACCTCATTGCATACATGGCCGAGGCGTACCGGTCGGGG
Organism: Bifidobacterium aquikefiri; assembly: GCF_002259795.1. Lineage (GTDB taxonomy): Bacteria > Actinomycetota > Actinomycetes > Actinomycetales > Bifidobacteriaceae > Bombiscardovia > Bombiscardovia aquikefiri. Next base: position 232,843 of record NZ_MWXA01000003.1, on the reverse strand, counting down.
TTCCAGTCAATTCCCGAAGAACAGATCGAGGCTGCAAATGTCTTGCAACTTTCACGATTCGATCAGGTCATTCATATCATCTTTCCACAGGCTTTTCGCCAGCAGCTCCCCTCCATACTTTCGTTACTGGTGGGCGCATTCAAGGACACCGTGCTTGTGTCGACAATCGGGGTTGCCGACCTTATGTTTCAGGCCAATACAGCTTCACAGCAATATTACCGGCCATTCGAAATATTCACGGTAACCGCGCTCTTCTATTTTATAATCGCTTTCCCTGTAACGCTGGTAGTCAACGCCCTTGAACGTCACATGCTCATGCAACGAGACAATGTCTGAACTCACAAAGTACCAACGAAAGCCATCCCATGAATGAAAACAAAGCATCATCTCCCACTTCACAGTCTCCCCAGACCGATCATCCCCTGAACCAACACGATGCGATTCAGCAGGAAACACTGGTTCGCAACGGTAAAAGACCCATCGTTTCCGTACAGGGACTCAACAAGGCATATGGCAGTCGCATCATCCTCAAATCCGTATCATGCGATTTCTATCGCGGCCAGATTGTCGTTATTGTCGGCCGAAGCGGATCGGGAAAAAGCACCTTGCTGCGTACAATCGCCGGTCTGACCGAACTCGATGATGGAACTATCACCATCGACAATGAATTGGTCTGCGATGGCGATGAATCAACGGACCAGTGGGATGAACAAAGGCGCAAGATTGGAATGATCTTCCAGAGCTATACACTCTGGCCACATCTCAGCGTCTACAAGAATCTCGCACTGGCACCACGCAAGGTATTGAAGCTCTCCGAATCAGATATCCGGGCACAGGCACAACGTTCACTCGAAGCGGTTGGCATGGAGCAATACATTGACAGCATGCCCTCGACGCTATCGGGAGGGCAAAGGCAACGAGTGGCCATCGCACGCGCCCTCATGATGAATCCACAGGTCTTGCTGTGCGACGAAATAACGTCCGCACTCGACCCTCCGGTGGCGGCAGACGTGCTCGCCGTGCTTACCAAACTCAAGGAACGGCAAAACATGGCCATCATTCTCGTTACACATGACATGTCCTTCGCAGCGAGAGCCGCCGATAAGGTCCTGTTCTTCAGCGCGGGTGAAATAACCACATACGGTTCCTTCAACGATGCCCGAAACCACCGGGAGAACAAGGAACTGCAGACATTCATCAACGCAATCACGGTTTCTTGAATGGCACTGCCATTCAGCTGTCAGTCATTCTTATCCAAAGCTGCACATGTACAAAGGAGTTACTTCATTATGACCACTACGAGAAGAGAACAGTTCCATGCCATGCTCGAGGGAGAAACAGATGTTCCTGCATTTCTCACCAGTGCCTGGCAACACTTCATCGGTCACGAATACGGTGCCGAGGAGTTCGCCAAGGCGACCATTGATTTCAATCGTAAATGGAACTGGGACTGGATCAAGATCAATTCGCGGGCCGTCTATTATGCCGAAGCATGGGGATCCATATATGATCACTTCGACTATCCTGAAATTCCTGAGCCGAAACCGATCAAAGCTGCAATTGCCAACCCTGATGATTTGAAAAAGGTGTCAGTTCTTGATGTCAAATCCACCCCGGAATTTGCAGATCATCTCACTGCCGCCAGATTAATTCGCGAGGCATTTCCAGACCGAGCAATTGTACAGACAATCTTCAACCCTTTGTCCGTACTCATGCAGATGGCACTGCTGCCCTTGTACCCCGGCGCCAATAGCACCGGGACACAGCCAACGACCAGCCGTGACGAACTGATTTTTGAACACCCGGAAGCGGCAAAGAAAGCCATAGGCAACATAGCGGAAACGCTTGCTGCATATGCCGCCTCACTCGTGACACCGATTGCGGATGGCGGCTCAGGCCTGGACGGCATTTTCCTGGCATCAACCGGCATGGCAAGTGAAGATTACTTTGATGCGAAGCAATACGAAGCGTTCGCGAAGCCATACGATTCCATGGTCATTGCAGCGGTGAACAGCGCCAATCCTCGGGCAAAGATCATATTCCACACATGCCGGCAGGAGGCCCATCCCGAATGGTTCTCTTCAATCGGGGCTCAGGCGTTGCAATGGGATCAATTCCTTGAAGGCAATCCGGACTTGGATGCTCCATTTGGCATTGTGCCCATTGGTGGTGCAAGCTTCACGGAATTCGCCACCGAGGGTGATACCACAAGAATCGCGAGAGAGCTTGAAGAAACAATTCAGCAACGCAGCGGAAAGCCCTTCCTGCTGGCACCAAGCTGCACCATTCCGACACCAGCATCGGATGATGCACTCCAACTATTGAGAAATTGCAGGTAGACAGCGGCAGAAGCCTCGTTCATTCCCATGCACCACACGTGTCAGTATGACCAGATGGGCTGCAGGAACCGTTGATCATCAGCAGAGAAGTTGATGATCAACGGTTCCTGCAGCCCTTCAACGTTTGGTCATCTCAGAGAGCCGACACATTACTGAATATTCCCACTCTATTGTTGAAGCAATAACCTCGACTTCCCTCTTGAAAACAGAGGCTCATTGGAATTTCTTCACAAGATCGACAACATGTGTGGTCAAACGAAGGAGATGGAATTGGGTGCAACTTTGAATCCTCAGTCATTGGTCACGCTATGGCACATAGAGCAATACAACTCGTTCTCTGCAACGGCGAAAGCACTTGGATGGTCTCAGCCTGCCATCAGCCAGCAGATAAAGAGACTTGAGGCGCAGACCAATGCGACACTTGTCAGACGAACATCGCATGGCGTCGAACTCACGGCAACGGGAGCGATGCTCGCTCGATATGGCGAAGCAATATCTGAGCGTCTTGAGTCGGCATCCCGCGAAGTCGAGGATTACCGGCAACAGCATTACACGCATCTTCATCTTGTGGCTCCTCCTTCGATCTGCTCAACCATTGCCGCACGTTCAGTGGCCAATCTGAGTCTGTTTACCAACATCGAGCTCAGCCTGATTCAGCTGGAACCACCCGAAGCCCTCGATCAAATCTCTCGTGGAAAAGTCGATGCAGCAGTGGTATTCCGATATCGTGCAATTCCCAATTTTCTTGATATCACGGAAGATCTCACCTTCGATTCGTTGGGATTCGACCCGATGCGACTGCTGATTCGCCGCGAGAACCCGATTGCGAAGGACTATCAGCATAATCGGCAGGCGATTGACCTCGCTATGGCAAGACACGAGCATTGGATAGCTGGGTGTGAAACCTGCCGCGCAAACCTGGTGAAATTGGCGGCCCGCTCCGGCTTCAAACCAGATATTCGCCATGAAACCGACGACTATTGGGCAACGCAGAACCTCGTTGAGGTAGGCATGGGCGTGTCACTGGTTCCAGAACTTGACATACACATCAACCTGCAGCCAGATTTACGGGCATGCCCGTTACGAGATGAATTCGCATACCGTGAGATCGGCATCGTGACGAGAAAAGACGATCATCGCCCTGTCATGGAACCAATGATCAAGGAGCTGAAGCGCACAGCTTCGAAATATCTCAACCCGTCAGCTTCACACAGCTGAACAGATAGTGGCAGCCTTCACCATCCGATAAGCAACTTTATGAGCATGATTACCATATCGATGAGCCAAGGCGTTGAGCGAGGAACGGACTTTAGTGACAATGGGTCACATGAGAACAGAGACAATCAAGAATTCCACACTCACCCAACACCCATTGCCGCAATTCGATGCCGATAAAATTGATGCCACGACCATGGAGGAGTTGCAAGGCGTAGGTTCAGATAAGTGGACCAGATACGCAGGTTGCATTGGCGCATTCATCGCTGAGATGGACTATGGCTTGGCTCCTTGCGTGGTCAGCGCAATCAAGGAGGCAGCAGACCATAATCGTCTGGGATACATTCCCGATCCTTGGAAGAAGCGTGTCGCAAACTCCTGTGCAGCATGGCAGCAACGCTACGGCTGGGATGTGAATCCTGCCTGCATCCGACCGGTTCCAGACGTTCTGGAAGCCTTCGAGATTTTCCTTCGTGAGATCGTCGGATCCGGCAATTCCGTCATCGTTCCCACGCCTGCATACATGCCATTCCTCAGCGTTCCTCAGCTCTATAACGTGAAACTGCTTGAGATTCCAATGATTCGCGAGGCATCTACAGTACAGTCCGAAGGCGGATGGTCATTCGACTTCAACGCAATCGAGCAGGCCTTTGCCCATGGCTGCCACGCTTTTGTTCTCTGCAATCCACACAACCCCATCGGCAAGGTGCTCACACTCGACGAGATGCTGAAGCTCTCGGATTTGGCAGCGAAGTATGACGTCCGCATCTTCTCTGATGAGATTCACGCACCATTCGTCTATGGGGAACACAGGCACGTGCCTTTCGCCTCCATCAACCAGCAGACGGCTACGCAGGCTTTCACCTCAACCTCCGCTTCGAAGTCCTTCAACATCCCAGGGACCAAGTGCGCACAGGTCATTCTTACCAACCCAAACGACCTTGCCATGTGGATGCAGCGCGCGCAATGGTCCGAACATCAGACCGCAACCATCGGCGCAATAGCAACAACAGCCGCCTACGAAGGCGGTGCCGCATGGTTCGAAGGGGTTCTTCGCTACGTGCAGCGCAATATTGCACTGGTCAACAAGGAAATGGGCACCAGATTCGCGCATGTGGGATATATCAAGCCTGAAGGTACCTATATCGCATGGCTTGACTTCTCGCCTTTGCATCTCGATGACCCAGCAGATTACTTCCTCAAGAAGGCCAATGTTGCCCTCACTGACGGTCGTGAATGTGGCACCGTTGGCGCAGGCTGCGTTCGCATGAACTTTGCGATGCCTTATCCCTTGCTCGAAGAATGCTTCAACCGCATGTTCAACGCACTCCATGCCGATGGGCTCATCTGAACAAATCAGTCTGGAGATTCCTACCGCTTCTCGTGCTCGGGAAGCGGTTTTTGGTTTATAAGTCAACGGTGTATCCGGTCGTTATCCGCTGCATAGTGCGCATAATGCGTTCGCCTATACCGTTATGCGAGGCGTTTCGTCTCATATGACGGAATAGGCGGGCTTTTAATCTCCACTTGTGATGTGGACTGGTTGTTGTATTGATGCTATGACACTTATACAAAGATTCATTTGCACATATTTCTTTGCATAGGTATATTTGTATATATGGAATCACAACATGATCAGGCAAGCACCTCCACAGAGGCTTCAACCCCTACCCCAGAACAGCTACGGGCGCTCACCCACCCGATTCGTCTACGTCTATTGGGCATATTGAGAATCAATGGGTCGGCCACCGCAACCGATCTTGCCCGCATGACCGAGCTCAACACAGGTTCGACCAGCTACCACTTAAGAATCCTTGCGAAATATGGCTTCATCGAGAGGGATAGCGAGCTTTCTTCTGGTCGAAAGCTGTTTTGGAAGGCCAAGCAGCTCTACACCACAGTTGAAGACCCCTCGCCGGATTCTGATGACATCGAGAACAAGCTCGATGCTGCAGGTGCCTTCATGCAAGTTGCGGCGACGGAAACAACCCGTCAGATATTGCAGGCGGCAAGCGATTGGCGAACGATGGACACGGCATGGCAGAAGGCCACGACCATGAGCGATTATGCCATGATGTTGACGCCACACGAGGCTGATGACATCGCAAAAGAGGTGCAGGGCATTCTTCTCAACGCCATGCAGCAACATCCGCTCATTCATCACGATACGAAGAGGTCACAGGGATCGAAGAAGACAGAAGGGTCAACGACAGATCCACAAAGGAAAGCCGTCGAGATGCAATTCCACCTCTTCCCCATTGCCCAGGGCTTGTTGAGATGAAAGGATTGCCCACTGAAGAGACTCAGCGATCGGGCACAATCGTCTCGTGGAAGCACCCGTATCTCGATCACCATTAAATGGTGCTGGGTGCCTGGCTATGCTCGGATATCGTCTCACTTTTTGGCAGCACCCTGAGCAGCCTCGCCGTGCCATGGATGGTACTGAATCTGACACATAATACCGTTGCAACTGGCATCGTCAGCGCAGTTCAGCTGGGGATGCTCGTCGTGGCCAATCTGCTGTGCGGTCCATTGATCGATGAGCTCGGCCCAACGCGCATATCCATAACATGCGATTGCATCAGCGCCGTATTCATCGCGCTTGTTCCGGTGCTGTGGTTTGCACACTTGTTCTCGATTCCACTGCTGATTGGCGTGGTTGCCGTTGTCGGTGCCATGCGTGGACCTTCCAACAATGCGAAGGACATTCTCTCGCCAAGCATCGCTGCCTTGAGTAAACAGCCCATGGAAAGGATCACCGGTCTTTCAAGCACCACAAGCCATCTGGCTGGCACAATTGGATCGGCGCTCGGAGGGGTGATCGTTGGGCTCGTCGGAGGACCATATGCCTTGGCCCTCACTTCGCTGGCGCTGGTATTTGGCGCATGCATGATTGGCTTCATTGTTCGTCCGGCACTGCTCTGTGACAGCTCGGCCATTGCATCCTTGAATAAGGCTGAGCAGGCAGACGAATCCGGTGGCGAATCTTCTGGCAGTCAAGCGAGCGTTCAGAGTGAACAGGCCCGTTCCATGAATCTTGTCTCGCAGCTGGGATCGCATATCCGTTCCTATGCAAGAAATGTTGGTGAAGGATGGGAAGTATTGCTCACCATTCCCGTGATTCTTGGCTATGCCCTCATTCCAGCGGTCACCAACATGATTGATGTCGCCTGGACCGATGTGCTCACTCCAGCATGGGTGCTCGACCAACATCTTGGCTCAGCCTCGCTGGGACTGTTGTTCGCGTCACTTTCACTTCCAGCGCTTATGGGAAGCACCATTGCGACCATCATCGCGGAGCGGCTGCCCCGCTTCCCCGTTCTGGTCATCGGGTATCTACTCGTCGGTTTCCCCAGATATATCGTGATGGCACTGAATGCACCGATACCGGTGATTATCGCCGTCATTGCCATCGGTGGCTTTGGCTCGGGCTTCCTGAACCCCATCTTCGGAGCGGTTATGTACGAGAGAATCCCGGTCAAGGCGCGCGGCAAGGTCATTTCTCTCACCAGTGCCATAACCTGGGGATTGATGCCGCTAGGGTCACTTATCGGTGGCTTCTCATCTCACCTTCTTGGTCTTCATCTGACGCTCACGATTCTTGGATCCATATATCTCGTGGTGACCCTGTTGCCAATCTTCATTCCAGCCCTGCACCGCATCGAGCGGCCGCAGCGTAGAGCGATCATTGGTGACGGTGACGCCGCTGAAGTCGAGCTTTAAGAACAACGATCTCAAAGATGCGTCATAACAATCAACATCGTTGGAGCCACTCGTTGCAACCACTCATTGCAACCACTGAAAAGGGGCAGTCACCGAATGGGTGGCTGCCCGTTGACTTGATTCCAAGCAAAGCCTGACATTAATGATTCAGCACAAAATCCGTTATCTGCTGAGTATCGCCATACGATGACTGAGCACCTTTGCCTAGAGTTGAGAATGCCGATACCGCAGAAGCCACCTCACATGCAGAATCCAGCGAGTTGCCGCTTGCCAGGCTGGCAAGCATTGAGCCCATAAAGGAATCGCCTGCACCCGTAGTATCTACCGGCTGCACCGTGAACGCAGGAATATGCAATGCCTGAGAACCATCAAGAATGACCGAACCGGCTGCACCCAAGGTGATGACAACGCGACCAAGTCCCGTTGCACACAGCTGATCGTGAAGATCATCCCAGTCTGATTCAAGGTTCGGCTCATAGGCCAATCCCAGCCATTGTGCCGTCTCGTGCTCATTCATGACGGCAATATCGGCGATGTCCGCCAAACAATGTTTCAACGAAGGGTTGAGATCTTCGGGCATCGGCGAAATATTCAACACGACCCTTGTATGCGCGGCATGGGCAATGCGCGAGGACTCAGCGACAACCTGCAACGGTGCCTCCAGACACAGCCCCAGAATGTCGGAGCGTTCGATGACTTCACTGTGTCTGTGCACGAAACCGCCATCAACCTTGCCGTTGGCGCCGGAAGATACCACGATGAAGTTCTCACCATGAGGGTCGACCACGATGATTGTAGAACCTGAAGGACCCTCGACATGTTCGATGCTGCCGATTCCCACACCGGCATCGTCGAGTTCATGCAGCAGAAACTCTGCACTGGCATCCGATCCCACAGCTCCAATCAGATCGGTATGCAGTTGCAATCTGGCACAACTTGCTGCCTGATTTGCAGACTTCCCACCGGCATGAACTGCCATGGGGCCGCCGATTATGGTTTCTCCAGGCTGTGGCATGGTCTCAACCTCAACCACATTGTCTGCATTCATCGAACCCACGATGGATACGCGAGACTCAGATGACGATGAGGCAATGCGATCCAACTCATCAGTGATCTCATCCTTATTCAACTTCAGTTCTTTCACGCATCCATCCCTTCTCAACTTCTGCGCCTATCTGCAATCCTTTGCCTGCATCAGTCTGCGAGCTGGCGAGCTTCCTGTTCTGTCTTTTCAACCGAGGGGATGAAGAAGGAGCAGACAAGAGCCAGAACGACCAGAACAAGACCAGTTCCAACACTGAACACATAGGACATGGTGCCTGACCCACCACCGACCTGAGTCATCACTGCATAGAGAATTGCAAAGCTCAACCCAGCGCCAAGGTTGAAGGCTCCTGCGTTCAATCCCGGCAGATAACCGGTGTTATCGGCGGGAGAAAGCACAATGCCCAAGCCGTTGAGCATGATGTTCACGGTCCCGGCATAGGTGATGCCGACGAAGATCGAAACGCATACCAACGCCCAGACGCTGACGGAACTTGCGGTGAGCATGATGGCTATGACGCCGATTGCCGTTGCAACCAAGCCATAGCGCAAGACCTTATGATAGCCATAGCGACTGGTGAGCCATCCTGCAACAGGGCCGAACACCAGACCTGCCAGTGCATAAGGAGTAAGCGTGGCGAGAGATGCGACATCGGCGCTCAATCCGGCGCCAAATTTCGCATCTTGAGCGATTGCAGGCACGATGCCGTTCATGATGGCGAAAACACCAGTCATGGTCAGGAGCGTGGTGAGCAGCAGGCCCCAGGTCCTACGCTGTTTGAGATAGAGCGTGGTGACCATTGGCTCTTTCTTGCGTTTCTCAACATTCCAGAAGACAATGAATGCCACCACTGCAATCACGAGCATGATGATCACATAGACCCAGTTGGCAGCGGCAAGCTTCTCGATTTCGTCCACGGCAAGCAACAGAGCACCGATGGCAATGACGAGCAGCACGGCACCGATCCAATCCATTCCGGCCTTGGTGTCGGCCCAGCTTTCGTGCGTGTACAAAGCCGTCATGATGACTGCAATCAATGCGATCGCCGCCATCGTCCAGAATATCGAGCGGAAGCCATAGTGAGCGGCGAGCCAGCCACCAAGCAGAGCATCCACACCAGCGATACCACCATTCACGGAGGTGATGATGGCCATCAGGCGTGCATAGCGCTTGTCATCAGGCACACGGACATGCAGCATGATCAGGCACAGAGGCACGATCGGACCGCAGACCCCCTGCAGGACACGTCCGATCATCAGCATCGGAACGTTGACCGCGACCGCACTGATGATGCACCCTGCGACCGTGGCGACAAGCATGCCGATCAGGACTTTCTTCCTACCTGCCGAGTCTGCCAGGCGGGGAAGGAACAGAGAGAACAATGCAGCTGCCGTGAAGAAGACGGTCTGCGTCAAGGCAACCTGGGATGCTGTCGTGTTGAGCTCGCGTTGCATGGTCACCAATGCAGGCGAGAGCATGGAGGTATTGAGCTGGAATGCGAACACGGCAACCAGCAGGGCGATCATCAGACCGACGATCGATGAAGGTGATTCAGGCTTGTTTGTGGAAAGCTTCGTATTCGTTGTCATTTGTCGATTCCTTCACCGATATGTGCGATCGCGTCGTGAATCAGCCCCCAGAAGCGGTCCACATCGAGCTTCTCTCCAAACTGCGTATGGCAATCGGCAGGAGCCGGAGCACGCAAATCTGCGACTGTCATTCCCAACGTCAGATCGCCTTTGGTCTCGATGTCAATGGGAGCCTTGCGTGTGGTGATGACCTCAGGGTCGAGCAGATATGCCACGGCACATGGGTCATGCACCGGAGGATCCACGAAGCCTTGGTTCTCGGCATACGATTTGCGGAAGAAATCCATCAGATGACTCACAAAGTCTGCCGTTGGGGTTCCTATCGACTCGATGTCACGCTGACGAGCAGGGGTGCACAAAGCCTGATGAGTGAGGTTCAGCCCAATCATCGTCACCGGCCAGGATGCATTGAAGACAACGTGGGCCGCTTCAGGATCGACCTTGATGTTGAATTCGGCGACTGCGCTCCAATTGCCGACATGGATGCCGCCGCCCATCAGTACGACTTCCTTCACGCGTTCGACGATGCGCGGTTCCTTGCGCACTGCCATTGCGATGTTGGTCAACGGTCCCGTAGGAACCAGAGTGATGGTTTTGGGCTCATTGCCCATGATCGTGTCAATGATGAAGTCAACCGCATGCTTGCCAATGACATCGTGCGATGGCTTCGGCAAATCCACGCCGTCAAGTCCCGTATCACCATGCACGCCGGGCGCGGTTTCCAATTCACGTATGAGCGGCGAGGCACAGCCTGCAGCAACAGGCACACTGTAAGCATGAGCCTGTTCCAGAACAGCGAGCGCGTTATAGGTTACCTTGTGTAATGTCTGATTGCCACCGATGGTTGTTATGCCGAGCAAATCAATGTTGTCGTTACCAAGCGCCAACAGGATAGCGACTGCGTCGTCATGCCCCGGATCACAATCAAGAATGATTTTTCGTCCCACTTCAACTCCTTCATTCCCTATACCTATACAAATCAAGGGTTTGTGCCGTTGAAACCCACCTTGCCCGGTGCTTGGCCTTGTCTTGTGCAATTGCGCACCATGGCCGTTCCTCGCCCAACAACATCGTAAATCCACCGTGCTTCGACACTCTGTCATAGCCTTGTATCGCCGGATTCCTGGTGATGGCTATTTTCCCTCAAAATTAAATCGTACAACCACCCTGACGAGGAAACGCTCCCGCACACGTGAGATCTGTGCTCAATGTGTCACACAAGCTTGTACGTCTGTAGCCAGTGCTTCGCTATCGCGGAGGCCGATTCCTTGTCGTTGATGCTCTCGCCGTTCATCGTCATCAGATCCTGTGTTGTCAGCTTGCTCTGCACTTCGTTGAGTACGCTGGTGACCTTGTCTGATTCAGCGGATTTCGAGATCAGAGGGATCACGCGCTGCGGAAGAATCATCTGCAGCGGATCCTTGAGTGTCACGAGATTGTTCGTCTTGATGCTCGGCGATGTTGTATTGATATTTGCCATCTGCACCGTTCCATTGAGCAGTGCCTTGATGGTAGTCGCTCCACCGCCATCGTTGATTGGAATCAGGGTGGCATCGACTCCATACTGCTGTTTCAGTCCTGTGATGCCATATGGTCGCGTGGCAAATTCCGGAGCGGCGGCAATCTTGAGTCCATTGATCTTGGAAAGATCGCCGATGCTGGTGACATGATGCTGCTCGCTATAGGATTTCGTCACGTTGAGCGAGTCGGAATCCTCGGCCTTTGCTTGATCCAGCACTGCGAATTTGCTGGGGAGCGCCTTCTTCAGCTCCGAATAGACGTCACTGGCACTGTGCGCCGTGGAATCCTTGTCAAAATACTGCAACAGATTACCGGTGTACTCGGGCACCAGATCTATCGATCCATCCTTGAGTGCGGCAATATATACGTCGCGCGCTCCAATATCTGGCTTCAATGCGGCATGAATGCCATGTGATGCGAGGGCTTGCACATACATGTTGGCAAGTATCTCACTTTCCGCGAAGTTCGCGGAGCCGATCGTGATCGTTGATGCATCGCTCTCCTGTGACGATGAGGAATCAAGTGGATTGGAGGATCCGCAGCCAACCGTCCCCATCATCACCACTCCTGCCAGTACTCCCCCAATGAGTTTTCTTCCAAACGAACTCATATTGCTCCCCTTCTTGTTGCATTGCTCTGTGTATAGATTTACGTATCGCTTAGGATTGAGTTGTCAGCTGCGAATATCGCGAATGTCTCTCAATCGTGTTCTGCACGATCAACATGAGTACATCGACTGCGATGGAAAGTCCAATGACAAGGAATGATGCCCCAAGCATCTGCGAGTAATCACGAATGGCCAGCCCATCGATCAAGAAGCGTCCCAATCCCCCAACCGGCAAGAATGCTGCAACCGTCCATGTGGCAATGATCTGCGTGAATGCCGAGCGAATGCCTCCAAGAATTGCAGGGAATGCGGTCGGCAGCTCGACATTCCACAGAATCTGCCATTCACTGAAACCTATCGCCCTCATCGCATGGGTGGTGGTCTGACTCACATTGGCTATGCCTGAATATGTGGCAGCCAGTACCGGTGGAATTGCAAACATCACCATTACGATCATGGGAGCCGATATTCCCAGTCCAAATATCAGGGCGAGCGCGCTGAGCATTCCCAGCGTTGGCAGTGCACGCAACGCATTGATCACAGGAATCACAAAGAGAGCCCTGCCGAAGTGTCCGATATAGCAAGCAAGAGGAATGGCAATCACGCAGGTGATGGCAAGTGTCGCCAAGGAATATTGCATGTGCTGAACAAGGCGGACGCTGATTCCCCCTGTTCCTTCCCAATTGGATGCATCGCCGAGCCAGAGCAATGTCTGCGAAAATACGTTCATGCCGCTGACCTTTCCCGTGTAACCCTGCGATGATTCCACGGCATAAGCACTCGACCACAGATGGCCAGAATCTGATCGAACAGCAAGGCAATCAATGCCGTAGCGGCAATGCCAACCCAGATTTCCAATGGAAAATCTCTCTGATACCCCTCAAGGAAGAAGAATCCCAGAGAGTTCACACCGATGAGGGATCCCACCGTGACGAGGCTGATCGTGCTCACGGAAACCACTCGAATACCTGCAAGAAGCTGAGAGCCGGCCAAGGGGAGCTCAACTTGGAAGAACTTCTTCCATGCTCCGAATCCCATGGCATCAGCGGCATGTATCACGCTCGGATCTATGGAAAGAAATGCATGCGAAGCCGAGGTGAGCATGATGGCAATCGCATATATGGTCAGTGCAACTTCGATGTTCACCGGGTTCAATATCTTCGTCCTCAGCAGCGCGGGCAGGAATATCAGCAGCGGCAAAGAAGGAATCGCATACAGCACGCTGGATGCCACGTATATGCTGCTTCGAGTCAGTCTGAATCCATTCGCCAATCTTGCCAATGGCACGGCAACAAGCGTACCCAGAAGTATCGGAAATACGCTTAATAGCATGTGTTGCAGCGCATAATGCAGTATCTGCGCGCAATTGAGGATCAGCCAGTTCATTGCAGCTCGCTCCTCAAGCATCCTGCATTGATGAATGAAGCGACGAACGAATCTGCCGGATGATCGATCAATTCCCTTGCTGTGCCAACCTGTGCAAGCGTGCCACCCGGACGCAGCAGTGCAACCTTGTCTCCCAGATAGAAGGCCTCATCGATATCGTGGGTGACAAACACGATGGTCTTGCCAATTTCCGATTGAAGTCTGAGCAATTCATCCTGAAGGTTTCTTCTGACAATTGGATCCACGGCTGCAAAGGGTTCATCCATCAGGAGTATTTCTGGATTTGCAGCAAGCGCCCTGGCAACACCGACCCTTTGCTGCTGGCCGCCCGAAAGTTCGGATGGATAGCGGTTCTGTATGCTTTTCTCAAGTCCAACCTCATCAAGAAGCTCCAAGGCATGAACTCTCGCATCCTTGCGTCTCGTTCCTTGAAGCACCGGCACTGTGGCGATGTTGTCAAGAACGGTTTTATTTGGCAGGAGTCCGCCATTCTGCAGGACATATCCTATCGAACGACGCAACGTGACGGGATTCATCCCCTGATTGTCCTGCCCTTGAATCAGGACCGTACCCGAATTGGGAGTAACCATACGGTTGACCATCTGCAACAGGGTGGTCTTGCCGGAACCTGAAGATCCCACCAGCGCGAGCGTCCTATGCTCGTCGGCAGTCACAGAGACGTTGTTTACTGCGACAGTTCCGTCATTGTATGTTTTCGAAACCGATTTCCACGCAATCCCCAAACCATGCTCCATTCAGCCCCCATGCAATCATCATTGCCATATTGCCCTGGCGTGTCCCTGTACGTTACCCGGCACGTTTGCTCCAGATCCGTCCAAAGTCCCCACAGCTTTTCCATTCATGCCCATGCCGTTGGCCTTAAGCGCTGGCACTGATCAGATACGACTGTCAGGCACATTCGCGCCTATGAATCAGGCAGCCCGTATAGCAAACCGAATTCCAACCTACCATCTTCATTGATCAATTCAGCTTAGGAACACATCGATTGAGACAGTTGAAGAATTACAGTATTGGTATCCTTGCAACTGACTTACGCCCGGTCTGGTCAATGGCACAGCAACGTCTGAACTGCTGCAAACGACTTCACTACAACGAAAAAGAGCAGTAATGGCCTTTATCATGGGCCATTGCTGCTCTGAATCATCTGAGGTGCTGCACATAGTGCACGGTCGGCATGTGGCCGGCGGCGACTTACAGTGTGAAGTATCCTTTGCGCACCGCCGCCGCGAGATGCTGCGGCACCTGCACATCGCGACCATCAGGTGTTCGCACTGTCAGGAGTTGCGCGCTCTGCGCCTTCCATTGGGCTCGACGAGCATGCGTGTTCGCTCGCGAAGTCTTGTATTTTGGTAATGCCATCAGCCTTGCCTTGCCTTGAACTTCGGATTCTTCTTGTTGATCACATACACGTGTCCACGTCGGCGCACGACCGTTGAACCCGGTCTGCGCGCGAGCGATCGGATGGACGATTTCACTTTCATGATGATCTCCCGCCTTTCCCAGTAATTCCTGCCCTTGCTTGCTCTCTGGATATCGTCAACAGTTGTGCCGATCTCTACTTCGAAGCGCGTTGATAGCGCTTGTTGAACTTCTGCACCTGACCAGCGGTGTCAAGCACCACATTCTTGCCTGTATAGAAGGGATGGCTGCTCGACGAGACATCTACATTGACAACCGGATACTCCCTGCCGTCTTCCCACTTCATGACTGGCAGTGAACTGGCTTTTGCAGCGAGCGTCGAGCGCGTCAACATCATCGTGTTGGCGGAACGGTCATGGAAGATCACATAGCCGTATGTTGGATGAATGCCTTGTTTCATACTTCCTCTTTTCACAATATTTAGGGTGATTCAGTGCAACTGGACGCATCGCAGAGACGAGTCCTTCGCCTTTTGCAACGGGAATCGCCTCTACGGTTTCTTGTTCATCACCAACTCGATTTGGTGACTCCTGGCAACTCTCCACGGTGTGCGAGATCACGCATCGTGATGCGAGACAAGCCAAATTTGCGCAGATAGCCGCGCGAACGTCCATCGGTCGAATCGCGATTTCGCAACCGTGTTGGGCTTGCATTACGCGGCAGCGCATGCAACTTACTCATCGCAGCATCGCGCTCCTCTTGGCTCAGGTGGGGATCTACGCTGTCGTTCTTGTATTGCCGTCGACGTTGAGCAAAGCGTTCGACAATGCTCTCACGCTGACGCTGCTTCATTATTTTGCTGGTTTTTGCCATATTTGCTTTCTTTTCAGCTCAGCGAGTTTCGCGAAACATAACTCTGCGATGGAGCACGGGATCGAATTTCAGCAGTTCAAGTCTGTCTGGAGTATTCCGACGATTTTTTCGCGTTGTATATGTCGAACCGGTTCCCTCGGTGGATTTCAACGTGATGATTGGACGGTTCACATGTGATTGAGACGCCATGGGCATCCTTTCCTCTCTGCCGTATGCAGCTCACTCAGATGCTGAGATCACCACGAGCGCGCAACTGGGCAACGACGGTTTCAATTCCTCTTCTATCGATGGTCTTGATTCCTCTGGCACTCACCTCAAGTGCTATGAATCTGTTCAGCGAAGGCACCCAATAGCGCTTGCGCTGCAGATTCGGTTGGAAGCGTCGACGCGTTCTCCGGTGCGAATGGGACACGGAGTTGCCGAAACTGACGTGTATTCCTAATACTTGACATGTTTTAGCCATGTCTGACACTATAACTAATGATAATCATTCTCGCAAGTAGTGAATTTGGCGGGTCGCATAATTGACCGTTTTTCGAACTCACCTCGATACTTCACCTCGATACTTCACACAGTCAACAGAATTGCTCTTCTAGGATTGGTACGGACGGTTTCACTGTTCACCGGGGGAATGGGAGAATCCAATGGAAAATAATGCTGACGCGCAGCCACACATCAATCCAGTTACAGATCACGATTCCCACAGAACCCAAGTCAATGTTCCATATGACCCGGCCACCAAGCATTCACACAACGACCGCTACGTGGACGAGTCTCGCACGAGAATCCCATCGATTGCACAGGGCGGATGGCTTGGCATCGAACAGACTCCTGCATCTCGCGATGAGATTACGCCTCATGCAGGCGAAATCCACAATAAAGCCAACGAATCCTCAAAAGCGCTCAACAGCCTTCGCGCTGCAGTCCTGGGAGCCAACGATGGCATCGTTTCTGTCGCTGGCACCATTTTGGGTGTTGCTGGAGCCGACAACAATCCTCATGTATTGCTGATCGCCGGCGTTGCCGCCATCTCCGCTGGAGCATTTTCCATGGCCGGAGGCGAATATGTCTCCGTCAGCGCACAACGCGATACGGAAAAAAGTATCCTCGACAAGGAACGTTGGGAACTGATCAACCTTCCCGTCGAGGAACTGGACGAACTGACACAGATCTATGAAACCAAAGGCATGACCCGTCCCACGGCATACAAGGCAGCATATGAGGCCATGCACCATGATGCACTACGCGCTCACGCACTCGAAGAGCTCAATATCGATCCGGACGAACTCACCAATCCTTGGCAGGCGGCCATTTCTTCCTTCTTTGCCTTCGTAAGCGGCGGATTGCTTCCATTGTTGATTTCTCAAATCCCTGCATCGTTCCTCGCCCGTGTAAGCTTCATCGTGCTCGCCGTGGCATTCGCCCTGCTGCTGACAGGTTTCATCTCGGCACAGATAGTCGGGACGAGAAAGCATAAAGCCATCATTCGCAATGTTGTCATGGGGCTGTCGACCATGCTCTTTGCCTGGGTCATTGGCAAGATCTTCGGAGTCACCGTATAGCTGTTTCGCCGATCGCCATAGCGGCGCTGCAGTCACATTGAGATTGAATGACATGGCTCAAACAACACTTCTCAGTCGATCAGTCCATAGAGGCCCAACGTGTAAAGGTGTCGGTCTGCTCCATCCAACTCATCAGTGGACGTTGCATCTCTTCGCGCGTTACCGGCAGACTCCCAAAACGGCTGATCCACGCACGCGCCTCGTCACTCTGATTGCCTTGCACCAGACGAGCGACGACTAGAATCTCTGTCTCAAACCGTGCTTCATCAACCACCCCGCGATCGACGGTCTCAATGATCGAGCCGTCCGGATCACCCTCCCATATGAAAGCTGAAAATGGCTTGTTAGGCACCGCAAAATGGCCATGAATATGCATTGACACGCTCTTGTCGGCCAGCAAGTCCGACAACCGGCTCGGATGCAGTGGTGCATGGGAACGAATGCTCAGACCAATCACATCCTGGCCAAGCGATGCCCATGTAATATCGCCGGTTACAGACTCATCTGGCTGATTTTCTTCACTGTCTGCGTTCTCAGGGCACCTGCCGCCGGGAACACCAGCGTGCATGACGTTGGGCATGACGTTGGGCATGACGTTGGGCATGACGTTGGGCATGACGCTGGGAACACCACAACGAACGTGGCAGTTTTCCGAAGCCAAAGCTTCAACAAGCTTGCACAATTCCTCGTCTCTCTGTTCGCAATCCATACTGGGAAGCAGCAGCACATCGTTTGCGTCAGCAATCACACCCGCAAGAGCTCCCCCGATGCAACGCTCATCGACATCGTCTTCGTAGCTGCTGCTCATCAGACTCGGATCGCTCCCATCGCTATCATCATCCTGATGGAATGGCGCATCATCGAAGAGACAATCCTTCAGGGTTGCCGAATCGAGGACTGCAACAATGGATTCAAACTGAAAACGTGCTTTCTGCGGTTGGAACGCCTCCTGCACGAGCTCCATTTCCTTCAGATATTCAGCGGTGGGAGCCGCCTGCAGCCCTTTGGGCAGTATGACGATGATGCGAGGTGCGATACCCTCACCAGATTCACGGGAAAGCCAGGAATAGAGGTCGTGCTTGATCGTGCAGCTCAGGCAGCAATCGTCCAATGGCACTGTGTCGGTATGCAGGTTGGTGGCGAAGAGCATGTCCGACGGTGTGCCGATCCTTCTGTGCACAACCAGACCGCAATGTTCATCACATCGTGCCGTATAGGAGATGATCAACGTTTCGGCTACAGTTGCCGCTTCCGCTACATTGTTGTCATTGCCGTGTTCATGCTCAGTAACATCATCGTGCCGCTGCGGGCATTCGAGCGCGCACATCCCCATGAGCTGAGTTGAATATTGTATACCAGTGCAAAGCAACACCTTGGGCATATCGAGTTCCCTACCGTCCTACATATGTCAAACTATTGATAACGATTCTCAATCTTTATAATTGCATGCTCCCTGTCTGGTTGTCAAATTGTTTGCGTAATCATACAGCCGAGCTTCGTGAGGATTCGAGTTTTGTGGCCTTTTGTCAGTATAAACCGGAAAAATTGGCTTTATATCAACGTCATTGCAGCGAAATACAGGGTTAATGGCTCAAAAAGGCAACAAAACTCGTAAATCTCGCTTCGTTACGACTCATTAAGCTCGTGAATATTGACGTATGTCATGCTTCACGCCCGCATAATAGAAACCAGACTCAGGTTTTTCGGTTTGGACATCTTCGCTTGCATAATATTCATCAAAAAGTTGCTCATATTCCTGAACAGTCAGGCGCTTGCGTGCATTCAGCATTCTTGCATGGCTTTCTGCACGGAGACCACGGCGATAACCCGGTTGAATCCGGCCCGTGAAAAACTTGCACATCGCGCCGGAACCATAGCTGAACAGGGCTATTCGTGTTCCAGCAAGACTGCCGTCACCACTGCCAGCTTGATCCAGATCCGCGTGCTCAAGCCAACTGAGCAAACTCAAATACAGCGAACCGGTATACAGATTTCCCACATCACGGGAATATCTGGCACTCATCTCAAAATTGTGCTCAAGCCGCTTGCGATCATCGACATCCGCATCTTCAAGAGCTACACGTAGCGCTTTCATACCCATCTTCGTAAATGGCAGGTGGAAGAGAAGCGCGCCAAAATCATCCAAGCCCAAAGCTGTCTTGTCACGATACTCATCGAACACATGTCGGAAGAAATCGAGATACACCTGCGTTGAATACTTGCCATCGACCAAAGCTTCGGTATGCCCATTCGGGCGCCAGAAATCGTTGATATCATCGCTGTAGTCCTCAGCATCATCGTTGAGCACAAGAATATCGGGATCAGCGCTCACCAGCATCGCAATCGCACCCGCACCCTGGGTCACCTCGCCCGCGGTTCCCAGTCCATACCGCGCAACATCGCTGGCAACAACGAGCACCGTTCGATCTGGATGAGCGGCAACGTAATGGTATGCAACAAAGAGCCCTGCCGTGGCGCCAAAGCAGGCTTCCTTGATTTCAAAGCTTTCGATGCGGTTCGCAAGATTCAACAAGTGCTTGATGAACAACGAGCTCGACTTCGACTGATCGATACCGCTCTCGGTTCCCACAATCAGCAGACCAAGACGATCAATGTCAATATCAGGAAGAATCTCCGCAATCGCGTTCGCTCCCATACTCACGATGTCATCGCAGTGTCGCGGCACGCTCATGCGAGATTGCCCGATGCCGCGCGTGAATTTTGCCGGTTCAACGTGTCGTGCACGAGCAAGATCCTCTACATCGAGATACTGCTCTGGCACAAACATGCCCATGCGGTCGATGCCAATATGCACCTCTGTATTGCTGCTCATTCACGTACCTCTCTCTTCATGTCAACTCTGGCCTATCGAACTCTGCCCATTCGCTGCCAATCGCAGCACAGGCGCAACGTTCAGAACTGGTCATTGCGCATCTGGCGCATCCCTTAATCGCTTCAATTCGTCAGCCGCCCAGCTTTGCGAATAGTCCGATCGAGCTACCATGCGAGCAGTCAACTGTGCGATCTCTTCATCGTTCGCACCAACGGCAACGGCCGTCTGCACCGCCTGAAGCCGCATATGGCCATGTTGTATTCCCTCGCCCGCCAAGGCGTGCAAGGCTGCAAGATTGTTGGCAAGACCCACGGATGCAACAAGTTCGCTGAGTCTTCTGACATCCGGCTTGCGCATCAGTTCCATATTGCGCCGAATTGCAGGTCTGGAGGCAATCGCCCCACCGACAGCGCCTATCGGCAAAGCTAGCGTCATCGTGCCGACGAGCTCCTGTGAGTCTTCATTGGCACGCCAATGTGAGAGCGGCAGATACTGCCCAGACAGCGCGGCGAGCTGATGACAAGCCGCCTCGACCGCGCGCGTATCGTTGCCACAGGCCGCAATGACCGCATCAACGCCATTCATGATGCCTTTATTGTTTGTGACTGCCCTATACGCATTATGCTCGGCAAAATGTGCTATTCGATCGATATTTCTGGCGATGGATCTGCCCGCCGACTCCGTCTTCGCCAACTGCGCGAACGGTATACGCGATTCCACATCGACCAGCTGACTCGGGTAGTTGCTGACGATCGCCATGATGGCATTGAGTCCAGGCAACACCCGCTCGATCTCCTGTACCAAGCACTCGAGGATCGAATTGACGATGTTGGCTCCCATAGCCTGAGCAGTGTTGACCTTGATGAGCATATCGCAACTCATGCCATGCTCGTGCGTCTCAATGCTCACCAATCCACCACCACGCTTCGAAAGATTATCAAATCGTTGGGTAACCAACCGAATGAGGTCGGGAATGACATCATTGAGTTGTTGCCAGTTGAAATCGGAAGGCTTCATTCCAGTCCTCGGAGCATCCAGAAGGATCTGGCCATATATGCCGTCGCGATGGCTCGTTGCGATGAACCCTGATACGGCCATCTTCGCTCCATGATTGGCAGCGGCAACTACAGACGGCTCTTCAGTCGTCATTGGAACCGTGCATCGTTCACCATTTACCTCGATGCTCTCAACAATCCCAATGGGTGAAACAAGCTCCCCAATCACGTTCTCTGACATCCGGCTCGTGGAATCGTCGACCACACTGGCAAGATATGCGTCTGCGGCATCCCGCGAAAGCACATCGTTCGAGACCAAATGGCTCAGCCGCTCTTCGATGCTCATCTGATACAGCTTCTTCGGCATGTTCTGGGGCGTTTCACGTCTTGCCGCCTGTACTGCGGCGTGAGCCACAGAGTGAACTGCAGCATGTGCTCCTGATTGAGATGTCATAGCGTCCGATCCTCCCGAAAGACCTCCATCGCAATGCCCTGACCTCCACCGATACACAGAGCTGCAATACCCCTGTGCAGGTCATGCGACTTGAGATTATTGAGCAGTGCGATGACCAGACGCGCTCCGCTTGCCCCCAGGGGATGACCCAGAGCGAGTGATCCACCATTGATATTGAGCCGATCATCGGGTATATGAAGTGAATCGCGAACCGCTATCACCTGAGCTGCGAAGGCCTCCGTGATTTCATAGAGATCGTAATCCTCCATCCTGCTTCTCGACCGCTTCAGCAGATTCGCAATGGCGATCGAAGGCGCATATCCCATATACGCCGGATCGTAGCCAACCTCTGCATAGCTGCCGAGGTATCCTAAAGGCTTCAATCCCAATGAAGCGGCCTTGCTCTCGGTGGCGATGATGAGCATAGCGGCACCATCGCTCAACGGTGCCGCATTGCCTGCGGTGACACTGCCATACTCGCGATACACCGGCGTCAATGAGGCGAGTTTCAACAACGATGTATCTGGTCGAATCGTTTCATCGTGACTCAAGCCTTCCATGGGAATGATTTCATCATCAAAATGATGCTGCGACACCGCGCGCATTGCCTTGCGATGCGACGCATAGGCGAATTCATCCTGTGCTTCACGTGAAACCGAATAGGCATCAGCAATATGTTCAGCGGTAAGCCCCATGATCGATCCTGAGAAGCTATCGATCAGTCCATCCTTGAAAATTGCCTTGACCGGCTGCGTAAGCATCGCAGAACTGCCATGTTCAGGGTCTTCTGCGCAATGGTGAACGTCATAGGGAATAATCATCGGTGCCCGCGTCATGCTTTCGGCACCCCCAACGGCGAGCATCTGTGCATCGCCCGCCATGATGCTCAGCTGCGCCATACGCAGAGCTTTCAGGCTCGATCCACAGACTTCATTGACGGTAACGGCGTGAGACTCGATTGGCATGCCAGCCGAAACGGCAACGGTACGAGCTACGTTTGGTCCGAGCCCTGCCGCAACGGCAACGCCAAGATACAGTCCCTCAACACTGGCTGCGGGTACCTTCGACTGCTTCATGGCGGCAATCAGGGCTTGCCGTGCCAAATCGGCAGCCGACCATTCTTTCAGAGCACCCCGATATTTTCCGAAGGGGGTGCGCACGGCGGCGACAATCACAACTTTGTCCACTAGTGTTCCCAATCCATTTCGTTGCCAGACATTTCAAAGAAACTCTAGCCACAGTGCAGCAGGAATGCATGACTTTCGTGAAACTTCGATGATTTGAACACAAATACGACTCGTGCCGATTGATGCATCAACACGAAGCCATTGCTCTGGTCAGAGGAATGCTGACGTTGACAATTTCGTGTTTTTCACAAACAATTCCGCCCAAGCATACTTCTACAATGATATGCGGTCAGAGATGGGGAGGAACAACTGTGGGAAGACAGAAGAACGAGAGCAATCTCGAACATGCGTCTGAGCACGCACACGATTCAACCGTTGCGCCGGCGCAGGCACAAGCATCCTCACCGGCACAGGCGTCCGCACAGCATCCCCATGCAATGAACCATGCCATAGTAGGTTCCGAACCACCACATCCACCGCTTCCTCAGGGCAAAGGTTCTGCGGACTTGTCACCTCGGCCACATCATCCAGATACTGCTCACGCACAGGAGACGACTGCAACAGCTCCCCTGGCCGTAGATGACATTCCCAATTCCCCCAGAAACCACCGTATCTCCATTGTGCTGACGGTATCGTTGTTATGCGTCATGGCAATTTTCATTTTGAGTGGTACTTGGTATTGGTGGAACAACTATAGACGATTCTCCGTCTCCATCAATGATGAAAGTATGCAGGTCACCGGCAAGCAAAGTTTGGACTCGATTCTGAAAAACCACAATTACTTTGGCACCAAGCCGGGAGCATTGAAATCGTTGACCGGAAAGACGCTCAAGGCCAATGGTGGTGAAGCCATTGTTATAAAACTCAATTCCCACCGTATTTCACCATCCCAGTTCGATTCGACCCATCTTCACAGCAACGACATCGTCACGGTCAGCACCGGTAGCGACGAAACCGAAGGGCACACCGTTGAGAAAAAGACCATCCCCTATTCCGCAACAATGAAGCTTGGCGGTGCGGTACAGTTCGTCGCCCAACAGGGAGAGGATGGCAAGCAGGAGTACTGGGTAGGCAAGGACTCCGGCGAAACGGTGCCGAAGAAAGTCATCGCACAGCCTAAGACACTTCAGATCGATTCCATCAATCCACGGCCTCCGGCAGACAAGAAAGTCATTGCATTGACCTTTGACGATGGACCTAGTCAATACAGCACTCCCATACTTCAGATCTTGAAAAGCAAGGGAGTGAAGGCAACCTTCATGGATATCGGCAACCAATCGACTCAGATGCCTCAGATCGAGCAACAGATGCTAGCCGATGGCAATCAGGTCGTAAGTCACAGCTATTCACACCCTGATCTGACCACACTCAACCGAGATGCCTTGCGAAAGGAGCTGACTTCGGGATTCAATGCGCTCAAGACGGCTTCGAACAGCACCACGCGAATGCTGCGCGCACCATATGGTTCCTTCAACAAGGAAACGTGGATGAATAGCTCGGATATCGTCAGTTCGAATATTTTGTGGACGATAGACACACAGGACTGGAAACAGCCAGGAGAGAATGCAATCAAGAATGAAGTAATGAACAACGCATATTCGGGTGCCATCGTCTTGATGCATGACGGCGGCGGCAATCGAACGCAGGACATCCATGTTCTGCCTGATATCATTGACAGTCTCAAGTCGCAAGGCTATCAATTCGTCACCATGAATGAACTCATCTCCATGGATGGCCGCTTCCCGGATTGGGTGAAGAACAATGTCGTAGCTCCCAAACCCGACGCCCAATGAGGCACCCCATCGCCAGACATTACTCGCTTCTGCCACATCGGCTCCGTTCTGTGGGTTATAGGCATAGAAGTGTGGGTTTATGCCTTCGCTGGTGTGCCGGCGTGTAATTTATTCCAGTCGATGCCATGCCCCTCTCCCGTCACTCCGAGTGAGCCCAGCGAGTCGGTGGTATGGACTCGTCAAAGCTATATGTTCCATCGTCAGAGTCGGCCGTATGAGCGACAACACCATCGTCATCCCGAGCGAGCGGAATGAGCCGCTCAGATAACCGACCTGCTGCTAGCCCAAGGGCCGTCACTCCGAGTGAGCACAGCGAGTCGGTCATATGAGCGACAACACCATTGTCATCCCGAGCGAGCGTAGCGAGTCGAGGGATCTTCGCTGTTGATGCTTGCAAGGGTGAGATCTCTCGACTCGCTCCGCTCGCTCGAGATGACAAGGGACGCGGGGACGGTCGGGGTGACAAGGAAGGTGGATTCGCTCGAGATGACATTCGGTCGGGGTGACAGGGGAAGTGGGGATGATCGGGATGACAAGAGAGGTTGGGATGGCGGGCATCGATATTGGGCCGTTCCTGCTCTCGTGGTTCTGTTGCGATGCATGATGGTGCCGCAATGCGGGTATGGGGTTACGTTCATGCCTCCCAGGTCATGCAGGATTATCAACCAGCACAAACCCCAGTTGGGAGAACGTCTCACGACATGTTTCACACACACACTTTGTGCCGTGCCGTTATACCAGCGTAAAAAATATAAAACAGGAACAACACCCACTCCCACAAGAACCAGAAAACAATTCCCCACACTTCTCCCACAACGGCAACGTGATGCCAGCAGCAAGCGAAAGCCATCAATCCCGCCCATAACGACACATGCCTCGACAACCACTTCAGTGGATGTCGAGGCATCAGCAAACGAAAAGCAACTCGCAGGTATGGATGCCTGCGAGCGCAGGAATCATCTTTTTCCGCTCAAAGCACCATAGATGAAGAGCACGAGGACAGAACCGAGAATTGCGATGATCCATGTCTGCAGACTCCAGAAATTCTCAAGTCCGACGTGGAACACTGCGCTTCCAATCCAGCCACCCACTGCAGCACCAATGATGCCTACAATCAAGGATCCGAGCCAACCACCTGCGGCTCTATCACCGAGAATTGCCTTTGCAATCGCTCCAGCAATCAAACCTAGAACAATCCAACCAAGAAATCCCATGACTTTCCCCTTTCCTTCCATGGTTGCCGCTGTGATGAACGGCACTCTTGAACTCACCTTCGCAGTCCAACCCGGGGCTCTCACTGCAAAACCCACAACGGTTCAGTCACCGTGAGCAATGCTGCGACGGTCACGATAGTACAATCCGCCATCTGAGTGCCGAGCATATGCAGACATTGGATCTGCATAAGCGGTTTCCCGTACACAAGGATACGCGAAAACGTTCAAATTCCTTGGATTGAAATCTTCAACCCGTCACTTTTCTCTCCAAGTACGTGCGATTGACACCATCACCATCCCACTGATAAGAGCGATGATTGCAAGGATACCGAATACGCTGATCATGGACACGCCGGTATGGGCGAGTTCCTTTGCCGCTGCCGGCTTGCGTTCAGATTCATCCGGTTCATCATCTGCATTCTCAGGTGCACGAGAGACAATCGTGGTGATTTCCTCTTCCAGTCCAAGCTCATGTGAGTCGAGAATCACGCCGTCAGGTGTCCACAATGTAGCCTTCCACTGCAAACTTCCTACATTGGCTGCAATCACTCGACTGCTCATGACTGTCTGCGAGGCAAGATCGGCAGCAAGATCCACACGAAATTCCTCAAGAACCGGCTCATTCATGTCTATCGTCCCAGTCTGCTGGTCACCGGCAAAGGCACTGAATGTCAAGTATGAGCCCTCAGGCACCGTTCCCGTGACGGTTGCCGTGTCGTATGAGCTTTCACCAAGCTTGACCTTCGACGGTTCTGCATGGGTTTCTATCGTCGCCTGAACAGGCACCGGATCGGCAAAAGCCTGCACCCGAACCCGCTCCCAGGCATCGCTGTAGGAACTATGAATCGGTGCTGTTCTCGCATCCCCGGAGAAGGAATAGACAAAGACATAGTAACCGGGCTTACCCGCAATGATATGCACTGGATCGCCAAGCATATCAGGCGCACCTGCGCCGACCTTTATCGTGCTGTTTGTAGCTGCGTACTTCCAGGAGCCCACCAACTCATGATGAGCATCAACTTGAGGCAAGTCACTCGCATCGGGCTTATATGGCTCATCGTCTCCGCCGTTGCCACTGCCCGACCAGAAGACCTGAACTTCAGCATGGGGAAGATCCGCCTGTAAGCCGTAGTCTGTGTTTCCCTTGAAGGTACCGCTGTCTGCAGGAAATCCACTGATGGTTATCACATCGCTCAGCTCCGAACCAACCGTGGCAGCATGTTCGGTCACACTCGAATCGACGATGAGCTTCCTACGAATGGACACGGTCTCGGCGATTTCGAGAAAATCGCTCAATACATCCTTCACAACAAATTCCTTGGTGAGTGTCTCCTGCTGACTATGATCAATCACCCACACCCATGTTCCGATGCCCAAATTCGCCGATGCTCGATAAGGCTCGCTACCATCGGGTTTGGTGGTGGCCTTAACCTGAACGCTGCGATTAGGGGCATCGAAAAGCGCAGTGCCATACCCTGAGGGCTTGTACCCCAATGCGCTCAAACGTGCCAAATACGACGTAACGCTCTCATTGCTCTGTGGATGTATAACATTACCCAGATCGCCGTGCTTCAGAGAGTCAAAGTAATATCCAAGCGCCTTGACCTGAACACCTTCCTCCCAGACGTCTCCCGCTGAGATTCCAGACGTTACCGTGTCAAGTACCTGATCGCCCTCATCAATGATCCTGTGGGGCACGGTGGTGCCTATTGTCGGAGCAAATTCCTTGCGCACCGCAAAGTTCAGATCCGCACCGGCAGCTGCCTTTACCGTAGCGAATCTGACATAATCCTGATTACTGACAAGCTGCTCAATGGTGCCATACTCATACGAAACCGAAGCTTTCACGTCCCCCGTGCCGGTCGCTGTCCAATAGACACGCCGTGCAGTGGATGTGCTCGTGGCCGAGAAGGTCGAGGTGCCGCCAGAAACGAAGACCGCTGGCCCCTCGAATTTCAGCGTGAACGGCACATTCGCTACATTCACGCCCTGAGGTCCCTTCACCGTGACATCGATGTACCCGCGACGTCTGCCGACTTCGTAGGTCATGTTCAGATTCGCTCCGGTAGCGGTATTGCTGGTTGCTTCCATCAAGAGCTGCTGTGCCCTGACTATCGTCTCGGGATGGGTGTCGTTCAGTGTCTCTTTGCGCAGTTTCCAGACTGCGGGATTCAAATCGTAGGCATCGTGAATGATAATGCCGATGCCAGCTTGGGTCAGTGCATTCGCGGTATTGCGGTAATGCTGGGTCAGCCATGCTATGGAGCGCGCCAACTGAGAGTCGGGAATGCTCTGTGCATGCGAAACGTCATATGAAACAAGCTCTCCAGTTTCCATGCAATAGACCTTTCTTCCATCGGCGCTATCCGCCATGGCTCCTATGGAAACCCCATAGCCGTCAAAGGTGTATGGGATGTACCACTCCTCTCCCACGGGCTTGAGTCCATCCTGCGCAAACGCAGGAAAAGCCAAGGCCAAGGCGAGCAGGGCCGCACATCCGAATACGAATGTATAGAGATAACCAAGCCGTCGTTTGTGTTGACGGTGCATATCGAATCCCCCTTGATAGCGCTCACGAAACTCCCGGAATCGTCCACTGCTGGTGAATGCCACGGTTGTGTCTGGAGAAGACTCGAAATGCCCTGTTAGCCCATGCCTATGGCGAATTACCGAGAAAGAGCGGTTGAATAATGCAAAAGTGTTGCAGATATCCATAGTTATACACAAGGCTCATTTTTCAATGTGGTCGAATGTGATGCCCGTTTTGAACAATTGTTACTTACAATAGACGTTATGGCTTCACATACAGCATCACATGCGAGCGCAGGCACAAAGAACAGTGCCAGATCCGACGCTCAGTCCTCCCCCGCGCTCAAGTCACCCACACCATCACCCTCCATCACCACCGCAGCCACACCAGCGGTCACATCCAAACCAGCAGTGAGATCCAAACGCGAAGCTGCAACACCAGCACACAGTAAGAAAACCGGTCGTTCTGCCCCATCCCGAACCAAAGCACAGCCGACTCTTGCGAGCCACCTGTTTGGACGAATTGTGGTCATGAACACCACGCCCACCATTGAGGATGACGACTTTCCAGCACGCGTCGAACTTGGCGAGATGTTCCAGATCTCGGCCCAGATATTCATCGAGGGACGCACCAAGGTGGGTGCAACTGCCGTACTACGCAATCCGCACGGCAAAGTGATGGCGCAAACGCCCATGGTCTGTACCAATGCAGGGCTCGATACATGGGAAGTCAGCCTCAAAGCCGGGGAGCACAGCGATGTGAAACCCTGGGAACCTTCATTCTCTGCCATTCGCAGACATCTGGGATTGTGGACAGTTGCCATTGAGGGTTGGGAAGACTCATATGCATCGTGGCTTCACGATGCCACTATCAAAATCAGCGTCAATGACGATATAGAAAACACACTGCAAGAAGGTGGCAAGCTGCTCAGGCGGTGGTCATTGCAGGAAGAGAAGGGTCTTCTAGCCAAAGACAGGCGCACATTGGCGCATGCCGCACAATCCATGCTTGACGTGAACGCCGATATATCACAGCGCTTTGCTGCAGCGCAAGGCACTGCAATCGCAAGACTGCATGCCGAGCACCCCTTGCGCGATCATCTCTGCGCATCAAGAGAGAAAGAAATTCTGGTACAGCGCCCGGCATCCAGCTTTGCTGCATGGTATCAATTCTTTACCCGCTCAGAAGGTGCAAGCGTCGATCTACGCACGCAGGAAATCATCTCGGGAACCTTTGCCACTTCGGTATCGGGCTTGGAAAGAGCCAAGGCCGAAGGCTTCGACATCGTCTATCTTCCCCCGATCTTCCCCATCGGAACGACCAATAGAAAAGGTCGGAACAACGCACTCGTTGCCGGGCCGGACGATCCTGGATCCCCCTTTGGCATTGGTTCGAGGCAAGGGGGGCATGACACTGTCAATCCGCAGCTGGGTACCATGGATGATTTCAAAGCCTTTGTCTCCAAGGCACACGAACTTGGCATCGAAATCGCTCTTGACTTTGCGCTGCAGTGCTCTCCCGATCACCCCTGGGTGCACAGCCATCCGGAATGGTTCAGACACAAGCCCGACGGTTCCATTGCATTCGCCGAAAACCCACCGAAGAAATACCAGGATATCTATCCGATTGATTTTGACGAAGACATGCCCGGCATAGAACGCGAAGTCGAACGCATCATGAGACTGTGGATCGATGCCGGTGTCACCATATTCCGCGTGGACAATCCCCATACGAAGCCAGTCAGATTCTGGCAGGACATCATTGCGAAGATCACCAAACGTCATCCTGAGATTCTCTTCCTTGCCGAAGCATTCACCCGTCCGGGAATGATGCGCGCACTGAGCTATGTCGGTTTTACCCAATCGCACTGCTACTTCCCCTGGCGCAACGGCAAGGAGGAGCTACAGGATTATCTGCAGGAGACTAATGGTGATGCAGCCTTCTATCAGCACAACACCTTCTGGCCGACCACTCCGGACATTCTCACCGATTACATTCGTGATAACGGCATAGCGGGCCATGCCATTCGAGCCGTACTTGCAGCTACCGGAAGCCCAAGCTGGGGCATATACAACGGCTATGAGCTGATTGAAAACCGGCAGCGGCCAGGCTTCGAAGAACAGCTCGACAACGAAAAGTACGAGATCAAGATTCGTGACTGGAGTCGAGCTCAGCGATATGGCATCGCCGAGTTGCTCACTCGATTGAATCAGATACGCCATGCTCATCCTGCACTCATGAGTTATCACGATCTGCGCATTCTTGAATCATCGGACCCCAATGTTCTGGCATTCGTACGCCATATCAATGGATCTCTCACTCCCAATGGCATGCCTGATACCGTCATCGTGGTGGTGAACCTTGATGGACATGACGCACATTCCTCGGGTATCTATAGCGATCCAACCACATTCGGCATCGAACCGGGTCATGTCTTTGACGTTCACGATGAACTGACCGGACGTGAGTTTGTCTGGAGTGGCTCTGACTATGTCTCGCTCGCACCCTGGGCTGACGTTGCGCACATTCTCACCGTTCGCCATCCGCACCGAGATTGATCCGAGAGCCTTGCCCACGATCCAGCTTTCGTGGGCTACGGGTAATGTGGTGGCGTCAGAGCATTATGCTCAAGGGTTGAAACGTCACATAGCACGTCAGACAAGGAGACGACATGGCATCAACATTTGAAGTGGTTGTCGAGATCCCACGCGGGTCACGCAACAAGTACGAAGTGGATCATGAGACTGGCCGTATCAAGCTGGATCGCACACTTTTCACTTCCATGGGATATCCGGATGATTACGGATACATAGACGGCACATTGGGCGAAGACGGCGATCCTTTGGATGCCCTGGTCATGATTCCCGATTCCGTCTTTCCGGGATGCGTTGTGGAATGTCGAGCAGTCGGTCTGTACCACATGGTTGATGAGGCCGGCGGTGACGACAAGGTGTTGTGCGTACCTGCCGATGTCCGCTTCGACAGCATCAAGGACGTTGACGACGTTTCCGAATTCCACAAGGCAGAGATCAAGCATTTCTTCGAGCAGTACAAGGCTCTTGAGCCAGGCAAGGAAGTTCAGCCCGGAGATTACTGGACGAATGCCGAAGAGGCAGAAAAGCAGATTGCTGCTTCCGTGGAGCGTCTGGCCGATTCAGAAAAGTAATTTCTTCAGAAATTATTAGTGTCATAAACGTTTGGGGTCTGCGAAACTGATATTTCGCAGACCCCAAACGTTTATTGTGAACTTCCGAAAGTATAGAACACGGTTCTTCATCAAAATGACGACCATTTCGGCCTTGTACGACTGTATATATCTTTCGAAGTTCACAATGAATCAAGTACATGCGAAATTCAAGCTTGATGGGTCGAACATTCAGGCGGCAAGGGGTAGTCATTTTTAGCCTTGCAGTAAGGCTAAGTGGCTATTACTGTTCCATTCACAAGTGGTTGGTCACAGCACCAATCAAAAGTATTAAATCCACACAGCTTACAAACCAATGCAGCTAGCAACGTTTTAATACCTAATTCAATATGTGAATGGAGTTATCGTGTTATTTGAAATGCTTGCGATTTCATTAGGTGTCTCAATGGATGCCTTTGCTGTATCAATTAGCAAGGGACTGAGCATCCGACGCACTACAGCGCGCCAATGCCTCACCATCGCATTGTGGCTGGGCGGATTCCAAGCGCTCTTTCCCCTATTTGGATACTTTGCTGCAGCAGGTTTCCGCACCTACATCACCTCCTTCGATCACTGGATCATCTTTGGCTTGCTCTCGGCCTTGGGTGTGAACATGATCCGTGAAGGTCTTGCAGATCAGAGCGACGAGAGTCACAAGGTTGCATCCTCATTCGGCTGGCGTTCAATGCTGCCACTTGCCGTAGCCACAAGTATCGACGCCTTTGCCGTTGGCATCGGCATCTCAGTGGTTTCCGAGGGAATTTGGCCAATAATAATCAGTATCGGCATCATGACAGCCGCCATGTCCGTTGCAGGTCTACAGATTGGAAATGTCTTTGGTTCACGCTGGCGCAAACCCGCACAAATTTGCGGCGGTAGCGTGCTGATCCTGCTCGGTCTTGAAATACTGCTGGATCACCTAGGGTTCTTTGAAGTACTTCGATCAATGCTCTTCTAGGAGTCCCAAAACAACCCCACGGTCTCAGACCTTTGCTGACAAGCATGTGCATGAGGTGAGCAACATGTACCTCGCCTCTGTGTGTCATGCCTTTCACATGAATACTACACATCAATACTGCACATCGATACCCATTCGCATGACTCAGAACAGCAGATAGAACACGCAAATGCTCAAGAGATAAAAAACCATTCCAGCGAACATGACTGGTAACATCGCGACTCCGAACCAGGATCCTGGTTCATCCGCCCTGATATCGCGCCACCACAGGGTCGCTGCAACGCCGATTGCGGTCAGCATGACCAATGCAAGAATCGTCACCATGACCAAAGCCATTGCAAAACGACTCTGATAACCGTCTGCAACCATTCGCGTCAGGAAGGCGAAGAATGGCCATCCGCCAGCAGCGGTACATGCGACTGCGCCAAAAATGCTTTCCGAAAGTGAACGGATAAGGTGAGTTCGCTTGCGCCTTGCCATCTGCAGAGCAAATCCAATGATGACGAGCACCGTCACAAGAATGGCAAAGGCTGCAGCCCATGGCAGCAGATATCTCGCCCGCCCGCCAATGACGGCCGGAGCAAGAAGAGACCTCAGCTGCACGGCAGAAAACACAAGCGAAAGCACTCCGGCAATACCAGCAACGATTCGACCAGTCCACTCGACTGCAAGATCAGCCCCTTCGGCATTCGAAGTCTTGAATGGCCACAATAGAATGAACACAACAAGCATGGCCAATCCAGCAACCAAGCTCCAGATCACAGCCACCGATCCCGACGACAACAAGGTGCATGCGCTGGTTCCCAGCAGCATCACGAAATAGAAGGCGAGCTGCACACCAGCAACCTTGCCAGTCAACGCCTTCGCTATTCTTGACCAGAGAGAGGCGGCAGAAGCCTTGCTCTGCTCACTTATCTGCATCTTGTCATCTACCATGGTGTTAGCCTCAACATTCCTTGCAATCACGGGCGATGGCTCCCAGGCGAATGCCCCTGGAGCTCAGACCTTTCCCTGTGTAACAATGTAGCGTGAACTGTCCACAAGGGCTTGTACAAATACAAGAAACCTTATGAGAACTCCAGGCCACGAGAAAATGAACGTATCGTGAACGGGGCATCATCCACAGGTTTCTCAAGACTGTACAATTGAACTGCTTCATCAAGAATGGCAGTTCTTACATACTAAGGGGAACCAACGTGACCGACTTGACGCTGATGACGTTTGCAGCAGATCCTGCGTCCGTGCTCCCTTCGCTTGCCTTGCTCTCCCATCGCGTTCGTGTGTTGCCGATGGATGCCGCATCGTTGGTGAAGATGCCAGAGAACACCATACTTTTTCTCGATGCTCGAGACGATCTCGCAACAGCAAAGACCCTATGCAATCTCATCAGAGCCTCAGGCCTATCCACACCGGTGCTGCTTATCCTTACCGAAGGTGGCTTCACGGTGGTCAATTCCTCGTGGGGCATTGCCGATGTGATTGTGAATTCCGCATCCCCTGCCGAGGTTGAGGCAAGGCTGCGCATCATATCGGAGCACAGCACAGGTTATGATCCGGTAAGGGCCAAATCTCAGCAGGTCAGCTCGCATAATGACGACGGGCAGATCCGTTCCGGTGAACTCATCGTGGATACCAACGGCTACACAGCAAGCCTCTTCGGACGTCCAATCGACCTGGCATACAAGGAATTCGAACTGCTGAAATACCTGGTCCAGCACCCAGGAAGGGTCTTCACCCGTGCCCAGCTCCTGCAGGAAGTATGGGGGTATGACTACTACGGCGGCACTCGCACGGTTGATGTACATATCAGAAGACTGCGTGCCAAGCTGGGCGGCGAATACGAACACCTTATTGGCACCGTCCGCAACGTTGGCTATCGCTTTGATCCTCCAGAGGGCAGCGAGCGCGAGGCACAGGCTCAGGAGCAGGCAAAGAAATCAAGTCATTCGGAGCAGTGAAATATTTTTTTCTAGGCAAGGACGGCACGGAGTTTGGCAAGGGAGACTCGGCAACAGCGTAGTGAACGCATCCATTCGGATTATGACATACTCACGAAGTTGTATCCGAATGCGCATTGCAGCCTCAATTTCGATTCCCCATTCCAACTCGTCGTTGCAACGGTCCTCAGCGCCCAGACCACTGATATCGGTGTCAACAAGGTGACGCCAACGCTGTTCCGGCGGTACCCAACACCTGAGGCACTTGCGTCGGCCAATCCAGAAGCATTGGAAGATATCATTCACTCACTCGGTTTCTTCCGCTCGAAGGCGCGTCATCTGATAGGTCTTGGCAGCGCTCTCACCACGAAATTTGACGGCAAAGTTCCTCCAGTGATGGATCAATTGGTCACACTTCCCGGTGTCGGGAGAAAAACAGCCAACGTCGTTTTGGGCAATGCCTTTGGCATCCCTGGATTCCCTGTTGACACTCACGTCATGCGTGTCACCGGACGTCTGCGCTGGAGAACCGACTGGCGCTCGAAGCATCCCGATCCTGTGCATGTGGAACGAGAGATAACGTCATATTTCCACCCTGAAGAGTGGACAGTGCTCTCTCATAGACTGATATATTTCGGAAGGGAATATTGCACCGCCCGCAGCAAGGATTGCCGCGAATGCCTGATGCAGGCCGCTCTCGATGCCGCATCTGGTATACACTCGGCGGTATGAGCAGCCACCGGGAAGACCACGGACCAGACCATAATGGCATTCGTTCCTATGATGCCCTGCAAGGGGGTTCCCATCACAGGAACGGTTTCATCTCATTCGTCATTTTTCTTGTCATCGTTGTGATTCTCGGCGGTGTCTGCTGGGGCGGCTGGCTGCTGTACAACCGTAAAGGTGAGGTTTTCGAACACACGATTTCAATGCCCACCAAGGCAATCTCCATCGCCAGCACATCGGCACCTCAATCCTTGGACCTGCGAAAAGACTCAGGGAAAGGCATTGAGCAGGCTCTGCTGAACAATGTCTATGAAACGCTGGTTTCTCAGGATTCCTCAGGTACTCCAGCAGCCGGCATCGCAAAATCCTGGGTCATCTCCCCTGATGGTCGCAGCTACACCTTCTATCTCAATTCGGGAATGCACTTCTCCAATGGCGATGCTCTCGATGCTGCTGATGTTGTCTGGTCCCTGAAGCAGATCATCACCAATAAGCTCGTCGATGCAAACGCTCTTGCCAATGTGGCCGAAGTCTCAAATTCGAATGCATCAACGGTCACGATACGGCTTACCAGCCCGGATCCTCTGCTGCTGCGGCACTTGTATGGGCGTGCCGGCATCGTTTACGACAAGGACGCGAACATCAATTATGCGACTCAGGCTCTCGGATCAGGACCCTACACCGTGAGCAGCTGGAAGCCTGGCACGAAGCTCCAACTCACGCTTAACACGAAGTATTGGGGCGCTCAGCCTACGGCAGTCACACAGGCAACCTTCACATACTTCTCGGATGCTGCCGCCATGGTGGACGCCCTGCAAAGCAAGAGCGTAGACATTGCCACGCCGTTGGCACCCGCTTCGATGGCCAAGGCAAGCAATGATGCGAAGGCTTCGAAAATCTCACTGGTCACCGGCAAGAGCAGCGACACACTGGCTCTGGTGTTCAATGCTCGTACGGATTCCGTACTGTCTGATCAGCGCTTCCGTGAAGCAATTCGCTACATGCTTGATCACGCCGCCATAGTGGCAACGCAAAACGGCACTGCAACGGCAATTGGCGGTCCTCTCTCACCACTTGACGAGGGATACGAGGATTTAACCGGACTGCACCCACATAACACCGCCAAGGGCGCTCAGATGGCCTATTACTTCCCTCCAAGCTATTACAACGGAAGTCTGCGATTCATATATCCGCAATCCTATGGCTCTGCCATCGGCGAATTGGTCAAGACGCAACTGGCTGCGGGTGGAGTTCCGGTAACGGTTACGACGGTCAGCGATGCGGATTGGAAGAAAACGGTCGAATCACAGCATGCTTTTGACATGACTCTGGCACCAATGACGGGTGCAGCGGATGCAGCCACATTTGCAGACCCCACCTCACTGAGCGGATATGACAGCCCCGATGCACAGAGCGAGTGGAAAAGCGTCAAGGCATCGAGGAATGACACAGAATATCGCAAGAGCATCGCCGCATATGCCTCAACAGTATCAACGCAATCCCCTGTCGACTGGCTTTATGTTTCAACACCGGTAACTGCATATAATCACACCGTCACAAATGTGCCATCGAATTCAACCGCCGAGTACTTTCCATTGCGAGGCATCGGCTCCGCGCGATGATGCTGTGCTCATTGTGAACTTCACCAAGTATAAGGACGCGAGCGAGGGTCATATTCGGTTCAATATGGTCTGATTCCCATCGATTGCAGGTGTATGTACTTCTCGAAGTTCACAATGAAGGTTGCAGGTCTCAATCGGCGAGAGGAACAGGATAAAGTGTGCGTGGATTTACATGAATATTCGCGTACAACGTCACTTCTACAGGCAATGATGCCTTTGTCACGCTAAATTCATACACTTGCGAGTATGACTGAGAAGCAAGGACCGATTTCCGCTCAACTGACCCCACTTCCAGACCGCGTTGCCGTCGATGGTCTGGAAGCCAAGTGGCAGAAACAGTGGGAAACATCTGGCATCTATCAATTCAAGCATAATCGTGACCGTTCAGAGGTGTATTCGATTGACACCCCACCGCCAACGGTTTCGGGGCATCTCCACGTTGGCCATGTATTCTCCTACACTCACACCGACATCATTGCACGCTACAAGCGCATGCTCGGCTATGACGTGTTCTATCCGATGGGCTGGGACGACAATGGTCTGCCGACCGAGCGTCGCGTGCAGAACTATTATGGCGT
This sequence comes from Bifidobacterium aquikefiri, assembly GCF_002259795.1. Lineage (GTDB taxonomy): Bacteria > Actinomycetota > Actinomycetes > Actinomycetales > Bifidobacteriaceae > Bombiscardovia > Bombiscardovia aquikefiri. The sequence continues at coordinate 195,652 of NZ_MWXA01000003.1, read as the reverse complement.
GCGCGTAGACACGTCAATGCCCTATGATCCTGATTTCAAACCGCCGTTCGAAGGCACCGAGGGCAAGAAGCTCGAGGCTCGTGATCTGGTTCGCATCTCACGCCAGAACTTCATCGAACTGTGCGAGAAGCTGACCGCACAGGACGAACAGCAGTTCGAGCAACTGTGGCGCTCACTCGGGTTTTCCATCGATTGGGCCCAGACCTATCACACCATTGGTGAGCACCCTCGCAGAGTTGCCCAGAAGGCCTTTCTGCGCAACCTAGCTCGCGGTGAGGCATATCAGCAGGATGCCCCCGGTCTGTGGGATGTCACCTTCCAGACTGCTGTGGCGCAGGCAGAACTGGAATCTCGCGAATACCCTGGTTTCTATCATAAGCTTGCATTCCGCTTCGAAGATGGAACTCCGATCTACATTGAAACGACCCGTCCCGAATTACTTGCAGCATGTGGTGCCTTGATTGCGCACCCAGACGACGAACGCTACAAGAAGTACTTTGGCCAGAATGTCTATTCGCCTCTGTTCAAGGTGCCTGTGCCCATTCTCGCGCACCCTGCCGCTGAGATGGACAAGGGTGCCGGCATCGCCATGTGCTGCACCTTCGGTGATGTTACCGACGTTGAGTGGTGGCGTGACTTGAAGCTGCCGACGCGTTCGATTCTTCAACGCAATGGCCGTATCGTCGGCGATGTTCCTGATTGGATCACCGATAGTCACGGCCGTGATATCTTTGCTGAGACCTCCGGCAAAACTGTGTTCAGTGCACGCAAGATCATTGTTGATGAACTTCGTGAATCCGGCGATTTGGAAGGGGATCCAACCCCGACCAAGCGTATGACAAACTTCTACGAAAAGGGCGACAAGCCTCTCGAAATCGTCACCTCGCGCCAGTGGTATCTGCGCAATGGTGGCACTGACGAGGCTCTCAATGCTGAGCTCATCAACCGTGGCAAGGCGCTGAACTTCCATCCCGACTTCATGCGTGTTCGTTATGACAACTGGGTACACGGCCTGAATGGGGACTGGCTCATTTCACGTCAGCGCTTCTTCGGTGTGCCATTCCCATTGTGGTATCCAGTCAAGGCTGATGGTGAAACCGATTATGCCCATCCCATCACGCCTGACGAAGCAGATCTGCCGATTGATCCAACCAGCGATATTCCCGCTGGATTTGATGCTTCTGAGCGAAACGTCCCCGGTGGTTTCACCGCCGAGAACGACATCATGGACACGTGGGCAACCAGCTCGCTGACACCTCAGATCGTGACGCACTGGGCAGAACCAGGCAAAGAGAACGAAGCGCTGTTCAAGTCCACATTCCCCATGGATCTGCGTCCGCAGGGTCAGGACATCATTCGCACATGGCTGTTCAGCTCAATTGACCGCGCACATCTTGAAAATCACTGTCTGCCTTGGTCCAACACCACCCTGTCAGGTTGGATTCTCGATCCTGATCACAAGAAGATGAGCAAATCCAAGGGCAACGTTGTGGTTCCCAACGAGCCCATCAAGAAATTTGGTGCCGATGCAGTGCGCTACTGGGCTGCCTCAGCACGTTTGGGTCTCGATGCCACCTATGACGAAGGGCAGATGAAGATTGGCCGCAGACTGGCCATAAAACTGCTCAATGCCACCAAGTTTGCACTGGCAATCGGGCGTGAAGATGAGAATCATCACGTTGCGTCGGCTACGAAGGTGACTTGGAACCCGCAAGACGTGACTGAGACCATCGATCGTTCAGTGCTTACTCGGTTGGGCGAGGTGATTGCCGCCGCAAGCAACTCGCTTGAGTCCTATGAGCATTCAAAGGCGTTGGAATCCATTGAGAGCTTCTTCTGGGACTTCTGCGATGATTACATCGAGCTTGTCAAGAACCGCGCCTATGGCACTGCCGATGCAACGGGGAAGATTCCCGATGCCAATGCCGTGCAGTCCGCTCGCACGACGCTCGGCCTTGGTTTGGATGCCTTCGCACGCTTGCTTGCACCGTATCTTCCATTCTCCACCGAACAGGTCTGGAGCTGGATGCATGACGGCGCCGGCTCGGTACATGTCGCTCAGTGGCCAGAGGCTCCTGCCTATGCGGATGCAGGCGATGGCGTGAACCCTGATGTGCTCACCTGGTCAGGCAATGCCCTTGCCGAGTTGCGCAAGATCAAGTCAGAGGCGAAGGTTTCCATGCGCACCCCAATCACTTCCGTCACGTTGAAGGTTCCTGCCGAGGCGGAGGAAGCCGTGCGTTCCTCACTGATTGATATAGCAGAAGCCGGTCGAGTCACCGGCGAGATCACCATCGAAGTCGCGGCTGTTTCTGATACCGATGCTCAGGATGGTGAGGTGCCATCGATCAAGGTCATTTCGAGCACCCTTGGCGAGCCCCCGGCAAAGAAACCGCGGAAGTAATCAATCATAGTGGCCGATTTTCGGGATTCGGCCGATATCGTGACCGAATCCCACTGCCGCTACAGGATTTTCAAGATCTTGGTTTTCTCAGTCGGTCATGTCGATGTTGGTCATATCAACGTTGTTCATATCTATCGACTTCATGCAAAAACGTCGAGAACACCGGGGTTCCCCCCGGCTTCGGCTATGCGTTTATGACGCTTTTTAGCTTCGGTGACAACAAATTCGCGATACATCTCGGCGATTTCTGGATCAAGTCCTGCAGCCTCGGCAATGCCATGCAAGCGAGCAATCTGACGCTCTTCGCGTGCATAGTCCGCTGGCGCAAAGCCCGCACGAGCCTTCACTACGCCAACCCTGGAAGTATATTTGAACCGTTCGGCGAGCAGAGACACGATTGCGGTGTCAACATTGTCGATCGATGCTCTCAACTCTTTTATCTGCGCCACTGCCCTCGCAGTTTCTGGGTTCTCTGCGGCCATGTGCCTGTCAATGGTGGTTGAATTCTCATCTTCTTGTTCAGATTCGCTCATAGCCTTAAGAATAGCTTCCAGCTTCAACCAATCATCAGCCGCAGATCATCAACACAGGCATAGTCATTTACATTGGCACAGATATTTATATTGACACAGATATGCGCGATGTCCTCAATACCTTAACTTCGGTATTGAGGACATCGTACGAGCCGCGACTGCGAAATCACAAACTCATGTTTGAGGAATATTCTGAGTCAGCGCAGCAAGGAAGTCCTTGTTGGTTGCTGTCTTCTTCAGACGAGGCACCAGGGTCTGGTATGCCTGCTCAGGTTCCATGCCACCGAATGCACGGCGAAGACGATAGATGATCGCCAGCTCCTGCGGCGGTGTAATGAGCTCTTCGCGGCGAGTGCCGGAAGCGTTGATATCAATTGCCGGGAACATGCGCTTTTCTGACAATTCACGCGAGAGGCGCAATTCCATGTTGCCGGTTCCCTTGAACTCCTCAAAGATGACTTCATCCATCTTCGAACCGGTTTCCACCAGGGCAGACGAAATGATGGTCAGGGAACCGCCATTTTCGATGTTGCGAGCTGCACCGAAGAACTTCTTGGGCGGATAGAGCGCCTGAGCGTCGACACCGCCGGAAAGAATACGACCAGATGCAGGGGCCGCAATGTTGTATGCACGAGCCAGACGAGTCATCGAATCAAGCAAAACGACAACATCCTGTCCAAGTTCAACCAGACGCTTGGCGCGCTCGATGGCGAGTTCCGCAACGGTCGTATGGTCAGATGCAGGGCGGTCGAAAGTTGAGGAAATGACCTCACCCTGCACCGTTCTCTCCATATCGGTAACCTCTTCAGGCCGTTCATCAACGAGTACCACCATCAAATGCACTTCAGGATTATTCGTGGTAATAGAATTTGCAATATTCTGCAAGGTGATGGTCTTACCGGCCTTTGGCGGCGAAACGATCAGACCACGCTGGCCTTTGCCAATCGGCGAAACGATGTCAATCAGCCGACCAGTGATCTTGTTTGGCTGGGTCTCCATGCGCAGGCGCTCCTGTGGATACAGAGGCGTGAGCTTGCTGAAATGAGGACGTGAGGATGCTTCTTCCACACTCATGCCATTGATGGTGTCAATGGACTGCAGTGGCACGAACTTCTGACGCTGATTGCGTCGCTCGCCCTCATGAGGTGGACGAATTGAGCCGTGAACGGCATCGCCCTTGCGCAAACTGTATTTCTTGACCTGACCCATCGAAACATAGACATCGTTTGGACCTGGCAGATAGCCGGAAGTACGAATAAAGGCGTAGGAATCAAGCACATCGACGATGCCTGCAACAGGGACAAGCTCTTCCTGCCTTGCATCATCACGCTTTTCCTCCTCGCGGGATTCGAAGTCGTGATTGCGTTCACGACGGTTGCGACCCCTGCGGTCGTTATTGCGCTCATTACGGTCGTTACGATCAGAACGCTCATTGCGATCCACATTATCATTGCGATTATTGCGTTCACGGCGGTCACGACTGCGGCGATTGCCGTCCTGATTGTCGCCGCGCTCGTCGTTTTGACGACGCGAGGAGCGCTCACTGCGATTTGGCAGCGATGCCAGGATGTCATCGAGATCGCGAACCTTTTCATGGTCTTGCTCGGCATTGTCTTCAACAACGTCGTGCTTGCGACTTCTTCTGCGCAGCGGGAGAACAGTTCCATTGGAATTCTCCGAGTCACGATGCTCACCACGGCGATTATCGTGTCGTTCCTCACTGCCTGATGCCGAGTTATCGATGCCGAGCACGTCGAACAGATCCTTTGAACGGTTCTGTTTCTGTGCTCCGTGCTGAGCCTTGCGATCCTCGCTCTGCTGAACATCCGCATCTTTCAAAGGCTGTGCGTCTTCGTGTGATGAGGTCTCCTTGATCGCAGAGTTCTTTCGGGTACGTCGACGAATCAACGAACGTTCCTCTGGAAGTGTTTGTGCAACTGGCGACTGCTGATCTGCATCGGTCGTTTCAGCTGAAGAGTTCAACGATGGCACCTGCTTCGGAGCCCGAACAGTCACACCTGCGGGAGCAGCGCCACCGGAACGTGCGGCCTGTATGGTCTCAACAAGTTTTGGCTTGCGCATGGTGGATGTACCGCGCAGACCCATCTGCTTGGCGAGCTCCTTGAGCTCAGGCAGTTTCATATCATCAAGATTTTGGCTTGTTGCCACTGTATAATGCCTTTCCTACCGCTCGCTGACAAAGTGTCAGGCGTGGCTTGAAAATGATTGCAGATTCATCTGCATATGAATATCCGAGGCTGACCCAGCAATCGGACTCCACACACCTTACAACGCCCCATGGATTCTTGCAAAATAAAACGCCATATATCTCAAAAATACAAGAGTCCGGCTAGGCGAGGCACTCCCCACACAGCCGGACTCTTGGCGGTCTCATTTCAGTCATTCACCGTGCACATCTTCACTATGAACGTTCACGAACAATGACGGCCGATGATGACTTGGTCAGTTCGATTTCTCTTCGTGATAGCTTTTCTCGGTGTTGACATTCCATACATTGCGCTTGGAAGTTCGTCCAGTCTCAATGTTCTTGACAGCCTCCATCGCAGTCGCCATGGAGTGATCCTGGTTGTTGTAATGGTGCTGGCCATTGCGGCCGACGCAATATAGATTACCGAAGGAATCGAGCCATTCGACCAGCTCCGGCATCTGTGGATAGGTGTCGAAGTAAGCGGGATATGCCTTCGGAACCTCTTCTCGGTGCGAGTCGAGAACATCCTGTGGTCCGTTGATGATGCCCATGCGCGTCAACTCACTGATTGCGAACTTCCTGGCCTCGTCCTCGGAAAGATTCCAGAAATCGTCTCCTTCGTCGCAGAAGTATTCAAGACCGATCCATACGGTATTTTCAACGTCCTTCACGAGATATGGGCTCCAGTTGTTGAAAACTTGCAGACGCCCAACTTTATATCCCGGATCCTGCACATAAATCCAGCAGTCTGGAACGATTGGCGGATGACCAAGCGTTGGGATGCTCGTAGTATTGCGTATCCTCAATTTCTTGACCAGCAGGCCAATCGTGACGAAGTCACGGTATGGCAGACCATTGGCGATATGCTGCATATCCGTTGGAGCGGACTTCGGCGAAGCGGCAATGGCGTGCACAAGGTCCTTCACCGGCATCGAAGAAATTACCTGATCGGCCTTCAATGCAACGTGTTCGCCCTCGGCATTGGTATAGACCACGCCGGAAATCTTGCCTTCGTGCTGGTCAATTTCAACAACTCGTGCATCAGTAAGTACCTTCACACCCGCATCGGTGCAACGTTTCTCAACGGTTTCCCACAGTTGCCCAGGTCCAAGCTTCGGATACCAGAATTCCTCGATGAGACTGGTTTCAACCTCATGCGCATCGCGTTTCTTCGGCAAGATCTTCATCACGGCATTCTTCAGCACGCCGATGATGCTCAGGCCCTTCACACGCTGTGCGCCCCAGTCTGCACTGATCTGACTCGGTGAACGTCCCCAAAGTTTCTCGGTGTACCCCTCGAAGAACATTGAATAGAGCTTGCGTCCAAAACGATTGATGTAGAAGTTTTCAAGATTGTCTTCAGGAAGCTTGTGAACGCACGATTTGAGGTAGCTGAAACCAGCCTCCATCGTCAACTTGAATCCCAGCGCCTTCAAGGTATTTGGCGAAAGTGAGATCGGGTAATCGAAGAAGTGATGATTCCAGAAAATTCTCGACACACGATGACGCTTCAGCATCACCTTGTCGGTCTTCTCAGGATCTGGACCGCCGGGTTCCAAATCGTGGTGGCGACCCAGCTTCTTGTCATCGAATGACGGAGCACCCTGCAATGGAAGCATGGTCTTCCACCACTCCATGATTCTGTCATCCTTGGAGAAGAAACGGTGACCACCGATATCCATGCGGTTGCCGTTATGCTTCACAGTCCTTGAAATGCCGCCAAATTCGCTGGTTGCCTCGAGAACCGTGACATCATAGTCACAGTTTCCGTCCTTGACGAATTCCCAGGCGGCGGTGAGACCTGCTGGCCCACCTCCAACAATCACGATTGATTGCCTTTCTTCCGAACCCTTATCCGTGGATTCCCGTTCAGTCACAGCAACCTCCTCTTATTGTTTTATTCACTGCGTAACGCTTATCACTGCTCTCAAGCATTTCAAACCTGAACAACACTACATTTTCAACAAAATTATGGCATCTCTTCTGGAATATCGATGTCAGACTTCTGCACTTCTTCCACATTTACGTCCTTGAATGTGACAATGCGGACATTTTTTACGAATCTGCTAGAGCGATATACATCCCATACCCAGGCATCGGTCAGTTGCACATCGAAATATACATCATTGCCAGCTGAACGTACATTGAAGTCAACCTTATTGGCCAAATAGAAGCGTCGTTCAGTCTCGACAACATAGGTGAAGAGCTTGATGACATCCCTGTATTCACGATACAGGGCAAGTTCAGCCTTGGTTTCGTAATTATCGAGGTCCTCAGCACTCATATGTCAGTCTTTCCGATCTTCCGGGGTTTGCTTGTGTTTATTCCCCAGACTACGCCACCATGCGCGCTTCGATGGCTTTCTGTCAGTTTGGTTGTATGGCCATTCAACCTGATCTGAAGCCGCGTCGCCATCCGTTCTACCACTGCCGAAATGCCAGTTCGACGAGGGGTTTTCGGCGTATCGTCCGCCCTGTGGCTGTTGCCTTTCCCCCTGACGATTGCCGCCGTCGCTCAATTGCGAGGCAGAGGATGTGTGTTCACCTGCATTGTCATCATAAGCGGATGCCGTTGTGCCATCACGTGGGGATTTCGTTGCCGAAACAGCATCGAGATCTGAATCCACATTCGATGCATTCTCGGACTCTGCAGTGTTTGCAAACGAGCGCTGCTTGCTGACGCTGATGGGCCCCTTGCCGATTCTGTCGGCAACTATGCCGCGCTTATTCTCAAGATGATGCAGCTCAGGCGCTATATGCTGCACCGTCATCGCCTCTTTGACACCAGGATTTTCTTCGAAGACGTGCATGCCAAAAGCATCAAGCGAACGTATCGGATCATATTCGTCCACGAGCGTGTCCATGACGATCAGATCCTGATATTTTCCTGCAGCAGCATCCCATAATGCATCACGGGATACACCCAATGGCAGGAATCCAAGTGACTGATACACAGAGATGGAACGTGTGTTCTTCTCAGGAATGCTCACCCAAATACGATGCAGACCCAGGCCAACCGGTTCAGGGGCAAAACCATACGTCATGACGCGAGGCATGGCATCCCTTGAATATCCACGGCCACGATAATCCTTGCCCAGCACCACCTGAATACGAGCAGAACGAGCCCAACCATCAATGTCAATGAGGAAGATCATGCCGATGACGCGATCGGCATCCGATTCCTCATCAGATGTGTTCTCAGTGTCGCGATCCGTGGGCTCGGCAACCAATGCCCATGCGACAGTACGACGGAATTCCGGATCGCCCACGCCGGAATCCACAGTTTTCTGACCCCACGTCCACGCAACGGAGCGACGTACCCATGTGCGGACCACAGCACGCTCGGTCTGCTTGTCTTTGCCAGTGATTCCCGAGGCATTATAGAAGGCGTCCAGCTCTTCCATACGCGAAAGATCATCAAGTGTGGCGGGGCGTAAATACACCATCTCCCCTTTGATATCAGGAATGATGATGCGCTCCGGAAGCTCTCTTGACTGACCGGATAATGACTTGTCCCCAGTGCTGCGTGTCATAATGCCACTCTCGAATTCGACGGTTTCTTATCCGATACGATAGTACTGCGGTATCTCCACCGTTGGTATTACCAACAGTGAATCATTGAAAAACAACCCCATATTCCGCTGATTGCCGAGACACTTCCCAGCAAAACCTTGGCATTCAGGTCATGCCCAGTCATTGCATGCGCAACCAGCGGAAATTCGGAGTGGAAAATCAACCCTGACGAACCTTCTGAATGACGATCTTGCTGATAGCCTTGGCATCTGCCTGACCATGCGTTGCGCGCATTACGGCACCAATGATTGCTCCCATGGGTTTCATGTTGCCGGAGCGCAACTTTTCAGCAACATCAGGGTTCTTGTCAAGAGCCTCAACGACGGCACTTTCCAAAGCACCATCATCGGAAACGACCTGATATCCATGCTTGGCAACGACCTCGGCAGGTGTTCCTTCACCGGCGAGTACACCCGCAACGGTCTGCTTGGCGAGCTTATCGTTGAGCTTGCCTGTGGTAACCATGTTCTGAACATCGGCAACGTTGTGCGGCGTGATCGAAAGCTCTTCAAGCGATACACCCTGCTCGTTGGCGATTCTGGACAGTTCGCCCATCCACCACTTGCGAGCACCGGCTGCATCGGTTCCAGCCTTGACGGTCTCTTCAATCAGATCGAGCGCTCCTGCGTTCACCGCATCACGCATCTCCAAATCAGAGAATTTCCACTCGGCCTTCAAGCGTGCCCTGCGTTCACGAGGCATTTCAGGCATGTGTGCCGCCAATTCCTCGATGTGGCTCTTGGTGACGTGAACCATGACCAGATCAGGATCCGGGAAGTAACGATAATCGTTGGCATCGGACTTCACACGGCCGCCGGCCGTAGTCTGCGTGGATTCGTCCCAGTGACGGGTTTCCTGAAGGATTTCACCACCCTTGTCGAGAATGGCGGCCTGACGGCGAATCTCGTATACCAGTGTCTTCTCGATGCCCTTGAATGAGTTCACATTCTTGGTTTCGGAACGCGTTCCCAATGGATCTTGCTGCGTCTTACGCAGTGAAATGTTCACATCGGCACGCATATTACCCTGCTCCATGCGAGCGTGGGAAATGTTCAGTGCGCGGACGATGTCACGAATCGTGCGAACGTAAGCACCTGCAATTTCGGCGGCCCGTGCGCCTGCGCCCTCGACTGGCTTGGTCACAATCTCAATCAGCGGTACGCCAGCACGGTTGTAGTCGCAGAGGGAGTGATCGGCACCTTCGATGCGACCATCGGCGCCGCCGACATGCGTGTTCTTGCCAGCATCGTCCTCAACGTGCGCGCGCTCGATCGGGACACGGAAGATCTCGCCGTCATCCAGCTCAACATCAAGGTATCCGTTGCCGTTCAGCGGTTTGTCATACTGGGAGATCTGATAATTACGCGGCATGTCTGGGTAGAAGTAGTTCTTGCGGGCGAACTGGCTCCACTCAGCAATGTCGCAGTGCAATGCAAGACCAAGCTTTACCGCATAGTCAATCGCGGTCTTATTGACAACCGGCAAGCTGCCAGGCAAGCCGAGCGATACCGGCGTCAATTGCGAGTTTGGTTCACCACCGAATTCAATGTGCGCCGGGCAGAACAGCTTCGTATTTGTACTGAGCTCAACGTGGACTTCCAAACCGAATACCGGATCGTACTTCTTGACGGCATCGGCAAATTTCATCAATGTATCAGCCATGATTCTTTTCCTTTACGATGCTTACTTTGCGAGGCTCTCAAGCCACGGTGTCTTCAGGGATTGCAGCATCGGGCCGCCACGAGCCTGATCGAGCGCTGCCTCGAGCGCTGCGGCAGGCTTATACATGAGATCGTCGCGCATCTGTGGTGCGAAGAACTGGAATCCGACTGGCAGGCCATCATCGCTCAGGCCGGCTGGAATCGACATGGCTGGCACACCTGCAAGATTCGCAGGAATCGTTGCCACATCCTCCAGGTACATGGTCAGAGGATCGTCCATCTTCTCGCCGAACTTGAATGCCGTGCTGGGGCTCGTTGGAGAGACCAGCACATCGCATTGCTTGAACGCGTTCTCGTAATCGCGAATGATCAGCGTCCTAACCTTCTGAGCCGAGCCGTACCACGCATCGTAGTAGCCTGCAGAAAGTGCATAGGTGCCGAGAATGATACGGCGCTTGACCTCGTCACCGAAGCCCGCCTCACGTGTGGCTGCCATCATATTGGCCGCAGTCTGGTCGGTGCCTGTAGGAGGCATCACACGCAGACCATAGCGCATGCCATCGTAACGGGCAAGATTGCTTGAGACCTCGGAAGGCATGATGATGTAATACGCGCCAAGGGCATAGGAGAGATGCGGGCATGAGACTTCCACGACCTCGGCACCCATGTTCTGCAATGCCTTCAACGCCTCGTCAAAGCGAGCCTGCACGCCGGGCTGGAAGCCTTCGCCGGAGATTTCCTTGATCAGACCAACTTTCACGCCCTTCAAATCCATCTTCTGACCTTCGCGGGCCGCTTTCACTATGGAAGGCAGTGGCTTTGGAATGGAGGTGGAGTCATGCTCGTCATAGCCGCCGATGAGCTCATGAAGCAGTGCGGCATCAAGAACAGTTCTTGACACTGGACCAATCTGATCGAGTGAGGAAGCCATGGCGATGGCACCAAAACGTGATACGCCACCATAGGTGGGCTTCACGCCGACCGTGCCGGTAAGTGCGCCGGGCTGCCGAATGGAACCGCCAGTGTCCGTTCCCAGAGCAACCGGCGCTTCGAATGATGCCACGGCTGAAGCCGAGCCACCACCGGAACCACCGGGGACGCGCTCAGTGTCCCAAGGGTTATGAGTTGTGGTGTATGCACTGTGCTCGGTTGAGGAACCCTGAGCGAATTCATCAAGGTTCGTCTTGCCCAGGATAGGCATTCCGGCTGCCTTGATCTTGGTGATGACGGTTGCGTCGTATGGTGGAACCCAGCCCTCAAGTATCTTCGAGGCAGCGGTCGTTTCAATGCCCTTCGTGACGATCATGTCCTTGATCGCAATGGGCACACCAGCCAATTCCGGCAGACCTTCGGTGTCTCCAGAGGCATGCTTCTTATCGAAGGCATCGGCCTGAGCCAACGCTTCATCCTTGGAGATATGCAGGAACGCCTGAATGCTTGGCTCGGCAGATTCGATGACCTTGAGCTCAGCCTCAACCAATTCTCGGCTGGAAACTTGCTTGTTTCTTATTTTGTCAGCCATTTCGGCTGCAGACAGTCTGACCAGATCATCCTGTCGGGAATTATCCTGTTGTGACATACCCAAACTCACTCCTCGCCCATGATTCGCGGTGCAACGAACATGCCATCCTCGGTCGCAGGCGCATCCGCCAAAGCCTGCTCCTGGGTCAACGGCGTCACGGCAACGTCTGGACGCATATACGCCTCAAGCGGTACCGGATTGGCCGTTGGTGGAATGTCGTCAGAGGCAACTTCCTGGACTTTTGCAATGGCATCGGCAATCACATTCAATTGGCCTTGCATTCGCGTGACTTCTTCATCAGTCAACGCGATGCGGGCAAGATCACCAAGATGCTCGATTTCTTCACGTGTGAATGTTGGCATAATCCACATCATATGTGTTCAGTGTGACACAGCTCTGACCCATGGTTTACAGGTTGAATACCGGTTTTGCACGCTGCGATATCCATGCATGCATGGCAACCGCGGCTGCTGCACCTGCATTTATTGAACGAACGGAACCGTATTGCGAGATGTATACAACATCATCGGCCAGTTCAAGAGCCTTGCGTGAAAGGCCTGGGCCTTCCGCGCCAAAAATCATGAGACAATGCTCCACAAAGCTGTAAGTCTCAATCGGGACTGACCCCGGAACATTGTCAATGGCGATGATTCGAGTATGGACATGCTGTCGTTCGTCTCTGGCGCGGATTTCATCTACCAGACTTTCGATGCTGGGGCTATGCTCAACGTGCTGATAGAGCTCGGTCATCAACGCACCCTTGCGATTCCATTTATGTGGACCGACAATGTGCACAGTTTGGGCACTGAATGCGTTTGCAGTTCTGACCATCGAACCAATATTGAAATCGTGGGTCCAGTTCTCTATAGCCACTTCAAAACCATGACGCCCCTTACGATCCAGATCGTCCCTGATCGCATCAACCGTCCAGTAGCGGTATTGGTCAAGAACGTTGCGATGATCGCCTTCGTCAAGCAGTTCAGTATCGAAGCGCGGATCGAATTGTGGTGAATTGGGATCATCCGGGCGAGGCTCATCCGCGTGAGTCTCATTCCATGGACCTACGCCAATGGGACGAAATGTTGGTTCTCCTGAGGCAAGGGCTGCCTTCGTCACTTCATTCGGCTCCCTCACGCTTCAGTATCCTCCATGCCGCGTTCAGATCTAACAGTGGTATCTGAATCGGCGGGAAGCTGCGATCGCAGTGTGTCTTCGTCGAAAACCATGACAAAGGGTATTGTCGCATGTTCCTGTGTCGCCGGATTCACGGCTTCGATCTCGAAGGACCGTGGACTCGGATCCGACTTGGGTGCATGCCCGAATTGCTGTTGAGATCCAATCAGGCTGGCAATGGCGACGACCGTCGCACCCTCCTTCGTAATGATGCCGAAGTCAAGTCCGAGTTCATTGCCATCGCGCAATGTGACCAGCGAAGACGTTTGAATATATGATTTCTCGCTCAGCCATGAATCGACCAGCAGTACCCGCTTGCCCGCAATGGAAGGACCTTTGATGCTGGGATACACAAAATCCATGACGAATGCATTCAATTCGCTGCCCTGTGCAGCCGCTGTATGGATTATTGCGTCGACAATTGGTACCGCGGCCGAGGTAAGCGCCCCAACCGCATCAAAATCTGAAAGATCGTAACCGCAACGTTGCAACGACTTGATGAACACCCTGCCAATAAGCACCGCACCACGGTGATCGAAGGTGACATCAGCAAGTTCACTGAAGGCCTTGCCCTGTATGGAACGGGCAAGCTTCTTGGCAAGGATTGCGCAAGAAGCGTCACTCAATTCTTCTGAACCATGTTTCGACTTCATGGCTACAGCCTATCTCATGACTTCGAAACTGTGTCGCCACTGTCATCGGTGTCTCCACCGTCGCCAGTGTCATCCGTGTCATCCGTGTCATCAGTGTCGACAAGTTCTGCTGCCGTGAGTTCTCTGATGTCAGCATTATTGGGTTCTATCGGGCTCACCTCTGCGATGACCTTTGAACTATCGAGTTTCTCGAGTTTGCGCGCGGTGACCAATACCCGAGATTCGAGCGTTGCTGCGAACTTGTTATATGCCTTCACTGAATTGGTGATCGACTTGCCCAGTGCGTTGGCATGGGAGCCCAATGTATAGAGACGGTCATAGAGACGACGGGTCAGCTCGAACAAGGTATTGGCATCATCACTCAGACTCTGCTGCTGCCATGCATACGCGACAGATTTCAGAACAGCCCAAAGCGTTACTGGTGATGTGAGCGCAACCTTGCGATTAAAGGCATCGTCCATCAATGCCGGATCGGATTCCAGCCCTGCTTGCAGCAGGGATTCATTGGGAATGAATGCGATCACAAAGTCAGGGGCGGTCTTGAACGCATTCCAGTACGCTTTGTCTCCCAACGCCCTGACATGCTCTCGCAGATCCTTCGCATGCGCCTTCAACAGTTCGGATCGACGATTGATTTCATCTTCGGAAGCCGTATCTGGAATCTCACACGCGCGTTGATAGTTCGAATATGGAGCCTTCGCATCAATGGGAATGCTTTTGCCGCCGGGAAGATGCACCACCATGTCAGGTCGATATACCTTGCCGTCGCCGTCTTCAACAACAACCTGAGTGTCAAAATCGACATGTTCAAGCAAACCCGCGGATTCGACAATATTCTTGAGCTGTGCCTCGCCCCATGCTCCTCGGACCTTATTGTTGCGCAATGCGGATGCCAACGAGCTCGTCTCGCGGCCGAGCCGTAGCTGCTGCTCGCCGAGTCCCTTCAATTGCTGATCGAGAGCACCCATCTCGTGCTTTCTGCCCTCTTCAATCTGCGCAACCTTGTGCTGCAGGGCATCGAGATTCTTCTGCACAGGTGCCAATGCACTGAGTACCTTGCTTTGCTCCTGCATGGTTTTTGCCTGCTCTTCGCGTTTCTTCTCAGCTTCAGCATCTGCTCGCTCGCGCTCATGTTGCAGTCGCATGCGTTCATCGGCCTGCGCCTGGCTCAATTGGTTCTTTACATACACCAGCTGTTCCTGCAAGGCAACCGCCTGTGTCTTGAACTGAATGACCCCAGCGTTTGCCTGCTCAAGACGGTCCTTGAGCATTGCAGATTCCGCTTGCAGTTGGTTCAAGCTTTCAGCACTGTTGTTCTCTGCATGTGCAGAACCTTGATTCCTGCCCAGCAGCCAGCCAATTGCCAAGCCAAGTATGGCGGTGATCACCGCGAGGCCAAGGAGCATGATAATAGATGAGGCAGTTTCGAACATATGTTCTATAGAATCAGCAAGTGTGGACGCTTCGTAATATCGGCGCATTTGAGCCTGAACTTTACGCCATTGACCGGCAATCAGTGAGAAGATGATGGGAGCATTGCTGCAATGCCCGTGCATTGCATCCATCGCTGGACGAAAAATGAGCTGCCATACCCACGCAGGGAGGGTGAATGGGATTCGACATATTCATGCTTGGAATCACCATAGTCGTTGCAGGAGCCTTGACCTGGCTCATGCTGTGGTTCTTCTTTCCGAAAGGTCAGATGGAGAGCGTCCCTATCGGTGAGCCACCCGACAAGGATTCCCCCAGCAGCATTACCATGACGCAACGCCTGCTCATCATTGCGGCGTTACTGACGATACCGGTCTTTCTGATCATCATGCTTCCCTTGCTCAGCGATATCCTGGTACCTCAATGGCTCCGCAGTCCTTGGATTCAGGCAATACTCATCACGCCAGTAATGTTTTATTGTGGCAGAACCATTCATCATGATGGCTGGCGCGGCATTGTCCATCGTGCACCGAACATCGATTCCATCGTCTCACTCGGCGCTTGGGCCGCATATCTCTACAGCCTTTTTGTATGCTTCGCACCGGATGTACTGCCCGTCGGATCACGGGATCCCTATTTTGAATCAGTCGGCATCATCATCACCCTGGTCTTGCTGGGCAAACTTCTGGAAGATAAGGTTCGCGCCGGTTCCGGCGAGGCGGTTTCGGCATTGCAACGGCTATATCCGCAAAATTCCCATAAGGTGTCCGCACAGGTTGCTTCCTCTCTGAAAACGGGCAATCATACGAACGACAATCTCAATCTCGATGCAATCCCCATCGAAGATGCCGAAACCTCGACGTTACGATCCGGCGACGTGGTGCTCGTCGGCGTTGGCGAGCGCATCCCTGCGGACGGACTGGTTGTCGGAGGCTCTGCAAGAATCGATGACTCCTCAATAACAGGCAACAGTCAATCCATCCATATCGAGTATGGCCGCAAAGTCTGCGCGACTTCACTCGTCGTTCAAGGTTCGATTCTTGTGCAGGTCACCGCCATCGCTACGAACAGCGTTCTCGGACACATCATTGCCTTGGTTTCCAAGGCTCGCAGCACTTCTGCACCATTGCAGACACTCGCACTCAGGCTCAGCAGAATCATCGTGACAGCAGTCATCATTCTGGCCATCTGGACCTTCGCGATCTGGATTGTCGTCGGGCCACAACCACGCCTTTCACATGCCTTGGTTACAGGAATCAGCGTGCTGATCGTCGCCTGCCCCTGCGCCCTCGCCCTGGCGACACCGCTTTCCGCTTTCGTAGCAATGAATCTGGGGGCAACCCAAGGCATTCTCATGTCTTCCGGCCTGTCATTGTCAAGAGCGCGCAGCATTACCAAGATTTTCTTCGAAGCTGACATGCTCTCCACCCACGACACGAGAAATCCCAAGGAAACCTCAGCAGCGCTGCACAAGGCGGGAATTTCGATTGGCATGTTTACACACGACACGAGCGCCGACACGATGCGTCAGGCATCCGAATTTGGCGTAGACGAAATCATTCCGCTAGCGGTGCCGAATGACGCAAACATGCAATCCGACATTCAGCACAAGCCCCAACCTTCATTGCATGAGCGCAATGTTGAAATGGCTCAATGGATACGCCACTTCGTCGATCAGAACTCGGGCAGTGGGTTGGTCGCCATGGTTGGCGACAGCGAGAAAGATACCCTGGCATTCGATGAAGCCGATGTTGCCTTCGCCCTCGGTACGGCATCCAATCAAGCCATGCAGTCGGCAGATATTACGATTCTTAGCGGCGACATGCAGGGAGTGTTACATGCCATATCGCTCTCTCGACAAACCATTGGCAATATGCGCGAGAATCTCGTTTGGGCATTGATCTACAACGTCGTTGGCATACCGTTTGCCATGGGTATTCTCTATCCCTTCACCGGATGGCTGCTTACACCTGCCATAGCAGGACTGGCGATGACATGTTCGCTCCTATGCGTCATCATCAATGCCCACCGTCTCTCAAAGACCGATATCAAGCACACATGGGAATATGTGGAGTCTGACATTGTCCATCGGACTCCACATATCGTGACCCAAATCTAGCGGTTCAGCGCACAGACATGCTTACACTCAGACCTGCGAGCGCTGCGATGGCAGATTACCTGTTCTCAGCTGGCGGATCCTCGCTGATTCCATCAACGTGCACATCATTGCCATTGCCTGATGATGTCGACGTATCGTCGCTGACCAGATTGTCAGTTGGCCATGCGGTGAGTTCAAGATGCTCACCACCCGTCTGATCAACCAGTACGGTATCGCCATCGTGAATCTTGCCGGCAAGCAGCATTCTTGCGAGCTGATCACCAACCTCGGTCTGTACCAGCCGACGCAATGGACGTGCACCATAGGCCGGGTCATAGCCGGCATCTGCGAGCCACTCACGAGCAGAATCCGTTACATCAAGCATGATTCTACGGTCGGTCAGACGCGCGGCAACCTGGTTGACCTGGATGTTGACGATACCTGCCAATTCCTCACGTGTGAGAGGATCAAACACCACCATCTCATCGAGTCGATTGAGGAATTCAGGCTTGAAGTGAGCGTGCACCGCATCCATAACGGCACGATGCTTCGCTTCCTTATCGAGCGAATCGTCAATCAGGAACTGTGATCCCAGATTTGAGGTCATGATCAGAATCGTGTTCTTGAAATCCACGGTTCTGCCTTGGCCATCGGTCAGTCGACCATCGTCAAGCACCTGCAGCAGGATGTCGAATACCTCGGAATTGGCCTTTTCAACCTCATCGAACAGCACGACCGAATATGGACGACGGCGAATCGCTTCAGTGAGCTGGCCGCCCTCTTCATAACCGACATAGCCCGGAGCCGCACCAATGAGCCGAGACACCGATGCCTTCTCCATGTATTCACTCATGTCGATGCGCACCATGGCCTTCTCGTCATCAAAGAGGAAGTCTGCGAGCGCTTTCGCCAGTTCAGTCTTGCCTACACCAGTAGGACCGAGGAACATGAATGAACCGGTTGGTCTGTCAGGGTCGGAGATTCCTGCACGAGAGCGACGAACCGCATCAGAGACTGCACTAATGGCGGTTTTCTGACCGATGACACGCCTGCCCAAGGTGTCTTCCATATGCAGGAGCTTCTCGTTCTCACCTTGCATCAGACGGCCTACAGGAATGCCGGTCCAATCCGCGACGATTTCTGCGACGGAATCGGCATCGACATGATCAGGAACCATTGGCTCTTCAGCAGGACCGCCTGCAATATCGGCACCTTCATCAGTATTTCCATCATGCTGCTCGTTAGATTCGTCCGCAGCGTTCTCGGCGGCTGCCAACTCCTTCTGAATCGCTGGAATTTCGCCATAGAGAATGCGCGAGGCCTCTTCAAGGTTGCCTTCACGTGTCGCCTTGTCAGCATCGACGCGCTTGGCATCCAATTGGGCACGCAAATCACCGATCTTGTTGTGGCCTGCCTTCTCGGCGTTCCACCGAGCCGTCAGCCCACCAAGCTTTTCCTTGGTATCAGCCAGATCAGACTGCAATTTCTCATAACGGTCCTTGGACGCAGGATCTTCGGCCTTTTTCAGCTGCATCTCCTCCATTTCGAGACGCGTTACCTTACGCTGCAATTCATCGATTTCCTCAGGCTGCGAATCGAGCTCCATGCGAAGATGGGCCGCTGCCTCGTCAACCAGGTCAATCGCCTTGTCTGGCAATTGGCGACCGGTAATGTATCGATTCGAGAGTGTCGCTGCTGCAACCAAGGCATCGTCACCGATAGTCACCTTGTGGTGCGCCTCGTACCGCTGCTTCAAGCCACGAAGGATGGCAACGGTATCCTCAACCGATGGCTCCCCGACAAACACCTGCTGGAATCTGCGTTCAAGTGCAGGATCCTTCTCAATGTTCTCGCGGTATTCGTCGAGTGTCGTCGCGCCGATCAGACGCAGCTCGCCGCGAGCGAGCATGGGCTTGAGCATGTTGCCGGCATCCATCGATCCTTCAGCAGCACCCGCGCCTACAATAGTATGAATCTCATCGATGAAGGTGATGACCTCTCCATTGGCGCTCTTGATCTCGTTGAGCACTGACTTCAATCGTTCCTCGAATTCGCCACGGTACTTGCTGCCCGCAACCATCGAACCCAGATCCAGAGAGATCAACTTCTTGCCCTGTAGACCAGTCGGTACGTCGCCCGCGACGATCCGCTGCGCGAGACCTTCGACGACGGCTGTCTTGCCGACACCAGGCTCTCCGATCAGCACCGGGTTGTTCTTGGTTCTACGACTGAGAATCTGAATGACGCGGCGAATCTCCTGATCACGGCCGATGACCGGATCGAGCTTGCCTTCCTTCGCCTGAGCTGTCAGATCGGATGAGTACTTCTCCAATGCCTTGTAATTGCCCTCGGCGTCTGGACTGGTGACCTTCGCTCCCCCACGCACGCTTGGAATCACCTTGCGCAGATTCTCCGGAGTGATGCCAGACTTGCGCAAGATATCCGCGGCCTGCGATGGTCCCACTGCAATGGCAATCAGCAAATGTTCCGTAGAGACATAATCGTCTCCCATGTGCTGCATCTCATGTTCAGCCTGGGTCAGGGCAACGGTAAGCTGACGGCTCGCCTGTGGCTGAGCAGTGCTTGAACCGCTTGCAGCCGGCAGCTCCACGAGCGCATTGCGCACCTGAGCACCAATCTGCTGGGAGTCACCGCCCGCCTCCTTGAGCAGAGCGCCGACGACTCCTCCTTGTTGACGCATCAACGAATCCAGCAGATGCAGAGTGTCGACCTGCGCATTGCCTGCAGCTGATGCGCTTTGAATCGCATCACCAATTGCCTGTTGTGCCAACGTGGTGAATTTCTGTTCCATATTTCCTCCAAAAGGCTGGTACCTGCCTGCAACATCCCGATTGCATGCTGATAGTTCGGTCCAACGCCAGCCATATGTCTTGACGATTGTGTTCTGCTATGAACAACCACTCGGAAAAAATAATATTCCCAAAACTTGAGTGATGTCGACTCAAGTTTTGGGAATATAAGAAGTTTGGTTCGCTGTTGCTTCTCGTTTCAGCCTTGAACCACCACATTACGCAGACTGCCAACACCTTCAATATGAACGACTGGCTCGTCTCCCGGCTTTAATTCCATGGATGCATTCGGAGTCCCCGTCATGATGACATCGCCAGGAAGCAGGGTGGAGAAACTTGAAATGAACGATATCTGAGCAGGAATCGAATGAACGAGCTGCGCAGTCGTGCCACTGGCTTCAGGAACATCCTTGCCATTGAGCGAGAATGAAATCCTGGTGTTGGCATAATCGACATCCGTCTCTATCCATGGCCCAAGCGGGCACGAGGTGTCGAAGCCCTTGGCTCTTGTCCACATCGGGTCGCCGCCCTGAAGATCGCGCAGGGTAACGTCGTTGACGCATGTATAGCCCAGCACATACGACATCGCCTCGGATTCAGACACATTCTTGGCAATGCGACCAATCACCACAGCAAGCTCAGGCTCGAAGTTCATGTTATGAGAGAAGCTCGGGTAAACAATCGGATCGTCAGGACCGATGACCGAGGTCGATGGCTTCGAAAAAATCACCATCTGTTCCGGTGGGACAGGAGTTGGGGCATGCCCGGCATCGGCCATGAACTTGGCGTGCGCTGCGTAGTTCTTTGCCAATCCAAACACCTTGGACGGGATTACCGGTGCGAGCAGACGGATGCCCTCTTCATCCAAGGCATGGCGCTCACCGGTCGGACTCACCTGTTTCGCCCCCAATGGATAGCCATCGAGGCAGATCAGGTAGTCTTTGTTTTCTTTGTCATCGTGCTGAACGAACGCATATTGCGGCTGGTCGTTCAATGAAAAACGTGCAATTCTCATGCGACCAGCATATCCCCACCACCGCACCGAGTGCAGCCTTCCCTGTCATCCCGAGCATGGCGGAGCGGAGTCGGGGAGATCTCTCGACTTCGCTCGAGATGACAGGAAAAACGTCAAGATCACAAGCAAGCCCCACCCCGTCACCCCGAGCGGAGCCTTCCCTGTCATCCCGAGCGGAACGTAGCCCACCCCGTCATCCCGAGCGAAGCGGAGCGGAGTCGAGGGATCTCCGTTCATGGCAAATATCAGGAATTCTTCGAGATAATTCCAGAAAGTTTCAAGTCTTCACAATACTATTGAGACATACGGCCGAAGCATGGAAAGCAGAGGGGATCTGCACCAAGGCAGATTATGAATATCGGAAAGGATCATGTTATGTCAGCGAAGACACCCGATGATAAGGATTCGCCATCCTCATCATCGAATGAGGCAACACACCCACGCCTGAAGAGATTCCAAGAGGATCTCAAAGGGCCCATCGGCAGGATTGTTACGGGAATCATTGTCGTAGCAATCATCACGGTAGTCTCATTTGCCTCCGCAACAAGCGTGACCACAAGCATCAATAAGGTTAAGCTTTCGCGTCTGACCGCAAAGATCGAAAAGATCTATACCACTTCATATCAGCAGAAAGCGCAGGCGGATCTGATTGCCCAGCGCGATAAGAGTGCCCACAATCAAGACAACATCTTTGTGAAATACAACCCCTACGGAACCAGCACCACAGGTGCATACATCTATTTCACCACCGATCAGCCCGCCAAGGTCAGCTATACGATTTCAGCCCCGGACACCGATTATCCTGATTTCAGCGCAACTCCCGACAAAGGCGACGAATTCACGACAACGCATGAGTTCCAGGCATTGGGCCTCATTCCAGAGGCAAATAACGTCATAACCATCACGCTCACCTTGAAGAATGGCGAACAGTTCACCAGAACCATCCAGCACAAGCAAGGCAAGCTCCAAAGCGATGTCGAGGTTCAGCTGTCCAGCACCAAGAAGAACTCCTCCCAGAATTTGGGCAACGGCCTGTACGCCATTCTTGGCAACGACAGTACAGAACAGGATTTCATGTATTACTACGACACCCATGGTGTGATCCGCGGTGAGATTCCCATCCTGTTCTATAGAAGCCACCGACTGCTCTTCCGTAACGATCTGATGTACTTCAGCGCTTCCACACATCTGATCGTTGGCATGAACAAACTCGGCAGGCTCGTCAAGTTCTATAACACCGGCACGAACTACATACTGCATCACGATTACGAATTCGACAAGCACGGAAACTTCATTGTGCTGGCAACCGATCTTAGGGAACAGAGCATCCAGGACAAAATCATCAAGATCAATGCCACCACTGGCAAGGTCAGCCTCTTGGTGGACATGGTCTCACTGTTCAAATCATATGAGGCAACAGCAAAGAACGCTTCACTCGGTACTTCAGAATCTTCGACATCCGATAGCAACAGCTCCGACTTCAATGCCGATTCCACACCTCATAAGAAGGATTGGATTCACCTCAACACCATCCAGGTCCTGGACGATGGAAGTGCGATTGTGAGTTCACGCGAGACCTCGACCATCATCAAGATCAATGCCATCGAGACCAAGCCAAGCATCTCATACATGATCGGTGAGCAAAACTTCTGGAAGGGCACGGACTACGCCAAATATCTGCTTACGCAGAAAGGCACGTTCCCCAATACCGGCGGACAACATTCAGTGACATACGTCAGCGATCCAAGCCTGCCGGACGGCGAATACTATCTCTACATGTTCGACAACAATTACGGATCGAGCAATACCCGTCCAGACTATGACTGGGCTGCGAATACGCCGGGCATCAACACCAGCATGACGAAGTACACCACATCTGACTATGACAAGTATCTGGTCAACGAAAAGACCGGCACCTATCAGCTGGTGAGCACGTTCAAGGTGCCGTTCTCTCCCTTGGTGAGCAGTGCGCAGGATCTGTCCAATGGCAATATTCTGATTGATTCGGGAATGCGTGGCATATTCGGCGTATACACTTCCAATGGCAAACTGATCAGCCAGTGGAAGATGAATCTGAGGCAGAATATCATCTATCGCGTATATCAGTACGATTTCCACGATTTCTATTTCGCGTGACCGGCATCCGAACCGAGTCGCCGAGTCACGCCCAGTGACGGACATGTTCGCTCTCAACACAGTTATGTCATGGTGGATGAAGTCTGCTCGGCAAGCTGGCAGTATTGAAGTGGATGACATTAAGAGATGGGAAAGGATTGAATATGAGTGCACTGCAACAGGCTAATGCCTTGATCATTGTCAACAACTGGGGCATCGAAGAAACTGAGCTCACACGCCCCCTGCGCGATTTACGCAAGGCGGGTGCTAACGTCACCTTGGCCGCACCGAGCTTCGATGAAGTCGAAACCGTAAAGCATGACCGCTACGAAGGCGAAAAGGTCAAACCAGACGCACTTCTGGAGGATGTCAAGGCCGAGGATTACGACATGCTGATCGTTCCTGGTGGCACCTGCAATGTCGATCGTCTGCGCATCACACCAAAGGCAATTTCACTGGCTCAGGAATTTGCGAAGGCCAAGAAGCCCATCGCCGCAATATGCCATGGACCGTGGCTTCTGGTGAACGCTGGACTGACATCAGGCAAGACGCTCACCAGCTGCCGCTACATCGCAGCCGATATTGAAAACTCCGGTGGCGTATATCGTGACCAGGAAGTCCTGATTGACGATTCGCAGGAATGGCGCTTGATCACGTCACGCAAGCCAGACGATTTGGATGCCTTCGTAGATGCCATTGAGAGCACGTTGGGTGACTGAGACTTTCCTTCATCGAGATTGGAAGTTCTTGCGCCGACTCGAATCACTGAGCGGTGAGCCTATCTGATGATAAATCTGCGCTCAGGAACAGGATTGATGTGCTCAATGTTCACGTTGTCGACTCTTGCCCATGCAGGTCCTTCGTGAAGCCATTGCGTCATACTGCTGATTGCTTCCTCATCGCCTTGAGCCTCGACCACAACAGAACCATCGTGTTCGTTATGGACCCAGCCGGTCACTTGGATTCGCTCTGCAACCCTCAATGCAGCATAGCGGAAACCAACACCCTGCACCATACCGATAACCTGAGCATGAATACGAATGGATTGAGGCTTCACATCCATGACGCCACCATGCTTTCGACCGTGACTGCGCAATCCTGACAACAAACGCTCTTCAACTTTCATATCGAATTCCCCTTTCCTGTCGTGTTCAATGGCTCACGGGAGCAATCAATTCTCGCGACGCAGCAAGGCCAGTCAAGACACGGATCAGATAAAGGCCCTCGGCCCGAAGATAGCAGTTCCAACACGAACGATTGTCGAACCTTCACGTATCGCGTATTCCATATCGTGCGTCATGCCCATCGAGAGTTCACTGCAACCAGCAGTCCCCTGCTCACCCGACTGCAATATGGCATCCCTTGCAGTACGCAAATGCGCAAAACCCTTCCGAATGATGGCTTCATCGTCAACGTGAGCGCCGATAGTCATCAATCCCTGCAACTCAAGTCCTGGCAGTGTAGCCATCTTGCAGGCAAGTTCGAATGCGTCATCAGGCTCGCATCCCGACTTCGCCTCTTCTCCGGATTCATTGACCTCGAGAAGTATTCCCATGGTCAGACCCCGCGCAGCTGCACGCCGACTGATGCGTTCTGCCAGTTGAAAATTATCAACCGACTCAATGGTTCCTACATGATCAATAACCTTATTGATCTTGTTCGCCTGCAACTGACCGATAAGATGAAAGCCCACGCATGTGTTCATAACCTTTGCCTCATCATGAGACTTTGGGTTGAGTGCAAGCCCATGTTGAGCGCACAACGTCTGCAAACCTGCAATCTTGGCAGTGACCTCCTGAGGTCGGTTCTCACCGATCAGACGCACCCCTGCATCAATTGCCGCCATGATCTCACCAACGGTGCGCGTTTTGGTGGCGGCAAGCAGCTTCACTTCTCCACTGGAACGCCCCGTCTGATGCTCGGTGACACGAATCTTGTCCATGACCGTCACAATATTGTCGTGAATCTGTGCCGCCCTCTGCGCCTCTACGTTCTGATTCGAAAGATCAATATGCCCCATATAGGAGACCATATGAACGCCCCTTTGTCAGCCTTGTCCTGCTCTGCTGGATATCCCTTGATATCCCTGAATATCAAGGCTATCGCGCTCACTCGAAATCGCCCATATGAGTGTGCGTCATCCTTGTGCGAACGAGAGTCCAATGGCTTGAAGCGACTGCGAATCCACACGAATATCCTCAGGGTGACGTTTGACTCGTTCAGTGGAAAACTTCGCAATCAGATTGCAAGCCTTGCACGGATATGGGCGGTCAATCAGACCAAGCCAATATGCACATAATCCAACCACAAGCTCAGACTTCGTATGCCGCGCTCTCAGCACGCCCAGATCCAGATCGGCATGACGCTTGGCCAATCGCCGACCTCTTGCATCAACGATCAGGGGAAGGTGAATATACTCGGCAGATACTGAATTCGAGATGGCAGCATCAACGGAATTCAGTTGCCGCACAATCCATTCTTGGATGGCAGTCGATGGCAGAAGATCTCTGCCCCTAACAATTTGATTCACCCCCATCGCCCTATCATCAACGCTTACGGCAAACTGATAGGCATACTCACCGTCGGAGCGACGAATGACCGTATCACCAATATCCTGAGCAAGATTGAAGTGCTGATGGCCATACATGTGGTCCAGAAAATTCACGTTCGCAGACGAATCATGGCAATCTTGCGGCACGGCGATTCTCAAGGCATACCTCTCGCCTGCAGCAATGCGTCGTCTGCGTTCAGCGGCCGAAAGTCTTCGGCAAGTTCCGGCATACACCCGAAAGCCATCGCCATCGTTGGGCGCCGAGGCCGCCTTGAGATCAGCTCGTGAACAGAAGCAGGGATAAATCAGCGGCTGTGGTTCGTCGCTCGATTGAGCATCGTCAGTCTCATCGCGAAGATATTGCGACCTCAATCGCTGCAAGGCTTCGTGATAGCAATCTATACGTTGCGACTGATAAACGACATCCCCATCCCAATCCAGACCAAGCCACGAAAGATCGTCCATGATCCACCGGTCCGCATCGGGTATGTCTCGTTCCGCATCGATATCTTCGATGCGGAGTCTGACACGGCCATGCGCCGCACGAGCAGCCAGCCAGGCAGCCAAGGCGGCATACACATTGCCTATGTGCATCCGTCCTGTTGGCGAGGGGGCAATCCGGCCGATGACCGGAATGGTTCGAAGTCCACGTGCAGCATCATTTCCAAGCTTGTGAAAGCCGTTGTTGGCATGTCTGGCGAAACCCTCGGCGAGCGAATCATCACACTCATTCCCCGGCAAGCTCTCAGTCAACGCTTCAGACAACCTCTCAGACAATGAAGTAATGGAATATCTCTGCACCCACTATAGCCCCGGCTATTGGTGCAACGACGGGAATCCATGCCTCTTTCCATCGAGATGATCCCTTGTTGGGGAAAGGAAGAATCTGATGGAGCAATCGCGGCATCAGATCACGAGCAGGATTCAACCCTGGCCCCGTCGGTCCGCCCATGGATGTGACCAGACCCCACACGATGAAGCCAACGACAATTGAGGCTGCAGCGGGATCCTTCGCTCCCCACGGAAGAATCAGACAGCTCAATGCTCCAACGACAAGAATCAATGTTCCGAAGAACTCATTGAGGAAGTAATTGGTGCGAGACTGCGCCGCATCTGTGGTCGAGAACGTTGCAAAGATTGAATCTGCCGACTCGGTCGCCTTGTAATATGGGTAATAGGTCGCCACGACGATGAGCTGGCCTGCCAATGCACCGAACAGCTGCGCAATGATGTACGGGAGCATATCCGATACGGGGAACATGCCGACCACAACCTGAGCAATCGTCATCGCTGGATTGATGTGCGCCCCAGAGACGCTTCCGAACATCAGTACGGGGAACATGACACCGAAACCATAACCCATGGCAATCGTTATCCATCCGGATTTGAAGCCCTTGGTGCCTTTCAGCTCCACGTTGGCAACGGCTCCGTTGCC
Organism: Bifidobacterium aquikefiri; assembly: GCF_002259795.1. GTDB lineage: Bacteria > Actinomycetota > Actinomycetes > Actinomycetales > Bifidobacteriaceae > Bombiscardovia > Bombiscardovia aquikefiri. The sequence goes on along the minus strand of NZ_MWXA01000003.1, from coordinate 168,470 downwards.
GAAGACCATCAGTAATGCAGTTCCGATAAACTCCGCAATCAATTCAGTCATGAGGGAATAATGCACAATAACTCCTGTATTCAGGTGCAACGAAATAGAATGAATGGGGAGATACAGCCTCGAAACACAACGAAAATGTGGCTCTCCAGAAAGAGTGTACAACAAGATTTCACAACACAACGCCGTGCAGAGTTGCAATTACCCAAAAAGGGTGTACAGTTGTCACTCGGCTCAAGAAGTGCCAACGCCCCTATAGCTCAGTTGGCTAGAGCAGCTGACTCTTAATCAGCGTGTCCGGGGTTCGAGTCCCCGTGGGGGCACAAGCCAAAATTCTCACCACCGAAAGATGGTGAGAATTTTTTATAGGTCAATACCCCGGGTTATGGGTTAATAAGCAAAAAAGTGTGTCCCCCGTCATCTCGAGCGGAGCGTAGCGAGTCGAGAGATCTCAGCCTTGTGAGCATCGACAGTGGAGATCCCTCGACTCGCTCCGCTCGCTCGGGATGACGGGGTTATAGGCAAAAAAGGGCGGTTTCTAGTGGTGGTTGCAACGGTTGGTGGTTTGCCGGTCGTTTCCCGCCGATGTTGCGCAGATACTGTTCACGTGGATAGCAACAGCGATGTTTCCCGATGCTCAGACGATCTTTGGCATCGGAGTCGTCAACGAAGAGGTCAGATTGACCTGCACCAAGCCTGCACCGGCATGCACTTCGACCTTTTTCAGCGTCACCGAACGAGATTCCTCAGGTGCGCTGTCATTATCCGTCATGGTCGCCGGCGACTTCACGGCAACAACCGCGTAGTCATTCAGATCCTGGCCTAATGCCGCGCACAGTGCGCGCGCATCCTGCAACGATTCACTGAATCCATCGCGCATCACAACACGTTCGGCAGGAACGCCATAGGCACTATCAGCAATCCAGCGGACATGCTCAAGAATATCCATGCCCTTATGGCTGCCCGGTACAGAAGGAATACCTTCATTTTGCACGGCTGCAACGAATCCATCCAACTGATTGACAAGTGCATCGCCACCATCACGGAAGAGGTTGCCAACGATGGGTTCGCGGAATTTCAAATGAGATGCCTGTTGGCGCAGTTCGAGAACCTGATCGTCCTCTCCATCCCAGAGATTGATCATGGGGAAGGCAGGAATTCCAAGGCTCTCCAAACGGTGAACATGGAACGGATACCTCCAGCGCAGGGTTGGATCATCGCGCCATGTCGTTGCACGCGTAACGACGATTGCAGCAGAAGGCCACTGCGCGCCGTATTCACGAGCTGCAATGTCGAGCCACTTCTGTGCGCCGGCATCAGTGCCGTATCCTGCCTCAACAACAACCACATCATGTCTTGCACACGCCATTTCAACGGATACCAAGCTTGGGATGCCGATGGAGACGTTGGCAAATGGTCCACAATGCACATATACCGGAGAACCCTGCATCGTTTCCGTATATGCCGGCTTCACCGCCTCGGTGAGAATGTTGGTGATGCGCCACAAATCGATGAAATCGCCGAATCGTACCGGCTGGCCATCTTTCTCGCCAGCAACCATATTCGAAACGCGGTTGCTGATCTCGTCCATGCTTCGCGAAAGCACTACAATCTGGGTCAATTCACACGTTGGCGTGAGCACAACGCGCTCAGCGATGTTATTTTTCCCATCATCCACTCGAACGCGGCGCAGTGAACGCGATGGCGTTTCAGATACCCGCGGCACCGCAATCGTATCAAGTCTTTCATCGTCCACAGCCTTCTCCGCGAAGGCAACAAGCAGATTCTGAGCAGCCGCAATGGCCGCCATCTCACCGCACAGACCCCAATCCACAAGCTCTGGATGCGTCAGAGATGCCTTGCCGCCACCCGAAGCACCGCCCTTTGAGCCTGCGGCGGTGATGCCCATGCTCGGCTGTCTGAGCACAGCTGCCGCATCAATTCCACGTGCGCGAAGTGCATCGATAAGTGCAATGGTCGTAGTGGTTTTCCCCTCGCCACGCGAAGCCTTCAACGGTGTATCCGCAGTGACCAGCACGACTTTCCCATGCTTTCTCGGCTCGTCTGGATGACCCTCCAAGTAATCCAGATAGCCAAAGGCATCGATCTTCTTAAACGATCCGAACTGAGTCACATAATTCTCGTAAACTGACATGGAATCCTCTCTGTAGCGCGACTCAACCATCATATCCAAGGGCGGTTATATCAGGCACTCGCAATTGTGAACATTCTTGATGTTCGATTACAGCGTAGTATGAAAAACAAAAAGTGCGCGTCCCGACTGAAAACAAAGCTGTTATAGCAATGAGTTCAGGTGGAACGCGCACTTTGTGCTGTTCAGATCTACAAAGAAGCGAGTGGCATTCAGGCCGCTACGCGCTGTATCTTCCCGGCCTTGAGGCACTTGGTGCACACGCGGACGCGCAAGTTCTTGCCGTCAACGCTGGTACGAACTGCCTGCAGGTTCGGACGGAAGCTGCGCTTATTGCGGATATGTGAATGCGAAACGCTGAAACCTGTCTGCGGTCCCTTGCCGCATACTGCGCAACGAGCTGCCATGATAACTCCCTTTATGTCTGTGTACATATATTGCATGTTGTATATACATCCAATGTACAAGTGCTCACTATACGTGTGTTGCTCTAGCTCTCTGACATTCAAGCCTGTGAGGTGACCGGCAAGCTACACACCTGCCTTACACACAATTTCACGAGTGTACCGCAAATCGTGAGCAAGCGCAAATAAGCGTGAATGTGCAACCGTCGTCCTCGATATCAACTGAGATGACTGTGAAAGGTCTGCGGGTTCAGCCACCTAATTCCAGCGTCTTGAGCGTACAGCATCAGCCAACTCATGCAGAAGTGCCTCCGTGTCCGGCCATGAGATGCATCTATCCGTTATCGATTTGCCATAGACCAATTTCGATAGCGGAGCGGCAGGCTGATTGCCCCCTTCGATGAAGCTTTCCATCATGATGCCCGTGATATTACGTTCTCCGGCTGCGATTCGTTGAGAAATATCGCGAACAACGCGAATCTCCTGCTTCTCGTTCTTGCCTGAATTGCCATGCGCAGCATCGATGATGAGACCATGTGCCGCTGCCGAATCCTCAGACATCTCGTGACGAATGCTTGCCATTGCATCAGCGACGGACTGTGCATCGTAATTCGGTCCGTGCGAGGAACCCCGCAGCACCACATGGCAATCAGGATTTCCTAGCGTCTCGACTGCAGCGGCACGCCCCCGGTGATCGATACCAAAGAAAGTATGACGTTGCGCCGCCGTATAGCAACCATCTATCGCGACCTTGACACTGCCATCTGTAGCATTCTTGAAGCCGACTGGCATCGATAGACCGCTGGCAAGCTGACGATGGATTTGACTCTCCGTATTCCTTGCGCCAATTGCACCCCATGTCACGGCATCTGCAATGAACTGGGGCGATGTAGGCTCAAGAAATTCGGTCGCAGCCGCCAAACCCTGATCAAGCACACCTATCAATGTTTTGCGCGCAAGCAGGAGGCCTTTACGAATGTTATGGCTACCATCAACATCGGGATCGTTGATCAATCCCTTCCAGCCAACGGTTGTTCGGGGTTTTTCAAAATATACGCGCATGATGATGAGCAACTCGGAATCAAGCTCCTGCTTCATAGCCGCAAGCCTATGCGCATAATCGAGTGCCGCACTTGGATCGTGAATCGAACATGGTCCGACGATGACCACCAGGCGATCGTCCTGCCCATAGAGGCAGGCGCGTAGTTCATCACGCGAATATGCCACCAATTCACGCGATTTCGCGGTCAATGGATATTGTGCAAGCACATCGGCCGGAGCCGGCAACGGATCAAGTTCCAAGACTCTGCGATTGATGATTGGGTCAATGCCGACCTCATTTTCCCAACGGCTGATTCCCTGCATTGATAGAGGGTTCTTGCCTTCGGCTATCGCCTCGCGGATGGCATGAATCTGACCGCGTTCTGACTCCTGTGCGCTGTCGGACATATCCCCCACCTTCTTGCGTCATTCCTGAATGCATTGATCCAGGAGCAATCACTGCGTTAATACTGCGTGCACCATGATTGTAGTCTGCACGCGCAGATGTCAAGCTGTCTGCGATCTACGAATGGCAATGCTCTCTGCGAGAGTGTGCAGTAACTCGTCAGTCCTCGACCACGGGATGCATCGATCGGTCACCGAGCATCCATAGATCAATGAGCTCAACGGACCGGGCTGCTGATTACCGCCCTGAAGGAAGCTCTCCATCATGATACCCGTGATGCCCCGCTCACCAGATGCCAGTCTTCCGGCAATGTCCTCAACGACACAGGCTTCGACGTTTTCGTCCTTGCCCGAGTTTCCGTGTGCGGCATCAATGATCAGGCCATGTTCGCTGGGACCGCTGGCCTTGGAATCATGCAACTCTCGCATTGCGGACGCAACCGATTCCGAATCGTAGTTCGGACCATGCGATGATCCGCGAAGAATGAGATGGCAGTTTGGATTTCCCTTCGTTTCTGCAGCAATGACATGACCGTCAAGATTGATGGAAAGGAAGTGGTGCTCCGCCGATGCGGAATAGCAGGAATCTGCGGCCGCCTTCACATTGCCATCGGTGGAATTCTTGAATCCGATGGGCATGGAAAGTCCGCTTGCCAGTTCGCGATGTACCTGGCTCTCGGTATTTCTCGCTCCTATGGCACCCCAGCTGATGGCATCGGAAAGATACTGCGGCGTTATCGGGTCAAGCCATTCAGTTGCAGCGGGAACCCCCTTGGACACAATGTCAATCAATACCTTTCGCGCAAGCCACATGCCCTTGCGAATGTCGAAGGTGCCGTCCAGATCAGGATCATTGATCAGTCCTTTCCACCCCACCGTAGTTCGCGGCTTTTCGAAATACACCCGCATCACAATCAGCAGACGGTCCTTGAGTTCACTATGCACCTTTGCCAGCTTTGAGGCGTATTCGGCTGCCGCCTTCGGATCATGAATGGAGCACGGACCGACAATAACCAACAGTCTGTCGTCAACTCCGTTGAGTACGTCTCGAATCTCTTGCCTGGAACGAAGCACAAAGCGTGCCTCTGCCTGACCAAGGGGCAACTCTTTGATGAATGCTCGTGGTGCTGGAATCGGATCCAGCTGACGAATGTTGATATCAACCGTTTCAGGGAACACCGCTTGGCGGCTCAATCGTGACTGCTCATCCTCAGAGCTATCGGGCCCGCGCAATTCTGCCATGTTCTCCTCCACCATACGTTGCTGCCGCTATACCGCCCGTCAAGCCTAGCGGACAATACCCGTTTTCGGCGAATTTTCGTCTGAATTCTGGAATTCCCTATCGAAAACATGCGTTACAGCCAACATTGTTTGCTGAAATACGAGTTTTGTGGCAATTCTGAAGTACAAAAGCCCAAAATCGGCATTTCAGCGTCGAGAATAAGCCAAAAAGTCACTTCTGTACTTCAAAATTGTCACAAAACTCGCAATGTGGTTTCTCCGCACCCAATTATCGGGCCAAAGCACCCATCGGATCCCAGGCTGGTAGCTTGATGGCCGGCTTCTTGAGGGCTTCCTGATATTCGGCCGGAAGCATGGACTTCGGCACGGCAACCTCATACACGAATTCAGAGAACCAAGAGTCTTCCATCGTGAAGTACCCTTTGTCAGCGATCTTGCAGCCCCATGAATTCTCAACTCGCCAACGACGTGTGGTCGTTCCATCATCGGCAACGTCGACGCCCACGAAAGCCATCGCATGATTCATTGCCGAGTCGTTATATCGTACGCGCTCTTCCTTGTCGAGATCGAAATCGAAATCATAGACACGGCCGTACTCGAAGAGATCAGTCGCCCATGCGCCGTTCTTGCGGTCCATCATCGGGTGACAATCAGCGCCGAACCATACTGGAATCGATTCTTCGGAGAGAATTCTGCGAGCCATGTCCTTCATGAAGTCAACTGGTACGTTCAGGTATTCAGTGGCATCGCCGCCAACGACATTTCCAAGGTGCTCGATGGCAATCTTGTGACCCTTAGGGTGCTCACTGCGCGGATCGTCAACCAGGCAGACATAGTCTTCCAAGCCGGCATCAACATACTTCTTCCAGAACTCCTGAGGTGTGATCTCACCGTCGCGATGGAAGTTGTCATCCTTGTCGGTCCACTCCCAGTCGAAACTGGTCGGAGGAGTGCCAAGATGAATGGTGAGAACGCGGTGGCCAGCCTCAAGTGTGGTCTTCACGATTGCGTCGATGTCGCCCGTGTTCTCATACATATGGGCCACTGCTTGGTGAAGCAGGGAACGAAGATGCACATTCATCTCAGAAGTGTTACGTGACGATGCCGTCTCCGGGAACAAATCCTTGGGAACCGCACCATACTTCTTGTAGAGGTTCATCGCCATCGTCCACTGCCCGCCATCGCCCATCACATCATTGAGCAGATGCTGTATCAGCCTTGAATCACTCGTCTCGCCTGAACGAACCAGCTCGGCCACATCCTGCAGGAAGTAGTTGATGCGCTCAAGCTTGTCGTAATACATCGCATAGTTCTGCGAAAACTCGAACTCCTTGAGGTTCATCGACTTCTTGGCAATAAAACGTGCCACATTCAAAGAACTGAACAGCCAGCAGCGCCCCGAATGCTCTTGTGAAGTCACATCGCCATTGTCTACCGTGACCGAAAAACGACGCTGCAACAAGCGCGACTTGTCATAATTCCTTGCTACCTCATTGATGCCTGCACCCGTGACCGCATTCATGGCCACACGGTGTGCATCATGTTCATCGAAGCTCTCACGCATCTGTGCAAGCTGTTCTTTTCCCAGTGGTTGTAGATTCTCACTCATTACTTATACCCTTCAGCAATCTACGTATTGATATTCGTACCAACATTACTTATGCACTATCGCACTGTACTATTCGTTGATGAACTCTGTAATCTCAGGGCAATCATGCGGCATTCTGATCGCTCTGGGCATCGTCCCCGCTGCTCTGCTCACCTTGATCGGACGATGTAGTTGGTGCGTTTGCCGGCGTGTTCGCGGTCTTGTCTGCATGATCGTCGGCAATATCAAGAGCCCCGAAGGATTTCGCAAAGATTGAGCGCAAATCGTCAACACGCGCCGTGATGGTTGCCTCACGATGCTGCAACTTGGAAATGCTGGTCTTCAACCCCTTCAATTCCTGCTCAGCTGCATGACGACGATTCTCAACCTCAACGTGTGCGTCGGATGATGCCTTGGCAAGGATCTGATCAGCCTTGAGCGCGGCATCCTCTCGCTTGTGGGCAGCATATTCGTCAGCATCTTCGCGAGCCTTCTTTGCCTGGGCAAGCAACTCCTGAGATTCCTTCTCGGTCTGGGCGCGACGCTCTTCCAGATTTTTCAACAGCTCGTTGACCTTGGCTGTTGCATCGTCCTGTTGCTGGGAGATGTCCTTGCGAATCTGCTGGACCTCTGCAGAAACCTTCGAAAGGGTCTCAGCCCGGCTCACCACGGCTTCATCAGTGATCTGCTGAGCCTTGACATGTGCCGCATCGGTGATCTCGCCCGCCTTGCGCTTTGCCTCGGTAAGGTTGCGTGATACCTGTTCACGAACATCTGCCAACTTCTTATTGGCCTCCGCGAGCGCCTTCTGAATCTGATCATTGGCTTCACTCTTCAGCTGCGTGATCTCCTGATCGGCAACCTGACGCTGATGCGCGGTCTCCTTGGTCGCTTCCGCCCGCATCGCGGCGATGTCCCGCTCCTGCGAGGCTCGCTCGGCGGCCATGCGCTTCTCATGCTCCGCACGGGAATTGCGCAGCTCAAGCTCAACTGCCTGGCGTTGCTCAGAAACCTTCTTATCGGCTGTGGACTGCAGCTGATCGGCCTGTTGGCTCGCGGTGGCTGTAACGGTCTGTGCCTTATCCCTTGCCGAATCAAGCAGAGACTTCGCCTTTGCCTGCGACTCCTCAACAACGCGTTTTGCGTCAATGTGCGCGTTGTTGATTGCCGTATCGGACTGCTCCTGAGCAGACGTTCTGATGGTGTTCGCATCCTGCTTCGCGCGATTGAGGAGTTCTGTGCTCGTCTGCTCGGCCGAGGCAAGCAACTGCTGGGCATTGGCTCCCAGTGAAGCGAAAGAATCCTTGGAAACGGTAGACTTACGCGCCTTCTCGTCCTGAAGTTCCGACTCGAGTTTCAAAACCCTTGTATCATAAGCCTTGATCTGCTCACGCAGACGGACAATATTCTGACGCATGTCAGAAAGTGCACCGTCAACTCTGTCTTTGTCATATCCACGCAACACAACAGGGAAATTATCCACCATCGAAACTCCTATTCACCGATTGCCGGTTCTTACGTCAAACCCACTTCATATGACTGTATATCCAATAATGACGGAAACATCCTAGCATCGATGATTTCACACACTCTCAGCGCAACATTCAGTGCTTTCCCAGATTGTTCTCAGACGATTACCACATCTCTTGTGGCTGGTTCACGATAATAACGCAAGGTTTCCTTCACGACGTCACGTCCGGCAGCAATCTGCTGTTTCAGAGGCAACCCATACAGATTTCCCCCGTGCTCATTCACCAGGGGAAAACTCACAAAACCTGAAAGTACTTTTTGCTGATGCGAAGTCCAGTTCAGCAGATGATAGAACAAAGAATTGCAGACGTAGGTTCCCGCGTCGGAGCTCAAGGTCGCCGGAATGTTGTGCGTGGAAAAATCCTCAAGTATCGAGCGCAATGGCAGCCTTGTCCAATATGCCGCTGGTCCTTCTTCGACGATCGCAATCTTGCGCGGCTTGACGTTGTCTGCATCAGGACGGGCAGCATCCATAAGATTGGTTGCGCATCGTTCCAATGCGATACCCCTGGCTGCATGCTTCAGTCCGGTGGCGATGACTATATCAGGATGATACCTGTCTATCGCAGCCTTCAGTGTCGGCCACGCATTGGTGAAACTGACAGGCAACATCACACTGTGAATGTGTATTTCACAATCAAAGCTCACGTCATCATCAACATCGGAGGTCGGATTTGTCTCACTATTCGAGCCGAGTTTCAACCCTTGAGATTCCAAAGCTTCAGGAACTTCGCGCGACGGATTGACATCGACACTTTCATACCGGTCAAAGCCGGACACAATAACAGAAAACCGTTCCATACCTACCAGTCTATGCTCATATTGCGTTTCAGTCGCTCACCACGTTGTGCTTCAGCCGACCCTTTTCCGATAGCTTGCGCTTCGGGAGTCGATTTTCCGGCTCAATCCACGAAAAATAGACTCCCAAAGCATAAACATCCGGCTATCGCCCTCGGTGTTGGTTCCAGGCAGAAAGCCACGCAATGATAGCTTTATCGCCTTGCAGGTACCAGGCTGAGAGCTTCGCATTGAACTCCTGCCTACCCGCATCTTCAACGGGAACTGAAAGCATACCCGGGTAGCCACGATGGAGCAGCAAACCATTGGCCAGCAGTAGTGCTGAACGCTTGTTTCCATCGCCAAATGGCTGACTTCGAGCAATCGTGACGAATACGGTTGACGCTGCCTTACGTGGATCGCTTTCAGCAAGCGCTAGATGTATCACCCTGCTCAATTCCTGTTCCTTTGGAACTGGCGGTACGTAATCTCCAAGCGCAGTATGGACAACAATGTTGCTTGACGTTCGTATTTTTCCCGGCTCAATGGCGGCGGTCCGTGTCATCTGCGCATTGATCCCACACAGATATGCGAAATCGATCGCATGCCTCGCATGCGTCAACGCATAATTCGCCGCATCCTTCAAGTCACTGAGCAACGTGAAATCATTGCGACTGCCGAGCACCTTGGGGTTGTTGGTACGCAGGAACTCCTCGGTCGCGAGTCGAGTTGATGAAAGATTGTCAAAGGTCCTGCCCATTTCATACAGCAAAGTCGACAAGCCCCGAAGCGTCATCAGCTCACTGCACCGGCCCGCGTCTTCAGTCATTGTTCACCCCTCAATGGTTGCAGCTTTATGCCATCGTTATTGAGCGCAATTGTATTGCCTTGCTTGCGGTTAATTACCGATGCTGAGCTATCAGAGCGAGCATCCGGCCTTCACGGGATTTATGGGCTAGAGTTGCGCGGCGGTGTGAGAACCAGAGAGGATTTTCCAGCGTGCACAGGCTGTGACGTATGTCTGCAATACGCTCCGCCAACGATACTGGACCCTCGCCGTCCACACTGCACAGGTCAGCAAGTTCCTGATCGTGTTCAAGATACTGTGTTGCAGCATTCACTCGTGGTATGGAAGAGATGAGACGAACGACTCCGGCATCGTGCAGAGCCATGGTCGCTGCCTTTGCGATATCGATGCCCTTGCCACCGAAACGCGTCTGCGTTGCAGCACCGGGGAACTGCACATCGAAGTCCGCGGCAATTTCGTCGCCAACCTCATAGCAGTCACCACAGATGCACGGACCTAAGGTTGCAACGATGTTGTCAAGTTGCGCGCCATGTTCCTGCATCCTCGCAACGGTCGCCGCGATGATCCCCCGTTGCAGACCTTTCCGTCCACAATGAGCGGCGGCGATGATGTGCCTGTTCGGATCTGCAAGCAGCACCGGCAGGCAGTCAGCCGCGAACATGCCGAGCGCTACGTCTGATTGCTCCGAAATCTGTCCGTCAGCATCAATCACAGTGCCCGCTATCCCCTGAACCGAAATATCCTCGGAATCCGGGCTTTGAGAGCGTTGCCCGCCGTGAGACACAGCTTGAGAAGACACAAGTTGAGAAGACACAGATGATGAACTCACAGCTGATGAACTCACAGCTGATGAACTCACAGCTGGCTCATGAACAGCCGTTCCACTGGCATCGAAGCCAAAATCCGCATTGTGTTTCCAGACATCATCGATATCGATGGCGTGCCCGGAATGAACCTGACTGACTAACGCCAAGGGTGCATGGAGCGATTGTGACAATGCCCTGCGATTCGCAAGCACATGACGGGGATTGTCTCCTCCTTTGCCGCCCAAGTTGAGCTGGGCGAAGCTTCCGGTCGAAATCCCGCCGAGCCTCGTCGTATAGGTGACCCGCACGCCAGGAGCCAAATCAATGGGTATGGTCACGGGAATCGGATTACCTGAGCTGTCGTGGTCATCGATGCGTGTGTCATCCAGAATCTGTGCTGATACAACGCTTTCAGCGTGAAGGTTGAAGGATGATTCCTGCATTGTTCATCTCCTTGCGAGCTTCTTCTCCCAGTTCTCTACTCACGGGAACAGTCAGATCGGTGAAAACGCGCACGCGTAAGCCATATTTCTGAGCATCCAGGGCAGTTTCCTTCACACAATGCGATTGTGCAATGCCCACTACATCAACATTGCTCACCTGTTGCTCGTCGAGTTCATGTTTCAACGTGTGTCCAGCCTTGCTCATTTGCGCAAACTCCTCGCGCGAAGGAATCGCAGGACCGCCAAGATCCTCAATACCTTGAAAACCCGAATATGCAGCTTCATATTGACCCTTTTTGAAATGGTGTTCGATGCCCAATGCCGCAATCAGAGGGTGGAGCTTCGCATTCTTGGAGCCTGCAACACCATGCCGCGGCCATGTATCAACGAAGTCAGGGGTATCGGAAAAATGATGGCCAGGTTCAATATGCCAATCCTGAGTCGTTGCGATATAGCAGTAATCCTTGCGATGTTCCTTCACAAAGTCTGCAATCGCCGATGCCACTCGATTGCCACCCTCTACACCGAGTTCGCCACCTTCACAGAAGGTGGGCTGCACATCTACGATAATCAATGCTCGGCGCCCCTTTGTTCCCACACCTTGCTCATGGTGTAGAGAAGCGCTGAATGGGTCTTCAACAGTCATATGTCTATATCCTTCCGACCGATGACGCACGTTGAGTGATGGGTGAGGCAATGCCGACACACCATCAAGCAGCATGGAAATGGAGCATTGACGATGTCAACTCGTCTCAGCCCAGAGTTGCAAGTTCGTCGGCGCTCAATTCAAGCTGACCGGCATGGAGTGAATCCAAGATGGTTGCTGGACGGTGAGCGCCAGGAATCGCAAACATGTGATCTCCCTTGCTCAGCTCCCACGCAAGCACTACCTGTTGATAGCTGACTTGATGTGCCTTGGCAACCGCCTTGAATGGATCGAATCTGCTCTCGTCCTTTGCCTTGCGAAAACCGCCCAATGGACTCCAACAGACAAATGCGAGACCGACTTTTCTGGTGTATTCCAACGTATCTTCAGTGTCGCGATAGATTGGAGAATACTGGTTTTGAACAGCTACCAGACTCTCGCCAAGTATGCCACGAGCAACATCGATCTGCTCAATGCTGGCATTCGATATACCGGCATCCTTGACAACGCCTTCATCGACCAGCTGCTTGATGGCTTCGATGGACTCGTTGTATGGCACTTTTGGATCAGGGCGATGGAAATACAGCAGATCAATACTGTTCACACCCAAAGCCTCGGCTGATTGCTTACCATAACGAATCAGACTCTCGGGACGACCATCGACATCCCATGTCGGCCTGCCATCGGTGAAATTCCTGAAATGCCCCACCTTGGTGGCAACCAGAACCTCTTCACGAGGGCCACTCCACGATTGCAATGCCTGACGGACGAGTTTCTCACCTGTCTCTTCCTCGCCACCCGATTCGTAATAAGCCCAGGCGGTATCGATATGACGACAACCGGCATCCAGCGCGGCATGAATGGTTTCTATCGCCTGCTCGTGGCCGGGTTTGCCTTCGATTGTCAAAGGCATCTCTCCAAAGCCGATGGCAGTGGTGCTGCGCTGACCTATATTTCTGCGACGTAGTTCCATCTGGAGTCCCTTTCAACTTGGTGACGATCACTCCAACCCTACACGCTGGCGATGTCGTCGCACGCTCTTTTACCTACCGCCGAAGGATCCACCGCCTGAGCCACCGCCACCACCGGCAAAGCCGCCTCCAGAGAAGCCACCGCCGGAGGATGACGAAGGGGCGGCAGCATGAATCGTCGAGCTGATGGACGAGAAGCTGGAGGTCAGTTGACTGCCGAGATCGCCAATTCCTGGGTTAACGTTCGAGTTTGCAGGCATTCCTGGAGATGCGTTGCCAAATCCGCCCATACCATAGCCATAGGCCATGAATGCCCACGGTCTGAACGACCAATACAGCATGGAACCGGAAGCATTGGAATCAAGCCATTCGGGGTCGCCCAGCTTTGGATTGGCGCGTGCAAGCTGCTGCAATGCTTCGTTGCTGATGCCGAAGGCCGCAGCATAGACGAGATAACGATCCCACAGTGTGAGGTTGTCAACGCCGCGATCTTCGAAGGAGCTGAAGTCGAGTAGATATCGTTCAAGTCCTTGAATCTGTCCGGCGTATTCCTGACCGGTGTCATTAAGCACCGTAACCTTGCCGTATGTGACTGCAAAGATGGAGCATACCAAAAGCACAAAGCTGCAAAGAATGCCGATCACAAAGGTTCCCCCGCCAAGCGTCAACCCAGCTGCCAGCGTGCCAACCAAAGCACAGGTAATGCCAGTGATGCCCAACCCAATCGAGCTGGCCTTCGTTTGGGTTGCTCCAAGCAAGGCGAATTCACCGCTCACCGCATTCGTGAACTTCGCCTGCTCCTTATAGCCAGACTCCCACTTCTTGAAGCTTTGCTGCATCTGCTTCAAGTCAAACACTGATGAATTCAAACGTTGCGCCGCACATTCCAAGAGATGCAACGCAGCATCTTCAGAGGAACTGAGCTTGAGTGCCCCACGATCATTGGAACAGACTGGATGAATGACAATCGTCGACGTCGATGCAAGATCTTTCTGCAATCGTTTGTCGTCACTCGAAACCGCACTTGAAATCTGCACCGAATCAGCCTGTACCAGATCGACATTGCCATACACTGAGACCGAGCCCGGATAAATCGAAATCGCATGCTTGGATGCCAGCGATAGCACACTGGCTGCCATTTGACGCGATGCCTTGTCTGAGGTTTTCTTAAGTACAAGATCATGCATGCTCGCTGCCGATGCTGGACTCATGTTCGGCGGTTCGCGCCAGTACTCCACATCGCCGTGATAGCGTGAGGCGCCATAGGTTGTGAAAGCCGCTCGTAGAGCAAAAACGCTGAGAATCAGTGCAAGGATACCGCCAATGATCCACGCGATTACGGTGAACCGCGCCTTCACCCGCGCGGCATCCCTAGCCTTGGTCTCTTGCTGTGTCTCGTCGTCGATGATGCTCTGCTTGACGTCGGTGCTGCTCGTTCTTGCAACACCGCTGCTGGCTGAGGAATCGAACATTGCGACCAGATCGAGGTGCTCGCCGGCACCCACATTCTGTGCCGAGAACTTCAAGGTCCCATCGTCTGCACGAGATGTCTGGGACTGTCCCGCGTAATGCAGCCACGCCCAGGAATTCTTTGAGTTGATGCCTTCGGGGAAGCTGACTGTTGCATTCACCGTGCCGATCGGAATCTGATTGGCATTGCCGAATGGTTCCCACTGGAAGTTGGTCACATCCGGGTGAGCAGTCGAAACGCCGTGGAAAGTCATTGTTATATCAAAGACCATCGCCTCAGCGGAATCCGTCTCGGGAATGTTCCAGCCTATCTCTACAGGATATTTGGAGTCCCTGCCAGCGGTTGAGGCAACGTATTGCGTTGGATTGTCGGAATCGGAAACATCGGCAATATACCAATGATTTGCTTCGGTTGAATCCCAATTGTCCGTGCCTGAAACGTCATCAGGCGGAATTGGCTTGGTCTGCGTATAGGTGGTGCCATCTGTGACATTGCGAACCGAAACGTCGGCAATCGATGTCAGATTGTTTGGATTGATCGTGTATTGCTGATACATCTGACGCCATGGCAGTGTGTCGCCATCATCATCCTCGCGCTCGTTGAGTTTGATGGACACCCGCTGATCTATTTTCAGGTCACCGTTTTTCAGCACCTGCGTCTTGTAATTCAGAGAATTGTAAGAAAGAGGAGCCTCATTGAGGCTCGACACGCCAATTCCCAAGAGAATGGCGCTTGCCACAGCCGAAACGAGTACCGCTACACCAAGGCATACAATGAACCGCTTCACATTCCACTCACGCTTCGAAACCGGAGTGTCACCAGAGTCCGTTGGCAGAGCTTGTTGAGTTGGCTGGATCAAATGTTTCCCCTTCGTGTGACGTGATACGGCGCTGCCTGGCGCACTATGCCGTTTCCTAGGCCGCGCTCAACCATCGGTGTGCACGCGCATAATCGTTGCAGAACTGCTCCACGTATTCGAAATACGCCTTTCGTGCATGTCAGAACTTGACCTGTGGCACCACGCGATCCTGCTCTCTTGCTGCAAAGAATTGCGCTTCCTCGAAGTGGAACATGCCCGCGATGATGTTGCTTGGAACCGATTGAATCTTGACGTTGAACTTCTGCACGACATCGTTATAGAACTGACGCGCATAGGCGATCTTCTGCTCCAGCTGGCTCAGCTGATTCTGCAGGTCCATGAAGTTCTGATTTGCCTGCAATTGCGGGTATGCCTCAGCAGTCGCACGCAGATTCACGAGAGCGTTGCTCAACTGGTTTTCAGCCTGTGCGCGCTGCTCCGGATCGCCGTGCTGCGCCGCCTCGACTGCCCCTGCACGCGCTTCGGTAACCTTCTGGAAAACTTGAGATTCATGGGTTGCATAGCCCTTCACGGTCTCGACAAGATTGGGAACCAGGTCGGCACGTTGCTTGAGCTGAACATCGATCTGGGCCCAACCATTGGCAACGCGGTTTCGCAAGGCAATCAGTCCGTTATAGACCCCAATCCCCCACAATACGAACACAACGACAATAACAACTATCACAAGTACAGCGATAAGTAATCCGTTCATGCCTACCATTGTCTCATGAGCGGGGAATCTTTCGACTGCAGCGCACGATACCATAGGATTCAGCATTCAAACCAAGCAAGGATTGAAGGGATACATTCGTATGGAAGAGCAAGACGTCCGCTCGGCAAAGGAACTGAACAAGCATCAGGTCAAGCAACTTCGCGCACTGAGCAATCATCTGAATCCACTCATTATCATCGGCAAGAGCAACCTCACTGAGGCGAGTATCAAACAGGCGAACGAAACCTTGGAAAATCGCGAGCTCATCAAATGCTCGGTGCTGAACGGGTCTGATTTGACTGCGCGCGATGCAGCCTCACAGCTTGCCGAGAAGCTTGGCGCTTCCGTGGTCCAGGTCATCGGCAACCGCTTCGTCATCTACCGGGAAACCCATCGCGACGACGTGGAAAAGATCAAACTCGTTCGCTAGATCGGTCGCATTCGGTTCATTTTCAGGTTGCACACACGTAGGTGCGGTCCTCACCCGCCCTGTTATTCTTCAAGTAACCCAGCGTTATCCCGAACAAGCCAGTCCCCCGGAACGACCTAATGTCATCCCGAGCGACCTACTGTGTGGTCATCCCGAGCGTAGTCGAGGGATCTCCTATTGGTATCCAGTGGTGAGATCTCTCGACTGCGGCTGCGCCTTCGCTCGAGATGACAAAAGAACAGAACACTCGAAGTAACAGAGGGCTCGACCAAGATGACCGTTGGTATCCGGGCATCTCTCGAAATGATGGTGAGGGGAATGCCCAGTCCTAGCTGGCTGCGACAACACTATATCGGAGCCATACTTTTCACAGGCTGTGCTTTGCAAGTCGGTTTTCGCATGATTCTGCCCAACAGTGACTCACCAAGCACAACGTTCGCAACCTGCACCGGAGAAGATGGAACGAACACCAAATAAAAAGTTGCCATGAAGCGTTGGCTTCATGGCAACTTGGGCTATCGGTCAGCTATGCACTGGCGCGAGAGATACGTTCAGTCCTCGAAAGGATCGAAGTCCTTGCGAACTCTGCGACGAGGACGCTCAGTGCGTTCTTCGCGATCTGCGCGATACTCATCGTAGTGTTCATCTGGAGCATAGTGGGCCTGCTCGCGACGGCCACGGTACCCGCCACGACGATCATCACGACGATCGTTGCGTTCATTGCGATCGTGACGTCGATCACTGCGTTCGCCACGATCAGAACGCTCATCACGATCCCGACGCTCATAGCGATCCGAACGATCATCATGATGATCCCTGCGATCATAGCCACGATCACCACGATCGGAACGCTCGCCCCTATCATCACGGTCATCGCGACGACGACGTGGACGATCGTCATTGTTGTAGTGCGAGCGATATCCACCGCGATCGCCATGATCACCACGACGATCACCACGATCTCCACGGCGGTCTCCACGATCACCATGTGACTGGCTGGCACTCTCCTGGCTTTCAAATCCTGGAATGGCAAGCGAAATCTTGCCGCGATCGTCAACGCCTTGCACGATGACCTCGACGGTGTCGCCTTCTTTCAGCACATCTTCGACGGCATCCACACGCTCACCATTGGTGAGGTTGCGAATCTGCGAGATATGAAGCAGCCCATCGGTTCCTGGCGTGAGGTTGACGAAGGCACCAAAGCTTGTGGTCTTCACCACCTTGCCGTTGAAAGTCTCTCCGGCTTCTGGAACATGCGGGTTGGCAATCTGGTCAATCATTTCCTTGGCCTTGGCTGCAGCCTCGCCACCCTCGGAGGAAATGTAAACCGTACCGTCATCCTCGATGGTGACATCGGCACCGGTGTCCTCCTGGATCTGGTTGATCATCTTGCCCTTCGGGCCGATGACCTCACCGATCTTCTCAACTGGAACGGTGGTGCTGATGATGCGCGGTGCGTATGGGCTCATCTCGGCTGGGCTATCGATGCACTCGTTGATGACTTCGAGAATCGTGGTGCGGGCCTCCTTGGCCTGCTGCAAAGCTGCGGCAAGGATGTCGGCAGGAATGCCGTCAAGCTTGGTGTCAAGCTGCAGCGCGGTGATGAAGTCTGCGGTACCTGCAACCTTGAAGTCCATATCGCCGAAGGCATCTTCTGCACCGAGAATATCGGTCAGAGTCTTGAAAATATGCTTGCCATCAACGTCACCGGACACCAGTCCCATGGCGATGCCGGCTACTGGAGCCTTCAAGGGAACGCCAGCTGCGAGTAGCGACAGCGTCGAAGCGCAGACGGAACCCATCGAAGTCGAACCGTTGGAACCAATGGCCTCGGAGACTTGGCGAATGGCATATGGGAACTCTTCGCGTGAGGGCAGCACTGGAACCAGTGCACGCTCCGCGAGAGCACCGTGGCCGATTTCGCGGCGCTTTGGCGAACCAACGCGGCCAGTCTCACCGGTTGAGTATGGAGGCATTTCGTAATTGTGCATGTAGCGCTTTGAAGTTGGGCCGGAAAGGGCATCAACCTGCTGCTCCATCTTGAGCATGTTCAGTGTGGTGACGCCAAGAATCTGGGTCTCTCCACGCTGGAAGAGCGCTGAACCATGAACGCGAGGAACGATGTCGACCTCGGCAGACAGGGTTCTGATGTCGCGAAGACCGCGGCCATCAATACGATAATCCTGGGTCAAAATGCGCTGACGAACGATCTGACGTTGCAGCTCCTTGAAGGCGTTACCCAGCTCCTTGTCTTTCTCGGCATCTTCCATGTCGGTGAATTCAGAGGCGAGAGTTTCGCGAACCTTCTCCTTGATTTCATGAATTCTGTCCTGACGTGGAAGCTTGTCAGCGATGGAAAGAGCCTCGTCCAAATCGCCATGGGCGATCTCGTCGATACGCTTGTACAGATTGTCGGTGTATTCAGGGAAGAGTGGGAATTCCTTGGTTTCCTTGGCAACCTTGGACTTGAGCTCACTCTGTGCCTCGCAGATTGCCTTGATGAATGGCTTGGCGGCTTCAAGGCCCTGTGCCACAACATCCTCATCAGGCTTGATCTGATCCTCGTCATAGATGAGCTTCCATGCATTCTTGCCTGCACCAGCCTCAATCATGGCGATGGCTACATCGCCGTTCTCGATGACTCGGCCGGCAACGACGATCTCGAATACGGCGCGCTCACGCTCGCTCCAGCGTGGGAATGCAACCCACTGACCATCGATCAGAGCCAGACGGACACCGGAAACTGGGCCTTCGAAAGGCAATCCGGAGATCATCGTGGAAGCGGATGCACCGTTGAGTGCAATCATGTCGTATGCGTCGTCTGGGTTGACAGAGAGCACGGTCTCCACAACCTGGACTTCGTTGCGCAGCGTGTGCGGGAACAGTGGACGCAATGGACGGTCAATGATTCGGCAAGCCAGAATGGCTTCCGAAGAAGGACGACCTTCACGGCGGAAGAACGAGCCGGGAATCTTGCCGGCAGCGTACATCTTTTCTTCCACATCAACGGTGAGTGGGAAGAAATCGTAATTTTCCTTAGGGCTTGAACCAGCTGTCGTGGTTGAAAGCACCATTGAATCATCATCAAGATAGGCTGCTACTGCACCGTCTGCCTGCTGGGCGAGACGACCGGTTTCGAAGCGCAACGTGCGCGTACCGAATGAGCCATTATCAATAACCGCTTCTGCGGCTTGTATTTCGGGACCCTCCACGGGTTCCTCCTTCACTATTTTTTCATCACATTCGCTAGACTGACTAGCCAAAAATCTAGCGCTATCTAGCGCTTCATCCATCTTGTGCATCCCGGACGCGGTATACCTGACCGCGCGCTCCTTGCTGGAGATACCTGCTGTGTCCGCATTATTCCGTCATACCCTGAACCGTCTGTAACTCGCATTGTCGAGTTCATGACGACTCATCCGTCTAACCAACTGCTGTGCTCAGCATCTATTCGTATTCACTTGTTCCGAATGCCGGTATGCAAAAGCGCCCGAGCATATTGCTCGGGCGGAAGTATTCAATTATCGACGCAATCCCAGACGGCTGATCAATGAACGGTAACGTTCGATGTCAACGCGCTGGAGGTAATCGAGCAGACGACGACGGTCGCCGACCATCAGAAGCAAACCACGACGTGAATGGTGGTCGTGCTTATGTTCTTTCAGGTGCTCGGTCAGGTCACTGATGCGCTTGGTCAGCAACGCAATCTGAACCTCGGGAGAACCCGTATCACCTTCATGCGTCGCATACTTGGTGACGATCTCTTGCTTTTCCTGTGCCGTAAGTGCCACGGCTCCTCCTTGATATTGCTGCGCGGTGCCACGACCCAGTGTCGAAGCGCTCTCTTTCCGCGGGCGGAACACGCCAAGACAGGAGTATACACTCACCACGATATTTTTCACCCGCAATTGCAAGGCTGTTTCACACGATGGTAAGCAGACCACCAAACAGCACGACACTCAGGGCGATGAGCTCGATTATGAAGAAGAGCGACATGGCCGACCAACTATGCGTAAGTACGTTTAACGGCGAATCCTTTCGCACGACCACCAGGATGGCGACAAACAAGAATGCGAATATGGCAGCTCCTAGCGCTGCTGAGATTACTCCAAGATTTGCGGCATTGGCGAGATAGGCATATTTTCCAAAGACAACATAGGTTCCGTACCAAAACGACATTTTCAGTAGGCACAAACCAGATATGAGCTGCTCGGATGCAAGCGCGACGATCAGTACAGTCCGCCACCACCACGATTTGCTTTCGAGAACACACATCGCGAGAGCAATCAACGTAACTACCGTGACAATCCATCCAATGACCGCTATCGCAGGAGTCTCAATCATGTTCAGTCGCACGATGAGTCCTTGCGTATGGCGCAAGGCAACGTAGCGACCAAAACCATAGGGAGCAATGATTGCAACGAGTATCAGGACAATGAAAACGACCCAGCTCGCAGGATTGGACTGCCTGCGCTCAATATCCGCCAAAGAAAGCTTGGAGTCGGGAATTTCACCTTTGCTCTTCTCACTCATATTCGTATGTGCCCGTTCGCTGCCCTGTGTCTGTTCACTGCTCATTGTCACCAACCGTTTATGCATCACACATAAGTATAGGGGTTCGTCAACAAAGACAAACCCTCATTTCCTTCAAATGGATACTGAATTCGACCCGGACTGCGACGTCCCCACCAGACGGGATGAATATCATATGCAAATCATGCGAGATTTCGAGTTTTGTGGCAATTCCGAAGTATCAATGTCCGAAAACGTTGATATTTGATCGCCAGTAAGCCAACAATAGATGTGCACACATCGAAATTGCCACAAAACTCGAAATCTCATCGTGAATTGAGCGCGGTGAAGCTCAACGCCTGTGAAACACGGTCACGATCGGCTCGGCCAACCCACAGAGCACACCGCCAATCACCCACGGAATCCAGAATGGCAGTACCATACTTCCAATCTGCAATTCGCCACGTCCGCCAAACAGAGCAAGCAGGGCAATCACAGTCGCAATGATCATGATGATGCTGCAGATCGAACTGACCACTTTCTTCTGCCTTTTTCTCTCTTCGAGGATTTCTGCATCGTGCCTGCTCATCGCGACCAAGTCATCCTCGTCTTCTTTGGCGTTATATTCATTGATGTTAAGCAAACCATAGGCGATTCCGTAATACACGAATCCAAAAACCGCAGCGGCTACGCAGAGCAGCATGAAGGATTGTGTAAATGGATTGTCTTCAAGTACCAGGACTGCCACGCCCAACAGAATCAAGGCAATGCCACCGGCAACAGCGAAGCCAAGCCTTCTGGCAGCATACGAGCGATCAGTATCAGAATAGAAATCCTCAACATAGGGGTGTCTTCTTCTAAAATCACCATGCGCCAGACCTGCCGGAACGAGACATGCCAGACCGAGCGCAACGCCCATAAACACACAGATCACCACAAGAAATTCAGAAAACGATGAGCTTGCGATCAGCCACCCACCATCTTCAACGTCAAACAATCGGCAGACTGCGACACCACAAAGGATCAATGCCACTCCAGATGCAATCTTCAAGGCAAACGATCTGCGTTCCAGATCGTATCCGGTAACGTCGGCCGGAAGAGCCGGCCCATCCGCACTAGACAATGCAACACCACCAGCAACGACACCGCCGCTAGCTCTCGTTCCAGATTCATGCTTATTTTCTGGCTCTTCATGATGGCTGTGAGCCGATTGCTGAGGATCTGCAGCTGACTGACCCGGCCTGTTCACATCGCCAAGAACCAGATCGTCGAGTGTGCATCCAAAGAGATCGCATATGATCAGCAGTTTATCCATCTCCGGATATGCCTTCTCGGATTCCCACTTGGAAATCGCCTGACGTGAAACACCCAACAACATTGCAAGCTGTTCCTGAGTCATATTGCGTTGTGCACGCAAGGACTGCAGGTTGGTTTTGAAACTCATGTCTCCTCCTCACAACGGTAAAAAGGCAATGGCACCTTTTCGTAATGCTTTCTAGCCTTGCAAAGATTCTTCGCTATCACCACCATCTTCAAGTTGCACCCCATCATGCAACCAAAATTTTCGCGCAACCTCTGGTTGCACACGGGACAACCCCTTATCCCGTAATACTTCCAAGGCATATCCCCCTTTCTCCATTCTAAGGTCTTTCGTGCGACTAAGATACGAACGATATCGGGGTTTATGTCAGGCAATGGTTAGGGAATCATGAACAGTACAGCATTGAACATGCAAACGGCAATCGAAACACTGCCTAAATCGGAATTGCACCTGCATATTGAGGGAAGTCTGGAACCCGAGCTCGCGCTTGAACTGGCAGATCGCAATGGAATCACACTGCCCTACAGAGATCTTGATGACTTACGCAAACAATATCGATTCACGAATCTGCAGTCTTTTCTCGATCTATATTACGAATTGATGGGCGTTCTCAAGACATCAGACGATTTTCGCGATCTTGCCCTCGCATACTTCGGGAAGGTCAGCGCACAAGGTGTCAGACATGCAGAGATATTCTTTGACCCACAAGTGCATGTAGCCAACGGTCTCGATGTGAATATAGTCATGGATGGTCTGCTCGAAGGCATGAAAGACGCAAAGGCACGCTATGGCATAACAAGCGGTTTGATTCTGAGCATCGTGCGTGACATGCCAATCGACACTGCACAGTCCGTTCTTGACTCGGTCAGACATCGAACTGACGATATTCTCGGCATCGGTCTTGACTCTGCGGAAGTCGGCTATCCACCCCATCTCTTCGCCAGACAATTCCAAGAGGCCAAGACGCTTGGCTGGCATTGCGTCGCCCATGCTGGCGAGGAAGGACCTGCAGCGTATGTGATTGATGCTCTCGATACCCTTCACGCAGAACGCATTGACCACGGCATCCACTCAGTCACCGATGCAATGCTATTGAAACGCCTGGCATCCGAACGTATCCCCCTGACGACCTGCCCGCTCTCGAACAGAAGGCTTCAGGTCGTCAACAGTCTTGAAGAGCTTCCCTTGCGCAACATGATGGAACAGGGGGTGCTGATCAACGTCAATTCCGACGATCCGGCATATTTTGGCGGATATATTGCTGACAATTACAAGGCACTCGCAGGCATAGGCTTCACACTTTCAGAACTGACGATCATGGCAGAGAACTCAATCAATGCGTCATTCATCAACGCTGTGCGGCGCGATGCATTGCTGAAAGAACTAGCCTCATGGAAATCACGCTTTGCAGCTCTGCTCAAGGCATAACTCAGAACTGGTCACAAGCCTTCTCCTGACTTATGTTTCACAGATTTAACCCAGAATTCAGATTCTTCACAAGAAACTTTCAGGCTCATGCCTTTATCTGAAATCAGCTAGGCAATTGAAGCATCGCATAACTGCATATCAGCATTGACACAGAGCTGTATTCGAAAGAGTATGGATCATTGGCTCCTTTACACCCGGCCGGTGGAATCTGAAGCCTTGCACTGCTCCATGCCTCGCTAAAGCTGTGGACATGAGAACAATGCACGAGGGGCAAGATGCGCCATAGAAGAACCAATGCCCATGTGGCACGACGCAAAATCTTGGGAATCGTATTCTCGATACTCATAGCAGTTTCGGCGGCGATCGATTTTTTGGTGCTTTTTTTCAAACCAACCGCCGAAACCCCACTCGCCACAAGCTCGGCATCAGCTACCGCGGCCGAAAGTTCCTCGAGAAGCGGATCAGGGACGGCAACGTCCTCGGATAGCGCATCGAGCAGCTCAAGCTCCACCAGCTCCAGTTCCAGTTCCAGTTCCAGTTCCACCAGCTCCTCGAAATATGCCGATGGAACATATACTGGGGCATTGGTGCAGACCAACCGCGGTGATGTGCAGGTTCGGATCACCGTATCCGGCGGCAAGATCACGAATGTGACTGCCATAACCTATCCGAACGAAACCTCGCAATCGCAAACCATCAGCGCTCAGGTCATTCCGACCTTCCAGTCCGAGGCAGTGAAATCACAGAATGCCGATATCCAGCTCGTCAGCGGCGCTACAGAAACATACACCGGTTTCAAGGGTTCGCTTCAGGATGCCATCAATCAGACAATGTCCGGCAGCTCGACCAGCTCAACTCAGGGGCAGTCATGATGACAACATCACTGTTCATTCGAGCCATCGGGGTAATGAATATCCCCTTCACCATCATGATCAAACCGTGGGATGCCGGCTTCACGAACAATCACGCAAAGAATCTCTCATCAACTGATTGTGAGACGGTTGTGTCCAACATCCGGGATTTTCTGGGCGAAGTAGACATGAAGTTTTCAACATTCAAGAGCGAATCACTGGTTTCTCGTGCCCGCCTGGGCAATTGGGCACCGCTACTCGAAGATTCCGAATTCATGGAAATTTACGCTCGATCCGCGTTGGCCAAACGCATCACCCACGGTTCCTTTGATGCTTTCACAACGGGTCTCTATGACCCAACAGGAGTCGCAAAGGGATGGGCGATCGAACAGGCATTTCAACGATTTCTCAAACCGCTGATTACCAATACCACCACTGCACAGAATCCCCACAACCATGAAGACACCAGTGAAGTCTACAGTAAAAACCCTAGTGAAAGGACAAGATCCCTTGTCGAGGCAGTCGCTCTGAACGGCGGTGGCGACATGCAGTTCGGCATTTCGCAGGCTTCGCAGTTCGAGTGGAACATTGGCATCGAGAACCCTGCTGAGCCGAACACCATACTCGCGCAATACCATCTTCAGAATGGTGCCGTGGCGACTTCGGGTTTCAGCAAGCGCGGCCACCATATTGTGACCACCGAAGCGTTCAATAAGGAAGCTCTGACACAGGTCACCGTGGTAACGGGTTCAATCACCGATGCGGATATGTGGGCAACGGCATGTCTCGCGGCTGGAGAGTCGGCAGCAGTTGGCATGGCACAGAGCAATGGGTTTGGGATGCTTGCCCTGAGACCGGATTCGCGGCTCATTGAGATTCAGCAGATACATCAGACGTGGGATATAACACCTGGAACAGCGCAATCGTTACCTCCAGGCAACCCGTCACCATGTAAATCGTCACACGCACGCACAAGCGTAACGACCACTCAGGAGTGACATGATGCTCAAACGACTGCATTTGCCAATGACAATCACCTGGTTCACCGTGCTCTTCGTACTTCCCATGCCATTCATCCTATTATTGAGTCACGGATTGCCGGCTTTGTACGCTCCCTCTGCGCAATACATCATGGCAGGGTCGATTGCCTATTGTTGGATGCTCACCGCAATCTATTTCAGTACGCGCCCCCGTTGGCTCGACAGGCTCATTGGATTGCCAAAGATCTATATGGTGCATGGCATCCTGAGCCTGTGCGCAATCCTGGTGGCGTTCATGCACAAGACGCTGATGAGTTCCTATGGACTGATTGCTCTCACCGGCAACACCGCCTTCTATATCCTCGCATTTCTTGGGGTGTGGTCGATGGTATTGATGTCTGGCTGGCTGTCATCGCGTTTCAGGATACTTGGTGACATTCGCCGAACGCTTGAACGGGTATTCCACCATGAATTGAACGTCTGGCTGCACAGATTCAACCTCGTCGCCGTCGTGCTGGTGTTCATCCACGTAAACCTCATCAGCTATATCACCGTCATTCACCCATTCATGGTGCTCTTTGATGGAGCTTCTGCGTTGGTTGCGTTTGCATACCTCTATGAGAAGCTTCATCAGCGCTATGGCGCATATCGAGGCGAGATTGAAACCGTACAGACGCTTGCCTTCAACACCGTAGAAATAACGATGCGGGTCCATGGCTTGCATGGAAAGTGGGAGAACGGCGATTTCGCGTTCATCAGATTCCCCAAAATGAGAGGACTGCATTAATATCATCCATTCTCCATCGTGAGCTTGAAGGATCAAACAGACATCATACGTTTTGCCATTCGAGCGGATGGCGACTTCACACGAAAGCTCGTCAGCACCGCCAAGGCCGGAATGAAGGCACGAATGATTCCACCATATGGGCGGTATCACCATTTCATTGAAGAACATGCGCCGAACCGTCCAATCGTCGTGTTCGCTGGCGGCATCGGTGTAACCCCACTTGTGCCGGTAGCCTTGAGCTACGGGACGCACGGCAGACACATGAAATTCATGTATACGGCAAAAAGCCAAGACCAATTGTTGTATCAGGAGCAGCTGAGGCAATGGTCGCAGGCATCTCATTGCGAGGCACAGCTCAAAGTCGGTCGTTTTTCACCCGAGGAGCTGAAGAGCGCCATGGAACAGGATGCACTCTATCTGGTTGCAGGGCCGGCAAGCATGCTGCGCTCGGTACGACGCATGCTGCTTTCACAAGGCGTGCGTGCCGGAGACATCTGCTATGAGCCGTTCTCTTGGTGAGTGAGTGCAGGGGATACAGCAAGTGCAGGATATAAAGCAAGTGAGCAGCATACTGCATGTGATAATCGATTGCGAGTATCGTGCAACAGTGAACCGCCGAGGTTAGGGAGAAACAATGACGCAGTTTGTGCATGTGATGCAATCGTGGCTGGCAAGCAATGCCAACCGCATCATCTTTCTTCTCGTCGTTCTGATCGCAACCGCGGCAATTGCCTATGCGGCATCCAAGGCGCTGTGGAGATTGCTTGAACATTCACAAATCCCAAGCGCGACATTCTTTGTGAACATCGTCATCGGCATCATCTGGATTATTGGCGCGATGATGGTGCTGGAACCCGTATTCGGCATCAACCCCACCACGCTGAGCACGGCTCTTGGCGTTGGCGGCCTTGCGGTTTCATTTGGTCTGAAGGACACGATCTCTAACATCGTCGGCGGATTAGGACTGATGCTCGGCAAGGTAGTGCAACCGGGAGACTTGATTTCTATTGCAGGAATAACCGGCACCGTCAAGGATGTGACCTGGCGTCACACAATTGTGATCGACCGCGCAGGAGAAGAGATGTGGATACCAAATTCATTGCTGAATACATCATCATTGGAGAAGATGACACCAGCCGGCGAGGCGCTCACCCGCATTCCATTTGTGGTCAAGGGCACTGCGGACCCAGCGATCGTCGAACAGAAAATTCTTGCCAAGGTATCGCGCGTAACGAACGGCCTGGTTTTACCAGAGAGACCAACTTTAGTGAAGTTCCAAGGTTTTGATGTGACTGGGATCAAAGGTGAGATCTGGGTTTTTGCCAAGCAGGAGGTTCTGCCTTCGACCTTGCAGGATCTCGTCACACGAACGATAGCCGGCGAGGATTTTCTCGCCGGCTGATATACTTCGCTTGCGACGAATCCAAGCCATTAATCAACATCAGTTCGACAACACGCCGTCGATCAGCATGGTGATGAGCTTCGAATAGGGGATGCCTGTGGCTTCCCAAGCCTTTGGATACATTGAAATCGAGGTGAACCCTGGCATTGTGTTGATTTCGTTGACCATGACGGAACCGTCAGGACGAACGAATGTATCGACTCGGCTCAGACCCATGCCATCGACCGCATCGAATGACTTGCCTGCAACGGTACGCACCCGTTCGAGGATCTCTTGTGGCAGACTTGCGGGGACCTCAACGTGAGATGCCGATTCATCCATGTATTTGCTGTCAAAATCGTAGAATGCATCATCGTCCCCGTGACTACGGGAGTCGAGCACTACCTCACCCGGCAAGCTGGTGCGCGTCTGTTCCGCAGGAACGTCACGCAATACTGCACATTCAATTTCTCGGCCATCGATGCCCTCTTCAATCAAAACCTTCCAGTCATGCCTGGATGCCTCGAATACGGCGCCAGCCAACTGGCTCCTTGCATCGGCACCGTCGCCACTCTCGACCTTGGTGACGCCGAAGCTTGAACCGGCACGTGATGGCTTGATGAAAAGCGGGTAAGCCAATTCTGCACGTTGGACCTGTGCCAGAATATCCATTGCATTGCGTTCGAATGCAGAGTCCGAATCGAATTCCCTCGTATCCAGGGTTATCCAAGGAGCAACGTCAATCCCTGCCGCCTGCAGCAAGATCTTGGTGAAATGTTTATCCATGCACACCGAGGATGCAAGCACACCACAGCCGACATAAGGGACCTTCATCATCTCGAAAAGACCCTGGACCGTGCCGTCTTCTCCAAATGGGCCATGAAGCACCGGGAACACCGCATCGACATGGCCGAGCGAGCACACCACATTATGTTTCTCTGGATCGATGCCACTCATACTCACAAAATTCGTACCGTACCCATTGGCTGGATTCTTCAAATCCTCATGCTCACCTGCAAAGAATCCATCACACCCGAGTGCAGGATCAAGCAGAACCGGTCGAGAGTTCTTCGTTATCTCCACGCTGGGAAGATCAGAGGTGCCCAGCTTCCAAGCTTTAGGATCCTCGCCGTCAACGATCCACTGACCTTTCCGTGTAATACCAACCGGTATGACTTCATATCGCTCCATATCGATGGCGCGTAAAACGCTTGCCGCCGAAATGCATGAAATCGGGTGCTCGTCTGCCATACCCCCGTATAGCACAACAATGCGTTTCTTCGCCATGTTTCTCCTTCACACCAAATAATCACAATCAACAGCAAAACCACAATCACGTCTCCTGGAACTCAGCACAGCGCGTGAAGCAGCTTGGCCGGTTTATCACATCTGTGTCGCACCAAGCAATTCGGCAAGCATATCTGCACACGATATTCCATCGTTGAGCACATGACTCATGGCGGAAGCGAGTGGCGTTTCAACATTGAGCTTCTTGGCCAAGGCCAGCATGGCATCAGTCGTGGGCACACCCTCGGCGACTCCGTTGCTTAGCTTCGTTGCCTCCTCAACGCTCAGACCCTTGCCAAGGTTATAACCAAAGGCATAGTTCCTACTCAATGGCGAGCCACAGGTGGCAACCATATCTCCCACTCCAGCCAGTCCAGAGAACGTTGCGGCAATGGCTCCCTGTGCTCTTCCTATGGCAGACATCTCTGCAAGTCCACTGGTCTGAACCATGGCCACGGTATTTTCTCCGTACCCGGCACCACGGCACATCCCCACCGCGAGCGCGACAACATTTTTCAACGAGCCGCACAGCTCAAGGCCGACGACATCCTGCGAAGTGTATGCCTTGAAATAGTTGGTGGTGCACGCCTGCGCGACTGTGCGCGCAGCCTCAAGACTGGCTGATGCAATGACTGTTGCCGTTGGCTTGCGATCGGCAACCTCCTTGCTTAAGTTAGGTCCGGAAACAGCCGCGAAACGTTCTTCTGGAAGCTGTAGGGCCTCGCGCACAACCATGTCCATGCGTTTGCCAGTGGTACGCTCAATACCTTTCATCAATGAGACGACGATTGCCTGTCGAGGAATGCACGCTTGAAATTCTTGCAAGGCCACGCGAGCGAATTGTGCTGCAATGGCGATGACGATGATTTGCGCATTTTCAACCGCTGATTCACGATCTCCTGTCGCTGTCATCGTATCGGGCAAGGTGTCGACTGATGGCAGCCGGAAGGAATTACGGTGGTTGTCTTGAATATCGGCAACGATGTTTGGCTCCTTTGCCCACATCGTGACTTCATTTCCGGCATCAGCCATAACCCTGCCGAAAGTGGTTCCCCAAGCTCCTGCTCCCAGAACAGTTATACGCAAAATCCTCTCCTCACCTTGAGTTTTTCAACGAACCGCATGCTCATCCGTTTTCTCAGTCCTAAGTTGTGTCCGTAGCTGCATATTCGTTTGGGACGCTTAAGGCTTTTACTCATTCGATGGTATACCTCTTATCAACTTTAGGCCGGGGTTTGCGCGACATCGTCGGATAATCCCACAATCCTTGCCTCGGTGGTTCCTCGCCACGAATCTCTTGCATGACGACTTCCATGCGCTCGCGTACACGTTTGGAAAGCATGACAATCGCCTCCCTCGGCGGCTCGCTCCCCCACGAATCCATATCCTTCAAGAGATCGGCATAATCAAGAGGACGATCGTAACGCATGACCACGTTCTTGCGAGGCCAAGGCCACCAGTGGTTGATTGATGCCGCTCCCCAAGTGACTGCTGGAAATATTGGGATCTGACGGCCCAGTCTTCGTGAGGCTTCGAGAGCGATGAACCCTATGCCCGGCTTGAGCGTCATTGGCCATTTCAATGGATCGCGGGTCACGGTACCCTCTGGCCAGATGGTCAGTGGGCGGCCGGAGGTGAGAATGTCGATGGATTCTTCTTCGATGGCCTTGGCCTTGCCTGTTCTTCGTGGTACTGGTTGCATGCCAACGAGTTGGAACCATTTCCCGATCACTGGCCAATGTGCCATCTCGGCCTTGGCCATGTACCGTGGTCTGCGACCCATATGGAACAGTGCCATCATCGGCACGAAAACATCGAATTGCGTGGCATGAGTGGCAGCGGTAATGAATACGCCTTGCTCGGGAACCCTCTCCAGGCCCCAGGCCTTCACCTTGCAGCTTGCACGAATCACCAGTGAGACTCCCGCCAACAGGCGGTCAGTTGCCTTTGGATTCTGCGCATCTATCTCGATCATGTTCGGCTTGCGCTCACCAGTGGGATAGTACCGGGTCGGATCAACAAGACGATGCTTCTTGGATAACAGTGTGACCTGCGCGTCTGGAAGCGCTGTAACAGCCGAACGCGGCGAGGGTTTTCCCTTTGATACCATGATTCTATTGTCCATCAGACCCTGACAGACTCGGTTTGGAGTCAGGAGATTTGGGCACCGAGAGCGGTCAATTTGTCGCGGAAATCCTCATATCCACGATCAATCAAAGAAATTCCATGCACAGTCGATGGACCACTCGCCGTGAGAGCAGCGATCAAGTGGCTGAAACCACCACGCAGATCTGGAACATCAATATCCTGCCCCTTCAGCGGCGTTGGACCAAAGATAACAGCGGAATGCTTGAAGTTGCGCTGACGGAAACGGCATGGCAATGAACCCAGGCATTCACGATACAGCTGAATCGTCGCCCCCATGGAAACCAAAGGCTTCGTGAACCCGAAACGGTTCTCATAGACGGTCTCGTGAACTATGCTCAATCCCTTGGCCTGAGTAAGCGCGACCACCAATGGCTGCTGCCAGTCGGTCATGAAGCCGGGATGCACATCAGTCTCGATGGCGACAGGCTTCAAATCACCGCCCGGATGCCAGAAACGAATGCCATTGTCGCGAACGTCGAATTCGCCGCCGATTTTGCGGAAGACATTCAGGAAAGTCATCATCTCAGGCTGGCTTGCACCCTCCACAAAGATATCGCCGTGCGTGGCCAGTGCCGCCGAAGCCCAGCTCGCAGCCTCGATACGATCAGGCAGCGAATTGTGTGCGAAGCCCTTGAGCCCCTTCACCCCTTCGATGCGAATCGTGCGGTCAACATCCACGGAAATCTGAGCGCCCATCTTCTGCAGAACTGCAACCAAATCCATGATCTCAGGTTCGGTCGCTGCTCCGGAAAGCTCGGTCTTGCCCTCTGCAAGCACTGCAGCGAGCAAGGTCTGTTCGGTGGCACCAACGGATGGATAAGGCAGATGAATCTTTGCACCATGCAAGCCATCGGGCGCCGTGATGTGAATGCCGGCCTCATGTTCCTTGTCAACGGTGGCGCCCAGACGACGCAGCGTTTCCAGGTGGAAGTCAATTGGGCGACTGCCTATGCGGCATCCTCCAAGGGCTGGAATGAAAGCCTCTCCCAGACGGTGAAGCAGAGGTCCAGAAAACAGAATCGGAATACGAGATGAGCCTGAGAGCGTATCCACATCAGCCACATCTGCAAGTTCAACATGGGTGGCATCGATTGTGACGACACCTTCTCTGGCCTTCACATCCACATTGACTCCATGAAGTCGCAAAAGATCAGAAACGACCTGGACGTCGCGAATTTCAGGCACATTTTTCAGAACCGAGACTCCTGGGGCAAGCAGGGCAGCAACCATCGCCTTGCTGACGAAGTTCTTGGCACCCCGAACCTTGATGGTTCCTTCAAGAGGGCTGCCCCCAACAACATGCAACACATCATCTTCCGGCTTGACACTGGTCAACGTCGACTCCTCTTCTATTTCTTGTACCCCACAAGTCTGCCACACACGATGTGGTGACCGCGTGAAATGTGCCTGAAGCCAAACGTTATCCACACTATGCACAACAACCATGCACAACATAGCGCGCTGTGTAAGTCACTTTCTGATTATGTTGCACTTTCCATGTTGAGAGTTACGCGGAAACCGCACACCATGACGACCGATGGACGGTGAGCGGCTACAGGGATGCGGCCAGGTTGGGGTTCCATATAGCGGCGGTTGCGGCTTGGACTGCATCGGCACCTCTGGAGCGATAATTACGGTAATCGTCTGCGTTGGCAACGCCGCCAACTCCAATGATCGAAAAGTTGTATTCACTGCGTTTGCGGATGCCGTCAAGTCTGGAGACCATATCAAGGCCAGATTGAAGAATCGCATGGCCGCAAACTCCGCTACGTTCCCTTCCCACGCCCGGTAGAGCCTGATTGCCGCGGCTGTCCACCAGCCTCGCCGAAATCGTGTTGATTGCCACGATTCCCTGCACACTACCGCGTCCAACTGTCACATCAAGCATGTGTTGCAAGGTTGAGTCGTCAGGAATGTAAGCCAGCTTGATCATGAACGGAACATCGCCGATCTGATCCTTCACCGCCTCGCAAATCTCACCAACCAAATCAGGATTGTCACAGAGCAAGCTTCCAGGACCCTCATTGGGGCAACTCGTGTTCATCTCAACCAGTTTCGCGCCGGTTTCCATAATCAGCTTCGCAGCGATCACATGATCCTGCACGTATTCAGCCGTACTCATGCCGGTAATGCGTGAACCTTGAAAACTTGGAATGAGAAGTTGCCCGAATCCTGCATGCTGCATTGCATGTTGCATATCCGGCTGCCATACATCGGGGTCCTGTGATGGCACACCGAAGGAGTTGGATATTGAAAGTGGCTCCTGATACCTGGTGTCTGCAAGAAGTCCCTCTTTAATCTCAGGACTGCCCGCCGTAATGAAGCCTGTCGAGGTCTTGGGATGAATTGCCAGTACATTAGGAAAAGGATTGCATGCCCATGCCCGTGAACGCACGGTCTTATAGGTACACATATCAAAGCCGAGTCGAAACGCAGCATCGGTAAAATGACTGTTGAGCAACGGACCGGCAGGAATGCCAAAGGGTTTGTTAACTGCAAAGCCCATGAACGACGATTGTTCGACTCGAACTTTTCTCGCTTCGCCATTGTGTTCTTCATCATCTGACGAATACCTAGAATCATGACGTTTCAAAATTTCAGCAAAGCGACCGAAAGGTCCCCGCCTGTAATTCTCTTCATACGTCAGATTGACGTCGTAGCAAGGATTTTCAAGCATCTGACCCATCATTCCTCAATCTCCCAGCCAACGAAACCGGGCATGAATCGTTCATTGTGAACTTA
Organism: Bifidobacterium aquikefiri; assembly: GCF_002259795.1. Classification (GTDB taxonomy): domain Bacteria; phylum Actinomycetota; class Actinomycetes; order Actinomycetales; family Bifidobacteriaceae; genus Bombiscardovia; species Bombiscardovia aquikefiri. The sequence continues at coordinate 134,751 of NZ_MWXA01000003.1, read as the reverse complement.
TCAAAGTATAAGGCTTCAATAATGGTCTGTCTGCATGGCCGCTACGCCCTTTTGAGACGTTGATACCGCAGCAAGTTCACAATGAACGCTTTCACTACCCGCGAGCGCTTAAGGGACCAGCCCAATCGATGCTTTCCTCACGCGCAGACTTGACTTCCTCTTCCGGAAGGTGCTTTGCAGGCAGCGTCTTGGGCTTGAATGGGAACTTTACTGCACGCATCTTCTCATATGCGGTGATATCCGCTTCGTGCTGCAACGTGAGGTCGATATCGTCGAATCCATTCATCAAGCGCCAACATGTGTAGTCGTCAACCTGGAATGGCAAGGTCACATCGGCACATTCGACCGTTCTTGTCTGCAAGTCAACTGTGATGCTCCGTCCGGGCTCCTCTTCCAAAAGCTTCCACAGCAATTCGATGGATTCCATCGGCATGATCGCCGCCAGAACACCATTCTTGGCAGTATTCCCATAGAAGATATCCGCGAACCGTGGGGCTATGATCACACGGAAGCCATAGTCGTGCAGGGCCCAAACCGCATGTTCGCGCGATGACCCGATACCGAAGTCAGGTCCGGTCACCAGAACCTTGCCGTCTGAATATTCCTTTTGGTTCAGCACGAACGAAGGATCGCGCCTCCATGCATAGAACAGGGCATCCTCAAAACCAGACTTGGTCACGCGCTTCAAGAATACGGCAGGAATGATCTGATCCGTATCCACGTTTGAGCGCCTCAATGGCACTCCAGTTCCCGTGATTACCGTGAGCTTTTCCATGAACAGCTTCCTTCACATGGTCTGTTGTTGCGATGTTGCGTGCAGTTATACGTTGTTACAGTTGTTGGCATCTGCGCAAAGATGGTCATACGCCATGCCCGCGCAAATTTCTATGCGTCTAAAGATCCGCAGGGCTGCTGATTGTTCCGCGAATGGCCGTTGCCGCAGCGACGATCGGCGAAGCCAGATGAGTGCGGCTCCCCTTGCCCTGGCGCCCTTCAAAATTACGATTCGAAGTCGAGATCGCGCGCTCTCCAGGAACCATCTTGTCGGCGTTCATGCCGAGGCACATTGAACATCCGGCATTGCGCCATTCAGCCCCGAACTCCTTGAACACCTTATCCAGCCCTTCGTGTTCTGCCTGCAAACGTACACGAGATGATGCCGGCACCACAAGGACTCTATGAATATTCTTCGCTTTATGATTACCCTTCATAATATGAGCGGCAGCGCGCAGATCCTCGATACGTCCGTTCGTACACGAACCTATGAATACAGTGTCGACTGCAATCGATTTGATTGGCGTGCCTGGCTTCAATCCCATGTAAGCGAGCGCGCTGGTTGTGGCCCTGCGCTTGTCTGCATCGGCAATCTTGTCCGGAACAGGAACGGTATCGTTGATCGGCAAGCCCTGACCCGGGTTCGTACCCCAGGTCACGAATGGGGAAAGATCGTTGGCATCCAAATCCACGACCTTATCGAAAACCGCATCGTCATCGGTCTTCAAAGTCTCCCAATATTCGACTGCTCTATCCCACATCTCGCCCTCCGGAGCGTGCGGGCGTCCTTGCAGATAGTCAAAGGTGGTCTGGTCGGGAGCGATCATGCCGGCTCGTGCACCTGCCTCGATCGACATGTTGCAGATTGTCATGCGAGCTTCCATGGAAAGGGCACGAATCGCGCTGCCACGATATTCGATGACGTGCCCCTGACCTCCGCCGGTTCCAATCTTGGCAATGATTGCAAGAATGATATCCTTCGACGAAACACCTTGTGGCAATGTTCCCTCAACATTGACCGCCATGGTCTTGAATGGTTTCAGACTCAAGGTCTGCGTTGCCATGACATGCTCGACCTCAGAGGTACCGATGCCAAATGCCAAGGCACCGAACGCTCCATGCGTAGAAGTGTGTGAATCCCCGCATACGATGGTCATTCCAGGCTGTGTAAGGCCAAGCTGTGGCCCAACCTGGTGCACGATCCCCTGGTCTGCGTCACCCAAGGGGTGCAGTCTCACACCAAAATCCCTACAATTGTGTTCAAGCGTGGAAATCTGCTTTGCCGAGGTCTTGTCGGCAATGGGCTGATCGATATCGACCGTGGGAGTGTTGTGGTCTTCAGTGGCGATGGTGAGATCAAGTCGGCGCAGTCCGCGGCCTGCCAGACGCAGGCCTTCAAATGCCTGCGGACTTGTCACTTCATGCATCAGCTGAAGGTCAATGTATATCAGGTCTGGAGCCCCTTGTTCACCTTTACGAACCAAGTGGTCGGCCCAGACTTTCTCAGCCAAAGTTGTTCCCATCTCAACCACCTATCCTGCACCGCATCTTGCAATATTTATATGCGCATGGGAATCATGCTCCATATTCATGCCTCTTATCAGAGTATGAAGCGTGTTTCGAAAAATGGACTTTTGCATTTCACATAATGAGATGGCATAATCCAGTTATGACATCTCCATCAGCTAATCCCAATGAAAACGATCTTAACTCCTATGCCTCTCCTGTAAGTACTTCCGAGAGCGCCGGCAACACTGAAAACTCAGATATTGAAGGCAAAGCCATTCATTCTGGAGTTGGTGTCTTGGATAAGACGGTTCGAATTCTGGATGCTCTGGAGACTGGCCCTGCAACACTCGGCCAACTGGTTTCTTCGACGGGCCTGGCACGACCAACGGCACATCGACTCGCAATTGCACTGGAACGTCACCGATTCGTCTTGCGCGACGCGCATGGCCGATTCGTTCTCGGTTCTCGGTTCGCCGAACTTGCAGCCGCAGCCGGCGAGGACCGACTGCTCACCGCCGCAGGTCCTATCTTGCAGACACTGCTCGATCGAACCGGAGAGTCCGCACAGATTTTTCGACGTCAGGGTGAGCAGAGGGTCTGCATTTCAGCGGTTGAGCGCAGCAGCGGTCTGCGTGATTCCATTCCTGTGGGAGCCATGCTTTCCATGGAAGCTGGATCGGCTGCCCAGATTCTTCTTGCCTGGGAAGATAGCGACCGCATGCATCGTGGCCTGCTTCATGCCAAGTTCACTGCGGCAAAGCTTGCAGCAGTAAGAAAGCGCGGATGGGCTGAATCATCGAGTGAACGCGAACAGGGCGTCTCTTCCATTTCTGCCCCGATTCGCAATGCAAGCGGCAATGTGATTGCCGCCATTTCTATTTCAGGCCCAACACAACGCCTGACCTCCACACCAGGTCGCCACTTTGCCCCCCTGGTCATGGCCGCAGGCAAGTATCTGAGCGACAGCCTCGTGAAAGCCTCGAACAACAACTGATTGTTGGCTCATCTGCCTGCTGCATGATTCTGTTGCGGGCAGACGATGCAACCAGGACGAGCCAACCAGACCTTGCACATCTGATTAGCTTCTATGCCCAAACTTGCGTAATGAGGCGAAAACCGCAGCCAGGGTCGCAGCGCTTCCTGCCAGGAATCCTGGTTTACGCAAGAGATTTACGGCATCCCCAGTCGATGAAGGTATATAGCTCATTGCAAAGGTATAGGCACGGTGAGAACGCGGCTTGCCCACCAGATCGCCAAACTCCAAAAGCTGCGTTCGAGGATTGTCTGGATGACGGATATCGAATTCAAACATGCGTGCCGCACGCTTGCGCGGTACTGGACCATATGATCCAAAACCACAGGTTGGCGTCGCGCCCAGCATGATACCCTCATATTTCCCCACGAATCCATTGCGATGATCGTGACCGGCAAAGACTGCCGAGTATCCGTGTGAGCTCTTGAGAATATCGAATTCTCCACAATCCGTATCAGCGCAACTGATGCCCTCGCCAAGATAGCTGCCTGGCAGCGTTTTTGCGGCATCCAGCACGTAGCATTGCCTGTCATAGCTGCGGTACCCCTGCACTGCATAGGCCGTTGTTGATGCAACTGGTTTGAGCAGGGAATAGAACTGTGGAAGCGGAATATGCTGGAACACGATGGAATTGGTTCCAACCGAACGCGGAACCTGCCGGAGAAATCCCAGACCTTCGGCGCTCGGATTGCCATATCCGCCCTCCCTGGCATAATCGCCTGAATTCAAGAGAACAATGCCCATCACGTTGCTGCGTCCATTGTCGTCACTCACCGGCAAGGCGAATGTGCCTGGTTCACACGCATATGCAATCTGATCCGGCAAACCGGCACCTGCCAATGAGCGTGGGTGTTCGGGCTGGGCGATCGTGGATTCCGGATTCAGGCATCCTGGAAATTCACGGTATAGCGCATCCATCTGTGCAGTGTCCAAACCACATTGGAAGTCATGGTTGCCATATGTCACGGCAAATGGAATGCCTCGGTCAACAATCGGAGCAAGAAACTGCTGCATGCTGTGATGAACCATATCTCGCGTGCGGGCTATGTCGCGCTTATGCACGTCATCTTCGAAATTGCCAGGAATCGTTGCGGAATTACTCACATTATCGTCAGCAAAGGCATTGCCCGGATTCTGGCCACCATCGCCGTTGCGTTGCTGCTGCGAAACACCCTGAAGTGCATTGCCAACCCATGCGCTCACGCTTCGCCCAGCGGCATAGACGCCATCCCAGGCAGTTGACCAACGGCGCTTACGAAATGTGCGTGAATATGCCGCATCGTATCCGGCAATCTGGTTGCCAGACAGCACCACAAGATCAGGCCGAGCAGCATCGCATGCTGCGGCGATCAGACTTACGGTATCTGGTGAAATCGTTGGTCCATCCTGAATATCAGCCAATTGCAACACTCTGAATTTGCCCGAATGGTGGAACTGCAAACGCCCCAGCCTCGCTGAAATCGACACCGGAACACGTTCGCTGTGTTGCACGGCTGTTGTGGCTTGACGACCCGAGAAGCGACTTTCAATCATGCTTCCAGCCTACTTCACTTCGTATCGCTCAGCGAATATATGACTTTCAGCTTCTCGAACTCACGAACCGCCTGCACGGCGCGCAACTGACCGCTGCATCCATATCCGATAATTCTGGATCACTAACGTTCTTGCAACGTTCTTGCAACGCTATATCGGTTATCCAAGTGCAATGCCTCGATGGTGTTCACTCAGAATGTAATGACGAATCGGTAATCGCGGCCACTAAGAACACTGGCGATATATTCATCCAGATCTGTTTTGGTGAAATTCACTCCAATGTCGCGGAAACCACGAGCTGCCTTGGTCTTCAATTCATAGGCTGGAACCGTGGAAACATTCGCTCGAAAGTTCTTATCCTCTGCGCTGATGCTTCTTGCCAGCTGCCACTTTTGTGTCTTGTTTGATTGTATTCTCATGCCTGTATGCATAATTATGTCTTTTCTTATCCACTATCTATCGACGCATATTGTGCGTCTATATATATTTCCTAATTTTCTTTTTCCAACAAACCTCAGTGCCGGTCCCTCCGACACATCCCTCTGCTATCAACCATGACTATACACTCACTTCTTTCATTGTGGGAGTAAATGACATGAAATCCACCTTCACCGAAGATAAACGAGGGATGAATTATGGCATTTTTCACGCTACTAGCGCATAACCGTGTTGATGCTGGACAGTGCATCACAGATGTCTAGCATGGTTCAGGTAACCATTGTCAGCAGATTTGAGAGAGGTGTTACGTTTATGACCGAGAACACAGCCAAGAACGCATCAGGCAGCAACCAGAAAAAGGTTAATGGAGTCCCATTGAACGATGCCCCGGTTCCTTCAAATCCTCAGGTTCCTACCGTAAAGAATTCGAAGAAGGATACGCCAATCGAGACACCGGTCACCGTCAATCAGGTGACCTACGATGTTCCTCCTGCAGATCAGGATGCAGCGAACCAGAACTGATGATGAAAGGTCTCAAGACAGATCTGAATCACATGATCAAGCACCCGCCAATTTCGGTAGGTGCTTTTTTATTGCCGCTCATACGAGAGTTCTGAGAGTTTGTCTAATTCAGTGCCGGCCGGTGGAAGGTGCAATTCTTTCGCAGGTGAACAAATCCGATGTACACTTCGGTCTGCACGGATGGTTATCGTGCTGGTATGCGCAGAGCTTTCAAAGAATCGGCGACCAGATTTACGGGGAGAATTCGTAGCGCCTCGCATCACTCTGTCTCACCTCGGCTGTTGGGTTGGTCAATCGTAGTTGGTGTTGTCGCCGGATTTACAGCAAGCATGTTTCGTCTGGCATTGCAAACGATCTTGCATGCAATCATCCACCTATATAAATATGTGATTCCTGAACAGCCTTGGATCGTGGCGGTTGCAGTAGTGCTGTTTGCCGTTCTTGGATGCTGCATCGCTGCATTGATTCGTTCCGACCCCTTGATCAAGGGGTCTGGCATACCGGATGTTGAACAGAGGTTGCGCTCCCCTGCTCCCTTACAGTTCCCTTGGTTCCGCGTGTTGTGGAAGAAAATCCTTGGAGGCATTCTCGCCATCGGCCCCGGAGCGTTTGCAGGACGGGAAGGTCCAAGCATCCAAATTGGGGCATGCGTCGGATTGGGCGTTTCTGCGAGTACTATGACGACACGCAGCTACAAGCGCGAACTCGTGGCCGCCGGGGCAGCGGCAGGTCTTTCGGCGGCGTTCAATGCACCGATTGCTGCCGTGCTCTTTGTAGCCGAAGAAATATACAGCCGCTTCACTCTGAAGATTGGTCTATCAACGTTTGCCGCTGCCTTGAGCGCGAATGCCGTGTCCAGCAGTATCTTTGGTATCGAACCTGTTTTTTCGCTACCTCACGTCGGCAGGACACCAATATCCGCATACTGGTCGATTGGGGTGCTTGCAATCCTTCTCGGCGTGCTCGCATGGGCATATGAGTGGACGTTGCTGCGCTCGACCAAGCCATACGATGCCTTGCATCTGCCGCTTGCCGTGCGCGCACTGATTCCGCTGCTGCTTACGGTTCCGGTCGGACTTCTTGCCCCCGATTTGCTGGGCGGCGGCAATGTGACTGTCACCACGGTCGGGAATGGCCACTTTGCCTTATGGATTCTACTCACATTCCTGGTGGTCAGATTCGCCATTTCTCAAATCACCTATGGCTCGGGCAATCCCGGAGGTATATTCCTGCCGATTCTGACGCTCGGAGCGCTGGCAGGGGCTTCCTGGGGTGCCTTTCTTAATCTGCAGCACCTCTGGCCAGGCGACACTGATGCTACGGCGTTGATGATCATGGTGGGGATGAGCGGCCTGTTTGGTGCGGTGAGCAAGGCTCCGCTGACAGCCATTATCCTCGTTACCGAAATGACATCATATAATCTGCTCATGCCGCTCGGATTTGCAACACTCATCTCGTATCTTGTCTATGATGCCATGGGCGGCAAACCCATCTATGATGCTTTGGGCAAGCCATTGAAGATGGCAGCGCTTCACCCTTCTGACTGATACAGAACGATCATGACCGATCTGATCAACATGCACCCAAGAGTGTTGGATTGTACGCCGAACAGTGAAACACTGCCTTTTCGCCATCATTCGACTCGCATGTTGCGAGGGGTGCTGGAATGTTTCTCACCGTCCAGCACCCCTCAAACATTGCAGATTACCGAGAACCGAATCAATACCCGCTCGAGTCCAGTTTCACCGTCAACGTGTCGCCATCAAGCGAGAATGTACCAGTGTAATAGATATATGAGGTATCAGACTCGGCCGACCAGGAATCATCGAAGAACGACTTCTCTTGATAGGTGACCTTTGCGGAACCTGTATCCGAATAGAACGAGCCACTATCGAGAGATATATACGAAACCTTCGGATAATCCGTGATACTCCATGTGACATCCTTATACGAATCGTCGCCGTAATAGGTGTACGCCTGGAATGGGCAGCCTTCTGGGGCCATTGATGTGGACTTCGCACAGGCATCCAGCTCCTGTTTCATCTGAGCTTCGATATCAGCCGTCAGCTGCTCGGTTGGCTTCGGATGTATCGACTGAGGAATCGATTCTTGCTGGGCAGCTGCTGCAACTGTCACCGTGTTGCTCGTGAGATACTCGGATTTACCGGCAGTCACCGTGTATGTACCCGGATAGACCTTGAAGGTCAATGTCGAATCAGAGCCATCCGAGGATTCGCTCGCATTCTTCGCACTCACCGAAACCCCATTGATATCCAGCTTCGAGACCGACGAGGGAACATACAGTGATATGTCCTTCACCAATGGCGTTGTGATCTTCCAGTCTTTGAACACCAGATACTTCGAACCATCCTCAGCGATGGAAATCTGGTCTGACTGCGTCTTTCCCTGAAGAGCATAGGTAAAGGCAATGATCTGCTCTGAACCACTGCGTGACGTGGATGTGATGTGCACGTTGGACATCCGTGATCCCGACTTTGCAGCAGCATCCTTCAGCAATGCATCCTTGCCAGACCCGACCCCTGGGGAAGCGATGCTGCTTGCCTGCTCATACCTGCCCGCCTCAAGAGCTTTCAAATACTGTTCTGCAACCGGTTTCGCGCTGAATACCGTCGAGCTCAGCACCGCATATGCAATTCCCAGCACAGCCACAACAGCCACAATGATGGCTGTGATGACAATGATGCGCTTGCTCTTTGCACTCATTGGTATGGAAGCGACCGGTGCACCTGGCACGCCTGAACTTGGAGTTCCCGAGGCAATTGCAGGTGCCATTATCGGCGGAGGCAATGGTTGAGAAGATTGAACAGGCTGACTAGACCTCGCAGGCTGCCCGTACTGAGACGTCTGCGATGCCGCGTCTGGCTGCACCAGAGGTTCCGTTTGCCCATTTCCGACTGCATTTGCATTGCTGCCGGCGGCACCAGCAGCGGCTGCACTGGATACTGCAACGGTGCCCCCGACGATGAATCGCCATAGTCCCGGTTGCGACCTGACAATTGCAGGCGCGAATGTCAATGCAGCGACTTCGGCAAGGAACGCCCAGAGCGCAGCGAGAAGAAAGAACCAGAGCGCCGGTGACAATGTCACCATGAATGAGCCATTGCTGGCAGAGCTCATCAATGAGGAGAGTGCTCCCGAAAGGCGCATGCCTACAGTGAAGCTGGCTGCAAGGAATGTGACGATCAGCCAGACCACTGCCGTGATCAGTGGGGATTTCCAGGAATGTTGCCATCCGGAGAGGGCAGGATCATACATATTTCTTGCGGCCATCCTCACCACAATATAGAAGGTTGTCAGCAGGAAGACGACGAAGAGAATCAGCACCGACCATGTCGGGATGTCTGATGATGAACCTGCCCAGATTGAGATGGTTTGCGAAGTGCTTCCGGGTGTCGTGAGCGTGAGCGTTCCAAGCGTGGCGACACTGAACATCATCAAGGCCAAGGCTGGGAAAAGCAGCGGTGCAGCCAACAGCACGGTGAAGTCCTGACTACGAATTGCCGAGATAATCAGTGCAATTATTCCGAGAACCGTGAATGTCACACTATAGATTGCGAAGGATTCGACAACTGTGCGAACGGCACCACGAGTGCGATGGGACCAACGCCACGCTGCGGTGAAAATGTTATCGGCTTCGGGTGTCACTGCAGCCAATGCATAACCTGCCAACGCTCCCAGTCCAGCGAGCAGGAAGGCCATGAAAGCCGTTCTGAAGGTCATGCCACTGAGCGAAAGCTGCATGGCGGACGGATTCGCCGCACTACGCGCAAGCGTGATGGGGAAGACTGAACTCAACAGCATATAGATCAAAGCCATGATGATGCCCACCACTGCAGCGCTCGCAATGCCAGTCCACCGCAAACGCCGATGGTCTCTACGAGCCATCCAGAATGCACCAAAAGCAGCGCCTAGCAGCAGAGCAACACCAGAAAGACTGACTGGCAGCCACATGTACGCATTGATTCCCAATGTTCCATATGAACCCATAGCCGAGCTGAACTGCAGGGAAAACTGCCCGGAAATGCCAGCGACCAGGGCGAATATGATGAGCTGGAAGAAGTTTGGTCCAGCTGATGACGCTGAAGCTGATGATTGAGAGGATCCGGCCAAGGAGCTGATTCCAGTCAGGACGGAACCAAAACGCTGTGTAGCAGATGCCTCAACCGCAAGGAGCAGCAATCCCGTGACCAGCGCCAGCACAATAGCGGAAGCAATGCCAATGCCCACGGAAACTCCAATGCTCTTCCATGTTTCCTGACGAGAGAAGTCAGCGACGATCTCATGTGAACGCTTGGGCTGCGCATTGCCAGGAGCAGGCTGCCGGAACTGCGGATTTGGTGAAACATTATTCGGAGAAGGCTGCTGAGGCTGTGGAATCGTCCATTCCGAGGATGGCTGTTGCCCGACTGGATCCGCACCTGGGTACATCGTTGGCTGTGTCGAATCCTGAGCAGAGTGCTCAGGAGATGGCTGCTCACGAGGCGCCGAAGGTTCGGCCGGTGACTGCTGATCTGGATGAACCGGTGGCTGGTCAGGTTGCCAGTTCTCACTCTCGCGATTCGAATTGTTGCTTGCACTCTCAGGCATTTCGCCAGACGGCGGTCGTGCATTTTCATTGGTCATGTTTTTCCCTCTCTCCATGGTTCCCCTATACCCATGCGAGTGTGGAATATGGCAAAGACTCAAACAGCGTCATTCCCCAATAATTGGCACCGCCGTCCTCAATACCCTGAAACCGTCCGAGGCCATGATGGGCTGTGAAATTCCTGCACTGCAATTCCCCTCACCGACATTCCCACATCACTATGGGCATTCTTTCAATGGCGCAAGCTGAAAGATTACTTTGATAGTACCAATAAATCGTTCACAACCGGGGCAATCAGAGACGGCATTGTCACGCACCACATCAATTGCTTCTTGCAAGCCACGACATCAATTGCCCAATGTGCAGGATAAGCTGGTTGCCTTGGGTCGGAATGGTTGATGCGCATCATTCCAGAACATGTGATGTGACATTACAAATGACGTTACATGTTCTGCTCTTGGATTGAGCCGCCGAATCGAGCTGATCCGCCACGTTTGGAAGGAAAATCATGTTTGTACAGAAAATTGGTCACGGCTTTCCACTTCTTATGCTTCATGGCTTTCCATTGGACCATCGCTCGCTACTCCCCTTCGAGGATTTTCTTCCCGAAACCGGTCAATGGGAGCGCTATTACATTGATCTTCCCGGTCTGGGTGCGACCAGGGACGACACGAAAATCACGTGCGCACAAGATATTCTGACACGGCTCACCGCATACATTGACGAGGAATTCCGCGCCAGACGATTCGCCATCGTTGGCTACTCGTTCGGTGGCCTGCTGGCATCCGCACTTGCGGCGCAGTATGGCAGTCAGATCACATCCATGTTTCTTCTGGCTCCCGAAACCGTTCCCGCACAGGAAAGACGCAACTTGGCGAAGAAGGTCGCATACCATATGTCCGACCTTCCCGATTCGGCAACACAAGACGAATTGCAAGCTTATAAAACCACCGCAGTCATATACAGCGCAGAAAGCTTCGAGGCATTCCGCCGCTATATCTATACGGGGCTCGTTGCAAACGCAAAGAATCCGGCCGTTGAAGCGGTGATGAATCACCCCTCGCTCGATCGCTCACCGGAATCATATCTGAGTGACTACCATGAGCCGGTCATGATCATCACGGGGCAACACGACTCGATGGTTGGGTACAAGGATGCCTTTCACCTCTACGAATCGGTGCACGAAGGCACCTTTGTGTGCATCCCGAAAGCGGGGCATAACATCCATGTGGAGCATCCGGACACAGTCAGGGCTCTCTTCCAGCGCTGGCTCGATGGCATCGGCGAGCAATAACCTTCGTCGGCACGGACGGTCTCGCCGCAACACCGATGCTTTACGCAGGTGCACATATTTTCACGCATCTCTTGAGCTCAATCACCCAACAGCTAAATTCGAGCTCGCGTGCGCATGCAACAAGCCGTGAGGCACAACTCATGAAAATCATTGTGGCTCACGACTTCATACGCTAAGAAAATCGTAGGGCATGATTGTTATTTGAGCACCGCGAAGCCGCCGTTGAAAGAAAGCTTCCCGGATACAGCCAAGGCCAATTGCAGGAAACCGAAGGATTCGAGCTCGCGTGCCCGCTTGAGCGAACCTGCATCGACTGCATCCAGCCCTGCCTGCTTCACGACCGTGGCCAGCTCATTCTTAGCTTCTTCGTCATCCCCGGCGATCAGCACCGTTGTCTGATTATCACCAACCTTTGCAGAAACCAGAGATCCGACAAAGTTGGTGTTGAAGGCCTTGATGACCTTCGAATCCGGGAGGATATCAGCAAGCTCGGCTGCGGCGGAACTGTCCGGCGCAGGAAGGAGCGAATCCATGGTCGAGAAATCAACGGGATTGGTAATGTCTACAACGGTCAGTCCTTTCAGCTGCTTGCCAAATTTGTCGACGATAGTGGACAATGCGGCATATGGAACAGCCAAAACCACGATCTCGCCCGTAATGTTTTCGTCCGCTGAAGCTGAGCTGTCGAGCACCTGTACCGAATACTGTGCTGACTCAAAGAGCTTCGCAATCGCAGAACCCATATTGCCTTTTCCAAAGACTGTCGCATGTGCCATGATCATTCCTTCGCTTTCAATGATGTTGTCAACGAGGTATCGCCTCACTGAATTGCACTAACATTGTGTTAGTACTAACGTAATGTTAGCACATCTCTGTTTTCAGCTACAGTTGAAACTATGTGCAATCAGACTCAAGGAACCAGCAGCCATTACAACGTATTTTCCGGGGCATGCCCTTCACGAAAGCTGCTCAATGATGTGACCCGAAGATGGAGTTTCCTTGTTTTGGCAACATTACTGGATGCTCCGGCAAGGTTCTCAACGTTGCGAGAGCATGTCGGCGGGATTAGCGACCGGATGCTCTCGTCCACGCTGACACTGCTGCTGGATGACGGACTCATCGTGAAAAGCGCATCACATGAATCAATCGAATACCAACTGACCGTTCCAGGCAAGACCATAGCCCAACAAAGCCTCCAGCTTTTCAATGCCCTCTATCATTCTCTCGATCAGCTGTTTCCACCGCAGACGGATACATGCTCGGATTCGGAACAATAAGGAATGCCATGCTTCTCTCCCGTCATCCCGAGCGAGCGGAGGGATCTCCGCTGTCGATGCTCACAAGGCTGAGATCTCTCGACTCGCTACGCTCCGCTCGAGATGACGGGAACACACTTTCTGTCGTATAACCCCTATAACCCGCCTGTAACCCCGCAGGAGAAGCCAGCGGTCAAAGAAAAAGCCCCGCAGCCTTTGCGGCTGTAGGGTTTTGTATTTGCTGGGGTACCTGGACTCGAACCAAGAACAACTGAACCAGAATCAGCCGTGTTGCCAATTACACCATACCCCAATATGAGCGAATCACTCACGAATGTGGATAATACGCCTACGTACCCCCAACCGGATTTGAACCGGTGTTACCGCCGTGAGAGGGCGATGTCCTAGGCCGCTAGACGATGGGGGCGTATTCCATAATTATTCAATTATCCGCCGAACTTCGCAGCAACTGCAATCGAAACCTTCGCAAACCGACGGATTCGCTACAGCTCAGCAAAAAGCACAGCGGATAAAAAATATACCTGCTCAGAGATGATTTTGCAAGCCACGAAGTCTTGCGAGTGTCACATCCTTGCCGATTATCTCCATGGATTCGAACAGTGGCGGCGAAACCCGTCGACCTGAAACCGCCACGCGTATGGGGCCAAAGGCAAGTCTTGGCTTGTATCCGCCCTCATTGACCAAAGCCTTGGTAAGCAACTCATGCAGTGTATCGGTCTTCCAATCATCTGACGATGCCGACTCCAAAACTTCGATCGCCTTGGCAAGCACCTCTCCTGCGCTGGCCTTAAGTTGCTTGCGCGCATCAGCTTCCGGCTCAATGTAACCTGCGTTGCTCAGCAGACTCCCGACCATGCCAGAAACCTCGCCCAACAGCCGAACTCGCGTCTGCACCAGAGGGGCCGCAGCGTGCAAAATCCGCTGTTCACGTGTCGTAAGCGCATCCCATGAGTCTGCGGATACCACATCATCACGATGCAGATACGGCACCGAACGGTTCAGGAAGTCCTGCGGCTCAAGCATACGAATATGCTCGGCGTTAATCGCAATGGCCTTGTCAATGTCGAAGTGTGCCGGATTTGCCTTCACATCACGCACATCGAAGTGCTTGATCATCTCATCCATCGAGAACACATCTTGTTCGGCACCAATCGACCAACCAAGCAATGCTAGGTAATTGAGCAGTCCCTCGCGAATGAAGCCATGCTCGCGATGCAAGAAAAGATTCGATTCAGGATCGCGCTTCGACAGCTTCTTTTTGCCTTGTCCCATGACGTATGGCATATGTCCGAAGAGCGGCATCTCCTTGGCAATACCGAGCTTTATTAGGTATTGATAGAGCACAATCTGGCGTGGTGTCGAGCTGAGCAAGTCCTCGCCTCGTAACACGACGTTGATGTTCATCATGGCATCATCAACCGGGTTGGTAAGCGTATAGAGTGGGTCTCCATTCGGACGCACAATCACATAGTCAGGAACCGAACCGGCCTTGAACTCGATGCGACCACGAATCAGATCGTTGAAGGCAATGTCTTCCTCTGGCATGCGAATGCGCAATGCAGGCTTGCGTCCTTCGTCCCTGAATGCCTGACGTTGCTCATCAGTGAGTGTGCGATCATAGCCGTCATAGCCAAAAGCCTTCGGACGTCCATTGGCAATGTTTCGCGCTTCGATCTCTTCCGAGGTTGAATAGGATTCATAGGCATAACCGGCTTTGAGTAGCTTTTGCGCAACATCTGCATAGATATCGCCACGCTCGGATTGTAGGTACGGACCGTTTGGTCCACCAACGTCGACGCCCTCATCCCAATCGATGCCCAACCATTTCAGGGCTTCAAGAATCTGATCGAAACTCTCCTGCGTATCGCGTGCGGCATCGGTATCTTCGATGCGGAACACAAATGTTCCGTGCGTGTGCCGTGCCTCGGCCCAGTTGAACAAGGCCGTACGGACCATGCCAACATGCGGTGTCCCCGTTGGCGAAGGGCAGAATCGCACCCTCACATGCTCAGGAAGCACAACTTTTCCATCATTTGTATCATCAGTCATGCGTCCCATTGTGCCGCGGCAACGGGACTGCTGGGCACCGAATCCCACACGTTGTGCTTTGGAAGCCGCTTTTTTGCGAATTTCGTCCAAAAAACGGCTTCCAAAGCACAACGTAGCCAAAACAGTCGGCTACGAAGCTGCACCTTCACCGGCGGCACGATCCTTGTTGTACATTTCGGGGATGAAACGCTTCTGGTCGTGCAAACGTGGCCAGATGTCAATATGACCATCTGCGAGCGACTTCGGAACATCAATGACACGCTGATTGGTCGATCCCCTGAATTGCAGGAGCAGATTCTTTTCCGCCTGAATGAAGCGCCCATCAACCAGAATATCCAAATACGAGAGCAGTTCGGCCTTGTCTGGGGTCTCCCCGGGGCGTTGCAGCTCTTCCCACGTGTAGCCCGTCCACGACCAAATATCCTTGTCATGGCCGAATTTCGCACGAATCTTTCGTGCCAGTGGGTTAAGTATCGGCGTATTCAGGAATGGCTCGCCACCAAGGAATGTAATGCCCTGAACATATGGCAATGCCAGATCAGACATAATTTGGCGTTCAAGTGCAGCCGTATATGGCTTACCAGCACGAAAATCCCAAATGGATGAATTCCAGCAGCCTTCGCAATGAAATGGGCACCCGCTCACATACAGGGAGCAGCGAATGCCTTCGCCATCGGTCACCACAAAGCGCTTGTAGTCAGCAACGATCATCTGGCTCATCTTGCGGCCATCCCATTGCCCAGCCTGGGGATTATTGCTGGTTCTGCATGGCACTCCAGGACCACGCCCGGACTCACCGCGAGCAAAATCGCGATTCCCGGGCGCCACATGTCGAAAGACTGTTCCTGGCTTATCTGTTACTGATGTTGTGAATGAGTCCATAGCGCTCACTCTGCGTCTTCCCACCATTCCTTGGTTGTGCCATCTTGAAGCACAACATGACCTGTTTCTCCTGCCATATGCTTGGCGCGGTGTGCAATCTCCTCGTGACGTCCATGCACCATCGGACGCTGCACTGGATTACCGAGATAGCCGCATGTGCGCTTGGTAACATTGCACTTGGCCGGGTCATTGTTGCCACACTCAGGGCACTTGAAACCATCTTCCGTAGGCTCAAAGTCACCTTCAAATCCACATACAAAGCAATGATCGATTGGCGTATTCGTGCCCAGATAGCCGATGCCGATGCTCGCCGCATAGTTCCATACCGCTTCGAGAGCCTTCGGGTTCTGCTGCAAGGTTGGGAACTCGCAGTAGTTGATGAATCCACCCGCTGCGTAATACGGGAAGTCACGCTCATAATCAAGCTTCTCCATAGGCGTTGGGCTCAGCCACACCGGGTAGTGGAAGCTGTTGGTATAGAAGTCGTGGTCAGTAACGCCCTCAACAACTCCAAACTTCTTCTTGTCAAGACGCGCAAAACGATCGGTGAGGCTTTCAGCAGGTGTCGAATATACCGAATAGTGATAACGCTCGGACTTCTCCCACTGCTTGCAGAGTTGATTCATGCGACGCACAATGCTTAATGCGAATTCCTTGCCCTCCGGATCCCAGGAATGGTTCTTCATCCAGTCCTTGCCAAAGAAGACAGCCGTTGCCTCGTACAATCCGATGTAGCCGAGCGAAATCGTGCTACGGCTATTGCGGAACAGCGTATCGATGTTGTCGCCGGGCTTCAATCTGCCAAATGCACCATATTCGAACAAGGTTGGAGCATTGATGGGTGTCGCCTGCTTGCAGCGCATGATGCGGAACTGCAATGCATGGTGTGCGGTGCTCATGCGCTCATCGAAGATCTTCCAGAAGCGATCCTTGTCACCATGAGATTCCAAAGCGATTCGCGGAATGTTTACCGTCACGACACCAAGGTTCATACGGCCATCCTCGACATCCTTGCCCGTCTTGGGGTCTTTCCACCCCTGCAGGAAACTGCGGCAACCCATGGGAGCCTTGAACGATCCCGTAATCTTGATGATGTTCTCGTAGAAGACGACATCGGGATACATACGCTTGGTGGAGCATTCAAGGGCAAGTTGCTTCAGATCATAATTCGGATCTTTGTCGTCTTCATTCACACCATGCTTGATGGTGTACACCAACTTCGGGAAGATGGCGGTATGACGTTCCTTGCCAAGACCACGGATGCGGACAAGGAAGATCGCACGCTGAATCTCACGAGCGAACCATGAGAGTCCCAAACCGAATCCCACGGTGACGAACGGTGTCTGGCCGTTGCTCACACGGTTGGAGTTGATCTGATATTCCATGGTTTGCATGGCATCGTAGATGTTCTTACGAGTCAGAATCTTTGCATAGATTTCGCGCGCCTGCTCAACGTGTGATGCGTTCTTGTCAAAAGGCTCATCTGCAGGCAGTGGGGCGCGATCCTCGAAATGCAGACTCTTTGGCTCGCGTTCCTTGAGATTTGCGATGATCGTGTCGGCAACCTCATCGGTCATGTTGTCTGGCATGACCATGCGTGCCATGTCGTGATTCTTGTTGTAGTCAAGCTTTGCATAAGGTTCAAGCATTTCATCGCAGCGATTCACGGTCTGGCCTCCATATTGGCTGCCTGCGATGTCCTTGATGATCTGCGTGATCTGCGTGGTAGCGGTGCCTATTGACTTAGGCGAATCCATCATCGCATTGCCAAGAGCGAAGCCATGGGCAAGCATATCGCCAAAATCAGGCAACGAGCAGTTCGTCATAGGGGTAAATGGCGAATAATCGGCATCATGGAAGTGAATGTCACCTTTCAGGTGTGCATTGGAGACCTCCTTGGGCAGCATTTTCAAGGCTGAGGCCTTGCTCACGGCACCGGCCAGCAAATCGCGTTGGGTTGCGTAGACGTTGCTGTCTTTATTCGCATTCTCTCGAACAAGAGTCTCATCTCGACTGGTGAGCCTTTTCACTGCCTCATTGACATCGGTGGCTCGTGAGCGCGAAATATCGCGATCGAGGCGGTATGAAGTATAGGAACGAGCTATGTCATAGAGATGCTCATTAACCAGTGCGTGCTCAACCAGATTCTGAATGTCTTCAATCTTTGCCGGTTTGGTATATCGGTCACGGATTTCGGACTCAACCTGAGATGCGATCTCTTCAATGGTCTTGTGCTCCTGAGGTCCCACCGGCACATCGACGTCCTTGAACGCCGAGACAACGGCATTGACGATGTTCACTGCATCAAAATCGACAACTCTGCCATCGCGCTTCTCTACCTGAAGCGTGCTCTCCAGACCTTCTGTGGCAATTTTCTGTCCGGCATCTGCCTGATCACCCAGCAGCTGTGTTTCCATAACCTTCACCCCAAAACTACATGTATGTGATTTATTACTTCCACCGCAACATTACCATCGAAATCACTATATAGATGCCTGTTTCGCAAATTCATCACTAGATATAGTGTTCATTGCTACTCGCTGAAGCCCTTGAACGGAGTGTCGCCAATGGCACCCCGAATACGCATCTATTACTTTGCAGGCCCACACCGATCCCACGGGGAGTGCCTCGCTCTATACTGTAAGACGTTCGCGCGGTTGGTGGCAGCAGCCGTGCCAAAGATAGCAGATATCGATGATACCCGGTAAGCATCGCCTGACTGGCAGATGCGAGACACGGTGTGTCACATATGCATGTGAATCGTCGCGCGGGCTCCTCACCTTCCCTTGCCACGCTTCATATGCGAGGACTTTGCGCTTCAAGAGCGCGGGAAGCAAGGTGTATCGTGTGGAGAATTTCAGCTCGAACATTGCACAAGGTACTGGCATGCGCAGTTGCGATGTCAACGGTGATCGCCTTGGCATCATGCGGTGCAGCAACAGACGAATCGTCAGATGATTCCAATGGGAACGCCAATATTTCATTCATGCTTGACTGGACACCAAACACCAATCATATCGGTCTCTACGTCGCACAGCGGCTGGGATATTACAGTGCAGAGCATGTCAAGGTCGATATTCTGCCAACCGCTCAGGCAGGCGCAGAGACCTCTGTGGAAAATGGCGTGGCTGACATTGGTTTCACCACCTTAAGCAATGTGGCGGCATTCAACACACAGGGCAGCTCTTTGAAATTCGTGTTTGATCTGACGCAGAAACCCGTGGCTCGCTGGTGTGCACTCGCATCAAGAACGGACATCAAGACCCCGAAGGATCTGGACGGCAAGACCTTTGTCAGCTTCGGCTCGGCAGAGCAAACCGCAGTAGTGCGCCAGATGATCAGATATGCCGGCGGAACCGGCAATATCGAGACCGCAACTGCTGGAACGAATACCTTTGATACTCTGACCAGCGGCAAAGGAGACTTCGGCGGTTTCTATGCAACGTGGGAAAACGTTGAAAGCGAACTGAACGGTCCGGCGTTGCATTGCTTCGTGGCATCTGACTGGGGCGTGCCCGGGAACCCGGATCAGCTCGGTTTTGCAGTCAAGCGCAGCTGGCTTGTCAAGAAAGGCAATGCTCAAGCATTGCAACGCTTCCTCAATGCCACCATGAAGGGCTACGACTATGCCTTGGCTCACCCCGACAAGGCGGCAAGCATGCTTGTCAGCGGGGCAAAAGAGGCAAACTTAAGCTCCAAGCTTGCTCATAAGTCAATGGAGGAAATCGCATCCAAGGGATATTGGACCACATCTACCGGCTCAACCAGTCTGCCGGGAACAGTCAACATGGCTCAGGCCCAGGATTATCTTGACTTCCAGTACAAGGCAGGAACCTATAAGGATGCAAAGGGCAAGGTGGGCAGCGATGCCCCACAGGCTTCAGACCTTGCCACGAACGCCTATGCGACAAAGGCGGCAGCAGTCGCAGAACAATGACCTTCAACGGCAATCACAGAGGCAGGATCGGGTATGAGACTTCCGACGAATCATGACGATGCGTCCTCTGCCAACCGCAGACAAGGTTGGCAGGAACACACGTGGAGAACACGCGTATCGCACAGTCGCGCGTTATGGTGGCGAGCAGCAATGACTGCCATACTTACGACAGTCGTGCTGCTTGTCTTGTGGCAACTGTGGGTGGCATGCGGCTCTATCTCTCCACGGGTGCTGTCTTCACCAAGCCAAATCGTCGAATCAACTGTGGACTCATGGTCTACCTTGCTTCCAGCAACGTTCATCACCGCCTATGAGGGTATATTTGGATTCATCATTGCCGCGATTGTTGGCATAGCGCTCGGTATCGCAATGTTCTATTGGCGCAGCGTTCATGATGCAGCATATCCTCTGCTGGCAATCGCTCAGACGGTTCCACTGATCACAATTGCCCCACTCTTCATTATCTGGTTCGGATTCGAACCCATAGGCAAGGTAGTCATTACCGCGGTGTTCGCAATCTTCCCCATAACAGTGCAGACATACCGAGGGATGATGGCCGTACCGCGCTTCTATGAGGATGTGGCGCTCACATGTGGAGCCACGCCCTGGTGGACATTATGGCATGTGACACTTCGTGTTGCATCGCGCCAGATTTTCAGCGGTATGCGCATCAGCGCAGCATATGTATTTTCCACAGCGGCCACTGCAGAATATCTCGGTGCCCGCAACGGTCTCGGCATCTGGCTTCAGGCTGCATTCAACTCGTTCCGTACGCCATTGATCTTTTCCGCAACGCTTGTCATTGCCGTGCTCACCGCGATTCTGCTCGGTCTCATCAGTGTCATCGAACGTCTCTCCATTGGATCCTGCGACGAATAGGCGTTATTCCGCGTTACACCCCGCACCATTGTTCCTTTATCGCGCTGACTGGCACAGATGACTGCACAGACTGTCAACTGCACAGACTGTCGATGCCTTCGTGACACACACCTACCATCACTTGCGCATGCAAACGTTTGAGGTGATTCATTCAATGGTATTCGAGCGCCACGCTGTACTTCGTTGACAGAAGCTGGGAGAATGGTTCAGAAGTGATAAGGCTTGGCATGCCAAGCATTACTGTGAGGAGCACACATGAGCAACCCATATCAGAATCAGAATTTCGATGAGGATTCCTCATCAGAAGAGCAGTCAGAGACACCAAGGGCAACACCGCAGAATTCAGACGCTCCACATGAGTCAGGGCACAGCGCTAGTGAGACTCCACAATTTGGAGATGGCTCTCCACATGGAGAAAGTCCACAATACGGGCAGAATCCAACCAGTGGACAATATGCGCCATCAGGCCAGTTTGCAGACAATCAGCAGCAAGGCAATGCCGAGCAACCAGAATACGGTCAATACCAATACGACGGTCAGCCACAATCACAATCCCAGCCTCAATACGGACAGTATGGGGCTTCGCAGCAGCCACAACAGCCACAATATGGCCAGCCAGCTCAGGAATATCTCGGCAGCGAATATCCGAACAACGGTTATCGGAACAACAATGCTTACCGGAACACTATGCCAGGCGAAAATGGCCAGTGGGCTCCAAATCCACAATTCCCGCAGACTCCTCCGCAATTCGATGCACAAGGCAATCGATTTGGATTCAATCCTCCGATTGATCGCCCGTGGTACGGCATCAGCCTCAAGGATGCCATCATCCGATTCTTCAAGAAATATGCAGTTTTCTCTGGCCGAGCATCACGCAGTGAATACTGGTGGGCATACCTCTTCACCACGGTGGTGTCATTGGCAATATCAATAATTTTTTCCGCTATGGGAAATCACATTGCTGATGCCTTGAGCGTGCTGTGGTCATTGGCTGTATTGGTTCCGTCAATTGCCATTGCAGTACGCCGACTGCATGATGCAAACTTGAGCGGTTGGTGGTATTTCCTCCCCTTGGCACTTTCCATCCTGGGTGGTGTCATCATGATTGTTGCAGTCGTAGGTGGTGTCATCATGATTGTTGCAGTCGTAGGTGGTGTAATGTCTGCTGGAAGCGCGTACGGCAGTTCAATGGGCTCTGCAATGGTTGGACGAGTCATTGCCAGTGTCGCCGTTCCCTTTATCCTGAGCCTGTTGATTCTACTCGGCGCGAGTGTGAGCGGAATCGTACTCATGTGTTTGTCAAGCAAGCCTGAAGGCGCACGTTTCGATGTAAACCTGAATCCACAGGATGCGCCGTTCATGCCAAACCAGCAGAATCTTCAAAACCCTCCATATGCAGGGAATACTCCCACTCAGCAGGGTCAGTCGTCAGATCAAAACCCACAATATCCGCAGAATCCCATGAGGTGAACGGCAAATTCGCCCGTTCCACATCACGATTTGAGTTTTGTGGCAATTTCAAAGTATAAAGCTCTGAAATCGGCACGATTCCAATGCCGTTGCAATACTTTTGAGCGTTGCATACTTTGAAATTGCCACAAAACTCGATATCGGGAACTGAACAAGCATGACTTTTACAGTTCAACCGGCTTCTTGGTCTCATCGTCCTTGACGTGAGCGAACTTTGCAGCCAAGGCTGCCTTATTTTTTCGCTCATCCTCAGCCTTGGCATCTTTCTTGGCCTGATCGGGATCCCAGAGAACCTTGTCGCGATGGTTTTCCCATTCGGCCTCAATCAGTGGAGCAAGATATTGAGCAGTCTCAACTGCCTTTTGCTTGGAATTATCCAGAATCTTGACAAATTCACGCAACTCTCGCTCGCTCACAAAAACCTGTGGAAGCCCCAGCCTTTCATTGAGTTCGCTCAGGAACAAGACACATGGCAATGCCTTCTGGCTGCCCTTGTCATCAGAAATATCAAGCAACTGCACCATGCCGCAGAAGGCAACCAGAGCACTCGCCAATCGCTGAGAAACCGCTTCAAGGCTTGCTACGGCTTCCAAGGGCTTCCCATCAGGGGTGAGATATGTACTGATGGTTTCAACGGCTTCTGCGACCTTCTCGATCTGATCCTCAGACCACCCCACTCCCAGATCGCCTGCCGATGCCATGACGAGCTGGGTGTCTGCCGTTGTCGAATACTCCGTTATGTTCTCATATGCCTCATTCGCGGCCAGAGTGGCATCGACTATCGGCTGAGGTCGTCCCGGGATGCTGGTCGCACCTTCATACACGAATTCCGCATCGGCTATCGTCACATCCTCGCCAGTGAGCAAACGGGCAATCTCGCGAGTCACACGAACCTGCAGATCCTCGGTGTACTTAGCATCATTATCCATTGCCAGAGCTGTCTGCAACGGCCACAGTTCCAATAGTCGTGCACCTGCTCCAGCGGCATCGCGAATCGGCTGAAGCAGCGCAACTCTCGCAATATCGGTATCTTTCATAACGAATGTCATTTTTGCTCCCTTGCCCAACACTCTTGTGCTGTTCAAGAGTATCCCCAAACGGTCATGAGAAACAATCATGCCATGCGCATTATTGTCACATTGCTCCAGATAGATTTTTCAGCGAATCATTCCGGCGGCAGGACTCACATACGAGACTTTGATGAGCGCACAGGTATCACTATCGAACTCGAGCGAGGTGATCGATGCCAAATCGGTGTTGCGGCGCAGCATATTGTGCTCGGGGTGACCGGTCTCCATCAGATGTCTGAAAGTCCATATCGGCGATTCATGGCTGACGACAATGATCTGCTGACCGGGATGCTCCTGTACCTTCTCGAAGGTGAAGTCCTTGACTCGAGCCGCAATCTGCTGATATGTCTCTCCCCAACTGGGTCGCCGCAGGTTGCGTAGCAGCACGATGTTCTTGCGTCGCCAGAGCGCCCCTTTACCGTAGCCAATGCGGGTGCCCCGGAATTCGTTGCCTGCCTCAATCAGACGTGGGTCGAAGGTTATTTGAAAATCTTGCAAACCCAAAGCTTCCCGCACAGGATCGACGGTAGCCTCGATGATTTCGGCTGTTTCACGAGTGCGGTCCAAGGGTGAGGAATACAGTGCCGTGGCTGCACGCATCCCCTCATTGTGCGCGATGAATGAAGCCGATGCCTGCACCATCTCCTTGCCATGATCTGAGAGGTGGAATCCTGGTAGTCTCTCATAGAGCACATGCCGAGGATTGAAAACCTCACCATGACGGACGAAATTCACGGTTGTGGTTGGCACCAGTGACCTCCAAAGAATTAAACCTATCGTATAGCGCGTTCACCGCGTGTGCAGCGTCGCCAAGACTTCAACACGCCCAATGCAAGTGACCAGCGAACATGGTCTAAGCGTACGCGGAACATAGTATCAGACAATGAATCAGGCGCTGAACCTGATCTTGAAGGGGAAATATTTTTCATAAACCAACACTCCAGGAAGGGGCATGTGGCACCATGAGCAACAGCATGAGCGCTGCGATACGTGACATCAATCATCGTCTATTTGGTGGATACGCCGAGCTACTTCGCAAACCTCATACGGCACGGTTTGCCATCGGCTCGGTCATAGCTTCCATGCCTTTCCCAATGGTCGGCATGACCATAACGATTTCTGTTCAGCATTATTATGGCAGTTATTTTCTCGCTGGCATGCTCACCGCAATTCAGGCAATAGCACTTTCGGTTGCGAGCCCGTTGCTGGGAAAACTCGTCGACAAATTCGGACAACGTGAAATTGCGATTCCAACCGTGATTGTCTGGGTCGTTGCTGCAATGCTGCTGATTACCGCAATCACGTCTCAAGCCCCCATCTGGGTGCTCTATGCAATCACCCCCTTCCTGGCTGCGATTCCGCCGTGGGGCGCGATGAGCCGCGGTCGTTGGACATACATACTGAAAGGCGATCGAGTCCAAACCGATAGGGCACTGTCTCTCTCGGGCGTGTTCGATGAATGCATGTGGGTCATCGGCAATCCGCTGGCATCCATTTTGGCTGTCATTTCAGGTATTCTGGCATTCTCATTCACAGGTCTGTGCGTGGTCATTGGGGCAATCATGGTCCTTTCCGAGATGAGCACAGAGCCCCCTTCACAGACGCAGCATGCACGCCAAAGCGGGATCACGCGCAAGCAATATCGCGATCAGGAAGCGACGAAGGCGGCCATACTGCAGGGCGGCAAAAAGCAGAAATCCATCTGGGGTCCAGGTTTGATTGCAATTTGCGTCACGTGGTTTGGGCTCGGAGCATTCCAGAGTGCCGCTGCCATTTCGATCATTGCGTTCACACGTGAACACAATGCAGAGCAGATGACCGGTTTTGTCTTCGCATGCTTCTCGTTCAGCTCGTTACTGGGGGCGGTCGTATATGGTGCCAAGAACTGGCTGATACCACTGTGGAAGCGTTTCTATGTGTGCCTGATCGTCGTCAATCTTGGCATTGGCTGCTTCCTGTTCGCAAAGCACATCTGGGTAATCATGATTATCTATCTGCTTATCGGTGTGTGCCAGGCTCCCACGTGGATCAACGGAAATCAGCTGATCTTGCACCTGGTCTCTCCTGCGCGCTTTACCGAGGGTGTGTCATGGATGGGTGCCATGAATTCGATCGGCGCTTCCGTCGGTTCCGCCATAGCCGGGCAATTCATTGATATGAGTGGCTCACATGGAGGATTCATTGTAGTCACCGTCTTGGCGCTCACATCACTGCTGCTCGCCTTCACCGGCTTCAAACAGATCAAGGAAGGCACTGAGAAGCCTGTGCTCACGCAGATCGCCCTCTGAGCGATGACACTGCGATGACCAGTCTGAGGCATCATTCGTTCAAACTTCAGATGCTGACTCCAGACTCCAGACTCAGACAACCGAAGGATTCCGCATCTGAAGTCGACTGCAAGCTTAGGCAAGGGTACTGTGTCGATACAGCCATCGTTCAGAGAATATTGATATTTCTATGTTTGAATGTAACATCATGAGACACCTAATTGCTCAAATAACGAAATTCGGAATTGTTGGCGTGCTGGCAGCCGTCATCGACTTTGGCATATTGAATGCGCTGGTCAAGTTCGCGCATATGAATAATGTCGTTGCAGGAACGATCTCCTTCCTTATAGCTCTAGCATTCAATTACATATTGAGCATGAAGATGGTCTTCACCCACCGCGATGACATGGCCAAGTGGATGGAAATGTTCATCTTCGCGGTTTCAGCGGCCTTGGGCCTCCTCATGAATGATGTAATCATCTGGCTAGCCACCATCAATCTGCCTTCCGATGCTGTGTATACGATGCACTCGACGTATATTCTCTATACCAATATCGGAAAAGTCGTGGCAACGGTAGTGGTCGCCGTGTGGAACTTCATCATTCGAAAAGTATTTCTGGACGCACCAAATTCTACGATCTCAGCGTCTCGACTCGAGCGAAGCCTTTCCCATCGCATAGGCAGGTGGTCGATGAACCACAATCCATTCGGCTCTCGCACCTGACATTGCACCGGAATCTCTCGATCAACCGCAACGACATGGAACATTGCCTCGATCATTGTGCTTCACTCGCAGTAAGTTAGTCCATAACAGACCAACCATTCAAGAATCGAGGACATCATGCCAGTCATTCACACACATGTGAGCACTTCGTTGACCCAAGAGCAACGCGAGCATCTCAAGGCCGCATATGGCAAGGCAATCACTGCCGTACCAGGCAAGTCAGAAGGTTGGCTCATGTGCCCCTTCGAAGACAACATGCCCATCTATTTTGCCGGCGACGATTCGAAATCAGCCGCCTATGTTGAGGTGAATGTGTTCGGTGCATCCGTACCGAAGGGCGCATGGGAGAAACTTACCGAGGCTATTATGACAGCACTCAACAGCGAAGCCGGAATCCCCGAAGACCGCACCTATATTCGCTATACAGCCACCACCGATTGGGGTTGGAACGGTTCTAACTTCTGATTCTCGTCGTTAGTTCCACCGACATCTCGAGTTTTGTGGCAATTCAACAGTAGTATCGTCAATAATCGTTGAAATCTGAGCGGTATCAGGCCAGTTTCAGCATTGTGCACTGTGGAATTGCCACAGAACTCGAGATTTGGATAATAATAATGCCCATCCCGATGAATAATCATGGAATGGGCATTATTTTTTGCTCAAATCAAGCAGATATTTCAGTCGGCGACAACCTTGACGGTGAAGCTGGCAGAAATCTCTGGATGAAGCGCAACCTTGGCTGCAAATTCACCAGTGGTCTTGATTGGATCAATCTGAATGGCCTTGGCACTGACGGCAGCCTTGCTCGCAAGAGCCTGAACAATGCGGTCATTGCTGATGCCACCGAAAAGCTTGCCAGATTCGGAAACTTTGGCGCTGATTTCAACGGTGGTTCCTTCAATGGCATTCTTTGCTGCAACTGCGTCTTCACGAGTTGCAAGAGCCTTTGCACGTCGAGCACGCTGCATGGATTCAATCTGTGCAGCTGCACCCTTGCTCCACAGGAAGGCCTGTCCCTGAGGAATCAGGTAGTTGCGAGCAAAACCTGACTTGACTGCTACGACATCACCGGAATGACCGAGATTGGTAACGGTTGTGGTGAGAATAACTTTGGTTTCTTTACCCATGATTGACTCTCCCCTCAGCGACCGGTCGTTGCATATGGCAACAGAGCCATTTCGCGAGCATTCTTGATTGCCTTGGAAAGCTCACGCTGCTCTTGGACGGACACGCCCGTGATACGACGTGAACGAATCTTGCCACGATCGGAGATGAACTTGCGAAGCAAGGCAACATCCTTGTAATCGATGGTGGTGATCTTTGCTGCCTTCAGTGGATTTGGCTTTTTCTTGAAGGGCTTGACCGGTGGTTGCGGCCTTTTGCGTGACATATTTTTTACTCCTCTGAATCGAAATCTGATTATTCCGTACGTCTATATTCTTAAAGTCTTTTCGTAAACGCTTGTTTTGAATCCGCTTGCTTCTTCTAGAACTCAGGCTCGTCTCCGGAACCCCCACCGAAATCATCCGATGAGCCGAAGGAACCATAGGAATTTCCTGACCCTTCACCAGCACTCCAAGGATCGACACCTTGTTGCGTTGGAGCTGCACTTGCGCCGCTCTGGTAACCAGCTCCCCCATGATAACCGCCATTATTGCCGGCATTGCTACCATTGTTGGAACTGCTGTTACCGGCAAACCCACCACGACCGCCATCATTTGCGGTTCCGGCGTTCTTGCTGACCTGAGCAGTGTTACGTGTAAGACCTGGACCGATTTCATCGACTCTGAGCTCGACAACCGTGCGGTTATTGCCCTCACGGTCTTGATACGAACGCTGGATCAGTCTGCCTTGGGCAATGACACGCATACCCTTTGCCAGACTTGCCTGAATGTTCGATGCCATCGGATTGTAATTGGAATCCCATGCGGAGCAGCGCATGAAGAGGGCATCGCCATCTTCCCACTGCTGAGTATTGCGGTTGTATTGGCGCGGTGTGGATGCGATGGTGAAGTTAGCCACCGTACCGCCGTTCGCAGTCGTGCGTATTTCCGGATCCGCGGTGAGGTTACCCACTACGGTGATAACGGTATCTCCTGCTGCCATAAGAAAGCCTTTCCAATTTCACGAAGAACAAGTCTCGAGTCATGCAATGTCTGCGAAACGAGAAGCTTCGTAACGAATATAAGAATGAAGCTCGAAATGCATGGAACTGTGACATGCATTGAAGCTCAAGAGACGTGGCGGTTTACTCGGCGTCCTTGCGAAGAATCTTCGTACGGATGATTGACTCGTTCAAGTTCAACACACGGTCGAGCTCTTTGCTGGTCGCTGGATCGGCAGTGTAATTGACGACGGCGTAATTGCCTTCGTTCTTACCTTCGATCTCGTAAGCAAGCTTGCGACGACCCCAGAAATCGGTTTTATCGACTGAGCCGCCTTCCTTGGTGACAAGCTCAAGATACTGGTCAGTTAACTTCTTCAGACCACGCTCGTCAAGCTCAGGATCGGCAATGAACATCAATTCATATTTATGCGCAGACATCACCCACCTCCTTCGGACTTATCGGCCGTGGACTTTCCACGGCAGGAGGGTGTATAGCGCGTGATTCCATAGGCCTCTCCCCATCTGAGGGAGAGCTATAAAAGCAACTTCATAAGGATACACCGGATTGAGGACTCTTGGGTTCATAATGCTCAACATAGACGTGTCAGCGAAAAGCTGCATCAGCCTCGTCTACCGCTTCCCTGTTCGAACCCAATAATTGCCTGAAGTCCTCGAAAGATTAGGGTTGTAATAAGGATCATTTCTGATGAGCTCGGGATAGCGTTTCCGAAGTTTGTCACCTTCGGCATCCATCCTTGTCTTCTTCTGCTTGCTCTTCACATCATAGCCGCGTGTCACGGACTCAAAATGATAGAGCCATACCTCGTGGGCCCAGACGTTATTGCGCCCCAAAGACTGAATGCGGATGCACAGATCTACATCGTTGTAAGCCACAGCGAGTTTTTCATCGAATCCACCAACTTTGGCGAAATCACTCGCTTTGACCATACAACACGCCGCAGTAACTGCAGAATAGTCAACATTTTCGATCAGTCGACCAAAATATCCAAGATCATCGCGCGGGGCACCGACCTGAATATGTCCAGCAACACCACCCAACCCGAGAACAATGCCTGCATGCTGAATGGTTTCGGTTGGATAGATGAGCTTCGCTCCCACAACGCCGATACGATCGAACTGTGCGAACGAAACAAGCTTCGCCATCCAGTTAGGACTGATCACCTCAGTATCATCATTGAGGAACAACAGATACCGACCATGTGCCCTACCCGCAGCAATATTATTGATTTTGGAGAAGTTGAAGGGTATATCGATATGCTCGACTCTAAATCGTTCGCCCAATTGTTTCTTGAACGTGTCATAGAGCTCGACCATATGCGGATTCTTACTGCCATTGTCGGCAACGATGATTTCATAGTTCGAATATGTTGTTTTCGCAATAATCGAATGCACGCAGCGATCAATGTTGTCATATCCATCCTTGGTGGGGATGATGACACTGACCAAATCCTGATGTGCAATCGAATAGTCAATATCATAGATGCCATTCGGACCAGCCGACTTGACCGTTGCTGCAAGACTGCGCCGGGCGATCATTGATTCAAGCGCACGCAGACCGGCGTCGGAAGTATAGCTCTTGGCACTTCCAGCGGAGGCAGTCGAAGTGGCCAAAGTCCGCCAATGATATAGGACCTTGGAGATATGGCCGATTCTGGAAGGATCAGTATGCTCAATGAAACGCAGAACGAGATCGTAATCCTGAGATCCCTCATAACCGACGCGAAAACCACCAATCTTGTCGACAATGCTCTTGCGATACACGCCAAGATGGCTGATGTAATTGGTACTCAGCAACAGGTCAGGCGCGAAGTCAGGTTTGAAATGAGGCTGTGAACGCTGGCCCTTCTCATCGATCTTGTCTTCATCGGAATAGATCATGTCAATCTTGGGGTTGGCATTGATCCTCCTCACCACCTCGTATAACGCCTGTGGTGCAAGGGTGTCGTCATTGTCAAGAAGAGCTATGTATTCTCCTGTGGCAAGCTTCAGCGCAGAGTTACTTGCCCGAGAGATGTGTCCGTTTTCTTTTCTGAGCACGACCTTGATGCGCTTATCACTGTGTGCAAGCTGCTCAAGTAATGGCGCAACCCGTGGATCCGTGGAGCAATCGTCTGCTAGGCAAAGTTGCCAATTCTTGTAGTATTGGCGTTGAACCGATTGCACGCAGAGCATCAGCCAATGAGGGTCAACATTGTAGACGGGAACGACGATCGAAATTTGAGGCTTGAGCTTGAACTGTGAGATTCGTTCCCGAACCTGTCTGGGATTATACCTCTCGGTTCGAGCGATGAGACGTCGATAGTCATATACCTGTTTCCAAGGTGAGACATATCGCAGCAGCAGAATTCTGAGTGTATTGCGCGGATGACGAAGCAGTTTGATGCGTCGAAGCAGCATACTGAAACTACGCGCCACCGTGGAAGTCGAAAAGGCAATCTCTTTACTGCGTTTATCCGATGTGGTAACGAAATTCAATGCAAAAGCGACTTGAGAAGTCTGCAGTTTCGTCTCATCGAGCTTCAATATGATTTCGAATCCTAAAGGTGAATCAGGCACAACCGGATATTCATAGGCCACGTCAGGTCTGGCAAAACGCTTCAGACTGGTAAGGGTCAACGCATCCGTTGTTTCAACCGAAACATCCACATCTTCGTTGTCATGTAAATCAGCCGCCCATCCCATGATGCGAACCGTGCCGTTCCTGTTCCTGCGTTTCCAGTCAACGCTGTCAACGGCGAATTTTATGCCATCCTGATTGGTATTTGATTCGGGCAGATACGCAGTGGCGAAAGGATCGGAAACATTCGGATGCTGTTTCACATAGTCAAGCAGATTCTTCCTATCAATCGACATATGTGATGCTTTAATATCAGTGAAGATCGAGTAGGGTTCCCATACAGCAGTTTTCTGTGCCTGACGGTTGATTCTCAGGCACATATCGATGCCTCGAAGTCCTGGAGCCAGACTGGTGTTGAACCCCCCGAGATCTTTGAATTCGCGAGTTTTCACGAGCATGCAGTCTTCAGTAACGGCGAACATGTCACGTGGGAGGAGATCCCGGAAATAGTAACCTATCCCCTCGTCCCACTGACCCCGCATCTCAAATGGCTGCCCACTCTTCAAGGCACGCAAGGTCACGCCAACATTGAGTACGCGCTGTTGAGCATCAAATATCTTTCCCCCAATAACGGCCACACCATTATCCATGGAATAGTTCACCATCTCATGCAGCCAGAGTAACTGTTGAGGCATCACACCGTCGAGGAAAACAACATAATCGGATTGCACATTGGCTATATCGAATCCGTCTTCATCAGCATGAATGAATGAAACGGCACCATATTTGGTATTCGATTCGATGAACGTGATCTGTTCACGAGAAAATGAGGAGAGCACCACGGTTACCGAAGGCTCATCGAACTCATAATCGATCTTGTAGGTACCAAGATTCTCGAGCATGGTGACTCGAGCCTTCTTACCCCTGCGCTGCAACGCACTTTCAATGGCACGCTGCCCAGCCTCATACGCATACATTTTGCTTCTGGGATCTCCGGCCACTGAGCTTGCGAGAGTTCTCCAGTGGTAGAGCATCTGGGGAATGTGATGAACCCTGGTGGCCTGTTCCGTTGCACGAAGCACAAAATCATAATCCTGGCTACCATCGAATTCGCTGCGCAGATCTCCGACCTTATTCCGCAGCTGCTTACTGACAACTACAAAGTGAGTGATGTAGTTGTGTCCAAGCAAAAGATGCGGTGAATAATCAGGCTTGAAAAACGGGTCGAAACGTCTTCCCTCTTCGGTGATCTTATCCTCATCGGAATACAGAAAATCAATGGAATTGTCGGCATTGATGGCCTTGACGACTTCGAGCAGTGCATGAACAGGCAGTTCGTCATCATTGTCCATAAAACCGATGTAGTCACCGGTTGCCAATTCAAGTGCCGAATCTGTGGCCTTTGAAATCCTGCCGTTGCTGGTACGATATACCACCTTTATTCTTGAATCCTTACGTTTATATTCTTCAAGAACTGGCTTTATATGTTTCGCAGAAGAATTGTCATCAGCGATGCACAATTCCCAGTTTGTATACCATTGTGCCCGTACGGACTCTATGCACGCACGCAACCAGCGCTCATCCACGTTGTATACCGGTACAACAATCGATATCAGTGGCTTGTACTTAAGCGCTTGTATCTGTTGTACGGCGTCTTCATGCACGCCTTTCTCGTTCTTTCGAATCCACGTCTGATACCAGTCAGATTCACCTACAACTCGTCGTTGCACGGCATGCAACAACGCTTTTGCATATCGAGGAGACCACACATGCGTCAACATTTGGAACAAATGACGCGCCTGAGACTGTCGTCTTTGCCTGTACAGCACTCTCATCCAAGACTTGATACTAATGCGTTTCTTCTTATCCTGGCCATTCGTTTCCAAAATGAAAGTGACGGTGCTGGCTGTTGCCGGAACAACAATGGTAAAACCTGGCGTGTCAGAAGGATCCAATTCGTACGCCTGAACCAAATCAGGTCTGTTGGTTCTGGTAACTGCTGCATGCGATTCTTCAACGCCTACACGCATGAATCTGTTGCGGAACTTGTCGACCGCCCAGCCTTGGATGACCACAACATCGTCGCCATGCTGGTTCACAGGAGTTATTGACTCGATTTCAGCATGGTAATCCTGATTGTTAATTAGCGCCAGCACAGGCGTCCTTCCTCTCTTAGAAATTATTCCTCATGCGTGCATCTAATTACCGTCGATGGTGACCTCAGTATGGGGAATCATCAAAGGCATGGCAGAAACTGCGTAACCTCGCATATGGAATTGATATGCCGCGGCCTTGATTACAAATCTTTTCGTCCCATTATCAAACACTATATCAACGTGGAAGTCTCCAAAGGCGAGAGTGTTTTTTACGGAATATACAATCGTATGGCTGCCAGGCTGCAAGACATGTGGCTTGCTGTCTCGATCCGGCAGAGAGAAGGCAAGCCATCCTCGTCCGTCGACAACATCAACGCGAAGTGCAGTGCTCTCAACCGGTTCGGTGTTGTGTATGTTTACGGCAATGTCAAAATCTTCATATTTTTCAATGTATTGCTGTTCGGCACCATTCACCGTCAGCTTGATGCCGTCCAGGATCAAGGACGACTCCTTGGCACCTTCTGGATGCTCATTGTCTGATTTTGATGTTCCCAGGAAGGAGTTCGAATAGGCATCGGCGATCTTTTCCGGATCACCAATCTTTGCAATCTTCCCATCTTGAATAAACATGGCACGGTTGCAATAGCGGCGAACATCACCCATGGAGTGGGTGACAAGAATGATAGTCTTCTTGTTCCTCTTGGCTTCGAAGAAGTAATCCTGACATTTCTTCTGAAATGCTTCGTCACCTACTGCGAGCACTTCATCGAGTACCAGAATGTCGCCCTGCGACTTGATTGCGACCGAAAATGCGAGACGCACCTGCATGCCACTGGAATAGTTCTTGAGCTTCTGCTCCATGAAGTCCTGAAGCTCTGCAAATTCGACGATGTCATCGTACATCGCATCAATCTCTTCATTGGTGAAGCCGAGCATCGCACCATTGAGATACACATTTTCTCGGCCTGTCAGCTCTGGATTGAACCCGACCCCAAGCTCGATGAAAGGAACAAGTTTGCCGGTTTCGCTCACCGTTCCTGAATCCGGTGCATAGATCTGCGAAATGATTTTTAGCAGGGTCGATTTGCCGGAGCCATTCTTTCCAACAATTCCGAAGAAATCACCTTCGTATACATCGAAAGAGATATCTTTCAACACTTGCTGAATACGATATCCGGTGCGTTCATGAAGCAAGTTCAGTAGCGAAACCTTGAGACTGTTCGCTCTGTCAACTGGCAGCTTGAAGCTTTTCGAAACATCGCGCACCCTTAGCGCAATCTTCCTATCACTGTCTTTTTGTAAGTCTTCTGAGTTCTTTGCACTTCTTGAAATACTCGTCATGCTCATACCAACTCCGCAAACTTGTTTGATTTAGAAGAGAAATATGTAATTCCGCCGACAAAGAATAGAACACAGATAATCACAGGAATCAGCTTAATCAGAGGGTTGCTGAAAGACTCCCAAATAATAGGATTCTGAGGTGCAATCAAAATGTGCCGGGCATCCTGAACTATTTGAGCAAGCGGATTGAGCAAGATCAATCGGCTCAGCAAAGGTCCATAATGAGGGCCTAGATTGGTCGCAACCAAAGAAACCGGATAAATGATTGGAGTGGCGTAGAAACCAGCCTGAATAACCACTTCCCAGATTGGACTCAGGTCGCGGAAAGTAACATATAGGGCACCGAGATAGAATCCAACTCCCAGCGATAGAACGAATAGCTCGATAACGAGTGGGAAAATCAGCAAACCCCACCAACTCGGCTGCACTCCGTTGATCAGAGCGAAGATAATCACCACAATGAAGTTGATGCCAAAGTTGATCAGTGCACTCATGCCAGCTGAAATGACAACGACGAATTTGGAGAAGTTGATCTTTCTCATCAAATCCCCATGAACCACGACGGAAGACATCGCTCCCGACGTCGTTTCCACGAAGAAGTTCCACATGGTGATGCCGAGAAGCAAACCAACGGAGAAATGCGGCACATCCGCTCCGAACTTCAGAAATCGGATGAATACCAAATACATCACGCTGAATAGCAGAAGTGGCTTTAAAACAGACCATATATAACCAAGGAACGATTGCTGATATCGTAGCTTGAAGTCTGTGGCGACCATGGCCTTAAGAAGCACACGGTTCTTCTCTGTAAATATCTCAAAAATCTGCAATACGGACTCCTTGTGAATAAACGTCCTTATAGTAGCTCACCACAATGAGCCGCCAATTGTGCAAGCTCAGTCATCCGGTCGGGAGATGATGCGATTTTCGGCCACCTGCTTGAGATGCTGGCCGTATGGTGACTTGCCGTATTTACACGCAGCCTCCACAAGCTGATCTCGATCGATCCACTTGTTCTCGTATGCAACCTCTTCGACGACCGAAATCGGCAAGCCCTGCGCCTTCTGCACGGTGCGAACGAACTCCCCTGCCTCATAGAGGCTGTCCATTGTGCCGGTATCGAGCCAGGCATATCCGCGACCGAGAGTCATCACGTTCAACGAGCCATCCTTGAGATACATCTCGTTCAGATCGGTGATTTCGAGCTCACCACGTGGCGACGGCTTGACCCGCTTGGCCATTTCGGTCACGCGTGAATCATAGAAATACAGCCCTGTCACCGCGTAGTTGGATGCCGGATGCTCTGGCTTTTCTGCAATGGAAACGACTCTTCTCTCCTTGTCAAACTCGACAACGCCATAACGCTCAGGATCGTCGACATAATAGCCGAAGACCGTAGCACCATGACGCTCTGCTGCCGCCTTGCGCAGCACGTTGCCAAGACCATTGCCATAGAAGATGTTGTCGCCCAGAACCAATGCACACGGTTCGCCAGCAATGAAATCCTCGCCCAGAATGAATGCCTGCGCCAGTCCCTCTGGCTTTGGCTGCTCCACATACGAGAAATGGACGCCAAACTGGTCGCCAGAGCCTAGGAGGCGTTTGAAGTTCGGTAGATCCTGTGGTGTCGAGATCACCAGAATGTCTTGAATTCCAGCCATCATGAGCACTGAGAGCGGGTAATAGATCATCGGCTTGTCGTACACCGGCAACAGCTGCTTCGAAGTGACCGTCGTCAACGGGTACAGCCTCGTTCCCGAACCGCCGGCCAATATAATGCCTTTCATACAACCTCTTTCCGCCACGTACTTACCGCAACGTAGATTATTATGTATCAGGTAACTGAACTATAGTAGCGTCAAAATCGGCGAGGAGTAGACAATAGATGCGTCTCTTCATACAAATTCCATGCCTTAATGAGGAGAAAACGCTCCCACTGGTACTTGAGAAGATTCCCAGGACGATTCCGGGGGTCGACGATGTCGAACTCATGATTGTCGACGACGGTTGCTCTGACAACACCGTCGCGGTCGCACGGAGCCTGGGTGTCAAGCATGTCGTGCATCATGCCAGGCCGATGGGCCTTGCACGAGCATTCCGTGATGGAGTCGACTATGCACTGAAGCATGGCGCAGACATCGTGGTGAACACTGATGGCGACAACCAATACCCCAGCGAAATGATCGGCGAACTGGCCCAGCCAGTCATTCGTGGCGAAGCCGAGATCGTAGTTGGTGACCGTCAGACATCAAAGATCAAAGAATTTTCACCTTTTAAACGTCTGATGCAACGATTTGGCTCATGGGTCGTGAACAAGGCGGCGGGCACACATATCCCAGATGCAGCAAGTGGATTCAGGGCTTATTCACGCACGGCGCTCATGCAGCTCAACATTGTGACCGAATTCAGCTATTGCATGGAGACAATCATTCAGGCCGGCAACAAGCGCCTGGCTATCACCAGCTTCGCGATAACCACCAATCCCAAGACGCGTGAATCCCGTCTGTTTACCAATATCTTCGAACATATGGCCAAGTCGGGTGGCGCAATCGTCCGTAGCTTCCTGATGTTCAAAGCCCACGTCATCTTTTTGTGGTCAACCATTATCTTCGGAGTTCTAGGCGTTTTCCCGTTTATCCGATTTCTTACTCTTCCTGCGACAGAAGGAAGGGGCCACGTTCAATCACTGCTGGCAGGAACAGCCATGCTGACCTGCGCTGTAATCTCACTTGCACTGCTCATCATATCGGAAGTGCAGCGCATCCAACGAAAACTCGTTGAAGACGAACTCGAACGCACCAAAGAAATCATGTATTCAAAGCCTTATCAGAAGATTTGGGAGCGTGAGCACTCTGAATCTGAATCTGCTGATGGAACGCCCGCTGCTCATAACCTCTGAACCATACATAACCTGCTAAGGAATTGATGAAATAATGAAGCGGATACTGGCTTTCGGTACATATAACAAACGAAAACACCCGAGAGTTGGCATCATCATCGATGGCCTGCGTGAACATGGCTGCGAAGTCGTTGAAATCAATCATCCTCTGACACTCTCAACAGCGGGTCGAGTAGAGATATTGAAAAAGCCATGGAAGCTCTTTGGTTTTGCAACACATTTGTTGAATCTGTGGATTCACCTGCGCAAAGATGCGAAGCGCTGGGTCAAAACCAATGGCAATCCAGATGCTGTTCTGGTAGGTTATATGGGCCACTTTGACGTATTGCTAGCACGTCATTTGTTCCGTGGTATTCCCATCTTGCTGGATCACCTTATCTTTGCAGGTGATACGGCAAAGGATCGCGGTTCTTCCGGAATAAAAGTCACCTTACTCAAGCATTTAGACCGCATGGCAATTAATGCTTCTTCGCTTGTTCTTCTTGATACCGAAGAGCACAAGGCCATGCTTCAGCCACAGGACCACGGACTTGTAATTCCCGTAGGCGCAAGTAAAGAATGGTATAACGCTCGAACATTGACAGATGGGCGAGATAAAGACATCGTCTTTTATGGTTTA
Organism: Bifidobacterium aquikefiri; assembly: GCF_002259795.1. Taxonomy (GTDB): domain Bacteria; phylum Actinomycetota; class Actinomycetes; order Actinomycetales; family Bifidobacteriaceae; genus Bombiscardovia; species Bombiscardovia aquikefiri. The sequence continues at coordinate 96,847 of NZ_MWXA01000003.1, read as the reverse complement.
TACACGCCACTCCAAGGCGTTCCAGTGATAGCTGAAGGAATACAACTCCTCGCGCAACGAGGAATTACCCCACATGTGACACTCATTGGTCAGGGCCAGGATTACGAATATGTACATAGGCAACTTGAGAAGTTGAATAACGTCGAATTCATCAATTGGATCGAACCTGAAGATCTGCCACTTCTTGTCAGTACGTATGACATTGCTCTTGGAATTTTTTCAACCACTTCCAAAGGCCTTCACGTGGTTCCAAACAAGGTCTATCAGTCCATGGCAGCCGGATGCGCGATAATAACAAGTGACACTCCACCGCAAAGACGAGAGCTGGGCACAAGCGCTATATTCACAGAGCCAGGAAACGCTAAGGCATTGCGCGATGCAATCGCAACGCTCATTCAGCACCCTTCGCAGCTTCAACAACATATGGAAGCCTCACGGCAGTGCTCCAAAAAGTTTACGGCCTTCGAGGTAACCCGACCGATTATGCGTTGGCTGCAATCAAATTAACTTCCCTTTCCTTATTCACCACAGTATTTGGCACAAATGCAAACACACAGCACGGCAAGAGCGGATATATATAACGTAATTGAAATCCTCCAAGTGCGGTGATGCTATTATTGCCTAGATCATTCCAAGTCAACGCGAGAAAACCATACATGCACATAACGGCACTAAAACTGAGCATAAGAATGGTCACGCAATAACGATTGCGACTGAGCCATTGTGAAAAGAGCACACGCTTTTGAGAATTTGCAGACCGCTCAACCAGTGCATTAATGGCACAGCACAACCAAACTGTTAACAGTAGAACGAACTGAGGGAAAAACCAGATTGGTTGATGAATGAACATTCGCGGTATCTGCATTATTGAATGAAGCGTCAATGACCCGATTCTTGTTGGATCTGAAACTATATCGTGCAAGTTGCTTTTTACATTGGCGATTGCTAACAGACCACCAAAATATAATTCCCAAGGTATAAAAGTGACGCAGAATACCGTAACAGGGATGAAAACCGTCAAGATTTTAGTCTTGATATTCATTAGCGTATGCGGGAGTGCAAAGATAATAAGTACTGGTAATGCGTAAAAAATCTTGCCATACAGCAGATACAAAAGTACCAGAGAATATATAACGCACTCCAATTTCGAGGAATGTCGATTATCGACAATTGTTCTTATCAACATAGCTGTGAAGAGGCCGCATAAAGCGATGATTAATCCATCAGGCATAAGGCTTGAAAGAAGATACACAATCGAAGGCATAGATCCGATAGCGACCAAAACCCATTTTCCTCGAGGAATAAGCCATATTGCCACTCCCCAGATTATTATAAACGTTATGATGTTTGTAATTCTAGCCAATTGCCAGCTTGCATATGGCGAAAGATGGATTGATAATCCAATACGCAAACCCGTTCCCTGCGGTGCATATAGCAATGGAAAATATTGATTCGCCCTGTTCGCATGATGCGCATCGGGAATCGTGACATTTACCTTCGGCTGACTATTTGCAAGCTTTTGCTGTTGAATACTTGCATCGCCCTTTATCGAAAGCTGTATGGCTCCAATGTCCAAAACGTTAGTTTTGCCACTCAAATAGAGAAATCTTTCATCCCCATCAAGACTTTGACGCAAAACCTGGTTACCTGCACCATCAAATTCTTTATGTGTTGGAGAGAAGATCTTTCCTGTTGCCAGCGTATAGGCCGCGGGACCGTGCATATCTGGATCTGGAGATGTCAATGGCCCCAGTCGCACTAAAAACCATGAGCACTGTGCTAGACATAGAATCAGGAAAACAACAATGGGAAGAACACAGTATCTGTGCCCTTGGATAGGCTTGAAATCCCCGTTGTTGAGTCCACTCGATTGAGCTGAATCATCTTCGTGAGATGAATCAGCTTCCACGTCAGAAACGTTATCTCCGAGCTGAGGATTCGACACGGTGCGTCAGCCTTCGAGGGTGATTACGTACTGTTTCAAAGCCTCTTCCCAATCCTCGGGATGGAAGCCTGCGGATTCAATCTTTGCAAGGTCAAGTGCACTATTGACTGGACGAGGTGAAACCGGTCCCTTCGCATTGGTCATGTACTCGTCGGTGCTCACTGGCTTGACACGTTCAGGGTCGGCACCGGACAAGGCAAATACTGTCTTGGCGATATCACACCACGTTGCGATTCTGCCTGAACCGGTGAGATTGTAGGTGCCATATCCCGCATGGCTATCCAAGAGATGGAAAATGCCCGCGGCCATGTCCTGTGTGAAGGTCAGTCGACCATGCTGGTCATCCACGACGGTGATCGATGAATCGTTGTCGGTAACCTTCTTGGAAAGCATGTTCATCGTCTTCACAAAGTTGTGACCTTCGCCAATGACCCAGCTTGAACGAACGATGTAATGCCGCGGAGTATTCGCAACTGCGGTATCTCCTGCAGCCTTGGCCTGGCCGTATACGCCCAATGGTGCGAATGGCTCGGTTTCTGTATGCTGCTTGGCGACGCCGTCAAAGACGTAGTCACTGGAAATGTGTACAAGGGTGATCTTATGCTCTGCAGCGACTTTGGCAAGCAGCGCCGGCCCCTGAGCGTTGGCTTTCCAGGCAGTTACACGACCCTCTGGGGTCTCCGCCTTGTCCACTGCAGTATATGCACCTGCATTGATGATGGTTCCGTAGAGAGCCCAGTTAATCTTGTCGTAGCTTGCTGGATCCGAGAAATCGAAGGTATCGATATCTGTATATTCAAAGCCTTGCGCGTGATGTGCTTCCGCATATGCTCGGATTGCGTGGCCAAGCTGACCGTTTGAACCGGTGACCAAAGTTCTGCGAGGTCCCATTGGAGTCGCGTCCTTGAGCATGGGGTGGTGCAGGTCGGCTTCGCTTCGTTCACTCTCTTCAAGTGGGATGGGCCATTCAATGTTAAGCTCCGGATCAGCGAGATTGACGAAAGTGTATGTCTTCTTCTGCTCCATGCTCCAATGGGCATTGACAAGGTAGGTGTATGCAGTGCCATCAGTGAGCGTCTGGAAGCTATTGCCCACTCCTCGGGGCACGAAAATGGCTTTGGATGGATCAAGTTTCGTTGTAAACACTTCACCGAAGGTCTTGCCTGGGCGCAGATCAACCCAAGCTCCGAAAATCTCACCGGTTGCAATGGAAATGAACTTGTCCCAAGGTTCGGCATGAATACCTCGTGTAACTCCACGCGTGGTGTTGAAACTGATGTTGTTCTGAACTGGTCCGAAATCAGGTAGACCAAGTTCGCTCATCTTGGCACGTTGCCAGTTTTCCTTGAACCAACCTCGGTTATCGCCATGTACTGGCAAATCGAAGACAACCAATCCAGGAATATTTGTTTTCGTTGCCTTGAGTTCCTTCTCGAATTCCATCGTTTAATCTGATCCTTTCGCCGCATCCATCAAGTGCATAAATATGTCTTTCAGAAATGGTACTCGCAACTGAATGAGTATCGCTCTGAACGGCTCGTGCCTATTCTGTGTAATGCTCACAGACATTGCTATTGTTGAATCTCACTGCCCCTGAGCCTTGTAGCGTTTTTCGGTTGCAGCCTTGGTCTTCTCCCACCATTCTTGATGGTTCGTGTACCATTCGATGGTTTTATCAAGCCCTGATTCGAAGTTGGTGTGCTGCGGCTTCCAGCCCAACTCGGTGCGAAGTTTGGTGGAATCTATCGCGTAGCGGCGGTCATGACCCGGGCGGTCCTTGACATGGTCGAAGGCATCCTCTGGCTGACCCATCTGCTTGAGAATAAGCTTCAACACATCAAGGTTGTTCTTTTCTCCATCCGCTCCGATGAGATAGGTTTCTCCTAGCCGGCCCTGGGTAAGAATCGTCCATACAGCGGAAGAATGGTCATCGGTATGGATCCAGTCACGCACATTCAGGCCGTTGCCATAGAGCTTGGGACGGATACCGCTGAGGATGTTGGTAATCTGGCGTGGAATGAACTTCTCGACATGTTGGAATGGCCCGTAATTATTCGAGCAGTTGGAGATGGTCGTATGCAGCCCATAGGTTCGCGTCCAGGCGCGCACCAGCAGATCCGAGGAGGCCTTGGTCGAGGAGTATGGGCTTGATGGATGGTACGGGGTTGATTCAGTGAATCGTGCGGGATCATCAAGCGCAAGGTCGCCATAGACCTCGTCGGTGCTGATGTGGTGATAACGGATACCGAACTTGCGAACCGACTCAAGAAGTCGGAAAGTGCCCTCGACATTGGTTTTAAGGAATGGCTCTGGATCGGCAATGGAATTGTCATTATGCGATTCGGCCGCATAATGCACGATGGCATCATGCCCTGGCACAATTTTGTCGAGCAGCTCGGCATCACAAATATTGCCATGCACGAAGTCGACGCGATCCTCAGGCAGTCCCTTGATATTGTCCAGGCTGCCAGCATAGGTGAGTGCATCAAGCACGGTTACATGAACCTCGGGATGATTCTCCACCACATAATGCACAAAATTGGAACCGATAAAACCACAACCACCAGTAACGATGATGTTCTTAGGAGTAAATGCTTCAGTCATATGATTCATCTTAGCGTTGCAAGGGGAGAATGGACATGTGGGCTACATACAATCTGAGCAGACATTTTTCATTGTGCTTGCTCTAACTGTTGAAGACCAACGATATCATTTTCAAACGCTGTGATCTTTAAGATTTTTAGTCAAATTAACGGAATTAAAAAACTCTAACGACTAGTAGGCATTGAGTCTTCAAATCGCGGAAAAACGACAAGAAGAATAAAGCTTCATTATCAATGCTAAAGGAGAAACTGTGCAAGAAGAGTGGAATAGAGGTAGCGCTGTGCTTCAGATAATTTTCTTGCTCATTTTCCTACACTTGGAATAACTCTCGATATACTTGTAGTCTTGCATACGTGGCAACAAGAAATTTACGAACAATAGCTCTGAAGCTCAAGATCAAAAAAACCATCACATGGCTTGGGACTCATAAAGCTGTTTCATGCTCAATACTTTTTGCTTTTCTAGCGTTAATAATTTGTTTTATCAAATTGGCACCGATAAATTTATATTATGTCGTTTCTTTGTCAGATAACGCCTCTGTTTCGGATTCAGTGATCTTTAAATTTGATAATAATCCTGGTTATGAGGAATCAGCAACGCAAAAAACTGGTATTAATTACAATCCACATGCAGTCGCTAAGTTACGTATTGACCCAGCAAATGAAGATTCAAAATCGCTCAAAATCAGCATACCCGAAAATAATGTTACAATTCAACAGCTTTCAGTAGTCGTAAGTGTTAATGGGAAAACCTTATATCACACTTCTTCAATAAATGGTTACCAGCTCTCCCATAGCACGAACAACAATAAAAATGCTTATCAACTGACTGAAAAACAGATGAGCACTATATGGTTGCAAGCGCAATTAAAATCAGAGGTTAAACTTTTCGTTCTATCTGCACTCTTATTGTTATATTTGGCATTTATATTGCGCTTGACCATTTTTTCGAGCAGTAAACAAATCTATTATTTGAGTGGGCTTCTTATAGCATGCCTTGTGATAGGGTTCGTCGCGAATACAGCTCTTGTCAAACAACCAATTGAATTACACCGCGAAACATCATCTTCCACAGCTACACCTGTTCAACAGGCTGATCGATTTAGCATAACTCAATCTATTACACCTGCAGCCGATGTTTCATCTATTACATTGCCAGTTACAATAACTAATGGTATTTCTCCTACCGACAGTAACGACCCCAATTACAAGTCTGTCTATTACAGTAGTCAACGTTTCAAAGATGAGTATCAAATTGCAATAACACAGGGCGTTTCGCATATTTTAATTTTCAAAGGACTCATCACACCAAGTATGCTCAATGCGGATCTGAATCAAATTTCGATTGAGGCGAATGCCCCTAAAAAAAATGGGGCTGTTGATATAACTGTTTCAAAATTAAATGATTCAACTGTTCCGACACTAGTATTTCAGACTACGAGGGTGTCGGTTAATAAAAGTTTCGCAACAACACAAAATATTACAGCCAAGAATCTTTTCCTAGCTGTTGGAGCAAATTACTCGGGATTTAACTATCGTGGATTAATCATACTGTTGGTCATCGGTTTTTGTATTATTCTCTTAATTAATCTGCTAGCCCTACGGAGATTTTTCAGTAGATTTAAATTCATTCTGTCAGCTGGAAATTACCTAATAATGCTGTGTTATTCATGCATGCAATTTCTGATTTATAGTAAATACGTCAATGGCTTTCCAGACGAACTTGCCCATATCTCCTATATTGCGTATTTGCGCAAATTTGGAACTCTAGTACCGAATTTTGCACAGATGAAAGTTTATGCGTTGGGATCTGCTCCGGATTCTTTCGATATATCTCACGCACAAAGCTTCAACTATCTTGGTCATCCACCACTGTATTACCAAATCATGAAGTTGCTTAATGGAGTCACGATTAAAGGGAATATAGCTTCATTCAATATCAGTCAAATGCGATTAGAATCATTTTGCATTGCGATGCTCGGCGTTGGGATACTGTTTTATATCGGACTTACAAGGTTACCGAAAATACCTCTGCTCCACCTGCTCTATGGATTACTTATTATCAGCCCTCCTAATCTTATTTATTGCGTTAGTGGAGTGACTAATGATTCGCTTACCATTCTAACGGTCGCAATATCATTGTTAGGATTTATTCGCTTCAGTGAGAAGCGTTATAGCGTATTCACATATTCGCTTATCGCTCTGGGAATAGTAACAAGCCTACTAACAAAACTAACAGCAGGTCTTATAGTCAGTTCCTCGGCAATATGTATATTGGCGTATTCCCTATTCAAGGAAAAAGGCATAACAAAAATTTGCAGCTGGAAATTCCTAATTACCATTCCTCTGTATGTGCCAATTGTGCTTTATTTTGGCTATCTTCATGTGAAATACCACACAATTCAACCAAACTTTGCAAGCTTAGCTTACCATGAATACGTCCATAGCGGTTGGTACACTCCTATCGGGCAACGCCCAGAAATGGGTGTTTGGGGATTCCTAACAACATATATTTCTAACTTCGTAAACACGTGGTACAACTTAGCCGGAGCTACCGCAACTGGCAGAGCAGCAGACTGGCCATTCTTCAGTTTAGATCGAATTGGAATTGTTCTCATTCTTCTCATACCGTTCATACTCTTCTTTGTGAAAGCTAAAGACCGTAGAAAGAAGTATTTGCAATTTGGGATATTAGGGATTGTCGTAGCTTTACTGATTCAGCTTCAAGGTACTTATTCCAGCGTTATGCAGAACGGAAGGTTTGGCGGTTATTCAAGTAGGTATTATCTTTGCGGGGTTGGTATTCTTGCACTAGCAGTCATGTGGATTTTCTGCCAGTATTTTACGAACAATTCAGGTATGAACCTTTCTAAACAAGTCAACACAGATGTAGGTTTGTTAGGGAAAGAGGCTGAGGAAATGAATACTATAGACACACAATTGACTTCCCAAGGGATTTTATTATGCGCAAGTTTCTGCTTATTGCTCTTCTTCGATGGATTTATTTATTCTGTGCTGTATCAAGCGCCAAATATTTCCGGATTCGCTCAGTAATTTCCTTGTTCCTCAAATAACAACACTTGAAAGCAACTATGGCCAGAATTAGTTTAAATCGTGATTCAAATACTCAGTCAACTACGTCACAACAATACTTATTGACACTTTTCAATAAGCGGTTCGATAAGCATAAGGTTGAAAAGAATCCGATTCCAGACTCCTCACCAGAGGAATTCAGTAGTTCGATAGGTACCAGAAACTCGATGGAACACAGAAGCGAGAAATATGCAAGAACAGCATTTGTACTCGTCATAATTATTACAAGCATTAGGCTAATTTTCGGTTTGATGCTCCCCTTAACGGCTAGATCAACTGTGAATCTGCATCTTGATGATTTTCTAATGATTGATTATTCTCATCTGTGGAATCATTTTCATCCCACTACAGCAGATGACATTTTGTGGGCGCAGGTTAAACCGATGTCATATCCGTATTTTCTTTCTTTTATTAGAGTTTTAGGTATTCCTTACAGGCTCGCCTTTACAATACTTTGGATTATTTCATCACTCATCGCAAGCACTGGACTTTATTATTTGGCAAAGCATCTACAATACTTTACTTCCCCCAAATGGTCAACTTTGCTGTATATATTGATATACTCGTTCTTCGTATTCTCTCCAGTAGGGTTTGATGATACCACCGCTCAAAGAATATACCGAGAATCAATCATTCCACCTACAGTGTTCCTCATTTTTGGTCTGATCCTCATATTGATACATTTCAGTTTGGAATTTCATCAGTTCCAACACAACAAATATATCTTTCTTGAAATTGCGATAGGGATACTTCTTGGAATAACTTTGGCATTCTTCTGGTATATTAAGGAATCCAGTATCTGGCTGGCACCTCTGATTGCAAGTGGCATACTTATTCCATTAGTCATTCAATTTCAATCGATACTCTCGTTATTCAGATCACGAATCCCCTTAAAAATTAAAACCTGTAAAGTTATTGCAATCTTAATCGTGACAGCAACACCAATTTCAACATTTGGTGCCGGAGCCTGGATGTATAACAAAGTCAATGAGCATTATTTTGGTGTCCCATATGGATCGATCCGCACAGAAGGAGAGATTGCCGGATTCTTCTCTAGGCTATACCAAATTAAATCCCCTGAAAGAACCTCCTACACTTGGATACCCTGGTCAGTGATGCAAAAAGCTATCAATGCATCCCCGACACTTAAATCTCAAACAAAACTCATTAATTTAATGAGGAACTCCAGTGAGTTTGGAATCAAAAATTGGAGGCAAACTCCACCAGGATCTGATATGGGAGTCTGGGTAATGTTGAAATATCTTCAGCAGGCAGGACTATACAAAAATCAACGTGACCCACAAATCTTGTTTGCGAAGATTAATTCAGAATTGGATACGGCAAATTTACAACAAAGCTCTGGCTTCACTCCAACTTCACTGTTGCCGAAAAAGAATATTGACCAAATCATTGCTCTGAAATCTTCATTCCATGCAATCTGGGACACATCTGTCCTTTGGCAAGACTTCCAACTAACAAATAGAGAAAACACAATTTGTCCCATTGATACAAACGCTAATAATTGTCGAATACTTGAAACTTCTTTATCGACCGTTTTCCCTCTTTCAAACGATGCAGCACAATCATCTCAATCATTCCAATACTCACTTAGTACAAAATTCTCATCAACGATTTTCCGCATTTATCGAACTGCTGCACCATTCTTAGTATTATTTTCCATCCTTGGTTTCGGAGGCACTTGTATTTTAGAAATTTATAGGATGGTTAGAAAAAAACATTTGACTGCCGTTACTCAAATAAAAATGTACACAGCAATTATTTCAATTTCCTGTGTATTGTCAGTCATTGCTCTTACAACTGCGGTTTCGTGGCAATACCCTGTCGGAGGAACACCTAACTACCAGCAGTTGAAGTACTATACCTTAGCTTTTACCCCACTTATTCAAATTCTCGAAACCATAGGTGTAGTTCTGCTCATAAAATTTCTCAAAGATTTTGTAAGTAGAAAATATTATTCCAATAGCGCCTGCAGAAATAAATAAAATATTGAACATTCAGTCTTTTGCGCTATGACTCGTATAAATCGCAATTTTCACAATTGATACATGCCATATGCCATACACCATTGTTATTGCATGGCATGTATCAATTGATCATAAATTTTATTCTCACCACGACGGATTATAGCTAAAGTCCGACACTTGAGACGATCCCTGTGACTCAATCTTGCAACTAAGAGTCGCACCTTATCATAATCATCATTGTTTGTTTGACTCGCATGAATTTGTTGTCTGCTTGATTCTCTCAACCCCAATTTTTCATCTCGCACACTCGCCGTAAGTCCGAAGTAGTTGCGATAAGGAACTACTCCATGGCTAAGAGTGAACTCGAAGTTCTCTGCGGCAGCAGTGACATTGTCATGCCAGAAGGCCGGCGTGCGCTGTGAATGGGTCACCGAATCCGGTTCCTGAAGCCAGTAGTAGAGCACTTCGTTCACATCGACCACGCGTTTCGTGCGTGCATAGAGTGGACCCGCCATGCGTATGTCCTGGGCGTAATGACCTTCTTTGAATCGCAGGCCATCCCACAGCTCTCGCCTGTAGAGTCTGCACCAATTGGCTTCGTTGAAATAGCGAGCTTCTGTCTTTGCCCCTCCAAGAATGCGCAGGGTTTTACAGAACACGCTTTGATATGCATTGAGGGGATCATCGATCAGCGTCAGCGCCCCCAAGCTCTGAGCCTGAGAGGCAGACTCAATGGTCACGGGCAGTTCAGAAACGCCGATCTGATTCCAGCGACCTTTCGCCATGTCAGCATGCGTCTTCTGCAAGGCCATCAGCAGATGCTCAACATTGTTGTTGTGCATGATGTCATCATTGTCGCAGAATGCAATGCAGTCTCCCGTGGCAGCATCCAGTCCTGCGTTCTGCGCGCTGGCGATGCCGCCGTTGTGCTTGTGAATGACCGTCACCCTTGAATCATGGGCTGCATATTCGTCGCACATGTCTCCGGAAGCATCCGTCGCGCCGTCATCGATGAGCAGTATCTGCAGATTGCGATAGCTCTGGCCAAGAATTGAATCGACGCAGTGCCTCAGATAGCGTTCTGCGTTATATACAGGCACGATTATGGATACAAGCGGCTTGCTCACAGGCATAGTAATCAGTGTACGGCTTCCTCTGAATTCTTGCGGCCACCACGCTTGCGAATCATGTTCAGCAAATCTTTGGGAATTACGACCACATGTGTGGCGAGCATAATGGTGATATACAGACCATATATGACTACATAGATAAGCGCCATGATACCCAGACCTTCAATGTTGAAGACATGGAACAGCAATCTGACCACAACCCATAGAATTGCGTTTGAAACGATTGCAATGATGGCATTGCGCGTGATGATATTGCCCGTTTTCCGAGCCAGTATCAGATAGGAAATCACCATCGCAATTCCGGTGCAAATCATGCTTGCCAACGCAATATGAGTGATTCCGCCAAACTTTGCAGCCAGAATGAAGATGGGAACAACAATAACCAACGAACAGATCGAAAGCGCGTCTGAGAATCTGTTTGAACTAAATGAGGTGTGCACCATGTTCAGCATGACCGTCATACCCATGAAGAAGCTGGAAAGCGACAGGAAGCTCAATGCGGTACCCGCAACCGCATACGCAGGGTGATAGAAGGAAATGAGAAGCGAGGCACTTGAAGCGGAGATGACAATGGGGATGGGCAAAATAAACGAGAGCACGAGCAAAATGAATTGCTTCACCTGTTTCACCGCCCCGTGCACGTCATTCTGGCCGACCGCCTTGGCAACGACTGGAAGAATGACCGTGAAGAATGCAGTCATGAGATAGTACGAAAGCTTACCAAAGTTGACGGCACCAGTGTAGTAGCCAGCCATCGAAGCAGGTTTAACAACCGATTTCACAATCAATGTGTCGATGCTGAGCACGAGAGACACCATAATAAAGAATATTGAAAAGCTTAATGTGTTGTGAGCAATGGTTCTGAAAGGAATTACACGACTACTGAAGGACTTCAATTCCTTCCTATATCTGAACATCAGGATGCATCCTAAGCCAATCGAGAATATCAGTGCCAGGAGATAGCCGACTTCCATGCCTGCAACGGGATCCTTTTGGAAGAAGAAGATTATCAAAGGAATAACCGATAATTTTGCAATTGGGTAGATAGTGCTCAATAATGCACTTGTACTGAACCGTTGAATGCCGTCGCTGAGGCCCAACAGCAGAACGAATAATCCGTTTGCAGGCACGAGGAAAGCTGCGATTCTGAAGTAGATGGCAAGTGTTGGGTCATTCAGAATATAACTAAAAACAGGGGCACCAAAGAAATTGATGCAGAAGAATGCAAGAATTAACAGCAATTGGAACAACAAGCTTTTTCGAATCACATCACCCACATCGAAGCGACGCATGGATATTTCCTTCGCGAGCGACTGTCGTGCACCATTGGAGAGGAACATGTATTCAAAATCGAGAACGGTCATAATCGTACCCACAATGCCATAGCTAGCCGCAGGCATCGTGCTACCGAGGTAGTAGTGAATACCGTACGAGGTTAAGAAAAATACAACATTGCCAATAAGATTCAAAACTAGACCACGCCGCATATATCCACTCCTAAATGAGGTAATAACCCGCAGAAATATACTCTTTAACTCTTCCGCCAGAACTATATTTCTTTATCTTCCTCTGAAGCTCTACAAGAGAGCATGAATCGAAACAAAGGAATTTTCAGTTATGGAATTAAATATATAAAAACAAGCCGGAAGTCCCACATAATCAGATTCTGCGCTTCAACTTACCCAATAGATTGAGCAACCAGAATTGCCTGTATTTGATGAGGGTTGAAAGAGTGGCTTGGGGCCACTCAAATCGAAGTGTTGATACAGAAGAAAAAATTCCTTTAAAACGCGGTCCATTAAGCAGATTAATAAATTCTAATTTCCTCTGTGAATATGAATGCGGATTCTGAGCGTGCATTGGTCCCAAATAGATACAATAAAGCAATTCCCACAGAACTCTGTATCTGTACAGCTCAGCTATATCCTTCCGCTGCGGGTAATCTTGCTGGATTATCTCTTTGTATGCATCAAGCGTTTTGTTTACACTGCTAAGAATCTGAGGGCGATATCTGTGACTTTCTGATGAAATAGACCATCGATAGTAATACAGAATCGAATCGATCTGCATTGCCTTTCTTACCTTCGACAGTAACTCAAAATTAAATACGACATCTTCCTCATGAGTTACTTCGTCTCTAAAATGAAAACCAAAGTTTTGAAGAAATTCATGTCTGTAAATCTTCGCCCAAGGAGTGGGCAACACCGAATGAGGAATAACTGGTTTATTGCTCCGAAACCGGTTTATACAGTCAGCCTGGATATGTCTGATCTGAACTTCTGTAAAGTATTGGATACCCTTAACATCATTGTCTTGCTGATTTGGAGAATCAGTTGAGAACGGAGAATATTGAAAATAGACAATTTGGCAGGTTGGGTCTGCCTTATTTTCGATTAGATTTACAGCTCCTTGTGCCAAAATATCATCATCATCGATAAAACAGATCCAGTCACCCTGAGCCTGGCGAAGACCAACATTTCTAGCTACAGTAATCCCACTATTTCGCTGTGAAATTACATGAATACATGCATATTGCTGTGAATATGACTCAAGCATCTCGAAACTATTGTCGGTCGAACCATCATTGACGCAGATAATTTCAATATTTCCATCATCCTGCTTCACGATACTATCTAATGTCTGCCTTAAATAATTTTCCGCATTATAAACGGGAATAATAAAACTGATTCCACAACTCATAGGTATTCTTTCTAATTCAGCGGACAATGGTATTTAGTCATCATACGCATATAGGACGTTCTCCGTTCAAGAGAGTTTTGACAATATCCATCGCTGTGCCTTTGAGCCATTCGAGGAATACAAAGCAACGATTGTCCCATTCACAGTCTGTCCATTGTGTGCGTCCAAAACATACTGTCCATTCAACGCTGATTTGAATGTAATCGAACCATCAGCATTTTTTACTGGAAACCATTCCTGAGCTTTTGTCCCGTTCGAACTATATTGCTGAACAGTAGCGTGGTTCGCAGTCTGTGCACCCGCAACATCAAGGACCTTGCCAGAATTCACGTTTGTAATTCGAACAGAACCATTGGTCAAGTTTGTAATTGTCCATTGCTGAGCCTTTGTCCCATTTGATTGGTACAGACTTGTCCTAATGCCATTCTCAGTTCTGGCCCCTGCAATCTCAAGAACAGTAGAAGTCAAAATGTCATTCCCCATGCGATATGTACCATTGGCTATTAACATAGTCGGGGTTGTCGGCGAGGTAGTAGCAGTCTGTTGAGGAAACGCTTTTAGCATCCACTGTTGTGCTATCGTGCCATTGCCTGTATAGATTGTCAGCCGTTTATTCTCCGAAACAATACCTCCGGAAAGCTCAACGAACTTCCCGGAATTAAGGTTATAGAATGATACCCTTCCGTTACCAGCATCGCGGAGGAACCAACGCTGGGCTTGAGTACCGTTCGATTGATATTGCTGTAGCACAGAACCGTTCGCTGTCGCACCACCCGGTATTTCTATCAGTTTTGATGTTGAACCGTTCGCAATCTCATAGACACCATTGGCAACCTGCTTCAAAACAAATTCCTGAGCGCTGGTTCCATTTACCGTATGAAGCTGAATCGCCGCACCATTATTTGACGAGGCACCGGCAACATCAATCGTATAATTGTTGTTTAGGGCAGAGAGAATCTCCACTGGCGTGTTGGTCGCAACAGTCGTTGTAGAAGACAACAAGAACTTCTGATTTGCGGCATTTTGAGCAGGGTTAAGGACAATCTGAGTTTTACTTGCCGCAGTTGAGCCATTAACAGATAGAGCAAAGTTCCCCAAGGCGGATTGAAGATAATAGCTTCCTCCCTCGGCTTGTCTTATGAACCATCGTTGTGCCTTGGAGTTATTTCTGGCGTACTGGTCAATCATTGAACCAGCGCTAGTACTTGCCCCATACACATCAAGTGCCTTTCCGGAGTTCATATTAACAATCTCATAACTTCCGTCTGACTGTCTTGTGAACTGGTACCGCTGTGCTACAGATTGATTGCCCACATAAAGTTGAGCTTGAACCTTGTCTAGCTTACTCGCGCCAGGTATATCAATGCTAGAAGTATATGCAAGAGCAGAATTGATATAGTATTGTCCATTCGGAATTGTTACCGCAGCCATACTTGTAAGAATTGGTCCTGCTTCTGTTGTCGGATCACCAAACCAATCGCCATAGTATAGATAGAAATTACGATTGCCATATGACGAACAACCGTCCCCTTCCCCATAACCTGCATTGAGCGCAGCCTGATTTGGCCGATAGGGCGTGTAGTTGTATAGTCCTGCAGTTGCCTGGTTCTTGATCGTTACCGTTGAAGTTCCACAAGAGGCCGCAGGATTCCAATAAATCTTGTTTGTACCGACCCGATACTGATACTTCGCTGGAAAAAGTTTGTAAAGCTTATATTGCCTAGCGGCATTGTAGACCTGATTGAAGAAGCCATAGTACTTCGCATCGCACTCTGCGGTATCGGGGCAACCAAATCCCATGGCTGTCTCATACCTCCACGGGCTTGGCCAGGTATGAGTCACCAAGCCATTCTCTTTCTGCAGAAGAACGATAAGCACCTTTTGGCTCACTCCGCAGCTGCGGGCGACTCCATCGATTATCTGGGCAGCGGTTTGCTTCTTTCCACCTACGTAACCGGCGCAATAGGCATCTTTGCTTTCCGCAGTGGTCGTCGTGGAATAATTCTTCAGGCACACGATTGTTGAAGGGGCTGAATCTTTTTCAGGATGGCATGTTGGAACCTGCTGATTCAAGAATGTCTGCACTTGTGCGGCAGTCATTGCGTTGGAATCATAAAAACGTGAGTCTGAGATAATATATCCTGCATTAAAATTCTTGGCATTTACTGCAGCAGAAGCGATCTCAATGGTAGGCAACCCTGCAGCGATGGTCAGCGAAAGAATTATGCCAAACACAACAACGATTGCCTCAACACACCTCAGAACTCTATGTTGCATATACTCGTTCTCCCAAATGTTGCTAATCTGACCACCATGTTGTATTTTACATCGTAAACGGGCAACCGTTAAAGCATCTCTTTGCCACTTAATTGACTTGAACGGTCTCGTGATCGGAATTACCTGAAGCCGCTTGCGACGAGTACGATATATGTATCTGCCAGGTTCCCTTCGCAATCTGATTTCGTGGAATCGTAATTTCACCGCAAGCAGTTGTAGTCGCATCTGCTATTGACTTGTTCGAAGCCGTAACTTGGTTTGAACCTTGAGTTGCAATCAATGTGCATGTTCCATTCGACTCAATGAAATTGTTTACACTGCCGTTGGCGTGAATCCCTGAAGAATCAGCGTCCCACCAGCTGAGAGCTACTTGCGCGACGACCTTTCCGTTCGTTGAATTTGTAGTATTTGTGACTGTTTTCGTATCTCGAGCAACACCATCCCCAGGATCATTTGCATCGGTTGAAGATAATGAACCGCCTGCTGTACCCTTGTCAGACGTTGAGCTGACAGAATCTGTTTGAACACTTGAACTTTTACTTGTATCGCTACTATCTGAAACAGATGAAGCATTTGAGTTCCCATCTATAGAAGAGGAGCTCGATTCTTGATTTGTGCTGGCAATCATCGCAGCCTGAGTTTTGTTCCAGGACAGCTCTGCCCAAATACCAAGCCCCGCAACGATAGCTATGCACACAATCGCTGCAATTGCAACAACAATAACCTGTTTCTTCTTGCTCATTTGAAATGCCATGCACTTTCTAGAAGTTTACTGGTCGCTTTCGAATCCAAATCCATTACTCACTTTGTGGAGTAATTATTTCGTATGGCGTCAACCCAGAAATCGTTGCACCAACTTGACGAACCCTATATTTATTTATGGTTATTGTATGAATATCGCCCGCTGCTAATATGTATCGAACGCCAATTTGGTGCAGCTGCTCCAAATTGAATATTACATCAAGCCGGTCAAACGCCCCTGTTGTAACCATCTTTTCATCACTCTTCAATGGTCTATCGACAAGCATCACGCTCATAAATGCATAACGATTATATGCACGTCTATAACGACCACTCTTATCAAGAATCCGCCATAACTTCCAATCAGGCGTCACCGACAATGCATTACTCGTTGGAATACCGTTAGCAACAAGCATTTGGGCAAATAAATGGCTGTCCCCACCTGCAACAATCCATTTTCCTGGCGACTTTGAGTCGACTTTCTGTACTTCTTCGACCACGGGCTGCCGAGTAAGCGCATCGGTCGAATATTGAACAGGATTTACCGAAAAACCGCTGATTGATAGCACCATCACAAGAATTGTAGTACTGATCCTTCTGAATACGTCAGATTTTGTTAATAGAGTTATTGCGAATAATGCGCCAACAAACTCAAAGGCACTCAGCCAAAACAATCCTAAGTAATTATTGTATGAAAGATAAACTCCGATTCCTTGAATTGCACAGCAAACCGCAACCGAAATCTTCATGAAGATATTTGACTTATCTGGGAGAAGCGAAGCAGCGCGAATCAGTAATAACACGTTGGCAAACTCGAACATGATAATTGCTCTGGCGCTGATACTATGTGATAGCCCTGTGAGTGCAGCAACAAGTGGAATGAAGCCAACAAATATGTAGAGACCAAGGAAGAGGGTCACAAGAAGCAACGCGATAATCAGAAAATCCTTGTTCTTCCTTTTCCACATGCAAAAAAATGAGAGTACTATTCCAAGAGGGAAGACTGTAACAAAAGAAGAAGCTTCAGTCGCATTTGTGTGTCCAACATACTCTTTGAAGGGAAATGCTAATCCTGCCATTGTTGAGAACAGCGACCAAACACTCTCTCCTCCCCCATTTGATATTCGTCGACCTGGATAGATTGTTGATAACTCTTGCTGAATTGTTTGGAACGAAGAATGCAGAACACTCATCATCAGAACGATAAAAATAATGATTACCGAGAGTATTCCAAACCAATCTTGAAACCTCATTGCAATTTCATGCCATGAAGACCTAAGCACCCAAATTCCTAAAGCTAATACAATGAACAGCAGAGGTATCATCCAAGCTGGATAGAGTGTGAGCATAAACATCCCGGCACAAAGCATTATTCCAAGTGCTGCAGCAAACCTCTTTATGCTATTATGCGTTGTTACGTATATTCGCAGCAGAAGTATCGAAAGAAATGTTGAAATGATCATTTCAACCAGGCCGTTTACCGCATACCACCATTGAATCACCGGGGCAAAAGTAATCAACGTTGCGCCGAGCACGGCTAATCCTCTGTGCTTTAGAGCTGGATTATTCCCCTGACTATTAATATCTGATGTAATTAACAAACAAAATTGGTAAGACACCAGAAATAATGTCACCAATCTTGCAGATGAATAAAATGCGAGCCCGTGCGAACTGCCGAGCAACAAATATCCCCAATGAAATGGTCTAAATAATTCAGCAGGTGTAATTACAGGTGCATCTTTGATAATAAACATATCGGCAGGACTGTTACCAAACAAATTGGAAAAATATCCGTAATGATTACTGGATTGAGAAAATGCCAGTGGAGTGTTTACAGCAAACTCGTCACTCCTAATTCCTCTTGGAGTTCCGAAAACGATACCATAGCCAACTGGTTTGTTCAGAAATAAGTTCCAAATCCCTAAGGATGAGTTATTAATGTTGAGCAACACAGCACTAAGAACTAGAACCACTCCTATTGCGATTCTCCATTTATGAATCCAGTCATTAGTTGTCCTCCAACCAAAAGAAATCCAAGACAAAGGGAGCGCACAAATCGGTAAAAACAGAAGTGTACGAATAACTAAAACATGTTTCGACTGAATGATGCTGGAAAAATCAATTTTAAAAACAGTATTCGATATAAGTGGATAGATCTTCACAATAAACACTGAGCAAATGCATGCCGCGGATATCACAAAAAGCAGTCGCAAAACTTTTCGCAACTGAAAATTGGCTTGTAGTTTGCTTATTGTCACAAGTTCCTCCACGAAAAATTTAACGTCGGCAAGTCTAAATAACCAAAATTATCAATACGTACCATACCAATTAATGTTTAATTGACTCTGCGACATTGCACGCTACAACATAATTTTTACGATCCTGTTCAGCTAATACATCAAGAATTATTCCAGAAACGATAAACAACAGTCCAAGAATCACGAGCAGGACAGAAACAATGAGTGTGGGGAATCTTGGTACAAGGCCAGTTTTCCAAAAGTCCACAAAAATTGGAATCGAAAAAACACATCCTACGATTCCTGTGAACAAGCCTAATGTTCCAAAGAATGGAAAAGGCTTATACTCCCGAATCATATGGAAAATCGTTGACATCACTTTGATACCATCACCAAGTGTGTCGAGCTTGCTCATAGACCCTTCAGGTCGATCTCTATACTGCACGGGCAATTCATAGATTCTGACATTTTTATCCAGAGAGTGAATTGTCATCTCAGTTTCAATTTCAAACCCTCTCGAAAGGCACGGGTATGTTTTTACAAATCGGTATGAGAATGCTCGGTATCCAGTCATGATGTCCTGTATATGCGAATTAAAAAGAGTGTTGATTGAAGAACGAACTAGCTTATTTCCAAATCCGTGGAATGCCCTTTTATTCTCTTGAAAGTAGGTCGAACTTAGTCTGTCTCCAATTACCATGTCATAGCCTTGCAACACTTTTTTCACTAACTCAGGCGCCTTCTCAGCTGGGTATGTATCGTCACCATCGACCATTACATAGGCATCAGCGTTAATTTCATTGAACATGGCACGAACAACATTGCCTTTACCCTGGCGCGGTTCACTGCGAACGATAGCTCCGCTTTTCTCAGCAATGGAAGCAGTGGCATCCGTGGAATTATTGTCATATACATATATAGCCGCCTTAGGAAGACAAGTATGGAAATCTTCAATGACCTTACCGATCGTCAGCTCTTCGTTAAAGCAAGGTATTAAAACCGCTATGCGGGAATCAGCCACCATTCTTAGCTTTCTCTCAATGTCTCTTCAACCATCAAGATTACGCTAAGGAATGGCTAAATAATTATCCATGCATGTCAATTATGTATAGGTTTTCGCAGCAAAGCCTCGCTTTGACAACGATTCCGTCTAGTCCCGCCTGAACAGATCCCTTGTATATACCTTGTGCGACACATCGACAAGGTCTTCATTCCAACGGTTGGCAACGATCACGTCGCTTTGCTTCTTGAAGTCTTCCAAGTCGTGTGTGACCTTGCTGCCGAAGAAATCAGGATCGTTCAGTGTTGGCTCATACACCACAACTGTGATCCCCCGTGCCTTGATTCGCTTCATCACGCCCTGGATGGCGGATTGACGGAAGTTGTCTGAACCGGACTTCATCGTCAAGCGATAGATTCCAACAACAGGGTCCTCAACGCCCTTGATCTTCTGCTCAATCTCGGTAGCGATGAAATCCTTTCGCGTGCGATTGGCATCCACAATGCCCGAAATGAGATTCTGAGGTACCTGATCGTAGTTGGCCAGTAGCTGCTTCGTATCCTTAGGCAGGCAATATCCGCCGTATCCGAAGCTTGGATTGTTGTAATCGGCACGAATTCGAGGATCCAAGCACACGCCATCAATGATTTCCTGGGTCTGCAAACCCCTGGTTTCTGCATAGGTGTCAAGCTCGTTAAAGAATGCGACACGCAAAGCCAGATAGGTGTTGGCGAACAGCTTGATGGCTTCCGCCTCTGTTGGGCCGACGACCAGACGTGGAATTCCAGAGGTTCCGTCGGCGTTGATACGATCGACCTCGCCCTCGGCTGCACCATGAATCAGCAGATCCGCAAAGCCCTCGGCTGCCCTGCGAGCCTCAGCATCGTCCTGTGGAGCACCAACGACGACGCGCGATGGATGCAGGTTGTCGTACAGAGCGTGGCCTTCGCGAAGGAATTCGGGCGAAAACAGCAAGCGATCATCCTGCAGTTTCCCTCGCAAATCAACCGTGTAACCGACGGGAATCGTGGACTTGATGACGATCCAAGCTGTCGGATTGACCTCGCGTATGGCCGCGATTGCAGCTTCGACGCTTGACGTGTCGAAATAGTTCTTCTGTGAATCGTAGTTCGTGGGAGTGGCAACAACGGCATAATCTGCACCGGTGTATGCCTGACGAGGATCGAGTGTCGCTTGGAAGTTCAACGGACGGCTGCCTGTCGAATTGCCATCGAGGAACTCTGTGATCTCCTTATCAACGATCGGACTTTTCCCATCATTGAGCATCTCAACCTTTTCAGGAATGATGTCCAAAGCATGCACCTCATTGTGCTGGGATAGCAATAACGCCACAGAAAGACCTACATAACCTGTTCCGGCAACTGCAATCTTCATCAATTAACCCACTTTCAGAAAAATTAAGCCTTCAAACATTGTCAATAGTAGTCCATGGAAAATCCTTGTCTCAACTACAGAATCAAGAGAAACCACAAGAATGTAAAGCCAGACCACCTGAGTAATCGAGCAATCTGACATCTTGTCCGATTTTCGACTCATCCGTTGCTATGAGAGAACGACTATCCTGATGACCAATTTTCGATCAACGAGCAGAAAAACCTGCTCATTGTGAACTTCTCCAAGTATAAAACCGTAAAAACAGCTTTATCCTCAGGAGTTTTCAACGTTTTAGGGCTTGGCTACTTGGAATAGTTCACAATGAGCGATCTTCGAACCGAGCAAGTTAGATTTTTGGCTCAAAAGTTCTATATCTCGGGCGAAATCAGAATCTTGACTTGGGTTTTATCGGTGGCGAGGGTTTTGATGCCATCTTCGAGTGCATCATCAAGGCCGATGCGCTTGGTCACGATGGACTGGAATTCATCACGATGCTTGTTGATGATTTCAAGCACCTTGGGGAAGCTGTTGTTGTAGCAGAGCGTGGTAATCACGTCGATGCCCTGCATGATGAGGTCATCAGTGATGTTGATATTCACGGAATGCCCATAGAGAGCAACAATCTGGACGATTCCGGTCCTCTTCGTTACCTTGAGCGCAGTATCGAAGGTGGGTTGGACTCCGGCGCATTCAAAGCTGACATCAACGCCATCAGGAACGCCCTCTCGGATAACGGCATTCACATCAACCTGCGCAGGATTGAGAATGTCCTTGAAACCAAGCTTCCTCGCCTGATCGAGACGCACTTCGGACACATCTGAGATGAACACTCGGGTTGCTCCTGCAATTCGAGCAAGCAGGGCCGTGACCAGACCGATGGGACCGGCTCCGATCACGGCAACGGTCTGGCCCGCACGCAACCCGCTCTTCTTCAAGGCTTCGAAGGCAACCGCCGCCGGCTCACACACTGCGCCAAGCTCAGGAGACATGCCTTCTGGCAACTTATGTGCAAAGACATCCTGAACGTTGGCATATTCTGCCATGCCACCGTCCTGTGAGAAGCCGAGGAAGTTTCCTGCGCCATCCTTTGCGAGCGCCTTGTTGCAGAAGTTGTAGTTTCCAGCTCTGCAGTTCGCGCATCTGCCACATGCGATCAATGGCTCCACGGCAACGAGGTCGCCGACCGCGAGGTCATCGACTCCGCTGCCGACCTTGACGACCTGACCTGAGAACTCGTGGCCGAGCGTGATGGGAACGGTTTTGCCGGTGATTGGGTGAGGCTGCGTAGGCAAGCCCCAACCTTCAAGGAATGCGTGAAGATCGCTGCCGCAGATGCCGCAGTCCTTGACCTTGATTTGAACTTCATCGTCTGCAGGATCGGCAATCGCCACATCTTCGATACGAATGTCGCCTTTTCCATAAATACGAACAGCTTTCATAAGAAGCATTCCTCCCTGAACGTTCTTGAGTAGATCCCCCAAACGGACGCTCTTGTCCGCCAATGCATCATTATTCTATTCCTTTTCGCGCAAAGGTGTTACACGTGTTGCTTCCAGTTAACAGCGAGTGCGATTAAGACCGAATGGCAATGCAGCCCTTCCTTCACAACCGAGTCTTTTACCGCGAAGACCCATACAATAAGGCAAGGCGTGCGATGGTTATGCAAACACCATCACACGCCTTGCTTTCAGACCCTCTACAGGCACTGAAACCGTTCATGGTATGAGCGGTTTCAGTGGCAGCTCCCTTCAGTGTCTAGCGCTGCGCCGAGCCACTCTTCTCACTGCAATCCCGCATGATGCAAGCGCGACCATGGCAATCGCGATAACGGATAGGTTCGTACCCGTCCTGCTCAGCTGGCCCTGCCCAATCTCAGCCTTGCCACTTTGTGCTGTATCAGAGCCGGAAGGCTTGGTCGTAACGCCTTGCCCAGTCTGATCATGCTGATCATGCGAACTGCCGCCAGTCGATCCATCGCCATGGTTGTGATTCCCATCATTGCCCGTGCCGTCTCGATCAACTGCGTTGACATAGTTGACCTTGGAAGTGGAAGAACCACCGTATTGGTTCGTTACCACTGCATACCAGCCGTGTTTGCCAGCCGGTGCATTCTTCCACTCGACCTGGGCGTTCTGCGTATCGCCGGTTTGCGTGTCAACCGACCGGGATGCCTTCTTCACAGTCGATGTCGCCGTGGTGCTGGCTATGAGTGTGGAACCTTGCAACTCAGCGGCGAATGAATCCGTTGCGATCGTCTTCTCTGATCCCTGAGCTGTTCTCGGTGCAATACCCAGTTCTGACAAGTTCACAGTGAATTCCTCATCCGATGGCTTGAAGCTGGATGAAGAAACTGTCTGAGAACCATATTTTTGAATCGATGGAGAATACGTTCTCACTTCCATCGTGTCATTTTGAGTATTGATGTGCATCAGACGCAGGAAGCCCATGCCTCCCTCTTCAAGTGCCTGGTAATCGAAGAGCAGGTTGAGCACATTGCGGTCTGGTTTGCCATCACCATCGGAGTCAATCCGAGAAACCGTTTTTTGGGCGCTGTGATAATGCCCGGAGAATACCATCTTGACATTCTTGTTTGGAACAACCACCTGCTTGTAAATCTCCTGAGGAATCAAACCGAGACCACCGGACGCAAGCAGATATTCGTGGAAGTTGAGGATGGCAACTCGATTTGGATATTGTGCAAGAATCTTGTTCGTCCAATCGATTTCATCCTGTTCAACGCCCCATCCCACAGACACAACGATGAAATCGATGCCCCCTGCGGAGATCAGGTCGTAATGTCCACGATTGTCTTCGAAGCTTCCGCCATACCAAGGGTTAGAAGCATATCTGCTCTCTCCGAAGTTCTTGGAGAAGTTCACATAGTTCTCATCCTTGTGATCGACGTCATGGTTGCCTGCCAAAACACCGTATGGGAAACCGGCCTCATCAAGCTTCTTGTACTGAGCGTCGGCACGCTGCCATTGCGCTGGAATATCAGCATCATCGACAATGTCTCCCGTATGGAAAAGATACTGTATGTTCATCGCCTGGCGGTTGTTGATCAGCCAGTTATGTATATTCTCCTGATGCTGGTAATACCCATCATTATCGTAATTCGCATTGTAATATTGCGTATCCGACTCCCACGCGAATGAAAAATCATAGTCGCTTCGAGGCGTTGCCTCTTGTGATATCGCATCATCATTCATCGTGACTACAGGCTCGCCATCAGCTCCGTTGATGGTTGACGTCGTCGCGGAGTCTGGACTCTTCAATCCATCGGGATTCGTCTGTTCGGACGAAGCATTCTGCGTAAGATTGCCGGAAGCATAGCCCGCTCCATTTTGAATCACCACCGTCATTGCGTTCTTCGCCACGTGATCCTTGTTGGCAACGTTCTGAGCAATGACGGCTTTACCCTGTGAGTCGGCAGAAACGCGTGCAACTTCATCCCATGCATTCGTTGTCGTGTTCTTGGCAAACGCATAGATGTCCGCGTTCGCCTGCGATTGCCCGCTCCAATGGATCGTCGTCGTCGCCTGTGAATCCTTGGCAATGTTTGCAGGAATGTTCACCGTGAATGACTGGTAGGGGAATCCGCTCTGCGTGGCGGTCGTGGTAACTACCTTCCCATCCGTTGCATCCAGCTTCGCTGCATCATCTGAAGGAAGACTGGTACCTGCAGTTGTTGCAGCCAGCCCGGATTGCGTGGTCGTTCCCGAAGCAACCGCTATCTGCTGTGCATTGCCCGGTTTGTATTCCTCACCCGCATAGAACTTTACATTCAACTCATCCCCCGGATTGCCCTGTGCAGCGACGCTCAGCTTCGGTGCCTGGGACTTGGTGCCATCAACCGATGAGGTGGAGACGATTGTCGGATTCTCACTATAGGTAGTGAAAGGAACCGACTTGGTGGTGACGTTTCCAGCTTTGTCGCTCACCGTGAAGGTAACGGTATGCAAGCCGGCCGGCAGCTTCGACGAGGCGGTGCTGTATGGCAATGTGATGCTCTTCGCCTCACCAGCGCCATCAGACAACGTTGCACTCAATGCTCCAGATTCGCCTGAATTTGGAATGCCGGAAGTCTCATCGCTTGCCTTCGCATTGATAACGATGTTGCCTCGGAGCGTATTCGAAGTGCTCTTGTCTGCTGACAGTTCAGGATCAATCGAGGGCTTGGTATTGTCCACAACCACCTTGGCCTGTGCATCGCCGGCATCGGCGGTCGCCTGTACCGTATGTTCTCCATCCGCCGCCTTGGTGGTATCCCACGTGTATTGCTGTGATCTGACGGAAGCGGGATCGATGCTGAAATCAAGGCGAATATATTCATATTGCCCTGCAGAATCGCCGATCTTGATTGAATTCGTTGCGTTGGCAACTTCATCGGTAACATCCTTGTCCGACACCACTCCGCTTGCTCCTGGACTGACGGCAGCCACGGCCTTGCTGACCTTGAGATGGGTACCATCAGGAAGCACGAGTCGAATGTTCGATGCAAGATAATTGTCAGCATTCTCGGTATTCACATTGCCCTGGTCATCAAGAATGTCAGTGGCACTCGATTTGGTGCCTGCATTCATGTAGAGAGACAGCTTGTTATCGTGAATCTGATCGAGCGGAACGGGGAACGAGACGGTTTGCGTATCACCGTAGGTTCCATCATCAAAGCTCCCGATGACGTTGTCTTTCCAATCCTCCTCCGTTGGAGTCCCGCTAATGGTGGTCTTCGTGGTAAAGGAATTGAAGAAGAAGATGTCCGTCTGCGTTATTTCAGCGGCAATGTATGGTTCGGATTCAAGGGAGTTGCTGACCTTGTCTGAATCCACACCATCGCCATCAATGGAGAGCCTTGGCATGTCATTGGAGCTTGTGCCGGTACCACGCAGCGTGGCCTTTCCACGAACGAATTGCCCATCCTTGACATTCAGCCGAACCGTTGAATCGGTGAAATCACTGTTGATGACTGCTTTTGTGGCTTCGGTGAATTTCGGATTGATACCATCGGAGATTTCGAGGTAATATTCAACGTTCTTGACACGAATGAGATCGATCTTGTTCTCGGTATAGCTGTACGTGTCGCTTCCAGCCGGTTTCACAAGATTATGCGAGGTAAAGTCACTCTCGCCTGCATGCCGAACGAACAGGGTGACTCGGTTCAGCGCAACCTTTGATGTGATATCGAACGAGAATGCCAGATCTTGGTCGCTTCCGAATGCGGTTGGAGTGTTGTCAATCACATCCGGTGCAGCGGTAATCGCAGGATATGTGTATGCCGTTGCGCGAATGTCATTGTCTTGAACAAATCCGGGCGTGGGATCCTGATCACTTCTCACCAGTTTGGTCTCGCTCTGGCCTGCCGTATAGGAGTACTGCAGGGAATGCGTATCACCGGTGAGATTGGTCGATGCATTGTCTGGGTACGCTGCGCTGGAAATCAAGGTTTTGGTCTTCGTCTCGATCTTGAGTACACGTGCCGAATTATTGGCCATGCCAGCAGACGAAATCTCGAAGAGGTTCGCCCCAAGGCTCAGCGCCTTGCTGCCCTTGAGCCCGAAATTATTATTGAAGTCTACAGCGGTCAGATCATTGTTCGGACCGTTCTTGATCCAGAATACAATCGAAGCGCCTGCTGCAATGGTGATGGAACTCTGTGATGCCGGCCATTCGACGTCGCCGCTGTCTCCCTGATCGGGATAGCTGTAATACAGCGTGTAATTATCGGAAAAATTGATGGTCTTGTCTGCAACATTGGTGACTTCAATGAATTCATACCCATCAGAGACGCCAACATTAGCGGTATCGGGAGCAATTTCGGTAATGACCAAGGGAACCGTCGCCTTGCCATACTGATCAGATGGTTTGGCGGTCAGAGCGATTGTTGCCGGCTCACTTGCAGTCTGCACACCGTCAACATCCTTGGCCACGAATTCATAGGAAATGCTGGTTTTCCCGGTGAGCGTGCCAGCTGGAATGGTGAAGGACCATTCATCGTTATTCTTAATTCCATCAAACGAAGAATCCGAATAGCTGCTGTCGACGTTGGTCTTGATATAGAGACGCACTGAACCGATTGAGGAATCGCCATCTGATGACTCAACCTTGGCTGCCAGCTTGATGGCATCGGAATCCGCAGCGCTCTTGGGAGCATTGGAAATGTCGGTCACCGTTACCTTGCGTCCGCTGACGGCTGGCCAAGAGGCGGGAACTTGACCTTCAATAGTTGTTCCTGGAGTGGCTGCGTTGTTCAGAGAAAGTTTGCCGGTGCCTTGCTCACTATATGCATAGTCGATGGTGGTGTCCACATCACCGCTGGTGGAATAGTTCACCGTATTCGTTGCATTGGTCGACTTTTGCGTCAGCACAAGGGTCCGCTGACTTGTATTTGCCATTCCCGCTCCCTTGGAGATCGTGAAGAGCGTGGAATTCATCACCAGTTTCGGATCTGTCTGCGTGCGTTCTTTCCAGAATGCATTGAAGTCATCGCCCGTGATGAGTCGTGGTGTGATGCCTTCGGCAGTCACGTTTGCGTAGTTATCCCAGAGAACTATCGAGCTTTTGGCTGGAATCTGAGGATTCTGCGCATTGCCACCGGCCGCCGCATCGAAAGCTTCTGGTGTCCAGTCAACGCCGTTATAGCTCAGACTCAGGTCGCTCACACTCACCGGCTTCTCGCTGACATTCGTGAGCTCGATGAATTCCCCGATGTTGACCAACTGCTTCGTACCATTCGCATCAGTAAATGTGCCGTTGGCAGTCTTCACTGCAAGTTCGGTTATGACCACAGGCATCGCTCCAGTGATGCTCGCCTGGCTTGTTTCTGCCGCCTGCACTGGTGTTGCAACCAGCACACCAGTGAGCGCCAATGCAGATGCAATCAACGCAGACATCGATTGCATAACGCGGCCGGCAAACTTCTTCCCCCTCGACCTCATACTTTTCCTTCCATTTTCTGTGAATCTCGTTATTGAGAACACAGTTTTCCCCTTTACCAACACGGTTGACCATACGTGAGCCTGGCTCGGCGGCATACAGACATCCTTAAGATTTCATCTTCGATTGACGAATATTTACTTCAGGTTCATTGCCCATTCATTTGTCAAATGATTCCTTCGTCGTCTGCCATGAAGAATAAGAATGCCCGCCTCGAAGACACGCAAAGACGTATTGACCATTCATCCATATCTTGTGTTATCGTTTTCAGGTTGCATAAATATCGGTGATGTTCAACCGGTGTTACTGCATGGAGGATTCGCCTAGTGGTCTATGGCGCACGCTTGGAAAGCGTGTTGGTGTAACAGCCTCACGAGTTCGAATCTCGTATCCTCCGCCATCAGGGTTTCGATTGAAAGATCGAAGCCCTTTTTTCATGCGGATTCTGGCTTAATTCTAGGCATGTTGGCATACCAGGCGCTGAATCAAATCATGCATAATACCGCATGTAAGAGCGTAGAACGCGGTAAACTAGTGGGTAAATAAGTAGGTTGTTTTCTCCCCTCTTCACCGTTACCCACTTAAGAGAGGCCAATATGGCTACACCACGAGTCAAAGTTACGAGACGACAGCGCCGAAGCAGCGGTCGCATGATACAAAAGATTGGAAAACGCGGCGGCCGGACATACAAATACATCGAATGCTCTTATCTAACGCCACTGTGGGCTTTCGAAAAATGGCCGAATCTGCCCAAACGTCAATACAAGACGTTCCGGCTGGAACAGGAATATGATGCCAGTGTCTGGCTCGATAACGCAATCCAATCTGTCGAAAACAATACTTGGACACCCCCTCAGATAGCGAAATCTCGCGAGCGCATCCACGCCATCTCCTTCTCTGAGTACGCGACCGAATATGTTGAGAACCATCACAAACGAAATGGTGAACCGCTCCAAGAAACCACAAAGAATAAGTATCGCGAATATCTGCGTCTCTACCTCATCCCCACTTTTGGCGATAGAGCCATGACTGCTATCACTTCCGACGATGTACAACACTGGTACAGCTCCTTCCCCGTGAGGAAAGGCGGGCATGGTGCGAGCGCTCGCAAGCACGTCTATGAGTTGCTTTCTGGCATCTTTGCCCAAGCTAGAACCAAACCCATCAACAGTAATGGCGACACGCTTATCAAGATCAACCCGTGTTCATTTACCATCCCGCGCCCACAGCGTAAGAAAGAACCGTTAATCGCAGAACCCGAGGAATTGGATACGATTTATAATTCAATGCCTCAGTGGCTGCGGTTATCAGTGTATTTGTGCGGAGTCATGGGACTGCGAGAAGGAGAATGCCTTGGATTGCAACGCAAGGATTTTGACCTAGACACAGATACCCCAATGTTGCATATTGAACGAAGTGCAAAAGAGGTGCTGCAAGACAATCACAGAGTTGTGATCCTTGGCACCACAAAAACTGAGACGAGCGTTCGGGATTTGGATATCCCCGAATTCCTGCTCGATCACATATACAAGCACCTTGACGCATATGTGGAAGGTGCCCCCGATTCGCCAGTCTTTACTGCACCGAGAACGGGAGGACTAGTCAAACAACAGACAGTCAGGAACGCTTGGTACAGGGCAATTCAGAGTGTCCCACGTCTGATCGGTATGCGATTCTATGACCTCAGGCACACTGCGCTAAGCAAGGCTGTTGAAGCAGGTGCCTCGCTTGGAACAGTAAAGAATATG
Organism: Bifidobacterium aquikefiri; assembly: GCF_002259795.1. Lineage (GTDB taxonomy): Bacteria > Actinomycetota > Actinomycetes > Actinomycetales > Bifidobacteriaceae > Bombiscardovia > Bombiscardovia aquikefiri. Next base: position 67,060 of record NZ_MWXA01000003.1, on the reverse strand, counting down.
GCCGGACACGCAATCGACACAACGGCTTTCAATTACCAGCATGAAAGTCAATCCAATAAACAGCGAACCTTGACAAACATCAACGCCGCTTTCCTCCCCACTCAACGGGACGTCACTACTTCTGATGAATCCCCGCTCGAAGCCTCGCTTTCAGATGTGTTGGCCGCACTCGGTACAGTGCCGGATGCCAAAAAGCGTGAGGTCATGGCAGCATTACCTTCTGACGTTCTTGCCAAGGTAATCTCGCACGCAGTACGCACATCAGATCAGACCGATACTCAAGAATCCGAACAGTAAGGACATGTTTCGACTAGTTCAAAGCCGATGACGATTCATCCTGTTCCATCATTGATTCGAATAGCGCCGCAGGTGAAATACCCAATGCACGAGATACATCGAGAATCTTGTCAAAACTAACTGACTGCTCTCCGCGTTCAATCCGGCCCATATATGACCGATCTATCTGAGCTTCATTAGCCAATTGCTCTTGGCTAACTCCAATGCGCTTTCTTGCCGCCACTATTGCGCGCCCAAATGCAATTCGTTCAGATTCATGCCGCTCATCATTTCTCATATCTAGACAGAAGCAATTTGAGGATTATAGGTCCACGGATTATAATCCGTGTTTGATAGTCAACACTGACTATTTTCATTTCAAGGAGTCCTCATGAAAAGTACATTCTCATATCAACCATGCTTGGATTGTGTCAAATGCAACCAAGGTGCAAAAGGAATTGGCCGTGCAAGCTGGGTGTGGTTACTCCATCTATGCACCTGTGGTGTCACACTGATTATCGCTCACTTTATGAAGTGCCCTCGCTGTAATCACACCAGATTCTGCAATTCACACAAGCCCAAGGGCTTCGAAAGTTAATCTGCATGTGCGGAGGCTGCCCCACCTAGCAGACTGAGTATTATCATATGTAAAGAGACAGGGAACAAGCAGTCACAAGCGACACAAAGCGCGACTGCTTGGATAAGCAAGGTGATAGCACATGACCAATCTGTGGAAATCTTACGAAACTAGCAGCGTAGATCTTATGCAAAATCTCGAAAACATCGCTGATGTTGTAAAACCATCGGACTCAGACCAGTCTCAAACTAATGAATTTCAGGCATCCGAACTTCCACAAGATATCGAATTAATACCTGAAGCAATAGATGCCAGAGTCCCCGCGCTAGAAGAAGCTGCCGATGCAAAACCCTGTGAACAAACCGAACTATATACACTCATCCAAGACCGGCTCGATACCGATAAAAAAACATATCTTGCAGCATTAAAATCTGCATATAATCAAAATCGAACTAACGACCGTGCAGAGACTGACGATATCGGTGATGACATGGATATTCTGCTTCAGGCAGCGTCGTTGGTTATTACTTCACAATTCGGTTCTATTTCAATGTTGCAGCGCAAGCTACGAACTGGATTTGCACAATCCGGGAGACTAATGGATATACTTGAGGATCGCGGCATTGTCGGCCCCTCGGAAGGCAGTCGCGCTCGCGAGGTGCTCGTTCAGCCACAGGATCTCCAAGCTGTGCTGGCTTTTTTCAAAGGAGAGGTCAACTCTGACCATTCCCGATCTTCTCACAGCGGCCCTTCGCAAACTCGTATTCCTCAGTCGTCGTATCGAGTAACATCTCACCCCGGCCCAGAATTGAATGGTAGTAATCCTTCACTTCTCAGTGAAGAAGCACCAGTCAACGCAACTGCTCGCGAATTCGAGGCATGGCAACAAAATCAAGAGCTTCAGCGATTCATGTACGAATCAAGCAGAATACTAAATAATGTCTTCGGAAAGGACCGGCCTTTCGATTTTTCTCAAGTCAGACGAGAATCAAAACCAATACCTTACGCACCAAATCCAGACCTAACCAAACCACTGCGAATGCCTACCCGCGAACCGTATCCATCTCATCCAACAAAAGGCTGGTTCCTGGAAAGTCGAATTGCATCGTATAGAGAGCGTCTAAACCAAATTGATGAAAAATATCGTCAAGATTGCTTAACTTACAGACGAAAAACAGAGTCAAGGAAGCAGCTTCTCAAAAAATATAAACAAGACTGGCAAATAACAAACAATGCTCTTATAAGGAAAACCAAATCAATTAATATGGCCGTTGATGTATTTGAACAGTCCTTTCTGAGATGTGAGCCGGAAGCTGTGACACAGTTCTTTTCCTTTGTGTTAAATTCTTCTCGATACCCGACTTGGATCGCAAACCAATTTAGGCTGCAATACAACGCATCATCGCACCTGCTCGCGGTGGAACTAGTACTCCCAAATATCGAGGTCATACCTGCGGCTAAGTCATACCGATATATTCGTTCCACCGATTCCATTCGAATAACTAAACAGTCCAAACATGCCATCCGTCAGCTCTACACATCCATTATTTCGCAAATTACTCTTCGCGCAATCTATGAAATATGTTCGTCTGATCACCGTAGAACTGTCGATACTATTGGTCTCAATGGTATAGTGCACTCGACTGACCCAGCTACAGGTCTTGCAATCAGCCCCTGTATTTTGAGCGTCCAGACGACTGTAGAAGACTTCAATCAATTAAATCTAGCAGAGGTCGAACCCGATAAATGTCTCAAGCATCTCTCCGCGACAGTCTCCAGTTCCCCAGAAGAAGTGCAAGCGGTAAGACCAATCATCAATATGGATATGAGCGATCCGCGCTTCGTCTCCGAATCCGACGCTCTGAGCGGATTAGATCAGAGGCCAAATTTAATGAGCCTCAATCCGTATGAGTTCGAAGCGTTGGTACAAAACCTCTTTTCAAAAATGGGTCTTGAAACAAGACAGACGCGTCCCTCACGAGATGGTGGAGTCGATTGCGTAGCTTTTGATCCGAGGCCTGTATTAGGTGGAAAGATTGTAATTCAAGCCAAACGCTATAAAAACACGGTTGGAGTTGCTGCTGTTCGCGATCTCTATGGAACCATGCAAAATGAAGGCGCCACTAAAGGAATCTTGGTAACCACGAGTGGATATGGCTCCGCTTCATATCAATTTGCGAAGGATAAGCCATTAGAGCTTATTGACGGCACTAATCTCCTGTGGCTACTCAAAACCCACGCTGGGGTAAGTGCCAAAATAATTCCCCCTGACAACTGGAAAGACCCCATTGGATATGAGGAAGCACCATACTAAACAGGGGGGGGTAAGCGTGCAGAAACGACACAACCACCTCATCCGCACGCTTGTGGTTTTTTCTCGCGCAAGAATTTTATGACACTTCTTGCACTTCTGTCTCGGTCAATTCAGGTTGATAGGTCAGCGGTGCATAGACTCCGCGTTTGACCTTTTGGATGCGTTGACTGTCCAGTAGGCGTTTGAGGTACGTGTCTACGATGTTCCTCTCAAATCCCGTGATCTCTGTAACTTCTTTGGGCGTGATACCACTACTATGCTGCTCAACGCAATCCAAGATGGTTTGCGAGCGCGTATCCAAGTTCTCAGAACGCTTCTCTCTTTCGAATGCTCTCTTTGCCGCATCCACAGATCCACCGGTCAATGTCCACGAACCATTACTTGCAAAGGCCATTTGATATTCCCCTTCCTCTGCGTCACGAGACGTCACGAACAAGATGCCTTCGGAAGATGTTCGTGGTCGCTGAAGAGTCATAATGGCATCTGCTGCTCCAGCGATACCATTCGTACCTGAAATCGTCTCCACGGCATCTGTGGCGCCCATCTTTCTTGTGTGGTGAACTATGAGCAGTGTTGACCCGTAGTACTTGTCCACCAACGCTTTCAACGCACTCATTATTCGATAGTCGCGCTCGTAGGAACTTTCATTCCTAACAGCAGGAATTGTAGGTAAGACCTTGCCCAAAGTATCAAGAATGATAAGCGGCTGTTCTGATTGATGCTCCTCCAAAAATGCATCTATAACAGTTGGGACATCTTCAGTGGGATCTGTGATAAAGAACAAGTTCTCAGGAGGATCTACAACTCCGAGCGAGAGCAATCTTTGCTGAAGCCGTCGTTCCCCATCTTCCAAAGCAAGATACAGCACGGGCCTTGGTTCGACTTTAACGCTTCCGAAGGCAAAGCCGCCGTTTGCGCTCGCAAGGGCTAGTCCCAGCACAAGCCAGCTTTTACCAATCTTTGGTGCCGCAGCCAAAATGACTGTTCCTGAAACAATCATTCCCGGGACAAGTTCAATCATAGGTGGATATTGCTTGTCCATCAGAGTCTTTGCACTTACCATCCCCGACAGGGGACTTCCAATAAATTGCGCTTGGTCTGGCTCTGCATTCCCTTGCACATTCCGGATAATCTCGTCAACTTCCTCAGTACTTGGAACGACCATTTTACTATTCATTGCTTCACCTCCTGTGAGCTGAGCAATGCACTCTTTATAATTGTTTCAACTTCCACTTCGGCCAATCCCGAAATCTTCCCTCGCTGCAAAGTATCCCGAATAATCTGGTCACGATTGTCTGGATGATTAGTCAGTCTCCCGAAACACCATCGGAACAAGGTATCATTTCTCTCTCCCTCTGGTATCAAAGACATATCTATATTTGGCATGGAGTTCGTAACTGGTTGATTGAATTTCCACGTATTTACAGACCGTCTCGATTCGATTTGAATGAAATTCGTATATCCGTTTGCGATCAGGAATGCACACAGACTTTTTGGAGCTTCGGGGATTCTGGGTGTCCCGTAACAACCGTTTTCCCGGTCGAAGGCGGCAACTCTAGGTAGATAAGTCCCGGAGGATGTGAGACTGTATGAGCCAACCACATAACCTTTCTGTTCGCATTTAATATCTATCGGTATCCCGTTGACATGCGAAGCTGCCTTAAGGTGGCCGCATAACCAATCAGGAATCTTGTAGTATAAATGCCACCCCGCTGAAGGTGTCAGCACGCGAAATGTTCTTGCCGACTCCAATTCATCGGCTGATTCGTTATGATGCGTAGTCAGAAGATCGCAAATAATCCGTATTCCAGAGGGTCCATCGTCGTGGCTCTGATCACAATCAACGATCATCATCCCTTTACCCGGTATTACCGCATACGCATCAGTGTTAGGTATAGATGAGGTGTCACTTGTAGAATCCAAGACTTTCTGTTTCCAGTTTCGGGCAATCTTATCTTCGCAAGGGACATAATCTGCTCGAAAGCCTAGATTATCAAGAAACTCAGGGAGGTTATTCTTGGATGGGACCGAATAGAACTGCATGTATTGAGAATCGGTGTCATTCATACAATCACCTCCCCAACCCACAGAAATCGTTGAGGGATGACATCACTATGAAATTTCGTCGCCCGATCTTGCGCGCCCGAAGTCTTCCTTCTCGGACAAGCCGCATAATAATACGCGTATCTTTAACATCCATTAGATCAGCGGCATGACGCACAGTTACCAGTGCTTTATTGTTTTCAGGCATTGTATATGCCTTCCTGCGACCCTAAATGGGTACACCTATTCTAGGAAGACACAGGACATACGTTATCGCGCCTGCTCAAGGACAATTTGCCATAACTGGCTGAGGAGTCTCAAGACCTACATACAACTACGCACCAATATATCAGCTCATTTCATCGGCGTGTCTCCTCGTGAAAACGTCGAAACAACCAAGTTTATCCGCTCTTGTTCAGACATTCCCTTAATCCATTTCTGATATCTAGATTCAGGGACTCCTTCTATTGCTTTTCTTATCTCATCACGAATTATTTGGTCAGTATTTTCGCCAATTCTCGCGCTTACTGCATGTGCTTTCCGAGCCCCACTCCGATATCCTCGAAGCACAACATCAATATATTGAAAGACTCTTTCACGTTTATTTTTTTCCAGCGAATTCAGGGTTGACCATAATTCTTTGGGCTGTTTACCTTCAGCCTCTATTTGCAAAGAATCGAACAATCGGATGAAAAACTCTTTAGCAATGCTATTTTTCATGGCAGCAAAAAATTTCCTTCTTCTCTCACTTTGTGCGTACCGTTCGATAACCCTGTTATCCGTCTTAATTGCTTTTGCCATCGATTCCCTACCCATACATGAACTCCGACCATGACAATGTGCCCGGAAGAATAATGAAATCTACGGACAACTAATAGAAGTGTAATATGTGTATGATTTACACAGTTACAATCGGCTCATCATGCTTACAACATAAGCGAGAGTTATTTCTCGTATTCCCCTTTTAGTGGGTAAATAAGTGGGTAATGCTCCCATCAATTCTCTTAAAATGTATATATAGCAGCAAATATCGTTAATTATTGCGGAATCTCGTATCCTCCGCATAGTGCCTGGAAATCGTTGAAAAATAGCGGTTTTCTGGTTTTTGTTTTCTACATAGACTGGAAAATAGACCGGAAAATAGACCGCTTTTTTTCATCCTCAAAATCACCAACGATACATCAGCGATAACCATCAAAGATCACAGTCCCGCATGCTCCACAGGTGCTCTTTTATCAATCGAGAGAAGAGTTCTGTTATTCCAATTCAGGCTCAATCAATTTTCTGAAACAAATTTGATATTATACAAGATGTCCAGAAAAGAATAAGTCGTCAAAAGCGGCGATGCAAAGCAGAACATCTGGACAGTAAAACTCAACCAATACACCAAACGAACATTATTTTTGTTAGATATCTCATATCCATTCTGCTGAATTCTCGGAGAACAGCAGTTCAGTAAATGGTAGATTGAACAGGCAGAGGACCACAGTCGCCGTGATTCCCATGTGCATGACCCTCTGCGGAGAGGGAAAACCGAATGACATTGTTGCCCGACAACCGCTGGACTCGTGCCGTTGCACCTGCGCTGTTGCTCCACATTTCCATTGGAACCGTCTATTGCTGGAGCGTTTTCAAACAACTCATTGCCGATGAACTTCAAGTGTCGCCAGGAGCCATCGAATGGGGATTCTCACTAGCTATCTTCTTCCTTGGCATGTCTGCCGCATTCCTCGGCCCGATGGTTGAAAAGGATCTGAAAAAATCAGCACTGTTAGCAACCATCTGCTTCGTAACTGGATTTGTTGGAACTGGCGTAAGCATTGCCATTCATTTCGTTCCCGGTATTTTCATCTTTTATGGTGGAGTCATGGGCGTAGGTCTGGGCATCGGATATCTGACTCCTGTCAAGAACCTTATGCTCTGGTTCTCGAAGAACAAGGGTCTGGCAACGGGCATTGCCGTCGCAGGATTTGGACTGTCCAAAGCCATCGCGAGCCCAATCATGGAGTATTTGATTGAAGGCGTGGGACTGGTCAACATGTTTTACATTCTTGGTGCCGTATATGCAATCCTCATGCTGGCCGGTTTCGCAATCATCAAACGTCCCGAAGGTTATGTCTATACTGCACCGCCGAAGGAATCACGACGTGGCGCCTTGCTTCGCAAGCCCTTGTTCTGGGGAATATGGATTGCCTTCTATCTCAACATCACCTGCGGTCTAGCACTGATTTCCCAAGAAAAAGACATTCTCAAAGATCTGCTTCATCAGCTGCCGCAGTATGCCAAGCTTTCACCCAACGCATTCTCGATCGCCATTGCGGGAATCATCGCAACGGTTCTCGCCGTTGATGCAATCTTCAACGCTGTTGGGCGCCTTGGATTTGCAGCCCTTTCTGATCATATGAAACGTCGCGAATCGAGTTACAAGATCATCTTCGTCATGTCCATTGCAGCGTGCGCCTTACAGCTTGTGACGCACAGCATTGACAATGCCCTGTTCTGGGTCGTTCTTGCCATGCTCTTCCTTATCAATGCAGGATATGGTGGCGGTTTCTCAACACTTCCGGTGCTTCTTGAGCAGCATTTCGGCATTAAAAGCGTCTCAACCACCCATGGCCTGACACTGAGCGCATGGGCCATCGCCGGACTCTCAGGCAACCAACTTGCTTCCTTCGTGGTCACGCACGCTTCCGACCAGGCCCACCGCTACGCGGCCGTGATCCCAGTAATCACTGTGCTCTACGCCGTCGCCTTGCTATCCATTTGGCTTGTCTCCCGAGTTAAACCTCAAGTTGATGCCGAGAAGCTCCTCTAATCCCATCCCCTGAGCATCAGCATTACGTTGTGCTTTTGGAGTCGGAAAATCGCCAGATCTGGCCAAAAACCGACTTCGAAAGCACAACGTATTGTTATAGTGACTCCAGAAGCACAACCTAGATGAAACGTGCCAGGTCGGGGATGAGGTCCTCGTCTATGTATGGGCGGACCGTTTCGGGAATCAACCGAGTGTCTGGAAAGACCTTAACGCCGCTGGATACAAGAAGCCTTGCGGTGACACCCATGCCCTTGATCTTTACTCCAGTAAAGGAACCGTCATAGATCGTATCGACTCCGCAGGATGGGCTTTTATCCTTCAAGAACGCAACGGTGATGTTATTGCGCTTCACCATATTGAGCACACGTTTGGCTCCAATTTCGTATGGCTCAGTGACATCCTTGCCGGTAGATTCCACCACTCTTCTGAATGCACGCGAATCTTCTCCGCGGGCGATTTCAGCCGATGGGCGTGGAATGCTGAAACCACCAAGGATTTCAGGGCATGCAGAAATGGCCTGTCCACGTTCGACCAACCATTGGGCAAGTTTGTTGCGTGCATCCGAACCGTCATAGCGGACAGCAAAACCCGCCAGACAAGCGCTTACCAAGATCATTGCTTACACCATACATTGCTCGCTGCACAGGATAGCCTCACCACATACCAGAACCATTGAGATTTCAAGCAACAACCGTCCAATCGTGAATCGTTTTTCCCTCATCATCCTTCAACACCAGCCAACTGTTCGTCCCGCCAAAATACAGGAATAATCCAACCTCGTTCACACTTCTCACGATGATGTCTTCCGTAGTTACAAAATCCTTGAACTGCCCTGCATGTTCAAGTCGAAGCTGCTCAGAAAAACGTGCGGAGAAACCCAGAGATCCATCCTTGTTCAAGGGTGGATTCGCAACCATGCTCGCACCTTTTCGAATCAGCATCTGATTCCTCGCCACCCACCTCACGTTGGCTTGCACTCCCTCATGGTTGATATGAAAATCAAGTGCGCTGACCTCTTTCGACCAGCGATGGCGTGCCTTCGCATGTGACTTTGGCTTGGCTACCCGTGCAGAGTCAGCATCAAGGCACCTTGGGGTTTCGCCCGCCTGTATCTCTGTTCCAGGAGCGGGCAGACCTGACTTTTCATTCAGCAATGCGTCCAAAAGCCTGAAACGAATCAACACGGCCACTATTGTCTGAGCCAAGCTCGATATGGTTGCGGTTTTCGGGATTCTCTCGAAAATCTGATCATGCAATCCCACGTTTCTCGCGTCGTTGCAGCTTCCAGCAACTTCAAGGATCTGTGCATGCAACAACGAGGAATCGAACTCCTTCGGTACTTCAACCGCGATGACTTGTTGCATGCTGCGATCAAGGCCAGGCAGTTGGATCATTGCCGAATCTGCATTGATCTGCAATTCAGGGATCTGCGATTGACTGGCGATGATTATTGTAAATGTCGGCTGTGTGCTCGAAATCACAGTGGTTGAGGCACTCATTTCAACAGATAAATCCAGCATAATCACTCCCTTACCAGGTGTTCGAATTATCCCCCATCACAAGGTAACACAATAATGTGCGTCGCCCAGTCATCCACTGCATAGTCGAGCGACAAGCGCACAGACATTGGTGACCGGCCACCACGATATCCCCACCGCCAAGCTCAGGAGACTAAAAGATCAACTATCTGCTTGCTGGTTCCGTATGAGGATTGAGCTCCCAATCCTGTTGCTGCATAGCCTGCAACATACACTGCCAATCGAGCGGAATCATACAGGCTCAAGTCAGCAGTCAATCCAGCCAGGATTGCACCCATGAACGCATCTCCACAACCCGTGGTGTCGACCGCCTTGACCTTCACCGCCTTGAGGAATCTCCATGAATGCCCGTCGTTCTCGACAAAACCATTGGCATCGAGCACGTATGCACCCTGAGACCCAAGGGTCACCACAGCCTGATCGCACCCCAACTCGCATAACCGCTGCGCAACACCATCCCAGTCGAGCTGAGCCCAGTCGCCACCAGTTGGTGGTGCCAGGTGCAGCATATGCGACATTTCATGTTCGTTGACCAGCAGAATATCAATATTGGCAAGTATTTCAGCCGGAAGTTCCGGACGAAATGGCGAATTGTTCAGCAGAACCTTCACTCCTGCCCGATGAGCAATGCGCGCCGCCTCGATAACGGACTCAACTGGCGATTCGAAGCATATGCCGAGAACGGCCGCCTCTTGTATGGTTCTCTGTACACTTCTCACATATTCTGGATTGACTTTGGCGTTGGAACCTGCAGAATATACGATCGTATTCTCAGCATGGGCATCGACGGTGATGACGGTCGTTCCGCTTGTTCCCTCCATTCGTGCAACTGAATCCATTGAGACACCTGCTTGTGCAAGCGTGGAGAAGAGAAAGTCCGCGTTGTCATCTGTGCCCAATGCGCCAAGCATCTTCACCTGCGCCCCGATATGTGCAGCTGCACTCGCCTGATTTGCTGATTTTCCACCGGCAAGAATCTGCAATGGTCCGCCGTTCACCGTTTCTCCCGGCTGGGGCAGGGTCTCAGTCTCAACGGTGTAATCGGCATTCATCGAACCAATTACCGCAATGGTCCGAGTGCCTGATGAAATCTTTTCAAAGGCATTGCGAATGTCAAAAGGCTCATTCATGACGTTCTCTTTCTTATGAACTTTGTCGTCCGGCAGTTAAAGATTGGGGAACGGTCGGCACGTTCGCGAATATCGGCCCTGACCGTTCCCCAACATCACTGACATTTCAGTGGGAACCGTATGTGTCCCACTCACCACATGTATTGCTTGACATTGTCTTTCTTCACCAGATAGATAGGCGAATCAATGGACTTCTTGACGGTCTTCTTATTGAAGTGATCATACATGGCCTGCAAGGCCATCTCACCAATTTTTCCTGGTTGCTGTGCAATCGTTGCAGTGACGGTTCCCTGCTCGATTGCAGTATGCGTCTCTGATTCACCGTCGATACCGAAGATGCCAATCTTGCCACCAGCTGCCTGAACAGCCTTCACGGCACCCAGTGCCATCTCGTCATTCTGCGAAAAGATTGCTTGGACTCCGCTATTGGATTGCAACATATTCTGGGTGGTATTCAGCGCGGTCGTTCGATCGAAGTTCGCTGACTGGCTCGAAAGAATATCAAGACCAAGCTTCTTCGCCTCGGCGTTGAAGCCGTTGCCTCGGTCGATGGTTGCAGAAGCTCCCGGCGTTCCCGAAAGCTCAATGACCTTTGCACCCTTGCCGTATGCATCAAGGATCGCCTGTGCAGCCATTTGACCGGCCTTGACATTATCCGAGGCGACCGTGCTCAGCACCGTGCCGCCGTTCGAACCACGATCCATGGCAATAACAGGGATGCCGGCAGTGTTTGCACTCTTGATCGCTGGAACGATCGAGTCTGAATCAACTGGGTTGACAAGGATGCCGTCAACCTTCTGACTCACAAAGTTCTGAATGTCGTTCAGCTGAGTTGAACTGTCATTCTGTGCGTCAGCAATGATGACCTTCGTGCCGTTCTTCTTGGCCATTGCCTTGATCGCCTGGTCCATGGCCACAAAATAGGGATTATTGGTGGTTGAAATTGCAACACCGATGGTCAATTCCGAAGGGCTCTTCTTTTCAACGGTCCCCTGGGCTCCATTCGAGCTGCCGAGCCCTGTTCCTGCGCATGCGCTCAGACCAATCGCCATACCGATACCAACACCTGCTGCCACAATTTTTGAAGCCAGGTGAGCCATGTGAATCTTCATGATATTCTCCACTTCTTTGTTTGCAATATGAAAATCTTCTCTGATTCATATTGATGGTTGCGTTGAATTATTGTTGTTTACTTACATTGATGAATTACTGGATTCTTGTTTGCTTTCCGGTCTCAGGGTGCGCTCAAGACTGAAGGGATCGCTTGTTTCTGATCACATCGACAAGCACTGCGACGATGATCACGGCACCTTCGACTACTTGCTGCCAGAAGGTGGAAACTCCAATGATGTTCAGGCCATTGTTCAGAACACCAATGATCAGTGCACCAATGATGGTGCCTGACATTCTTCCCTTGCCACCCATCAGGCTTGTCCCACCAAGCACCACAGCAGCGATTGCAAACATTTCATAGCCATTGCCTGCCTGAGGTGTCGCCGAAGAGAGTCGAGACGTGATGACAAGACCCGCTATCGCTGACATCAGACCTGAGATGGTGTAGATTGCGACCTTTACCCTGTTCGACTGAACACCAGCGATGTATGCCGCCTTTTCATTGCCTCCCAGTGCATAGACCGACTTTCCGAATGCGGTCTTGTGCAAAAGCACGTAAAGAGCCACAAAGGCGATGATCATCAGAATGAAGGGGAACGGGATGCCAAACAGATAGCCCTGCCCAATATATGCCAGGAAGAAACCATCCATGCCTTTGGTAATGGGGTTGCCATTGGTAAAAACAAGCGTCAACCCACGAAAGATCATTTGCGTGGCAAGGGTGACAATGAATGGCGCCATCTTTCCGTAGGCAATGAAGAAGCCGTTGATCGCACCGAGTCCGGCACCAATCACGACGCACATCAATACTGCCAGTGGCAAGGGCATTCCCGCACCGATCATTCCTGCGGATAATGCACTGGAAAGCGCAAGAATGGCGCCGACCGAAAGATCGATACCTCCGGTGAGGATCACGAAGGTCATGCCAAATGCAATGAAACCATTCGCCGTTACCTGGAGCAACAGGTTAAGCAGATTGTTCGTGGTTAAGAAGCTTGGATTCATGACCGTTATCAACACCATCAGGACAGCTAATGCCGCGAGCGTGGTAAGGCTGGTGAATCTATTCAAAAAATTGGAAACTGTTTTCATCTTATTCTCCCAAAGTCGCGAGTTGCATTATCTTTTCCTGATTGGCGTCTTTGCCTAAAATCTCACCGGCGATCCTGCCTTCGTGCATTACGATTATTCGATCACTCACTCCCAACACCTCCGGAAGATCGGAAGAAACCATAATGATGGGAACACCTTTGCCGGCAAGCTCATTCATCAATTCATAGATTTCGCGTTTCGAGCCAACGTCAACACCTCGAGTCGGCTCATCCAGAATCAGCACTTTTGGCGAAATACCGACCCATTTGGCAAGAACAACTTTTTGCTGATTGCCTCCTGAAAGGTTGCCCACTATCTGCTCAGTGCCGGTCGAACGAATTGTCAGACGCTGTATCAGATCGCGTACGAAAAGCATCGCCATCTTGGTGTTGAAGAACAGATTCTTTACAAAATTTCGAGTGCTCGGCAGAGTCACGTTCTCTCGAATGCTGAAATCGAGGATCAATCCCTCATCCTTGCGATTTTCAGTCAGGAAGCCGATGCCATGTCTGATGGCATCAAGAGGCTTGCGTATTCTGATTGGCTTGCCATGAAGTTTGATGACTCCTGATTTGGGCTTGTCGATCCCGAACACCGCTCTCATGACCTCGGTCCGTCCAGAACCCATAAGTCCCGAGAACGCAAGGATTTCACCACTTTTGACGGAGAATGAGATGTCGTGGAACTTATTCGTAGCGCTTTCAAGATGAGACACCTCGAAGGTGACATCTCCTACAGGCGTATTTTTGTGTGGATAGTAGTCCGTTATTTCCCTACCAACCATCTTCTTGACGAGTTCATTGACGTTCGTGTCCTTGGTTGGCTTGGTATCAATGACTTTCCCATCGCGCATCACCGTTACGACGTCGGAGAGTTTGAAGATCTCCTCCATGCGATGCGAAATGTAGATGATGCCAACGCCACGCTTTTTCAGATGTTGGATCACTTCGAAAAGTTTGCTTGTTTCACGCTCCGTCAGTGCCGAGGTGGGTTCGTCCATAATGAGTATCTGCAAGTTGGAAAGAAAGCTTTTTGCGATTTCGATCATCTGCTGCTGGCCCACCGACAACGTGCCAATCTCGACATTCAGTGGAATGTTGACACCAAGTTCGTTGAAAGCGGCACGGGATTGCTTGCGCATCTCCTTGTTGTTCAACAGACCGTTCTTCTTGATCTCTCGACCAAGGAAGAGATTCTCCATCACCGTCAGCTCGGGCCAGGAATTCATCTCTTGATGTATGAAGCTGATGCCAAAAAGCTCTGCCTCGCGAGGGTTCTGGAAAGTCCGTTCCTCTCCATCGATGAAGATCTTTCCACCACTCGCGGGGAAAAGTCCCGTAAGAATGTTCATCAATGTTGATTTTCCGGCACCATTCTCACCCATGAGTGCATGAACTTCGCCGGAGTTCACCGTAAGACTGATATCTTTGAGGACCTGATTAACACCAAAGGCTTTTGAAATATTCTTGAGTTCAATTTTCATGATTGGCCTTTCTCTTTCTTGAGCTCCTTGCTGAAGTCAGATAGTGACACCGGATTGCAGGATGATATTCGAATATGGCGTATCTTCACCGGTTCGCAGCACGGCCTTGCAATCCCTGGTCATCTGCTTCAGCTCTTCGTGCGAGATGAAATCGATGCCCACTCCCTGTGGAAGCATCTCTTCGATTGCATGCAACTGTGCTGGATTCTGAGTCTTGATCTCCGAGGCGAGAAAGACCTGCTGGACCACCACATTATCGAGATAGACCTGAAGGACATCGATAAAGCTTGGCTCTCCACGCTTGAGAGCGATGTCGATCTTATGAATCCCGTTCGGGACTGGCAAGCCAAGATCACCGATGCATACCAGATCCGTATGACCCAGGTCATCAGCCACTTTTGCCAATTCGCTATTTAAAATACCTGTTTTCTTCACGACGACTCCATTGTCCGCTGAGATGGTGATATATCGTTATATCACAATACAAAATATATCCGCTTTTCGCTGGGATGTCAAATCCTCGAAGCGCGGATTCTATTGGTTACTTACTGATTCCCGATCAATGAATAACGTGGGAATTCTTACGTTATCGAAACTCTCCTCTGCTTCCTCGCCACGAAGTCGGTGCTCCATGAGCGAAAGCAATGTGGTAACGCCATAGTTTCCCATCAGTTTCTGCTGCTGAGAGATTACGGAGATGCTGGGTGAAGCCAGTTCAAAGATAGGAATATCGTCAAAGCTGACTATTGATACATCCTCACCTATTTTCAGGCCGATATGGTGAAAATATCGAATGGCTTCAAGTGCGTCCGGCGAATATCCGAATATAAAGGTATTGACATGACGAGATAGCAGATCCTTGATTGCCGACAATGCATTCACATGGCTTGCGACTATTGCATTGAGGCTGCCCACCCGTGAACCTGCAACATCTATGAATATCTGCTGACGTTCCAGCAGATTCGGAGATTTGGACGTCGGGCCATGAATGAATCCTATCCGCGAATGTCCCTGAGATTTCACCTTTTCGATTGCATCGGTAATTCCCGGTCGTGGATCTGCGTCGATGATGGGAATTCTGCCGCCGTCTGCCAATTCCTTGACCTTACGATCCAGAATGACGAGTGGAAGGCCGGAAGCAACGAATCTCTGCAAGCCATGCGATGCAGTGCCCTGGGGTACCAGAATCGCACCGTCGATTCTCTGGGTCAGGAGTGAATGAAGAAACTTATCTTGGCCTTCAAGGCTTTCGGACGAGGATCCGATCATGCATACATAGCCGCTGGCCAACAGCTCTCGGGTTATCAGAGAAATCAGATAGGCGAAATATGAGTTGTTGATGTCAGGAACCAAAATGCCCACGGTTTTGGTCGAACTCGATCGCATGGAGATGGCCGCTGAGTTGGGAATGTAATCAAGCTTCTTTGCCGAGTCAAGCACACGCTGACGCGTAGCCGCCGAGATTCTGCCCCTGTTATTCAGCACTTGCGACACGGTAGGAACAGACACGCCGGCTTCCTGAGCCACGTCCTTGATCGTGACGTAATTCATCACATTCCTCGATCCGTATTTTCGTGAACCTCAAGAGTCAGATGCCAATCACGCACCAAACCATTTCGATTGCAAACGGTACGCAATTTTATGCTAGATTGTCTCACAGGTACAAATACCGTACCAACTCCATGCACATGACATTTTGTATCTGCCATATGCAGACATCGATGTCAAGGCATTCAAGCTATACAACTGAGGCCACATGACTTCTCATGATGAGATGTAACTCAACGGTGGCTCTTGGACCGGAAGGACACCTTTATGGAGAACGACAGATTGATAGTGGTGCACCGCCATCTTTATGGTGAAGATGCAGCAGCAAAGACACAGGCAGCGAACGAGGTTGCCAAGAAGTTTGGCATCAGCGACGAGGCACTTTCACAGGTTGAACAGTTCAAGGATGCACTGACGTATCACAAGGCATGGGATCTGCCATTCTTTGGATATGTCAACGAGGATGGCGAAGGCTTTGCCTATGTTCCTGATTATGCGATAGCAGACGATAAGTGGGATGCTCACAAGGCTTTCCGCGACCTGCCATTGGATGTACAGACCGCATTCGCGATCCGCATGCTATTCACTCATCGCGATGTTGATCGTTATGGTGCACGGATGTTCCTCCATTACGATCGAGGATTCACTGTCCAGCACGATTCACTCTAGATTCACCACGTAGTGAACCTGCACACTCATGGATTGCAGGTTCACAGAGTACATTGAACAAAATCTTACATTTTGGGGTATTTTTGGCTATAGGCACGAAAGTGCGTGTGAAACAGGCCGTGAGGTGTTCTCTTGGCTAGGGTTCGAGCTGGTTCATAATCCTGCTTGACTTAGGGTGCATGAACGCAACCCTGTGCCCGTATTGCGGCATCATCATGCATCGCAACACAACCACGAGAGCAGGAACGGACCCAGTGTCGATGCCCACCATCCCCACCTCCCTTGTCACTCCGACCGAATCCACAGCCCTCGTCGCCCCGACCGAATCCACAGCCCTCGTCGCCCCGACCCATTGTCATCTCGAGCGAGCGCAGCGAGTCGAGAGATCTCACCCTTGCGAGCATCAACAGCCAAGATCCCTCGACTCGCTACGCTCGCTCGGAATGACAATGGTGTTGTCGTTCATACCACCGACTCGCTGCGCTCGCTCGGGATGACGATAGTGTTGTCGTTCATACCACCGACTCGCACCGCTCGCTCGGGATGACGGGAGAGGAGCATGGCATCGACTGGAACGAATTACACGCCGACACACCAGCGAAGACTAAAAACCCACACTTCTATGCCTATAACCCAGAAACAACTTGGCCGGCTTAATCGCACTGAAATCTCAGGTATTATGAATGAGCGTTGGGTTTTCGAGAGAATCCAAATGCGGCGCACACAGAAATCGTGTGATGTACCGCATTCGCAGTACAGATAAGAACCATGCGCGAGCAGCAAGAGCAAGAAAACGAGTAAAGGCCGGTCATGACTTCACCATCCACAGACTTCAGTGGAATTTGGCGTAAAAACAGTTACCTCTTCCTATTCAGTCAGTTCATCACCGGCATCACCTCAATGATTGTGCAATACGCAATCATCTGGTATCTGACTCAGAAGTCCGGCTCGGCAACCATCTTGAGCATCGCAACCATCCTCGCCATGCTGCCTATGGTTCTCGTAAGCCCGTTCATCGGAACCTTTGTAGACCGATGGAACAAGAAAGCATTGCTGATCGTTCCCGATATGGTTGCAGCAGCGGTTGCAATCATGCTTTGCATTGTCGGGACCATCAACGAAACCTTCCCCCTATGGCTGATTTTCGGTTCTCTGCTCATCCGTTCCATAGCTCAGGCCTTCCAGATGCCCACCGTACAATCCATTCTGCCAACGATGGTACCGCCCGAGGAAATAACCAAAGTGAACGGTCAGCTTGGCATGGTTCAGTCGGGAACTCTGATCATTTCACCGGCGCTTGGTGCCCTGCTCTATGCCGCAGTTCCCATCAACTATCTGCTGCTCATCGATGTCCTCGGTGCAGCGTTCAGCTTCGGATCGCTCATGTTCGTGCATATCGTATCGAATTCGGTCGAACCAGAGAGCAAGGCGCGTCCTTGGGCAGACATGGTATATGGACTCAAGCGAATCGGGTCCGCCCCAGGTATGTGGTCGATTCTCGCAATGGCTGCTCTCTCGACGCTTACCTTCATGCCTGCGGCAAGTCTCTATCCCCTCATGACCTTGGGATATTTCAAGGGGACCATATTCCAGGCAGGTGTCGTTGAAGTGCTGTGGTCTGTTGGATCGCTTGCAGGAGGAGCGCTCATCGGCATCTTTGGAAAATGGAAAAACCGCATCCCCCTTATCATCGCTGGACAGATTGTACTCGGTCTGGCCTTCATGGCATGTTCAGTGCTTCCTGTTTCCATGCCCGGATTCGTTCTCTTTGTTGGGTTTAACTTTATTGCAGGTCTGGCAACTGCCTTCCCCTCTACGCTTTCGATGGCTCTGATTCAACAGTCTTATCCTGCTGGCGAACTGGGAAGAATTTTTGGCGTATGCCTTTCCATCACCGGCATTGCAGGACCCATAGGCCTACTCTTCGTAGGGCCACTGGGCGATGCAATTGGAGTCGAATGGGTGTTCGCAATCTCTGGGTTGGGTGCAGTGCTCTGCGGCCTCTTCATCATTGCAGTACCCTCAGCGCGGCTCTATGACAAGCGTTTGCGAGAGCGAATCGAGCGCAACGAGATTCCTGGCGTTTCTCTCACATCCGAGCTTAATCCGAAAGAACTCTGAAAGACTCTCCATCATCTCCTAAACTATATGCATGGGGAAAAAAGAGAACATACAGGACAAGCAAACAATCAATCGAACATCCGGCTGGATTTTCAAGGTGGTGGCTGGATCCATGACTGCGTTAGCCATGAGCTGGGGACTGGCCGCTTGCGGATCGGCTAGCTCCGCCGGCTCAAGTGCTAGCGGAGGCGACACCAGTTCTTCGATGACATCAGCATCTCCATCGAGCAGCGGTGCATCATCGTCGTCTTCGACGAGCTCGCAAGGCACCTCGGATTCGTCAAATTCTTCATCGACCACAACTACACAGGGAAGCTGTGGAACAGGGCAACTGAGCGCCACAATCAGTCAGGGCAGTGGCGGTGGCGCAGGTAGCATGTATCCATATATCGTGCTGACCAATAATGGCAACACATGCAAGATGGACGGATATCCGGGCGTTTCTCTTGCAGTCGCCGGTAAACAGATTGGCGCGGCCGCCGTGCGCGACTCCGGAAGCTTGAAGACGCTTACTGTGCAGCGAGGTCAATCAGCATATGCACAGCTGCAGATCACAGAAGCCGGCAATTTCTCTGCGTCATCTTGCAAACCGACGCAAGCGGATAGTCTCGTGATATATCCGCCAAACCAGAAGAGCCCAATCACCATTGCAACAAAGAACTACACCGGCTGTGCAAACAGCGCCACGCCAATCATCCATGTCAAGCCATTGCAAGCTGGAACCGGTCAGTGAGCATCAGCGAGCGCCAGCAGATAGCCATTTTTATACCAATGACATGCACTCTCAGGATTCATTCAGCATGCAGACAGCATTATTGTAGGTAGAGACCAGAAAAATCCCACACCACACGGGCATAGTAGTGAGGTATGGGTTCTCGTGCCGGAGCTTTGGCATGAAGGTTGTATACAGTAGCATGTTGGAGTTTTCGGCATCTTGATATTGGAGTAGACGGTATGTTCATTCTCAAAGAGGCATGGGGTTCAATCGCGCGCCATAAAGTCTTGAGCATCGTTTCCATGACGACAACGGTTGTCGTCACGGCGGCGACGCTTATGGGGTTAGCCATAGTTGAGGCTGATACCACAGCTCGGACAACGGCATATGACGCTCAAAAGGTAAATGCGATCATCAGCCTCGACAAGGCAAAGATCGAGAAGAAGAGCAAGACAACAAACATTGACTGGAGCAACTATGAACTCAGTTGGGAGCAATACAGCACTTACGCCGAAGCCGCAGGAGTTACCATCAATGCGTATTACTACGAGACTTCGGATGCCAAGCTTTCTGGTGATGTGAAGGCCGCCACAGGAAGCAGCGACACCAAGAGCACCACGGCTCGCGGCGATATATCCGTCGTCGGAACATCCTCCAAAACCGCAACTCGATCTTTGCCTGATTCAGGATTTACGCTTGTCTCTGGAAAAACAGTCGACTACACCGCCACCACGGTAAGTGACAAGGCTATCGTTTCACAAGCCTTTGCGAAGGCAAATGATTACAAGGTCGGCAGCAAATTCAAGATTGCAAATCCAAGTGATGCCAAGAAAACCATTGAATTGACGATCAGCGGCATATACAAGAATCATGCGGGCAGCTCGAATGTTTCCACGAAATATTCGGATGCCAGCAATGCCAACAACACCATATATGTCAGCTCCTATACCTTTATGGGCAACGGCTTCTATACAGCAACGAAGCCTGGCAGCGTCGGCCATGACCTGCGCATAGTGTTTGAGCTTTCCAGTCCGAAGGATTACAACACCTTCGTGAAGAAGGCGAGAGCCGCTGGTCTGAATAGCAACTACATCATCAGCTCGCCAACTCTCACTGCTTATCAGTCAAAGGTTTCTTCACTGACGACCTTGGCCAATGTCATGAAGATTACGGTCATCGTAATCGGCTCACTGGGTGCGATCATTCTGTTGGCGTGTCTGATTCTTGCCTGGATGCGTCGCAATGAAGATATCGGCATGCTCATTGGCATCGGTGTGGGACGCGCAAAGATTGCATGGCGGTACACCGTTGAGCTCCTGATGATAACGGTCCCGGGAGTTCTCGTTGGTTTCGGCATTGGAGTCGGGCTGAGCTTTGCCATCGCAGGAAATATCCCGGCATCACAGGTCGCTCGTTCCACTCCTAACCTGACACTGATGAAATATGTTGCGTTGGGCGGCGTTGCACTCTGGGTCATCTGTCTGATCGCAGCGATTATTCGTGTGGCTTTGTTCAGGATAAATACTTTGCTTGACTCAGTTTCTTACGACACCGAGCCTTATGACACTGATTCAGGCACCATCAATGGCGATACAGCATCAACCACGGGGACTGACAAGGAAGAGGTGTCCGCATGAAATCAGAAGCATTGGATAGCAACGACGATTCATTGGACAAGACAACGACAACCGATCCGGCACAGGCGAAGGATACCGATTCAGAGCATCTACAAGATGAAGAGATGCAATCGGCAGATGCCGTTTCGAAAGATGCCGATGACGATGCGGACGCGTCTGACGAGGAGGTGAACTTTTCCATCGTCTTTGAGGATGACGACGCGGAAGCCGAAACCCCAGCCGGAGATGATTCTGCCGCCTCGAAGAAGAAGGAATTGCCAAAGGCAAAGCAGTCTGCAGCTGACACTCAGGGCAAGGCGCCGCTCGCGCACGCACAGTCCAACGATCTCTCGGAAGACTCATTGCATGTCGTTTCGCAGAAAATCAATAAGCGCATTCGCCATCTTCGCAAGACACGATTCGAGCAGTACCCGATTCTTGCATTCAACAAGGTCACCTACACACTCAGACATGAGCGCTATGATCTACTGAACAAAGTTGATTGGTCGTTCTATAACTCTCGAGTGCAGAGCGTGCTGATTCGCTCTGATGACGAGCGCCGTGCCGTGGTCGCTCTTGGCTCTGGAATGCGGACACCAAATCATGGCACCATTACTTTTCATGGTAAAGATATTCAGGAAATGGAACCGAATGAGTTCCGCCGTCACAATATAGGCGTGTTGTTTGAGCACTTCAATCTACGCAGTGAACTGACCGCCAGCGAGAATATCGTGCTCACGATGGATGTCTCTGGCAGAAACTTCCTCAAGCCGATGCCCGTTTTGGCGGCGGAACTGCTCAATCAAGTGCATTTCCCTGATGATCAGTTCGATACTCCAATCGGTCAGCTATCGTTGCTGAATCAGCGCAAGGCACAGCTCGCCCGTGCCCTGAGCTGCGATGCCAGCATCATTCTCGCCGATGAGCCAACTCAGGGTTTGAACGATGACGACACCGAAACCATGCTTGAGGTCCTGCGATACCTGGCTGACAAGAAGTCGAAGTGCCTGATCATCGTGACCGCAGATGAAGATCTTGCAGCACAGACCGATTCAACCATCTACGTAGACGACTGAGAGTACGTCAGAACTGCTCGCTGGCAACTCTGACTCCTGCCAAGCACAGGCATTCCCTCCATCCCTTCATGTACCTCAGGATGGAGGGCTTTTCTTTCGACTTGTTCATGATTGAGCTGAAAGTCAGTCTGATGCCGAAAGCACGCAAGGAGCATGCCAAGAATGACGCAACCCTCCAAGGTTTGCCGTGTGGAGGAGAATAGAGCACCATGAAGGCATCGATACAGAAATTTCTCGACTCAGCACAGACATTCCAATGCCCCATATGCGGCAATGCGCTGCATACAGCGGGATCCAGCCTACAATGTCCAGACAGACATACCTTTGATATAGCAGCCAAAGGAAATATATCATTTCTGCGTTCTCAGCATGCCCACGACGGATTGTACAATCAATCCTTCTTTGAAAATCGCAGTGCACTGTTGAGCGTTGGACTCTATGACCACATCGTGCGCGAAGTTGCCCATGATGTGTCTCGTCTGCCCGACTCTCACGCTACAACTCTCCTCGATGTTGGATGCGGAGACGGCACCTTGACGAAACGATTGCAGAGCCTCATCACTCAGTCATCATTCGATTCACAACATCAGCGTGAGCAGGCAGTCCGAGAATTGACCATATTCGCATGTGATATCTCCTCCCTCGCAATTTCAATCGCCTCTCGCGGCAGCAACACCATACGTTGGTTCATGGCGGATTTGGCCAACCTTCCCATCACCGATAGCTCGATGGATATCATCACCGATATCTTTTCTCCCGCAAACTACGAAGAATTCAGACGCGTCCTTCGACCTCAGGGCAGTCTTATCAAAGTCATCCCCGGGAAGCATCATCTGATGGAACTACGGCAGGAAATTGCCAAATCTCACGGAGAACAGCCGAAAGGCTATTCCAATGACGATGTGGTTCAGGGCATTGAGCAGCACTGCACGATTGAGCACATCACTACCGCAAGCGCAACGCTTCAGCTCAGCAAGGCCCAATGGGAGCAGTTTCTTGCAATGACACCGCTCATGTTCCACCTCGACAAGACATCCATAGATCTCGATTCACTGCGAAATCTCACCATTGAGGCGGAAATCGTTCAAGCAACGATGCAATAGCGCATGCAGGACATCAACTGCCTAAGGCATCTACGCCTGCCCTGGACTGTTTCCGTCGTCCAGCCGCGTAACTCGGATGCGTTCGGCGGCAGAAGCGCCGAGAACCACGTTGGCACCTGAAGGCAATACCAAGGTGACGATGTCAGAATATGGCGTGAACTTGCCAATCGTGGCAGTGCCATCGATGGAAAGCCCCTGTTGCTGCAGGAATCGCAAGAGTTTTGAATCTTCATCGCTGACTCGTTCAATTCGAATTTTCGCACCCTCGGGAGCTGCAGTAAGCAGGATGCTCTTATCTTCATCCATCTCACCGTTCGGTCCAGGAATCGCATCTCCATGGGGATCCTTGGTCGGATGTCCCAAGCTCTCGTCAATGCGCTCAATCATCAGATCAGATGCCGCATGTTCAAGCTGATCGGCTTCCTTATGAACCTCATCCCAGCGATAGCCGAGTTTTTCTACAAGAAATGTTTCAAGCAATCTGTGTCTACGAACCATTTTCAAAGCATACTGTTCACCCAAAGGCGTGAGAATGATATCGCCATATGGAGCGTGCGTCACCAAACCCTGTGTGGTCAGACGAGCCATGGCGCCAGAAACGGTGGATGGCTTCATTCCCGTCTTTCGCGCAAGATCGGTCGGCTGCACGGCCTTGTCAGACCATTCGCGCAAATCCCATAGCACCTTGAGGTAGTCCTGTGAGTTCGTAGATAGCTCTTGAAAAGTCATGTTGACCAGTCTAACCAATATCACCGTCTTGGCTGAGAAAGATTCATATTTCTGTGTTTTTCTTACATTCACAACACAATGTTCCGGGCATTGAATACAACAGTCCATATCACCTCCGACACGCAGATGGTTCGATAGATTCATTTCTTCCATAGGCCAAGAAACATCCAGGTCAGGAAACACCCATTGCCTCGAGAAAACCTCGCTCAGCCCTGCCATAAGGCGCCCTTTCGAGCAGGTTACAGCAAGTCAAAAGCCAGGTTAACAGTATGTGACAGCACTCGCTTTCAGATGAGATTCGTCTATACTTCGAGGGGTAGAACTAATTTGTTTTAGGTCTAAAGTTCGAGGATGGGGATAATGAGCGATACGTCAGTGGCAGCAGAGAGCACCGCCAAGGAACGAAATGGTACATTGGGCGGTTCTGAATCGAGGATCTTCAGCAGGGGCAATCTGATTGAGACTGCAAATGGTCTCTCTCTTGAAGAAATCAACTCAACGGTAAGCATTCCCAAGGCTAGCAACAGCTTCTGGAAGAGTCTTATCGCGTTTTCAGGTCCAGGTGCACTTGTTGCAGTCGGCTACATGGATCCAGGCAACTGGATTACTTCCATCGGAGGCGGCGCCCAATACGGCTACCTTCTGATGTCAGTAATTCTCCTTTCCAGCCTTATCGCGATGCTACTGCAATACATGTGCGCCAAGCTCGGTATTGTCGCTGGTTTGGATCTGGCTCAGGCCACGCGCCTTCATACCGGCAAAAAGACCGGCATTGCACTCTGGATCAGCACCGAACTGGCAGTCATGGCAACCGATATCGCAGAGGTCATCGGCGGGGCGATTGCGCTGAACCTTCTCTTCGGCATTCCGCTGGCTGTCGGTGTCGTTCTCACGGTCTTCGATGTGCTGCTTCTGCTGCTGCTGATGCAGGTCGGATTCCGTCGCATTGAGGCAATCGTCGTGACTCTGATTCTTGTCATCATGGCCGTATTCGTGTACGAAGTCTGGCTTGCCCAACCAAACGTCGGCGCCATGTTCGCCGGATTCATCCCGAACGCCCAGATTTTTGGCAATGGCCAGCTCACCATGGCACTGGGCATCGTTGGAGCAACCGTGATGCCACACAATCTTTATCTGCATTCATCAATCGTCCAGACACGCAATTACAACCGCAAGGACGACAAGGAAGTCAGCAACGCACTTCGTTTCGCCACCTGGGATTCAAACATCCAACTCACCGCAGCGTTCATCGTTAACTGCCTCCTGCTTGTTCTAGGCGCTGCAATGTTCTTCGGTCATGGAGACGGTCTTAACACCTTCACTTCGCTCTACAATGCACTTGGCGACAGCAAGCTTGCAGGCCCGGTTGCCAGCGGCGCACTGAGTACACTGTTCGCCGTCGCACTTCTCGCTTCGGGTCAGAATTCAACGATCACCGGTACGCTCACCGGGCAGATCGTGATGGAAGGCTTCATCCGCATGCGCATACCAATGTGGCTTCGTCGCGTCGTGACCCGCGTCATCTCAATAATTCCGGTACTCGTCTGCACTTTTGTCTTCGGCGGCACTGAGTCCGCTCTCGACAACCTACTGATTTACTCACAGGTCTTCCTGTGCATTGCCTTGCCAATATCCATGGTGCCACTGGTCTGGTTCACGTCATCGAAGAAGATCATGGGCAAGAAATACGCCAATCCACTATGGATGTCGATTCTTGCCTGGGTTATTGTTGCGATCCTCTCTGGCCTGAACGTCTGGCTGGTCTTTCAGGATATTCAACAACTGATTGCATTCTTGTGATCACTCATTACTGACCGCATGAAAAAAGCGCAGAACAGGTTAAAACTTCTCCCGAACCTGTTCTGCGCTTTTTTCATAGTGTGACCTACCACCAATCAATCGTTGTAGATGGTGCCAAGAGCATCACTGCCATCTATCTACAAACTGCCACCTGCAGCAAGATGCATCAATGAGCTGTCGAAATCAATATCAGCAGCGACATCGGATTGCTTCGAATCAGCATCATCATCGAACGTTGCCTTGAAAGTACGCGTATATTTTCCACCTACCGAATCGAGAAGGTTCTGATGCACATGAGCCATGACGAGCGCCGACAATTCAGCAGCCACTCTATCCTGATGCGCTGCAAGATCGGATGATCCCCAATCACCTGTGGCAGCCATTACACCAGTGGGAACAATGAGCGCACGCATAAATGCGAAAAGCGAGCGCATCGCGGTGTCAGGAACCAGTGCGTGACGCTCACTGCCTCCTGTGGCAACTACTGCCAGCGGGAGCCCGAGCACAATGTCGGAGTCTGCGATATCCCAGAACGATTTGAATAAGCCAGAATACGTAGCCTTGTATACCGGACTGGCAACGATAACCGCATCACTGTTCTGAACCGTTTGCAAGGCTTCCTGCAGCGCGGGTGATATCTGCAGTGTGACGGAAGCTATGGCTATATCGTTTGAGAGATTCTTCAGTTCAATGAGAGCAATTTCACTGTGTGCACCCCGGTTCTTGAGCAGTTCACCGGTTTTAAGGGCTATACCACGCGCCAGCTCGGTTGTGGTCGAAGGTTCACCCACCCCTGCGCTCACGATGGCAATATGATGAATTTTCCCGCCACCCGTAGCCGCAGAAGGCCCTCTCTGCGATTGTGTCGAATCAGCCAATGAAGCTTCCATAGAACTATCACTCATGCATATACCCCCAATGATTTCCTTAAACCTATCAATACAAACTCGGCATGTGAACCCTTTGATCCGGATCTGAATCGATGTATGGACTCGTGCCAGTCACATTATCGCCACGATTATCATGTGGTTTTGGCTGGCGAGCAGGCTTATCTCCATATTTGGCATGAACCATATCACTGTGGGAAGGCACGGCAACAGCTTGAGGACTACGCTCTGCGGCGAATTCCTTTCGCAGCACGGGCAGAATCTCTTCTCCCAGAATATCGAGCTGCTCCAGAACAGTATCGGATGGCAGACCACCATGATCGACCAGAAAGAGCTGACGGGCATAGTCGCCATAGTATTCACGCTGTTTAAGAATGCGATCAATCACCTGCTGCGGCGAACCAACCAGCAATGGTGTCTCCTCAATCATGGTTTCGAGAGGCGGACCGCCTTTATACACCGGGGAATTATTAAAATAGGGACGATACTCGCGGATTGCATCCTGCGAGTTGCGAGATATGTAGGTCTGCGCGGCAACACCTACGATGGCCTGATCAGCCGTGCCATGACCCCAGTGCTGGAATCGCTGGCGATAGAGACGCACCAATCTGCGGAAGTGATCCACTGGCCAGAAAATGCCGTTCGCGAAGAACCCATTGCCATAGAACGCGGCCTGCTCAGCGATTTCTGGGGTGCGAATCGACCCATGCCAGACGAATGGAGGAACGTCGTCGAGTGGCCTTGGAATCGATGTGAAACCTTGCAACGGCGTTCTGAACTTTCCAGACCAGTCAACCACATCGTTATGCCAGAGTTCGTGCAGCAGATTGTAGTTTTCCAATGCAAGCGGCAGACCTTGACGTATGTCCTGTCCGAACCAGGGATAGACGGGAGCGGTATTGCCGCGACCCAGCATCAGATCGATCCGTCCACCGGCAAGATGCTGGAGTATCGAATATTCTTCAGCCAACCGAACTGGGTCATTCGTAGTGATCAGCGTGGTCGAGGTGGACAAGATGATGCGCTTTGTCCTTGCGGCCACCGCAGCGAGAAAAGTGGTCGGTGAGGATGACCAGAATGGCGGATTGTGATGCTCTCCAATTGCAAAAACATCAAATCCCGCCTCTTCGACCTTCATTGCCTCTTTCAGCGAAGCCTGAATCCTCTCGGCCTCCGAAGGAACCGAATCACGAACAGGGTCGCGCGTCACATCGGACACCGACATAACACCGAACTGGATTGGTCCCGGCTGAGCCAACGAACCCTTGCGTTTGTTGATCTCAATTATTTCTTGAGCGTCCTGTGTCATGTCGTTTCCTTATCTCGGAATGAGCGGATGCGCCTTAGTTCTTGTGCTTTTCGATAAATGCTACGAATGCGTTAGCGAAGTCAGTAAGGAAATCCTTGGCATCGTCCGCGACTGAACCATCCTGATTAAGGCCGGTCGTTGCATTGAAATACACCTCTGGCTGACCCATGATTTCGGTATTGAGATATACAAGGGAGTTGCGCAATGCCGCCTGAGCCTGGGTGGTTCCCAAGGCACCAATGGATGCACCGACGATGGCAACGGGCTTGCCGTTGAACGAATTCTGGCCCCAAGGACGTGAAGCCCAATCAATGCCGTTCTTCAACACACCGGAAAAACTGCGGTTATATTCAGGAGTCACGAAGAGCACGCCATCTGAACGCTCGACCAAATCCTTGAGTTCCTTTGCCTTTGCGGGAAAGTCAGCTTCGAGATCCTGGTTGAACAGTGGAAGGTTCAGATCGCCGGTCTCAAAGGTCGTGCCTTCAGGAGCGAGAGTTTCAATGGCCTCTGCCAGACTTTTGTTGAAGGAATCCTCGCGCAGCGATCCCACTAGAACTGCAATGCTTGTCATGTTTCTCCCCTTACAGGTGTATTGAAATGAAAACGGCTCTTTTGCCGTCGCATATGTGTTAAAAATCAAATCAATGAAAAAATTCCTGATTTATGCTTATAGATTATGACGGGTCTGGCTGAGAATTATCAGAGTACACAGAGCATTTCACATGGGCACACGTTCCATATCGTGGCTGATTTGCAATGGATATGGGACTCTTTTCAGGGTGGTGCGGAGCAACTTTCCGCACAGTGGCAATTCAAACACGACCTGGGTTTGTGGCCTATCCCACATTTGGATGACAAGGATGCGCTGTGGATCGATCCTGCAAGTCTAGTCGCCAACAACGCTTGGCTCGAGCGTCAAGGTCAACCGCCGATCACACTGCTCGCACCTCCTCAGGATTGGATTGGCGGGTTGAGTCGGCTATTTCTTGGCAGAGAGGTGGTATTGCGAAGTGTCGCTGAAATCCTTGACATGGACGAATTCGGGGATGAGCTGGGTGACCGTCCTTGGTCTCAGCCAAATGAGGGAAGGATTTCTGGCTTCAGAGCCGCACGCCGAACCCTCTCACAGCTGAAGCACGATCTTCGGGGCAATACCGATCATCAGTCGCCTCGAGATTCGGCTCTTGCATCAGCCGATCCTACGTCACCCGCACCACTTGATTCAGTGTTGATGCTTCATGGTCATCTCGACGGCATCACCGAGGAATGGATGGTTGCAGCTCTTGATGGCAAGGCTTTCGCGGCAAGTCCGTATTGCATCCACTGCGGCAATCCATCGCGTGGGTCCACCGATTCGGAAGAGATCGTCACGATCTTTGATTTGCGAGACCATTCATGTTCAGAAGACATCCACTTTGACGAACGTCACCATCAAGAAGCGCTGGGCATTGTTGCAGATGCGCTTGAACAAACGCACGCTTCCAACGACTTTGCAGGAATGCTCAATATCGCTTTCCGAGACAAAAAGCCACCGGCAATACTTGAGATATCGCCATTGTGGTGCTCGGGACCGTATGGTTTCTCTGCTCAGGAACTGGCCATGATTCTCAAGGCCATCGCATCAAGCAGAATACCCCCCAGTGCAAGTGGTCAGGAGGGGTCTCGCAGCATCCCATGCCCTGATGTTTCCAGAGCCGTCACTGCAATGAAGGTCTTCAAGCCCGGACGATGGATGATTGAGCATTATGCCCAGCGCTATATTCGTTAGCGAGGTCACATTGAGATCGCATGTCTGATGCGTTCACGATTCCCCGTTAGGCGTGGAATGACTAGCCTCATTGGCTCTATGTCATGATTTGGTCAACTTATTCGACATTTGTACACTTCGTACAAACTCGGCCTAAATGGCCATTCTCGATAGAATGAAGAATCAGGGGATCACATAAGCGACAATACGAGGTGGTATTCATGACCGAAGGATATATTCAACATCAAAAGAAACAAGCTGAGAAAATCATTCAGGCGACTGAAGACTTGTATCTCAAGGGGGGCGTGGACAGCTTTACGATGGGCGACATCGCTGATACTGCCGGCATCACTCGTGCAACGGTATACAACTATTTCACCTGCAAGGAGGACATTCTCTGGGCCATTTTCTTCGGAAAGATGGCTGAACTCCTTTCACGCGTGGAAAAGAAGTTCAAGACGGCGCACACCACAATGGATCGTTTTCGCGCCTATGCAGAAGCGAACTATGAGTACTATCTCGAAGATAAGACCTTCGCGATCTTCTTCGATCTGTTCCTCACCATTTTCTCCAGCGCAAGCGACAAGCCCAAAAGCTTCTGGGACAACCCCTATAACGTCGCCCACTGGAAACCAGGCAAGACCATTGCCATGTTCAACGAGAACTTTGACGATGGCAGTGTCTGCAAGGGACTCGACGCGGAAACTACCGTTCCTGCCTTCTACTATGCCTTCCTCGGCACAATAAGCTTCGACTTCAAGAATCGAAAGGATCTTGAAAAGATCTACAAGCTCGACTTGAAGAAGGTCCTGCAAATGCAAGTCGGTTGGATCCTCTCCGGTATCAAAGGCTGAGATATGCTTTTGAGCGCAGAGTTCGTGGCTATCGAGGCCATAAACGTGGTGAATATCGAGTTTTGTTGCCTTTTCGAAGTATGAACTGATAAAAGGGGATGATATCAACGAGGTTTACGCCGAATTGAGCACCTCATACTGC
This sequence comes from Bifidobacterium aquikefiri, assembly GCF_002259795.1. Lineage (GTDB taxonomy): Bacteria > Actinomycetota > Actinomycetes > Actinomycetales > Bifidobacteriaceae > Bombiscardovia > Bombiscardovia aquikefiri. The sequence goes on along the minus strand of NZ_MWXA01000003.1, from coordinate 36,360 downwards.
AAAAAGGCAACAAAACTCGATATTCCGTCAGCAATGTCTGCTGACTTACGGCCACATGACCGCAAGGACCTAATGCCGAATGGGCTGACTGTAGCGTTCTGCTAGCTGAGAGATGTCAGGAAGCCCATATTTTGCAACGAGTTTTCTCCAACGTTCGTAATTGGCATCGCCAAACTTGGCAGCCCTTTTGTTTTGCCTGCTTTCAGCGATGAACGACGATGGCACCGATTTGCTGTTGAATTTGTCAGCATACATAACCAGCTCCTGCTCGTCGTTGAGCGGGACATAATCGGCCACGGGCAATGGTAGACCTTCGTCGATCACATCCTGCCTGTATAGCCCCACACCCGTGTGATTTCTGGCGAATTGCGCAATTTCCTCGTCCAATCCTTCCTGCAGCAGTAACCGATACCCCAGGACTCCGTGCAGAATATACCGCTTGCGATTGAATTTCAACGGCTTACCATCAGCACCATCATGTTCGAACACCTGGTAAGTGCCAATGTCGTGTAACCAAGCCCCAACAAGAGCCAGATCCAAATCGAAATCATCATTTCTCCAAGTTGCCCCTGATGCTTCTGCCAGTTCAAGTGTGATATCCGCCACAATCTGACAATGGGTATGAACCATGCGGTATGCAGCTTCTGAAGGCGCAAAGTGGTGGTGGAGTTCATCGATTGCTTGCTGATTTGGTAATTTTCGAGTCATACCTGCATCGTACAAAGCCCCTTGACGCACCTTCTGCGCATGCCCCAAAGCAGCCATCGCCATCAGCCTCTTATACGTCATTCGTGAACTTTCAAGCATGTCTTCGAGTTCTGAACGTAGAATCGTCACGTAAGAATAGTCATCGAGGGGGCAATATGGGGAATTCCAGCAGTGGTCAAAGTTCCACACCCGACAGTGAAACCAAGACGTCTGCAGCAGCAGTCAAGGCATCAACCGGCACGACATCCGATTCGTCACATGCGCTGGTCACGCCAGGTGCAGATGCGTCATCGCAATCCGGCGCACAGTCCGACGAGCATTGGAGCAATCCACTGAGAGACCCAAGCGACCTGCGACTCCCGAGAATTGCAGGGCCCTGCTCCTTAGTCATCTTTGGCGTTACCGGAGATCTGTCCAAGAAAAAGCTGCTGCCGGCGATCTACGACCTCGCAAATCGAGGATTGTTGCCAGCTGGGTTCGGTCTGATCGGCTTCGGCCGTCGTGACTGGTCCGATGAGCAATTTGGCAACTTTGTCAAGGAAAACATGCAGGCTCACTGCCGTACTCCTTTCAAGGAGACAACATGGAGCCACCTGGCCAAGGGGCTGCGCTTCGTCCAAGGAAACTTCGACGATGAACAGGCCTTCACCAATCTTTCGAAGACGGTCTCAGAACTTGACCGCGACCGTGGAACCATGGGCAATCACGCGTTCTACATGTCAGTACCGCCAAAGGCATTCCCCGAGGTTTCACGTCAGCTGGCAAAGTCTGGTCTGTCTCATTCGACCAAGGGTGCATGGAGACGCGTCATCATCGAAAAGCCGTTTGGCCATGATTTGAAAAGCGCCAAGGAACTTGACCGCGTCATCTCAAGCGTCTTCGATCCCGAATCCGTATTCCGCATCGATCACTATCTCGGCAAGGAGACGGTACAGAATATCTTGGCTCTGCGCTTTGCCAACATGATGTTCGAACCAGTGTGGAACGCAAATTATGTAAGTCACGTTCAGATCACCATGGCCGAAGACATCGGCATCGGAGGCCGTGCCGGTTATTATGACGGCATCGGTGCTGCACGAGATGTGATTCAAAACCATCTGCTCCAACTCATGGCACTTACCGCCATGGAAGAGCCTGTATCATTCTCCGCTGCCGACCTGACCGCTGAAAAGACTAAGGTGCTCTCCGCCATTCGTGTGCCGAAGGATTTGGAACACTACACTGCTCGTGGGCAATATGCCGACGGTTGGCAGGGTTCCGAGAAGGTCGTCGGGTATCTGAACGAGAAGGGCATCGACAAGACTTCCACCACGGAAACGTATGCTGCGCTTCGTCTTGACGTCGATACGCGCCGCTGGGCAGGCGTGCCGTTCTACTTACGAACCGGCAAGCGACTCGGCAAGCGAGTCACTGAGATCGCGCTCGAATTCAAGCGAGCACCTCATCTTCCATTCGAAACGACCGCCACGCGGGAACTGGGTGCAAATGCAATCGTCATCCGCATTCAGCCAGACGAAGGCGTGACTCTCCGCTTTGGAGCGAAGGTCCCTGGAACCGCAATGGAAGTGCGTGACGTCAGTATGGACTTCAGTTATGGCCGCTCTTTCACTGAATCCTCACCAGAAGCATACGAGCGTTTGATCCTTGACGTTCTGCTTGGCGACCCTCCCCTATTCCCGACAACCGAAGAGGTTAATCTGTCATGGAACATCCTCGATCCCGTCGAGGAATACTGGAGCACGCTTGGGCAGCCTCAACCGTATGCCTCGGGTACCTGGGGTCCAGCTCAGTCTGATGAAATGCTCGAACGTGACGGAAACCACTGGAGGCTGCCATGATTGTCACACTGTCACAAACCACAACGTCTGCGATATCATCGAAGATTGAAAATCTGCACAAGGAGCGCGGTGAGGTTGCCCTCGGACGCGTTCTTACAATGCTCATCTGCACCACTTCAGACAACTTGGAATCGACGCTTGAGACTGCCAATGAGGCAAGCCGGGAGCATCCTTGCCGTGTGATCGCCATAGTCGATGCAGAGCGCAACAAGCATGAAGATCCCCGTCTGGATGCTCAAGTTCGTTTCGGAGCCGATGCCGGGGCGGGCGAAATCATTATTCTGAAACCGTACGGAAACTTGACAAGACATCTCGATACCTTGGTGATTCCACTCCTCGTTCCCGATGCCCCTGTGGTCGCCTGGTGGCCGACCAGAGTTCCCGAGGATCCTTCAAAGGATGCCTTGGGTGCAATGGCCCGTAATCGTATCACCGATGCTCTTCGCGCGCCTAACCCAGAAGCTGCCTTCACAGCACTTCGAGCTCACTGGTCGTCTCAGGATGTGGACATGTCTTGGACACGCCTGACACGGTGGAGAGCTCTGGCAGCAGCACTGCTTGATCAGCCACCGCATCTTGCCGTGGTGTCGGCCCGAGTAACCGGTCAGTCGCATTATCTGCCAGTGGATCTGCTCGCAGCCTGGCTTGCAGTACGGCTCGAAGTTCCCGTTACCCTTGATCAGAAAACCTCTGAGCATGCAATCACAGGCATCTACCTGACACGCGAGGATTCCAGCGTAGTAAGCATTGAACGCCATAATGACGAGGATCAGGCGATGATCACGCAGGCTGGTGCACAGGCCCAGGCCATAGCAATGCCTATGCGCACACTTGAGGAGTGTCTGAGCGAGGAGCTGCGCAGACTCGATCCTGACGAAATCTATGCAGAAGTCATCAACCGCGGATGGGGAATGATCGACCATGACTGAAACCGCAAGTGTCTCGATGCGGAGGGTCATTCAGTATGCGAGTCCAGAACTGATGCACAAGGCCACGGCCGAACGCTTCCTGCTGGAACTGAGTGACCGCCTCGCTGCGGGTCCACGCGTCGATGTTGCCCTCACTGGCGGTACCGATGGCACTGCCGTGCTGAAAGCCGTTGCAGAGAGCCCGTTGAACGATGCTGTGGACTGGTCACGGGTGCATCTGTGGTGGGGTGATGAGCGCTTCGTTGCCGCTGATTCACCAGACCGCAATGCACAACAGGCACGAGAGACCTGGTTTGGCAAACTTATCGACGATGGACTGATGCCAGCTTCTCATGTGCACGAGATGCCTGCTGATACACGTACAGAAACCGAAACATCATCCTCATCAGACGAAGATGATGTGACACTGCTCAATCGCGCTGCGGATGAATATGACAGGGAACTTGTATACGAACTGGGTATGCATCCCAAGCTGGATGTCGCGATGTTCGGTGTTGGCCCAGACGGTCATTTTGCTTCGCTGTTCCCTGATTTTCCGGAAATCCGCATTGACGACCCACGCAAACGAGTCGTGGGTATCACCCACTCTCCCAAACTACCCCCACTGCGTCTGACACTGACCTCACCCTTCATTCGCAGCAGTGACAAGGTGTGGATGCTCGCCGGTTCAGAAGGCAAGGCCAAGGCCGTTGCAGGCGCACTCTCCGGCGTGAACAACCCTCACGTTCCCAGCTCCTTCGCAGCAGGAGAGCACGAAACTCTCTGGCTCATCACCAAGGCATCCGCCAAGCTGCTCTGAACACGATCTCAACCGTGCGCGGAGACACCATTGTGAGTTTTGTGCCAATTTCAAAGTGTCAACCACAAAATCATTAAAAATTGGTGGATAGCATACCGTTTCTGGGATGTAGTTCATGGAAATTGCCACAAAACTCGGGAATCTGGAAAAATCGTAGTAACTTTCGGACGAAAAAGCTCCTATGTTGACCTCTTAACGCAGCAAGAGGTCAACATAGGAGCTTTCTGTTATTTAAATCTACAGTCTGTCGCTCGAAAGCTCGCGAACATATTGAATCCGCATAGACACACTGAAAGTCTTCAGGACTGCTTGATTTCCTTCTGGTTGCCTGCCCAGAGCGTGTGGAACGCGCCTGGCTCGTCAACACGTCCATAGGTGTGAGCGCCAAAGAGATCGCGCTGGCCCTGAATCAAAGCTGCCGGAAGCCTCTTCGAACGCAGACCATCGTAATAGGCCAGGGAGCTGGAGAACACTGGAACCGGAACGCCTGCCTGCGCTGCAGTCGAGACCACGCGACGCCAGGATTCCTGCGCATTCTCGACGGCCTTCTTGAAGAATGGATCGAAGAGCAGCGAGCCGAAGCTTTCTCCCGAGCCATAGGCATCAGAGATGCGGTTGAGGAACTTGGCACGGATAATGCAACCGCCACGCCAGATACGTGCAACAGCACCCAGATCGATCGTCCAGTCGTATTCCTTGGCACCGGCCTCGATCTCAGTGAAGCCCTGTGCATAAGCCACAATCTTCGAAGCGTAGAGCGCCTGACGGATGTCCTCGATGAAAGCCTTCTTGGCCTGTGCATCATTGGCAATCTTGGAGAGGAACTCGGTTGGATCAGGTCCTTGCAATACCTTCTCCTGTGCCTCCTTGCGAAGCTCAGATTCGGAAGAAAGTCCACGGGCGAATACAGCCTCACCGATGCCAGTAACGGGGGTTGCGAGGGACAAGGCGGTCTGAACGGTCCATGTTCCGGTACCTTTCATTCCAGCCTGATCGGTGACGATGTCGATGAACGGTTTGCCGGTCTTCTCATCGACATGGCTCAGCACCTGCGATGTGATCTCGATGAGATACGAGTTCAAGTCGCCTTTATTCCACTCCCCAAACACGTCAGAAATCTCTTGCGGAGCCATCCCCAAGCCTCGACGCATCAGATCATAGCTTTCGGCGATAACCTGCATATCGGCATATTCAATGCCGTTGTGCACCATCTTGACGAAGTGACCAGCACCATCAGTGCCAATATGAGTCACGCATGGCTCACCCTCGGCAACCGCGGCGATCGACTTCAGAATCGGTCCAAGAGTCTTCCAGGATTCCTCCGTGCCACCGGGCATCATGGAAGGTCCAAGCAACGCACCTTCCTCGCCACCGGATACGCCGCAGCCCACAAAGTGCAATCCGCGAGCGCGGATGGCTTTTTCACGGCGAATCGTATCCTTGAAGTAGGCATTGCCTGCATCCACGATGATGTCGCCCTTCTCCATCACATCGGCCAGCTCGTTGATCACGGCATCGGTCGGCGCACCGGCCTGGACCATGATGATTGCCGTGCGGGGCTTTGCCAGTGAATGAACGAACTCCTCAACGGTCTTGGAAGGAATGAACTTGCCTTCGGAACCGTGCTCGTTCATCAGAGTTTCCGTACGTGAATAATGACGGTTGAATACTGCAACGGTGTTACCGTGATGGGCGAGATTTCGTGCAAGGCTTGCCCCCATAGCAGCGAGCCCAACAACACCGATATTTGCCTGTTCCTCTGTCATCGCATCCCTTTCTGTGCCGGCAGACCGAGCAGCATGACACACTGTGGCGCCACCTCTGCCAGATACCGAATCACCAAGCGTTCGACAAGGCATTTCCTTGAAGTAATACCGAATTGATTCTATTGCCTCAACTTGACTGGATACACCAAGTTCGCTGAAAACTTCACAGCGAGCGGATTGAATACTCACCCGTTCTATTGGAAATGGAAATGAGTTCATTGTTCTGCAATTCCACCCAGCCATCTTCTGCCCTCTGGGTGTAGCCAGACGATGAAACCACCACTCCGACCTGCTTGTCCTGTTTGTCCTTGATTTCGCGATAGCGGATGGCACGATAATCAAGCGCGTGCTTCTCAACGCCGTATTCCTTATATATCTCGGAGATTCTTGGGGGGATTTCAACTCTTCCCGAAGCGCGAACGCACACGAGCTGATCGCGACTCTGTATCAGGCAGTTGTATGAAGATTTTGGATATACCTTGCGCAACTTGCCAATCGCCTGGCTCACCGCCTGCTCAAGTGGATATCCTTCGCTGAGTTCCTGCAGCACAATGGAAAAATACATGGCTGTGTCGCTCTTGCCCCCGGTACTGAGAAAAAGCTCCTTATCGATGGGGAAGTCGGAATTTTGAACAATATTGCGACCGTCATCATCGCTGATGTCGCCGTTGTGGCTGAATGCGATGCCTGAACTGTAGAAAGGCTGTTGATTTTCCATGATCAATGGAATGTTCGATGATGCAAGGCGAAGATGGAAGATGGCACCGCGAGCGGGCTGCCTGGCGAATGCCTCAAATGCAGGATCGAGCGCAGCCTCAACTGTTGAGCGGTAGTAGCGATTTTCAGTTTCAGGACTTGGCGCGCCGCCGTCCTTGCTGAACGGCTCATCCTGCGTTGCAGCCAAGAGTGCAGCCCCCCAACCATCGTTGTGGATTCTTGAAATCTCCCGAAACTCCACAACTGCCTCATGGCCGAGTACTTCCTCCAGACTGAGATTGCGGCCGTCTGTTGCATAACCCAATAATCTGCACATAATACGCATTGCACCTAAATGTAAAAGCCGAGAGCCTTTCCGCAATGGCACATGCTCACTGCGTCGGGCACTCGGCATAAATGGTCACCGATGTTGTACATTATGCCAGTTGTTTGAGTTAACTGTGTAAAAGGTCTCACAGCTGAAGATAGACAACCGGCATTGATGACAGCTTCGAATCGTGTTCGTTGCAATTATTCCTTGGGCATCCGCCGAATCGTGCTCGAATGATGTCGCGAACGACGCAAGGCAATGCGTTTCAGACGAGGGACCGGACGAGTCGATACAAAGAGTGGTTGAACTTCAACCAATGGATTGTATGGAGCCAGACCGAACCATTTCACAGGCGATCCAGCGACATGTCTGATAGCATACTTGACTTCCAGTGATATAGCACCACGCGTCGTGATCTTCGACTCTGGCATAAGTGCCTTATGCACCAGCACGTATTTAATGGTTCCAATCTGCGGATCCTCATCAACCTTGGGATAGAGCGAAGTCTGCTTGGGAAGTTCCCCACTATCAATCAGCTCATGCATGATCTGATGCAGATATGTGGCAACGTTGGGATCCACCTTGAAACCAAGGCGTATTCTGACGCGATACATATAGTTCGTGTCAAAGTTCTCTACCGAGTATTCACGCGTGAACGGATCGTCGGTGGTCTGCACAGACACCGACCACCATGCGCGGGCCCGCTTCGGATGATCTGCAAAGATTGAGAAGAATATGTCGGTATCCAGACGCCCCATCTCGGCATCGGATGTCAGATAGACCAGATTGTCAGCAAAATAAGGAATTCTGAAGTCTTTATGCAACATATCCAGCGCAGGAAGAAATTCCTTCGGATTCATATGCCTGCGTTGTGAACGCTCTACGCGTGTGCCTTCGTCCCAGGTGTACATGACAAAGAGAATGGCAATCGTGAGCAGCATGGTGAACCAGCCACCGTGCAGGAACTTTGACATCGAAGCAAGGAAGAACAATGTCTCAATGGCAAGGAACACGACCGTAAAGATAATCGCCAGCACATGCTTGCCCTTGAACCAGATATAGACGGTGAGCAGCACGGTGGTCGTGATCATCGTGATATTGAGTGCCAGACCATAGGCTGCGGCAATATGTTCGGAGTCTCTGAACAGCGCAAGAACTATCAAGGTTGCACTGCACAGCACCAGGTTGACGACAGGAATGTATAGCTGCCCACGGGTTCTGGCTGGATAGCGAACCTGCAAATGCGGCATCCAATTCAGGCCGGTTGCCTCCGAAACCATCGTGGATGCACCGGTTATCAATGCCTGCGAGGCGATGACACCTGCAGCGACGGAAAGCACGACCGCGGCATAGCGCACGCTCGGATTGAGCATCTGGAAGAACGGATTCAGATTCGTGACACCATGCAATTCCCTATTGTTCTGGTTGCGCAGCATCCAGGCACCCTGACCGAAGTAGTTCAATACCAGAGCAACCTTGATGAATGGCCATGTGGCATAGATATTGCCACGGCCAACGTGTCCCATGTCCGAATACAGTGCCTCGGCACCGGTTGTCGAAAGGAATACCGTCCCCATGATGGCAAGGCCTGCAACATTGTTGTGGCTGAACAGGAATTGAATGCCATACCAGGGGTTGAGCGCCGCGAACACCGACCAGTCATTGTTGAGATTGAGCACGCCGGCGATGGCAAGGAATCCGAACCATACCATGACGGTGATGCCGAAAACCTTGCCAATGCGCTCCGTTCCGCGCGACTGCACCGAGAACAGCACCAGAATCACGACCACCGTGATCATCAGGGTGAGATTCTCGTTGTCACTGAATACCGAGTTGAGCATGGGCAGTGTCTTCAGACCCTCGACTGCGGAGGAAATCGAGACTGCCGGAGTAAGAACCGAGTCGGCGAGGAAGGCCGCTCCACCGAGCATTGCAGGAATGACCAGCCACCGAGCATGGCGTCTAACCAGGCTATAGAGTGCGAAGATGCCACCTTCGCCCTTGTTGTCAATGCGCATGGCAATCATGACGTATTTCACTGTGGTAATCAGCGTAATCGACCAGAATACAAGGGAGAGCATGCCGAGTACGGCTGGTCTATTCGTGTTCTCGAGTCCGCCTTGGCCTGCAAGGAATGTCTGGGCCATATAGAGTGGCGAGGTGCCAATATCGCCGTAGACAACGCCCAAGGCAACGATAGCCATGCCAAAGGTGATCTTATCCGGCGACTGTCTGGCCTTGCGAATCAGACGTCCAAACGGTCCATGAGGCTTCTTCGCGAGAAGTGTCGCTTCACGCATTGCCTCCTTGCGGGCGCGTTTCATTGCCGCTTTCTCTTCACGGGTTCTGCCTTGCTTGGAAACCTTGGGAGCCTTCGTGATGCTCTCTGAGGGAAGAATCGATTCAGGAATCACATCGTGCGAAATCTTCTCTTCTGCGTTTGGTTTCTCCGTGGCTTCATCTTCAATGTCCTGTTTTCTGATGATTTGAGTAACCGCTGTGTCTTCGGCGAAATCCGGTTCATCCGAGCGGGCTGAATCATCCTTTGCCGATTCGGATTTCATATTGTGTGAATCATGCCCTTTCGAACCATGTGAGTCCGAATTGTGTGGGTTTGGACTATGATCCTCCGAAGTGTTGCCATCAATGCTGTCAGCCCTGTCATGGGAGTTGTTGTTATCACCATTCAAGCCGATGTTTTCAGCAGATGAATCATGCTGCGTTCCAGCCATACACCCTCCAATGGCAGTCGGTTGGTAAGGCTGCCTCACGAGTTAATTACGCGTCCGTTACACGTTAGCACCTTTCATATCCATACTGAACTTTCACGCTTCGCCTGTATTGAAAAATAGGAAATGAATGGTGTACGGCAGTGAGATACTGACGGCCGTTACTCGCAGACCAAGCAATCGTGACATGACATCGTACTGCCATGCACTGCAACCGGTCACTGCCTTGGGGCGATAGACTTCAGATACCATAGACCCTTCGCGTTGTTGCTCGCGTGGCTCGCGCAACTGCTGCAACGGGCATGGCTACGGCATCGGCCATGGCTGCCAAAGTATAGGGAATCATATATGGCGCATTGGTTCGTCCACGATAAGGCATCGGAGAAAGATATGGCGCATCAGTTTCGACCATGGCATGATCCAAACCTACAATTCTCAACGACTCTCGAATGCCGTCGTTGCCCTTGTACGACACGGTTCCAGAGAAGCTCAAATACCAGCCATGTTCCTTTGCGATTTCGGCCATATGCGCATCGCCAGAATATGAATGGAATACTGTTCTTTCAGGCGCGCCATCGTTGAGTAGGGTTTCTATCACTTCCCGATGGGCGTCACGATCATGGATCTGCAGTGGTAGGTTCAATTCCTTGGCGAGTGCGATATGGGCACGGAAGGCTTCGCGCTGGATTGTGACAGCACCCTGACCGGTTCTGAACAGATCCATGCCCGTCTCCCCTATGGCGACAACCTGCTTCGGATATGCTTCTGCAAGTTCTGCTACCTTGGCAAAAGCATCCTCGAAGCTTGTATCGTGCCAAGGTTTATATTGCACCGGCAATCCGTCAGGACCCTGAACACCGCGATGACCGTGAAGGACGGCCTCGTTGGGGTGAATCGCAACCGCAGCATGAACCGATTGTGGATATTGCAAAGCCATATCGAGGGCTGTCTGCAGATGAGGAAGTTCACAACCGACATCGATGATGCCCTCCACTCCGGATGCCTTGGCCTTGTTCAGAAGTTCATCAATGGAAAATACAGGGACATCCGCTTGACCGCGCTCCTGCGCCTGACGGTTCATCTCACGGGCGAATGGCACCACGGATGCGACATGCGTATGGTCATCAATGACATACGCATCTGCCGGTAGCGGCTGTGGTGCCGGTGCCCAACTGCGATTGCGATGGTGTTTGCTCATACCCTCCATTGTGCGTGGGGTGTCGACTGCGCTTGTGCGAAACCAGGGGTGAACCAGTCCAGAAAAGAAGAAACCCGACGGGGGGAACCGTCGGGATTAGAGAAGAGAGAAGAAGGGATTCAGTTATGGGATTCGGCTGGGAATCTCATCAGCGCTACCATCTGCTGACATCTTTTATATAACCAGCCAATCCTTGACGAGATGATGTGCTTTCCTCAAAGTTCTCTGAAAATCGTGTGTCGGCTTTGTGACGGAATGATTTTGGCGATGCATACTTTAGAATTGCCACAAAACTCGATATTGGCCAGACACCGTTAGGTTGCAGCTCCCGCACAATGTTTCCTATCGCTTCACGTGCCCCAAATGTTACTTTTCTTGCCTTTCTTTCGCCAATTCTGCCTTAGCATTTGCCAGTCGGTCGGCTTCCTTCTGACGACGAGCGTCCAAAGCAGTCTGGAAACGGTCAAGTTCCTCTTGAACTGCCTCTTTTGGAATCTTCTGGAATATTGGCGTTGGCTTTGCGATATGCGTGCCGTCAACAAGTGGTCCACGCTTCCAAGGATGTACATTCACGCCAAGCTTGTAGGTACCGGTAATGATCTGGTACTCGAAATCTGGCTTGTCCAGATCGCGCACCTGTTCCAAATGCGGCAGTGGAGAGAACGTTCCCTTACCCCCCATGGTCTCGTAGACCTTCTGCGCAGAATGAGGAAGGAATGGCGCAAGCATCACATTGGCATCGCAAACAACCTGAGCGGCAGTATGCAGAATCACCGCGACGCGATCCTCATCGTCCTTGATTTTCCATGGTTCTTCAGCAGAAATATATTTGTTGACTTCCCCAACAAGTCGCATGGTCTCACCCAAGGCAGCCTTCTGACGATGATGCTCGATAAAATCACCGACCGTGTCGAAGGCCTTGGCACTTTCATCAAGCAGTCTCTTATCTTCAGCTCTCAGACTTGATTCCTCAACATGTGGTATTGCACCAAAATGCTTGAACAGCAAGTTTGCCACACGATTGACCAGATTTCCCCAGCTCGAAGCAAGTTCTTCGTTGTTGTGGCGAACAAACTCAGCCCAAGTGAAATCTGCATCCGAAGTCTCGGGACCAGCGATGGAAATGTAGTAGCGGACAGCGTCGACCTGATAGCGCGCAAGAATATCCTTCACATAAATGACGATGCCCCTTGATGAGCTGAACTTCTTCCCTTCCATGGAAAGGAATTCGCTCGCCACGACCTCTTGCGGCAGATTCAGCTTGCCGAAGTCTCCCGCTTCGCCGCCCTTCGAACCTTCACCGTCATAAGCCAGGAGCTCTGAAGGCCAGATCTGCGAGTGGAAGGTGATGTTGTCCTTCCCCATAAAGTAATAACCAAGGGCTTCTGGATCGTTCCACCATGCGCGCCAGGCGTCAGGGTCTCCTTGACGGCGTGCCCACTCGATGGAAGCCGAAAGGTAGCCAATTACGGCATCGAACCACACATACAGGCGCTTGTTCGGATTATCAATCCATCCATCGACGGGAATGGGAATACCCCAATCAATATCTCGCGTGATAGCACGCGGTTTGACCTCTTTGAACAGACCGATCGAGAAGTTGATGACATTGGTTCTCCAACCCTGACGAGTCTTCAACCAAGCAAGATTTGCATTAGCCAATGCAGGGAGATCAAGGAAGAAGTGCTCTGTCTCCTTGAAAATTGGTGTCTCTCCGTTGATCTTCGATACCGGGTCAATCAGCTCATCAGGATCGAGTTCGTTGCCGCAATTATCGCACTGATCGCCGCGAGCACCTGAAGCGCCACAAATCGGGCACGTCCCCTCGATATAGCGGTCTGGAAGCGTGCGTCCTGTTGATGGAGAGATGGCAACCTTCTGCGTACCTTTATATATGTATCCGTTTTTCAGGCACTGTTCAAACATGTTCTGTACGACATGTTCGTGGTTGCCAGTTGTGGTTCTGGTAAACAGGTCATAGCTCAAGCCCAAGTCGCACAGGTCCTTTGAAATGACACGGCTATACCGGTCCGCGAGTTCCTGCGCACTCACGCCCTCAGCTTCGGCCTGCACCAGAATAGGAGTTCCGTGCTCATCGGTGCCCGAAACCATCAATACGTCGTTGCCCTTCATGCGTTCATAGCGTGCATACACGTCGGATGGCACTCCAAAACCAGCAACATGACCAATGTGACGCGGACCATTAGCATACGGCCAAGCGACCGAAACAAGGATATGACTCATAATCCATGATTATTGGTGTCGGCGCGGACAGGAAGCCGATATTTTTTCACCAGCTTATCCACATTCATTACCGGATAGTTCAAATATCCACAACTACACCTATCTCACCCTCATGGCCCAACACAAGAATCATTTCAAGTAGTTTCTTGACATGAAAGTTACACAACAGCAATCACTGCGACAAACCGCATATTCTCGGCAGCCAGACACATTCATCAATATCGCGAGACTTCCTGGACCACTCAGCATGCAATATCTGGATTCCCTCGACATTGTAGTGGCTCTCGATTCAAGCAATTGCTTCTCTAATGCAGACACACAAACCTTATTCGGGCGAGGCACCATCGCTGCACGTCTGGTCCCGATTGGAGCGGCGGCATGCGCATATCTGGCACGATGGATCTGGGCAGGTGGCGCGTTCCCAGGGACTATCGACATCATTTCGCAATCGCATTACCGGGCTGCAGTTCATGGCCATCTTATTCGTGTTCATAACAGGCGTATCGAAGCTGACCATATGATTCAGATAGGCTCACTGTTGCTCACCTCACCAACACGCACCGCCTGCGATCTCGCATGCAACGAAGATGAGAGGGAATCCTTCAACGAATCCGTAGCGAGCATCACCAGCATGCTAGAACTTTATGATGTCAAGCCAGAGGAATGCATGGATCTGCTCATGAAGAATCAGCGGTGGCCGGGACATGCCAAAGGCTTGGAAGTTTTGAGAATGATCGTGCTTGTATCAGGGTCTCAGGATTTGAGAAAACGCATCTCTCAATTTGACATGGATCCTCCACACACTCATGTCCAGCAAGAGCAATGTACCGGAAATTCAGCTTTGCCAGACACTCTCACAGCACCAGATGACAGGGCTCAACAACAACATGGTGCCCGCAAGATCAGAAGGCACCAGTCATCCCTATTCGATTCCGAGTGACATGGCCAAGCGCATCGGTCAGCATCGAGGCAGACACTCCGCTCATTCCATCACGGCACATCACCGGACAAGCAATACACGGTTTTTGACAATACGGGAAAACACGAACACGTCCGCAACGGGCGCAGCACCGAGTTTACAGCCTCCCAAGCCGCCACTGCCGCGTACACCACTGACTGCCTGCGATCCCTATACCCCGCTCAGCACACTTTGGACGCTTGCCCGTGAACAACCAGAGTTGCGGCGTTATATCATTGCCAATCCTTTTGCCACCGCCGATTTGCTCGAATACATTGCCCAATCTGGAGGTCCAGGGGTAACACGTTGCATGCGAATTCTATTGGACTCGCTTGAATCCATGGCTCAGGACTTGAGCTCCAGAACTGCCGAGTAGATTTTCTTACGATTGGGCAAAGAGCCATCTGGCAGAGGGTGCTCCTGCGCAACGACTGCAATGGCATCCTTGATTCGTATGCCATCCTCAAGCGCACGATCAATGGCCAAGACGGCCAAATCTTCGGTGGACAAGCTTGATGGGGCTGCTGCAATCGCCTCATCCTCACTGGCACCCTCAATGACGAGCACCATCTCACCTCTCGGTGGATCGTCGATGATCGATTGACGTATCTCATCTACGGTTCCCCGCCGAATCTGCTCATAGTTCTTTGTCAGTTCTCGGCATAACGCCATACGCCGATGAGGACCGAATGCATCCATGACATCGTCAATCGAATCAGCGATCCGATGCAAGGTCTCATAAAACACCATCGTTCGCTGTTCTGACTGCAGCATCCGCAAGTGCTGCACGCGCTCAGCATGACGTCTCGGAAGAAAGCCTTCATAACAGAATCGATCGGTGGGAAGTCCCGAAAGCGCCAAGGCATCAAGCACCGCGCTCGGACCGGGCGCACAGGTCACGGGCAAACCACGCTCGATGGCGCGTCTGACGACCGCTAGACCGGGATCGTTAATCGTTGGCATCCCAGCATCGGAAACCACGAGAACGCAGGCACCAGATTCGACCTGATCCAGAATGTCATCAGCTTTGTCACGCTCATTATGGTCATGATATGAGATTACGGATCCGCCAACGTGGAGATGCAAACGGTTTGCCAGGTCATATAATCTGCGGGTATCTTCGGCCGCCACAATGTCAGCATGCTCGATAAGCAATTTCAAACGCTGCGAAGCATCAAACATATTGCCAATGGGAGTTGCTGCCAATACCAATGTTCCACGTGGAACAATTGCCGCCACACCCTCGTTTTGTAAAGTGTCTGTTTTCGACAGGCTACTATCTGGATCTGCTGGCAATTCGTTGTCTATAAGCGTGTCCTTCGGTCTTAGCTCAGTGCGTTCAGACTCTTGAAGGGCTGGGTCTTGTGATAATTGGACATTGGGCGTTTGCATGGTTCCAGTATCCTCTACTCTTAGGATTGATGCGTTTACGAAATGAAATCTTTTGGGGACATGCTTCTGACGAGCAGGGGCATCACTCCATTCTGCCCGCAGCAGGAACGCGTGCATATGCGGTCTATGGCTGGCTATTAAGCATACTGATGGCATCTTTTGGCGGAATCTTGCGCTTCGTGCGCCTTGGATCACCCCATGCCATTGTCTTTGACGAAACATATTACGTCAAGGATGCCTGGACGATGCTCCAGACCGGTGAGCCTAGAGACTGGCCAAAAACCGTAGGAATCAACAACACGCCAATAGATACCCTGTTCGCTCAGGGTGATACTCATGGATGGCTGCAATCGGCTGAATATGTGGTACACCCGCCCATCGGCAAATGGATGATTGCCATAGGCCTGCAACTGTTCGGAGGTGCGGCTAGCTCTTTTGCGTGGAGATTCGCCACCGCCTTCGTTGGAACGCTGGCAATTCTCGTACTTTGCAGAGTTGCACTGCGTATGTTCCACAATCTTCCCATTGCACTGCTTGCGGGTTTCCTGCTGTCGATTGATGGCTTGGGCATCGTGATGAGTCGCACCGCACTCCTCGACAATTTCATCATGATCTTTGTGCTCATGGCCTTCGCATGCCTGCTGATCCATAAAGATAAGGCATACGAAAAACTCACAGCAGCATATGAGCAGGATTCTCAACGTCGCAACGCCAGATTCATGCCCGTCGGCATTCATTTTGGCAAGCATCGCGGAACAACACGGCTCGTACTGGACGCGAAAGGCCCCAGGATTGCATGGTCATGGTGGAGGGCATTCGCGGCGATCCTGTTAGGTCTTGCAACAGGCACCAAATGGTCAGGCATCTATTTCTTCGCCGTATTTGCCTTTATTTCAGTACTCTGGGACGCATGGAATCGCAGAGAGATCGGGTATCGCAACTGGTTCTCGCACGGCGTATGGAAAGATGCGCTGCCAGCTGCAGGCTTCATGTTGCCGCTGTGGATCGGCACGTATTGTGCATCGTGGACGGGCTGGTTCATTCATTCCGACTCGTATCTGCATAACTGGGCAGCTGAAAATCCTGGCCAGGGCCTGACATGGCTCCCTCAAGGCTTGCGATCATTCGTCGAATATCACCGTGAGATGTGGGACTTCCACACCACGCTCGACACGCCTCATAGCTACATGGCGAATCCATTGACTTGGCCCTTGCAGATACGCCCAACGAGTTTCTATTGGGAGAAGATCAGCGGAAGTCCAGGCCTATGTTCGCTCTCTCCTTCGTCTCAATGCGTCGTTGCCGTCACTTCCTTGGGAAATCCACTCCTCTGGTGGCTCGGGTCACTGAGCGTGCTGGTCGGCATCGTCATCGCATGCTTCATCAAGAAAGGCGACTGGAGAATACTCGCCATTCTTGCGGGATTCATCGGAGGATGGCTGCCATGGGCGCAGTACATGCACCGAACTACATTCACCTTCTACTCCATTGTCATCTTGCCGTGGATTGTGCTTGCGATCTGTTATGTAGCCAATTGGCTCAGACAGAACGTTGCCGCAGTGAACTATAGAGTCACCGTCAGCGCAGTGTTGATAGTGCTTGCCATTGTCTCAGCGTTCTTCTACCCAATCTGGACTGCAATGCCAGTGCCATATGAGTTCTGGTTGGCTCATATGTGGTTGCCCAGTTGGATATAAACCAAATAGACCACATATGAGCCGTCACGGCCGAAAGGCGCTCATCGAAGCTGAAGGTCTCTGCGGCGGTAGAGCTCTGTAGCTGCGACTGCCAAAAACAGGCTCAAGGCAGTCATCCAAGCGAAAGTGGTCGAATTGACGCCATCTGTCGGTACGGAATTGACCCAGCCATATGGAGAAAGCCGTTGTGTCCACTTGGGAAGATTCATCAATCCCCCGATGTAGAGCGACATGAATCCATATAGCGGAATAATCCATATCACCTTTTGAAATCGAGGAATAATCCCCGACAGCAATGCCGCCAAACCACAGACGACCATCACCGCCGGCCAGAACCCAACAAAGCCACGCATAAAGATTGCAAGGCTGATAGGCTGCTTCATTGCCTGATTACCAACAATGCCCATACCAAGTACAGCCGCTGCCAAGCAAACTGTACCGATTACGGCTCCAAAGGCAAGGAACACAAGAAACACTCGCCGGCGAGAGACGCGCTTCACATGAAACATTTCCATATAGCCCTTGCTCTCATCGGCATTCAGGCGAAGGATCGCAAGAATCGCAGGAATCGAAACGACTACAGCGAAAATACTGGTTAAAGTTCCTGAAAGAGAGAGGACGATCGCCTGGTTACCGGAATCCTTGACCGTTCCAGCAAGAAAATTTCCGAGAACTCCATCCGTGGAAACCAGATCCCCAATCGTTCCAAAAATCGACCCGTAACTCGCTCCGAGAAGAAACATGCCCAAAACCCAGATCAGCGCGCTTACACGTTCCAAACGCGCAAGCAGACTCAAAGGGCCTCTCAGAAATACACTGGCAGTAGTTCTCCCCGGTTTCGCAGTAACAAGACCTGCACCAAGATCCTTGGCGGATGCGAGCGGAATCGTGATCGCCAGCGCGGCAAGGCACACCACAGACATCCACAGCACCGGCATCCAGTCATTGCCCATATACGGCTTGATGAGCTCAATCCAACCGTAGAGAGTCCATTGAGTCCACTGAGGTTTCTGCACATCAGTGCTCATACGCGCCACGAAAAGCACGGCAAGGATAATATAGCTCAGCATGGTTGCACCACGAGCGCTGCTTGCAAGCTGCGACATCAACAGTGCGAACGTGCCAAACATCATGCCGAAAGCAGCAAGTGCCATCCCAAATAGCCAGTTCCCCGAAGCATCGGAACCAGGCATGCCTGCAACGGTCAGCCCAAGACTCTCAAGAATTCCTGCTGCGAGATTGACGATAACAAGTTCGACGATCCCTGCAATCAAAGGACTTTGGCGGCCCGTTGCCCGCGAAAGCATAAGTTCGACAGTGCCGCGATCCTCCTGAGCGCGAGTTGCCCCGACAGCAATATGGATATTCATCATCGCAGCAAAAAGACCCATGAACACGGTCATTTCACTGCCATAGATCATCGCGCTCTCGTACGGTTCAGTACCGAAGAAAGGCCCGAGCAAGGCCACCATTGACGGGGTCTTGAGCGTCACAACGATTGACTGCATCGCAGCCTGAGTACCATATAAATCACCGAATTTAGCTGCCGCAATTGCCATCAGTCCAACCATGCCGAGAATCCATAGCACGATTTTTAGCCAATCGTTGCGCAGATTGATCCGTAGAATGGCTCCAGCATTCGCAAAACTATTATTGTGCATGGTCATGCGATTCCGTGTTTTTCAGACTCTACGGCAGCAGCCGCATGCAAGCCAGGGACACTGGAAACATTGCCTTCACTGGAAGTGTCCTCGTTATAGTAACGAATAAAGAGATCCTCAAGCGTCGGCGGTGTGCTCTCGAACGATGTGATGCCAAGGGGTTGAAGCACAGATATGAGGTTTGCAATGGATTCGGAATCCACTGAGAACATCGCATCATTGTCGTTCCTTGATTCAAATTGGTGGACAAAGGGAAGTGTGCCAATTTCGGCGAGAGGCTGTGCAGTCTTCACACGAACAACACTGCGACTGAACTGCCTCATCTCATCAAGTGTGCCTTCTTCGATGATTTCGCCCGAACGGATAATTCCAATTCGGTCGCAGATCCGCTCAACTTCGCTCAGAATGTGCGAAGAAAGCAGCACGCTTTTCCCTGCCCTCTTCAATGCGGAAACATGCTGCTCAAAAATACTGATCATCAATGGATCAAGGCCACTGGTTGGTTCATCAAAGATATAGAGATCAGCGTCACTCGAGAACGCAGCTATCAATGCCACTTTCTGCCTGTTGCCCTTGGAATATGTTCGAGATTTTTTTGTTGGATCGAGATTGAACTCACGAATCAAATCATCCGTTGTGGATGTATGCCGTTCGCCATTGAGCTTGAGCAAAATATCAATGATTTCTCCACCGGTAAGATTTGGCCACAGAAAAACGTCACCCGGAACATAGGCAACGTGTTGGTGAACCTCAACGGCGTCCTTCCACGCATCCTTGCCAAAGATGGTGACTCTGCCCTTGTCTGCGCGCAGCATACCAAGAATTATTCTGATAGTGGTTGATTTTCCGGCACCATTTGGTCCGATGAATCCGAATACTTCTCCCTCACGCACTGAGAATGAGATACTTCTCAGAGCACGAACCTTGCCGAAGCGTTTTCTCAGGTTCGCAACCGCTAAAACATCAGTCATAGCTCCTCCTGTCAGAGCTTCGTAATCAATGACCAATACCCTAAACAACTCGCAATCAGTATAAATCTTTCGCAGCCGCGTGCATACATACCCAGCATGAATCGTTTTCCGGGAGTTTTTCGCACGTTGTTTGGGAACTCCTTTCAACGTTTCCTGCAAGAGGAGCCCAGCTTTTCAAGAGTTCCAAGAGCTTCGCGCTCTACTGGTACTGTGTATCACGGTTTTGAAATTTCTTCGAGAGACATATCAAACGACTATTTGTAGTCTGTTCACTGAATGTCGATTGTTGGGAATTGTTGGGAAAACTGTGCGCATGGCACAATAAGCAAGGGGATTTGGCAATATGGGTGTTGTTCGCTGGTTTATTGAGTTGCTGAAGGATCCTCGAAGTGCTATCGCCTCATGGATTGCCATTGGCCTTGTCCCAACGTATGCGTTCATTTTCCTTATTGTATTTATCGAGACCGGCGTGGTCTTCATGCCATTCCTACCTGGCGATTCACTGCTGTTCGCAGCCGGAGTGTTCACCCACGACCAGACAAGTGGGATGACACTTGCAGTGTTGCTTCCGGTGGTATGGGTTGCACCGATTCTCGGGGATCAGAGCAACTTCTTCATTGGCCACTTCTTCGGGCGAAAGATCATTGAATCAGGTAAGGTCAAGGCACTCACTCCCGAGAGAATTGCAAAGACTGAGACGATGATTCAAAAATGGGGACCGCTCGCCGTGTTCCTCGGCCGATTCTTCCCTATCATTCGTACCTTTATGCCATTCATTTCAGGTATCTCAGGTATGACGTGGGCTCGTTTCACCCCATTCAGCGTTCTAGGTGGACTCGTGTGGTCCAGTCTCTTTACCTTCCTTGGATACTTCTTCGGCGGCATTCCCGCCGTGCAGAAGCATTTTGAGCTGGTAATCATTCTGATTCTCGTCGTTTCCATCCTTCCAACGGTCATCGGACTGATCAGGGCCAAGTTCGGCAAGGCAAAGAAGCCTGCGGCTCACGCGAAATAATTCTCGGCTCAGCGTGATTCGCGTGTTGGATGCGGAATCACTTTTTTGGCGTGATACCAAGCAGAAGTATGCGTTAGACACATCCTCGCATTGCGAAAGAACACACCCTGCGCTAAAGTGACATTCGTTGTCATGCAATGCAGGGCAACACCCATTTGGGGCTATAGCTCAGTTGGTAGAGCGCTTCGTTCGCATCGAAGAGGTCGGGAGTTCGACTCTCCCTAGCTCCACAGGCTTCATCTCCATCACAATGCGTCACAATGCATCGTCATGATTGATCAGGATACAAATGTCACTCTTCAGCGGCGAGTATGCGCTTGGCAATCGCGGGAATCTTTTGCGACGGATACAGGCATTAACCCATGGCCATCGGTCCAAACTCAATGACATGATGAAATTCGGACGAAAATCACAATGGACGCGGGGGTGAGGCATTGGCTTTCGGAGATTTTAGCGAACAATCCATGTTCGAAAAGTATCCTCGAGTGCTAGATTCCCTACTCAAAGATCGCAATACTGACCAAAATATACTTTGGGCAAGCGATGATTATGCACAATTGGGGAATGCATATTCTTCACATTGTGAGATTCGAACAGCGCTGATCGTTGGCAGAAACCGTTCGATTATCAAACCACGCTTTTTCAAATCGGACGAGCTACAGCTTTCAAGAACAAAAATCAAGGCAGAGGTCTATACACCTTCATGGCTTTGCAACATCCAGAATAACATCATTGATGATGCATGGTTCAACAAGCGAAACCTCTTCAACACACCTCGCAGACATAGGTGGATCACTCACAGGGCTCACATTGCTTTCCCTAACTCATCTGACAAAAATTGGAAACACTACGTCGACGAGCGGAGGATGGAATACGCCTGCGGGGAGGCTCCGTATCTTGTCAGCCCGTACGATGCCACAACGGGCATAAAGATAGCACCGTTACGACGCATAGGTCTGCTTGACCGAAAAATGCGTATAATCCATGAGAACGTCACCACGGAAGCCGAATGGCTCAAGTGGGCAGAACGGGCATTCCAAAGCATATACGGCTTTGAATTTCAGGGAGATAGTTTGCTCCTTGCCAGAGAAAACCTTCTCACTACCTACATTGACTACACCAATATATTTCTCAGACGCAGTCCCAAAGAACAAGAGCTGCTGAACATCGCCACGATTATCTCCTGGAATCTGTGGCAGATGGATGGTCTGACCGGGACCATTCCATATCAGCAAAAGTCTTTGGCCGAAGAGCAGATTGAACTGTTTTCAAAACAGAAAACATCGAAAAGCAACATGTGCTACATAAAAGACTGGCGCACCAAGAAAATTGAAAGCTACGAGAATCTTCTCGTTTGAAGATCCACAATGCGGTTGGAAGTGTCGAGAATGCAGAATATTGAAAATATCAGTGATGTGATTGTTGGGCGTGTGAGTCCCAAGATTTATGCATTTTCAACAGCGGCCATTCCCAATTATCTCAAAGTCGGCGATACCTATAGACCGGTTGCAACGAGACTCAAGGAATGGAGACACAAATACTCCGATCTCGTCCAGCAGTATGAAGGGGAAGCGACTATTAATGACGATATTTTCTTCCGCGATTTCTCCGTTCATGACTATATAGAAAAAGATAAGCATCGTACTCGATTGCAATCACGGCAACTGAACCCCGGCATTCATTACAGTCGTGAGTTTTTTCAAGGAGCTCAGACACAGGATCTTGATCAGGCTATCGCAGACATCCAGCGCGACTACAACAGCAAAGGCGGACGTTATGAGTTTTATGATGCCGTCAGTCACCTTCCGCAGCCTTTTACATACGAGCGAGACAAGACGTGGATTCTGCGACCAAATCAGCAAGAGGCCGTCAATAAGTTCAAGCAGCGTGTACAGGAAGGACGCACAAAACTTTTGATGTACGCGGTGATGCGCTTTGGAAAATCATTTACATCGCTGAGCTGCGCTCAATCGATTCACGCCAAAACCATTTTGGTTGTTTCAGCAAAGGCTGACGTCAAAGAGGAATGGAAGAAAACAGTCGAATGTCCAAAAAACTTTGAAGGATGGGATTTTGTCGATTCTCAAGCGCTCATACTTGATGAAAAGATTGTGACGAAGATTCATCAGAATAACCACACTGCCGTGATCTTTCTTACCCTTCAGGATCTCCAAGGCAGCGAAATCAAAGATAAGCATCGCGAAGTATTCGCTCAAAGCATCGATATGCTCATCATTGATGAAACACATTTTGGAGCTCGTGGTAAAGAATTCGGTCAGATCCTAAGAAACGCCTCCCAGCCGGTCGACCCAACCTCCAGCCAGAAACTCGATTATGACGATTTGGTTGAGCACCAGACTGCTGAAAATGAAATTAAACGGCTTCACGCAAAAGTTCGTCTGCACTTGTCTGGAACACCATACAGAATTCTTATGAGCAACGAGTTTCAACAGGAAGATATCATCTCATTTGTTCAATTCTCTGACATCGTTCACGATCAGCAGCAATGGGATTTCGATCACCTCGATGATGAAGCTGTGAACGAATGGGATAACCCATACTTTGGTTTTCCACAAATGGTCCGTTTTGCATTCAACCCCAATGCTTCATCCCGAAAAAAGATCGAAGAGTTCCACAATCATGGAATTTCATGTACCCTATCTGCCTTACTTGAACCAAAATGCGTCAAGCTCGACACCAAACAACATCGTAATCGCGAATTCAAATTCAAATCTGAGATCTCCGACCTGCTTAACATTATCGATGGCTCTCAACAGGATGAGAACATACTGGGCTTTCTTGACTACGACAAGATCAAAAAGGGCAAAATGTGCCGGCATATTGTTATGGTCCTTCCGTATTGCGCCTCATGCGACGCAATGGAAAAACTCATAGATGAACAAAGAGCGACTTTCAAGAACCTCGGCGAATATAAAATAATCAATATTTCCGGAGTGGAAGGTTCCCAAGCGTATCGGCAAACAGAGGACGTCAAGCGAGCCATCAGCGAGGCCGAGAAGAATAATCAAAAGACACTGACTCTTACCGTGAATCGAATGCTTACGGGAAGCACAGTCGAGCAATGGGACACGATGATATATTTGAAGGATACGTCATCTCCGCAAGAATATGATCAGGCTATTTTCAGACTGCAAAATCAGTATATTCGTGAGTTGGTAAGTTCCAACGGGGATATTATTCGTCAGAATCTCAAACCCCAAACATTGCTGGTCGATTTCGATCCCGCGAGAATGTTCCGTTTGCAAGAGCAAAAATCGCTTATCTACAATATTAATAGTGAGAACGTGGGAAATGACAAGCTCGAAACTCGTCTCAGGAAAGATCTTGAGATTTCTCCAATCATCACCATGAACTCCAATAAGATACTTAAAGTTGAGGCAACCGATATTCTGAAAGCCGTTAGCGACTACAACAGCAGGCGCTCGATTTCAGACGAGGCTAGGGATATCCCTGTCGATCTCGGATTATTGTCAAACACAGACATTTTGGGCGTCGTACAGTCTCAGGCAGAAATGGGTACAAATGAGGGGCTTGCACTCATCCCATATGAGGGAGAAGAGACCGACTTGGACATCGAAGGCGACCATGAAGATGTTCAAGGATCGTCTTCACAGGAGAGCGAAGAGGGCAATGCGAGTGCAACCAACGATGGGACAATGCCTGAAGATGAATCGTCATTGAAGAAAAAACTGCAAACATATTATCAACGCATTCTTTGCTATGCTATGCTCTCCCAAACGTATGTCAATTCCCTGCAACAAATAGTTGACTGCATTGGCCAAGAAGACAATGCCAGAATTGCGCATAATATTGGTTTGCAGAAAGAGATTCTGCAGCAATGCCTCGATATTTTTGATCCATTTAAGTTGCGCGCACTTGACTATAAAATTCAAAATATTTCGCAACTATGCCATGACGACCATCTGACACCGCTTGAACGCTCCATACGGGCATTAGGCAAATTCAATCGTATATCAGACTCCGAGGTCCGAACTCCCACGGATCTTTGCCATAAAATGGTGAAGGCAATTCCCTTCGACAAGCTCGCGACATTGATAGACCGAGGGGAAAAAATACTTGACATTTCAAGCAAATCAGCAGAATTTGCAGTCGCTCTCTACAAACTTTTCGTCGAGGACCACCATCGTGATTCCTCTTTGATCAAAGACAGCATCTTCTCAGTACCGACTTCAAGTATCGCGTACGAATTTACAAGACGATTCTATGAGATCCTGGGACTTAACTGTGCAAATATCGCCGCGGCATTCGACAGCTATGATTTGCTCGAAGTAAAAAACTCCGATAGTAATGTAGACTATGACAAAATTTCTCAGCTGCTGACGCAGAATAGAGTGTTTAATATCATTCGTTTGGACGACAATCCAGAAGGAGCAAATAGCGTGAAATTTGGCGCAGTGGTCGGCAATCCCCCTTACCAGGAACTCAACAAGGGCACGAGCGCTCGGCAGCTATACCCATATTTCATGGATGCCGCATATAAAATTGCGCCGATTGCATGCCTCGTCACTCCCGCGAGATTCGTCTGGGGAGCAGGGAAGAACAATGATAATTGGAGTAGAAAGATTCTCAATGACAGGCACATCGAGGTGTCACAATACTGGTCGGATGCATCCCTTGTGTTTCCTGATATCGATTTAAAGGGCGGGATAATAGTTACACTAAGAGATGCCTCAAGACTGACTGACAAACTTGGACCTTGGTCTATCTATCCTCAGTTGAAAGGCATCCTTGATAAGGTTACATCGCATGAGAACGGAAACTATAGATCACTCAAGGAAACCGTTCAGCTACAGCTCAAATTCAATCTCGATGCACTATATGAAGATTATCCCCAATACAAATCCATCATCGGCAGCAAAGGGAATGAAAGAAGACTGACTACAAATATTTTCGAAAGACTTCCCAACCTGTTTACTCAGGAACGGCATGAAGAGGATATACAGATTCTTGGGTTGCTCAACAAAAAAAGAACCATACGATATGTGAACAAACGATATATCAATCATTCGAAGAGCATCGATACCTGGAAGGTGGTTCTACCGAAAACGAGCGGAAGCGGCAAGTTCGGCGAGGCGTTGACAAATCCAGAAATACTGGGCCCGTTCTCGGGTTTCACACAAAGTTTTATTAGCATAGGATCGTTCGAACATAAGGATGAGGCAAAGGCGGCGCTGACTTATATTAAAACCAAGTTCGCGAGGGCGCTACTCAGTACAAAAAAAGCCACCCAAGATAATAATTCCGAGGTTTGGGTCGCCGTACCTCTTCAAGACTTTTCTTCAGATTCAGAGATAGATTGGAATGCTCCTATCCAAAACATCGATCTTCAACTATTCAGGAACTATCACTTCACAAAGAAAGAAAAAGAGTTCGTTCTATCGCACGTTGATCCAATGAGCTGAAGCTATTCTGCCTCTATCGGATACTCGCCCTTGATGACGAAGTATGAGCCTCGTATTGTACCGGCAAGTTTCGATTTCTGTCTCGCGAATTTGAACTTATCCGCAAGCTCGTCTGGAACATCCATGCCCTCGCAGAGCTTGAAACCGACTGCACGCTTCCCACCCGGTTCAACCGAATACAAGACGTTGATGGAGAGTCCACTTTGGTAAAAGACATATGCCATATTCAGATCGGCAACCTGAAAACGTGAGGATTCCAAAGGTCTGGACGCAAACTTCAAACCACGTTCGTTCTCAAGGACATGGTTCACATAGTCGATGGTGTCAACGCTATCCTCAGCAGCCTCAACGACAAAGCGATGCTGATACTTGTTCCAATAGTATCGAGCCTCATTCGCCCTCACCCCTGCCAACGCTTCAGCGAAAGGCGAGGATTCCAACCCTTGCATGGAAACGTTCTTGAAATCCACGATCAAAGACATAATATCCTCCAAGGTCCAAACAATTCCAGCCCTGCCAACAACTTCCTCCAACCAGCGTTCTCCAATATTGTGCTCTCCAACGAGGCATTGTCAAGGCAATGCACTCATTTTCATCCTTCGAAATATTCGAGTTGCCGAACATCAAGTTCATGCTCGCCCACCACTCGGAATCTGGCGAATCGTGCTGCTTTCGGCTCTGAAATCAGAAATGCGCGAGTCTGCTCATCCCAAGGGTACGTAGGACTATGTTGCTCGTCTATCGTTGTCCAGCTTGATCCGTCGTCACTGACTTCAATGGCCCAACCGAACGAGGTACGAACGCCACCTTCAGAAGGCCCATCAGGCTGGGCCTTCTGAAGAGAGACGCTCGATTCCCCCAGACTTACTGTATAGAGCGCGATTGATCGTCGGTTGTCGAACTCATAGCTCACACAGTCAGACGGGCACAGCTTCAATCCGGCATCGAACGAATCGTCGAAAAGCAATGCTGCATTCGGTTGCGGCGCATGCCCCAGTGATGACGAATCCGACCAAACTGACCCCTCAGACGATAATAAAGCGCGATCCATGGCATCTGCGGGGCTTGTCATATCCTTAACTGCCACAGGCATTTTTCCATGCTCTGTCAATGAATAGGCAGCCGAATTCTTGGTGGTTCCCCAGTCACCAGGTTCGGGACCGAGATCAATCTCGATGGTTATCCCCTTGCGAATCAAGGTAATCGGAATGCTGAGGGAATCCCATGTTTTCCCATTGACCCGTACATCTTGAATATACACATTGTCTTCAGTCCAGTCATGAGCAAGGATGGTTGTCTTCACTCCATTGGGGAATGCGATTGTGGACTGAGGCATCGATGGGGAGGTGATGAGCATCTCACCACTTGCAGGCGTTAACGGGTACAGCCCAATGCTGCTGAAAACGTACCAAGCAGACATTTCTCCATTGTCTTCATCACCGGGATAGCCCTGACCTATCGAAGAACCGAGGAAGAGGCGTCTCAATGAGTCTCTGACGATTGCCTGCGTCTTATATGGCGCTCCAGTGAATGCATACATGTACGCAATGTGGTGGGCTGGTTGATTCGACAATCCGAACATTCCCATGCGAATGTCTCGTGCCTCGAGCATCTCGTGGATGACCCTGTTATACGTTCCGACGAAATGAGCCGTTTCAGGTGTTGAGAAGTAAGCGTCAAGTTTCTTCTCAAGGCCATCACGTCCTCCATACAGCGCCGCCAGACCCTCACCGTCGAAGGGAACGCTGAATGCCATGCCCCAGGCATTGGTTTCGGTGTAGTCACCACCCCAGACGCGGGGATCGAAATTCTGAGGCGAACTTCGGAAATCACCACTTTCGGTGCGTCCCATAAAGAAATCAACATCAGAGTTGAACATCTGGGCATAAGTCATTGCCCGATTGCGGAAATATACGGAATTTGCCGCATACTCGCCACGTCGAGGATCATGCTCATCTATATGGTCGAGCATCCAACGCGATGCCTGTGCAATGCCAAAGTCGTTGAGGCAATCCTCCAACGACCATGACAACCCTTCCTCAGTCGCCGTAGAGACATATCCTCGGAAAACTGCATGATCATTGTCAAAGCGTCCGACTTGACTGCGGTGCGAAATTGTGGTGGCATCGCGCAACGCTGCATCATACGCCGATTCGGCATCGATAAGATCTACACCAGAGATCATCGCATTTGCTATGACGATATCGGCACTCGACCCAACCATGCCCCCGGTCGGTCCAGGAGCACACCAACGATCAATCCATCCACTCGCACGATAGTGATCGACGAAACCGTCCAATAGCTGTGCCGCCGCATCGGGTTCAAAGAGACAATATGCCGGCCAGATTGTTCGGTATGTGTCCCAGAAGCCGTTGTTCACATACGATCTGCCCTGTCGAACCTCACATCCCGTTCGATCATTGCCATGGCGCCAGTCACGTGGGTCGGATACATCGGCATACACCCAGTGGGGCCATTCAACGGTGCCGGCGTTCTCGGCGGCATTATTGGGATACATGAACATGCGATACATGCCAGACGCAAAGCTCACCCGACGCTCTAAAGATGCCCCACTGATATTGACTAAACCAAGCTTTTCTTCCCAAAGATGCTTGGAACGCATGACTACATCATCAAAGGTGACTTCTGGAGGCATCTCAAGCTCAAGTGAATGCACAGCCTGTTCAAGACTGATGAACGACGTTGCGATGCGTATCACAACCGGACCAATGCCTTTGAACGAGATGGCCGCGGACACGTTGCTGCGTTCTGGAATCGCTCCTTCATGCACTGAGGTAATGGGGTGATTGCACGAAATGGCGAAAAACATTCTTGGAGCACTCGGATTATCTCCGAACTTGGAATCGTTATAGCCAGATATCTGGAAGGTGGGATTGTCTGTGTTGAATACCAAGGATCCATGCGAATCGTATTGATCCAATATCAGTCCACCTGTTTCAGGAAGCGTGAATCTCATTGCAACAACATGGTCCGTGGACGTCATTTCAGCGTCAATGTGATGCGGCAAGCTCACACAATAATGGTAAGGTCGTGCCTCTTCACCACGGTGACGGAATGAAAGTTCCCGTTCCTTGCGCCCAAATGCGCCCTTCTCAACATCAGCCGTTGGCATGATATGAAGGACATTGCGTTCAGACCCCCAATTCGTTGCGGTGTGGGAGATCGCAAGCGCTTGCAGAGGCGTCGTATTGTCCGAATGATTGTTGACGTGATATTTATATGTCCACGAGATATCATCCGCATCCGTGATCGGGATCCCAAAATTGAAACCGTGCGGCACCGTGACCGCTGGAGCACAATTTCCTCGCGAATAAGACAATGACGAGTTTGTCCCTCGACGAATATCGATCAATTCTACGAGGTTCTCGCTTGGCTTTGGCTTCGTTGCAATAGCAATGTCACTGAACCAACCGTGCGGGAGCAAGCTTGTATGGGACTCGGCACTGTGCCAGCTTACTATGTCGATTTCTACGATGGTTTTCCCCATTGCCTGCGAAAGATCGACGGTTTTCAGATTCCACTGATTCACACTCAGCACATGGGACTCATATTGTGCACGGGGCGCTATCGAGAATCCTGCTTCATCATGTGCTCCCAGCTCCGATAGCCAACTACCATCATCGCATTGCACATCGATTGCCGCTGCCGTTGCCTCGAATCCGAAACCGTCTTCAGCATCATCGTTGAAGACTGGAAATACTGCATACTGGAGGATCTCATTCGGCCCAATCGTATGTTTCGGATATTCTACTCGAGTTCGCTGAATCGCTTCCCCACGCCTTTCAATCTGATAGGGAATATTTTCCACGCTTTCAAGACCAGTGAGCGGACGAGATGTGGGTGCGTCTGTCGGACCCTGAATGCCTGAATTGAACGCCATGAAATATCACCTTTTGTCTTTTGGGACTGAACTCGAATGAAACACTGCACTGGTTCATTGTTGAGCCGCCCTATTGAAAAATCCCCCTGTCAAACCCCTTCGCTTGACACTATTAATATACAGCTTCATGTCTATAACAACGTGTCTGCCGCTGTCGTGCCATTGAGTTGATGGCAAAGTGAATGACCAGCACACACAATACACTGCATATACAAAAATGGCACCTACCCGAAACGCATCGGGAAAGGTGCCATTATTGCATGTGCAGCAGGTCGTAGATCTCGCAATCTCAATGAGATGAACGACTATACAAGCACATCACCAAAATATTCAGTGTCTTCTGTTTGAATACTTGCTTCTTGCGAAGACTGAGCCAAATCCAAGCAGGGCAAGTATTGCCGCTACACCAGCGATACCTGCAATTGCAGTTCCAGTCTTGGCAAGAGGTGATTCGCCAGTGGACTTCTGCTCAGCTGCCGGAATCTTCACATTCTTTGCATTCACAGCTGCATCGATTTCCTTGGTCTGCAGCACAACCGTGAACTTGAGTTTGTTCGAATTCAACCTATAGCCTCCAGGAGCCTGAGTCTCCTGGAAGTAATAGTCGCCAGGCTTCAAGTTATTCACTGTCAGCTTGCCGTTCGCTCCCGTCTTCAGGCCATCCTTGATCTTCGTGCCATCAGCCTTGTACAGGCTGAATACTGCCCCAGCCAGTGCCTTGCCGGTTGCACTATCGGTCTTGGTCAACACCACGGAGCCGGTAATTTCTGCATTAGGCGCAGAGACGGTAGCGACCTTGGTCTCGGTTTGAAGCTCAATGGTAAATGGAAGCTTGGATGCATTCAACACATAACCTGCCGGGGCTTGCGTCTCGACAAAGTAATAGTCACCAGGCTTCAAACCATCGACCGTCACCGTGCCATTTTCAGGAGTCTCGATACCAGACTGAAGCTTGGTCCCATCGGCCTTATACAGATCGAACATGGCCTTTGCCAAAGGCTTGTTCGTATCGCTATCGGTCTTGGTCAACACCACCGAACCAGTCTTCTCAGCATTCGTAGCCGAAGCAGTCGCAACCTTTACCTCTGTCTGCAACTCAACCGTGAAGTTGAGTTTCGAGTCATTCAACACATAGCCAGCAGGCGCCTGAATCTCAACAAAGTAATAGTCACCAGGCTTCAAACCATCGACCGTCACCGTGCCATCAGAACCAGTCGTCAGATCCGTCTTCAACGCATCAGTCTGACCATCCTTATACAAGCTGAACACCGCACCAGCCAAAGCCTTGTTCGTATCACTATCCGTCTTCGTCAACACCACCGAACCAGTCTTCTCAGCATTCGTGGCATCAACCGTGGCAACCTTCTCAGATGTCTGCAAGTCAACCGTAAAGGTCCACTGCTTATCCTTATCAAAACTATAACCCGCAGGAGCAGAAACCTCCTTAAAGTAATAGTCACCAGGCTTCAAACCATCATAGGAAATCTGACCCTTCGAATCCGTCGACAAACCAGACTTCACCAGCACGCCAGCCTTCGAATAAAGATCAAACACCGCACCAGCCAAAGGATCGCCAGTATCACTATCGGTCTTCGTCAACACCACCGAACCCGTGATCTCAGCATTTGTGGCATTAACCGTGGCAATCTTCTCAGATG
Organism: Bifidobacterium aquikefiri; assembly: GCF_002259795.1. Lineage (GTDB taxonomy): Bacteria > Actinomycetota > Actinomycetes > Actinomycetales > Bifidobacteriaceae > Bombiscardovia > Bombiscardovia aquikefiri. Next base: position 4,425 of record NZ_MWXA01000003.1, on the reverse strand, counting down.
TCTGCAAGTCAACCGTAAAGGTCCACTGCTTATCCTTATCAAAACTATAACCCGCAGGAGCAGAAGTCTCCTTAAAGTAATAGTTACCAGGCTTAAGATCATTAACCGTGATCTTGCCATCAGAACCAGTAGTCAACCCTTCTTTTACAATCTTGTCGGAAGAATCATACAGATTGAAGCCAACACCAGCCAACACCTTGCCAGTATCACTATCGGTCTTCGTCAACACCACCGAACCAGTCTTCTCAGCATTCGTGAAGGATTCGCTCTGCTCAATGTTTGAACCGTTGATTGTGAACTTTTGAACCTGGCTATTCAGCTCATATCCAGCAGGAGCAGATTTTTCAACGACATAATAGCTTCCCGCATTGAGCCCAGTGTAAGTGGCCTTGCCGTTCTCATCAGTCTTCAGGGAATCGCTGACCAGTGTTCCATTCGAATCGCATGCTGAATCAGACGGGCATTGGTACAAGGCGAATGTTGCACCTGCTAGCGGTTTTGAAGTGTCCCCATCAGTTTTTTCAATGCTCAGCTTGCCTTGCTGATTGGTAACATCCTCTTCAACATAATCATTCTGAGCGTTGTCATAGTTAATATCGATCGCTCTTCCAGATGCCAGATCCGTCGGTATCACGTAGCCATTTGGGGCCTGAGTTTCGACAAGAATATATTTGCCCGATTTGACATTCTGCCATTTCAATTGACCGTTATCATCCGTCGTTCCAGCACGCAACTGCACCGATGGTTTATTATTAACAACGCTAAAGAGTTCAAATTGCGCGCCAGGCAGAGCCTTACCCGTATCCTTGTCTGTTTTCTGGATCAGTAGGTTCGTGTTCTTGCCTGTTGAAGAACCACCGCTGTTTTGAACTCGTGTAGAAGTTGAAGTGTTGTCTGTGATGGTTTCGCTACCATCACCTGTAATGGTGACGGTATTGCCCAATGTCGGCTGGTCCTCATCGGACTGAATGAGTGAGTTATATTGCACCGAATAAGCTGAATTAATCTGTTTGAGGAACTTGATGATGAGCTTTTGTGTCCCATCTGATCCTGTAGTCAAATCAACGGAATAATCCACATCTTTTACCAAAGGCTGATCCGTATGCGGTGTGAATGTATTCCCATCCACAGTGGTTTCTGGATAGATGGCAATACTGTTTTCATCAATGATCTGGTTAGCAGTTGGTTCATCCAGGAGCTTTACATCACTCAATGTCGATTGGGATTTATTGACCGTAATATTCCAATTAACATAGGCACCGTTCTGAGTAGACTGCGAACCTGTTTTTTCGACAAAGTTACCTGCATTGGGTACGGTTACCTCGCCATGCAGCGTGCTGCTTTTTGAGTCATTGGTATATATGGCATCATTCTTTACTGGATTGTCATTAAACTCACCCGTGGAATCACTGCCAATGACCGTGCCTTCAAGACTGGTCTCGAAGGTCAGAATATAGGCATGAGTGCTGCCATCTGGAAGCTCTACCGATACGGTCTTGGAGTTGTCATCGTAGGAGGGCTTGTACTGTGAAGTCACATCGGTTGTTGCGCTTGCAGTGCCATTGTTATCAGCACTGATTGACGCCTCGGAAAGTTTGGCACTTCCCTCAACATACGTTTGATTTCCAAGAATCTTATCGGAAATCGTTGCTCCTGAGAGCTTACGCTGATTGTAATTTACTACCACTGTCCATGTAATTCTTTTCGTTACAGGATTGTAGCTTCCCGACTTGCTGCCATCTTTCTGGAAATTGGTATTAGGAGCAAAATCTGCCTGAGACGAGTTGTCATGCTCATTTTTATCCTGGTCATACCAGGTTGATTTACCTGTGTTGGTCCACTTTCCAGCGCTTGGGAGCTGAGAAGTGTCAAATGTGGTGGTGTAGGTCAGTGTATACCAATCTTTGGCGACACTGTCTTTGGTGTCACCGGCCAGAGGCCCAATGAAGTCTACTGTAAATCCTGTGTCAGTCTTCGTAACGGTGAATGCCGTGCCCTCTTTCAGATCAGCAGAAGTATCATCTGTATCAACGAGCTTGAAAGAATCGTAGTCAACGGTAAGGCCTTCAGGAACAGTGTCTTTCAATTGCCAGTTCGACATTTCCTGACGTGCCATATTAATGTCGTATTTCCAAGTAACCTGTTTTGCATCATAATTCACAGCTGAAACCGTCTTCGTAAGACCTTGCTGATTCAGGTTTCTAGAATGTGCATCTGTCGAAGACCCGTTACTCGTGGCGGTATTTGAAATTTGCTCTGTGGCATCAGATGTATCAGCATCGATTGGGGATGTGACTTTCGACTGATACGTGATCTTGACTGCAGAATCAACCTCTTGCAGGAACGTGATTGTCATTACAGCAGGCTTTACACCATCTGCAGAGTAAGCGACTTTGTATTTGATGGGAGTAGCATTGCCCGAATCTGCATAGACCAATGCGATGGACTCTGCATCCTGATTAAATACTTGCCCCTCTGAAAGAGTATCGGTAATTGTGGTACCTGCCGGGAGCGATTTATTCTGACCATTATAGTCAATTTCCCAGTTATAGAGCTGCCCGCCATGATTATCCTGACCTTGGAAGCTCTTGTTGATGAACTTACCGTATTCGGCCGTGGTCGAAGCTTCTGCATGGGCAGTTGGCTGTCCGTCACTTGAAAGATAGGCTGTATTGTCAAAGGGATAGTTCCCACCGTCTTGTGGAACCTGAGAATTATCCAGACTAGTTTGGTACTCAATCTTGAAGGCACTGTACGTATCCGCATATTTGCCAATGAAAGCTATAGTGCCATCCGCATTCACCGTATAGTCAGTGTCCTTTACCAGTGGGTCACCGGTAGCAGTCACATTCCCATCAAGATTGACAGTCAAGGGATAAACGACAAGCTTATCCAGTGAGGAACTTACCGTTGTAGTCGACGTGTCTGTCTTATCAGTTGCACTCGGCATCGTATCGGCAACAGTGGCATTTTTCAGATTTTTACCATCGGTGTTGATGATAACGTCCCAAGTGATTCCAGTGGGATTCTTCCCTGAACCATCTGCACCTGTGAGGGTACCGGATTTTGTTATATCGCTGCCACCAATCGGATTGACAACGATTGTTGTATTCTTCGGCTCCTCAGTCGTTGGGATGGTAATTGTCTGTTTGCCCGTGCTGGTTGTTGTTGAAATTGTTGACGAAAAATCAAAGTCCCCAGAAATGGTATCGTTGCTTTCGACCTGGTTGTTGAAAACAAATGTGACAGTACCATCAGTTGCAATCGAATAGGTACCATAATCACCTAAGCTGCCTGAGGCCTGTCTGGCTTGGACACCAGCAGGGAGCTTAAAGGTGAAGTAATCACCGGCCTGCAAATCGCATGCCTCATTAACGCTATTGGGAATGGCCCAGTCATAATGCAATTTCACATTGGTGTCTTTATTCACGTTCAGAGGGTCAACCTGGCCTCCATTGGCGTCCGTGAATGAAGTCGTTGCATCAGTAATAATTGTTTTTTCAGTTGCTGGTGCCTTAGGATCTGGCAAGCATGTACTGATGTCCAACGGATGGGTCACAGTCTGATCATCAGCGGCTGCTGTTTGGCTTGACGTTTGGAATACTACTACCAATGTGGCTACAGCCACCAGGAATGCCAATATTTTTTGGACTATTCCCGTCTTCGGTAGGCTAGAAGACTTTTTCATACATCCCCCTTGACCTTATCAAGCGCTCGGCGTTGCAGCAGCGAGGTTATATAAGGCGTTAATAACAATGAATCTGTGCAAGATTGCCCGTATTCCCCAATGGCAAAGAATACCACAAAGTTAGCGATTTATATTATTATATTTAGTTAACTTAGTTTTTTTACAATGCAATAAATCGATAACGTCCGGATTCTTGCGCAGTTTTGAGGTGGTGGGAGCATAGCCCGTCCTGTGTGTACGATTTTCAATCGCTGAAAGAGAAAACCGATTGGAAAGCAGGTACGGGCCATGCCCAAGCACATTTTACAGGTGAATCAACCCATGTTCGAGACCCAACTGGACCGGATGGTGAGCGAGAAGGTCACCGAGATCCTCAACCGGATGCTGGACGCCGAGGCCGACGAGATCACCGGCGCGGCCCGCTACGAGCGTTCCTGCGGCAGGAAGGCGTATCGTGCCGGCCATTACGAACGCGATCTGACGGTCAAGGCCGGCAAATTGAGTGTGAGGGTGCCGAAGCTGAAGGGCGCCCTGTTCGAGTCGGCGGTCATCGAACGGTACCGACGCCGGGAGGAGAGCGTGGAGGAGGCCTTGATCGACATGTACCTGGCGGGCGTGTCCACCCGCCGCGTCGACGACATCTCCCAGGCGCTGTGGGGAGCGCGGATGCCGTCGCAGACCCTGTCGGACAAGCTCAGGAAGGTCTACGGGGACATCGACGCCTGGCGCGAACGCCC
>NZ_MWXA01000002.1 GCF_002259795.1 Bifidobacterium aquikefiri | reverse complement strand
GCGAGATGAGCGAGGAGACGAAGCTGTTCCAGCTCGCCGAATCCTCCTTCATGCCCTCCGCCACGCCGATCACCTCCCGATGCCCGTCCGACCCGATGCCGATCGCGACCAGTATGCTCACGTTCTCCACGGCGCCACCCCACGAACGCTTGTGCCACACGCCGTCCATGAACACATACGGGTAGGGCTGGGATAGCGGGCGTTCGCGCCAGGCGTCGATGTCCCCGTAGACCTTCCTGAGCTTGTCCGACAGGGTCTGCGACGGCATCCGCGCTCCCCACAGCGCCTGGGAGATGTCGTCGACGCGGCGGGTGGACACGCCCGCCAGGTACATGTCGATCAAGGCCTCCTCCACGCTCTCCTCCCGGCGTCGGTACCGTTCGATGACCGCCGACTCGAACAGGGCGCCCTTCAGCTTCGGCACCCTCACACTCAATTTGCCGGCCTTGACCGTCAGATCGCGTTCGTAATGGCCGGCACGATACGCCTTCCTGCCGCAGGAACGCTCGTAGCGGGCCGCGCCGGTGATCTCGTCGGCCTCGGCGTCCAGCATCCGGTTGAGGATCTCGGTGACCTTCTCGCTCACCATCCGGTCCAGTTGGGTCTCGAACATGGGTTGATTCACCTGTAAAATGTGCTTGGGCATGGCCCGTACCTGCTTTCCAATCGGTTTTCTCTTTCAGCGATTGAAAATCGTACACACAGGACGGGCTATGCTCCCACCACCTCAAAACTGCGCAAGAATCCGGACGTTATCGGCGTGCAACATTGCCAATACCTGACTGTCGGATTTGTGCAATATCTCAACCCGACCCTGCAATTTCTCTCTGCAATTCTCTTCCTGCACGAAGCCATCAATCACACCATGTTGATAGCCTTCTGCATGATTTGGCTATCTCTTGCCGTGTACTCCTTTGCATTGACAGCCCAATATAGAGCGACTCAAAAGGTGATACGGGATCTCTAGGTGGATAACGCACAACATGCTGCCGACTAAGGGAAATCCATGCTCGCGGTTGCTGTTTCGTCCGTGATATTTCAGTGCATGGTTAGTTCAAGGCACTGTGGGAGTGGCGAATAGCCGATATTTCGGCACTCCCACGATGCATGCTGAAATCTGCCCGGTGAGTGCACCGTTAGTTGACAGCGAGGGGCTTTCCGTTGCTGCCGATGGATGGCAGGGTTGAGCTTCCGATTTGCGATTCCTGAAGTCCGACTGCCGTGAGGAAATCGGATACCAGATCGCTATTGGCGCTCTCTATGCTGACCAAATCCCAGTAATTTTGGTTGATACGCACGGTCGGAGTCGTCATCTGGCCCTTGTTCGAGCCTGAGACATTCCATAATTCCTTACGCAATGGCGTGTAGGCCGAAATCTTCGTGATCCAGCTCTTGTAGGTTCCGGCCGTAGATTTCTTGGCGACATCGGATGGCACGCCGGATTTTACCGCCAGCTGTTGCAAGGTCGCGTCACTCACCGCCTTGTAGGCACTTTCGCTTGGTTGGAAGTCCTCAGCGAAGAGATTGGCAATGAAGGCGAGCACATGATCGGGATCGTTCTGTGCAATGTAAGCAACCTGGCTTGCAGTACGTGTCGAATATTCATCGGTTGAGAGAGAATCCAGGAATGCGCTCGGATAGATTTCGAGATTGACCTGACCGGCCTGCTCCATTGCCGTCAGTGTTGGATCAAGTGAGCGGTTCAGGGAGCCGCAGCCAGGGCAGAGGAAGTCCATGTAAATTTCGACCGTTGGAGCCTTGGCAATCTTCTTGTTCAGCCCGTCCTTGGAAATCAGGAATCCACCCTTGCTGTTTGCCCCCGTTGGCTTTGTCTTGACTGCCTGTGCGGCATCATATGACTGCTGCACGGTTGCCTCACTGACGGGACGGTTTGCTCGCCATACCGAGAACCCTGCTATCGCGACCAAGGCAACCACAACGGCTACAACGATGATGCCGATTATCGTCTGTTGCTTCCGCTCTTTTGCAATCAATGCAAGCTGCTCGCGCTCAGCCTGTTCCGCTGCTGCTCGATGCCTGTTGCTTGCATTGGTGTTGCGTGAGGCGCGAGCCGAAGAAGATCCTGATGTGGGTTTTGTATTGGTCGATTTCCTTTTGGGGTTCTGAGCCATCTGATGTCCTTTCGAGGTTCATATCAGCCTTACTCTACTGTATGTTTCTCAATATATTGCTTGCAGTGGATTCCAGTCGATATCTGGGGACTGTAAGAGAGCCACACATATTGCCATGCAGGCTGCCAACCAGACAAGGAGAAGCACTCTCGATGGCGTTGAGCTGAATGTTCCATGGGCAGATTCCGAATCATCCTGGGGACGCTCAGCGAACGTTTCGTGAATGTCGTAGTCATTGGGCATAGGGGATTCGTTAGCATTGTCGCCAAGATATCTGCCTCGAATGCGACCTGCACCAATGTGGATGATCTGGGAAAGAGGTCCGGAAGTCGTCAGTAGCCAGGCGAGGAGCATGGCCACGGCGAGCATGATGCCAGTCCCCGAAAGAGCGCTGCCAGAAGGCAGGGAAACGTTCAGGGTGACGGTACCCAAGGTCATGACATGCGTCGTTGTGGGCAGCGACAAGGCAACGGTGGTGAGTCCCACCACGATGAGCAGAATGATGATTTGCACCAGTGCGCGCGACAGCATGATGATGAAGGATTTGGCGATATGCCAGGGCAAGGTCGTGAATGATATAAAGGTATCGGACTTCGTACGAAACCCCCCTCTGCGCGCTTCTCGTTGCAATTGAGCCTCGGTGGCCGTTCCGAAGCACATGCAGATCCAGAGTCCAATGCAAGAGGCGACGAAGGCATAGACCGGTATGAATGCGAACATTGCAGTCATCAACACAGCTATGGCAATCAGAACAATCGTGCCTCGATGCCGGTATGCATCACGTTCCTGGTCGGGAATGTCGAGCGGCGCGAAGTCGCTGGGATCTCGGCGCTCAGGTGACTCTTTCGGCCGCTCGGGCTCGGCAGAATCAATGTCCCACAGCGCCCGGGGATTGGACAGGTCCTGTGCAGCCACCCCACCTTCGCCAATCGCAGTCGTGGAAAGATCATTCAAAGAGGTGTCGCCAAAAGGGCGCATCACCTTTGTTTCAGGCGCATGATCGGGGATTGCTGTGGGTTGCTCCCTGTTGCCCAGAGTTCTGGTGTTGGAGTTGTCGGCTGCAGCAGAGTTGCCGAGTAGGGCCGTAGAGGATTCCTGACTGGCGATTGCCTGATGCCAAACCTGGGGTTCAAGGGCATCCAGCGCAATCGCATGCAAAAGTTCCTCAGGTGTCGAGCGCGCATGAGGGTCTGGTGAAAGTGCCTTGCGAAAGGCGTGCTGAGTTCTCAGAGGCAGCCCTGATAGGTCTGCATTGCCGGAGGCTTCGCGCTCCAAGACCGTCATCATCGGACGTGTGCCAAATACTGCCTTTCCGGTGGCTGCATAGGCCAGCACAGCCGCAACGCTCCACCAATCGGTCGCCTCCGAGGATTCTGCGCCATCAATGATTTCCGGGGCGATGAACCCAGGCGTTCCCATGACCAAGCCTGTTCGCGTCACATGGCTTTCCCCTTCGCCCATGGCGATGCCAAAATCGACCAGAATCGGTCCTGTTGCAGCAACCATCACGTTTGTCGGCTTAATGTCTCGATGAACGATGCCGGCACGATGTACGGCGTGCACGGCATCCATGAGCTTATGCGCAAGACGTTCCAGATCATCGCCAATATATCGTCCATTGTCGGCAATGTCATCACGAAGGTTATTGCCTTCAATGAGTTCGGTCACAATAAAGGCAAGCGCGTCATCAAGCTCCATATCTACGATTTCTGAGACTCCCGGATGATGCACGCGCTGCAGTGCCATCGCCTCTCTGCGAAGGCGCTCGCGGGCGGTGACGGTCTCGGAGATGCCCGAATCGGCGTTCCTGTCGACGGTGGTGCTTACCAGGGATCGTTCGTCAGTCAGGGAATCTCGGAGGATTTTCATGGCGTGGAGCTGACCGCCGTCATCCCTGACCTTCCATACTGAACCCATGGCTCCTCCACCGAGAGGCGCAATCAACGTGTATCCGCCGATCTGCTCTCCAGGTTGAAGATTGACCATGCTCAAATCATCCATGCTTCTATTGTGCTCCATTTCAGGGTGAGTGGGCTTAAAGATGTGTCGATGTTGCTTGAAAGTCATGAAGATGCAGAGGAGCATCGCCGAACAGGGATTGTTTCATGTGGGTTTTCGGCGCAATCGTTTATATGAGACACGCCGTATGTTTGATAATTCCTCTGGTGTATAGTTGGCGGTGGCTCAAGGGAGAGTTTTCTTCGATGAACCACATAACATAACGCTGCAGCGAGCATTTTCCCACAGTCGGGAAGGTAATTGCTATACAGCACCACAGTGAAACCCTTCACTACGGATCGTTCGGCACGTACCTGCCGATGAAAGGAAAACAACATGGCAGAAGTGGTATTCGAGCATGTTACTCGTATTTACCCAGGCAACGATAAGCCTTCGGTAGATGATTTGAATCTGGATATCAAGGATGGGGAATTCCTGGTTCTGGTTGGGCCTTCCGGTTGCGGTAAGTCAACTACTCTGAGAATGCTTGCAGGACTTGAGGAAGTCAATAAGGGTCGCATCCTCATTGGTGGCAAGGATGTCACTACGATGCAGCCAAAGGATCGCGATATAGCCATGGTGTTCCAGAACTATGCGCTGTATCCTCATATGACCGTTGCAGACAACATGGGCTTCGCTCTGAAGATTGCCGGCACTCCTAAGAATGAGATTCGTCAGCGTGTTGAAAAAGCAGCTGAGATTCTTGATTTGACCGAGTATCTCGATCGCAAGCCGAAGGCGTTGTCCGGTGGTCAGCGTCAGCGTGTTGCGATGGGTCGTGCAATCGTTCGTGAGCCAAAGGTCTTCCTTATGGATGAGCCTCTCTCCAACTTGGATGCAAAGCTTCGTGTTCAGACACGTACGCAGATTGCGGCACTGCAGCGTCAGCTCGGTGTTACAACCCTCTATGTGACCCACGATCAGACTGAGGCTCTGACGATGGGCGACCGCATCGCCGTCATCAAGCTTGGTCTGCTCCAGCAGGTCGGCCGTCCAACCGAGCTCTATGATCGCCCAGCCAACGTCTTCGTTGCAGGCTTCATCGGCTCGCCTTCCATGAACCTGAACATCCACCCAGTCGTAAATGGTCAGGCAAAGATTGGTGATGACACAATCAGTCTCCCCAAGGAGGCCGTTGACAAGCTCACACCTGAGGACAACAGCAAGATCGTTCTTGGATTCCGTCCAGAAGATGCCTCACTCGCAGGCCCAGCCGAACCGGATGCGTTCTCGCTGAAGGTTGCAAACGTTGAGGATTTGGGTTCCGATGGTTACATCTATGGACACATTCTGACCGACGATTCAGCTGCCGAAGATGCAACGATGATGTCCGATCAGAACAACATGACAACTGTTCGTGTGTCTCCTCGTGAGCTCCCTGCGGTTGGTGCAACTGTGAAGATTCACATCGATCCAGCGAAGATGCACCTCTTCTCCACTGCGACCGAACTGCGTCTGAACTAATTCGGCTACCGAGCCAGGGCTTGTGGAGGCTTTGACTCGGTCACCGTATAATCCTCTCTATTCCTTCTCTCTGATGTGCTCCCGCCATGAAGATGGCGGGAGCATTTTATTTCTGTTCTGCCTGATTCGGCGTTTCGCCAGATTGGCAATCTTGTTCGGCTCTGTGTGGATACTGGAGATATGACTATGGATGATCAGAAACTCTCGCGGATGGACCCAAGGGCCGTCAAGGCAACGTCAGTCGTCTCAATGGATGAACCGAACGAGGCACATGTTGCCCATGCATTGCGCATTACCGCGGCAAGTTCGAACCCAAAGATGTTCACTCTTCCTTGGGAGAAACCGCTTTCACAGTGGCCAAAGGATTGTCTGGCGAATCTGCCTCGTGGCATATCACGACACGTGGTGCGTTTTGTACATGTCGGTGATGATGTGTACGCGATGAAGGAGATAACGCGCGCCGTGGCCGAACGTGAATACGAGTTGCTTCGACGTTTGCAGAAACTTGAATTGCCAACTGTCACGCCGATTGCCGTGGTGACCGGCAGACATACGCCAGAAGGGCAGGAACTCGAGGCCATTCTGGTGACGAGGCATCTGAAGTTCTCTCTGCCATACCGCGCATTGTTTGCACGCAACCTTCGTGCCGATACGGCTGAGCGCCTGATTGATGCCCTGGCAGTGCTGATGGTTCGTTTACATCTGGTTGGCTTCTATTGGGGTGATGTCTCGCTTTCAAACGCCCTGTTCCTGAGGGATGCCGACTCCTTCGCCGCATTCCTTGTCGATGCTGAAACCGGTGATTTGCATCCGAGTCTCACTGACGGTCAGCGAGAATATGACATTGACCTGGCGCGCACCAATATCATCGGCGAATTGATGGACTTGAATTCAGGGAATCTCCTGCCAGCGGATGTTGATGAAGTCGCTGTCGGTGATAGGCTCGTTGAGCGCTATCGGTCATTGTGGGGCGCACTGACCGATGTGGATAGCTTCAACCCCAACGAAATGTGGAAGATCGAGCAGCGCGTCAACAAACTCAACGATCTGGGTTTTGACGTTGACGAATTGGAGATGAGGACTGCAACCGATGGCAACCGAGTGCTGGTTCGCCCTCGTGTCGTCGATGCGGGATATGCCTCGCGCAAGCTGCTGCGTCTGACAGGCCTGGACGTCCAGGAGAACCAGGCGCGGAGACTGCTCAACGATCTGGATGCGTATCGTGCCTCGACATGGCGGCAGGGCGAGGATCTCGAGATTGTTGCCACAGACTGGATGCGTGAGGTATTCGAGCCCACAGTACGCATGATTCCAGCCGAGTATCGTTCACAGATCGAGCCGGCGCAGTTCTTCCATGAGATTCTGACCGATCGATGGTATCTGGCAGAAAAAGCCGGGCACGACATTCCTATGGGTGATGCTGTTGAAAGCTATATTGAGCATGTCTTGCCAAAGTACAAGCTTGATGAGGCTGCGATGAAGGACATCAATGAAGAGGCCGAGAGCGGCGTCATTGATGATGAGGCAAGCTATGGGGATTACAACCCCGAAGATGATCCAGATGCCGCGGTTTGGGCCAGTTGACACAAGTTGCAGTGCCGGTTTGAAATGAAATTCGCGAGTTTTGTGGCAATTCTCAAGTATGAATGGCATTCTCCGTTGAAAATTCAACGGAGAAAAGCCAAGAATCGACATTTTCCGGTCATCTCGAGCGGAGGCGAAGCCGGAGTCGAGAGATCTCCGCTGTGGATTCCAGCGGGATTGAGATCTCTCGACTCCGCTACGCTCCGCTCGAGATGACGAAAGAGGACAACGGTCAGGAACAGTTGGAACTTGAGAATTGCCACAAAACTCGGGAATCTTGCCTAACAGTTACTCGGTTCGTGCCTTTGCAACCGCATACAGGCTGATTCCTGCGGCAACCGATGCGTTGAGAGACTCGACCATCGAACTGATGGGTATTCCTGCTATGACATCGCATGTCTGGCGCACCAGTCTGCTCAGGCCCTCGCCTTCGGAACCGAGGACAACGACCAGAGAATCACGTTCGAAACCAGTTTCACCAACTACCGAAGTTCCACCTCCATCGAGACCGACTGTGTAATAGCCACGTTCTTTCAAGCCTTCGAGCGCGCGGGTCATATTCACGACGCGTGCAACGGGCATGTGCGCTGCGGCTCCGGCAGAGACCTTCCAGGCAGCAGCCGTAACTGAAGCGCTTCTGCGTTCTGGAATGATGACGCCTGAAGCTCCGAAGGCAGCTGCGGAACGGATCACCGCTCCAAGATTCTGCGGATCGGTAACATTGTCAAGGGCAATGAACAGTGGCTTAGCCTGGATTTTAGCCTTTTCGGATGCTCCATCCATGGCCCGAGACTTCTTCTCGGCATGTTCAACGAGATTCTGCAAGGAAGAGTATTCATATGGTTGAACCTTGAGAACAACACCCTGATGGTTGCTGGAGTGTGCGATGCGATCCATCTCATAATGGTCAGCCTCAAGCAGATTCAATCCAGCCAGGCCGGCAAGGCGCACGATCTCGCGTGTACGATCGTCGTGCTCGAGTCGACTCGCGATATAGAGCTGAGTCGATGGAACACCAACGCGCAATGCCTCAAGAACTGAGTTGCGGCCAAATACGAGATCGTCTGAATCCGAAGTGTAACGAGCCACGCGACGGCGCGCAGCAAGTCTAGGATCGGAAGCGCGACGGCGCTCGGATGCCTTCTTCTCCCTGTATGCCTTGTGATATGTACGGTCCTCTGCCTTCGGGGTGGGACCTTTTCCGCGCAGTTTGCTGCGATGCTTCCCGCCCGAACCCTTGGTCGGACCTTTCTTAATAGCCATGCAGTCAAACCTACCTGTTGCTCTTGTCATCGCCTATTAATTCCGGTACAAATCCCAGGATTCTTCGCTGACATCAAAACATTGCGTGTGAATTGCGTCATTTAACAAAGCCATATGACATAATAAACGTGTCACACCGGTGCAAACGCACCGGAAAACAACCGCGCAGTCATGGCTCTCGCTATCGTGTGTTGCTCGAAGCATCATGGGGATATGCGTTATGAAGCCCGATGACTGAACACTCCGCGGCTGATCTAGGAGTTCGAGAATGACTGGACCTACCAGTGAACATATCGAAGTATCCGTGCCACAGGTAGCGGGCAACAGCCCAGCTTCCGACATTCAGGCAGACATTCAGGACCAGGATCCTTCGCAGCTTGATGCACGGAATGTATTACGGGCGATGCATGTGGATGCATCTACAGGGTTGAGCTCTCAGGAGGCGGAGCGCCGCCTTGAGCGATTCGGCCGCAATGAGCTCGAATCCGCTCCACCCGTACCGAAGTGGAAGAAATTCCTTGAGCAGTTCAGGGATCCTCTGGTCTACCTGCTGTTCGTGGCCACAGGAATCTCGGTGGTCGCATGGTTCATCGAACGATCGCAGGCATCGCACGGCGGCGAGGGTAGCGAGGTGCTCCCGTTCGATGCCATGGTCATCGTGCTTATCCTTGTGCTGAATGCGGTGCTTGGATATTTGCAGGAGGCCAAGGCGGAAAAGGCGGTCGATGCGCTTGCGAAGATGACCGCGCCGCAGACATCGGTGCTGCGTGATGGCCGCGTCTCACATATCAACACAGCCGAACTCGTGCCGGGCGACATTATGGTTCTCGGTGAGGGTGACACAGTTTCGGCAGACGGACGTTTGCTCAGCGCTGCCAGTCTTCGTATCGCAGAGGCCTCACTGACCGGTGAGTCGGTTCCTGTCAGCAAAAAGCCCGAAACGCTTGCATCTGCCAAGGCTCTCGGAGATCGCACCAACATGGTCTTCAATGGCACAGCCGTGACTCAGGGAACGGGCAGGGCGATCATCACCGGCACGGGCATGAACACACAGGTCGGCAAGATCGCCGACATGCTTTCCCAGACCGAGGATGAAACCACGCCACTGCAGAAGGAGATGGCCCACGTCTCGAAGATCCTCGGCATTGCGGTATGCATCATCGCAGTGCTTGTGCTCGTGGCACTTGCGACCATCTCAGGATTCCACAGCACACAGGATGTCATTGATTCCCTGCTGCTGGCAGTCTCTCTCGCTGTCGCGGCGGTGCCGGAAGGACTCGCGGCCATTCTTACCGTTGTGCTCGCGCTCGGCGTTCAGCGCATGGCACAGCATCATGCCATCGTGAAGAAGCTCAGTTCAGTCGAGACTCTCGGCTCCGCATCGATTATCTGCTCCGATAAGACCGGAACGCTGACGCGCAACGAGATGACTGTTGAAAAGATCGTCACTCCCAGCGGCGAAGTCGAGCTGACCGGCACTGGCTATGCACCCATCGGTCAGATGGTGGGCACTGGTGGTTCCGATCTTTCCCTCGATGCGCCTGAACGCGTCGAAACGCTCAGTACGCTTGCAATAGGCGCGATAGCCAATGACGGCGATGTACGCAAGGACGACAATTCCAACGAATGGAAGATCGTAGGCGACCCGACGGAAGTGTCCTTGGTAGTTGCCGCACGCAAGGTTCATGCGGATAAGCAGCTCAACAGCATGAATAGAATCGCAGAAATTCCGTTCACATCGGAACGAAAGCGGATGTCGATAATAGCGGAAGACAAGGGCGATGGCAACAAGCTCAGCGTCTTTGCCAAGGGGGCCCCTGACGTGCTCCTGCAGTACTGCACACGAATCAGAGTGAACGGACAAGTCCGCAGACTCACCGAAGGTGACCGTCAGACGATTCTTGCAACCGTTGAGAGATTGTCAGGGCAGGCATACCGAACCCTCGGGCAGGCATACCGTCCACTTGGCACGGCAGCACTTTCCGAGGTTCCTGGAGTCATCTCCAACGCTGCCGGACAGGTGAGCGATATTTCGGAACAGGACGAGGCAATCGAAAAGGACTTCATCTGGACAGGCATGGTCGGCATAATCGATCCACCGCGTACAGAGGTTCGCTCGGCGGTGGCAGAGGCGCACAGGGCTGGCATCCGAACGGTCATGATAACCGGCGACCACCCTCTTACCGCGGCACGCATCGCAAGCGATCTGGGCATAATTCGCCCAGGTGAGCAAGCCAAGACGGGCGATGACCTTGACTCCCTGTCGGAGAAGGATTTCGACGCGACCACGAGCGATGTCTCCGTGTATGCGCGCGTGGCTCCCGAGCACAAGCTCAAGATCGTGTCATCCTTGCAGCGTCAGCGTAACATCGTTGCAATGACTGGTGATGGGGTGAACGATGCGCCCGCTGTCAAGACTTCGGATATCGGTGTTGCCATGGGCATCACCGGAACCGAGGTCACCAAGGAATCCGCGAAGATGATTCTTGCGGATGACAACTTCTCGACGATCGTTGCCGCCGTTCGTGAAGGGCGAGTGATATTCGACAACATTCGCAAGTTCCTACGGTATTTGCTCAGCTCCAATGTCGGCGAGGTACTCACCGTGTTCGGTGGTGTCATCTTCGCTGGATTCCTTGGCATCACGCAGCCTGGGGTGGAGGGTGTCACCGTTCCTCTGCTCGCCACGCAGCTTCTCTGGATCAATCTGCTTACCGATGCGGCTCCGGCACTCGCGATGGGCGTTGATCCACAGACGGACGATGTGATGGGACGTGCGCCTCGTGGACTTTATGATCGCGTGATCGACGGCAAGATGTGGGGCGATATCATATTCATCGGCATCATCATGGCTGCGGTGACCCTGATTGGCATGGACATGCATCTCAGCGGCGGATTGTTCACTGACCGTTCCGTTGAAGCGATGGGTCATGATGCCCAAATGGTGGAGGCGCGGACGATGGGCTTCACCATTCTGGTATTTGCTCAGCTGTTCAATGCCATCGCCTCGCGGTCGGCCCGCCAGTCGGCCTTCATAGGTCTCTTCACGAACAAGTGGCTGTGGGGTGCGATCGGACTGTCTATCGCTCTGCAGTTGCTGGTGATTTATGTGCCGTTCCTGAACACCGCTTTTGGAACCACAGCATTGAATCCTATGGCGTGGATCGAGTGCATAGCGCTCGCGGCCTTCGTGCTGGTTGCCTCTGAGCTGAGGAAGTTCGTGCTGCGCGCAATGAAACGTTGATTGGAGAACCGCCAGGCCGCTGAGTCGTGCCTGAAGTGTGCCAGGGCGTGAAAACAATGAAGGCATGGGTAACTTTAAGCGGTGGCTGGCCAAGATTATTGCGGTCGGCCACCGCTTTTGCATGCTCAGGATCGTGCAGCGATGAATGGACAATGAGCAAGGGCAACAATTCAAGAATGCCAATTAACTATGTTATTATATTAACTTAGTAAATAATGGTAGCTGCGATTTGGCGCACCTTGTGAACGATACTGTGCGGTCTACGGCGCGGCATCCCATTCTCTATGGCTGTGGCTGAGTTTCCATCACTGATTTCGCGAGGGGCAGTGACTGCAGACCACACATAATGGGGAGAGCAATGAGCACCGTAAGCGTGAATAATCGCGGCAAGGCGGACATCAAGTTTCTGATTCCAGTCATGGCATCATTCTTTGTCATGGGTTTCGTTGATCTGGTTGGAACAGCAACCAATTACATCAAACCAGAGTTCCACCTTTCAAATTCACAGACGAATCTCTTCACCTCCATGGTGTTCTTCTGGTTCTTGATCTTCTCCGTGCCGACAAGCGTGTTGATGAACAAGATTGGGCGTCGTCGCACGGTGCTGCTGTCTATCGTGGTGACGAGCCTGGCCATGCTGCTGCCGGTCATCGCATATATCGCCATGAGCGGCACCTCTCGTTATGTCATGATGATCGTGTCGTTCTCGCTGCTCGGCATTGGCAACGCCCTAATGCAGGTCTCGCTGAACCCACTGCTTACGGTCTTCGTTGGGGGCGATAGACTTGCATCAACGCTGACGACTGGCCAGTTTGTAAAGGCGATTGCATCATTCTTTGCACCAATCATTGCGGGTTGGGGTGCTGCGGCATTCAACGCCTGGTGGATTCTCTATGCCGTCTATCTCGTAGTTGGCGTTGTCATTGGCGTGGCCTTGGCCTTCGACAAGGTTGAGGAACCGTTACCAGATGCCGGAAAGGCGACGATCCTGAGCTGCTTCAAGCTCTTGGGCAAGCGCATCGTTCTACTCTGCTTCCTGGGAATTATTTGCCATGTTGGCATTGATGTGGGAGTCAATGCACAGGCACCAAGAATTCTTATGGAACATACCGATGTAACCTTGGAAGTCGCGGGTGGGGCAACATCCGTCTACTTCGCATTCCGTACCATTGGGTGCCTGACGGGTGGACTCATTCTTCATCGCCTGAGCAACAAGTTCGCGTTGCGCTGCTGCGGAGTGATCATGCTCAGCTCGGCAATCTGCTATGCGATATTCGCCATGATTGCCGTGAACCCTCCGCAGTGGCTCTTCTATCTTGCGACTGCATTGATTGGGTTCGGCAATTCCAATGTTTTCTCCCTCTTCCTTTCACATGCATTGCTGAAGATGCCAAAGCATCAGAACGAAATTTCCGGACTGATGATGATGGGCCTGCTTGGAGGCGCGATCTTCCCGCCAATCATGGGTACCTTGGCGGATCACTTTGGTCAGATCGGGAGTATTTCGATGATTGCCATCGGTGCCCTGTACGTGCTTGGCGTCTCGATCTTCTACAGGCTTCTGCAGACCAGGGACGGCAAGGAAATCGAGGCATAGGGCGATTGCCGCACAGACAATCGCTGAGTTACTTCGAGACGTCCGCCCTATAGAAGTTGACGAATGAGCGAGAGGGAGTCGGTCCGCGTTGCCCCTGGTAATGCGAGCCGGCTCCTTGTGATCCATAAGGATTCTCAGCAGGAGAAGACAGGCTGAAGAAGCACATCTGCCCAATCTTCATGCCTGGCCACAGCTTGACGGGCAGTGTGCTGACATTCGAAAGCTCTAGAGTAATGTGTCCCTCAAACCCTGGATCCACAAAGCCTGCGGTTGAATGGGTGAGAATGCCGAGACGCCCGAGAGAACTCTTGCCCTCAAGCCGCGCAGCAATGCTCGCATCCAGTTTGATATATTCCCATGTCGATCCCAAGACGAACTCTCCAGGGTGGAGAATCCATGGATCACCATTACGAACTTCAAACTGCTCCGTGAGCTGGCCCTGATCTTCCGAAGGATCTACATAGGTGTATTCGTGATTGTTGAACACGCGGAAGAAGCGATCCAAACGCACGTCGACACTTGCGGGCTGAACCATCTCAGGGGTCCAGGGATCCAACGAAATGCGCTTTTCCCGATAGGCAGCCTTGATGTCACGATCGCTTAATAGCATGTATTCTCCTTAAGGTCAGTACCCAAGTTTAGCGCCTACATGGGAAGGTCATGCGCATTGATGTCTTGTTGTGATGCTGGGAACCCCCGTGATTGCCGCTGCTAGGGGAGCACGCGGATGGTTCTGCCCTGTCTTAGGAAACCCGAGACGACGAAGCGCCGAGAGGAGATGGCTTCGGCTCGGCCTCGTTCGCCATTCGGATGCATGCTGCCAAGAGCGATGGTTCCGCTAAAGTCCTTATGCTCAAGCAGCAGAGGGATTGCATTGAGCGTTGTCCGCAATAGATCCGGTATCGGCTGCACCCATGACGTGATTGGCTGCGGAAAATAATTCGTGATGTCCCAGCCGCCAAAACTGGCAATGGAAAGCTGCTCGGGAACTTGAAAGTCGTTCTCGTAGAGCACGTGTATGAGCGCCGCGGCGAGAAAATCGCTCATTACCGCTACCGCCGTTGGGGAACCGTTTCCAGACTGCCGAAGGTAGGGAATGATGGTACGTGCAACGAAGCTTTCAGCTGAGGTTTTGTATCGTCGATAATCAATCGGTATCGAAAAAACGGTCGCGCTCCCGAATGGGAGATGGTGATGAGCAAACGCGTCCTTGACCCCGCTGATGCGGTCCTTGAAATAGGGCATTCCGCCTGAATTCTCTTCAGTCAGGATGAGCATTCTGCGATGGCCTGCATCAAGCAGAGCATTGGCCGCCTGCTGTGATCCAAAGCGCTCATCGCTGACAACAGCCGCGTAATTGTCTGGTGCATCGTCTGAAGAGACAAACAGAATTGGCTGCTTGACCTGCGAAAAGCGTCGTGAATCCGAGATGAGGGTCCAGCCGATAATAATGAACAGCGACACTGTGTTGCGATTCTCCTCAGCGACCATGGCATCGATGACATCGGCATCGTAGGGAACATACAAGGTCGAGAGGCGCATGCCCAAGGTTTGTTGAAACATTTCAAAATCCTGCATGGTCAGCAGATGCGCAACATCCTGACCGGTCCGCACCACCAGACACACATTCGTGGAGGAAGAGCCCATGCGCATGGCTCGGGCGTTGCTGTCGGGAAGATAGGAATACTCCTTCGCGGTGGCGATGATCTCTTTGCGCAAGGAACTGCTGACACCAGCTTTATGATTCAGTGCTCGTGAAACAGTGGCCGTGCTGACATGGCAAATCTTTGCTAGATCTTGAATGGTGGTCTGATGAATCCCCATGACGACTCTCTTTTCAGCCGAAATTCTCCCCTACGTGCAATTTCTCATGGCTTCGATTATTACGCAATCGTTTACGCCGAACCCGCAATCGTTTACGTTCTATTCTAGCCTATTTTCAACTGAAACCCCTGCCTATGATACTGGCGCAGAGTGGCGTCTGTGTCAGGGTGGGGGCCCTGACTTTATGTGTTGAGAGGGGGATAGATGAAGTATCGTATTTTCTCAGCAAAAATAACAAGTATTCACCGAGTAATACTTAGTTTTTGCATAGTTGTGCTGGCAATGCTTTCCTGCACGATAAGTCCATTTGCGGCACACGCTGACAATTCTTCAGGCAACATAGATCCAAGCCAACGAGGATCTGTGACAGTTCATAAATACGCACAACCAAACATCAATACGGATTTGCCGAATGATGGTTCGCAACTGGGAGCTGACCAGCTCGCAGATCTGACGGCAATCCCTGATGTCACTTTTTCCATCAAGAAAGTGCCTGGCGTTGATCTGACTACCGAGAGTGGTTGGAATGCCGTTACGTCCACCTACAGCGGTGATGATGCTGTGAACCATGCAATTGAAGCCACCAAGGATGTTGCCGCGCAGAGCGAGACCACCGACGCTTCCGGCATGGCAAGTTTCACCGACTTGGATCTGGGCGTCTATCTGATTCAGGAAACATCGGCTCCTGCGAATGTGACCCCGTCACAACCGCTTGTGGTGACGGTTCCGCTTCCTGGCTCTGACAATGATGGATCATGGCTGTACAACATCCATCTGTATCCGAAGAATGTCGTCTCCTCAATCACCAAGCAGGTCGAACAGGGCACGACAAGCGATGATCCAGTTATCTGGACGATCGAATCTTCGATTCCAGGCGGAAAATCGACAGATATATATCGCATCGTTGACACCTTGGATGCTCGGCTCGCATTGGTGTCAAGTGCGGTGGCAATAACCGGATCTTCGGGAGTCACCATCAGCTCACCTGACGATTACACGGTCACATCCGTGCCTGGTGCGGGTGGCGAAGGCAATACAGTGACTATCGAATTCACTGAACTTGGCCGATACAAGCTCTTCGAGGCTATAGCGGCTGATGCCAAGAGCTCGGTTCGGACAGTGCTTACCACCAAGGTCACGGATCTGGGAACTGATGGAATGATTCCCAATGTTGCGACGCTATTCCCGAACTCTTCGACAACGATCGTCTCAAACAAGCCAGAAGCGGTATTCGGCAATGTCACAATCAAAAAGGTCGCCGCAAGTGATCAGCGCACGCTCACGGGTGCACGCTTTCAGATTTTCCCATCGCTTGCCGATGCACAGACGTTGAAGCATCCTCTTTCCATCAATGGCAAGTCGGTCTGGGAATCCGACAGTCAAGGGTTGCTGACCATCAGTGGTCTTGCCTATGGCAACTATTGGATTCGCGAAGTCACGGCTCCAGATGGCTTTGTTGTCTCAGGTGATACCCATATGGTGACTGTCAATTCCTTCGATACGTCAGTGGATTACACCATATCGAACACCGCAGAGAGAGTCACCAACCCACCGACGACTGCTTGGGGTACAGGCGGCTGGTATAGCGGGCCATTGGCCAGAACGGGTTCAGGCATTGCTGCATTCGTGGTGCTGCTTGCAGTGAGCGGTGTGTTGGGAACGGCACTGTTGAGAAGAAAATTCTCATCCAGCGCCTATCTGGGAGGTGAAGAGCGATGAAGACACCACAGCATGTACTCACTCTGAAAGGTTGCGTGCGAGTTGCGTGTGCATTCCTTGCAGGGTTGGCCGTCTTTGCAAGTGCCGGAACAATCAGTCTGTTCAATCCACAGCATGCTCAGGCCGCTGTAAGCGCGCTCTCGTGTGCCACTGGCGATTTCTATTCGGTAGATGACTCCGGGGTTGTGTATAAGGCGACTGCGAGCGGGAATGGGATTAATTCCGCACTTGCAACCGTAGGCATTACTTTCCCTGATACGAGCAATACCAGCGTCAATGGCTTGGCGATCGGTTCAAACGGAAGCACTGTTTTTTCATTCACTAGAGCCAATCAGGGCGATAATGTGACACTGAACAAATGGAGCGCTTCAACGAATGCGATAACGACGAAAGTCTTGAATCCGCTGTCAATTCCATCGCAGTTTTCCTTTGAGACCTCGAGTCTCATCGCAGGAGGCGTCAATCCCAAGGATCCCACCGGCTACTACTATTTTGGCGGATATTCGCAACTGAATTCCCAAACGGTTTTCCTGCTGTGGAAGGCAAATCCTGACACTCTCGAGACTTCCTTTGTTGGCTATATCGTCATGCCCACAGTACCTTCGGGAACAAGGAACGGTGACTTGTCATTCGACCAGAATGGTGACATGTACCTGTTGCTGAGCACGGGCGGCGGCAATACCAATATGATCGTCAGCGTAACCGCTGCTGTGTTGGCAGCTTCGAACGCTTCCTCGATTCCACGCTCAGCCCCTGTGTCCATTGATGCATCAGGAATCGTATATAACGGCATGGCTCTGAGTAACGATGGCAAGGTGTACGTCCAGGGGCAGATCACTGTTCAGGGTGCAACGGTCACCGAGATTGGCATGGCCGATCCACAAAGCAGCGGTGCCGCAACATCCATGACTCCGGTCACTTCTCAAGGCCGCAATATCGCTGGTGTGGATCTGGCATCGTGCCAGACACCTCCTACGATTCAGTCCTTGAAGAAGAACGTCGTCAGCCGATACAACGCTACGGATCAGTTCCAGCTCAGCATCACTCCCGCTGGCAGTTCCACCGCGAGTGCCACGGCGACGACAACAGGTACTGCAAGCGGCATTCAAAGTGAGGTTGCAGGGCCGATTGTGGTCTCTCCGGGTTCGACGTATGTGCTCGAAGAAGTTGGAGCCGGAACCCCGGCTGCAGATATTTCGAAGTACGTCTCGACGCTGAGCTGCATTGACACGAACAATGGCAATGCAGCCGTCACGGTGACCCCTGTTTCAGGGAGTTCGACCAAATATACGATTACGATTCCAACCGGTACCATCGCTGCAATATCGTGTACCTTCACCAACACGGCTGTGCAGAAGCTCTGGAATTTCTTCCTGCAGAAGTATGGCCCCAACGCAGCGACGACGGGCACACAGACGGCTCTTGACGGAGCTGCCTTCCAGATTCTGGCAGATTCGGGCAATCAGCCGGGAGCAGTGCTTCCCGCCTACAATCCGGCAGCGGTAAGTGGGCAGACAGGGAAATTCTCGGTCGGCAACATACCGGAAGGTACCTATTGGTTGAAGGAATCCAATAGCCCTGCTGGATACAACGGGTTGGCAAGTCCGGTTCAGTTCAAGGTTGGAGCTGACGGTTCGATTTCACTCACCGGAAGTTCTACCCAGGTTGCGGTTGTGAAGGACCAGACCGGGAAGATCTTTACCATCAATGTTTCCGATCCTCAGAAGCCAGGAGTCGTGCTTCCCAATACGGGTGGCGAAGGTACGCAAATGTATCTCGTCGTTGGGCTGCTGGTATTGATTGGCGGTTTCGGAGCAGTGCTGTTTACCAAAAGAATGACGATTGCAAGGTAGCCAATCCTTCAATGTAACTGTTGTGCGCGCCGATGTCTGCAACAACGCCCTCGGCGCGTTGGGGAGTATCTGATTGAACAAGGGGAGATTATGAAACACCATTCACAGCCAAGCGTTATCAAAGCGCTAGCGGTCTCGCTGGTCTGCACCGCAGTAGGAGCTTTTGGATTCGTTTCAACGGCCAATGCTACGGAGGCCAATACGGGCAACCTGAATCCAAATACCAAGGGAACGGTGACGATTCACAAATACAGCGAATCCGTCAACAAAGGCTCTGCAGCTTCGGGCCACGAGGACGCGAGCCAAGTCCCGGCAGGTGCACAGCCACTCGCAAACGTCGTGTTCACTGCGTATCAGATTACCAATATTGATCTGATGACCAATGCAGGGTGGGATGCTGCAGCGACCTTGGCACCAGGCTCGTTTACCGTCGATACAACGGCGAAGACTCTCACGGCCGGTGCTGCAAGCTATACATTGGGGACCGGAACAGCTTTGCCGGCGACCAACTCGAGCGGTCTCGCCGTCTCACCTTCGCTGAGCCTTGGAGCGTATGTGTTTGTTGAAACGATTCCAGACGGAAGCAATATTGTCAGCTCTCAACCATTCGTAGTGACTGTTCCGCTTCCTGACTCGGACGGTTCTTGGAATTACAACATTCATGTGTATCCGAAGAACTCGATAACGGCGCTCAGCAAGGATGTCAACGATGCCAACGCCTATAAGGTCGGCGACACCATTGCGTGGCCTATCAAGCTCAGTCTGCCATACCTGCCTTCGGGCAAGAGCTTCGATACGGTTGAGGTCTATGACACTTTGGATGATGCATTGACCTATTCAGGAGTGGTTGTCACGCAAGGAGCCACGACCTTTGTGCAGGGAACGGACTATACGGTCGTTCAGGCTGGCCAGAAAGTGACCGTAACCTTCACTCCCGTTGGCCGAGCCAAGCTGACGCAAGGCACTGATGTCACCTTCACGCTGTCTACAACAGTGAACTCATCGCTTGCTGCAGATGCAGACGGCATTATTTACAACCAGGCATTCGCCAACGTCAATGACGGCAAGAATATCCCTTCAAACAAGCCTCACAGTGATTGGGGATGGCTGACCCTTGAAAAGTATGCCGAAGGCAAGAGTGAGAAATCCCTTGCTGGTGCGAAATTCGACGTGAAGAACGCTGCGGGTGATGTTGTGACCGCGCTTACCACCGATGCAGATGGGAATGCGGGACCGATTGCTCTCAAGGTCGGCAATTACACGCTCGTTGAGACCGCCGCACCTGCTGGCTATGAGCTCAGCACTGATCCGATTGCAGTGACGATCGTAGCGGGAGGGAAGAGCAGCGCGAAGGTTGTAAAGATTGCCAACAAGCAGAAGCCGCCTGTTAAATTGCCTTTGAGCGGCGGAACCGGAACCGTCATCTTCACGATTACGGGTCTCACCCTGGTCGGTGCTGCGACTGCTCTGACGATTCGTTCTCGTAGAAAAGTCGCACAGGCTTCATCGCTTCGTTAAACTCGGGCGTTCTGAGCAACGCTATTTCCAAGCAGAAGTCGGAGCCGGCTGATCTTCATTGCGCTGAGATTCCCAAACTCAGTGCAATGACCTGAAAAGGCGAATCGAGAAGTTAACGCTACTCTTCTCGATTCGCCGCTTATGCTTGTGCGTCACATTTGCACTTCTTGGGCATTCCGAAACGATAGTCGATCGCTATCTCTGATGCCCGGAATGGAGAAGAAGGACATGGCTCTTCAATTCCCGGAAATCATTGAGGCTGAACGAGCAGCCAGACTGCCACTCCTTGTGCGGGTGATGCAGAGCAGACTCTGGAACATTACGCTCGCCATCTTGATATGCGTTGGAGCCGCAATTGCGCTTTATCCTTCAGGTGCTGATTGGATTTCGGCCATCGGGCATGCACAGACGCTTCAGGTGTATCAGAGTGCTGTTCGATCAAAAAACCAGGTAGAACAGGCTCAGGCACTGCAACAGGCCACGATCTACAATGATTCGTTGGGGCCCAATACGGTGCTCGATCCATTTGCCGGCACTGCGGACGGCAATTCCCAAGGGAATGGTTCACAGGCGCAGCCAAGCACTGCTGCTGCGAGCGAGAAATACAACAGTCTGCTCGATCCTGCCGGTGATGGTGTGATGGCAACAATCGTGATCGCGAAAATTGGCCTTGATCTACCGATCTATCATGGCACGACAGAAGAGACACTGGCACGTGGAATAGGACATCTCTATGGAACGTCACTGCCCGTCGGCGGCGAAGGAACGCATGCGGTGCTCACCGGTCACAATGGGTATGCACTCTCGCAGCTCTTCTCGAACGTCCACAAGCTCGTCTTGGGAGATACGTTTCAGATTCACGTCGAAGGCGAGACGCTGAGCTATAAGGTGGATCAGATAAAGGTTGTCTTGCCCAATGACATGTCAAGTCTGCAGAAGGTGAAGGGCAAAGACTATGTCACCTTGGTTACTTGCACGCCAACGGGTGTGAATTCGCATCGTTTGCTGGTCCGTGGAGTCAGGGTTGCCTCGTCCAGGGTGGTGGATGCAGGAGCTCATGAATCCGATGCATCGGAGGATAAAGTCGTGGTGCCATTCCCCTGGTGGGCTGTTTGGCTTGCCGCTGCAGTCACGGCGGCGGTTTGGGTTGTCGCGGGTCCCGCTATCTCGACCCCCGCGCGCCACAGGAGATCATGAACGAACGAGACGCGCAATTGCGGCGCTTGCCTCGTGAACCTTCTCATCAGCATCCTCATCGCCCTGGTTGATTGCACTTCTTACGCAATGATCGAGATGGCTGTCCAAAAGCTCTAGGGCAACGGCCTTCAGAGCTTTGTCTGCTGCAGCAATCTGAGTGAGCACATCGATACAGTATGTTTCGTCTTCAATCATTCGAGTGATGGCTCGAACTTGCCCCTCAATGCGCTTCATCCGTGCGACTACCCTGGTCTTTTCCTTCACGTAGCCAACACTTGCATGGGATGCGCTGCCATGCTCAATATTCCCGTGGCTGGTGCCGCCCGATGTCTTGTCATTGCTGACGCGTGTCTTGTCCATTGCGATACCCCTGTGGTCTTGGTCCTCGTTAGTTTGCGCCGCCTGTGCTGAGCGTTATATGCCAAGAGAACATTTCTATGGCAAGTATACCCCCTAGGGGTATAATTATGTACGTTATTCGTTCAGAGCATGAGCCGATGGGAATTCGACGGCACAGATGACGATGGAAGAGGCGGAGGCATACATGACAATTGCAATCGCGGTGATTATTGCAGCGGTGCTGACGGCTGCTGTGGCGTTCTATTTCTTTGCACCGAAGAAAGCCAAGGAGGCATCCGACGAGGGAGGCGTGCAGATTGCCCATATTGAGGTTAAGGGTGGTTATACGCCTGCACATATAGCGGTGCGTTCTGGAAAGCCGATCAAGTTGGTATTCGAGCGTAAGGAAGCGGGAGAGTGCTCCTCGCATGTCGTCTTCTCCGATCTGGGCATAGACCAGGCCTTGCCCGCATATCAGACCACGACCTTGGAACTTCCATCGCTTGCTGTGGGAGAGTACCCGTTTGCATGCGGTATGAACATGTTGCATGGCATGCTCGAGGTTCGTGGCGAAGGAAAGATCGATAATGACCAGAGCTCCGGGAGCGCTGCAGTGCCTCAGCATGGGGAAGTTGACGTTTCGCGCTCCACGAGTGGGCAAGGCACGGATGCAAATCACGACAAGACATCTGATGAACATGCCTGGCGTGGGGCAGATGTCTCGGAACGGATTGACGCGAACGATTCAACTCGTTCTGCAGCACAGGGTGATGATAGCCATACCAAGGAAATTCATGAACTTTGGGTTCGTCTGATCGTTGGCATCGTCTTCACTCTGCCGGTATTCTCCGCTGCAATGCTGCACCCGTTCCTCGGTCATATGATTCCTTCGTTCCTGATGAATCCATGGGTTCAGCTTGTGTTGACGTTGCCGGTCATGTTCTATTCCGGTTGGCCGGTGCATCGCACAGGGTGGCTGGCCATGGCGCATCGCAGCGCAGAAATGAATTCCTTGGTCGCCGTAGGAACCGGCACCGCATTCATTTACAGCGTGGTGGTGACGGTAGACCCCGCCATCGTTCCTGCCGGTTCGCGAGAGCCGTATTTCGAGGCTGTCGGAACCATCATCACCCTGATGATTCTTGGCCAGCTCCTTGAAGCCAAGGCGCGCGCAGGTACTGGAGACGCCATCAGGAAACTCATCAATCTTCGGCCATCGACGGCTCGTATCGTGCTCGATTCCGGCTCTGCCGATGAACATATCGAAGAGATTCCAGTTGAAAAGGTTCAGGCTGGCGATGTTATCGTCATACGTCCCGGTGAGAAATTCCCAGTGGATGGTTCGGTGCTTTCTGGTGAGAGCAGTGTCGACGAATCCATGATTACCGGTGAATCAATGCCGGTCAACAAGGTCAAGGGCGATGATGTCATCGGTGCCACGGTAAATGCCAATGGCTCACTTCGATACAGGGCCACCAAGGTAGGCAAGGACTCGGTGCTGTCGCACATCGTTGACCTGGTGCGCAGTGCGCAAGCGTCGAAGGCGCCAATTCAGCGACTTGCAGACCGCATTGCAAAGTATTTCGTACCTGCTGTAATGATCATTGCAATATGGACTTTTGTAGTCTGGTGGATCCTCGGGCCAGTTCCGCAGGCGGTGCATGGTCTTGTTGCAGCGGTTTCGGTTCTGGTGATTGCGTGTCCATGCGCTCTCGGGATTGCCACACCGTTGTCGGTCACCATCGGAACTGGCAAGGGTGCGCAGGCAGGGGTGTTGATTCGTTCAGCGGTTGCGTTGGAATCATTGCACAGTCTCAAGGTTCTTGTGCTTGACAAAACGGGAACCATAACCGCGGGGAAGCCCACGGTAACCGATATTCTGCCGCAGAATCTCGATAACGATGCACTGGCGTTGATCGCATCTGTGGAGCAGAATTCCGAACATCCATTGGCCCAGGCCATCGTCTCCAAGGCTCAGCAGTCATCGGCACCCTTGAAGAAGGCAGAGCATTTCAAAGCTGTGGCTGGGCAAGGTGTAGCTGCCACAGTCGACGAGCATAGCGTCGTCGTGGGGAATGTGACGATGTTGAAGAATCAGCATGTCAATGTTGAAGATGAGGCAGCTGTGGATTTGTTCAGGCAGTCACGGAATTTAGCCGCGCAGGGCAAGACCCCGGTTGCCGCGGCAATAGACGGAACACTGGTGGCGGTCATGGCGATTGCCGACGCTGTTAAGGGTGATTCCAAGAGCGCAATCAGCGAATTGAAGAAGCGCGGCATCGATATCTACATGATTACCGGCGATGGAAGCGGCACTGCCGAATCAATTGCGCAACAGGTCGGCATTGAGCATGTCATTGCCGAGGTCCCACCAGAGGGCAAGGCAGCGAAGATTAGGGAATTGCAACGCAACAATGCGGTTGTTGGTATGGTTGGCGATGGCATCAATGACGCGCCGGCTCTGGCACAGGCGAATATCGGCATCGCAGTCGGAACGGGAACGGACATAGCCATCGAATCCTCTGATGTAACGTTGATGTCGGGCAAGCTGACCGGTGTGGTGACTGCGATTGATCTTTCGCGGGCAACGATGCGCAACATCAGGGAGAACCTTGGATTTGCGTTTGGATACAACATGCTTGGCATTCCGATTGGTGCAGGAGTGCTGTTCCCGTTCACCGGTCTGCTGTTGAACCCGATGATTGCGGGCGCTGCGATGGCATTCTCTTCACTTTCGGTCGTGATCAATGCAAACCGTCTGCGTTCGTTCTCTTGGAAGGCCGATGATGTGCATGCGACAACAGACCACGTAGCATCTTTGGACAATGCTCAGGAAACAACAATCCACGAAACAGAAATTCAAGAAAGTAGCAAAGGAGACAGTGCAATGTCACAAACAGGAGAATCCACAGTAAAAGATCCAGTATGTGGAATGAATGTCAATATTCGAGATGCGGCAGCAACGCGAACCATAGATGGCAAGCAATACGCTTTCTGCAGCAATCATTGCGCTGCCGAATTTGACAACAACCTCGATCAATACACCAAGGCGTGATGGCAAACGCCTCTGAAATGCAGAAATTGCCCTCCAACTCAACGAGTTGGAGGGCAATTCTTGAGTTTTGCGACAATTGCAAAGTGTATAACCGTATTTTTGACTTATCCTCGGTCGAATTTCAACGATTTCAAACCTGAGTACCTTACAATTGCCACAAAACTCATAATCTCGGTCGGAACGCGACCGATTTCACATCATCCGGTGTTCTGCAGACCTGCAGCGACACCCGAAACGGTGCAGAGAATCAGGTAGATGAAGTCTGACTGCTGGCTCTTGCTCAACTCTTCCTTGTCATTGCGACGGCGAAGGGTGCGGAGCGCACGAACCTGAGTCATCGAAAGCGCATCAACATATGGCGAGCGAATTCGGATTGCTTGGCCAAGCACGTGACGATGCTGCAATGGCCATTGATCACCAACAATGAGCAGAACCCACTTGCGGGTGAGCTCCATCTCGTGCAATACCTTCTTGCTCAAGTCATCGCGATCTCCCAAGGCAAGATACATCTTGGCGATACGCTCATCCGTCTTGGCAATCGACATTTCGATGTTGTCGATGAAGGTGCTGAACAACGGCCATTCCTCATATGCCTTGCGCATTGTATCGAGATCATTGAGCTTCTCGCAGGCCGTACCTAGGCCGTACCAGGCAGCGAGATTGATTCGCGCCTGAGCCCAGGAGAATACCCATGGAATAGTTCGCAAATCATCCAATGACTTTGCGCCTAGGCCTCGCTTTGCAGGACGAGAACCAATTGGCAGCAGGCCGACCTCATTCAACGGTGTCACAATCGAGAACCAAGGAGTGAAGTCAGGTGTATGCAGCAGGTCAAGGAAACGTTCGTGTGAGGCATCATTCAACGCAGCGGCCATATCCGCATACTTCTCAGTCATCTCCGTATTGCGCTTCTCGACGCTTGGAGCAGACTGGAGCAGCGTTGCCGCAGCAACGGATTCGATATGGCGAATGGCGAGAACCGGGTTGCCGTATCGCGCGAAGATGACTTCACCCTGTTCAGTGAGTTTGAAACGGCAGTTGACAGAACCCACAGGCTGAGCCAGAACCGCTCGGTTTGCAGGACCGCCACCACGTCCAACTGCGCCGCCACGGCCGTGGAACAGAGTCAGATCAATGTCGTGCCTCTTTGCCCACTTTGCAATGCGCTCCTGAGCGGAGTGCAAAGCCAGTGTGGCAGAAGTCGGGCCTGCGTCCTTGGAAGAATCCGAGTAACCAAGCATGACTTCCATCTTGTTGCCAGTGGCCTTCAGACGTGCCTGAACCTCGGGAATCTTAATGATTTCCTCAAGCGTATCCACGCTGTTCTGCAGATCTTCGAGCTGCTCGAACAAAGGAATCACATCGATCGTTGGGACATCTTCGGGATGGGCGAATGCGAGACGATTCAGCTCGAATACATCCTTGACATGCTGAGCCGACTTGGTGAACGAAATGATGTATCGGCGAGCGGCCTTGATGCCATTGCGTTTCTGAATCGAGCCAAGTGCACGGAAGGTGTCGAGCACCTCGTGGGTCATGGGCTGAAGTTCGCCGCGTTCGCCATGGAGGCCGTGTTCGCGAATATCTTCGAGCGCACGGGCATGAACGACGGAATGCTGACGGAATTCCATCTCGACAAGATGGAAGCCAAAGGTCTGTGCCTGCCAGATGAGCTCCTGCAAAGGACCATAGGCATGACGTGCGGCGCCGGCCTGTGCCAACGATCTCTGTACAATCTTCAAATCGGCAATGAAGTCATCACAGCTGTGATACATCAAATCTGCATCACGGTTGATGGATTCATGAAGGCGATCCGCGATGACCAGCATCACTGCACGATGCGTTTCGTGGCGAGAGATCAGAGCTGCCTTTTCAGTAAGGCGCTCACTCATCTCTTTCTGATGATTCCACAGGTTCAGCAGCTCAGGACTCGAAGGTGTCGTGTCCGTCTCAACCGTAAGGTTGCGGCCAACCGTACGCGTTGCATCTTCAAGCTTGGAAATGACGTGGTCGGTGAATTTGCGGGCAACGCGGCGGCTGATTTTCGCCGTAACGTTTGGATTGCCATCGCGATCCGAACCGATCCAGCTTCCAGGATGGAAGAATGCCGGGCAAACGGGAGGAACCGTGCCGGCCTTCTTGCCGAGAACCCAGTCATCGAAACGGCGATAGACCTTGGGAATGGTGTCGAACAAGGTGTTGTCGAAGATGTCGATAATCGTGTCGGCCTCTTCAACGGGCGTGGGCTTCTTCAAGGCGATTGGGGACGTGCGGAACAACGCGTCGATTTCGTTGCAGAGCCGACGTTCGTTCTCTTCCAAATCAGAGCCGCCAAGCGTTGGACGGAGCTCAAGCAAATCCGCGATACGGCGAATCTTGCCTTCCACAGCCTTGCGTCGGGCCTCAGTCGGGTGTGCGGTGAAGACGGGATGGAACTCAAGCTTGTCGAGCAGATCTGCTGCCTTTGCCGGACCCATTTCGTCAATGAGCTGGTGATAGGCACCGGTCATCTCGTTCACCGGATCGGTGGCCGAATTGATGCTGACTTTCATCTCACGTTGGTGCAGTGCTGCAACACGATAGTTCTCTTCGCACAGGTTGGCGAGATGGAAATATGTGGTGAAGGCACGAGCAAGGAGCTGGGAATCATGCATTGGCATACCGTCAATGAGGGATACGGACTTGGCAAGTCCATCCTCATCGGGATGCGGGTCAACGAGCACATCGCTGAAATGTTCAGCGCTTGCTTCGACTGCATCTTGCCTGAGGGCATCGAATTTCTCGAGCAGCTCAGGGCTGAATTCACCAAGCACAACGCGAAGAAGTCGCAGACATAAGTCCATATCGCGCTTGAGTGTTGTGGGAAGATCACGCTCTTCTGGGCCTCTGGTGCCCGTTCCGGATGTCACTATTGCAGCATCCGCAGCAGTGATCTGTTGATTGTTATCTGTCATCAGACCTCCTATTCCAAACTTTTGGTTGCCCGGTCATCTCGTCCTTCGCAGCTCCTCTGCGATTGTGATGCGAAACGTTGCAGGCCCACAGCCATCCATTTGGTAGTTACGGGGAACATTGTATGCCCTTTTGTTACATTTTCATGTCATATACCCGAAAACGTATGCTTTTTCGTGACTTTTCTATGCCCATGAATCATGGTAACGGGCTTGAATTGCGGATAATGAACCAAGAGCAAGAAATGCACGCCGAGGAGTACAAATAGAAGGGTGAGTTTCGGATCAATGTTTATTAAAGGTCGAGAAAAAGCCAAAAATCGGCGTGACAAGGAGCGAGAGGCCCAAGACAAGGTCTCCGTTTACCATAGTCATGCTTTGCCATTGGATATGGAAGACATCACCCGAGACTATGACAAGCCTGTCACCGATGCCGGTTTGGCAGCAAAGACCAGCCTTATCGTTCGGGTCGGCATGCTCGATCTTGGCGCAGGAACCGGAAGCTTTCGCGTCAGAGAGATGATGCATCGCATAGCATTCCCATTGGGGGTTCATGTTCGATCCGATGTGAACCTGACCGATATCGAGGCTACCTGCACCGATGGCAAGGAACGCATCACCGAAGTTGTCGATTTGCCAACCACTGGCGTGAATACTGAAAGAATCTGGTTGCTTGAACATTTTGCCGATTGGTTCAGCGTGCGCTGCGGACTGACCAGCCTCTACCACCATGAGTCATCCATCTCCACCGAATTGGTTGATTCATTGGGAACCAGGGAGTCAGAAGGCTCGGCGCTACGAGCGATCAAGAAACACAGAAAAAAGCTTGCGTCCAAGCTTCCCACCGGTGAATATGCGGAACATTTCGAGCACTATCAGCCAGATTCATTTGCTCATGGCACGAAGCCCATCACCGTGCGAGAGGCCCATGCTCGACTCGACACGATCGAACATCGTCATCCGCTGTATTCTCCTCAATTTGCAGGGTTCGCATCTGCGGTTGCCTGCGCATCATTCGTCTTTCTGCTCGGCGGCGGGCCCATAGACATGCTCGGCGCTTTCATCGGTGCGGGAGTTGGACACTATGTTCGCAGACTGCTTCTTGCCAGGCACATCAATCAGTTCTTCGTCACCTTTGTCGTTGTCGCTCTCGCTGCTGTGGCATGCGTTGGAACGTTGCGTCTCTTCGGTCTTTTTGATCCCGCCGCGTTGGAACACGACACGGCGTACATTGGCGCAACGCTGTTCGTGATACCTGGCTTTCCACTGGTGACGGGCGGATTGGACATTGCCAAGATCGACTACCCATCGGGTATTCAGCGGCTCACCTATGCGCTTTCCATCATTCTGATGGCCACATTGGCTGGTTGGGCGGTTGCTCGAATAGTCATGCTCAATCCGCGAGGCTTCGAGCCATTGGGCTTGAACGACTGGACGAATGGCATGCTTCGCTGCATCATGGCGTTTGGTGGAGTCTGGGGCTTCTCCGTCATGTTCAACTCGCCACAGCGCATGGCCCTGACGGCAGCCAGCATTGGTGCGGTCACGGATACCTTACGTTTGGAGATACAGGACCTATTCGGTGTGCCGCCGGAAGCCGCGGCCTTTGTAGGAGCCTTCATTGCTGGCATTCTGGCTTCATTCTGGCGCAGTGCCGTCAGACGGGGATGGCTGCCACCGCATCTGGGCTATCCTCGCATCTGCCTTACGGTTCCCTCCATTGTGATCATGGTTCCAGGGCTGTATATGTACCGCGCAATGTTCTATCTGGGGCAGTTCAACACACTTCAAGCTCTCGACTGGGGGTTCAGGGCCTTCATGGTCATTCTGTGTCTGCCGGTCGGTCTTGCTATGGCCAGAGTCATCACCGACCGTTCGTGGAGATACGACAAGTAAGTGGGAATCAGTACACCATACCC
Source organism: Bifidobacterium aquikefiri (assembly GCF_002259795.1). Lineage (GTDB taxonomy): Bacteria > Actinomycetota > Actinomycetes > Actinomycetales > Bifidobacteriaceae > Bombiscardovia > Bombiscardovia aquikefiri. The sequence goes on along the minus strand of NZ_MWXA01000002.1, from coordinate 213,258 downwards.
ATGGCGGAACGGACCTCGTCGAGGGTCTGCTCGGCGATTTCGTTGGCCTTGCGATTGCCATCCTCGAGAATGTCGCGAACCGAGTCCATATCCTTGGCCAATTCGGCACGGCGCTCGCGATGAGGCGCGAGGAATTCATTCACTTGCTCGGTCACGTACTTCTTCAATGTTCCGGAACCCCCATTGCCGATTTCCTCGGCGATTTCTTCCGGCTTCCTACCGGTAACCAGCCCGGCGGTCGTCAGCAGCGCCGAGACCTGTGGACGAGCGATGGGATCGAAGGTGATCATCCGTTCGGAGTCCGTTGGCGACTTCTTGATGAGTTTCGCGGTTTCTTCGGCAGTTGCACCCAACTGAATCGAATTGCCATACGACTTGCTCATCTTGCGACCATCGAGTCCTGGAATTTCAGGTGCTTCGGACAGAATCGCCGATGGCTCCGGGAAAATCTCGTGCTTTGGGCTGTACCTTTCATTGAACCGACGGGCAATGGTGCGCGTGAGTTCAACGTGTGGCAGGTTATCCTTGCCGATCGGCACGACGTTGGCCTTGCAGAAGAGGATGTCGCATGCCTGATGCACCGGATAGGTCAGCAACAGTCCGGTGAGTGCATGACCGCTAGCTTCCATCTCGGATTTGACCGTCGGATTGCGGTGAAGTTCTGCTTCCGTAATCAGCGAAAGGAATGGCAGCATCAGTTGATTTTCGGCTGGGACTGCCGAATGCGTATAGATCATGGTCTTGCTTGGATCAATGCCCGCTGCGAGATAGTCGAGGACCATATTCAGGACGTTGTCTTGAATGTGTGCGGTGGTGTCGCGGTCGGTGATCACCTGGTAGTCCGCGATGATCAGATTGGTGTGGACTCCGCGCTGCTGCATCTGCACGCGTTCCAGAATTGATCCAAAGTAATGACCGAGGTGGAGCCGACCAGTTGGACGGTCTCCCGTAAGCATTGTGAACTGTGAGGGGTTTGCCTTCAAAGCGGCGAGCGTCGTGTCAGATCGCTTCTTTGCAGCGATAAAACTCGCACTGATTTCGTTGCCAGCTGCAGTCAACTGTTCTACGTCCGTCATCGGCATGTCCCTTGTGTTGTTCTTGCAAAGAGTGTAAAAATTCTCGCTATTATCGTAAAAGTTCCAGCAGACAACGTAACTGGTGGTAACCTCTTATGTGATGGAAATTACGAAATACATTGCCTAATACAGGCATCTAGCTGGCGAAGGGGGTCGGATGGGCCGCGGACGTCAGAAGGCTAAGCAGACGAAAATAGCCCGTAAGCTCAAATATCTGACAACTGATACCGATTACGATGAACTTGCTAAGGAACTCAGACACGAAGAAGCGGATACGAATAGCGTTGACCCCTTCATCGAGGATTCCAAAAAGTATAATCGGGATGAGTCGGATTCATCTCATAACCATTCCTACAATGATGATGCAGATGAAGTGAATCCTGTTGATGATGATTTGGATGATTACGCCAAATGGGCCGCACAGGCAGCAGCAAAGGCAACGACGGGAGAGATCCCTGCAACGCCTAAGGTACATAAGCCGATACCTATGCCAGTGCCAAGTATGCTTCATCACAGGAGCAGCAGGGGCAACGATGGCGAAGCATCTCCAGTCGCCGTCACCAAAAAGTCGAAGACAGCCACGAGTTCTGGTCACGCCAATGATCTAGATGCTCAGTCGAAGTCCAGCGAAGAGGCAAAACCCAAGGCTCGAAGCAAGGCAAGCGCAAAGGCGGGTCCTGGATCAGCCGCAAAGACTGCAACACGCACGAAGAAGGCTAAAGTCGTCAAGAAAGCCAAGGCGACGAGGAATCCTGCAGCAAAGGAGTCTTCTGCCTCTTGATCGGGGTAGGGTAGGGTATGCTGCTCACAATTAATTTAACGCCAGGATGCGCGTCTCAGTGAGACGCCTGGGCGTGCAACGGCGCGCGAGTCGTCTTGCGCATCCGGCTTGATTACTACAGCGAAAGATTCAATCTGGGATTGCTCATATTGCATAGCACAAGAATCACTATCAGCGCTGCAACAATGAATCCGCCATATATCCACATTCGTGTGGCAACACTTTTTCTCTTGAGCCGCGGAATTCCATTGGTGAGCAACTCAGTCAGCGCGATGCCTGTGACGAATCCTCCGACGTGAGCCTGCCATGCAATGCCACTGATGACAAAAGGCATGAGAAAGTTAATGCCAATCCAAATCAGCATGGGGCGGATATCCGCGCCGACCCTACGGAACACCACCATAACCGCGCCAAAGAGCCCAAATATCGCGCCCGAAGCGCCAAGCGCATATGTATACCAGCCAGGGGCTGGTTCGATGACAGCCCAGAGAGTCAAACCAACAGCACCGCCCAAGCCCGAGATAAAATAGAGCGCACAATACTGCCAATGCCCCATCAGCCGTTCCAGCAGCGGTCCAACCGACCACAGAGCCATCATGTTGAACAGAACATGCAGTACATTCGTGGAATGAAGGAACATGGAGGTAAAGATCCGCCATGGGTTCATCAAGACAAGACTGGGACTGACAACCCCTCCAAAGACAAAATCCATATAAGCTTCTGGGGCGAGAAAACGTAGAATAATCTCAATCAGCCACACTGCAACGCATACGACAATGATGCTTCCGGTAATGACCGGACCGCCACTGCGCCAGGACTTGCGAATCTCCTGTGGATTCACCAGAGTACGCAGTGGTGAGCGGTTGTTGAAATTGCCAAACCTGTTGAAGCCATTTTGCATAATCACAACTCTAACAACACCGTATGGAAAGCTCGTCACTCTGCCAGATTCCTTGTGCGCACAGAGAACTTCAAGCGAACATTACCGTTCGCTTCACACTATTCACACGTAATCGCCACATAAAGACCATTAAGATGAGTACTAGCGTTGGCTTGGAAGAGCAGGCTGACATTCATCGCTGAAAGGAGCCACCATGGAGAATAAGTCTTCAAACGGCTGGAAATTCTTTGCGCTGCTATTCGGCGCACTGCTCGCAGGTGTCGTCGGACTCTACATTTACAAGCAGCAGAATCCTGACTATGACCCTTGGGAGGAACCGTGGGAGAACAGTTCTTCACCGGTTGATTTGGGAATTGCAAAGGAATCTGAAAAAGACGAGGATTCTGATGCAGACGAGGATGCTGACAAGGGCACCGATGCTGACTCGGCGGAAGAGAATACCGAAGAAGCTGCTGAGGGAAAGTCAGCTGAAGCCGCTGACGAGTGAGTGCTGAGTTGAAATGAGACCCAAGCTGGGAGTGACTCAGACTGGGAATGGCTCAGGCCGGAAATGACTCAGACCGGAAATATAGTATAACTTCAAAACGTTCGATGGCGACACAGCAGTAATGTTGTCGCAGCTTTCAACGCAAGGGTCTGGAAACGCACGCGTTCCCAGACCCTTTTTTATGCGCCGAGAAGTCACCCAAGCGCTCATTGTGAACTCATCGAGGTATCAAAGCCTGAAATCCACGATATATCGATCCTTCAAGGCTAAAAATCGTTGTTGATACTTTGATAAGTTCACAATGAGTGCAAACATGACGCATTTGGCTCAGCGTTGCGGCTCGGTATGCCAGATGCGCGTGAGATAATCCTCGATGGAGCGGTCTGAACTGAAGAAACCGCTATGCGCAACATTGAGAATGGCCTTGCGCGTCCACTCGTCCGGATTGCGATACGTAGCCTCGATCTCTTTCTGAATATCCATGTAGGCAGTGAAATCTGCCATCGTCATGAAGTAGTCATGAGTCAGCCAGTCAGATGTCAAAGCTGCATAGGTATCGCGGTCGCCATGGGAGAATGCGCCACTGGCAACCAGATCAATGGCATGGTGCAGCCGTGGATCCGCATGCACGTATTCCATGGGATCGTAGCCATCGGCATAGAGCTTCTCGACATCTTCGACTTGCATGCCGAAGAGGAAGAAGTTTTCCGCACCGACACGCTCACGAATCTCGACATTGGCGCCATCCAATGTGCCTACGGTAAGCGAACCGTTCAGCGCAAACTTCATGTTGCCTGTTCCAGAGGCTTCCTTACCGGCCTGCGAGATCTGTTCATCGAGCTCGGTGGCCGGAATCAGGTGCTCCGCGAGGTCGATGTTGTAGTTCCACGGGAAATACACTGCAAGCTTGCCTTTGACGGCAGGATCGTTGTTGACCACGCGGGCGACGTTATTGATTAGCTGAATCGTGAGCTTTGCCATGGCATAGCCAGGGGCTGCCTTGGCACCAAAGAAGACTGAACGTGGCAGAATCTCGTCGACATTCACCGACCCATCCTTGATGGCGGCATATTCGGCGATGACCGCGAGAATCTTCAAAGACTGACGCTTGTATTCGTGCAAACGCTTGATCATCGAATCGAACATCGTGTTGGTATTGATGCTGAAGTCGAACTTGTCGCTCGCATACTTGGCAAAGTCTTGCTTGTTGGCCTCCTTGACCTTGCGGAAGCGCTCAACGAAGCTCGAGTCATCGGCGAGAGGCACAAGGCCCTCGAGCTCGTCGAGATCATGAAGCCACTTGTCGGTTCCCAGACCTTCGGTGATCAGGTCGGAAAGGCGAGGATTGGCAAGCTTGATGAAGCGGCGCGGAGTCACACCATTGGTGACGTTGGTGAACTTATTGGGATAGACGCTGCTGAAGTCCTTCAGCGTCACATCCTTGAGAAGCTGCGAATGCAGAGCGGCCACGCCGTTGACGTACGACCCGCCAACCGTTGCCAGATATGCCATGCGAACTTGGCCGTCGGGACCATCTGTAGCAATGCGCATACGATCAATCACATCATCATCAATGCCCTTGGACTCAAGTTCTTGAACAAACTGAGCGTTGATGGACCTGATGATTTCAAGATGACGAGGAAGCAGCTCGCCGATGAGCTTGGCAGGCCAGACTTCAAGCGCTTCGGGCAGCAGGGTATGGCATGTGTAGTTGAAGGTCTTACGAGTGATGTTCCAAGCAGCATCCCAATCCATGCCGTGCTCGTCCATAAGAACACGCATCAGCTCAGGAATGCCGATTACCGGATGCGTGTCGTTCAACTGGAAGCAGATCTTGTCGGGGAAGGTAGTCAGATCAGGGTTCTTCTCGCCCGGATAGAAGGTACGAATTGCGTCGTGAATCGAAGCGGAAACGAAGAAATACTGTTGTTCCAAGCGTAGCCGCTTGCCCTGGGGAGTCGAATCTTCGGGATAGAGCACCTTCGTGATGTTTTCGGCATTGACCTGTGGAATCACTGCTCCCATGTAATCTGATCGGTTGAAGGTGGCCAGATCGAATTCATCATATGACTTCGCAGTCCAGAGACGAAGCGTGTTGACTCTGCCTGAATCATAGCCTGGCACCAGATAATCGACAGGAACCGCACGCACAGACCACGCCGGCTTCCAGACTCGAGCGCCATCGTCACCATCAACGACAGAACCGCCGAAACTCACACGCTGGGATCGCACAACATCCTCATGTCCCCATGGATTGCCTTCGCTGAGCCAATAATCGGGTTTTTCGACCTGCTTGCCCTCGTCATCGAATTCCTGGCGAAAGATGCCGTATCGGTATTGAATGCCATAGCCAAAGGCGGGAACGCCAAGCGAGGCCAGAGAATCCACATAGCATGCGGCGAGGCGGCCGAGCCCGCCATTGCCAAGTCCTGGCTCAGGTTCTGTCGCGATAACATCCTTTGCCTTGAATCCAAGCTCTGCGACGGCACCTTCAAATTGCTGCGTCAGCCCTGCATTGAGCAGTGCGTTGGAAAGTTGACGACCTATTAAAAATTCTGCACTCAGATAGCCTACTGCTTTGACGTGGCCTTTTACCATGCGCTTCTTGGCATCAAGCGAGGAAACGGAGAGGTAGTCCCGAACGACCTCTGCAGTTGCTGCATAGACATCGGCAACTGTTGCCTCTTCGGGTTCCACACCCTGTTTCTCCTGCAAATTCGTGGTTATTCGTTTCCTCAAGTCATCAGCAGACAAGGATGCTTGCGGCGCTGTGATATCAACCATGAAAACTCTCTTTCCATAACGGCAACAATCTCGAACGGCTACGCTGCCCATTATGCCCGTCATTGCTTGAACCACGCAAACACATCAGCATAATCGAGGGCAAACTCTCTATGAAGTTAACACATCATGCTAAACAGTACCTATGGCTGTGATTCGAGAAAAAGATGTTGCTGTTGGGGAGCAATCATTGCAACAGTGGGCAGAGGGTGCAAGGAGGATGCTCCCTGCACAGGCGGGCGAAGAGGAGCGATCTCGTTTTGTCTCCCCTGATCTTCCAAGAGCGGTCTGGGCAATGTCGGTGCGATACTCCCTCTATCTTCTGCAATTGCGCGCTCCAGGCCCAGGGGTCGAGGTTCGCGTTGCACCGTGGGGTGCAGTGAAGATTCTCGATGGACCAGCTTCCGATCCCCATAATCTGACGCCGCCCGACGTTATCGAGCTGGAACCGGATGTCTGGCTTCGACTCGCGTGCGGAATTACCACGTGGTCAGAGGAGAAGCAAGCTGGCCATATCTCGGCCATTGGTGAACGAGATGACCTCAGCAGGCTCCTTCCCCTGGTGTGAGCCCGCAAAGAGTTCTTTGGTCTGCGTTCTGCCTCCTGGGATGGGTTCTGAGCAAAAACACGGCTGAAACCGACTCATGTGACGCAACATGTGACAACAGTGACTTCATAAGCACAACCAAGACCTTGAACGATTGTGGATTCCGATATGTGAGGCGGTTCGTATCGTATGACGGAATAAGCCCACGTCTGCTGATCTGGTTGGCTTCTCAGCACCTGATTGTTGAGTTTTGTGGCAAATTACAAGTATGAAGCGTGAGAAATGGCTTCATACCGACGGTAGCTGCAACGATTTCGACCGATGCCACTTTCGTAATTGTCACAAAACTCAAGAAGTCCTTCTACAACAAGTCTCAACAACCCGAACAGTCGTTTCCATGTAAATAACACGGATGTAGTTTATCCACATGTGTGCATAACAATGTGCATAACTTGTGGATAGACGGTGGACTGTGGTGGAAAACTTCGAAACCCTCAGTTTCCTGAGCTGTCGCTGGAGTCATCGGAGGATGCTCCAACATACAGCGTCACATTGTTGTTGCTGTCCGGAGTGGCTGAAAGTACCTTACCCGCCTGCGAGGGATCAGATGTGTCTTGCGACTGGGTGGTGAAGTTCGTATATCCATAGGTCTTCAGGGTCGCTTCCGCCTGCTGCACCGTGCTGCCGATCACCTTGGTCAGACCGCTGGAATCAGGAGACGTGGTCAAGGTGATAGTCGCACCTTTATCTGCCTGGGAGCCAGCCTGCAGATCCTGCGACGTGACTTTTGCCTTATCTGTATTCGGGCCACTGACCTTTACCGTCAGCTTTCCGTCCAGTGCTGCCTTGGCCGCGCTCAAGGTCATTCCGGTGTAATCGCTGACGGATATCTGCTGTTTGCCATTCGAAACGTACACATTGACAGTCGTTCCCTGCTCAACGGACGTACCGGATTGAGGATCGGTCCTGGTTACTGAACCGGATGGAACGGTATCTGAATTCTCCTGGGTGATGCTTCCGATACGCAATCCCTCGTCCTGAATCAGCTTGGTCACGTCGTCCTGCGATTTGCCGACAAGATCGTTCGGTACCTGAGTCATACCCGATGAAATGTACAGCAGGATGCTCCCGCCCTTTTCAAGCGATTTGCCAGCGGCTGGATCGGTTCTCGTCACGTGATCCTTCGCAATCGTGGCGCTGTCTTCCACCGAAGCTGAAGAACTCACCTTGAACCCAGCATCCTCAAGAGTCTGGCGGGCCTCCTCCTGAGTACTTCCCGAGACATCGGGTACCTGAACCGATTGCGGGCCAGCTGAGAACCATACCGTGACGGTCGAACCTTTGGCGACCTGCTTGCCACCGGCGGGATTCTGCTTGGTGAATGTTCCTTCAGCCTGATCAGAAGAGGTGTCTTGTTTCTGCTGGAACTTCAAACCAGCGGATTCGATGAGCTCCTTGGCGCGCGCCTCGGACATCTGTGAGGTAATGGTCGGCACGGTGACCTTCTCATTCGTTTCCTGATTGGACACCGCCCACACACCTGCGGCGATACCGATAAGAGCAAGGAATGCGATGACCGTGATGATGATCGCCCGCTTCTTGCGCTTCTTCTTTTCCTGAGCTGCCCGCTGTGCTGCTCGACTTTCGGTGCCATTCGCCGATGGAACCGCTTCGAACTGGCCTGTCACAGGATTAAAGGCCTGTGTTGCCGAGACGGTGTCTGTCTGCGGAGTCATGGCAACGGTGGCCGTACCCTGCTCGGCATTCTTCCGGGCCTGCATGTTGCTCAGATCGGTCAAAGGATTGAATGCCGCCGCGACCGGTGTGCCACCGTTCATGAAAGTCAGCACATCGTTCTTGAATTCGGCTGCAGTCGTATAGCGGTTTCTGCGATCCTTTGCCATTGCCTTGGCACAGATCGAATCCCACATCTTTGGCAGGCCGGGAACGATGTTGCTCGGTGGAGTTGCCACTTCCGAAACATGCTGGTAGGCGATTGCCACTGCGGAATCACCGACGAACGGTGGTCTTCCCGTAATCATTTCGTAGAGCACGCAACCCGCCGAATACAGGTCAGAGCGCACATCGACCGTCTCGCCGCGAGCCTGTTCAGGGCTGAGGTATTGTGCCGTACCGACAACGCCTTGTGACTGAGTCATTGTTGCCGCGGAATCGTCGAGAGCACGGGCAATGCCGAAGTCCATGACCTTGACCGTTCCCTGATCGCTGATCATGATGTTCCCGGGCTTGATATCGCGGTGGATGATGCCCATGCGATGCGAATACTCAAGCGCATTCAGCACGCCGAGCATGACCTGTTCGGCATCGCGTTGGCCCAATGCACCATTGGCACGCAGCACATCTCGCAAGGTCTGTCCCTTAACGAATTCCATGACCAGATATGGCACACGCTCGTTGCGCCCTGCCTCGTCCGTCAGTGTCTCCTCACCGGAATCGTAGATTGATACGATATTGGGGTTGTTCAGCTGTGCGACCGAATGCGCTTCACGCCGGAAGCGAGAGAGGAAGATCTCATCATTCGTCAAATCGGAACGCATGATCTTGATGGCGACGGTGCGACCAAGTCGCATATCTCGAGCCACATGAACCTCTGCCATGCCACCCCGACCGATAAGCTGTCCAAGCTCGTAGCGACCGTTGGCCAATGAATTCGGCAATGGAGTGCTCATTTCGATTCCTCTCTTCTTGACATCTCTGATTCGGTGTCCAAGTATCTGCCAATTCGGTCCGCTATCGGAGCTTGGGAAGCGTCCGTGTGACCTGTTGCGCGCCATGCTGCCTGCATCATATTCCGCACTGAATGCGGGGCACTCACAACCTTACGGGGAAGTCTAGAACCGGGTTGGAAAATCATTTCAGTATCCATGGTCTGCTGATCCAGCAGTCTTCTTTGGATTCTGGCAAGCGTCCGTGCCACGCTCAGGGCATCCGTTGGACGATCATTCGGATCTTTCGCCAACATTGACATGACGTATCCTGCAAGCTGCATATCTGTCGAATCGGGCAATGGAGGTACCGGTTCATTCACATGGGCTGCCGCGATATCAACCGGAGTTGCTCCGGTGAAGGGGCGGTGCCCGCACAGACCTTCATAAGCAACGACGCCGAGTGAATAGATGTCGGATCGTGCGGTTGCCTGGAAGCCTTGTGCCTGCTCTGGCGAAATGTATTGTGCGGTGCCTACGACCATCCCATCCTGAGTGATCTGCGCCTGATTTGTGGAATAAGAGACTCCGAAGTCGGTTATCTTGACCTCTCCGCTGTCGGAAACCATGATGTTTGCAGGTTTCACATCGCGGTGAATTACACCGTGCGAATGGGCGACGAATAGTCCACGAGCAGTCTGAATGAGTATCGGCAGGAGTTCCGTAGGATCCAAGGCACCGGATTCCTGATATATCTGTGCGAGTGATTTACTCGGCACATATTCCATGATCAGGAAGCCGATGCCGTCATGTTCGTAATACTCGAATAAGGCAGCGATATTCGGATGAGCCAGATTGGCAGAATTATGTGCCTCTACTCGTAGACGGCGCAGCTTGGCCTCTTCCTGCACCACATCGCCGCGCAATGCCTTGATCGCAACGGTTCTGCCGAGCTCGATGTCGTACCCTTTCCACACCTCGCCCATGCCACCCTGTGCAAGACGCTGATCCAGACGGTAGCGGCGGTGTATGAGCTGCCCTTCGACCAGTCTCATTGCAGCGCCTCCTTCATTATCTGCTGCATGATCGGGCCAGCAGCATCAACACCATACGTTGTCACATTATGGACAACAACGGCGACGGCAATCTTTGGATTTTCCGCAGGCGCAAAACCTATGGTCCAAGCGTCGTTCGAACCACCGGAGCCGATCTGCGCAGTGCCGGTCTTGGCTGCCACCTTGACATTGCTTATGGCAAGTTCAGGGGCATCCTTGGTAACCACATCCTCCATCATGGACGTGAGTTTTGAAGCAGTGCCCGACGAGAAGGCCTGTGAATACTCCTGTGGCGATGTCTTTGACAGCACACTGAGATCGCTCGCCCGCACACGATCGACGATTGTGGGCTTCATGAGCTTTCCGCCGTTCGCGACGGCTGCGGCAACCATGGCGTTCTGCAAAGGAGTCTCCACATTGTCGCCCTGACCGATGGAAGCAAGTGCCAGCTTGTCTTTCGTCGTTGTGTCAGGGAAGTTGGAAGCTGTAGATTTCATAGGTAGGCCTGTCGCGGTGCTGCCATCAAGAATCATTGAAGAGCCGAAGCCGAATTTCTCCGCTTGGCTGGCAAGTGTATTTTGGCCAAGGCTGACACCCAATTGCGAGAAAGCCGTGTTGGAGGAATATGCAAGTGCATCGTCAAGCGTGATCTTGCCATCCGTACCGTTTCCGGTGGATGTGGCATTCGTCAGGTTCGTGCTGGTGCCTGGCAAGGTATATGAACTACCTGCGGGAATCTCGGTGGTCGTGTCGTATTTTCCGCTCTCGAGAGCTGCCGCGGCCACGATGACCTTGAAGGTTGACCCCGGCGGATAATACTGGTTGATTGCACGGTTCAGCATGGGATTGTCGGTATTCGACGCCAATGAGGTGTATTCCTTGGCTGCATTCTGAGAGTTATGCGTTGCCAGCACGTTCGGATCGTAGCTAGGGGTGCTTACCATGGCAAGGATTCTGCCGGTGCTGGGCTCAATCGCCACAACCGATCCGGATTGAGTCCCCAACAGCTTGTATGCCAAGGTCTGAAGCTTGGTGCTGATGGAAGTCTCTATGGAAGCGCCGCGATTCTGGGTTCCGGTGAGTTGTGACTTGAAACGCTCCCACCAGAGGCTGTCGGATTGTCCACTCAGCAGTTCGTTACTTGATGCCTCGATGCCTCGATCGGCACGTGATGTTATCGAATAATAGCCTGTGACTGGGGCATACACAGCGCCATTGGAATATTTGCGCTGATATTGGAATGAATCATTGACCGCATCGGATTCGGCGAGAACAGTGCCATCTGACGCAAGTATGGATCCTCTGGGCAGACCATATTCCTGATATAGCGCTCGCGTATTTCGAGGATCGGCGTTGAGTGCATTCGTTCGGACCGTCATGAGCAGTGTCGTCGAGAATCCAAGCACGACGAAGAGCACCAAAACAGCGGTAAAGAGCTGGCGTAGATTCTTATTCATTGCGATGCCCCCTTACTGTTCTCGGCTCCCTGGGCCGTGGGGAATCAGCCGAATCAGTTGATTGCGGATCTGGATCCCGAATGATGGCCATGGTTGCCGTATCGGAACCTGCCTGCTCGGCCTTGCTCTTTTCGACCTCATGCTTTCTCAATGCCGCCAATGCCTGATATTGGAAGGTGTCGGAGAGCACCTGCGGATCTGGTTTGTTAGCTTCATTCGAGATAATCACCAGTAAGATCACCAGAATGAAATTAGCGAGAAGGCTTGAACCTCCTGCCGCCATGAAAGGCATGGTGAGACCGGTCAGCGGTATCACCAAGGTGATGCCGCCTACAACTGTGAAGACCTGGAAAGCCATCGTGAATACAAGCCCAGAGGTCAGAAGCTTGCCAAAACCATCGGTTACCTTCATTGCGGTAATCATGCCGGAACTGATGATCAGCAGGTAGAGCAGCAGCACGAGCATTAATCCTGTGAGCCCAAGTTCCTCGCCAACGGAGGAATAGATGAAATCGGAGTTTGCCAGCGGTGTGATCCATGGATGTCCCTGACCAAGACCCGTGCCAAGAAGCCCGCCGGCCGCAAGACCGAAGACGCCCTGCACCAGCTGGCCTGAACCACCGTATGTCTTGTTGTATTCGGCGCTGCTGAAGGGATTCAGCCACGCGGTGACGCGGTCACCAACGTGGCTGAAGACCACGGCGGAAGCGACCGCACCGATGACGAAGAACACGGCTCCTATAAAGATCCAACTTTTCTGACCGGTTGCGACATAGAGCATCGAAACGAACATGGCAAAGAACATCAGCGATGTGCCCAGGTCGTGCTGCAAGACCAAAACACCCATCGAGACAACCCACACGACAATGATCGGCCCTAAGTCTCGGGTTCTGGGCAGTCGAATGCCAAGTATTTTCTTGCCCCCCACGGCAAGTTGATCGCGATGATCAAAGAGATACGAGGCGAAGAAGAAGGCAAGAAACAGCTTTGCGAATTCGCCAGGCTGAAGACTGTGGCTGCCGATGCCCAACCAGATTCGCGCTCCGCCAATTTCACGGCCGATTCCTGGGAGCATAGGGGAGAGCAGCAGGACGATACCGATGACCATGCTGACATAAGAGAATTTTCGTAAGACCCGGTAGTTTCTTAAGAATACAACCAGAAGACAGCACAGCACCAGAGCGCAGGCAAGCCAGATCATCTGCTTGTCGCCAGCATCGGAACTGATACCCAACTTCTTGTTCCCCACGTCGATTCTGGAGATCATGGTAATGCCTATGGCATTGAGAATCATGACACAGGGCAGAATGGATTGGCTCGCATATGGCAGAAACGTGTTGATGAGAACCCAGAGCACGATGAACAAAGCCGCAACGATAATCAGCAGTATGGCGAAGTGAACTGGAAACGTTCCAGTTGTGCGTTCAAACATCTGGAAGAACGATATACCACTGATGGCCATCGCAACAATCATCAACGATGCCTGACGCAAGCGTGCACGAATCATCACTTGCCTCCCTCGGAGCTGCCTGAAGCGCCTGCAGAAGGACTTGAGGTCGAGCTCGATGACGGGGATGAACTTGCGGCGGTACCGTTCGTCAGGCTCTTGGCTTCGCTCTTGATGAGCGCTGCATGGCGTTCCGCCTCGCTCATGCTGGATACGACGATGCCTTCGGCCAATTGCTCGCGCCATGACTTTGGCAGTGCAGAGACCTTGACATTGGTTCGCTTGACTTCATGAGAAAGATTGAAACCGAAGAAATTTGTGGGAACGCCCTGATAGATGACCATCGTATTGTTTGATTCGCCAAGATAATATTGCGTCTGACTCCAACGGTATGCACCGAATCCGCCGATTATGCCACACAGCAGAACGGCTGCAAGAATGCTGACTATGGTGACGCGAATGCGCCGAACCCTGGTTTTCTTCTCGTGAAGTTCCTTATAATGTGCGCTGCGAATTGCATTCGCAACTTCAGGATCGTTCGGATCAGCGCTGGAAGTGCCATCCTGCTTATGCACGATAGGTATTTCTCCGGTATCGGGAACAAGTCTGCGGCCACTTTCCTCTCGTTCGGTCGATGGCTGAGCCACTCGTGCAGTTGACCCTTGTGGTGTCTGTTGGGAAGGATTGCGCAGTGCGGCGGCTCTTCTTGCAGGATTGTTGCCGCTCTGCCTCAAGGCAGGCGCACTGGCGACCTGACTGCCAATGATGTCGGCTATTGGCTCCAGAGAACTTCCTGCAGCGCCTCCAATCAGAGGCGTCTGATGTGGCAGATCGAAGGCATTGGCATCCAAGGCCAGAGTTGCATCGGCAATGATTGCGGTGACGTTATCTGTACTGCCAGCCTTCAGAGCCATGGTTACCAGCCGTTGGGCGCATTCTTCCTGATCCGAGACCGATTCAAGAACCTCTTGTATGGTCGAATCTTCAAGTACTCCGCACAGACCATCGGAACACAGCATCCAGCGATCTGCAGCCTTTGCAGGTCGAATTGATATGTCAGGACGTGGATCGATGTCGAAATCGCCCAAGACACGCATGACGACATTGCGCTGTGGATGATTCTTCGCCTCGGCTTCGCTGATTCGCCCGGTGTTGATCAGGTGCTGAACGTAGCTGTGATCCTGCGTCATTCGTATCAGTTTTCCGTCACGGAGCAAATACCCTCGGGAATCGCCGATATGCGCAAGAACCCAGTATCCAGCAACCAGTGAAACCGCGGTGACCGTTGTCCCCATGCCCGAGAGCTTGCGTTCACGCGTTGCCTTGCCAACGATCGCATCGTGCGCTGCCATGACGGACGTTTCCATCATGCGTGCAACAGCTTGCACATCGTTGTCGTCGTCATCGCGCTCAATATGCGCCAGTGAAAGCACGGCGATTGTGGATGCCGTGTCGCCTCCGGCGTGGCCGCCCATGCCATCACAGATGGCTACAAGGCGTTGACCGGCGAATGCGGAGTCCTGATTATTGCTGCGTACATATCCAATGTCGGAAACCGCAGTCGAATAGAGGAACAACGCATGAGCTGGTGTCATATCGGTCATACTTATTTACCTCAGCTCGAAAGTCGTTGCACCAATTCGTACGGGGACTCGCGCTGGCAAACTGACAGGCTCGCTGATGCGTTGTCCATCGACAACAGTGCCATTAGTGCTGCCCAAATCCTCAATGATCCATGTCCCGCTGGATGGATCCTGGAAAATGCGTGCGTGGTGCGAAGACACGAATTCATCTTCCAAAACCATTGTATTGGAAGCGGCGCGCCCCAAAGTAATCGCCTGATGACTCAGCGGAATGGAAACGCCGGCTGTTGGTCCATCAATGACTACGAGCAGCGTGGGGTCTTCATCCTGTGCAGGGGTGTTCGAAGCTTTGGGCTGCGTGGTCGAGCGTTGCGCCCGTGCCGTCGATCTGTTGGCTGCTCGGGCTCTTTTACGGCGTGCACGTGAGGTCGTCGGACTGAAACTCTGAATGTCCTGACGCAATGAGCGTACGGCGAGCCATGCGAAAACCCATAGCACTATCAGGAATCCGTATTTGAGGAAGGCGAATGTGAGTTCAGTCATATTGATTCGACCTTTGCCTCGGTCAAGGCCTAGTCCTGTTCCTGTGACGATGCCCAGTACAGAATGCGTGTGCGACCGATGGTTATTGTGTTGCCGTCAAGAAGCGTAGCCGCAGGTACCTGATGACCCTCGACATACGTGCCATTGGTGGATCCAAGATCCCGAGCTATGACACCCTTGTCTGTGACATCGATTTCGAGATGTCTGCGAGAGATGCCTGGATCGTCAATGACGATGTCGCAATTTGAACCGCGTCCCAGCACAGTCTTCGGTGCCGTCAGCAGGTATTGTCGTCCGTTGATCTCGAGGGCAGGGCAATCCTTGGAACTTGATTGGGGTGATGCCGGTGCCGCGTTGCCTTGAACTGATTCTGAACTCAGATGGAAGTCGCCCGCTCCGAGATTCAGGTCCTCTTCAAAGATGACAACTACGGGACCAACAAAGGCATAATGCTGAGTTTCTGCGTATTTTGTCAGTTTGTCAGCCAATTCATTGGCCAAGGTCTCAGAACCCCACTGCTCGATGCGGTCAAAGTCCGGTGTGGAAAGCTTAAAACGGTATTCGTTTGGTGCAACGGTTCTATCGCGGCCCATTGCCATTGCCTGAGAATCAATCTCTCGTTCCAAGGCACTCGACAGGTCAACAGGTTGAAGATCCTTGGAACCAAATTTTGAGAACACGCCATTAACGGCACCTTCAACGCTTTTCTCAAAACGGTCGAGAACGCTCATGGTCATCCCTTTCTATATGCTCACTACATCTTACGCAGTGTTGCGAATTCCTCATACCGTGCTCGGAAATTCTTGCAAAGTCTTCAATACGTCTCATTTGGTCAGAGTCCAAACGCAATACATACCTATGTGGCAATGCACATATCAGTGATGCCGTCTGGACTGCACGGTGCTAGCGTGAGATTCATGAGTGAAACCAAGCATAGTGTTATAAATCGGGGAATCGTCAACTTTCCAAGAAAAGAGGCACGAACCTTACGCTTCTCATTGGGGGCACCGCGTTCGGCTCGAGCCTTGGGGGACGGCTCACGTGTTGTATTTCTACGTTCCGGTGGCCAGGAGGATCCGGTTACCAGCATGTGGATGAGTTCTTGGAATAGTCAGGGAAAGCATTGCGAGACATTGATCGCCGACCCTCGAAAGTTGATGCAGGGAGCCGCAATCGGCGAGCATCTGGGACATGCTGATGACGATGTTCCGGATGAAGAGAAGGCACGCAGGGAACGCAGTCGTGAAAGTGCCGAGGGAATTGTCGATTATAGCGTTGATGATGACGGCGAACGTGCGGCTTTTGCTTTGGGTGGGAACATCTGGGTTGCCGATCTTTCAGCAACGGTGGCCGACGAGAGTTCCTCGGAGGGCAGGCACGCTCGATGCATTCATGTTGTTGATCCCACGGATTCAAGTTCGCTTGGAGCACAGGATAGTCCGAAGCTGAACCCGACAATATCTCCGGATGGTTCGCTGATCGCCTATACAACAGGCAGAAGTCTTGTAGTCATTCGGCTTTCGCAGAACGATGTCGCCGAATCCGGCGATGACATCAAATCCGAGGAGCTGAATGCCCCAATCGTAGCTGCGGTCGATCTGGCCGAGAGCGCCGGCGAAGATGTCAGGATAGGTCTTGCAGAGTTTGTTGCCGGTGAGGAAATGGACCGCTACGCAGGGTTCTGGTGGTCGCCGGATTCGCGTCAACTATTGATCGAACATTACGACGCCTCGAATGAGGATGTCTGGTATATCAGCGATCCGGCCAATCCAGATCATCCAGCATCTCGGCGGAGATATCCGCGTGCATTGACGAATAATGCCAAGGTTGGCCTGCTGCTTCTCGACATATGGAAACCGCAGCTTTCACGCGTTGCTTGGGATACTGCAGCATATGAATATCTCGCTTCAGTCCATTGGGTTGCCGGTCATGATGCGCTTATTCTGGTGCAGAATCGTCGGCAGAACGGCGACCAGATTCTTCAGATTCCACCATTCGAGTCCTCGCATGATTCTGCCACAGCAGAACAGTCATCGTCACGCTATGTGCTTGATAATAATGAGATTTCCGATCTGCACAGCATACTCACCCATGTTGCCCAGACGCATAGCGACGACTGCTGGCTCGATCTGACACCCGGAGTGCCGACATGGTCGCCGAAGGGCAAGCTGATAGATGTTCGTGCTGATGAAACAAACGACACCAATAGACTCTATTCGGATGGGAGAGCCATCTCACCAGTAGGCTGGCAGATTCGTAGCGTTGTTGATGCCAGCGATGATTCGATTCTGGCAATTGCCTCGAAGGATCCTCGAAGCTTTGATGTCGTTCGATTTTCATATGACGGCAACGCTGAAGTTCTTAACGATGAGCCAGGTCTATGGACTGCTTCTCAATCAGGAGAGGGCATTGTCATTGCAGGACGAGGGATGGATACCGCACGATCCCAGATGACGCAGTTCTTTACTGTGCGTGATTCCGTGTCTCATGAGACTTCTGCGAAGACCGCAGCGATTGATAATTTCGCGGCAGAATGTGGATTCACACCAAATGTCGAATTCGTGACCATGGGCAAGCATGCCTTGCGCGCTGCGATTGTGAGACCTTCCGAGGGCAGCGGGTACGAGCACGCAGAAAAGCTGCCGGTATTGGTCAAGCCTTATGGAGGTCCTGGCCATCAGCAGGTTGTGCTGGCACAGTCATATTACTGGGCTTCGCAATGGTGGGCCGATCAAGGATTCATAGTACTTACGGCAGATGGGCGTGGAACGACTGGCAGAGGTCCCGCTTGGGATCGCGCCATCATGGATGACATGGCTCAGGTCACCTTGGACGATCAGATAGAGGCGGTTCAAGCCCTACCGGAGTTTGCTCCTGAGGCAGATCTTGATCGGGTCTCGATCATTGGCTGGTCGTATGGCGGTTTTCTCTCGGCACTCGCAGTGCTTCGCGCGCCTGAAGTGTTCCATGCTGCATGCGCTGGTGCACCGCCAACGGACTGGACGCTCTATGACACGCATTACACCGAGCGCTACCTGGGTTTGGACGAAGACACATATCGCCGCAACAGCATTATCGATGATGCACCGAAGCTGCGCAGACCACTCATGCTGATCCATGGCTTTGCCGATGACAATGTCTCAGTGGCAAATTCGCTGCGTCTCTCTGAAGCTTTGCTCAGTGCAGGACGTGCCCACACCGTGTTGCCTCTCAACGGCATCACGCATATGACCAATGATGAAAAAGTCGCAGAGAACCTGCTGCTTCTCCAGCGTAATTTCCTCAAAAGTTCCCTTAGTCTGCGGTGAAAGTGCATACATCAGAGAAACATTGATTCATTGTGAACTTAGCAAAGTATAAACGAGGGAAAACGAGAGAATTTCGTGGTATTTTTTCGAAAAATTGGGTTCTATACTTTGCTAAGTTCACAATGAGCAGACTTTTGGTTCGAAACAGCTATCCGACGGGCCATTGTGTCGTGTTGCCGGTAGAGACTTGTGGAAGTGATCATGTGGGGAGGTAGCCGGTGAGTGTGGCTTTTCGAATATATTGGCGGGATGTCCTTCGTCTGCTGCGCAATCCCATCGCCCTGATCATTACGATTGGTGTCTGCCTCATCCCCTCGCTGTACGCATGGTTCAACATCGCTGCGAATTGGGATCCATACTCGAATACGAAAAACCTGAAAGTCGCCATTGCAAACGAAGACAAGGGTGCGCATTCGGATTCGTTCGGAACCGTCAACATCGGCAGTCAGGTGGTCACCAGTCTGCACAAGAACAAGGAACTCGGATGGCAATTCGTCGATGAAGATGATGCCATCAATGGAGTGAAATCAGGCGAGTATTATGCTGCCATAGTCTTGCCGAAAGGTTTCAGTGCACAGGTCATCGGCTCGGTAGAAGGCAAGACTGCTCAAGCGGCGCTGAAATATTATGTCAACGAGAAAAAGAACGCCGTAGCCCCGAAGATCACCGATACGGGTGCCAGTTCCATCGACAAGACGATCAATTCGATGTTCGTTTCGACGGTGAGCGATGTCGTTGCGTCAAGGCTATCTGCGGCTGCTGGCAATCTTGACAGCTCGGCTTCGAAAACCCGGGCAAGTGTCGTATCAAACCTGAATTCCACGATTGACGACATCAAGGGCCTCCGGGCGAACCTCCAAGGCATGCAGCACACGATATCCGAGGCTCAATCGGCTGTGCAATCTGCGGAAAAAACCTGTACAGGCCTTTCGGCGCAGATGACTTCGGCGCAACAGGCACTTGCTCAGTCACAGAAAACGCTTAGCACGGCGCGTTCATCATCTCTCACCTTTTCACATACATTGATAGGCGCCTTGAACAATGGTTCGACGGCGCTTTCTGGCATTACGGTCGATGTGAATCTGGCTTCGAGCTCGATTCTCGATGGATTCAATACCGCGGATAAAACAGTGAATACCGTGAATGACAGACTGACTGGCGTCTTGGACACCAACGACGATGCTCTCGATGACCTGCAGTCAGCGTTGAAGGATTCTGGACTCGACCCAGATGGGCAGGCATACCAAAGGATTGAAGCTCAGATAGACGCGTTGCAAGGAATCAACGATCAGCAGCGCAAACAGCTCAACACCTTCAATTCCTCGACGAACACCTTTATCGACGCTGGAAAATCCGCCACCGGAAGCATGTCGAGTGCGGTCAACAATTCCGCGAATTCAGGCATAGCGACCTTGAACACTGCGAGCAATACGCTCTCAACAACCACGCTTCCCGGCCTGCTGAATGGTCTCGACTCATTCTCGGCTGCTGCTGGCACCTTGTCCGGTTCGGTCACATCGCTGCAATCAACGGTTGATCAGTCTGCGTCTCTGCTCGCCGAGTTGAACAGTACGCTCGCGGATGCAGGCAGTTCAATTGGCACAACGGAAGCATCACTTTCAACAGTGCAGGCTCAACTCACCTCGGTGCGAACCGATGTGGCAGCGTTGGGCAGTTCGGCGGTGTGGAAGCAGGTCGCCAAAGTCATGCATCTTGATAAGGCCGGCATCGCACAATTCATGCAGTCGCCTGTCGACCTCACCACAACAACCGTGTACCCAATTGCGAATTATGGTTCGTCCGTAGCGCCTTTCTATACGAACCTTGCGCTCTGGGTGGGTGGTTTCGTCATCATCGCGATCTTCAAACTTGAAGTTGACAAGGAACAATTTTCGCATATCAGCACAACCTCCTCCTACCTTGGCCGGGGCATGCTCGTCAGTACGCTAGGAGTGTTGCAGGCCTTGTTCGTGACAATAGGTGATTTGGTCATCGGCATTCAATGCCAATACCCCTGGCTCTTCGTGTTCGCGGGTGTGCTGGCATCGTTCGTCTACGTGAATATCATCTATGCGCTTGCGACGGTTTTTCGGCATATAGGAAAGGCAGTGGCAGTGATTCTGCTGATCCTGCAGATTCCTGGTTCGTCGGGCATGTATCCAATCGAGCTGATGCCCGAATTCTTCCGCAGACTCAATCCCTGGCTGCCTTTTAGCTACGGCATCAACGCGATGCGTGAGACCATAGGCGGCATGTATGGCACACATTATTGGTGGTATCTGCTGAGCCTCTCCTATTACATTCCGATTGCCCTGCTGCTGGGCCTGTTCGTGCGTAGATATCTGTTGAACCTGAACGTCATGTTCGACAACAGGCTGGCAGTGGCCGATCTCTTCATTACCGAGCAGAGCAGTCTCACCAACCCGAGTTTGAATCTCGCTTCGATGATGCGAGTCTTCGGCAATTCCAAGGAATTCGAGAACGATCTTCGCAAGCGCGGTCGCCGATTCTTCCGCAATTATCCATTGATGATTCGCGCCGGACTCATATCCGTCGTCGTGCTCCCGATTATCTTCCTGGTGCTGCTGTTCAGTATCGAAGCGAAAATCGTGATGCTGAACCTGTGGATAGCTTCGATCATTCTGATAGATTTCTATCTGATCATGGTCGAATATGCGCGTGATAGCTATGCTCGGCAGTTGGGCATGACATCGGTCGCATTGCGGCATTCTCAAGATACCGGTGCTGTGCATGGAGCGGGACATGACTCCGCCTCAAGACTTTCAGACAATTCCGGCAGCATCTCTGAATCAGCGGGTGAGGTGACTCAGGAACTATGAGAAACATATGGAGGCTGTTCATCGGTGATCTGCGCAATGCCACTCGCAACGTGATTGCCATCATCGTGTGCATGGGGCTGGTCATAGTCCCTGCACTGTATGCGTGGTTTAATATCGCTGCGAGTTGGAACCCATATGACAACACCAAGTCATTGAAGGTCGCCGTTGCCAATACCGATGCTGGCTATAAGTCAGACTTGATTCCCATCAAGGTCAACGTTGGCGAAACCGTGCTGAACCAGCTGCGCGCGAACGACCAGCTTGACTGGCAATTCGTATCGAAGGCCAAGGCTCTCGATGGCGTGAAATCCGGTGACTATTACGCGGCGATCGTTATTCCCAAGCAGTTCAGCGCAGACATGATGACGCTGTTCTCGACCCAGATTCGTCACGCCAAGCTGCGCTATTACATCAATGAGAAATCGAATGCAATTGCGCCACACATTACCGATAAAGGCGCTGACACCGTCACCACGACCATCAACACCAGCTTTGCCAAGACAATAGGAAGTGTGGGTCTCGATATTGCATCGAGCGTTCTGAAATATGCATCAAGCCCACAGGCCAAGGACTATGTGACCAATGCTACCAATCATGTGGCAACTCTTGCAGACCAGCTCAATGGAGCTGCCAATCAGCTTGATGCCTACTCGGGTTTGCTCGGCGCTTCAGGTAATATCATTCAGTCAACCAACGCGTTGCTGGGCGAGACATCCGATGGTGCAAATTCAGCGCGGAAAGCCTTGAAACAAGGTGAATCTGGCATTGCTTCAGCTCGAGATTCGCTGGATGCGACAACACAGTCGGTGAACACTGCGCTCGCAAACGCCAGCAGTTCCTATGATGTGATTTCGCAAGAGGTCGATTCCGCCTTTGGCAACGTGTCGAAGCAGGGGAGCTCAATTCAGACTCAGCTCAATACCATCAAGACCCAGGTTGACAGGAACGCTACCGATTTCGGTACAATTGCGCAGAAATTCAATGATCTGGCTGCCCAGGCAGATAACGATAACGTGAAAAATGCTCTGCATGCTGTGGCCGATAGCGCAACGCAAACTCAGAAGAGGCTGGAAAGCATCTCCACACAGCTCTCGGACGCAGTCACATCCATCAGTACTGGCGATGGCAATGCACGCAAAGAGTTGAACAACATACAGGCCAGCATTGCTTCCGCCAAGGCCTCGATGACGAAGGTCTCGAACGATTATGCCAACAATCTGAAGCCACAACTCGAAGCGTTGAACCAGTCGATGCGCAATCTTTCCAACCAGACCGATTCGGTCATCGGCAGTCTTGCAAGCACCATCTCCGATGTTTCCGGACTCTCTGGCAACACGGTGAAGGGCATTCATTCGCTGCAGTCAAACCTGGGCAGCTCTGCCAAGACACTCCGCAAGGCAGCCACATCGCTTTCAGACTTCGGTAACCAGCTCACGGCTGCATACAATAAGGGCGACATTGCAGGGCTGAATGAGCTGAGCAGCGCCAACCCAGATGCCTTGGCAGCACTGCTCGCGGCTCCGGTCGGGCTCAAACGCATCCCAATCTATGCGGTTGCCAACTACGGATCCGCGATGACACCTTTCTACACGATTCTTTCGATTTGGGTTGGCAGCATCATTCTCGTTGCCATGATCAAGGTAGCGATTTCCAATAGGCAGAAGGCGAAGGTTCTGGGTTTGAAGCCCATGCCCAAGGAGGGCGTGACCCCTCTCGAGATGTTCCCGGAATCAGCGGGAAGCGCTCAGGACTATGGCCTGAGACTCCATCAGGAATATTTCGGACGATATCTGTTTCTGCTCCTGCTTGCCTTATGTCAGGGTGGTTTGGTGGGACTCGGCGATCTGTTCTATCTCAAGGTCCAGGCCGACCACGTCTTCCAGTTCATGCTGGTTTGCTGGCTTTGCGCAGTCGTATTTTCGAACATCATGTATACGCTTGCGCTCTCCTTCGGCACGATTGGCAAGGCGTTTGCAGTGATCTTGCTGGTGATGCAGGTCGCGGGTTCTGGCGGGACCTTCCCGGTTGAGCTGCTTCCGAGCTTCTTTCAGAAGGTCTATCCCTTCCTGCTCTTCCCGCATGCGATACAGGCCATGCATGCCGCGATGGCAGGTTCATATGGCAACGAGTACTGGCAGCAGATGGGCTATCTCACACTGTTCCTCGTACCCTCGCTCATTCTTGGTCTCTTCTTGCGCAAACCGGTGATCAGTCTGAATCAATGGATTGTCAGGAATGTGGAATCCACCAAGCTGATGTAATGCACAATCGCAGGCTGCCCTAGGCGTTCTATACTCCGTCAGTCGCTTTTTCGTCGCCGCGGGTGTTCTTTCTTTACCCCGTCAGTCCTTTTTTCTATTGCCGTGGCTTTTCTTTCTTTACCCCGTCATCTCGAGCGGAGGCGTAGCCGTAGTCGAGAGATCTCAGTTGTTGGCATCCTGTGGAGGGTGAGATCTCTCGACTTCGCTGCGCTCCGCTCGAGATGACGGGGGGGGGGGGAATCTCTCGACTACGGCTACGCCTCCGTTCGAGATGACAAGGAAAGAACGTTCGAGATGACAAGGAAAGAACGCTCGAGATGACGAGGAAAGAATGCTCGGGATGACGTAGTGAGGTGTGCTCGGGATGACGGGGAGGAAGGGCGCTGGGGTGCGAGGTGCGAGGGTTGGCTATTCCAGCTCGACCGCTCCGGTGTAGAGCTGATAGTATTCGCCGCGTTGGGCGATGAGCTCCTCGTGAGAGCCGCGTTCGATGATTCTGCCGTGATCGAGCACCATGATCACATCGGCATTGCGCACGGTTGAGAGTCGGTGGGCGATGACGAACACCGTTCGACCCTGCATCAGCGCATCCATACCAGCCTGTACCACTGATTCGGTTCTCGTATCAATCGAGGATGTCGCCTCGTCAAGGATCATGGTCGGAGGATCGGCAACGGCTGCCCTCGCAATCGAAACCAACTGGCGCTGACCTTGCGAGAGGCCGCTGCCATCGCCCTCCAAAATGGTCTGATACCCCTGCGGAAGCATGCGGATGAAGCCATCGGCATTCGTAAGACGTGCAGCCTCGATACATTCCTCATCGGTGGCATTGAGCCTGCCATAACGAATGTTGTCCATCACCGTTCCGGTGAAGAGGTTCACATCTTGCAATACAACGCCCAGCGAGCGACGCAGATCGGGTTTTCTGATGTTGCGAACATCGATGCCATCGTAGAGAATCTGGCCTTGCTGAATGTCATAGAAGCGATTGATCAGGTTCGTGACCGTGGTCTTGCCTGCACCGGTTGCGCCAACGAGAGCAATTTTCTGCCCCGGCTTGGCAAACCATGTGATGTCATGCAGCACAGGCTTGTTCGGCGCATATCCGAAAGTCACATCAGTAAAGCGAACGTCGCCACGAAGCAATGTCAAACACCCATCGACGGAAGTCACGGCGACATCCTTGGCCTTTTGTGCGACTTCTGCCGCGCTGGAGCTCAAGAGGCTGGCCTGTGCCAGGGAGCGGGTGCCATCGTCGTCCGGTGCACGCTTCCAAGCCCAATGCTGTGTTGGTGCATCGGATTCGACGAGTCCGCCGTTGGAATCCTTGGTCACGTTGACAAGCGTCACAGAGCCGTCATCGACCTCGCATGGCTCATCCATCAGCGCAAAGATTCGAGATGCGCCGGCCAGGGCCATCATCACCATGTTGAACTGCATTGATACCTGCCCGATGGGGTTCACATACGAACGAGTCAAGGTGAGCAGCGCAATGATGGTTCCGAGCGTCATCGTGCCTGCCCCTGAGAGTCCGAAGTTTCCCCAGCCGGAGATCGCCGTGATGCCGCCGGTTATGGCAACCAGGATGTAGAGCAGATATCCCATGTTGGCAACGACTGGCATCGTCGTGTTGCCGTACATGTTTGCCTGAGCGCTGGCATCGAACAGGAGCGCGTTCTTCCTATGGAACGTGTCCGCAGTCTGCTGTTCATGATTGAACACCTTGATGATCTTCTGACCATTGACCGATTCCTCGACGAAACCGTTGACATCGCCCAGGGCCTCTTGCTGAATGATGAAGAAGTGGCCGCTTCTCGTGACCAGCATGCGCACGACGACGATGAGCAGAACGCTGAACACAATGGTGAACAGCGTGAATGGGATGGAAAGCCAGGCCATGGCGATCAGAGAGGCGAGAGCCGTCACAATTGAAGAGAACATCTGTGGCAAGGACTGGCTGATTGCCTGACGAAGCGTATCGGTGTCATTTGTGTAGCGGCTCATCACGTCGCCATGCTCGTGCGAGTCGAAATATCCGATGGGAAGATGCTGCTGATGGGCGAACATCTGATCGCGAATGTCCTTCAGGGTTCCCTGCTCGACTCCGACGAGCAGCCAGTTATAGAGCCATGTGCTGAAGGTGCCCAAGCCATAGAGCAGCCCCATGAGCACGAGGGCTTGCAGCAGCGGTTCCCAATTCGGATTCGTCGCGCCTACAAGCGGCAGAATGTAACTGTCGACAAGTGTCTGCAAGAAGAGTGCGGAACCAGCCTGTGCTGCAGCAGAAATGAGGATCGAAAGCACGATGACGATGACACGCCACCGGTATCTGAGAATGTATCTGAAAAGACGCTTTGTGGTTCCGGGTGCGGCCTTGCGTGAGGCTTTCGACCGACTCATGTTCGCGTTGTCTGATTGTGGTGCGTTGCCATGGTTCAGAGCCTTTGGCGCCTGCGTTGCCTTCCCTGGCTGCTGTGCTTCAGTAGCGGTGCTCATGCCTGTGCCACCTCCTTGTTCTGGGTCTGTGACTCATAGATTTCGCGATATTCCTCACTGCTTTCAAGCAGCTCATCGTGTGTCCCCTCATCGATGATCTCCCCATCCTTCATCACGATGATCAGATCTGATTCCTGTACCGAAGCAATGCGCTGAGCGATGATGATCTTGGTTGTGTCGGGAATCTCTTCATGGAACGCATGGCGAATGAGCCGATCTGTATTCGTGTCCACTGCACTTGTGGAATCATCGAGAATCAGAATCTGCGGCTTCTTGAGCAATGCCCTCGCGATGCAGATGCGCTGCCGCTGGCCTCCCGAGACGTTTGTGCCACCCTCATCGATATGGGTGTCGTATCCGTCTGCGAATTCACGAATGAAGCCATCAGCCTGGGCGAGCTTGCATGCATGAACGATTTCCTCGTCAGTTGCCTTTGGATTGCCCCAGCACAGATTTTCTCTGATCGTTCCAGTGAACAGCAGGTTTTTCTGCAGTACCATCGCCACTGCATCACGTAGGGTTTCAAGATCGTATGCCTTGACGTTCACGCCACCCACCTTCAGTGAGCCGCCTGTCACATCATAGAGCCGTGGAATGAGCTGAACAAGGCTTGACTTCGATGAGCCGGTTCCGCCCACGATGCCGACCGTTATGCCGCTTGGAATCGAGAGTGAGAGATGATTCAGCACTGGCTTTTCGGAACTGCTTGCGTATCGGAATGTCACGTTGTCGAATGCTATGGAACCATCGGCAACCTTCGTGATGGGGTGTGCCGGATTGGTGACCGTGCTTTGTTCAACAAGCAGCTGCGTGATTCGTTCGGCAGATGCGCGCGAAATGATCACCATGACGAAGATCATCGAAAGCATCATCATGCTCATCAGAATCTGCATGGCGTAGGTGACCAGAGCAGTCAGATCGCCGGTGGTGAGTCCGAGTGAGGAAACGTTGCCTGATGCCACGATCTGGTGTGCGCCAGCCCACGCAATCACGATCATCGTCGCATACATGCATAACTGCATCAAAGGCATATTAAAGCTCAGAACCTTCTCGGCCTTGACGAAGTTCTTATAGATCAGCTGAGATATCTTCGAAAACTTGTGGACTTCAAAATTCTCGCGGTTATACGATTTCACCACGCGTACCGCCTGCAAATTCTCGTCGACCGTATTGTTGAGCACATCATAGGTGCGGAAGACGCGCTCGAAGATCGGGTGAACGAACCACGCCAAGGCCATCAGACCGATGCCGAGAACTGGAATGGTGATCAGGAAGATCACGGATATCGAAGGACTGATGCGGAATGCGAAAATCCACGACACAATGACCATGACCGGCGCACGCATGCCGAGACGAACAATCATCTGAAAGGCGTTCTGGATGTTGGTGACATCGGTGGTCAGCCGTGTGATGATCGATCCGGTGGAGAAGCGGTCGATATTCGTAAAGCTGAAGGACTGCATTCGGTCGAACATGTCGCCGCGAAGGTTTTTCGCAAGGCCCGAAGCAGCATAAGCCGCATATTTTCCTGAAAGGAATCCACAGGTCAACGACACTGCCGAACAACAGAGCAGAATAATCCCAAAACGCCATAGCGCGCTGATGTTCCTGCCGGTTATTCCCTCATCGATCAGCGCCGCCATGATGGTGGGGATGATGATTTCGAGAATGCCCTCGACGAATACGAACCCAGGCGCCAGCAACGTCGTCTTCTTGAATTCACGCAGACTTGAAAGCAACACACGCAAGGTATCTGTCCCGCGAGTCGTAAACGACTCCGGTGTCATCTGTCTGCGAACATCTTTCCGTTCAGTGCCTGCATGTTCTGGCTGTGAAATTATATCGTCACGTCGCGTTGCTCTTGACGTCATTCGCTCTCGTTCCTTCCTCGTCTCTTGTCTCAAATCCCTGCCTCTGGCTGAAGCTCGTGTGTCGTGGAATCGTTCTTTTCCCCTACTGCGCCAAGTTGAGGTTTCTCCCGTGAGTGTTGATCCCGATGTGTTCCGACCAGTCCGGTTGAAATCAGATTCTTCCTCATGGTTGCAAGCGCTTGCAGCAGTTGCTTGATCTGCGTCTCACTCAGACCTTCAAGCAGTGTCTCTTCCATATGAGACGCATTCTCGCGTAATTGCTCGACGATGCCCCATGACTTATCGGTGAGAGAAATCTTACGCAATCGCTTGTCTTGTGCGACTTCCTCGCGCTTGATCAGCCCCTTGGCCTCCATGCGTGTGAGCACTCGGGATGCCGTCGATCTGGTAATCGAAAAATGGCGTTCGATATCGTGCTGGAATACGTCGCCCGTCCGATGTCTGGAAAGATAGACGATTATTGGTGTATTCGAGCCTGTTGCGATGCGTGCATCTTCAGGCAGCGTTGCGCTGAGGTAGCGGTGAATGAGGTGGTGCAGGCAATGAATTGCCATGCTTGGCCGCTTCAGACCTTCGCTGTTGACAACTTTGTGGAGGAATGTGCCGTTGACCGTATGTTGTGTCTGCAAGTCCCCCCCCCTCACTTTCTCAATCTTGAAGCCCCCGCAACGAAAAAATGCGGATATAAGCAAGAAGTCAGAGTAATACCCGATATGTACATTTGTTGCATATACAACAATTAATGCTTATTGCGCGTCTTTGCCTTTGTGACACCCTTTGCTTTTGCAGCACCCTTGGCCTTAGCCAGGGTTCTTCGCTGGATAAAGGCCGTCTCATCTTCGTGGAATAGTTCATCGTCCGGTGCATTCGCTGCGTGGTAAGAGCCAGCGCAGTGCTTTGCAGACGAGGTCTGCAACAGGTCCAACATGGTATGCGCTGCGTAATGGGCGTTCTCAAGGGCATTCTGGCGGAATGTAGCCAGTCCAATGAGCTGAGAGACCGGATTGTCATCGAAGCCGACCACTGATACGTCTTCGGGCACTCGGAAACCGTGTTCGCGCAAGGCCGACAATAGGGTAATGGCAAAGTCGTCGGTCTCCACGAACAGCACCGAAGGCTGAACTTGCGAGGATTCCCATCGCGTGATGATCGATTCGACTCCAGCTTTGTCCGCTCTGCCATCTTCGCTGGTGAAATGCTCGAATGACTGCGATGTATATCCTTGCGCCTTGCAGATGCTCTCAAACTGCGGAATACGCTCCGAATAGCTGTAATCGCGAAACAATCCGGGCTGTGGATAGTGAACGAAACCGATCGTTGTGTGCCCGAGCCGCTTGATTGTCTGTGCGGCAATGGTCATTGAACGCTCGTTATTGAGTATAATCGCGGCATCGTAGCCCTGAGTCCCATACGAATCCAGTCCAACCACAGGAATGTGAGAGGCTGCGAGCTGTTCGGTATGCTTCTTGCTGAGATGAATCGAAGAGATGATGATGCCATCGGTGTTGTTGTTTTTCGATAACGATCTGAAATATCTGTCGAGCTCTTCGGGAGTATGCAATGCGAGTGGAAAGAGATCATAATCCGAAGTTTCGATTACTGAATACAGGCCTTCGAGAGAAGTTGAAGTAAACCAGGTGTTGAAATGATCGACAAAAAGAGCTGTAATGCGGAAGGATTTGCGTGACGCCAGCGCAGAGGCGCTTTTTGAGAGTACGAAATGCTCGCGGTCCGCGATCGCCTGAATGCGCTGCCTTGTAGGTTCGCTGATGCGGGGGTCACCGTGAAGCGCTCGCGAAACAGTCGAAAGGGACACGCCCGCCACCTTGGCCAAGTCCTTCAAAAGCATCGTTCACCCTACTCCCTGTGCGCAGCATGGCTTATCTCGCACGATCAAGAATACCCCTGCGCTGCCAGCGAGTTGCTACTCCATTGCCTCATGGCGGCGCGAGAGGCTTGGAATCTAGGAGCCGGGTCATTACGTCCAGCATGAGGTGGCACGATGAACGAAGAAATGCTAGCGCTTGCATAAACTGTGTGCAAGCGCTAGCATAAAACCGATATTGCAATCGATGACGATACGAAGAAGGTCAGAGTTGACTATGAATAACGACTCAAAGGATACTGCCGAATTGGGGCATGACAATGCTTCCCTCAGTGGGAACGTCTCTGCCAAGGCTTGTGCCGGTACCGACAATTCGGAAGGGACGTTGGTTTCTGATGATCAGGCATTGTGGTGGAAGCAGGCGAGTGTCTATCAGATTTATCCGCGATCCTTCAAAGACAGCACAGGCTCTGGCCTTGGTGACATCCGTGGCATCACCTCGAAGATGGATTATCTTCATGAGCTTGGCATCGATGCCATTTGGCTGAGTCCGTTCTATCCATCCCACTTGCTCGATGGAGGATATGACGTTGACGACTATCGCAATGTCGATCCTCGGCTTGGCACCATGGCAGACTTCAGTGACATGGTTCAGGCCGCACATAGCCGTGGCATCAAGGTGGTTGTCGATATCGTTCCCAATCACACATCGATGTATCATCCATGGTTCCAGGAAGCCCTCAACTCTCCGAAGGGTTCCGTGGCCAGAGATCGATACATCTTCCGTGATGGCCGTGGTGAGCATGGTGAATTGCCACCAACGAACTGGACCGCGAACTTTGGAGGTCCAGCATGGAAGCAGGTTGCGGATGGGCAATGGTACCTGCATCTGTTCACACCTGGACAGCCTGATCTGAACTGGAAGAATGAGGAGGTGCGTCAGGACTTTATCAAGACGCTTCGCTTCTGGTGCGATCATGGAGTTGATGGCTTCAGGGTCGATGTGGCACATGGACTGGCCAAGGATCTGGATCGTGACGATCTCGATGACTGGGATGTTGATGTTTTCAAGCCCATTCCTTCTGACGGATCGGATCCTGTATACGACCGCGATGAGGTTCACGAGATCTATCGTGAATGGCGCAAGGTGTTCAACCAATACAATCCTCCACGTTTCGCCGTGGCCGAGGCATGGGTCAATCCCGATCGCCAGTATCTGTATGCCAGCACGAAGGAGCTTGGTCAGGTCTTCAACTTCGAGTTTGCCAAGAAGAACTGGATTCGCGATGAGATGCATGATGCGATAGCCGAGGGAATTGCGGCTGCAGACAAGGCAGGATCGACATCCACATGGGTGATGAGTAATCATGATGTGCCGCGCAGTGCCAGCCGATATGCTCTTCCGCAGATTCCAAGCCCTGGGCACATGCATCAGATGTCGCTCGATTGGTTGCTGCGTGATGGTTCTGGATACGTCGAAAACAGGGAGCTCGGCACCAAGCGCGCCAAGGCTGCGATACTGCTTGAGTTGGCTCTTCCGGGCTCGGCATACATCTATCAGGGTGAGGAGCTCGGGCTCTTTGAGGTTGCCAACATCCCTTGGGACGAACTCGAGGACCCGACTGCCCTGCGTACGCGTCAGGCAGATAGCAGCAAGGGCCGCGATGGTTGCCGCGTGCCCCTGCCATGGGTGGCCGAAGACGGTTCGGAAGATTCCCATCACGATGGATTCGCTCGCAGGGGATCCTTCGGATTCTCGCCAGCATCGACGAATGGTTCAGAATTGCAGCGTCCACACCTTCCACAGCCGATGTGGTTCCATGATTGTGCCGTTGATCGTGAGGAGAGTGACGATGATTCGATGCTCAGCCTCTACCGCAAGGCCCTGCGCATTCGTCACGACTTGAAAGTCTTCAATACCGATTTCGAGTGGCTTCCTCAAGATTCGGCTTCTGACATTGCCGATGGCGCGACGGGCAATCACGGCGGAGTAATTGCGTATCGCAGGAGCAATGGCTGGGCTAATGTCACCAACTTCTCAGCTGCTCCCATCGAACTTCCCGAAGGCGAGATCATGCTTGCTTCCGGCACATTGACCGCAGACGGCACACTGCCACAAGACACCAGTGTCTGGATGAAGCTCCGCTGAGGGGCTTTAAGTAAGGAGCAAGACAATGAGCACACAAACTCGAAGCATTCCTGCACATTCCGACGCGGCAACACTGGATTCGCCTGAGATGCGCCCTACCATCACCCAAGCGCTGGGCGCACAAGCCGTTGTCGACGATGCCGGTCCAGCTGTTCAGCTGGTTGCGGTAAGTCCAAGCAACGATGATTCCACGTCTTCACCACTATCAACACGAGATTTCTGGAGATATCTGATTGGATTCTTCGTATTCAATACACTGATCTATGCCGGTTTTACGATGGTTACCGGTGTATTAATGCCGCAGAAACTCAAGGATTTGGGTATTGTCGATTACAGCTCGGCACTGGGAACCATCAACGCGGTTGGCGCGGTGCTTTCCATGTTCATCAACGTGTTTCTCGGAGCGCTTTCCGATAGAACGCGCTCGCGATTTGGCAAGCGCACACCATGGATTGTCGTTGGCGCATTGCTGACAGGCTTGGGATTCTTCATCATCAGTCTTCCGGCAACGTGGATTGGCGTAGGTATCGCCTATTGCACGTCACTGATTGGTTTGAACATGATGGTTGCCCCAATCACGGCAGTGCTTTCGGACCGTATTCCAGAGGAACGCAGAGCAACGATTTCGGCAGCATTTGGTGGCGGGGCAGTCGTAGGCCAGTCGATCGGCAACATGGTTGCTGCCGCATTCCTCACCACGGTGCTGCTCGGCTTCGGAGTGGCTGCGGTGCTGCTCATTCTTTCGGGCATCTTGGCGGTTCTTGCCTTTCCCCGCGAGCAGTCAAGCAAGAACCTGAAGCATGAACGCGAAAGCCTGGTCCAAGTAATCGTCAGATCGTTTACGCCCCCGATTGCAGGAGCGAGCGACTTCTGGAAGGCTTTCATATGTCGAACCGGCTTGATCATTGCATACCAGATGGTTACTTCATACCAGCTGTATATCCTTGAAGACTATATCGGTGCTTCCAAGGCGACAACGGCGGCAGCCATCTCGCTGATGTCCATCATCACCATGATCGTCTCGCTGATTGCATCCGCGACCTCAGGGCCAATCACCGATTTCATTGGACGCAGAAAGCCATCGATCTGCCTTGCCGGTGTGCTGTATGCGATTGGCATTGCCATGCCATGGATCATGCCGAGCGAACTGGGCATGTATCTTTTTGCCGGGCTTGCCGGTTTCGGTTATGGCATGTATATGGCCGTCGATCAGGCGATCAACGTGGATGTGCTTCCCAACAAGAAGTCTGCAGGCAAGGATCTGGGATTCCTCAACATCGCAACCTGCGCAGGTCAGGCTCTGGGCGCGTCGTTCACATCGTTGATCGTCGTGCAGCTTGGCGGATACTTCTGGGTCTTTCCCACGGCAATCGTCATGACCGTCATTTCAGTGATCTCCGCCCTCTCGATTCGCAGAATGAGGTGATGTGAAGCATCCCGTGCACAGGGTGGGCGCACCGTGTTAACAAAGATTCTCGCAAAGCCTGAAGTCCGTTCTCGTACCGTTGGGAATGCACATGCTCGTGGTCGAGTTGATGAAAATACCATCCATGAGCGGGAAAGCTCATGGATGAATATTGCGAATATTGCGTGCCGGGTAGTGTCGCCGGGTAGTGTTGCCGGGGCGAAGAGCTGCCAGCATATATGTCTGCAATCCAGACGAATGCGACTGCTCGAGGAACCTCGAACAATGAGGGCGCTCCATCTTCGAAGAACATGACGACAGTTATTTCTTCTCGCCCGAACACGAACAATTGATGTAGATCCGGCAGCTTGTCTTCACATGATTTGGCGTTCATAGCAGCTGCTGGCGCCAGTTGCCATATTCGGTCCTTTCGGAGAAAACCGTGGTTGCGCAAATGGCCATTAAGGTTCCCGATTGCTGCACCGAATACGGCACGCTTCCATGGCGCAATGCTGCTGGCCGCCTATTGAGGCTGTGAATTCCGCCAGATCCATCCAATCTCCGTCGTCACCATCTGAATTCTCCAGCGCAGTCATGGCCGAGATGTATGGAATCTTAGCAATGTGCCCTCATGAGACCGACTGCCAAAACACAGTGTGAGAAGAACGCTGTGTGGCCAAAACGCTGTGTGGTCAAAACACGGTGTGGCCAAAACACGGTGTGGCCAGCATGCCGAAATCTCAATCAATAGAACCATTGGTATACACAATAGAATGATCGTTAATGACCAACATATGAGTGCTTATCATCCTGTGTTTGTGGAGTCGGCCATTCCACGGCTTGAGCTTTGCGAGGTGCTTTTCGGTTGATCTTGCTCAACAAGCGTTCGCAAAGCACAAACCGCACGATAGAGACCGAAATTCGGGTAGAGTGGAGTGATTATGGACAAGAGTGTGCAGAGGGCTGAGCGAGTGTTCGGCATGACATTCGCATCCGTGTATCCGCTGCTGGTCAAGAAGGTGGAGCGCAAGGGCCGAACCCAGGATGAGGTGGATGCCGTGATCGAGTGGCTGACGGGTTATGACAAGCAGGAGTTGTTGGCTCAGCTCGACAAGCAGAACGATTATCGGACCTTCTTCGCCGAAGCACCCTGCATCAATCCCCATGCCAACTCAATAACAGGATCAATCTGCGGCATACGCGTGCAGGATATAGAAGATCCGCTTATGCAGAAAATCCGTTGGCTTGACAAGCTCGTTGACGAGCTAGCCAAAGGAAAACCCCTTGAAAAAATCCTGCGCTAGTCCGCTGTTGGCCAGTTAACATTGGCTAACATTGGCCAGTCACCATTGACCAGTCAACAATGCAACAGGTAGCGTGTATGCATGGCTACACACTTTTATACGGCCTCGAGTCTTGATGGGTATCTTGCAACGCCTGACAACTCTCTGGAATGGCTATTTAAACAGCATTTTGACATGCAGGGTCCGATGGCTTATACGGAATTCATCAAACGAATCGGGACTCTGGTCATGGGACGATCCACCTATCAATGGCTGCTCGATCATAGTGATGTCTGGGAATATGCTCAACCGACCTGGGTGTTTACCCATAAAGAGCTGAAACATCCGACTGGTGCCGATATTCGTTTCGTCCAGGGGGACATCGGTGCGATTTTTCCGAGGATTCAGAAGGCCGCTGGGGATAAAGACATCTGGATTGTCGGGGGTGGAGTTCTGGCGGTTCAATTTGCGCAGGCTGGGTTGCTCGACGAGCTTTGGGTGCAGTTTGCTCCTGTGACTTTGGGATCCGGCAAACCCCTCTTCCCGCGTGAACAGCAGTTTGAGCTTCTTGAAACCGTGAGAAATCAAGATTTCGTGTGTGCTCACTTCAAGCTTGCACATCAACGTACTATGCATTGAGTTCTTGGGATCGTGTTTTCGGTTGCTCAGCTTGCTTGAATTGCTTGAGTTGCAGCATCTCAGATAGCGTAGCCTAGTCTAGCTTAGCGTAGCGTAGCACAGTATATTAGCGGCCGAACTGGGTGGCGGATTCGATGGACGAGGTGAACAGTTCACGATAGAGGTCGGTTTCGTGGGGATTGACCGAGCTGCTGAGAAATTCAATGCTGCGATGCTCGTTACCTGTTCTCAACAGGTTTTTATCATCCAGCAGGTGCGTGAGATGACGTGTGAGCCCTTCGTACCCCGTGAAGAAGCGAGGATGCGAAGGAATGCACTCCGCAATCAGATCCTTGACGAATGGGTAATGCGTGCATCCGAGAACGATGGCATCGAACTGTGTGTCACTCGTGGTGCTGAGCAGCCTTCGCAAAAGGTCCTTGACGTCATCGAGTCGTTGTGCGCCGCATTCGATGAGTCCCGCGAGACCTGAGCACGGCAGGGTTTCGATGTGGCGCTCACCGGAGAAGAGACGCAGCTGCCTCTGGAATTTCGGCATGGCAAGTGTGAGCGGCGTCGCCATGACCAGAATGTTTTGGGCTCCGTTATCGACTGCCTCCTTGAGTGCGGGTTCGATGCCGACAATTGTCAGATCGGGGTAATGCTCAAGCAGCATCGGCTTGGATGCGCTGGTCGCCGTATTGCAAGCAATGACCATGCCCTTGATGTGGTGTGTCAGCAGCTTCTGGACTGCGTTGTTGGTCAGCCGTTGCACTTCTTCGCGTCGTTTTTCGCCATAAGGTGCGTTTCCAGAGTCGCCAAAGAAGACGAAATCCTCGTGTGGCAGCATCTTTGCAAGAACCTTGAGTGTGCTGATGCCGCCGACACCGGAATCGAAGACGCCGATTGGTGAATCTACCCTGTTCAACTTGCTGCCTCACATTCATATGGTTACGACATATCTTTACCACAACCATTTGTAGGTCATGTGCGCATCACGACGTCAACGGGGATCAGTCAGTTGGCTTATGGCCAGGTATGGCTTCCATACCTGGGGAATGTCTGTCATGGCGTGCCTGGAACGCGTAGAAGATGATGAAGATCAAGCACCAGACAATGGCACCGAAAGCCCCTGTGCGATCATCGGGCATAACGAACAGGCTTAGGAAAATCAGACCAAAGAAGGCAATGCTTACAGGACTGGTAATCGAATAGGCGGGCATGACGAAGCCGCTGGGCATGAAGTCGGCGGATCGCCGATATTTGCGGTGAGCGAGCATGGCAAGAATGTAGACCACTATATAAAGGTCACTTGAAATGCCGGTGACAATGGTGAAAGCGCCACCTACTCCTCGAAACATACTGATGAATGGCGCAAGAAGCATCAGCATTCCGGAGATGACGATACCATGCGCGGGAATGCCGTTCCTTGAAATTTGCGCAAGGAAGCCATTGAATCCATTGTTGCCCTCTGACTCTGTCGCGATCTGATAGAGATGCCTGCCAGCTGAGAATATCGAGCTGTTGAGTGCGGAAGCGGCTGCCGTGAGCACCACGGCATTGATGATCGCAGCTGCTGCTGGCAATCCAGCAAGCTGAAACACCTGAACGAACGGACTCTTGTCGGGTTGAATGCTCTTCCATGGGACGATCATCATGATGACGACGAGTGAGAATACGTAAAACAGCAGAATACGAATCAGAGTGTTGTTCACTGCCTTGCGAATGATCTTGCGAGGGGACTTTGCCTCGCCGATCGTAATGCTGATGAATTCAATGCCTTGGAATGCGAAGAACACCATGGGGAATGCTGCCGCAAAGGCCATGAAGCCTTTAGGGAATGCATGAAGATCAATGAAGAGATTCGAAACGCTTGCATGCCCAAGTGGAGTGGCTGCGTGATTGATGGTCATGACGATGCCCGTGACGATCAAGGCGATGATGGCCACAATCTTGATCATGGCAAACCAGAACTCGGTCTCTCCGAAAAGCCGCGCCGTCGAAAGGTTCAGCAGGACCAGCACTACCAGCACGCACAATTCGATAAGCCATGCAGGTACTTGGGGAAGCCAGAACTGGACGTAATTGCCAATGGCGGTAAGTTCGGCCATGGAAAGGAAGACCAGACCGAGCCAATAGGTCCACCCTGCGAACTGTCCGGTGCGACGGCCTAGATATTTTGCGATGTAGGCAACGAAGGTATGCTGCGAAGGATCGGCGTAGAGCATCTCGCCTATGCCACGCATCATGAGAAAGAAGAAGAGCCCGAGAATCAGATAGACCAACAGCACCGACGGGCCAGTCTGGCTGATTGTTGTGCCCGCACCGAGGAACAGCCCGGTACCTATCGTTCCACCGATGGCAATCATCTGAACATGTCGATTGCTGAGCGACCTGTGTGTGCCGTCCTTGTTGATAGTCGGCTGTGTTTGCGCCATTATTTCCCCTCCGCCCGGGCAGCCACGATGCAAAGACCGCCAAGACTCAAACTCTTTGACACCTTAGAGTCGCTCTGTGACATATTTCTGGGGGGTTATCTGTTCATTGCGAACTTGTCAAAGTATCATCCACAAAAATCGACCAAAATCGAGGGGTCTTGGCTCCAATATCGGGCATTTTCATGAATGATACTTTGATAAGTTCACAATGAAGCGGATGCTGCCACTTCCGCAGTTCATGAGGTGAGTATACGATTGCTCGACGTGCGATGGTTGTTGCACGTGATGGCATGGAATCATTGTATTTGTGTTTATTGGCACACATATTGGGGGATTATGGCCAGCAATAATGAGGAGTCACAAGAGGACTCCAAGCAGCGAATCGTGACTGAAGATCGAAGCGATGCCGATTATTCAAAGGACTTGAAGCCACGGCATATTCAGATGATCGCCATCGGCGGCTCGATCGGAACAGGTCTGTTCCTTGGCGCTGGTGGGCGTCTCGCGCAGGGCGGCGCTGGCCTGACCATCGCGTATGCGGTGTGCGGAATCTTCGCGTTCCTCATGGTGCGTGCGCTTGGAGAGCTGGCAATCCGTCGCCCTTCCTCTGGTGCGTTCGTGTCCTATGCTCGTGAATTCCTTGGCGAAAAGGGTGCTTACATCACCGGTTGGTTGTTCTTCCTGGACTGGTCAACAACGATCATGGCTGACATCACCGCTGTTGCAGTCTATGTTCATTATTGGAAGTCGCTGCAGTTCATTCCGCAATGGATTATCGCGCTCGCAGCTCTGGCACTTGTCTTTGTCATGAATCTCATGAGTGTGAAACTGTTCGGAGAGGCTGAATTTTGGTTCGCGGCCATCAAGGTTGCCACGATTCTCATATTTATGGTGGTGGCCATTTGGGCGATCGTATCGGGGGCTGCCGTAGGCAGCTCGCACGCAGGATTTGTCAACATCACCGACCATGGCGGCTTCTTCCCAGAGGGATTGCCGATTGTGTTCGCATTGACGCTCGGTGTGGTATTTGCCTTTGGCGGTACTGAGATGGTCGGCGTTGCCGCTGGCGAGGCAAAGAATCCTCGCAAGGTGCTGCCCAAGGCAATCAACTCAATGATTATTCGAATTTTTGTATTTTATGTCGGTTCCGTGGTTCTCATGGCGCTTGTTCTGCCGTATACCGCATACTCCAGCAACGAATCGCCGTTTGTCACTTTCTTCTCTGGCCTCGGCATACCCTATGCGGGAAGCATCATCCAGCTCGTTGTGCTGACTGCTGCGCTGTCTTCACTCAATGCCGGACTGTATGCAACTGGTCGCACACTTCGTTCGATGGCAGTGGCGGGTTCCGCTCCGAAGATTGCCAAGGTCATGAACAAGCATCACGTTCCTGCAGGTGGCATTATGATCACTTCAGCCTTGGGTCTGTTTGGTGTGCTGCTGAATGCCATATTGCCCGATGAGGCTTTCGAAATCATCATGAACCTTGCCGGCATTGGTATCGCTGGAACATGGGCGGCGATTCTGGTGACGCATCTGGTATTCCTGAGACGTGTGAAGCAGGGCAGGGAGACCAGACCTGCGTATCACATGCCTGGAGCTCCCTACACGAACTATCTGGCGCTGATCTTCTTTGCGGTTGTTGTCGTTTCGAATCTTGCCAGCACTTCTGGCCGGTGGACCCTTGCGCTATTCTGCGTGGTAGTGCTGCTGATGGTTGCTGGATGGTATTACGTGCGTGGTCGTGTGCGCGGGGATCTGCTTGATGAGATCGACCTTGGACAGGACGACGATGCCGATGAAGATGACGATGATGCCACGCCATCTCTGGCTTCGGCCAAGTCGATGATCGATGTTGCCGAGACAAAGTCGAGGCAATCCACCAAATAGACGAACAAAAACACTACGACGAGCAGTGACAAAGATTCACGAAAGGTGAGTGGTTGACATGCGCATTCATGTGACATATACGGGTGGCACCATCGGTATGGTTGAGTCCGATGAAGGTCTGGTCGTTGGCGCTGACATGCGCGGCTGGCTGTTCCGCATTCTTGCCGAGGGAAACGAGGAACGCAGCGATGAAGTCACTTTCACCGAGCTAGATCCGTTGATCGACTCCGCGAATGCGACGCCACAAAGTTGGCAACAGATAATAGATGACTTGCAGCAGCATCGTGACTCTGCGGACGCGTTCGTTGTCTTGCACGGCACCGACACGATGGGATATACCACAGCAGCGCTTTCGTACGCCTTGACTGAGTTTGGCAAGCCAGTCATATTCACCGGTGCCCAACATCCGCTTGGTCGTATCGAATCCGATGCGACTGCCAATGTGACGGGAGCATTGAACGCTGCCCTGAGCGGGCGCGCGCGTGGGGTCAACCTCTTCTTCGGCCATCATCTTTTTGCCGGCAACCGTGTGACAAAAACGTCTTCGTGGGCGTTTGAAGGTTTCGATTCGCCAATAACCGGTCCCGTGGCTCAATCTGGAACGCCGTGGCATTGGCGTGACATCAACCGTACAGGCAAGGGCTGGGTGAATCCCAAGCCGTATCAGCGCCATGATGTCGCGGTCATCGACATGGTTCCAGGAATCACCGCAACGCGATTTGCTGCAATGGCCTCGCCACAGCCCGAAGCAGTGATTATCCGTGCATACGGCGTGGGTAATGTTCCCAGCGATGAGGAGGGGTTGACCGGTGCAATTGCCGGATTGCTGGACAATCAGGTGCCCGTGGTCATCACTTCGCAGTGCGAACAGGCTGAGGTGTTGCTTGGTCGTTATGAGACTGGCGACGCGATAGCTCGAGCAGGCGCATGCAGCTCTGCCGACATGACTTTCGAAGCCGTCTATGCAAAGACGATTTTCCTGCTTTCGCAAGGGCTGAGAGGCAAGGAGCTTGCCAGTTGGATGAGCGTTCCCATCGCTGGAGAACTCACACCCGGGGTTGTCTGAGCAGAACAATAACGTGATTCCCGAGTTTTGTGGCAATTGCGGAGTAGAAACGTTGGAACTCGTTGGTACGGCACATGAAATAAGCCAAAAACGTGGGTTTCCATTCGGCAATTGCCACAAAACTCGGGAATCACGTTTCAGATTGCTTGGCTGGCATGCGCCAGCCGCCATGCATAGAGTCAAGGAGTGCCCTGCTTGCTCTGACGAGGGTGTACAAGGCGCTCCTTGACAAGCGCTGATTCAGCGGTGGTTCATCTTGCGGTCTGCCCAGTTCGCCACCAGGGTGAGCAGCGAGATCGCCACGAAATAGATCACACCAACCATGAGCAGCGTCTCGGTAACGCGGAAGTTTGCTGCATACAGCTGTTGTGCCTGATAGAGCAGATCCGCGAATCCGATGGTGAGCAGGAGCGAGGAATCCTTGATCATGATGATCAGCTGATTGATCACGGAAGGCGTCGCAATCTTGAATGCCTGGGGAAGAATGATCTCTCGCATCGTCTGACCGTAGGTCAGGCCAAGGGATTGTGCGCCTTCGGTCTGCCCTATGTTGACGGATTGGATGGCACCGCGCAGAATCTCGGTGAGATATGAACCGGAATTCAGCGAGAGTGTGAGCAGACCGGAAATCCACAGCCAATTGCTGATTGCGTGGCCGACCAGCTGCGGCACGCCAAAGTAGAAGAAGAATGCCCAGACCAACAGTGGTGTGCCGCGGAATACGGCGACATACAGCTGGGCTATGAATTGCACGATTCGATTCGGGAACACGCGCATCAGTCCGAAGACAAGCGAGAGAATCATGGCGACGATGAACGACAGCGCTGTGATGATCAAGGTGTTTCGAAGGCCGAGCAGCAGAGCGGGATATGATTGCTTCACCAACTGCCAGAAGCTTGCACGAGCAGCGGTCTTGATCTTTGCGGCTCCGGTCGAAGCGCTGCTTCCCAGATATTTGACCAGGACCTTGTCGTATTTGCCATTGTCCTTGAGATTTTGCAAGCCAACATTGAAGGCTGCCAACAGCGCCGCGTTCCTGCCCTTGTTTACGGCGAAGCCGTACGAACCTTCGGGAACTTTTTTGGTTACCGTCTTCAAGCCATTGTTCTGTGAAACGCCATAGGCCAACACCGGGTAGTCGTCGAACACAGCTGAAGCGTTGCCCGATTTGACCATCTCGTACATGGTTGCGGATTGATCGACCGACTTGACGGTAAAGCCGTATTTGCTGGCTATTGACTTTGCATAGCTTTCGCCCTCGGAGCCGGACTTTACAACAACCGTCTTGCCTTTCAAATCTTTGTATGACTTGATGGTGCTGTCATTGCCGGCGATGGCCATCTGGATTCCGGATTCAAAATAGGGGTCCGAGAAATCATAGATCTGCTTGCGCTCGTCGGTTATCGACATGCCAGCTATGACTCCATCGGCCTGATTCGAACTCAATGCCTGCAAAGCCGCATTGAAACCAAGGGATTGAATGGTTATCGTAAAGCCTTGATTCTTGGCTATCGCATTCATGAGATCCATGTCGATGCCGACCATCTTGCCACCTTCACGGAACTCAAATGGCGCAAAGGTCGTATCTGTGGCAATCGTGAAAGACTTGCCCTTTGCCTTCAACGCCTCTTTTTTGGTTGCTGTGGTGACTGTAGATGTGTTCGATGTCGACTGAGTGCCCTCGGCAGCTTGGGCGACCTGCGTGCCACCTACGAATAGTCCCATGACCATTGCGGCGGTGGCGATGATCGACACCAAGAGTTTCATCTTCTGAGATGGTCCGGCGTGCGTGTCAGTGCCTGATTGCATATGTATTCCCCCTATGCTCAGCCTGAACCGGCCAAGTATGTAATCCGAATTTCTACCTACGATAGTCGCAGGGGCATCTTTATGGCTTCTCAGTATTGGTAGACGGACATGGAACAGTGCCTATCCACGATCGAGAGGCTTTGATCCCACTTCTGGCAGGTGAATGAGTTTCATCCTTTGCAGGGCTCCGGTATGGGTCTCGTGACGTACGGAATAGACGATAAGGAGTGCAACTGCCAGGAGTGCCATGGGTATGCCGGACAAGGCGGGTGTGTGGTAGTTGCCAGAAGTGGCGGTAAGGCTCATTCCACCGATGATTGAGCCAACCGCATTGCCAAGGTTAAACGCGACCTGAACCGCTGCACCACCGATCAGTTCGCCACCGCCTTTCCCGGCATCGACCATCAGAATCTGCTGGGGAGAGGAGACGAAGAAGAGACCGAATGAAATCCAGAAGGTCAGGATCGCGGTGGTGAGTGTGGTGCCTGGAACAAGAAACGCCAGCAGCAACCCCACCGCAGATAGAATCTGCCCTATGGAGGCTGTGCCTGCATGACGCCAGTGATCGGCTATATTGCCCCCTATAAGACCTCCGATGACCATGCCGAATCCAGCCAACATCATCATCGTAGGGATTG
Source organism: Bifidobacterium aquikefiri (assembly GCF_002259795.1). Classification (GTDB taxonomy): domain Bacteria; phylum Actinomycetota; class Actinomycetes; order Actinomycetales; family Bifidobacteriaceae; genus Bombiscardovia; species Bombiscardovia aquikefiri. The sequence continues at coordinate 170,037 of NZ_MWXA01000002.1, read as the reverse complement.
ATTCCGAAGCGTAACCGCCAACCTTGATGAGCCATGGCGAGACGTAGCTCCACCAACAGAAGATGCCTGCGTTGCCGAAGAATACCGCACCGAGAATCAGCCAAGGTGCGCGTCTGCGCAGAAAGGCAAACTGGCCGCCGATTCCGGCATCTGCGATGGCGGGCACGTCCGGCAGCCACACCAGAGAAAGCACCAAGGCGACAGCCGCCCAGGCACAGAGCGAGGCAAAGGTCATTCGCCATGTTAGATGTTCAGCGAGCAAGGTTCCGGCTGGAACCCCAAGCATATTGGCAAGCGTCTGGCCGGTGACCATCATCGAAACCGCCTTGGTCTCTTTACCGGGCTCAGCAACTGATTTTGCTATGAGGGTTGCCGTTCCAAAGAAGGCTCCATGTGGGAGCCCGGCTATGAAGCGAGAGACAATCAGCATCGGCGCGTTCACCGATAATGCAGAGAGCAGGTTGCCGACGATGATCAGTGCAATGAATATGATGATCAATCGTTTTGGAGGGATCTTGCGCCCGAAGACCAGTATCAAGGTACCTACGCAAACACCGATTGCATAGGAAGAAATGAAGTTGCCGGCAACCGGTATGCTCACCTTCATGGCATGAGCGGTCTGTGGGAGGATGCCCATCATGACGAACTCTGCCGCACCAAGCGCAAAGGCGCTCAATGCCAATGCAAAAAGACTCTTCTTCACCAGTGTCCTTTGGATAGCGTCATCATTCTTTTCGTGGCATGCTTCTCAATGATTATCATGCCGGCGACGTTCAGTTATGAGGATACAACAGTGGATTTCCTTATATTGAGCTCAGGTTCCAATTCTCGTCGTGAAGGAAGCCAGCTTTTTCGCTCACGCTCTGCAGTGACCAACATCATTGCCTGCTTGGCGATTCGATCCCACGGCAGCTGCACGGAAGTAAATGAGGGAGACTCCAACGTTCCACTCTCGCAGAGCAAGGAATCGTGCAAGACTGCAATTTTGATCTCCTCGGGAACGTTGAGTCCTGCTGCTTTACATGCCCTGAAAACGCCAACTGCGGTCAGACCATCGGAACAGATTACTGACTCAGGGTAGAAGTTGTGTTCAGACAGCATCTTCTTCATGATCCGATATCCGGAATCAACGCTTTCAGGTGTGAAGTGAATCCACTCCGTATAGGTTGAAAGTCCGGAAACGGTCATCTGCATGTGGAATGCGGTGAACAGCGTCATGCCATCGAGATCGTTCGTAGAAGACCCAATATAGGCAACGGATCTTGCCCCGGCTGTGCTCAAGTGGTCTGCAATGATCTGCATGATTGTGGTTTCACTGATTCCAACCCAGTCAAGTTTGTTGGAATAAGTCTGAGAAAGCAGCTGAACGACAGGAATTTGCCTCGCCACATTTTCAAGAAAAGGTACGATGAATTCAGTCTCGGCGGGGATGATGATGAGACCGTCGACACGATGAGAGATTCCCAGGCGAATTCGCTTCTCCTGTTCGGCTGCCGTGGACCCTATTCCGAGAATGAGTTGCTTGCCCACATGGTTCACCGCTGGTTCGATGGCCTGCACAAGAGAGGAGTACATCGAATTATTGAGTTCCGGCACAATGAGACCGATACTGTTTGTTATGGCGCTACGCAAGGCGCTTGCAGCATAGTTGACCGAATAGTTAAGCTGTTTGGCAGCTTCCCTGACACGTCTGCTCAGGTCATCGTCTTTGCGCCGACGACCTGAAAGTACGCGAGAAACCGTGGCTGTCGACACGCCGGCCAATGCTGCGACATTCGCAATTGATACATCACCGTCAAACGAATTTTGCGACATGTCACCTCACTGTTCTCGATGCTCCCACTTCAACACTCGCACCTCATAGGTTCTCAATAAGGAACAGGGACGTGCGGAGCTCGTCCAAAGTGAGATGTTACTTATTCTGCAACAAAGTCTGAACGAGTTGATCTGCCGTGTTTTCAGCGTCTTCCCCTTTGACGGTGATTTCTATGGTGTCGCCCTTTTTGATTCCAAGGCTCATGATCATCAACACGCTGGTTGCATCAACACTTGCATTATCAGGTTTCTTCGCGATGGTGACCGTACAGGCGCTACTTGCTGCTGCCTGAGAAAATGCCGATGCAGGACGTGCATGAATGCCGACTGGATCTGTTATCTCTACTGTTCGTGTTGCTGTTGACATGAATCCCCCTTGTGTGGAACGGCATTGTGCCTCTGTGCTCTGTCTGGTGACATCACGATTCATGATACCTCGGTTTGAACTTTTTCAGAAATCGATTACCATAATGATCAGTGGGTTTTACAGCCACATTGGGGTCGGTTGTAAAACAGTATTGTATCGCGAGCCCAAATCGATGAATCGCGGTAATGGCTTGGCTTACCTAAAAGCCTGACATTGGGGTAGTTGTCTCGCACAAGAAGGAGTGCGCATGAATATACAAGGAACAGGAATCGGACGTGGCGTCGCAACAGGACGTATCCTACGTGTGGCACCAGCGCTGAAAGAGCCGGAAGACGTGGCAAGGAATCCTCAGATTAGCGATGAGGATGCTGAACAGCAAGTACTCTCAGCTCTCGAAGATGTCAAGTCCCAGCTTGAAGCGAGGGCCGAGCAGGCCTCGAAGGCATCAAAGAATGATGAGATTTCGGACATTCTTGGCGCATTGGCACAAATGGCGGCAGATCCGGCACTTATTGGTGAGATTTCCAAGGTTGTGAAATCCGGTAAAACGCCGGAGCGTGCAGTTTTTGACGGCTTTGGTGAATTTGAGGCAAAGCTTGAGGCTCTCGGCGGCTATATGGCAGAAAGGGCGAAGGATCTTCATGATGTTGGGCAGCGCGTCATCGCTCTGCTCACCGGTGCAGCCATGCCAGGCATCCCCGAAGGCAAGGGACCGAGCATTCTCCTGGCTGAAGATCTCTCACCAGCGGACACGGCTTCCTTGGACTTATCTCAAGTCCTTGGAATCATTACCATCCAGGGAAGTCCGACCAGTCACACGGCCATTCTTGCACGATCCCGTGGAATCGTTGCGATTGTGGGAGCACAGAAGGCAGACTCTCTGCACGATGGCGATACAGTCATACTCAATGCCGCAAAGAATGTGATTGTTCTCGATCCAAGCGACGATGACATTGAAGAGGCGGAACATCAGAAACGGCAATCCGAGCGGGCACGTTTGCTCAGAGGCAAGCCAGGAGCGACAAAGGACGATGTTCCCGTTGCACTGCTGGCGAATGTAGGCAAGCCTGAAGACGCCAATGCCGCGCTTGAGCACGGAGCCGAGGGAGTCGGGCTGTTCCGTACCGAATTCATGTTTATCTCATCCTCGCAGTCGCCTTCTGTGGAAGATCAGACCAAGGCATACGTTGAGTTGCTCAGGCATTTCCCACATCGCAAAGTCGTTATTCGCATGTTGGATGCTGGTGCTGATAAGCCCATGGAGTTCCTTACACCAGAGAATGAGCCCAACCCTGCACTCGGCCTGCGTGGTCTGAGAACATTGCGTGCTCACCGTCAGGTGCTTGACGATCAGTTGGAGGCTCTTGCTCGTGCCAACGAACAGACCGACGCAGATCTTTGGGTCATGGCACCGATGGTGGCCGATGAGCATGAAGCTGACTTCTTCGTCAAGCTTGGCAAGGCGAAAGGCATCGAACACGTTGGTGCGATGGCAGAGGTTCCATCGATTGCGTTGATGGCAAATGAAGTGGCGAAAGTTGCCGATTTTGTCAGTATCGGCACCAACGACCTGACTCAATATACCTTGGCCGCGGATAGAACCCTGGCATCGGTCGGGGCGTATCAGACGGCTTGGCATCCAGCGGTATTGCGAGCAATCAAGTTGATTGCCGATGCTGGCAAGGAACACGATATGCCGGTTGGCGTCTGCGGTGAAGCAGCTGCAGATCCCGATCTTGCACTGGTTCTCGTCGGGCTTGGTGTGACTTCACTGTCAATGGCGCCGGTCGCTTTGGATGATGTGAGGGCGAATCTTGCGGAGCACACCTTCGAGGAGACGCAGAAGCTTGCTTCGCGTGCGCTTGCCGGTGAGTTCTATCCTCAGCGTACGGATGAGTAGTGGACACGAATAGCACCAACCTAGACATTGTTTATTGGAGGTAAACATGGCAACTGACCTTGAGGAATTCCTGCCGGATTCGGCATTCCTTATCGATAAGGAGGCACAGGATTGGAGGGATGCAATCCGCTTGGCGGGCAAGGGTTTGGCGGATTCTGGATTCACCACGGATGCCTACACGGATGAAATGATCGCAACCGTGGAAAAAATGGGGCCGTACATCGTAATCGCACCAGGGCTTGCCCTCGCCCATTCACGACCGTCAGACGCTGTATTGCACACCGGATTGAGCTGGGTGCGCCTTTCAAAGGCTGTACCTTTTGGCAATAAGGCGAATGACCCGGTGTCATTGGTGATTGGGTTGGCAGGGCGAGATGAGAATGAACATCTTCAAGTCATGTCTGCGATTGCAAGAGCATTGTCGAATCCCCAGACGAGTTCGGAGCTGCGCAAGGCTGCAACGCCGGAGGAGATCAGGGCCATTCTCAAGCGATAGGCAGGTTTCGTCTCGCCGTATCTCGAAGTTGTTAATCAGAATACCGATATTACAAAGGAAAAATTATGAACATTCTATGTGTTTGTGGAAATGGAATCGGAACATCTGTTCTTCTCAAAGTCAATGTCGAGCAGGTGGCATCGGACATGAATATGGATGTGACCGTCACGACTTCTGACGCAGGTAGTGCAAAAGGCACTGCAAACATGAATGATTTGGTGCTCACGTCGCCGCAGTTGGCGGCAGAGCTCGAAGGGGTTGACGTTCCTGTGGAGACCATTGAGAACTTCATGGATCCAGATGAAGTCAAGAAGATTTTGGAAAAATACGCCGATTGATTATTGCGCAATCGCAGAAACGATTGTGGCATCGCATATAGGAAGGTAGAAAATGGGCGTTATCGTGCAAGTCCTGAACTTCATCAGTCAGGAGATACTCAATGTCCCGGCTTATCTGATCGGCATCGTTGCCGTGGTTGGGCTGATAGCTTTGAAGAGAAGCGCAGGTCAGGTTATTTCTGGCGGTCTCAAGGCCGCCATGGGCTATCTGATTCTTGGAGCCGGAGCAACGGTCGTCACTGCGGCCTTGGCTCCATTCGGTGAATTGGTGTTGAAGTCAACTGGTGCACATGGTGTTGTACCGACTAATGAAGTCATCACTGCTCAGGCCTCGAACCAATATGGTGCAACGTCTGCATACATCATTGTGCTCAGCTTTGTGGTGATGCTTATCCTGGCAAGATTCACGCCACTGAAATACGTGTTCCTTACCGGCCACCATATGGTGTTCATGTCCACATTGCTCGCGGTTGTGCTTTCCGTGGGCTTGGGTTCACAGAATCAACTGCTGGTCATTCTTGTCGGCTCCGCCTTGATGGGAGTGCTCATGGTGGTGCTGCCTTCGTTCGCACAGCCATTCATGAACCGCATCACTGGTAACGACAAGCTCGCCATTGGGCATTTCAATACCTTGGGATACATCATTTCCGGTGCTGTCGGCACGCAGGTCGGCAAAAAGTCAAAGTCCACCGAAGATATCAACTTCCCGAAGGGCTTGAATTTCCTTCGTGATTCGATGGTCTCGACGACCTTGCTCATGGTCATCCTGTATTTCGTATTCTCGATCTGGGGCGCGATAGTGCTTCCTGCAAAGACTGCGTTTGCGATCTTTGCCTCCGGTCCCAAGGATTATGGCGCATTCTTCATGGCTGCCTTCGCTCAAGCCCTTCAGTTCGGCATCGGTGTGAGCATCATTCTCTATGGTGTTCGCATCATTCTTGGCGAGCTTGTTCCAGCGTTCCAGGGTATTGCAAAGAAGGTTGTTCCTGGAGCAAAGCCAGCACTTGATATTCCTATCGTCTTCCCCTTCGGTGCCAATGCTTCGCTTATCGGTTTCCTGTCATCATTTGCGGGAGGTCTTGTCGCCCTTGTCATCATCGCCGTATGGCTTGGGCCGGCCTGGGGTGTCGCTCTGATCCTTCCTGGAATGGTTCCTCATTTCTTCGATGGTGGTGGTGCAGGCGTGTTCGGCAATGCAACAGGTGGAAGAACCGGGTCGGTTGTTGGCGGTTTCATCAACGGCATGCTCATTACCTTCCTGCCAGCGGCATTGATGACAGTTATGGGAAGCTTCGGCATTGCGAACTCCACCTTCGGCGATGCAGACTTTGGGTGGTTTGGTACGATCGTCGGCAACATCGCCCACTTGGGTCCGATGGGTGGCGCAATTGGTCTCATCATCTTCGCGCTGATTCTGTTTGCGGGTGCCTGGATTTGGCAGGTACGTGTTGTCAACGCTGGATGGCTTCCAGCCAAGGAACATGCTGACTTCATTCAAAGTGTGAAGGATGCGGAAAAGGCAGAGAAGGAAGCCAAGAGGAACGCGAAGAAGGCTGCGGCCGCACAGGCATGAGTAACTCCTAGATACAAGGTCTGCTGCCCGGCAATGATGGTGCCTGTGTGTGATTTGATTTCGATCACATGCAGACACCATCATTGCCATTCAAGGACTCTCAATGTTCTCAACGCTTCTTGGATACCGAGCTGTGTCGCGATTCCTGCAAATGATGGTGCAGAAGATCAAGCATGCATACGATGATGCAGACCGCGACGATTGCAATCATCAGCAGATCGCCGCCTGAGACTGTGGAGTTGATTTGCAATATGTGGAACACCAGGGGCGTGGAAATCGCGGCACCAATGAATTGAGAGGTGCGGAACATGCCGGTGGCCTGTCCAAGCTGCTGAGGTCTGACAGTACGATTCAACTCAAGTTGATTGCCCATGTTATTGAACCCGGAGGGCGTGCCCAGCAGAAAAGTTGCAAAAAGGATCAGCGGATGCATCCCAAAATGGAAAAGAAGCATTGACATCAAAGCGCTGCCACCGAGCAACAGGCTACCTATTCTGCGTAACTGTGGTGGGGTGAATGATGTGAGTCTTGAAGAGGCAAGTCTTGTGGTGATCACTCCGGCAAGAAAATTTGGAAAAAGCAGCAATCCTGCCTGAGCCGCATTCAGGCCCTGCCTGGATTCGAGCCACTGGGGAATGCCATAGAAGACGATGTAGAATGCGATGTTGACGAGGATGGTTCTCACATAGACATAGGTCACCGTCGGGTGTGACGATATGAACGCGAAGTCAATGAACGGCCTGGGAGCTCGTCTTTCCTGGCAATAGAAGAGCGCGAAGCATATTGAAGATACGCATAGGCCCAGAATTGCAAGGGGAGTGGAGCTACCCAGCAGCGCATAGATGAGCGCTATCAGCGCAACACAGAAGAGCGCGATGCCACAAGGGTCAATGCTTGGAAACATGCCATGCCTGCGTGCTGTACGCGTGCTGGTTGATGCATCGCTGACATCAAAATCTTTCGCAGAGGTCGATGGCACCTTTCGAGACCATAGATAAGCGTTGACGATCAGGGGAATGTTAATCCAGAATATCCAATGCCACCCGAATGCGACGATAACGATACCGCCGATCAGAGGACCAATCGCCGCCGATACCTGCCCCAACAGAGAGATCACCCCGACGGCGGCCGAGGAGCTTGTGTGCCTCGTCTTCGCAAGATGTATGACCATGGCGATCGCAGCCGGAGACTGTGCGGATGTGCCAAGCCCCAGCAGGGCACGCGCGAGAATAAGGATCCAGATGTTTGGTGAGAGGGGGCCGAGAATGCTGGCCATGAGCGTAATGGCCAGGCCAATGTCATAGATGCGTTTGGCGCCGAACAGGTCTGAAAGATGCCCAAATGTGGGAGAACCGACCGCTGCTGTAAAATACAACGCGCTCACGAGCCAAGGCATGGCCGACGCGTCAGGGAAGCTGAGGCTGATGGATCCGATTGCGACAGCGATCATCGATGAATTCAAGCCCTGAAGCAGCGTTCCTAGTCCGAGCCGCCAGCTTGCATTGTCAGGGTCCAGAGCATCTCCCTGAGAGACTGAGCCGGTTCGCTGAGTGGTCATGTGCACTCTCCTGAAATCATTGATGGTTACTGATACATTGGGGATGTTGATTGTTTGCCCTGCGATAGATTAGGTGCGTAAGGCGATCGGCACCTGTAGGTTCCGATGTGAAGGCCAATGGCGGAGGTCACGGTAATGAAACCATCCGACGAGGGGACAAGTTCCACCACGGAACGTGTGATTCGAACATATTTGGCTCTTGTGTCAGGAAGCAGCGAAGTGGGTATAACGGATCTCGCTACGGCCACAGGCATGAGCAAGGCAGTCGTTCACCGCATCATCGGGCACTTCGTGGATTACGGTCTTGCGGCGCGCAATCCGGTCACGCGAAGGTATTCTCTTGGTCCAAAATCCTTCGCACTCGCAGAGGCAGTGCGGCCGAAACAGGTTCTCAGCACTTGTGCTCGACCATTCATGGAGTATCTGTACGAGCTGACTGGAGAAACGATCACCTTGACTCAGCGAGTCAATTTCCATCATCTGTATGTCTCTCAGATTGAAAGCCCGCACGAGATACACATTTCCGTCGCACTCGGCACTGATGTGCCGCTTACCGTGGGATCCTGCGGCCTGTGCCAGCTGGCTTTCCTCGATCAGGAAACGATTGACCTGATTCTCAGGATTCCGAGAAAGAAATACACGGATGCGACTGTCACGGATGATGCGACGATCCGTGCACGACTCGATGACATCAGAAGGGATGGGTATTCCGTCACATCGGGGGAACGCGTGTCTTTATGCACTTCCATTGCAACGCCAATCCTTGCGGGTAATCACAATCCAATCGGATCCTTGGGGGTGGCATGCTTGGATTCACGATTTCCCTTGATCGATCGGCAGATGCTGATTCAAGAGACGAAAAGGGCTGCCTCTCAGATTGGAAAGAAGGTTCTTGCCGCTTCCCACCCAACGTTGCCATGATGCTGAGCATGTGAAGATATCTGTTGCTCATGGTTTGGATTTCATGGCCTTTCGAGATGGAATTCGGTTATTCCCTGATATGCTTTCGCAAAGCTGAAGGCCAGATCCTCACGATGAGCGGGTGCCATGATCTGCATGCCGATTGGCAGTCCCTCAGCATCACGACCAATGGGAACGCTCATCGCCGGGATGCCTGACATGCTGGGGATCGCTGTGTATCTCATGTTTCCTGACAAAGCGCTCACGCTTTTGCCATTTTCTATTTCCACCGCGGTGCTGCCTATCCTCGGGGCTGTGAACGGCAGGGTTGGAGTCAGGACAACATCCACTGTCTTGAACATTTCGGCAACGAGCTTGCGGAAGTGCTCTCGGAAACGTTGCGCCTGAACGTACTCGACACCCGTTATCGCACAGCCTGCGAGCAGTCTGGAAAGGACATCCTTCCCATAGTCGTCCGCGCGTTCCTTGATGAGTCTGTAGTGGACCGCACTGGGCTCGACGGCATCGACGACCAGTTGCGCATCAACGACTTCATCAAGTCCCTGCAGACGAACCGGGACGATTGTCGCGCCTTTGCTCTCGCACAGACCGAGCATCGTCTTGAATGCATTGCGGACATCAGGTTGAAGCCCCTCAAGCGAGTAATCTTCGATGATTCCTATTCGTAGCCTGGACAGATCGGCAGGAGCAGTCGGCGTGAGCGTTTCTGATCTTCCACTCATAATCGAGAACATGAGTTCCACATCTTCCGCATTCGAGCAGAGAGGCCCAACCGTATCCATGCTCCAGGCAACGGGGAATATACCATCGATGCTGGTGTCTCCCAATGTCGGTCGTATGCCACAGACGCCATCCATGGCCGATGGCAGGCGGATCGAGCCTCCGGTATCAGTGCCAAGCGCCGAACAGACCATGCGCTTGGCAACGGCGATGCCTGATCCTCCAGAGCTTCCCGCGGGAATGCGCTCCTTATTCCAAGGGTTTCGCGCAACTCCATAGTGTGGATTGGAAGTCGTTCCTCCCCACGCGAACTCATGAAGGTTCGTCTTGCCTACAATGATTGCGCCAGCAGCCTTGAGGCGCTTGACGACGGTCGCATCCTCAGCGGCCTTATGGTCGCGAAAGATGCTTGATCCGTACGTTGTCGATCCATACGCATAATCGATGTTGTCCTTTATTGCGATGGGCATGCCATGCAGAGGGCCCAGATCGTAACCGTTGACGAGGAGGGATTGGTATGCGACCGCCGCATTCGTTGCCTCCTGGTCAAAAACGCTGATGAAGGCCTTGAGGTCTTCCCCTTGTCTGATTGATGACAGCGACTCGGATATGAGATCCTGAACTGTTATTTCTCCGACGCGCAGGAGCATGCCAAGCTGCCGAATGGTGTTGGTCCCAAGATATTCACCCACTGTTGTTCCTTTCAATTGGATTTGTAAGAGACGAGATGGCATCGACCGACGATCGTGCGGTCGATGCCATGCTGATCATCTGGGGTGAGGAACAACAATCATGCCGTCCTTGTAGTCGACCATGTCCGCAACTGCGTCGGCGAGATTTTCCGCCCGCTTTTTCCATGCGGCAGACACGTCGCTTGAATCCTCGTTTGACTCGTTCAATCGGTCCTGCGGGCTGCTCATGATTTCTCGGCCGCCTTCGCAAATGATGGGTCGACATTCGTGGCGTAGCTGGTGTTCTTGGTGTTCAGCCCGTCGACGTTTTTGATGAAGGCTTGGATGGTCATTGCATTCTTCCATGATGCTTCACTGACGAGTGCGTGTTCGGGATAGGATTTCATCTCGATCGAGTGCGTCACCGCATGCTTGACGATGCTTGCATCCATGTCGGGAAATTCGCTCTGGCCGATGCTGACCGCTTCGGCAGGGTGAGCGTAGATGTACTGGCAGGCTTTCTCGAATGCATTGACGACTGCCTGGGTCTCCTTCTTGTGGGATTGGGTATATTTTTTCGTGGTCGTCAACGATGAGAACGCGTATGGAGACCATCCCGAATCCTCTGGGAATGAATATACCTCGTGCAATCCCTGCTCCATCGTTGCCTTGCTGGCATTCGGCTCGGCGACCATGGCATAGTCGGCCTGACCTGCTGCGACAGCCGCAAGCTCGTTGCCTATCGAGACGTTGACCAACTGCACGTTTTTGAGATTGTTCTCCTTGATCAGATAGGTCATGAATGCCCATGTGGAATCAGGTTCGGGACTCACGATAACCTTCTTGCCTTCGAGCGCTTTCAAATTGTTCACTACCGAGGTGCTGCTTTTCCCGACAAGGTACTCTGCGGGTGCGTTCATTACAGCGGACACGATAACGCCGTCGCCGCCACTCATATGTGACTTGGGGGAAAATACCGGATCCTGTATGGAGAAGTCTGCAGAACCCCCAAGGACGGCAGAGAATGCCGCCGAGCCGCTTCCGCCGGTGTCAAGTTTGATATCGATGCCCTCTGCCTTGAAATATCCCTTGTCTTGTGCCACATAGAGGGGCAGGTACGATAACGTCTTGACCGCTTGATTGATTGTTACGGTAGTCAATCCACTTTCGGATGACGAGGATGATCCTGAGCCGGTCGCACCACACCCAGACACTGCCAGCACAGCTGCGGCAATGAATGAGACAGTGCTGATTTTCCAATTCTTCATTTCTTTCTTTCCTTTCATTGTCCTATCGGTGAAGATAAGAGCGAGGGATGGGCAGGCAACATGCCCGGTCTGAGTGGTCTAAGCCAAATGGCGCTTCCTGAGAATGCCATTGATTGCGCCTAGAACGAGATTGAATGCGAGCACGAGAAGCATGACGAGCACCACGCCGGCCAGAACCTCGCCGATTTCAAAGCTTGCTCCGGCAACCACGATCATGTGCCCAATGCCGGCATTCGAGGAGATGAATTCTCCGACGATGGCACCAATCAGGGCAAAGCCGACATTCAGTTTCAAGCTCACCATCAGCCAAGGCATAGATGCGGGAACGATGAGCTTGGTGAACATTTGCAATCGTGAGGCTCTGAAGGATCTGAAGAGTTCAATCTGGTCATTGTCAACCTTTTCTGTTCCTTCATATGACTGAATCAATGCGACGACGATGCAGGAGAATGCTGCGACCACAACTTTTGAGATGAAGCCGGTGCCAAACCAGATAATGAGCATCGGAGCGACTGCAAGGACTGGGATCGATCCAATGGCTGCGATGAATGGCATGGACACATCTGCTATGAATTTTGAGAACCACAGCAGCAGTCCCAGGACCGATCCGCCGATTGCTCCGATGAGATATCCCACAAGGGTCTCGTTCAGAGTGACTTGCACATTGTCCATAAGAGTGCCACGGCGGAACTGGTTGATCAGAATCTGAACAACGGCGCTGGGTGAGGAAAACAGAAACTTGTTGATGATGCCATGGTTGGCTCCCAGTTCCCATCCGCCTATGAACACAACCAGTATCGCCACCTGCAGTGAGGTGATTCCAACTGATTGGCGGGTGCCTGTTTTACCTTTTCTTCGGACTGCTGTTTTTCCTTTGGCTTTCTGCATTGTCTTGCTTTTTTCAGATGAAGAGACTTGCGAGTCTTTGTTGGGCAACACCGATTCGGCCAGCTTTGCGGTTGCACTCGATGGTTCGAACTTTTCGGTCATCGTTGTCATTCCTACCTTTTCTCCTGCCTGATGCCGCTCTCGACGGTTTTCCAGATGCGTTCGTAATATTCGTTGAATTCAGGGGCAAGACGGCGCTCGTTGATTTTGTTCGAATTGCAACTCAGATGGATCTGCATCTCGTCCACAATCTCTCCAGGATGGGCTTTCAGGATGTAAATTCTGTCCGAGAGGGTGACTGCCTCTTCGATGTCATGCGTGACGAACACAACCGTTTGCCCTGAATCCTTCACCCGGTCGAGCAACTCGCTTTCCAACTCGATCTTGAGGGGATAATCAAGGGCCTTGTATGCCTCATCCATGAGAATTATTTCTGGGTTCATGAGCATTGCTCTCATCAATGCGGCACGTTGTCTCATGCCGCCGGATAGTTGGTCTGGATAGCTGTCCTCGTATCCGTGAAGGTGGTAGGCGTGAAAGAGCTCCGTGATCTGTTGAGCGTCGATGTGTCTGTTGTGCGAAAGTTCGGGCCCAAGAGTGACGTTCTTTCTGATGGTTCTCCATGGCAGAAGGAGGTCCTTCTGAAGGACGTACCCGATTTTGTCAGAGGGAGAGCCTGTGTTTTCCTTGTAATCGACGATGACGCTTCCGCTGCTCGGTGCCAGCAGTCCTGCAACTATGTTGAACAGCGTGCTTTTCCCGCATCCAGAAGGTCCCACAAATGTGACGAATTCCCCTTTATCTGCATGGAATGAGATGTCGCGCAGCACCTCAGCATCATTTCCGGGATATGTCATGCTGACTGAGAGAATCTCCAGTGCTGTTTTGCTGTGCTCTTTCAATGCGGCTGAATGAACTCCTGATGGTTGCGAAGGATTCGTTTCAGTGGTGGATGTATTCGTCATGCAGTCCCCCAAATAAGTTGACGGATATTTCATTTAACGGAATATTGTTTGTGATTGATAGTATGAATTCACTGCATAAACATCGAATTACCTAACTATGACAACGATGTTACGAAGTAACGGATGTATCAACTAGTTCCACTGAACGGAACATAAATATAGAATAATTTTGCGATACCGAGTCATGTTGTTGGGGGTTATAGGCTCAGAGGTGTGGGTTTATGCCTTCGCTGGTGTGCTGGCGTGTGATTCGTTCCAGTCGATGTCATGCTTCTTCTCCGGTCACTCGGAGCGAGCGCAGCGAGTCGGTCGTATGAACTTGTCAAAGCTGTATGCACCATCGTCAGAGTCGGCCGTATGAACGACAAAGCTGTATGTTCCATCGTCATTCCGAGCGAGCGTAGCGAGTCGGCCGTATGAACGACAACACCCTTGTCATTCCGAGCGAGCGTAGCGAGTCGAGGGATCTTGGCTGTTGATGCTCGCAAGGGTGAGATCTCTCGACTCGCTGCGCTCGCTCGAGATGACATTCAGTCGGAGTGACGAGGCAAGTGGATTCGGTCGGAGTGACGAGGCAAGTGGATTCGGTTGGGGTGACAAGAGAGGTGGGGATGACAAGAGAGGTGGGGATGGCGGGCATCGGCATTGGGTTGTTCCTGCTCTCGTGGTTCTGTTGCGATGCATGATGGTGCCGCAATGCGGGCACAGGGTTGCGTTCATGCACCTCAAGTCAAACAGAATTATCAACCAGCCCAAACCCCAGTCGGAAGAACGTCTCACGGCCTGTTTCACACACACGTTCATGCCGTGCCGTTATCGCAGTGGAAAAATTATAAAACAGGAGCAACACCCACTCCCACAAGGGCTAGGAAACGATTTCCCACACACTTTTGTGCCTATGGTCCGAAAAGTCAAAACCATCGAAGCGTTGAATATCAACGGTTCGATGGTTTTCCATTCGTGCGCGCGGGGGGAGTTGAACCCCCACGACCTTGCGATCACTGGCACCTGAAGCCAGCGCGTCTACCATTCCGCCACGCGCGCAGACAACGCTCAAATCTAGCACCTACCGGCAACAAACTGCAACTATTTCAACTCGTGTCGTCAGGTTGCGTACAAAACGTCAGCCTCGTGAGCCGTTTTCATAGAAGCGAGTGACGGTTTCCTGCCTGAATTCATCAAAGTAACCACCCTCGATCGACTTGCGGATATCGGCAAGCAGTGTGATGAAGAAGTGCTCGTTATGAATCGTGGCAAGCGTATATCCGTTCATTTCGCGTGCCCGAAGCAGATGGTCGATATAGGCGCGGCTGTAGTTGCGGCACGCATAGCAGTCGCAGCCATCTTCGATTGGCCTGAAGTCATGTTTGAACTGCGCCCGTTTGATGTTCCATCGACCGTGATGCGTGAACACTGCGCCATTTCGTGCACAGCGTGCGGGTGCGACGCAGTCGAAGGTGTCGCCTCCGTTCTCTACTGCGCTGAATATATCGTCCACTGATGCGATGCCAAGGACATGACGTGGTCTACTCTCGGGCATCGCATCGCAGATCCACGCACAGGTCTGACCAAGCAGACGCTTTTCGATGGCGCCACCGATGCCTACTCCGTCAAAATCCAGCGAGGCTATCTGAGATGCTGCAAGTCGTCGCAGATCCTCATAGTTTGCGCCCTGAACAACGCCGAACAATGCCTGATATGGCTTGCCAAGGCGCTCTTCAGTAAGTCGTTGATGCTCTGCGACACAGCGCTTTGCCCAACGGAATGTTCTCTCCACTGATTGCTCCTGATATCTGCGAGTATTCATCAGGGTTGTGAGCTCGTCAAAGGAGAACATCATGTCGGCACCAATGTTGTGCTGAATTCTCATCGAAATTTCGGCTGAAAAGCGCTTCTTCTCACCGTTCAGAGGGGACTTGAAGGTAACCCCATCCTCATCGACAAAAGCCAGGCGTTCCTTGCCCTTTGCAATGATGTCGTCGGATTTCATGCCTTCGACATCCATGGCGAGAGTCTTCTTGAATCCGGCGCCCAATGAGAGTACCTGAAAGCCGCCGGAGTCGGTGTACGTTGGCCCGTCCCAGTTCATGAACGTGCTCAAGCCCCCAGCTTCATTCAGAACTTCGTCGCCAGGCCGTTCAAACAGGTGAAAGGCGTTGGAAAGCAGACATTGCGCGCCGAGTTCCTTCATCGCTTCCGGCAGCACCGCCTTCATGGCTCCCTGAGTGGCAACTGGTATGAAGGTCGGCGTCTGTATGTCTCCGTGCGGCGTGTGGATTATTCCCGTACGGCCATAGCGCGCACCATCCTTGCCAAATCCATCGGACCGGCTCTCCAGCCGCTTCTGTGTCTCAAAGCTGAAGGCGGAACGATCCCCGGGCTTTCCCTCTACTGCTCCCAATGGTTTTCTCATTTTCGTCATGAGCCCAACCATATCCTTAAGCATCGGCCAAGCGCCAAGGCTCTTGAAAGATACATGGCCATTCCAACAGCTTCAGCAGCATCGAAGGCTTCAGTGAATGAGATGAAGGGTCCCAGATTTTTCAGAGAATTCCGTCATTGGCGAACTATCTCGAAACATCGAAAACAATGAGATGGAGGCATATCAAGGGAATTCCCCGAATTTTCTATATTTTAGGGGAGAATTCGCTAACATCTTCCAAAGAACATTCAGATAACTTTCAGGCAAGCTATCTTAACTCATAGGTAGCAGCAAAATGCGTGAGTCGTGAAGTTGTCTTCACGGCTCCGCCTGGCGGAGAGCCCATGTGGCTTGCCGTGCGAAACGTAAGGAGCAGCAATGGCTGAAGATGAACACAAGATTCACCCGTGGGAGGGTGATGGCGACGATCAGTCGTGGCAGCCAAGCCACATTGATTCGCATGACACCACCAACAATGACGATAGTATTGACAATGTGAGCAATGATGCCGTGAATGACTCAGAGAGCACTGACCCACTCAACAGCGGCACCGCAGCCGATGGCACGGAAGAGAATCACGATTTCTTCTCTTCAAACGATACGAAGACGGAGTCCTTCAACGAGCCGTTGACGCAACCGATCGATACGAACCATGATTCGAGCGCACAGGAGACACAGCAACTCGATCCTGCCTCGTCCAATGATTATCCAACCACTCAAATTCCGAATGGTGATAATGACTGGTTGAATGCTGGTTCCTATGGATCCTCCACTGGTGTCGATGGCAATCCATTCGTGAGTCATGTCCAGAACGGAAACCCACAGAGCGACAGTGTTCAGAACGACAATGCTCGGAACGATGATATGCAGAAGGGCTATGACGATCCAGGACAAACACGAAATTTGAGTTCGGTTGCCGATGAAGACACGAATGACTCAGACAGCCCAACTGAAACTCTTCCTGCCAGCGCTGATCAGTCATCATCGACACAGCCTGACTATGCCAGCCAACAGGGGTATCGTCCTGCACCAGAATATGGAGCATTCGCTCCAGGATATAATCAGCAGAACGACGCTACTCAGCAGGGCAAGCCAGAATATGGCGCATCATATCAGGGCCAATTCAACCCATATCCATACGGAGGCCCTGAACAGGCGCAGGATTCGCAACAGTCCAATCAGCCCGACCAGCAGTCTCAGCAGAACCCTCAGTACGTTTCACAGTATGGTTCTGAATATCCGCAAGGATCGCAGTCTCAGCAGAATCCACAGACTCCAGGACCACAATATCCACAGGGTCCACAGGGTCCACAGGGTCCACAGGGGCCACAGGGGCCTCAATACCCGTTTGGACCGCAGTTCAATCCACAGAATGGACCGACAGGACCGAACCGCCGCAACGCGAAGGCAGGCAGTCGCAATAAGCCAATAAACACAATTCTGGTTGCAATCATCGCGGCATTGGTGAGCGCGGCATTGATGCTTGGCTTGGGCTGGGCAGCGATCAGCAACGGTTTGGTGACATTGCCCACTTCTGCCTCAATTTCCAGCCTTGATTCATCAACCTCGGGATCAGGCAGTGCAACTGCCAAGAGTGGCGAAGCACCAGATTGGCAGGCAGTGGAAAAGCAAGTCTCCTCATCGGTCGTGTCCATTGAAACCACGGTTTCGGACGGCGTTGATATGGGCTCAGGTGCGATCATCGATACTGATGGCGATATTGTGACCAACAACCACGTCATTACCGGTGCGACAAAGATTCAGGTCACACTCTCCAATGGTCAGATCTATTCTGCAAAAACTGTTGGAACAGATTCCACAACGGATTTGGCGGTCATCAAGCTGGAGAACCCGCCGAGCAATCTGAAGGCTGTCACATTCGCCGATTCGGATTCGGTTGCGGTGGGTGAAAACATCATGGCAATTGGTAACCCTCTGGGTTACGACAACACGGCAACCACAGGCATCGTGTCTGCTCTGAACAGGCCAGTCTCCGTTATGGATGATACGAGCACCACGATTGTTACGAACGCCATCCAGATCGATGCAGCAATCAACCCGGGCAACTCGGGAGGACCAACGTTCAACGCAGCTGGTCAGGTCGTAGGCATCAATTCGTCGATTGCCTCAACGGCAACTTCGAGTTCAACGGCGGGATCTATCGGTATTGGATTCGCGATTCCATCCAATCTCGTCAAGCGAGTGTCTCAGGAGATCATCAAGGATGGCTCGGTAAAGCACGTTGCCTTGGGCATCAGCATTCAAAGCGCAACAGTTGAATCGGATGGAGTCACCCGTGGAGGTGTCAAGATTGTCTCGGTTACATCCGGCAGTCCTGCAGCGAAGGCTGGTTTGAAGACTGGTGATGTGATCGTTGGGTACGATGGCAACGCAGTGAACAGCAACTACTCAGTTCTCGGCTTCGTGAGGGCCTCTGCCTATGGTGCGAAAGCAACGATAACAGTGGTTCGCAACGGCAGTACGCAGAACGTCTCGGTCACGCTGGACCAAGAGGAGTCTGCAGTCACCGGTAAATCAAAGACGGATTCGGATTCGGATTCAGGTTCGGGCAGTGGCTCGAGCGATGGCAATTCGGATAACGACAATGGATTGACAGATCCATTCGGTTTGCTCGAAGGCAACTGATTCACTGAGTGGTGCAACGGCTGAATTATTCATCTCAATCAGCTGGTGAGTTGCTCGCAGGAGGGTGTGGGTCGTCTTATGGACGCCGGCACCCTCCTCTCTTCTGAATAACGAAGCGAGCTGAATGGGACATCAGAAAGATTCCTGTTCAGATTATGTTCAGCAAAAATACAGCATGCAAGGTTAGGATTTAGCGCATGAACGGCAAGTTTAAGGTGCATGGGCATTTCAATGGATTGAAAACGACCCTGCTTTTTGCTCTGATGTGGGCGATAATCATGCTTATCTGGTGGTTCACCGGCGGCACACAAGCGACATTGGGAATCTATATTGTCATAGGCCTGGTGACGACCTTCGCTTCGTACTGGTTCTCGGACAAGATTGCGGTCGCCTCTATGCGCGCTCGCCAAGTCAGTGAGCAGGAGGCTCCCGAGCTTTATCAAATCGTGCGTGAGCTCTCGGCCAAGGCTGGAAAACCGATGCCTCGCATCTACATTGCACCGACAATGTCTCCCAACGCCTTCGCAACAGGTCGCAACGAACGTCATGCTGCGGTCTGCTGCACGCAGGGCATTCTGCAGGTGCTCAATGCGCGCGAGATTCGTGGCGTGCTTGGGCACGAGCTCATGCATGTCTACAATCACGATATTCTGACTTCGGCGATCGCTTCTGCCCTGGCAACGATCATCACCTATCTTGGTTATTCGATGATGTATCTCGGTGGGGGAGGCCGCGATCGCAATTCACGTGATTCCAACGGTTTTGGACTGATCGGCATATTGCTGAGCACGATTCTCGCTCCCATCGGAGCCACACTCATTCAACTCTCCATCTCTCGAACTCGTGAATTTGATGCAGACGAAGATGGAAGCCGTTTAACGGGTGATCCCGCGGCCTTGGCCTCCGCGTTGAATAAGATCGAAAATGGCGTGCAACAGAATCCGATGCCTCAGACAGCCGGCACGCAAAGCGTGTCTTCGATGATGATCGCGAATCCTTTCTCTGCAAAAGGTCTGAGCCGCCTGTTCTCGACGCATCCGCCGACCAGTGAACGAATCGCTAGATTGATGCAGATGGGCAATGAGATGTCGGATGCCCAAATTCAACAGTCTGCCGGCCAGACTCCAACATATTCGCAGTATTCAAATCCGAATATTCGCTGAATTGATCATTATCATTCTCCAAAGTTGAGTTTTGTTGCCAACAGTGGTGAGAGTCGCAAGAAAAATGGGTACATTCGTTGCAAATACACGGCATTTTTCTCGCAAATTCATGGAATAAGAAAAAATAAGCAACAAAACTCGAAGACCATGCTGCTCAGGGGAATGTGGGCATGGACTGTGTCGTTTCGGGCTGTGGCAGATGCTAGAATGTCTGCTTGTGCGCTATTCGAGATATCGGATAAGCCATGCGGGCGTAGTTCATCGGTAGAATGGAAGCTTCCCAAGCTTCAGAGGCGGGTTCGATTCCCGTCGCCCGCTCCACTCGGTTTTGCCGAAACGGTAATGATCATGATGCACACCTTCAGATTTTGTGCTCACAGAAATGTTAAAGGTATTCCTTATCTCCATCTACACGAATGGCATCTTGCTCGGTGAATGATCAGCTGTGAATGCGTGAGCGTGTCCCCTCCAGGTTCGGGCAAGTGGATGGTTTCAGCGGCATTCCTACGATTGTTGGCGGGACTGTTCGACCGCTCGGCATTGAGAACGAGGAATGGGTGAGTTCACGACACCGTGTGATGGCCAAGAAGTAAGCATGACCCCAACGATGATGGTCATTCCACCCACTATCTGTGCAACGCTGATGAGCTCTCCTGTGGCTACTGCCCAGAGTGCGGTAAAGACGGTGATGAGATTGAGAAACACGCCTGCCCTTCCCGATGGAATGACGGTGAGGGCGGTGTTCCACAGCACATAGGATAGGCAGGACGGGAACACGGCAATGAATAGCAAGGATCCCAATGCTGGCCCGCTGCTGGGTAAGGTCACTCCCACGAAAGGAGCGATACTGCCAAGCCCGATCACGATGAAGGCGACTTGAATGGTGACCGCGGTGATGGGTGGAAGCTTTGGTCCTTTGCGCATCGCTATCGTATAGGCAGTCCATGAGCAGATCACTGCAATCATCAGCATGCTGCCTGGTGTGAATATGGTTGCCAGCGTTGAGAAATCGCCTTGGGTAAGAACCACAAGCACGCCTATGAGCGCTACCGCGATGCCGATTGCGCCACGCCAGCCGATTCGTTCATGCAGCACAGCCATGGCTGCAAGTGCAATCAATGCAGGATTTGCAGCATTGATCAACGAGGCAGCGAATGCCGTGGAGCTGCGCAAAGCCTCATACAGGAGGAAGTTATAGGCGAAGAGACCCAGTGCGCTTTGCATGAGCAGAAAAGGCCAATGTCGCAGAACGGACAACCAGTCAGGGTGCTCGACGGTTTGAGAAATGATGACCAGCGGCACCAACGCAATCGACCAGCGCAGCAGCACGATGCTGAAGGGTGACATGTCTGCAACGGCAACTTTGCCGAAGACATAGTTACCCGCCCAGAATGCAGCGGCTAGAGTCAATGCCACAATCGCCTGGCTACGTCGTTTCATTGACGCACCCCCATAATTCCGTCATACTTGCAGATTTTTTCCTCGACTGCTGCGATTGAGGCATCGATCCGATCTCGACGTCTCACCAGCTCATCTCGATGGGCGATGAGCAGATCCCTGCGTGCGCCGACCGTTTCTCGCCCCTCATCACGCAACGCATCGAAACGGCGGATGACGGCGATCGGCACACCTGCTTCGCGCAACCAGTGGGCGCAACTGATTTTCTCCAGATCGAGCTCGCTGTATCGGCGAGATCCTCCGGAAGTGCGGCCTGCAGGTGCCATGACGCCTTCGCGCTCGTAGTATCGCAGGGTGTCTGCCGGGACTCCCGTGCGCCTTGCAGCGACTCCGATGGGGTAAAGAGGTTTCAGCCACTCGCTGGGCACGCCGTCCGATTCGCCGAGCAATCGGTCGACACCGTTCTCGACTGGTGTATCTTTCTGTGCATTCATATTGCAAGATGATAGAACCTGAAGTTCACTCCAAGTCAAATGCAGATCTGATTCTGCCGAAATCATCCTGTACATGAGCGGCATGATCGTTGCTTGCATGAAAATGCCATGCTGTTGCCCGAAGTGTCGCTCTGACTGTTTCAAGCTCGAGTTGAGCGGTGAATAAGGATATCTCGAATCCCTTATGTCACATATCAATCGCGTATCGCGAGTGCTGCATCAAGCGATGCGGCATCGAATCCGATACGTTCGTATGGTTGCAGATATGGGCGATACAGTTCCATAAGTGACGTGCTGATAGGTGTGCTGACCCCGGCAGCCCTGCCCAGATCTACGAGAGGGACGATGCCGAATGGAACATCCTCCTGAATGAAGCGATGCTGTAGAGAGCGTGGACCTTCAAGAGTGGCATACAGCGTCTGGCTTTGGAAGAAGTCCTGGAGCGTGGGGCGATGCACATTCCAAAATCCGTTGAGCTGCTCGAGAATAGGCAAATAACTCACATGCAGGCATCTGGCGAGCGATTCGCGCTCGGCATCAAGACCTCGTATAAGACTTTCGGTTTCTGGACCGAATCCATCCACCAGTATGTGAAAACTATCTCGCTCTTGGATTCGGGCAAGGTTGAGAAGACACAACGGGGCATGAATGACGGGATTGGGAGCTGAAAGCGAAGTTGCGAAGCAGGAGTCTTCATGATGGACATCGTTGAAAAGCTGCCCCAGCAGTTCGTCAAGCTCGAGATCGGGACTGCGTTGCTGAGAAATCGTTATCGAATCTTTGATCCCAGATATCGAAAGGCTTATATCATGCTTCGAGAGAGCATATCGGCTCACATAGGGCATGCCAGCGCTCTCTGCAATCTTGAAGTGAATTCCACGCGGCTTGACAAGCGAGCCGGCTTGGTAAGCCCCCCAGTTTCCGTTCAGGATGAGAATGCTTCTGCAAGAGCTCTTCTCTGTGCTGCTCGCGATCTGCCTCAATACCTCGCCGTGCGCATTCGCCCATGTCGATATGATGAGCAGATCACATGACGTGACAAGTTGCCGTACATCAGTGGTTGCCTGAATAGGGATATTGCCATGCAGCGCACCCTTGACCTTGAGTCCTTTGCCGAGCATCGACACCATCTGGGTGCGCCTGGTGAACATCAGCGGTGCAAAGCCCTTGGCCACAAGATGCGCTGCAAGTGCCAGACCTGTGTTCCCGGCACCGATGATGCCAATGCGTCTATACGTCATGATTCGCTCCCTGAGAGCATACTGGAAGAGTCGCGCAACCAGCACGACTCATTTGTAGGATAATTTGCTAATGAAAGCTTGGACTCGAGGCTCTTTCGGATGATCAATGACTTCTTCCGGAGTTCCCCTCTCTAATATTCTGCCTTGGTCAACGAACACGACCTGTGAAGCAACTCGGCGTGCGAAGCCAATTTCGTGCGTGACGATGATCATCGTCACGCCGGTCTTTGCCACGGCTGTGATCGCTTCGTTCACATCGCTCACCAGTTCTGGGTCAAGAGCCGATGTTGGTTCATCAAACAGAATCACCGATGGCTTCAAGGCAAGTGCACGTGCGATGGATACGCGTTGCTGCTGCCCGCCCGAAAGCTGAACCGGGTATCGATCCTCGAACTCCGATAGGCCGACATCGGCCAACGCCTTCCTTGCCTCCTGCCGAGCCTCGTCGCGTGACTTCTTCTGTACAACATGCAGACCCTCCATCACGTTCTGGAGCGCCGTCTTGTTTCGAAAGAGGTTATAGCTTTGGAATACCATCGCGGTTTTTCTCCGAAGATGCAGCACATCCTGTCTCGAATGCTTCTGGGAATAGTCGATCTTCTGCCCATCGATGCTCACGGTTCCACTCGCTGGTATTTCCAACGCATTGATGCATCGTAGCAAGGTGGTTTTCCCAGAGCCTGACGATCCAAGTATGGCCAATACCTCTCCCTGATGCACCTCCAGACTGATTCCTTTAAGGATTTCGTGCTCTCCAAAGGTCTTATGAATATCATGCAGGGTGATGACGATGCCATTTGTGGAGGCTTTCTGTGTGCTCATTGCTCTGATGCCTCGCTCCTTCTTCTCTTGAAGCGAAGCACGCAACGTGGCTTGCCATCCGCGATAGTGCCTTCAAGCTTGAACCTCAGTCCAGGGAATTCCGCTGCGAATGCGTGGTCGCCAGCCATGGCAATTTCGCAGAGACGCGAAATCTGGGCATCAGTCTTTCCCTGACGAACCCATTGCGTCACATATGGGCAATAATGAAAATCGATTTCCAACTCGTCGTCATTCTTGACGACAGTCTCCATTTCATAGATGTCCTTGTTGTGGTCAGTACCGAAGCTCTCCTCGAATTCCTTGAAGGAGTCAGGCTTTTTCATCGTTTTACGGAATTCCTTGGCGTTGTCGTGGCCATAATCGTATACGGCATCGTATGCGAACTGATCGTCAAGTCCGTGTTTTGCAGCCTCATCAACCATTCTGCTGATGGTTGCCGCACGACGCTCGGATATTTCTCGAGTTGCATCGACCGTGGCGTTCCTCACATGTGGAACATTGTTTTCGAATGACATGGTTTCCTTCTTTCGTTACAGATATGGGTGGATTCGTATCGATTGCGTTTGCTCAGGACGAGATCGGCCTGACCCTACTTTCGGGTTGACGCATAAAGAACCCGATGTGATGCTCAAAACGTCCCATCATGAATTCGATGCCCGCGCAGACAGCCCAATAGATGACCGCGGCATCAATATATGCTTCCAGATATTGGTATCCATCGGCTGCGCTGATCTTTGCCGTAGTGAGCATTTCGACCACATTCACAATCGATGCGAGTGCGGTGCCCTTGAGCAGCCAAATGAAATAGTTCGTCATGCTCGGGATCGAGATCACCGCAGCCTGAGGAATGATGAGATGCGTTATGCCTTGGAACTTGTTCATGCCGACGGCATCTGCCGCCTCGTACTGCCCGCGGTCGACTGCACGCATTGACGAGACAACGACATCAGTAATGTAGGCTCCGAAATTTGCTGCCAGTGCGAAGACGGCGGCTGC
Source organism: Bifidobacterium aquikefiri (assembly GCF_002259795.1). Taxonomy (GTDB): domain Bacteria; phylum Actinomycetota; class Actinomycetes; order Actinomycetales; family Bifidobacteriaceae; genus Bombiscardovia; species Bombiscardovia aquikefiri. The sequence continues at coordinate 145,375 of NZ_MWXA01000002.1, read as the reverse complement.
GAAATATGGAATGTGCCGAGGATTGTACTGATAGCCGAGGAATCCGTTGCAGCCTTTCGCGACATATGGAACGGCATAATAGCAGAACAGCAGCTGCACGGTGAGTGGAACGCCCTTGATGAAGGTGTTGATGATGATCACTGATTGTTTGAGAATGGGTACCCGTGAGAGGATGAGACCACCGAACACAACCGCCATGGCGATTGCGAACAGCATGGACCAGAAGGTAAGTATGAGCGTCTTTGGCAGACCTGCAAGAACGGTTGGAAGGTCTGAAATCATAAAGTCATAATCCAGATCCATTACGATCTCCTTCCGTGACGCTCCATATGGTGCGAAGCTGCCGTGAATCCCAGCTCAAGCAGCGCGCACAATATGAAATAAATGATTGCTGCCACACCTAGAATCCAGAGCTGCCCCACCCCAAATTGGTTGGAGATCACTCGATTCGCATAGCCAAGTATTTCCATCGCGCCGATCGTATATGCGACCGAGGTGTCCTTGAGAACGTCAATTTCGAGATTCTTGAGATTGAGTATGGAAATCTGAAGGGTCTGCGGTGCAATGACGCGGAAGAAGTTTTGGAATCTGCCAAAGCCGATGCTTTTCCCCGCTTCGATCTGTCCGTGGTCCACACCGAGGTAGCCGCCTTTCAGGACTTCACAAACGAAGCAGGACAGGTTGAGCGATGTGGCGATAATGAAATATGCACCTGCTGGCCAGCCATCGATGTCGACATGAACAGCCCAGAACAGTTTCGGCAGTCCGAAGAAGATGATGTAGATCTGGACTATTCCTGGTGTACCTCTGAAGAAGGATATGAAGACGGTGCATGCCCAATACAGAACTCTATGCTGCCCGACGCGCACGATGCACAGGAGCGTGCCAAGAAGCAATGCGATTGCCGATGGCACGAACCAATATAACAGTGTTGTCGGGACCTGTTGGAGTAACCCTGGAAGTACCGATTGCAATACATGTGTTGGCATATTAATTCTTTGTGGTTGATGATTTAGCACTGATGTTTCTCGAACCCCGGCCCCGTGTATGGGTGAACCGCCACATATGGGTCATGGGTTCGACACAGTCAGTTTTGGAAGACATCTAGTTTCTTTGCGAGGGCAAAGTTGTCCTGCTTGAACCATTTCTGAGTGAGTTTGGGAAGCGTGCCATCAGTGATCAGGGAGTCAATCTGTTTGTCAATTGCACCTTGCAGATCCTTCTGCTCCTTGTTGTATAGAACAACCGTGCCTGCGCCATCGACGATGTCAGTGACCTTCATCTTGTAGCCAAGCGTGCTGGCAACGCCCTCGTACTGTGCCTTGGAAAGATACACCGCGTCATAGGTTCCATCGTGAACGGAGTTGAACATGTCCTGGAACGTGGATTGATTGGACACTTCGGGTACCGTGATTTTCACCTTCGGGTTGCGCTTGAGCCAGTCATGTATCGCAAGGTAGCGTCCGTCGGTGGGAACGATCGGATCGAGGGTCTTGCCGTTCATGTCCTTGAGACTGTTGATGGGGCTGCCTTCGGGAACGATCAGATTCATGAAATAGTAGTTGTATGGTGTGGAAAGCAAATATTGTTCAGCTCGTGCCTTGGTTTTGAAGAATGCTCCGATCAACGCGTCATATTTCCCCTGCTTGACACCGACCAAGGCGGTCTCATAATCCTGGACGCTGTATTCAAATGAATACTGTGGCAGTTTCTTGTCGAGCTCCTTCAATACTGCAAGATCGAATCCTGCTGGCTTGCCGTTGTTATCGGCATATGAATATGGGGGATCCTGGCTCTCCAATGCAATCTTTATTGTCTTCACGCCACCTGAATTCGTATTCCCCTGCGCCGATCCGCTTCCGCATGCTGAAAGCGATCCGATCACGAGCACGGAGGCTATTGCAGCAACGATTTTTTTCCTCATGGTTCCTCTTCTTCAACAGTTGATGGTGCTTGCCGAATAGGTCTTGGCGAAGCCTCTCCATCCTAAGTTGAGGAGTTTGGGAATCTGAAATTCACAGTATTAGGTTTTTCTTGGGTGTCATTATAAGTTGGGCATATATCGAAGCATGTGCTCTTGCAGATGGGTATGGGCTGCATCCGTGACTGCTATTGTTGATGAGTTGTTATGAATATGGCAGATTCAGGGAAGGCAGGAATGCAGACCAAGCTGTTTTCTGTGTATCAGATCTTGCGCGAGAGGTATGGCGATTTGCATTGGTGGCCAGCAAAGACGCCATACGAAGTGATGGTTGGTGCGATTCTGACGCAGAATACGGCGTGGACCAATGTTGACAAGGCGCTTGATAATCTTCGCCCAGACAGGCTGCACGCTGAGATCATTGCCCGGATGCCCAGGGAAGAACTCATTGATGCCATACGTCCTGCCGGATTCTTCAACCAGAAGTCGACATATCTCAAAGCTCTGACGGCATGGTTTGCTCAATATGATTACGATGCCGAGGCGGTGCGTCGTCATCCGCTCAAGCAATTGCGCGCCGAATTGCTTGCCACCAAAGGAGTCGGGCAGGAAACAGCAGATGACATTCTGCTATATGCATTCAACAAACCCACTTTTATCGTGGATGCATATACGAATCGTCTCTTGCATCGTATCCCCATTGAGGCTGGCAAGAACAATACGGAAATCAAGACTTTTTGCGAGTCGCAGCTTCCCAGGAGCGTTGAACTGTACAACTCGTTCCACGCCCTGATCGTGACCAACGCAAAAGAGCATTGCCGCAAGCGCCCACTGTGCAACAACTGCCCATTATTTGACCAGTGTTCCAAAATGGGCATTCTTTTCTGAATGGTGTGGCAGTTTTTTTCGAACATATTGGCGTGATATCTGAACAATCGTTGATATTCCAACTGCTCCAGTCTCCTGAGTGGCGGCGTGTGAAGGCACAGACCACAACAGGCGACTGCCTTGAAAGCGAAGACCATGCAATCGAAATGAGCCATTAATATTCGGCCCACTCTTCTTAACTCCTCTGTAACAGATTGACCGCGATTCTGCTTGCTAGCTCTGCAAGAATTCAATGCATTGATGATACGCATATGCAATTTCAGGTATGCATATCTGGATTGATAACAACACATCGTATGCAATGAATCACCTGGTACAGATCGGAGAAGCAATGTCAGAAGTAGCACATGTTCTCGATGAGCCACAACAGTCGGTCAGTTTGAATGCCTTTAGTGACCTTTCCAAAGGCGATCCGGCTCCTTTTTGGCTGTTCAGCGGTGTCTGCGCGATTTGGGGACTGCAGAAATCTCAGACGACTCTGGATCTGATAACCGTTTCGGAAAATGCGACCTTTCTACTCAAGATACATGGTGTGAACGAAGGCGTGATTCGCGTATCGCAGCCAGGCTATGTGGGTGGACCAGAGGCGGTTGCATCCGAAATACTGTGGCTCAATGCGCTTCATGATGTCGCTGGAATCAATCTGATCAATCCAGTGCCGACCATTCGAGGGACCTTCGTCGGGACGGTTCGTGATCGCAACGACGTCGGATGGACGGTCATCTCAACCAAGTTTGTCAGTGGAACTGTGCTTGAAGATCTTGACAATCCAGCTCCGTATTACACGACGATCGGCTCGTGGGCCGCAAAATTCCATGAACAATCTCGACACTGGAAGAAGCCTTTTGGCTTTCGACGTTTCAACTGGGATATTTCGAACATGGTTGGACCTTCTCCCCGCTGGGGCAGATGGGAAGACGCATCGCTCACGCAAGAGCAGCGCAGCCTGTGCGAAAAAGCACTATGGAAAGCCATGGATGTGGTGATGAAAACCCCCCGAAATCCTCAAACTTGGGGGTTGATTCATGCAGATTTACGACCATCTAACATCATCAGAGACAACGACGAAACGTTGACCGTCATTGATTTCGATGATGCGGGATACAGCTGGTATCTCTATGATTACGCGTCCTCGCTGAGCTTTATAGAACATATGCCGTATGCTCCCGCTCTCGCAAAGTCGTGGATAGCCGGTTATGAAAGCGTTGCCGGTGCATTTGATGATGGGCAGCTAGCCGTAATGTCTGCACTCTCCATGATTCGACGATTGCAGATGCTTGGCTGGACCACAAATCACCGCAAAGATGCGTTGCCTCAAGAACTTGCGACAACACAGGTTAGTGGAACTGTTGATTGCGCCCATCGTTATCTGGAGGACTCCCTATGGCTGCTCAGATAACCCTATTCCATGATGGCATTCTTCATCGTGGAGCCGCCGGTAGGCGCCCGATGATGACGGTCATTTGAACACAGAGACAGCATAGAAACAAGAAAAGGTGGTGAGAGGTATGTCGGTAATTACCGCAGACGATACTTCACGAGAGCTCAAAGGTGCTGGTGGCGTCACATATGTGACCACAGACAAGGACTATTTCAAAAAGCGACAGCTGAGTCGAACCACAGGAGCTTTTGGACTGTGGGCAATCGGAATATCCGCCGTTATCTCTGGCGATTTCTCCGGCTGGAATGGGGGCATTCTGCAAGCAGGCTGGGGCGGCATGCTCATAGCGTCCATCGTTGTTTTCATCATGTATGTGTTCATGCTGAACTCGATCAGCGAGATGGCATCCGCAATGCCACACACAGGCGGTGCGTACTCGTTTGCTCGAGCGGCAATGGGGCCTTGGGGCGGATTCGTCACCGGTCTGGCCGAAACCATCGAATACGTGATGACTGCCGCGGTGGTCGTATACTTCTCTTCGGCATATGCTGATGCCATCTTGAATGATCTTGCCGGTTTCTCCCTTGATGCGCATGGTCTGATGTGGGTGTGGTGGCTGCTCTTATATGTGATCTTTGTGGCGATCAATTGGGTTGGTGCACAGACCTCATTCAGATTCGCGCAGGTTGTTTCGATTGCGGCGCTCGCCATAGTCGCCATTTTTGGAATCGGCGCATTCGTGTCGGGCAAGGTCGATTTTGGCAGTCTCCTGAACATGGCTCCGACAACAGGAGACTCAACTTTCCTTCCATTTGGTGTGCAGGCAATCTTCTATGCGATGCCATTCGCAATGTGGCTGTTCCTTGGAATTGAGCAGCTTCCACTCGCTGCCGAAGAGGTGCGTGATCCAGAACGCAACATTCCGAAATCGTCACGCCTTTGCATTCTGACGCTTGGCATTTCAGCACTTGTCATAGTATTCCTTAATCCGGCAGTCATCGGTTCCAAGGCGCTCTCGTCTTCGGATGAGCCGCTGCTTGACGGCTACCGCGCCATACTTCCAGGCAATCTTGCCGCAGTTCTTTCGGCATTTGCTCTCATCGGCCTGCTAGCATCGGTGCAGGGAATCATGTTTGCATACGGGCGCAATCTGTATTCGCTCTCGCGAGCGGGCTATTACCCTGCTTTTCTCTCTCTCACCGGCAAGAAGAAGACACCCTATTGGGGACTGATCGTTGGTGCGGTCTTCGGTTTTGCGGCGCTGTTCATCGTGGCCTATGGCGGTTCAGGAGCCGGTTCGGTGGTGTTGAACATCGCGGTGTGGGGAGCGGTTCTGGCATACCTTCTACAGATGGTCTCGTTCGTTATCCTTCGTAAGAAAATGCCGAAGATCAAGCGGCCATTCAGAAGCAGCTTTGGTAGCACCGGAGCAATCGTTGCAGGAACCGTTTCATTTGTTATCTTCATTGCAGTCCTGATGAATCCAGACTACAGGCTCGCCGTGTATGTGATGGTCGCCATATATGTGGTCGCGTTGTTGTTCTTCGCGCTGTATGGCCGCAAGCATCTGGTGCTGTCTCCTGAAGAGGAATTCGCCGCCTCAGGAGGTGAAACCGAATATAGAACCGACAACTGAGTGCAGTGCATCAGTACTCAGGCAATACTGCGGGCGAGAGCGAACATGATGGCGCTTGGCTCTCTGCCCGCACACGCTGTATCAACGAAGCTGCACAGCAACAGCACAACCTTTTCACGTAACTTATCAATACTGATTACTCAAGAATCGAAGGCATCATGGCAGTCCGCTCAACGATCATGGATACGAATAGTTTTCGGCCGGAAATGGAGAGTGCGCTCGACCCGCAAACGCGCCAACTTACGCGAGAACGTGCGGTACTCGGACCCGCATATCGTTTGTTCTATCGAAAACCTGTTCATCTGGTGAGAGGCAGAGGAAGCCACCTGTGGGATGCAGACGGGGTGGAATATCTGGATGTCTATAATAACGTGGCATCCGTTGGACACTGTAACCCACGTGTCGTTGAGGCGATAACCCGGCAGGCTTCCATGCTGAACACGCACACCCGGTATCTGCACGAGAACGTGCTTCATTACGCAGAAGACATTCTTTCGACGATGCCTGATGAGGTCAATCGCATCATGTTCCAGTGCACTGGATCCGAAGCCAACGATCTGGCCATTCGCGTCGCTCAATCGTATACAGGTGGCCAGGGCGTCATCGTCACGCATGAGGCGTATCACGGCAATTCGGCACTCACGTCGAAGCTGTCACCTGCTCTGGGCACTGCCCAAAGCCTGGGACTGAGGATGCGAATGATCCCGACACCTGACACGTATCGTGTCGAAATAGCGGGTCAGGTGGCCAATGAGTGCAGTCCTGAAGTGTTTGGCGGTTGGATGGCAGACCAGCTCGCTCAGGCAGTTGCAGACATGAAGCGGCATGGCATCAAGTTCGCTGCCTTCCTTGCCGACTCGATATTCTCTTCCGATGGTGTGTACCCCGCCCCGGTAGGTTACCTTAAGCCAGTCATCGATAAGGTCCATGAACTTGGTGGCGTCTTTATCGCTGACGAGGTTCAGCCCGGTTTCACTCGTACCGGTGATGCGTTCTGGGGGTTCCAACGGCACGGCGTGGTCCCTGATCTGGTGACTTCCGGTAAGCCGATGGCCAATGGTCTGCCGACCTCGCTTATGGCCGCAAGAGCTGAGGTCCTGGAACCTTTTGCCTCCTCAGTCCCGTACTTCAATACCTTTGGCGGCAATCCGGTATGCATGGCAGCGGCTCAGGCAACATTGGACGTCATGCGTGATGAAGACACGATGGGCAACGCCAAGAAGGTTGGTGGCGTATTCATGAAGGCGCTGAAGGAATTTCAGGCCGAACACGCGTGCATCGGCGATTTGCGAGGTGCAGGGCTCTATATCGCCTGCGAAATCGTGAAGCCGGGAACCAAGGATCCCGATCAGCGCAAAGCGTTGGATATTCTTGAATCTCTGCGAGGCAATCGTGTGCTGACCTCAGTATGTGGACGCTATGGCAACATTCTCAAGCTGCGGCCTCCGCTGGTTTTCAGCGAGGATGATGTGGATTGGTTCTCCACTGCCTTTGGAAAAACCCTCAAGGAATGCGGTGAATAGGCGCGCTGTGGATGCGTGTCCGCGAATGCCATGCTCGTGGCGACATTCCCGTGGTGATATATAAAACTCATTGCATGTCGTTAGCTCGTAACGCGCTTCGAAACGTGGACATATTAACTTCATGGGAATAAAGCAGCGATTGTTGGGTGCATGGGAACCACAGTGTGACCTTGGAACTGCGACTCCTGCAATGCAGGAATGAAGGTGGTGACAATCGGATGGGCCCATCGACTCACATGGCATCGAATCTTCCGCGTAGGTTGACTCAGCTGGACAACCTTCGGCTATTACGCAATCTGATTCATGAGCACGAGCTTTTGCCTGGTGAACGGCTCGGATCAGAACGGGAAATTTCGGCGCAACTGGGCATTACCAGAGCGGATTTGAGAATTGCGCTTGCATCAATGGAAAAAACTCATGAAATTGTCAGAAGGATAGGTCGTGGCGGGGGAATCGTAATCTCAGACGAACGGCTTGAACGCAATATCAACACCCTTGAGTCATTGCCGATGATTGCCCGTCGTCAGGGCAGAATATTGCATTCAAAGGTGCTTTCTGCAGTTATCGAATCGGCATCGGCTTCCGACATTCGGCTGCTTCAACTGCAACAATTTGCACCTGCATCGATCCACAACATCTATCACATCACGCGCTTGCGCTTCATCGATGGCACGCCGCTGTCCTTGGAAACTTCCCGGCTGCCATCCGATCTATTTCCAGGGCTGCTCAACAAGGATCTGACAACATCCTTCTATCAACGTTTTGAAGAGGATTATGGTCTGCGCCCAACTGAGGTTGATGAAACATTGGAAATCATTCAGGCTGATGCAGAATGTGCGGAGCATCTGCAAGTTGCCGAGGGAACTGCTCTCGTGAGAATCAGACGCATTGCCAAGGTCGCAACCGGCAGACCTTGTGAACGTGCAATCGATGTGTATATTGCCTCACGCATGCGCTTTGCCATGCACCATTCCGGCTATGTCAGGCTATCCGCAACGGCGAACAGTTGAGTACCTGAATCAAAATCATCAGCCTTCAGGGATCAGGCGCCGATATCGGCTGAATCTGATATGTGATTGAAAGCACAACGTCTATTTACGTTTGGCAATCAATCAAGGGGGATAATGGTGACTATGACGGTTGCGACTTCAGAGCGCTATGCGCATATGCTTGATTCTGCGAGGCAGGGTGGATATGCCTATCCTGCAATCAATGTAACCAGTACTCAGACTTTAAATGCTGCGCTTCAGGGCTTTTCCGAGGCTGAGTCCGATGGCATCATTCAGGTATCTGTCGGCAGCGCGGCATATCTATCCGGCCATGTGGTCAATGACCGCGTTGCTGGTTCCATCGCATTCGCCAGGTTTGCACATGAAATCATCAAGCATTATCCCAATATCACGGTTGCTTTGCATACAGACCACTGTGCCGTGCAATACCTCGATGAGTGGGTCCGTCCGCTGCTCCAATATGAAGCCGATCAGGTGACACACGGCGAGGAGCCTCTTTTCCAATCGCATATGTGGGATGGTTCGACGATTCCGTTGACCAAGAATCTCGAGATCGCCAAGGAATTGCTTGCCAAATCAGTGAAGGCACGAACAATTCTCGAAATTGAAATCGGCGCGGTTGGTGGTGAAGAGGACGGGCAGAGTGCCGCAATCAATGACTCGCTCTATTCCACGGTTGCTGATGGGAAGCGGGTGATTCGTGAGCTTGGACTTGGTGAAAACGGTCGGTATATGGCCGCCTTCACCTTTGGTAACGTTCATGGAGCGTACAAGCCAGGATTCGTGAAATTGCGGCCCGCATTGCTCAAGGAGATTCAGGAGGGCACGGCAGCTTCACTCTCGGATTCACATGGGGGCAAGCCTTTCCTGTTGGTATTCCACGGTGGTTCCGGCTCTCGCCCTGAGGAGATCGCTGAGGCGGTTTCGTATGGCGTTGTCAAGATGAACATCGATACTGATACGCAATATGCATTCACCAGGGCAATTGCAGACCACATGTTCAAAAATTACAATGAGGTGCTCAAAGTCGATGGTGAGGTCGGAGAGAAGAAACTCTACGACCCACGTTCATGGGGACGCGAGGCCGAAACCGCAATGGCGCAGCGTGTGGTCGAGGCTTGCAAGCAGCTCGGCAGCGCCGGCAAAGCCCTGCGCTGATTCCCCTACGCGCTTCCCAGACCTTCCTCATACCGGTCGTCCCATCCCCGTCACCCCCCAGCGTTCTTCTCTTCTGTCATCTCGACTCCGCTCGAGATGACAGAAAAAGCGTGCGACAGAGGGCGTGAGTTATGGAATCTTGACAATCTCCAACTCATGAAGGTGTTGCACTTGCTAATTAAACAACGGAGAGGTAGGTGAAAACATGTACATAATGTATGATTTTGTTCATCATGTTCGGTTGCATGTTCTCTCCGTTAGGGTTATGCCCGGTGGTTTTGGTGGTTTGGCGAGTTGGCGGTTTCTAGTGAGCCAGTAGCGGGGGGGGGGGTGCTGTTTTTGCTTTCTGCGAGGTGGTGTCGTTATGGGTTGGTTGCGCGTGGTGGTCACTCGTGTCCTTTTGGTGGTTTCGTATACCGATGGTCGTTCCCATTCGGTGTCATCCCGAGCGAAGGTGCGCGGCGCCGTAGTCGAGGGATCTTCCGCTGTCTCTGCCCTTGTGCTGTCATTCCTGATGCTCCTATCGGCCGTGCTCGTGGTGGTACCGGTTGAGCGTGCGTCCGCGGATTTGGTTGAACTTGGCCCCGATGGGTATTTCAGCACCCTTGAGGATGGTGCGACTCCGGTGATCGACAATGAGACCGGTACTGCGGGGTCGATGTCGGCGACTGGTTGGGCGAATACGCGGCGGATACTTTTCGGTAAGCAGGGCTCGTCGGGTACGTATGACGGTAAGCAGGTGTCTGGTGGGTATAAGACCTTGGGGTATGGGGGCGCGACTGGTATTGCTTCGGTGCCGGATGCCTTGTTCCAAGGTATGGATAGCGCGTATTGGAAGTCGGCGACGACGGCTGTTGCTGCGAACGAGGCCATGTTGTGGGCTGATGATGTGGTGACCTCTGGTTTTGCGTTTGACACGAATGATACGTATCGCAACTCCTTTGACAGTGTCACGGGGCCTTATCAGTCGAATGTGGCGGTGGTGTCGAATGCGGTGGGGGCTGCGAATTATTCGGGTTTTGAACAGGGTCTGTTGCGTGCGGCTCCGGTTGAGGGGGTGTGTACGGCGGCGCAGTCTGCAGGCTGTGGGTCAGGCACTTATACGCAGCAGAGTGTTTCAATGAATAATTACACCGTGTTTCCCTTGTCGATTGGTGATGTGCGTCAGTATCTTGGTCATGACACTGGGTATACGGCTGATGCGAATTTCGACTGCCCTTCAAGCTCCTGTGCAAATAATGTTACTGGATCTTGGCTGCGTTCTGCTCACTGGAGCTATACCAACGTTGCATACCTTTTGAAGTCCGACGCCACACTGGGCAATGACTATACGCTCGCCCAGGTTTTTGGGTTGCGTCCTGCTCTTCGTTTGAATCTTGATAATCTGCTGCTGTCGGCAGACAGCAGCAATCAGAGCCAGAGCGTTGCGGGTGATCTGCGTCTGACTTTTGTGGAGACTGGCAGGAAGTTGGATACGTGGTCGGCTTCGGTTACGGGTGGTACGGGTTCGCGCACGTTGAGCCTGTCGGGTTCGTCTAATTTGGCTTCTCAGTCTGGTTTGGGTTGGAAGATTGTTGATCCCACTACGAATACGGTGTTGGGTCCGGGTAAGACGAGTGCCGGTGGCAATGTGGCGTTGCCCGAGTCGCAGATGACAGAAGACTCGAAGAATTATGACTTGTATGTGTGGGGTCAGCAAGACGGTAGTTCTGCGGAGGGTTTGACGAATAGGGCGAGCGAGCCGGTGAAGGCCACAATCAGGGGTTGGCAGGTGAAGACTCCGCCCTCCTATGGTATCGAGCTGACGGGTATCACGTCGGGCATGTTGAAGGCATACAAGATTGGCGGCTATGAGGATGTGGCGTTCGATCAGGCTGGTGCGTTGAAATCAGTGAAGCTGGCGACTCCTGTTGATCCGGTGAAGGCTTCGGTACTTGCTGCAGTGCAGGCTGCTGGCGGTGCGGGTGTGGATGCTGATAATCCTGCAGGCTGGGTGGGGGCGCATTGGTTGGGGTACCCGACCGATCCGTTGAGCGATGACACGACGAGCGCGTATAGCCCGTATGCGGGTAAGCTTCAATTGTTTGCGCAGGAGCTTGTGAAGCTGGGTGATGCGGCTCTTGGCGGGGTTAAGGGCTCTCTGGCTGGCTCAGATCTGGCATCTGCCGGTGGCACTGCGACGCTCACGGTGTCTGGTCCGGGTGTGTATCTGATTGTGGATAATAGTCAGGCTTCCGGCGGGTCCCTGCCGATCATCGTGGGCACGAAGGCGTTCAACGAGGATCTGGGCGATGATGGTCGGATGGTGGATTTCGTGGATGCGGGCGTCAAGGGTAAGCCTCGTCTTGGTGTGGCCGCGTTGAAAACCTCGGTGACGGACGTGTCGAAGCGTGTGCTCAATGATGCCGGGATGGATGGTTTTGATGTGGGTGCGTCTGTGGCGTTTGAGATTGCGCTTCGGGTGCCTGATTTGAGTGGTTTCTCCTCGGTGTCGTATGCGGCGTATGAGTTCAAGGTGCAGGATGTGGCGGGTGAGGGGTTGGTGTTGCCTGACTCGTCGGTGGTGCGGGTGTTGATGGATGTGCCTGCTCCTGATAGTGAGGTGACGGGTGGTTTGCCGGGTTCGTCGATCCAGGTGGCTGGCCAGTCGTTGACGGTGGATGGGTTAAAGGCCTTGTTCGCGGAGGATGCGTCCGGGCATGTGGCGCTCAAGGCTGATGTGCCTGTGGGTTCGTTGATTCGTGTGCGGTATGCGGCGGTCGTGGATGCGGATGTCGAGTATTCGAGTCCTGGTGGTGGTGGCATGCATGCGAATGTGAACACGGCGACCCTGACGCGCTCCACGAGTGAGAGTGATCTTGAGACCAAGACCGCTACCGCGAACGTGTATTCCTTCGAGGTGGACTTGGTGAAGGTGGATAAGGATGACACGTCGAGGCTGCTTGGCGGCGCGAAGTTCGAGGTGTCGCGTGACGGGCAGCCGTTGAAGTTCTCGAAGTTGTCCGATGGACTGTATCGGTTGGATGCCGCGGGTGGCACCGAGCTGGTGACCCGTACGGATGGGTCGTTGACCTTGCAGGGTGTGGAGGCGCGTGGCTTGCAGTTCAAGGAGACTAATGCCCCGTCTGGCTATTTCAAGGTGGCTGATTTCACTGTGGAGACGCTGCCGTTGTGGGATGTGGATGCCAGCGAGGTGACTTTGGCGTCGTACCGGACCAGTGGCACGAACCTGGCGTATGTGTCGCAGGACGGTCGCACGGTGGTGGTGGCCGACCCGGCGCATTCCCTGGCGAATCTGCCGTACACGGGAGGCTTCGGGGTTCTGGTCCTGCTCGTCGTGGGTGGCTTGATTCTCGCATTCGCGGTGCGCCCGTATTACCTGTCCCACCGTGCCGAGACCACCGCGAATATTCTCGAATAACCCTGCACACTCGGCAGGGGTGCAACGAGATCACGCAGTGTTTATTGCGCGTTAGAGGTTCTTGAGATTTTGGCGCGTAGGTTTCCTGCTATGTACCCTGTCATCGCGAGCAAGGCGCACACTCGTCCCTGACATCCCGAGCGTTCTCTTCTCTTGTCATCCCGAGCGTAGTCGAGGGATCCCGCTCCATTGGAATTCAGGCGAGACGCGTCCACTATGTTGAGCTGTTGAAGCAGGGCATGAACTTCACCCAGGCCGCGCGCATGGTCGGGGTGTCCAAACGTACGGGGAAAGCCTTCCATCCGAGCCCGAGGACACTTCCCCAACGAACAGGCCGCGCTCAAATGACTCTAGCTGACCATACGGTCGCTCGACCCCACCGGTAAGGGCCAGATACGATGGGTCACCAGATGGAAACCCGCGTTAAACGCATTCGCGTTTCCCCTTCGCCGACCGCTGGCCAGACGGCAAGGAACAACAATGAAAACCGCCAGTTACACACTTAACGAGATAGACCCGAGAAGAACGCTGGGGGGTGACGGGGAAGGAACGACCGGGATAGGGAAGGTCCTTGGGACGCGAGGCCGAAACCGCAATGGCGCAGCGTGTGGTCGAGGCTTGCAAGCAGCTCGGCAGCGCCGGCAAGGCCTTGCGCTGAACGTTCTGACGCGGCATGATTGATAACCGCCTTTTTACGCACTGCGCAACAGATTGCTCCATGCGTTGGGGTAGTCTCGTCATGGCGGAGAACTGTTCCGCTGCCGCACATTATGGAGGTGCATATGCCTGGAATTGTTCTTGTTGGAGCCCAGTGGGGCGATGAAGGAAAAGGCAAGGCAACTGATCTTATCGGCGACAAGGTTGACTATGTCGTTCGTTTCAATGGCGGCAACAACGCAGGCCATACGGTCGTTGTGGGTAATGAAACGTATGCACTGCACCTTCTGCCATCCGGTATCATTCATCCAAATGTGACCCCGGTTATCGGCAACGGAGTTGTTGTTGATCCAGAGGCACTGTTTGCGGAACTTGATGGACTTGAATCACGCGGTGTTGATTGCAGTAATCTTCTGGTCAGTGAATCTGCGCACATCATCGCTTCCTATGACCGCACCATCGATAAGGTGACCGAACGGTTCCTTGGCAAGCACAAAATTGGCACCACCGGTCGTGGCATAGGTCCTGCGTATGCAGATAAGGTCAATCGCGTCGGCATACGCGTTCACGACCTCTTCAATACAGACCATCTGCGCGATAAAGTCATCGCAAGCCTGCACCAGAAGAATCAGATGCTCGTCAAACTGTACAACCGTCGCGCCATCGATGTCGAACAGACCGTCGATCAGCTCGCGGCCGTTGCCGATCGTTTGAAGCCCTACGTTGCCAATACTTCCCTCTTGCTGAACAAGGCGCTTGATGACGGCAAGTCCGTGCTCTTTGAAGGCGGTCAGGCCACGATGCTTGATGTCGATCACGGCACATACCCATTCGTAACCTCCTCGAACTGTACGGCCGGTGGCGCTTGCACTGGCAGTGGCGTTGGTCCAACGAAGATCGATCGTGTCATCGGTGTCTCCAAGGCATACATCACCCGCGTTGGCGAGGGTCCATTCCCCACGGAACTCAATAATGATCAGGGCGAGTGGCTTCGTCAGCAAGGTCACGAATTCGGCGTCACCACAGGCCGCCCGCGTCGCTGCGGATGGTTCGATGCATTGGTGAACCGCTACGCTGTGCAGGTCAATGGTCTCACCGATATTGTGCTCACCAAGCTTGACGTTCTGACTGGTCTTGAGACCATTCCGTTCTGCATTGGCTACAACGTCACGATGGCTGATGGTTCGCACGCCCGTTGCGACGACATGCCAACCGATCAGGCTGAATTCGCTTCCGCAACCCCAATCTATGACGAGATGCCGGGTTGGAACGAAGATATCGCAGGGATGCAATCCTTCGACGAGTTCCCGCAAGCCGCACAGGACTATGTGCATCGTCTCGAAGATCTCTCAGGATGCCGTATCTCTGCAATCGGTTCAGGTCCGGGACGTGATCAGATAGTTTCGATTCATTCACTTATCGACTGAGGATTCACGCTCGCTTTGAGCTAGATAAGAAAAGAGGCGATGCACATGGTGGGCATGCGAGACGTTGCACGCAAGGCCGGAGTATCCCTCAGTACTGTTTCTTTGGTGGTCAATAGCAACGGATATGTTTCCGACGAAATGCGGGTTCGCGTTGAATCGGCCATGAAGGAATTGAGCTATGTTCCCAATGAACTGGCGAGAAATCTATATCACGGCCGGACCAATACGGTCGGCGTGATCATGCCAACCGTGCAGCATCCATTCTTCGCGACGCTTCTTGGATCCTTGCAGAAGGCTCTCTACAAGCGGGGGCTGAATACGATGCTGTGCACCACTGCCGATATGGAGTCTGGCGAGGAACACTACGTTGGCATGTTGCAACGCCATATGATGGATGCCATCATCATGGGTGCCCACACGTCGCATGGTCAGAACTACTGGACTTCCATCAGACGACCGATTGTGGCCTTTGATCGTTATCTTGGGGATGGAATTCCTTCCGTTGGTTCTGATCATGAGCAAGGTGGTGAGCTTGCTGCCATGATGTTTGCACTCTCGGGGGCGCGGCATGTGGTGCTTCTGGGCGGGCCGCGTTCGCGCTTTCATGATTTGGCACAGACCCATGGAGGACCGAATGCTTCGGATGATGCCTCTCATGAGCTGACGTCATTCCCGTCTGTCAGGTATCAGATAGCGCTTGAGGACACCCTGGACAGCGCAGGAATCCGTCACGATTACATTGAGATTGACGACCTTGCGAAGATGCAGGAATTCGAGAATGCTGCGCGTTCCGTCCTGGAACGCTTCCCCGATGTCGATGCAATTGTGGCACCGGATCTGGCTGCCGCTCTCTGTGTCCAGGAGGCCATGCGCAGAGGCTTTGTCGTTCCCAGTTCTCTCCAAATACTTGCATATGACGGCACCTTTGTCACTGATACCGCAGGTCTTCGTGTCACGAGTATTCTTCAGGGCTTTGACGCGATTGCCGAACGCATTGCGATGCGCACCGTAGAGCAGATTGAACGGTATCAATCTGAAGCTTCGTCCAATGCTCACACCAGCTCCTCTGGATCGACGATCGCAGGCAGCGATGGCGATAATGAGACTATCTCTGATCCAGAAGCCGGAAGAATTGGTGATCTAATCCCAATGAAAGTGAAAATTGGAGCAACCACGCTCTGGAATGATGCAATTCATGAACTCTTGGATGGATCGCGGCCGCAAACCGACTGAATGGCCTCTGGGACGCTCCTGAAATTCAGATAAAGCGACTGAAATCTCGATGTGGCACACGAATGACACACTGTGTCAAACCGGTTCGATATGCTTGGCGAGACGAACTTTTCACCAAAGACGGAGGAGGTCCGATGCTCAATAAGGTGCAACTCATTACGTATGCCGATAGGCTCGGCGAGGGAACACTCGAATCGCTGACCAAGGTGTTGCGAACCAGATTCAACAACATTTATGAGGGAGTGCATATACTGCCGTTTTTCACTCCATTTGATGGGGCGGATGCGGGTTTCGACCCGATAGATCACACCAAGGTAGATCCTCGGCTTGGGTCATGGACTGATGTTGCGGATCTCTCGAAGACCCACGAGCTCATGGTAGATGCAATTGTGAATCACATGAGCTGGCAATCTCGACAGTTCCAGGATGTTCTTGCTCGCGGCGAGGAATCGCCCTATGCCCCCATGTTCCTGACCATGAGTTCCGTCTACCCTGATGGGGCAGACGAGAAGGAGCTTGCGGGTATATATCGTCCGCGCCCGGGTCTGCCATTCACCCATTATGACTGGGCAGGTACCACTCGACTGGTCTGGACGACATTCACACCACAGCAGGTCGACATCGACACGAATTCGACCGAAGGTTGGAACTATCTGATGTCGATCCTCGACACGATGGGCAAGTCAGGGGTGACCAACATTCGTCTAGATGCGGTTGGGTATGGTGCAAAAACCGCTGGAACCAGCTGTTTCATGACACCTGAAACATTTGGACTCATCTCACATCTACGCGAAGAAGCAGCCAAGCGTGGACTGCAGATCCTCATCGAAGTGCATTCGTATTATAAAAAGCAGATTGCGATTGCGGGCAAGGTTGATAGAGTCTATGACTTCGCGCTTCCACCACTGCTTTTGCATACGCTGTTCACGGGTGATGCCACAGCACTCGAACAATGGATTCGCATCCGCCCGACGAACGCGGTCACCGTTCTCGACACTCACGATGGCATTGGTGTGATTGATATTGGGCCAGACCAGCTCGACAAGTCACTTGCTGGTTTGATTTCGGATGCTCAGGTCAACGATCTGGTCGAAAGGATTCACAGCAATACCCGCGGTGAGAGTAAAGAGGCAACAGGCGGCGCTGCTTCGAATCTCGATCTCTATCAGGTAAATTCGACCTTCTACTCGGCTCTCGCATGCGACGATCAGGCGTATCTTGCGGCGCGCGCCGTGCAGTTCTTCGTTCCTGGCGTTCCTCAGGTTTATTACGTTGGTGCACTCGCAGGCAAGAACGACATGGATTTGTTGAAACGCACCAACAATGGGCGTGACATCAATCGTCATTACTTCGACACTGCCGAAATCGACAGAAATCTCGAACGACCGGTGGTTAAGGCACTTAATGCGCTGTGCAGGTTGCGCAACTCGCTCGATGCCTTTGACGGAGAATTCTCATATCAGGCCAATGAAGAGGCCAATGCCATCACCTTGCAATGGAAGGGTGCACAATCCTCAGCGAAGCTCATCTTTGAACCATCTCGCGCAACTGTCGGCACGGGTAAGGGGGCATCTGCCTCGTTGTTGAAACTTGAGTGGAATGATGCGAACGGAGCGCATGAGACGGCCGATCTTTTGGCACATCCCCCGATTGTATAAGCCATGTCTTTCCGTGTGGGCCATGGAAATCACGTGACCGGCCAGCTGCAACCTATGTCCACTATGTGGACATAGGTTGCTTCTTTGTAGGAGGAGACCTAACTTCATAATCATTCAAGGCAAGAAATCAGTACACAAGAGGTCTTGATCATCACAGTGAAGGGGATCCACATAATGAGATGCACATCAGCATTCCGCGTTGTGGTTTCCTCTAACATTGTTCTGCTGCCGATTCGAATTATTAACCCGTCTTTCTTGACGGACTGAATCCAGCACAACACACTGTTCGGCCCCGTTGAGAAGCGGGGTAGAACACATCAGGCGGCGCATTCCAATTTCCTTTTGTTGTAGCACTAATTCATAATCTGGAATTCAAAGCAGCTCATGCTCCATCTCGCATCTCAATGAAGGTCGTGGTTTCGGCTGAAAGCCAGCCGGACCGAAAGAGTATTGAGGAGATGAAGTGATGACAGCAGTCAATCAGACTGTTCAGTCTGCGGGCAGTGCCGCAGCCGTTGGAGCCCCAAGCAAGTTGGGCGTTTCGGCAGCGAGTTCGGTCAATCTGCCAACAAGTCGTTCACTCGCAAACCGGTTCAAGACAATGAGCCGCGATTCGGTGAAAACGGTTATCGGGGCATCCATGGTCGGTACCGCCATTGAGTTCTACGATTTCTATGCATATGGAACTGCCTCGGCCAACTACTTTCCTAAGCTGTTCTTCCCGGAGACTAACGGAACCGTTGCACTTCTGGCATCGCTGCTCACTTTTGCCGTCGCCTTCGTAGCGCGGCCGGTTGGTTCATTGGTATTCGGCCACTTCGGTGACCGTCTCGGCCGCAAGGTAACGCTCGTGGTTTCGCTGCTCACGATGGGCTGCGCGACCGTGCTGATCGGCGTGCTGCCAACATATTCAACATGGGGCGTGTTCGCAGTTGTTGCGCTCTGCCTCTGCCGCTTCGTTCAGGGCATCGGTCTTGGCGGAGAATGGTCCGGTGCGGCGTTGGTCGCCACTGAAAACGCACCTGAGAATCGCCGTGCATTGTATGGATCCTTCCCTGAGCTTGGTGCCCCGATTGGTTTCTTCCTCTCCAACGGAACGTTCTTTATTCTTGGACTCTTCTGCACTCCAGACCAGATGATGAGCTGGGGCTGGCGCGTGCCCTTCCTGCTTTCGTCAGTCCTCGTGCTTGTTGGGCTTGCAGTGCGGGTGACGATGGAAGAAACCCCGGTATTTCGCCTTGCACTTGAACAGAAGACGGTGGTAAAGGCCCCGTTGCTTGAAGTGTTCAAGAAAAGTTGGAGACAGGTTCTTCAAGCAACCTTCCTCGTGGCTGTCACATACACGCTCTTCTATACCCTCGCAACCTGGTCGCTTGCATTCGGTACCAAAACCACCGCACAGGGTGGCGGTGGCCTCGGCTTCACGACTCAAGAATATCTGCTCATGCTCATGGTCTCCATCGTTGTTTTCGCGGTATTCATCGTGCTTTCGTGTGTTTATGCGGATCGAGTCGGTCGCAAGCGTGTTTTGGTCGGGAGCTACGTGGCGTTGCTTGTGTTCAGTCTGCTCTTTCCATATCTGCTTATGGCGCATCACAACACATTCCAGGTCATGACTTTCCTCTGCGTCGGATTTGCACTCATGGGCATAGCATTCGGACCTATCGGCGCATTCCTGCCAGAGCTTTTCGAAGCGAATGTCCGCTATTCGGGCGCTGGAATTGGATACAATCTCGCGGCCATAGTCGGAGCGGCATTCGTGCCAACAATCGCAACTTGGCTCTCCAGCCATTGGGGCGTGCGTTCGGTCGGCGTCTACCTCGCGGTGATGGCGGCGTGTTGCTTGGTATCAGTGCTTTCGTGCAGCGAAACCAAGTCTGTGGATTTCACAAAATAATTAAAATCTTGCTTTGATCACAGCGTCTAACGAAAGCTTGGCGCTCTGTTGAAAAGCACTCGAGAAAGCACTTGCGGACAGAGAAATCCCAAAAGGATCTGCTCGAAATGTGACTCGTGGAGCGGTTCGCTAGAAGAGTCGGGTACAATCAAGAACGGCTACCATAAGACTTTACTTCGGTAATGGCCACGCGGGACAAAATCTCGTAGCGTCACACCGACTAGCAGCGACATTCAGTACAAGACAACCAATGGCATGGCAGCAATTTCTAACCTGCCCTACATATAAGCATTTACATTACAAGGAGTACACATATAATGGCAGCACAAATCTGGTATGAAAAAGACGGCGATCTCTCGGTTCTCGCGGGCAAGAAGGTGGCCATCATCGGCTACGGTTCGCAAGGTCACGCACATGCGCTGAATCTTCGCGATTCCGGCGTGGATGTGGTTGTTGGTCTGCGTCCAACGTCAAAGTCCGTTGAATTTGCAAAGGAACAGGGTCTCGAAGTCAAGTCGGTACCGGAAGCGACCGCTGAGGCGGATATCGTGATGATTCTGGCACCAGACCAGTACCAGCGCACCATCTGGAAGAACGATATCGAGCCAAACATCAAGGAAGGCGCAGCAGTCGCCTTTGCACACGGCTTTAACATTCATTATGGCTACATCAAGCCTTCCGCAGATCACCCGGTCTTCATGGTCGCGCCAAAGGGCCCAGGCCACATCGTCCGTCGTGAGTATGCCGCAGGCCGTGGCGTCCCCGTGGTTGTCGCCGTCGAGCAGGATCCCCGCGGTGATGGCTGGGCAATCACCCTGGCCTATGCCAAGGCACTCGGCGCGCTGCGCGCAGGCGCCATCAAGACGACCTTCAAGGAAGAGACCGAGACCGATCTCTTCGGCGAGCAGGATGTGCTCATGGGTGGCATCAACCACCTCGTCGAGACCGGCTTCGAAGTGCTGACCGAGGCTGGCTACCAGCCAGAAATCTCCTACTTCGAGGTTTGCCACGAACTCAAGATGCTCGTTGACCTCATGAACGAAGGCGGCCTGAACAAGGCTCGCTGGAGCTGCTCCGACACCGCACAGTACGGCGATTACGTGTCCAAGGTCGTTGACGAGTCCACCAAGGATCGCATGCGCTTCCAGCTCGGCCGCATTCAGGATGGCTCCTTCGCCAAGGAATTCATCGACGATCAGGATGCAGGAGCTCCTAAGTTCAAGGAACTGCAGGAGAAGTACTCCCACGAGAAGATCGAGGAAGTCGGACCGAAGCTCCGCGCCATGTTCTCCTGGAACAAGGGCGAGGCGGCTGACGCTGATGAAGCACAGTCCTTCACCGGCAAGATCGCTCGCGCACAGGTTCAGGAGTAGTCTTCGGGCCTTCGGGTTATTTCGAAGTCTGATTGTTCTGACTCAGTGTTAGTCGTAAATCGAGGGGGATGGTGTCTGAGTTCGCGCCCAGGCACCAGCCCCCTTTTTTGCCGCGATTGCGTGACAGGCTAAGGATCAATGAGCGAAAATTCTCGATTTGGCCACCAAAGCTGGTTGACTGAACTCGGAGAGTCAAGTTCGATGAGGAGCGTATGGGCATAACTGCGATTTTTGCCCCATTTTTTCTAATCTAAATTATTTTGTTGCCTGATTCTGGGTTTTGCCGAGTATCGCTCTTTTTCGCCGTTGATATGAAGCCAATCTTCAACGGTGCGAAGGCGTGTTTCTCAAACCCCGGCCGCAATTTAACGCAGGCAGGCTTGCTTTCGGTCGTTGGAGACACAGAATATCTGAATGTTCCATAAAATGAGACGAAACGTCTCATGTTATGGAATAGGTGAACGCACTTCACTCAGACTGCGCTTTGTGCGTCACTTTCCCAATTGCTTGTGCTTCGTGAGTCGTTTTTCGGGCATATTCAAGCAAAAAGCGACTCGCGAAACACAACGCCTACACAGACTACTGTTAGATGCGCTTTGACCTGCTCTGCTGTTGGGCCCGGCTGCTGTTTCGCTTGCGAATCTGGTAAGCGACAAGCAGTACGGCTATCCAGATGGGGCCGACCAGCACGGCGATGCGATAGCTGGGCGAGAGCAGCATCAACACGATGAGCATGGCCAGCGAGACGAAGACGACATTGCGGCTCACGGTCGGCGCGGGAAGCGCGAAGTGCAGCCGTTGCAGCCCTGCGTTGCCGTGGACTCCGGCAAGTTCGTTCGGGCCTTTGCCCGCGACGATTGCCTTGCGGAAATGTGATTCGGTGATCATGATCATCGTCCAATTGATGACTCCTGCGATGGTGGCGACCGACATCAGATAGTTGAAGGCGAACTGCGGCCAGAGGAATACGACAACGACGGCGAGCGAGATGATCACAGCCGATGTGAGTACGCCTGCAACGGGGACGCCGTTGCGCGATACGCGGCGCAGATATCTCGGTGCATTGCCCTGGCGCGAAAGTGAATATAGCATACGCGAATTGGCGTAGAGGCCGGAATTATAGACACTCATGACGGCGGTCAGGCATACGAAATTCAGGATTCCTGCCGCGGCGTGAATGCCGACCGATTCAAAAATCTGTACGAACGGGCTGATAACCGTTCCTTGCGCGTTGGGCTTGCCGATCATATTCCACGGAACCACGGCCATGATCACGCCAAGCGCCCCGACATAAAAGATCAGGATGCGCCAGATGATGCTGTTGGTCGCCTTTGGGATGGTGGTGCGTGGTTTTTCGGTTTCTCCTGCGGTTATGCCCACAAGCTCTGTGCCGCCGAAGCTGAACATCACCACTGGCAATGCCATGAGCAGTCCGGTCCAGCCAGTGGTCGAGGAATGTTCGATGATGCCGTGAGGGAGGAAACCGCCGCCGATATTGAACCAATGAGCGAAGGACGCCGCAACGTCATTCGTGGATTTGAGCTGGAATGCAACGACTGCGAGACCTCCGAGAATCATCGCGACAACCGCAACGATCTTGATGATGGCGAACCAGAATTCAAACTCTCCGAACTTGCTCACGCCCAGCAGATTCGTCGCGGTGATGAGCACAAGGAAGAACGCTGCCGAAGCCCATGCGGGAATGTTTGGGAACCAGAAGTTCACGAATGAACCGACGACGGCGAGCTCGACCATTGATACGAGCACATAGTTGAACCAGTAGTTCCAGCCTGAAACGAATCCTGCGCGCTGCGACCAGTACTTGTTTGCGTAGTAGCTGAATGCTCCGGCCGCCGGTTCTTCGGTGCTCATTTCGCTCAATGCGCGAACCACGAGGAAGATGATGATCCCTCCGGCAATGTATGCGAGAAGAATAGAGGGCCCTGCAATGGATATAGCTTCACTGGATCCATAGAACAGCCCGGTTCCAATTGCTCCGCCGAGTGCAATGAGCTGAATCTGACGATTCTTCAATGTTCTGTGCAAAGTCGGCTGTTCCGCGCGTATGTGGTTGCCAGATGGGTCGGTTGAACTTCCACTGGTGGCCGAGGCGCTATCGGTCATTTCGGAACCGTCCTCATTGCTTTCCTTGGTATTTGCATGCATATGCATCGCTTGCGTATTCCCCCCGTGCAGTCTTGCCCAAATACTAGTACGATTTGCGCTCGTGTACGCCAGATTCTTCAAGTGGGTGGACGAAAAGTCGGTGAGATTTCGAGTTTTGTGGCAATTGCGAAGTAAACATGTGTAAATCGGGCTTAATCTGACCAGTATTGCAACGATATCGAGGTCCTGTAGTTTGAGATTGCCACAAAACTCGTAAATCTCGGTCGTGGACACCTCAAGAAGGCAAGCACGTTGCATGCATGTGTTCCATAGTGAACGCCCTAGTGGTGGATTCTGTGAAAATCGATTGTCTCACGCTGTGAGCAATATATCATCGTTAATAATAAACAGTGTTAGATAAATGGTATACAGTGTCTTTCGATTGGAGGTGCAATGAGCTTTGCAGATGAGGCATTCGAACAGATGAAACGAAATTTCCGGAGCGCACACTCCGGAATGATGAAGAAGGCGAACCGAGAGTCGCAGGGCGAGCCCTTGATCCTGAGCATTCTCATGCAAAAGGGAGAGCAGACTCCGTCTCGGCTAGCCGAGTTCTCGGGCAGCAGTTCGGCCCGGATCAGTGCGGTTCTCGGAACTCTGGAAAAGAAGGGAATGATTACACGCCGGATTGACTCTGATGATCGCCGCAACATTCTTGTCTCCATCACGAGTCAGGGAAAGGAACGGATAGAAAGCAACCATCGCGAGATGCGCGATACGCTCACATGGATTTTCGAGCAGATGGGGGAGCAGAAAACGCATGACTTCATGAAGTTGATGAATGAATTCGTCACCTACATGGCGCTCACTCATCCTGGCGAGCCCCGCCCAACGAAGGAATTGGTGCAGGAGTCGCTGAGAGAGGCACAGGACTCTTTTGAAAAGGAATTTTCTGCCTCGAAGGATGAAACCTAGGGCAGTACGCGGTATGAACTCGTGAAAAGCCCAGAGCGGTGCACTTCGTGCAGAAAGGAATGGCATGACGTTGCTCGCGACATCAGGCACCGCACTAGCTCATTGCCCGCTGCGCGCTCCTTGCCTGCAAAGTTCAGCAAACTTCAATCTTTCACAATCACATAGCAATACCTGACACATACTTGTAATTCAGAAACGAGGCCAGACTTGGCCTCTCTTAGTCCTTGGAGGACTTCGTGCTTCGTATATGTAAATATCTTTCAAAGCTTGAGATCGGGGAACTCATTCTTGGGGTTGCCCTCGTGATCTCGCAGGTCTGGTTCGACCTGAAACTGCCTGACTATATGTCAGACGTTACGCGAATCGTCGAGACGCCGAATTCAAAGGTTTCTCAAGTCTGGACGGCGGGCGGCAAGATGCTGCTCATTTCGCTGGGCTCCATTGCGTGCGCCATCGCGACAGGCTTCATCGCAGCCCGGGTTGCCGCAACGTTCACCCAGCGTCTGCGTTCGCTTGAGTTCAAGCACGTGGAATCATTCTCAACCCAGGAGTTGGGCAATTTCTCGACGGCAAGCCTGATAACTCGCTCGACCAACGACATCACGCAGATTCAGATGTTCATCACGATGGGATTGCTATTGATAGTGCGCGCGCCCGTCATGGCCGTGTGGGCAGTCCTGAAGATCGCTGGAAAAGGTTTCGAGTGGACCGTCGCAACAGGTGTCGCGGTCGCATTCCTGGTCGTTGCCATCATCATCCTGATGAGCATGGTCGGCCCGAAGTTCCGTAGCATGCAGCGGCTTACCGACAACATCAACCTCGTCGCACGCGAGAATCTGACAGGTCTCAGAGTCGTCCGTGCATACAATGCGGAGGATTATCAGGAAGAGAAGTTCGATCATGCCAATGACGATCTGACCTCGACCCAGCTCTTCACCAACCGTGCCATAGCCGTGCTGATGCCAATGATGAACACGGTGCTCAACGGCCTGATGCTTGCCGTCTACTGGATTGGCGCCTATCTTATCGAACAGGCGACGCTGGGCGACAAGCTCACCCTCTTCTCGAACATGGTCGTGTTCTCGAGCTACTCGGTGCAGGTAATCATGGGCTTCCTGCTGATGAGCATGGTGTTCGTGCTGCTGCCTCGTGCGAACGTCTCGGCAAACCGTATCCTTGAGGTTCTTGACACCCCTATCTCAATAAGCGATGGAAGCCGGGACGATGGGGAGCAGGGACTCAAAGGAACAGTGGAATTCCGCAACATGGGATTCAAGTACCCCGATGCCAAGCACAACGTCCTCGATGACATCAGCTTCACGGTGAGCAAGGGTCAGACCATAGCGTTCATCGGTGCGACAGGCTCGGGAAAGTCGACGCTCATCAACCTCGTGCCGAGATTCTATGACGCCTCATCCGGCCAGGTGCTTGTCGATGGTGTCAATGTGAAGGACTACAAGCTCAGCGCACTTCGCAATAAGATCGGCTACGTGCCTCAGGAATCATTCCTCTTCCGAGGAACCGTCGAGTCGAATATTGCCTATGGCGCGAAGGCGGATGCGATCTCGCCTGAAAAGAGGAAGGAAGGTGTCGAGACTGCGGCTTCAATCGCTCACGCGACGGAATTCGTTGAAAAGATGCCAGAAGGCTTCGACTCTCCAATCGCCCAGTCCGGATCGAACGTGTCAGGTGGTCAGAAGCAGCGACTCTCGATTGCGCGAGCGGTATGGAGCAAGCCGGAGATACTGATCTTCGATGATTCATTCTCGGCTCTCGACTTCAAGACGGATCGAGAGGTTCGCGACGCGCTCGCGCGTGAAACTGCCGGCAGTACGGTCATGATCGTCGCTCAGCGCATCGGAACCATAATGAATGCCGACACAATCGTCGTGCTTGACGAGGGGCGCATCGTTGGCGTGGGAACGCATAAGCAATTGCTGGACTCTTGCGAGATATACAGGCAGATAGCCGAAAGCCAGCTCAGTGCAAAGGAATTGGTGGACTGATGTCTTCAGCAGATACACAATCACAGAGTCAGCAAGCTCCCCGCAGGCGTATGGGAGGTCCAGGGCATGGCATGGGCGGGCCTGTTGAAAAACCTGAGAATTTCAGCGTTTCGATGGGCAAGCTCGTCAAGTTCACGCGCAAGTATATTCCGGCCACCTTGCTTGCCTTGGTTTTGGGCGCAATCGGCACGGTCTTCCAGGTCGTCGGCCCAGACAAGCTCAAGGACATTACGAACTACATTGCCAAGGGTTTGCCAGAAATCATCAATGGAAAGCCGGTGCTGCGTTCGATCGACATGACTTCCGTCGAACATGTCGCCTATCTGCTTGTGGGTCTTTACGTTGGATATGCCTTGCTCAGCTATATTCAAAGCTGGATCATGGCGACCATCACGCAGAATACCGCGCGCGAGCTTCGCGATGCAATTTCGAAGAAGATCAACAAGCTACCGTTGAAATACTTTGACAAGGTCAGCTATGGCGATGTGCTCAGCCGCATCACGAACGATGTGGATGCTATCGGCCAGACCCTGGGTCAGAGCCTTGGCGCGCTGATCACTTCCGTGACGTTGTTCGTCGGTTCGCTGGTCATGATGTTCGTCAACAATGTGATCATGACCCTTGCGGCCATCGGATCAAGCATTCTCGGACTCGTTCTGATGTTGGTGATCATGAAGGTCTCCCAGAAGTACTTCGTGCAGCAGCAGCTTGCACTGGGTCAGGTAAACGGACATGTGGAAGAGAAATACACCGGTCACATCATCGTCAAGGCATATAGTGGCGAGGCTGATTCCATCAAGGAGTTCGAGCGTTACAACCAGAGTCTGTACGAATCAGGCTGGAAGTCGCAGTTCCTTTCCGGACTGATGATGCCAGTCATGAACTTCATCGGCAATCTTGGATATGTCGTCGTCTGCGTCGTCGGTGCCGTGCTGGTCATCAACAATTCGATAACCTTCGGCGTGATCGTTGCCTTCATGATGTACATCCGCCTGTTCACCCAGCCGCTGAGCCAGTTCGCCCAGGCCTTCCAGAACCTTCAGCGCACGGCTGCCGCGTCTGAGCGTGTCTTCGGATTCCTCGAAGAGCCGGAGATGGCCGATGAATCGCAGAAGCAGGCGCTGCTTGGCCGGGATTCCACAGGCAATCCCGTGCCCGTGAAGGGTGATGTTGAATTTGACCATGTTCGCTTTGGCTATGATCCGCAAACTCCAGTCATTCATGACTTCAGCGCCTCTGTCAAGGCAGGCGAGAAGGTTGCAATCGTTGGGCCGACAGGTGCCGGAAAGACGACTATGGTGAATCTGCTCATGCGCTTCTATGATCTGACCGGAGGCACGATTCGCATCGATGGGGTTGCAACGAACGATGTTCCTCGCTGGAACGTGCACAGCCAGTTCTCCATGGTTTTGCAGGATACATGGGTATTCCGAGGCAGCATCTACGAGAACGTCGCCTATTCCAAGAAGGGTGTGACGCATGCGGATGTTGAGCGAGCATGCGCCGCAGTAGGGTTGGATCGTTTCATTCAGACTCTGCCGGACGGATACGATACCAAGCTTGATGACAAGACCTCGCTTTCGCAAGGTCAGCGCCAGTTGCTTACGATTGCCCGTGCCATGGTTCAGAATGCACCCATCCTGATCCTTGACGAGGCGACAAGCTCGGTCGACACCCGAACCGAGGAGGTCATTCAGAAGGCCATGGATTCGCTGACGGTTGGGCGCACCAGCTTCGTGATTGCACATAGGCTTTCGACAATCAAGAACGCCGACATGATCCTCGTCATGGATCACGGCGACATCATCGAGCGTGGCACACACGATGAGCTTCTTGCCAAGGGCGGTTTCTACGCCGATCTCTATAACAGCCAGTTCGCCCAGACAGAGCTCACTGCATAGAATTCGCCTACTATTGAAATATCCAGAGGGAGGTGAGTCATGATCGTAGAACAGCGTGAGCTCATGTGCCGCAACCATGCGGTACTGTCATTCGCGGTAGATGCCGATTCTGGAGATGCAATTGGTTCCGGGCATCTCCTTGATGAGTCTCGTCTACCTTTGGAATTCTACGATCATGGCAGACTGAGTCTGCATGCCCGGAAAATCAGCGATTGGTGGAGGGCAAGAGCGATTCCCGATACTCGAGACCACATTCACGGCGGACTTCAGTCAATCGGCGTGAAATCGACCACAGATGTGTTGAATCGCTCACTTGGACTCAGTCTTTCGGATCAATACTGGGTACGCCCTCAACACAGCGACACACAATGGGAAGAAGTGAACTTCTACAACAATGATTTCGATGAGGATCTTGGAAAGGCGTTATTCTCAGCGGTCTCATCGTCTGCACGCATCGCTTCAGACAAAGTTGATTTCAACTCGCCAGATGCCACAAGTGCAGGCGATTTGCCGAAACGCTGGTCAATTGATCCTTCAGATGGTTCTCGCGTTCTCATTAAAAGTAGCCGCTATAATCAGGAACCACTCAATGAGCGCATTGCTTCGGATCTGTGTGCAAGGCTCGGCATTTCACATGTTGAATATCAGCTTGCCGAAGTCGATAACCGTCTTGTTTGCATGTGCAAGGAGATGTTGACCGACGATGAGGAATTGATTTCGGCATGGCAGGCAGTCAGCGCTCGCAGTCAAGACAATCAGCTGAGTAAGAAAAATCAGTGGATAGTTTCGGCAACCGCTTTGGGGGCGGAAGTCGAAGCGGTGACCTTGCTTACCGACGGATTTATTCTTGTGGATTTTCTCATGCGCAACATCGATCGTCACTACGGGAACTTTGGACTGATACGTAATGTTGAAACATTGAGCGTGCGGCCGGCACCCCTGTATGACATGGGTGCATCGCTTTGGGTCGGTGAGCTCCATATAGACAATCGCGATTATGTAGCCAAGCCATTCTTTTCATTGGTGAGGAAACCCAACGCCCTGCGCCATCTTCGACTCTTGAGCAAGGCTTCTTGGGAACGGCTTGATCTCGGAGCTTTGAAAGATTGGCCACAATGCGTTGCGCATGAATTGTCCCGTTTCGACCTGATTGCACCGAAACGGGTTATGGCTATTCGCAAACTGCTCTCAGAAAGAATCGAGCTGGTAGCTTCCGAACGTGAGAAGGCTTTACGCTAAAAACCATTCAGGATCACTCGACCGGCGTTTCCTTCGCGATGCTGCCCGCCTTGGAGACCAATTCGTTGGTTTCACCCGCGCCATCCTTGGCCTTGCGCGTCCAGATGTCTGCGAGCTGGCTTTTCTGATCCTCAATGATCGACTTCGGCAGAACGTTCCTGTACATTGGGTCCTTTGCCTTGATGATCGTGATCGCTTCGTCAATCACGATCTGCGGATCATATTGTTCGTGAGGAAAATTGAGCTTCGAATAGTCGAAGACTGGCTTCGGCGTATCCTCGCCCCAGTTGCGGTACGTTTCAAACATTCGATCGTTGAATCCGGTCAGGAACGGACCGGGATTGATCGTCAGAACATCGACATCATAAGGTCGTG
This sequence comes from Bifidobacterium aquikefiri, assembly GCF_002259795.1. Taxonomy (GTDB): domain Bacteria; phylum Actinomycetota; class Actinomycetes; order Actinomycetales; family Bifidobacteriaceae; genus Bombiscardovia; species Bombiscardovia aquikefiri. The sequence goes on along the minus strand of NZ_MWXA01000002.1, from coordinate 115,590 downwards.
TTTCCTTGTACAACGCTTCTGCAAAGGCCTCGACCGCATGTTTCGAGGCTGAATATGCGCCGGAGAATGGATCGACGGTCAATCCTGCCACAGAGGACATGAATATGATCCGGCCGGATTTTCTCTCGATCATCTTGCGGGCGATTATCTGAGTCAGGGCTATCGGACCGATGACGTTGGTCTGAAGTTGGGCATCGATGGCCTTGGCTGGTATATCCAGTACAGAGCCACCCTCGCTGATGCCAGCATTGTTCAAGAGCACATCAACATCCCAATCCGCTGCCTTGCTGCGGCTGTCAGCAGAAGTTACATCAAGCTTGTCGAATTCGATGTTCTTCAATCCGAGCTTCTTGGCTTCCTGCTCGAGCGGAAATATCTGTGCGTAATCCTGAGTCGTTGCAATGACCTTGTAATTGCTGTCTTTTGCCAGTCCAAATGCGATGCCACGTCCGAATCCTGAGCCGGTGCCTGTTATCAAAACCTTTGTTGCCATGTTTCTTCCCTCTTCTATGTTCAGTTTTTGTCTGACTCTTTTGCCTACCACTGTAGAGATTGAGAACCGATATATCTAAGACCCACCGCCTATCCGCTTGGCGCGAACTTGGAAATGGGCAAGTGCAGCCGAGGACGAAGGAAGACAAACACAACTACTCTTAATTAGTATTGTCAAGAAAGGAAACAACATGAGAGTGCTCATGTCAATAAAACCGTGCTTCGCGAATGCGATACTTTCTGGTGAAAAACGCTATGAATATAGACGAAGGATCTTCTCTGATACGTCGGTCAATACAATGCTGATATATGCTACGCACCCAGTATCCAAAGTTATTGGTCAAGTTCATATAGATGCAATAATGCATGATGATCTTGAGACAATTTGGAGAAATACCCATGAGTTTGGCTGTATCGATCACGATTCCTTTATCCAATACTTTACGGACCTATCCGAGGCATACGCAATCAAATTAAGTGATCCAAGAAGATATGCAAGTGGCCTAAGACTCTGTCAATTGTCAAATCGAATTACACGCCCACCTCAGTCTTTTATGTATGTATAATTACTGAGAACTACTCAAATTCATTGGTCCCGGAGGCTTCAGTGGAGAGTTTTGCAGTATGGTGCAAGAAAGCGCGACCTGAGGGGAATGCCACTGATTCCAAACTCAAGCTCCTATTGAATTTCAATCTATGGACTAACCAGAAAAGTAGTAGTCGCAATGTTAATCTTGACGTGGGTTTTATGCTTTCGCAAGAGAAAAATGGGTCAGAAGAAGCTGTGCCCATAAGCAAAATCGCTGAATCAATCATATTTTTCTGCCCATTTCGGATTTTGGATGCCGATATTGAGGATTTACAGACTAAGCTTGATCAGAATGTACTTGGTGCAGTTTTTAATGATCGGTGTACGTTAACAAAACCTGATGGCCACAATTATTCAACTGCGACTTTGATCAATGAGCCATCGGAGTCCAACTTTATGCTGTATTCAATTAAAGGCATTCCTGAGACGAGGCTTCTCGAGTTAGAGGAACATTCGCAAGGAACGATGTTGAAGATTACAGTACCTGACTCGAACGAGGCGTCTTTACCAATCTATTATCGTTTCAGAATAACAGGTTCAGGAATTTCAAAATTAGTTTTGGATTCCTCTTCGAAGGATACTTTGCTTACCAACGCGTTTGCGAAGGAAGAAGTCATCGATTTCAGGCTCAACGACTACAGGACGTTGCCGCTGGATATTTCAGATAATATTTCAGAAAATTCGAAGACAAATGTTCATCTTGTGATAGAGCCAATCCATTTTCTTTTGATGACAGATGCAAGTGTGGATGTAGATTCTGCAGAGGAACTTAAAGAACGTCGTTTGTTGGAAAAAAACGTTTGGAAAAACTATGTTCCAGCGCAGGTCAAAAACGATGTTATCGCTTGGCACTGGAAAACTAGTGTGAAAAAACCGAGCGATGGTTATCGCAATTATATTAAATTGCGTTTACATGAGTTTAATGTCAGAACTATATTGATTTATCTTTCGATCCTCATCGTCTTGACAATTGGTTCAGATATAATTGAGCATTTCTTATTCAGCACATGGGGGTGGAGTTGATAGACTATTACTTAGTCAATCAAATTGGTAAAAGAAAGGAGTCGAGATGACTGGAAAGATTGTTTTGTGTACCGATTATAGCTCCGGATTCGGGGCCATTGATGCGTATAGATTATGTATATCTCATTTTTATCCCGACTTCGATGATTGGTTCTCAAAAAAAGTACTACCTGATATGGGCATTACAAGACAGATACTGTTCTTTATTGGCGATGACGGTTCAGTTCAAGGGGCGGAGGTACTCAAGGACTCTCCGGCCGAAAAAAAGATTTGTGCGATACGCGTTTTGCCCAAATACAGGGAGCAAGGCATAGGCACAATGCTTGTAGGGGCAGCTTTAGATGTGTTGGGCACGGCTTATCCACTTATAACTACACCTGAAGAGATCAACGACAGTTTTGAAGGTATTTTCAAATACTTTAATTTCAAGCTTGAAGGGGTTTACAACAATTATTATAGGGAAGGCATTCGTGAGTTTTCGTATAATGGTCTCTTAAGACCTTCTTATGAAACACCTTGGAAGAAGGAAACCGAGACAATGCAATTGATGGGAATTTAACGGCACTCTCAACTCTTTAGCTTATCGGTGCTTTTGAGCTACTCAGTTAATCCCCAGCTATTCGTGGGTGAAGAACGTGCCTGGGAAATGCTCTGATGTGCTGGCTCGGCGTTGGACGTTGAGGATCGCGCAGTCGAAGGTGACTTGGTCGGCAAGCCTCAATGCCAGATCGTTGGGGTTGGTGACGAAGAGTGCGGTTGAGATGCCGTCTGCCCAGGCGGTGGGATGGTTGCGAACGTTCTCTGGGTTGTCTTCTTTTGCAACCTGTACCCATGTGGCAGCGATACTTCGTGCCGGTTCTCCATCAATTGCGTTGAGCAGATGATGCATGAGCAGCAGATGGGAATCTTTCGCGATGGATTGCTCAATGGATTGGGCGGCGGAAGATCTGTGCGATTCATTGGCGGATTCCTTGGAAGTATTGGAATCTTTGATGGCATTCGTGTAGTTGGGGTCTTTCACGAACCAATGCCGCCTACTGGGAGCAGATGCACAGAAGGAAGCATCGCTGACTGAAGCCGTTCCCACGGCCCGCGTTGTATCGAGCGGATCTTCGAGAGCTATGGACTGTGGTTGCGATGTGTGTATGCGCAAGTCCCCACCGGCATCGATGACATAGGATGTCTGCGGCCCACATTGGTCTGCAATCTGGTCGGCAATCACATCAACGATGAAGCCCTTGCCGACTGCGCCAAAATCGAGCTGGACGGCGCGATGAGTGCGCAACATAGAACCATCGCGTTCAACGGCTTCTGCCCAGCATGGTCGACCATGAGCTGCGCCGTTATGTGCCAGCGCGTCGGGCTGCATCTGGAAACTCAAGCCGGGGCTATAACCCAATCGCACCAAATCTGCACCAACAAGCGGGTCTATGGCACCCGCGGTAGCGGAGTAGAGGGCATCATATATTTCGAATATGGAAGTCAGAGTTGCAGAGAAATCAAAAGTTCCTCCATGCTTGGCATGGGCCATGGCGCTCACTGTGGAGTCGTCTCGGAATCTGGACAATTCAATCTCAAATTTTTCAATCATCTCAGCAATGACATCGTGAAAATCCTGCGCTGGGAGCTGGTCAACAGCGATGATGATGCCGGTCCCTAGTGCTTTCGGGAAGGTCACTATATGAGATAACACGCTCATAGTGCATCATCGCCCTTCCAAGGTTGACCCAGAAACCCCACCATTGCACAAGAAATCAATCTTTACACTATAAATCCTAAAATAACAAGACTGTATATCTTAGCTTTTTCAGATTACATTATGGGATTGGTGATATTCATCACACCCTTCACGCGCCCATCGCAAGGCGATTGTACCGAGAACACTTGAAGAAACCTTTGGAGAGAGTCGAAAATGCAGCATGAACCTCTTGTTCAACGCAAAGGCTTACGAGCGGTTGTAGCACTTGGCATTGCGCTGCTATCGATTGCTGCCATGTTCGTACCCACCGCAGCACACGCGGCAGATACCATTCAATACGCAACTTGGAGTGACGTTTCCACCGCCATCTCAAAGCAGCTGAGCGAGGGACAACAAGGCTATGCATCCGGTGACACGGCAGGGGCGGCATCGGATTTTGGCAGTGCCTACAACACCTTGTATGTGGCTACAAACTTCGCAAGCGTTACCAGCGAAAAACTCGGTGATCAGACGCAGCAGCAGTTGCAGCAAGAGTTCCAAGATATCCAGCAGCTTTCATACATGACTGGCAATGGCGAGAAGATTCAGCAGCAGATTGCCACGCTCGACCAGCAGGTGAATGCAGCGGCTCAGAAACTCGATGCCGACACATCACTCGCCAAGCCGCCGGCATACGCAAAAGCATTGAATGCGCAAATCGAGGCCGACCGTAAAAAACTTGATGCTGCGAAAAAAAACAAGAACAACGGCAAGGGATCAAGAACTTGGGTTCAAGTTGCATCGCAGATGACGAAGATTCTTGACAAGGCTCAAAAGGCCAGTGATTCCGGTGATGGCCGCAAAGGATCTGACCTCGTCAACGAGGCGTATTACCAGTATTACGAGAAGCTTGGCTTCGAAAAGACCGTGATGAACGCCATCAGTGGCAATCGCGTCTCACAGGTTGAATACCAGTTCAAAGAGACGCGCATGGCGATGGTGAAGGGCGAATCGAAGACAACCATTGCCAATCTTGTTGCTGAGCTCAAGAAGATGCTTGTCAAGGATGCATCGATTCTGGACGGCGGTGCCGCAGGCACAGTAAGCCCGATGACTGCATTCTTTACGAGCGCCTTCGGTCAGGCTTTCGTCGTGTTGCTCCGTGAAGGTCTGGAAGCGATTCTCGTTGTCGCGGCAATCATCGCATACCTGCTTAAGGCTGGTCACAGGGACAAGATCAGATACATCTATTGGGGCATTCTGGCAGGCCTTGTTGGGAGCGGTTTGGTTGCACTGCTCTTCACCTTTGTGTTCAGCTCGGCTGGTGCACATCAGGAGATGCTTGAAGGTGTGACCGCGCTGATCGCCATGGTCATGCTGCTCTTCACGAGCAGTTGGATGCTTTCCAAATCGTCGGCTGAATCCTGGAATCGTTACATCAAGGAGAAGACGGTAGCGGCCGTGTCGACCGGCAATGTCATTTCGCTTGCACTGCTCTCATTCCTTGCTGTGTTCCGCGAGGGAGCCGAGACCGTGATGTTTTATCAGGCGATCTTCACGATGGCGCCCAGTGGAAGCCGCGAGATATGGGCTGGATTCGCGGCGGCGGCGATTCTGCTGGTATGCATATTCCTGCTGATCCGCTTCACTTCGGTGAAGATCCCGATTCGACCATTCTTCGTGATCACCAGCGCCCTGATGGCAATCATGGTGGTGATTTTCGCCGGAGGCGGCGTGCACGCACTTATCGAAGGCGACCTGATTCCTGCGACCTATTACCCATCCGTTCCAACGAACGATTGGCTTGGTCTGTATCCATACGCGCAGACCATTGCTGCACAGATCATCGCAATCATTGCAGTCATTGCCCTGCTGCTGATTTCGGTGATTCGCTCTCGAAGAGAACGCAATGTACAGACGGCCGAATAACGCAGTCTCTTGCAACACGAGCAGTCGCAGGACGAGGCATTGAATGGACGGACTGTAGAGCGGCACATACAACTTCAACTGAAACCAATCAATAACCCTATAAAACAAGGAATAAGAGAAATATGAAGAAGAATAAACTCATGATAGCCGCCGTGCTTGTTCTTTCCGGAGCACTTGCGCTCTCCGGCTGCGGTTCGGCAGCCACCAGCAGCAGCGCGAAGAGTACATCGTCGGCATCCGATAGCTCTTCGAGCAGTTCCAATGGCTTCGAGGAGGTTCCCATCGGCGATGACCAGCAGGTTGGCCCACTCAATGTGGGCACCGTGTTCTTCCAGCCAGTCGATATGGAACCGGCAGGCATGGGTCTGAAGGCAGCGGATGCAAACATGCATTTGGAAGCGGACATTCATGCGCTCGCCAATAATGAGCTCGGCTACGGCAAAGGTGAATTCGTCCCCGATCTCACGGTGAATTACACCATTACTGATGAAAGCGACGCCAGTAACACTCAATCGGGAACCTTCATGGAGATGAATGCTTCCGATGGCCCACATTATGGTGCAAACATCATGCTCAAGAAGGCTGGAACATACAAGCTTACCTATAAGATCGAATCGCCGGAATCCAAAGGCTGGATGCTGCACGTCGACCCGGAAACCGGTGTGAAGGGCCGTTTCTGGACAACACCATTGACGGTGAGCTGGAACTGGGATTACACGCCACACGAGTGGTAAAGAGTCAGGCGGTACATAACGCTGTACGTTGCCTGTGATGTGCTCGCATTTGTGAAGGGTGTTCTGACAACATTGGTTCTGAAGCATTGGCAGAAGCTCCATTCAGAAATGCGAGTGTGAAAACTGTTTCAGGGAAGGGGTGCACATGCTTGAACAGTTTGTTACCGTGATGCCGGGGACATTGGGCCCGGCTTTGCTCGTTATGTGTCTGAACGTTCTGCTCTCGGTTGGGGAAGGCCGAAAGCGGCCATTGAGCGCACATTGGCGCTGTATCGGACTGGTTGTGGGCATACTTGGAGCCGTTGTATTTGCGGCCTTGCGTGCGACCGCAGTAATCATCCAGCGCACCTTCATCAACTATCCGACGCTTGTGTGCTGCGTTATCGCTGATATCGCGCTTATCATGGTCATCGTGCGTGCGCGTGGCCTCACCCGCGATTGGGCTCATCACGCAGTCTGGCTTCACATTGGAAATGCTGTCGCTGGTATTGCGATTGCCCTCACCGTATTTCGCGCCTTGCCTGATGTGATACTCGAACTGACGATTTTCATTGAGCCAGGCGATCCGGTATTCACTTCCGAGATGCTGCTGCGTGCGCTCGGCTTCATTCTGGGAGTCGCAGCGTCGATCATCGTCGCATGCATCATCAGATCAATACGGCTCACAGCCACACCGTTATGGTTTACGGTTGCAGCGCTGATGTTGATTGCCTTGATTGTTATTCAGCATCTGACGTCGTTGGTTACCTTGATGCTTTCCGTTGGCGACATCATGCTTCAAGGCTTGAGCTTCCATGTGTTGGTGTGGCTCATCAATAATGCGAGTTGGCTGATCATCGCACAGGTATGGGTTTTCATCGTGCCCGCGATTGCAAGTGTTGTTGCTGGTTTCCGCATTCCCGCCGTTGCACGCAATCCAGCGGATTCGCGTAGGCGTACGGCGTTGAGGCGCCGTGCGATGCTTTCGGCAGCGTGGACTGTAATCGTTGCCATTGGTGTCACGGTTGCATTGACCTATGGTGTTGCACAGACCAACAAACAGCCGGTACTCTCTCCTCCAGAAAGCTATTCGCTCTCCCATGATGTCGCAACGATCAAGTTCTCTGAGGTTTCGGACGGGCATCTGCATCGCTTCCAATACAAGGCGAAAGATGGCACAGTGATGCGGTTCATCATTATCAAGAAGAACGGGGGGGCATACGGTGTCGGACTTGATGCATGTGATAACTGTGGCGATGCCGGATACTACGAAAAGGATGGGAAGATCATCTGTAAACGCTGCGATGTCGCTATCAATCTTGCGACCATCGGTTTCAAGGGTGGTTGCAATCCGATTCCTTTCCCCTATAAGACAACCCACGGCGCGATTGTGATCAACACCGCGGATCTTGATGCTTTGTCCAGTCATTTCAAGAGTTGAGGTGATGCTGAGATGTTCTTGAATCGTATGGTGTTTCGCTCGTTAAGCAGGCAATTGCGCCGTCGCATACTGATTGCGGTGAGTGTGGGGCTTTCGACCTGTGTGTGCACTGCCATGCTTGGAGTCGTGTTTGATGTCGGTGACAAGTTAAACGCCGAGCTTTCTACCTATGGCTCGAATATCGTCGTACAGCCAAAGTCGGATGCGGTGATTTCAGATCTGTATTCGTCCGGTGGCGCCGATTCCGGAGATGATTCGGGCAATGCCGCTGCAACAGGAGGTTCGACCGATACCGATCCCACTGCATTCATGAAGGAATCTGACGTGCAGAAGATCAAGACGATCTTCTGGGCATATAACATCACGGATTTTGCGCCTCAGTTGAACATGCATGCAACGGTCGGGGAAGTATGCCGCGATGATTCGCAGAAGGCATCGTGCTCTTCTTCGCCCGGATCCGGGTCATCGTCTGTGGCAATTGTTGGCACATGGTTCGCGAAGACGCTCAGTCTCGATACCGGCGAATCCACCGTTGCCGGCATCCGTAACATGCGCTCGTGGTGGAAGGTGACGGGCAATTGGGCATCCGACAAGATAACCAAGCGGTCTGGCATGGAAAACAGTGAGGCGATGATTGGCAGCACGCTCGCCCAACAGTTGAACGTGCAGGTCGGTGGAAGCATCACCCTGCATAAATCGGGCCGAGAACAGCATGTGCGCATTGTGGGCATCTTCCAATCAGGCGATAGTGATGACAATGCGATATACATGACTTCTGAAGCTGCCGAACGCTTGAACGATACTCCAAATTCGGTTGATCGCATCGAGGTGAAAGCGCTGACTACGCCAGAAAATGACCTGGCGAGGAAGGCGGCGCGTAATCCTGCAGCACTCTCTCAGGAAGAATGGGAAACATGGTATTGCACTGCATATCCTTCGTCAATTGCATATCAGATTGAGGAGGTTATTCCTGGTTCGGTTGCCAAACAGGTGCGTCAGGTTGCCGCGTTGCAGGGCGATGTGCTGAAGAAGACTCAGGCAGTGATGATTCTTATGACAGTGCTGAGTCTGATTTCAGCTGCCATTGCCGTAGCGAATCTTATGGCAGCGTCGATTGGTGAACGTTCCTCGGAATTCGCGTTGCTCAAGGCGATTGGCGCGAGCGATGGTGCGGTGATCCGGTTGATCCTTCTTGAAACGGGTGTGGTAAGTCTGGTGGGTGCGCTCGTTGGGACTGCACTTGGTTCTGGGGCTGCGCAGGTGATTGGACACGTCGTGTTTGGTTCCGGCATTTCGATGAGCCCTATGGTCTTTGTTCTGGTCTTTGTGCTGCTTGCTGTCACGATCCTGTTGGCATCATTGTCTGCCATTCGGTCGATTCTCGGGCTGCGACCGGCGGAGGTGCTGCATGGAAGATAGGATCGCGAGTTTCGCGGATTCGCTGCCTCACTGCGTGGCGTGGCGATACGAGGGGAAGTTGGTTGAATGGTGTTGTCAATGTGTGCAGAGGGATTGATATGAATAACTCACGGATGTTCATGGCGATGATTCTCGGGGCGATATTTCGTAGACGTTCGCGTGCACTGATGGCAGTCATTGCAACGATGGTCGGTGCTGCAACGCTGTTTTGCCTTGCGGCGGTATGTATCGCAGTGCCGCAGCAGATGAATGAGGATATGCGCCCCTATGGTGCGAATCTTGTCGTTGCTGCCATCGAGAAGCAAGGAGCTGAGAAGACCGGCATCTCTGACGCGATGGTTGCGCACACCACCTCGATGGTGCGTGCGAAATCATCTGCCAAATTCGCGACATACCGGTACGAGACCGTGCGTATTAACGCAGCTCCATACATGCTTGCGGGAATCGAGAGCACTCAGGTGAGGGCTCTGAATCACCACTGGAGTGTGCAGGGTTCATGGCCTTCGCATGGTGCGGTAATGGTTGGCAGTGATGTGGCTTCGGCTTTGGGATTGAACGTTGGTGGCAATGTAACGATTGCCTATCAATCCTCAGATAATGGCGGTTCGACTACTTCGAAGACAACGCAGGATGGCCGGGTTTCCACGGATATTCTCAACGGCGGCGGAAGCACATATCGGGTTGCGGGCATCGTTAATACCGGCGGTTCGGAAGACGAGATCGTGTACGCCACGAATGCCGATGTCAATGCACTTTCCGGTGTAAAGCGTGGAGCGGATGTCATTGAATATTCTTCGAGTGCGATGGGTACCGATCTGACCGCGATTGCAACGAGCATCAACGACATGACCAGTATGGGCGTGAAAGCGCAGACTGTCACGAAAATAAGCTCTTCCGACACGAAGATCATCACCATGCTGCAAACATTGTTCTGGTTGATTTCCGTGGTGGTTCTTGCACTCACCTTCGTTGGTGTGGGAACGACCATGACCTCGATCGTTTCCCAAAGGCGCAATGAAATTGGACTTCGCAAGGCTCTCGGTGCTCCCAACTCGAGCATTCGTACCGAGTTCTATACGGAATCGGTTATCTACGGCCTCGTTGGTGGCGGTCTGGGCGCGACCATTGGTTTCTGGCTCGCTCGTTTGCTCTGTTCGCTCGTATTCGGCAGAAACATCGCGATGAATTGGTGGCTCGTGGGTGTCGCGGTTGTCTTGAGTGGAATCATTGCCATTTTGGCGACGATTCGACCCGTTGTGAAGGCTTCGCGCATAGATCCGGCAGTCGTTTTGAGTGAGGAGTGAGCGAAAAATGAATTTTGCGGCCTATTTTAGAGAATCTCCGAGTATAAGCGTTTTTTCGCACCGTCGTTTCAACGTTTTTCAAGCTTCGTTTTTAGACAAGGCAACAAAAAACAATCTCATCGTGAATTTGACACGAAAGGAGCAGACATGCTGCTCGAATTAGATCATGTTTCGAAGATTTATGGCGATTTGCATGCGGTTGATGATCTCAGCCTCTCGGTTCAGGAGGGGGAGTGGCTCGCTATCGTAGGCTCGTCAGGTTCAGGCAAGACCACGCTGATGAACATCATCGGCTGTATGGATACCCCGAGCGAGGGAACGGTGACGCTTGAAGGTCGAGAGCTCAATGATCTGAATGCATCCCAGCTTGCCGATGTAAGAAAGAACATAATCGGACTGGTCTTCCAGAAGTTCTATCTGGTTCCTCACCTGACCGCGGTCGAAAACGTGATGGTCGCCCAGTACTACCATTCGGTCGTCAACGAGAAGCAGGCGATGGAGGCACTCTCCAATGTTGGGCTGGCCGAACGTGCGCACCATTTGCCAAGCCAATTGTCTGGAGGGGAACAGCAACGCGTGTGCATTGCAAGAGCTTTGATAAATTGCCCCAAACTGATTCTGGCTGATGAGCCTACGGGAAACCTTGATGAGGCAAATGAGAAGATTGTGCTCGATCTTTTCAAGAAGTTGCATGCACAGGGTACGACTATTGTGGTCGTTACTCATGATTCGCTTGTTGCTTCATGTGCACAGCGCGAAATCATGCTCAACCATGGTGTATTGGTTGGCGAGCGATGGAACGACGAAGCCGCGCAGCAGCGATATGTCGATGCAGGCGGTGAACCGGCCAAGACTCGTCATGCTGAAAACAGCAAACAGTCGGCCGAGGAATCATCGATGCCTGTAGGTTTTGATACCATCACGAAATCGGCAAAAGCACACTGATTATCAAGCATTGCGGTTGTGATGCAGCCGAAGCAGTCCGAGGGAAGCACAGATGAAGAGCAAGAACAGCACAGATGTCGTTATCAACGCCGCAGCTGTGCCACGAAGAGTGAGACATGCAGCCTTGGCTGCTGTGGGAGTGGTTGCGGCGAGCGTGGTGTTTAGCGCATGCGGTCAGCCGAAAGCCGTACCGATGGACGACGAATACGCTGGCGGTGGCGAAGAGTCAAGTTCCGCTCCCACGGACTCGAGTGGGTCGAGCGGCTCATCCTCTGCATCCTCGACTGCCTCTGCGTCGCCATCATCGACGAAAACTGACAGTGGCACCTACAAGGATGGAACGTATTCAGTCAAGAGCACATACGGGCCGGTTGGTGAAGATTCGATTGATGTGCATGTTAAGGTAACGGCCGGCAAGGTGAGTGATATAGAAGTCGTCGGTCACTCCTCAAACTCGATCTCACAGAAGCATCAGCGAGCCTTCATCAAGGCAGTTCCAGGGGTTGTCGATGGCAAAGCTCTCAAGACCCTCAAGGTGGACAAGGTGGCAGGAGCCAGCTGGACATCTGACGCCTTCAACAAGGCCATAGAGGTAGCCCGAGAACAGGCCTCCGAATAAGACGAGAAACAGATTGTGCTTTGGATGACGGTTTTTCAACCACAATGGTCAAAAACCGTCATCCAAAGCACAAGGTATATCAGTGCCGCGGCCACCATGGGCGGAGCGGGTACGTCGTCGTTCCGGTTTCAGGGTCTGGCTTGATGCAGAGGAACTGATGTATCTGGATTGTGTTCATTTCGAAGTTGAAGCGTGAGCCTGCCATATACACGCCCCAGAGGCGTGCCTTTTGCTCTCCGACCATGTCGACGGCCTTTTTCCAGTTACGCTGAAGGTTCTTGTTCCAGTTCATCAGGGTCAGGGCATAATGCTGGCGAAGATTCTCCTGGTTGATGACTTCGAAACCCACATTGTTGATCACGTATTCGATCTCACCTGGGCTTGCGAGTTCACCATCGGGGAAGATGTAACGGTCAATGAAGCCGCCCGCACGCTTGCCCTGATGTGAATTCGTCCGTGTGATCTGATGATTCAGCAACATGCCGCCTGGACGCAGCTTCTCAAGCATTTCCTTGAAGTAGGCGGGATAATGCTTATGCCCAACGTGCTCCATCATGCCAAGCGAGCAGATTCCATCGAAACCGGACTCAGGAATATCGCGATAATCCTCGAGTCGGACTTCGGCCAGATCTTCAAGACCCTCTTTGCGAATCCAATCATTTGCCCACTGTACTTGCTCCTCTGACAGGGTGACGCCGATAACGTGGATGCCGCGCTTTGCGGCGGTGACCTCCATTGAGCCCCAGCCGCAGCCGATATCCAGCAGATAGTCGCCGGACTTAAGGTTCAGCTTGTCAAGCACAAGGTTCAGCTTGTTGTATTCTGCCTTTTCGAGTGAGTCGTCTTCCTTGTCGAAGCAGGCGCAGGTGTAGGTCATTGAAGGACCGAGGAAGAGATTGTAGAACTCGTTGCTCAGATCGTAGTGATAGCTGACTGTAGTTGCATCGCCCTTTTTGGTATGTGGCAAAATGCCCTCGCTGATGCGCCTGGCCACGGATGGCAGTTCGATCTGAGGTGGCTTGGGAACGTGGAACCCGTGTGAAAGAATCGACGAGGTGATGTTTGCCAAGGTCGCTGCCGTTGGCTTGTGGAACTGAGCTTGCAGTTCCTCCAATTGCTTGAACACCTCATAGGGGTCTCCGGGCGTGAGTTCTGGAGAAGCGATGTCGCCCTGCAGATATGCGCGGGCGAGTCCCAGATCGTTCGGATTTTCGAATATATAATATACAGCCCGTGAATTGCGGACTTCAAGATGAAGTTGTGCATCGTCACTGCCAAAATGGGAACCGTCGAACGCGGTGACCTGTAGAGGCGCGTCGGGATCGACAAATGCCTCAACCATTTCTGCAACATTCATTCTATGCTTCGCCATAAAACCCCAATCTTTTCTGAATGTTCCCCAACAGCCCTGTATCGCAGGGTAAGTACTGCTTACCTAGGTTACTACCCCTGGCATAACAAATCATATGTTTGTTCACTTGTGCAATTTCGGACTGGCGCTATGATTCTCACGTTATACAGTGGAGTCATGCAGCCGAAATATGACACTCAATGGGTTCAGGGGATGCTGGCAAAGCTCGCAAAATCAAAGTTTCGTGCGAGCTTTACGCTGAGTGTAAAAGATAGAGCCTATGCACGGAGCAAGGGTCTGGACACCATCGACCGGCATGCTCATGACATGTTGGGTACTCGCGTTGGTGCTGCTTTCCCTGTAAAGGACGGTAAGCAGACACCGTATCGAGGACATCCAGTCTTCACCGCGCAGCATGCGACAGGCACATGCTGCAGAACGTGTATGGAGCGCTGGTACGGCATTCCCAAAGGTCATGAGCTTACACCAGACGAAATCAACCATCTTTCGGCTGTCATCATGGCCTGGATAGAGCGCGACATGCGTGAACACCCGGTGCAAGCGGCAAGTCACGAGGCCGAACAGCTTACCTTGCTGTAGTGGCTGTAGTGGCTGTAGTGGCTGTAGTGGCTGTAGCGGCTGTAGCGGCTGTAGCGGTTCGGAATGGCGTGTAAGGGTATTTGCCCTACATCTCCTGATGGGTTCGTGGATCGAAGTCGCCCATGCTGCCGTTCGGGCTGTCGAGACTGGCCAATTGTCTGCGGTCTTCGTCGTCGAATTCGAATCCCATGACATCGAGGTTCTCGAGTTGGCGCTTTGGATTCTGCGACTTTGGAATCGGTACATCACCATTGTCTACGTGCCAGCGCAATACGACCTGAGCGGGATTGGCATGGTGTTTCTCTGCAATTTCTACGATTGTTGGGTCGTTCAGCGTCTCACGCATACGGCGGAGCGGACTCCAAGCCTCGGTGATAATGTCATTGCGATCATCGAATGCCTTGATCTCCCGCTGCTGCAGATAGGGATGAAGCTGGATCTGGTTGACGCAAGGTGCGACTCCTGTCTCGGCAACCAAGCGTTGTATATGTTCCGGAAGGAAGTTGCTCACGCCGATATGATGTACCAAACCGCGCTTTTTTGCCTCGATCAGACCTCTCCAGGCGTCAACGTAATGATCCTCGAGCGGATTTGGCCAGTGGATCATATACAGGTCAATGTATTCGAGGTGAGTACGCATCAGGCTCTCCTGCACGGTTGCCAGAGCGTCATCGAAGGACTGATACTTTCCGGGCAGCTTCGAGGTCACGATAATGTCTTCGCGGGAGACTGAGCTGAGCTGGACAGCCTGTCCGACTGTGCCTTCGTTTTCGTATCGGACGGCGCTGTCGAGCAGACGATAGCCGGCATCAAGCGCGGAAACAATCGATTTCACGTCATTGTTACCGCGCAGCTTGTAGGTGCCAAAGCCAATCGCGGGCAGAACCAATCCATCATGCGACTTGCGGGTGGGCAACGGCTGGTCGGCGAACGAGGGAGACAAGGTCATAGGAAACGCCCATTTCTTCTCAACAGTGTGGAAACGACTTCCACTCTAGCAAGGTTTGCAGCGGTTCATGCGTTTGGGCAGGGAATGACGTGCTAGAGCGATGGTGATTTTTCACGGTGTGCAGATCTGGGCGTAAAAGCTCACTGCGGCATGCCGCTCTTGTGTCCCTCACACATTCTTGGCCAGGTGCTCGGCTGCGGCGATTACGCCCTTGTCCGAACCTGAGGGGCCAATGAGACATGCGCCGCAGGGCAAGCCTGCCTTGGTCCTTATCGGAATGTTCACTGCCGGCAAGCCTGCGATGCCGGCGATTGTCGTCAATAGCATGGTTTCGGCTCTGGCGTGCGCGATTGCCTGGATGCTCTCGTCGGAATCTCCGGCGAGCGGTGCGACACAGCTGACGGTTGGAATAAGAAGGAGATGGTTGCCGAGGAGATTCCTGATCTCGGCTCTGGCATCGGCAAAGGTGACGCAGAAATTCTCATAATCTTCCGCGGTGATGTGCATGTCGCGTTCAAAACGTGATGCAATCTGTGGATCCATATCATTCCAATGGTTGCTGACCCACCCACCATGTGCCTTCCATGCTTCGTAACCCCGCACGGTATTGAATATGGTGAGCCAGGCATCAAGCATGTCGTGTGTGATTGCAAGCTCACCCGAATTGGCTGTGATTGTAGAATCGTGGATTTCGCAATCGTGAGTGTGAAGATTGCGAAGCGCTGTGGAACGCCATTGTGAAAATGCGATTCGAACATCCTCGTCAACACAGGAATCCAACAGCACGTCTGTCTTCACGCCGGCTGGTGCGGCTCTATCCGGTTCCGGCATGAGTTGCTCTGCGGCGATGGCAAGTGTGTGCGCATCCCTGGCAAGGATGCCTACCGTGTCAAAGGACGGTGAGAGCGGATGAACACCGTCCCGCTGAATTCTGCCCGTAGAGGTGCGAATGCCCCATAATCCCTGATAGGCGGCAGGTACGCGAATCGAGCCTGCCGTATCTGTGCCGAGCCCAATCTCTGCCTGCCCGCCTGACACCGCAGTTGCGGGTCCTGAAGAGGAACCCCCACTGATTCTGCCAGGTGCGGATGGATTGGGTGCAGCCCCATAGTGGATGTTGACCCCTGACAACGAATAGGCGAATTCATCGGTTTGAGCGATGCCGACCACGTGAGCCCCCGCTTCAAGCAATGAACGAACTGCCGATGCGTGATTCTTCTGTATGCGCGCTTCGCTGAGGAACTTCGGATTACCGGCACCGATGGCAAAACCTTGAACGGCAAAGAGATCCTTGACTGCAACGCCCAAGTCGTGCAGGGGACCATCGTGCACTGGGGGGACAAGAGGATTCCCCACAATTCGCCAGACGCTGGGATCTATGAATTTATGGTCTTGCGATTGCTGAGAATGAGGGCCACCCGCAGCTTCGTGATCGGGAGCGGAAGACAAATCGGGCATCCTCGCTGACACATCTTCGGATGGTTGCAGAGTACGATCTGCTTTGCAATCCTGTCTACTTGATCCATTCATGGCCTGCTCCATCGATTATCGCTCCCATGCCTATTCCCTCTTATTTTCTCAGAATCAAATGTTCCCTGCTTGCAGTCGGCTCTGCCCCGCCAATGAGTGTACGAACGACCACCCCCTGAAGATCCTTGCCGTCAAAGGCACTGATTGGATTGCGGCTACTGAGCTTGGCAGCATCGACAATGAAATGCTCCTGAGGTTTGAGTACAACGAGATCGGCCCTATTGCCGACGGTGATGGATCCGCGATCATGTAATTCTACAAATGCAGAGCTATTGGTCGACATCCAGCGAATCACATCCGCAAGACCTAGACCTCGTTGCATGGCTGAGGTGAGTACGGCACGGAATCCGACTTGTAAGCTCGAAACCCCACCCCAGGCAGAGGCGAGTGTTCCCGCCTTCATACGAGCGGTCGTTGGAGAATGGTCTGTCACCACCATGTCAATCGTGCCGTCCACCAGACCTTCCCACAGCTTGTTCTGTTCCTGGAGACTTCGAATCGGTGGGCAGCATTTAAACGCAGTATTGCCGTCGGGGATGTGGTCGCAGTCCAGAGTGAGGTAATGAGGACAGGTTTCCGCTGTGACTGGCAATCCGCTGGCCTTCGCATCGGCAAGAACGGACACCGTCAGACCGCTGGAAACATGCAGAATATGAGTTTTGCAACCAGTGCGCTCGACCAGCTTCATCACATGTTCCACCGCATCGCTTTCGCTCTTGGCGGGTCGGGATTCAGCGAAGCTGCGATAGCTCTGACCGATTTTTGTGGGGTCCGTCATCAATTCATCCGGTTCTTCCGCATGAATGATGAGTTGACCTCCGAAATCGGCTATCTCCCGCATGGCATCTTCGAGCTGATCAAATGAGAGTGAGCCATATTCTTCGACCCCGCTGGGGGAGAGGAACGCCTTGAATCCGAATACTCCAGCATCCCAGAGTGGTTTGAGATGACCAAGATTCGAACCGTCCACGCCTCCCCAAAAACCGAGTTGCGTATAGGCTTTGCCTGCCGCGATCGATTGTTTGAGTTCGAGTGCATCAACACTTAACGTTGGTGGATTGCTGTTGAGAGGCATGTCGATGACCGTGGTGATGCCACCGTATGCCGCTGCTCGCGTGGCATAGTCGAATCCTTCCCACTCGGTACGCCCTGGCTCATTGATGTGTACATGGGTATCCACCACGCCAGGAATGAGCACCTCATCATCACTGAGCAACGTTTCTCGCTTCGATGCAATGCTCCCGGCAGGATCTTCGCAAACCTGGCTTATCGTTTCGCCAGTGATGCCAACTGAAGCTTGAGAGACAACACCATTGATCAGTATCTTGCCTCGGAAGACTTCGTCGGCAGTTCGAGCGGAACCGTCATCGTTATTATGCATATGAAACCTCCAACTTCGTGTTGAGCTGTGTGATGTGCCTAAGCTTGATCGAATCGAGCGGCGAGCGTTTCCACAGCCTGCTCAAATGCATCGATGCCAAGGGCGACATCGATGTCTCTCACGGATTCATCAGGACTGTGGCTGATGCCTCCCTTGCAGCGTACATACAGCATGGCAATGGGAAGCAAGTCGGAAACGGCCATGCCATCATGCCCGGGGAAGCTTACCAGACCAAAGGCATCCTTGCCCTCAGCCTTCTCGATGCCTTCGGCGATGCATGAGCGCAATTGAGTATCGCAAGTTACCGCACTCGCGGTGTGAATGAGCTTTCTTTCCACGCTGACCTTACGGGATGTGCAGATGGTATCGATGGCGTTCCACATCGCGGCCAATGTCGAATCACGTATGTCATCGGTGCCCGCCCGCACGTCGAGGCTGAACGTCGTTGTACCGGCAATCACATTCACGCCGCCCGGGAAGGCGGAGATTTCGCCAACGTTGGATCTTGCCCCTGCCTCACGGCTGATACGATCGATGCTTTCAATCATCTCTGCGGCGGCGGTAAGAGCATCCCTTCTCAGGTTGTATGGGGTGGCAATGTGCCGAGATTCCCCGGTTACTGTTATGACATATCGCGATGCAGCTGCAATGGAAGACACGAAAGACAAGGATCTGTCACGAGACTCAAGAATAGGTCCCTGTTCAATGTGGAGCTCCATATAGCCAAAGGCATCTGCAGGGCTCAAGGCTGCCTTGCCGACATCGTCAGGGTCAAGCCCAAAGTCGAGGAATGCCTCTCTCATGCTGATGCCGTCGGCGTCCTTGAGATTGAGCCATTCGCGATTCCAACTGCCCGCAAGGGCATACGAACCGAGAAGAGTGGCTCCAAAGCGTGCACCCTCTTCATCTCCGAATCCCACGACTTCCAGTGAGAAGGGCAGCCTGTTCATCAGTCCACTGGTAGTTAGCCGTTTCGCTACAGCAATTGCAGAGACGACACCAAGGATGCCGTCATATCGTCCGGCATCGGGCACGCTGTCAAGGTGTGAGCCAAGAACGAGTGCCGGAAGACCATTTTCGCGCCCTTCGACTTTGCCCACAAGATTGCCGGCCGGGTCGATATGGACCGTCAAACCCGCTTCCTTCATCCATGAGCCCGTGAGCTGGTATGCACTCTTCATCTCTGGTGAAAGATAGGTGCGTTCAATGCCGTGTTTCATCTGAGAGAATCCGGCAAGCTGGTCGCAGCGATCCATGATGATGCCGGCCTCGCTGCTTGCCCATTCACTTGGTCTGCCATATGGATGCGAGAGTGCCAGAGCCGAATCCAGGGAATCCGTTGTCGTTTCCCGCGTTGTTTCCCTCGTCGTTTCCTTCAGCGATGCCTTCATGCCTTGCTCTCTTTCTCTGACTGGGCGTAGATGGCGGAAGCTGCATCAATGCCCTTCTGAATGTCAAGTTTCGCGCCGTTTTGATTGAGAACCGTGCCCAAAGCCGATGCGGCCGTGAGTACTGCATCCTTCCGGGCATTCCACGCCATGACTCCGATTCGCCAGATTTTGCCTTGCAGTGGGCCGAATGAGGACGCGATTTCAACGCCGAACTCCTCAAGCAGTTGTGAACGGATTGCCGTGTCATGAAGACCGTCTGGAATGACTACGCCTATGACGTCGTTCATTCGCGTTTGCTGATCTCCATACAGTTTCAGGCCCATCTTTAGCAGTGCGGTTGACATTGCAAGTCCGTTGATTTGATGGCGTTCGATCACATGATCTATTCCCTCTTCAGCGATGATTCGGGTAGCCTCGTGCACTCCATAGAGCAGGTGTGTGGCCTCGGTGTGGTGATTGAGATGCCGCGGTCCCCAATAGTCGATGATCTGTGGCAGATCGAAGTAGTTGCTGTTAATGCGGTTGTTCTGTATCTCTTCGCTGGTGTCGGCTATGCCGGCCTCAATGCTTTTGCGTTCATCCATCACTGCGACCGCTCGCTCAGAAATGGTGATTGGAGCCATGCCCGATGAAGCTCCCAGGCATTTCTGCATCCCGGCAGTGACGATGTCGATCTGCCATTCGTCGGTTTTCAGCTCGTTGCCGGCTAGTGAAGCGGTTGCATCGGTGAAGAGCAATGCGCCATTCTCGTGGCAGATCTCACCGAGTCCTTCGAGTGGTTGCAGCATGGTCGTCGATGTGTCTCCATGAACCGTGGCTACAAGTTTTGGGTGAATGCGCCTGATCGCATCGGCGATTTCGTCGATGCTGAAGACTTCACCCCACGGGCGCTCGATAACATGGGTCTCAGCCTTGCACCGTTGGGCAATCTCCTTGAGAAGCATCCCGAAGCGTCCGGCGCAGCAGACCAACACCTTGTCGCCTGGCGCAAGCACGGAGACGAAGGCGGCTTCGATTGCTGAACGTGACGTTCCGTCAACGACGAATGTCTGTTTGTTGGTTGTTTTGAAAATCGCACGCAGCATGAGCTGAACTTCGCCCATGACCTTGAACATGTATGGGTCGAACTGTCCGACCGTAGGCTGTGACATCGCACTCAATACTCGTGGGTCGACATTCACCGGTCCCGGTGCCATAAGCAAACGATGCGGTGGGTTCAAAGGTTCCACCTGCATGACTTCTGCATTGATATTTTCATTGGACTCTGCGCTCATAACCTCTCCTTTGGGCTTGAAACCTCTGTAGGAAATCTCTGGATCATTCATATATGAAATTTATTATTCAAAAATTACCAACTTGAAACAATTATTTCTATCATGAATCTGCCCCATCCAGAGTGAACGGTTGCAACAGCCCAACGACAGGCTTTGCCGGAGGAAGTGCGAATTCTCCCGTGGTGCTTGTACGTATCTTCATTCTCACCAAAGCCTGAGCGAGTGATACAGCGGCCTCAACACCGTCAATCACAGGAACATGCAGCGCTTCGGTAAGGCGTTGGCACATTCCGGCCATGCCGGCGCAGCCCAGAACGATGGAATCTGCGCCGGATTCGGCAAGCACCTTCTTTGATTCGGTCTCCAGCTTGCGATAGCAGGTCTGCGGGTCGTTCTCAAGAGCGAGAACGGGTATTTCACAGGCTGCGTAGCTCACACAGAGCTTTGAAAATCCATAGGCATCAACCAAGTCCCTTGCCCTGCCCAATGTTCGAGACAGTGTGGTGACTATGCCGAATGATCTGCCGGTGAAGCTGGCTGCATGAAACGCCGCTTCAGCAATGCCGAGAACCGGAGCGGACGTCAACTCTCTGGCTGCGTCGAGCCCTGGATCTCCAAAGCATGCAATCACATACGAATCTGTGCCTTCGTCTTCACCTCGGCGAATCTCGTCAAGTACACCGAGACTGGCAAGAGCTTCGTCATAGTGACTCTCAATGGACACGGGTCCCATCCTTGGGCTCACTGCCTCGATGGTTGTGCCATCTTCTGCTACCAATAGCGCAGCGTGCTTGATGGACTGCGTCATCGCTTCGGTTGTATTCGGGTTGATTACCTTGATTTTCATAACGGTGTCTATGCCTTCGTTGAATGATCAATTATTTGCCGGCAGAGCGCCGTTGTTGACGTCTGGCGAAGCGGCATCCAGCTGTGGCATCTGTGGATTCCTCCGTTCGAGGATCACGAACAGAACATATCCCAAGCCAGCGCCGATGAACCAGCTGAAGTTGGAAATCCATGTGATGTCGAAGAGTCCAAGCTGCTTAAGAGGCGAAGGGGCGATGGCGCTTGCGACCGAGATGACACCGGCGATGGCGAGTGCAAGCACTGCATTGGGGTTGAATCCCTTGTGATACCAGTAGTGTCCTTTCGGACTCATCGTGAACATGTCGTCAACGGCTACGAGCTGCTTTGAGATGGTGAAATACCCGGCGATCAGAATGCCGAAGAGTGGTCCAATCAGCGATCCGAGAAGGTCGAGCGTGTAGTGGATTGCCTGATCGTTTGCGTACCAGTTCCATGGGGTGATGACGACCGATCCGATTGCGGCGATCATGCCACCTGCGCGCCAGCTGATCTTCTGAGGATTGACGTGTGAGAAGTCGAATGCCGGTGAAACAAAGTTTGCAACGATGTTGATGCCCACGGTTGCAATGACGAAGGTCAAGCCTCCAAGAAGAATTGCAACTGGAGCGCCGATCTGTTCAACGGTTTCGATTGGGTCGGTGATGAGTTTGCCGAACACGGGTTCCGTTGCCGAGGCGCAGATGACGGTGAGCAGTGAGAAGACGAGGAAGTTGACGGGGAGTCCCCAGAAGTTACCCTTCTTGACGCTCTTGTAGGTGTGCGAGTACCTTGAAAAATCGCCGAAGTTCAGCATGGGTCCTGCAAAGTACGACACGACCAGTGCAATCGCGGTGATGATGACTGGGATTGACTGCATGAAGCTCAGTGGCTTGCCGGATGAGAGATTGAGGTTGATGTGGCTGATGCCTCCGGCCTCGATAAC
The DNA here is from genome assembly GCF_002259795.1 of Bifidobacterium aquikefiri. GTDB lineage: Bacteria > Actinomycetota > Actinomycetes > Actinomycetales > Bifidobacteriaceae > Bombiscardovia > Bombiscardovia aquikefiri. Next base: position 93,173 of record NZ_MWXA01000002.1, on the reverse strand, counting down.
GAGGTAGACGGCGAGAATGAACATGACTGCATACACGAGTGGGCCCGCCCAGTCGATGAATTTGCGGATGGCGTTCATACCCTTCCAGAAGACGCAGGTCTGTGCGATCCATAGGATTCCATACGAGATTCAGCCGAGTGCAGACAGCCCAAGGAACTTATAGTCCGTCGCAAGGGTCTGGGATGAGGGAATGAATTTCAGAAATACGATGTTCAACGATTCGGATGCAAGGAATGTCTGGACGCCGTACCATGCCACGGCGATGATTCCTCTGATGATTGCGGGAATGTTGGCACCCTTGACGCCGAATACGAATCGGGTGGTGACGGGGAATGGGACACCCATGCTTTGGCTTGGTTTTGCAACCAGATTGACGAAAACCTGAACGATGACGATTCCCACAATGAGTGCGAGCAGCACCTGCCAGCTTGCTATACCCAGTGCGAAGAGGCTTCCTGCGGTCACATATCCACCCACGGAATGAACGTCTGACATCCAGAATGCGAAAATGTTGTACCAAGACCACGTCTGTTTCTTGAGTGGTGCGAGATCCGAATTGGCCAGACGTGCATCGTAGTCGCTTTTGATGATCACCTCATCTTGCGGGGTTGTGTGACTGTGTTGTATTCCTTCTTCAACTGATATTGAAGTCATGTCTGTTCTCCTTGCCAAGCGAGCTTCTGCGATGGTTGACGGCAGAGGGTGTGGAAATTTCAATTTCAGTGAGAACTTAGTGAATTGAACCGATTGCTGTATATCTTGAAGCTCAACGTGTGATGACGGATTCACTATCTGAAATATTTGTTTCAGAACTTATATTCTGAAATTTCTATTTCGTTACGTAATTGTGCGAGACGGAACATTTGGTGTCAAAGTCACTTATATGTGGAAACCTATTGGTAAAGGATCGGAAATATTCGTTACTTGGTGCCTGCTGCTGCTCTGCCGGGCAGCACATGCGGGTGCGCAAGTCGCCAGCTCATGATCTGGGGCAGTGTTCAAAGGCGGCCACCATTGTAAGATGTGAGGGTGATGAGCATAGTTGAGCGTATACAGGAAAATTACGATTCACTTACAGCAGCTGAGCAAGACGCAGCGATGTTCATTCTTGGGCATCTTTCGGATGCGCTCCTTTTGAACTCGGCGGAACTCTCCAAGCTCTCCAAGGTCTCTCAGCCAACCCTAAGCCGCCTGTACCGTAAGATAGGGTTTCGCAATGCAGCGGAATTCAAGCGTGATATACGAAGGCATCATCAACCCGGATCGCCTGAGTTCCTCAGCCAGGGAGAAACCACCAGGGGTCTGTTGGTCGATCATATGAACAACGATGTCGCCGCGCTGCAGCACACCTTCAGCCGACTCGACAACGCCACGATGGATCGAATTGCTCAATCGATTATGAAGGCCAGAAATGTTGCAGTCATTGGGCTGCGAAATAACTATCCGATGGCCCTGCACCTACGTGAGCAACTGATGCAGTCACGGGCAAGGGTGCAGGCGCTTCCAGAGCCGGGGCAAAGCCTGGCCGAAGAGATAGTGGATTTGAACAAGGAGGACGTTGCAATCCTCTTTGGAGCGCGCAGACGCACGGCAGTGTTCCACAATCTTGCCACAACGCTTGCGGAACAGCATGTGCAACTCATCATCATCGGCGATTCTACAGTTCGTCGAACCGCACTCGAAGCAGATGCGCAATTCATTGAGACCGATCTCCACTCTCATGTGCTCTCAAGCTACACGGCCGTATTCAGTGTGCTTGCACTGATCGCCGATTATGTGGCAACCAGCGCTCAGCAAGGTGAGAATGTGGATGCATCCCGGAGTCGAATCGATACGATCAATCAGCGTTTTGACAAACTCAGAGAGCTGGAGAACTATGCATCCCGTCGGTGAATGTGAGATGCAGCACAACAGGCTTATCGCGCATGGGATGCCTCCTGAATCGGATTTCTCAAACGCTCAGGATGCAGGTCGGCGAGGGGATATGCAGCGAAGCTTCCTCATGAGGTTGGCCGTCATCATCGCAGGTAAAGCCATTGATCGTGGACGTAAGCTGATTCGAGACGAGCAGTCTGTGACCGATTGCCAGAATATGTCTTGGCCAGCTTCCGCCGCTGGGGAAACCGCTCTGCCATGAGTCGTCACCTGAATTTGAGAGTCTTGCCAGCGTGGATCCATTCCAACGCAGCGGGATGATGCGGTTGGTTCCACGCAGCCCGACATAGGCGAAGCCGTGCTCGGGGTCATTGGCATCGTCGGGGATATATGCCAGCGATGATGCCTGATCCTTCTGCGTTGCGCCAAGATCCACATTCGTGACGATGCTGATTCCTGCAGGATTGGATGAGTCAAGTCGCAACACGAACGCCTTGCGGCTCCATTCGGTAATGAGGATGATTGCAACCGAATCGCCAAAGTCCTGCAGATGCGCGGGCAGCATGTGCAAGTCCCTCGGCCCGGTACCGGCTGGCAGCTGTAGTGATCCAATCTCGTTGAGATTTCCGTTGCTCCAAGCATATGTGCGGATGCGGTCTGCGCCGAGGTCACTGACCAATACCAAATGGCGGGCGGATGGAGATGATCCGGCAGTATTCTGCGCGCGGGCCTCTATCGGGAGAATCCAATGAGCATGGGAATGTTCCTGTGCGGGGAGAGGACCATGCCCTTCTCCATGCAAGGCTTGCTCGGCCTTGCCAATGCTTCCCTGCGCATCGATAGGATGTACGGTTACGGTTCCATCGCCGTAGCAGGCACTCACTATATGCATGGAGCCCACATCGTCCTTGCACAGGGCAACGTGCGTCGGACCTTCACCCGGCGTGCTCACTCGCGATAGCTGGTGGAGTTGAAGCCCTGGGTGCTGCCGATCCCTGCTCGTCGTGCATGAGTATGACACGAGTTCGTTGCTGAATTCCAGACAGCCATACACGCTGCCGTTGTTGAGGCACAGCCATGATGGTGAAGGAATCTTAGCCACGCATCCGTGATGTTCGAGTCCGATGCCATCTTCGTTACCATACCCATGACCTGATCGGCCAGTAGATTGATGGCATGCAGTGATCCATTCGATGCCCTGTGCCTGGCCATCTCCGTCTGCACTCCAGCCGCCCACAAGCAGTTCCTGATCATTGTCATATGCCGGTGTTCCCAAACGTGTTCCCATACAGAGCATTCTACCGATGCTGTGGAGATGATTGATACTGGGCAGATTCCCCAATTCCGCACCATGCGGTATTATTGTCGGGCTTTGCGATACGACGTGTGGTGCGCGTTGCCACGCGATGGAAAGTCCCGTATCGATAAGGTCAGTGCATAGAGCATCACATTCACTGACCGAATGCTGACTGTGGCGCGTTATTTGCGTGTGTTTTCCGCCTGATTGAGGACCATTGCTCCGGTCTTTTGCATGAATTTTGGCTGCAGAAAGTCAATTTGGGCTTCCGAGCTCGATTGCGCAATAACGACAAAGTCGGCCCATAAGCAGGATCGAAGAGCACGATCTGCATATACAAGGAAAGAATGCACAGCAAGTCAACTACACGAACGTCACATGGTATGAAAACCTCTTCCGAAGCTTCGATGGCTGCAGCGAGATCGGCCACTCAGAAGGAAACGCAGACAAGGCAAGCAGAGGAGGAAAGAAAGGTCGCGAAATCGGATCGCACAAGGAAGCATCATCGCATTCGCTTCCCCTTCCCACGACCCAGAAATCTTCAACGAGATGACATCGTTATGGTCGAGGAGGATTCCGTCAAGCAGGCAGTGCTTGGCACTTCGGTGGGCAATTTCATGGAATGGTTCGATTTCGGCATTTATGGCTATCTGACGGTGGTGATGACGACCGTCTTCACCAAAGGCATTCCGAATTCGCTGGGCGTTCTGATAATGTTGCTGGGCTTTGCGGTGAGCTTCCTGGCTCGTCCTCTCGGAGGATTCATTCTCGGGCCATTGGGCGATAGAATCGGCCGGCAGAAGGTGCTGTTCATCACCATGTCGGTGATGGCAGTCTCCACATCGTTGATCGGGGCCCTGCCTTCTGCGGCGCAGATCGGTCTATGGGCACCGGTGCCTCTGTATGTTCTCAAGATGATCCAAGGTTTCTCCACAGGCGGTGAATATGCAGGAGCAGCGACATATGTGTCCGAGTTCTCTCCAGACAGACGCCGAGGGTTCTTCAGTTCATGGCTTGATGTCGGTTCGTATCTTGGTTTCGCCGTCGGTGCAGGCGCGGTGGCGGTCACGACCGCCATTTCCGAACACTACTGGGGTATTGACGCGATGGTGAACTGGGCTTGGCGAATCCCATATTTCCTGGCGATTCCTCTTGGGGTCATCGCGGTGTACTTCCGGTCTCGAATACCTGAGACTCCTCATTTCGAGCTTGAAGATCCTGATGTTGACATGAGCAAACCGAGAATATCCAAGCGAGGGCGTTGGCGCTTCTCCATCGTTGGACCGAAGCAACGCGATGAACGCATATTCGCCACGCATTCGCTTCGTGGCGTTTTCAAACATTTCCACAAGGAGATTCTTCTTGGCATCGCACTCGTCGCAGCAGGCAACACACTTGGATACATTCTGACAAGCTACATGCCAACATATCTTTCACATGAACTTGGCGAAAGCACCACCAATTCAGCCATGGCCACGATTCCAGTACTGGTGCTCATAACAATCCTGATGCCGTTCGCCGGCCGTCTTTCGGATCGCTATGGAAGAAAGCCTGTGTTCGTCACATCCGCGGTGATTGCTGTGGCCGCGGTGATTCCTGCATTCATGCTCATCAATTCGGGCAATTCGCTTGCCATGCATCTTTCGCTCATCATGCTTGCACTGCCGGTTGCCGGTTATATCAGTGTGATTGCCTCGGCGCTTCCGGCACTTTTCCCGACAGCTTCACGTTTCGGAGGAATGGCCATCACCTATAACGTTGGTGTTTCACTTTTTGGTGGCACCACACCATTCTTCGTGCAGGGATTGATCGAGTTGACTGGCAACGCCTATATGCCTGCGTTCTATGTGATGCTGTTCTCAGTGATTGGCGGAATCGCCATCCTGTTCCTTCCTGAAACTGCCGGAAAGAACCTCATGGGTTCGATGCCGGCCGTATCTTCGGCCCAAGAGGCCTCAGAAATACTCGCCACACAGCAGATTGATCCGAAAATCGATCTGGACACGATGCCCGTTGACGCGGTGACTGAAGCGTGGAAAGTTTCGGGCACAGGCGAGCAGAAAACATCTCACAACGCAAACGATCAGCAGCTTGCACGATAGCATGTCGAACGAGTCAACGAGATCGCGAGTTTCTATCTCAAAACTTTGCAGCGGAATTGTGAATCTCCACTGTATTATCATCGTTCTGCGCTGCGGGCGAGAGGCAATCGACCGTATAATCCTTAAACGGTATGCATATAAATAATGGCGAGAGTGAATTTCGCCGGTAACGGTTCGTGCGACGGTTCTGAATCGCGATATGCACCAGGATCGTTGAGCCGGAAAGGTGGAGCAGAGCTTTCATGAAGGAACTGACGTATGAGCAAGACCGTAGACGAGCGCAGTCGGCCCTTCTGGGCACTGAGACTGCGTCGAAGGTCTCGGGTCATGTGATGCGTTCTGCCAGTCCTCAGCTTGCTTCCCATACTGCGCACGTCGATAGCACCTCGCGTGGGGCATTTCATTCCGGATATGGCGAAACATGGGCAAAGACGATACTTATTGGAGAGCACAGCGCAGTCTACGGATACCCTGCGGTGGCCTTTCCCCTGCACAGCATGAAGATGAAGGCGTGGGCAACTCCGAACCTCAATGGCAGACACGAATTACGAGCCCTGGGATTCAGCGCCCCGTTGGAGGAATCCGGTCAACGTTTCGCCGGCATTCGAAGAGCTGTGACTGTTGCAGAGGAATTCGTCTCACCGAGACGCTGGTCGGCCTTCACCTTCGTGACCGAGGCGGATTTTCCGGCAGAACGAGGACTTGGTTCTTCGGCCGCCGCGGCTGGAGCCGTTATCCGAGCAGTGCTGGATGCCTACGGAATGAGCGCTACTTCTCAAGAACTGTTTGAACTCACCAATCGCGCAGAAATGGTCACCCATGGTCACCCATCTGGTCTGGATTCGGCAACCACATGCTCTCGCAATGCCGTGATGCTTAGCGCAGGCAGAATCTCACAGCTATCCATTCAGTCTTCGGGTGTACTGATCATTGCCGATTCGGGAATCTGTGGAAGTACACGTGAGGCGGTTGATAGTGTACGTAGCCAATACGAGCAGGATAAGCCCCGTGTTGGCGCGATTCTCGCGGAACTTGGCACTCTGGGGTCACAGTCCGTGAATGATCTGCAACGAGGAGCGATTGGCGATTTGGGAGTTCATATGAACGCTGCTCATATCCTGCTTGCCCAACTCAAGGTAAGCGATCCAACCTTGAACAGGTTGGTGAGTGCCGCACGCGAGTCAGGAGCTTTGGGTGCGAAGATGACCGGCGGTGGACTTGGCGGCTGCATCGTCGCACTCGCGGCAGACCAGAGGCAGGCTGATACGGTTATGCGCAAGCTCAAGCAAACAGGTGCACGAGGCGTCTGGTCCCATAGGCTCGGAGCCGTGGCATGAGACTGGAGAGTGCACAGATCAACGCACAGATAGATCAGGTGTCTTCCGGGTCGATGCAGGCAACCGCCAGTGCAAACGCCAATATCGCTCTCGTGAAATACTGGGGCAAGGCCGACGAATCACTGATCATTCCAAATGCGTCCAGCCTTTCTCTGACCGTTGATGGATTGAGCACGACCACCCAGGTCACGTTCCATACCGATACATCCAGCAGGGACTTGAAATCCATACATACGTCCGAAGAGTGTAGCGATGCTTCTGCGACGAGTCCCGATACTTTGATAATTGACGGAGAACGGCATCAGGGAAAGGCCTTGCACAGGGTGAGTTCCTTTCTCGATAGGATTCGTGAGCTCTCTGGAATTCATGCGCCTGCCAGCGTTATCTCACACAATACCGTGCCGTATGCGGCAGGCCTGGCGAGTTCCGCATCCGCATTCGCAGCGCTCGCGGCAGCGGCTTCGCGCGCGGCTGGTCTGAATCTGGACGACAGGTATCTTTCAAGACTGGCAAGGTGTGGTTCGGGCTCGGCTTCACGCTCCATCTATGCTGGTTTGGCGGTGTGGCAGGCCGGACATGACGATGCCACTTCATATGCCGAACCAATTGCATCCCTGCTTGAATCCAATGGTGAGTCTGTTGCTGCGGGTAGGTCTGCACACGACTTCGGCATGCAGCTCGCGATGATCGTAATACTTATTTCTGACAAGAAGAAGGCCGTCTCAAGCCGCGTCGCCATGCGTCGCTCTGTTGAGACTTCGCCCTTGTACGGATCCTGGATTCAATCATGCACAGACGATCTGCAGCAGGCCATCACTGCTGTCAGTCGTGGCGACGTCGAGATGCTTGGAGTTGTGACTGAAAGAAACTCATATGGCATGCATGCAACGATGATGACGGCGCAGCCGCCAGTTCTGTATTGGCAGCCAGAAACAGTGGAGGCATTGCACGCGGTTGAGGATGTTCGCGCCAGTGGCTTGGGAGCCTGGTCTACGATGGACGCAGGGCCAAATGTCAAGGTGCTCACTTCTGCGCAGGATGCTGTGCACGTATGTGAAGCACTGCGTGAACGTATGCCGCAGCGCGATATTCACATACATATGGCCGGTGAGGGTGTCCGAATACTGGATCAACATTTGGACATATAAAGTCGTGTGCTCTGATAAACAGCGCAAATGGAAAATCGGACGAAGGACGATGATTTGGAAGAGACAGCTACTGGCAGAGCACCTGGAAAACTCTATGTGGCAGGTGAATATGCGGTTGTCGAGCCTGGCCACCGTGCAATTGTCGTTGCGGTAGACCGTTTTCTTGATGTTGAGGTTCGAGCTTCGCATGGCGATTCCTCTCAGGGATCATTGCAGTCGAACAGATTTACGCAGCAATCTGTCCAATGGCATCGCAGTCAGGACACGATAGTCGTTGATTCTGCGGATCAATCGGGCTGGGGATTCATCATCAATGCCATCCGCATGGTTGAAAAGCTTGCACGTGAAGTGGGAAAAACGCTGAAATACTGTGATATTTCCGTATCAAGCGGATTGGATGATGCGTCGGGAAAGAAATACGGCCTTGGCTCTTCAGCTGCGGTCACCGTAGCCACGGTCCAGGCACTCTGCAGTTTTTACAATCTTGACATCGATGCGATGCAACGTTACAAGCTAGCCTTCCTCGCAGCGAACGAAGTGCAATCATCGGGTTCGGGCGGAGACATTGCAGCAGGTACATTCCATGGTTGCATTGCATACAGTTCGCCAGACCGTGCATGGATAGCGGCGCGCAACGCGGAATCATCGCTGAGCATTGCACAGCTCATCCATATGGATTGGCCGGGATTGTCAATCGAACAGCTGCCGATCCCTACAGCAATGAAGTTCCTCGTCGGATGGACGGGAGCGCCTGCTTCGACGCCTGAGCTGGTCGCAAACGTGCAGCACAGGGTGCATGGAAATACCAAGCATCAGCTTCATGCGCAGTCCGGCACCGTGGTTTCAAAAACCGTGGTTTCAAAAACCGTGGTTTCAGAACCAGTGGTTTCAGAACCAGTGGTTTCAAAAACCGTGAAAGCGCATGAATCGTCTGCTCACGCTGAACAGCGTTATGCAGCGTTCATACAGCGCAGCGATGCCTGTGTTCAATCCATGGCCGAAGCCTTCGGACATGGCGATATCAGTGCAATCCAGACACAGATTCGCGAGGCACGCCGGATCCTGCTGAGTCTTACCGAGATAACCGGTACCGTCGTTGAAACACCAGCGTTGCATCGCTTGGTGAGCATTGCCGAATCCCATGGTGCTGCTGCAAAAAGTTCTGGAGCAGGGGGAGGCGACTGCGGTATCGCCATCTGCGGAATGGATGTTGATGCGCGTGCAATTCAACACGATTGGAATGCCTGCGGTATCGAGGCGTTGAATCTTCGCATCAGCATGGGGGATGAATGATCATGTCAACTGGGAACACGCCTGAACATGCTGATCCTGCAATGTCACCGGCACACGCTACTGGTCTGCAATCCGCGTCCGCATCAGCCGCTGCGCCCCATGCTGCATATGCCGATCAGGTACATAGAGCCGCGCAACAGTCGTATTCTCGTAAAGACGACCATGTGAGACTGGCAAACAGCCAGCATGAAGCCGAGAATCGCAACTCCTTTGACGATGTCAGATTCATTCACAACAGCTTCCCTGACATCGCGGTCACCGACATCGATCTCCACACGGATGTGCTCGGTGCGCGTTGGGAGCTTCCGTTCTATATCAACGCCATGACGGGTGGTTCCAAACAGACGGGAGTCTTGAACGCTTCGCTGGCAGAGGCAGCCAATGCAACAGGCATCTCCATCGCCTCGGGCTCGCAGCATGCGGCCTTGCGCGATTCGTCGCTCACGCCAACATTCGCAACGCTCAGAGAACATACGCGAGGCTTTCTCATAGCCAATGTTGGGCCGAGTGTAACCGCGGCACAGGCACAGCAGGCCGTCGAGATGATTGATGCAGATGCGTTGCAGGTCCATGTCAACGCTGCCCAGGAGATTGTGATGCCCGAAGGCGACCGGGACTTCAGGGATTGGAAGGCGAGCATCGATGCGATTGCAGAGACTGTGCAGGTTCCGGTCATTGTCAAAGAGGTCGGTTTCGGCATGAGCCAGGCAACGATCCGTTATCTCTACACCACGAAGGCTGCCGCAATCGATGTGAGTGGCAAAGGTGGGACTGATTTCATCACCATTGAAAATCAGCGCAGAAAGCGTTCCGAATTCAGCTACATGACGGGTTGGGGAGAGTCAACGGTGCTGAGTCTGATGAACGTTGCCACAGTAGACAACGATATATTCGGCCAAAACCGTCCCACTCAAGAAGGTGCAGAGCGGCATTGTTCCAAACCGCAAGTGATTGCCTCCGGTGGAGTCAGAACGCCACTCGACGTTGCCATTGCGCTCTCCATGGGTGCTCAGGCGGTCGGGGTGTCCGGGCATTTTCTGCATACGTTGATTGCATCCGGCACGGAAGGCCTGATCGCAGAAATCGAGCGATGGAAGCAGCAGTTGGGTTCCATCATGACCTTGTTGGGGGCGCGTTCTCTCACTGAGTTATCGAGGACTGATCTTGTGATCACGGGCGAGACGGCGCAAGAGGCCGAGGTGCTCGGAATTTCACTGAAAGGCTACGCAAATCGCTCGGTTCACTGAGTGGACTACTATTGACATGTCCTTTTTGCATCATCAGATTTTCTTGCGAACACCATGTTGGCATCGTTGGGAGAAAGACGTCTGCATGATGGCAATTGGTTGAGAGCGAGATAGGGAAATGGCCGGCTGAGACCGGCGATGGACGCAATGAGAGAGCAGTTGAGCACAACTGCAGAAGGCGAGTAAGCGACTCGATGACAGTTGAGATGACGGAAACGGTACCAGAGCGGCAAATTCGGCGATATTTCGGGACTCGAGCATATAACCGTGCGTATGAAGTGATATCCAGCGGTCGTATGCATTCCATGAGAAGTGCGACCAAGAACGAAGGCACCTCAGATGCTCTGCTCATGCTCTCCGCAGAGGTGGAGAGCACAGCTCCCGTGGTTTCCACACGATTCCACTCTTCGGTTGGAAACTCCGACTATCAGGTAAGTGCAGCAATCGCGATTCCCAGTGGAAAGATCGTATCAATCTCATGCACATGCCCTGCATTCAATCGCATGGGTGCCGGCTGCAAACACACAGTTGCGCTGATCAAACAATATAACGAACATCCAGAACTGTTCCTTGGCTCAAGTGTGCCACGCTCTCCACTGCGGGAAAAGGTGAATCACAAAGGCACTACGAGAATCTTGAGAAGGTTCATGCGTCAACGCGATGCCGAACAAAGCGCTGAGGCCAAAAGCCGCCAGATAGCACTTCTGAAGGAAGTCAGCACCGTATCTGAGGTAGCCGGTGGCCATGCTCACTCGGATATGCACAAGAACATGCCTGATGGTAGCGTGCGGCTGCGCCCCAGCATTGAATGTGCTGCACGTGGTTGGTCGCTGCGCCTCCGCATTCTTGTACCCTCCCACAACATCAACTACGTGGTCAAGGATATTCAAGGCATGATCGATGCCTTTCGCGCTCGAGAATATTTTTCGTATGGACAGCGTCTTTCCTTCATTCACACGATGGAAGCTCTCGCACCGCGCTCTCGCGAAGTACTGGGCATTATCGACCGTGCTCTCGAGATCCGAAAGAGTCTGGCTTCCGAACGCAGTTCGGGCTATTATGCCGAGCATTATCAGCCGAAGATAGCAGCCCTTTCGCTCTCTGACTCTGAAACCGCAGAATTGCTGGAACTGTTCGTCGGTTCGGACGAAACCATCGACTATGCCCCACCACAGGAACTTTTCGAGGCTTCGGGACCGGCGCATGTCGTTGACGGCGATCCCGATCTGGGGATTCGGATAGTCCCAGAGCATGACTCCACAGAGAAGCCTGATGCCTTCGGGTCGCGGAGCGATCAGGACTCGGGATATCTGATTCAGCATGACGCTGTTGCCGAGCGGTTCATCCCAGGTAGAAACTCGTCATTTGTGGTGATTCGCCCCGTCGAAGCACCTTCTCGTGCCGTGAAGGCAATCGAAAGGAATGCCGCACTTGCAGCGTTGGCCGAAACGTCGAATCCATCAGCCTCAATGCCTTCTCTGGCATCACAGAGCATGGTCATCAATCAAGCTGTCATCTATCGGTGCAGTCAGTATTTTGTGAATCATCGTGAGCTTATTTCAACCCTGTGCGCTGAGGGAGACCCGGATGGACTCTATCTCGGTGAGGATGACCTGGATGCCTTCACGCGTACCATTCTGCCATTTCTTGCCACTCCTTCTGAAACGCAAACTTCGCCAGGCATCCCAGAGGATCATGATCCCGCAGGCTCAGGCGCCCCATCGTCCCGTCCAGGCGGGAAGAGCCATATCATTGCGGACATTCCAGAGGAACTGCTGCAGTTGCGCACTGAGCCCTGCGTCATCGAGTGCTATCTCGACCGTGACAAAGAGGGTGTCATCTGCGACGTACAGGCCAGATATGGCGATGAGAGCTTCCACGTTTTTTCTGGAATTGATGCCAGAAACAGCAATGGAATCAAGCGTGACAAAGACACCGAGCGCTTGGCTGTCGAGGCCGTGCGCCAGTACTTCCCCATGCCTGACGGTGTGACTGCCCGCATCGAAGAATCTGATGACAAGGCAATATACAAGCTCATAACCGAGGGATTGACCATCTTGAAGAGCCTCGGGAGCGTGTTCGCAACGCCAGCTTTCGACGGTCTGACCGACATGCCGAAGCCAATCATTGGCATTGGTCTGAATATGAAATCTGGGCTGGTCGAGATTTCGCCGATTGCCGACGAAATCGACCCAGACGAGGTACGGGAACTGTTGCAAAGCTATCGCAAGCATCGGCGCTTCCACAGACTGCGCAACGGTACCTTCGTCGACATGGGAACTGTCGATACCCATCAGCTTGACGATATTGCCGACGACCTGGCCATCAAGCAGAGCGCATTTACATCCGGCAGTGTTGAATTGCCTGCTTTTGAGGCGTATTACCTCGATAGTCAGGTTCCCGATTCTGCGAAATCAGACAGCTTCAAAGCGTATGTGCAGGAGTTGAAGGTCATAGACCCGGCTCGGTATTGCGTGCCAAAGTCCTTGCAGGGCGTGCTGCGGCCTTACCAAGCCGAAGGCTTCAGATGGCTCAGTGCCGTGTGTGACAAGGGATTTGGCGGCATTCTGGCCGATGAGATGGGCTTGGGCAAAACTGCACAGCTGCTATCCTTCTTGCTGGCACGCCAGAATGAGGCGAGAGCGACGGGGCCTAACCTGATCGTGTGCCCAGCATCACTGGTCTATAACTGGGCTGCAGAAGCTGAAAAGTTCGCCCCAGACTTGAAGGTTGTGGTGGCATCGGGAACGAAGGCCGAACGCCATGAATTGCTTGAACAGGCAAGAGCTTTGAGTGTTGCCGAAGCGGAGCGGACTACGGACGATATGCCATTGTCTGCCACGGCAGAGCATGTGGCATCATCGACCCAGGCTCCCGATGTGATCATCACGTCGTATGATCTGCTGCGCCGCGACTTGGACGACTATAAGACATTGCAATGCTATTGTATGGTGCTTGATGAAGCACAATATGTGAAGAATCATGCAACCAAGTCATCTCGCGCCGTGCGATCGATCAAGACTCTGCATCGATTTGCCCTGACCGGTACGCCAATTGAGAACCGACTCTCGGAGTTGTGGAGTATCTTCGACTTCCTGATGCCGGGCATCCTGGGATCCTATGCTCACTTCCGTGAACGATTTGAAATGCCTATCCTGAGCGGCGATCGCAATGTTCAGTTGAAGCTGCAAGGGTTCATCGGACCATTCATCTTGAGGCGTTTGAAATCCGAGGTCCTCAAGGATTTGCCTGACAAGATTGAGAATGTCATCACCGTGAAAATGCAGGGAGAACAGCGAAAGCTCTATGCCGCACTTGAACAGCGTCTGCGCGATACGCTTACACGCCAGAGCGATCCCGATTTCACGGAGGGGAAGCTGCTTGTCTTGGCTCAGCTCACCAAGTTGCGCCAGGTATGTTGCGATCCGCGTCTGCTCTTTGCCGATGCTGCATCAGGCAAGGGCGAGTCTGCAAAGTTGGATGCCATCGAAGACTTGGTATCAGCATCCCAGGATGCTGGGCGCAAGATGCTCATCTTCTCGCAATTTACAAGCTATCTCGATCTGATTGCGGAACGTTTGCGCATGGACGGTGTCAGATACGATGTCATTACAGGTGCGACGCCGAAGAAGAAGCGTCTCGATCTTGTCAATCAGTTCAACAAGGACGATACGCCGGTGTTTCTGATTTCGTTGAAGGCAGGAAACACCGGACTGAACCTCACTGGTGCCTGCGTTGTGGTGCATGCCGACCCGTGGTGGAATGCGGCTGCACAGAATCAGGCAACCGATCGCGCTCATCGTATCGGTCAGACGCAGGATGTGAATGTCTATCAGGTCGTTGCGCAAGACACCATCGAGGAGCGCATTCTGAAGCTGCAGCATTCCAAGTCTGATCTCGCTTCCCGTTTCGTGGATTCCGCATCCCGTTCCGGTCAGTCCATGTCGTCCCTCACCAAGGACGACCTGCTCTCTCTGCTTTCATAAGTAACAGTGGCAATCCAACTTCGTGACGAATTGCAAGAATTCTCAGCTATTCTGCCATCTGAATGGCTGAGAATATGAACCAGCATCGATGCGGCGGATGTGTTCGCCATCATATAAATCCCCTTTCGGTATCTGCCGCTTCGTATCATATTGCTGTATATGGCAGATTGAAGAGTCTTTGACGGTGATGTCGTTTTTCGCATGGAGGTAGGGGATTGAGCGGATCTGAAGATGACTGTGGCAGGAGCTCGAAGCATGGGCGGAAGCGGGAAGGAAACCAGCAGCGCAAGGAGAACGGGGTCTCACGCTCTGGGCGTCGCACTTCAGCGATGTTTGCATTCGGCATTCCGATTGGGCTGATTGCGTTCTTTCTTGGGAAGAATATCCCGACAGCATGTGTTATCGGATGGGTCAGTGCATGCCTGTTCTATCTCGCACGAGTGTGGCTGCGCATCGCCAGGCTTGATGGCGAGAGAACCCGCGAACACGCGCAGGGTGAGGATCCATCACGAACCATCGCGGATATTGTCATTGTGGTTTCCAGTGTGGTTTCGGTGGCAGCGCTCGTCATCATGATGAGCACAGGGCGCACTTCTCAGGAGCATACCTTGCCGGTCGCAGCGCTGACCTTGTCGAGCATCCTGCTCACGTGGGGGCTGATTCACACCTTATACACACTCAGATATGCGGGAATGTATTACAGTGCGGATCATGGATGTGTTGACTTTCCTGGCACGAAAAATCCGCAATACAGTGATTTTGCCTATCTTGCCTTCACCATGGGTATGACTTTTCAGGTCTCTGACACTGATCTGACAACTCAAGCCGTCCGCAAGGTCGCTCTGGCCCATACGCTGCTTTCATACCTATTCAATACGTTGCTGATCGGCGCAACCGTCAACTTCCTCGCGGGCGCGATGTCGTGAAACGCTTGTTGAAGCCACGACCGCTGTCTGGTGCGGTTTGAATGTCGTTACACTGATAGGGAGCGACAAAGAATGTGGAGGATTGCGTGAAAGAGCAGCACAGTGGTAATCGGATCGAGCAGAAGACGCTGAAAGTCACGGTATATTGTGGAGCGGCAACCGGGAAGGATCCCAAATATGCGGATTGGGCAGATCGGCTGGGCAAATGGATTGCCGATTCGAGGGGTGAGCTGGTATTCGGTGCAGGAGGCGTTGGGCTTATGGGTATCGTTGCCAAAAGCGTGCTGAAGCATGGCGGTTCGGCACATGGCATTATTCCACAGGCACTCGCCGAACGCGAACGACCATACGAAGGATTGACGACTGTTGAGGTCGTGCACGACATGGATGAGCGCAAACGTCGAATGATGGAGCTTGGCGATGTGTATATTGCGTTCCCCGGTGGCCCAGGAACTGTCGAGGAGATCACCGAGGCATTTTCGTGGGCCAGAATTGGTCTGACTTCGAAACCATGCGTCTTCTTCAATCTGGATGGTTACTGGGATCCGATTCGTACCATGTATCAGCGCATGGTTGACAACGGTTTTCTAAACCAAGGTTCATTTGACAAACTTCTGTTCGCCAATTCCTTTGATGAAATCATCCCGTGGGCCAGGCAATACGTTCCGCCAACAGTCCGCACCTATACCCGCACGCAGTGATTTGCCGCACCTTGTATGCACAAGACCGTTCACAAGGCGGTGTACGCCTTCGCATCACTGAAGCAGTGTTTGTTGCCTGCCCATAAACTTGTCCCGCACAGGCACAGGGGAGGTAAACCCGTGATGGGGAAGTTCAAAAATGTCATATGGAGCTCTGCTCCTCGCTGTAAAACTGGATTTTGAGCATGTGATTGTCTTGCGAGAAGTGATGTCAATGAAAATTCATGCAATTTGTATACGGGACTGCAAGTTTTGTTGCCTTACAGTGCCGTGGTTGTTTTAAAACGAAAACACTCTTGCGTTTACGGTTCAACCGCAGGGGCGTTGTGTCTGATGCAGCGGCCTGTCGATTCACGCACGATCAGCTCGGGCTCGAAGAGAATGACGTCTCTGCGTGATGTCAGTGTCTTGTTTTCCATCATTGCCATGAGGGCATTTATAGTCGAAAGGCAGATCCTTGCCACCGGCTGGCGAACTGTTGTCAGCGAAGGGGTCATGAAGCTCATGGCCGGTGAATCATCGTATCCAGTGACTGAAACGTCCTGGGGAATGCTCAAGCCGAGTGAACGCGTGGCCTTTATCGCGCCCAACGCCAATTCGTCGCTGGCACAGGCGATGGCTGTAGCCCCATTTTCGATGAGCAGTCGTGCTGCCATCTGCCCGGATTCGACACCATAGGTGGTCCAGGCTGTCATGTCATCACCATGCTCAATTGCATGCCGGGCAAAGAATTCAAGAGCTGCCCCATGCTTGATGATCGAGGGGAAATGATTCCTGTCTCCGAGCAGAAGTCCGATATGACGGTGCCCGAGGTCGGTGAGGTGTTTCAATGCGATGGTCATTGCCAGCGCATCGTCGGTGCTCACGTAGATGCCATCCATGTTTCGCTTGGCACCGTTGACGAATGCTGCGGGGATGCCGCGGTCGGCGAGTGTGTTGTAAATCAGCAGATTCGAGTCTTTGGTATCGTACTTTCCGCCAAGAAAGATAACGCCGGCGAGGGGCTGACTCTGTAGGAGTTCAAGGTATCCATCCTCTGAAGTTCCCGAAGGTGTATATGAGCATACAATGACGAGAAAACCGCGTTGCGCGAGAAGATTCGTAATTTCTGTCACGAATTCGGGAAAGATGGGATTCGACATATTTGGTGTGACGATTGCAATGAGACGTGTCCCGTTACGCTGCATCTTGTCGACTGGCATGCCTAGGGATGTGATGGCATCGATAACGGTATTGCGTAGATCCTCGGAAACCCCGGGTTTTGCATTGATAACGCGCGAAACCGAAGCCTGGCTCACCCCTGCCTTGGAGGCTATATCTGCGAGTGTTGTTCCCAATCGACCGCTCCGTTCACTATATTCTTCACCTATTGTGCCCCAAAAATCGATTTTGGGAAGCTAAAACAGCAAAAAACTCGAAAATATTTCGAATAGTTTCCAGAAAGCTTACATTTCTGCGATTGAGCTGTTATTTAACATTCAACTACGTTGACAGCCAGACCACCGCGTGAAGTCTCCTTATATTTGTCCATCATATCGTGACCCGTCTGCTTCATGGTGTTGATTGCCTGATCAAGGCTCACCATATGCTTGCCCTCTGCCAGCATGGAGATGCGCGCTGCGTTGATTGCGGTCATGCTTGCCATGGCATTGCGTTCAATGCAGGGTATCTGAACAAGCCCTGCAACAGGGTCGCATGTCAGTCCCAGGTGATGTTCGATGCCGACTTCCGCTGCATTCTCAATCTGGGCGGGTGTGCCCCCAAGCACTGCGCATAGGCCGGCTGCTGCCATCGAGCAAGCAGAACCAACCTCACCTTGACATCCGACCTCCGCGCCAGATATGGAGGCATTTCTTTTGAAAAGATAGCCGACTGCACCGGCCGTGAGCAGGAAGCGCTCGATGCCGTGCATGTTTGCACCATCGACAAAATACCAATAATAATGGAGCACAGCTGGAATGATGCCAGCGGAACCGTTGGTTGGTGCCGTGACGATTCGACCGCCACTGGCGTTCTCCTCGCTCACTGCCAGGGCAAAAAGATCAACCCACTCCATTTCCTTCTCTCTCAGCGAGGCGTTGAAGGAATGGCTGTTTTCATTCAGTATGTCGATGCCGCTGGGCTTGAGATTGGCGTAGATATGTGCAGCGCGGCGAGGAACATGCAGACCGCCAGGCAGTGTGCTGCGCTTGCTGGTGCACCCTGCCTGGACGCAGGAATGCATGACATTCCAGATCGAATCCAGCCCGGCAACAACGTCGGCTTCTGAACGAGATGCCTTCTCGTTGGCCATCATGATTGCTTCAATGCTCAAATGTTGCACATCACACAGTGTGAGTAGCTCGTCGCACGATGCGAAGTTATAGGGAACCGGTGCCGAGTCACTGTCTTCGTTGGCTGGAACATCGCCGATGTTGCCCTGTGAAGCGTCACTTGCCGGAGTCGTTGTCTCGCCAAGCCAACTTGAATCTGCCGTCGCATTGTCATGTAGACCGACGAGAGGGTCGTGAGGTGTCCCCTTTCTGATGAAACCGCCTCCTATGGAATACCAGACCTGTTCATCGAGTACTGAACCTGAGTCGTCGAATGCTTGGAATCTCATGCCATTGGGGTGAAGTAGCATGCGCTTCCAACGCTCAAAAACGATGTCCTCGCCATAATCAAAGGCAATGCTGTGCGTACCCATCAGATGTAGGGATGCGTTACGCTCGCAGTTCTGCACGATTTCGGCCATGTGGTCAGTGTCAACATCAGCCGGCGTTGCGCCTTCGAGCCCGGCGAGAATGGCTCGGTCCGTGCCATGTCCGAGACCGGTAAGCGCCAGCGAACCATAGAGCGTCACTTTGATGCGCCTTATGGCGCATAGCAATTCACCATCCTCCACAGATCCGATGAATGCTCGTGCTGCGCACATCGGACCAACGGTATGTGATGATGACGGTCCCACGCCGATACTGAAAATGTCCTGTATGCTCAACATGGCTGCCTCTCCTTCCGTAGAGAAGCGTATAACCAAAATGATTCGGACATATATACGCATGCTCTCTCGTGGCAAACACTCTCTCTGGGCGAACACTGTCAGGTGCACACCTGACACCGCTTGAGGCAGCACCGCAGATTGCCAACCCAGACCCTGAAGATCTAGCGCCCCGGCGCAGGCTGCTGATACTTGGCGAGCAAGAGTTCGGCGGTACTTTGATCCGTCACCAGTGCCGAAAGATATCCGCCCACCAGGCAGGCGCGAATGGCCTCGATCTTCTGCTTTCCCCACGCCACGCCGATAACCAGAGGAATATGCTTCAGGCGTTCGATGTCAATAGAAATGGTTCTTACGCACAATTCGGTATGAACGTGATTGCCCTGTGCGTCAATGAAATGACCGCAGACCGTTCCGACCGCTCCCAGATCCCTCATTCGCCTGATCATGGGTGCATCGACATAATTATCGAACACCGGACTCAAATGATTGTTGATAACGGCACCAACGCCCTCTATCGCTACATCGGCTCCGCCACCCAGGGCGAGGGAAGTGGCGATCTGCGGTTCTCGCCGCATCGCAGCGGCGATCGATGGAGCTGACATGATCATCGGTGCATGCAGTGGGGTAAATGTGCAGTTCAGACGATTGGCAAGCAGATGGCAGATATCTGGAGAATCTGTCATGTGGTTGGATGGCGAAAGCGCACCCACCATTTGCGCGACATTGGCCTTGGGCCAGTTTCTGATAGGAATGTTGCGCACGGTTGCGGCAACCGCACGACCGTTGGAGACGGTGATCAGCGAGTCCTCCTGCGCCTTTTCGGAAAACAGGGTGGCAGCATACTCCGGGACTGTTTCTGAAGGGGTCTGATCGGAAAAGCTTGGCGCCACACGGGCGTATTTCAGACCGAAACAATCGATGAGCCTGTTTTCAAGCGTCATCACGCGTTCAAGTACATGGCCGATGTCGATGTGGACTATGCCTTCGTCTCGAGCCTCTTGAAGCAGGCGGGAGACCGTTGGGCGGGAGTAGCCGATTGATGCTGCAATTTGTGCCTGGGTCATGTCATGCATGTAATACATGCGAGCCACCCTGAGCGTGAGCTGGATATGCTGACGTGATTCAGCTGATGCCAGCTGCGAATTTCTTATGAACATTTGTTCATAATCATACACTCAAATTCGAAGACACCTGTGTTAAGTAGCCATAATTTTGGGAATTGCTGTTTAAATGAGCGAAGACTTGAATAGTCCAATGAACATATGTTCATCAATTCCATAGATGTGACCACCTAATTGCGATACGTTACATAGGTAAGTCTGTTACGGCGAAATCGTTCGTCTGGGGAACCGAACAGGGGGTTGTGCAGCGAACAACGTGTATGCGTACGCGTCAACGTTGCGCGATTCGATTCCTCAGCACACAAGCGACGGTGCTTGGTAACAACACGATGACTCCCAGGACTCAAGGAAGAAGTTCTGGAACAACGAAAGGGAAACCATGAGTGTCATCAATACAATAATAGGTTTGGGCGCAGCTGTGATGATGCCTATAATCTTCTTTGTCGTCGGCCTGATATTTAGGCTCGGCATCGGAAAATCGTTCAAGGCCGGCATGACGGTTGGTGTCGGTTTTGTTGGCGTCAATATGGTCATCAACCTGCTGCTCGACAACCTCGGGCCCGCATCCAAGGCGATGGTCAATCGCCTGGGCATGCACCTGACGGTGGTCGATGTCGGTTGGCCAACAGCCTCGACGATTGGCTGGGGCACGCCTATCATGGCCGCAGTCGTTGTCGGTTTTCTGATAATCAACGCAATCATGGTTGTTTTGAAGCTGACGAAGACCGTTGATGTCGATATCTTCAACTACTGGATCTTCCTGCAGGTTGGAGCGACGGTATTCGCCGTCACGAAGAACTTCTGGTTCTCGACCGTTTTCGTCTGGATCATATTCGCCATCGTGCTCAAGGTTGCCGATTGGTCTGCGCCTTACATCCAGAAGGAATACAAACTCTCGGGCATTTCGTTCCCGCACCTTGCCGGCATGATGTGGTCTCCATTGGCCATTGGTGTGAACTGGGTGATCGATAGAATTCCTGGACTCAAGAAGGTGGACTTCAACGCGGAGAAGATCCAAAAGCGTTTCGGCGCCTTTGGCGAGCCAGTAGTCCTGGGCTTTATCCTTGGTCTGATCATTGGAATTCTCGCTGCATATTCGCCTGCGAAGGCCATCAGCCTCGCCATCAACGTCGCGGCTGCCATGGTGCTGCTGCCAAAGATGATTGGCGTGTTGCTCGAAGGTCTGATTACCGTGCGTGATGCAGCCGAGAAGCAGCTGAAGAAATGGTTCCCGAACAGAGAGTTCTTCATCGGCATGGATACTGCGCTGCTCATTGGTGAGCCATCGGTTCTCGCCTCTGGTCTGCTGCTGATTCCTGTCGCAATCGTGCTCGCGCTCATACTTCCTGGCAACAGGATGCTCCCATTCGCAGATCTTGCATCCCTTACCTTCCTGCTCGCGCTGGTCACCCCATTCGTGCGCAGAAACATGTTCAAGATGCTCATAACAGGAGCGATCAGCATCGTCATCATTCTTTACGTTGGTTCATATATCGCACCGTACGTTACGCAGTCCGCTGTAACGAGCAATATCAAGCTCCCTGCAGACTTCACGGGCATATCCAACATGACCGGTGCCGTCAGCGGCTGGGTCGGCTGGATTGCCGTCGAGGCCGGCAAACTCTTCAATTTGATCTGATATTGAAATCTGCATAAGGAGATAGGTATGTCAATGGAGCATAAGCATTTTCTCGTCATCGACAATGGTGGAACCAATACCAAGGTCATCATTCTTGATGAAACGGGCAATCAGTTGTCTGTGGTTTCGTTCCCAACAGATGCAGTGGAGGGAAGACCTGGATTCCGTGAAGTCAATCCGCAGCAGATGTGGAGAGATATCGGCAAGGCCACGAACTCGTCACTGATGGATGCCGGTCTGACCGGCGACCAGATCGATGCCGTAGTGCCGGTCGGACACGGTAAGGGCCTGTACATGTTGGATAAGGAAGGCAAGCCTTCGATGGATTGCATCCTTTCGTCTGATAGCCGAGCATCCGATCTTGCCAATGCATTTGAGGCTCGGGTTGGTGAGATCTATCCCATAAGCCACCAGCATGTCATGGTGATGCAGTTCCCGGTGCTGTTGCGATGGATCAAGGATCATGAGCCGCAGAAATATGCATCGATCGGCCATGTGCTTTCCAATAAGGATTTCATTCGGTTCATGCTGACCGGTGAGATCTGGGAGGAACAGGGAGATGCATCAGGCAATAATCTGGTGAATCTCGAAACTGGTGAATACGATTCACGGCTCTTCGATTTCTTTGGAATCCCGGAGATGCTGCCTGCAATGCCACAGCTGGTGCGTGCAACGGATCAGTGCGGAAGCATTTGCGAACAGGCCTCGAAGAATACGGGAATCGCTGTTGGAACGCCTGTATTCGCAGGCATGTTCGATATCGATGCCTGTGCAATCGCCACAGGTGTTCTCGACGAAGACCTGTTCAGCGTGACCGCAGGAACATGGAATATCAACGTATTCCCGAGCAAGACCAAGGCTGCGCAAAGCAGTGGCTGCATGAATTCACTGTTCCCCACAGGTGATGTGTTGGTTGAAGCCTCGAGTCCTACATCTGCGGGAAACCTCGACAACATGCTTCGCATGCTTTCGAAGGATGGCCGTCAGGCTATCGGATACGACGAGCTTGAAAAGATTCTCTCGTCGTCCGATGCGCGAAATTCGACATCGCTCTTCTTCCCGTTCCTCTATGGAAACAATGTGAATCTGGGGGCTGAAGGTGCGCTCATTGGCATGCGCAGCTCGGATTCCTTTGCACAGATCATCAGGGCTGTCTATGAAGGTGTTGCCTTTGCCCACCGCCAGCATGTTGACCAACTGCTTCGAGTGTTGAAGCACAAGCCAACGGCAATCAGAATGTCAGGTGGCGCGTGCAACTCTGCGGCGTGGGTGCAGATGTTTGCAGACGTGCTCGGCATCACGGTTGAAACCGTTGCAGTCAAGGAGCTTGGTGGCCTCGGTGGCGCCATTTGCGCATCTGTGGGTCTTGGAGTCTACAAGGACTTTAACGAAGCCTCTGCACACATGACGAAGGTAGCTCAGCAATTCACGCCAGATCCTGAGCAGAGCGCGATATATGACAAGAAATACCAAGCGTATTCTTCAATGCTCGACGTTCTGGATTCGGGCTGGAATGTGCTGCGCACGATGCAACGGGAGCTGGAGGATTAATCGATGGTTGTCAATGCTGTTGGCATCTATGAAAAAGCTCTGCCTAACGGTCTCTCCTGGGAAGACGAATTCAATCTGGTGCATACACTCGGCTTCAATTTTCTGGAGTTCTCAGTTGATGAGAGCGATGAACGGTTGAAGCGTCTGGATTGGAATAAGCCTGAACGGGAGGACTTCAGAAAGGCTCTCTGGAAGACAAACAGCAGAATCAATACCTTGATGCTCTCTGGGCATAGGCGCTTCCCGCTCGGTTCCGCAGATCCAGAAACGCGGCGCACGTCGTTGCAGATCATGCGCAAGGCCATTGATCTGGCGAGCGACTTGGGAATCCGCAACATTCAGCTCGCGGGCTATGACGTGTATTACGAGCACAAATCCTTGAGTTCTCGGGAATATTTTGTAGAGAACCTGAGGAAATGCGTGCACATGGCCGCCAAGAAAATGGTGATGCTGTCCATCGAAACGATGGATGACCCATTCATCAACACCCTTGACAAGGATGTGTACTACAAGTCATTGATCCGAAGCCCCTGGTTGCAGGCATATCCAGACATTGGCAATCTGACGGCATGGGAGGGTGCAGATATGGGACGCGATATCGAAAGCAACATCGATAACGTCGTCGCCGTGCATCTCAAGGAGACCAGGCCCGTTACCGACACATTCCCAGGAGCTTTCCGCGACGTGCCCTTTGGGGAGGGAACGGTTGATTTCGAGGCTGCCTTGAGGTTGTTCGCAAGACTGCAATATTGCGGATCCTATACGGTGGAGATGTGGAAGGGCAAGGAGTCCGATCCTCTCGCCGCCGTGCGCAAGGCCAAGGCCTTCTTCGATGCGCTATTCGAAAAGGTTGGCATCGTTCAGGAGCCGATACTGGCGTGAAATCATGCCGGTGGTGAGGAGCTGCGTCTGCGATCCGGTGCATTCGCAGCTCACGGTGCTCTTCTGCAGCAACCATGATGTACAGATTTGTTTTTCAGATTCGTTTCCCAATACCTTTTACAACATTCAAGAAAAGAGCGATGAATATGGCATCACTGAACGATTACTCTGACGAGGTCAGGGCCGAAGTCAAGGAAGTTCGCGAAACGGTTGCGACCTTGCACCAGCAACTATTGAAGTGGAACCTCGTGGTCTGGACTGCCGGCAATGTCTCCCAACGTCTGCATTCTGCCGATTTGATGGTTATCAAACCATCCGGCGTGCGATATGAGTATCTCACGCCACAATCCATGGTTGTCACGGATCTCGATGGCAATGTGGTTGATGGAACGGAGGCACCCTCATCGGACACGGCCTCTCACGCATATATCTATCGCCATATGCCAGATGTATATGGGGTTGTGCATACGCATTCGACCTATGCAACGGCATGGGCGGCAACGGGAAGGGACATACCCTGTGCGCTGACGATGATGGGGGATGAATTCGGTGGACCGGTACCAGTCGGCCCATTCAAACTCATCGGGTCAGAAGCCATCGGTCAGGGAGTCGTGGAAACGCTGAAGCAGTATCCACACTCACCAGCTGTGCTGATGCAGAATCATGGCCCTTTCACCATTGGCAAGGATGCGGAAGATGCGGTAAAGGCCGCTGCCATGACTGAAGAAGTCGCGCATACCGTGTGGGCCGCTCAGCAGCTGGGCGATGTCATTGAGATCGAGCAGAGCGATATTGACAAGCTCAATGATCGCTATCAGAACGTGTACGGCCAGCACTGAAGTAGTTGAACCATCTCTTCGCCCATGGAAAGTTCCATGGGCGAAGATGGCCTGTGATGATTACGATGAATTCATGCAAGAAAATTCGACAATGAACGCCATCGTAATCAATCAGGTGCAATCGCACGATGATTCGCGGAGCTTTCGCGATATGGTCGTGGATCGACCGGCACAACCGCAGCATCGAGACCTTCTCGTCAGGGTTCATGCCATTTCGATCAATCCGGTTGATACGAAGATACGCGCCTCGATGGGATCTCAGCCCGCATCTGAAACCCTCCGAATTCTTGGATGGGATGCTGTCGGGGATGTCGTCGAAGTCGGTTCCGAGGCAAGTCTCTTCCATGCAGGTGAGCGAGTCTGGTATGCGGGAGATATAACCCGGCAGGGTTCGTATGCTGAATATCAGCTGGTCGATGAACGCATCGTTGGCCATGCTCCGGCCAGTCTTGATGACGCCCACGCTGCAGCGATGCCATTGACGAGCCTTACCGCCTGGGAGGCATTGTTTGACAAGCTGGGCATTGAACATGACTCGCACCCAGCAACGATCAATCCAACATCCACACAAGCTATAGACACGTCGCAGAGGCAGACGCTTCTGGTCGTTGGCGCTGCAGGTGGAGTCGGCTCCATGGTCATTCAACTCGCACACCGCTTGACGACGCTCAGAATCATAGCACTTGCCTCGAGAGATGAATCTCAGCAATGGGCTCTAGACATGGGTGCCGATGAGGTGGTCGATTACCACGAGGGAAACCTTGCACGGCAGATACAGGCACTGGCACCGGCCGGTATCGACTGGATATTCAGCGCCTACAGCAAGGGCAACATAGAGCTGTACAACACAGTGATGAAGCCATTCGGCGAGATTGTGGCGATTGATGATGAGAATGATCTCGATTGGTATTCTCTCAAGGACAAGGCTCTTTCGTGGCATTGGGAATTCATGTTCGCACGTGCAAAGCATCACGCACCCGATATGATTCGCCAACATGAGATTCTCGATGCCGTTGCCGAACTTGTCGATTTGGGTATCATTCGCAGCACCTTGGCACGGCAGCTCGGCCCTGTGAACGCTGAATCCATAGACAAGGCCCACCGCATGGTGAAAAGCGGACACATGGTGGGCAAGGTAGCCATTTCGGGCACATCACCGGAGTGAATCCTTGACATAGAGATGCTCCACGCCATGTATGTTCCCAGATTGCATGTTCCGAGGCAGGCATGGTCTGGCGAGTTATGCCAGTGCGATGCCGCGCTGGCATAACTCGCTTGTTTTTCAAGAGAGTAAGCGCTTGCGTACCGCGTTGCCGAGTCATATACTTGTCAGTGCTACGCGTTTTGCCGTTCAATGCAGAGGGGCATCGAACGGTCTGAATATTATCACTTCGTGATAACTCAAGTACTCTCAACAAGGTACTTCGAATCCAATAGTCCAACTAACAGCTGTGTATATTGCAGGGGATGAGTCGGCAGGCGAATGCCGTTCAGGCAATGCATGCAGTTCAGACACAGTGTTATCGAAACATCTTCACAGTCGAAGAGGTGGGGAACATGGGGACACATATAACTCGAAAGGCCGTATCTGCTGCCGTTGCTACATTGAGCATTCTGGGATTGGCTGGCTGTGGTGGTTCGGCCACTTCGGGAACGGCATCCACAATAACATTATTCGATTCAAAAGTTGAAATCGTCGATTCCTTGAAGGCCCTGGCCAAGGAATACAAGAAGGAAAAGGGCGTAACCGTTGAGGTTTGGGGAACTACCGGGGACGATTACATTACTCAGCTGAAGACCAAGCTCACCAATCAGACTACCGGACCGAACATTTTCATGACCGGTGGCGGACAGGAGGGCGATACGCTCAAGTCGTATATGGCCGACCTGACGAACGCTCCATTCACCAAATATATTGCGAAAAACAAGGCATATGAAGTAGGTGGGAAAGTCTTCGGCATGCCTGCAGCCGTTGAAGGATATGGGCTGATCGTCAATACCGGTCTGGTCAGTGCCTCGAAAGTGAGCACGCAGAGTGATTTCATCTCTATGCTCAAGCAGGCAAAGGCCGATGGCAAATACACAGGGTTCGAGCTTTCGCAGGAATCATACTTTCTGATTGGGCATATGCTCAATACGGCGTTCTCGATGCAGAGCAACCCGAAGCAGTTTGTCGCAGATGTCGTATCGGGCAAGGTGAAGCTTCAAAACGTCAAGGAATTCAAGGAACTGGGCACGATCTACGAGGCAATTCGTGCCAATACCAATAATCCGCTGCAAATAAACTATGACAAGGAAATTGGCGATCTGATGACGGGGAAGACCGCTTCGGTAAACCAAGGCATGTGGATCAACACGATGATTTCGTCTGACTACAAGGATTCCGCTGCGAAATTGCAGATGGTTCCTTTCCCTCTTGATGGCAACGACAAGCTAGCCGTAGGGGTGCCGCTGTACTGGCATGTCAATGGCACAAAATCGACCGCTGAGCAAAAGGCCAGCATTGATTTCTTGAACTGGCTTGTTACGAGTAAAACAGGTCAGGATTACATTGTGAACAAGTTCCAATTCATTCCGGCAATGACCAATATCAAGGTCGATGAATCGAAGATGGACGTCTTGGCCCAAGCCGTCTACAAGGCCTCGAATTCCGGTGATAACATCCCTTGGGTGTATCAGTACTGGCCTTCAGGAATTGCCGACACGTATCTTGTTGGAACGGCACAGTCCTTCTTCACCGACAAGGCGATGACCGGTCAGCAATTGATGACAAAGCTCAGCGAAGACTTTGTCACAGCTGGTGTCAAGCGCTGATTGCCTATTGATGAGACAACTGGCGCGAGGTTGAAAGGGCATTGACATATCAGGGTGGTCAGCGGTCGACTGACCCCTGCCACCCTGACTTTCTTGACACCTGCCCGCCAGCGCCTCCAAGCTGAGGGGAGTAATGCAATGAAAAGAAAAGACTGGTATTGGAATCTTCTCTTCGTTGGACCTACGGTTTGTATTTTTTCGCTGGTGGTACTGGTTCCCTTTGTTATGGGAATCTCATATTCCTTCGTGTCATGGGATGGCATCGCGGCGAATGCGAAACGATTCATAGGTTTTACGAATTATGTTTCTGCCATGAGCGACACGAGATTCATCCGTTCTGCTGTGAAGACCTTCATATTCACCGCTGGAGCAGTCGTGTTGACGAATGCCCTGGGGCTCATTGTTGCCTTGCTGGTGACATCGAAGATGAAGCTCGCGGGTGTGGTCAGAACCTTCTATTTCATGCCCTATCTGATAGGCGGTCTGATTCTTGGCTACATCTGGAAGTTCATCTTCTCAGACGGCTTTGCCATCATCGGCAATGTGACGGGATGGAAGTTCATTTTCTTCAACTGGCTCCTGAATCCAACTTTCGCGCTGTTCGCCCTGATCTTCGTCTCGACATGGCAGACGGCAGGGTATGTGATGATCATCTACATCTCAGGTATCCAGACCATCCCTCAGGATCTGATTGAAGCTGCCGAAGTTGATGGTGCACATGGGTGGAAACTGTTCTGGCATATCAAATTCCCGCTTATCATGCCGGCGTTCACAATCTCGCTGTTTATGACCCTGTCCAATTCTTTCAAGATCTTTGACACCAATCTCTCGCTCACTGCTGGTGGTCCGAGTAATGCCACCGAACTGTTTGCCATGAATATCTATAACGAAATATTCCTCAACGGCAATTATGGCTATGGCCAGGCCAAGGCAGTGCTGTTCTTCATCATCGTTGCAATATTTACCTTGGCGCAGGTCAGCATCACCAAGAAGAGGGAAGTGGGGCTGTGATGAGTGAAAAACAGGCAAAAGTCTGGCTTTGGATCGGCAGTCTGCTGGTGTTTGCAGTCTCCCTGATCCATCTCTCGCCGCTGTATCTCTTGGCAGTCAACTCGTTCAAGACACGGGAGGAACTGTACGAAAACGTGCTCTCTCTGCCCAAAAGTCTCAGCTTCCAATACTACCAAGTGGCCATGGAACGCATGAATATTCTGACGGCCATCATGAACAGCTTCATCATTACGGTGGTCTCAACCTTGCTGATCATCCTCTTCTCATCCATGACGGCATGGGTTCTGGCACGACACGAAGATAGGATGTGGGCGAAAGTTATCTACATGACTTTCGTTGCCACGATGCTGATTCCCTTCCAGACATTGATGATGCCGCTCATCCAGTTCTTCTCACAGATTCAGCAGACGCTAGGATTCCAGATCATCGATACGCGGCAGGGTCTGATATTCATGTATATCGGTTTCGGATCGGCAATGTCGGTGTTTCTCTATCACGGATTTGTGAAGTCGATCCCCATCAGTCTGGAAGAAGCAGGATATATCGACGGTGCGTCACCATGGACGGTCTTCTGGAGAATAGTCTTTCCCATGCTGCGTCCCATAACGAACACCGTCGTGATTCTGAACGTGATTTGGATCTGGAATGATTATCTGCTACCTTCTCTCGTCCTTTCGAGTGAGCACGTGAAGACGATTCCTCTTTCAACATTCTCGTTCTTCGGACAATTCACGATTCAGTGGAATCTTGCCATGGCCGGGCTGGTCATGACAATTCTGCCGGTCATCATCTTCTATGCGGTCGCGCAGAGAAACATTATTCGAGGTATCGCTGACGGAGCCGTGAAATAGCACCGATTCGTTACGGAGATAATGATAGCTATGAATGTCAGAATTGAGGAAGTGGCCAATGCTGCCCAAGTATCGACGGCGACCGTCTCCAGAGCGCTCAACAACTTGCCTGGTGTGGGGCAACAGACACGGGAGCATGTGCTCAAAGTAGCACTGGAACTTGGCTATTCGCCATCGCATAGTGCCTCGGCGCTGGCAAGCGGCACCTCGCATTCGATCGGGATTGTGCTGCCCGATGTGTCACGATGGTTTCTTGCCACGGCTGTGCAGTCGATTGAGATGGCACTTCATGAGAGACATTATGATGCCCTGATATACACGCTTCCTGATGACGAGGGAAAGCCGAGACCGACCTTCAATCCAACAGTGCTCCGTAGCAAGGTCGATGCAGTGGCCGTGCTCTCGGTGTACTTCAGCGAACAAGAGGTTGAGCTGTTGAAATCGTTGAATCTGCCGGTTGCGTTTCTTTCGGTGCGCCAGCCCGGGTTCTCGCACGTCGGAATCGACGACGAAGCCGCGATGCGCAGCGCGTGCGAAAATCTGATTGCTCACGGTCACAGGATCATTGGTCACCTCTCCGGCATGACGAACGACACATGCCCCAATGCACCAACGGAGCGCAGACGACGGGCATGGAAAGCCATGCTCGGAAGGCACGGGCTGGAATGTTCCGACAGCCTTGATTCGCCGGCACGGGTGATGACTGCACAGCATGGATACGAAGCTGCCAAGATTCTGTTGAACCGGCGGCCGGATGTGACAGCCATCGTTGCGTCTTCCGACGAGATGGCCATGGGTGCGATCCAGTGTCTGCGAGAGCGCTCGCTTACACCCGGCGTAGACGTTGCAGTCATTGGCATTGACGGCAACAATCTCAGTGAAGCCTTCGGCCTGACAACCGTTGCTCAGCCGGTATATGAGCAAAGCATGGCATTGGTGACGATTCTTCTCGCGGCGCTCGCCGGCGACACTGCACACAGAGAGCTCATTTTCCCGACGCACCTCATCGCCAGGAACTCAACGGCAAGACAGCATGTCGATATTGCTCATGCATTGCAAGGGGGCTGAATATCAACGGTTTCAATGATGTTCGTGGTACCCGCATTACTCGTGGAAATTCAAATGCACAGGGCATCACGTCACCCATGGTTGCCTTGGCAGCAATTCCGGCGAGTGGCTCGAACAGGCGGAAGAATATAGGTAGACTTCTTATATGTTGGGTGAATTCGCCTGCAATACTTGCCAATCTGGCATCATGAGCGTGAAGGAAGTGCGTTGAGATGAAGGCTCGAGAGCAAAGGGTCGTGCAACATCGTCCTGAGACTTTTGCGAAGCGTCAGGAGATTCTCAAGGTGGCGGCCTTGATGTTTGGCGAGAAGGGGACAAGCAACACCACGTTGCAAGATATCGCAGGGCAGGTCGGCATGACTCACGCCGGGGTCTTGCATTATTTTGGCAGTAAGAAGGGTCTGCTGCTTGAAGTGTTGAAATATCGTGACAGTCAGGACGTTGCCGGCCTTGAGGGCAAGCACATGCCAGGCGGTCTTGATACATTCCGCCATCTGGTCAAAACGGCCTTTGAGAACATGAAGCGACCTGGCATTGTACAGACATATCTGATTCTTTCTTCAGAATCAGTCACCGAGGGAAATCTGGGCAAGGAATACTTCTTCTCGCGATACCACTCTTTGAGAGCCGAGCTCGCGGAGGCTCTATGCATGGTTGTTGAAGGAGAGCATGGGACGTTGGATGAGCAGAGTCGGCAACAGATTGAGGATGCTGTGGCGAGCATTCTTGCTGCAATGGACGGCTTGCAACTGCAGTGGCTTCTTGATCCCGAACATGTGAACCTTGCTCGCGCGTCTCGCTTCATCATCGAAGCGGCCGTTTCGGCAATCATCGATCCACATGAGGATTGCCTGGAGTCGAAGCACTGATTCTGCACGCTATTTTCTTGGGGTTTTCTGACATCATACGAAGATGTCAGATATGCGAAAATCGTTGCAATTTCAATGATTTGACTTTTTACTTTCAAGTAAGTAAGCTTTTTTACTGGAAGTAAGGGCATGTTCTTGAGGGGCATTGGTTTTCAACACAACATATGTGCAAAGTGGCGCAATATATGAAAAACCAAGCTTACGTTCCCAAGAGATGGTCCTGATCCAAAGCATTACAGAGACGTAAGAAAAGGATCAGCAATGAAGTGGAGAATAAAAGGGGCTGTGGCGGTGCTTGCCGCAGCATCAATGATTTTCGCAGTAGCTGCGTGCGGCTCAGGGTCGTCCGCCAGCACATCACGTCCTCTGACTTTTGGCAAGCCAGATGGTCCTCAAACCAATAATTCAAACCCATTCCTAGGAACCTCAGCAGCAAGTGTGCAGGGATACCGTTATGCGATCTATGAGACCTTGGTGCAAATCAATGATGTAAAGCCAACGGAAAAGCCTGTTCCGTGGCTTGCCACGAAATGGTCATGGAATTCCGATTACACTTCGGTTACCTTCACGATACGAAAGGGAGTCAAATGGACTGACGGCAAGCCGTTGACGGCTGCCGATGTTGCATTCACCTTCAACCTTGTCAAGAACAACCCAGCCTTGAACACCGGTTCAATTCCGTTCAAGGACGTGACACGATCCGGCGACGACGTCACGGTGACCTTCACTGAGAATCAGTATGTTCACATGAGCTCGCTGTATCAGCAATTCATCGTGCCAGAACACATCTGGAAGTCGGTCGGTGACCCCTCGAAGTATCTTGACAAAAATCCTGTGGGGACGGGGCCATACATTCTCAAGACCTGGTCGACGCAGGGCGTGACGCTTACCTCAAATCCGAATTACTGGAAGGGCAAGCTCAATGTTGCAACCATTCGATACATCGAATACAACGACAACACGGCACTCACCAGTGCCATGACATCTGGCCAGGTTGACCACGGATTTGTGTACATCGCCAACTACAAGACCGCATGGCTATCCAAGAATTCTGCAAACAAGGCGTGGTATCCATCGACTTTGGGTAACACCACGCTGTTCATCAACAATGCCAAGGGAGCATTCTCCAACATTGCATTCAGAAAAGCAGCCTCAATGATCATCGATCGTTCTGCCCTTTCCAAGCAGGGCACGACCGGAGCTGCGAATCCAATCACCTCGGTGACCGGTCTGCCGTCATCGGGCAAGAGCTTCATCGATTCGGCGTATTCGGGTCAGACCTTCAAGGTGGATGCATCCGGTGCCAAGGCAATCCTTACTCAAGCTGGATACACAGGAGTGGGAAGCAGCAATGGCTTGAAAGATTCGACCGGGCAGGCGGTTACCGTAACGCTCACGGATCCTTCCGGATGGTCCGATTACGACACAGAGCTGCAGCTCATCGGTTCTGAACTGCAATCGCTGGGAGCCAAGGTCACGGTGCAAAACCCTTCGTATGATACATGGAATGAGCAGATCGCCAAGGGTAACTTCGACGGCGCACTGCACTGGACCGATTCAGGCTTTACGCCATACAACATTTATCTCGACAGCATGGGAGGCACTTTCTACAAGCCGATCGGAACCGATGCGAATTACAACTTCGGCCGATTCCAGAATGCTCAGGCTGATGCTGCGATCAAGGACTATGCGGCTGCAACGACCGACGCACAGCGAACCAAGGATCTGGCGACACTGCAGAAGATTTATGTTGAGCAGGTTCCGGTCATTCCAGTTCTCGAAGTGCCGGTGTGGGGCAACTACACCAGCCGCAGCTACACCGGATGGCCCTCGGAGAGCAATCCATACAGCAACATCAACATGACGACTCCTGCCGAGACCTTGGTACTGACCAAGTTGAAGCCAGTCAAATAGATGCACATCTTGATGAACAGTGCCGTCGCTGCTTCAACACGACTGCGCTGCTAACTCGAATATTCACAGAACATGTTGTGCGCCCGCGCATTCTTCCCGGCGCGGGCACAACATTATTCCTTAACGTCATTGCTCCCTACAAGGAGGTTACTGTGTCTGAATTTCGACAAACAGTGCCTGATAATATACGAAAGCCAGTTCTGAGCGCCCAACATGTCACCAAGCATTATCCGGTTTCAGGTTTTGGCAAGAAGAACGTGGTGCATGCAGCCGATGATGTCAGCCTTGATCTGTATTCAGGTCAGGTTGTCGCGTTGGTTGGAGAATCCGGTTCAGGAAAGTCAACAATAGCGAAACTCCTTGCACAATTGGAGCCCATCACATCCGGTTCCATCAAACTCGATGACAAAGAGGTCAGGGTTTCTTCCGGTCACCATTTTCGCTGGTATGCAAGCCAGGTGCAGATGATTTTTCAGGATCCCTTTGGCTCCTTGAACTCAATTCATACGGTGAATTACATTCTTGGACGTGCCCTTCAGATCCATCATCGCCATCTGCGCGGTGAAAAGTTGGACAAGTCCATCAGAGCATTACTGACGCGTGTCAAATTAACGCCTCCCGAGCGTTACGTCGATAAGTTTCCCCACGAGCTTTCGGGCGGCCAGCGGCAACGTGTCTCCATCGCTCGCGCACTCGCAGCGGATCCTAAAATCCTACTTGCAGATGAGCCGATTTCGATGCTGGATGTTTCCATACGCTTGGGAATTCTGAACTTACTTGAGGAATTGCGCGACAAGGATGGCATCGCCATCCTCTACATCACTCATGACGTTGCATCAGCCCGTTATTTTGCCGATGAAACGCTGGTCATGTATGCCGGCAGAATCGTTGAACGTGGCGATTCGGAAACGGTCACACAGCATCCGGCACATCCCTATACGGCCCTGTTGGTGGGTTCAGCACCTGATCCAGACCAGCTTGCCGACATAGCACATGCCGCACGTGGCGAAGCACCGAGCCTGATCCATCCACCATCGGGATGCAGATTCAGAACGCGCTGCCCATTTGCCACAGCAATATGTGCGGCCAAGGTGCCCCCCTACTTCACGTCACCACACGGCCAGCAGGTTGCATGCTGGTTGTATTCAGACGAGCCTGACACCCCGGTTCGTGGCGGCGATGATCTTATTGCACAGATGAGTCACCCTGCGGAAAAAACCATTGAAGCAATGACGCATAACAATACAAATCAGGTGTCCCAATGAAATTCTTTATTCGGCGTGCAGTGTTCTATGTCATCACAGCGTGGGCTGCGGTGACGCTAAACTTTTTCATACCTCGTCTGCTGCCAGGCGATCCGGTTCAATCGCTGCTTTCAAGATATCAGGGCAATATAGATGTCAATGCCGTCAAATCGCTGAGAGTACTGTTCGGACTGGATAGTCAAAAACCATTGTGGCAACAGTATTTCGATTATTTTGGCCAACTCTTCCACGGCGATCTTGGCATATCGTTACAGTCTTTCCCGACTCCGGTCAGCGAGATCATTGGTCAATCCCTACCGTGGACGATTGGTTTGGTGGGGATGTCGACGATCATCGCCTTTGTGCTGGGCACGCTGCTTGGCATCGTTCTCGGCTGGCATCGCGGCACCAAGTGGGATGCCTTGATTCCTCTCACGACCTTCTTCTCGTCGGTGCCGTACTTTTGGATTGCCCTGATCGCCATTGCAGTGTTCGGAGTCAATCTTGGGTGGTTTCCACTGTCAGGATCGTATTCACCGGATGTGATGCCCGGCCTGAATATGTCCTTCATCGCTTCGGTCTGCTATTACAGTTTCCTGCCTGCCTTGACCATTGTCATTTCGTCCATAGCAGGTTGGATTCTCGGCATGCGCAATATGATCGTGACCGTATCGTCCGAGGATTACGTCACCGTCGCGCAAGCCAAGGGATTGCCGGAATCCGACGTGATGTTCCATTATGCAGCTCGCAACGCCATCCTGCCGCAGATTTCAGGTTTTGCGCTATCGCTCGGCTTTGTCGTCTCAGGAACGCTGGTCATGGAGCAGGTCTTTTCATATCAGGGAATTGGATATCGATTGCTCCAAGCCACGAGTAACAACGATTACCCGCTCATGCAGGGCATCTTTCTGATCATCACATTTTCGGTGCTGATTGCCAACATTCTTGCTGACATTGTCTATGCACTACTCGATCCACGAACACGAAAGGAGGCGTGACATGGCTCAGGTGGCAGTACAAGCTACAGAAACGTTGAAACCGGCGGTGCGCAAGCATTTTGTGTTCCTGCGCAACACCAAGTCGATCGTTGGCCTCGCGATTTTCGGTTTCTTCCTCGTCGTTGGCCTGATTGGGCCTTGGATTGCGCCATATAGTCCCGACAAGGTTTCTACGGCGGCCTCGGAGCCTCCGAGTGCAATCCATTGGCTTGGAACCACGCAGACCGGGCAGGATATTTTCTCTCAGCTGCTGGTTGGAACGCGCGGTGTCATGGTCGTGAGCATCAGTACAGGCATCATCGCCACATTCATTGCGGCGGCCATTGGGGTGACCTCAGGGTTTCTCGGTGGTATGTGGGATGAGATGCTGTCGATGTTCACCAACATTTTTCTGGTGATTCCCGGTTTGCCCTTGATCATTATCATCATGGGCATGATGAAAGAGGCGGGAGTTGGCGCAATCGTGCTGATTATTTCGCTTACCGGATGGGCATGGGGCGCGCGCGTATTGCGATCACAGACCATGTCGCTCAGGTCGAGGGACTTCGTTGAAGCCTCGCGTGCAAACGGCGAGACTCGATTCCGAACGATTTTCTTTGAAATTCTCCCGAATCTCACTGCAATTCTTGCCTCGACCTTCATCGGAACGGTTACAGCCTCGATCATGTCTCTCGTGACCCTGTCGTATATCGGCGTGATTCCGCCATCCGACTGGAGTTGGGGAACCGTGCTCTATTGGGCACAGAATTCTGGAGCATTTACTCAGGGTCTGTGGTGGTGGTATGCACCGGCTGGATTATGTGTGGCGCTTGTCGGCATGTCGTTGGCGCTTATCAATTTTGGCATTGATGAGTTTGTAAATCCGCGCTTGCGCAACACGGGGATGAATGCGGCGGAGCTGAAGAAGCGCAAGATCTATCCGCGCATCGGGTTCACGCCCGTTGTGCAGAAGGCTGCTTCAAAGTCGCGACTGAAAACCGTGCATTCTTCAGTTTCCAATTCGCGGCTGGTGGCGAGTGAAAGGAACAACGATGGAAAATAAACCGAGCTTCGAAGCGGAACCGGCACTGACCATCAATAATCTCAGCGTTGATTATGGTTTCACCGACGATGCCGTTCATGCGCTTCGTAATGTGAATTTGACCCTGCACAAAGGTGAGGTGCTTGGTCTTGCGGGGGAATCGGGATGCGGAAAGTCAACGCTTGTCTATGCGGCCACCAGATTGCTGCCGCCACCTGGTCTCATCACCAGTGGTGAAGTGTGGGTGACCGGCGATGATGGCAAGCAATACAATCTTCTTGCGTTGAATGATAGGCAGCTTAGACGCGAGCGTTGGGTCGATACGGCCATCGTGTTCCAAGGTGCATTGAATTCCCTGAATCCGGTATACAAGGTTGGCTATCAGATCAAGGATGCCATCAAGGTACATCGGCCGAAATGGTCTGCAGCACGCAGAGAGGAACGCGCTGAGGAACTGATGGATATGGTTGGCATTGCACACGACCGTCTCAATGCTTACCCTCATCAGCTTTCCGGTGGTATGCGTCAGCGTGTGATGATTGCCATGGCGCTTGCCCTTGAGCCGAAGGTACTGATCATGGACGAGCCCACCACCGCACTCGATGTGGTGATGCAGCGCCAGATCGTTCAGCAAATTATGGAATTGCGCCAAAAGCTCGGCTTTGCAGTCATCTTCATCACGCACGATATCTCGCTCCTGATAGAGATAGCAGACAGAATTGCCATTATGTACGCTGGTGAAATCATTGAAGATGGCAAGGCCATGGAATTGTATCGCCAGGCACGCCACCCATACACAAAGGGACTTATCGGCTCCTTCCCACCGCTGCACGGTGCCCGTAAGGAGCTTGGCGGAATCCCCGGTTCTCCGCCGGATTTGGCTGATCTTCCGCAGGGATGCCCGTTCATGGCTCGCTGTGCATATGCCCGGCCGGAGTGTGCATCCTATGATGTGGCTCTTCAGCCAACTGGTCTGCCTCAGGATAGTGTTGGTCATACCGTTGCCTGCCAATTGTTCGTTGAGTTGCAGAAAGACGGAGTTCCCTTGCCGACTGGACTTGTCAATAGCTAAGCTGTGCATCTTTACAAAGGAAAAGGTATGAACAACAAAGGCAAAGCCTATCTCGACCCATCACTGCCCACAGATCGCAGAGTTGCCGACCTCTTGCATAGGCTCACACCTGAAGAGAAAATCGGGCAGCTGCTCCAAACCGATGCGCGACATGAGCTCGAGCATAATATTGTGCATCGTTTCGTCGGTTCCATATTGCATGCATCGCCCGAACAGCTGTATCAGGCTGCAGATTTCGTCGCGAAGACGCGCATGCGGATTCCTCTGCTCATTGGTGATGATCTGATTCATGGGTATTCGTTCTGGCCGGGAGCGACGATTTTTCCAACGCAGCTGGCTATGGCGGCAACCTGGAATCCAGAGCTGTTGGAGCGCATGGCGCGTGCCACTGCAGAGGAGGCCGCACCGACCGGTATCCATTGGACTTTCTCACCGGTGTTGTGCATTGCACGAGACTTGCGGTGGGGGCGAGTCGATGAGACCTTTGGCGAGGACCCATATCTGATCGGCGAGCTCGCTTCTGCGATGGTCAAGGGATATCAAGGTGGCGGCAGCGGCTCGGAGCATGGCAAGTCCTTGCGTGGTAACTCCTCGCTGCTTGCAACTGCAAAGCATTTCGCAGGGTATTCCCAGACGCAGGGCGGGCGTGATGCCTCGGAAGCCGATTTGACGCGTCGCAATCTCAAATCATGGTTTCTGCCACCCTTTGAACGTGTGGCACGAGAGGGATGTGCAACATTCATGCTCGGATATGAATCCATCGATGGTACGCCAATAACGGTGAATCGTTGGATTCTCAACGATGTTCTGCGCGGAGCATGGAAATATTCAGGGATGCTCGTCACCGATTGGGACAATGTCGGCAGATTAGTTTGGGAGCAACGGCTTCAACCCGATATCGCACATGCTGCTGCGGCGGCCATAAAGGCCGGCAACGATATGATAATGACTACTCCAAGCTTCTTCGAGGGAGCCATGCAGGCGCTTGAGCGCAAGATGATTTCCATTGAGGAGATTGATGCGGCCGCAAGTCGCGTGCTCGCCGTCAAATTCAATCTTGGACTGTTTGAAAATCCGAGATTGCCTCGGCGTGATGTGATCAAAACTTCAATCGGTACAGCTCAACATCAGGAGCTGAATCTTGAAATTGCAAGACGTTCCGTTGTGCTGCTCAACAACGATGGCACACTGCCGCTACACTGTGGTGACCATGTTGAATGTGCCGTCCATGCTGAAAAACATGATGACCGTGATTCATTTGGCGAAGCCGACACCACTGCTGTGAGAGCGGCCTCATCCAAACACCCCATCCAAAGCATTGCCGTCATCGGTCCTCTTGCAGATGATGCACAAACTCAGCTGGGCGATTGGGCAGGTGGCTCTGGCCAGGTGCCATGGCTCGTGGGTCAGCCGCGTGAGATGATCACGACGATTCTTGATGGTCTACGAGAGCAGACACCCGATGATGTCAAGGTGACATATGCCGAAGGTGCGGGCATTCTCTCCACTGTGCCAGAGCAAGTAGGGGAAGTGCTTCCGGATGGGCAGCCAGCCCCACCCATCGCTGTTCCCTGCAAGCCAGATCCCAAGATGATTGACGAAGCTCTGCACATCAGCGCCCAGGCTGATGTAAGCATCGTCGTTGTTGGAGATCGTATCGAACTGGTCGGCGAAGGTAGGTCAACGGCAACATTGAGACTGTTTGGAGCACAGAACGCACTTATCGATGCCATCGCTGATCAATCCAGGCATAACGGAAAGCCATTCATCATCGTGCTGCTTGCCTCAAAGCCACTGATTCTGCCCGAAAGCGCCCAACAGGCTGCAGCGCTCCTGTGGGTTGGCAATCCAGGCATGAAAGGAGGGCAGGCGATTGCCGAAGTCTTATTGGGTAAGATCGAACCGTCGGGTCGACTGCCGATATCCTTTGCCAAGGATGCCGGTCAGCTGCCGATCTTCTACAACCAGATACGCGGTCAGCATGGCACTCGCTATGCCGATCTTGACCAGAAACCGGAACATGCCTTCGGAGAGGGCTTGAGCTATACCACGGTTGTCTATGGTGACGCACGGATTGCAGCGCCGCAATCGAAAGCCTGCGATGTGAATGACACGCTGACCTTTGCCGTAACGGTGTCGAATACAGGCAACAGACCTTGCCTTGAGACGGTTCAGCTGTACATTCGCGATTTGGTCACTTCGGCAACCTGGGCAGATAAGGAGCTGAAAGCTTTCACACAGCTTCACCTTGAAGCAGGGGAGTCCAGACTCGTTGAAATTTCGCTTCCTGTTTCGGCCTGTTCGATAGTGAACACCTCTGGCCAGCGCGTTGTCGAACCCGGAGATTTTGAGGCATTAATCGGCCACTCCTCGAAGGATGATGATCTGACTGCCGTTCCATTCACTGTGATCTGAGTGAGGCTGCATATATACAACCTATATATATGCAGCCTCTGTGCCATGGCACAGTCTGGTCTTGGATGCCGGAAAGAGCATCAAGGGGGGCGTTTGCAACATTGTGTTGTCGCGAACGCCCCCCTCTCTGTGAAGATCAGATATTCAGAGTCTGCCCCCAGGTCGTCTTCGGATCGAATACCGCTGTGGCAAGTGTGGTGTCAGACTGGCCATAGTATGCAAACCACAGATCGTGGAAGTACACGAGACCCTCCACGAAGGTCACGTTGGGAATCAGGCCGTTGACTTCCTCGAAGGTTTGAGGATGAAGCCACGAGGTGGTCATTCGTGCAAGTACTTCACGAGGTTTGTCAGGATCGATCACAAACTGACCGCAACGGTAATCAACGTCATATGTGCCATCAGGGCGGGCCTGTCTCGTGGCTCCATTAGCCAGAAACAGCAGCAATCCGTTGGATGTCAGCACAGGGGGTGCACCAATCTCTACCAGATCTGCATCGAAAGAATATTCCATCGGTCTGTAGATTGGTTCTTTGTCTGAAGTCCCTGGAGTCCAGTGCAGCAGATCGTCGCTGGTTGCCCAGTAGACGCTTCCCTCACCGAAATACATCCACCATTTGTCTTCGATCTGGAACGGCAGTATGACACCTGCCTTGTTCCAATTGCCCCCGGTGGGCGAATCGGTGACCGCGAAGGTGTCAAAATTCTCGAACATGGGACCATGCTTGGTCCAGTGATGCAAATCGGTTGACGTTGCAAGACACAGCTGAGCCCTTGCGCGATCCCAGCCTGTATATGTCAGGTAGTACGTGCCATCAATAGCCGTGATTCTTGGATCTTCGCAGCCATATCGCTCATAATCCTCGGTTGGGGAGAGAATTGGAGATGATTCACGCTCGAAGGAATAACCGTCCTTGCTGTGCGCAATTCCAATATGTGAGACTATGTCGTCCGCATGTGCACGGTATAGCAGCACGACCTCGTTGTCTACGACCAGCGCCGCCGGATTATAGAGATTCGCAGATTCCCACGATCCCCCCAACGGTTTCAGGATTGGATTGTTCTTGTATGGAACAAAGGGTCCCAGTGGAAATGTTGCGTCTTTAAAAAAGCTGGTTCCAGCCATAATTATGTATGTCCTTTCAAAAATTCCCATCTACAAGAGCAGAAGGGCTGCTGCTTTGTAAACAGTTCTGAGTTCGTCAGCCCTTTACGGCTCCAAGAACGCCATTGACGAGATAGCGCTGAATGAAGAGGTATCCGAGCACAAGCGGTGCCGCAACGATAATCGTGGCTGCTGCAAGCAGTGGCCAATTATTCGAGTACGTCCCCTTGAAGGCGAACAGACCGGCCGAGATTGGGAATTTGTTCTGGTCCGAGAACAGTACCGTCGCCATGATGATTTCATTCCAGATCCACACTGCCTGAAGAATGAACACGGTCATCAAGGCTGGCTTGGAGAGCGGAACGATGAACTTGAACAGGTATGTCCAATATCCAGCGCCGTCGATTGCCGCTGCCTCGTCGAGATCCTTGGGAATGGACGAGACGAATCCGGTAAAGAGCAGCGGGCCGATGCCAACGCCGACAGCGACCATCAGAATGTATCCGATCTGGGTGTTGTACAGATGCAGCCGCAGCAGGAGCTGGAACTGTGTCATCAAGGCATTGGGGAGAAACAGGACGAGCGTGAACAACACGTTCCAGAATTTTGTGCCTTTGATATATCCGCGTGCTGCGGGGAATCCCATGAAGAGACTTATTGCAGTTCCCAGTCCGGCACCGCAGATGGTGTAGACCACGGTGTTGATGAAATACGATCCGAAGTTGCCCTTGGACCAGGCTTCGGCAAAGTTGCCCCATTCGAACGAGCTAACCAGTCCAACAGGATTGGTGATGAATTCGGAATTGCTTTTCAGGGCGGTATTGAGTAGATATAGCAGTGGGAAAATGAAGAGTACAAGAATGCACACCACAAAGCAGTACATCAGCCATGGTGTTTTC
Source organism: Bifidobacterium aquikefiri (assembly GCF_002259795.1). Taxonomy (GTDB): domain Bacteria; phylum Actinomycetota; class Actinomycetes; order Actinomycetales; family Bifidobacteriaceae; genus Bombiscardovia; species Bombiscardovia aquikefiri. Next base: position 50,968 of record NZ_MWXA01000002.1, on the reverse strand, counting down.
CCAACACGTTGGGATCGTGCCACCTTACTGCTGACCTTCTTCTCCGATCTACCGCCAGACTTCTCGGATCGCACTGATGTGAGCGTGTTTGTTTGAGTGTTGCTGGTAGTGGTCATTTCTGTTCCCTTCTACGCAAATAGGCCAAAGTTGCAAGCGTGATGACCCCGACCAATACAAACTGAACCATGGAAATTGCTGCGGCATAGCCCTGTGATTGTGACAGCGTGGTTCCTGAGCGGCCTCCAAATGCCTGCATGTAGACCTGCAGGGAAAGCACCTGCGTGCCTTTCTTGTCTGCACCGGTGAGCACATACGTGAGCTGATAGCTCTGCAGGGCGTTGACAATGCCAAGCAGGACGTTTGCCGTCACTGATGGTGAAAGCATGGGGAGTGTGACAAATCTGAACTGAGCCCAGGGGCCGGCACCGTCGATGCTGGACACTTCATACAACTCCTGCGGAATTGCCTGCAGACCCGAAAGGAATATGATCACCGAAGTCCCGCAGACCATCCATATCTGGACGAATATCACGAGGTAGAGCGCTATGTTCTGATCTCCGAAGAATGCGGAATTCTTGCCGAACAGCAGGAGCACTTGCTGGATGGGACCGCCGGATGTGTTGAACATCAATGACCAGACGAGAGCCGTGACGGTCACGCCCAGAACCGTGGGCATGAACACGACTGCTCGGTATATGTTCCTTCCTCTCAGACGTGGGTTGTTCAGCAGGATTGCAATGCCCAGTGCCAAGGTGATCTGGATGATCGTAGAAAGAGATGCGAAGATCAGGGTGTTCTTGAGGGCGTTGAGATTATCGGCGCGATGTCCAAGGCCGAAATATTGAATGTAGTTTTGTAGACCTATGAACTTCGTGGGCAGATAGGTAACCCCGCGCAAGTCAGTAAATGATACAAAGAACACGGCAATGGCAGGAACAAATGCGAAAACGATAAGAATGACGAGTGCAATTCCGAAGGTTATGCGTAATGGTGTTCTGGATGAAAACGGGAAAGTATTTTTTTCAGACATAATATCTCCAATTGGAAACGGTGCGGCAATGTGAACCATTGCCGCACCGCAGTAAAGCCGTATGGCTACGAGGTTTCGATCGGCAACCGTTTAGAAAGCTGCCGACCATGCAGATTCAGACGAAGCGGCGGCGCTCTTTGCTGTCTTTGTGCCAAGGGGCGACAATGCCGGGTAGTTGAACGGATATACGGCGTCTTCGCCAGCCTTGTTGTTAGCTACCCAGACCTGATCCCATGCAGGTTCATACTTCTGTGTGTACTGGGAGATGGACTTGAGGAATGACGAAGTGGCAACGTCTGGCTGTGAGGATGAGAATCCTGCGGTCTTGGCAAACTTCGTATACGTCGATTTCTCAGAGAAAAATTCCATCCACTTCAGTGCTGCATCCTTGTTCTTCGTGGCAGAGGCGATACCAAGCTGGAGTTCGATCTTTCCATCGAGCAGGGAGTTATCGCTGGCGTTGTCAGAGGCAGGGAATGGAATGTAGCCAAAATCGAATGCACCCTTGATTGCGGAATCGATGGTCGGTTCGTTCCACGTTCCATCTGGCATCATGGCGAAATCGCCCCGAGCAAAGGCAGCAGGCAGATCGTCATATCCAGCACCGGAGAAGTTCTGTTGGGCATTGTTGAAAATTGTCTGTGTCTTTTCGAGAATGCCTTCGGTCTTCGTGTCGGTCAGAGAGACTTTCTGAGTCCACAGGTTTTTTGCCAGCTTCTGTTTGTCTGCAAGTGTTGGATATTCCGAGGCGACGCTTCCGAGCATGACAAGGCCTGCAGGCCAGGTATCCTTGCCGCCGATTCCGAATGGTGTGATGCCCTTGCTCTTGAGTGTGCTCATAACAGATTGCAGCTCGGACCATGTGGTTGGAGCCTTGAGGCCGTTCTGCTCAAAGATTTTCTTGTTGTAATAGATGCCGGTGGAGTAGCTCAGGCCTGTGGGGACTGCATACTGCTTGCCGCCGATGGCCTGTGCCTTGAGCACGGAGGCTGAGTAATGCTTCATGAAAGATTCGTTGGTGAGATCGACGATTCCGCCCGATTGAGCCATAAGCGTGTCATCTGAGGTTGAATCCTTCGCATAGCTAGGAACCTCAACGAAGTTCTTGAGAACGAAGATATCCAGGGTTCCGGCTGACAGACGTGATGCTTTTGTCGCAGGATACGAGTCATTGGGAACGGAGGAGAACTTGACGGTTACATGTGGATATTTTGCTTCAAAAGCCTTGTTTACCTGCTTGAAAGCGGCATCGGAGGCATCTGCACTGGAAACCAGAATGTTGAGCGTGCCGGAGAGGTCTGAGCTCTTGGCGCTCGACGCTCCGGTAGAACCACAGGCGGCTGTCGTCCCCACGGCGGCAAGCATGGCCACTGCGGCTACGATGCCACGGCCAATCCTCCCATGAAAAATGCTAATAGGTTTCATCTCTAACTCCTTTGTTAAACCGAAACGTTTCGGCTTTATTAAGTATATATCAACAAGGGGAGTGAGTGATACAAAATTTAGAAATTATTCTCGGCACGCGGCGCTTTGCCTACAGAATTGCCATAAACGATGGTTGCAGGTGGAATGGTGCGATTCTGAGGCTGCCCACCATCAACGATCTGCATCAGCATTTCTGCGGCTTCGCGCGCCAGATGACGTGGATTTGTCTTAGCCGTTACCAAGGTTGGGCGAATGTATGTTGAGAGGGCAATGCCGTCGTATCCCGTCACGGAAACGTCCTGCGGAACGCGCATGCCGAGATCCTTGCATCCTTGAATGAATCCTACGGCCATCAGATCATTGCTGCATACCACCGCAGTGGGACGGTTCTTGTCGCGCATGAGTGCGAAAGCGGCCTTCTTGCCGCCTTCGTAGGTGAAGTCGCCGGTAAAAATCGGACCAATTGGTAGGCAATGCTGTTTGAGAGTCTCTTCCCACGCGTGCTCGCGTACGAAGGAATGCAGGAATTCACGGGGTCCACTGACATGCCCGATTCGTGTGTGTCCCTGTTCGATCAGCAGCTCTGTCAATTGTCTGAAAGGAACGGATGCATCCTGTCGCACATTCGGCAATTTCAGTGAATCTGCAGAATTGATGGCCACTGCAGGCAGATCAAGCTCCTTGATGAGCTCGGCACGTTCGTCGTTGATTCTCAATTCGTTGAGAAATACACCATCAACCCGCCCATCCAGCGAAAGCTTTCGATACCGTTCCAGGGTTTCCTCTTCATTCTTGCTGATCTGTAGCACCAACGCATAGTCTCGGTGCGAGATGACCTCTTCAATGCCGGTGATGAAGCTCCCAAAGAACGGATCTGATTCGAGCACGTCGATGTCTCGTTGAATGACCAGGCCGACTGAGAAGGTACGTTTCGAAGAAAGACTGCGCCCACGCAGCGACGGTGCATAGCCCAACTCCTCGGCTTTGGCTGCAATCCGCTTTCTCGTTTCGTTGGAAACACCGGGTCGATTGTTGAGCGCGGCTGAAGCTGAACTCAGTGCGACACCTGCGGCCTTGGCAACGTCGACTATCGTCACACGCTTCTTGCGTTCGTTGGTTCTATCAGGCATTTTCCGTACTCATTTCGACATTGAAAGATATTACACAGTATTTCATATTTGGGAGAGAATGTAATGTGCCAGCAGATTTTTCACCGCGTTTTCTTCTTGCGATGTATGGTCTGGACCAGACTTGGTACGGAATGTACTGGCCGCATCTTCGGGAAGTGTGCTTGGTGTGGGGCGAAGGGGCTGTGATGCATGCAGGGAAGTGAAGCATGGGCCGCAGCGGCTCCGTCGTATGAACGACAACACCATTGTCATCCCGAGCGAGCGGAGCGAGTCGGTGGTATGAACGACAACACCATCGTCATCCCGAGCGAGCGCAGCGAGTCGAGGGATCTTGGCTGTTGATGCTCGCAAGGATGAGATCTCTCGACTCGCTGCGCTCGCTCGAGATGACAAGAGAGGCGGATTCGCTCGGGGTGACAAGGCAGGTCAGGGTGACTAGGGCTGTGGATTCGCTCGGGATGATCGGGATGACAAGGGAGGTGGGGATGGCGGGCATCGACATTGGGTCGTTCCTGCTCTCGTGGCTGTGTTGCGATGCATGATGATGCCGCAATGCGGACACAGGGTAGCGTTCATGCACCCTAAGTCAAACAGGATTATCAACCAGCACAAACCCCAGTTGGGAGAACGTCTCACTGCATGTTTCACACACACGTTCATGCCGTGCCGTTATACCAGCGTAAAAAATTATAAAACAGGAGCAACACCCACTCCCACAAGGGCTAGGAAACGATTTCCCCCACACTTTTGTGCCTATAGCCGCGTTCTGTTTGCACTCTTTTTGGTGATTGCGTTGGTCGGAGTCGCAGTCATAGGCAAGAGCGCAGTCGATTATCACAGGACTCCCAAGGATATGCATGGCAATGCAGTCGCATTGGAAGGCGATGAGATGACCACGCCTCAGGAGAAGAATCGCGTGCACGCAATTTCCGGCACGGGGCTGGCTTTGTCGGTTCCTGCGGTGTCGATGAAGGTACCCGTGGGGGAGCTTTCTCTTAATCATTCAGACAAGCACGACTGATGAGATCAATTGGCACTACAAAACCATCAGTGCTTGCATTGCTGCCGCAACATTAATGACTGCTTCTGTTGTGACCTTTGGGGCAGCGCAATCTGCAAGTGCTGAATCAACAGACAAATACTGGAATACCCCTTCAAGACCTTGCTGACAGCAGCTCTACACAGCAGCGATGGATCAGCGAGCCGACTTCACGCATCGCCCTGAGTGGCGAGGTGATGTCAATGCCCGGAACATGCACGCAATACGGCAAGGTAATCAAGTAGCGGTAACGCGTTTCTCTCAGCGCTGAGTCACGCTGTGAGATGGCCCATTCCATAAATGAATGCTACGGCCTCCCGCTTGATGCGGGAGGCCGCTTTTCGTATATGAAAGGCCGCATATCACATGTTCGTCCTGCGCGTCGGCGCAGAGCCATGAATCCTTATTCTGAAAACGCCGGATATCCAAGTTGCAACTCGCGTGCAGAAGTATAGAATTAATTGGCATTGATGTCAGGGAGTTTTGCATAGGGGGAGCGGAGCAAGCATATCAGCGATGTGGCTTGCCCTGCCATATGAAGAAGCTTCCATATATGGCTCAATCACCTTGCTGGTCATTGAATCGCGGCCAACTGCAAGCCAAACAAGAGAACAATCACAGAACAAGGGTTTCGAGGGCAATCTTCCTCATGTACGTCAACACCAATACCAATACGACGGCGAACAACTATCGCTGGATCATGCCATACTGCCGACCCGACCTGCCCCGTGTGGCAGGGGCGGCAGTCCTGTTCATCGTCGACAAGATCATGGTCATGATGGTTCCCATCATCGCCGGAATGATCGTCGACCAAGTCATCGTCAACCACCATGAGGACCGTCTGGTCAGGCTATGTCTGTCCATGGTTGGCGTGACTGCAATTCGCGTATGTGCCCGTTACGGATACCAGATGCTTATGGAACGGTTCGGGCAGAATTCAATTTTCAGGCTTGTCAGCGACGAATACGAGAAACTGCATGGCTTGGATTTTCCATATTTCAACCACACCCGTACCGGCGACATCATGAGCCGCATGACCTCGGACACCGATGCAATACGTCATTTCCTCTCGTGGGTGCTCTACAACGCTACGGATTGCATCTTCCTCTTTGTCGGTTCCCTGATCATGATGTTTACCATCGATTGGCGTCTGGCGCTCGCGCTGGCATGTATCACGCCATTCCTCTATTACTTCACACGAGGACTCTCCAAGCATGCACATCCGCTGTTCTTCGATATCAGGAACTCACTGGCGCGCATGAATTCGATGGTCGAGGAGAACATTGAAGGCAATCGTGTGGTCAAGGCATTCGTGCGAGAGCCATACGAGACCAAAGTATTCGATACGCACAATGACGACTACATGCAACGCAACATGAAGCTGGCCTACAACAGCCGAAAATACATGCCATGGATGGACGGCTCGTCCTTCATTCTGCAGCTGATCACCTTGGTCTTCGGGGGTTGGCTCATCATCAAGGGTACGATGACCCTTGGCGATCTGGTCGTATTCAACAGCTATCTATGGATGATCGACGGACCGGTTCGTCAATCGGGATGGCTGGTGAATGACATTGAACGATTCAACGCCTCATGCATAAAGATCCGTTCATTGCTCACATCCGAATCCAATATCATCGAACGTGTGGATGCAGACGCTTCCGTGAATCGAGCCTTGCAGATTCGCAAACAGGTGGGCGAATCGGCATCACTCACACCCGGACGAATCAGTGGAGAGATTCGTTTCGAACACGTCAGCTTTGCCTTTGCCGACGACCCCCAGACACCGATTCTCAAGGATCTGGACTTCTTCGTCCCTGTTGGTTCCAAGCTTGGCATTCTGGGCGAGACCGGTGCCGGCAAATCCACGCTGGTCAATCTGATCGCCAGATTCTACGACCCAACGGCGGGCAGAGTGCTGCTCGACGGCATTGATGCGCGCGACTGGCCAATAGCACAGCTGCGCTCGCAGGTCAGCATCGTTGCGCAAGACACCTTCCTGTTCTCTGACACCATAGGCAGCAACATCTCATTCGGCATGGATGCCCGAGACGAGCAGCATGTGCGCAAGATGGCTTCTATTGCTGGTGCAGACAGCTTCATCCGCAATATGCCGGAAGGCTACAACACGATTGTTGGTGAGCGTGGAGTCGGACTATCCGGCGGTCAGAAGCAGCGTCTGAGCCTGGCGCGTGCACTTGCTGATGATCCGTCGATTCTGATTCTTGACGATACGACGTCCGCTGTTGATATGGAGACGGAAGCGTTGATTCAAGAGCATCTGCGCGAGCTCGACAGCAAGAAGACCATCGTGACAATCGCTCACAGAATATCTTCCATCAAGGATTGCGACCTGATTCTGGTGCTCGAACATGGGCAGATCGTCGAACGGGGCAATCACGAGCAGCTTGTCGCAGCGCATGGCAGATATTGGGAAATCTATAGCAAACAATTGGGCCTGCAGTCAGGCCAGTCCGCAGGGTACGAGGACTAGGGGAAACGAAAGAACGATGGCGAAGCACAACGATAAGCTCGATCAAGAACGCATTGAGCATCAGGAACAGCGCATCAATCAGGAGCGCAATGACAAGGAATCTCAGGGCGCTCAGCAAAGAAATACCTTCCGCGAAGACGAAGAGCTTGAAGAGCAGATCAACATTCACGACATTGCAAGAGTCGGAGCATATTTAAAGCCATATCTGGGCAAGGTCATGAAGATTCTGATCGTCGTGATCGTCATGAGCTGCATCGACGTTGCAATTCCGTATCTGACGAAAATCGTGATTGACTCGGTGATTCCCTCCAAGAGCATTCGCAATCTGCTCATACTGGGTGCAGCATTTCTCGTGGCGGTAATCGCCTATGAACTCTGCCTGAGATACCGCACGGTGTCGATTACCCTTGTCGGTCAGCTCTTGCTCAAGGATATGCGCCGACAACTGTTCACGCATATACAGACACTGCCGTTCTCTTACTTCGATTCGCGCCCGCACGGCAAGATTCTGATCCGTGTGGTGAACTATGTCAATACACTTTCGGACACCTTGAGCTCTGGTCTGATCAGCGTTATTTCTGATGTATTCACCTTCATCATTACGCTGATCGTGATGTTTGCCATCGACTGGAAGCTGGCGCTATGGTCCCTGCTGCTCTTCCCAGCACTTATGGTGTGGGTCAGAATACTGCAGCATTTCCAGCGCAGGGCCTATCAGGTGCTATCGAACAAGCAGAGCAATCTCAATGCCTACGTGCATGAGTCGATTGCCGGCGTCAAGACCACACAGACCTTTGCGCAGGAGCGTTCGCAGTTCAGAACCTTCCAGGAACAGCAGAGCGACGTTCGAGCATCCTGGATGAAGGCGGTTCACATCCAGTTCCTGATGTGGCCCGGTGTACAGGTGATTTCATCGATGACCATTGCTCTTATCTATTATTTGGGAATCATGCATGTTGCTGGTGTGAGCGTCACCACCGGTGTCTTGATCGCCTTCGTGGGGTATGCAAACAATTTCTGGAACCCAGTCATCAATATTGGCAACTTCTACAATCAGCTCATCACCTGTTCCGCATATCTTGAACGTATCTTCGAAACCCTCGATGTGAAATCCGAGATTCACAACAGTGCGCATGCCGTTGAGCTGCCACAGATCAGAGGACAGGTCGACTTCAACGATGTTGTCTTCCGCTACGAACCCGGAGGACGCAACATCTTGAACCTGGTTGATTTTCATGTCAAACCGGGCAAGACCGTCGCACTCGTTGGTCCGACCGGAGCCGGAAAGACGACCATCGTCAACTTGCTCTCGCGATTCTATGATGTGGCAGAGGGATCGGTAAAGGTTGACGGATATGACGTTCGCGACGTGACTTTGGATTCCTTGCGCCGGCAGATGGGCGTTATGCTTCAAGACACCTTTATCTTTACCGGTACCATCAAGGACAACATACGCTATGGTCGGCTTGATGCCACCGACGAAGAGATCATTGCAGCATCCAAGGCTGTGCATGCTGACGAATTCATCAAGGGCCTGCCGCATGGATACGACACCTACATTGAGGAGCGTGGATCAACGCTATCGAGTGGTCAGCGCCAGCTTGTTGCCTTCGCCAGGGTTTTGCTTGCAGATCCGCGCATCTTGATTCTTGACGAGGCCACCAGCAGCATCGATACGCAGACCGAGGAGGCACTGCAAGCAGGGCTGGCGCATCTGTTGAAGGGAAGGACCTCGTTCATCATCGCCCACAGACTCTCTACCATCGAGAGCGCGGACGAGATTTTCTACATCGATTACGGTCGTATCGTCGAGCATGGCACGCATCAGGAGCTTCTGGCCATGAAAAAGGCGTATTACAGGCTGTACGAATCACAATATGCAATGATCAAAACAGCGAACGGCATAGGAAATTCACAGCAGTGATACCGAATTCCCAGAAAACATACATCTCTATGTGATTGATATAGTCAAGACAGAGATGAATGCTGCGGACATGACGAAAACGAGGAATTCAATGCGCTCAGGAAAAGTAAGGAATGAGCGCATTGAATTCCTCCGCGTATGCGCGATCTTTGGCATTTCAATATTCCACGTGCTCCTCGTCTGGTTTCAGCAAGCATCGGGGTTAAGTGCCGTGCATCCGCAGATGACAGTCTCCCACGCAGAGGTACTTGCCGTGTCCTTTCCATCCATGTGGTTGATGAGCATTATCAGCTTGCTCGGGGCATGGGGCAATCACGTCTTCTATATGATTTCTGGGTTCTTCCTGATCGCTTCCCTCGCTGGGAAATCAAGAAGCAGAGGCTTCTGGCGATCACAATGTTCTGCCACACTCAGACGGTGCATCATCATTGTGCTAACGCTGGCCTTCTATGTGTGCATAGCGTTACTGATGAACGCATATGTGATGCCGCTGCCAGGAGTCGGCAGTTCAACATGGCTCGGCATCGATCTCGAATTCATATGGCTCTACCTCATATTCGTGGCACTGGCCCCTGCAATCGCTTGGGTGATCGAACGCATTGGAAGCTTGAGAGCCGAGATGACCGTGGTCGCGATGCTCGTCGTTGTCTATCTGCTCAACGGATATATCGCATTCTTTGCACAGGGCAGTCTGGACGGCAGAGGTTTGGGCGATTGGCGCAAGCAGATGAGTGCAGTCACCTATCTCTTCTCGTTCGTCTTCGCCGGGCTCATAGGCAAACGACTGAGAGAGGCGGATGCGGCAAACAAGGCATCCAAACTCTACAAGGCGTTGGCATATCTCAAATCTCCGAGCATATTGAAAATGCTCATGGCACTCGCGTGTGCCTGTGTCATTGCGTTGACGGGCATACTTGCATTCACAGGGCACAATGACATTCTGTACGATCTCTCGTTCAAATCCACATCGATCATCTCATTCGTGCTTGCACTGCTTGCATTGATCCTGTGCGCGACAATCCCCCAGGCCAAGACGAATGACGACGGCAGGCGGCATGCTCGAAGGTTCATCGCTTCCATCAACATGCTTGCGCCAGGGATTCTTGGATTCTATATTGCCCAATCACTGATGCACGCGCTCTGGTATAGGGCAAGCTACTATGTCATGCATGCGTTGCTCGCACAGGCCATTCAGTATGGTGGGGTTGCCAGGGTTGGGTTGCTTGCAGCATTCTTCGCCTTTGGAATCATCTTTGCCGTCGCTATTGCAGCCTTCGTGTGTCTGTTCGATTGCTTCACGCGTCAACCTGCATTACGGTTGTGGAAACTGGCGTGATGGGATCAGCGTCATGGATGCAGTGTGCTGTATTACAGAGTACGTAGGTACACCATGAGGGGAGCGATGCATGACTTTTGTAATTCCACAACTTTCCCAGTATGTTTCTCTTGCTCTCACCCTGATTCTCTGTGGTTGCATCGGTCTTGAGCGGGAATATCACGGCAAGAATGCCGGCATCCGTACGAATATTCTCGTCGGTCTCGGCAGCTGGCTCTTCTCGCTGAGTTCGGTGCTTGGAGCCAACGCGATTCATGTGACATCGCAGAGCTGGGATGGATCGAGGATTGCAGCCCAGATCGTTTCTGGAATCGGGTTCATCGGTGCAGGGGTTATCTTCTATAACAAGAGCAGGGTCAAAGGCCTGACGACGGCTGCTGGCATTTGGGTTTCTGCAGCCATTGGCATGGGAGCCGCATTCAATCTGCAGATTCTGGTGCTGCTGGTCACCTTCTGCTATTTTCTGACCGTTCTGGTCATTGCTCCAAGCGCGTACAGGTTGCTGCGTCGTTTCCACATCTGTGTGTTGCACATCACCTATGAGAATGGAAAGGGTTCCTTGAGAAACGCGCTTCTGAAACTCAGCGAGGCAGGTTTCGAAACACAGGTGCTGTCATCGCATCAAGTGAGTGGAGACTCCTGGGCTGGTGCAAGCGTTGATGTAAGGGTCGATGGAAACCTGCCATCGAATGTGTTCGATTCCATCGTGCAGATTGAAGGAATACGGGATATCACGCTCGATGAAGAGGCCGAATCGTAGTCTGCTTGTTACACAAAGTGGAAACCTCACAGCAACAAATGCTTCCTATTGTTTCCAATATCCAAATTATTTGGTTCATCTATATGGGGGAGAGACACTTGTCATTCAAGAAACGCCTAATTGCAGTGGTCACGTGTGTGACTGCAGTTGCATCTTTGGCTGCATGCGGAGGGGTCAAGTCAGATTCAAGCGCGAGCGGAAGTTCCGCAATAACAATCGGTACCACGGATCAGATCGTCAGTCTGGATCCGGCGGGTTCATACGACAATGGCTCATATGCCGTGCAGATTCAGGTATTCCCATTCCTGTACGCACAGAACTACAATTCATCATCCGTCAGTCCTGACATCGCAGCCGATGCAGGCACCTGGAGCAGCGACGGCAGCGAATTCACCGTCAAACTCAAGACTGGTCTGAAGTTTGCCAACGGCGACACCCTGAATTCAAAGGATGTCAAGTTCTCCTTCGACCGTGTCAAGAAGATCAACGATCCGAACGGTCCTTCATCCTTGCTGGCCAACATCGAATCCATCTCCACTCCCGATGACAATACGGTGGTGTTCAAGGATTCGGTTGCCAACGACGTGACCTTGAAGCAGGTGCTCTCAAGTCCTGCAGGTCCTATCGTTGATGATCAGGTCTTCTCGGCTGACAAGCTCACACCTGCCAATACGATTGTCAAGGATAATGCTTTCGCTGGTCCTTACAAGCTCACGTCATTCAAGCTGAACGAGGCCCTCTCCTATGCAAAGAACACGAGCTACAAGGGTCTGACGCCAGCCAAGAACTCGAACGTCGATGTTCAATACTTCGCCAATACATCGAACCTCAAGCTTGCGGTCCAAGAGGGGCAGGTAGATATCGCATATCGTTCGCTGACACCAACCGACATCTCCAGCCTCTCAAAGAACAGCAAGGTCAAGGTTGTCAAGGGGCCTGGTGGTGAGGAACGCTTCCTTACCTTCAACTTCAAGACCCAGCCATTCGGCTCGTCTCAGAAGGATGCCAGCACGGCAAAGGCAACGGCCGTTCGTCATGCAGTTGCCGACCTGATCGATCGCGATGACCTTGCGACATCGGTATACAAGAGCACCTACACCCCTCTGTATTCCTACATCCCTGAAGGTTTGACCGGTCATGAGGACACCTTGAAGACTGCCTATGGCGACGGCAAGGGTGCACCTGATGTCGATAAGGCAAAGAAGACTTTGCAGGATGCCGGCGTTACCACGCCAGTTACTCTGAACATCCAGTACAACTCGGATCATTACGGTGCATCATCAGCTGATGAATATGCGGCAATCAAGACTCAGCTTGAGAAGGACAACGTATTCAAGGTGAATCTGCAGCAGACGGAATGGACCCAGTACAACAAGGAGCGTGTGGTCACCGATTCTTCCGATGGCGCATATCCTGCATACCAGCTCGGATGGTTCCCTGATTATTCCGATCCAGACAATTATCTGTCTCCATTCTTCAGAGATGGCAACTTCATCAACAATGGTTATTCGAATAGTACGGTGAATGCATTGATCGTAAAGCAGGCAGGTGAGCAGAACACTTCAGAGCGAGAGAAGCTGCTGAAGCAGATCCAAACCTTGGAAACTGAGGATTTGTCCACGATTCCTCTGCTTCAGGGTTCCCAGGTTGCAGTTACAGGCAAGAATGTGAAGGGCGTGGTGCTTGATGCATCGTTCCGCTTCCGCTATGCATCGGTAACCAAATCCTGACATCGATGATCCGGCCATGCGAATGGTGAACCCGGCAGAATATCATTGGGTCCACCATTCGCATGGCCGGTATATTCGTATTTGTGATTAAGGAGTTTATGTGTCTGAAGGCAGCATTCAGGGAATGCCGATAGATGGCGATTCCCAGCCAAAAAGTCCGGTCAAGACAAAAGCAAAGAAAAATAGAATTTCCAGCGGGTTCTTCCGCTTCGTGGTCACACGCTTCCTGCTCATCATTCCCACGGTTTTCATTCTTGTCACCGTCGTATTCTTCGTCATGCGGGCCACAGGAGATCCAATCTCAGCAGCACTTGGAGGCCGCCTGGCACCTGAGGAATTGCAGCGACGCATTCATGCGGCAGGCTATGATCGACCACTTATCGTGCAATATCTCTCATATCTCTCTGATCTCCTGCATGGCAATCTTGGAACGACACTGACCGATAACCAGCCTGTAAGCTCGATTCTTACCCAATATGGTGCAGCAACGCTTGAGCTATCCATCCTCTCGCTGATCGTTGCCCTGGTCATTGGCATACCGCTTGGTCGCCTAGCTGCAAGATACCGTGATCGCGCTCAGGATGCGGCTGTTCGTGTGTTTGCAATTCTGTGCTATGCCACACCGGTATTCTTCCTCGGACTTGTGCTGAAACTCATTTTCTCCGTCTGGCTCGGAATCCTTCCAAGCTCTGGCAGATCTTCGTTGAGTTCCACCATCCAATTCGATCGGCTCGTCTCGCCTACGGGGCTGTACATCATTGATGCGTTCCAGCTTGGCAACATGCAGGTGCTGGGCGACGTGCTGCTGCATGCGATTCTGCCTGCACTCTCACTTGGTTTGCTGACTGCAGGCGTATTCATTCGACTGGTTCGAACCAATGTGATATCCACCTATACTTCAGGTTATGTCGATGCGGCTCGTTCACGAGGTGTCTCCGAACGTCGCCTTCTTTCCAAGCATGCATGGAAGCCGGCGCTCATCCCCATCATCACGGTCATGGGCATGCAGATAGCCCTCATGCTCGCAGGTGCCGTGCTTACAGAAACCACATTTGAGTGGAAGGGGCTTGGCTTCATGCTTGCCCAGTACTTGAAGGCGCGTGACTTCGTTGCGGTGCAGGGCATCGTGATTCTGATAGCAATAATTGTCTCCGTGGTCAACTTCATCGTTGATATCGTGAGTGCCATGATCGACCCGAGAGTGAGGTACTGAAGATGGCATCAGATCCTCAAATAGTTACCGTGCCAGGTGACACAAGACTCCAGAATCTTAGAGCCAAGCCAACTTCGCGGCTTGCCAAGCTGCCCATCATCCGCGAGCTGCGCATAGCTGTGGGCTGGCAACGAGGCATGCTGATCACCGGTCTGACGATCACCGCAGTGTTTATCCTTCTTGCACTCTTTGCTCCAATCATTGCTCCCTACGGCTTTGCTCAGAGTACCGATGCCAGCGGCCATGCCTTCCCGACACAGGCAGCTCCGAGCTCCTCTCATATCTGGGGAACAACGGTTGGTGGCTTCGACGTGTTCAGCCGTACCATTTGGGGTGCGAGAACAGCAATCATCGCCATCATCGTCGCCGTTATTCTCTCGCTGTTCATTGGTGTGCTGCTGGGACTCGTCTCTGGGTATTTCGGTGGCTGGATAGATCGTGTGATGGTAGTCATTGCCGATGCAATCTACTCATTCCCATCATTGCTGCTCGCCATTCTGATGGCAATCATGATCTCCGGCGGCCAGTCCAGTCTGGCAGGAGGCATACTCGCTTCCGGCATTTCCATTACGGTTGTGTACATTCCCCAATACTTCCGCACAATTCGTGCAGAGGTGATTCGCATCAAGGAAGCGGCATATGTTGAATCGGCAAAGGTTGTCGGTGCATCAACATGGCGCATCATGACCAAACATCTGCTGAAGAACTCGACACGAACGCTACCTGTCATTCTTACACTGAACTCGTCGGAAGCCATCCTGACGCTTGCGGGACTTGGATTCCTCGGTTTCGGCATTGAGCCCACGTCCGCTGCAGAATGGGGGTATGACTTGAACCGTGCCGTTGCCGATGTCACGGCAGGAATCTGGTGGACATCCATATTCCCCGGAGTGGCGATAGTGCTCATTGTGCTCGGCATCACCCTCGTCGGAGAGTCATTGAACGATCTGGCCGATCCCCGTCTGCGTGCCCGCAAATCAGCCGGTGAAGTCATTGGATCGATTGAAGATACCTCTGTTGATCCGAGTGAAAAGGCCGGACCTTCCAATGAGGCGACCGAAGAGGTCTTTGCCCTGCATCGCAGCATTCCAATACCAGATGAGTCAGATGCGACTGAAGCTCGCGGGGTAAACGAATCTGCCGGAGCGGTCGGGAGCGATAAACCGGGAGTGGACAATACAGCGGAGGCCGAAAATGAGTGAAACCAACGCACACGAGATGAATCAGAATTCAGATGACGGCAGACATCCGTTGTTGAATAGCACCGGCAAGAATCTGGCGCAAATCAAGAACCTGAGCGTTTCATTCATGACGGATGCCGGCTCGATCAGGGCAATCGACAACATCAGCTTCTCCATTCCGAAGAAAACGGTGGTCGGCGTGGTTGGCGAATCCGGTTCCGGAAAATCTGTCACCGCACGCTCCATCATCAAGCTGCTTCCTGAAACGGCAACGACTGCTGGTGCGATCTATCTGGCGCGCAGGGATGGTAGCGAGGAATTCGACGTGCTTTCGCTGAAACCCGAAGATTTGCAGCATGTGCGCGGTGAAGAGGCTGCAATGGTGTTTCAAGAGCCCAACTCCGTCCTCAACCCGGTATACACGATCGGGTGGCAGATTGAAGAGGGTTTGCGCGCTCACGGAATGAGTGGGCGGCAAGAGCTCCGCGCCAAGACCATCGACATCCTTGAAAAGGTTGGCATTCCCTATGCCAAGACACGTGTTGATTATTACCCGCATCAGTTCTCCGGTGGTCAGAAGCAGCGCATTGTCATAGCCATGGCGCTGGTATTGAATCCTGGTCTGATTCTTGCTGACGAACCGACCACTGCGCTCGATGTGACAGTACAGGCAGAAATCCTTGACCTCTTGCGGCTCGCGCGAGACGAATTCGATGCCAGCGTGCTGATCATCACTCACAACATGGGCGTGATTGCGGATATTGCAGATCAGGTCGTGGTGATGTATCGCGGTCATGTGGTTGAGCAGGGCGATGTCGAACAGATTTTTTACCGTCCGCAAGAGGACTACACGAAGCGACTTTTGGCTGCGGTTCCCCGGATTGGGCAGAAACTGGTGGTGCGTGATGATGACGGCATCGCCATCGAGCGTAAGGCAGACTGGCACAAGCAGCCAATCGCCGTCGAAGCCAAGGGTCTCACCATCACCTATCCAGGGCACCTTCTGCAGCCGGATTTCGTGGCAGTCAAGGATGTGGACTTCACGATTCACCGCTCAGAGGTGCTGGGGCTCGTAGGTGAATCCGGTTCGGGAAAATCAACGACCGGTCGTGCCATAGCGGGTTTGCAGAGGATTTCCGGCGGTTCGCTCAAGGTTCTTGGATCTGAGATGAACGGTTTCAAGGAACGTGAATTCAAGCCGAAACGTGCCGATATTGGATTTGTGTTCCAGGATCCCGGCAGTTCATTCAATCCACTGATGACTATTGCCGAGAACGTTGCAGAGCCGTTGCTGGTTCATAAGAAGTATTCATCGGTGGCCGATGCAAGTGATTATGTTGGAGACCTTTTGGAGATGGTGCAGCTCCCCAGAACCTATATGAACCGTTTCCCGCATGAGCTCTCCGGCGGACAGCGTCAGCGTGCTTCGCTGGCGCGGGCCTTGGCGTTGAAACCTTCGTTGATTATTGCCGACGAACCCACTTCCGCGTTGGATGTATCGGTTCAGGCGAAGGTCTTGCAACTCTTCAAGCGATTGCAGGTCGAGATTGGGTTTGCATGCCTGTTCATCACCCACGATTTGGCTGTTGTCGATATGTTGGCAGACCGGATCATGGTGATGCACAAGGGCAGTATCGTCGAGCATGGCGAAGCCAGCCAGATCATGCAGAATCCCCAGAATCCCTATACGCGCAAGCTGCTGGCATCCTTGCCCGTTCCTGATCCACGCGAGCAGAGGGAACACCGCGGCCAGTTGCGCGAGCTTCTGAAACAGGAGTAAGACTCTGCTCGAGACTGGATGCTCATGAGCAGGGCATGATGGATGGCTGAATAATTCGAAGATTATTCAGCCATTTCTCCTCGATAGCGCGCCATCATCTGCGATTGAAGCTGTTGAGCGCTTGGCGGAGTCCAGGTAAGTGCATCGGCACCGGCTTGCAGTGTATTGAAAATGTTGTCTTCCGTGCTTCCGCATGATGCGAGAATCGGAATCTCAGGGTGATGGGCACGAATGTTCGTCACTACGGCTGTGGTATTCGCTCCTGCTGCAACGTTGATTATCGCGGCTCCTGCAAGAATCTTCTCTTCCGTGACTTCGTCGTCGGCCGTGACCGTTGCGATGACTGGTATGTCAACGGAATTCATTGCTGCCTCAATGGTTTCCGCAGGTGCAGGCGAATTAATGACCACGCCTGCCGCACCTTGCATCTCTGCGACCATGGCAAGTTCAACGACACGCGTTCCAGTGGTCGTTCCACCTCCAACGCCTACGAAGAGTGGTTGCTGTGCGACGATGAGCAGGGCTTGCGTAATCACCGGCTCCCCGGTGAATGGGTAGACGGCCAGAATGGCATCGGCATTGGTGTTTCGGATCACTGCTGCATCCGTCGTGTAAGCGAAGGTGCGGATGGTGTGGCCTTTGATCGTGATGCCACCAGCCTGAGCAGTTGATTCGGGGACTCGCGCAACCGGGGACGTAAGACGCCCTTCGACAGTTGCTGTGCCTGTTGAGGTACGGCTTACCGATGGTGTTGCACTGTGCTGCTCAATCGCTATGGATTCACTCGATGAGAACATGTGCATCGTTGGTTTTGCGCTCATTCTTCCCCTTCTTGGAAGTTCGCCTCGCGAAATTCACGCATCGCTTCCTTCATCATCCTACGACGCTCCACGAATTCATCTTCAGGATATTTTTCCTCGATGTTGTCGATGATTCGCTGCAAATATCCGCTAAATTGTACCAATTCCTCTGAATTCAGGCAGTCGAAGGCATCGGCCGCATGCTGCATGGTTTCATGCAATTGGTGCGCCGCCTTGACACCTTTCTCAGTGATTTCCACCATCGCGACCCGCTTGTCTCCATCTGAGGGCTTTCGTGAAATATAGCCTTTCGCCTCGAGTTTTCCGAGTAACTGGCCTAAGGCCTGGCGACTGAGACCCAGGATTGTCGCGAGATCCCTTTGACTGACGGTGGACTGCAGGGTAAGGGTGAGCAGCACTCGTCCCTGTCCTCGCAAGGCGTAATCACCTCCGCCGAATGCATCCATGGGATTGGTCGCGCCAAACATGCCCATGCGCTCGCGTCCGTGTTCTGCCATGCGTGCCTGACGAAGAGCCATGCGACGTTCAGCCATATGTCGATATGTTCGTTCGTGAAGGTTATTGTCATCGATTCGAGAGACCTGCGTACGAATGCGAATCATCATCATGCTCAGTTCGCGCAGTTGATTGAGGATTTTCGGCTTGACTTCTGATTTCTCGCCGTTCTTTTGATTGGTGGAGCTTCCTGGGCTGGAGGTATTCCCGTTATCGGTATGAGATTCGGGATGATAATTCATCTTGGTTCCTTTGTTCGTCGGGTTTGGTTGAATCTGAGTGGTTTTTGGGGGTTTTGACTGCGACATAGATACAATTGTCAAGTACCTGACAGTTAAAACAATATAACTTCCTGTGAGTTTGTCAAGTACTTTACAGTATTGAATAATCGTTGTGAATCCAAGCATATTGACATGCTTCTCAAACGAGTGGCGACTTTTCTCATTACGTTGTATGATGATTAGCTGTTGCCCCTCTAGCTCAATGGCAGAGCAGCGTCCTTTTAAGTCGTGGGTTCTCGGTTCGAGTCCGAGGGGGGGCACCGTCTGTAGGGATATGTCGACAAGACATATGGAGAGCCCCTATGACAATGAATGATCTATCAATTCGCGATGAGCCCGAACGGGCCATCGTTTCCGACGCTTCCCACTTGCGATCCATGCAGGCAGACGATGCTCTCTGCGGGCGACATTTGTGGCTTGCAGCATTGACCACCTCAACCGATCCTGAGACCGGCGAACTGCTTGGTCTGACAATACGGGACGCGACCACCTGGCAGCCTCTGATGGTTGATGCCATATTCCGGCCGGCTTGCCTGACCAATTCCTTGCGCCCCGACGGTACCCTGCGATACTCCTGGGATCCTGTAACAAGCGGTGGCATCACGCCGGACATCGCCTCATGCCGTCTTCCCTTCTCGGTCTATGCCGACCGAGTCCAGGAACTGCTCAACGCCGCGCAGTCGGTGATCGGGCCGCATATAGACCGAGATATCCGTTTCCTAGAACGACAGGGAATAACAGTCAACTCGTCAAAGATCATTCGGGTTTGCTGCAATGTTGGTTGACTGTTTTCCTTGTGTTGTTGTCATGTTGTTGGCTGGTTGCCGTTGGCGAAGATTGTTTGGTATTCCACTGGGGTGAGCTTGCCCAGGGAGCGTTGTCGTCGGCGACGGTTGTACGTGCCCTCGATCCAACGGATGATAGCGAGCCTTAAGCGTGGTAATGTCCGGCCAGTGGGAACGCTGGTTGAGGACGTTCTTCTGCAGCAGGGAGAAGAATGATTCCATCGCCGCGTTGTCCGCGCACGTGTATGCCTGGCCCATCGAGCGATGGATTCCTGTAGCTCGACAGGCTTCAATGTACTGGCGTGAGCCGAACTGTGAACCCCTGTCCGAATGCATGATCACGTCCCGGGGCTTGCCGCGCCGCTGCCAGGCATCCTCGAGCGCGTCGACAGCCAGCGAGGCACGCATCCTGGAGTTCACGGGCCATCCTACGATCCGGTTGCTCCACACGTCCTTGACCGCGCACAGATACAGCTTGCCCTGGCTCGTCCAGTGCTCGTCTGATGTCGGTCAGCCACACGACGTTGGCAGCATTGGCATGGAACTGGCGGCGCACGAGGTCATCCGACGCGGGCTGGCTGGCAGGCTTGCCCGTGCGGTAGCGACGCTGGATCGTGGAGCATATCCGATACTTCGAACAGATGCGCCACACGCGACGCTCCGACACGCACACGTCCCGGGCATGCAGTTCGTCACTGATCAATCGATACCCAATACTCACGGGTCATCCGCGTGAATCACACGAATCATCGCGAGCAGCTCCTCTTCCTCGCGCTCCAGCATGGATACGGGATTGGCCCGCCTGAAATACGCCTGCTTCGAGAAGCCCAGCACCCGCCCAGCCAGCACGACCGGTATGGCAGGTCTCCCAGCTTCGGGACGCTCTGCCAGCCGTCTGACGAGCGGGTAGATCATTTTGGGCGGTCGAGGTTCGCTTTCGACAGGTACGCCGCCGCCTTGCGGGAGGATCTCGTTCTTCATCTCCAACTCGCGGATGCGTTTCAACGCCCGACGTTCCTCAGGCGTGCCCGACAGGCCACGCTCGGCAAGCTCGGCATCCTGCACCCACTTGCTCAACGCCGACTTCGAGATGCCCAGATCCTGCCTGACCTGCCGCCCACGTCATGCCGTTCCTGACCAACGCCTCCGCATCAGCCTTGAACTCGTCACTATACGTCGTTGCCATCATTGGCTCCTTCCCGGTCAGACCATCATATCCAACCAGACCCAAAGTCAACCAACATTGCAGCAAACCCGGTCGCACCCGCAAACCACCACGCCTGATCGCCGGACTCATCCCCACTGCCAGCGGGCCAATGAGCCCCGACATGCGCCAGGCACTCACCGAATGTCAAAACCTGATCGAACGACGCGCCGCCACACTGCTCGACAAGGCCATCACAGCACGTGAACCGTGGACGGCACGGCTCGGCCCCAAACCCGACGAACCCAGAAAGCAGGCCGCATGGCTCAAAGCCGCGCGCACCATCGCCGCCTACCGCGACCGCTACCAGATTAGCGACAACTATCCGCTCGGGCCAAAGTTTAGAGACACCAACGTCAGGCAGAAGATCGACTCCGCCCGAGGCAGAGCAGCCCTCACACAAACGCTTCGCCTAGGCAACCTACAGTCCCCGACCGAAGCGACCCGCCCGACCGTCGTTGTACATCAGGAGCGTGGATTCTAGCGAAAAGCAGAGTTGAAGCCTGCCTTCCAAGACACGCAAGGACGTACCCGTTACACAGTGTCATCGACCGCGTCGGTGCGACAGGCCGCGTTGCCCTGAGCCAAGCAACGTTCTCACAAGAGTACTGTGTGCTATGAGCAGGGAAAAATGACAGATTGATAACCAACAATCCCATTGAATTAAGCCTTTAATGTGTTAATAGGTAGATGATCTCCTAATTTGCGCAGTGAAGACCGCCAATCGTAGAGGAGATAGAAGACCGTGAGTAAATTAGCACTTTTGGGTGGTTACACCAAAGGATGGCAGGAAATCGAAAATGACACTCCTGCGGATGAGAATGAACGTTCCATTCAAGAAGCAGTGCTTTCTGCCCTTAGTGGTGAGCTGACAGCTATCTGCAACTCTGAAACTTTGGTGGTGCTTGCGGGCTCCGGAACCTCACTCGGAATCAAAGACAGTTCCGGAAAGTGTCCCGCGCCGAGCATGGGGGGTCTCTGGGAAGAGGTCAAGAATCTACCTTCTTTCAATAAAGTGAGGGGACAACTCAGTTCAACTCCGATCAGTAATCAGAACCTAGAGCATGTCCTTTCTGACGCACAATCCAGACATTCCCTTGAGCCGAGCAACTCTGATTTAGAGGCATTCATTTCAGAGGCAGAAAGTATTGTCTGGAATAAGTGCAATTTCATCAACGAGACATCCGACCTGGTGACTCACGAACTCTTTTTGAGAAAAGTGGCTCGACGTTCGACAAGGCTGCAACGAACCCAAATATATACAACGAATTATGATC
Source organism: Bifidobacterium aquikefiri (assembly GCF_002259795.1). Taxonomy (GTDB): domain Bacteria; phylum Actinomycetota; class Actinomycetes; order Actinomycetales; family Bifidobacteriaceae; genus Bombiscardovia; species Bombiscardovia aquikefiri. Next base: position 29,063 of record NZ_MWXA01000002.1, on the reverse strand, counting down.
TGGCATTTGAAACGGCTGCACAGCGGTCTCGGTTCAATGCAATCGACGGGTTTGGCTATGGAGGACAGACTTTCAATGGGGCCTCCTTCGATTTGGATTACGTTAGACGACGCCCGCACGAACCGCTCACTTTAGAGCCGAACGTATTTCACTTGCTAAAACTCCATGGATCTGTGGACTGGAATTCAGTAGGGACTGAAATACACAAGCTTTACGATTCTTCAAAACCTGCAAATCCTGCTCTAATTTACCCATCGGCGACAAAATATCAGTTGTCCTACCAGCAGCCCTACCTAGAGTTTATGTCTCGTTTCCAAATCGCTCTACGTCAACCCGATGTCGGACTCATCGTTGTGGGTTTCGGTTTCAACGATGATCACCTCACCGCTCCCATAGAAGCTGCTCTCAGAAGCAATATCGGGCTACGGGCAGTGTTCGTATCTCCGGGAATTCGTGGTACAAAACGTTCAACTACATTCAGCTGGATACAACAGCTCATTGAAAGGGGCGACCGGCGTCTCACACTTTTAGAAACCACATTTGACCGTCTGGTAGAGGTCCTCCCAGATGTTCCTTCGCGAGAAGAACGCGATGCATATGCCGAACGTCTAGCCGATGGGGGCGCGAAGTTCTAATGGATACCCATCCCTTTAGCCCAGAACGACACATCGGCCACATCTATCAGATCGAGGGTTCCTTTGCTGACATTACGTTCTCCGCAGCGAACAAACTCCCGCGCGCTCTATGGAGAGTATCTCGGTCGAGGAGAGGTGGGCGAGTTTGTGGTCATCGACGTTGAAGGAATCGCCATATTTGGACGTATACTTCGAGTCGGCACCCCAGCCAATCGAGCGGAAGAACTACTCTCGGAGTCAGGTCCAAAAGTTCCCGTCGAGGGACGAATTCAATTGCTTTCCACCCTTGAACTCAGCGGGAAAGCCACACGGGGTATTGCCAAATATCCAAAAGTTGGCGACGCTGTATTCGCTGCAAGCTCTGAGGCCATATTGGCTGTGATTGGAACGAGCCCAAGCGCGGGGGCTCCCACACTCCGCCTGGGTTCCCTTTCAGTTGACGAATCAGTACCGGTTGACGTCCCTCTGTCTCGTCTGTTTGGACGCCATGTCGCCGTAGTAGGCGCAACTGGATCAGGCAAAAGCTGGACACTGGGCCATTTAGCTGAAAGTGTAGCCGTGCTCAGAGGCAAGATGATCCTCATTGATGCCACTGGCGAGTTCCGGACACTTGGAGACCGAGCCCGGCATTTGGCGTTCGGGTCAACAGCTGGTGAACCAGCAGGAGTTCAGTGTGTCGGAATACCTCACTACATGATGCGCGAATCAGATCGAAATGCTTTCCTGAATCCATCGGCCGGCTCTCAACTTCCGAAATTACGTGAAGCAGTGCGCACTCTGAGACTTGTCCAAGCGGTCGCAGATGACACCTCCCCTGATCCCGCGCATCGCGTGTTTGCTAGTGCACAGGGGGCTGCTTTGTCCAAGACGGGCAACTCTGTCCAGGCGTTCCAGACCGCAATGCAGAAGTACATTGGAAATGTCGAAGATCCCCACTATCCCTTCAACTTCAGGGCGTTGGCAGATCAAGTCCAATGCGAGTGCATCTGGCCGACAGGTCCAGGCCAGAAAACCGGTGTATTCGGAGGGCCAAACAATAATGAGTTGAGCTACGTTTCATCGCTAGTAAGTCGTATCAACGATCTATTACAAATTCCCGAAATCATGAATGTCATTGACCCACCAAATGGTGTTTTAAACGCCATAGACGAGATGGAATCATGGTTGACGGATACAAGCAGTCATCTACTAAGAATTTCGCTCAGAAACCTGACTTTCGCCAATCATCTAAGAGAGATTATTGTCAACATTTTGGGCCAGACTCTCCTCGGCTGGGCACGTCTAGACAGGTTTCAGAAGTCCCCATTGGTTGTAGCAGTGGATGAAGCGCACCAGTTCTTTGACGTCACGGTAGGCGATGAATTCGCGAGTACCCATTTGAACGCATTCGACGGTATAGCCAAAGAGGGACGAAAATATGGACTCACGGTTTGCGTGGCTACGCAGCGTCCCGGTGACCTCCCCTCCGGGGTACTAAGCCAAGTTGGAATGACGATTGTACATAGACTCGCGGATGGTCGAGATCGGCAGCGGATCGAACAGGCTGCAGCGGAAATCGACCAATCGGCTACGAAGCTTTTGCCGGGACTCGTTCCCGGCGAAGCAATCCTCGTAGGCGTGGACTTCCCTGTTCCTGTCAGCGTCCACATACAGAAACCAGTATCACCCCCGGCATCAGACGGGCCGGACTACGGTGCGTGGAAAGCTCCATCAACGACACCAAGTAGCGGGGTGAGAAAGGCAACATGATTGTTTTTGTCTAGCGGACCAGCAATGACTGGTGTAACTCAGAGACTGATCAGTGGCTTATGTCTGCGAGTTATTGAGTTGGTAATGTCTTGAGCCACGGTTGTGCGAAATCCAGTCGATATAGTAGTGGCGTTTGCCCGATGAGGGGCGGTAGATTCCGTCTGGGAACTCCACGCCTTTCTTCAGATGCGGCTCAGATGAGTTACAGAGCTAAGGTCGTCTTAGCCCCAGCGTGGCCCTTTCGGACCCACATGTCGGGTTTATTAGCCAGACATGTACACGCATCAGTTTCCTAAATTACGAGATTGCATAAACTAATGGCGGGTTACGGCGAATTCCAATTCCACATCGAGACGTCTGCTGTCATCAGAGTAACCAACACTGTGAAGGTGTGATGAGTGCCAACAGGAGCCGATTGCGAGTTAAAAAGATTGTTAGCGGGATGAACGAGTTCTGCGAGTATGAACCCGGCAACTGAACTCATGCTGTATAATTACCGCAGTCGTATGGAACCAGTGAAGGGGGCTCAGGTGGACTTTTATGAGCGCCTTTCGATGCGAGGAGTACTCTGGGCGTGCCTGCATGATCTCCATGGCAATGCTTTCCAGGATTTTTTTCAGGATATGATGACACTCTGCGTACCGGGCTTCGTGGATGTCCGGACGCACGGAAATCTCGGGGATCGTGCTAGTGACGGGCTTGATTTGCATGACGCTCGACTCTATGCGTGCTACGCACCGGAGACCGTCGATCCCGTGGCGACTATCCGCAAGTTCCGTTCAGACCTTGCTGGCGCGGTAAAGAAGCGATCAGGCCAATTCACGACGTTCGTTTTCGTCCACAATGATGTGCGGGGCCTACACCCAGAACTCTCTGTAGAACTTGCGAAGGCACGGTCTGCATACCCCAGCATCTCTTTCGAAGTTATGGGATTCCGTCATTTCCGTGACATGCTCGGCCAGCAGAACAGTCAGGACGTCGAAGCAGTACTGAAGACTCAGCTTCCCATGCAGCACACCATCGCTGTCGGGTTGCAAGAAATGGAGGAGCTCCTCGCCGATTTGGCGACGAAGCGCATATCCGATGCTGCACAAGTACCAATCGAGACTGTGTCTGCCCATAAACTGCTCTATAGTGACCTGACACGTGACACCCAAGCCGAGCTACGCAATGGTATGCGATACTCTGCAATGATCTCCGACTATTACCAACGTCGTATCGACATCACAGAGCGGGACGAAGTTGCGGCCCGGTTCCATACGGAGTACCTCGATGCGGTCGGCAACGGCCTCGATCCAGAAGATGTACTGCTGCGGATGAGAGAATTCCTAGCAGGTAATCGCGCCTCTACAGCGCCGCGGTATCGCGCGCAGACCGCGGTCCTCGCGTATTTTTTCGAAAGCTGTGACATCTTCGAAAACGCGCCTATTGGATGGGTGCCTGAAACCAAGGAGACGGTGTTGTGATTACTCCCACCAAGGGGATCTCACCACAGCGAGCGCTCTTAACTATTGGCGCGCAGATATCGATGATTCTGACCGAACCGATGACCGTCAGCCAGGCGTGGGGTTCACTCAAGGCGTGGAGGTTCCAACACTCCAATGATGAGGTGCTCCCTTACTCCTGGTTCGTCCTCGCTCTGGACCTGTTGTATGCACTAGACACCATCCACTATTACGATGGCCTGCTCTATCGAAAGCGAGGGAACTGATGTTCCGTCAGGTCCGATCAAGCGACGAACGTTTCAAGACACTCACGTTCAAACCTGGCCGCAATATCCTCATCGCAGACAAGACCCCTCAATCCAGCGCAACCGCCAGCCGCAATGGGGCCGGCAAATCGTCACTCATTGAGATTCTACATTTCGTTCTCGGCATGCGCCGGCTAACCAATTCGGTCTTGCAGAACGCGGCGCTTAAGGCCGACACCTTCTCACTACAATTGGATTGGCCGAAGGTGCCGGACGTCCTTAGTGTCAGTCGCTCGTTGAACAAGCGAAGCCGGATCAATCTTGATCCCGATATAACAGAAAATGGAACACTAGTGCCAGTAGCCGGAAGTGTGACCGTCCCCAAGTGGACCGCCGCCATCGGCCAAAGCTTATTCGGGTTCCCAGACGAGCACGTGGGGATCAATGCGAGATCGCTGCTTTCGCTTTACATCCGCCGGGTAAGCCAGCATGGGATGGATGACCCGGTCAAGACCTTTCCTAATCAGTCGATGGCTGACGCGACAACGAACGTTGCGTATCTCCTCGGTCTGGACTGGCATCTTGCGGCTGGCTACCAAGAACTTGCCAGCCGGGAGTCATTACGTCAGAAACTGAAGAAGGCGGCGAAAGACCCGGTGTTCGGTCTAGTCGTCGGCACCGTCTCGGAGTTACGCGGCCAAGTGGCCGCTGCCACTGTCCGTGTACGGGAACTCGAAGAACAGGTTGCGGCATTTCGCGTTGTCCCCGAGTACGAAGCCTTGCAAGCTCGGGCGGATGAAATCGACGCCCAAATCCGACGGACCCGCGCTGAGGATGCTGCTGATCGTCGTAATTTACAAGATCTCAATGATGCATTACGCGACGAACACGAACCCGCCGCCGACTACCTCCGACGGGTCTACCAAGAGCTTGGCGTTGAACTTCCCGAGGCAGTCCTGCAACAGTACGATGACGTCCAGTCATTCCACCAGTCAGTTCTCGCCAATCGTCGCTCCTACTTGGAAGAAGAGATCAGCGCCACCTCAGATCGTCTTGACGCTCGCCAAGCCGATCGCGAACACCTTGGGGAGGAACAGGCAACGCTTCTTCGCAGACTCCGTGACGGTGGGGCGCTCGATGCCTTCACCGCGCTGCAAGAACAACTGTCTTTAGCCCACTCTCGACTTCAAACTCTGACCACCCGATTTGAAACTGCCAAGCAACTTGAAGCCACTCAGGCAGAAATCAAGTTCGAGCGTAGCCGAATCCAACAAGAAGTCAATCGCGACCTAGTTGAAAGAGAGCAGCGCATCGCAGAGATAAACATTCTCTTTCAACGATTCGCCACCTCCCTCTACGGGCCCGGCAGAGATGCATATATAGACATCTCTGCCCTTGATAGCAGCCTGCGTATCTCGCCTCATATCGGGGGCAAGAACAGCCAAGGAATCAGCAAGATGATTACCTTCTGTTTTGATCTCACCTATGCTGTCCTGGCCCATCGGAACGGCCGTGGGCCGGACTTCCTCGTTCACGATAGTCATCTCTTAGACGGTGTTGATGAGCGCCAGATCGCCGAAGCCCTCAAACTCGCCTCGATCGTGTGCGCAGAAGAGGGTCTACAATATCTCGTTACGCTGAACAGCGATGATCTAGCGAAAATCGAACACTATGATGCCAGCCTGTCGCAAGATATCATCGAACCACGTCTAACCGATGCCTTCTCCGATGGTGGACTGTTCGGTTTCCATTTTGAATAACACTGATTGCGTCATCTGCTGCCAGGAGAAGGAAATAGAGAGATGGATCGCAGCGACCTTCGCGGGAGGGAGACTGCACAGCGACGGGGTGAAAAGATATCGAGAGGCCTCCAACTAGGTGTGTCTTTCAATTCGTACTATCAGTTCTGTCGAGACCGGTGTCCCTATGGGCGCAGTCCCGCGCTGTAGCCGATGGTCCCCGCGCACGCCCACTGGTAGCTGTTCCCTAGTGTTTATCATCATTTTGATTGGGGCGCGCAACTTGACACGGTGGTACACACCCTAGGCGATTCGCGACGGCACGGATCCCGAGGCTTGGGCGGCCTCCTGCGCACCAGCTCAGGCGGCCGTACCGTTTCGTGGGAGTATCAGCTCTACGCGGTATCTCCGTCACAGTGACCCGGTGGATGCCATGTCGTGCGGAAATTTCCTTCATCGGGTCACTCTTCCTATAGTCGAAGACCACCTCGGCTCAATTCGGGAAGCTCAATCGGATTTGAGACTGAGACGAATTCTTAGACAAAGGTCCACGACGCCCGACCGAACCGTAGGCCTGCGGCGAGCCTGTGAGCGGCTGTTTCTGCGCAAAGCTCGGTAAGGCACAAGGCTTCCAGCGCTTTAGCATGGTTTGAGAAGCTTCTACGGAGGTCCAAGCGCGTGTGGCCGGAACATAGAATGTGAGTATGTCGCAGCAAAAGGTTGATTCGTCTGTTAAAAAGAGTCTTGAGCGCAAGCGTTTTCAACAGGCACTGGATGTTCTCCGCAGTGAGAGTAAGTACGGGCGCATGATGGCGGACCAAGTCTTCGGTGAGGTTGTCGAGGCCGAGGAGAGCCCCGATTTCATCATGAAGACGCCTTCCCGATCCGACACCATCATTGGTGTCGAGCATCTCCATACTGACCCGAGCGGACGTGAGTACAGCAACCAGGGCAGGCGCAGTAAACCGCCGACCCATCAGTCCGAGCTTAAAAGGGTCAAGAGAGCCCAGGATGCGCTCCAGGAGGATGGCAGGCAGATCGACTGGGATGATCACGAGCAGATCTCCGGAATCGCGGAAAGGCTCAACAAAATCATCTCGAATGATGCGCGAATCCTTTCTGAATCGGATGTACCCCGCCAAATAGAGGATCTCAACTTTTCTCTCCAACATCATCTGAGGAAAACGGAATCGTATCGAAACAATGTTCTGGATTGTGGCAGTCGCATGTCACCACGGCATGAGTATGGGGGTCTCGTCTTTTACGTCGATATGCAATGCGACTATTCCTATTTCACCATCAACCAGCCAGGCCGGGCGCCTCGCGAATGTCGTCAGGGCGAGCTGCCTTTATTCCCCGAAATCATTCAGTTGATACGTGAAGCGGCCAAGAATGATGTGAGATGGATGCTCATCAGTACGTCGACGATGATCACCGACGAAATGACCGGCTCTTTTCTATTCGACACCTCGGATATAGAAACGAGTATACGTCAGCAGGGATTGAACCCATGCCTGCGCTTCATCTGTCAGATGCACAAACCATTCGATAACGAGCGACCATTCGTGTACAAGGGAGAAGTGAACGACGACAATGGGATTGATCTCATCCTCAATAGGAAGCAGCGTGCTGGCACAAGACGACAGCTACAACGACTTGTCAAAGTGGAGGTATGCAAGGCCATCGACGCAATGGAGCACGACCAGGCATTCATTGCCTCGCCGGCCGTGCAGCTCATGATTAACGAGTATGGAGCCTATCTACTGAAGTGCAAACAACCAGGAGTATCTCTCAAACCTGGTGTCATGGACAGACTGCTCGGACTCATAAGGCACTGAGTGCAGTAACCGTAACCAGAGATCGATGAAGCCTCTTTCCAAAGCAGAGAAATCTTGGAAAGTCCGGGAAGAGCACGAATAAGAACTCAACCTGAGCCACCTAGAACGACACCACGGACGATAAAATATATTGAAAACATGAGCTCTGAACATGAGGATGGGTAGGATTCCATCCTTCCTAGGTTAAAGGGAAAATGGAACAGATTTAGTTCGCATAACTATTGGTGTTAGCAATAGCGTGGATAGGAGCAAGGTCCTATTCGATTGGAGATCATTGTGCCCAAACAAAACCTGTTGAATAAGAAGCAGCTGGCTGTTTTGCGTTGGGTCGGTGAAGGGCGGCCGAAAGGCGTGTATGAGAATGGGTTCGATCATCGGGTGACGGCGCGCGCATTGGAACGACGTGGGTTGCTATCCGTACAGGGGCATGGCAGATCCTGGCGTGCAAGCCTTACAGATGAAGGACGCTACTACTTGGGGCATGGATCATATCCGCCATCTGAAGATCCTGATACTACCGAAGTGAAACTCGCTACTACATCCCCTCCTGCCTCCGAGCCAACGTACAAGCCCGTTGATGATCTTCTTGATCGTCTTGAGTCTGAGGGCGGCGTGCTTCGTTTCGACGCACCGAGTGATGCTGAGCGAATCGGTTATGTTCGTGCTGTCAGACAGCTGCGTTTTTCAGGAGGTTTGGGGTCTCAACGCCGATTGAAAGTGACCGGGACCAGGCGGGGACCGTTGACCATTGAACTCATCCAATTCTCAACGCAGGCAGAGATGCCGCCCCAGATTCCCATGTCTGCTGAAGCTGATCGCAATCGACCCGAGATACAAGCGCTCATTGAGCATGCTTCGCTTCTCGCGGTCGACGAGGCAACTCGTCCGCGAGCATGGGCACTCGTACAGGGCATTAGTGAAGAATGTGTTCGGCGTGGATGGACGCTGAGTGTGGACAAGGACCCGAGCTTTCTTATCACGGTCGGCGAGGATAGCTATCGGTGTGTGCTCAGCGAAGAGCGGGTGAAACGCGACGTCTACACGGACAAGGATCTGACCGAACGCAAATACGAGTGGCAGCGGGTCAGCCCGACGCGCATGGAGGTGTGGTCTGGTCGCCTTAAATTGGAACTCGATCCTGGTTATAACTCGCGCTGGTGGGCGGATCGCCAACGATGGACTCTCGTCTCGAAGCTGCCGGAATTCTTCGACATCATCGAAGAATGGAGCCACGCCGCACAAGATAGACGAGAGAAACTTGAAGCCTATCATGCCAAGCAGGTGAAGGAATGGGAGGAAGCCATTCCTAAGGCACGCGAAGCTTATTTACTCAAGCTCAATGCTGATCGTGCGAGGCAACAAGCTGAGCAATGGGACAGGGCGGCGCAGCTGCGCTCCTATAGTCAAGCGATTCGGCATCAGGCTGAGGAATTCGATGAGCAGGCTCAAAGACACGTGCTGGAGTGGGCGACATGGATTGACGAGCATGCAGATCGTATCGATCCGCTCAACGACAAATCCCAACTGACCATGAGCGAATCCAGCACATTAGGAGCCAAAGAACTGGATCCGTACATGCCTCATGGATGGAGTGTCGAAAACCCTCCCGAACCAAGCACCTGGCTACCGTGATTTGCGAGCTTGCATGATTGGAACACCGAACCGACGTTGAATATCATCAGCCTGTGTTGTGAGTTTCGCGGTACGTAGGACACGGATCGCATGGGTCACTAACTCATCCAGCCGCACTACCTCTTGCCGTAACGCTTTGAGCTCGTCCTGACGTGCGACAGCCTCGACGCCACACCATTGGCGCAACAAGTCACGGCATCGTTTACCATAAGGCTCTTCGAAGTCGCTGGATGCGACTTCTTCCGGTGTCACGAAAATATCTTCGTCTTTGTGAAAGTAACTCTTATACCATCGCCCATGTGTTGATTCCAGTTGGACTTCTGATTCCTGCTTTTCGACCTCGTGCAGTATCTTGTCAGAGTAGAGAGTGCAGACAGTTCTGACTATCAACTCAGTGGTCGCCCATGGCACAATCCACCCATCTTCGTCATCAAACGATTCAGGAGCATCCCTCAGCAAGGACTCATCAATTTGCAGATATCCAGCGAGACCAGCAATATCCTTTATAACAGTTACTCCTGTATAGCGATACGCGGGACTGGCCAACTCATCGTCAATTAGCGTTCTGAAGACTTCGTCGATCGCAAATTCTACTGGCCCGTCTTCCAAACCGGGATGAGTATCGACTCTATCCCAGCGAGCCTCTCGCTCCTCGAACTCCACAGCATCTTTCCAGATCACCTTCAAACGAGTAGGTGGAATCCACTCCTGTCTACCCTCAAATCGTTCATCAACAAACCGGACAAGCGTCCGTGGTGGTTTCTGCGTCCCGATCTTGAGAACTTCGACCTCAACCAACGAGTCAACGCTATGCGCCCGATAACCCCAACGCTCACCAATCTCCATACACAGCATTGTCCCAGACCAGAGTGACCTGCTGTTTTCATTTTTTGATGGGAAACGCCTGAAGCACCACATTCCGTGCAGCCAAGAGATCACATTCCCGACAGAAACACTAGAGGAGTTTGCCCCAAATCCGCAGATGAGGGCATATATTTGTATGCTTGGGAATATGAGTTTTACCGCCTCAGTCCTCCGCGTAGTGATCGCCTCTCCCTCGGATATCCCCGAAGCCCGAGATGCCGTTGAAGGAGCGCTCCACAATTGGAATGATGCCAACTCTATCTCGAAACATATTGTTCTTCTTCCCTGGCGTTGGGAGACAGCGTCCGTGCCACTTCTCGGAGGACACCCCCAGGCGCAAATCAACGAACAGGGCGTTGATAGCGCTGACATTGTCATCGCCCTGTTCGGTAGCCGTCTCGGCTCGCCGACGCCAGAAGCGGTTTCAGGAACGGTCGAAGAGATCGAACGTTCTGTCGCCACAGGCAAACTCGTCCACCTGTACTTCTCGACGGCACCACTTCCCCGTGACATTGACACGGCACAGCTCGATGGTCTGAGGGAATTCCGCCATCAGATCAGTCAGCGAGGGCTGCTGGGAGAATTTGTCAACGTTGCACAGCTTGAACATGAAGTGTGGAAGGCGATCGAATTTGACGTCGCCAAACTCGACCTCAACGTTTCCGCCCTCGCAACAGTCTCGCGCGGAGTGAAGTTCTCTGCCCAGCCACATGAAGAACGCGAGCTCAAGGAATATGACAAGAGAGGCAAGGCGAGATACACGACTCGACATTGGATCGAGATCACGAACTCCGGCGACAAGGATGCCACCGACGTCACATTCGAAGTAGTCGGTGAGCATTCGAGCATGATGCTTACCTGTGACGATGAGCCGACCATAATTCACGCCGGGCAAACCCGGCGGCTCAGCGTGGTCCACTATCTTCAAGGTAGTGACCCGGACGTCATCCGCATCCACTGGGCTGAGAACGGGGAAAAGAAGCACAAAGACTTCCATGTCGGATGACCGAGGTTATCATCTGATATATTGCTGAGAAGTGATAAGGAAGGCTAGTTCTCATTGGAAGATGTGGTGTCGCGTTGCCCGCGAAGCACGGGTATTCGCTTGTCCGACGACAAGGATTGCTCGTGTAACAATTCACGTATTACTACTAAACTTCATGTGCAGCAGCACAGATATATACGGTTTTTTCTTTTTGGGATCTAGCAGGCAGCCTATCGTAACGCTGAATCATTGTGACCGCATACTACCCCGACAAACAATGCAATAGGATTTGGTTGGCTCTTATCAAGCCTTGAACGGTCGTTGATGTCCCTTACGAACATACGCGCAGATCCCCAATTTACAGTAGAAAATTCTAGACAGAAGGTCGTAGAACTTCTCGTGCGTCGAGGAGCAACTCTTGCTTGATTTCACGAACACACCTGACCGAAGGTATCCATCAACTCATCGCAGGAAAGTCATCACCCCAACAAAAAGAATCATCTCGATATCGGAAACCAAGCACATTGAAATAGGCATCATAAGACATACAATGTTCGTATGGAAAAACCACTAACAGCCTCTTCCAATACTTTGAGCTCATTGATCAGTGGGAATCGTTTTACCATTCCGATATATCAAAGAAACTACAGCTGGGGCGATGATGAGATAAGCGATTTTTTTTCAGATCTCTCCGATTCAGTTGATCAGGATTACTACTTTCTGGGCCTTTTTATTTTGACGGGAGAGAATCAGCCAAAAGAAGTTGTAGATGGCCAACAGCGATTACTAACAGTAACGTTACTTGCCGCTGCTCTGTATCATGATGCGGTGAAGTTTGGTAGAGATGCGCTGGCGGAACGTGTCAAATCGACGTTCTTAACAGGTATTAATTACGATACTGATGAAGAAAGTGCAAGGATCTCTCTCTCTGACAGAGCTGATGACAGAACTCTACAAGAAATTCTGAGAAAATCAGCCAAAGACATTGTGCTTCCTGTAGAGAACGAGGACGGAGAAGATTCTATATCGAGAAATCTCGTAAAAGCTTATAAGAAATTAAGCTCGTTGTTGGATGAGAACTTGAAGGATGATCCTTTTAAAAGACTTGGTATCTGGGCGAATTTTCTTACTGATCACCTCTATATTGCGCAATTCACACATCCAGATAGTGCATCGGCATTTCGTGTTTTCGAAATTGTCAACAACAGAGGTAAAGACTTAACAACGGCCGATCTGTTGAAGAGTTATGTGCTGAGTCAATCCAGACCGAGTGAGATGCACGAAAGATATGAGCAATGGCAAAAAATTGCGAAATCTTTCAGAGATCCTTCAACTTTCGTTCAATTTATAAGACATGTAGTTACAGCTCGTGGAGGTTATGTGCTACCACGAGACCTTTTTGACGCGTTGACAGGTCATCTTACGAAGTTTGAATCCATATCTCCTACGCAGCTGATGGCGATCATGAGTCATGATTTACCGTATTATTTACAGATGGAAGATCCTTCAACAGCTGGACCTGCAAATGACTACCAAGCATCAATATATACAGTTCTGAACAAGTTGAACGTCATCTCGATACGGCCGATACTGCTCGCCCTTACAAATACGGAAAATCCCGATGAAGGAGCATCGACTTTATTGCGGCTCGTTGTAAGAAGAATCAGTGTTGGCAGTTTAGGAACAGGTAATGTAGAACGGCGTTTCAGCGAAGCTGCAAAGAGAATTTATTCAGAACGCACTTGGGAAGCCGCCTTTGCAGATCTGAGCGATCTTGTGCCTTCAAGAGAGCAGTTCAGTGAACAAGTACTCTCACGTGCCCTTGGGAAAAATACTTTGCATGTTCTTCAAGCTTCTGCTATGCAGAAAAAGATCAACCCGGATCTTACTGACAGTTTTATCCAATATGTCATTACAAAAGACGGCAACTGGGGAACAACTATTCCTAGTGAGGTCAATTATTGGAGCGCCACAATTGGGAACGCAGTTTTATCAAAAATCCCACGAAGACCGGGTAACAGTGACAGTTGGACCGGATTTCAACAAGAAATACTGAAAACTGTCATCAGCAAAGAAGACCAGACGTACTTTGCAGATTTAGATAACTGGAACATTGAAAAACTTGAGGCACGAGGACGGGCACTTACAAAGACGATAGCTTCTGTTTGGTATAGTCAAGAAACTGGCGAGTGAGATGGCAGAAGATAAAATAAATGCTGAGGTGGATCTTCCGCAGCCATCTGCTGATAACGGCTCATCTGATCAGATTAGAAGAGTTTTTGAAGTGCTCGATCGAAAAGTAAAACTCAATCCCTTAGTCAAAATGAAGGAAGCACTAGTCTCTCTTAAGGATGGGAGAGAGGGTGAAATAAATGTTCGAAACGAATCAACAGTTTTCGGTTTTGACACCAATGCCCTGGTAAATATTGGTAATCAAGAGAAAGGTGACGATATTATTGACTTCTTGAAGCGACAAAAAAATGTTGTAATTCCAGGGCAGGTTATTCAAGAAACATGGAATTTCATAAGAAAAAGTACGCAAAATCAAAATCAAAATCAAAATCTAATTAATATCAGGAGAATGCAGAAAGAGGATGTAGAAAGCATCAGAAATCTGCTAGGTGATGATAAGAGCAGACATGCATCTGAGTTACTACAAGAATTGCGGAATCTATTTGAAGAATATCAACCTCAAACCGATACAAAATATTTAAATTCCTTAATATCAACTATTTCCAGTCTTGAAGCTACAGCAATTTGTCCGTTTGTACCCAGAGATTCTTTTTTGCAATTGGCAGAGGCTAGAAATAAGACAAATACCCCTCCCGGATTTCGCGACTCTGATAAGAATCATGGCGACTATTTTGTTTGGGCTGATTTTTTATTAGGAGTCTATATTTTAGATAATCTGAGTATCGAGAACATAGTTTTAGTCACAAATGATACAAAAAATGATTGGAGCACGAAAGGTGTCGCACATCCCATATTAGGTGCAGAAGTTGAGGCTTTATGCAAAAAAAGATTCCAACTGTGGGATTTAAAACAATTTTCAGACTATGTAAAATTAAACATTGATAGCAACCATCTTCAGTGAAAAATTGTCAGGTTACCTAAAGGTCATCGTGTCGATCCTTTTCCTTTGCTCTTTCTTTGCTGCTATCGCTGAGACAGTGGTTTCCTGATGTGCAAAGCTCCAAGCTACAGGGAAACCAACGATTCCCTATCCACGCTCCGCGTAACTTATTCCAAAGCGCAATCCGCTATTGGTTATTGTCCAACCAGCAGTCACCATGGTCACAGCATGCGTTTGGAGTTCAGACTTCCGTCCGTTCCCATCTACAGCTTCTTATCCGTTAGGTCATGTGAACAAGCTGATTGTCAAATTGGAACACTGCAGAGCTGTCTCCGTTCGCTTGCGGAAATAATCCTTGATACAGCGGCAACTTATGGCATCACGAGGCCAAGACCTCACAACTCCGCTTGAACCGAGTTAGCTATCACGAGCCTGAACCATTCTGATTATTAGATTGCGGTCTTGAATGGCGGTGCAACATTAAGTATGCTTGCCAATCCGTATCGGGTTCTTCTGCCCGTCTTTTGAGAGATGTTACAAATTCTTTTTCTCGTTCAGAGATCTCTTTATCTGTCAGTTTCCTTATGGCAAATGGGTCGCCGCCCAACGCCCATATTGGATGGGGATCTAGCAGCTGGTCATAAGTCAGAACTATCCGCTGGTAAGTACCGTCACGGTTCCTAGTGACCAATGAGGTGAGTGATGTTTCATCGACATCACGGACATACTGACAGACGACGACTCCGTTCCATGGCGATTTCAAAGCCCCACTAAGAATTTCCAGTTTCCGAATTTCATTCTCATTTAAACCTTTAGCTGTTCGTTTCACTTCTATTGGTATGAATTCCCCCATCCTAGTTAGCATCATTAGGTCAGCCTCACCAATTTCGTTACCACCGTCTGTTTTGGAAACACTCATTCCAGGGTGCATTCCTATAAGCTGACCTTTCGACCCAGCTTCAAATATCCAGTGGAAGAACCGAGCAGCTAGAAGGTGCCCTATAGCATCCACCTCGTAGACGCGTCTGGACTGTTCACTCAGCCTGTACTGGAACTTAGCTACGGACTCATCTCCGAATGGGAAGTCAATAGTTTTCGAGCAGCCGCGGCAGATAATCGGCGGAGCGAAACTTTTAATTGGAATCCACTGTCTCGCACCGCACTCAGGGCATTGGATCCGGAATCCCTTTAGGATGATGCTTGCCTTTTCCGCCCAAGCCAGCCAATATTTCGTAGCCTTGTCGCTGTTACCGAGCACTATTTTAAAGTCTTGGAACGTCTTCTCTGGTAGTTCATCGATTGAACGGCCAACCGATTCAACAAGATCGGGTTCATGCCCTTCTCTCCGGGCACGATCTTTGTACCAGTTGAAACCCTGACGTGCGGCCATTGATTCCAATAATTGGAGTAATGGGGCATGGCATAACATGCCTAAATCATTAAGATCACCGACCTTTTCAACCAAAATCCTTGCAGCTATTCCAGGAGCTGATTCGCGAAACCTCAGCCCTCGCGCCGAGGCAAGGCTTTGAGCTATAAGACTATGGGACGGCCATTGAACAGAACGTATTCTTTCACCTTCTACCGGCGAAAACCACGAGTTATAGGAGCCGTTATAGAAGATTCCGTTTGTCGATTCCACCCGATAATCACCACTTACCGGGAGGGGCGAATCCTCGACAGCGATATCGGACCGCATAATCAGCAGGCGGTTGAGGTTTCTCTGGAACAGGGCTTCCCTATGCAGAGCGGGATCAAACGGTTTGAAGGACGCATGCACATCCTTCCATACGAGCACGTCTTCCCTGCTCCATCCCAGAACAGTCCCAAAAGAAAGCATTTCGTCCGGCGAACAGATGGATACTCCAGATAAATTTCCAAGGCATTCAGATATGTCGTGAGTTGAGACACTGCAACTCGTGATATACAGACTGTTGGGCGATATCCCATTGCGAGCAAGTCCTGGATCTGACTTTATTTTCTGTACCGCTTCTGTCGAAAACTTTGCATAGGGAATACCTATTGGAACAGCGTAAAAGTCACCATGAGCCGAACGCAAATTCCATAGCAAAGCGAGATCGTCCAATGAACCCGGAGAACAGACCACGAGGATATTTGG
Organism: Bifidobacterium aquikefiri; assembly: GCF_002259795.1. Taxonomy (GTDB): domain Bacteria; phylum Actinomycetota; class Actinomycetes; order Actinomycetales; family Bifidobacteriaceae; genus Bombiscardovia; species Bombiscardovia aquikefiri. The sequence goes on along the minus strand of NZ_MWXA01000002.1, from coordinate 12,739 downwards.
ACCTGCATCGTACCGGTTATACCATCTTTCCGGGAGCACAGGATGACCAGACCTGATGGCAGTACTTGCGGTAGCGGCGTATGAGAGCTGCACCATGGAGAGTCGTCTTGGGGTATTGGTGCGTGTCATAGGATTCATTCGTGAAAGTAGATCTTCAAGAGATCCAGTCAGAGGCATATTCCGAATTTCCACAAAATCGGAAAAACTGATATCCTGTCGCCAGCTGCCTGCCCTAACAATGTCAGAATCTATCCGCTCTGGCAATTTTCCAAGGCAAACAAGATAAATTTCGTACCATGGGTCATTTTTCGACAAATTGGCCACTTCTACGAGTGGCTGCTTCTGCGTTGGTTTGTATGGAAGCAAACCAACCGCCAACTGATCCCGATCTGTTTCTCTACTGTAATTCAAATCGACCGCATCGGACATTGACATTTCAGGGTCGTATCCAAGACCTTTCACGGCATCGATTTGTGATCCGGGGAGAATCGCTCGATACATTTCTGGAATTGATCCATCTTCTGTCACGGGAAGGATCACATTTGCTGCTCCACCCCAGATTTGACATTCTAACTGTATGATATCCTCAAAACTCTTTGGACCGTTCGCACTGATTGGAAGAGCAACGCGTTGCGGTCTAGCACTGAGTCGGGCTACATGCGGACCATTGAGACGTTCATCGTCGAGAAATACCGTCATACCCCCATAATCCTACACCACTGCGGATAACAGAGTTATTCGTCTTCTAAGATCGTCACTCTCTTTGGGCACGTCTGTACAAGCTTCCTAATGACTGCCCTCCCTCCGGCGATGCCTCTGAACGGCAAACTCCCTCTTCCCATGGAATGGAAACACCTCAGCTGCTTCTTCACTGCCGAGTCCAAGAGGTGATCTAGCCACAACCATGTCAAATCAGATGAAAGCCACACAGACCAAGTGAGCCAATAAGACAATATTCCAGCGGAACACTTCAATCAGAGCGCTCCTCTTCCACTCACAATCTCGCAAATTGGGCACAGGATAGTTACTTGTGTCTACGTCCTCGAGATCTCATCGTGCCTCCCTCGCTGATGATGATGGCGCGCGCGTTCACCCTGCCCACACCAAGTTTCTTGGTGATCTCAGCGAGAGTCAGACCGCTCTCGTAAAGCCGTCGAACCTCTTCCTGAACAGCAGGAGAAAGCTCATGGCTGCGCGTCGGCTGCCCGGCACTGGTGACGATCTTCCAAACGGTGCCGCGGCAGATGCCGAACCTGCTCGCAATCTCCTCGACAGGAGTCCCGGCGGCATGCGCGGCGACGACTTTTTGACGAGACGAGTAGCTCAAACGAGTTTGAGTTTTGAGCGCCTTATTCACGACGCGTCCGCAAACCTCGCTTCGCACAGCCTTAGAAGGATGCGACAGACGGGCCCGTTTCCCTTGCAACGCCCTGGTAATCAGCGACTTGAGCGCCACCGACTGGTTTGAAATACTCCTATGCAAGCGCACGATTTTACGAATGCGACGGTTCCCCGGCAACGGAGATCATATGCCATTCGAGATCATTTCTTCACAGCGGCACGCTCGAATGCATCATTCTCTCATGGAACTCCATCCAGATGTCTCGCACAGGCGCAAGATGCGTTTGTGTTTTTTCGTACACAATACCTATTGTGTACGAACGTATATAAACCCCTGATGGGCGAGGATGTGAGAACATACTGATAGAAACCATGTATGACATGGGACTGGCGATACGCCAGCGGCGAGAGAAGCTGAATCTTACGCAGGAGCAGCTCGCCTTGAAGGCAGGCGTATCGAGGAGCTGGCTGGCAAAGGTGGAAACAGGCAAGATGTCCTTCGACTTACGCAAAGTACTCATGGTGCTCGACGTGATGGGGCTGCGTCTGGAGGTCGAGGATGTCTGAACGCACGATGTTGTTTGCCCCGCACTCGCGGGGATGATCCGGCTGCTGATTACCTTAAGCAAGGCATTGATAAGTTTGTCTCCGTTATCTCATTACAAGTGCAACATCTTCTAGAGTTTGAGATTGTCAAGATTTCCATGACTGAACATGAAGTTATATGCGTGGGTCAAGTGTATTCGCATATCAGCGAGGAGGAAAGGCAGACCATCCAATATTGGGGTAGGCAACGGCACCCCGGTCAGGCAGTGCATGTTGCAGAGGCGAACACGAATTCCTGCTGTCCATGACGGTCGAGCAGGCTGGCCAACGTGTTTATTAGAGTTAGCCGGAGCGTTCAGTAAGGAGCGGATCCCTAAGACATTTCTTCCGCTGGCACTGCTCACCTCATGAAAGTATACGAGACGCATATTTGCCAAAGGCACTCTGAATAATTGTCTCGTGGTGGTTCCTTACATTCGAGTGCTCGAGCAACGATGCACGATCATCGTGACTGAGAACGACTATCCGGCATCCGAGATGAGATTTGTCGAATCATGGATGTCATTTTCGGCGACTGGATTCGTAGCATGACGCCTTCGCATGATTAACTTGAAGATCCATCAATGAGCGAATGTCCGGGTGAAAAGTGCCAGAAATACAGGTGATGATCAGCTCTTCAAGTGAGGCAAGTGAAGCCAGTGTGCAAGGGATGATGCCTATCAGCGCAACTCCCGTTTTCAATATGAATAGGGGCGCTACAAAAATCATGATTCCTGAGAGTTTGTTCAGCGTCGTATGCAGAAAGGCAAAACGGCGGAAGAGTACCCATCCAACGATGAGTGTCAGAACTTTGACCACGCAAAGGGCGCCTATCCACAGGGTGAGCCAGACTGCCCATTGCAGAAAAGTCATGAACACATAGAGAAATGTCAGCGTAAACAGCATGTCTGCCACGCTATCGAAAGTTGCTCCGACTGGCGTTACTGCCTGCCATCGTCGTGCCAAAAAGCCATCTAGGATATCGGTCATGCCTGCTGCAATGTATGCCAGAAGGAATGCAGCGGACTCGATGTCAAGAAAGGGTAGCGAGATCGTGCAGATGCATCGAAGCAACGTCAGCGTATTGGGAATCCATCTCATGCCCGAATTCCTTTCCTGGTTGCAGTGCGATCGGTTGCAGAAGACTGATGAGGGTTTAGAATATCGCAGCGTCTTTGACATCGTGATGTCTTCAAGCCGAATATATCAGGCATTGGAGTGGTCTACGACGATGAAAACGATGTCTGAAGGGACGATCTGACTACTCATATGCAATTCTTGCGCAATGCCCTTGGGATCGTCGAATGCATGGAAAACAATCGGCTGCTGGACGTCTTGCCGAGTCATACCATGCCTTTCATGACGGTTGTTGATCCATGTTTCTAGCCAAGAACACGGATTGGGCGTGGATGCCAGCCGTGTATTGTCTAATACCGTTCCCGCTGTATGCACCTTTCACACAAATTATGTCATTGAAATGACAGATTGCGTCAATCATACAGATAGCCGCTGTTTTTCTTGTTCAATGGAGATATCGGCACATGGGTGTGCCGAACGAGATCCGAATCACGGTAAAGAATGGATTTGTCTGGATCACGGTTCAAAAACCTGCTGTGCTGCAGGAATGATGACGTGGCCCGGGAGTGAAGTCCCCTCTGCCACCATGACGCTGTTCGGATCGAGAACAAGGAGGAGGTAGAAATTATGCTTCAAATCAACATGGCCGATGTTGTCGCCGTATTGAGCTCACTGATGCCGTACCTTGTCACTGCGGCTGCGCTTGTCATACTGGCACTGATCGTGACTTTCGTTGTCAATAAAAGAACAGTACGGGATCAGGGCATTCGAAAACTCATTCATTCACAATCATGGATAGTGGCTCTTGTGGGCATCGTCGTTGCGATGTCAATGATGGTGACCGGTCCAATGGCAACATTGCTGAACAATGCAACGATTACCAAATATACGCTTGCAAACAGCACGGTGAAAAACGCTAATACGCTTGCCAAGAATGTGCAGTCCGAGGCGATCACCATGCTCAAGAATAATGACAGCAACCTGCCGCTGCAAGGTAAGAAAGTCAATGTGTTCGGTTGGGGCTCGACCAATCCTGTGTATGGTGGGACGGGTTCAGGATCCATGTCTGATCAGTATCCAACGGTTTCATTACTCGATGGACTCAAGGAAAGCGGGCTGCAGACAAATGCCCGACTCACCAAGCTCTATACCGATTATCGCAAGGATAGACCGGAGGTGGGGATGTTCGCCCAAGATTGGACATTGCCGGAAGTTCCTGCCGCACAATACAGCACAGGTCTCATTCAACAAGCGAAGAATTTTTCTGATCAGGCGGTTGTCGTGATCACCAGGGTTGGTGGAGAAGGCGCAGACCTACCAACGGACATGAAGGCCGATGGCATCACTTATACGAACAATTCCAAGGACTATCAGGATTTTCAGAAGGGTGAGCATTTCCTTCAGCTCAGCAAAACAGAAAAGGACATGATAGATCTTGTAACAAAGAACTTTGACAATGTCACCTTGGTATATAACGGGGCAAACACGTTCCAATTCGATTTTCTCAGTTCATATCCACAGATCAAATCAGTGCTTTGGTGCCCTCCGGCGGGGCAGACTGGATTCAGTGCACTAGGAGGTGTGCTCACAGGTGATATCAATCCTTCTGGAAAGACCTCCGACACATTTCTGAAGAATCTGAAGACCGCAAACACTCAAAATAATTCCGGTTCTTTCTCATATGACAATGTCGATGAGTTCGCTCAAAAAGTCACCGGTTTCACCGGCAAGACCAGCGATGTGACTCCAACCTTCGTGAACTATAGCGAGGGAATATATGTAGGATACAAGTTCTATGAAACAGCGGCTGCAGAAGGTCTGATCGATTATAACCAACAGGTGCTCTATCCCTTCGGATATGGATTAAGCTATACGTCATTCAAACAGGAGATGGGCAGTATCAGTGTCAAGAACGGTAAAGTCTCCTTTATGGTCAAGGTGACCAATACCGGTGACACCGCAGGCAAGGATGTAGTCGAAGTCTATTATGATCCGCCATATGTCAACGGCGGAATCGAGAAGGCCTCCACGAATCTCATAACATTCGAGAAAACCAAGAAGCTTGATCCAGGAGCTTCGGAATCTGTGAGCGTGGAATTCAACGAATCTGATATGGCTTCCTATGATTCAAAAGACGCCAAGGCCTATGTGTTGGAGCGCGGTGACTATGGCATTTCCATTCAATCGGATTCTCATAGTGTCATTGCAAAGAAAACGCTCTCCTTGCCAGATACCATTACGTACGACTCCAAGAACAATACGCATGATGGAGACAAGGAAGTGGCGACCAATGAATTCGATGATGCCGCCGGCGACGTGGAATATCTGTCTCGTGCGAACCATTTCGCGAATTACAAGACAGCCACAGCAGCGCCTACGAACTACTCGATGAGCGACAAAGTCAAGGCAGAGTTTGTGAACAACGGAAACTACAATCCCAAGGATCACGACAAGTCATCCGACAAGATGCCGACCACTGGGGCGAAGAATGGCGTCCGACTGATTGACTTGCGTGGAAAAAGCTATACGGATAGCAAATGGGACAAGCTGCTCGATCAGCTGACCTTCAATGAGATGGATAACCTTACGGCAATGGGTGGCTACGGTACGCAGGCCATTTCCTCAATCGGGAAGATCCAGTTGACCGATGCGGATGGACCTGCTTCCTTGAACAACAATTTTACAGGCATAGGATCCATAGGTTTTCCCGCCTCGACTGCCTTCGCCTGCACATGGAACAAGGATCTGGCTAAGCAATATGGCGAGATGATCGGCACCATGGCCCACGACATGCATGTTGCCGGATGGTATGCGCCAGCTATGAACATTCATCGCAATGCGTTTTCTGGCCGTAACTTCGAGTACTTCTCAGAGGATTCATTGCTCTCTGGTGTGATGGCCTCCAACCAGATTGCTGGAGCCAAGGAGAAGGGCGTGTATTCCTTCATGAAGCACTTCGCTCTCAATGATCAGGAAACAAATCGTCTGAACATGCTGTGCACGTGGGCGAACGAGCAATCGATTCGTGAAATCTATCTCAAGCCATTCGAAATGAGTGTCAAGAAAGGTGGCGCTCAGGCCGTAATGAGCTCATTCAATTACATCGGTCCGACGTATGCAGGAGCGAATTCTGCGTTGCTTCAGAAGGTGCTTCGTGATGAGTGGGGATTCAGGGGATTTGTGTTGACGGATTACTTTGGCGGGTATGGTTATCAGAACGCCGATCAGGAGATTCGAAACGGCAATGATGCCATGCTGGCGACAACAAGCATCACCAACCATGTCACCGACAAGTCGGCAACTTCAGTGAAGGCGCTGCGACAGGCGACCAAGAACATTCTCTATACCACTGTCAATGGCTGGCAATATGCGAATGGTGAGCCAAAGGTCTCCACACCAATATGGCGTACCGCCATGTATGTGATTTGGGGTGCAACGGGATTGCTCGTGATTGGTCTGGAGTTCCTCGCAATCAGACGTTACCTTGAGCGCGGCAAGGCTGCCAAGCTTGCAGTGGTCAACGCGGCGGGACAGTAGATAGGGAATAAGAAAGAATCGGAGCATCTTTCCGATTGACCCGTTCTACCCATACATCATTCGATCGGAGTGGGCGGTAGTCGACATCCGTTTGCACTACCGCCCTCCGTCCCGTCAAGGTTACAGCTTGATCAAGGTCGTAAGGAATAATAATGAAACTCAGGGATCTATCTATTCTCGAACAGGCTTCTCTCCTTTCCGGAGCATCGGAGTGGGATTCTCGTGGAATCAAACACGCGGGAATACCTTCATTCGTCATGAGTGACGGCCCGCATGGCGTGCGACGTCAACTTGGATCGGGGGACCATCTCGGCATTGGACAGTCCAAGCCTGCGACATGTTTCCCGACGGCGAGTGCATTGGCAAATTCTTGGGATCCCAGGCTTGCTGAGGAGATGGGCAAAGCGCTCGGCGAGGAAGCCAAGGATCTCGGCGTGAATGTACTGCTGGGACCAGGACTCAACATAAAACGGAATCCACTGTGCGGAAGGAACTTCGAATATTATTCCGAAGACCCCATAGTATCGGGGAAAATGGCTTCCGGATTAATTGCTGGAATACAGACAAACGGAATATCTGCATGCCCGAAGCACTTTGCGATCAACAGTCAAGAGTTGAGAAGGCAGGCATCAAACTCTGTGGTCGATGAGAGGACCATGCGCGAAATATATCTGACAGCGTTTGAAATCGCGGTCAGACAGGCCCATCCTTGGAGCATCATGACCTCATATAACAAGGTCAACGGAGTCTATGCGCATGAGAACCGTCATCTCTTGCAAGAGATTCTCAGGGATGAGTGGGGCTTCGATGGTCTTGTCATATCGGATTGGGGAGGGTCGAATTCAGCAGTGGAAGCGGTGAAGGCTGGAGGATCGTTGGAGATGCCTTCACCTGGCTATACCTCGACGAAGGAGATCATGGATGCCGTTGCGGATGATGATCTTTCTCCATCGGATGTGGCTCGAAGGGCGGCAGAGGTGGCGGAAGTCGCCGTTCGTACTCACATTTCGGGAGTTCCACGCGACGCCTTGCTGAAACAGAAAACCATTGATGAGCACCATGGACTTGCCCGACGAATTGCACAATCCTGTATGGTTCTGCTCAAGAATCGTATGTGGGATGATCATCCCACTCTTCCTTTGCAGTCCAAATGCAGAGTCGCCCTCATTGGTGACATGGCAAGCAATCCTCGATTCCAAGGAGCAGGTTCCTCCAAGGTCAACGCCACCAGGAAGGAAAACCTGGTGGAAGAGTTTACTTATGCGAGTGACATATCAGTTTCGGGATACGAACAGGGATACGAACGCAACGGAAAAGTCAACAAGGATCTTGCAGATGATGCGATGGCATTGGCTGCGAGTGATGAGACCGACGTCATTGTCGTGGCGTTGGGACTCGACGAGCGCAGCGAGTCGGAAGGTCTCGATCGGGATCATATGAGGCTTGCGAAAGTTCAGAATGATCTTGTGAGGAACTTGAGACGAGTGAGGAAACCGCTTGTGATAGTCCTGATCGCAGGTTCGCCTGTTGAACTCCCATGGATTGATGATGTGGATGCGCTGCTCTATATTGGCCTTGCAGGTCAGGCCGGAGCATCAGCGGCTGTGAAAGTGATGACTGGAGATGTGAATCCTTCTGGTCACTTGGCCGAGAGTTGGCCGATCTCGTATGCGGACTGCCCAAGTTCACAATGGTATCCTTCCGCAGGAAGCGATGCCGTTTATCGCGAAGGTCCGTTCGTTGGGTATCGGTATTACTCAACTGCGAACGTACCGGTTCGCTTCCCCTTTGGATTTGGACTCACCTATGCTCAATTCAGCTATTCGGATTTGCGCACTGATGATAGTGGAATTTCATTCACCATCAGGAACGATTCGGATATTGCCGGGCAGACGGTCGCGCAATTTTACGTAAGAGGACCAGCGGGAGGGGTTCTCAGACCTGATCGTGAGTTAAAGGCGTTTTCGAAAGTATCGATCGGAGCTCATGAAAGCGCAGATATCCGTATTGATTTCGATGCCTATACATTCCGACACTTCGATGTCGAAACTGGATCCTGGAGGATTGAGTCTGGGCAGTGGACATTGATGGTTGGGCAGGATTGTGAGCATATCGAGTTGCGAGCTGAATACTCGGTTGCCGGTGACATGCAGAAGAAACCCGCTGATCCTGAGCTTGGATCATATCTGCATGGCGATGTCAAGAAGGCCAACGATGCTCAGCTGGATGCCTTATTTGGATTTCCAGTGTCGCGACCCAAGAAAACTGGAGTGTTTACTGCAAACGATCCGATCATTTCGTGGCAGTTCTCTCAGGGGCTCATCGCCAGGGCGGTTGCTCGATTGCTGCTCAGAAATGAGCGAAGGAGCCGTGAAAAGACAGGCTCCGCGGATCTGAATGCTCTGTTCGTGTTGAATATGCCACCTCGTGCGATGTGCAAGATGACCAACGGCCTCATCAATGCTGCCATGGTCGACTCCGTTGTGGAGATTGCAAACGGCCACTTGTGGCATGGAATCGGTTCATTCCTATCCGAATATCTGAAGAATAGAAGGATCGGCAGGCGCATAGCGAAGGAGCTCCATCATGAATGACGACAATCGGAAAAAAGTTACTCCCAATCAGGGTTCCAGCCAAAGGCACGATGGGTTATTTGGACCGGTATCCCACTGGATTGCAGACCATCCCAACCTGTGGGAATTCATATTGTTCAATGTGTTATCGAACGTTTCAACCATCACTAGATTCATCGTTGCATGGGTCGGCACAGCGGTGTTCGTTTCCGCGCTTGGTCTGACAACTCCATTCAGTTTCCTCCTGTTCAATTACACGACCCCAGGTTCGAATGGAATTGGCGGGTTTCTGACGTTTCTTGCCGCCGAAGTACTGGCGCAGGCTGTTAATTTTGTGGTACAAATGAAATGGGTATTCAAATCGGATTCTGCTTTCGCTGATGCGGCTTGGAAATATGCGGTTCTCGCTGTTCTCATCGTTGTGGTGAATCTTGTACTTCCTGGATATGTAACGGCGTTGTGCATGAGGTGGGGGATGAATTCGGCAATCGCTGCAACGGTTGCGTCGGTGGTGAACACCTTGCTTGCAGTGGTTGTCAGCTATCCGTTGCTCAAGTTCTGGATAATGCCGAAAAGACACAATGCACAGCCATAGAATCTTGAAAGCATTCAGATCAAGAGCCATCGAATACGACCGTGAGTGTTGACTGCTTCGTTCGTTACCTGATGTGCTGATAAAATCATGGCCCCGTAGCGAAAGAACTGATGTAACTCGAGCAGTGCGAATGGAAGTAGGCGTTGGAATGAAGAACATTCGTATCGGGGTTGTCGAGGATGATCCACAGGCTCGTAAGATCGTTCTCACATTTCTGAAGCGATTCTCTGAAGAGAGTGATGATACGTTCACCATCGCTGTCTTTGACGATGCTCTGAGTCTCATAGATCGTTACAGACCTGTATACGACATACTCCTCATGGACATTGAAATGTCTGGAATGAACGGCATGGATGCCGCGCGTTGGATAAGGAAGTGCGACCAAAGTGTCATAATCGTATTCATCACAGCTGCACCACAATATGCGATAAGCGGTTATGAAGTGCAGGCTCTTTCTTATCTTCTCAAGCCAGTGCCATGGTTTGCCTTCAAGCAGGAACTCGAGCGCTCCATTGGAATGGTTCGCCACAAGATCGGAAGCTCGATGTTGGTTGAGACCCGCTCGCAGGGGTTGCGTCTTGAACTGTCCCATGTCATATACTTTGAATCGATTCGCCACACGATCGTCATTCATACGCTCAGTGATCGGCTTTCGATATCCAGTACTCTCAAGGAGTTGGAGAGCGAGTTGCGGGAGCAGAGCTTCTTTCGTTCAAATGCATGCTATCTCGTGAACCTCGGTCATGTCATGGCAGTTGAGGATCAGGATTGTGTGATGACGAACGGGGAGCGGCTGCGAATCAGCAGACCCAGGAAAAAGGCGTTTCTTGCCGTCTTGGCGGAATATCTTGGAGCCATGCCAAGATGAGTGCCACCATTACCAATGCTCTGCCGGACATACCAAGACTATATACCGCACTATGCGAGTGGCTTGCCTGCATCGTGTATCTGTCCGTCATCTATCGACGTGTGGGAAGGAAAAAGTCGGCGATGGTCGTTGCGGCCGGATTACCGGTGATGATTGCCCTGCAATACTGGGGCGGCATGATGTCAAAGCAGTTCTGGATACTGGGAATGCTGCTCGCATTCACAGGAATGTGCGCAATAATCCTCACAGCAGCTGGAATCGGCAAAAGAGAGGCCTTGTATCTTACTGCAAGGGCTTTTGTGCTCGCAGAGCTGATTGCTTCCCTTCACTGGCAGCTTGTCACATTCTTGCATATCGGTTGGCGCGGTGAAAATGCCAGATGGCAGTCCGTCGCTATGCTTGTCGTGGTGTATTCAGCTTGCTTTGCTTTCGCATGGTTTGTGGAACGCAACAATTTCAGTAGGATCACGCCAACTGTTCCCAGCAGATCGATGACCATTGGCACAGTAAGCATTACAACGGTTACCTTTGCAATGAGCAATCTCAGCTTCGTGTCAACGAACACTCCATTTTCAGGGACCGTCGGGCAGGAAGTCTTCTACATACGGACCCTTGTTGATTTCTGCGGCTTCGTTATCCTCTACGCTCAGCAGGAGCAATCTCGCCGCTTGGCAACGAATGCAGAGCTCTCATCAATCGATGCACAGCTGAGAAGCCAGCATCAGGAATATCTGCAATCCAAGACCAATCTGGAATCATTGGGCAGACTTGCACACGATCTCAAACATCAGATTGCCGCCTTAAAAGTCGAGGCTGATCCCAATCATCTGGCTCAAGGATTCGAACAGCTCGAAGCTTCTGTGCAGCGCTACAGCGCACAGAAATATTCCGGTAATCCAGTGCTTGACGTCATTCTTACCAGCAAAACCCGGCAGTGCGACGAACACGGAATCACGCTTACAGCCGTTGCGGATGGCAAGCTGCTCAACTCGATGTCTTCCATGGACATCGCCACATTGTTCGGCAATGCTTTGGACAATGCGATTGAAGCAACCTTGGGGCTTGGCGATTCCGAATCGAGACTGATCCGATTGGCACTGTTTTCTCGCAATCGTTTCATTGTAATTCGAATCGAAAACTTCTTCGATTCTCATTTACGCACCGATTCCGTGGGAAATCTGCAGACCACGAAACACGACAAGGACAAGCATGGCTACGGCATGAAGTCCATTCGACATATCGCAGAAAAATATGGTGGAGAAATATCCGTCCATGCACAGGATCATTGGTTTGTGCTCAGCATTGTGATTCCGGAATAATCGTGTTGAGCCGCAATGGTTTGTCGTGCCCAGATATTGAATTCACTCCCGCGACTGGCTAATTGAAACCAATCGCGGCTTCGGCAATGCGGTATCCGCAACGAATCATCAGACGTCCAGGCTGACCTGGAATGTTGATGAGTTTGCACAATGTAGAGGAGCGGACATCGTCGGCTATGACGGGCGAACGGTTCTCAAGCTGCTGCCATAGATGCTGCTTGAGGTAGTGCCCGGGTTCTTGCGCACTTTGGTTTTTGTTTCCTGTGTGCGTTGTCAGTTCGCTTCCTGTATGGTGTCGTGGAGTCGGGACATGTCCAGGTAGCGGCGGGTCGACCACTGGTTGCCGGTGACGTAGCGGATTCTCGCAGTGATGAGCATCAATGCCGATCTACCATCCGGGAAAGCGCCCACCACGCGGGTTCTCCTGCGGATCTCCCGGTTCAACCGTTCGATCATGTTGTTCGTTCGGATGCGCCGGCGATGCTCGACCGGGTAATCCTTGAGCAGGTACGTGGTGGTCTCGTCGATGCCCTCGCGCAGGCACTTGGCGGCCTCCCTGAGTTTCCGCTCCTCCATCTCGGTGGCGACCTGCTCGGCCTTGGCCAACGCCGATTCGCGTGATTCCATCGCGAACACGGCCTTGAGCGCGTCCCCGGCCCATCGGGTGTGACGAGGGGAGACTTTCGAGAGCACGTTGCGCATGAAGTGCACCATGCACCGCTGGTAGCGGGCCTGTGGCAGGAGTTCACTGACGGTGTTCACCAGTCCGGCGCACCGGTCGCCGGTCACCAGGCGCACGCCGGTAAGCCCACGCGAGATGAGCGAGGAGACGAAGCTGTTCCAG
>NZ_MWXA01000018.1 GCF_002259795.1 Bifidobacterium aquikefiri | reverse complement strand
ACCGGTTGAAGACTGCCGTTCGTGGGCATCGCTTACTCCGTATCAATGGTTTGGCCATGCCTTGCGGGTTTATATACGTAAAAACTCATAGGGACATTCCAAGGGCTGCAGAGCATGCTGTCGTGATAAGAATAGTCTCATTTGTTCATCTAGGAGATGTCATTTCAGCTATCAGGCGCCAGCAACTCCTTGATCAGAACAGGGTTATAGGCATAGAAGTGTGGGTTTTTGGTCTTTGCTGGTGTACTGGCGTGTAATTCGTTCCAGTAGATGCCCTGCTCCTCTCCCGTCATTCCGAGTGAGCGGAGCGGGCCGATCAGATAGCCGACCTGCTGATAGCCCAAGGGCTGTCATTCCGAGTGAGCGGAGCGAGTCGATCGTATGAACTTGTCAAAGCTGTATGTACCATCGTCATCCCGAGTGAGCGGAGCGAGTCGAGGGATCTTGGCTGTTGATGCTTGCAAGGGTGAGATCTCTCGACTCGCTCCGCTCACTCGAGATGACAAGGGAGGTGTAATTCGCTCGAGATGACATTCGGTCGAGATGACAAGAGAGGTGAGGATAGCAAGGGAGGTGGGGATGGCGGGCATCGACATTGGGTCGTTCCTGCTCTCGTGGTTCTGTTGCGATGCATGATGGTGCCGCAATACGGACACAGGTTGCTTTCATGCATCCCAGGTCAAACAGGATTATCAACCAGCACAAACCCCAGCCTGGAGAACGCCTCACGGCATGTTTCACACATACTTTGTGCCGTGCCGTTATACCAGCGTAAAAATTATCAAACAGAAGCAACACCCACTCCCACAAGAACTAGGAAACGATTTCCCACACACCTCTGTGCCCCCACACACATCTGTGCCTATAGCCCTCAGAAGATGCAGACAAGATAGGGGAAGACCCCGCAGTGGAGAGAGAAATGGAAGAAAACCAGCGGGGTCTGATTACTATGATGCAGGTCTGTTCTTCGGACTTACATGGTGTCGGCTGAGAAATCCATGTGAATCCCTCACAAGCAAGTACCATTGCTGGCCCGCTCGATCTCCGTGTCAGCGCATGGCATTGCCGATGAAGATACATGAATCACCTGCTGC
>NZ_MWXA01000017.1 GCF_002259795.1 Bifidobacterium aquikefiri | reverse complement strand
GACCTGCTCGGCCTTGGCCAACGCCGATTCGCGTGATTCCATCGCGAACACGGCCTTGAGCGCGTCCCCGGCCCACCGGTTGTGCCGAGGGGAGACCTTCGAGCGCACGGTGCGCATGAAGCGCACCATGCACCCCTGTGAGCCGGCCTGTGGCAGTAGTTCCCTGACGGTGTTCACCAGTCCGGCGCACCGGTCGCCGGTCACCAGGCGCACGCCGGTAAGCCCACGCGAGATGAGCGAGGAGACGAAGCTGTTCCAGCTCGCCGAATCCTCCTTCATGCCCTCCGCCACGCCGATCACCTCCCGATGCCCGTCCGACCCGATGCCGATCGCGACCAGTATGCTCACGTTCTCCACGGCGCCACCCCACGAACGCTTGTGCCACACGCCGTCCATGAACACATACGGGTAGGGCTGGGATAGCGGGCGTTCGCGCCAGGCGTCGATGTCCCCGTAGACCTTCCTGAGCTTGTCCGACAGGGTCTGCGACGGCATCCGCGCTCCCCACAGCGCCTGGGAGATGTCGTCGACGCGGCGGGTGGACACGCCCGCCAGGTACATGTCGATCAAGGCCTCCTCCACGCTCTCCTCCCGGCGTCGGTACCGTTCGATGACCGCCGACTCGAACAGGGCGCCCTTCAGCTTCGGCACCCTCACACTCAATTTGCCGGCCTTGACCGTCAGATCGCGTTCGTAATGGCCGGCACGATACGCCTTCCTGCCGCAGGAACGCTCGTAGCGGGCCGCGCCGGTGATCTCGTCGGCCTCGGCGTCCAGCATCCGGTTGAGGATCTCGGTGACCTTCTCGCTCACCATCCGGTCCAGTTGGGTCTCGAACATGGGTTGATTCACCTGTAAAATGTGCTTGGGCATGGCCCGGTAGTGCCCGGGTTCTTGCGCACTTTGGTTTTTGTTTCCTGTGTGCGTTGTCAGTTCGCTTCCTGTATGGTGTCGTGGAGTCGGGACATGTCCAGGTAGCGGCGGGTCGACCACTGGTTGCCGGTGACGTAGCGGATTCTCGCAGTGATGAGCATCAATGCCGATCTACCATCCGGGAAAGCGCCCACCACGCGGGTTCTCCTGCGGATCTCCCGGTTCAACCGTTCGATCATGTTGTTCGTTCGGATGCGCCGGCGATGCTCGACCGGGTAATCCTTGAGCAGGTACGTGGTGGTCTCGTCGATGCCCTCGCGCAGGCACTTGGCGGCCTCCCTGAGTTTCCGCTCCTCCATCTCGGTGGCGACCTGCTCGGCCTTGGCCAACGCCGATTCGCGTGATTCCATCGCGAACACGGCCTTGAGCGCGTCCCCGGCCCATCGGGTGTGACGAGGGGAGACTTTCGAGAGCACGTTNCGCATGAAGTGCACCATGCACCGCTGGTAGCGGGCCTGTGGCAGGAGTTCACTGACGGTGTTCACCAGTCCGGCGCACCGGTCGCCG
>NZ_MWXA01000016.1 GCF_002259795.1 Bifidobacterium aquikefiri | reverse complement strand
CGACTGGCTAATTGAAACCAATCGCGGCTTCGGCAATGCGGTATCCGCAACGAATCATCAGACGTCCAGGCTGACCTGGAATGTTGATGAGTTTGCACAATGTAGAGGAGCGGACATCGTCGGCTATGACGGGCGAACGGTTCTCAAGCTGCTGCCATAGATGCTGCTTGAGGTAGTGCCCGGGTTCTTGCGCACTTTGGTTTTTGTTTCCTGTGTGCGTTGTCAGTTCGCTTCCTGTATGGTGTCGTGGAGTCGGGACATGTCCAGGTAGCGGCGGGTCGACCACTGGTTGCCGGTGACGTAGCGGATTCTCGCAGTGATGAGCATCAATGCCGATCTACCATCCGGGAAAGCGCCCACCACGCGGGTTCTCCTGCGGATCTCCCGGTTCAACCGTTCGATCATGTTGTTCGTTCGGATGCGCCGGCGATGCTCGACCGGGTAATCCTTGAGCAGGTACGTGGTGGTCTCGTCGATGCCCTCGCGCAGGCACTTGGCGGCCTCCCTGAGTTTCCGCTCCTCCATCTCGGTGGCGACCTGCTCGGCCTTGGCCAACGCCGATTCGCGTGATTCCATCGCGAACACGGCCTTGAGCGCGTCCCCGGCCCATCGGGTGTGACGAGGGGAGACTTTCGAGAGCACGTTGCGCATGAAGTGCACCATGCACCGCTGGTAGCGGGCCTGTGGCAGGAGTTCACTGACGGTGTTCACCAGTCCGGCGCACCGGTCGCCGGTCACCAGGCGCACGCCGGTAAGCCCACGCGAGATGAGCGAGGAGACGAAGCTGTTCCAGCTCGCCGAATCCTCCTTCATGCCCTCCGCCACGCCGATCACCTCCCGATGCCCGTCCGACCCGATGCCGATCGCGACCAGTATGCTCACGTTCTCCACGGCGCCACCCCACGAACGCTTGTGCCACACGCCGTCCATGAACACATACGGGTAGGCCTGGGATAGCGGGCGTTCGCGCCAGGCGTCGATGTCCCCGTAGACCTTCCTGAGCTTGTCCGACAGGGTCTGCGACGGCATCCGCGCTCCCCACAGCGCCTGGGAGATGTCGTCGACGCGGCGGGTGGACACGCCCGCCAGGTACATGTCGATCAAGGCCTCCTCCACGCTCTCCTCCCGGCGTCGGTACCGTTCGATGACCGCCGACTCGAACAGGGCGCCCTTCAGCTTCGGCACCCTCACACTCAATTTGCCGGCCTTGACCGTCAGATCGCGTTCGTAATGGCCGGCACGATACGCCTTCCTGCCGCAGGAACGCTCGTAGCGGGCCGCGCCGGTGATCTCGTCGGCCTCGGCGTCCAGCATCCGGTTGAGGATCTCGGTGACCTTCTCGCTCACCATCCGGTCCAGTTGGGTCTCGAACATGGGTTGATTCACCTGTAAAATGTGCTTGGGCATGGCCCGTACCTGCTTTCCAATCGGTTTTCTCTTTCAGCGATTGAAAATCGTACACACAGGACGGGCTATGCTCCCACCACCTCAAAACTGCGCAAGAATCCGGACGTTATCCCGATTTATGGACTTCGTTAGTGCCTGATTTCCGTAGCTGCCTACTACCTGATGTCCGGACTTGACAACAGTACATCATCTAATGTATAGTCATCGCATGCTGACTATTACGAATCGACTTGATGTAATGAACCGGCTAGGTCGGGCCATG
>NZ_MWXA01000015.1 GCF_002259795.1 Bifidobacterium aquikefiri | reverse complement strand
TATCATGCTGGGTTCAGAGACCTCCAACGGGAACACAGCATGCCCAGTTGTTATTGATAGACTGAGCGCTTGAGCCGATAAGGTACATTATGTTCGCTTCATCGCTAACAGTGGACGCTGAAATCTCTGGCTGTGTTGTTTGGTGTTGTGGGTGTGGTTGAACCCTGGGGAGCTGTGCTCGAACCCAGGGTTCTGTATCGTGTATAGCGGCAACGTGCTACTCTCCCACACCCTAACGAGTGCAGTACCATCGCCGTGCTAGGTCTTAGCTTCCAGGTTCGGAATGGAACTGGGCGTTTCCCCTAGGCTATGGTCACCGCAAATCTTCAATTATCACACACACGCTCGTGTGCATGGCTTGTGGTTGCTTGGGAACCGGATGGTGGACGCTTAACTATTTCATATGATCGCTTACAGTCAACAAGTGCTCCTTGCTGCTAGATGCTTCACTAGAAGGACTTGCATATCCACTCACCATGAAAGATAAGTGAAGTATGATTGCCTTTCGACTGTTAGTACCGGTCAGCTCCAACCCTCACGGGTCTTCCACATCCGGCCTATCAACCATGTAATCTACATGGAGTCTTCAGAAACTCGAAGGTTTCACGGAATTCTTATCTTGGAGAAGGCTTCCCGCTTAGATGCTTTCAGCGGTTATCCCTTCCGAACGTAGCTAACCAGCCGTGCCGCTGGCGCGACAACTGGCATACCAGAGGTTCGTCCACCCAGGTCCTCTCGTACTATGGGCAGGACTCCTCAAAATTCCAACGAGCGCAGAGGATAGAGACCAAACTGTCTCACGACGTTCTGAACCCAGCTCGCGTGCCGCTTTAATCGGCGAACAGCCGAACCCTTGGGACCTGCTACAGCCCCAGGATGCGACGAGCCGACATCGAGGTGCCAAACCATCCCGTCGATATGGACTCTTGGGAATGATCAGCCTGTTATCCCCGGGGTACCTTTTATCCGTTGAGCGATGCCGCGTCCGTACACCGGCACCGGATCACTATTTCCGACTTTCGTCCCTGCTCGACCTGTCAGTCTCACAGTCAAGCTCCCTTGTGCAATTACACTCAACACCCGATTGCCAACCGGGCTGAGGGAACCTTTGAGCGCCTCCGTTACTCTTTAGGAGGCAACCGCCCCAGTTAAACTACCCGCCAGGCACTGTCCCTGACGTGGATAACACGTCGAGGTTAGATATCAAATGAGAACAGAGCGGTATTTCAATTGTTGACTCCACTCAGGCTGGCGCCCAAGCTTCAAAGTCTCCCGCCTATGCTACACAGTTCGCACCTAATACCAATACCAAGGTATAGTAAAGGTCCCGGGGTCTTTTCGTCCTTCTGCGCTTAACGAGCATCTTTACTCGTACTGCAATTTCGCCGAGCTCCTGGTCGAGACAGTGGGGAAGTCGTTACGCCATTCGTGCAGGTCGGAACTTACCCGACAAGGAATTTCGCTACCTTAGGATGGTTATAGTTACCACCGCCGTTTACCGGGGCTTAAATTCACCGCTTCGCCGAAGCTAACGGATCCTCTTAACCTTCCGGCACCGGGCAGGCGTCAGTGCATATACAGCGACTTTCGTCTTCGCATGCACCTGTGTTTTTGGTAAACAGTCGCTACCCCCTGGTCTGTGCCACCCGCTACAGCTCACTCCGTGAAGAAGTTCACCGAGACGGGTCTCCCTTATACCGAAGGCACGGGAGTAATTTGCCGAGTTCCTTGACCAGGATTCTCTCGATCGCTTTGGTATTCTCTACCTGACCACCTGTGTTGGTTTAGGGTACGGGCGGCATTGAATCTAGCACCGAAGTTTTTCTTGACAGCCTGGATCACCGAATTCGAGCTAGAAAGCTCCCATCATCACACCTCGGACTTACACCCAGCGGATTTACCTACCGGGCATCCTGCGTGCTTAACCACGGAATACCACCTCCGCAGTCGGCTACCATTCTGTGTCACTCCTGTGCTGTCCTACTGTAAGGAAAGATCGGAACCATGACATCATCCACAGCCCGAAAGCTGCATCAAACGACACAGGACCTTAGTACTCCAAATCTCGGATTGGGCGATTCAAAGCCGGTAGGAGAATATCAACTCCTTCATCCATTCGACTACGCCTGTCGGCCTCGCCTTAGGACCCGACTAACCCAGGGACGATGAACGTGGCCCTGGAACCCTTAGTCATCCAGCGTGGGAGATTGTCACTCCCATTTCGCTACTCATGTCTGCATTCTCACTTCCGTACAGTCCACGGCTGGGTTCCCCCGCCGCTTCGCCCCATACGGAACGCTCTCCTACCCATCAGCCATAAAGGCTAATGCCGCGTCTTCGGTGGTGTGCTTGAGCCCCGCTACATTGTCGGCGCGGAACCACTAGACCAGTGAGCTGTTACGCACTCTTTCAAGGGTGGCTGCTTCTAAGCCAACCTCCTGGCTGTCTATGCGACTCCACATCCTTTCCCACTTAGCACACGCTTAGGGACCTTAGACGACGATCTGGGCTGTTTCCCTTTTGACTACGAAGCTTATCCCCCGCAGACTCACTGCCGTAATACACTTCACAGGTATTCGGAGTTTGGTTGCTGTTAGTACCCTATACGGGCCCGCAAGCATCCAGTAGCTCTACCCCCTGGAAGTAATCAAACGACGCTGCACCTAAATGCATTTCGGAGAGAACCAGCTATCACGGAATTTGATTGGCCTTTCACCCCTAACCCTAAGTCATCCCCTCAGTTTTCAACCTAAGTGGGTTCGGTCCTCCACGCAGTCTTACCCACGCTTCAACCTGCTCAGGGCTAGATCATCCCGCTTCGGGTCCAGAACATGCGACTAAAACGCCTTTTAAGACTCGCTTTCGCTACGGTTCCCCCACCCGGGTTAACCTCGCCACATATCACTGACTCGCAGACTCATTTTTCGATAGGCACGCCGTCACCCCGAAAGGCTCCGACGGTTTGTAAGCACATGGTTTCAGAAACTATTTCACTCCCCTCCCGGGGTACTTTTCACCTTTCCCTCACGGTACTTGTACGCTATCGGTCAGATAGAAATATTTAGGCTTATCCAACGGTCTGGACAGATTCGCACGGAATTCCTCGAGTTCCGTACTACTTGGGAGAAACAATCAACAGACAACGCGGCTTCAACTACGGGGCCATCACCCTCTTCGGCCAGGTTTTCAATCCTGTTCATATATCACGTTGTTTTATCACTGTTGCCAGCCATGTCAGCGACTGGACATATCTTCCCACGACACCCAATGCGCAACGCCTGACAACTATCACGCGCACTCGGTTTAGCCTGATCCGCTTTCGCTCGCCACTACTCACGGAATATCTTTTCCTGCAGGTACTGAGATGTTTCACTTCCCTGCGTACCCCCCGCATAAAGCGGTACCACCCCATAACGGGCGGTGTGTTTCCACATTCAGAAATCCTCGGATCAAAGCCCTGTTGGCGGCTCCCCGAGGCTTATCGCAGCCTCATACGTCTTTCATCGGTTCTATCTGCCAAGGCATCCACCATATGCCCTTGCAAGCAACACATACGAACAACATATGCCCTACTGCAAGCCTTTACTAGCAAATTCCTAGACAACAAATCATCACACTAATTGATCACAAACGATCGACACAAACTCCAAACGGAGTTCGGTCTGAAATATACAGCAAACAGAATAAAATCTGCTTGCTCGCGTCCACTATCCAGTTCTCAAGCCACCACGACACAACCAGCATCAACCATTGAAAACAACAGCATCCACCAGAAGGCCTCGAATCGCCGAGTGGCAATCCGGGAGCCCAAAAGCATATTTGCACAAAAAGTCAATCACCGTTCCACGCCAGTATGCCCACGCGACCACCAACATGATGGCCCGAAAAGCTTGTTCGCTACAAACCGTAGCTAAATTCTCCGTAGAAAGGAGGTGATCCAGCCGCACCTTCCGGTACGGCTACCTTGTTACGACTTAGTCCCAATCACGAGTCTCACCTTAGACGGTTCCCCCCAAAAAGGTTAGGCCACCGGCTTCGGGTGCTACCCACTTTCATGACTTGACGGGCGGTGTGTACAAGGCCCGGGAACGCATTCACCGCGACGTTGCTGATTCGCGATTACTAGCGACTCCGCCTTCATGGAGCCGAGTTGCAGGCTCCAATCCGAACTGAGACCGGTTTTCAGAGATTGGCTTCATGTCGCCATGTCGCATCTCGTTGTACCGGCCATTGTAGCATGCGTGAAGCCCTAGACGTAAGGGGCATGATGATCTGACGTCATCCCCACCTTCCTCCGAGTTAACCCCGGCGGTCCCTTGTGAGTTCCCACCATAACGTGCTGGCAACACAAGGCAAGGGTTGCGCTCGTTGCGGGACTTAACCCAACATCTCACGACACGAGCTGACGACGACCATGCACCACCTGTGAATCGGCCCCGAAGGGAAACCCCATCTCTGGAGCAGTCCGAAACATGTCAAGCCTAGGTAAGGTTCTTCGCGTTGCATCGAATTAATCCGCATGCTCCGCCGCTTGTGCGGGCCCCCGTCAATTTCTTTGAGTTTTAGCCTTGCGGCCGTACTCCCCAGGCGGGATGCTTAACGCGTTAGCTCCGACACGGAACCCGTGGAATGGGTCCCACATCCAGCATCCACCGTTTACGGCATGGACTACCAGGGTATCTAATCCTGTTCGCTCCCCATGCTTTCGCTCCTCAGCGTCAGTAACAGCCCAGAGACCTGCCTTCGCCATTGGTGTTCTTCCCGATATCTACACATTCCACCGTTACACCGGGAATTCCAGTCTCCCCTACTGCACTCTAGCCTGCCCGTACCCGGCGCAGATCCACCGTTAAGCGATGGACTTTCACACCAGGCGTGACAAACCGCCTACGAGCTCTTTACGCCCAATAATTCCGGATAATGCTTGCACCCTACGTATTACCGCGGCTGCTGGCACGTAGTTAGCCGGTGCTTATTCAAAAGGTACACTCACTCTCGCTTGCTCCCAATTAAAAGCGGTTTACAACCCGAAGGCCGTCATCCCGCACGCGGCGTCGCTGCATCAGGGTTTCCCCCATTGTGCAATATTCCCCACTGCTGCCTCCCGTAGGAGTCTGGGCCGTATCTCAGTCCCAATGTGGCCGGTCGCCCTCTCAGGCCGGCTACCCGTCAAAGCCTTGGTGAGCCATTACCTCACCAACAAGCTGATAGGACGCGACACCATCTCATACCGCTAACACTTTCCCGAAAATCCATGCGGAAAATCGGAACATCCGGCATTACCACCCGTTTCCAGGAGCTATTCCAGAGTATGAGGCAGGTTAGTCACGCATTACTCACCCGTTCGCCACTCTCACCAAGACGCAAGCGCCTCGGATCCCGTTCGACTTGCATGTGTTAAGCACGCCGCCAGCATTCATCCTGAGCCAGAATCAAACCCTCCACAAAAAAATCATGAAGAGCCAAAAACGACTCTCAAAAATAATTCATATTGACGGATTCGTTCAAAAAAGAACAAACCACACAAAAAAATCGGCAATCATTAAGTCCTCCCAGACACCCAGAACCAAAGCCCCAGGCTCATGCCGAACTGGCAATTAATTGACTATAAAAAGTAGTACAAATACGCTTTTGAGTTCTCAAACCACCACCACACCAACAAGCTTTGTTCTCTCACTTGGAGAAGTCCGCCGTGTTGAGCAGCGAAGTACAAGCCTACTCTCTTTTAGATGGTTTTGCATCTTGGTGGGTACAATAAAGCTGAGAGACGTTGTAAATAAACGTCTCCCTCGGCGTGTCAGATTTTCGCCAATATAGAGCAACCACCAGATCGCTCCA
>NZ_MWXA01000014.1 GCF_002259795.1 Bifidobacterium aquikefiri | reverse complement strand
GTTTCAGATCCTGTTTGGTGCTGCGCTTCACGTTGACGGCCATGAGCACTTGGGCGTCGCCGCCCTGTTCGGTATCGGGATCAGGTCTGAATATTCCCTTGACGCTTTCCGCCTTCTTGGTGGGTGGCTTCATCATGCTGTTCGGTTGGCCCTTCATAGTCCGAGTTCCTTTCTCAGTTCGCTGTACACGTCTGCGTATTCAAATAGTTTCTTCGGCCTGTGGCCGTTGCTCTTGACGATTTCCTGCCGCTTCTTCACGATGCTCTCGAAGCGGGGGGTCTTGGCCTTATCCAAGGCTTCCAGCGTGTCACGGTGCATGGTGGTGTTCATCTCCGACTTGACGATGAGTACTG
Source organism: Bifidobacterium aquikefiri (assembly GCF_002259795.1). Classification (GTDB taxonomy): domain Bacteria; phylum Actinomycetota; class Actinomycetes; order Actinomycetales; family Bifidobacteriaceae; genus Bombiscardovia; species Bombiscardovia aquikefiri. The sequence continues at coordinate 33,761 of NZ_MWXA01000014.1, read as the reverse complement.
CGGCCGGCACGGAGTCCTTGATGGCGTAATAGGTCTGCCATGCCTGGGTGAGATCCAGCGACGACTCAGAGGTCGGGATTATGGTAAAGTCGGCGGCCTCGATGGCCTTGTCGAGCATGATGCCGCTCGGCGGGCAGTCAATGAACCGCCACACGTCTCTTTCCCGCGCATCCCTCTTCACCGCCTTCGCTATGGTGGAGAGCTTCGTGGCCACCACCTCGAAGGGCAACGGCTGACCTTCATCCTCTGCCGCATCCGCCCATGTACTGGCACTGTCCTGGCTATCGGCATCAAGCACCAGGGCCTTCTCGCCATGAACGGTCGCGGCCAGGGCAAGATAGACGGATGACGTGGTCTTGGCCGTCCCGCCCTTTGCATTTGCAATGGCAATTAACATAGGACTCCTTCCACAACTAACTATATAACTAACTATATAACTAGTTAGCTTCCAACGATTCGCTCCGCTCTCTTCTGCTAACTAGTTAGCCAATGAGGTTATACAGGGCATTCCTGCCGGAAACTCCTTATACATAACTAACTATATAACTAGTTAGCTAACTAGTTATATTTTGGCATTTTTCTTCACACTTCCAGCACGCAGACATATTCGAAGCCAAGCGAATCAACGACAGAGTTGATTCGTGCGGCAGTGCCAGGGGCATGGTCGAGCTGATCCAGCTCGGCGGGGTGGAGGGGCGGCAGTCCCTCATTCAAACATCAGAAAACCCTTTGCGGATGTCATCTCGTGTGCTCTATATGTGTTATCTATATGTAAAAGACTATATGAAAAACTATATGGGACACCATCTCAGCCTTACTGCCGTAATGGAATAGGTACTAGGTTAGGGGACAACAAGTACGAAGTTAGGGGACAACAAGTACGAAGATTTCTAGGTGTTAGGGGACAACAAGTACGAAAGAGAGGGGGACAACAAGTACGAAGTATCAGGTATGAAAAAGCCCGCTTTCGCGGGCTGTTCGTTTCAGTTGCCTGTGGGTTTTCGTTTGGCTGTGACGCTTCGTTTTGACCTATGCAGGATGATGCCCTGGCCGTCGATGATCTCGACGTTGAGATCTGGCCATACCGTTCGGACGTTGTTCAATGAATTCTTAAATCTTCTGACGAAGTCGTGAAGATCGTTATAGGTGTTGCCGAATTGGTTGGCGAGTTGTTGCCAGGTGATGGGTGCTGTCTGCCATGCGCCTGAGTGTATGAGTGAGTAGTTTCTTGCGCTGAGCCAGCAGTACAGGTCGAGATCTTGGCCTCTGCTGCGTCCCTTGGTGATGGGGTTGGTGCTGGTCAGAAGCATGACGGCTGCGGCGTCCAAGGGGGTGCTGTGCTCCTTGATGAGGTCGAACGTGTCTTTGCTTAGTTTGATGGTGGAATTGTTGCTGACTGTTTGTGCTGACCAGTAGATTTCTACTGTGTCTGCAATGATGAAGTTCTTACTTTTAAGACTGCCCGCTGTGTTGTTGCCGGCGAAGTTGGTCACGATGGTATGCAGACCAGATACGGCCTGGATTGACTGTCGGAATCTGGCGTAATCTTTGCCGGTTGGTTTCCCGCCGTTACGTTCAATCCCTATTTCTTTCATGAGCTGGTTCAGGCTGCGGGGGAGTACCAGGGTGAGGGTGTCATCCGCTTTTCTTAGCATGACTTGGGTGGAGATCCATATAAGAAGTAGTCGCCCTATTTTTCCATAGAGCCAATTGGTGCGTAGAGTGCCGTTTGCATCGACGTAATCAGTGGGATGAACGGTATAGAGCTGCGTTCCGTTGACTCTTTTCCAGGACTCGATATTGCCTGGGTCAGTGTAGGGGAGGCTGAACTTGCAGAAGTCAGTGAGTAGATATAGGCGTTGCTGGCTGTTGAGCTGCTGCCATTCCTGGCCTGTATGCTCTTCGTGAACGGCATCTCTGTTGTTGCCGTTCACATCGCTGCTTGTAGTATCATTGTCCATAGTTAATCACTCCATATTAGTGATTGCTTGGCCTCCGGAACCGTAAATTCACGGAGGCATATTTTTATTCTCATTACGTAACTATATATCATGATTACTGATTCGGTATAGATTCGTATACTTATATACCCTTTTTCTTGTTTTTCTTAATGGTTCGTTGTGCCTGTTTTAATTCTGCGGCCGTGGCAGGATCGGGTATTTCATCCAATGCTGATGAGGGATGTAGATATGTGATCGCTAGATTTACTATGGCGTTTTTCACTGTGTGGTCATTGAGCATGTCGTCTATGAGTTTTGCCTCGTTGATTTTCCCGTTTTTTATTGCGACGGCTTGTAATATTTTCATCCATTCGGCTGCTGAATTTTTATTGAAGTAGTTGCACATCTTCTCGAATTCGCCCAGAGTGAGTGGTGCATTTTCGTAGTTGAATTTTTTCTTGATAGCTTGGTAAGTAAAGCCAAGTGCTGCTGCCACTTTTGTTCGGCTCGTTCTTGGCTCGGTTTCGTTGGCCCATGACTTGACAAAATCTATTGCTGTCCTGTCAATGTCGCTCCACGAACTTTTAATCATAAAAGAAGTCTACGGATTCACAATTGACAAAAAATCACTACTTTTATAACCATAAACAAAAGTATCTAATAGTAGGTATAAACACATTACTAGAGTATCTATAATTCAGTCATCGATTATTTTAATATTGATCAATAAGATACATAAATTACCTATTTATAAATAAATAGATACATATGCATCGGTTTATTTGATATTTGTGATACTATTGTGAGCATGATGCAAGAACACACGAAGAAGGTAACTTCAGCTCTTTACGAAATGTTAAAAAATGAGGTTCCTGGAACATCTCCAATGACAGTTGCATCAGCTCATATTGGCACCAGTTATGAAACGCTGAGAAGAAGACTTAAGACTGGGACGTTGTCTTTAAATGATTTCGAACTGCTGTCTGATCTTCTGGGTCTGGATCCAGGGTTTATGTATGCGCATCCTGATGAGGCTAAACGTAAACAAAAGTAATGGTGATAGAAGAGAGAAATCATGAGTGGTAAAAGGGATCTGACTTCGGTCTGGTCATCATTATCAAAGCAGCGTCGTCTAACTGTGGCAGTCACGGCAATAGTAGTTGTAGTTCTGCTGATTCTGCTGGCGAGTCTGCATCTCTGGAACAGGCACCAGGTGGCAGTGGCACAAGGCGAATGCAGGATTGCAAACGAGCAGTATTCCACGTTCGAGAGTAGGGCCAAGCACCTAGATACTGATAGTGATGTGCAGCCAGCCACGGTCATTAAAGCCAGCCAGGTCGCTGATACCAAGACAGTCGATACTCTCCACGCGAAGCTCACTGCTTTTACTCAGAAATCACCAAAGAAAGCCTCCTGCACCATAGGAAACGCTGCAACAATCCGGCAGACCACGGCTATCCTGCACAAGTCCTTAAATGATCGCAAGACGGCGAAGACCGCCATTGTTAAGGCTGCGCGTGCGGTGGTGGCGTCGCGTGATGCGAAGTCGCTTGCGGATGCGAAGTCTTCATTGTCGAAGGCGGTGAAGGCCGCCCAGGGCACGTTGGACTCGTCGCATGGCAAGGTTGCCGACAACAAGACTCGTGAAACATTGCAGAAGTCGCTAGACGCGGCGAACAAGGTGCTTGCGGACAAGAGCGTGAAGGATCCACAGAAGTATCGGGATGCGCAGGCGACGTTGGCCGCTCCGGTGAAGGGCGTGAACGATAGCGTGGCCGCGAAGGCCGCTGCTGACAAGGCTGCCGCCGCCGCTCAGGCTGCGGCGCAGGCGCAGGCGCAGTCCAGGTCGTCTGCCGGTTCCTCGTCCTCTTCCTCTTCTTCGAAGTCGTATTCGCGTTCGTCAGGATCCACCACACAACGCAAAACAACCGGATCCACGGCCGGCAGCGGCACATCATCGGGAACGTCAAGCCGTTCAAGTGGAACCAACAGTGGATCGTCCTCTTCGCATTCCAATTCAGGTGGCTCATCAAGCGGTTCGGGATCAGGTTTCGACCTGACGCCTTCCAAACCGATTCAGGGCTGTGTGGATGGTAAGAGTGTATGTCCCATTGGATAAACAGATAATTCTTGTAATTGAATAATCAATAAAAAATGTGCCCCCCGCCGTCGCGATTCTATCTTCCAGGATGAGCGCGATGGCAGGGAGCCTCTACTACGGCAGTCCACAAGGGGCTGCCCCTTAATGATAAGGGTTAATGATGAGGAATTGGAAGAAGGGTGCGACCGTAGCTGCTGCTGTGATTGCGGCGCTTTCCACGCTTGTTTCGCCACTGGCTTTCGCTGATGGTGGTGGCGGATCCGGTGGGGGCGGCACGGGTTCAGGCGGTGACGGTCAGATCAGTTTTGCCTATCGTGATAGCTTTGGTGCTCCTACGCTGGCCAACGTCGATGTTGCGTTGGCGAGCATGGGTCTGACTTCGTACAACGATGCCACGCATCCTGCGGATGCGGCTGCCACAACGGCGTTGAACAGTGCGGTGAGTGAATGCCAGTCACGTTATGCCGCGAAGCATGATGGCAGCACGAATGCGGGCTGCCGCCTGGTCAGTGTCGGCGCGGTGTCCACAGATGGGCAGTACACCGGTTCGACCGGTGGATTCAACTCAGATCAGTGGGCTGCTGCTTGGAATGCAACTACGCAGGGGAAAAGCTACTCGTATGAGGGTGTTGATTATCAGACCACCACTCCATTTTCTGACGGTGTGACCACTATTAACGGTTTGGTTGCTCGTGAGGCTGCGAAGTCTCCTGGCATCATCGTGATTGTGTTGTCCAGCGACGAGCCTCCGGTGGCTTATAATCTGTCGGTTTCCACGAAGCAGGCTTCGCCGGCGTCGATGAAGGTGGGTTCCACCGCTGCGGTGCATGACGTGATCACCACGTCTAATGGTGGTTCCTCGCTGAGCGAGAACCTTACGGCGAAGGTCATCATGCACTACGACGGGCAGAAGAATGGGTACGTGGCCGCGAAGAGTGTGACGAAGAGTGTCACGGTCAGCAATGACGGCACGAAGAACTCGCCCGACTTCACACCTACCGACTTTGGCATGTCACACTGGCAGGAAGGCACATACTGGTTTGACGTCCAGGTTGCCAAGCAGGGCAAGATGGCGGCTGCCGTGGATACCACGGATCGCGAGGCTTCTGAATCGTTCCCCGTGGCTGCTGTCCCTCCTGCAAAGCCTTCGAAGAGCATCGAGGACGGCACGTCTGCCGACCAGATGGTGAACCGCACGACGATTACGACCGGTACCGGTCGTGGCGGCTACGAGATGACCATTCAGGACAAGATCACACCTAATGGCGTGAGCTATTCCATCGACAATTACAAGCTGGTGGATACCACGAGTAGTGCCGACGTTTCCGGCGATTTCACGATCACGTGGGACAAGGCCGCTAACACGGTGACCGCCGTGCGAACGAAGGCCAAGGGCGAGATGCCATTGGATCACACCTATGCGTTCAGCTTCGACGTGACGGTTGCCAAGCCCGATTTCAGCAAGATTGATGATGTGGCTTCGGTCAAGTGGAATCAGGAGCCGACCGTGAACACGGATGGCAAGACATTCCCTACCTGGCGTCCCAACCCCGACAAGTCCTGGATCAAATACGTGGATGGCAAATGGCAGGCCGTGATCGACCCGTCCAAAAGCAACCAGACCGGTGCCGACACTGAAACATTCCTCGACGGCGATACGGTCGGCTCGGTGGTCAACGGTACGGTGGCCGCGAACCTGATCCAGGCTCCTTCCAAGCTCACTCTAACGGATGATTGGGCGAAGGCTGACTACATCTTCGATGCGGCCGACGCTTCCAAGATCCGCGTGTACGAGGCCGATGCGAGCAGCGAGCAGCAGTCCAGCGTCGCGGACATCGCCAACACGGGCACGGACGTGACCGACCAGTTCACGATCTCGGTGAATGGTACGACTGCCACGGCGACTGCGAAGGCCGGTTACCTGGCTTCGTTGAAGGGTTTGGCGAAGGCCAAGCAGGTGACGTTGCTGATTCCGGGATCCATCAATTTTGCCAACGGTGGCGGCGCGAAGCAGGTGCGCTCCGACTTCGGCAAGAACGCCGGCGACGAGCTGACCTTCTGCACGAACCCATCGAACGTGAACGATGGTGCCGGTTTGACGAACGCGGGATCCGAAACCGTGAACACGCAGAGTGAGGATACGAACGAGCCTGAGATCTGTGGCTATGTGCCACCAGTGACGAAGGATGTGCTGGCCGAAGCCTCCCAGGGCGGCGACCAGTCCAGCGTGGACGGCAAGACCGTGTTCCCCGGCCAGAAGGTCGAATACAAGCTTGAGACCACGCCGAAACTGCCCGCGAACCTGGCATACCAGGTCACCAATGTGGGAGTTACTGATAGTTACGATCAGTATCTCAACGTGGACAAGCAGACCTTGGAGGTCACGGACTTGAACACGGGTAACATCATTCCCAAGAGCCAGTACACCGGAACCTGGGATGACAGTGCTCACACGGTTCGCATCGCGTTCTCCGATGCCTGGGTGAAGGCCAACTGGAAGGCCGGATCGAACCCGCGCATCATCGTGCGCTTCGAAGGCACCGTCTCCGCTGACGCTCCCGCGAACACGAAGGTCGATAACCAGTGGAAGTTGACCTTGAACAATTCCATCACCCCGTCGAACATCGTGGAGAACACGCCTCCCGATGACAACCCATCCAAGCAGGACACACAGGCTGATGCGAAGATCAACATTGATGGCAAGACCGCCGTGCTGGGCGACCGGATCTACTATCGTGTCAACCTCGATGCCTCGAAGCTGACCAACACCGCGTATGTGGTGCAACGCTTGGGGATGGTCGATGATTACGACCAGGAGTATTTGAAGCTGGACACGTCAGCGATCCAGGTGCTTGATGCCAAGGGCAGTGACGTGACCGGCAAGTTCAACATCCAGGACAAGGATGGCGTGCTTTACGCCTTCTTCAAGACGGTGGACACCATCATTCCCGCCACGGGTGAGACCGTGAAGGGTGATCCTCAGCCGTCTGATTTGCAGGCGTATTCGATCCAGAAGTTGGATGCGTTGAAGTCCCCAGCCATCGACCAGACGGTGCTTGGCCAGACCTACCAGATCGTGCTGCCCATGACGGTGAAGGCCGTCAAGGACGGGTACACCGTGACGAACACCGCCACGCAGATCACCAACAACGAGCAGAAGCTGACGAACACCGTTAGCAACCCGTTGAAGGAGATCAACCCTGCCAAGGATGTGACGGTCAACGTGGGCGGCGCTTCGGTGAACGATCAGAGCATCTACTTGAACCATCTGTTCCTCTACCAGTTGGAATCTTCGACGTTGCACACGAATCGTGCGTACCAGCAGATCACCGACTGGAAGATCGTGGATGATTACGATCAGGCGCATGACCGGTACACCGGCCAGTGGGCGGTGTACGCGACGAAGGATGTGGTCGAATACCAGGATGGCAAGGCCGTGACCTTGGCCGCGAAGGGTGATCGTATCGCCGGCAGTGGCGTGGACTCCACGAAGTTCGGTGGGGACCTGTTCACGGCCGTCGATAAGGATGGTGTGCTCACGGTGACCGCCACCGCCCGCTACCTGGCTATCGCCTCCTCGAACGACACGACCGAGCAGGGGTGGCGCGCTTACGTGCAGATGGAACGCATCAAGACCGGGGATGTGAAGAACCAGTTCGTTGAAACGCTCAACGGCCAGGAAAGGCCGTCGAACGTGGTGGTCACCCATACTCCTGATCAGACGCCATCCATCAGCATTGAAAAATATGATGCGAAGAGCGGCATGAAGGCCGGGGATCGCAATACGCCAAGCGACGCCCTGAACGTCACAGGTGACACACAGATCGTGTTCCATATCACCAACACCGGCAAGATCAACCTCTCGAAGATTGATTTGAAGGATCAGACCATTACAGGTTCCGGCACCGTCGTGGACTTCAAGTATCCGGCCAACTGGGACACGCTCGTGTTGAAGCCCGGAGCGTCGGTGGATGTCACCGGCACATTGAAGGGCATCAAGAGCAACGACCACCACACGGATCGTGCGAAGGTCACCGCGCAGCCGATCATTGACTGCCCGGTCATCGACTCTGACCCGTTCGATGGCAAGACCGCGAAGGCCGACCCGGACAAGGTGTGCTATGACACTGCGATCAGCGCCAAAGATGATTGGAACGGCTACAACAAGCCCGCTGCCGCGAAGAGTGCTCTGGCGAAAACTGGTGCGGACATTCTCTGGGTGGCTGTAGCGGTTGCCGTGCTCGCCGGTGCAGGTGTTGGCCTGACCTTCTACCGTCGCCGTCTCACTGCCCAACGTGAGGATACTACTGCTCAACAGCAGTAATCATGCTTGCCTCGCTTGCTTCTCTCTTCCAGGCGGGGCATCCCCTACAAGTATTCGCTTATCCAGTCTCTCGAAAGGAGCCATCATGCTGTGGATCGTAGGAGCCATCATCGTGGCGTTCGTCATACTCATGGGGCTGTCACTATGCCGGGCTGCCGCGATGGGAGACAAGCAGCTCGACTATCTGGATGCGGTCTCTCAACACCGCACCGACCCTCATGCAAGGCACTGACGGTTCCCCCAACCGTCACGGTTTCAGCCGGCAGGCATGACTACCGGCCCTATGATGCCCCGTCTGCTTTCCCCTGCGGGCGGGGCATTCTTCAATATTTCAACCATTCTTTTGAACGAAAGCGAAGGCCATCATGGTTATGGAAGAACAGATCGCACAAAGCGTGCTGAGCGCGGTCATGCAGGGAGCAACCCTGATTCTACGGATCAGTGAGCGTGCCGCGAACCTTCTGGGATCCGCGACATCGACCGCTATCACCGCCGTGGGCAAAACCACGAAGGACACGCTGCGGCAAGGCCGAGAATCAGTGGTTCGCCTCACGAAGAAGTCTGGTGGTGACCTGCATTTCACCGAGCAGCTTTCCCGTGAGGATATGCGTACTGCTCGCACGCAGCTGCACCGTTATGGCGTGCATTACGGTATCGAGAAAAACGCTGATACCGGCAAATATTACCTGGTATTCAAAGGTTCGGATGCTGATATGGTCAAGCATGCGCTTGAACGCACGTTGGCCAAGGTCGATGGCAAAGTTGCCATTGACCCCGTGGTGGTACCCGAACAAGCCCAGGGAGTGAACCAAGTCGCTCAGGATGTGGCGGTGACGAAAGCCGCGGATCTCGTGCCGGCAACATTGCCCTCTGACGCTCCCCGGTTCACCATGCAGTTCAGTACGGTGCAGTGGGATCGTGATGCGAAAATCATCAGCGACAATTTCACCAAACTGGGTATCCCATACACGATGAGTGACGGTGAGAACGGTGTGAAGCAGATTGCGTTCCCGCAATCATGCCAGCCGGCCGTCAAGCAGTTCATCGACTCATACGCGCAGCATGTGAAGCATTTCGACACGAACCGTGTACTCAATTACGATCAGCTCACCCCGGTGCAGCCGACGCAAGCACCATCAGTGCAGCAGCCGGTGCAGACACAGACCCGTGTCTCATCGAAAGCCACGCCGAAGAAGAAAACAGCGTCCGATGTGCGTCGTGAATTGAAGCAGGATACCCAGGAACGTATCAACCGGTCGCGTGGTGCTGCGCCCGTGCATACGGTATCCAAGGCGAAAACCAGGTGACCGTGATGAGTGAACAGCACGATATTCTTCCCCCTGGATCGCAAGTGTGGATCAGTGGCACCTTGTTGAAAGAGCCGAAACATGTGCGTTTCGGTGATGGCAATGAAGTCACGTATCTGACGGTGACCTGCGATATTGGCGGCAATCAGCTCATCAGCGTGCCATGCAACGCTCGTGGCACGGTATCTCGATACTGTCAGGCTCAGCAGTACACCCGTGGTGACCTGCTCTGGATACGAGGCTTCGTCAGGGAGAAACAGAACAATGCCGGCCATAGTTCGGCCGTCGTCAACGTTGAGGCGATGACCGGGGAAACCAGCGAAACATGGCAGGAGAGTGAACTATGAGTGTCACCGCCCAACTCCATGTCGGCGGCACGCAGTCCAGTTCGCCAGGCTTGCGTATCTTTCAGGCGATGACGGGCACCTCCGGCCCACGTGTGATCACCTGGCATGGTGAGGGTATCACCGTGGTGTCGATACCGTCTTCCGCAACGGATCCAACACCACCCAACCTCAGCCGGCATCGGGTACCACCGCTACCAGCACAGCCCCGCATTAGCGAACCGGCATCAGTTAGCGCACCCGCGCCTGTTGCACGGGCGGATGGGCAGGCGGATGATGCGCGGCGGCGTAGCGCTTTGGATGTGCGCACCCTCCTGCATCAGACCGCCCGGCAGCTCATCGACGAGCAGCATGCGCGTGAGCAGCAGGCCGCCGGCGGATCATCAGACGGCAGTGTGCTCACCCATGATGATGAACGCAACGCCCGCATGGACACAGTGAAAAGGTGAAGTCATGACAAGAACCCGCAGTACACGCGATCTGACCGTATTCGGCATCATCCTGGCCGTCATCCTGTTTTGGATGGTGGACAAGATCAGCTTCCAGGTGCGAATGGATCATGCCCAGGGCATGAGCTTCGACCAGATCTCGAATCGGCTGTTCGCCGACATCATCTCCCGTCCCTTCCATTTCTCCCTCTACCGGACGGATCTGCTGGCGGCCACGGCAAGTGTGGTGGTGCTTGGCCTGATAGTGCTCTATAACGCGGGATGGCGTAAGGAACGCAACGGTGAGGAGCATGGATCCGCTTCGTGGGGCACCATGAAGGACATCCGCCCCTTCATGGAACACAAGAGCGTGAACAACATTCAATTCACCCAATCCGAAGGATTGAGCCTGGATACCCACAGGACGCAACGCAATCTCAATGCGTTCATTATCGGTGGTTCCGGTACGGGCAAGACCCGAGCCTTCATCATGCCGAACCTGCGCCGTGCCCTGACCAGTTACGCGGTCACCGATCCCAAGGGCGAGATCATGCGCGACTACGGCATGGAATTGGCCTCACGCGGCTACCAGGTACGATGCTTGAACCTGATTGATTTCGCTCAGTCGAATCATTTCAACCCGATGAAGTATTTCAACCGTCAGGATCCCGAAGTGTCGATCCTACGGTTGACGGAAAACCTGATCAACAACACCTCCGGCGCGGCCGCGAAGGAATCATCGGACTCGTTCTGGGTCAGTTCGGAACGTGCCCTCCTGAACGCGCTGATAGCGTTCGTGTATTTTGCCGAAGAGCAGCCGTCATTGCCGATGGTCATTGATCTGGTCGGCCGTATGGGAGCCAGTGAACAGGATGAGAACAAACGTTTCGACGTTGATTTGATGTTCGAATCCGCGAAACACATGGTGGCATCTTTCATGCAGGATCCCGACCGGTTCGATGACGAGGCCACGCGCATCATCCAGGGCCTTGAGTTCGCTATCAAGGAGTACACGCCATTCACGCAGGGTGCCGGGGAAACCAAGAAAAGCATCATCATCAGCCTGGGCAACAGGCTTGCACCCATGCAGGTGGGCCATGTCAGGGCGATGCTCTCGGACGATGACATTGATCTGGGACGGTTGGGCAGAGAAAAAACCGTGTTGTTCCTGGAGTTGTCGGACACGGATCGCACGTTCAGCTTCCTCGCCTCGATCTTCTACCAGTGCCTGTTCGAAGAGAACATCTACATCGCGGATCACAGTCCCGAAGGGCATGTGCAGGTGCCGATTCAATGCTTGTTGGACGAGTTCGCCAATATCGGTAAGATTCCCGACTTCGAACAGCGTATCTCCACGTTCAGAAGCCGGTGGATCAGCGCGTGCATCGTCATGCAGTCCTACAGCCAGGGCAAAGCCATGTACAAGGAGCATTGGGATACCATCGTCGGCAACTGCGATTCCATCCTCTACCTCGGTTCGAACGACAATACGACCAACGAGTGGCTGAGCAAACGCCTCGGCTCCGGCACCATCGACGTGCGCGAGGACAGCCAAAGCTACGGGATGAGCGGCAGCAGCACCAAATCATGGCACAAGGTCAAACGCGAACTGATGACACCCGACGAGCTGGCGCTCATCAACTCGGATGAATGCGTGTACACGCTACGCGGTGTACGCCCATTCCTATCCAAGAAGATCGATCCCGCCACTTTCATCTATGAAACGAAGCAATCATGAGCGTGCGGGAAAGGATGCTGCCAGAGTGGCCAGCAGTGCGTGCACGTCCGTTGCCAGCTCCCAGGACGATTCGACGTGTGGGCGGCGCGGTATGCCTCCTGTGGGCTGGATCAGACCTGCATGTTCGAGTGCGAGACAGTCTCGGTAGATCCCTGTCGGGGATTGTTCGGGCAGGCTGGCCTGGAGTTGTGAGATCGTGCAGCCGGTCGGATCCCCGGCTATGTGCTTCAACAGGAGGTAGCGGCGCATATTCAGGATTGCATGTAATGCATCGGCCGGGTCATTAGATCTCATAGGACTGATTCTAGTATAAAACCATAAATACATAATATGATGTTATATAGTTATTAGTGAGTAGAGAAAGGGTTACCATGACCATTCAAACAATTCTTAACCTGTTGAAGACCTTCGTCACCATCGGCGGCGGCCTGTGGATCGTGTGGGGAGCCATTGTTGCGGGGCTGGCCATGAGGGATCACCAAGGCCCACAGATCCAATCAGGAATTTGGCAGATTGTTGGCGGCGGCCTGATTATCGCCGCCGCACAGTTGTTCTTGAGCATCCAGGTCTGAGGCTCTTATGGATCAGTGGATCGTGGCGATGCTCAACGCTATCAGCACGAGCACCGCTGATACCGGGAACCTGCTGAAACTGCCATCGGGCTACAACGCCACCATGTATAACGCGATGACCACATTTCAGAATGTGGCCGTCAAGCCCATCACGGCTCTGGTGTTGAGTGTGATGCTGATGCTGATGCTGCAACAGGCCACCACCCGTGCGGACGGTGACAAGATGCTGTCCGTGCGCCTGGTGGCGTCGGTGATGATCAAGGCGTGCCTGGTATTGGCTGTGCTGAGAATCAGTGGTGCATTGTTGCAGGGCATCGACCAGATAGGCGTATCCCTCGCCAAGAGTGGCAGCAACATCGATGTTGGCTCGGGATCTGTCAAGGGACAGGCGCTGGGTGATGCCATGAAGCCGTCGATAGATTCCGCGAACTGGGGTGCGCAGGCGGCCATGCTGATGATCGTGCTGTTCCCGTGGCTGATAGCGAACGTGGTGGGCATCCTGCCTACGGTGATGATCTTCTGGCGGTTCATCCAACTCGATCTGATGACCGCTTTCAGCAGCCTGCCGTTGGCGTTCCTTGCCCACGAGGACACCAAACAGATCGGCATTGGCTATCTCAAAAGGTATGCGACGATCACGTTGCAAGGCGTCATGCTGATCGCGGGTATCAAACTCTATCAGGCGCTGATCAGTGGATGGGTGACATCCACGGTGAAAACGAGCAGCGATCCGATGGACTTCCTCATGAATAATTTCGGGAATCTGTTTGTCGCTCCGATCATCTTGGCGTTGGTGGTCATTGGTTCCAACGCTCTGGCCAAGGCTGTTATCGGGGAAGGGTGAGGCAATGGCATTAGAGGTACAAGTTTACAAAGATGTCCGCGCGTATGAGGCGAAGGTCATGTTTGGCATGAGCTGGCGTCAACTCGGTGCTGCTGCCGTGATGCTGGTCATTGGTGGCGGCGCATATGCGGCGACGGCTATTACTTTGCACGCGCAAGGTGCTTCCTGGGATAGCGCCACCAACGTCGCGCTCTATGTCCTGTTTCCGATACTGATTCCTATTGCCGCATGGGGCTGGTGGCGTCCCAAGGGATTGAAGCCCGAACAGTACATCGGCTATGTCATCAATCATTACGCATCACGAAAGGTCATTACTTATGCAGACGAATACCGAGGACTGGACGAAAGCCGCTCAGCAGATCAGCGCAACGCAAGAGCACACAAGCAGGATAAGAGGAAGGAGAAGGAAAACCTCAAAGAACGCTGACACACGGCTTTCCGCGAAGGGACATATCCGTCACGTCACCGGCAACGATGACGTGAGCCGTGGCGTATGGTCGGCCGCCCCCAAACGCACGGGTGATGTCATCACCTACAAGGCGATGAAACCTGACGGTATCGCCTACCTGGGATCCGATGAATGGTCGATCACGATGAGCATGTCCGACATCAACTATGTGGCGTCGGCGCAGGACACGAAAGAAGCTCTGGTAGACCAGTGGGCCAAGTTCATCAACAGTTTCGGCGCCGGCACCAGGATCCAGGAGAATGTCATCAACCGCGTGCTCGATGAGGCCGACGTGACCGACCTGGTACAGAAGCCATTGGCCGGCGACCAGTTCGATCAGTGGCGCGAGGACTTCAACAGGATTGCCACGAACAAGCTGCGTTCCGGTAGTGGTAAGAGCGTGGTCACGGAGAAGTATCTGACGGTGACGGTTCGTGAAAGCGATGCAGAGAAGGCGTCTGCCGCGCTGAGTCGCGCCTATGGAGAGATTCAGGGCATGTTGAGCGCTATGGACGGCTGCCGTGTCGAACGGCTTGACCGTACGCAACGGCTTGCGTTGCTGTCGCACCTGATGCGCCCTGGTGAAGTGCCCTCGTTCACGGAGGATGATTTCGCAGCAGCCCGCAAGTCCATGCACACGAAGGATTACATCGCCCCCTGGGCCATCAAGCTCGATGCTGACGGCAAGGGTTGCGAGATGATGAACGGGTCTGGATCATCGCATCATACCGTGTTGTGGGTGCGTGACTACCCACGCTGGCTCTCCGATAGCCTTATCGGTGATCTCACGGCCATCAAGAGCGACTTGAACATCAGCCTGCATATCGAACCGTTCGACCAGGCGGATGGTATGAGCATGCTCAACCGTCAGATCGCCGAATTCGAGATGCAGGTCATGAACGAGCAGAAGAAGGCTCGCAGAGCACACTATGACGAAACCATGATCCCTCACCGTCTGACCGAAGGTTTGGACGAGGCCACCCAGTTGCGCGAGGAACTGGAGCAGTCGAACCAGAAGATCCTCAGCACCGTGCTCATCATCGGGATCACCGGCACCACGAAAGAGGACTGCGACCAGGTGAGCGAAGAGGTGATGACCGCGATTCGCAAGCATTCCTGCCAGGCGGAGCGTGCCACGTTCATGATGCTCGACGGGATCAGCACCGAACTGCCGCTCGGTGTGCGTGCCCTGCCGATGCGTCGCACCATGACCACCGCCAGCACAGCGGTCATCATCCCCTTCACCACGCAGGAACTCTTGACACCGCACGGTAACTGGTATGGGACGAACTCACAGTCCGGCAACGTGATTCTCGCTGACCGCACTCAGGAGATGAACGGTAACGGGTTCATCCTAGGCACCACCGGTTCCGGGAAAAGCCAGTCCGGGAAAATGGAGATCACCAACGTGTTTCTCTCCCGTCCGGACGATGACATCATCATCATCGACCCGGAACGTGAATATGCGCCGCTCATCGAAGCGTATGGCGGCACCACCATCAAGATCCACGCAGGATCCACCGATACCGTCAACCCGATGGACATCAGCCTGGAGTCCGGGATGGCCGACGGGGACGCGATCCACGAGAAAGCCGATTTCATCCTGCAAATGATCTCCGCCCTGGTCGGCGGTAAGGAAGGGCTCAACGCCACGCAGAAGTCCCTGATAGACCGGTGTGCTGTCCAGTTGTACCGGTCACATGCCGCTGCCGCTCACGACGGTGCACCAATGGTGCAACCCACCCTGGTGGACTTGCAAGCATCCCTGGAAGCCTCCGATATGCCGGAAGGTCACGAGTTGGCCGGCGCACTCGACCTGTACACGCACGGATCCCTGAACCTGTTCGCCCACGACACGAACGTGAACGTGGACAATCGGCTGGTTTCCTGGGATATTTCCTCACTGGGCAACGAGTTGAAAACGTTCGGCATGATGGTCGTACTCGACCAGATATGGCGTCGAACCGCGTATAACCGTACACGCGGCCGGCGCACCTGGCTCTACATCGACGAGTTCCACCTGCTGTTCTCCAACCCGTTCTCCTCCGAATACTTCCGTGGCCTGTACAAGCGAGCACGCAAATGGGGGCTGATCCCCACCGGAATCACCCAAAACATCGACGAGCTGCTATCCAACGAGGATGCCAGGCTCATGCTGGCCAATTCGAACTTCCTGTACCTGTTGAAGCAGAACGCCACCGATGCCGACACCCTGTGCGACCTACTGCACTTCAGTGACGAGCAGCGTCGTAGCTTCACCAACATTCCAGCCGGCTGCGGGCTGATCCGCTGTGGCAGCGCCACCGTGCCCGTCGATGGGCGCATCCCCACCACGAGCGGCCTGTACCGGCTGTTCTCCACTAAGTTCGGTGAAAGCGAATCCTGATGAAGACCAGGACACACCAGGCCGGCACGGTCAAGTTCGGCCGACTGAACATGAAATCGCGCAAGGGCAGCATGAACTTCCACAAGGAAGGCGCTGCCCTCGGCCGTCGTCGCGGCGCACAATCCATCGTGAGCAACGAACGACATAAACGCAGCAAACTGCTCTCCAAACTGAACAATGGTATCCGCTCCACGACCTCCACGCTCACCGGCCGCGATCAACGCGACATGAACGAACGTGTCGGCGACAAGTCGAAACAGCTCCTGCAATCAGGAGCGAAACGGGCGGCTAATACCGGGGTGAAAGCCGGAACAACCATCGCTCGGAAAACCACCGGTTGGGTAGCCCGTACATCGGTGAACGCCGTCCATCATGCTGCCTCATCAATCACACGGAATGTCACTCATGCCACCGCGCAGAAACTCGCCCAGAAGGCAGCGCAGCGCACCATGAAGCAGACAGCGGGCATGGCCGCCAGGAAGAGTGCTCAGAAAGCCGTGAAAAAGGCTGCTGCGACTACTGCACGCACGTCAGCCAACATCACCAGGCAGACGGTGGCGATGACGACACGGGCGGCGTCTGCTATCGCCGCTGCCATGAGTTCCATGTCGATGCCACTGATGGTGGGCATCGTGTCCATCGTGGCGGTTATCGCGATGATCACATCCCTGTTCTCATGGCTGCCTGGCGCAGCCAACGATCAGAACACGCAGACGAGCAGCGCGAACTATCCAGTCACGGATGACTACCCGTATAAAGGCCATTACAATGACGGCACGTCACCACTCGGCTATGAGTACGGCAACTGCACCGATTTCGTGGCATGGCGCGTCAATCGTGATGCCGGCGTGACCGCCGCACCCTGGAAATACAAGTGGGCGCAACTCACCCCCCTGGGCGGTAACGGCGGCCAATGGGGACTCTCCGGCAATCTTCCCGGATGGAACGTCACCACAACGCCTTCTGCTGGCGACATCATCTCCATACCGGCCGGCGTCGCTATTCTCGGTGCGAGTGGCGGCCAATACGGGCACGTCGGCTACATCGCACAGGTCTCTGATGGAACCGTGCTCATCGAGAACTATGGAGGCGGCAAATACTTCCAAACCAACCCCACAACCAGCCAGCTCGCATCATATGTGGCCTCCGGCCAGGCAGTGATCAAACACAATCCGCTCGGCCGCGCCTCGTCCGGCTCCGTCGGCGGTACGGGAACGGATGCGAAAAGCTATGCGAAGAGCGCCCTCAACGATGACTCCCAATACAACTGCCTGGTGCAGCTGTGGGATCACGAATCAGGCTGGCGCGTCGATGCGGAGAATGCTTCCAGCGGCGCCTACGGCATCCCACAGTCATTACCCGGCAGCAAGATGGCGGCGGCAGGATCCGATTGGAAAACCAACGGGGTGACCCAGGTTAAATGGGGGCTGTCCTACATCAGCTCTCGCTCCGACTATAAGAACCCGTGCGGAGCTTGGGCGAAGTGGCAGTCCCGCAGTCCACACTGGTATTAATGAGAAACGTAAAGGAGAGAAGAATCATGAGTAACAAGAAGAAATGGACACTAATCGGGGTCGCGACCGCTGTCGTGCTGGCCATCATCATCGGATGCACCGTCGTGATCGTCGGCGCTTTGAACCGTAACCGTGAACAGCAGGCGGACATCGCCAACAAAGCCTTCGGATACAGTGCATCACCATCCACTGCTGCCGGTGACGGTGGTAAGGGCGGTGAGGATGACAGTTACACGAACCCGCCTAGTCTGGTGGTCAGCAAGGCCACCAGCGTCGTGTACACGGTTGCCGACAACTACAGCAAACTAGAAGATACAGTCACTACACCCACTGTGGCCGACTTGCAATCTGCTGGCATGAGCAAGACTGCCGCTGCCTCCTACACATCACTGTGGGACAGCGTGTTTGCCAAGGCGCACACTGCTGGCATCCAGCGCGATGGGTCAAAACCCTACACCACATGGGCCGTGCAGGATGTGTCCGGGAAGAAACCGAATCGCACCTACACTTTCACGGTCACTGCCTCGATTCGCCCCTGGTACTGGGATCATAACAATCAGGATGTGCAGTTCGATGAGGAAAAGGACACCTGGACGGTGACCGTCGATGAAAAATCACAGGAGGTCACCAAACTGGTCAACCCCACGGCCGACCAGCTCAGTTTCCGTATCCCTGATGACCTGGTCAACGAAACACAGCCACAGCAGTAAGGACACCCACCCATGATCCAATCAACGGCGGCCATCTATGATGACGGGTCGGCCACCCTGACGGTTAACGGACATCGACGTAAGATCCGCGAACAGGACGCACAAGCAGCCCGAGCGATGATCTTGACGATCCTTGTCCGCGATGCCGCCACGCTCAAAGAGGATCATGCACTCAACGTCATAGAAACGAACGGCCAACACCACTTCGTCATCCACCCTGACGGCTCCCTGACCGACACACAGCAAGCCGGCCAACCCGCCAACTCATCAACCTCAACCCCACCGGCCGATCCTGCACCGGCCGCTGAACCTGTAGCATCCTCTCACCCGCTACCAGTTGAGGTGACACAACCCATCAATGAGGCCACCACCCAACAACTCGAACCAGTGGCCGCGCACACTGACGAGCCGGCTCCGGCAAAAGTGAGACATCTACCCACGGTCAGCCGCACCATACTCGTGAAGGCGGCCGTCATTCTGGCCGGCATACTCGTGCTCACCGCCGCATCGATAGGCGGCATACAAGCCTGGCACAGCTCTCAACATCAACAGGCAATAGAATCGTGCCAATCAGCCGTTCAAAGCCAAACAAACGCCGTCAACGACCTCACCAAGAGTCATACGCAGGCAGCGAAGCTCACCACCATACAAGCCGGCCAACTCACCGACCCATCAACCCTCACCACACTCAAACAAGCCCAAGCTCGGCACACCAAACCACTCACTGCGGTATGCTCCACAACCCTCACCACTACACAACTCAACGACCTCACTCAGCAGATCACCGACGCCACCAAGACGCTACAATCCGACGCCGCAAGCATCAACACTGCTGCTCGTGCGGTGGTGGTGTCGCGTGATGCGAAGACCCTGGCGGATGCGAAGGCGTCACTGACTCATGCGGTGAAGGCTGCTCAGGGCACGCTTGATTCCTCCCATGGCAAGGTTGCTGACAACAAGACCCGTGAAGCGTTGCAGAAGGTGTTGGACACGGCCAACAAGGTGCTTGCCGATACGAGTGTGAAGGATCCGAAACGTTACCAGGATGCGAAGGCGTCTCTGGCTGCCCCGGTCAAGAGCGTGAACGATAGCGTGGCCGCGAAGGCTGCTGCTGATAAGGCCGCCGCTGACGCGGCCGCCGCACAGGCCACTCAGTCGCAGGCTCAATCCCAGTCGAAATCATCTTCGGGATCTTCGTCTTCTGGTTCGTCTTCGTCGAAGCGTTCTTCGTCTTCTGGCTCATCGGGATCCACTACGCGCCGTTCAACCGGTGGCACATCCGGATCAACCAACACCAACCAATCCAACAACAATCCCTCATGGAGTGTACCCAGCAGTGGTAGCGATGAAGGCAATATCGGCGGCAGTGATCCAGGACTCTAAACCATCAACGGCCTCGATGCTTCCCTAGCTGCTGGGCTGTAGTGTCATCGGTTCGTGTGCGCTGCTGCTCACGGCCGCGCAAGGCTCGAACCTGTCGAGCAAGATCACTGATCTGCTTCTCGCTACTGCTGATCTGTGCGTCCAGGCTTTCCACTTGTTCGCCGGTCAACCCTTCCTCGCAGCTTGCCACTATCAACGACTGCAAGTCAGCCTGCCGGTCTCGGATTGTGTTGCTGATCGCGTCCACGGCTTGCTTACTGGTCATGCCACCTTCGAGCAGGTATTCACGTACCGTACTAATCTCTCTGACCACGCTATTGACTTCCTCAACCTTGAACGCTTGCGCCATGAGCCGTCTGCGCTGCTTTGGGTTCGCTGTATACACTTGTGGGAAACTATTACGTATCAGCTTGTCGATATTCAAGTTTGGCGGGGTGAAATACTCGTACAAACCTTCTGTGGGAATCTGCTGCACGAATCGTCCCTGCCGGTCGCTCAACACCTGGTCCGAGTCCCTGGGCAGCCATGCACGGATCGTCTGCCCGTCGATCACGAGACGTTCACGCGGCACGGTGATCTGCTTCTTCCTTCTGGTACCTGGTACCCATATGCTCACGTTCTTCGAATCCTGTTTGGCGATCATGCTCTTGTTGAAGCTGATGCACTCCAGACTCTCCTGGCCGATCTTGACCATGATGTTCATTTCATCGTAGGCCTCGCCGAGTTTGCTGTCACGGAACTTCATACCGGTTTCCGCATCCTCGAAGGTCAGATACTTGCCACGAACATGCGTGAACACGCCCACCGAACGCAATACCCGTTTCAAATGGTCGAACGACTCAACCCTGCCCACGCTCTGATCGATGCGCAGGCGAATCGACTCCTTGACGCTCTCCCCCTTCAACTGCGTGTACAAATCCGGCCGACTCTTCCCGTACCGTTTTACCTTCGGCTCTTTCAGCACACGCAACCCTGCGTCGCGGCACAGCTCGTCGCTGATTGTTCTGAGCTGTTTGAGATAAGTGCGCGGCACTCTCATCCGCTTCGACGTTTCCAGGTTCACTGGGCTGAGCATGATGTGGTTGTGGATATGGTCGCGGTCGGTATGTGTGGCGATCACGTAATGCTGCATGCCTCCGGTGATTCGTTCCATTAACTCCACGCCCAGCTCGTGCGCCCGCTCCGGGGTAATGTCATCGCCAGGGTCGAACGACTGAATGATATGGTGAGCACGCACCAGCGTGGTCTTCGTCGGGGCACGGCCAGTTTCAATACGGGTCTGCTCTTCAAGAAAATATTGTGCAAATGCAGCAGGGTCTTTACCCACGTCTGGAAGATTGGTGCTCACCAGCTCCATGTCACGAGTCTTCTCGGGATTACAGATATATTGCATTGCCTTGGGAAGCGTCTGCTTCACTTGACCGATCTTGACTACGGCCATCCTATCGGCCCTGCTGTTCTCTGAATGTCTTCCACGCCTCACCAACCAGACGATGTACCTCAGCCAACTCAGCCTTCACCTGTTCAACCTCTTCCAAGGTTGCATAATCCTGAGCATTGACTCGGTGAGCGATCTGATTGACATTCACACCGATCTTGTTGACCTGAACCTCCATCTTCATATAATCCAAAGGCACAGCAATCACCGTAATAGGTTTACCCAACACCGACTGACACACAAACTCATTCAACGACATCGGCCGATACTCACGAACCTGGTCAAGGATGGCCGACGCCTGTTGCCACTCCTCAGGTGTGAAACGGATTTTCTTCTCTACCGATCTGTTTCTGTGATGATCGTTGCTCACTGCTGCTCCTATCGGGTTCGGGTGTCCCGCAGTCCGGCGAAGCCGGAATGAGCATTGGGGTCCCCCCAATGCTATGCTTGCTACCCATTTTAGCCCCGAAGGGGGCAGCATCGGTAGTTTTCCAAATGTATTTAGAAAAGTATAGTTTTGAACTATGAACTATGATATCTATGTAAGCTAAAAAAACGATACTTTTCTTTTGATTGGAGAAACAATGGCATCGAAATCAAACGGCTTTGAACTGGGTAATGAAGTTCTCAAACGTGAACGTGCTCTTGCTGCGGAGAAGTTGAAGGACATGAAAGAGATATTCGTTCAACTGTCCAAGATGATGGAAGCAGCGAACACGTTGCATGAGAACTTGGATAGGTTTACAAAAACATATGGCATGAACAGGCAGGCTATTGATGAACTTTTCGGGCTTACGTCTCCACAACTGTCATTGATCAGATCAGCGAAACCTTTACCTTCTGATAATGCGAAGCAAGATGAGAAAAACACAACTGATCATTCGGATACCGGAACCGAATCACATGGTTCACCTGAGAATGCTGAGGCATTCCCTGCACAGGGTGAATGATTCGGTAACGCTCTTATACAACGTAGTGCCCCCACGATTGTGGGGGCACTACTGGTTTCTGATGGGCGGAATTAGATTACCAGTCTTCACAGTTTTCGTCGGCCCGAGTTTCAATATCGGGAATGAGGAATTCAATATCTGTGGCTGTTGCGTTGAACGTTCCGTATCGAATGGTGTCATCTATACGCAGGTATTCCTGCTCAATGAGTGGCTTGATGGTGTTCAGATAGGTGTTGTCGATGAACGTGTGCGCGGGCATTGGATAGTACCCATATGCGGCAAGATTGATACTCAGTGGGTACGTTTCCACGTCGCCCTGCTCGTTGTCGTACACGGCCATAACAGCGAGTGTTCCATCATGGTGAAAACGGGTGACAGCGTAGGTGATGGGTTCATCGAACGAGTTGGTACCGTTCAACGGTTGGCCTTGGTTGTCTGTTAATACGTGCATGGTCTGCTTCCTTGACGATTCATTTTGGTTGGTGTTTGGAGTGGCTTTGAGTGCCCCTCATCGTGTGCGGGACGGGAAAAACGCATGAAGCGAAGGCTTGTGGGGTGCCCGGGAATCTTCCCGGGTACCCGGCTGGCTCCTACTTTTGCATGAGGGTGGCGACTCGTTGCTGCGCGTCCTCGGTGATGGGCGGGTAGCGTTTCGACGGCTGGAAGTTACCCTATTCATCGAGGGTGAGCGCTACTTTCCGCAGTCCTTTCACGAAGTAGTAGACGGGCTTCTTCTGCCATTGGGTGACGGCTCCACTGTCGATGAGCTGCTGGCTATGCTCGCTGATGGGTGTGGACTCGGCCTTCTGCTGCATTCGCTCCAGGTAGGCGATCTTCTTGTTCAGTTGCGTGATTTTCGCACCGTAGGTCTGTTTCTTCTCGTCTTTGTGGGTCTTGTTGAAGGCTTTCGCGGCCTCGTTGGCTGCCTGCAACTGGGCGACTTGGTTTCTGAAATAGTCGAGATTGTTGACGCTGGTCGCGGCTCCCACACTCGCCCAACCGGTACGACCGACCACACGCACGTCCTGCAACCGGTCGTCACTTTCCTTGAATGCCTCCACTTTGCTGAGCATGTCCACGCGCTCGGAGGCGCGGGTCTCCTCTTCCGCCAACCGCGCCGCACGCTTCCATTCCTGTTTCACATGCTTGTAGATGTCGCCGCGTCCTTCGATGTTCGGCTGCCCGAACGGTATCGCATGCGCCTCGTTGCGTGCGTTCTGTTCGCTCGCTTCACGCGCTGCCCTGATGCGCTCTAGCTTGCCTTCTGCTTGTTCCATGCTGTGCGCTGTAATGGTCGTGTTCATGATGTATTTCCCCCACATTTTTTCTTTTTGGCCGGTTGGACAAGCGCAGCGTTATCGCACCAAGCGGGTTCCGTCATAAGCGACGCTCCGAGCCTGCTCGCGTGCGTCGTGTTGACGGGTTCCGCGACTGCGATATGATCCAAGGCGACAGCCGACCGGCCAAAAAGAAAAATGAACAAGGGCAGCCGCGAGGCTGCTCCGTTTCCCGCTCGATGCCCCGCCTCCGTCAAGAGGCATCGAGAACGTGCCCATCCTTCGGCCACAAGAATATTGCCGCCGCGACAGCGGCGCCCATGCCCTCACTGATCTCTTTCGTATTCCGGCGCGGGCATCGCCCGCTCGATATCCGCGCCCGACCGGACGCCGCCGTGGGCGACCGCCGCCATGTCCCGGCGGTGCAAGCCCACGACGCCACGCCCGTCTAGTTGACCAGAACGGTGATGCTGTCCACGGGTCGGCATCCCTCCGGCATGTCGACGCTCAGGTCGGGCAGTTGGGTGTCCCCGGCCATGAGTCGGATGATGGCTTCCATATCGTCCTCGTCGTTGAACTCCCATTCGTCGCTTTCGTCGTTCTCCAAGTGCCACGCGTCAGGTGTGCGCCCCGTCAACGCTGCTCGAAGCCGGTTGGCGCACTCGTTGGTGATGGTCGCCCGCCATTGATAGATGGTGCGCTGCTCCCACACGCATGTCCTGGTCGTGGTGGTTCGGGTGGTTGGGGTGATAGTGATGGTGAGTATTCTGCTCATGCTGCTTCTTCCATAAAGGTGGGGCGCATACTGACGCGCCCCATAATGGTGTGGTTATCGCTGGTAGATGGACTCCGGCATCTCTATGGGCTGTATGGCAGGGTCATTGTCAGCAAACTCGAAGTACATGCCGCCCTGCTCATCGAGCAGGGCGCTCACATCCTCCCGGCTGATGTAATCATTCATATGATTGACCCATACCCAGTTTTCGAAGGTATCGTTGTGCCCTTCGCCTCCGTTATCGCGCCATGCGTACCGGTGCCATCCTTCGGGTAGGTTGTCCGTGTTCACACGACTTCCGGCCTCGTACACGTCGAGAGTTCTCACATCGCGATGGCGCTCATCCTGCAACACGATTCGTTCGGGGTAGAGTCTGACGGTCTTCATCGGTTGCCTGCCTTCTTTTGCTGGCTGCTGATGACTTGTTGGTTGTGACGTCGCATCCATTGGTGTATCGCCTCTCGTTTCTCCTTCGCCCATTGGTCGGCCACGCCACGCCCGTATTCGTAGCGCGGGGAATCGTATGCGCTGTCGATGATGGCGTTCTCCACATCCGCATCGTCCGGTTCCGTGGCTTCAAGACCGTAATCTTCTAATTTGACGTTCGATTCACTGCTCTCGGTTTCACTGTGGTGCGTGGCGATGATGCTGGTGATGTCGGCGGTCACCTTGTGCAATGGTGTGGCCGGAGGCCAGTTGCCTAATTCGCACTCGATGCTGATGCCGTTACTCAATACGAGCCATTCGTTGTTTATCCACAGTTCGTATCCATCGGGTACCGTGATGCCGCCCGCATACGTATCGAACTCGGTGTAATCCGCCGGCGTCCACAGCACGACGACGCTGTAATCGGGCAGACGGTACAGGTATCGTGTGCTGGAACGGTATTCAATGGCGGGCATGAACCGCTTTGTCGTTGTTCTGGTGAACTGTTCATGGTCGAACTCGATTTTCTCCACGCCATCGGTAAAGCACCACTGGTTCATGCTCTTGTCGGGGATATGTTCCTCTTGGCCGAGGCGCATGAGCCGTTGCACCGTGGGTGCGTAATCCTCCGTGCTTTGGCTCTTGGATGGTGTTGTGATGCTGGTCATTGGTGTTCCTTTCACTCCCGACTGTTTTCCTGACGCCTGGAATGGCGGCACAACGGAAAGCGGAGAGTCACACCGCGTGTGGGCGAGAACACGGGGAGCGAAGTCCAAGGGGATACGCTGTTTGATCCCCGTGGGCGAAAGCGAGGCGTGAGCGAGAACGCTTCCGGTTTGACTCGTAGCGGGTTGTGCCAGAGTGGAAGGTGGCAGGAAAACCCAATCGTTCAACCATCATTGAGATGCACGGTCAGAGGCCGTGCATCGACAGCATATGGCCTGCCCGTCAGGGCAGTCCGTCTCCCCTACCCTGATGTGAGATCCGAGATACCCCGGATCACATCATCGCCACGGCATAGAATGAGTATCCTCTTGGAAGGATGAGATTATGGGCAGCCGATTGTTTGTGCTTGCGGATGCAGACAGCTTCTACGCGAGCTGTGAGAGGGTTTTCCATCCCCAGCTCATGCACCGGCCTATCGTGGTGCTTTCCAACAATGACGGGTGCGTGGTGTCCCGTAGCAGAGAGGCCAAACAGCTCGGAATCAGCAACGGTCTACCCTGGTTCAAGATCCGCAGCCAGGCGGAGCATGACGGGGTGATCGCCCGCAGCAGCAACTACGAGCTGTACGCCTCGCTGTCCGCCAGGATGATGCGCCTGATGGCATCCATCATGCCCGACCAGGAAATCTATTCGATCGACGAATGTTTCCTGCGTGGCTTCCAGGACCCGAAACGCACCAGGATCGCGTGCCGGTTCATGAGGGACACGGTGCTCCGGGGCATCGGCATTCCCCTCACCATCGCCACGGCCCCCACCAGGACCCTGGCCAAGATCGTCAGCCACTACACCAAACACCAGGGCGGGGGCATCGGTGACTGGGATCTGCTCAAACACCAGGATCCGGATGTGCTCGACCGGATCGATGTGTCGGAGGTGTGGGGCGTCGGCCGACGCCTGACCCGCAGACTCCAGGGCATGAGCATCACCACGGCCGGTGATCTCTCCCGCGCGGATCCGGCACTGATCCGCCACCACTTCTCCGTATTGTTGCAGCGCACCGTGCTGGAACTACGGGGCGTCCCCGCCATCGAACTGGATGATTTCGACGCGATCAGCGGATTCCGGAAACAGCAGATCATGTGCAGCCGCATGTTCGGCCACCCCATCACGGGACTGCCCGACCTATCGGCGGCCGTGAGCACCTACGCGCAACAGGCCGCGACGCGGCTACGACGCCAGGGATCACTCACAGGCATGCTCACCGTGTTCATCGCCACCAGCCCCTACAGCCAGGGATACCAGGCCAGAAGCGGCAGCGTTATCCTGCCCGACCCGGCCGACGACCCCCTGACGATAGCCAGGGCGGCCGTCTCCACGCTCCCCCACATGATCGATCCGCACGCCAGATACGTGCGCGCCGGCGTCATGCTCGCCAACCTCACAAGTGCCGCCTCCTTTCAGACCTTCGACGGGATGGACGCGAAACGTGACAATGGCCTGGGCATGGTCCTTGACCAGGCCAACCGCAAATTCGGTTTGCAAAGCGTCGGCATAGGCTGGGCCGGCATAAAAGGCAAAGGCCGCTCAAAACAGGAAACCGGCGCGAAGTGGAACATGAAACGACAGCGGCTCAGCAACCGAGGCACCACCAGGTGGGACGAACTCTGTGTCGTCAAGGCGAGGTAAGAACAGGGAACATGGCACAAAAACATAAGTCGAGAAGGAACAAATGGGAAGATGCCAGTTTAGGTGAAAAGTTGACACTCCTCGGCTTCATAGCTTTGTGGGTGTTTTTGGCGGCAGTCACCTTTATTGGGATATGCTACAGGTTCCTGGGATCAATGATTTGGGACCTGCACCCCGAGACCAAGAACATCCTGGAGGTGGTCAGAATCAGTCTGACCATCGTCGGCGGTATCGGAGCTGTCGGCTACCTGGTTATCAAATACCAGGAACGTCAGGCAGGGCTACGTGAGGAACGGCGGACAGTAAATCAACTTGATCGCCGCCGCTTCGGTGAGGCCATTGCACTCTTCGGCAGCGAGAACACGATCACACGCATGGCGGGGGTTCACGCACTAATCGAAGCCGGCAACGCCGACCAGTCGTTGCAGCAGGAGATCATCAACCTCCTATGCGGTTACCTTCGTTCGAAGAGGACTCAGGACAACGTCTGCGAATCCCATATCATCAACCTGCTTCATGGCACCCTGTCAGGTCATTTAGACGTCAGGTGGCGGGATGACCTTTTTCTCGACCTTCATGGTGCCGAGTGCCTCGAAAGCTTTTACCTGTCCGACTGCACCATCCTAGGAATGAATCTGAACGACGCGACCTTTAACAGTGGATTCACCCTCGACAACATCACGATGAGCGGAACATTCCAATGTTCACACGCGCACTTCAATAAAATGATCAACTTGCGTGGTTGCACCTTCGAGGCAGGAGCCGACTTCTCAGGTATCCATGTGAATAAGAACACAGTGATAGAACACACCACGTTCAACTCACAAGACACGGAAAATGAGCAAGCACTGTTGACCACGACTGGTTCTCGCTTCAAAGCCAGCAAAGAACATCCGGTTGACCTTGCGGGCGCTGAATTTCTCGGATTGTTTTACCTGGACAATGTTGTATTCAACACCGATTGCCTACTGACGATTCCCTCAAACATTTCTTACGCTGATGCAAGACCAAGGACTCCGGCTACCTTCGGCATGTCTCAAAAAGAAGGACCCGAGGGATCACTCCCTTCGTCCGCACGCTTCAGTGTGAACGATGTGATATTCAATGAAATCCTATGTGTAGACGGAGTTAACTCAAACTTTTTAAATATTATGAGATCCCACGTTACCATCAGCCGCGAAGATGTTAAAGACTACATAAACAGCTATATCGAAAGAAAACAATCGACTTAGGTTCTATAACCCCATATACGGGAGATTCAAGGAATCGTCGAATCTACTTCGTGTTTTTGATGCTGCTGTAGATGGTTTTCCGGCTGACGTGGTACTGGTCGGCTATCTCCTGCACGGTGAGCGCACGGCTCTGGTAGAGTTCGCGGATCCTGGCGCGTTCCCTGTCATCGAGCTTCGATGGCCTGCCGCCCTTATGTCCTCTTGCCCTGGCGGCCTGCAATCCCGCGTTGGTGCGTTCCCGGATCAGGTCGCGTTCAAACTGTGCCATCGCGGCGAACACGTTGAAGATCAGCACCCCGCCAGGCGTGGTGGTGTCCATGTTCTCGGTCAGGCTCTTGAACCCCACTCCTCTGGACTGCAACAGGCTCATGAGATCCACGAGGTTCTGCACGCTACGCCCCAACCGATCCAGCTTCCACACCACCAAGGTGTCACCCTCGCGGATCACATCGAGCAGACGGTCCAGTTCGGGCCGGTGAGCCTTCACACCGGACGCGTGATCGGTGAACACCCGTTCGCAGCCGGCCTTGGTGAGCGCGTCGGTCTGCAACTGCTCGTTCTGATCCAGGGTGGAAACCCTGGCGTAACCGACGATCATGGTCACGCGGCCTGCAACCGGTGGTGCTGGTGCTTCATCTCCTGCTCGATGAGCATGCGCAGATACTCGGACTTGTTGCGCAGTCCCGAACGTTCACGCTGCTCGTCCACAAAAGCGGCCATCGACTCGGAAGCCTTGAAATGAATCTGCACGCTCTTCTCCCGGGGCCTGTCCCCCAGCCGGGGCCTGCCCATCAACACAGCCACGGCATCCGCAACATTATCGGTGCCGGCCGCCTCCATTAAATCCCGGTCGGCCTCGACCTGAGCCTGAGCACCGGTACTCTCTACCGCCTGAGAATCATCCCACTGCCACGTTTCATCCTGCAATGCCATGAGATTCACCTACCTTTCAATCCTTATCCCAAAAGTTGCCCTGTTCGGCGTTCACATGAAACACCACGATGCCCTGACCCGGGATAATCTTCATCATGACCTCGAGACTCGGCACCAGCGGGTCTCCGTGGTGCCGTCCAGTGAACTTAAGATAGCGCTCACCACCGCGCACCAGCACCTTACGTCGAATCAGATGCTGATACGCAAACAGCACGTCGGCGACCGTGTAACCATGACGCTCGGCCGAGCGGGCAAACACCATTCTTGAAGACATAATATATGTGTAGCACACTTTCGTGCTACTTGCATGTTCATATGTGAAAATACTCAACATACACAAGCCATTACTACACTCTGATTCCTACACGGGTTTTTACACACGTTCCGACGTGGAAAACGGCCCGAAACATCGAGCCGTGGGATTGTATAGAAAACGTTCGTTTAATGCACCAAGAGTTAACCTACACAGCTATCACCATAGGCAATCGAATCAACCGTGGTTGTTGATTCGTGCGCCAGTGCCAGTAGCATGATCGAGCTGACCCAGCTCGGCAGGTGTGGGCAGCCGCCCACAATTCATCTCCCCCGCTTACGCTTCTGCTGCGTGACGTCGGAAGGGGATTGCTCTGTTTTGAGTTGCTTGGTTCCTGCTCTGAGTGCCTGGCGTATATCACTGGCAGTCTTCTTCGCCTGTACACTGCCTTTGGTCTGGTAGCTGTAGCGTTGCCGCTGCCGCTCGTACTCACTGTCGGAAAGCACCTGGTACACGTTCGGCTGCCCTGGCGCCTCATCTGCACCGGGCTTGAAGCCGATGGCCGGCAGGAGTCGAAGATCCTGTTCAGGTGGCAATGGCTGGGTGATCTTGTCGAACATGGCTTCCAGCAAGCTATAGTCCACGTTCTCGTGGGCGATGAACGAGGCAATGTCATTCTCGCGCTTGGATACCTGCGACCAGTCCAACCCCCAGCCGGCATCACGGGCTATCAGCGTCCAGAAGACGCGCTGGGTGCGTCCGTTGCCCTCACGGAAGGGATGCAGGGTGTTGAAGTTGTCGAAGTTGACGGCCAGACGCTCAATGAACCGGCCGCGATCCAAACCTTGCAGCATATGATCGTTGCGCAGCGTTTCCTCGGCGTACTGCACGCCTGTGGGGAAGAGTTGCAAGGGTTGGAAGACACTGCCTCCACCCTTGCTCATATCGATGGTGCGGATCCGTCCCGCCCACTCGTACACGTCCTGGAACAGGTAATGGTGAATCCACTGCAACTGCCCGACCGTGCCCTCGGCTCTGAGAGGCATACTGGCGAGTTTGCTGTAACGGGCATTGACCAGATCATTCTCGGCATCGGCCAACGCCTGCTCACCATGGGCGTTGACTTTGTTATGCAGTACATTCGTTCCGGGAATCAGATACGGATCCGCATCCGCATCACCATTCATATTGTTTCCAGACCATACCGGGCACGTGTGCGTCGAATCAGCCCATCCTCGTCGATGTGGCCATCAATGTAATCCTGCGCATCACGACGATACGCGTCAGTGACGCGCCCGCCTTCAAGCTCGGAGGAATGCATGGCATCGCGGATCACCAGACTTCGCCGTGTTCGCTCATCCATCGCATCCTCCTTGAATCACACATTCCATTATCCCATAAACGGCAGCATTTCAACGGGTCACACACTGGGTGAGCAGGTTCACGGTCTGCGTCTTCTCCGCACTGCTCATCGTGAGCTGATACTTGTGCTTGATGTAGGCTCTCTTGGCCATGTAGTCGCAATGCCAGGCCATGTTGTCTGGCAGCCATACTGGGTTGCTTGTCGCGTCCCAGTCCACGCCGGCGCCCTTCGCCTCGTTGCTTGTAGAGTCAGCGGCTTGCAGTACATCGGGATCGTTGTAATAGGCGACCCGCTCCCCCGCCCTGGACGCCTGCCACAGGCCGGAAGCCCAGGCGTCCTGCACGGCCACGACATGATCGATCTGCACCAGACTGCTGGTCTTCTCTCCCTTGACGAAATGCATGCTCTCGCCCGTGTAGGGATCTTGGAAGTTGCCGGACTGCACCTTGCAATACTGGTTCATGACCACATGCGTCATATCCCTTTTCAGCACGTAATCCCTGGTCGTGCCATACCCACATAGGGAACTGCTGTGCTGCCAGTCACCGAACTGGCTGTCACGGCTATACCCGGCGAGATGAGGCGTAGCCACGCTCTCCTGCCGCGCATACTGCAACGCGGTCGCATAGGATATGGGAGCCTTGAACGCCGATGCGAAGGATCCCGACGCAGACGGCGACGAGGCAGAGGATGACGTGGCGTTGGCCTGAGCGGAACTGGAGTCGGCGGTGATATTCCTGCCATACCCCTGCCAGGCCGCGAATACGGCCAGGACGATCAGCGTCGCCAGCAAGGGCAATGATCTTCGCGTCCGCCGGCGCGGATAGTAGCGTCTACTCATCGGCCTGCCCATTCCCGCGCAGTCGATCCCAGTTAAGCACGTCATAGCCCAGGCTCGTCTCACTGCTGAACACCACAAGCTTCAGCTTGCGCTTGTTCCCCTTGGCCTTCGCAGGGCTGCCGCCGGCCATGATGAATGTACCCTTGCTCAACGGTTTTACAGGCGATGCGATCAGGTTCTTGATGTATTCCTTGGTCTTGCCCCGAGCTTCCAACTCCACATACTCCGTCGCCTTATCCTTATGGTTCACAGCCACGGTCATCCACACCACCTCGTCATACATCCCATCTTTAGCGGGAAACTGCCCCATGCGGGGATCCGTCGCCAGATTGCCTGCCACATACACAAAGTCACCAGACATGAAAGACATGCCATTCTCCTTCTGACCGTAACTAGCTAACTATATAACTATATAACTATATAACTAGTTAGTTATATAGTCAATTTAATAGGCGGTGTCACCCGCCTATCCTTTGTTAAACTATCTAGTTAGCTAACTAACTAGTTATGATTTTCCATGTATTCGAGGATTGCATCTTCAACGATCTCCTTCTGCTTGCGGTCGTGGGACGCCGCATAGAGTTTCAGATCCTGTTTGGTGCTGCGCTTCACGTTGACGGCCATGAGCACTTGGGCGTCGCCGCCCTGTTCGGTATCGGGATCAGGTCTGAATATTCCCTTGACGCTTTCCGCCTTCTTGGTGGGTGGCTTCATCATGCTGTTCGGTTGGCCCTTCATAGTCCGAGTTCCTTTCTCAGTTCGCTGTACACGTCTGCGTATTCAAATAGTTTCTTCGGCCTGTGGCCGTTGCTCTTGACGATTTCCTGCCGCTTCTTCACGATGCTCTCGAAGCGGGGGGTCTTGGCCTTATCCAAGGCTTCCAGCGTGTCACGGTGCATGGTGGTGTTCATCTCCGACTTGACGATGAGTACTGCGGCCGGCACGGAGTCCTTGATGGCGTAATAGGTCTGCCATGCCTGGGTGAGATCCAGCGACGACTCAGAGGTCGGGATTATGGTAAAGTCGGCGGCCTCGATGGCCTTGTCGAGCATGATGCCGCTCGGCGGGCAGTCAATGAACCGCCACACGTCTCTTTCCCGCGCATCCCTCTTCACCGCCTTCGCTATGGTGGAGAGCTTCGTGGCCACCACCTCGAAGGGCAACGGCTGACCTTCATCCTCTGCCGCATCCGCCCATGTACTGGCACTGTCCTGGCTATCGGCATCAAGCACCAGGGCCTTCTCGCCATGAACGGTCGCGGCCAGGGCAAGATAGACGGATGACGTGGTCTTGGCCGTCCCGCCCTTTGCATTTGCAATGGCAATTAACATAGGACTCCTTCCACAACTAACTATATAACTAACTATATAACTAGTTAGCTTCCAACGATTCGCTCCGCTCTCTTCTGCTAACTAGTTAGCCAATGAGGTTATACAGGGCATTCCTGCCGGAAACTCCTTATACATAACTAACTATATAACTAGTTAGCTAACTAGTTATATTTTGGCATTTTTCTTCACACTTCCAGCACGCAGACATATTCGAAGCCAAGCGAATCAACGACAGAGTTGATTCGTGCGGCAGTGCCAGGGGCATGGTCGAGCTGATCCAGCTCGGCGGGGTGGAGGGGCGGCAGTCCCTCATTCAAACATCAGAAAACCCTTTGCGGATGTCATCTCGTGTGCTCTATATGTGTTATCTATATGTAAAAGACTATATGAAAAACTATATGGGACACCATCTCAGCCTTACTGCCGTAATGGAATAGGTACTAGGTTAGGGGACAACAAGTACGAAGTTAGGGGACAACAAGTACGAAGATTTCTAGGTGTTAGGGGACAACAAGTACGAAAGAGAGGGGGACAACAAGTACGAAGTATCA
>NZ_MWXA01000013.1 GCF_002259795.1 Bifidobacterium aquikefiri | reverse complement strand
ATAATATTTATTGAGGGACGATGTTCTGTGGTGTGGGGTTATTTTTTTGAGGTTTGCGCAGCGCGGTACGCTGCTGGGTGATAACGATGATTCGCATGGAAGGACGGTGCATCATGACAGATACGTTGCAGGAGCGGATAGAGAAACTCACCAAGCAGCAGGAGCAGCTCAAGGCGCGCAAGCGCCAGCTGCTCGCCCGTGCCGGCCAGCAGGAGCGCAAAGCGCGCACCAGACGGCTCATACAGCTCGGCGCGGTCATGGAGAAGGCTCTCGGCATCGAACTCGACGAGCGGGGACGTGAGCTGCTCCTCGAACAGCTCACCCGCACCCACCACGGCGAGCAGGGCGACTACACGCGCGCGTCACGCATCATCGAGGAACTCAAAGCCGACGGATACGAACCAGACACCAAGCAGGCCGAGAACGGCAACTGAGGGGAAGCACATGACATCTTCAAGGATGGGGTGCGGTGATCCGCAAGCACCTGAAGGGGGTTATCCACAGTCAAAGATCAACTTCATGAAAACCATGCTTCTAGGTACAGGTATACAGGTATACAGGGGCGGAATATCGTAACACGATTATTCCCCTACTCGCAGTAAGGATAAGAGGTGTGTACTTTACCCATGGGTATGGGTAAAGTACCTCAAAACATGGGTAAAGTACCTCAAAACATGGGTAAAGTACCTCAATCATGGGTAAAGTACACAACCTTGTGCTATGCTTCATGGGTAAAGTACACACTCGAAATATGAGAGAACCCCGCACCGAATGAAGCTCGGTCGGGGTTGTGGCCAATCACTTATGAGGAGTGATCAGCAATGAACGATTCTACCGAACTCGAAGTGCCCGACGACCCGTGGATGTCGCACGCCTTCATCTCCAAACTCATGACACAGGTCTCCCTGCCCTACAGGAAACCCAAGGATGGCGCTAAAGAGGTTATACGGCGCAACGGAAGTCTCACCGTTGAGTTCCACGGGGGAACTGCCGGGTTGCCTTATGGCAAATATCCGCGTTTGTTCGAGATGTACGCCTGCACGATGGTCAAAACCGGCGACCCCAGCTTCGACCCGGCTTCCCGCATATTGAATTTGGGCACCACGTTCCGCGAGTTTCTTAGGCTCATAAACGTGCCGATAGGCGGACAGCAGATGCGGAATATCAAGCAGCAGCTTGAGCGGCTGTTTAAGTGCACATATTCGGTTGACAACAGCACTGAGATCAAGACGGAGATAAAGAATGTTCTCGTGGCTGAAACGGCAAGCATCGACTGGCTTCGCAAAGAGCCTCAGGAGCATGGTCTGTTCGAGAATACGGTGAGGTTCAGTCAGGAGTACATCGACTATCTGCGTGATTCTCCTGTGCCGGTCGACCTGCCTACCATCGCCTGTCTGAACTCCCCGATGAGTCTGGATGTGTACTGGTGGCTGACCCGCCGCTACAAGTATCTGCATGATCGCCAGTCCATCGCTTGGCGGCAGCTGGCCGCGCAATTCGGCAACAACACAACGATGATTGAATTCCGACGCGGTTTCAGGAAGGCCGTTGCTGAGGTGCTGAAGGTGTATCCGCAGGCGAGGATCACCTGCGGCAGGCAGTATGTGACGTTGTACCCGTCCGAGACCTCCGTGACCCCGGTGGCGCAGACGCGGGCGTTGGAGCATGTCGAGACGAAGGCCAAGAGTGCTGGGAGGTCGGAGTCGGCGCACTGGTTCGCGGTGACGGCCAGCACGGGCAGGGGCGAGGTGTACGGCTCCCTGGACTCATTCAGCACCACGGACGCCCAGATGCACCTGGACGGCTCCGTAAGCCCCTCAGAATGCCCCGTGTGCGCCTTCGACGAGCGGAACCACGAGAAGCACGGGCACGCGCCAGCGGTCAACGTGGGGTTGTTCTAGATGAGGAAGCACGGCAACAATCAGAGCGATCCAGTCTTGATGATGTGGGCGGCAACGGGTATCCAGTGATGAAAAAGCAGTGCCTGGAACACAGGAGGTGGCCTATATGTAGTAGGTTCAGAATGGGGTATCGTTGAACTATGAATGCACCTCAGGTAAATTTATCGCAAGCCGCAGAAATGACTGGTAAAGCTAAAAATACAATCAGAAGAAGACGCGATGAGCTCGTTAAAAATGGTGCAGTTATTAGTAAATCAGGCTGGTTGATACCTGTCCCGGCTTTAATAGCCACAGGGCTGCTT
Source organism: Bifidobacterium aquikefiri (assembly GCF_002259795.1). GTDB lineage: Bacteria > Actinomycetota > Actinomycetes > Actinomycetales > Bifidobacteriaceae > Bombiscardovia > Bombiscardovia aquikefiri. The sequence goes on along the minus strand of NZ_MWXA01000013.1, from coordinate 4,468 downwards.
GCGAACAGCACCCCGGCAGGTTCACATGAACATTCAAGTGAACCTGCCGGGGTTCAGAATGAATTGGAACGCCTCAAAATCGAAAATGCCGTGTTGAGTGAAAGAACACGGCAGCAGGAACACAGAATTGCTGATTTGCAAATACAACTAACGGATCAGCGCGCGGCCTTGAAGTTGATTGAATCCGTTGATGCGCACTCCAGCGTGGAGAACACAACAGATACCAAGAAAGAATCATTCTGGACTAGGCTGTTTCATGGATGAATCGTCAAAACCGAAACGTTAAAAACCCATTACGGCGATTGAATATTTCAACGTTGAATTATAAATGGCTTATTACACATACATCATGCTAGAAATGCCACGAGTCTGCACAAGGACAATGCCCCGCATATGCGGGGCATTGTCCTTGTGCAGACTCGATTTTATGCAATCGATGCGCCCCTCCTTAGGATCACGAAGCCGATTATCCACAACCACATCAATGTCTCTGGATGACGGGTGATTCTAAAGCCGATCCCTGTTGTCCTTGAATAGGAATATCGCACAGACAAAGATGGCCACACCACCTGCGAAGTCAAGGAATCTGGTGACGCTGAAACCTTGTGTAAGAAGAATGCTGACGGAATGAAATGACATTAACGTTGCAATCATGATTATCAACGTGGTGAAGAGCATAGGGTGCTGGTGTAGTTTCCTTTTCATGATTTCAAGCAATTCATGAAAGTATTGATTGAACCATACGACACCGCCGCGTAGGCGCCGATGCAAGCTATGCAGACAGGCGCACCGACGCCACTGACGCAGGTCCCCGCACAAGCCCAGGCGAGTATAGCTCCGAAACCAGTACCGACGCCGAAAGCCATCGACGCGCAAGCGGTGGGATTACCCCTTGCGGTCGGACGCTGCTGACTTAATCCGGTTCTGAGTTCCTCCTTAAGATCGTCATTGGTCTTGTACGCAATATCCGACACATCGCTTCTTGTGAGTGTGCCATCAGCATATTGTTTGATCTGGAACGTGTTAGAGACGCTTCTGTCTATGAGTGTCTCGTTGTAGCGGTACATGGTTCCCGAATTGCTGAGGTACACGATGAAGTTGCTCATCAAAGCATATGGATCAGAGATGGGGACTATGACGAGTGAACCGCCGCCCTGTTGCTCCGACAGGACATACACCAGCGAGTCCTCGATTTTTAATTCATCCGCGTTGACGTGTCTAACCAATGTGCCGTTGTCGACGAGATCCGACACCAACGAAATCTTATGTTGGGCGGCTTCACCCGTCTCCCGCGTCATCGTGTTCATAGCTTCAGCAGTCGCGGCCGACGTCGACGTGACCGGCGAGGCCGAGGCAGGCGAGACAAACGATAGGGTGCCCAAAATTGCAATTACGCAAGCTAATATTTTTTTTCATCTCAGAACCCCTTTGTTTTGATTACATGAAACATAAACAATTCTACATCCTCACTCACCTTCGAAGAATGCACCCACGAGAAGCACGGTGGTTGGGCACCATGGACCTGGGGGCTTTCCCCCAGGGGTTTCCTAATGGAAGAAATGCAGGAGCGTGTAGAAGAACCCCGAGGTGATGATGCTGGTGGGTATGGTGGCGAGCAGGTAGTTGCGGATGGCGTACAGGCTGAACCGGTTGCGAAGAGCGCGCGCCCCCTCCTCGACCTGTTTAGCGACTGAGCCCGCGAGAGCGGTGTATTTCCGGTTCAGGTCGTCGTACTGTTTTTGCGCGTTCGCGTTCGATTGCCTGAGCGCGCTCATCTGCCTCTCGTTGCTGTCGTTCTGCTCGTCTTGCATCTTCCTGAGCTGCGTTTCGTTCCTGTTGGCCGTTCGCTCCACGCTCTCCTCGAATGCCTTGTAGCCAGAGAGGATGACCTTCCTTGAGGCTTCGTTCTGTCTGTTGCCTGAGTCCTCTAATCGCTGCAAGCTGTTCAGCAGCATCTGGTTGGCCTGTTCCGTCGTGGAGGTTATCGCCTCCAGCTGCTCTTTGAGGTTCACTTGGCTGCTGGAGGCGAGCTGTATCTGCGCGCCCTGGTAGTTCCTGAGTTCCTCGAGCACCTGTCTGGTCTCGCGCAGCTGTGCGCTCAGGCTCTCCGCGTCGCTCTGGTTCTGGTTCTCGTCCATGTCTCCTCGTTTCGTTCAGCAGTGATTGCAGTTCCCCGGCCACGCCCCTGACCTGTTCGCGCAGCTTGTCTATCAGGGCGTTGACCCGTCGTATCAGCCGGTTCAGTCCCATGCGCTCCGAGACGCCGCCCCGCGCCTCCATCCCCCGCGCCGCATACCCCTCATGGATGGTTGGCGCTGCCTCGATCCCCCGAGCCTTCAGGCTCTTCTCGCTGACGTGGAGCCGTTCGGGCAGCAGCCGGTTGCATTCGCTCGCCCAGCTTGTTCGCAGCGATTGGAGCGTCTCGCGTTCGTCGAGCGGGTTCGTCGTGACGCTCACCCGCTGCCACTGCTTGCGATTGCGCTTGTCGAGCTTCTGCATGCCGGTGGCCTTGTCGATGAGAGGGATGCGCTGCCCGGCTTCGTCGAGCTTGTATTCCTTGCGGCTCTTGACCCGCGCCCACCCGTCGGCGTCAAGCTGCCGGTTGGGTATGAGGATGTGCGCGTGCGGGTTGTTGCCACCCCCGTCCTCGTGTATCGCGTACGTGGCGGCATAGCCGCGCGCGTTCAGCTGGCTGCCGATGAACCGTTCCACCACCTCACGCCGCTGCTCGGGCGTGAACTCTCGGGGCAGGGCAACCATGATTTTCTTCGCCGTGCGAGCGTTGGCGGCACGCTCCACCGCCTCAACCCCGTTGAACAGCGCCTCGGCATCCCGCAGCCGCTCGTGGGCACCCTCGGGCAGCAGCGTATGCGACTCGATGACCCGCTCACGGCGCGAAAACCCGTTGTACGTCACGCCGAGCCGCTCATCCCTGACCCGCTCGGCGGTGATGTACGACAGGGACGCGCAGGAGGACGAGCCGGAGGCACGCGACACGTTGCCCACATGCAACGAGTAGATAGCCATCAGCCCCNNCCTTTCGGCAAGAGATTTTCAAGAGTGCGGCCAGCACTCGTGAACCCGTCGGGAGACGCCCACGGCAGCGACCCTCGGTGGAGTCCCCCGGAAGGGCGGGAACTCCAAGGGCAGAACCCTTGGAACCCACGGTAGTGCGCACGCCAGACGGACAACCCACGGTTGTCTGTAAGTGCGCCCTCAATAATATTTATTGAGGGACGATGTTCTGTGGTGTGGGGTTATTTTTTTGAGGTTTGCGCAGCGCGGTACGCTGCTGGGTGATAACGATGATTCGCATGGAAGGACGGGGCATCATGACAGATACGTTGCAGGAGCGGATAGAGAAACTCACCAAGCAGCAGGAGCAGCTCAAGGCGCGCAAGCGCCAGCTGCTCGCCCGTGCCGGCCAGCAGGAGCGCAAAGCGCGCACCAGACGGCTCATACAGCTCGGCGCGGTCATGGAGAAGGCTCTCGGCATCGAACTCGACGAGCGGGGACGTGAGCTGCTCCTCGAACAGCTCACCCGCACCCACCACGGCGAGCAGGGCGACTACACGCGCGCGTCACGCATCATCGAGGAACTCAAAGCCGACGGATACGAACCAGACACCAAGCAGGCCGAGAACGGCAACTGAGGGGAAGCACATGACATCTTCAAGGATGGGGTGCGGTGATCCGCAAGCACCTGAAGGGGGTTATCCACAGTCAAAGATCAACTTCATGAAAACCATGCTTCTAGGTACAGGTATACAGGTATACAGGGGCGGAATATCGTAACACGATTATTCCCCTACTCGCAGTAAGGATAAGAGGTGTGTACTTTACCCATGGGTATGGGTAAAGTACCTCAAAACATGGGTAAAGTACCTCAAAACATGGGTAAAGTACCTCAATCATGGGTAAAGTACACAACCTTGTGCTATGCTTCATGGGTAAAGTACACACTCGAAATATGAGAGAACCCCGCACCGAATGAAGCTCGGTCGGGGTTGTGGCCAATCACTTATGAGGAGTGATCAGCAATGAACGATTCTACCGAACTCGAAGTGCCCGACGACCCGTGGATGTCGCACGCCTTCATCTCCAAACTCATGACACAGGTCTCCCTGCCCTACAGGAAACCCAAGGATGGCGCTAAAGAGGTTATACGGCGCAACGGAAGTCTCACCGTTGAGTTCCACGGGGGAACTGCCGGGTTGCCTTATGGCAAATATCCGCGTTTGTTCGAGATGTACGCCTGCACGATGGTCAAAACCGGCGACCCCAGCTTCGACCCGGCTTCCCGCATATTGAATTTGGGCACCACGTTCCGCGAGTTTCTTAGGCTCATAAACGTGCCGATAGGCGGACAGCAGATGCGGAATATCAAGCAGCAGCTTGAGCGGCTGTTTAAGTGCACATATTCGGTTGACAACAGCACTGAGATCAAGACGGAGATAAAGAATGTTCT
>NZ_MWXA01000012.1 GCF_002259795.1 Bifidobacterium aquikefiri | reverse complement strand
GGCATCGGGTCGGACGGGCATCGGGAGGTGATCGGCGTGGCGGAGGGCATGAAGGAGGATTCGGCGAGCTGGAACAGCTTCGTCTCCTCGCTCATCTCGCGTGGGCTTACCGGCGTGCGCCTGGTGACCGGCGACCGGTGCGCCGGACTGGTGAACACCGTCAGTGAACTCCTGCCACAGGCCCGCTACCAGCGGTGCATGGTGCACTTCATGCGCAACGTGCTCTCGAAAGTCTCCCCTCGTCACACCCGATGGGCCGGGGACGCGCTCAAGGCCGTGTTCGCGATGGAATCACGCGAATCGGCGTTGGCCAAGGCCGAGCAGGTCGCCACCGAGATGGAGGAGCGGAAACTCAGGGAGGCCGCCAAGTGCCTGCGCGAGGGCATCGACGAGACCACCACGTACCTGCTCAAGGATTACCCGGTCGAGCATCGCCGGCGCATCCGAACGAACAACATGATCGAACGGTTGAACCGGGAGATCCGCAGGAGAACCCGCGTGGTGGGCGCTTTCCCGGATGGTAGATCGGCATTGATGCTCATCACTGCGAGAATCCGCTACGTCACCGGCAACCAGTGGTCGACCCGCCGCTACCTGGACATGTCCCGACTCCACGACACCATACAGGAAGCGAACTGACAACGCACACAGGAAACAAAAACCAAAGTGCGCAAGAACCCGGGCACTACCCGCGTCATAGGCGAATATTGAGGTTCTTGCTCCGTATGTAGGCGGTAATGAGAGCACTCAAAGTATCCATTCCATTAAAGCAGTGTGTCCAGTAATGGTGGTAGGAAGTTCCACCTATGAGGTGGACTATTATTTCTCCGATCTGGATGGCTATGTTTTTCATTGTGTAACAGCAATCACTGCCTTTTTTCGATTATAGAGTAGATACTCAGCACTGTAATCAATACTAACGGTACTTTCGATCAGAACTGAGCGCCGATAGTGGTATTTTTTCTTGTCGTACGTTGGGAATCTCATGTGCTGCTCCGTCGTTGTGCTGCGCGCAGTCCGTTGAGGATGACGATGACCTCGGCGCCTTCGTGAACAAGTACCACAGCGGCCAGGCCAAGAACTCCGGTAATGGACAGCGGGAGCAGAATCGCAATGATGAGTATTGACAAAACCACGTTCTCGTTCATGATCGTGCGCCCGCGGTGTGCGTGCGCAAGAGCTTGAGGGATGAGACGCAGGTCGTTCCCAGTAAATGCGACGTCCGCTGATTCAATCGCAGCATCGGCACCTTTGACTCCCATCGCGATTCCTACGTCTGCGGCCGCTAGGGCGGGTGCGTCGTTAATGCCGTCGCCGATCATCGCCGTGGGCTGCGTTCTGCATAGTTCTGCGACAGCGGCGGCCTTATCTTCTGGGCGCAGTTCGGACCGGACGTCGGTAATACCGGCCTGTGCAGCCAAGGCTCGCGCTGTGCGTGGATTGTCGCCAGTCAACATGGTTACGCCGATTCCGCGTTCGTTCAGCGTGCGTATTACCTCGGGCACTTCGGGACGCAGTTCGTCGCGCACTCCTACTGCCCCAACGGGTCTGCCGTCGCTATGCACGATGACGACGGTCATTCCCTCCATCTCCATCGCTCGCACCTCATCAGCCAGGGGGCCAGCATCGAGCCATCGAGGACTCCCGACGCTGACACAGACACCATCGATTACCCCAGAAATACCGCGACCCGCCGTTTCCGTGACATCATCGGCCTGTGGAGCGTCACTCACTGCGCTTGCGATTGCAGTGGCAAGCGGATGCGTACTGTGACCTTCCAAACTTGCCGCCCACTTCAGAACCTCGTTTTCACTCACACCATCGTCCGTCACTACGCGGGTCACGGTGGGGTTATTCCCTGTCAGAGTGCCAGTCTTATCGACTGCGAGATGTCGGATGCCACCAAAACGTTCAAACGCCGCACCGGATTTGACGACCACCCCGAACGCGGAAGCCGCACCAATAGCAGAGACGACGGTGACCGGGACAGCTATTGCCAAAGAACACGGGGATGCTGCGACGAGCACAACCAGTGCGCGCGTAATCCATAGCTCAACGTTCCCACTGAGCAGTGACCCGAGTAGGCCGACCAGTACTGCGAGAATCATTACTCCGGGCACAAGCGGACGTGCGATCCGATCAGCTAGTCGGGCACGCTCACCTTTCTCGCTCTGGGCCTTCTCGACAAGCTCCACAATTGTGGTAAGCGAGTTATCGGTGCCAGCGGCCGTGGCCTCAACGTCGAGCGTGCCCGTGGTGTTAATGGACCCTGCCGAGACATCCATGCCAGGTTCAACTTCGACTGGGATTGACTCGCCGGTGATCGCGGATGTGTCCAGGCTGCTCCGCCCGGCACGCACGATGCCATCAGTGGCAATCCGCTCGCCCGCCCGAACCACCAGCACGTCACCAACGCGCAGATCCTTTGCCTCGACCTCAACCGTTGCATCGCCACGTTTAACCAGTGCGGTCTTTGGCACGAGTTTCAACAATGCCCGCAGTCCAGCGCGAGCACGATCCATTGCCTTGTCCTCAAGCGCTTCCGAAATTGAGTAGAGGAACGCCAGCGCTGCTGCTTCCTCAACGTATCCAAGAATCACAGCACCAGTCGCGCTGATCGTCATCAGCAGACCGATACCAAGCTTGCCTTTCGTAAACAACCCTCGCAGCGCACCCGGAACAAAAGTGTACGCGCCCAAAAGCAGGCCGATCCAGAACATCACTAGACCTGCGGTCTTTGCGCCGGTCAAATCACACACTAGGCCAGCAGCGAATGCAATACCCGATGCAATCGGAATCAGAACGCTCGGACTGCGATACCACGGCCGATCGTCATCATCATCGTCATCGAAGTCAGGATGCTCAACCTGCGAATTTGTTACCGTACTCACGCTCGCACCTCCCGTGCCTCGCAGCCCCTAACATTGCAGTCGGAGTCCATGCATGGCACGCTCTCATCAACTGCAAGTGTCACATCAATAAGGGCAGTCAGCGCATGGGCTAGATGGGGGTCGGCGATTTCGTAACGGGTCTTCCTGCCCTCGGGTTCAGCCACCACGATGCCGCACCCGCGCAAACACGTCAAATGGTTTGACACGTTCGAACGAGACAGCCCCAGTTCTCGAGAGAGAACGGCAGGGTAACTGGGCCCATCTAACAGCGCCATCAGAATCCGTGAACGGGTCGGGTCTGCCATGGCCCGACCTAGCCGGTTCATTACATCAAGTCGATTCGTAATAGTCAGCATGCGATGACTATACATTAGATGATGTACTGTTGTCAAGTCCGGACATCAGGTAGTAGGCAGCTACGGAAATCAGGCACTAACGAAGTCCATAAATCGGGATAACGTCCGGATTCTTGCGCAGTTTTGAGGTGGTGGGAGCATAGCCCGTCCTGTGTGTACGATTTTCAATCGCTGAAAGAGAAAACCGATTGGAAAGCAGGTACGGGCCATGCCCAAGCACATTTTACAGGTGAATCAACCCATGTTCGAGACCCAACTGGACCGGATGGTGAGCGAGAAGGTCACCGAGATCCTCAACCGGATGCTGGACGCCGAGGCCGACGAGATCACCGGCGCGGCCCGCTACGAGCGTTCCTGCGGCAGGAAGGCGTATCGTGCCGGCCATTACGAACGCGATCTGACGGTCAAGGCCGGCAAATTGAGTGTGAGGGTGCCGAAGCTGAAGGGTGCCCTGTTCGAGTCGGCGGTCATCGAACGGTACCGACGCCGGGAGGAGAGCGTGGAGGAGGCCTTGATCGACATGTACCTGGCGGGCGTGTCCACCCGCCGCGTCGACGACATCTCCCAGGCGCTGTGGGGAGCGCGGATGCCGTCGCAGACCCTGTCGGACAAGCTCAGGAAGGTCTACGGGGACATCGACGCCTGGCGCGAACGCCCGCTATCCCAGGCCTACCCGTATGTGTTCATGGACGGCGTGTGGCAC
>NZ_MWXA01000011.1 GCF_002259795.1 Bifidobacterium aquikefiri | reverse complement strand
AGCGGTTTACAACCCGAAGGCCGTCATCCCGCACGCGGCGTCGCTGCATCAGGGTTTCCCCCATTGTGCAATATTCCCCACTGCTGCCTCCCGTAGGAGTCTGGGCCGTATCTCAGTCCCAATGTGGCCGGTCGCCCTCTCAGGCCGGCTACCCGTCAAAGCCTTGGTGAGCCATTACCTCACCAACAAGCTGATAGGACGCGACACCATCTCATACCGCTAACACTTTCCCGAAAATCCATGCGGAAAATCGGAACATCCGGCATTACCACCCGTTTCCAGGAGCTATTCCAGAGTATGAGGCAGGTTAGTCACGCATTACTCACCCGTTCGCCACTCTCACCAAGACGCAAGCGCCTCGGATCCCGTTCGACTTGCATGTGTTAAGCACGCCGCCAGCATTCATCCTGAGCCAGAATCAAACCCTCCACAAAAAAATCATGAAGAGCCAAAAACGACTCTCAAAAATAATTCATATTGACGGATTCGTTCAAAAAAGAACAAACCACACAAAAAAATCGGCAATCATTAAGTCCTCCCAGACACCCAGAACCAAAGCCCCAGGCTCATGCCGAACTGGCAATTAATTGACTATAAAAAGTAGTACAAATACGCTTTTGAGTTCTCAAACCACCACCACACCAACATCTTGAACCACTCGTGAAGAATTGTTCTCGCTGTTGGGCAGCAAGGGATAAACTTACACGTCATTGCGGTTGAGTGCAAATCATGCACCCGTCGAATTCTTTCAAGCCTTGTAAACACTGGGTTCAAACGGCGTGTCGTATTCGACCCTCCACCTGAATCCTCGTATCTTCCGATACATATTGCCGCGCAATATTGCTTGAAATTGCTCCTGTTCGGCGTGTCATCCTCCATAATCCAAATTACATCATTGTTATTTGTACTCGGTTTTCCCGGGTAGCAGAGCTCACTCACGCCGGGGTCCTTCCCCTCATCAGCATTCCTCCAATCGCCATTCCTCCAATCACCGAGAGTCAAGGCTCATTCGTCGTTGTCACCGCACATCAAGCGTCCAACTATTGCACCATGTAGGGCAATTGCTGTACAATATATTTTAATTGACTGCATTGAGCAGTCGTTTGATTACTTTTTGCAGATAGGTGATTATCATGACCATGTCATCCGTGACTATTCGAGTTGATAGCGAGACCAAGGCTCAGGCAGCAGCCATTGCCGAGGAGCTCGGAATCGATCTTTCCGCAGCAACTCGAATGTTTTACAAGCAGATTATTCGTGAGCACGGCATTCCAGTCACGCTGAGTCTGGCAGACACTCCCAATGCACAGACGCGCAAGTCGATCGAGGAGGGCCGTGCCCTGCTCGCCACAGCTCAGCGCGGACACAAGGACGCAGACGAGCTGTTCGACTCCTTGGGAATCTGAACGCAATGCTGCAATCCCTTAGCACCGCCATTTTCAACCGTGATGTCAAACGCCTCGCGCACAAACATCGCGATATGGACAAACTCAAAGATGTGATGCGCCTCATCATCGAAGACTCCGCCGAGTCGACGATGCTGCTCGGGAGCAGACACAACGCACACCGATTGAACGGACAATGGTCTGATTGCTCTGAATGCCATGTTCATAACGAAGGCGACTGGCTACTCATCTGGATCAGAAATGACACGACGGTCACATTCCTCAGAACCGGAAGTCATGATGAATTATTCAATTAGTACCAGGACACCGCGCACTCACACCCCAACGCTTCCCGAATCGAAGTTCTTTCAAGTGCTAATCCTATGAAATTAACCCCGATTCCCTCAAATGCGTCGAGTGTCAACGCAATCTTTCCAGAATCCCTCGCGCGATTGGCCCTCGGATGCACGATATATGATACGAGTTCGTCTCCGGAAGCCAGGGTGTATTGCGTAGATACAGATGACCGTCGTCTGTTCATCAAAACCTCCACCAAGGGAAGCCTGAGTACCGAAGCGGTGATGACTCGATTTTTCCATCATCGAAAACTCGCGGCGGAAGTGCTGTTGTACGAAACGCTGCCGACGCCAGATCATCTATCGAATGGTGGGATTTCCCAACGCGACTGGCTGATTACCGGCGAAGTATTTGGTAAGGACTGTACCGACGAATCGTATCTCTCGGATCCCAAACATCTCTGTGAGAAGATGGCAGCGATACTGCACATGCTGCAAGAGCAGCCTATACACGATTTCCTTATTCCCCGGAGGACCGACAGCTACATTGCCAATGCCTGGAGCACGTGCTCTCGCATACTTTCCAACGCAACAGGGCAGGACAACCCAACGAGTAACCCCTCCCTTACCAAGGACATCGACGTTCGCTACTACACCGATCGCTTCGGAACTGCGTCGGTAATAGATATTGCCAGAGTGTTCCAAGAATACAGTCACTTATTGGCCTCAGACACCCTTATCCATGGAGACTACTGTTTGCCGAATATCATTCTCGACAGTTGGAAGTTCAGCGGATTTGTGGATTTGGATTGCGCTGGTATCGCCGATCCTCATATTGATGTGTTCTGGGCGTTGTGGACTTTGCAATACAACTTAGGCACGCATGATTATGATGACAGATTCCTGGATGCGTATGGACGCGAGCACATCAATGAAGATGCTTTACGAGCTGTGGCCGCAGCTGAGGTCTTTGGTTGATACTAAAGAACGGCGAAGAATTTTTGGAAAGCCAAATTGGGAACAGGATTGGGATACACAATCTCGATAGCCGTACAACACCCGGTTTCCCAGCATCATAGTCAACGTGAGTTTGCCTAGCAATAGATCGCTAGGGGTTGAGCACTGTCAATTCATGCTTGATTGGGTGTAATGGCAAGACCGGTGATCAGAGGGATCTCTGTGAATTCCCGTCTTTGGAAGTTCTTGAGAGTGAAGCCGGAAGCGACGAAACGCTCCTGCGTCTGTGCAAGAGGATCGCAACCATGATTGAAACGACGGGACAGCGGTGCCAATAACGACTGCAATGCGTGGACTACTGTATGCGGTGATGCTGCGACATGTTCCATGAAGTGCACGGCCGCTCCTGGTCGCAGTACTCGCTTAATCTCGGATAGTGCAACGACGTTTATCTGGTTCCAAGGCAATCAAGCTGATGGATTTAGGAAGATACGGAAGATTGTCTCCGTTCCCCGCGCCGATTTCCAGAACGGTTCCACTCAATGATGACACCGTATCTATACGAATCCTCTGGATTATCGATGACTGATTGTTGCTCATGCATCAAGTATGCATGATGCACGATGAAGTAGCTGACACCTACCCGGGTACGAATCAAAGAGTTCGAGCAACAATCTGCATGTGTGTATCATGCTGGGTTCAGAGACCTCCAACGGGAACACAGCATGCCCAGTTGTTATTGATAGACTGAGCGCTTGAGCCGATAAGGTACATTATGTTCGCTTCATCGCTAACAGTGGACGCTGAAATCTCTGGCTGTGTTGTTTGGTGTTGTGGGTGTGGTTGAACCCTGGGGAGCTGTGCTCGAACCCAGGGTTCTGTATCGTGTATAGCGGCAACGTGCTACTCTCCCACACCCTAACGAGTGCAGTACCATCGCCGTGCTAGGTCTTAGCTTCCAGGTTCGGAATGGAACTGGGCGTTTCCCCTAGGCTATGGTCACCGCAAATCTTCAATTATCACACACACGCTCGTGTGCATGGCTTGTGGTTGCTTGGGAACCGGATGGTGGACGCTTAACTATTTCATATGATCGCTTACAGTCAACAAGTGCTCCTTGCTGCTAGATGCTTCACTAGAAGGACTTGCATATCCACTCACCATGAAAGATAAGTGAAGTATGATTGCCTTTCGACTGTTAGTACCGGTCAGCTCCAACCCTCACGGGTCTTCCACATCCGGCCTATCAACCATGTAATCTACATGGAGTCTTCAGAAACTCGAAGGTTTCACGGAATTCTTATCTTGGAGAAGGCTTCCCGCTTAGATGCTTTCAGCGGTTATCCCTTCCGAACGTAGCTAACCAGCCGTGCCGCTGGCGCGACAACTGGCATACCAGAGGTTCGTCCACCCAGGTCCTCTCGTACTATGGGCAGGACTCCTCAAAATTCCAACGAGCGCAGAGGATAGAGACCAAACTGTCTCACGACGTTCTGAACC
>NZ_MWXA01000010.1 GCF_002259795.1 Bifidobacterium aquikefiri | reverse complement strand
CTCTGGTATGCCAGTTGTCGCGCCAGCGGCACGGCTGGTTAGCTACGTTCGGAAGGGATAACCGCTGAAAGCATCTAAGCGGGAAGCCTTCTCCAAGATAAGAATTCCGTGAAACCTTCGAGTTTCTGAAGACTCCATGTAGATTACATGGTTGATAGGCCGGATGTGGAAGACCCGTGAGGGTTGGAGCTGACCGGTACTAACAGTCGAAAGGCAATCATACTTCACTTATCTTTCATGGTGAGTGGATATGCAAGTCCTTCTAGTGAAGCATCTAGCAGCAAGGAGCACTTGTTGACTGTAAGCGATCATATGAAATAGTTAAGCGTCCACCATCCGGTTCCCAAGCAACCACAAGCCATGCACACGAGCGTGTGTGTGATAATTGAAGATTTGCGGTGACCATAGCCTAGGGGAAACGCCCAGTTCCATTCCGAACCTGGAAGCTAAGACCTAGCACGGCGATGGTACTGCACTCGTTAGGGTGTGGGAGAGTAGCACGTTGCCGCTATACACGATACAGAACCCTGGGTTCGAGCACAGCTCCCCAGGGTTCAACCACACCCACACACAACCACAGCACCAATGAGAGTGAATAGGCAAAACGTGGGTCTTTGTGGTGTGTCTGTTTTTCCCGCTCTATTTTTCTGATGCCGAATCTGTGTTCCTCGGCGTTGATACCGCCATCCACAAGTATTATGTTATTATCCGTAAGATATACAACATGTACAATATAGATTCTTAACTGCATATGAGCACCAACTTGTACAGCAGTAGGTTTTGATTTTTACGATATGGCGAATGAGGAAAAGTATGTGTGGTATCGCAGGATTTATTCAAGATTTGGATTCCGACTCTCAGCGAAAGATTGTTACGGACATGACAGATGTCATAGCTCATCGCGGTCCTGATTCAGCTGGGGTTTTCACGGATGGACATGCCGCTCTTGGTTTTCGCAGATTAGGTATCATCGATCTGGATGGTGGAAATCAGCCGATTTTTAACGAGGATGATTCTCTTGCAATAACCTTCAATGGTGAAATGTATAATTACCGACCCTTAAGAGATCAGCTTATTGGGCTTGGACATACCTTCACCACACATTCCGATACGGAGGTTGTACTCCATGGGTATGAGCAATGGGGTGCAGAGGTTTTACATCGGATTCGCGGCATGTTCGCTTTCGTCATTTGGGATACCAAGGCACATGCACTCTTTGGGGCGAGAGATCCCTTCGGAATTAAACCCTTCTACTATGCTCATGGGAATGGCGTATTTATGTATGCGTCAGAAATTAAAAGCATGCTGCAACATCCACAATTCGTGAAAGAGCTGAATCCCCAAGCACTCAGGCCATATTTGACTTTCCAATATCCAGCAATTGAAGAGACCTTTTTCAAAGGTGTGTTCAAACTCAAAGAAGGCCATTACTTTACCTATGTTGATGGCAATATGGAAATCAGCCGATATTATGACTCAGAATTTATCGAAACGCAGCAAACTCTTGAACAGACCGTAGAAGAAATTGATTCCGCAGTACTGGATTCGGTGCAGGCGCAGAAGATTGCTGATGTAGAGGTCGGTTCTTTCCTTTCGAGTGGCGTGGATTCAAGTTATGTTGCGGCCGTTACACGACCCGAGCATACATATTCGATTGGTTTTAGCGGTGGGAGATTCGACGAATCGGTTCAGGCAAGGGAACTTGCGCAATCTTTGAAACTCAATAATGTGTCCGAGAGTATTGATGGTGACAAGGCATTCAGGTACTTTCCTCAGATTCTGTGGCACCTCGATGAGCCTGATTCCAATCCATCATGTGTCCCGTTGTTCTTTCTCTCCGAGCTAGCTTCTCGGGACTTACGTGTCGTTCTGAGCGGCGAAGGCGCTGATGAACTGTTTGCGGGATACATCGATTACGGCGTTCACACCAAAACGAAATTCATCATGCGCACCACCAGGCTATTGCAAAGACTACCAAAAAAGCTTCGCCATCGAATAGCGGATATGGTAAGAGGCAGAAGTTTCCCTGGTTCAAAGCACATGTATGCAAATCTAGCGCCAGCCGAGCGATGCTTCATCGGACAGGCAAAGATCTTTGATGAAGCAGAGGCTGAGTCCCTGCTACAGGCGGACTTCCGTGATGCGCCCAGCGTGCAAGAGATCGTCGATCAAAGTTACGAACAAGTGAGGGGCTCTGGAATATCAGAACTCAAAAAGAAGCAATATCTTGATATACACCAATGGATGCCAGGCGATATTCTCTTGAAAGCAGACAAGATGACAATGGCGCATTCACTGGAATTGCGGGTGCCTTTTCTGGATAAAGAACTCATGAAAGTTGCAGGTCGTGTGCCAACGCGGTATCTCATTGCCAACGAACACACAAAATTTGCGTTCCGACAAGCGGCTGCCAGACATCTTCCTCACGTGTCTTCACATCGGAAAAAATTGGGATTTCCAGTTCCTATAAGGGATTGGTTACGTGATAAGAAATTCTATGCAATAGTTCGCTCCACCTTCGAACAGCCATACGTATCTCAGTTCTTTGATCAGACAGCGCTTCTTAAGCTATTGGATGAGAATTACAAGGGCCATATTGATGGACGACGCAAAATATGGACGATCTTTACATTCTTGACTTGGTACGATGTCTTTTTCATTCACGATGGTAAGAAACCCGAGCTGGTGTCTACCGATAATACAAAGAATACGAAGTGAACGAAGGCTGTTGAGTGTTGACTCAATATGCGGCTGTTGGAAGTTTTGGGTATGGACCGCAGATAACATCTCTGTGATCAATTTAGCTAATTGAATAGTTTCATACTGATGATGTTGTATCGGGAGACCAATCGATAAGGTTAAATCGAGTAAGAGCCAAACAGTGCTTTGATCCAGAGGAGGAACAATGAAGTTTTTGAATATTGGCACGACAGGCGTCCACGCTTCGCGCACGGCCCTTGGTGTCATGAGAATCGCGGATAAGTCTCAGGATGAGGCCGATGAGGTCGTGAAAACGGCATTGGATGGCGGCATCAACTTCTTCGACACCGCTGACGTGTATGCAGGCGGCGAGAGTTCACGCAGGTTTGGCCGCGCTCTCGACAATCTTGGAGTGAAGCGGACGGATGTTGTTTTAGAGACCAAGTTCGGCATTTCTCGAAATGATGAGGGCAGCATTACAGGATACGACTTCTCCAAGAAGCATCTCGTTTCAGCCTTGGACAAGGAACTGGAGAATCTGCAGGTAGATTATGTTGACTTTGCCCTGCTACACAGGCCAGACACTCTGGTCGATCTTGATGATCTGGCAGATGCTTTCCAAACTTTGCGTAATGCGGGCAAGGTGCACCACTTTGGCGTGAGCAATGTCAATCCTGGTCAGATTGATCTTTTGCAGAGCGCGCTCGATGAGAAACTCGAGGTCAACCAGCTGCAGTTTGGGCTTGGGCACACGGGCATGGTGCAACAAGAGATGCACGTCAATATGGGCGATCCTGCGAGTGTGGACCACGATGGTGGACTTATCTCGTATTCTCGTCTTCACAAGATGACCATTCAGGCATGGAGTCCTTTCCAATACGGATTCTTTGAGGGCGTGTTCCTTGGCAGTCCGAAGTTCCCCGAACTCAATAAGAAGCTTGAAGAGCTGGCAGACAAATATGGCGTTGATATCAGTGCCATTGCTGTGGCCTGGATTCTACGCCATCCAGCGAATATGCAGGTGCTTCTCGGCTCAATGACACCGGCTCGTTTGACCAAGATGATTGCAGGTGCCGATGTTGAGCTGACGCGGCAGGAATGGTATGACCTGTATGTATCCGCTGGCAACGACCTGCCGTAATAGGAGCTCCGACCTACGATAGCGGTATGCACTTTTTCACTCCACAACGATGCCAGACCACGTCGAAGATCATGTATCACGATAAAGCCATGGCAGAGCGAGCGGCTGACGAAAGCTTCGTCAGCCGCGGGGTGAGATTATGGGTATATCAATGCGAATATTGTCGAACATGGCATCTGACAAGTCGAGATCCAGCGACAACGCTGCCACATTACAGCATTGAGCGCTCACGAAAGCCCCGTTCCCGCAAACGAGGCTATAAACCGCGGTGGTAACTCGAGTTTTGTGGCAATTGCGGGGCATAAACGCCAAGAATTGGCTTTCACGCGTCATGTTTTCAACGTTGTGAGGTCTTTGCACGTTGAAAAGGCAACAAAACTCGTTACTTAACTTCCGAAGTGATGTCGAATCCCTGTTTCGGGGCAAATCTGACGATATCGTTCAGCTTAGATGGCTTAGCTGATGCGTTTTTCGCGATTTGAGAGCTGAACGCCTCGACTGGGCGGTCAGCATGACGCAAATCATAGTATTGGTGCAGAATATTATCAAAGTTCTTGAGTGATTGGGCAAACTCATCATCATCAAAATCAGTTGGGTATTGATTTTCGAAGAACTGCATGGATTGTTGCATGCGCGGCTTCAAAGCCGGCTTCTGTGCCGGTTCACCAATCGCAAGACCGAGTACGGGGAAGGTGAATTCTGGCAGGTGCAGGATGGTGATGAGTCTATTGAGATCGTTCAGGATAGAGCCAAGAATCACGCAGCCAAGTCCCAAAGACTCAGCCGCAGTCTCCATCGCGTGAAGTGCAAGAACAGCATCGTTCTGAGCCTGAATAAAGCGGTAGCTGGTCTTGAGGGCCAAGTCTTCAGACGTGATGTCGATACCTTGTTTGGCTGCAATTGTCGCATTGCGGCGCTGGTCGAGGATGAATACATATAGCAGGGGAGCTTCGGCGATGTAGCTCTGGTTACCGATGTCGGACAACTCCAGCTTAATGGCGGGATCGGTGATTCTCAAAGCGGACCAGGCATTCAGAAAGTTGCTGCTCGCGGCACGCTGTGCGACTCGCTCGAGTAGATCTGACGTTTCCTTGGATATTGGTTTTGGCTCAAAACGACGGATTGACCTGCGATTGAGCAGCGTAGCGATGGTGTCGTTGTTGCCAACGGTGTGACTGTTATGTTCAGGTGCCTCTCTTTGCAGGGGGTCGGAGACTTCCGATCTGCTGGAAGAGAGCGTTTGAGTTTCTTCGGACGATGAGGATGAATAGTTTGTTGCTTTCATTCATTACATTGTGCCAAGCTTTCATGAAAATAAAGGTGTGTGTCATATTATTTTTCTGAGAACGAAGAATGTTCAATGTTGTCTCTGTATGTCAACGCTGGTGAAAACTTCAGAATCCAAGGTCTTCTGAACAGGATGAGACGTAATCGCGCTTCATTTCAAAGGGTCAGCAAAGTTAAACATTGGTATGACTGCTTACTTCTATCGATTCGCAGAAAACGATTTTCAACGCGGGGAATCGCAACGCAGTCAAAAAAGAAATGCACAGATGACTGATGTCAATCATAGTGTTTCAAGAGTGCCATCTTTCGTTCCTTCCATCATTTTTGTCAGATGCACGAAATAGATTATTCAGGGTACTATCGCTGATGTAGTTAAGGGCTGATATCACACTGCAGATATCATTATTTTCAACGTTGAAGGGTGTGGGGAGCACTGCAAGGTGTGGCCATTCAACGCTACAAAAACTACGTATTGCGTGAACACATTTACACTTCACAAGGAGAAGCACATTCATGGTTGATGCACAGTTGTTCTCTCTCGCTGCCCAGCACAGCAGACCAGAACCATCCTCTGATTCGATCGTGCAGGGTGATCACTGGAGAATAACAGTTCTCACCTCACGATTACTGCGGATCGAATGGAATCCATCAGGCGTTTTTCGGGACCGCCCGACGCAGGTAGTGATGAATCGTGATTTCTCGGATGTACAGTTCCAGGTCGAGGATCAGGATGGATATCTCAACATCGAGACTGCGAATCTGCATCTGGTCTATAACCGGCAGCAATTCACATCAGGCGGTTTGTCCGTAACGGTCAAGGATGTGGATTCATCAGACAACAGTTGGTATTACGGTGTGCCATCCACACAGAATCTCAAGGGAACTGTGCGCACGCTTGATGGCGCCGACGGAGCGGTTGAGCTTGATGAGGGCATTCTCTCAAGAAACGGTTGGTCGGTTCTTGACGATTCCGGATCCATGGTGCTGACGGAGGACTCGAAAAATCCCTTCGGAACCTGGGTGAAGCCGAGGCAGGACGGCGTTATCGATCTCTACTTCTTCGGTTACGGTCACCGTTACAAGGATGCCATTCAGGATTATTACAAGCTCACGGGTTCAACCCCTCTGCTTCCACGCTTTGCACTCGGCAATTGGTGGAGCAGGTACCATCGCTATGACGAGAAGGAATACGAAGGTCTGGTTCAACGATTCGAGAAGGAAGAGATCCCTATCACCACGGCGGTCATCGATATGGATTGGCATCTGGTGAATATCGATCATCAATATGGCTCAGGTTGGACAGGGTTCACATGGAACAGGGAACTGTTCCCTAAGCCGAAGAGTTTCCTTGATTTTCTGCATGCACATGGTTTGAAGGCCACACTGAATGTGCATCCCAGAGATGGGATCAGAGCATACGAAGATGCTTACAAGAGCGTTGCTGAATATATGGGGATCGATCCATTATCGAAAAAGTCGGTCGATTTTGACCTGACCAACCCTAAATTCATGGAAGCTTATTTCGACCTTGTCTATCGTCCTCTCGAAGAGGAGGGCGTTGACTTCTGGTGGCTGGATTGGCAGCAAGGTGGCATCACCAGAATGGCGGGACTTGACCCGTTGTGGATGCTGAACTATCTGCATTATCTAGATTCGGCACATACAGGTCAGCGCGCACTCACCTTCTCTCGGTATGCAGGACCAGGATCGCATCGTTATCCAATTGGGTTCTCGGGTGACACGCTCGTTACTTGGGAGTCGCTGCGCTTCCAACCCTATTTCACGGCAACGGCGAGCAATATCGGCTATGGCTGGTGGAGTCATGATATTGGCGGGCATATCTTCGGGTATCGCGATGAGGATTTGGAAGCTCGATGGTATCAGTTGGGAGTATTCTCACCCATTCTCAGGCTGCATTCTTCGGATTCGCCTTTCAACGGCAAGGAGCCATGGAATTTCCATGGTGAGGTCAGAGAATCCATGAGCTATTTTCTACGTCTGCGGCAGCGTTTGCTGCCATACCTCTACTCGATGAATAGACGAGCAGCATATGACAATCTTCCGTTGGTCGAGCCGATGTACTGGAACTACCCTGAGCAGGGTCAGGCCTATCAGGTTCCCAATGAGTCCATGTTTGGAAGCGAGCTTCTGGTCGTGCCAATCACCAAGCCGACCGATAAGCATGCTCACCGAGGTGAGGTTGATGCTTGGCTGCCACAGGGCGAGTGGTTTGACTTCTTTGATGGTCGTCATTATCAGTCGCTTCCAGAAGCGGGTCGGCGTATGCAGATCTGGCGTGACATCCTGCATATGCCGGTCTTCGCAAAAGCGGGTGCCATCGTGCCCATGCAGAACATCGATTCGCATGAGGAGCGCATCAACAGTACTGAAAATCCGAAGAATATGGATGTGGTCGTGTTCCCGGGCGCTGACGGTCATTTCTCGTTGTGGGAGGATGACGGAGCCACCCAGGATCGGGTGCAATGGGCAAAGACTGACATGGTGCTGCACTGGGGCAAGGAAAATCGTGTGTCGGGTGACTGCTCGATAACGATTGATGCTGCCGATGGGCATACGGACAGTTTGCCGGCACGAAGGAACTGGAGAATACTTTTCAGAGGCGTGGAAGACTGCGACGCTGTGGTGACCCTAGACGGCAATCCGATCGATGCTGACAAAATCGAACAAGGCTATGATGCCGAAACGATGACAATAAGCATTGCCATCAAGGATTGCCCGACATCGAGCACCTTGACCATAGGTTTCGCCAATGTCGTTCAACTTGCGAATGATCCGACTGTTCACGACGCATACGAAGTGCTTAACAGGAGTGAGATGCTCTATCGTTCCAAGGATGAGGCATATGAGCTGATTCGTCAGCAGGGACGAGATGTGATTGCCAGCCTGGGGACGATTGAAAGGGATGCAAAATATTGCAACAATCCCGATGAGGTGTCGCATCTTCCGCATGCAGTGTTGGGAGCGCTTATAGAGGTTTTCTCTCGCAACTTATAAGGATGCGTCTGGGCGTGACTTCCGCGTCTTGGCATGTGGGCAATCCCTGGTTTACCAGGGATTGCCTTTTCGAATGCTTCCCGTGCTGGACCGCAGGATCAGTTGCGGTGTGAATACGCGTTGCGGCATGTTGATGCGTTCATCGTTGAGTAGCCTCAAGGTCATCTCTGCAGCAAGCTTCGCCATGTTCAAGGGATCCTGGCGGATCGTCGTGAGCCCTATGTCTTCGGCGAAGGTGCTGTCGTCAAAGCCGATGATAGAAATATCCTCCGGGACTCTGACACCGCTTCGCCTCAGCTGAAATATGAGTGGGATCGCAATGCTATCTTCCTGACAAACGATTGCAGTAGGCAAGGAATCCATTGCAATGATTTGCGACACGATATCTGCAACCTGATTGCGTGGCTCAGACGACATGATGATGCGTGGTCGGGGGAGTGACTGTTTTCTGCAGAGCTCCATGAATGCTTCCTTACGCCTTTGGACGCTGAAGAGCAAGGAATTAGCGGTTCGCGTCTGCACATACGTCAGTTGTCTGTGTCCGAGTGAAATGAGGTGCTTGACGGCAATCGTCTCGCCTTGACTGTCGTCAATCGATACGGAAGCCGAGAATGCGTTCGTGCTGGCTGAATTGATGCCAACCAAGGGAACATGGAGTGAGCTCAGACGGGTGACTTCGTTATCGTCAACATCGAACGAGTTGACGATAACGGCATCGGCGTTGCTGCGTGTGGGCAATGTGTCGAAGAAGACCTTGCGATCCTGACTGCTGTTGATTTGAAAGATGGAAAGATCATATCCTGCCGGATGAAACACATCGTTGAGACCTTCATTCACCGTTGCGTTGAACCAAGTGCTGCTGTGATCGCTGAGTAGTAATGCAATGCGCAGCGACATTCCAGATTTGAGAGCTGCCGCTGATCTTGAGATCGAGAAATTCAGCTGATTCGCTACTTTCACCACTGTTTCCCGAGTTGCTGCCGAGACCATCTCAGGATGGGTGAATGCGCGTGAAACCGTTGAAATTGATACGCCTGCCTTGTCGGCGACATCATGGATGGTTGCGCTCATTGTTAATCCTCAATTTCAAATCACACTATGTCGAATGCCTTAACGCAGCATGGCAACGATGCTCTGCTGCGTTGTCACGAACCCTCTCTGATCCGAAGGTTGGCTCAGGCACCACGTTTACTCACCACGGTGTGCAAACGTGGTGAGTAAACGTGATGCGATTTTGATTCTAGTCAGCAATCCATACGGTTACGTCTTGTGGAACCGTTCCATCTTGTGGCAGCCGGTGCGAGCTCAGCAGGACCGTTCCCTTTGGAAGCTCAACGGCTTCCTTGCCAAAGTTGGTTATGGAGATGATGTGATTGAATCCACTGTCCTCTGCTGCCTTTCGAGAGTACGCAATCACCTGCTCGCCACAATTGAGCCAATCAATCGTGGTCATTTGGGTTGGGGTGAGTAGTTGAGCACGCATTTCCAGGCACTTTCGATACAGAGTGAGCATCGAATCAGGATCGCCATCTTCGACGTTCACCGCGAAATCCTTGAACCACAATGGTTGTGGAAGGTGTGGATCGGCCGCGGCGGAACCATCAGGCTTGATGCTTGGCGAGAAGCCAAACGATGCACCGGCACCGAATGACTCATCCCAGCTGGCTTCATGCGGCAGATCATTGGAATCCCAAGGAAGTGGCACTCGGCAACCGTCACGTCCCTTGTCGGTAAAGTTGTTGCGCGTCTTGAACGGTGTGGGGTCTTCCAGCCGATTCCAGGCAATGTTGGCGACTTCAAACAGTCCAAGCTCTTCGCCCTGATACACATATACGGAGCCAGGGAGCGCGGTTTCCATCATGATTGCCGCTCTGGCGCGCTTCGTGCCGAGCGCACGATCTTCAAAGTAGCTGCTGCCATCGCGCAAAATCCAATCCTTGGCAAGCTGATGATGCGCCTGACTTGGAACCTGTGGCAAGCCATACCGGGATGCATGGCGTGGTACGTCGTGATTGCTCATGACCCACGTTGGAGTAGAGCCAGAACGTTCTGCAGCCTTGAGGCCTTCGGTTATGGCGGTGCGCATTGCCGTGCTGTCCCAGTTTGCCTTGGCAAACTCAAAGTTGAAGACCTGGCCGAGTTCGTCAGGCGAGGCATACAGGTACTGATGCTCGGGAACGACCCATGCTTCTCCAACCGCGAAGCGATGCGGCGTGTATTCGTTGAAAACCTGACGCCATTCGCGGTAGATGTCGTGAACCTGCGCGCGATCCCAGAGTGGATGTGTGCCATCGTGGCTCAGCGAATCGTGGACTGTCCAGCGAGAGAGATCCTTCATTGAGGCGCCATCAAGCTTCTTGGCCAAGCCGTGAGCAACATCTACGCGGAAGCCGTCAGCTCCATGGTCTGCCCAGAATCGCAAGGTCTTCTTGAATTCTTCATGTACTTCTGGATTGTTCCAGTTCAGATCTGGCTGTTCCTTTGCGAAGATGTGCAGATACCATTGGCCGTCTTCGACGCGTTCCCATGCAGGGCCGCCGAAGAGTGATCCCCAGTTATTAGGAGGCAGCTCACCGTTGGGACCAGAGCCTTCCTTGAATATATAGCGATCGCGTGCAGCGGAGCCACGGCCATCCGCAAGCGCCTGCTTGAACCAGACATGCTCATTGGAAGTGTGATTGGGAACAATATCGACGACGATCTTGATGCCTGCCTTGTGAGCTGCACGTTCCATCGTGTCAAAGTCTTCCATCGTGCCAAGTCGAGGGTCTACATTTCGGTAATCGATAATGTCGTATCCTCCATCGGCCAGAGCTGACGGATAGAAAGGAGAGAGCCAGATGGCATCAATGCCAAGAGCCTGAAGATAAGGCATCTTCTCGGTGACGCCGGCGATATCGCCCAGTCCATCGCCATTGACATCCTTGAAGCTTCGCGGGTAAACCTGATATACCACAGCTTGCTTCCACCAGTCATCTCTAAGATTGTTATCTGTCATGGTCTCTTTCTCCTCGCGGGTGGTTCCGGCGTTGTTACATGGTGAGCAGAGGGGCACACTGAACGGGACATGTGAACCTCATTGTTCGGGATGAATCATATGTTTCGTGATTGCAACCCAGAATGACAACGATAGCATTAATCAATGAAAATAATCAAATTTATGTTGAAATATATATATTTTTTTCATATACAACGTTTTCAAAAATAGCTGCCGTTGTTCTTCTTGGGCAAAGATGGCAAAATGTGCATCGCAAGTGTCGTTCTTTGGAGTCAACGAGAATTTCAACTTGCAATGCACATGTGTCTATGGGACTGCGCTACGACATCGTATTCATCATGCAGACGAAAGTCTGACGATGCATGTCGCTCAGCACGTGGCAATCATATTTCTTTATTGATCTGCGCTGTACAGATGATCCTTCTATTTGTTGGATTGGGCGATTTCATATTCTGAAGCCCATCCATCAACGAAGGAGTTCTTCACTGCGTTCCAGTCGCCGGTGCCTTGGGCATACTCAAGGAGCGAATTGCCGAGATTGGTCTTCCAGTCCTCGGTTGGAATATAGAGGAATGCCCAAGGCACATTCTGCTTTCCAGCTTCGTTGTAATCGTTGGCAGCCTGGACGATCGGGTTGTCTGTTGCATATTCTCCGGTGAAGGTCTTGAAAGGAGTGGTAAAGCCCATGGTTTTCGACCATGTCTCACGACCCTTGTCGGATGTGATGAGCCATTTCAGGAAGTCCTTGGTCGCCTTCTGCGATTCTTCGGAAGCTTGCTTGTTCACGCACCAGAAGGTTTCGGATCCTGTTGCTATTCCCTGGTTCTCTTCATCTGGGACCCCGGTGTATATCGGCAGGACGCCAACCTGCTCGGCCTCCAGGCCTCCCGAGACCAGATCGGGCCACGCCCATGATCCATTCTGGAAGAAGACCGCTTCGCCGGAATTGATGTCAGAAAGTGCGTCGTCCATCGTTTTTCCGCTGAGTTCCGTTGCCTTGACGGTGGTGTTCTGAATGTAGAGATCGGAGATGTTCTTGAACTGCTTCAGATATGTCCCGTGTATGGTCGCTGGTTGCTTGGTGATGGAATCCTTTTCGAATTCGTTGGCGAGTGGAATGTTTGCCAGATGAATGCTCCAGCGCCACATCGTCGATGGATCGAATCCCATGGAGGCGAATGCTCCCTTGAGACCAAGCGCGTCTTTATTGCCTTGAATCTCTTCGGCAACGGTCTTGAGAGTATTGAAATTATCGATTTCCTCTACAGAGGTGACGCTTGCTCCAGACATGTCAAAGTACTTTTGGAGCAAGTCTTTGCGATAGATGATGCCATAGGTCTCGGTAACGACTGGAACGGCCAGAACCTCACTGTCGTCGTCCGACTTCAATGCAAGCTTGGGATCATTGAGCTGTTTGTAAATTTCTGTGTCGCTCATGTCACCTGCGTAGTCCTTCCATGTATCCAAGCCAACCTGCCCAAGGACCTGGAACAGCGTCGGTGGCTGGTTCTTGGAGAGCTCGGATTTCAAGGATTGCTGATAGGTCCCGGATGCCGCTGTCTGAACGTTGAAGGCAACCCCGGTCTCCTCGGTGTACTCCTTGGCCAACGCCTTCATGCTTTCGGCTATCTCGGGCTTGTTGTTCAGATAATAGATGCCACCCGCTTTGGCTGAGTCGTCGGATCCTCCACAGCCTGCCGCTCCGATGATCAACATCGTCGCCAGTGATGCGGATAGTATCTTGTTCGTGTTTCTCATAAATGGTGCCTCTCTCTGGCTTTCTTGTGCTCGCATGAACCCGGTATGAAAGTGGATTTGCGACGAATGGATTTTCTGCTGGGAAGCGTCTCTGCCTGCATTGGCTCAAAATATTAACACTATGAATAAATTGTGATTGTGCATATTGCATGCACCGACCGCCAATTGGTTGGCTGGAAAATAGACATGACGGATGAATTCTATGATATCTCGGGCTTTACGGGGTATGACTGCGCTTGCATTAATAGTCAAAAAGAATGAGTACGCATGTCCGAATACTGAGACATGATGCAGGGCACCAATCAGAAAGCCAAAGAAAATGGGCGAAAGCAAAGGCCCGGTTCCTCGCAGATTTTGCAACATCCAATGTTTTGCATTAATGACAGCGTTTGACAAATTTAGTAATATTGGTTATGTTGTAAAAAATATTCCGCGTGATTTCTCAACACTGCCCACAGGCTCGAAAGATCAATGATGACTGTGTGCGTGGAGAGATCCATGTTGGGCTTTTGCCTTGCATATGCTGTTGAAATCCGCAGAGGTATTCATAGATATTTCTCAAGGAGGAGAAAGTGGGATCACAATGATAACAATGGTTGGCAAGGCGATACGTAAATGGTGGGGCGTTTTTGCGCTTCCAACATTTGCTGCCTTCGTCATAGGTTTTCTTATTCCGTTCGTGATGGGAATCTACCTCAGCTTTACAAAATTCACAACGGTAACCAATGCCAGATGGGTTGGACTGCGAAACTTCAGCGGGGTATTCAGTGACAAGGAATTCATCCATGCACTCATTCTTACTGTGGCGTTCACAGTTGTTACAACGATAATAGTCAATGTCGTTGGTTTCTCGATTGCTTATATGCTTACCAAGACACTCAAGGGCTCGAATCTGTTCCGTTCGGTCTTCTTCATGCCAAATCTGATTGGCGGTATCGTCCTCGGATACATATGGCTGCTGCTGCTGAATGGAGTTCTCTCATATTGGGGTCGCTCGATAACCTTCTCGGGAACCTATGGTTTCTGGGGAATGGTGCTGCTTGTATCCTGGCAACAGATTGGATACATGATGATCATCTATATCGCTGGATTGCAAAGTATGCCCGGTGATGTGATCGAGGCATCATCCGTTGATGGTGCCAATGGGAGCCAAACGATGTTTCAGGTGATCATCCCCTTGATGATGCCTTCCATCACCGTGTGTTCATTCCTGACAGTTACCAACGGCTTTAAGCTTTTCGACCAGAATCTTGCACTTACTAACGGTGCCCCATCGAATAATTCAGAGCTGTTGGCTTTGAACATATATCGAACGTTCTATGGACGTGTTGGATTCGAAGGTGTTGGACAGGCCAAGGCAGTGGTGTTCTTCATAATCGTTGCAGCAATCGTACTGATTCAGAATCGCCTGACCACCAGCAAGGAGGTGACGGCATGAGTGAAAGAATGAAGCATTCTGGGCTATGGGCCACCCTATTTGCAGCGATTTCGCTGATTTGGATATTTCCGATAGTTCTTGTGCTCATCAATTCGTTCAAGGACAAGACGTACATATCGCAAAATGCCTTTTCCATTCCGCTCGGAAAAGCATTCGTCGGCATGAGCAATTACACGCGTGGCGTTGAACGCACCAACCTCATAGAGAGCTTTGGCTGGACTGTGGTTGTGACGGTCGGTTCTGTCGCACTGATTCTGCTCTGCACATCCATGTGTGCCTGGTGGATTGTTCGAGTGGACAATGCCGCCGCTAAAACTCTGTATCTCCTGTTCCTGTTTAATATGATCGTTCCATTCCAGATGGTGATGTTCACTCTTTCCAAGATTGCGGATATGCTCAGTCTCAACACGCCATGGGGTCTATGGGTGCTTTATCTTGGATTCGGTGCCGGTCTTGCCGTGTTCATATTTACCGGTGTGGTCAAATCCATTCCGCAAGAACTGGAAGAGGCGGCGATGATTGATGGCGCCAGCGTGCCCCGAATCTTCTTCGAGATTGTGGTGCCAATCATGCGTCCTTCGATTATTTCCGTTGCGATTCTACAAACCATGTGGATCTGGAACGACTTCCTTCTTCCCTATCTGACCTTGGACATGAGCAAGTACAAGACCATGCCCATCGCCATTCAGTATCTTAAGGGTGGCTATGGCTCGGTAGATATGGGTGCCATGATGGGATGCCTGGTTTTGGCTATAGTTCCGATTGTTGTATTCTATATTGTCTGTCAGAAATACATAATCAAAGGTGTCATGGCAGGCGCAGTCAAGGGATGATTTCAATTCATTGGGTTACTGGCAACAAATCGTGGGTAACCCAATGAAAATCCTCAACATCATGGTCAACTCTGCAATTCTGCCGAGCATGGCAAGAGAGCGTTGAAGCACAAAACAGTGCTAGCTAAGGCAAGTTCCAATGGCGAAGGCTGTACGGAAGTGATCAGTTCACTGCAGCCGGCTACAGCTGGCGCTTCTTCTGCCTGTGCTTCACGAATGCGGCTGAGCCGATGCCTGAAAACTGCTGAACGGCGCTGGAAATCGCTGCAGAAAGACCGGAGAAGAGAATGGTCATAAAAATTCCCTGCCGGTCGTCGTCCACATCATCTTCGGAGTTCTTGGTGGTCTTGTTCCAAAACATTTTGAAGAGTTGGCCGATCAGCATTGCGGCAATCGCTGGTATGAGAATCTTTATGAGTTTATCCCCGACTGTTTCGGGATCATTCTCAACTTGTTCACGCATATCGTTGACCTTACTGTCGATGGTTCCCAACTGAGTGCCGACCTTGTCTGTCAGGTCTCTGAGCTTTGTCTCATCTGAATCCTTCATGTGACCATTATTCCACATTCAGTGTTGGAGAGTACAGTATAAACATGGCAAAATCCGTATGTATCGATAGCAAAGTTGCTTCGAGGTCGGGACTCATCGTTCTCTTGCGCCATGGTCAGACCGCGTGGAGCCTTTCTGGTCAGCACACTGGACGTACAGATATTCCTCTTACGGTGGAAGGCGAGAGACAATCCGTAGCAGCGGGGAAACGTCTACGAACGGTTTTTGCAGATCGGACTCCTGAATATGTATTCAGCAGCCCTCTCAAGCGTGCTCGTCAAACTGCCCTGTTTGCGGGACTGCATACGACTCAGCTCCTCGGCGACCTTATGGAATGGGATTATGGCCCTGCAGAAGGGCGCACCCGTGCCGATATTCGCAATGCGAACGGTAAGGAATGGAATCTTTGGCGGCAAGGCACAGAAGGAATCAATCGCGGGCTGCTGGGTGAATGGGAAACGACGCTTCCCAGTGGCGAACGGGTCATCGTCCGCAATGGTGAGGGAGAGACGTTGAGGCAGGTAGCGAGGCGAGCGCAGGGTGTCGTCGATGCCGTCGAACCGCTGGTGGCCGATGGCCAGATGGTTGTTTTGGTCGCCCACGCCCATATTCTGAGGATTCTGACCACCTGCTGGCTTGGACTTGACCCGTCTGCTGCGCGCCTCTTCAGAATGGATACGGCCCATTTTTCAACGCTTTCACAATACAAGGGCGACAACGTTATTCAGGTGTGGAATCAATAGGGCCCAATCGGATCGGAGATGACAATATTGGCATATATCGAGCTGTTTGACTCCCGAGATTGCCATATTGCTTCGAACCGCTCGGGAATCACGACGCTGAATCAGATCCGATCCGACCTGTGCTTGACCTGAGAATCAGTTTGGGTTCGTACGATTTTTCGGATTGCAAGACCTGCTCGCCTCTGATCAGTTTGAGGGTCATGCGAGCAGCTTCCTTTGCCATGCCACATGGGTCTTGGGCAATGGTGGTCAGACCGATTGAATCGGCATAGGTGCTGTTGTCGAATCCAATCACGGAAATGTCTTCAGGCACGCGAATTCCGCACCTGTTCAACTGGAATATTAATGGAATTGCGATGTCATCTTCTTGGCAGACGATTGCAGTCGGCTGAGTGTTCATGACGAGGATTTGTGAGAGAATATCGCTGATTCGCTGCGCCGAATCAAGATCGGATACGGTGATTACCTTGGGTTCTGGTATATCTGCATCAGCACAGTATCGCATGAATTCCAGTTTTCGACGTTCAACGCTGAAAAAGAGCGATGCCGGCGAACCAGTCTGTACATACATCATATTGGTATGACCTAGATGAATCAGATGCTTGGCTGACAACTGTGCACCAAGGACGTCATCGATGGCAGTGCTGGCTGTGTAGAGCCCTTTGCTTGCCGAATTGATTCCGATAAGAGGGACATGCAGAGACTCAAGCCTTGCTGCTTCTTCGCGTGCAACATCGAATGAGTTGACGATGACAGCATCGGCATTTCGTCGGGTAGGTAGTGTTTCGAAGAACTTGTTACGGTCCGAGCTATCTTTAATCTGATATAGCGAGATGTCGAAATCTGCGGGATGAAAAATCTCGTTCAACCCCTCATACACTGATGCGTTGAACCAGGAACTTGCAGAATCACTGATCAGCATTGCGATTCTGAGGGACAATCCTGATTTCAATGCGGTTGCCGAGCGCGATATTGAGAAACCCATCTGCCTGGAAATTCGCAGAATTTCTTGTCTGCGTTGTTGTGACACCATTTCTGGGTGTGTGAAAGACCGTGAAACTGTAGATATGGATACACCGACTTTTCTGGCGACATCGTTGATGCTCGGGTTCAAGATTCACGCTCCTCTGTGTGTATCTCGCATGATGCGTTGCGGTTTTCCAATGGTCGCTGAATCTGAAGCGAAGAATCAGCGAGAATGCAATGGCTCCCAATATGGCACCGATCATGAACTGGATGATATGGTATCGCAGCCTTGCTTGTGGAATAGACTATCGTGAATATCAAACAAATGTGAGGAGCTGTAGCGAATATGTTCGAACCTGATTCTGCCTTTATGAGAGGCTTGTCAACGACAGTCGACTCAATTTGGATTAACGTCCTGCTGATAGTCACAAGCATTCCCATAATTACGATTGGTGCATCCTTGACGGCTTCCTATGATGCCGCTCGCCGGTTGAACGAGGGAAGAGGCAATCTTACGGCAAACTACTTCCGTTCGTTTCGGCTCAACTTCGTTCAATCGACGCTGATATGGCTCCTGATTGGACCCGTCGGAGCGCTAATTGTGGGTAGCTGGATCTATATTCAGATCCTTCCGGTACTGATAATCAAGATTGCTTTGTCGCTATTGTGGATCATTGCCTTTTTGTGGGTGTGGCCTATGCAGGCGCGCTTTGAAAACAAGGTTTTCGGCACCATTGCCAAATCGCTTCTCTTTGGTATATCTAAAATCGGTGTGACTTTGGCAATGTTTGCCATCGATGCAGTGTATTGCGCGATTCTTATCGCATCGTGGTTTTTTATGCCCGGCGGTTTGTTCATATTGGTGCTTTTCGGCTATGGCGCGCTGGTGGTGTTGCACGTGCCGTTGCTGGAATATAGCATGAAGCAATATACGAAGCACAGCTGAGTCACACATAGAAATCTTCGTGTTGTATCAGTATGACTCAGCTGTGCGTGTAATGTGTGTGTCTGAATTGCAGCGTTATTGATTCTCTTGGGCCGTCTTGTATTCTGTGGCCCAGCCGTTGACGAACGCAGTCTTTACGCTTTCCCAGTTGCCCGTACCCTGAACATACTGGAGCATGGAATCACTGAGATTGGTCTTGTATTCGTCACTTGGGTCGTAAAGGAACGCCCAGTTGACATTCTTCTTTCCCTCTTTCTGATATTCCTCGGCCGCCTTCATGATGGGATTGTCGGTTTCGTATTTACCGGTGAAGGTCTTGAATGATGTTGTGAAGCCCATGGTATCTGCCCATGTCTTGCGACCATAGTCGGAAGTGATGAGCCACTTCAGGAATTTCTTGGTTGCGACCTGAGAAGCTTCTGGTGCCTGTTTGTTCACCGTCCAGAATGTTTCTGAACCTGTAGACATTCCATAATTCGTTTCCCCAGGAATGCCCATGTAGATTGGCAGAACTCCAATCTGATCAGCCTTGAGACCACCGGATTGCAAGTCTGGCCATGCCCATGAGCCATTTTGGAAGAATACCGCCGCACCTGTGTTGATATCTGATAGGGCATCGTTCATGGTCTTTCCACTCAGTTCAGATGCCTTGACGGTGGAATCTTTGATATACAGATCTGTGATGGCCTTGAACTGTTTCAGATATGTTCCCTTGATCGTGGCAGGTTGCTTGGTTACTTTGTCCTTGGCAAATTCATAGGCCAAGGGAATGCTGGCAAGATGCGTGTTCCAACGCCAGCTTGTCGAAGCATCGAATCCCATCGAGGTGAAGGCTCCCTTGAGGCCGAGCTTCGACTTATTTGCCTGAATTTGATCTGCGACTGTTTTTAAGGCGCTAAAGCTGTTGATGTCCTTGACATCTGTGATCGAGGCTCCTGGCATCTCAAAGTACTTCTGCAGCAGATCCTTGCGGTAGATGATGCCGTAGGTTTCGCTAACCACAGGAACGGCCTGCACCTCACTGCTGCCATTGAGCTTCAGCGCCAATGACTTGTCGGTGAGCTGCTTGTACATTTCAGTATCGCTCATGTTGGCAGCGTAGTCTTTCCAGTTCTCCAGACCAACCTGACCTAGCACTTGGAATAGGGTAGGAGGTTGACTTTTTGACAGTTCGGATTTCAGAGTCTGCTCGTAAGTTTGCGAGGCAGCGGTCTCAACAGTGAATTTGACGCCAGTCTCCTTGGTGTATTCCTTTGCCAGTGCCTTCATGCTGTTGGCGATTTCCGGTTTGTTATTGAGGAAATATATGGATCCTGCTGAATCTGAGCTATCGGAACTGCTGCCGCATGCTGCCATGCTTGAGATCATGGTGACGGCAACTGCTGCCGTAAGAACCTTTTTTACGATTTTCATGTAATGACCCTCCCCTAAGGTGCGAAATTCCCCAAATGACATTGTGTATTTTTCGCAATCCAGAACGAAAGCCTCCTTGCCTTCGTTTCAATGCAAACGATAGCTGTAGTTTTTCATTAAATCAAGCTGCAATCTTTTGCAATGGAATTGCTTGTTGTGTATGTGTGGTCTTCATGAGGCTTAACACTATATTTTCCAATAATTATTGATGACAGCGCTTGCAATATTTTTTCTGGCATCAGATTATCTATTGTCCAAATAGTGAGATCCCAGAAGCTGGGGTAGGGTGAGATCGCTGATATGAACGTTTGGACTTGGGGCAATGTGAGCGCTAACGATATAAACACTGGTTCATGATGGCTGCAAGCGTTTGACATTTTTATGAAATTTTGTTATTTTTTTCTTGGGTTTGGGTTCCTTGACAGATGTGTCAATAACGATATTTCTGCTGTTTTCTTCACTCCAGAACACGCGTGGAATTCATTCTGGGATTTTCTCAACGAGGAGGAAGTGAGCGATTTATGATAACGATGGCAGGAAAAGCAGTGCGAAAGTGGTGGGCATTATTTGTCCTTCCCACATTTGCTGCTTTTATCATTGGATTTGTAGTTCCCTTTATTATGGGTATTTACCTGAGTTTCACCAAGTTCTCCACGGTAACCAATTCAAGGTGGGTTGGATTGCGAAACTATCGAGGAGTGTTCAGCGATCCCGAGTTTGTCAATGCGCTTTGGAGAACCATTGCATTCGCAATCATTACGACAATCATCGTGAATGTCTTTGGATTCGCCATTGCATATTTCCTGACCAAGTCGATACGCGGTTCGAGTCTATTCCGCTCGGTGTTCTTCATGCCCAACCTCATAGGTGGCATCATTCTTGGTTATATTTGGCTTCTACTCATCAATGGTGTGCTCGCCAAGTGGGGCAGGTCCATCACCTTCTCGGGAACGTATGGGTTTTGGGGAATCGTGATTCTCGTTTCGTGGCAGCAGATTGGATACATGATGATCATTTATATCGCCGGATTGCAGAGTCTGCCGGGCGATGTTCTGGAGGCTGCTGCAGTTGATGGTGCTTCGAAAACGCAGACGCTGTTCAAAGTCACGTTGCCTTTGATGATGCCATCGATTACTGTGTGCACGTTCCTCACAGTCACCAATGGTTTCAAACTATTCGATCAGAATCTCGCATTGACGAACGGTGCGCCAGGAAACACATCTGAATTGTTGGCACTGAACATCTATCGAACGTTCTATGGGCGAATCGGATTTGAAGGCGTCGGTCAGGCGAAGGCAGTTGTGTTCTTCCTTATCGTTGGCGCCATAGTGCTTATTCAAAATCGCCTGACTACCAGTAAGGAAGTGGCAGCATGAATGACAAAGTCAAGCACGGTTGGTTGTGGACCCTGCTGTTTACGGTTATCTCGATCGTATGGATTTTCCCGCTCTTTCTCGTCCTTTTGAACTCGTTCAAAGACAAGACATACATTACCGTCAATGCATTCTCAATTCCCTTCAAGAAAACCTTCGTGGGATTCACCAACTACATCAATGGCATTGAGCAGACCAACCTGTTGGCCAGCTTTGTCTGGACAGTCGTCATAACGGTAGGATCGGTAGTGCTCATCCTGATCTGCACGTCAATGTGCGCCTGGTGGATCGTTCGTGTGGGAAATGCATCTGCCAAGACACTGTACATTCTCTTCCTGTTCAATATGATTGTTCCATTCCAGATGGTGATGTTCACCCTCTCGAAGATCTCCGACATGCTTGGTCTCAACACTCCGTGGGGCCTATGGATCATCTATCTCGGTTTTGGCGCTGGCTTGTCAGTGTTCATCTTCACCGGTGTCATCAAGTCAATACCTCAGGAGTTAGAGGAGTCGGCCATGATCGATGGAGCGAGCGTTCCTCGAATCTTCTTCCAGATCGTTGTTCCGATAATGCGACCTTCGATCATTTCCGTAGCTATTCTGCAGACCATGTGGATATGGAATGACTTCCTCCTCCCATATCTGACATTGGATATGAGCAAATACAAGACGATGCCCATAGCAATCCAGTATCTTCGTGGAGGGTATGGTTCGGTCGACATGGGAGCCATGATGGGCTGCCTGGTGCTGGCGATTATTCCCATTGTCGTTTTCTATCTGATCTGCCAAAAGTACATCATCAAAGGTGTGATGGCCGGCGCTGTGAAGGGGTGATACAGCAGGCCCAGTCAATGCACATGTCATAAATGACCATCCTCGGTCGGAAGGCTCGAGGTTGGTCATTTTTCTGTTCAACACTCAGAATGTTTCATAATCGGGAATAATAGTTTGCGTTCAGAAGTTGAGTGATGTAGGCTCAAGTTTTGGAAAGGCTGCGAGGTGCGAACTTCAGCAGCTGGTCGAGAACATGAGCGGGAAACCGTAGAAACAGGCATTGCGCCAGAACCGCGATGCACAACGACAACAGAAGGAATACATAACATGGCACGTGCAGTAGGTATCGATCTGGGAACCACAAATTCCTGCATTGCAACGCTCGAAGGTGGCGAGCCAACAGTAATCGTGAACGCAGAAGGCGCTCGTACCACACCATCGGTGGTTGCTTTCAGCAAGTCCGGTGAGATTCTGGTGGGCGAAGTCGCCAAGCGTCAGGCAGTCACCAACGTTGACCGCACCATCAGCTCAGTCAAGCGCCACATGGGCACTGACTGGACGGTAGACATTGACGGCAAGAAGTGGACTCCACAGGAGATTTCAGCACAGATCCTGATCAAGCTCAAGAGAGATGCCGAGGCATATCTGGGCGGTCCAGTCACTGACGCGGTCATTACCTGCCCTGCATACTTCAATGATGCACAGCGTCAGGCAACCAAGGATGCCGGCAAGATCGCTGGATTGAACGTTCTTCGTATCATCAACGAGCCAACGGCAGCAGCGCTGGCTTATGGTCTTGAAAAGGGCAAGGAAGACGAACGCATTCTGGTCTTCGATCTCGGTGGCGGCACATTCGATGTGTCCCTGCTGGAGATTGGCAAGGATGACGACGGCTTCTCGACCATTCAGGTTCAGGCGACCAACGGCGACAACCGTCTCGGCGGTGATGACTGGGATCAGAAGATCATTGACTGGCTTGTCGGTGAGGTCAAGAACAAGTATGGAGTTGATCTCGCCAAGGACAAGATCGCTCTGCAGCGTTTGAAGGAAGCCGCTGAGCAGGCTAAGAAGGAACTCAGCTCCTCGACTTCGACCAACATCTCAATGCAGTACCTGGCAATGACCCAGGACGGCACTCCAGTGCACTTGGACGAGACGCTGACCCGCGCACACTTCGAAGAGATGAGCTCAGATCTGCTTGGTCGTTGCCGCACACCATTCAACAACGTGCTCTCCGATGCAAACATTTCTGTCAACGACATCGACCACGTCGTGCTCGTTGGTGGATCAACACGTATGCCAGCAGTGCAGGAGCTCGTCAAGGAGCTTACCGGCGGCAAGGAAGCCAACAAGTCTGTCAACCCAGATGAGGTTGTGGCCGTTGGTGCAGCCGTACAGTCCGGCGTTATCAAGGGAGACCGCAAGGACGTTCTCTTGATTGATGTGACGCCATTGAGCCTTGGCATCGAGACCAAGGGTGGCATCATGACCAAGCTGATCGACCGCAACACTGCAATTCCTACCAAGCGCTCGGAAGTCTTCTCAACCGCTGAAGATAACCAGCCAAGCGTGCTGATTCAGGTCTATCAGGGTGAACGTGAGTTCGCTCGCGACAACAAGCCGCTCGGAACCTTCGAGTTGACCGGCATTGCTCCAGCTCCACGTGGCGTTCCTCAGGTCGAAGTCACCTTCGACATTGATGCCAACGGCATTGTGCACGTTTCTGCAAAGGACAAGGGCACTGGCAAGGAACAGTCTATGACGATCACCGGTGGCTCAGGTCTGCCAAAGGACGAGATTGACCGCATGGTCAAGGAGGCTGAGGCTCACGAGGGCGAAGACAAGCAGCGTCGTGAAGATGCAGAGACCCGCAACAATGCAGAGTCCTTCGCATACCAGACCGAAAAGCTCGTAACCGACAACAAGGCTAAGCTTTCCGATGATGTCGCCAAGGAAGTCACCGACAAGGTGAATGCCTTGAAGGAAGCCTTGAAGGGTGACGACATCGAGAAGATCAAGTCCGCTCAAACCGAGCTGACCACTTCTGCACAGAAGATCGGCGAGGCTCTCTACTCGCAGCAGCAGGCTGCCGGTGCGGCAGGTGCTGCCGGAGCTGGCGCTGGTCAGGCTTCTGACAATGCGGCAGGTTCATCCGATGATGACGATGTCGTAGATGCCGAGGTTGTGGATGACGACAAGAAGAAGGACGGCGAGTGATGTCCGATTTTGATAAGGACGATTACTTGCAGAATATGGAAGATGTCGAGTCGTTGAAGAACGACCCGGCATCTGCCGGTAAGTTGGGGCATGTCACCGATGAAAGTGATCAGACGCCAGCGTCGAGTGATGCACCCAGCGCTGCAGCGGATGAGGCTGCTGAAGGGCCCTCACCAGAAGCGGGGACGAACATAGATCCCAACGCTCCTTCAACCGGTTCAGATAATGCAAAGTCGTCAGATGATATGGGTTCTGAAGATGAAAAATCAGAATCGACCAGGTCTGGCAAGGATGAAGATTCTGAGCAAGGGGAACAATCAGCCGAAGCAGATACCGACGACGGGGAGTTGACGCCATTGGGCAAGGCAAAGAAGGAAGCCGCGGAATATCTCGAGGCGCTGCAACGTGAGCGTGCGGAGTTCGTGAACTATCGCAATCGTGCATTGAAGGAGCAGACACTGTTCCGTCAGCACGGCATCACCGATGTTTTGACGGCTCTGCTGCCCGCACTCGACGACATTGATCGCATTAAGGAACACGGTGAGATCGACAATTCCTTCAAGGCTGTTTCGACCAAGATTGATGCAACTTTCAAGAAATTTGGTGTCGAGAAGTTCGGTGAAAAAGGCGAGGACTTCGACCCGACCAAGCATGAGGCGATCTTGCACAAGCCTGATGCCGAAGCCGAGAAGGAGACCGTAGACACCGTTGTGGAGGCCGGATACCGAATCGGAGATCGCGTGATTCGTGCAGCTCGCGTTGTGGTCTCCTCTCCAAAGGAGAAGTGACGGCGGCGAGGCATCATCACACAGCATTGAGCTCACGTTCAAACAGTCCACAAAAGGAGATTACATGGCTGAGAATGAATGGCTGAACAAGGATTTTTACCGTGTCCTTGGCATCTCCAAGGACGCAAGTGCCGCGGAGATCACGAAGGCATATCGTAAGTTGGCTCGAAAATACCATCCGGATCTGAACAAGACGAAGGAGGCCGAAGAGAAGTTCAAAGATATTTCGGAGGCCTACGACGTTTTGAACAACAAGGAACAGCGCCAGAAGTATGATGCGATCCGTCAGTTTGGCATGGGAGGAGCCCGGTTCTCGGGCGGATCTGGGCAGGGAGGATTCTCTGCAGACTCATTCCAGGATATGTTTGGCACTATGTTCGGCAACGGCGGGGGCAACGGCGGAAACGTTCGTTTTACCACTTCGGGCGGCGGACAGCAGGGTGATTTCTCTGATATCTTCTCTGCGTTTGGTGGGGGAGCAGGCCACCGTCGTGCCGGATTTGGGAGTTCAGGTTTTGGCGGTTCCGCATATGAGCAGACTCGACAGGCTGCGCCTACCCAGGGCAAGGATCTGAAGTCGGATATCACCCTGACGTTCAGGCAGGCAGTCAAAGGCGCGACCGTTTCTCTGAGCGTAGGCGGTTCGAAGTTCAAGACTCATGTTCCTGCTGGTGTACATGACGGTCAGCGTATACGTTTGGCTGGCAAGGGTGCTGCCGGAAAGAATGGCGGTTCGCGCGGCGATTTGTACCTCAGTGTGCATGTGCGCACCGATCCGCAGTTCAGCCTTGATGGTCGCGATATCGTGATGTCCCTTCCCGTGACTGTAACCGAAGCCGCTTTCGGAGCGAAAGTGGAAGCGCTGGACTTCGATGGTGAGGAAGTCACATTCAAGCTCTCATCGGGAAGTTCTGCCGGAGATACAGTTCGCATCAAGGGCAAGGGCGTGCAATCGAGGCGTGGAAACGGTGATTTGGTCGCCAAGGTTGGAATCCGCATGCCTGGTCGTTTGAGCGTGGCTCAAAAGAAGGCATTGAAGGAATTCGAGAAGGCGAGCGACAGCTTTACTCAAAAAATTGCCGATGAGCGGTTGAATAAATAAGTTCAGTCAGCCGATTGACCGAGTGCCGGCGCGTGGCTCGGCGGCTGGTACATGGCTGACCTAGGGATCAGGGAGGTGAGCGAGCGTGCAGAAGATAACGCGAGACTTGCGACAGATGTATATCATCTGCGCCCACTCACTCGTTGATGGAAGACTTGATCTTGACAATGTAGAGGATTCCGGATTCGACAGCGATCTGCCCGTGTTCACGGTTGGCAAGGTCGCGACACTGGCGAAAATTCACCCGCAGACTTTGCGACAGTATGACCGTTTGGGTTTGGTGGTACCGAAGCGCACGCGGGGCGGTGCTCGTCGATATTCACTTCGCGACATTGATAGGTTATGTCAGGCGCAGCACTTAAGTCAGGACGAGTCGATTAATCTGGCGGGAGTCACGCGTATTCTTGCCTTGCAAGAGGAAAATCGCCAGCTCCGACGTGAAATAAGACGCATGCGTGTACCCAGCGGTTCGAGCGTATTCGCTGCTGGGCGCAATGGCGAGGTTATTGAAGTGCAGCGTTCCGAGCGTGCGCGCCTGTGGCGTCACGAAACGCATCGTAATGATGAGGAGCTCGTTGCTTTTGACGAGACGGATGAGCTAGGTTCGTCGCGTTCTCTGATTATTTGGGGTTCGGATCAAGAATTCTAAGAGATTTGCGGGTTGCTTGCTCTTACTCCGGTGCGTTTCAGATGAGATTTCCGAGTTTTGTGACAATTGCACAGCATAAACGCGCAGAATTGTTGAAATGGTGTATCGAAACAAGCGGATCTTAGCGATCTATACCGTGCAATTGCCACAAAACTCGGAAATCTTGTTGTCCAACGCGAATTTCGTGGTCGGCTTTCACATATTTTTGGGCCAATTTTCAATTCGATGGTGCGGGAGAATGTGAAGATTTGCGTGATTCATAACGAAATAGGGACGATGCTGTATAGTTAAGACCCGTTTGGGACTGCATTAAGTCCCCGTCGCTGGAACGCTCTGATTATCGGGATTTAATTCACGAATTTTTTGCCTTGCTTGCGACTACGCGGCAAGGCTTCG
This sequence comes from Bifidobacterium aquikefiri, assembly GCF_002259795.1. Classification (GTDB taxonomy): domain Bacteria; phylum Actinomycetota; class Actinomycetes; order Actinomycetales; family Bifidobacteriaceae; genus Bombiscardovia; species Bombiscardovia aquikefiri. Next base: position 13,160 of record NZ_MWXA01000010.1, on the reverse strand, counting down.
GCATGTCTGCTGCATATATTTTCATGCCCAATACGAAAGGTAACCGGTGTCCACTTCGGTTTCACAACATTCACAGACACAAACACACCCAACCCAAGACTTGAAGCATATGCAGGAAGATGACTCCCAGCATGCGGATGAGAAGAAAATTCCATTCTCAGAACTTGGCGTTCCTGAAATGATTTGCAGGGCTCTCGCCTCAGAGGGCAAGGCGACCGCATTCCCGATTCAAAAAGATACCCTGCCGGATTCACTTGCAGGACGAGACATTCTTGGCCGTGGAAAAACAGGTTCGGGTAAGACACTCGCGTTCGCGATTCCCTTGGTTGTAAGACTCGGCATGCAAGGTGGTGCTGAAGACGATGAAGCTCTTGAGCGCTATGAACGCGTAATGCGCAAGCGTGGCGGGCAGCTTGAAGACGAGGGTCGCAACGGAAGAAACCGCGGTGGCAATCGCCGATCAGGCAAGAGCCAACGACGCATGCCTTTGCCAGAGCCGCGCGGTTTGATTCTCGCTCCGACTCGTGAACTTGCAAACCAGATCAACGAGGTTGTTGAACCTCTGGCCGCTCTATGCCGCCTGCAGACCACAACTGTCTATGGTGGTGTACGCCAGCAACGTCAGGTCGATGCTCTTCGCGCGGGTGCGGATATCGTTGTCGCATGCCCAGGTCGTCTCGAAGATTTGCTCAGGCAGCATTTGCTTTCGCTCGATGCAGTCGAAGTGACCATCCTTGATGAGGCTGATGAGATGGCAGATATGGGCTTCTTGCCTGCTGTTGAGCGCTTGCTGGAGCAGATTCCCAGCGAAGCTCAGCACATGCTCTTCTCGGCAACACTTGACCATGGCATCGATGAGTTGGTGCACAGATTCCTGCATAATCCAAAGGTGCACGAGATCGATGATGCCACAGCACATGTATCGACCATGACGCATCACATCTTTGAAACGACTCAGGCCACCAAGCATGAACTTGTGCGTACCTTGGCGTCTGGCAAAGGCAAGCGCATTCTCTTCACCAGAACCAAGTATCAGGCGAAGAAACTGGCCAAGAACCTCACCAACAGCGGCATTCCTGCCGCCGAGCTTCACGGTAATCTTTCACAGAACCAGCGTGACCGAAACCTCAATGCATTCAGCAACGGCTCTGTTCGTGTGCTGGTTGCAACTGATGTTGCCGCTCGTGGTGTGGATATCAGCGGTGTCGAGCTGGTTGTGCAGGTCGACCCACCGGCAGATGCAAAGTCATTCCTGCACCGTTCGGGAAGAACCGCTCGCGCAGGACACGAAGGCGATGTGGTGACCTTGGTGCTCCCCGAGCAGCGCAGAGATGTGCGTCGCATGCTTCGTATGGCGAACATCACCAGCAAGCCCGTTTCGGTGACCAGTGATTCACCAGTCGTGGAGTCGCTCGTCGGTCAGCATGCCGCTCGTGTTGATGACTGGACCCTTGAACCGCTTGAGCCGGTTCAAGGTTCAGGCAGCCATCGTCGTGGCAGCCGTGGTGAGCGCTCTGGTCGCAGGCATGGTCAGAACAGCTCTTCTTCACGTCCAGGATCACGTAATGAGCATGCTCGTAGCCGTCGTTCCGAGCATCAGCACAACTCGGAGCACAGCCCGATGCGCGGTAGCGACTCCCGTGGATCTGCACCACGCAGACACAGCAAGAAAAATCGCGCACCATTCAGAATTTCCGGTCGCTGAAGGTTTGTCTCGATGGGTGCCATCGCTCCATCGGGCAGTGATGGTACCCATTCGTGTACTCTGCAACAGGGGTGCTCCGCAGCCCGATATGCTCCGACGGCTGTATTGACCCCGGGGTGTGCAAGTTGACGAACGATGAAAGGCATGATTAATGAAGCTCAAAGCCGTTTTCTGGGATATGGATGGAACCCTTATCGACTCCGAGCCTTATTGGCATCAGGCTGAAATTGAGATTGCTCACGCACACGGCGGCGAGTGGAACGAAGAGATCGGTTGGCAACACTCAGGTTTTCCGGTGTCTATGTGCGCGCAGGCCATGGTTGACCACGGCACCCAGCTCGCGGTTCCTACCATCGTCAAGATGCTGATTGAGCGAGTTGCTCAGCTTGAAGAGGAACGCATGCCTTGGATTCCAGGCACTATCGAACTGCTTATCGAGTTGGCCAAGCACAACATTCCATCGATTCTGGTAACGGCATCACCCAGACGTATGGCCGAAGCAGCAGTTCATCAGGCCCCCGACGATGTTTTCTCTGGCTTCGTCTGCGGTGACGATAATTTGCCCAAGAAGCCCGATCCTGCGCCGTATCTTCAGGCATGTAAAGTGGCGAACGTGCCACTCGCCGAAATCCAACAATGCATCGCCATCGAAGATTCGCGGCCAGGGTTGCAATCAGCGGTGGCTTCCGGCGCAACTACGGTTGCAATTACAGGGTATTCGAAGAGTCCGAATGCATACGGCCAGGAGTTCGCATCGATTGAGACGTATGCCCAGACCAGTGTAAAGATGCTCTCCGAACTCGTTGAGAAGCGCAGTATCCAGCATAGCTGAATCAAAGCGATGCTCCACACGCGACTGGCATTAGCCGCTTGGTGGAGTACTCGCAGATTCAGGAAAAGCGCTCGACAAGATTCGGGTCTGGTCGAGGAACGCCCTGCTGGTCTCGTAACAGTCCTGCACAAAGCCAGCAATGTGGTCTATTTCCCATGCCTTCGCATCGTGTATCAATCGGTATCGCCCTTCCAAAGGGGCAGTCGTCATCATCGTGATAAAACCTGCGTCGGCCACCAGTTTCGGTGTAAAAAGGTTGACACATCATCGTGATCACCTCAGCTTGGTAGATGGATAGTCAATGATAACTCGATATTGACAACAATGAGGTAAGACACGCAACTGGTTTATACACAGACTATAAAATCCATATATGAAAATCCCCCATCCGTATAAAACGGACAGGGGATTTTCATATCACTCACCGGAAGCCAGGGCTGTTCATTCGCATGAATCTGCCGAAAGGCGTTATCCGATTACATGTGATGCTTCAGCGGGCTGCATCCTTGGCATCGTTCTTGATCTCGACACCCTTTTTTTCAGCCTTGGCTCCTGCGACTTTTGCATTGGCCTTCAGCTCGTCGCCTTTATCCGAGGCAATGTCTTTTACCTCGTCGGCCTTGTCAGAACCAGCCTTCTTTGCATCTGCAAATTTTTCGCTGACTGCATCCTTCAAGTCTGCTGCAGCATCCGAAACCTTATCACCAGCGTCTCTGGCAGCTTTCTTGGCATCATCCATTAATCCCATTGCAACCCCCTTCGCTTGTTGAATATAACGATTCTGAATATACAGGTTCAGAGACCAAAAGTGTTGAATTTGGGTGTTATTGGCGTGTTATCAGCAGTCAGCTGAGAAACGCCGAGTGTTTCCCGGCTGACTGCGCCCCACTCGACCTGATGCCACGGCCCGACTTAGAAAGCGTCGTCGATCCTCGGTTCGGCTATGACCTTGATGTTCACGAATTCGTGAATGCCAAGATCGATCAGCTCGTGGCCATATCCAGAACGGTTCACGCCGCCGAATGGAATATCAGCTTTCACACCGGTCGGATGGTTGATGAACATCATGCCGGTCGTGATCTTGCGGGAGACATCCCAGGCGCGGGCGGAATCCTCGGTGAACACGGATCCGCCGAGTCCGAATGGTGTTCCATTGGCAACCTTGATTGCCTCAGCTTCGTCCTTCACACGGTAGATCGAGCTCACCGGTCCGAACATTTCGGTCGTATACGCTGGATTATCGGGTGTGATGCCGGTCAGGATGGTGGGCTGGTAGAAGGCGCCCGTTTGCGGAACAGGATCTCCGAGCCGTTCTGCATGGGCTCCATGCTTTATGGCCTCCTTGACCTGCTTGTCCAGAATATCAACGGCCGACTGCGTTGAGAGCGGAGCAAGCGTCGTACTTGGATCAAGAGGATCTCCCATCCTGAGCTTGGCGACACCGGCGCGGTATTTCTCAAGGAACTCGTCGTAGAGGGAATCGACGACGATGATGCGCTTCGAAGACACACAGACCTGACCGCCATTCCAATGGCGACCGATAACCGCCCAATTGACAGCTTTGTCCAGATTCGCATCTTCGAGAATGATGAATGGATCGGAACCACCGAGTTCGAGGGTGCTCTTCTTGAGATACTTGCCAGCCGTCGATGCTATCGCCGCGCCAGCGCCTTCACTACCGGTAAGGGCCACGCCCTTGACACGTGGATCGGCGAGAATGAGTTCGTTCTGGTCGTGTGACGCAAACAGATTGGTGAAAACGCCATCAGGCAGGCCCGCCTCCTTGAACAGCTTTTCGAAGGCCACGGCTGAACGAGGCACGTTCGAAGCATGCTTGAGTAGCAGCGTATTTCCAGCAATGAGCTGTGGCGCTGCGACTCGAACGATCTGGTAATACGGGAAGTTCCAAGGTTCGACCATATAAAGCACGCCAAGTGGTTCGTAATCAAGCTTGACCTTGCCATCGGGGAAACCTTCCACATGGATCGTGCGAGGCTGAAGCTCTTCCTCACCATGCTCAACGTAATAGTCGAGCATCTTTGCGGTAAGTTCGACCTCTGCCTCTGCTTCGCCGATGAGCTTACCCATGTCGGTGGTGAGGATGCGCGCATAGTCGGTGTGACGCTCGCGAAGAATTCTGGCAATGTTCGCCAGAATCTCTGCACGTTTTGCGAACGATGTTTCCTTCCAGGACTGGAATGCTTCATCTGCCTTGGTGATGGCGCATCTGACCTCATCGTCAGTTGCGGTATCGAACGATTCAATAAGTTCGCCGGTATACGGATTAATTGATTGATATGCCATGAGTCACTCTTCCTTGGGCGATTATGTCGCTTGTGCAGGTCAGATTCTTCATGTGTTGTGCAAGGTCTTTTCAGATCAACGCAGCATGTGAATTGTCTGGGGCGGGAGAGCTGACATGCATACATTGATGCATCACCGGCCCCCTTGCCTGCATTAATTATGCACCCGTTGTGACTAAATGAGCTGAAAGTGTGAGCCAATTGACAATTATTTGCCGTCGGCGAAGTGAAAATGCCATTGGAGAGGTGTGCAAGATTCAATTCGACGAACAGTGGTGTTCATTGTGAACTTCGCAAAGTATAGAAGCACATTTTCCGCATTCAATCGACGTGATTTCGCTGTTATTCGGCCTCTCTACTTTGTGGAGTTCACAATGAACGGGTCTGTCTTGTCGTTGAGACTGAGCAGAGTGGTTTTGGCAGCAATCGATGCCGGAGATGGCTGAAAATTTGCGAGAAATGGCAAGAAGTTGAACAGAAAATGACAGAATCGAATAATTGTGCAGCAAGGCGAGAACCATCAGCGATAGAAATCCATGGTGCGCGCGTCCATAATCTTAAAAATATTGATCTCTCGATTCCGCTGCACCAGCTTGTCGGAATTGCGGGAGTCTCGGGCTCTGGAAAATCTTCACTTGCCTTGGGGATTCTCTATGCGGAAGGGGCACGACGCTATCTGGATGCGCTTTCGACATACACGCGCAGACGCATGACGCAGACCGCAAAGCCACAAGTGGATTCGGTGAAATACATTCCGCCAGCCTTGGCATTGCGCCAGCGACCAGGTATTGGAGGAGTGCGTTCGACCTTTGGAACTTCGACGGAACTGCTGAACGTCCTGCGTCTGATGTTCTCGCGCTTGGCATCTCATCGTTGCCCGAACGGACATTACAACGCACCCACACTCAAGGTAGCCGCAGAGATCGCATTCAACTGCGAGGTGTGCGGCAAACCGATACATGCGCCGAGTGCCGAGGAACTGGCGTTCAACTCTCTCGGGGCATGCCCGACATGCCAGGGAACTGGAATCGTTCGGGATGTCGATGACTCGACGATTGTTCCCGATCCCACGTTGACCATTGATGAAGGCGCAGTGGTCCCTTGGCGCACATTCGGATTCAATGTGCAGCCTGCAATAGTGCACGAATTCGGCGTTCGCATTGACGTGCCGTGGAACCAGTTGACAGATCGTGAAAAAGACATAGTTTTCAACGGTCCTGAAGAGAAGAAGCATATTACCTTCACTTCGGTCAAGGGCGTGCACGAGCTGGATTTCACATTTCGCAATGCACGTCTCACGGTGTTGGACGAACTCAAGCGAGCCAATGATGAGAAGCGCCTGGCAAAGGTAACTAAGTTTGTGGTTGAGCGACAATGTCCAACGTGCGAGGGTACAAGGCTCAGTGAATTGGCTCGAGCACCGAGGATCGAAGAACACAATCTGGCAGAAGTGACCGCGTGGCCTCTCACGAAAATTCAGCAGTGGGTCCGGACGATTCCTGACACTGTGCCGACTTCCATGCGAATGATGGCGCAGGATCTCGTTGATGCATTCATGCTGATGAGCCGAAGGTTGGTGCAGCTGGGCCTAGGATATTTGACCCTTGATCGCTCTTCCGCATCACTCTCAACAGGCGAACGTCAGCGCGCACAACTTTCGCGTGCAGTCCGCAACGAGACGACCGGCGCACTGTATGTGCTTGATGAGCCATCAACAGGTCTGCATCCTAGCAATATCGAGGGTCTAATGGGAGTGATGCGCGACTTGCTGGCGGATGGCAATTCGGTTGTGCTGGTTGATCACGATACCGGTGTCTTGAAGCGAGTCGACCACCTCATTGAGATGGGGTGTGGTGCGGGTCGATTGGGTGGTACCGTGATAGCTCAAGGAACGCCGAGTGAAGTCGCTGCAGACCCAATATCGCGAATTGGTGGTTTCCTGGACGGTTCCGAGCCGGTAATGTGCAGAGATCGCAACACAGTTGACTTGCAGAGCGGCTCATGCATTCATATGAAGACTTCACCGATTCACACGGTGCATGCCCTCGATGTGCAAGTGCCGAAAGGCAGAATGACCGCCGTCACCGGCGTATCCGGATCTGGCAAAACCACGATGGTGCTTGAGTCACTGGTGTCCGGTCTGCGAGCGCTCGCCGACGCCCAAAAGTTACCGGCACATGTGAACAGCCTTGACAATGCTGAAATCACACGCGTTCGAGTCGTTGATTCAACGCCTATCGGTATCAATGTGCGTTCAACGGTTGCAACATATACAAGTGTCATGGACGCATTGAGACGCGTGTTCGCGGCGACCGACGATGCTCGCAAGCGCAAGCTTAAGCTTTCCGACTTTTCGTATAACACCGGTTCGCTGCGTTGCCCGGAGTGCGATGGAACGGGTCAAATCAGCCTGGATATTCAGTTCCTGCCTGATGTAACGATCACTTGTCCAGTGTGTCAGGGCTCTCGTTACAGACCGAATGTTGGGGATATTCATGTGAAGCTTGCATCGGCTGAAGGTATTCAAAGCCTTACGCTGCCTGAGCTGCTCAATATGGGAGTGGATGATGCGCTGCCACTCTTTGCTGATCGTGGTGTCGAAGATCGGACTGCAACTGATGCTTCGATTCCGCACGCAAGTCTACGGCGTATCTACAAGGCGCTCGCTACCCTGAGCGATCTGGGACTTGGATATGTAAAGCTCGGTGAGGATACTCCCTCGCTTTCCGGTGGTGAGGCACAGCGTCTCAAGCTCGCCAATGAACTGGGCAAGCGGCACACGAGCACGATGTTCATACTTGACGAGCCGACAACAGGACTGCATCCGCTTGACGTGCGAACCCTGCTCAAGGTTCTGCAACGCCTTATCGACAAAGGTGCGACGGTTGTGTTCATCGAGCATGACCTTGACATGATTGCCAATGCCGATTATGTAATCGATATGGGCCCCGGCGGAGGGCAGGCGGGCGGACGAATTGTGGCATCCGGTACACCGGAGGAAATAGCTTCCAACCCACATAGCATCACCGGCAAGTATCTGCACAGGCATCTGAACAATGAAACAGTCGAAGCGTCCAGACATTGAACCTGTCGTGCATTCAGAACATGTGCAACAGGTGTTCCCATGCAGTTTTGCAATAAGCAGGGAATAAGATGGGCATGGTCAATTGGAGGATATATGCGCTCGCTATTTCTTACCTCGATGTTCGCCCCTTTGGCCGCTGAGTTTCGCACTTTTGCTGGTGGCGATTGCAGAGGGAAGACCGCATGCCTTATTCCAACCGCGAGCTCGCAGCAGACCATCAAGCATTTCGTGAACGTGGATCGGCGCGCGCTGACCGCCTTGGGTATCAATGTTTCAGATCTTGAAGTTTCGAAAGCCTCTCTCAAGGAGATTCGAGAACGGATCGCTCGTAGTGATTACATTATGGTTACCGGGGGCAATACGTTCTACCTTCTGCAGGAATTGCGCAAAAGTGGTGCGGACCAGGCAATAATCGAACACATCAATGCAGGGAAGACGTATATCGGAGTTTCTGCAGGTTCGGTGATACTTTCTCCCAGCATCGATTTCATCTCACACATGGATTCCACAGATGCGGTTCCCAGCCTCAACGGTGATTATACCGGGCTTGGGGTGCTTGACTTCTATCTCTTGCCGCATGTCGGCAACTTCCCGTTCAAGGCAGCTGCCAAGGCAATCCAGCGTGACTATTCGCATCGCTACGATCTGCATGCCATATCAAATCGCGAAGCGATTGTGATTCGTGATGATTCCGAGAGCATCGTACGAGTCTGAAGCTCTCGAGCGCGTCATGATCTGAATGCGCGATCTGACATACACGCGGCTTATGATGCCCTGTGCTCCATATCATTCGTAACAGGGTTGGGGAAAATTATTTCTCTAAGAGTGTGCAACAGCTGAAATCCGTAAGATGAGAGTAACCTTGTGCCCAAGGGGGATGACTATGGCAAGCGACAAGAATAAAAACAAGAATAAAAACCGCGACGACGAGGAAGACTTCAAAGATTCCGAGCAAACCAATGACACCTACGGTTGGGGTGATGAGGAAGAGTCTCAGCACGGGCACATGAAGCTGTTCTGTGCCATAGCTGTGATTGCGAGTATCGCACTGTTCCTCTACTTCAAGTATTGCCGTGAAACGAAGGTTGAAATCCCAAAGGATTGGCAGAAGACCATCGATCGCGGTAACAAGCAGGTTCGCAAGGCGGTAAATGAGTCGTTGAACAATGCGACTTCCGCTGTAAACGAGACTGTGAAGAATGCCAGCTCGGCCGTTGATGATGCCACCTCAAAGATTCGCGGTTCGGTACAGCAGATTCTCAACTGATTTCTTTTAAAGAATGCAGCATAATCGCGCAACTTCAAAAGAAGCTGCGCGATTATGCATTGCGATATTGCGATATTGCGATATTTTGAGTTTTGTGGCAATTTCAAAATATGCAGAGCTGTTTTTTGCGGAATATCGACTGCAAAACAATGATTTCTTCCATTGATACTTTGAAATTGCCACAAAACTCAAAATCTCGTTGTGCGGGGGCAAGTTTTCCTGGCTGAACAGCAACAACATGCCACTAATCAGTCGAAAGTTGTCGCGACAGCGCTTACGTCATCATGGGTGTGGCCGTTCTTGTCAGATTCGGTGTAGAGGCCGAGCACGGTGGTGAGAAGATCGTTGCGAAAACCGATGTCTTGCATCACATCCTTCATCAGACCAAGATCCTTTTCGAGTGCCGAAACCTCAAATTGTGCTGAATAGTCATGAGCGAGGATTTTCGCACCCTTGAGGTGTGCATATGGAGAATCCGTAGTGCCGCCGTCTATCACATTCAAGAAGAGACGAGGATCGACATGTTGCTGTTCGAGAACTTTCAACGATTGGCTGGCTGCAACGGTGATGCTTCCAAGCCAGAGATTACAGGCAAGCTTAACGGCAGTTCCATCTCCAAGATGCGGACCGCAGAATACGAGTTTCTTTGATACTGCCTTGGTGAAAGGATTCGCCCGATCAAACAGTGTCTGACTGCCCCCGCCCATAAGCACCAGTTGTGATGAATTGGCCTGATCCTTGCTGCCCATCATCATGGTTTCGATAACGTTCAAGCCGTGATTTTTCGCGTATTCATCAACCTTTCGAGCACCCTGTTTGCCAATCGTCGACATCTGCACCCAGATTGCGTCTGAGGGTGCTGAAGCGCTTGCCTGCTCAAGAACATTCATTACACTGTCTGCGTCGAATACGACGATGGCAATGATATCCGCCTGTGAAACTGCTTTCCTGATGTCTGGTTCAATATGAACCGAGTCTTTCTTCAAGTGTGCAGCATGCGAAATCGTACGATTCCAAGCTGTTACGTTGAATTCCTGAGCAGCGAGAACTTTGGCTATGCCACCGCCCATAATGCCCGTACCAAGAACGGTTATGTTCATCATGCCTCCTGAATTTCAATCTATATTCGGTCCAAGCCTAGGCATCGCGAATTGAATGAAGGTTTCGTACATCAAGATTTCGCAGAGGGCAATGTGCTGCTTGACATATACGTATCGCTGCATTGGCATGGAAATTGAATTCCAGAATGGCCGCCTCGGCGCTGCTTTGCAACTAGGCAAACGTCCGGTTGTGATTCTTGGAGGGATGGGTATCGAGGAATATCGTTCCGTCTGCCACATTGTCAAAACCGCGAATGTGTTGATCGTGCGTGACTATAAATGATTCGGAATAATGGTGGAGCCAATACAGTGCAAGCTGTACCGGAGTTCCATCGAATCGGTTGCCGCGAATATGCACGGTCGAAACCGATCTGCCTGGAATGTCAATGCTGTTGGATGCGCGATACAGTTCGAAAACGCCTTGCGTTGGAGCGAAATTTCTGAAGACATTATCGCTTATCGTGATGCCGTGCCAGCCTGAAGGTTTCACCATGCGATGAGATCGCGCGTAGAAAGCGACTCCCCACGAAGGCTGAGGGGTTTCACCTGTCCAATTGAAGGTATTGCGGGTTATGGTGATGTCATCGGCTGCATCGAAATGGATCACGGCACTGTTATAGCCCCCTGCACCTTCATAGGCAGCTGGATCTTCAACATAATTATCTTCGAACAGGCCAAAACGAATGTAGCTGCTCAGCTTCGTCGTGCGTGCATAGGCCATGTGTGTGCCAAACGGTGCAGCTGCGGGGAGCAGCAGACGGCCGGTTTTGCTGCGCAACGGTAGAAAGCGATTGTGGATAATCGACATATGCGTTGTCGGAAGATTGTCGAAGATCGTCTCTCGGTCGTAGTATCCGCTGGCTCCAAGCGCCGCGACATCCATCTGAAATGCCTCTTTGAAAGTCTGCCCTCGATTCGGAGAACCGATGACCGTGCTATTGCGAACGGTAATATTTGTGCTGCCATCAACATCCAAGAGATGACCGAAAGGGCGTTGCACCATGGAGAAGGTGCATGATTCGAAGGTAATGCGATTGGCATGAATGAGCGGTTGATAGATGGTCTGTGTCGGTATCAGATTGTGATATTCGCCTCGAAATGTGATGTTTTTCCATGTGACATCGTGCATGCCACCATATTCGGTTGCTCCGCCCGTTGGGTACCAGATAACCATGCCGCCGCGAGCATGCTTCGGCATCTGAATGAAGGATTTATTCCTATTCCCGAGCATGGTGACGTTGCTCACCATGTTGACAACATTCTTGAAAGCATAATGACCTGCCGGAAACGATATGGTTTTCGCAACGGCAACGGGAAGAAGTTGGAGAATGATATTCAGGCGCGGTGTATTGTTTTTCACCCCATTTGCCACTAAACCAGCCTTTACAGCATTGACGATGTGGTGAGAACTTACGTATGGGGTACCCCACAGCACTCGCGGTTTGTGCCGCAGAGTGAGCGGAATGGTCACCGGCGATCCTTGGCTGTTTTCGATATGCGCTGCGGGAATCGTAAGCGTGGTTTTGAGCGGTGACCCCGTCGTCCAGCACACATATTTCTCGGTTGCACCGGCCTTGCCGATGCGCACCACATGATCGACCGGACGTTTATTGGGGACCTGCACCTCACCAAACGGGCGATAGCCATCCATGAATTCCAATTCATATGGGCTGGTCTTTATGGATTTCGCGGTGCTGGGAGAGGCAAAGCTGATAGCATGAGCAACTTGCTTGGTCGCTGCAGAACCTCGTATCGCCGCAGCCTGGGCAATGGCGTGGAAAGTGAGCATCGAAAGGTAGATCAGCACCAGAGCACTCGCCATTGATAGTGTTGCGATCAAGCATATGCGAACGCGCGAGCTGAATATGTGCTCGCCTTTCGTGTTGCTGCGGTCTTTCTGAATGCTGCGCACATTCTCTCCTCGCACGTATCATCTGCTGATCTCTCAGGAATTCCTAGGAGACATTCAAGCAGAAAAAGCATGGAAATTCGAGAACATGCGGCGCATATGCGCAATCTCTCCTTGATGAGCATATGATGGGCTGCTTTCAAGGAGCCTTTCGAACAGTGTCAGCAGCGTTGTTGCCAAAATGCAGCGCTGCTATTGCCACGAACTTAATTAATCGTTATGGTGCACATCACATGTGATGAACAATACATATATCTCGATTTGAAACAAGAGTGTGACTGTAAAACAAAGCGCTACTTGGTTAATGTGATACAAGGCATGCATTGACTCAAGCATATGAATAGGTATTCATCTCTGTATCAATTGCGCATTAAAACACTGATATATCAATGAAATCATGTGAAATGAATTCAGAATTCTTAAGATTTATTGGTAGTGCCCGGGTTCTTGCGCACTTTGGTTTTTGTTTCCTGTGTGCGTTGTCAGTTCGCTTCCTGTATGGTGTCGTGGAGTCGGGACATGTCCAGGTAGCGGCGGGTCGACCACTGGTTGCCGGTGACGTAGCGGATTCTCGCAGTGATGAGCATCAATGCCGATCTACCATCCGGGAAAGCGCCCACCACGCGGGTTCTCCTGCGGATCTCCCGGTTCAACCGTTCGATCATGTTGTTCGTTCGGATGCGCCGGCGATGCTCGACCGGGTAATCCTTGAGCAGGTACGTGGTGGTCTCGTCGATGCCCTCGCGCAGGCACTTGGCGGCCTCCCTGAGTTTCCGCTCCTCCATCTCGGTGGCGACCTGCTCGGCCTTGGCCAACGCCGATTCGCGTGATTCCATCGCGAACACGGCCTTGAGCGCGTCCCCGGCCCATCGGGTGTGACGAGGGGAGACTTTCGAGAGCACGTTGCGCATGAAGTGCACCATGCACCGCTGGTAGCGGGCCTGTGGCAGGAGTTCACT
>NZ_MWXA01000001.1 GCF_002259795.1 Bifidobacterium aquikefiri | reverse complement strand
ATAATGCTTGCACCCTACGTATTACCGCGGCTGCTGGCACGTAGTTAGCCGGTGCTTATTCAAAAGGTACACTCACTCACGCTTGCTCCCAATTAAAAGCGGTTTACAACCCGAAGGCCGTCATCCCGCACGCGGCGTCGCTGCATCAGGGTTTCCCCCATTGTGCAATATTCCCCACTGCTGCCTCCCGTAGGAGTCTGGGCCGTATCTCAGTCCCAATGTAGCCGGTCGCCCTCTCAGGCCGGCTACCCGTCAAAGCCTTGGTGAGCCATTACCTCACCAACAAGCTGATAGGACGCGACACCATCTCATACCGCTAACACTTTCCCGAAAATCCATGCGGAAAATCGGAACATCCGGCATTACCACCCGTTTCCAGGAGCTATTCCAGAGTATGAGGCAGGTTAGTCACGCATTACTCACCCGTTCGCCACTCTCACCAAGACGCAAGCGCCTCGGATCCCGTTCGACTTGCATGTGTTAAGCACGCCGCCAGCATTCATCCTGAGCCAGAATCAAACCCTCCACAAAAAAATCATGAAGAGCCAAAAACGACTCTCAAAAATAATTCATATTGACGGATTCGTTCAAAAAAGAACAAACCACACAAAAAAATCGGCAATCATTAAGTCCTCCCAGACACCCAGAACCAAAGCCCCAGGCTCATGCCGAACTGGCAATTAATTGACTATAAAAAGTAGTACAAATACGCTTTTGAGTTCTCAAACCACCACCACACCAACAAGCTTTGTTCTCTCACTTGGAGAAGTCCGCCGTGTTGAGCAGCGAAGTACAAGCCTACTCTCTTTTAGATGGTTTTGCATCTTGGTGGGTACAATAAAGCTGAGAGACGTTGTAAATAAACGTCTCCCTCGGCGTGTCAGATTTTCGCCAATATAGAGCAACCACCAGATCGCTCCAAATCAAAGCAACCCAGAGGATTGAAATTCTTCGTCTGACGGCGTGTCGCCGTCTTCATTATGACCTGCCTACGGTTAACACGATATTTCCATTATTTGAACTCGATACCATGCAGTTCTTGGGAAAAGCGAGTCCATGCAAAGCTCGGAAATCGAGTGGCGCTGCCGTTGCACATACAAAAACTGCAAGGCATAAACACTTACGATGCCAAGCCATGCTTTCACGCTCGCCGAAATAGCGCACGTGGCATCGCAGTAAGCACACGTCATCGTGGTAAGACTTGAGTATGGCTAAAAAGATTGCAGTATTAACAGGTGCAGGCATTTCAACATCTGCAGGCATTCCCGACTTTCGCGGTCCTCATGGTGTGTGGACGAAGCACCCAGAGCAAATGAATGTATATGACATTGATTCCTTTCTTTCGGACAAGGAATCACGCGAATACTCGTGGCGTTGGCAGAAGGAATCTCCCGTCTGGGGAGCACAGCCTGGCATTGCGCATAAGGCTCTGGCAAAACTCGAGCAGGCTGGGCTGCTGACCTTGCTCGCAACTCAGAATTTCGACGCCCTACACGAAAAGGCCGGCAACAGCGACGATGTCATCGTCAATCTTCATGGAAGCATCGGTACATCACACTGCATGAAGTGCGGCGCAGAATATGACACCGCAGACATCATGAACAATCTGGACAACGAACCGGATCCACATTGTCACCGCAAGCTGCCATACAAAGGCAATATGCCATGCAACGGAATCATCAAAACCGATGTCGTGTATTTTGGCCAGGCATTACCAGACGGCGCAATGGAGAAAAGCATGCGGATGGCATCATCCGCAGATGAATTCTGGGCCATCGGTTCCACTCTCGAGGTCTACCCCGCAGCATCACTGGTACCCGTGGCTGCCCAGGCGGGCGTGCCAGTAACGATAATGAACATGGGCCATACCCAATACGATTCAATCGCATCGCGACTGATTCACGATCCGATCCAAAACGCACTACCGAAGCTGGTTGACGAAACCATTGCCGCAGAAACTGCAGCATAAGCGGCAGCCGTCTTACATTTCTGGCTTGCCGGCTCGCCAATATCCCATGAAAGCCACAGCTGAACGTTCAACACCGTATTGCTGCACGATCATGCGACGAAGCGTGCGGATAACCGAAGCTTCACCAGCCATCCATGAGTAGAACGGACGACCAATCGCCGATTCCGGTGCTTCCCAGAGCAACTCCTTATCGACATCCACATCTTCAAGCGCCCTGGATTCAAGTGGAATGGGCTGGGTTGAGGAACCATTCGACAATGCTCTTCTCTGATTGAGCATGGCCTGATTCGTGGCAGCATACGTGCGCATTCGCGTTACCAGACTTGCACCGCGCTCGATTCCCGAATCTTTGGAATCATGGGGATACGACCGAGCCACCCAATCAATGGTAAAGCCCAGCTCTTCTGCGTTGCGGAAGCCCTCGGTCTGGTTCAACGCTGCAATGTCCTCTGGATCAGGGATTTCCAGCAGTGCCGTGCCATGACCATGCCAGGATACATGATGAAGCGAATTCAGAATGCCGCCAATGCCTGGCACCGCTGTCTCATCGCCTACCAGCAATAGATTCTTCGCATCCCCAGGGTGAAAATCAATGCCCTCTGCAGAATGAATGGAATGCTCGTCCGGTCCGATGATGAAGATTTCATCACCCGGCTGTGCCTTTTGAACGAAGGCACCAGCAGGTCCGGGATTCGAGTGCAGCACACAATCAACGGTGAGCTGACGGGACTGCGGGTCGATTGCCCGAATCGTATAGGTTCTCATGGGGTTGCGGTCCTTCGGCGGCAGCGCGCACCACCGCTCCCACCATGAACCTTGTTGGATGGCCTGCGGCGAACACATGTCAGGGTCACCCCAACGATTGCCTTCGAGCGGCAGCAGAAGTTTGATTCTCTGATCGAAACCGTCCGTGCCGAAATCGACGAGATCATCACCTTCGAACACCAGTCTGATGAAGCTCGGCGAAAGCTGGATGCGTTGTGCTACATGGACGCGATACGGCCTTGCTCCTGGCCGATCATCCTTGTCAATCTCATGGCGTGATGCACTAACTGCATTCATAGTTTCTCCTTCTCAAGGATTTCGCGCTTTGGCCCTAAAGCATGGCGTGAATCGGCGATAATCATAGGCGTTTTGCTTTCGGGATCCTGAATGATGCGCACATCCATACCGAATACTCGTCTGATTACATCTGGCGTAATGACTTCACTCGGAGTGCCAAAGGTGTCGCAGGTTCCATCTTTCATGGCAAGGATCCAGTCGGCGTATCGCGCTGCCAGATTGATATCGTGAATGACCATGATAATGATGATTCCATCGATTGCATTTAAATCGGCAAGCAAGTCGAGAACTTCAAGCTGGTAGGCAACATCCAGGTACGTGGTCGGTTCATCGAGAAGAACAATATCGGTATCTTGAGCCAATGTAAGAGCAATCCACGCACGCTGACGCTGACCTCCAGAAAGCTGGTCAACACTGCGATCCGCGAAGTCACTCATATGAGTGACTTCGAGAGCGTGCTCAACGGCGTCCTGATCCTGCCGTGACCAGTGTGACCCAAATCTGTGATAGGGATATCTACCGCGTGAAACCAGATCGAAAACCGTGATGCCATCAGGTGCGATGGGCGATTGTGGCAATATTCCCAACTGCGTGGCGACGCGTTTGGTGGGAAGTTTTGCAATATCGTGGCCGTTGAGAATGACTGTGCCTCCCTGCGGCTTCACCAGGCGGGCCAAAGCGCGCAGGAAGGTTGACTTGCCGCAGCCATTCGCACCGATAATTGCGCCTATCTGCCCACCATGAGCATCAAGATCGACCCCATTGACGGCCAGATGCGTGCCGTAGGCGACACTGATCTTCTGCGCCGAAAGGCTTGCCGACTGAGACTGTTGCTGTCCATGGTTCAACGGATCCGTTGGAATCTCCGGTAACTTCATAGCTGTGACTCCTTCCGCATGGAAAAGTACATAAGCACGACAAGAACAGGTCCGCCAATAACGCTGGTGACCACGCCGACTGGGAATTGTGTACCGGTTGCATGCTGCGCAATGACATCAGAGCCAAGCACGAGGCAAGATCCCACCAAACCGGATGTGGCAATCGCAGAGGAACCTGAATGAATCAGGCGCACAGCGATTGGTCCGGCGAGGAAAGACACGAATGCAATAGGACCAACAGCACTGGTCGCAATGGAGAGCATCAGCACAGCAATGATGACAATCGCAGCTCGTGAAAGACCAACCTTCACACCAAGCCCGGCCGCGACATCGTCCCCAAGGCGCAGCATATCGAGCTGACGACTTAACGGCATGACGGCGATCAGGCCAATGGCGAGCGTAATCATGGTAATGATCACATATGTCCAATCCGAGTCGGCAAGACTGCCGGTTAGCCAGCGTGATGCGGACTGAATATCCCACTGGTCAGCTCGAATCAGCATCCACGAGCCGATAGCGTTGAGCATGGCTCCGATGGCAATACCAACCAATACCAAACGCTGAGGGGCAAATCCATGATGGAAGGTCAGCAAGGCGACGACAATCGCTGTGGTGAGACCGCCAACGATGGCGAAGGCACTGAGTTCCAGACCTGAAATGCCGAGAACGACAATACCGAAAACAGCTGCCGTATTCGCACCTTCTGTAATGCCGATGATATCTGGACTGGCAAGCGGATTATGCAGCAACCGCTGAAAGCTGGCTCCAGCCATGCCGAACAGCGCACCACAGGCAAAAGCCGTCAAGGCTCGCGGCAGTCTGAGCTCACCTATCACGAAGGTGATGCCGGAAGGAGCACGGCTCGCGATGACATCCATCACATCAGTGAATGAGTACAGGGAGTCTCCAAAGATGATGTCAATATAGAGAAGCACCAGGGCAAGAATGAACAGTGAGACAATCACCATCACTGCACGTTTGAATGATGCTCGGAGAGCAACGGACTTTTCGTCGTTTGTTTGGTTCATGATATCTGCCTTCAAACCTGACGAAGCATTCGTCCGCGGGCAAGAATAATGAAGAATGGAGCACCGATGATGGCGGTGACAATGCCAACTTCGACATCGGAGGGACGTGTGAGAACACGGCCTATGATATCGGCGGCAAGCAGCAAGATTGGTCCGAGAACTGCTGAAGCGGCGAGAATGTGGCGATAATCCGAACCGACAAGCAGCCGCGCAGCATGGGGAACAACCAGACCGACGAATCCGATTGGTCCTGCCAAGGATGTTGTTCCGGCCGAGAGCAACACAGCTGCAATCCAAGCAACACCGCGGGTAAATTTCACTCGACTTCCCAGACCCTCTGCGAGTTCATCGCCCATGGCAAGGGCATTGATACCTGGAATTGTAAGGAGCGCAAGAGTCAGGCCACCTATGAGCATGGGAAGCACAGGAACCATCAAGGCAAACCGTGCTCCTGAAAGACCGCCTACCTGCCAGAAACGATAGGTTGAAATCACCTGAATGCGAGGAAGCAGAATGGCTGAGGTGAGTGAGGAAAGCATGGCGGTCACGACCGCTCCGGCAAGCGTAAGCTTCAGAATAGTTGCACCGCTTGGACCCATTGAACCGAGCAGCCACACGGCAAGAGCCGCAATTGCTGAGCCGATCAGAGCCACCCAGATAAACTGCTTTGGAGTGTTCAAGCCGAAAAATGCCATGGATACAACTATGGCGAATGCCGCTCCGCTGTTCAATCCCAGAATTGAGGGGTCTGCAAGAGGATTTCTCGTCATGCCCTGCATCAGGGTTCCAGCAACAGCGAGCGCGACCCCCGCAAGAATTCCAAGTATCGTTCGAGGAACACGTAATCTTGCCGCTGCTGCTGAAACGCTGGAATCAGCTGGGTCTGAAAATGCGTGAAACACCTCATTCAAGGGTATGGTTCGAGAACCAATTGCGACAGACACCAGGCTTAAAATCACGAGTGTGACACATCCCAAGCAGAGGAATAGCATCAGATGGCCATTCCTTGATCTCGACACGGTATTCATTCCCCATTCACTGTCTCATCTACGTGCCTCGAAGCACATGTGGCACTCCATCATTCCAGAACAACAGGCAGAGCACCGATCGAGGCCGCAAACGCTCATCAGATTGTATCCGCTGCCTTCGAAAGGAGTCCGACATATTGATCCACGGTTGCAGGGATCGAAAGCGATGATGGTGCAATTGCCGATTCCAGGGCAGAATTGGTATCTATGACCACGACGGATCCACGCTTGACCGCAGGGATCTTGCCGATAAGGGGATCCGCCTGCAGCGTCTTGAGAGTCGAGCTATCGCCGTATGTGACGATGATGTCTACGTCGTTGAGCTCATCAACATTCTCACTGGAAATATCCTTATAGAAGGATTTGGTGCTGGCGGAGATCTTCTTCACTGATGCCGGCGTCTTGAGTCCGAGATCGTTGAGGAATTCAGGACGCGTATCGAGCGTGGTGTAGACACTGACAGTCGAGAGCTTGGTGGTATCGAAATACATGACCGCAGCCGTCTTGCCCTTGATGTTCGGCTTGGCGTCGACAGCTTTCTTGATTGCAGCCTCATCATTGGCGAGCACCTGCTTGCCCTTGTTTTGCATGTTCAGTGCCTTCGCTGCAATGGTGACGACGTCGCGCCAAGGTGTTGCCCATGCTTCCTTCGGGTAGGCCAGGGTTGGAGCAATCTTGCTCAAGGTCTGGTATTGCTGCTTGGTGATGCCGGATTGTGTCGCTACGATCAGGTCTGGGTTGCTGGATGCAATGGCCTCAGTATCAATGCTGTCTGATTCATCATGCAATTTGGGTGCCTTGCTGCCGGTCCCGCCAAGCTCCTTCAACTTTGCGGAAGTCCAGCTGTACATGCCGTTCTGTGCATCGCCGTCTGACATCTTAGGCATATCAACGGGGATTACACCGAGTGAAAGCACTGCGTCATAGGTTGTCCATCCAACGGTTGAGATACGAGTTGGCTTGCTCTTGAGCGTGACCGAACCATAAGCATTCCTGATGGTAACTGGATATCCGCTTGTGGAGCCGGAGTCGCTTGAAGACAAGGCATTCCCAGCTGACCCGCATGCTGCTGTCAACCCTAAGCCCAGTGCCATGATTCCTGCCATGATCAATCTCGACGATCTCGTGGCACGATTCATTCTGCCTGGTTTGACGGTGGAATCGTAGTGATTCATCTCAGTTTCCTCGCACGAATTACCAGTGAAATGTGCTTGGTCTGCCAGCGACATCAACGGCCCCTCTCTCTGTATTATCTTTTCAAAGTCTTCGGTTTCGCGAAAACTGCGTGTGCACGAAACTGCCGAAGACACCCCGTGAGGTGCCTTGTCATGGATTGTATGGAAAAGTTGTCCACAATCCTTCTGCACCTGCAATCTAGCAAATATGTTGCGCTTCCAACAGTCTTGATTTTTTGTTGCAAGCGGGGTAAAGCGGTTGCTCGTGGGAGTGGGAGTAGGCCTGGAGCATGTTGATCGGCGGATTGTATGAGCATCCGTCTCAAGTCTTGACATCATGCGGGTGTCGTGGCTGATATGTGGTTCATAATATGAGACATGCAATCTGAACAAATTGAGACGTTTCTCTCCAGAAACCATGTTGAAGATCTGAATCAGGCGGTGCAACGGCTTTCGGGAACCGTTCGTCATACGGACATTATTCCTTCACAGATTTTGAGCGAGATGAGCGGTTTCTCAATCAACCTGAAACCTGAGAACCTGCAGCGCACAGGGTCGTTCAAGATTCGTGGCGCATACAACAAGATTGCGTCACTGTCACAAAGTCAGCTCGACAAGGGCATCATCACCGCTTCGGCAGGCAACCATGCACAGGGAGTCGCATACGCGGCTCGCGAGCGCGGAGCGAAGGCCACTATCGTAATGCCACAGATCACTCCGCCACTCAAGGTGGATGCGACGCGAGCCTATGGAGCCGATGTGGTGCTCGAAGGCACCGTATTCGATGAAAGCTTTGCATATGCTGTCAGTCAGGCGGAAGACAACGACATCACCTTTGTTCATCCCTTCGATGATTATGACGTCATCTGTGGGCAAGGCACCATTGCCTTGGAAATACTCAACGATGTACCTGACGTAACTGACATCGTCGTACCAATGGGGGGCGGCGGTCTGGCTGCAGGCATTGCCATGGCCGTGAAGAATTTCAAGCCGGATGTGCATGTGATTGGTGCGACTCCGGAAGGTTCTCCCGCCTGGCATGACTCATTTGCCGCAGGACACGTGGTTGAAGCCACAAGCGTGAATACCTCTGCAGAAGGCGTTGCCGTTAAAAGACCAGGCGATCTGACCTTCAGCCTGCTGAATCGATATCTCGATGATCTCGTCATGGTGAGCGAGCGCGACATTTCCGAGATGATCCTCCTGATGCTTGAGAAACACAAGCTGGTTGTTGAGGCTGCCGGCGCTGTTGCTCTGGCTGCATTGAACCGGCTCTCCACAAGCCAGGTCTTCCAATCGGCACCGGGCAAGCATGTGATTGTCCCCATCCTCTCGGGAGGGAACATTGACACCGTCACGATTGGGGCAGTCATTCAGCGCAGTATGATTTCGCGCGGAAGAATCATGCAGTTTGGGGTGGAGCTACCTGATGTGCCAGGGCAATTGGCAGCCATTGCCAATCTTCTTGCAACGCTTCGAGCCAATGTTATTGAACTCAACCATGATCAGTTCAAGGCTTCGGGACATTATCGCAACGGTGTACTGCTCGAGGTGACGGTCGAAACGAATGGACCGGATCATATTGCACTGATTCTGGATACGCTGCGCACGAAAGGCTTCCGAGTGAGGCAGGAATACTGATTGTTGATGGCTTTTTCGACTGTGCACTCGCTCATTGTGAACTTCGCGATGTATAAACACAGATTTTTGGCTTCTTCATCTGCCAATGAAACCATCTGCGAGCATTTATACTTTGATAAGTTCACAATGAACAAAATACTCGGCTAAACGCGGTAGACAAAGGCCTCCCAAGGGGAAAGTCGACCTGTAACGAGTGCTGTGGCAGAGTGATCCGCCGAATAGTTGCTGATGAGCACGCGATCCTGATCAATCATGCCTTCCGCAACGATCGACCATGAAGGATCAAGGCCGATTGTTTTCGCTGTCTCGGGCGGAATCTGCGCTGTTCGACTCGTGAGATTAGCTATTACGACAATACGATCAACATCCTCAGAACCATGTGATACTCCATCGGCATGACCCGGCATATCGATTATGGGAATCGATCGGGTGAACGCATACACGCGCTGATCATCTGCGTCAAGCAGCGTGAAGTCTCCTGCGGCGACGACTGGATCGCTATGACGCAAGTGAATCATTTCCTTGTAGAAGGTAAGCACGGAATTCGGATTGCGCTGATCATTACGAACATTGATGTATTGCTTGTTGATGTTCACCGGAAGCCACGGGTGCTTATCACCGTTTGGACTCATAAATCCGGCATAACGGCTGCCATCCCATTGCATTGGCGTACGCGCATTGTCTCGGCTACGGCGACCGAGTGCATCAATCATCTGATCATGGGTGGAAAGATGCATGGAAAGCACGCGCACGCGATAGAGATCGAGAGATTCTATATCGCGATATTGGTCAAGTGCAGTGAATCCGGCATTGGTCATGCCAAGCTCCTCGCCTTGATACACATATGGGGTACCACGATGCATATGCAGTATGAGCCCAATGGCCTTCGCTGAGTACCGTCGAAGATCGTCGCTGGATGTATCTCCCCACCGTGAGACGACCCTGGGCTGATCATGATTATTAAAGAAGAGACTGCTCCAGCCCACGTCTTTCACTGCACTCTGAGCGCGGGTCATGATCTGTTTGAGAGGCACGATGTTCAAAGGCAGAGGATTCCACTTACTGCCATTCTCGTCGAACTCAACATGTCTGAAAAGGAAGAGCATGTCGAGTTCGCCGTTGGCTGGATCGGTGATATGTCTATCTCTATCCGGCGAAATGCCTGGGGCTTCACCTACTGTCAACGTGCCGTCACGTCCGTCGAAGACCTCGCGACGCATCTGTGAAAGAAACTCATCGAGTCTTGGCCCATCGGCTGCGACCTTCTGCGAATTGGCGTACCCATCTTCGCCTGGCTCGCCGTCAGGGAGCGTGCCGTCTTCGAGAACGGGCTTCGAGATCAGGGTGATGACATCCATGCGGAAGCCATCGATGCCACGGTCCATCCACCAGTTCATCATATCGAAGATGGCCTGCCGCACATTCGGATTCTCCCAGTTCAGATCAGGCTGCTTGGGTGAGAATGAGTGCAGATAGTATTCGCCGCGGTCTGAGTCGAATTCCCACGCCGAACCCCCGAAATCAGAACCCCAATTATTGGGCTCAGCGCCAGGAGTTCCAGGAACATGCCCCTCCTTCGGCGGACGCCACCAATACCAATCGGTATATCCATCAATGCTCCTGCGGGAGGCCTGGAACCATGCATGTTGATCAGAGGTATGGTTCACCACCAGATCCATGATGATTTTCATGCCGCGCTCGTGGACTCCCGCAATCAGATCGTCCATGTCGTAAAGGTTGCCGAAAACAGGATCGATGGCACGATAATCCGAAATATCGTAACCATTGTCGTCCTGGGGAGATTTAAATACGGGACTCAGCCAGATGACGTCGATACCTAAATCCGCAAGATAATCCAGGCGCGAGGTGATGCCGGGGATATCGCCCACGCCATCACCATTGGAGTCCTGAAAGCTTCTTGGATATATCTGATACACGACGGCATTCGTCCACCAAGGGTTAGGCGTCTCACCATTCGTACGGATTGAATCCGGAAGATATATGCGCTGCTCGTCAGTCATATCCCTCATCTCATAACGGCTTTAGCAACCTGGCATTACTGTCGAAAGTGGCGCAACGAATCCACTGACGGAATCTCTTCCACATGGACCCATTGCGTCACATAACGAAACAACGACAATAGTAGATGCTACAGACTGTATAAAGCCATAGTTTTACGAGATTTCGCACTGCAAGAACAGTGCTCTAGCATGATGGCGATTTCTCCTCACACAATCATCACTCGCGGGTGGCATCTGACTCAGCTGCAAGATACCCAAGCAGCCTCTGAACAGATGCAGAATTCAGAAGTCGAGAATGAGCGCGTGTGATTCCTGCACCAACCTTGATGCTCCACGAGTTCTCAGGCATGACTGCGAACATGGTCTCGTCCGTCGAGTCATCGCCAGCGGCAAGCATGAAGTCATAGTCTCCGCTCTCAATAATCGGAGATACAGCCTGGCCCTTGCTCACGGCAACTGGGCAGACCTCAACGACCTTGGAATTTTCCATGACCATCAACCCGAGCTTACCGGTGATTGCGCGAAGCTTTTCGAGCAGTTTCACACGCTCATCATTCGCCTTGTGCTGATCACTCAGACGATAATGCCAAGCCATGGCATCATCCTTGTGCTCGATAAACGATTTCGCGAGAGCCTCGACTGATTCCTGCATAATTGGCCCGATCTGCCTCTTCCACTCTTCTGCGTCAGGCAGACCTTCGAGGCGAGTCCACTTGCGACCCTCATTGGCATCCTCCCTGGACTCATAGTCACTTCGCCAGACCCCATGCTCTGCAATCAGACTGACTGGCAGGTCGCCAAACCATTCATCCATGGTTTCATGTGAACGCCCGGAAACAATCACGAGATTTACCGCCGAATCCGAAGCAACGTGTCGAATCAGAGCGCGCAGACCATGCGTAGGCTTTGCGCGCTCTGGTGTACGAACGAGCGGTGTGAGCGTGCCATCATAGTCCAGCAGCAACAAACGCTTCTTGGCACCATCCCACTGCTCCATGATGACGTTGCGTTGATCCATACGCAGACGTTTATCAGCAAGGCTGGAATCGGCAACCTGTGCAAGTGAAGCCAAAAACCCGGTACACCATGTAGCTGCTGTTCTGAACTTCAAACGTGCCTGCATGGCAATGTTGCGACGCCTTGACTCCTCGTTCGAGATTTCCAGTGCCTCGTGGAGCGCCTCACACACGGCAGAGGTGTCATATGGATTGACAATGAAAGCTTGATCCAATTCGCGAGCCGCACCGCACATATCAGAAAGCACCAATGCTCCTGCGCGACCATCGTGACAAGCCAGGTATTCCTTTGCCACGAGATTCATGCCGTCTCGAAGCGGTGTCACCAAAGCGACATCTCCGGCAGCATAGATACCGCACACAGGCTTGATCGGCAGTGAGCGGGTGATGTAGTGGATGGGATTCCATGAAAGCAGCGAGTATTTACCGTTGATCTGGCCGACCAGCTGGTCGACTTGCTCCTTCAAACGCTTATATGTTGGAACGTTTTCACGCGACGGGGTTGCCAACAGATAGTAAGTAACGTGTCCAATCCATTCCGGATATTTGTCGAGCATCTGCTCAAAGGCGCGCAAGCGTTCTGGAATGCCCTTGGTATAGTCGAGCCGATCAATGGAAACAATGACCTTGTTCGGCTTCGGACTGTTGGCAGCAGCCGAATTTGCCAGAGCCAGCTCTGGCAGGTCTTCGCGCGAATAATGGCTCCACCATGCGCCTTCCTTGGTAGAGGCCTCGGTCGCCGCATTACTTTCTGCAGTCAACGATGTCGCATAGCGTTGAACGGTTCGTTTGCCACATACCGCTTCTATACCTCTGCGCATTTCCGTCGCGAGATTGGAACGCGAGGTCCTGCGATAAAGATTGTAGTCAATGCCAATCGGGAATGCGTCGATGGTGCTCCTACGACCATCCTCCATCTCGATATGACCTTGTTCATCCACATCCTTATCAAGCAGAAGCTTGACTGAGGCATTAAAACTATGCGCGTAGTCAACAGTGTGGAAACCAACCAGATCAGCTCCCAGAATTCCGTTGAGAATATCACGGCTCCATGGCAGCGAGCGGAAAATTTCCGGACTGGGAAATGGAACATGCAAAAACCAGCCGATGGATGCCTCCGGAAAACGCTTGCGCAGCATCTGAGGAAGAAGCATCAGATGATAATCCTGAATCCAGATGGTGTCGCCCTTATGAATGAGCGGAGCAACCTTGTCTGCGAACTTCTTGTTCACGGCCGTATAGATTTTGAATGTCTCTTCGTCAAAATTTGCCTGATGAGCGAAATCGTGAAGCAACGGCCACAAAGTATCATTGGAGAAACCCGCGTAGTAACCCTTGACCTCTGATTTCCTGAGGAAGATCGGTACACAGCGCCGTTGCGAGAACTCCTTCTTGATGCTTTCGATTTCCGATTTTGTGTGATTGGATGCATCGATGCCACTCCAACCAACCCAGATGCTATCGCGATGCGCCTTATGATATGGACCGATCGCCGTTGCCAGACCACCGACATTCTGCCTCAATGTAAATGTTTTGTCTTGGGTCTCTTCCATCGAAAAAGGCAGTCGATTTGAAACTATTATGAGTCTTGACATGAAAATCCTCCCCGGTTGCCGGTGGAAATAGCCCCATCCAGCTGCTCAATGTGAGCTTCTCGTGTTTGAGTCCTTCTCAAGTTAAGCTATAGCACATCGCAATCTCGGGTTGAGAGACAT
This sequence comes from Bifidobacterium aquikefiri, assembly GCF_002259795.1. Classification (GTDB taxonomy): domain Bacteria; phylum Actinomycetota; class Actinomycetes; order Actinomycetales; family Bifidobacteriaceae; genus Bombiscardovia; species Bombiscardovia aquikefiri. The sequence goes on along the minus strand of NZ_MWXA01000001.1, from coordinate 163,066 downwards.
CTGGTAAAGGACACGCCAAATCCCGTGCCGAACTATCAACATTGAACACCGCGCAGCAATCAATGCGGCGCTGCACCGGAAGCGCAATCCAGGCTGAGCGACGAACTCGATGAGACTCAGCCTGGAGCTTTGCAAAACCCTAACAATCAAGCACTTTCACATTCAGAGGGTGTAGATGAAACCTTCCCAAGGAGAAAGCGATCCTGTGAGCAATGATGCCGCTGTCTGCTCTGCAGAGTACGTGCTGAGCACCACATTATCCGAATTGATTCCGCCCATAGAAGAGAGTGTCGAAGAAGATGCATCGACTCCCAGCAACTTTGCAGTCTGCTCTGGAAGACGTGAAGACTGCGATGATACGTTCACGACGACCAGCATCTTGCCTTGATCATTGGTGTTTCCCGGAAGAGAGCGTGTAAACGCATAGACATTGGGATCATCTGCATCGAGAAGATCCCATTCTCCGGCGGAAACAAGCACATTGGAGTGACGCAAAGCGATGAGCTGCCTATAGAATGCAAGAACAGAGTTGTCATCCTTACCCTCACGCTGTGCGTTGATCACATCGTGGTTGGGATTGACGGATATCCATGGCTCGGTTGGAGCATACGAGGCTGTAAAACCTGCATATTTGGTCGAATCCCATTGCATAGGGGTACGCGCATTATCTCGACCCATCACCCCCATCGCATGAAGCATGGATTCGGAGGACTGCACTTTTGCCTCCACGACACGTTGACGATATAGGTCAAGGGACTCAATGTCTCGATATTGATCAAGCTTGGTGAAACCAGCATTCGTCATGCCCAGTTCTTCACCCTGATAGATGTAGGGCGTGCCGCGATGCATGTGAAGAAGCAGACCAAGCGCCTTTGCAGACCGGGAACGCAGCTCTTCGGTTGACGTGTCTCCCCACCGCGAAACCACCCGAGGCTGATCATGATTATCGAAATACAAGCTTGCCCAGCCGGCCTTGCGAACTGCTTCCTGCTGATTTGACATGACGGTTCGCAATTTTTTTACTTCAAACGGCAAGACATCCCACTTCGAAGCACCTTGGTCAATGCCGACCTGCTCAAAGAGAAATAGCATATCCAATTCTTTATTCTCAGGATCAGTTATATCCCCAGTTCTTGCAGCCTTCAGCCCTGGTGCCTCACCAACAGTGAGGTATCCTTCTCGTTTGCTGAATACTTCGCGCCGCATTTCCTTAAGAAATTCTTCAAGTCTGGGACCATCACAGCAGAATACGGATGGGTCTGAGAAACCTTCCGGACCAACGGGATTATCTTCCAACTGACTTCCCGCCTCGCCGGGCAGACGGCCATGTGCATCCATGAATTTAGAAATCAAGACGATGACATCCATGCGGAATCCGTCGATGCCACGATCCATCCACCAATTCATCATGGCGTATACCGCATTGCGAACTGCTGGATTTTCCCAGTTCAGATCGGGCTGCTTGCGGGAGAACTGATGGAAGTAATACTGCCCGCGCTCCTCGTCGTATTCCCACGCAGAACCGCCGAAGTAGGATCCCCATGCGTTGGGCTCGGCACCTGGTTCTCCAGGAGTTGCTCCGGGACGGGCGTCACGCCACCAGTACCAGTCTGCATGCTCATCGTTGCGATCACGCGAAGCTTGGAACCAGGCGTGCTCATCAGAAGTATGGTTCACCACCAGATCCATGACAATCTTGATGCCACGATGATGTGCCTGAGCAATTAGCTCATCCATGTCATCCAAGGTACCGAACATTGGATCGATGTCTTGATAGTCAGAGATGTCGTATCCGTTGTCGTCCTGAGGAGACCTATATACAGGGCTGAGCCAGATTACATCTACGCCAAGTTCCTGCAGATAATCAAGGCGCGAAGTAATGCCTGGAATGTCGCCCAATCCATCACCATTTGAATCCTGGAAACTTCTTGGATAAATCTGATACACCACGGCGTTGGTCCACCAAGGGTTCGGGGTTTCACCATTCGTACGAGTCGAATCCGATATAAAGACACGCTGTTGTGTAGTCATTCCACTCACTTTCCTTACTTGACTTGAGATTTTGGACATTAAAAAGGGGAACTGCTCAATTTTTGTCGCCTACAGCAATGCAACCCTCTGAGCATTCGTAAAGTAGAAACGGTGAAGGCTCGGAATATTCATGATCGCACAGCACTGGGCGCAAAAATCGATTGGTACCCCTTGCGGTTAATTACTATTGTCGGGTGGGAAGGTAGTATCCGCTGATTATTGTGCTACGCACAATCTTCGCAGCCAGTAACCGCGGAGCGGTTAGCTTCGCAGGCTTAGGGCTGCTCACCGAGCCTACGCAGCATAACCCAACAGGAACACATCATCCACGCTGATTATTGTGCTACGCACAATCTTCGCAGCCTTAGGGCTGCTCACGGCGCCTATGAACAGCCCACCGGGCTGTTCATTTGACGGCTCCAGCAATTTGGGACCCGCCTTAAGGGCGGGACTCAATATTTCCTCACGGCCTGTGGAGGCCGTTCGGCGCGGTCAAGCAAAGAGCCTACTAGGCTCTTTGCTATTTGACCGCGCCGCGCATTACTCCGGAAATTACCCAGCGCTGGGCGAAGATGTAGACGATGAGGATTGGAGCCATGGCCATCAGATAGCTGGCAAAGGCCATCGGGTAGTTTGTCGCGAACTGCGAGCTGAAGACATACTGCGCCAGAGGAATCGTCTGATTCGACTGATCGGTCAGCACAATCAACGGCAGAAGGAAGTCGTTCCATGCCCAGAGTGCAGTCAGAATGGCAATGGTCGCATTGATAGGTCCCATCAATGGGAAGATAATCTTCCAGAAGATACGCCATGTGCTTGCACCGTCAATTCTTGCAGCTTCTTCCAAAGACACAGGAATCGAACGAATGAATCCCGTCGCGATAAAGAGGTTCGTACCTAGACCCAGAACCGTGTAGAGCAGAATCAGACCAAGCTGATTATCCAGATGCCAGCTACCGAACTGCTTTGCGATGGGGAGCATGACAACGGGGAAGGGAACGAACATAGCTGCGATGAAGAAGTAATAGAGGAAGCGGAAGAAGCGCTTGTCCATATTTCTTGCAATTGCATACGCCACAAAGGTATTCGTGAAGAGGGTCAATACCACGGCGGCAACCGTGATGATAGCCGAGTTCAACGCAGCCTTCGGGTAGTTTACCTTCGCCGATGCATCAGCGAAGTTATGCCATTCCCAGGTTGTTGGCAGACCGAAGCCACCGGCTTCCGCTGGAGTCTTCAACGCGGTGATGATGGTGAAATACAGCGGAATCAGAATGGTCAGCGACAGCACGGCAACAGCTGCGGTGAGCCACCAGTTCACGTGATGGCGGCTATGCCACTGTGAATCAGTCTTCGTGGTTTGTTTACCTTCCGAGCCTGAATTCGAAATCGTTACAGAAGTCATATCAGATCTTCTCCTTGTTACCGAAGAACTTCAGCTGAATGAACGCGATGATTGCGAGGACGATGAAGAACAGTACCGCGTTGGCGGTCTCATATGCGTACTCTCCACCGGTCAGGCCGTTCGTATAAATAAGGTAGGTAACCGTTTCCGTAGATGAATCAGGGCCACCTTGAGTCAATGCCATAACCTGATCGAAGGTTCCGAATGCGTTCTTCATGCTCAGCACAAGGTTGATGGTGAAGAACGGTCCGATGAGTGGGAAGGTGATCTGCCAGAAGCGCTGCCATGGATTGACACCGTCAATGGAAGCTGCCTCATAAATCTCGTCATCAATAGTCTGCAGACCGGCAAGATAAATCAATGTTGAGTATGCAACGCTCTGCCATACGGCAAGGAACACGATGGGAACCCATGCATAACGCTCGCTGGTGAGCAAGGACTGCGAAAGCCAGCTGATGTGCAGCGCCTGCCCAAGCGCCGGAAGCGGTGTCATGAAGATGTACTTGAAGACATAGCCGATAACCAGCACTGCAAGGGTGTAAGGAATGAAGAAGATTGCTCTGAAGCCATTCTTGAAGAGAATCTTGCCATTCAACGCAACGGCCAGGAACATTGCAATCAGGTTCACCAGAATCGTGATCAGCACGGAAATCAGGAAGGTGAACAGATACGCATGCCCGACACGATTATCGATGAACAGCGCGAAGTAGTTCTTCAGGCCGATGAACTTGGATTGCCCATATCCTTGCGAATTTGTGAATGAGTAGCCAACACCCTGAATGAATGGAACATACAGGAACACTGCAAATATCACTGCAGCGGGAACAGCCATCCAATAGTAGGCGTGATCCACCTTACGCTTTGAAAAAGCACTTTTGCGCTTCTTGCCTGGCTTGCCCGTTTGGGAAGCCGAACTAGATACCGGAACATTCGTCATTGCCGGTGATTGTGCATTTGCCATGATTCTTCCTCCCTTTATTCGAACGTTCTCGCCTGGACTTTATCCCAGTCGGTCTGCATCTGACTTGTAAACCGTGGGACATTACCGGTGGTGGCCAGCGTTTGAAGATATCCACCGATGTTGATTGATGCCGGAATGTAGTGATCGCTGAAATCCGCAAGCTTATTGGACTTGAAGAATGGCAGCACGCCCTTAAGCGCCTCATCACCAATCCCTGTCTCCTTCAATGGAGTGAAAGCAGACTGAGCCTTGGCGTATTCCTCAAGCTGTGGCTTGCTCATCAGGAAGTTGATGAACTCCATTGCTTCCTTTGGATGCTTGGTATTGGCACCCATTGTCAGCATGACATCATCGCCAGCTGTGAGGATTTGTTCGCTCTCATCATCAGTTGCCGGCAACTGTGCGAAACCGAGGTCGGCCTTGGCATTGACCAGACGAACCTGTGGAATGGCATACGTTCCCAGCGGGAGAATGGCGACTTTGCCTGCCGCAAGGTTCTGTGTTGCCTGCTGGTAGGTCACGCCCTTGTCGCTCGTCGCATACTTATAAAGCTCAACCTCTTTTTCAGCGGTTGTTGTCCAGATTTTGGCAAATGTCGTTTCGCCCTTCTTCAGCTTGGTATATTCACTGGCTGGAACCAAGGTGCCCGAAAACGAAGCGAATGGGGCCTGGGTCGTCCAAGAGTCTGCGAGCGAAGCTTGAATTGGGGTGATGCCGGCCTTTTCAAACTTCTGCAGCAGCGCAACCATCTCTGACCAGGTCTTCGGTGGATTGTTTGGATCCACACCTGCCTGACGCCAAACTGTTTTGTTATAGATATAACCACTGGCGTTGCCTGCGAAGGGAAGACCGTACAGACGTTTCTTTGCCGGGTCTGTGGTCTGAACCAAGTCCTTGGCGATTTTTACCATGCCTGGATTGAGCTTCTTAACGATTGGATCGTTCGTGAAATCATGGAAGACGCCTGAAGCGGCGAATTGCCCAAAGTTGATATCGCCATTGAACGTGATGACATCCGGCACACGGTTCTTCACCAAGCGTGTACGAAGATCTGTCTGTGCACTGGCGGAATTGTTGATATTGATGCGAATGTTTGGATTTTGTGCCTCAAAATCCTGAACCATTTTCTTGAATTGATCAGCGGCTTCGGATTTGAACTGGAAGAAATCCAAGGTGACAACGTTCGCGCTGGTTGAACCACATCCTGCCATGGAAATTCCGATGGCAGCCGCAACTACCGCTGTGGCAACGCGTCTGAACACCTTCATAAACTTCATTCTGCTTCCAATCACATTCGAATCGCCGCCGAGCTGACTGTTAAAATCACGTCTCATTTCTCGACTCCTTCGTCTTGCGTTTCGGACCCTCGACATCCGAATATCGCATTCTTCATGATAAATATCTCCTAGCTTTCTTTACCACTGTTGGCGAGTCTATGGACATGGGAAAATAAAAAGTAATTATTTTTGTCTATAAAGCAAGAAATTACTAGGATGAATACAGGAAACGGCTCTACTGCAACCAGCATGCCTCAACCAGCAAGGGGATTGAATGCCTAGTTTCAATGGACACACGAGCGAAAACGATGCTGCCCGGAGGCATCCTGGCAGTTTTTTTGGCACTGAATCTTCAATGCGGCTAACAAGTAATGTTTCACGATTCAGCGTTGGTTCATTCCAGCCAGAGGAAGACGCGTCCGAGCAGCCCTTGCCATCGTGGTTTTCAGCATCGTCATATACACATCAGGTCGCCGCTGATATTTTGCAATATGGTCCCATCGCGCGAACAACGCTTGCACAGTTGCTTGGGCTTTCGCAGGGAGCTCTGTCCCGGATTACCAGCGATCTGCTTCATTATGGAGTCATTGAGGAATTGGATCCTGAAGATCCGGACGCTTCCATACAGAAGCCGCTGCCACTTGGATTCATCCCCAAAGAGAGCGGAGGCGAGCGCCGCGGTCGGCCGCAGACAGCACTGAGAATACGCAAGAACGAGCGTACCTTCATCGGTATCAATGTCAGAGGCAACAGCGCCTTGGCAACAGCATTGAATGTCGCATGCGAAGAATTAGGTGAGGTCCATATTGTCGATTTTGAAGATCAGAGTCCTCGCCAACTCTGCAAGACGCTTACAACATTGGTCAACGAATGCCTTGAAGACATCAGGAATGCAGGCCTGAGCAAACCGGTTGCCGTTGGCATCAGCATCGGTGGCCATACCATCAATGATTCGACGGTGACCTTCGCTCCGTTCCTGCATTGGGATGGTTCTGTGAACCTTGCCAGCATGATGAGCGAGGAGTGCGGCATTCCAACTGGGATTTTCAACGATCTTGACTCGTTGCTGCATTATGAATGCTGGTTCGAGGCAGGCGTCGGAATTCCACGATTCGCCGTCGTCACCATGGGTGCCGGTCTGGGGTATTCACTGGCACAGAATGGACAACCTATCGACTATGGCGATAAAAGCTACGGTCTGATCGCACATACACTGGTGGATCCAGAAGGTCCTCGTTGCTATCAGGGGCATAAGGGTTGTGCAGAGTGTCTGACCAATGATTCGATAGCCGAACAGTATTCGCAGAATCTGGGCAGAACCACCTCGTTTGATGACTTCGCGCACGATGCCAGACACGGAGTTCCTCAGGCAACACAGCTGTTGAACCGAACATGCTTCAGATTGGGAGTATTCATTGCAACCGTCGCGAATATTGCCATGCCTCAAAAGATTCTTGTGGCAGGCGAATCGTCGTTCATCGTTCGAATGAACACCGAGTCCATTCGCAAGGGCATCGAATCATATCGCCATAGCCAGGCTGCACCGGTATCCCTGGAAATCCTCGATGACACTTGGGATAGGTGGGCATCTGCGGCTGCATCGCGTGTAATCAGCCGTTATATCCTCGGCTGATTACACGCGATGCCTGTCTGCAACGGACCCACCGTTCAGATTTTGACAATCTCGAAGAGAACGGCCTGCGCAGGATTGAGTGTTGGAGGACGAATGCCGCAGTCGGCAAGAAACTCCCCTGGAAGGATGGTTCCCTGCTCGTTCCACCACCCCAGCTTGGATTGCCCGTTACCAAGGCCTTCTAGGTCGAGCGATACCTGCAATGGGCGGACTCTATAAACCTCATCGGCATCAAGCCCTGGTATGCGAATTGGAGCAACCGGGTAATGCTTCGACGTAGTCAGCTGAGTGAATCGGACAACTGCACGACTCCTGTCTTTGGCAATCACGCCGTCAACACGCACCGAAGGATCCGAGCTATCGGCATGAATCACGGTTCCACTCTCGAACATCGTTCGGTTTTGCTTGTAAGCTCCGACCCACTGAGCGAGTCGCTCCAGTGCTGCGCCATTCTGCTTCTGCAAGTCCCACTCTATGCCGAGATGACCAAAGAACGCTGTTGCCATGCGCATCTGCTGGCTGGTTGCACGCATCGTCGAATGTGCAGGAGACGCACCAATGTGTTCACCGATCATTTCCGGAGGCACGAGCAGCGATGTGTAGCGCTGAATGTCGGCTCGTTCAACGGGATCAACGCAGTCGGAAGCCCAGATTCGATCAGCAAGGGAAAGGATACCGAGATCGACTCGGCCACCGCCTGAGCTGCAGGTTTCAATTTCGAGTCCCTGATGATGCTGCTTCAAGGTCTTGAATATTCGATAGACGGCTTCTGTCTGTGCATGTACGCATGGCAGTCCAGAATAAGGCGAAACAGGCTCGGTTACGAGCTTGTTGTGGTCCCACTTGATGTAATCGATGCCAAGGGAATCGACAAGCGCATCCATTGCATTGAACACGTAGTCATAAGCTGCCGGATTGGTCAGGTCCATGACTTGCTGCGAGCGCCCCTGCATCGGCAGCCTGTTGCGTGCCGCATGCATGATCCAGTCAGGATGTGCGCGAGCGGTATCTGAGTCAGGATTGATCATCTCGGGTTCGAACCATAGGCCGAATTCCATATCCAGGCCGTGAACGTAATGGGCGAGCGCACCAAGGCTTTTCTCGCCTTGTGGCCATACCGCTGGATCGATCTGCCAATCGCCGAGTCCCGCAGTGTCATCTCTGCGATGCATGAACCATCCATCATCGACGACGAAACGCTCCACGCCAGAATCCTTTGCCTTGTCGGCGAGTGCCTTCAAGGTATCGAAGGAATGCTCGAAATAGACGGCTTCCCAAGTGTTCAGAATTACGGGTCGCGGCTTTGATGCCAGATTTGGATGCTGGGCACGCACAAACCCATGCAAGCGCGCCGCCACAGCGTTCAATCCTTCACCATAGGCGCCATATACCCAGGGTGTTGTGTAACTTTCGCCTTTCCCAAGCTGCATCTCGCCGCCGACCAGCAACTCCGCACCGCCGATCAGACCTTGCGTATATGTTGTTCTCTCGGCCGAGAGCACCGAGTTACCGCTCCAGCCAACATGGGTGGAATATACCTCGCCATGTGAGAATCCAAATCCGGGAATGCCTGCCGAAAGTAGCAGGGAGGCATCAAAATCGGGACGTCCGACCATGCTCAGACGCTCGATTCTCCCGATATTGAAAGGCTGACGCTGTGGGGAACGCTCGCGAAGATGGTGTCCGGTGGTGGAGAGTATTTCGCTGGCTTCTTCAGGCACAGGATAGGCGAGTTCGATTTTATCCACCGACACGATGCCGAGAGATGTCTGCACAGCTTGTGCTGTCGGTGCAGAGGCATCACCCTTGAAGCCGTTCGTGATGGTGGCCTGCTGACGCAGCAGGCCCGATTCGGTTATCTCGCACTTCCACAGCAGCGTGAGACTGTGTTCGGGATCGATCGCAATGATCGAGACGGTTCGATTGTCGATTGCGATAGAATTATCCACCGTCTGGAAGCAACAGAATAGTTCGATGCCATCTCTACGAACCACGAACCGATTGGATCCTGTCCATGCTTCGGCTTGCGTTGGAATGATGCTTGGCCAATCAGTGTCATCAAGACCACCGGAGACGCGTTGTGGCTTGAGCGCGTCGAGGCAGTTCACGAGATATTCGGCATGAGAAATCGGACGACCCCATTGGACGATTCTTGGCAGCTCGTTGTTGCGCAGTAGCAGGAGGATTGCGGCATCTGCCTGTGAATCTTCACCATAGAGGACTGTGGCCTGGGTGCCATCTGATGCGGTTTCTGTAAAGCGTTGCCATACGCCACTGCTCAAATTGGACGATGGTGTTGTTGTGTTGTCAACCACGTTGTTCATCACACATTTCCTTCGACATTGAATTTCGTTTTCCTTGAAATGCCGCTTGACCGTGCAAGGCACTCCAACTTGCTGCGGACGACTGCAACGTATTGGTCATCCGTCAATGTTTTTAAGAATAATGGAGTGATTCCTTTGTTGTCATCCTCGCGCATGTTCTGAGAATTGGTAAAAAAATAACCTCGAACCATCGATGAACATATGTCAAGGGATGGTTCGGGGTTTCACCGGAAACGATCACCCGAGGGGTGGGATCGAATCCAGCATATGGGTCAATGCCGAGCTCTCGAAGCTCACTCTTCTCTGCTTTGCGCTGCCTTCACCAGATTCTCTGCGTCCTGGATCGCTGTTGCACCAGTGGAATTACAGGCATTCTGTGCAGCACGCACGATATCTGGGTTGTGAATTCTGAATGCGAGTTCGGCAAGATGCACGCCGTGGGTCAAAAACTCGTGAGTTCTGCAGACGTAGTCATGATCTCGACCGATTTTTGCAATGCAGCCATTGATAAAGTCAACCTCGGTCTTCCGCCCGCGAGACATGTCCTGATACATCGAAGGATAGTGCAGCGGGTTGGCTACACGACTGACGTAATCGACGGACTTCAGTTCTTCCTGACGGCTCTCGATCAATCGAATTCCAGCGCGATCACATGCATCGTATGCCTCGTCGATAAGCTGCTTCGCCATGTCCATTGCACCTGGATACTCAATGAATTCACCCATGGTGATCTGATACATCGTGCACAGTGTATTGACCACGGAATTGAAGATGACCTTGGCCATGCATGTTCCCGTGAAGTTGGTGGTGATGATTGGATTCATGTTCGCAGTCTTGAAATCTTCAAACATCGTGCGCTCTATGTCGGTCGTTTGCTCGTTGAATGCGCACATATGCATCACTCCGGCACCGGACTTGCCAATGAAGTCGACATCGCCAGGCCCGTTCAGCACTGTCGCGATCATTGCCGTGCCGCCATAGATGCGGTCATCGCTGAAGTATTGCTGAATCTTCTCGAAATGACCCCAACCATTCATTGCCGAGAATACGATCTGATGGTCCTTGAACAGCGGTGCACAACGTTTCAGCATCTCATCGAGCTGCATTTGCTTGACGAAGATAATCCAGACATCCGGATCTCCCTGATATTCCTCAGGTGAATAGATGTTGATTGGAACCAGATGACGATTCTTGCGATCTCGTGACACATAGACGCCGCCCTGCTGGCGAACAGCCTTGATATTGGGCTCCCATGCGTCGATAAAATCAACTTTGCGGCCCGCGTTCTCCTGAAGGAGCACACCATAGCGATATCCCATTGCGCCTGCGCCGATTACTGCATATTTCATCTGTGTCTTCCCATAATATATGTGCATTTTTGTTGGCAACGTGAAGCAAAATGTAGTTAATGAGCCTGCCTGGGCACCATTGAGCTGAATTGCGCTCATACTCTTGCCTGTCCTGTGCCTGCGTGTGACTGATTGTTCAGCGCACAACGTCAGGAACGTGCCGCACCCCCATGCACACGTTTGCGATTATCGTTACATCGTCAATGAAGATGGGACTGTTAATCCCGATCAAGACCCCCACTGGCAGCGACCCCACCCCGGTCTTGTGAGCCAAAGCCAAGGAACGCTATGTTTCGAGTATGTAACCTATCCGATCAGTGGGCGGCTTTTGTCCACATAGTGAACGCGCTTGTCACGGAAGAATTTAGCCAGCAGAGCGGCGCTTTCCTGCTCCTTCACTCCGCCAAAGACCTCAGGCCTGTGCCCTGTATGCGGATCCCGTGGAATATCCCAGACCGATCCACATGCACCGAGCTTAGGATCCCAACTGCCAAAGATGATGCGATCGACATGCGATAGCACCGCTGCTCCTGCGCACATAGGGCATGGTTCCATGGTTACCACGAGGGTCAATCCACTCAGATTCCAACTCGCAGGTTTCACACTTGCGGCTCGCGACGATTCTGGCAGATCGAACAGCGGCACATCAACCCTTGATCCATGAACCTGCCTGAGCGCAACGATTTCAGCATGCGCCAGCGGATCGCCGGTGGCTTCTCGTCGGTTGTAGCCCTCTGCCACAACCTCACCTTTTTTGTTGAGCACCACAGCGCCGATGGGAACATCCCCGCCGTCCTGCGCAATACGAGCAAGTGCGAGCGCCTTGTTCATCGCATGATTCCAGGTACCTGTCATCAAAGAGTCCATTCATCAAGCCTAGAACATAGACTCCCTGGTCTGTCGGCCTTGGAATACCTCATGAACGGATCATCCCCGCGATCTTTCTTCGAGCCTGATGAACGGCGGCATACATGCCTGTTCGGGCACCATATCCACGAGCTGCCAGTCGAGCGCGGATGAACTTATCCCCTTCGGATAGGATCAGCACGCTGAGACCGATGGCCATGCACAACCCCCACTGCCACAAGGCCAGCGGAGCCATGCCCAAAACCGCTGCGATGCCCGGAATATACATAGCGATTGCATGAATCAACAGAGCAACGATAGAGGCAATAAGCAGGAATTTGTTACGCAACGGATTGAGCCTGAAGATCATCACGGTTTCAGAGCGGGCTGACATCGACATGAAGAAGTTGAAGAGTACCAGCAGCGTCAAAGCCATGGTTCTTGCCGATATGACATCGACACCCTGATCGATTTCAAGTCTGAACATCACAAGAATGCACATAGCCATCCAGAGACCGCATATGGCCGTTCGCGCCCACAGGGCCGACGAGAGCAGACCTTCGGTGTTCTTTCGAGGCTTGTAATCAAGCTCGTCACCGCTGCCCGGCTCAAATCCCAAAGCGACATCCTGCACACCGTTGGTGACGAAGTTGATCCACAGCATCTGCAAGGGCAGAAACAGCAACGGCATTTCTGCAATCACATTCACGCCCACGGCGATCATCGCGGCGACTGCGGTGGAAAGCAGGAAGAATGCGGATCCACGAATTGCCTTGAAGGTGATCCTTCCCTGGCGAACTGCATGAGTCAGTGTCACAAAGTTATCGTCGGTGAGCACCACATCGCTGGCTTCGCGCGCGACATCGGTCCCTGACTCACCCATGGCAATGCCAACTGAAGCCGACTTCAATGCGGGTGCATCGTTCACACCATCACCGGTGACCGCAACGACCTCGCCCTGATCCTGCAGCACCTCGACGATTCGGAGCTTATCCTGCGGCGAGACTCGTGCCGCAATCGAGGTTTCCCTCAATCGAGCTTTCAAGACTTCGTCGCTCATTTCGGACATCTCACGGCCTGTCAGGACATTGTCTGTCTGCTGGAGCCCGAGACGCTCACCTATTGCTGCGGCTGTAGTCGGATGATCGCCGGTTATCATCTTGACTTCAATGCCGGCGCCAATGCATAGCTCTATGGCCTCTCGAACGCCGGATCGAGGCGGGTCGAGCATACCTTCGAGCCCAAGAAAATGGAGTTCACGCGGCTTTCGATATGTGGCAAGATCCTGATCCTCATCGATTTGTCTGCTCGCCACGCCAATCACACGCAGACCGTCTTTGCCCATCTGCTCGTAAACATGATGAATCGCATCGGCATCGATAGGCACGGCATTGCCCTGACCATCATCCATGGTCTCGCTCATCATCGCCAGCTTGTCAGGAGCACCTTTCACATATTGTGTGAACCCGCCTTCGCGATTGGGCTTGATGGTCATCGAGTAAGCATGCTCGGGCTCGTACGCAGTTTCGAGTTTGGTTTCGGTCTTGCGATCTTCATCGCTCACGGCACCCAGATCATCGGCAATCCTCATCATTGCCACATCAACTGCATCACCGGAATACGACACGTCACCCTCGGCAGAGATGTTTCGATACGCCTCATTGGTCAATGCCGCTGCCTTGAGCATGGCGTGGAGCCTTGTCGTGGCATCGCTGCCCAGCCTATCCTCCTTGCTCTCTTCAACACTGAACGGATCTCCCGCGCCTAGGCTCAGACGCTCAACCGTCATACGATTCTGAGTGAGTGTTCCGGTCTTGTCCGAACCGATGACCGTCGTCGAGCCCAATGTCTCGACTGCAGGCAAGGTTCTTACGATCGCGTTGCGCTTGGCCATGCGTGATATACCGAGAGCCATTGCCACCGTAAGCACGATTGGCAAAGCCTCGGGCATGGAGGCTACAACGAGGGATACAGCCGATAGGAATGAGTTTGTCATATCGTCATTGATGACAGTTCCCGCGATGAACACGAAAACCGCCACGATGATGACACCTATGGATATTCCCTTCTCAGTACGCTGCATGATCTGCTGCAGCGGAGTCTTTCCGTTGGAATTATTTACCAAGCTGCTTATCTCGCCAAGCTCGGTATCGCTTCCCGTGGCAACGACGACGCCACGCCCTCTGCCGCTGGTAACCATTGTTCCCGAGAACGTGATGCACTTTCTATCGCCAAGCGAGGCATCCTCTTCGACCGGATCAGTATGTTTCTGAACATCGTTGCTCTCGCCGGTAAGCATCGACTCGTCAACGCGCAAACGGCTGGTGTCGAGCAGGCGAATGTCAGCAGGCACTCTATCGCCACTCTCAAGCAGTGTGATGTCTCCCGGGACGAGATCCGCAGCTTCGATTTCGAAGCGTTTGCCATCGCGAATCACGCGACAGGTTGGACTGGAGAGCGACGCGAGCGCCTCGACTGCCTGATCTGCCTTGGACTCTTGGTAGTAGCCGATGATTGCATTGAGCAGCAGCACCAGAAAGATGGCGGCAGCATCGATAAGATGATCAAGGGCAATCGTGATTATGCCGCACACGATAAGCACTGCTATGAGTGGACTCTTGAACTGAACGAGAAAAAGTTTCCACTTCGGCATCTTCTCGACAGAAGAGAGCGAATTCGGGCCGAAAACCGAAAGCCTGCGGCTAGCTTCTCTCCTTGAAATGCCTTTTCGGCTTGTTTCCAAGACTTCCAAGGCCTGATTCGCGTCGATGTTATGCCATACCGTGTCATTTTTGACGCCAATATTATCTTTCTGATTCGAGACACGGGCATCGTCTTCATCTATAGCGCCCTGCATCAGCCTCTCTGATGCATTCTGGACATCGTTCTCTATACTTGTCATTGTCGTAGGGCCTTTCTGAGTTGAACCATCGTAAAGGTCGCTGCGGTCCATACCAATTCACACATGACGCCAACATTGCATGTGTCAAACTGACGGTTACACAAACATAATTCCAAGCTAACACACAGAGGCTTCAGGGTTTCGCAATCTTCGCGCAAGGGAAAGAATATTCATATGCCACATGCCGTCTCGCTTACCGCACAATTTTGGAAGGATGGGATGCGTATAGTTACATGTGATACGTGTAATGAAGAGGGGAGTGACCTGTGGAATCATTCACTCTGATACTGTGCATCATCGGCGCAGTGCTCGTGTCTTCTTTCATAAGTCGTTTCATTCCTCGAATTTCGACACCTCTTGTTCAGATTCTTCTTGGCGCGCTCATGACCTTGCTGCCGATTGTGCCCAATACTGATCTTGATCCTGAATTGTTCATGGTGCTCTTTATTGCGCCGCTGCTGTATTACGAAGCCCATAGCATCAACAAACAGGCGTTACTGAAAAATCTTCGACTTTCGCTCTCGCTCGCCATCGGACTTGCCACAGTAACCATGCTTGCAGTTGGCTATAGTCTGCATGGCGCATGGCTTTCGATACCGCTTGCCGCAGCATTCTCTCTGGGCGCAGCGCTCGGTCCGACCGATGCCGTGGCCGTATCCTCAATCGGCAGAGTGGCAAATCTCAGCGAACGCCAGCGCTCGATTCTCAATGGCGAATCGCTCTTCAACGATGCTACCGGTGTCATCGGCTTTCAGTTTGCCATCTATGCTGCGGTAACCGGTTCGTTCTCTGCCGTTGGTGCCGTGAGCCAATTCCTATTCTCGTTCATAGGTGGCATAGCAGTTGGAGCCATAGCAGGGTTGATCATGAACTGGATGTTTGAGACCAGTAGACACTTGGGTTGGGAAACCACGACAACGCGCATCCTGTTGGAAATTTTTTTCCCATTCCTGCTGTATTTGATAGCTGAGCATCTGCTTCATATTTCAGGAGTGCTTGCGGTGGTGACGGGAGGGTTGCTCGCCCGATTCGACACCAGCGGCATCGGACCGAACGTTTCACGAACGAATATCGTGTCATCAAGCGTGTGGACGGTACTCTCCTTCAGTTTGAACGGTGCTGTCTTTGTATTGCTCGGCATGCTCTTGCCCAATGCGATGATGTCAAGCTGGTCGGATGAAAACATCAGCCATGGGTTGCTCATTGGGGTCATATTCCTGGTATCGGTCGTGGTTATCATCATCCGTTTCATCTGGATTTCTGCGATGCTCGCCATCACCAAGGACGTGGTTACCGGCGAACGCAGACCGATGAACCTTGAGCGCTGGAGGTCCGCTGCGGTTATGACCTTCGGAGGGCCAAAAGGAACCATTACGCTTTCGCTGGCACTCACAATTCCCTACACGGTCAGCTCGGGTGCGTGGTTCCCCATGCGCGATGAACTGATCTTCATTGCATCCGGTGTCATCATCGTGACGCTGCTACTGGCCAATTTCGCTCTTCAGGTTCTAGCTCCGGTCTACGATCAGGTCGTTTCAACGAAATTCGTCGAAACCGTTCTTGAGGTCCTGCGTCGAACCATCGAGCAACTCTCGGAGCACGATACTCAGGAGAATCATCACGCACTGCGCATGGTGCTTTCTTCATACAATCAGCGTATCGCGCGTCTCAAGTCGCAGATTGGGCAGCATGACTCCAAGGAGTTGGAACGGCTGCAAATCACTGTGCTGAATTGGGAACGCGATTATATTGAAAACCGAATCACCATTATCGAGCAGGAAATTGCCGATTTCAACGCTTCCAATGGTGCCGAAAGTGAAGAACTCGCTGCGACGATCTCCGACGACACCGGCAACTTACCCGTCACATCGCCTGGAGATACGACGGAAGACACACCTGCGCTCTCTGATGAACGCACGTCTTGGCAGAATTCCTGGATCATTTCTCAACTCACGCCACTACAACGATTCGAATCAGAACGTCAGGCAGCTGAACGCATTCTGGTGCATATCTCACGTACACTCAGCCACATCTCAGAAGCGAGCGAGCTGCTTTGGAGACTGCGTTCCCTACGTCGCCGCACTCATAACCTGGCAAAGGGCATCGAAAGCCGCGTGCGCCATTCCACGCCTTTGGTAAGCGATGACACCATTTATGCGGTGTCTCGGCGGCTGCATCTCGATTTGAATCGCTATGTGATCGAGAAACTCTATGCTGAGCTTGCAAAACCAAATTTCAACACTGAAGATGTGCTATCGGTAATCATTGAGCATCAGCGTGCAGAAACCGCTCTCCGTGCACGTCCTTCGGTGAATGAATCGGCTCATGTGCTGAATGGCATTCAGGAAATCAAACGCGAAGGATATGCGATCGAGCTTGGCGTCATTCAGAATATGTTCGAATCGGGCGACATCACTCGTGCCGAAGCCCGCCAGCTCAGAAGAAATGTCTATGTGATGCAGGTTGACGCTGATTCCGACCTCTGACGCATGTGGGATTCATAGGCGCTACATCACTCCAGAGGCGATGTTATTGTCACTGAGCCATTGACGGATATCATTGAACTCATCCAGGCTCACAGCGTGATCCAATCCGGGGTATCCACGGGATTTCAACCATGTGTGTTCCTCAAGCCACGCGGCCATAGCAAAAATCTCATATTTGGGAATTATGTTGTCTGCTTTTCCGTAGCCGTAGAAGACAGGAATCTCGAGAGCAGCAAGTCGATCATCGGCGGGAGCTGTGGCAGCAATGGCTTTCGGTGCCAGAAAGCCAGACAAACTCACCGCAGCACGATAGCGTTCAGGATGCACACGAAGCAAATGAACTGCCAGAACACCCCCTTGAGAGAAACCGAGGGGAACGACTTCTCGTTCTGGAGCGATGTTTGATTCGACCCACTGATCTATGGCCCGTGAGGCTGCATATGCATCGCGATCAAGTTGAGACCCTGTTGGAACGCAATCGTGGAACCATGTATAGCCTTGAGCCCCAAACTGACCGAATTGCTCAGGCATATCCAGGGGAGCACGCAGCCCGATATAGTCGTTGAAAGGCGCGATATATTGCATCAGATCGGCCAGATCCCGCTCACGAGATCCCCATCCATGCAGCAACAGGAACAACGGCTTGGCGGGATTGGCCCGAGCATCACGATTAGAGTACAGTGCATGCGTTATCTGCAATGGGTCGCCAAAATGACCCGGAATTACCGTTGAAGCTTCTCCAATGAGGGCATTCGTGCCAGAAACTCCAGCTTCGCTGCCCTGATTGTCGTCATCGTGCATATTTTCACTCATATTGCAAACCTTAGCTTCTTTACTTCACCGAGCAATGAAATTGCACAGCATTGAGACAAGAGAGAAATCAATCAGCCATGCTTAAGTGATTCATCAAAGAATGAACCATGTCATTCAACGGTGTCGATGGTGCCACCCCACGATTTCTGCAATTTTTCAATGTTGGCCTTCTCACCAAACACGAGCCACATCTTTCCATTCAGGGTGCGCCAATCACCCTGTGCTTTGCCGTTATCCGAATATTCCTCGAGCATGTCGGAAATCTTCGAATTGACCGCTCCTCGTTCAAGGCTCGCCATGGTCGGATTCTCAAAGGTGACATATGCCATTCTTGGGTCCTTACACAGCTCCGCGAGCGTCAGACCTGGATATGAACTTGTACTCAATGACTGCCAGCCCCCGGTGCATGACCCAACTGAGCTCTCAATACCCTTGCGCATTGTCTTGCTGCTTGAAACGGGAGCATTTTCGGAGACGGAAGGCTGGATCACACCTTGAGGGAAAAGATTGCCAATCAGCAGACCACAGACCGTGATCAATAGCGCCAGAATGATTCCGATAATTCCCCAGGTGCCTCTTCTGCCATCTTCCATTGCCCGTCTGTGTGAAATCTTGGCGGCAATGACGAGAATCAAAGCAAGAATACTGAAAACGAACGAGCACCATTCAAGGTTTGACAAGGATAGTACGTCGCTGAACTTGAGGGATGCCGGCGCTATGGTTCTTGTGATGAATAGTAGAGAACAGATGACTGCAATAAGTCCAAGAACTGCTGCGGTCGCGCCTAACGCCGATGCAGCACGCGAGCGGGGTGGCTCATACTCCGACTCGGGTTCATTGTAAGAATACTGCTGCTCTTGCGGCACACCACTGGCTGAAGCCCTGCCTTGTTCGTCTCTCATCCGCTCTCCCACACCTTGTTGAACCACACCATATATCGACTCATCTTAAGACTTTACGTCCTTGAGCCATCTCAGGGCACAATCCTAATCCGAAAAGCAAAAACCCGGCGGGGTAACCGCCGGGAAGAAAGGAGAGAGAAGAAGAATTCAATTATCAGGAGAAAAATCTCTTGTTCGATGTCTTGCTGCTTTCCATCGACAGGTATAACCTAACCATCCCGACCTTGACAAAATCGTAGTGAATGCTGAAAGTTTTCTGAAATTTATTCGCTACCGCCATTCGCCCCGCCCATCGTCTGGAATCGGGCATGCATCACGGAGACACCACCGCGTGTATCTTGCAATTATGAATCATGTATTCACACAGGTAACACAAGACGTTTAGCTACCGGTTTATTCTGATTGGGGAATGATTGTGGAATGATTGTGAAATGGTTGGACTCTTTGGCGCGACTGCGAGAAATGAAAGCATGAGCTCAATAGAAAAGGACAGGTATGGCAGACAGCATACAGACGGTCAATTCGATTATTCTTGTTCGTCACGGTCGCACAGGTTTCAATGCGCAGCATAGACTTCAAGGTCAAATCGAACAGCCTCTCGACAAGGATGGACTCTGGCAGGTAACGCAGACAGCACGTGCATTGAACACACTCTATGTCGAACATGCCCACGAGGTTCCGAAACAGCTGGTTGTCAGCTCCGACCTCAACCGTGCACTCGATACTGCACACCAATTTGCTGATCCGCTCAATCTTGAGGTGCATACGGATCCGGCTTTCCGTGAACGCAGCTACGGAGATTGGGAAGGCATGTCCCGAGACGAGATTCAGTCGAAATGGCCAGAGGATTTCAAACTCTGGCAGAGTCTGGACGGCGGTGAGCTGAAGCACCATGCCGAACCACTCGAAGACGTTGGCAAACGCGGTGCCTCCGCGTTGCAACGGTGGGCTACTTCAGCGGGGGCAGATACAAATCTGTTCATCTTTGCTCACGGAACATTGATAGAAACCTTGTTACACACAGTTTTAGGTATTCATAGCATCCCTCCATGCACGTCATTGGTTGGCATGAGAAATGCGCACTGGGCACGGTTGATACCGCTGCATTTTTGCAACGACGATGGGGAGCATCTGAAATGGCGCCTATCCGAATACAATCGTGGGCCGGCCATAGCCTCTACAGGCGATTGGCACGACATCACACCGCTGAAGGCAACGATCTGATTCTTACATATTCCCAACAATGAAAACCCACGATCACATAGATAACACCATGCAAAATGCTTCACATGCCCAGTCACAGTCACAGTCACATTCAGGAGAATCCACAATCACGGACCTAGGTTCAAAAAAATCGATATCCAAACAAAGAACCTTCATACTTATCATCTCAACCCTCGTTTTGGGAATAGTGGCAGGAGTGTCTTCAGGACTCTTGTCGTTATTGCTCAAGGTCGTCGAAAATTTCTTTCTCGGCTTCGTTGAAAGTTCCTCAATGCCTGGCGCATTTAACGTCAATCGTTGGCGAAGATTCATTTCATTGACCATTGGTGGCATTATCGCCGCAGTTATTTGGTGGCTACTACGCAATAAGGCCAGGCATGTTCCCTCGGTCAAGAAGTCGGTCAAGGGTGCGCAGATGCCTTTCTGGCAGACCATCGTACATGTGGTCACTCAGATATTTCTGGTCGGAACCGGTGGATCGGTCGGTCGAGAAGTTGCACCACGAGAAGCTGGAGCATTGTTCGGTGGCCTTTGGTTCCAACTGATGCATAGGTGGGGATTGCCAAGCGAGGATCGAGAGTTGCTTGTCGCAGCCGCAGCCGGGGCAGGATTTGCTGGAGTCTATATTTCTCCATTGACTGGAGCGCTTTTCAGCGTCGAAATCCTTCTGAAGCGCGTGAATGCAGAGACAGTCGCGGTCAGTCTGGCAATGTCATCGATTGCGTCGTATGTCGGAGGACTCATTCATGGCACCGATGCATATTATGCCGTGCCCAATTCGCCATTCTCGTGGCAGATCCTTGCATTCTCCATCGTTGCATCTCCACTGATAGGCATTGCCGGAGGCTACTTCTCTCGCGCATCCTCTTGGGCAGAAACGAAAAAAACCACAGGCATGCATATTCTTTGGCAACTTCCGCTGGTTGCACTGCTGACAGGAGTCGTAGCTCTCTGGGGCCCTGAGGTCATGGGCAATGGGAGGGCACTTGCCCAGACAGCGATGAATTATTCGGCAGAGAACTCAGGAGTGACAGTAGTCATCGCTTTGGCTGTTCTCGCCTGCGCAAAGGCGTTGCTTACCACATTCACACTCAAGGCTGGTGCTTCTGGCGGCACCCTGACACCCTCCATTGGCATAGGTGCAGCGCTTGGTGCCATTCTCGGCATTGCTTGGAATTACTGGATTCCTGGCACACCGCTATGGCAGTGTGCCATGGTCGGAGCCGTCGCTCTGCTCTCGGCCTCGCAGCGCGCACCATTGATGGCCTTGATGATGGTGATGGAGGTGAGTCACCTTCCAATCGTGGCTCTCGGTCCGCTCGGCATGGCGACCAGCCTTGGCGTGGCAACTTCAAATCTTGCCAAGACCACCGCACACCACAACAAGCCACCTCAATCGTTCTAGCGTACGGGATGCAATTATTCAGCCGTCATGGCCTGAGCAGGAATCTGAGACCGGACTTCTCTATACGAAATTGATTGGCACCTTCTGACTACGCCCGAGTGCTCACGCGGTTTTGGCGAGGGCTGGGTCTTTCGGATTTTGCAGCGAGAGTGAAAGCTTGCTCCAGATCTGCAAGAAGATCATGCACGTCTTCTATGCCGATTGCGAGCCGAATAAGTTCATCGCTGATCCCCAGCTTGAGACGTTCCTCCCGTGGAATCTCGAAATGTGTCATTCTACAGGGTAATTCGGCGAGACTCTCAACCGCGCCAAGGCTCACCGCTAGACGGAAAATCTTAAGATTGTTGACCACAATGCTGGGATCCACTCCTCGCTTCACCTCAAACGAGAGCACGCCACCAGCTCCGCGCAGACCTTTCGACTCGAGCAAAGCCTTGCCAGCCTCACTGGCTCCCGGATAGTGCACGACGCTTATGAGCGGATGTGCAAGCAGATAACGCGCAATCGGTGATGCATTGCTCTGTTGCCTATCCATACGCAACGCCAGTGTTTGCAGGCCCTTACGCACCGAATCGCACTCTGCAGGCGGCAGTGCCCCGCCAAGACGGTTCAGCGCAAAATACAGACGATGCGCAATCGATTCGCTTTTTGCCACAGCCAGACCAGCAATAACGTCAGAATGGCCGGCAAGATACTTGGTCGCCGAATGAAGCACGATGTCAGCGCCCAAGTCGAGTGGCTGTTGCAGATATGGTGTCACGAAGGTGTTGTCAACGATAAGAACTGCACCATATCGATGAGCCAAGCTTGCGAGCGCTGCAACGTCATTGACCTGCAATACAGGATTGGTGAGCGTTTCGATATACAAAGCCTGCGTTGGCACGAGCTGCAGTGCACGCTCGACGGCTTCCAGATCCTGTGTATCGACTGGAGCAAAATCGAGTCCCCAACGATCGAAATGCTCATGAATCTGTGAATAGGTGCCACCATAGATATTCGCTCCTACCACGATGCGGTCACCTGGAGAGAACACCGATAGTGTTGCATGAATCGCTGCCAGACCGGAAGAGAATGCAAAGCCTTGGAATCCATGCTCGAGCTGCGCGATCTGCCGCTCCAAGAATTCACGAGTCGGATTGCCTGAACGGGCATAATCCCATCGAGGAGCTTCATCTACGGAGCTGAACGCATAGGTCGATGAATTGTAGATGGGCGGATTCACGGCACCTGTCTCATTGTCGTGAACCTCGACACCATGCACCAGTTGAGTTGCAAATTGTGTCATCGTGGAACCTTCTTGCTTTTCTCGTCAATCGTCATCTTCACTCGACTACCAAGCACGTCATATCCTGGGTGATGAAGCAACAAACTAGCAGCGTTCTCGATGTGAAAACAAGTTCTGCAGTATACGAAAAACTTATGTGCCGTTACTGCCTGTTGCAATCCCAAAGCTTGGCGAAAGCCACGAACACCACATTGGCTTTCTCAACAGCTCCACGACACTTACGAACCAGTCACACATTGGATACGGCATGAATCTCTTGCTGGGGGGGTCCAGGTCAACATTCGTCACCTGCACGTCATCGTCTGATTGCAGATTTGGAACGCATCTTCGCACTTACCTATTGCGATAGACATCCCCATCCGCTCAATGCCTATATCGTCACACTCTGCATTGCGTCATATGCGAAAGCGCGATCAGCCGCCATAGTGTGACTGTAGGATTGTCACAGCTAACAAGGGGGCGGTTGTGGTCAATACAGATGGAAAACACAATGTTGAGGCGAATAAAGTTGAACAGCGCGAAGAAAGCACCGCTACGGTGACGTGGAGTCGCATGCTTGCTGGCAACAGACGTTTTGCACAAGGTGAGGCCGAACACCCTTGGCAGGACAAGGAAACTCGTGAAGGTCTTGTCGACGGGCAGAGTCCAGATGCTGCGGTGCTCTCGTGCTCTGATTCGCGAGTGCCCCCGGAAATCATATTTGACGAAGGACTGGGTGATCTGTTCACGATTCGAACGGCAGGCGAAATCATTGACGACGCAGTACAGGCATCGTTGGAGTTCGCGATCGAATCCCTTCATGTGAGTCTGCTGGTCGTCATGGGTCATGAGCATTGCGGGGCCGTTCAATCGGCTCTGGCGGCTTTGCATGCCGATGAATCGTTGAGGGCAGGGTTCTCCGAAGACAATGACACCGCCGAGCTGGTTTCCGACTCAATCGTCGTTCGCCAGGTCGGAGCTTCCATCCTTGCCGCACAGGCAGCAGATCTGACCACGACCGACGATTTCGAGCGTGTGCATATCGCTAGGACGATTGAACATCTGGTCTCGAGCTCAAGCATCATTCAATCAGCCATTGCAAGCGGCAGGGTTTCGATGGTTGGAGCCCGTTACCTGCTCACCACTGGCAAGGTTGAGGTGCTCTCCTTCTAAGAGTGAAGGAGCGTGGCCTGGCAACGCATCATTGCGCCACTCCGTATTTCTTCGCTCACAGAGGTGCACAGCGTGCAATTGACGGCTGTTCAACGTAAATTGGAGATATGTCGTTGTGGCTTAATATCGTGCTGATCTTTGTATTTCTCATCATCGGCTCCGTATTTTCAGGTACGGAGCTGGCTTTGGTGTCGCTGCGTGGCTCGCAGATTGAGCAAATGGAGCAGGAAGATGCCAAGGGCGCAAGAGTGGGCAAAATTGCACGCGATCCAAATACATTTCTTTCCACGGTGCAGATTGGCGTCACCCTTTCTGGATTTCTCTCCGTATCGTTCGGCGCATCATCGCTTGCACCGCAAATAGTGCCGCTGCTGATCTCATGGGGCATGCCCAGCAATGTGGCATCACCATTGACGACGGTTGTTCTGACTCTGATCATTTCATATTTCTCCAACGTGATATCTGAGATGGTTCCGAAGCGTATCGCCATGCAACGCACCGAACAGATTGCACGTGCAACCGTTCCTGCCATTCATGTTTTCTCTGCGGTGTGCAGGCCACTGATCTGGCTTATTGGCAAGAATACGAATGGCATCGTGAGACTGCTGGGCTTCGATCCGCAGCAGACCAACACACAGGTCAGCGATGACGAGCTCAGGGTTCTTGTCTCAAGCAATACGCATTTAAGCAAGGACGAACGCACCATTCTCGACGATGTCTTCGATGCCTCCGAAACGATTGTCGCCGAAGTCATGCGACCACGCGCTGATGTCACCTTCCTTGACGCTGACATGTCACTGCATGATGCCGCAATCTTCGTACGCAACGAGCCCTATTCACGCTATCCGGTGAAAGGCAAGGATTTTGACGATGTGCTCGGTTTCGTACATGTTCGCGACCTACTCGATGTTCGCGATTCGAGTGCCAAGACCGTTGCCGACGTGACCCGAGATGGTATATCGCTGCCGGGCACTTCGAAGTTGCTTCCCAGTTTGGAAATGCTACGCAAACGCGGCATTCACCTCGCCGTAGTCATCGATGAATACGGTGGCACAGACGGAATTGTCACGCTTGAAGACATGACAGAAGAGCTGGTCGGTGATATCCGCGATGAATATGATCTGCCTGAAACACCGGGGGGACCTCGGCAGAAACAGACCGCGTTCGTCAACGGAATCGCCACGATTGACGGCGGCATGACCATCGAGGACTTTGCGGATGTCACCGGCATTGAACTCGAAGATGGACCTTACGAAACCGTCGCCGGATACTTTCTTGCGCATACCGGAAAGATGGGTCAGATCGGTGAGATTCTGCACTCTGATGATGGCTATGACATGGTCGTCACACAGGTTGAGGGAAGACGAATCGAAACGGTACAGGTACGCCGCAGGCAGAACATTGGGCCTGCGAACCCATTGACAGGCTCGAGCAACAATGTGGAGGCCGCCAAACAAGAGGTCTGAGACCGGAAGGCATTTGAATGCCCATAAACGTTCACATTTCACTGATTTGACTTCTAGAATGTGGCCTTTACTGTAGTGATCAGGGTGCAATAGGTAAAGATTCCATCTGTTGAATCGCACCAACGAAAACGATGGAATGCGAAACAGTATACGAAGGAGTTCTTATGGCATTGACTTTTACGGTTCCCGGACTTGATGAGGCAGCTTCCGAGAAGATTATCTCCATTTTGCAGAACAGACTGAGCCAAGAACAAGAGGCTTCACTCGTGCTCAAGCATGCTCACTGGAACGTAACCGGTCCAAACTTCATTGCAGTGCATTTGATGATTGATCCACAGGTTGACGAGGTCAGAGATATGGCCGATGAGACCGCAGAACGCATTGCAACCCTCGGTGGTTCACCAGATGGACGCCCAGAGGCAATCATTCGTAACCGCACGTGGAAGGGTGTCGACCTGAGTGGCCGTAAATCCACTCTTGACTATCTGAAGGCGCTGTGTGGCTTCTATGATTCATTTATTGCCGATGACCGCGAGGCCATCAAGGAGCTGGATGAGCTGGATGTTGTCAGCTCCAACATCATACAGGACCACGTGCAGAAGCTCGAAACCTTCCAGTGGTTCATGAGAAGCCACTTAATCTGAGTTCTCTCTCATATAGAGATTTCATACAGTGTGTTTTGGAGTCGCTTTTCAGCTTTTCAGCTTTTCACCCAAAAGTGACTCCAAAAGCGCACTGTTTCTGTATTTAAGACTCTGGAAGCGCAACGTGTGCAGCAGAGTCCGGGAATCAGCCGATGATGTGTCGATTGAGGGTGCGGCGGCGGTGTTTCCAGTCGGGCATGAATGTGGTCATATAGCGCTGGAATGATGCGCCATGCCCTGAGGCCCAGAGGTGCGTCAGCTCATGGACCAGCACATATTCAAGTAGCTCAGGTTCGAGCCATGCCAGCTCTAGATTCAGGCGAATTCGCCGTGTGGCTGGCGTGCACGATCCCCAGCGGGTTGTCATGAGTCTCAAGGAAATGTTACTCGGTTCACGGCCAACAATCGGCAGCCACTTATTCAGCAATGCAGGCAGGACATCATTCATCCTTTGCCGAGCCTCCCTTTTCCTGGCTGTCGACCAGACGTGGCTCGTTCCCGACTCCATAGCAGCATTTCTTGCCTTGTTGAGCTCCTTTTCGGCATGTTCAATCCAATCCCATCGATTCTCAATAAAATCTCGGATTGTGCCATCAGATATCCGAAATGGTGCAGTGACGCTGATTCTGCCGTCCTTGCTCTGAATGCGCAGATACATGTTCTTCACGGGCTTGCGAGTTATCGTGACCGGTCTGCCGTGGATTTCGGCTACACGAACCACGCTCGTTCGGGCAGTCCGCCCCGTAGCACCCCTATAAACAACACTCACCTTGCTCTGCAACCAATCCTTGCCATTCGACTCCACCAATTCAGGTTCATCCCGCACATGCCTGCACGTTGCAGCGATGCGGATAATCGTGCAACCATCCTGCCATTATTTCCTGTTATATTCGCTCAACCAGCATAGAACATGACGCTGTTCCCCGGTTGGTAAGGCGCGGCAGCAATAGGAAAATTCATGCTTGACAACGACCTTGACAACGACACGGTGGAATTGACTTCATGAGACTAAGACTGTATTGTATCTCTTTGTGTGTTTTACACGCACAAAAGCGGGCCCGTAGCTCAGGTGGTTAGAGCGCATCCCTGATAAGGATGAGGTCGGAGGTTCAAGTCCTCCCGGGCCCACGCTAAGTTAAGTATTTGGCAATTCGGGGCTATGGCGCAGCTGGTAGCGCATCTGCTTTGCAAGCAGAGGGTCGGGAGTTCGACTCTCCCTAGCTCCACGGTTATCAAAGGGCCGGTCCGTCGTGACCGGCCTTTTTTGTTGCCATTTCAGTGTTTTCCCCTTGTGCTTCCATGGTTTCCCGGTTGGTCTGTCTTGACGTGCAATGCCGTGTTTTCGCTTGCTGTTTCCTGTTTGGCGTGGTAATTCATGTGGTAAAAGCAGCATGGTTCACGGGTGCAGGAGGATGTTATGACTCGGAGATTCGGTACGCTTCGGCACAAGAGCAATCGGACGAGCGCGTGGATAGAGGCGAGTTATCTGACGCCCTTCTGGGCTTTTGATAAGTGGCCTGGATTGAGGGAGCGTCAGTATGCCAGCTTCGACATCGAAGACGAGGCCGGTGCACTGGTGTGGCTCAGGGACGCCAAGCTTCGTATCGACGCCCATTCATGGCAGCCTGAAAGGGAGATCCTTCGGGAACAGCAGCGTCGCTCGTTGACCTTCGCCCAATACTTTGAACAATGGCTGGGTCTGCGACGTACCCGGTCGGGCGACCAACTCCAGGCAGGCACGGTCTACAGGATACGCAAGGACGCGACGAACCATATCCTCCCGTTTTTCGGCAAACGACGCTTGGCCGAGATTACGAGCCGTGATGTGGATCGGTGGTGGGACGGGTTGGATCACTCGCAGCGCAGCATGTGCATCAATGCACTCAAAGTGCTCAAGAGCGTGTTGGCATCCGCCAGCAGTCCCGGACCTGATGGGGAAAGCCCCCTGATTCCCAGGAATCCCTGCACCATCATGACACCATCACAGCGTCGCAACACCGAGACGGTGCCCGCCACGCTCGCACAGGTACGCATGATCTACGAGGCCATGCCCGAACGGTATCGCGCGGCGGTGTACATCGCCGTATTCTGCAACGGCCCTCGCATCGGCGAGATCTGCGCGCTCACCAGAAGCAGCATCGATCTGGACCATATGGTGCTTCATATTCGTACGAGCCGCAAGACCATTGGACCGGAGCTTATTGGCAGCACCAAAACCGAGCACAGTGAACGCGATGAGAGCATACCCCCACAATTGAAACCAATGATGGAGACGCTGGTCGACCTTACCGGTCCCGAAGCTGGTGCTTTTATTTTCCCCGGTGTCACTGACAGTTCAGCCCCGTTGCACCCCAACACGCTCAGAGGCTGGTATGACAAGGCCAGAATCCAGGCAGGGCGCAAGGATCTTCGTTTCCATGATTTGCGTCATACGGCGTTGACGTTGCTGGCCCAGCAGGGTGCAACGGTGCGTGAGATCATGGATGCGGCCGGTCATTCGGATCCGCAGACCGCGATGCGGTATCAGCACAGTGTCCAGTCGCGGTCAAGGTACCTCGCCCGCCAGGTAGGCTCGCTCATTCCCGGTGATGATACCGTCGAGTCGCTGCGCTCCCGTATAGAGGATAATGATCAGCGCATACAGGAACTCAGAAAGCAGAACGAACAGCTGTCATCACAACTCTCCACCGCCATGATGCGGCATGAAACGGGCAAACAAGCGAAGAAGCAAGGCTGATTCCTCCCCTGGCTGTCAGATGCCACC
This sequence comes from Bifidobacterium aquikefiri, assembly GCF_002259795.1. GTDB lineage: Bacteria > Actinomycetota > Actinomycetes > Actinomycetales > Bifidobacteriaceae > Bombiscardovia > Bombiscardovia aquikefiri. The sequence continues at coordinate 134,197 of NZ_MWXA01000001.1, read as the reverse complement.
CGTCGATCTTCGGCTTTGGCAAAATGCCTGTTGCCGACGGTCTGTCATGGCAGGGACCATTGCGAGGTAGTTGCGGAAGTCTTCGATGACTTGCACGGTGACGTCCAGTTCGCAGGCGATGGCGTAGGTGTCGCCGTCGTATTCGTTCTCGGCGAGGGCGTATTCGCACGGCCGTATGAGCTTGGATGCGGTTTCCATGCGGGTGTGCCGCTCGATCTTCGAGCCCAGGGTTCCCGAACAGGTTTCATCGGCGTGCTCCCAGTGCACGAGTTCGTGTGCCAGGGTGCAGCGTTGCTGGGCGCTGATGAGCCGCTGGTCTATGAGGATGAGCTTCGTTGCTTCATCGTATATTCCGGTGAGATCCCCCGGAAGCAGGGTGTTGACGACGCTCACGTCGAGGTGCTCGGTGTCGTTGATGATCTGCGTGTATGTCCGGTGCAGGAAATCGGGGAGGATGCGCCTGTTATCGTCCATCGCCGCCTGCCGCCTCAGCCCATTTGTTGGGGTCGTGCGATGCCGCGAGCCTGACGTCATGGTTGCCTATCTTGTTGAGCACGTACGCTGTCTTGTCCGCTTCGGACAGTTCGCTGGGCTGCGGCTCCCCAAGGGTGACGGGTCCGCGCTGGTCGCGTTCGATGAACGCTTCGGCGGATTGGATGAGTTCGTGGGGGTAGACGCCGAACACTTCGGCGAGTTGGGCGAGTTGGGTGACCTTGATGTCACGCTCGTTCTTGAGGATGCGGATCAAAGTGCGTTCGGGGACGCCCGAGCGTTCCGCGAGCCGTTTGATCGTCAGCCCCGCAGCCGATCGTTCGGATGCTATGGTCTTCGCTGTAGCTTCGTTCATGTCCATATGGACACTCTATAACACTGAACAGTCATTATCAAGTCCTATATGGGCACCTCCGATATTGACATGCTGCCTGTTTGGGCATTACCATGTCTTTCATGGACAGTTCAAGTTTCGCGACACTCGTCGCGCACCATGTCGCGGCGGTCATCACCCGGTCGGGCGCTTCCGTGCTGCGTGCCTCGCAGCTGACGGGGATCCCTCGGGTGACTTTGATCCGTCGGCTGCGCTTCCCCTCCACGTCACCGTTCGATGTGCATGAGCTGGAGATGCTGGCGCGAGCCTTCCATGTCGACATCGAGACACTGGTGAGCCCCGACGAAGAGACGGCCACACCGGTGCCGGACACGCATCATGGGGTTGCGGGAGAAGGGGCCGATCATGAGTAGCGGTGGCGGGTTCGTGCCGAAGTGGGTGAATCTGAGTGAGGCGTCGCTCATGCTGGGCATGGATCGTCGCCAGATCCTCAAGCTCGGCAGGGAGGGTGTGCTGCGCGTATGCCAGCCCTCACGCCAGTATCGGGTGTCCACGGACAGCATCGAGCATCTGGACGAACGGCTCGTCGAGGTGCGCAGCACCACGAGGATCCATCGCAGGCGACGCTCATGAGTCTGCGCAGCATGCTGTGGGCGTTGAACGAGGCGCCCACGGGCAAGGACGCGACCGCGAAGGTGATCCTGATCGCCTTGGGTGATTACGCCAATCCCGACGGCACCGGCGCCTACCCCAGCCTGGCGACGCTGTCCCGGATCGCCGAGGTGTCACGCCGCACGGTGCAGTACAAGCTGCGCCTGCTGGAACGGTCCGGAGCGATACGGCACGGCGACCAGCGGCTCGCCTCGTACCTGCCCGGCAATCATCGCCCCACGGTATGGGACCTGAACCTGCGAACAACGAGACACCGGGCGGAGGACACGACCGTTACGGGTGCAGATCCTGCACCCGTGGATGTTCACAGGGATGCAGCAAGCGCTGTCCAGGGGTGCAATCACAGCCCCGTAGACATGCAACACGGTGCGCACGAACCATATAACCCGACCAATAACCCGGGTGAGAAACTTCCCCACCGTCGACGCCGACCCACGATGAGCGGAATCGGCGACTGGCGGCCTGATAGTGCGCACCACGCTCTCGCCACCACCCTTGGTCTGGACTGTGATGCGGAGTTTGCGAAATTCCGTGACCGTTGCCTCTCCTCGGCACAGGTCAGTGCCGACTGGGATGCCAGTTTCCGCAACTGGCTCAGACGCGGCCTTGAACTCAACCTCACGGTCAAGGCCCGCCACCCATCCGGCCATGCTCACACGCACACCTGGAAATGCACGCACGTGCTCGCCTTGCTGCGCAGGGACGAGGAGAACGCCACTCCCGACGGTCTCGCGGTCACCCTGGCCAAACTGTTGAACACGGGCATCACCGGCATCCAGGCACTGCAACGGTTGGGTTTGCCGACCGACGATGACCTGTCCACGCCGTGACGTGTCCGCACGCACGGCAAACACCAAGTGCGTCCCCGCTACCGCGGTTCTCTTTTGCCGGATGAACGCGATAGCAGGGGCCTGTTAGGGCAACCCACAAGGGGCTGCCCCTTAATGATAAGGGAAGAATATGAGGAATTGGAAGAAGGGAACGACCATAGCGGCTGCCTTGGTCGCTGCACTTTCCACATCGGTTTCACCGCTTGCCGCGTATGCTGACGGTGGCGGCGGATCAGGTGGCGGCGGTACAGGTTCCGGTGGTGACGGTCAGATCAGTTTCACTTACCAAGACAGTTATGGTGCTCCCACACTAGGGAATGTGGATATAGCGTTGGCCGCGATGGGATTGACTTCCTATAACGACGCTTCACATCCTGCGGATGCGTCAGCGAATACAGCGTTGAATAGTGCGGTCAGTGAATGCCAGTCTCGTTATGCTACCAAGCATAACGGTGACACGAATGCCGGTTGCAGATTGGTGAGCGTTGGTGCGGTTTCCACTGACGGAAAGTACACCGGCAGCACAGGCGGCTTCACTACATCGCAATGGGCTTCTGCCTGGAATGCCGAGACACAGGGTAAAAGCTACTCACATGAAGGCGTGGCCTATCAGACCACCACACCATTCTCCAATGGTGTGACCACCATCAATGCTCTGGTGGCACGCGAGGCCGCGAAGACACCAGGAATCATTGTCATCGTCCTTTCCAGCGACGAACCACCGGTTGCATACAAGCTTTCCGTGTCCACCAAGCAGGCGTCTGCCGCCTCGATGAAGGTGGGTTCCACCGCTGCCGTGCATGACGTGATCACCACGTCGAACAATGGTTCCTCGCTGAGCGAGAACCTTACGGCGAAGGTCATCATGCACTATGACGGGCAGAGGAACGGGTACGTGGCCGCGAGAAGCGTGACGAAGAGCATGGCCATCCGTAATGATGGTTCGAAGAACTCGCCCGATTTCACGCCTTCCGACTTTGGCATGTCGCATTGGCAGGAAGGCACGTACTGGTTTGACGTGCAGGTAGCCAAGCAGGGCAAGATGCAGGCTGCCGTGGATACCACGGATCCTGAGGCGTCTGAATCGTTCTCGGTTGCCGCCGTGCCTCCCGTGAAGCCTGGTAAGAGCATCGAAGAGGGTACTTCCGCCGACCAGATGGTGAATCGTACGACGATCACGACCGGTACCGGTCGTGGTGGCTATGAGATGACCATCAAGGATACGATCACCCCGAACGGCGTGAGCTATGGCATCAGCAACTACAAGCTCGTGGACACGTCGGACGGTAATAAGGATGTATCCGGTCAGTTCACGATCAACTGGGACAGAAACGCGAACACGGTCACTGCCGTGCGCGCCGCTTCCAAGGGTGAGATGCCGTCGGATCACACCTTCACCTTCAGCTTCGATGTGACGGTTGCCAAGCCTGACTTCTCCAAGGTCGATGATGTGGCTTCGGTCAAGTGGAATCAGGAGCCGAGCGTGAACACGGATGACAAGTCGTTCCCGACCTGGCGTCCCAACCCCGACAAGTCCTGGATCAAATACGTGGATGGCAAGTGGCAGGCCGTGATCGACCCGTCCAGAAGCAACCAGACCGGTGCCGACACCGAGACCTTCCTCGACGGCGACAAGGTCGGCTCAGTGGTCAACGGAACCGTTGCCGCACACCTGATCCAAGCCCCCACCAAGCTCACGTTGACCGACGATTGGGCGAAGGCGGACTACATCTTCGATGCCGCCGACGCGTCCAAGATCCGCGTGTACGAGGCCGATGCGAGCAGTGAGAAGCAGTCCAGTGTCGCGGACATCGCCAACACGGGCACGGACGTGACCGACCAGTTCACCATCACCGTGAACGGTACGACTGCCACCGCAACCGCGAAGGCCGGCTATCTCACCTCGTTGAAGGGCCTGGCCAAGGCTCAGCAGATCACCCTGCTGATCCCAGGAACCATCAATTTCGCCAATGGCGGGGGCGCCAAGCAGGTGCGCTCCGACTTCGGCAAGAACGCCGGCGACGAGCTGACCTTCTGCACGAACCCCGCCGGTGTCAACGATGGCGCGGGTTTGACGAACGCGGGTTCCGAAACCTTGAACACGCAGTCTGAGGATACGAACCAGCCCGAGATCTGCGGCTACGTGCCACCGGTCACGAAGGACGTGCTGGCCGAAGCCTCACAGGGCGGCGACCAGTCCAGCGTGGACGGCAAGACCGTGTTCCCCGGCCAGAAGGTCGAATACAAGCTTGAAACCACGCCGAAACTGCCTGCGAACCTGGCCTATCAGGTGACGAACGTGGGTGTGACGGACAGTTACGACCAGTATCTGAACGTGGACAAGCAGACCTTGGAGGTCACCGACCTGAATACGGGCAACATCATTCCCAAGAGCCAGTACACCAACACCTGGGATGACACCGCGCACACGGTTCGCATCGCGTTCTCCGACGCCTGGGTGAAGGCCAACTGGAAGGCCGGCTCGAACCCGAGGATCATCGTGCGGTTCGAGGGCACGGTCTCCAAGGATGCTCCCGCGAACACGAAGGTGGACAACCAGTGGAAGTTGACGCTGAACAACAGCATCACTCCGTCGAACATCGTGGAGAACACGCCTCCCGACGACAATCCCTCCAAGCAGGACACTCAGAAGGATGCGAAGATCAACATCGACGGCAAGACCGCCGTGCTGGGCGACAGGATCTACTATCGGGTCAACCTCGATGCCTCGAAGCTGGACAACACCGCGTATGTGGTGCAGCGCCTGGGCATGGTCGATGACTACGACGAGCAGTACTTGAAGCTTGACACGACAGGGATCCATGTGCTTGACGCCCAGGGCAGTGACGTGACCGGCAAGTTCAACATCCAGGAGAAGGACGGCATCGTATATGCCTTCTTCAAGACGGTGGACACGACCATTCCCGCCACGGGCGAGACCGTGAAGGGCGACCCGCAGCCGTCCGACCTGAAAGCGTATTCGACCGAGAAGCTGGATCCGCTCACCTCGCCCGCCATCGACCAGAAGGTGCTTGGACAGACCTACCAGATCGTGCTGCCCATGACGGTGAAGGCCGTCAAGGACGGTTACACGGTGAAGAACACCGCGATCCAGGTCACCAACAACGAGCAGAAGCTCACCAACACCGTAAGCAACCCGTTGAAAGAGATCAACCCCTCCAAGGATGTCACGGTCAACGTGGGCGGCGCTTCGGCCGACGGTCAGAGCATCTACCTGAACCACCTGTTCCTCTACCAGCTGGATTCCTCGACTTTGCACACGAATCGTGCATACAAGGAGATCACCGACTGGAAGATCACGGACGGGTACGACCAGTCGCACGACCGGTACACCGGCCAGTGGGCGGTGTACGCCACCAAGGATGTGGTCGAATACCAGGACGGCAAGGCCGTGACTTTGGCCGCGAAGGGTGACCGGATCGCCGGCAGTGGCGTGGACTCCACGAAATTCGGTGGAGACCTGTTCACCGCATCCGATAAGGACGGTGTACTCACGGTGACCGCCACGGCTCGATACCTCGCCATCGCCTCATCCAACGACACCACGGAGCAGGGTTGGCGTGCCTACGTGCAGATGGAACGTATCAAGACCGGCGACGTGAAGAACCAGTTTGTTGAAACGCTCAACGGCCAGGACAGGCCGTCGAACGTGGTGGTCACCCATACTCCTGATCAGACGCCTTCCATCAGCATCGAGAAATACGATGCGAAGAGCGGCATGAAGGCCGGGGATCGCAACGATCCCAAGGACGCCCTGGACGTGACGGGTGACACACAGATCGTGTTCCACATCACCAACACCGGCAAGGCCAGTCTCTCAAAGATCGACTTGAAAGACCAGACCATCGCCGGTTCCGGCACGGTCGTGGACTTCAAGTATCCGGCCAACTGGAACACGCTCGTGTTGAAGCCCGGAGCGTCCGTGGACGTCACCGGCACGTTGAAGGGCACCAAGAGCAACGACCACCACACGGATCGTGCGAAGGTCACCGCGCAGCCGATCATCGACTGTCCGGCCATCGACACCGACCCATTCGACGGCAAGAACCCGACCGTGGATCCATCCAAGGTGTGCTACGACACTGCGATCAGCGCGCACGACGACTGGAACGGGTACAACAAGCCCGCGCCCGCCAAGAACGCCCTGGCGAAGACCGGTGCCGACATCTTCTGGCTGGCTGCCGCCGTGGTTCTGCTAGCAGGTGGCGGTGCGGGACTGTTCCTCTACCGCCGTTCCCTCGCCCTCTCCGACGCTTCCGGCAAGGATACGGACAGCAAGGAGTGATCATGCTTGCCTCGCCCTCTTCTCTCTTCTTCGGGCGAGGCATCCCCCCCCCAATCATCATTCATCCAGTCTCGAAAGGAGCCATCATGCTGTGGATCGTGGCCGTTCTCGCAGTGTCATTCGGCCTACTTATGGTGCTATCGCTGTGCAGGGCTGCCGCGATAGGAGACAGACAGCTTGAACACCTCGATGCGATCAACCACCGCACCGGCCCTCATGCAGGGCACTGACGGTTTCCCCAACCGTCACCATCAGCGGCCGGCTGAACATCCGCCGGCCATATGATGCCCCGTCTGCTTTCCCCTGCGGGCGGGGCATCCTTCAATATTTCAACCATTCTTTTGAACGAAAGCGAAGGCCATCATGGTCATGGAAGAACAGATCGCACAAAGCGTGCTCAGCGCGGCCATGCAGGGAGCAACCCTTATCCTGCGCGTCAGCGAGAAGGCGGCGAACATACTTGCGGCGGCCACATCAACGACAGTCTCCAAGATAGGGAAAACCACGAAGGACACGCTGCGGCAAGGGCGTGAATCAGTAGTGAAACTCACGAAGAAGGCTGGCGGCGACCTTCATTTCACCGAAGAGCTCTCCCGTGAGGACATGCGCTCGGTGCGCAATCAACTGCATCAATATGGGCTGCATTACGGGATCGAGAAGAACCCCGATACCGGCAAGTACTACATCGTGTTCAAAGGCACTGACGCCGATATGGTCAAACACTCGCTCGAACGTGCGTTGGCGACCGTGAGCGGCAAGGCTAGCATCGACCCGGTGACGGTGCCTGAGCAAGCTCAGGGCATCAATGAGACCGCACAGGATGTGGCGGTCACGAAAGCCTCGGATCTCGTGCCGGAAACCGTTGCGGCCGACGCCCCCAAGTTCTCGATGCCGTTCAAGACCGTGCAATGGGATCGGGATGCGAAGATTATCAGCGACAATCTCACCAAGCTCTCCATCCCCTTCACGGTGAAGCCTGGCGGGGAAGGCCAGCAGGTTTTCACGTTCCCGCAATCATGCACGCCGGCCGTCAAGCAGTTCATCGACTCCTACGCGCAGAACGTACCCAACTTCGACACAAGCCGTGTCGGCAACTATCAGCAGCTCGGCATCGAGCAGGTGGCGCAGGCCTCCACCCAGAAGATGCCCGCTGTAGGCAAGGAGCATGGCGAGACCGCGCAGCAGCCCGTCCAGGCAAAGACCCGCTCATCGTCCAAGGCCATGCCACGCAAGAAGACTGCCGCCGACGTGCGCAGGGAACTGAAACAGGACACCCAGGAGCGCATCAACCGGGCACGCAACGCGGCACCGGTGAAAACGGCGACCAAGACGAGAGCCAGGTGAACGGCCATGAGCGAGGAAGAAGAAGATGTGCTGCCTGCCGGGGCACGAGTGTGGATTACAGGCACGCTGTTGAAGGAACCGAAGCATCTGAGTTTCAGCGACGGCAATGAAGTTACGTATCTTTTAGTGACCTGCGATATTGGCGGCAATCGTCTGGTGAGTGTTCCCTGTAGTGCGCGCGGCACTGTTTCCAGATATTGCCAGGCCAAGCAATATACCCGTGGTGATCTGCTCTGGATCCGTGGACTTGTGCGCGAGAAGAAAGAAAACTCGGGCCAAATCACGGCCGTGGTCAACATTGAGGCCATGACTGGTGAAACTAGTGAAACCTGGCAGGAGAGTGAAGCATGAAACCCACTGCTCGCGTTCTGGTCGGTGCCGCTCACGCCGGATCGCCGTCGTTGCAGCTCTTTCAGGCCATGACCGGCACCACGGCAGAACGGGTCATCACATGGTTCGGTGAGGGGATCACGGCCATCACCATGCCGGTCAACGATCCTCAGCCGCCCGTGAAGGTGCGCCGGCCGGCGCCGGCCTTGCCGCAGCTTCAGGCCAGCCTCCCCGAACACAAGATGCAGTCCGACCGGACGGCACAGGGCGGTGACGGGCAGCGTGAGGATTCCTCGCGGCGCCGCACTGCGATGGATGTGAGAAACCTCCTGCATCAGACCACACAGCGCCTCATACAGGAGCAGCACAGTCATGAGCAGCAGGCTGCAAGCGGCTCGTCGGATAGCAGTGTGCTCACCCATGACGTTGAGCGCAATGCTCGCATGGACACAGTGAAAAGGTAAATCATGAATCGTACACGCAACAGACGCGATCTTGCCGTTATCGGCATCGTCTTCGCCGTCATCCTGTTCTGGATGGTTGACAAGATCAGCTACCAGGTGCGCACAGACCGCGCCCAGGGCATGAGTCTCGACACGGCGATGAACCGTCTCTTTACCGACATTCTCTCCCGTCCGTCGCACTTTTCCACGAACCGTGCTGATCTCATGGCCGGTGCCGTCAGCCTGATCGCGCTCGGCCTGGTTGCGCTGTATAACGCGGGGTGGCGCAGAGAGCGCAACGGCGAGGAACATGGGTCAGCTACATGGGGCACTGCCAGAGACATACGCCCCTTCATGGATCGCAAGGCGTTCAACAACATTCAATTCACCCAGACCGAGGGGCTGAGCATTGACACGCACAAGACGCAGCGCAATATCAATGCCTTCATTATCGGCGGTTCCGGCACGGGAAAAACGCGCTTCTTCATCATGCCGAACCTGCGGCGTGCCCTGACAAGCTATGCGGTCACCGATCCCAAGGGCGAGATCATGCGCGACTACGGCATGGAGCTGGCGTCACGCGGCTACCAGGTGCGCACGCTGAACCTTATCGACTTCGCCCAATCCAATCATTTCAACCCGATGAAGTATTTCAGCAGAAACGATCCCGAAGTGTCCATCCTGCGATTGACTGAGAACCTGATCAACAACACGTCGGGCAGCAGCAGCAAGGAATCGTCCGACTCGTTCTGGGTCAGTTCCGAACGTGCCCTCCTGAATGCCCTGATCGCGTTCGTCTACTTCTCCGAGACCGATCCATCGCTGCCTATGGTCATCGACCTGGTTGGCCGCATGGGCGCGAGTGAGCAGGATGAAAACAAGCGTTTCGACGTTGACCTGATGTTTGAGTCCGCGAAGCACACGGTCGCCGCATTCATCAAGGATCCAGAGCTTTATGACGACGAGGCCACCCGCATCATCCAGGGCCTTGAGTTCGCCATCAAGGAGTACACGCCGTTCACGCAGGGTGCCGGCGAGACGAAGAAAAGCATCATCATCTCCCTGGGCAACCGGCTTGCCCCGATGCAGGTCGGCCATGTGCGCGCCATGCTCTCCGACGATGACATTGACCTGGGACGCATAGGCAAGGAGAAAACGGTACTGTTCCTGGAACTGTCGGACACGGATCGCACGTTCAGCTTCCTCGCCTCGATCTTCTACCAGTGCCTGTTCGAGGAGAACATCTACATTGCCGACCACAGTCCCGAAGGGCATGTGCAGGTGCCCATTCAATGCCTGTTGGACGAGTTCGCCAACATCGGCAAGATTCCCGACTTCGAGCAGCGCATCTCCACGTTCCGCAGTCGGTGGATCAGCGCGTGCATCGTCTTGCAGTCATACAGTCAGGGCAAGGCCCTCTATAAGGAGCAGTGGGACACCATCGTGGGCAACTGCGATTCCATCCTCTACCTCGGGTCGAATGACAACACCACGAACGAGTGGCTGAGCAAGCGGCTCGGATCGGGCACCATCGACGTGCGCGAGGATAGTCAGAGCTATGGGATGAGCGGCAGCAGCACGAAGTCGTGGCACAAGGTGAAGCGAGAGCTGCTGACCACGGACGAGCTGGCGCTGATCAGATCGGACGAGTGCGTGTATACGCTGCGCGGCGTGCGGCCGTTCCTTTCCAAGAAGATAGATCCGTCTGCCTTCGTGTACAAGGAGAAGCGGTCATGAACGCTTCGGGAAGGACTCTGCCAGTGCCGTCAGTAGCTCCTGCACGTCGGTTGCAAGCTCCCATGACGATTCGACGTGCGCGCGGCGTGGTATTCCTCCCGTGGGGCGCAGTAGCCCTGCGCGTTCGAGCGCGAGGCAGTCTCGGTAGATGCCTGTCGGTGACTGTTCGGGGAGGCTGGCCTGAAGCTGTGAGATCTTGCAGCTTCCGGACGGATCCCCTGCTATGCGTCTCAGCAGCAGGTAGCGGCGCATATTCAGGACTGCGTGCAGTGCATCGGCCGGGTCATTAGATCTCATGGACACGATTCTAGTATAAAACTATAAATACATAAAATGATGTTATATAATTATTAATGACCGGAGAAAGGCAAAACAATGACCATTCAGACAATTCTCTCCCTGATAAAAACATTCGTCACCGTTGGCGGCGGACTGTGGCTCGTTTGGGGAGCCATCGTCATGGGGCTTGCGCTCCGCGACCATCAGGGGCCACAGATTCAGTCGGGCATCTGGCAGGTCGTGGGCGGCGGCCTCATCATCGCCGCAGCACAGCTGTTCCTGAACATCCAGGTGTGAGGCCGCTATGGATCAGTGGATTGTAGCCATGCTCAACGCGATCAGCAGTGGCAATGCTGATACGAAGAATCTGCTCAAGCTGCCATCGGACTACAACGCCACGATGTACAACGCGATGACCACATTCCAGAACGTGGCCGTCAAGCCCATTACCGCCCTGGTATTGAGCGTCATGCTCATGCTCATGCTGCAACAGGCCACCACCCGTGCGGACGGTGACAAGATGCTGAGCGTGCGCCTGGTCGCAGCGGTCATGATCAAGGCGTGCCTGGTGCTGGCGGTGCTCAAGATCAGTGGGGCGCTGCTGCAAGGCATTGACAATATCGGCGTCTCACTGGCAAAGAGTGGCAGCAACATCCAGATTGGCTCTGGCACGACTGCCACCGCCAATCTGGGCAATGCGATGAAGGACTCCATCGACTCTGCCAACTGGGGCGCTCAGGCTGCCATGCTGATGATCGTGCTGTTCCCCTGGCTCATCGCCAACGTCGTTGGCGTGCTGCCTACGGTGATGATCTTCTGGCGTTTCATCCAGCTTGATCTGATGACCGCTTTCAGCAGTCTTCCTCTTGCTTTCCTGGCCCATGAGGACACCAAGCAGATCGGCATTGGCTATCTCAAACGCTATGCGACGATCACCCTACAGGGCGTCATGCTCATAGCGGGGATCAAGCTCTACCAGGCACTGATCAACGGGTGGGTGACCAGTGCCGTGAAGGCCGGCAGCGATCCGATGGACTTTATCATGAAGAACTTCGGGAACCTGTTCGTGGCTCCCATCATCTTGGCGCTGGTCGTTATTGGCTCGAACAGCCTCGCAAAAGCCATTGTCGGGGAAGGATGACGCATGGCATTGGAAGTACAAGTCTATAAAGACGTTCGCGCCTATGAGGCGAAGGTCATGTTTGGCATGAGCTGGCGTCAGCTTGGCGCGGCCGCCGTCGCCGTGCTGGTCGGTGGCGGCGCCTATGCCGCTGCGGCCTTCACGCTGCACGCGAATGGCGCATCCTGGTCGTCGGCCACCAACATGGCGATGTATCTCCTGTTCCCCATACTCATTCCCATTGCTGCCTGGGGATGGTGGCGTCCCAAGGGATTGAAGCCCGAACAGTACATCGGCTATGTCATCAATCATTACGCATCACGAAAGGTCATTACTTATGCAGACGAATACCGAGGGATGGACGCAGGCCGCCCAGCAGATCAGCGAAGCAGAAGAGAGCAGAAGCAGGATAAAAAGAAGGAGAAGGAAAACCTCAAAGAACGCTGACACCCATCTTTCAGCCAAGGGTCATATCCGCCACGTCACCGGCTACGATGACGTGAGCCGTGGCGTGTGGTCGGCTGCCCCCAAGCGCACGGGCGACGTCATTGCGTACAGGGCGATGAAGCCTGACGGGATGGCCTACCTGGGAGAGGATGAATGGTCGATCACGATGAGCATGTCCGACATCAACTATGTGGCGTCGGCGCAGGACACGAAGGAGGCTCTGGTAGATCAGTGGGCCAAGTTTATTAACAGTTTCGGCTCCGGCACCAGGATCCAGGAGAATGTCATCAACCGCGTGCTCGATGAGGCTGACGTGACCGACCTGGTGCAGAAGCCATTGACCGGCGACCGGTTCGATGCATGGCGCGAGGACTTCAACAGGATCGCCACGAACAAGCTGCGTTCCGGCAGTGGGAAAAGCGTGGTCACCGAAAAGTATCTGACGGTGACGGTTCGTGAAAGCGATGCGGAGAAGGCTTCCGCAGCGCTGAGCCGCGCCTATGGGGAGATCCAGGGCATGCTGAGCGCCATGGATGGCTGCCGTGTCGAACGGCTTGACCGTACGCAGCGGCTCGCGCTGCTATCGCATCTGATGCGTCCCGGCGAGGTGCCGTCGTTCACGGAGGATGATTTCGCCGCAGCCCGCAAGTCCATGCACACGAAGGATTACATCGCCCCCTGGGCCATCAAGCTCGATGCTGACGGCAAGGGCTGTGAGCTGATGAACGGTTCGGGTTCATCCCATCACACGGTGCTGTGGGTGCGTGACTACCCGCGTTGGCTTTCTGACAGTCTCATCGGGGATCTCACGGCGATCAAGAGCGATCTGAACATCAGCCTGCATATCGAGCCGTTCGATCAGGCTGACGGCATGGGCATGCTCAACCGTCAGATAGCCGAGTTCGAGATGCAGGTCATGACCGAGCAGAAGAAGGCTCGCAGGGCGCACTATGACGAGACCATGATCCCTCACCGGCTCACCGAGGGTCTGGACGAGGCCACCCAGTTGCGTGAGGAATTGGAGCAGTCGAATCAGAAGATCCTCAGCACCGTGCTCATCATCGGCATCACCGGCACCACCAAGGAGGACTGCGACCAGGTGACCGAAGAGGTGATGACCGCGATCCGCAAGCATTCCTGCCAGGCGGAACGCGCCACGTTCATGACGCTTGACGGGATCAGCACCGAACTGCCGCTTGGCGTGCGCGCACTGCCGATGAGACGCACCATGACCACCGCGAGCACGGCCGTGATCATCCCCTTCACTACGCAGGAGCTGCTGGCCCCGCACGGCAACTGGTATGGGATCAACTCGCAGTCCGGCAACGTGATTCTCGCGGATCGTACCCAGGAGATGAACGGCAACGGGTTCATCCTGGGCACCACCGGATCAGGCAAGAGCCAGTCCGGCAAGATGGAGATCACGAACGTGTTTCTCTCCCGGCCGGACGATGACATTATCATCATCGACCCGGAACGTGAGTATGCGCCGCTCATCAAGGCGTATGGCGGCACCACCATACAGATTCACGCCGGATCCACGGATACCGTCAATCCGATGGACATTAGCTTGGAGTCCGGCATGGCAGACGGTGACGCCATCCACGAGAAGGCCGACTTCATCCTCCAGATGATCTCAGCCCTGGTGGGCGGCAAGGAGGGGCTGACCGCAGCCCAGAAGTCGCTCATCGACCGGTGTGCCGTCAAGCTGTACCGCACCCATGCGGCCGCAGCCCATGATGGCGTGCCGATGGTGCAGCCGACCTTGCTGGACTTGCAGAAGTCTTTGGAGGACTCAGAGTCAGCGGAAGGCCACGAGCTGGCAGGAGCGTTGGACCTGTACACGAACGGCTCGCTGAACCTGTTCGCCCATGAGACCAACGTGCAGGTGGACAACCGGCTCGTATCCTGGGACATTTCGTCTCTGGGCAACGAGTTGAAGACGTTCGGCATGATGGTGGTGCTCGACCAGATCTGGCGTCGCACGGCCTACAACCGAAAGCGTGGCCGTCGCACCTGGCTCTACATCGATGAGTTCCACCTGCTGTTCTCCAACAGGTTCAGCAGCGAATACTTCCGTAGCCTGTACAAGCGTGCCCGCAAATGGGGGCTGATCCCCACCGGCATCACGCAGAACATCGATGAGCTGCTTTCCAACGATGACGCTCGGCTCATGCTCGCCAACTCGAACTTCCTGTACCTGTTGAAGCAGAACGCGACCGATGCCGACACCCTGTGCGACCTGCTGCATTTCAGTGACGAGCAGCGGCGCAGCTTCACCAACATTCCGGCAGGATGCGGCCTGATCCGCTGTGGCAGCGCCACCGTGCCCGTCGATGGGCGCATTCCCACCACGAGCGGCCTGTACCGGCTGTTCTCCACCAAGTTCGGTGAAAGCGAGTCCTGATGAAAGCCAGGACACACCAGGCCGGCATGGTAAGGTTCGGCCAACCCAACGTGAAATCACGCAAGGGCAGCATGAACTTCCATAGGGAAGGCGCTGCCCTGGGCCGCCGTCGCGGCGCACAATCCATCGTGAGGAACGAACGGCGCAAGAAGAGCAGGCTGTTGTCCAAGCTGAGCAGCGGCATTCGTTCCACGACGCCGACCCTGACCGGACGCGATCAGCGCGACATGAACGAGCGCCTAGGCGACAAGTCGAAACAGCTCCTGCAAACGGGGGCGAAACGCTTCGCACGCACCGGCGTGAAAGCAGGGGCGATGGTAGCCCGCAAGACCACCGTCTGGGCGGCTCGATCGACGGCGACCACGGTGCGCAAGACCGCCACGCTGGCCACACGAAAGGCGGCCAGCGTGGCGGCCAGGAAGGTTGCCCAGCGCACAGCGCGCAAGGCAACGCAATCCACGGCCCGCAAAGCCACAGCAAAAGCGGCCAGGAAGACGGCCCAGGCGGCCGCACGAACGACAGCCAACATCACCAGGCAGGCCGTTGCCCTGGCTACCCGTGCGGCCACGGCGGTCGCTGCGGCCGTCAGCTCCATGTCGCTGCCGCTCATCATGGGCATCGTGATTCTCATGGCCGTGATCACATTGATCACCTCACTGTTCTCCTGGCTTCCAGGAGCCGCGAACGACCAGAATACGCAGACCAGCAGCGCGAACTATCCGATCACAGACGACTACCCATACAAGGGCCATTACAACGACGGAACGTCTCCCCTGGGCTACGAGTACGGCAACTGCACCGACTTCGTGGCCTGGCGAATCAACCGTGATGCCGGCGTCACCGCCGCACCCTGGAAATACAAGTGGGCGCAGCTCACTCCCCTGGGCGGCAACGGCGGCCAATGGGGCCTCGCCGGCAATCTATCCGGATGGAACGTCACCACGACGCCCTCCGCTGGCGACATCATCTCCATACCGGCCGGCGTCGCCATTCTCGGCGCCAGCGGCGGCCCCTACGGGCACGTCGGCTACATCGCGCAGGTCTCTGATGGATCCGTGCTCATCGAGAACTATGGAGGCGGCAAATACTTCCAGACCAACCCCACCACCAGCCAGCTCGCCTCATATGTGGCCTCCGGGCAGGCCGTGATCAAGCACAATCCACTCGGCCGCAGTGCTTCCGGCTCCGCCGGCGGCACGGGAACGGACGCGAAAAGCTACGCAAAGAGCGCGTTGAACGATGACACCCAATACAACTGCCTGGTGCAGCTGTGGGATCACGAATCAGGCTGGCGCGTCGATGCGGAGAACGCTTCCAGCGGCGCCTATGGCATTCCCCAGGCGCTGCCGGGCAGCAAGATGGCCTCGTCCGGCTCTGACTGGAAGACCAACGGGGTGACCCAGGTCAAGTGGGGTCTGGGCTACATTAAGTCACGACCTGACTACGGGACACCATGCGCAGCATGGGAGAAGTGGCAGTCCCGTAGCCCCCACTGGTATTAAAGAAGAAGAAGGAGAAGGAGAAAACATTATGAGCAACAAGAAGAAGTGGACAATAATCGGGGTCGCGGCGGCAGTCGTATTGGCCATCATCGTGGGCTGCACGTTCGCCATTGTCGGCGCCGTGAACCGCAATCGTGAACAGCAGGCAGCCATCGCCAACAAAGCCTTCGGCTACAGTGCATCATCATCGACGGGGGCCGGCGACGGTGGCAAGGGTGGCGAGGATGACAGCTATACGAACGTGCCCGACGCCGTGGTCTACAAAGCGACCAGCGTCGTGGCCACCATTGCAACCACATACAGCAAGCTGAACGATGCCGTCACCAAGCCCGATGCAACCACCTTGGAAAGCGCCGGTATGAGCAAGCAGGCCGCATCGTCGTATATCTCGCTGTGGGACACCGTGTTCGCCAAGGCGCATACGGCAGGCATCCAACCCAGCGGCGAAACCGCCTACACCACCTGGGCGGTGCAGAACGTCACCGGCAAGAAACCGGATCGTACCTATACCATCACGGTGACTGCCTCCATCCAACCCTGGTATACGGATAAGAACGGGAAAGATGTGCAGTTCGATGAGGAAAAGGACACCTGGACAGTCACCGTCGATGAGAAAAGCGATCTGGTGACCAAGGTAGTCAACCCCACGGCAGACCAGCTCAGCTTCCGCATCCCTGACGATCTGGTCAACGAAACCCAACAGCAGTAAGGACTCAATATCATGATCCAGTGCACGGCGGCCATCTACGATGACGGTTCGGCCACGCTCACCGTCAACGGGCAACGACGCAAGATCCGCGAACAGGACGCGCAGGCAGCGCGTTCGGCAATACTTACGATCCTCGTCCGCGACGCCGCCACACTCAAAGAGGATCATGCACTCAACGTCCTGGAATCGGACGGGCAGCATCACTTCGTCGTCCGTCCTGACGGTTCCCTCGTTGACACCCAGGAGCCGGACGGCATCGCCACGACGGCCCTACAGCCGGCCACCGAACGGGAGCCAAAGCCTGAACCTGAACCTGAAACGGCGGTCGAGCCACTACCCGTCTCCGACGAGGTGACGCAGCCCATCAACGAAGCACCCACCCAGCAGCTTGATCCCGTGAGCATGAACGATGACGGGCCGGCGCCAACATCAGTCAGACGACTGCCGGCCATCAGCCGCATCATGTTCATCAAAGCCGCCTGCATCCTCGCAGGCGCGCTCATTCTTGTAGCTGCCGCCGCAGGCTGCATGCAGGCATGGCACAGCGCACAGCACGGCAAGGCACTCCAATCGTGCCAGTCGGCACTCACCAGTCAGGAACAAGCCATCACCGCCCGTGCAAAGAGTCTCGCCACGGCGCACGAACTCAAAGGCATCCAACCCACCCAACTCACCACCCCATCGACCCTCACCACGCTTCAAAAAGTTCAGACCAGCATGGCCGACCAGCTCACCGTCTCCTGCACGTCCAGTCTCACCACCACCCAGCTCACCGGCCAAGCCGAACGTCTCGCCACAAATGCCTCAGCCATACAATCCGACACAAGTGCCATTGTTAGGGCTGCTCGTGTGGTGGTGGCGTCGCGTGATGCGAAGTCGCTTGCGGATGCGAAGTCTTCGCTGGCGAAGGCGGTGAAGGCCGCTCAGGGCACGTTGGACTCGTCGCACGGCAAGGTTGCCGACAACAAGACTCGCGAGACGTTGAAGAAGTCGCTAGACGCGGCGAACAAGGTGCTTGCGGACAAGGGCGTGAAGGATCCCAAGAAGTATCGGGATGCTCAGGCGACGCTGGCCGCTCCGGTGAAGGGCGTGAACGATAGCGTGGCTGCGAAGGCTGCGGCTGACAAGGCGGCCGCCGACAAGGCTGCTGCCGCCGCTCAGGCTGCGGCTCAGGCTGCGTCGGGATCTTCGGGTTCCCCGTCTTCGTCCTCGAACTCGTATCATCGTTCTTCTGATTCGTCGGGATCCACTACACGCCGGCATTCAACCGGCAGCACATCAGGATCCAGCACGTCAGGAACTTCCAAGAATGGCAGCAGTGCAGCCCCTTCGTGGAGTGTGCCCAGTAGTGGCAGCGACGAAGGAAACATTGGTGGCAGTGATCCAGGACTCTAACTCATCGTCTGGCATGCTGCTCTTATCGCCGTTGTCGTGATATTTTGGCTTGCGTAGCTTATGTGGTCTCTCACATCGCCGGACAAGTCATTGCGTGATGATGTTGATGCGCCAGGCTCTCTGCTGGGCGATGGTGGGTGTGGGCTGGCCTGGGTTGACGTACACGTCGAGGTTGAAGATGCGTTTGGGCATGTTCAGCTGCGAGTAGTCGGTGACGGCCGTGCCGTTGAGCCTGAGCATCATGAGCCGGTCGAGCCCTCGTATGGGGGTCAGGTCGCTAACGTGTGTAAGACCATCGAGGTAGAGGGTCTGGATGTTCGTGAAGTGTTCGAGTCCCGAAAGGCTGGTCACGTTCTTCAATGCGATGCCACAGTGGGGATGCTCGGTATCGGGAAGTCCGGAATCGTTCGCGACGCCGAGGCCGCCGATGCCGGTCATTCCTTCGGCTGCCTGGCGGGTGAGTTGGTCGTCGACGTGCTGGCCCATGATCTCTGCCATGCACTGGGCTAGCGTGGGGTCGGCGAACAGCTGCCGGTAGGTGCCCAGATTCTCCTGCGCCCCTGTCGGACTGGGCGACGCGGTGGTCGTCGATGACATGTTGGCCGCCGGAGAGGGGGCTTCCCCATGCGTCGTGTCCCTGCTTGTTGAGGATGACGATCCGGTGGGTTCGATGGGCGTCGCCTGCCGGACGGACGAGCATGCCGCCGCGGGCATGACGAGCATCATCGTTATGCCCGCCATGCAGGCGACTCGTGCGAGTCTTAGGAGTGTTGCACGCATGTGCCTCCGCCTTCCCGTTGATAACGGCTGTCAGGAGTTGAGTCTAATGCTCCTGTACATCATTTGAGCAGCAAACGAATAGCAGGTGCTGTTAGTGGAGACGGGTCCACGTACCAGACTCCAAAACCAGCTTCCTCCCCAGGTGGCACGATAGTAGATCTGTCCCTTGTTGTTGCCGGGGCAGACTGCTGTGACTCCTCCACCATATGTGGGGAATGCTGTTGATGACGTGTAGGTTCCCTTGCCGCTCCAGCACTGGTATACGTATCCAGATCCTGCTTCCCCGCCGACTTTGGTGATGACTTTATAATTCTTCGTGGTGCACACGCTTGATACAACGGATGCGCGGGACATCATTCCCGAGGATGACGTTCGAGACACATATGCAGGGTTTTGCCAGGTGGGCTGCAATTCCAGTTCGTCAGTCGTAGCTGTTACTCGCATGGGGCTGATGGTTGTTTCGTCGTCGGTGGCCGATCCTGCGTTGATGAGGGCGTCGGGGTTGAGTACATTCCCGGTTTCTATCAGCTCGACATTGCCAGTGGATGCCGGCGTATCATCCGATAGCTCGTCGGCCGAGACGGCGGGAACGAAGAATGATGACAGTAGGAATGCTGTGAGGCAAAAACCGATGGGCGCAGCCCATTTTTTCATAGAGTTCTGATGATGAATCATTTCTTTCCCCTTCATAGAATAAGCCCCCATTCTCGCCGATGAGACCGGAGCCTGCCATAATCATACTGCTGGGAGGAAGCAGGCTCACAGACGTCACTTACTGCTCATCGCACGTTCATGTTCCGTGACCCTTGCAGCGTGTGTCGCCTGCATATAATGATCGTGGAAATGTCAAGGACGACGGTTCCAGCGGTAGGAACGGGCTTGGGTAATACGCCGACGCCTCTTCCCGCTCTTTGTAGAGCGGTCACACGCGAAGGGTACGTGGCCGGTCGAACGGTTCAAGATTCAGTTACTTACAGGTTTATCGATTCTGATGAATCTCTGAAGGAGATGCCTATCATGGCAGATGCAATGGTTCTAGCCACACAGCAGTGGCTCAACGCAACATATGGCGGTGATCCCCGCTACAACACGATCACCGAGGATGGGTTCACGGGTTGGCAAACGATCTATGCGTTGACGCGCGCGTTGCAGATTGAATTGGGGATACAGAACACGGCGGACAACTTCGGTCCCACCTCGCAGGCCCTGTATGCCCAAAACCCGTTGCAGCCGGCATCGGGGACAAGCAACAAATATGCGATTCTCCAAGGCGCATTGTGGTGCAAGGGATACAATCCCGAACATTACGGGACATTGGACAACCATTTTGACCAACCCGTAGCCGATGCCGTGATCACTATGAAAGAGGATGCTGGCAAGGTCAGTCCCGATGCCGTCGTGAGCGTGAACTTCATGAAGGCCCTGCTTTCCATGAATCAGTTCCAGATCGTCACCGGATCCGGCGGGGACAGCAATGTGCGCTCCTTCCAGCAGGAAATGAATCGCGATTACGAGGCATACGTCGGCATCATTCCCTGCGATGGCCTGTATAACAGGGACACGAACACGGCCACCATTCTCGTGCTACAGGCGTTGGAAGGCATGCCCACGAGCGTCGCCAACGGCAATTTCGGCACTGGCACCAAGACCTACTGCCCGACGATCCCATATACAGGCGGTCAGACCAGCTACACAGGATCCTCCTACACGGCCAGCCAGATCAGCGATTTCACCCGTCTGCTCAACTTCTGCCTGTATGTCAATGGGTTTGGCAGTGGAAATTTCGATGGCGGCTTCTCCGCGAGCAATGTCAGCGCGTTCCAACAGCTGTGCGCACTGCCGCAGACCGGGGTGGCGAACCTGGCCACATGGATGAGTCTGCTCATCAGCTATGGCGACAACACCCGGAAGGGCACGGCCTGCGACACGAGATTCGAGATCACAACGGCACGTCTGGCAGTTCTGAGAGCAAACTCCTATTCGATGGTGGGACGATACATCACGCATGGCATCATCGACGGGGAGGACAAGGCTTTGCAGGACGGCGAGCTCGGACGGATTCTCGCCGGAGGCCTTTCCGTGTTCCCCATCTTCCAAACATTGGGAAATTCCCTGTCCTATTTCACTGCAGCGCAAGGGGCCGTGGATGCCGCAGCCGTGAAGTCTGCGGGTGCGGAGTTCGGGATACCGGCGAACGCCCTGATCTTTGTTGCGGTTGATTTTGATGCTTTGGACGCCGATGTGACGACCAACATCCTGCCGTATTTCCAGGCCCTCCACCAGGCGATGGGCGACATGTATCGCATCGGTATTTATGGGGCGAGAAACGTGTGCAGCAGGGTTAGCGAAGCGGGGTATGCGGTCAACAGTTTCGTATCCGACATGTCCTCCGGCTTCAGCGGCAACATGGGTTATCGACTTCCCTCCAACTGGGGTTTCGACCAGATATCGAACCTCACTATCACCAGCGGATCCCAGAGCCTGGAAATCGACAACGACATCACCTCACCCCGGGCGGAAACCATCTCTAGCGCCATCCCCTCCAGTACAGACAACCCATCACCCGACATCCACAATGCCGTCAACGCGGCCCGCCACACACTCGTGAATCTTTCCACAACCTCGATACCCGTATACAACGCCAGACAGAACGCGGACGCGGCAAATCAGATCGGACAGATCAATCCCAACGAAATCTACATCAGACAGGACGGTGCGGAGGCCGGAGGCTCACCTATCCCGGCGAGCTCATATACCTATGAGATCTATTTCAGAAACTCAGCCGGAAACATCGTCATCGGATTCATTCACGAATCCGATTCATGGGGATCAGACATTCTATACCACTGGGCAAGTCAACAAAAAGAATTCACCGACTATAACTCCACAGGATCATCGCTTGCCGCAGCAACGACGACCTCCATCAATGGGAGCGTCTACGCCGTATTCACGCTTAGCCAGGACCTCGCCTGGTGCTATACCGCAACAGATGGTGAAACTATAATGATGTCACCGTTGAAGGCCGGAACCAAGATCGCGCTCAAACAGGGAGACGGGAACACCGATGCGCCGATGGGAGCGACCCACATCTTGTTCATGCTCGCCGATTATTGGGGGGATGGATCCTCGTGGTTCTCATTCCATGCTGCAGGCCAGCAGGTGAACGGATACGTGGATCTTGGTCTGCAGTACGGAAGCATGCCATCGGACAGGGCCATCTGGTAGGCGCAGTCCGATATGATGCGATCATTGGATGTGATGTGAATCATTGCAGGCCGTCCGAGCGATGGGGGTCGGACGGCCTGCCTTCAGGTTGATGCGAAAATGGAGAAGAACGGTGAATCTCATGAGAAGCTTGCGGCGCGTGCAGATGCCTGTGACCATCGTGCTGTTGATGCTACTGGTGGTATGCATGGCTCCGGCTGCGTGGGGTGCAGGCGCCAGTGCATCGGCTTCGCCTTCGTCTGCTGCGAAACTGAGCGTTGCCGCGTCCGTGCCCGTCGGCAAGCATGCCAACGCGATGCTGCTCGCACCGGACGGGAAGACCCTGTACGTCACCAATGGCAACACGGACAGTGGCAATGCTGACACGACGGTCACGGTGATCGACATGGCAGCCGCACGGGCGACCGCCACGATCGACACGCACGTGACGAACCCCACGAACCCAAGGATTTCCCTAGACGGCAGGACACTGCTCGTGCAGTCCGGTCTCAACACGAACCAGCTCGTCAGGATCGACACCGCCACCGATACCGTGACCGCAAGCGTGCAGACCACGAAGCTGGTGTACTACGCAGCATCTCCCGATGCCAGGCACGTCGTCGGCGTGTTTGCCGACGAGACCGGCCACAAGGTCAACAGGATCGCCGCGATCGACACGAACGCCACTGGAAGCGCACTGCAGTTCAAGCAGCTCGACGGCGCCTTCCTCACGCCCGTCGCCCTGTCGGCAGACGGGACAAGCCTGTACGGGGCACTCATGGCCACGACCACCAGCCAGCCACGATGGGTACGCATAGACACGGCGACCGGCAGCGTGGAGCAGGACTACGGCACCGCCCCCACTGACATGGACCTCATCCACGGGGCCAACACCCTCGCATCCCCCGACGGCGGCACCCTCTACCTACCAGTCAGCAAGGAGTCCACGACCAGCCTGCTCCTCGTCAACGCCGCCACCGGCACGGTACGGCACCGGCTGACCATACCCCTGGCCGCCACATACCTTGCATCCACCCCGGACGGAACGGTCATCCTCACCGCCGACGGCCAGGGAAAGGCAACACTGACCGACACGGCCAACGACAAGACCACGCAGGTCAAGAGCAACGTGTGCGCCAACGGATACATGTGCGGACTGTCCCCCGACGGCACCGTGATATACGGATCCATCGCCGACAACTTCCAACTCACGGCGACGGACACCGCCACAGGCACCGTCAGCACAGTAAAAACCGACGCGGCCGGAAGCGAATCAATCATCATTTCCCCCGACGGCAGCCGAATCGCCCTGAACGGAGGCGAAAGCATCGACATCGTCAACACCGGCCGCACCATCGACACCAGCAGCAAGAACAGCAAGAGCAGCGCCTCGGCCAAACCCACAGCCACTCCCACACACACCGCCGTGCAGCCCCTCGCCTGGATCCAGGAACACGCAGCCGCCGGCATCGGCATCATCCTGGCACTCATCGCCATACTCGCACTCCCGACCCTGCTCATCCTTCACACTCGCCGCCGGGCAGCAACGCCACACCACCGCCACTGATCTTCCAGGCCACAAACTCCTGTGCAGAAACAGGTGGAATCCATCACAACACCCAAGGTGACGAGCGGAAAGGTCAGGTGTAGCGACACCACCCGCTGGTCTCTGGAACCATAACTGCAATTGGGATCACGAATCACATCACGATTCAGACCTGTGAGCTGCTATCTGCCGTGGTGCTTCCCCTGCCGCCGCTGCCCCTCCTGTTGTGTGAGTCTTTGCTCGCGTCCGGTCAGCGCCTTCACTTGTCGGGCGAGGTCTGATATTTCCTTCTCGCTGCCTCTGATCTGTTTGTCCAGGCTTTCGACCTGTTCAGGGTTCAGGCCTTCCTCGCAGCTTGCCACGATGAGCGCTTGGAGGTCGTCCTGTCTTTCGCGGATCTTTGCTCCCAGGGTGGCCACGGCCTGCCTGCTGCTCATTCCGCCTTCCAGGAGGTATTCGCGTACCGTATTGATTTCTCTGACCACGTTGTTGACTTCCTCGACCTTGATGGCCTGTGCCATGAGTCGTTTCCGCTGCGCGGGGTTGGCCGTGTAGATCTGGGGGAAGCTGTTGCGTATGAGCTTGTCGATGTTCAGGCTCGGTGGCGTGAAGTATTCGTAGAGTCCTTCCGTGGGAACCTGCTGCATGAACCGTCCGCGGCTGTCACTCAAGACCTGTTCCGAATCCCTGGGCAGCCATGCGCGGATCGTCTGCCCGTCCACGACCAGACGCTGCCGTGGAATCACCAGCCGCTTGCCGCGCCTGGTGCCCGGCACCCATACGCTCACCGTCCTGGAATCTTGCCTGGCGATCATGCCCCTGTTGAAGCTGATGCATTCCAGACTCTCCTGGCCGATCTTGACCATCAGGCTCATCTCGTCATACGCCTCGCCAAGCTTCGCATCCCGGAACCTCATGCCCGTCTGCGCATCCTCGAACGTGAGATACTTGCCACGCACGTGCGTGAACACTCCCGTGGAGCGCAGCACGCGCTTGAACTGGTCGAAAGACTCCACACGGCCGGCCGTCTGGTCGATGCGCAGACGGATCGACTCCTTGACGCTCTCCCCCTTCAACTGCGTGTACAGGTCGGGACGTGTCTTGCCGTACGACTTGACCTTCTTCTCACGGATCACCTTCAACCCGTTTTCCAGACATAGCTCATCGCTGATTGTTCTGAGCCTTTTGAGATAGGTGCGCGGCACCTTCACTCGTTTCAATGTTTCAAAGTTCACCGGACTGAGCATGATGTGGTTGTGGATATGGTCGCGGTCGGTATGCGTGGCGATCACGTAATGCTGCATGCCCCCGGTGATGCGTTCCATCAGCTCCACGCCCAGCTCGTGCGCCCTCTCCGGGGTAATGTTGTCACCCGGGTCGAACGACTGAATGATGTGGTGAGCGCGCACCAGTGTGGTCTTCGTCGGGGCGCGGCCTGTTTCGATTCGGTGCTGCTCTTCAAGAAAATACTGTGCAAAAGCGGTAGGGTCTTTGCCCACGGATGGAAGGTTGGTGCTCACCAGCTCCATGTCCCGGGTCTTGTCGGGGTTGCAGATGTACTGCATGGCCTTGGAAAGCGTCTGCTTCACCTGGCCGATCTTGACTACGGCCATCCTATCGGCCCTGCTGTTCGTTGAATTTTTTCCACGCCTCACCGACGAGACGATGCACTTCAGCCAACTCGGCCTTCACCTTACTGACCTCTTCCAAGGTTGCATAATCCTGTGCATTGACTCGATGTGCGATCTGGTTGACGTTCACACCGATCTTGTTGACCTGAACCTCCATCTTCGTATAGTCCAAAGGCACAGCAATCAACGTGATCTGTTTGCCCAACACCGACTGACACACAAACTCATTCAGCGACATCGGCCGATACTCACGAACCTGGTCAAGGATGGCCGACGCCTGTTGCCACTCCTCAGGTGTGAAACGAATTTTCTTCTCTACTGATCTGTTTCTGTGATGATCGTTGCTCACTGCTGCTCCTATCGGGTTCGGGTGTCCCGCAGTCCGGCGAAGCCGGAATGAGCATTGGGGGGTCCCCAATGCTATGCTTGCTACCCATTT
This sequence comes from Bifidobacterium aquikefiri, assembly GCF_002259795.1. Lineage (GTDB taxonomy): Bacteria > Actinomycetota > Actinomycetes > Actinomycetales > Bifidobacteriaceae > Bombiscardovia > Bombiscardovia aquikefiri. The sequence goes on along the minus strand of NZ_MWXA01000001.1, from coordinate 108,250 downwards.
TAGCCCCAAGGGGGCACAGTAGGTAGTTTTACTTGTTTTGTCATTTTTTTGAGCTTCTAGTGCATGAACTAGAATTGATAATTGAGCATGGAAATGCATATTTTTATAGAGATTGGAGCACAGTAATGGCGTCGAGAATGAGCGAGAATACTCTGGGTGTTGATGTGCTGAAACGAGAGCGTGCACTTGCATCGGAGAAGCTGAAGGATATGAAGACTGTATTCAATGAGCTTAAGAAAATGATGGGTGCTGCGTCGGTTTTGAACTCGGAATTGGCAAAGTTCACGAATAAGTATGGGATGAACAAGCAGGCAATCGATGAGCTTTTTGAGCTTTCTTCGCAACAAATATCCTTGATTCGACAAGCGGCTGCGAGTGATTCATCTTCGGAAGATGCGCAAGAAAAATCATCAAATGAGGAAACGGAATCTCAGGATTCTTCGCAGAATGCGATCAGTGATGTTCCTGCTTTTGTACATCATGATGCGTGATTTGTTCTTCACTGACAAACAGTAATGCCCCGCAAAAGCGGGGCATTCTTTATTCGTTTCGGGCGATTATCCGCGCAAATTTCGTGATGGTATCGGCTTGTGTCTCTATTCTTCCTTACTGTTTTGGTCTGCGATTTCCTCGATGTTGTCGATGAGTATTTCCATATCTACCGCTGAGGCATTGTAGGAGCCGTAATGAATGTGGCTGCATATTCTTGCTTGTTCAGCGTCGATGAGGGGTTTGACGAGTTGAAGGTATTCTTCGTTGATGTACGTGTGCCCGCGCATGGGAATGTAGCCATATGCCATAAGGTTGACGCTTACCGGGTCGGCTCCCATGTTGCCCATCTCATCTCTGTACACCGTCATCAGTGCCAGTGATCTGTCTGCTTGGAACCGGCAGACTGTGTAGGTTATCGGTTCGTCGAACCCGTTGGTGCCGGTCAGTGCGTGTCCTTGGCTGTCGTTGAGATATTGCATTGTTTTCTTCTTTCTTTGTGTGGTTCCAATCATTTTTTTGGAACTTCTTGAACGATTTCCACGGATGCGGTGGAGCGCACGAATGCAAGCCGCAGCGGCACGAGAGAACACGCCTGCGGCGTGTGACCGGAGTGGCGAGAAGGCCCGAAGGCCCGTGCGCGGCGGCCGGCTTTGCCGACGCATCCGGGTTGCATGAGGCAGCACCGGCGCTACAGTGGAATGAGTCAAGAAGGGACGAAAAAGACGCGCAGCGAAGCGCAGCCACGATCATGAAGACACTAATGCGACCGCCCCTTTGACGGTCGTTCCGCTCATCAATGCGCGGGTGAAACCCGCTCCCTATGTCGCCGGTAGGCGAGAGCGGCTTGGAGTGCGCCACGTTGTCTGTGGCGCGCGAGAAACGCACGGGACGCGAGCCTTGGGCACTCCACGCTGACTGTGGAGTGCCCGGCTGGTTCAGTGTGCCAGGAGTCTTTGCACGGTCTCGCGGTCGCTGTCCTCGTATGCTGGGTAGCGTTTCGATTCCTGGAAGTCACCGTTATCATCAAGGGTCAACGCGACTTTGCGCAGCCCGTCCACGAAATAGTAGATTGGTTTCTTCTTCCACTGGCTTACCTTGCCACTGTCGATGAGCTGCTGGCTGTGCTCGCTGACGGGCGTGCTGTCGGCCTTGCTTTTCACTGCTTCGAGATAGGCGACCTTTTTTCTCAGGGCGGTTATCTTGCTGCCGAACGTGCAACGCTTCGCATCCCTGTGGTTCTTGTTCCATGCTTTCACTGCCTCGTTGTCGGCTATCATCTGAGCTAGCCTGCCTTTGAAATAGTCAAGGTTGTTGACGCTCGTGGCGGCTCCCACGCTTGCCCAGCCTGTGCGTCCCACCACGCGAACATCCTGCAACCGTTCGTTATCTTCCTTGAACTTCTCGACCATTTCGAGCATGTCCACGCGGTCGGCTGCACGCTCTTCCTCGTCAGCGAGGCGGCGCGTCCTGTCCCACTGCTGCTGCACATGCTTGTAGATGTTGCCGCGTCCCTCGATGTTCGGCTGTCCGAACGGTATCGCATGCGCCTCGTCGCGTGCCGCCTGTTCGGTCGCTTCCCGTTCGCTTCTGACCCGTTCGAGTCTGCTCTTCGCCTGTTCCAAGCTGTTTGCTTTGATGATGGTAGTCATGATGTGCTGCTCCTTAGTTGATGCTAACGGTGACGTAATCGGTGGTGAAAGTCTGTGGCAAGTCGGGAAGGGTGAACCGTGATGGACTGCATTTCTCATGCTCTGATTGCAGTTGTTCGTATTGTTCCGTGCTGATTTCCCACTCGTCGCCGCAATCGTTTTCCAGATGCCACACGTCGGGCGCAATCGTGTCCATCGATGAGATAATTTGGTCTGCGTCATCGTTGCCGATGCCCTCGCTATGCACATAGGTGTCGCATTTGTTCCATGTATGGTTGCTCTCTGATGGCTGCTCGATGCTGATTCTTAGTGTGCGGCTCATGAGTTCTACCCCCCCTGTTTTTTCTTTTTGGCCGGTTGGTCAAGCGAAGCGTTATCGAACAAAGCGGGTTCCGTCATAAGCGACGCTCCGAGCTTGCTCGCGTGCGTCGCGTTGACGGGTTCCGCGACTTCGATATGATCCAAGGCGATAGCCGACCGGTCAAAAAGAAAACAGAAAAGCGCAGCCGAAGGCTGCTCCATCTCCTGCTCGATGCCTCGCCTCTTCTCTTCAGGCATCGAGGACGCGGCCACGTTGTTCGGCCGCCTTCATGTGTCTGCGTCCGCGTTTGGCGGATGCTCCTTTCGATGGTCAGTGCAGCCGTGGGCCGCTCCATTCCCCCTGCATCGCGCGATGGCGACGGTGGGGTGTGCCCGCCGTTGCTGTGCGGCGGGTGTGACGCTCAGTCGTGGAAGTATCGTGGCGAAAGAATCGATTTGGGGAATGATACGCAATGTGAATCGTCGTAGTCGTAGTCGCTGATGTTCAGACAGCCGTCGTTTTTTTCGATGAGGCTGTCCAGGTTTTCCGTGGTGAGAATGTCCATCAGATGGTTCACCAGCACATGCCGTTCGATGGTGGCCGGCTCCCCGCTGCCCCCGTCCGTCTCACGAATCGAATACCGGTGCCAGCCGTGTGGAACCTGTTCGGGGTTCAGTCTCAGGTCACTGTAGAGTGCGGCGACTGGCGCTTCCCGCGCCTCGATTCCAAGGCGTATCGAATACAGTTCCTCCGTTCCGTTCGGGCGGGCCATCAGTCTTCACCTTCCTTCTTCTGTTGATTTCTGATGACTTGTTCATCGTGGTGTCGCATCCATTGGTGGAATGCCTCGCGCTTTTCCTTTTCCCACTGGTCGGCCACGGCACGTCCCTGCTCGTACCTGAGTGTGTCGTAATAGTCGTTGATGAGCGCGTCCTCTATTTCCTGCTCGTCTGGTTCATAGGCGGCTATGCCGAGCTTTTCAAGACTGATGACCGCAGTCGTGGTCTTGACGTCTGGTTGTGGTTCCAATCGGCATTCGCAGGTAAAGTGTTCGTCACATGCTTCGTTTTCTTCGACTTGTCTGCCGCACCTTGAGCAGTGGTAGTAGGTGTTTGCCATGATGTTCTCTCCTTGGTTCTGTTTCATTTGATTGCTGTTGATTGGCTATTTCTGCTTGTCGTCAAGCTCGTTGCTGAGTTGGTCGAGGCCGTGCTTGGCTATGTCCTTGAACGTGTCGATGGTGGCCTTGGGCAGGTGGCCGCCATGGTTGGGGTCGTCCTTCGATTGGTGTGACTGCCACATGTCTTCCAGTGCTTCCCATTCGCTGGTGCGGATAGTGGTCATGGTCACCTTCGCGTCGATGCACAGCAGTGCCTTGTAGAAGCTCTTGGGGTTTTCGTTTATCATCTGCTTGATGATGCTGATGTAGGGCTGTATCAAGTTGATTTCGACGCTGGCTTCCATCACCTGCTCGATGCCGGTGGCGAGCATCTTCCTGTAGTGTGCCTTGGGGACTCTGGTCTGCTCGTAGGCGTAGGTCATGTCCTCCATCGACCCGGCCATCCTCTCGGCGGTCATTGCCCTGAAGTCGTCGCAGAACGTGTTCGTCATCATGACTCTCCTTTGTGTATCCAACTGTTTTCCTGACGCCTGGAATGCCGGCACAACAGGAAGCGGAGAGTCAAGCCGTGTGTGGATCGGAACATGGGGAGCGAAGCCCAAGGGGATACGCTTTTATATCCCCGAAGACGAAAGCGAGGCGTGGGCCGGGACACATCCGGCTTGACTCGCAGCGGGTTGTGCCAGAGTGGAAGGTGGCAGGAAAACCCCACCATCCAACCTGTTCAGCCTTACCGCCATAGGCCGTAAGGCGACGAAAACCGGTCTGTCCCTCTGCGGGCAGTCCGTCTCCCCTAGCTCATCGAATGATGTGATCCGGGAGACGCGGATCACATCGCGGCCGGCAGATAGAATGAACGTCCTCGAAGAAGGGTGATGCCGATGAGTGGACGCATGTTCGTGCTGGCCGACGCGGATAGCTTCTATGCGTCATGCGAGAGAGTGTTCCACCCCGAACTCGCACGCCGGCCGCTCGTGGTGCTCTCCAACAATGACGGGTGCGTGGTCTCGCGCAGCCGCGAGGCGAAGCTGCTCGGCATCAGCAACGGCACGCCCTGGTTCAAGATCAGAGGCCAGGCACAGCATGATGGCGTGATAGCCAGGAGCAGCAACTACGAACTGTATGCGAGCCTGTCCAGGCGCATGATGCGGCTCATGGCCGCGGCCCTTCCCGGCCAGGAGATCTACTCGATAGACGAATGCTTCCTGCGAGGCTTCCAGGATCCGCAGCGCACCAGGATCGTCTGCACAAGAATGCGGGAAACGGTGCTGCAAGGCATCGGCATCCCGCTCACCATCGCCACCGCCCCCACCAGGACGTTGGCGAAGATCGTCAGCCACTACATCAAGCACCAGGGCGGCGGCATAGGCGACTGGGATCTGCTTAGATCCCAGGAGCCGGACGTGCTCGACCGGATCGACGTGTCGGAAGTGTGGGGCGTCGGCCGACGCCTCACCAGAAAGCTTCAAGGCATGAGCATCACCACGGCCGGCGACCTCGCACGCGCGGATCCATCCAGGATCCGTCACCTGTTCTCCGTGCTCCTGCAACGCACGGTATTGGAACTGCAAGGCATACCCTCCATCGAACTGGACGATTTCGACGCCATCGACGGCACCAGGAAACAGCAGCTCATGTGCAGCAGAATGTTCGGCCAGCCCATAACCGGCCTGCCCGACCTCTCCGCAGCAGTCAGCACCTACGCGCAGCAGGCATCCATCCGGCTACGCAAGCAAGGATCCCTGGCCGGCATGGTCACCGTGTTCATCGCCACCAGCCCCTTCAACCAGGACTACCAGTCCAGAAGCGGCAGCATCATCCTCACCGACCCGGCAGACGACCCGCTCACCATCGCCAGGGCAGCCGTGGGCACACTCCCCCGCATGATCGACCCACACGCCAGATACGTGCGGGCCGGCGTCATGCTCGGCGCACTCACCGACGCCGCGTCATACACGACCTTCGACGGGATGGACGCCAAGCGTGACAATGGCCTGGGCACGATCCTCGACCAGGCCAACCGGAAATTCGGGCTGCAAAGCGTCGGCATCGGCTGGGCCGGCATGAAAGGCAAGGGCAGGGCACGCCAGGAAACCGGCGCCGCATGGAACATGAAACGACACCACCTCAGCAACCGAGGCACCACACGGTGGGATGAGCTGGCCGTGGCGAAGGCACGATGATCCTTTAACGCTGTCTCTCTGTGAGCATGGTAGGAGCACCTTTTTACGGGCATCCTCTAGGAGTCGGCTTCAATGTCTGACTTCAGTCTTTCAAGACTCCGCATGGAATCGGTGGATAAAGGGTGGGCATGATTCAACATATAGGCGTCACCATCAATGTGTATGAGAGTTTCGTATCCCTGGGGGCAAGGCCGGTTAACGATGCCTGGCTGTCCTTGATCTGTTCTGAAGTCGTCAGAGCTGATGAGAGGGCCGCTCTTGAGAACAAATGATTCCGCCATGTACATTTTCAGTCCGGATTCTGTGAATATGCACGACACGTCTGGCATGCATTCGAAGATGCGAACAGCCATACGGTCCGATTTTCCGAGAAGCTTGAATTGTTGCATGATCTTATCGTGATCGGCATGATGGTATATCCCGAAGTTGAACAGGTTGTAGGTTGCCTTGGAGAACGGCTCATTACCCGAGAATTCTTCGGCAAGCTGGGAATAGAAGCTTGTGGAACGGTACGAGTCAATTATCTTAGGGGTCAGAAACAGGTCCACGACCGTGTCCGACAGCGGCTTGGTCTGAGAAACATAATGGATCTTATACATCACGTCAGGATCGCGGAGCAGAATCGGGAAGGGATCCACGCTCAGTCGCAGCAGGATGATCTCGGTCACTGCACCCATGATGAACGCATGGAACTCATCGCGCATCGCAGGCAAATATCCTGCATACCAGGGTTCCGGTCTCTGAGTCAATGAGTAGAACGTGCGGAACCCCTGCCGGTGAATGTACTTGTTCGCACGACGCAAGGCCTTGTTGCGTTCAGCGAAGAATTCAGGCAGAGCGGCCTTGACCTCCTGAAACGGGGCGCAGACCTCCGCCAGGTTTTTCCTTATCTCCCCATCGGGCGGAAACCATCCGCCTTTTTTCCATCTTTCATACAGCTCACTAGATGCTGGATCATCGTCGCCCGAGAAATATGCCACGATGTGGGCCAGTTCCACTGCGGATCTCACGGAATAGAACGCGGAATCATACATGCCGCTTTCTAAAAGCTTCACGGCATTACGCAGCTCCTTCGACGCCTCCGCAAAGAAGATATTGAGCTGAAACATGTCAATGCGTCCCGTGAGCGACATCTCAATATCCAAGGTCGCCTGAAGAATGGCATCCCGATCATCAAGATGGCATGAACGAAGATGACTGAACCAGACATTGGTATCGATCAATGATGCCCCGTCCACGTCCGCTGAATTCTTCATACGACTCAGAATAGTCTGCCGATAGACCCCTTAATAGCCGCAGTCATATGACCGACTAGCCGTATAGCACGTCACGCGCCTATAACGCTATGGATGGTATGTCGGCTGACGTGGTACTGGTCAGCCGTCTCCTTCCGGCCCGTTGTCAGGGTCGGAGTCTTTGGCCTGCTATTGGGTGGTGATGTTGATGCGCTTGGTCATGTTCAACTGCGAGTAGTTACTAACGGCAGTGCCGTTGAACCTGAGCATAGAGTTCTGATGATGAATCATTTCTTTCCCCTTCATAGAATAAGCCCCCATTCTCGCCGATGAGACCGGAGCCTGCCATAATCATACTGCTGGGAGGAAGCAGGCTCACAGACGTCACTTACTGCTCATCGCACGTTCATGTTCCGTGACCCTTGCAGCGTGTGTCGCCTGCATATAATGATCGTGGAAATGTCAAGGACGACGGTTCCAGCGGTAGGAACGGGCTTGGGTAATACGCCGACGCCTCTTCCCGCTCTTTGTAGAGCGGTCACACGCGAAGGGTACGTGGCCGGTCGAACGGTTCAAGATTCAGTTACTTACAGGTTTATCGATTCTGATGAATCTCTGAAGGAGATGCCTATCATGGCAGATGCAATGGTTCTAGCCACACAGCAGTGGCTCAACGCAACATACGGGTCGGTTGACGGATGGGTGAGTCTTGCGGAGGATGGAAATACCGGGTGGAACACGATCTATGGGCTGCGCCGAGGTCTTCAGCATGAGCTTGGCATTTCTCCGGTGTCCTCGGGTTTCGGCACGGCCACCACCGCCGCGTTCACGGCGAAGATAGGGAAGATAGATGCATCGACGACGTCGCAGAACGTGCTGCGCCTGGTATCGGGAAGCCTGTGGTGCAAAGGGTATTCGGGATGGAACTTCACCGATCCCATGGCATTCACGAACCTGGTGCCATCCGTTTCCCGGGTCAGGTCCGATCTCGGCCTGGATGCAACGATTCAGTCCATCGATGTGAAGCTCATGGCATCGCTGATGTCGATGGATGCGTACGTCATTCCCGAGACGGGCAGCGGGACCGGCAGCATTCGCACGGTGCAACAGTGGCTCAACGGCATGTACTCCACTCGTGGCAGCTTCGCTCTGGTTCCCTGCGACGGACTGTACTCGCGGCAGATACAGACGGCCATGCTCTACGGATTGCAGTACGAGTTCGGCATGGACGATGCGACAGCCAACGGCAACTTCGGCCCCGGCACCAGGCAGGGTCTGCGCGACAGTGCTCCGGTCTCCCAGGGAGACGCGGACAGCTCCCACCATTACGTCCGTCTCTTCCAAGGAGCGCTCCGGCTCAACGGGTATGCGGACACACCATTCGACGGATCGTTCGGCGCGCAGACCGGCGCACAGGCGTCAAGCTTCCAGTCCTTCATGGAACTGACAGTGACTGGCGAGGGTGACTACGGGACCTGGTGCGCGCTGCTTGTATCGACAGGGGACCCCGACAGGACAACGAAGGGGTTCGACACCTCGACGCAGCTCACCGGCAGCCAGGCGCAAGGCGCCGCCGATGCCGGATACACGCATGTTGGCCGATACACGGTCGGGTCCGGCAAGAACATCACCATCGCCGAGCTTGGCGCGATCAAGGCCGCGGGACTCAGACTGTTCCCCATCCACGAACGCTACAACAACAGCGACAGCGTCATGACCGCTGCGGAAGGAGAAACTCAGGGCGCCGAGGCCACGGCGCGATGCCGGCTGCTGGGACTGCCCATGGGATCCACCGTCTTCTTCGCAGTGGACTATGATCCGAACGAGGATTCCATCGCCGGACCGGTATCCGACTTCTTCAACGGCATCGCCGACGGGATGAAGCCCTACCTCAACGGCGCATACGCCATCGGCGTGTACGGCACCCGCAACGTATGTCAGAGTCTCACCGGCAAGGGTCTGGCATCGGCCGTCTTCGTGGCCGGCATGTCCACAGGCTGGTCGGGCAACATGGGATTCCCCATGCCGCCAGCATGGCAGTACAACCAGATACAGGAAACCACCGCCAGCCTGGGCGGCAGCAGCATAGGCATCGACAAGGATGCCATCTCATCGCGCGCGGCAGCCATCGACCTAGCATCCCTCACCCTGCCACCCACCGAAAAGGACGGGGACACCCCCGCACAGTTCGGCCTCGACGTCCTCTACGACTGGATCGTCAGCGCCGAGATCAAGGGAGAGAAGGCGATATACGCGGCCAACAGCCTGCTCAACCCCATGAACGCCTACGCCGGGTTCATGCCCGACTACATCCTCGGATGGCTAAGAAAACCGACATACTGGTCCGACGGAGAAGAGAAATCCATAATGTGGCACACTTATACGCCGGAGCCGGCAACAAATGAGCAGGAGGTCCTTGCGAGAGCCGCTGTCGAAGAAGCGCTCGGCACTGCGGGAACCACTGGAAGTCTGCCATCGGTCAATACATCCTACCGGGATGTCCCCCACATGGCGGCCACCTGCCTTGGCTACCGCGATTGGGGCGTTGACATTGCCGCAAACAAGTCGGATGCCGGTGATTTGGGCGGATGGCTGCTCGATCTGCTCCAGCTCTGGGGCTCCTACGAAGGAAGCGGAGAAAACGCAGACCTGTCGACATGGGCGGCTCAGCGCCTTGGCGTGGTCGACGCAGACGGAGGTTTCGCATACGCCGATGTGCTGGCGGACGCCGACGGGTGGCTCCTGCAGAAAGCCATGAGCGGCGATACCTCGGGGCTGGCGCTGGGCAACGCGATGCGCTCGATCTATCAGGCAGACGGCAACCAGCGGATCAGAAACTTCTACAGCAGCCGGTTCAACGCAAACCCGGACAACGTGTCTGCAGCGTTCACCATGGTTCTCAATGGCATCGACGTGTGGGGCGTCAACCTCGGCTTCACCACTAAACTGCTGTTGGCAGCAGCAAAGGCATCGGGTATGCCCTCCGCCAGCCAAGCGGATGCGCTAGCCCGCGTGTACGCCAGGTTCCTTGCCTCACCGAGCAGATGAAAGCCACGCATCATTGATCGCAGGTGATCCCGTGCGGTGACGTCTGGAACTCCACGGTGCCGTCGTGTCCCCAGATGTTCAGATGGGCGGCACGGCCCTGCCATATGAGCGACCATGCACCCTCGCGGATGGGATCGGCAACAACGTCATGCACCTGCGACCAGTTGCCGCCGGTGTCTACGAGCCATGGGGAGTCGGGCTGCTTGAGATACACGTCGCCGGAGGAGTTGGCCATGCCCTCGCCGAACGAGACGACGACGGCGCAGCCGGCAGCGCTGCGCGGCGCGAGCACATGATAACTATCGGCGAACAGCAGCGTGAACCCGGCGGTCAGCAATCCCCAGAACACCGCCAATGCGAGGATGACGCGCGTCAGAAGCCACAGAACCCTGCGCGCATGGCCTGTAACGACACGTTGGCCGGCCGCCGCGCCGGGTCTGCCAGCGGCCACCATGCACAGGACTCCGTAGGCAAGCCAGCACAAAGCGCCGAGCACCAGACCGGCAGTAGTCAGCAACGTCTCCGGTGTGAGCACCATCCCTGGCAGCGGCATCATAGGATGTTCCCACACACTGATTCCCACGCTAGTGCGCACCTGCGGATCACTGAGCGGAACGAGCGGGATAAGGAAGCAGACAGAGCCAATCCAACCAAGCAACCTGCGCCAACGACCCATCGGCACCTCCAGCCATCCTACGAACCGACCGAACCTTATCCAGCAACCAACCCTTTTTCATATCCAGAGCTATCACAAGTTCCAACACGATACTCCCGTCCACTGCGCATCCATGCAGCACCGCCACCGATCAGACCCTCAACGGGATGGAACATGAAACGACAGCACCTCAGCAACCGGATTCCCACACGGTGGGATGAGCTGACCGTGGCGGAGGCGCGATGAGCGGATGCAGCTAGCTAGTTATATAACTAGCTAGCTATGCCTTGATGACGCTGTATATGGTCTGCCGGCTGACGTGGTACTGGTCGGCGATCTCCTGCACGGTGAGCGTCCTGCCCTGGTAGAGTTCGCGGATGCGTTTGCGCTGCCTCCCGTCAAGCTTGGATGGCCTGCCACCCAGGTGTCCCCTGGCCCTGGCGGCCTGCAATCCCGCGTTGGTGCGTTCCCGTATCAGGTCGCGTTCGAACTGCGCCATCGCGGCGAACACGTTGAAGATCAGCACGCCTCCGGGTGTGGTGGTGTCCATGTTCTCCGTCAGGCTTTTGAACCCCACTCCCTTTACTTGCAGCAGGTTCATGAGATCGACGAGGTTCTGCACGCTACGGCCGAGCCGGTCGAGCTTCCACACGACGAGCGTGTCCCCCTCGCGGATGGTGTCGAGCATATGGTCCAGTTCGGGCCGGTGCGCCTTCGCGCCGGACGCATGGTCGGTGAACAGCCGTTCGCATCCTGCCCTGGTGAGCGCGTCGGTCTGCAACCGCTCGTTCTGCTCCAGAGTGCTCACCCTGGCATAACCGACGATCATGGTCACGCGGCCTGCAACCGGTGGTGCTGGTGCTTCATCTCCTGCTCTATGAGCATGCGCAGATACTCGGACTTGTTGCGCATTCCAGACTGTTTGCGCTGCTCGTCCACGAAGGCAGCCATCGACTCGGAAGCCTTGAAATGAATCTGCACGCTCTTCTCCCTGGGCTTGTCCCCCAGGCGAGGCCTGCCCATCAATACAGCCACGGCATCCGCAACATTATCGGTGCCGGCCGCCTCCATCAAATCGTGATCGGCCTCAACCTGAGCCTGGGCGGCGGTACTCTCCACCGCCTGAGAATCATCCCACTGCCACGTCTCGTCCTGCAATGCCATGAGGTTCACCTACCTTTCAATCCTTGTCCCAGAAGCCACCCTGTTCGGCGTTCACATGGAACACCACGATGCCCTGCCCCGGTATGATCTTCATCATGACCTCGATGCTCGGCACCAGCGGGTCACCGTGGTGCAGTCCAGTGAACTTAAGATAGCGTTCACCGCTACGCACCAGCACCTTACGACGAATCAGATGCTGATACGCAAACAGCACATCGGCGACCGTGTAACCATGACGCTCGGCCGAGCGGGCAAACACCATCCTTGAAGACACGACATAAGTATAGCACACTTTCGTGCTACGTGCAGGTTCTTATGTGAAGAAACTCAACCCAATCAAGCGATTACTGCACTCTGATTCTTGCACGGGTTTCCATACACGTTTCAGCATGAAAAAACGGCCTGGGTCGGCAGGCCGTGGGATTGTCTAGAAAACGGTCATTAATTACACATCACATTCTGGAGTTAACGATAATGACTATGACGGAGAAGAGAAGCGCTGCCCAACTAACCGAATACAACGGGTAATCGATGAATCTCTTCATGGTCTCAGAAGGATGAACTAGCTTCCACCCGTTCAGGACTATTACTAGGGGCGGAAGAAGGGCGGTACAGATCCCCGTGCCCAATACCGAAGCCTTAAGCAGGGAGCTCGCATTCCTAGACCACGAACTAGGGGTTAGAGAGTTCATACACTTCCCATATACTTTCCGAACCACAGCATCACCAATACGATAGCCACAAAAGTAACGACCGGAATCCACCTCCCCCGATCGCTATCTTCCTGATCGGCAAACTGCTTTTTCCTTTGGTTCTCTTGAAGGGCGTCGGCTTTGACCCTCACTGCCACCATTGCCGTTTTCCTCGCTTGTTGGTTTGGGTATCTCTCACGTCGTTAAGGGCTTGCTCCAATCCCCACCACTGAACGGAATACCAGCAAGTGAACCTACCGGCGCGGACAGGTCAATGTTGCTGAGTGCCCATCATCCGCCAACCCCCTAAGCCTGATGGACAAGTACCCTTGGTCGCCATCCCAGCACAGCGACCATTCCCCTGCATCGATGGGGTTGTATCCATTGTTGGAACCGTCATTCGACCACCACCAGTACGAGAACCAAGATGTGGGCACGCGGTGCAGAACGATCGATCCCGGAGTCGAGAGATACACATACCCGGCCGTGCCCTCCAGCATCGGTGCCATGGACGTCACCACACGGCATCCCGCCGGAGTGCCCGGTGAGAGCACCCGGTACTGAGATTCAGCAGTAAACCCCGTGAATACAGTCATCGGAAGCACGCCAGCCAATCCCACAACGACGATGACGGCAACCACGACACGTCGCAGCCGTCCGAATTTCACGGACGTAGGTGTGACGCTCTCATGCAACAGCAAAACGGCGATCCAGCAGCATAGGCTCACGCCAAGAGCCGTGTAAACCCACACTGAGGGCGAAAAAATGATGGTGCCGATCATCAACGTGGGGAAAATCGTCCACCAGATGCCATAATCCACCGCCGCCGCGGTGAACAAAGCGGCGAGACCGGCCCACCACAGCACACGTCGCCAGCCCCGTCGGGTCAACAGTCTGCGACTGCCATGATCAGTTCCTGCCATCGCCGACCGCCCACTCCACAACGCCCATGCAACCACACTCCCGACAAGACCCAAGACGCAGAAAACGAATCGACCCCTGCCTCATTACGACCACCTCTGCAATGGCACCCGTCTCGTAATCGCCAACCGGTGCAAACGACTCTACTCCCTACCTCGTTAGCTCGAGAAGCGTGACTGCTCTGAAATCCGTGCAACTGGCTTTGACCACCAATCTAGCTGACTGACGCGAAAGAACAGTGATCATGCCAACATCAGACTCCGACTGTCATAGCAGCCAGAAAGAAAGAACCCCCAAGAGGGGAATTGCACCGGGATACATGCAGTCGCTACGCCTGTAATGCACGGCCAAACGGTCGTCTATTTCACAATAGGAATTCGCTACGATTGCGAATCGATCGTGGAGCCTTGGAAACATAGGGATTATTTGCAATCACGAAACGTCGCAAACGCTCTGTCGCCTTGGTTATGCCAACGCGAGGGGTTCGCACAATGCGCTCCCCTCGCCGCAATGCGGCGTAGCGAAGCACCAATGGTGAACTTGTGAAATCATGCCCATATAAGCTCATGTCTATGCCGAGCGCCTGACAGAGTTTAGCTGGACCGTTTGTGAGCTCAACCGCATTTTTGGCTCTTCTAGACTGCAACACATCGATGCCATCAATTGGTTCAACAGCTCGTATAAGTGCTCCAGCTCCATAACCTTCAACACCTGCCGTGATATTGCAGCAATGATATATGCCATGAGAAACATATATGTATGCGTGTCCTGCAGGCCCAAATAATGCACGATTCCTGCGACTCAAACCATGAAATGCATGGCTAGCTGGATCATCTTGGTCATATGCCTCAGTTTCAACAATGCGCACACTGGTATGAAAACCTCCAATATCACTTGACAACACGCATCCAAGTAGGCCTTGTGCAGCTTCATCTGCAGAACCTTCAAGGAAAGCCAGGTCAGAACGAGCTAATTGCAACGACTGCCCCCCCCCCCTCAAAAAAAACAATTACCATAATTTTCCCGCACACAGGTGCAACTTTATATCGTGATATTGCCCCTCCGATAGGGGAGCTGGTTGCGATATGCAAATTCGCGTATCCCGATATCCGTCGAAATCGATATGCATATCCTGGTTCATGATTCTCGGGACATTTTTTCGGGAATGCCGTCGAGATGATTCGCGTACAGAGCCATTGCAAATAGATAATCTGAGAGACGGTTAATGAAACGCATACTCTCAGGCTGAACCCGATCGGGTCGTGTGCTGTGGAATGCCACACACGCTCGTTCTGCCCCACGGGCTAGGGTTCGGGCATATTGCAGCTGTGCTCCTGTATGTCCTCCTCCGGGAAGAATGAAAGCATGAATAGCAGGCACAGCACTCATCATAGAATCAATCTCATGCTCCATTATCGTCACGTCATTATCATGAATGCTGCAACGATTATCAATACTGATGTCTGCCTGAAGTAGATACAGCAAGGATTGAACATGCAGTAGCTTAGACTCAAGCTGAGTGCAAGCCGGAGATAGATCCGATATGACGAGACCAATCCAGGATTGCGTTTCATCGAGAACCCCGACAGCGAGAATCTGAGGATCTGATTTAGGTATGCTATGACCATTCATTTGCCTGCTTGAACCCGCATCACCTCGTCTTGTATAAATCTTCATCGTATGCTCATACCCTTCCCAACCTCGCGGCTCTTATTCGTAAGGCTCTTGTACCACATGAGCATCGGAAGTTTCTGGCGACACGGTGTTGTCATCTTGAGCGCGACGAATCAGGTTGACAGCCCATGGGGTGGTGATGAGCAGCAATACACCTGTAGAGATCGCGTTCATCATGTCAAACGGTGCCGAAGATGCAAGAGAGGCAAAGAACGCCGGTACGGTGTACACACGGATATAGGTGAGCCATGACCAAATATCAAGAATCCAGCCAAATATGAAAGCCCATACTATTCCCCAAACAAACATCACGATACGATTCTGACTCCATCTGTATCCTCGTATCCAACCAGCAGCAGCTCCCATGATCCCCCACGCAAGCATTTGCCACGGTGTCCAGGCGCCCTGACCAAGCCAAGCATTTGAGATGAGTGCGTTGAGAGCCCCTGTAAGGAAACCTGATTCGGGTCCAAGTGACAACCCTGCAAGAATCACCAGAAAACTAGTAAGTTCTACATCTGGTATTGGTATTTTCACGATTCTGGAGACAACAGCAAGTGCCGCAAGCGCAGCAGTTATCGCGAGGGTAACGGTATCCAGCTTCTGTTTCTCTATTATCCACAGGGCTACTGCCGCAATCACGGGAACGATAATTATTGCGAATGCGTAGGCGGTATCCATGCGGAACACGGATTGGACGAGGAGGAGTATGAGGCATATACCGAGGAGCCCAAGAAAAACGAGCGATATCGTCCGAATATGCTGCGCCGGTGTTGGATGTGGATTATTGGTCTGTTCCTCTAGATCGTTGGCACTATCGATATCAGTATGTGCCGTTGATTCTTGTGCTATATGACTGCTCATCAAATCAGTTGCTCTTTTCTTGCATACTGTTCATTACTTGGGAAGATGATTAATGTGATATGGAGATTACGACAATAGGTATTAGGGCATTTGCACCTCTTGCCCTACCTGTCCGGCAATAAACGCTTCGGATTGCGGCAAGGTAAGGATACGGTTGTCAATATGAGCGAATAATCGGTGGATGTCAGTCGTTGAATAGTGTTGGCTGCCGATGATGCTTTGAGGGGTATCGTATGCGACTATGTGTCCGCCCATGATGACGATGGCTTGGGTGGCATATGTGATGCAGAAATCGGGATCATGAGAAGATATCATCACTAGGCAGCCCTGTGAGGCTTTTCTGACTAGGGCTTGCCCGACAATTTTCGTTGCATTGGTGTCTAAACCCTGTGTTGGTTCATCCAATATAAGGATCTGGTGTGTTTCACGGATGACACTCATCACTGTTTTCAACTGCTGTTCCCCATTGCTTGCGTCGTAAATCCCATGACTTATTGATTGTTCGGGGTTATATCCAGCCTCGAAATTCAGTAAGATGCGACAGTCCTGCGGCACGTATCCAATGTATGGACCCGCCTGAGAAGGATGCATGCGACGGGTATGAGCATGGCGATTGTGGAATATGCTCCACGGGCGACTCCGGTCACCCTGATGCTTGTTCGAGACTTGATGCTCAGTCTCGTTGTCATTGTGCATGTCCCATGTGATAGTGCCGTACTGTGGATTAATCACACCGCTGAGCAGCTGAAATAGTGTGCTCTTCCCGCTTCCGCTTTGTCCCGTCACCGCGACTACCTGAGCTGCGTTGGCAGTGAAAGTGATATCTTCCAATGCGCTCCTGCTTGCCTGCGGATACGTGTAACTCAGTCCGTTCACTTGTAGGATTGGTGAAACGTGCGGATCCTCAGTTGCGGTCTGCGCGTCAGTGGTGTTCATAATCCGGCTTGTCAGAGGATCTTTGTTTGTACATGATGCATTGTCGCCGTATGCTGTGATGGATTCCAGTTCTCGTCTTCCCTCTCCAACTCCCAGCGGCACACATGCTTCGCTGCTGTGCATGTGATGATTCAGCTGTGACGTCCGGCAATAATATTCGAGAAAAACTCTAGGGACATCAGGAATCAGAGGTCGTAGTTCAGGATCAGCATATAATGTTCGCAACGCCACACGAGGTTGATCATCAACGATAATTCGCCCATGGTGCAAAGCAATGATCCGATCAGACATGGGCAGTAATCCACTGAGGCGATGCTCTGCAATGACTATGGTGAGGCCATCATCAATATTGAGACGTTGCAATACATCGAGGGTATTCCTGCGAGTCACTGAATCCAAATAGGCGGTCGGCTCATCAAGTAGCAACATGTCTGGCCTCGTTGAGAGGACAGCCGCTAATGCCACCAGCTGGCTCTGCCCCTCAGATAACTGCGAAACTGGGATGTCAACGATGGATGCAATACCAAGGAATCCAATAATGTCGTTTGCCATCAACGCTAATGTCTCGACATTAGTGGCGCTTCTGTGTTTACTCGCTTGGGGACTTGAAAGCCTGATTGCGAGATCATCGCGCAGTGTTTCCGCTACCATAACGTCTTTCGGATGCTGGGGAACGTATCCAATCCGCACATTGCTGCTCTCGCCCGACTCGTTACTTCTGGTACGCTTTGCAACGTGCACACACCCTTGATGTTTTCCCTGCAAGGAAAAATCAGGATTGAGATGACGCAACAAGGTTGTCTTTCCACTTCCTGTGAAGCCGGTGAGCACAATGAATTCTCCCTGTGAAACGGTGAAAGATACGTCATTCAATGCCTGAGGAGACTCGCCACAAGACGATGCTTGCGAGTGCGGATACATGTAGCTGTAATGGCTTATGCGTGCAATTTCGCCCATATCAGCTCCTCCATTGCAAACAGGTATGGTAAGGCAACAAGCAAGGTAACACTGAAAACACTCTCCCTAAAAGATTCATTCCACAGCTGCACCATTAAGAGCAGGAACAGCATTCCCGAAACAGCGACGAAGCGACGTGACCTCTCAGAGCGCACACGGTTGGCATTGGTCCATCTCATAGCCGCACTCTGACGGCCAGGTGGCTGTAGCATGTCTAAAGATTGTGGTGGGCGATGGCGAAGGCGCATATCGCTCGAAGAGGTGGATACTACCCGAGTGAGCGCACCGGCACGTGTTGAAGCGCACTGTATTGATTCAACCAAAACTGTATACATGAGTGCTCGTACCAAGATACATCGCGAATTGTCACGATGCCATCCGCCGGAATATTGTGTCGCAGTGTCCACTCTACATGCCTGATATCGCTTGACAAGGAAGCGTAGTGACATCACTTGCCGTGCGAGATCAGGAATCATGGTCATGCATAGGCTTAGCACTATTGAAAATTGGGGCATCCAATGTTGCATCGCTTTTGGCGATCCCAAGCTGTGAGCATTACGCGTTTGCGAAAGTGCCACAATCATAATGATGAGAAACGATAATGCGTGAGATATTCCGGATTGCAGTGCCTGTGTTGTCGGCATCCATCCCCAGAGATGTATCAGAATTGCACTGCCTTCTGTATCGAACACCAGTGCCGCGAGCGTTATCATCAGTCCCATGATCGTGCCATACATAAGTGTTGTCAGCACTGGTCTGACTCGAGAGGATATCATTTCGAAGGATACGAGCAGCACGATAATCCACATTTGCAAAGGTATTGACAGATTCATGCCACATATGAAAACTATGGCGAGATGATGCCACAACACTGCTGCCAACGAAAGTCTATGGAAGGCCATGAGTGCGAACTGCTCAAGCTGACGATGTCTGCGAAGCATCGCACCATGCAGCTTTTCCAACGGCTGGGTGAACTTAGATGATGTTTTCAATGCTTCGTATGCAGACAATTCGGAGGATGTTTCCACAACACCTAACGAACCGGGCACGCGCCACTCACGCAATCGCTCTGATCGACGAGAACAAGGTCGTCACGATCATGCTGAGGGTTCAACCGCAAGAACACTTGATGAGGATCATCGCTAATCTGGCCAACTATGTGCTCATATGTGGTCTTGCTTATGGGTTCTTTGGGGGCTTGTTTGAATCCTGCACCCGAATAAGGCAGCATGGAAGTGGATTTAATCAGGCCTGCATAGTCACTGAGGATGCTGGGTAATGATGGCTTTTCACTCTCTTGGAATGTTATCGTGCAGCTCACTGCATTATCTGCCCAATAGGTTTGCAAGAACGTCTGCGTCGCCAACTGCTCCTGAGCCGACACTGTTCCTGCTGATGCAAAACGCTGGGAATCGGCATTCTCGGCTTCGACTGGGAATTCGACACACATCGTATGTTCCGTATACACATCGGGCTCAATCGTGTATCCGCAAGCTTGAAGCGCTGGAAGCAATGGGTCGTCTTCCTGGAAACGGATGCGCTGTATGAGGTATGGTGCGTAATGGAAATGCATACCTTCTGAAGCTCCTGCTAACTTGGCAACTGTTCCAGAGGGTTTCACCGTGGTGTGCTTAAGTGATGTCGGACAATGCAGTTGCGCGGAATACGCGTTGTCTGCCTGAACTACATCACGATATAATGCGTCAACCTCGGCAATTGCACGCTTATCGAAAATCGGCTCTCGCTGCTGTGTGAATCCTATAACCACCCGGTGACCAAAACGGTTCAGGAACCAGTCTTGTATACCTGACATAGAGATACCAATACGCCGGTTACGTTCAATGACCTTACGTGAGACCTCCCAGTCATAATGACCGAAAGTCACTCGCTTCGCAAATCGAGCTGCAAGAGAGAACACAGTCCCAAGATCCCAACCCTGCTGCTGTGCAATATCAGGAAATACTTCGAATAAATTGCACGGTTCACCATTCTCCAACGTGATTTCACCGCAAGGATTTGTTCCTTCCGCGAGAATATCCGAAGAATCTGAACGACCATCGACAAGACGCCCGTAATGTCGAGAGAGATCGAGATCAACAACTCCAGGTTCACCATTAACCCTGATGGAATCAGCAATTCTTTCGTATTCCTGCCTATCACCAGAGACTGCTACAGAATTGTTGGAAGCCCAACGGTGATGGTACAGCTTCTGCTGATCTTGTTTCATCGTCACAAAGGCTTCATCATCCCAATTTCCCAAAGCCAGTTCAGCAGAACGCCGAACGTTTCCTGCAACCACAGCTTTGCCTATCAGATTGCCGATATCCGTAGCGTCCACCGATGAGAGATGTCCGTGTACCGCCGCATTCACAATCGAATTGACATCGAGAAGCATCTCGACAAGGGGTGCTGCTCCTGAGGCTGTTCCACCAAAGCCGTGAATGCGTTCTCCTCGTGCACGAATGCGTGAGATGTCTATGACGATTGAATCGTGGGCTTTCGGGAAATAGTCGAAGTGTGCGTCAATGACTGTCGCAAGCGCTTCCACCCATCCCTCACGTGTATCAGGAACCTCGTAATAGAACGGCGCATCTTCCGTAACTGGATGGTGAGCCAACCATTCATCTCGGTCAACCGCACCGGATTTGCAAGCTTCTTCAGCCGACCCATTCTTGCTGCTTACCACAATGGTCAGATTGCGGGTGCACGCAACCTTCGGTATGTGTTCAATATTGTTACGAGTAACAGAGAATCCGACACCGCCGCCTTTCATGAGTTGGTCAAACATGAATGCGAAGGGCATCGACACGGTTTCTTGCTGCGCATTCACATACGATGGAACAATTGCGGAATCACCGTAGCGTTGTGGTTTTATGGAAATAAACCAGCAGTTATTGAGTGAATCGCCATGCTCACGCTGATACTGCGTTCCGCTCACCCACAAATTGCGTCCAGATGGGGTTGCCGCAAGACCATAGATCAGCTTGTACAAGCTCTGAGCCTCGTTGGTGAGTGTGCGAACCAGCGCATCCTTATCCGTAACACTGTCATCATGCAGTCTGGGATCAAGATTGATATTGCCCTCAACCACGCGTTGTACTGTTTCAGACCATTCCTCGGACCGGTTCTCAGCGTCAATGAAACGCGCGTATGTGCGTTTATAGGTAACCCAGCCAAGTGGCCCCCAGTGAGGTTCAACGCTTTGATTCACTTGGTCAACGAATGCTTGATCAAGCGTGATGACAGATCCCTCGTCCATGGTTCTTCCCCTTCACATACAATCACTAATTTTTAAAACCACTAGATATAGTAATCAAAATTTTTTTCGACACAATATGTAGTTACTCTTGATCTTTGTGATTGTCGGAACTATCCTAAGTCGTCCGAACGAGGGGAGTGCAGCGCGAAATGAATCAGCTACCTTGAGTTATCTGTGCAAGCGCTGTCTCAACCATGCCTGCAACACAACCGCCTGATTGTTATGTTCATCTTTGGCAGCATATAAAAGCAGAACATCGTGATTGCGGAGCACATCGGAGCACATCGTGCAAAAATTGTTGGCCCCGTCATACGCGTCCAGTTGTGCAAGATAGCGCGTTTGAAATTCTTCAAACCGATCTGCTCGATGTGAAAACCATTTTCGTAATTCAGGGGTAGGAGCTAAATCCTTCGCCCAGAAATCCAGCGCCAACTTCGCCTTACTGATGCCCCGTGGCCACAATCGATCAACAAGGATACGATATCCAGTTTCCCCCGGCGCCAACGAATATACCCGTTCAATCCTTATACCATGTTCCATAACTCCATGCCTCCGATGCAACGGTATAAACACATTATAAGTTGATCGGGAAGAGTGCGAGAAATTCTCTAAGAGTTGGATTAGGTAATCCGTTGCTCCCCGTATCCCTAGATGATGACTGTTCGTATGGAGGCCGCGGGTGGGTGGAAGGGGTTGGACGTGATGCGGGAACGCATCTCCGCCACGGGGCATAGGTGCATCGGCGTCCAGTGGCGCATTGATACGATTGGGTTTCCGGCTTGTGAACCATCTATCCACAAAGCATGGAAGGGATGGAATACCATTATCATTCATTCATCAACCCTGGATAACGGAGGATATACGACATTAACGTTCAATATGAAGAAGATGCCCGGATCTGGAGGGCGATGAATAGGGAACTTCGCTCATAGAATGTAAGGATCACAAAGTTATTCCTTCACTCGGTTTCTCAAAGCGGTGATTCTATGGTGGTATCAGCTCGTCTGTATGGCCTGGACGGCTCAGAATGTCGTTCGCCAATACCTCCCGTTCTGAATCCGGTGGAACCAGGCCATTCCCTGATGCGATGGATCATTAGCCGTTGACGATTAATCCCCTCATGTTCAATATCCACATGTAATCATTACGGCATTATCTGAGTTGAGGCCTTTATCTTGATACCAGTCTGATATTCGCATCATTCCACAAGCTATCGGTGAGCAATCACAGATTATCCCATATCGGACCTACCATAGAAGTCCTGATCGAATCCGTGCCTGCACGCCACTCACCATCATGGCATCCTGCGATTAATTGTTCCTTTCACAATCTTCCATCTATAACGTACGGTACGAGGCATATCCAACGGGGTGCCTAGCCTATTAGGACGTCTGACTCATAGGAGGGATACGTATGCTTGCTGATATTCGTCTTCCCGCCGCAGCCTACCGTGCGGCGACAGCAGTCATTGCCGGTGTCGCGATCTCTAGAGTCATTAATTTAGGTACACCCAGTTTTGCACCCGGTGGAATATTGTATTATACGTCGATGAGTAATCTACTGGGTATGGCTTGGTCTCTTTGCGCACTCATAACGACATTAATCACCATTGCGAAACATGCTAGGAATGGGACTGCATCAGTTCATCCCAGAATCGGCGCAGGCATAGGGCTTGCACTTCTCGTGACACTGCTCATTTACCTCGTGATCCTCGCTCCCTCAGACTTTACGCAAAGTTCTAGTTATCAACCTTTCACATTGACGGATAATCTGGTACATATCATTGTCCCTCTGTTGGTGACCGGAGACTGGGTGCTCTTCGCGAAGAAAGGTGCCCTACGCTGGTGGGATCCATTATGGTGGGCATTAATACCGTATACCTACGTGGCATTCGCTTACATCCGCCCCTTCTTTACCGAGGCCGAGTGGCCTGGTGGCGGTCATTATCCCTACCCGTTCCTCGACATAGACCAGTTCGGTAGACGTACCGTGTTCATCAACTTGGCTGTATTGACATTAGCGGTTGAGATGATTGCTTTCCTGATGGTCATCATCGATAGAGGTTTGGTGGCCAGGAGAATCTCAGCCCGCGTATCCGCCTAGTATCCCGAAGATGTATGCAGAATCCAGGAATAGCCCCCTCACCCCTCACGCATCACATCTCTGAATACAGCTAACGGCTGGGACTTGTTCATGATCGAGTCCGACCCGGGATCCCTTCCCTGCGACCCGCCCCACTGCCAGTAGGCTCAAGTTATGCACCTCCTTCGCGATTCCTACGGGGTCATCCTACACACATAGAAATCTTTGACGGTGCCGTTGCGAAAGGATCGACCCGATGCCCATAGCATACTATCCCGGTTCGGCGATAACCGAGTACCACCACCAACCCATGATAGAGGGCGCACCCTTTCCATGAGCACGCCCAATAACCGTACAAGACGTAGTTCTGCCCACCATGACGAGTATGTCTCATCATAGTTATGCTTCTGCCACCTGAGGCAAGAGCATCATGGTATCCATAGGATACGTTGGAGGTACCCCTCAAGATGGAACCATATTTAATACCAGGTCAGCAACCCGCAATGTTAGAGCGACGAGCAGCGATCCTGCAGGGTACCCGTGAAAATTGAACGATACCGAGAACGAATGGATTACCATACTTCTCCCGAATGATTCATGTCGCAACGCTCGGATCTCACGGTGAGGATCCCGTCCAAACTTCCCTTGACGGCTATCAATTCCTTTTATCCACGTCCCCGCTATCTTACAAGTACTGGACAAGAGGAGAGATTCTAATGCATGTAATCCAACGATACTTCGTACGACATATGCGGAACATGGTATATGTAATGAGCGGTCTCATTATTTCGGCGATTCTCATCCAGTACCTGCCAATACCATTCATGAGAGATCGAACACTGATAGCATCGATATTCTATCTACTCTCTGGCATCCTTGGGCTGATCCCCATATTCATCAAGGCGTTGGTTTCTTTACAACTCCGAGTAATCTCCATAGAGCTGTTAGTTAGTGTCGCCATTGTCGGAGCATTGATCATCGGTGAATTTAGTGAGGCCGGTATCGTCGCATGGTTATTCCTCATCGGTCAGATCATCGAAGAGTCTACACTCACGAAAACGCGTTCAGCAGTCAAAGACCTCATCGATCTCTCACCCCAGACCGCACTACGTGTCACATCGCCAACAGCCCACGATGCCGAAGAGGTCACCATTGACGCCATCAAGAGCGGTGATTATCTCCTGGTAAAGACAGGTTCACAAGTTCCAGTTGATGGCGTCATCGTATCTGGGGATGGCAATCTTAACGAGGCGAGCATCACTGGAGAGTCGACCGCGCGCCGTAAGTCCGCACAGGATTGTGATGCGGTCTTCGCTGGTTCATTCCTTACGGACGGCATGATTGTGGTGAGGACGACACAGGTTGGTGATGACACAGTCTTCGGAAGAATCATTGAGGTGATTGAGCAGGCGGAGGACTCCAAAACCGCGGTACAGCGTTTCATCGACCGCTTTGCAAGGTACTATACCCCGGTTGTGATTCTGGTGTCATTTGCGACTGGTGTGCTAACCAGTGACGTTCGCTTAGCGATCACGATCCTTGTCTTGGGTTGTCCTGGTGCATTGGTCATCGGTGTACCGGTATCGAACGTTGCAGGGATTGGACTCGGAGCGAAATGCGGCATCCTTGTAAAAGGGGCACGGATGTTCCATGAACTAAGTAAGGTCGATGTTATGGTCCTTGACAAGACGGGAACCCTGACCAATGGTATCCCGGCAGTGGCTCGAGTGAGAGAGTGCACCATCCCCGCAACCTCGTCACCGTATCCTGAGCTGGACATTAATTACGTATGGAGATTGGCGGCCAGTTTAGAACAAGAGTCAACCCACCCTTTGGCGACGGCTGTGGTGACGTATGTACAGCGGCGTATGCCTGCAATATCGTTCACTCAACCGAAGCACTTCCGAGTGACCGCCGGACAAGGCGTAAGTGCAATTTGTGACCAGCATACGGTAGTCATCGGTAACCGACGTCTGTTGCAAGCACATGCAATCACTGTCACCCCCTCGGACAAGATCATGGCGGATAAATGGATGCACGCCGGACTTTCCGTTGTATTCATCGCGATTGATGGTAGGCCATGTATCATGATCGGTATCGGCGATACGATCCGACGCCACGCCAACGCAGCATTGAGACAACTACGCAGACAGGGCATTGGCCGCCTGATAATGCTTTCCGGCGACTCTCAGACTGTTGTGAATGAGATCTCCAGCAAGCTTGACCTTGATGAGGCCCATGGTGATCTGCTCCCTCAGGATAAAGCGAACTTCATTAGGACCATACAAGGATCCAATCAGAAGATCGCGTTTGTCGGGGACGGGATCAATGACGGACCCGCACTAGCGGTCGCAGATCTGGGAATCGCTATGGGCGATGGGACCGCAACAACGATCGAGATATCCGATATCGTGCTATTGAACTCGGATATCACTAAACTCCCTATTGCCCATGCTCTAGCGAAGGCAACGGTTATCAATACATATGAGAATATTGGCATCGCCCTCATCACAATATTAATACTAATCATCGGCCTATTCACCGGATTCATATACATGGCATCGGGCATGCTGGTACACGAGGCAAGCATCCTCGTCGTAGTGATCAATGCTTTACGACTATCACACAGAAAACTTGATACACGTCAACACCGACGCTAGATGTAATCCGTATTATGACCAAGTGTTGGGGGCGAGGGCATTTAACTGTATGTGTCATTCAGAGGCCCAGACGGGACCGACCCAAATCCCCATACAGTAAAAGGTGAAACACACACAGAGTAAGGAATATAGATGAAAAGAGCGATCCTACAAGTGAGTGGAATGACATGCCCATCATGTCTAGATACCATTCGGACGGCAGTTGCCCGGCAGCATGGGGTACAAGATGTAGAGGTGCTTTTCAATGCGGGGAAGGTCAAGGCCAATTTTGATGAGCGCGCGACAAACGCGCGATCGCTCGCCAATACAGTAGAAAAGATGGGATATGTCGTCGAGAGGACGACGACTAAGGAGAACTAATGGCTGATAGTCAGGAGAATATCTGGAGAAGACGGTATCAGGATGAGATCACCCAATCAGAAAAGGAACATCATATTCCGACGTCCGCCGCTATGTCAGGACACGTAATCTCGAATCTCTTCCTCAACATACTCACCATACGACAAACGAGGTGGTACGCATCCGGCACTGCCCGAATCTTTATGGAATACCATGTCAAGGAATGGTTGTTGTTTCAGCGTGACATCCTCGGTGAAATTGACGGCGTCCTGGTATCAGAGAACGAGATCATTCCAACAACGAGCTCGCAAATCGTTGAATACGGTAAGCTGACCGAAGATCCATCAATGAAGTATGCTCCAGGTGAGGAGCAGCTCGGTGCACTAGTCAACAATTTCGGCTGGCAGCTGCTTTTCATCAATAGAGCAATCGAATTAGCGGAGAAAGAGGGTAAGATACCACTGTATGACGCACTCAATCGTCTTGCGATATGGGTGAAACATCAAATCACTGAAATCCAACTTTTCCTGGGAAAGGATCCGATGGATGGTCTGTACCAAGAGACCGATGACGATGATGAATAGCATCGCAGCAGCTCGGTCTAAACCTCATGAGCATAGATGCGCGGGGCTAGTCCCTCTGTTCGCAAATCTCCCCCAGTCTGACCAGAACTTCATTGACGAGCACCTGCAACACCAACAATTCTCCCGAAATGAAATGGTATTCATGCCTGGCGACGAACTGAAGCTCATCATAGTGGCTCGCGGGTCGCTAAAGATATACCAGATGAGCAGCAATGGGCGTGAGCAGCTACTTCGCGTGCAAAAAGCCGGAGGTTACGAGGGGGAAGCGTGGATGCTCGGATACCCGAACGATTCCCTCTATGGGCAGACCCTGGAACCGGCAGAGGTGTGTCTACTCTCGCACCAATTGTTCCATAAACTCCTCGTAGAGCAACCACTGCTGAGTATACGAATGCTGGAAATGAACACCGCGAAATTCGTGGAGATGGAATGGATGAATGGGATTCTATCCATAGAACGTACCGAAGGGCGACTGGCAAGATATCTACTGGATCAGTCTGAGACAACAGGATCACAGCAGTTTGTATTACCTGTGAAAATGAATGTACTAGCACGCCTTATAGGGACAACACCCGAAACGCTTTCACGTGATCTCCGGAGCCTTGAGATCAGGGGCTTTATTGCACGTCGGCGTAATTTAATCCATATCCTCGATAGCACCGGGCTAGCGACCCTATAACAACAGTACTTCCTGTGGTGCCGGGAGCCCACCGACCCCCGGAAGGTTAGTAACCAGCTATACATAGGTATATACAGGGTGGGTTGGTGATTGAACCGATGTTGAAACATACCATACGGGTCATTCGGGTAATGGCGTCCTAAAATCCTTTTGATTCAGCATAGTCAATATATTATTAAGCTTCCTCACTCGGTATTCGACGATATCCCCCAGCGGATAATAAGAGAGGTTAATTCTGGTATACGTTTTTTGTCGCATGCGACGGGATCCATACATGGTTATTGTATTCTCCATATTATAGGTCTAGCCGGCCCGTGATACTGATATTCCAATATATTGACTCTATTGCCACGCCGAAAGCCCGCACCTGCATAGAAAATGTGTCGAGACAGATGTGATTTCGAACACTCATTCTGGATGTAAATGAGAAGGTGTCCGGATAGCGACACCAGAAAGTCAATGGGATCATCCTTTCCACAAACAATCCAGTTAATTTCTTGTAATGACCCGATCCATCTTCACCATTTTCCCATCCATAAACTCCGTGGTGATTCGCTGAAATTCATTTCCCTATTGAGGTGGTAAATAGCGTGGCAAAATTTGCCCAGTCCCGATGTTTTATAGTCTTTTCAGCATCTCACAGGAGTAGAATCGGATTCTCCCTAGCTCCACAGTTGGTTCTTTGGGCATTTTCTAAAAGTCTTTATTTCATGCAGTCTTTGTTGGAATTCCGCCGTTTCTTGGGTCTTTCGTCGGTCTTTCCTTCGTACTTTCGCGTACGCTTGCATTCGTTCCCGTATGATTATGGTCTAGATAGGTGCATGTTTAGGTGCACGGTTTTCCCCGTATTCGATGTGGTGAATATGGAGGCGCAGCATGTCCAGGCGCAAGGAACAGCGCAGTGACTGGGGCACGATTCTCACGGATCAACGCTTTTGTTGATTGGTGCGTCCGGGGCTTGGTCGATCTGATCCAGCTCGGCGGGTGAGGTCAGCAGTCCACGATTCATCTCCCCCGCTGTGCTTCTGCTGCAAAGCGCCGGGCGAGGATTGTCCTATTACGAGACACTTGGTTTTCACTCTGAGTTCCTGGCGTAAGTCGCTGACACCCTTCCTTGGTCTGGGCTTCGGAGCCGTCTTTCTTCTGGTAGCTGTAGCGTTGCCGCTGCCGCTCGTACTCACTGTCACTCAACGCCTGGTACACGTTCGGTGTTTCGGTATCATCATGGCTGCCTGACGTGAGACCGATGGACGGCAGAAGTCGGCGATCCTGCTCGGGAGGCAACGGGTGTACGATTCTGTCGAACATGGATTCCAACGGGTGATAGTCCACGTTCTCGTGAGCGACGAATGAGGCAATGTCGTTCTCACGCTTGGATATCTGCGCCCAATCCAGGCCCCAACCGGCGTCCCTAGCGATCAGCGTCCAGAAGACGCGCTGCGTGCGGCCATTGCCCTCGCGGAAGGGGTGCAGGGTGTTGAAATTATCGAAGTTGACGGCCAGTCGCTCGATGAACTGGTCTCGATCCAAGCCTTGAAGCATAAGATCATCGCGCAGCGTCGTCTCGGCATATTGCACGCCCGTGGCGAACAGTTGCAAGGGTTGAAAGACGCTGCCACCGCCCTTGCTCATATCGATGGTGCGGATCCGACCCGCCCACTCGTACACGTCCTGGAAGAGATAATGGTGAATCCACTGCAACTGGCTGACCGTCCCCTCGGCGGTCAGAGGTGTACTGCTGAGCTTGCTGTACCGGGCATTGACCAAATCATTCTCGGCGTCAGCCAACTCCTGCTCAGTGTGGGCGTCTACCTTGTTTCGAAGTACGTTCGTTCCGGAGATCAGATACGGGTCGATACCCGCATCATCATTCATGCGGCTTCCAGACCATATCGGACTCGTGTGCGCCGGATCAGATCATCCTCATTGATGTGGCCATCGATGTAGTCCTGCGCATCACGACGATAAGCAGCAGTGACATGGCCGCCTTCAAGCTCGGCGGAATGCATGCCGTCACGAATAACCAAGCTCCGACGTGTTCGCTCATCCATCACACCCTCCTTAACTCGTATTATCCATTATCCCACAATCGGCATTCTTCACCCCGTTCCCGTTGCCTAATTTCATGAAGCAAGCTCCTTATGAGAAATATCATGCTCTTTCATCAGACCACGCAACACCCTTGCTTCAAAGGGAAGATCCTCCTGAGCGCCCACACCGTCAGCACTTACATCAGTCATTTTCCATCTCTTTCTCATCATTAGCGAAGCATCGTTGCAACGCCAAACGCTAGGACGTATAAAGGCGCACCCGCCAAACAGAACGGGATGCGCCTTGAACTCACAGCTATCGAGAACTACTTCGCGCTCTTCCTGCGAAGCATCGCCAGACCCACGCCGGTAAGAGCGAACACGGCAATCAAGGCGACAAGCGTGCTCGTTTCGACACCGGTGGAAGCCAGACCGCCATACAGGTCTGTCGAACCACCGCCAGCATCACCGGCAGCATTCGAAGCGTTCTTGTCCGCAGCGTTCTGAACCGACTTGTCGGTATCCGAATCATCAACCGGCGCAACGATGTTCACCGGCACCCAGCCAAGCAACTCGCCATCCTCGTCATACAAAGCAACCTTGTGATCTCCCGAATAGCCGACCGGCAGCACCACATCAACGAAGAGGCGACCATCGGCAGCCTTCTGCACGATCAGGTCACTCAAGCCAGTCGTGGACTTCAGACGCACCGGAGTCGAATAGATGAACGCCGCAAGCCTGTCACCCTCATCTACACCAGCAGCATCACCGATATACAATCTGAATGCGCTACCCGCAGTGGCCACAGAAGCAGCAGAAAGCACACCACCCGAAGACCCTGACAAACCACTCTCAGGCAACGGCACGACATCCAAAGGCACCTCTGGAGCCTCAGGAACCTCAGGATTTTCTTGAACCTCAGGGTCATCAGGGTCATCAGGCACTTCAGGATCCTCTGGGGTGCCAGGATCCGGGTCGGTCGGATCCGAAGGGTCAACAGGATCAGTACCAGGGATTGTGATCTGCCAACCCCTGATCGTGGTTTTCACCGGCTCCGTGGCCTTGTTTGTCAGGCCGTCAGCAGCGCTGCCGTCCTGCTGACCCCACACATACAGGTCATAGTCCTTAGTATCGTCGGTCATTGCGTCTTCGGGCAATGCAACATTGCCTCCGCTACTCGTCCTACCTGAACCCAGTACCGTATCCGTATCGGGATCAACGACCTTCCAACCCATATCGGAACCCATATCGGAACTACCCGTCAGATTCAACATGCGCGAACCGGCACCACCGGAAACCGAAGCCGACCATCCAGGATGTAACATCCTACCCAACTCGACAAATGTTAGACGCAAATCATCCGAAACGCGCTGACTCTGATCCCTGCTGGATGCCGACAGCAGCAGATTATCAAGATTCAGGCGAAGAGCAGGTCGCAATCCGGGACCGGCATACGACGCATTGGTTGCGAGCGGGAGTCCGGTACTCGCCACGCTGAAAGCTTTGCTCACCACGTCCCAAGAAGCAGAACGCAGCCAAGAGCCAGCAGCACTACTACAAGCACCGTCGGAACATCCTCGCTTAAAATCATCATCTGGAACATAACCATCGTTCGCGTTGAAATACTCAGCCATATCACCCACCGACAACGGGAACACACGATACAATCCGTGTGAAGATGCCTGACCAAATGCATACCCGGCAACACAACCCTGATCAAACGGAGGCGAACTTTGTGATCCTGTGCACACACCCGGCAACGTTGTAGCAGTACCAAACAACGAGCGTTCAAATGACGAATAATAAGCATCCACATCAAGCGCCTTCGATATCCTGGCCACATTCGACTCATAGTCGGCACTATCGAAAGTGTTTGTATACGGTGTGCCATTCCCATCAAACGCGAAACCCGTGGTCATCACATCAGATGCCCACAGCAACGCCTCACCCGCACCCAGCGCAGTCGAAGACGAAGCAGACGAACTTGTATCAGCCAAAGGAGCGTTACGCGGATCACGAATCTTCGAACTATGCGCACCCTTGCCCAACACCAGATACTTGCCATTAACCGAAACAGTACCGCTGGCGGCCACATTCGGCAATCTACCCGACCTACCAAATTCCACTTTACGAGCATCCACCACATCGGAAGCCTCTCAGTCTCAGTGATCATCTCGCTGAAATACCCATCAGGACCCAACACCACTGGGGCAGTCTCCGCCGGAAGGAACGCACCATCGGATTGCGCATCAACCTCGCTTGCAGGGGTCACCGCAACCTGAGGTTCCCCGACAGATTCTTCGACAGCCAAGGCCGAAGGAACGAACGCCGCCCCAAGCCCCAGACTCGCCACAGCGGCCACACTCACCAGGAGACGGCTAAAACGAAGCCCCCCCCCCCGCATATTTTTTCTCTTCATGCAGTCTCCTTACAACATTTCAAACAAAATCGAGATAATCGACACTCAGCATAACAGAGAGAATATACTACATGTATATTTTTGATATTTCGAGAGTAGACTCACTCCTATCAACCCTGGCATCAATTTGAATAGGCGCGCATATTTAGGTGCATTGTCAACACAATAACCATTGTTTCCGCAGAATAATGCCGAATTCAGCCCTTACAGCAACTCTCCCTAGCTCCACAGATTCGTTCTGATTCGCCACTTTTCAGATTCCACCAACTGAATTCCTATCGAAACCATTGCAATGCGCGCTCGCATTGTTTGTCGATTCCATTCTGAATCCGATTGACAAGTTCTACACGATCGTTATGCGTTTGATCGTCCGCATACAAGACATCTTTAGACAGGTCGAGCGCCGTTTGAGATGCTTCGGCGAAGGCACCGGGCAAACGCTTGGAATACAGCGTAAGGAAGTCTTCCAGATCAGCGATATCAATGGAACCGGCATCATTGACAAGCTTTCGCCAGTGCCTCAGTTCTATTCGTTCCCAGTTGTATTCACCCCCGATGCTCATGGCAAGCTTTCGCTGATTTCGGCTTGTGTCATAAGCAAACATGGAAGCTACATCATACAGTGGTGCAAGCTGCGGAGTATCGCCAATCGGTTCTGTAATCGCATAGTTCCTGGCATGGGCATCGCTTCCTGCCATCAGGAAATTCAATATCAACGCGATATAGAACAAAGCGATGCTGCTTTCATCCAAACCGTTGTCTCGAAGACACCTGACTATTTCAATAGGCCCGGGTCCACCTTCTGCCTGATATTTCTCAGCCGACGGATGAGCGGTTGCCTGACATAGATCTTCCTGATGGATTCTAAGGATTTGCGTGCGTCCATCCTTGTCCTTGACATATTTTCGATCCCAGCGTTTGCTCACCAGAGCCGGCAGCCCATCAAAGATGCGGAATTGCGAATTGGACACTGGCAAATCCAACTGTTCAATCGTTTTCAGGCAAACATATTCGTTGAATGCCTGCTCGTGCAGGGTCATGATGCCTGGCTTGACGATATGGGTGGTCGGCGCAGACCCTTGCGCTTCATACCAAGTGTCATTGAGCCTGCATAGTGCAATCTTGTCCTGCGCCCCGTTCAACGACCAATGCTCGTCCTCGCCTTGCCAAGTGGCTTGTCGATTGTCTGAAATCGACATCAGCCGCTGTCTGATGTCAGGCTCTGAAATCTCTTGCAAACCCGCATCGCGCTCAAAGGTATCAATGTTGTCAATGGGAACGAACTGCACGCCACCAGCACAATCCAGACCGATGGCGCTCAGCAGAGAGAACGGGTTGTTGGCATTGACATCATATATGCGTGCGATGCGTTGCCGCATGGCTCTTTCGTCTGGAAGCACACCGTCGATGAAGGCCTCCACTGGTTTCCCTGACCAAGGTCTGGCACGGCGAGGCATGGATAGAGACAATGAGGCACCGGTATCCTCGCCCATATCGTATGCGAAAACATGCCTGCCATCGTTCTCTTCCCTGAGAAGACCAATCCGCCTGCCTTCGAGGAACACAACGAGCTCTTTGGATTTCATGCGCTTTCCTCTTCACCAATGCCACCTGACCTCTGCTCTTTGGATCGCAGGGCAAGTGTCTCAAGGATTGTCGCGGCATTCCTTGACCGCCGCTGCCGTGTCGGCGGCATGTCGTCCGTCATCTTGTCGCCGATGCTTTCACCCATGTTTCCTTCTCCGCTACGGGCGGCGCCTTCCTTTGCCCTCCCCTGGGAAGTTTCCCTACTGCCCACCGCATCTGGGTCTATTGCATAGGAAACGGTAAGCTTGATGCCAAGTATGTTGCACAATGTAAGAATGCGGCTGAAACTCGGCTCGGCAATTGCAGTCAGCTCAAAACGGTTGATCCAGACTCTCGAAAACCCTGACTGCGCCGCCAGTTCTTCCTGCGTCCATCCTCGCGCCAAACGCGCATCGCGCACGACTGTTGCCATATGATGAATGCCAGATATGCTGGCGACGAATTGCTCCATCAGGATTTCCTCCCGCACAATCAATAATGTAATGGAGTCATAACATTATATGAATGTAATAGATTCATTATATTCATAAAATGTAATATTTGGCTAACATCAGGATACGCATTTCGCAATCATATTACTACCTAAGGAGCCGTAGGAAGTAGACACCTTAACCTGAACCTGAACCTTCGGCTCGGTTGGCTCTAGGATGGGATTGCAGGCATCTCATGGACACCTTTACGTTGGAAACATAGTAGCTCCACAGGCATTATTCGTTCCGAGTTTACAGATTCGAATTGCGCACCACTTTTTAAATCGTGATAAGGGTCTGAAGTTTCCGCTCTCTTATTTGCCACCATTGGCACATTATTCCCGAATTCGTATTCTTGATTTCAGATTATATGAACCGTAGATATGAGTCTTGATCCATAAGCAATATGACCAACACGGTGATGGGTTGGTCTGCCAAACCAACCCATCACACATAAGGCCCGATGACTATTTGACCTTATCCCTACGGAGGGGCAGCGTTGCACAGCGAAATCCACCCGGGAACTTGGTGACTTCCGAGAAGTCCAACGGGACTGGCTCCACATCATGGGCGCGCAGGGCATCGGCGAGTCGGCGCGCATGCGAGTCGATGATGATGCGATCAGGGGCAAGGGCAACGGTATTGACCATCAGCGATCGCGCCTCCATATCGTTCGCCTCGATAAGTTCGAAACGGGAAGCGATCTGACTACGTGAATATGGAGTCAGTGACGAAGAGTGGATATATCCCAGCTTCGGTCCGACCATCGTGAACTTCGTATCGAGATGGACGACGCCCCTGCCAGAGAACTCAATCGGAACTATTTCCCTGTCGATGCCGGCACAAGAGAAACATTCCCTCAACGCGCTGATTCCTTGAAGATTGGTCGCCTCGCTCAGCCCGACGAAAACGACGTCGTCGGTCACCATCACATCGCCGCCTTCGATGTGACCCGATTCGATTCTCTTGACTTTCGAAAATTCGGTCAGATATGGTTCGAGAGCCCTCTGCTCCTTCTTCCTGATTGGATCGCGCGAACGCGAGAGGAATATCGTGTCGTCGACCGCGAACGCAATGTCCCTCGGGTACAGCTGAATGTCCACATCCGGCAAGGATGCAAGCGCATGAACCTTTACTCCCGAATCGATCAGAGTCTGCACGAGCTTGTCGTGCTGACGGCGGGCAATGTCATGATTCGGCACGCGAACGGTGTTGTTTTCCACATATCGAAGGCTGGCTAGGTCCGGATAACGCACCGACCCCCAGATCAGATTCCACCAGTTGTATGTCTTGTACGGTCCGACAATCGCCTCTCGCAGTTCACCGATGTCACTGGGGTTTGCAATGTGAATCATGATGCTCCTATCATCTTTCGTCACCGCCGATGCAAGCCGCTAACCCTTCTACAGCGCTTTTCGACAGGACCAATCCTAACGGCAATATTGGCCATATGTACAACATAAACGAAATCCCAAAATGCGTCAAGCTTCGATGAACTTGCCCGAGTGCATCTGCTCGCTATGCTTGCAAGCATGAGCAAGATCGTCAATCACTCGGCACGTCGCCTTGAAATCGTCGACGCATGTCTCCGAGTGGTATCGCGAGCCGGCCTTTCAGGAGCGACGACGCGCGAAATCGCAAAAGAGGCGGGGGTCTCCCATGGGATCATCTCTCACTATTTCAATGGGAAGAACGAAATACTGCGAGCCGCACTGCAACGTTCATATCAGCAGCTTGCCGATCGCATAGATGCGAATCTCAATGGACTTTCAGGTGCCGAGGCCCTGCAACAAGCCGTCTATGACGCTCTCCCCGTAGACGACGAAGGCAGGGTTGGAGAGCAGATAGAGCTTGCATTCTGGGCATATGCGATTGGAAATCCAGAGTTGGCCGAGGAGCGCTGGCGCTCTTACACCGAGTGGAGACGGGCGCTCGAACTCCTGATCAAGGGCGCGCAGGCGCAGGAACATCTTGATGGCCCCGATCCGACTCTTGTTGCGGAAACAATTATCTCGACCCTCGATGGACTCGGCGCGCAAGTCGCGATGTATCCTGATCGCATTCCCGCCAAGCGCATGGTCGAGATCATGAACGCCATGCTTGCCGGTTTCGGTTTCGTTACGATCACGAACGCGTGATGTAAATTCAAGAAACTTTTCAGGGAACTGGAAAGAATGATGATTTATATTGGCCATATGGTCAATATAAATCTTCGCTCGTGCATCTTCCCCCTGTCTCAAAGCTGGTGCCGATGGCAGGAACAATGAGCAACGCCATCACGTCACCACCGATCATCGGTCGCGCATACTATCCTGCACTCGTCGCCGCCAGTACGAGCATGTGGGCAATCATCCTTGGCCCTGTTCTGAGCACCATCCCCAATCAGGTCGACAGCATCGCCCCCGGGAACAAGGTGTTTGGTCTCGCGCTTGTAACGGGCATCGCAGGAATCGTCGGCATAGTCACGAACCCGCTCATAGGACATCTGAGCGATAGAACCAGAACCCGATTCGGCAGGAGAATCCCTTGGCTACTGGGAGGGATGGCACTGATCCTTCCGATTTCAATCATCATCGGACATTCCAGATCGATCTTAGAACTGACTCTTTGGTGGACGCTGCTTCAAGTGGGTGCAAACATGCTCATGGCCCCAACGTCGGCCACGATACCCGACGTGGTACCAGAACGACATCGCGGCATGGCATCCGCTTGCCTCGGGATTGCCGCTGCCGCCGCTCCGGTACTCGGAACTGGCGTTCAGACCCTTGTCTCATCACCCAGCCAGGTATACATGATCCTTGGGGGACTGATCTGCATCGCACAGTTGTGCTTCATCACCACACTTCGCAACGACCACACGGTTCCACAAGCCCACTCCAGAACGAAGAAACGTATGTATTGGGAGCATATGATTCCGCGGAGCAAGGATTTCTGGCTGGTCTGTGCACACAGGATTCTGTTCGGACTCGGCCAGAACATGGCGTTGGCCTACCTGTTCTATTATCTTCAGGACGTGATTCACTATGCCGCGCAGCACCCCGGTCGGACCACCGACGACGGGGTGCTGCTGCTGACGGCAATATATGCACCATGTGTCATCGTGGCCGCGATATTCGCGGGATCTCTGACCGACCGAACTGGTCGTTTCAAGTGGTGTCTGGTGACTGCCACACTCGCATTCGCCATAGGAGCCGTGCTCGGAGCGGTGACCGGCAGC
The DNA here is from genome assembly GCF_002259795.1 of Bifidobacterium aquikefiri. Lineage (GTDB taxonomy): Bacteria > Actinomycetota > Actinomycetes > Actinomycetales > Bifidobacteriaceae > Bombiscardovia > Bombiscardovia aquikefiri. Next base: position 71,033 of record NZ_MWXA01000001.1, on the reverse strand, counting down.
TGGACCGGAGTGACCATCCTCGCCATACTCACCGGCCTAGGATATGGCGCATACGCCTCCACAAGCATGACCATGGCCATTCACCTACTCCCCGACAGCGAACGCCGAGCCCGAGACCTGAGCCTGATCAACGTCGCCGACCTCAGCGCAATCGCACTCGGACCAATCGCCGCAGCAACAAGCATCTCCCTATCCGGCTACCCAGCAGTATTCATAACTTCAGGAATCCTCACAATCGCCAGCGGAGCCATCATCACAGCCATCAAAAACGCACACTAAGCTTCAACACCATGAAAACTGCACCCACCTTGCAACACCCAACCAGAAAACCCACATACGACCCCTACAAGCCTTCCCAACAACAAAAACACACTCCCAATAACATGGAAGTGGATGCAGACCATTCGGTCACACTGTTGGATCCACCCGCCAACCATCCAACCATCCAACCAAGGCAGGGAGATACATGATTGCACGGGTCAGATTCTTACCACAAATCTTGGAATTGAGGAGTAACGCTAGAGCCAATCCCAATATCTGCTGAATATCTGCGCTTCCAGCACCATGAATGGAATCTGTTTGAAAGAATACTTGCTATGACGACCTGTTTGGAAAACATTGCCGTTGATTCATATGAAGGTATCGACACTCACGCAGTCGGCAGTGGGACCTTGCCGGAATAGACTGCCGCTATCGCGCCTCCATCTACAAGGAGATCTATGCCAGTGATGAAGCTTGCCTGTGGCCCAACCAAAAAAGTCACTGCATCGGCAATATCACTCGCAGTCCCAATGCGACCGGTGCCCGAGTTGTCTACCATGGCTTGCATGAATGCACCCGATGGACTGTCAAGCTCCTGCTGACCCATACCCGTCGAAATGACTCCAGGGCTCACAGCATTGATTCTTGCTCCGCGCGCGCCCCATGCAATACTTGCAGCCTGCACCTGAATTCTGTTCGCTAACTTGGCAACGCCATAGCCTACACCCGAATTGCCGAGTGCAGCCTCAGAGAAGAAATCAAGCTTCAACAGCTGCTCACCTGTGGAAACTCGGATCGCATGCTCCTGTTCCGGTGTGAATGGACGAGAAAGATAACTCGACATGCTTGAAACCACAACGCCGGCAGTATCGGGGTTAACAATGGCTCCAAACTCCTCCAGGGTGTACGCGACACCAGCAAGATCAATGGCAAGAATCCTATCGAGGGGCATCATCGTAGGTGACACTCCAGCAGTATGTACAAGCGTCGAGAGCTTGCCAGTCTTCGCAACAAACTCAACCAACCGATGAACCGATTCTCGTGAAGATACATCAACGTGCTGCGCCACGACATCGAATCCATCTGCTCGCATGGAATCAGCCGTTGCACTGAGTAGTGACTCGTTGTAATCTGCGAGCACTGTAGTTCGACCTGGTGCAAGACGGCGCGCAATCGTGCCTCCCATGCCACCAACACCAATAACAACCAATACGTCACCCATGAGAAAACCCCCTTGTTTATAACCTGGAATAACATGTCCATGCTATCAACGAATGCTTGGAAATTGGTGTGGTTACCGAATGAAAATTTCGCTTGAACGTGCGTGTGCTGCATCGAAGTCATACGCAAAGGCACCATCATCACATCACCGTGGAACCTGCGAAATCATAACGCACCATGCGCATCGATCCGGACTTCGAGAGTCTGCGCGATAGTGGTGCGTATTAGCTCTTCACACGCTGCATGCTCTCATGCATCGCAATCATCACGAGAAGAAGCACTCCAAGATACCAAGGGAACACGGCGATGCCGACACCGTTAGCAATGACTCCGAACAACGGCGGCATCGCAAGGGACCCGGTATACGCACTTGCCATCTGTACACCGATGATCGCCTGAGATCGATCTACCCCAAACGTGGCAGGCGTGGAATGGATGACGCACGGATACACTGGCGCACAGCCAAGCCCCAGAATCACCAGCCCTGCCAGAACAATGAAGCTCGAACTGCCTGACACCATGATGACGAGCAGTCCAAATGCCATAATCGCATATCCCACGCGTATCATCACGGCATCGTTCAGCCGGATCGTCATGAAGCCGCTGAATGCCCGGCCAACCGTGATACCTATATAGAACATGCTGGCCCATGATGCTGCTGCATCCGAAGCAATGCCAAGATGCTTCACCATGTAGCTGCTCGCCCACAGTCCCGCAGTGGTCTCGATGGCACAATAGCAGAAGAACAGCAGGAACACCTGAGGTGCCCCGGGAATGCTGAGAATCTCGCGGATTCCAAGATGTGAGCTGCTCACCGCCCCGGCATCAGCTGAAGCCTTTGCGCGGTCCTGTGACGAAGTATGCACCCGCCGTTTCCACAGAGGAACGCTGAAAATCAGCACGGCAGTGAGCACCATCTGCAGGATGGCAATATAACGATAGCCACCCTGCCATCCCTGATTCCTTGCGAGCGCAAAGCCCATGATATATGGCCCTATCGAAGCGCCCATACCCCACATGCAATGCAGCCAACTCATATGTCTGCTCGCATAATGCAAGGCAACGTAGTTGTTGAGCGCGGCATCGACACCTCCGGCACCCAGCCCATATGGGATTGCAAGAATACAAAGCTGCCAGTAGCTTGTTGCCGCAGAGAATCCTAAAAGTGCGAGCGCAGTCACGAGCACGGACGAAGCGGTCACCTTCCCTGCTCCGAAACGTTGCGTGAAGCGGTCGCTGAGCAAGGATGAGACAATGGTCCCCAAGGAAATAACAACCGCAATACCACCCGCGTATGAGATTGGAACCCCGAACCCTTGATACATCGAGGGCCATGCCGATCCAAGCAGCGAATCGGGAAGTCCCAAACTGACGAATGCCAGATAAATAATCGCGAGCAACAAGCCAGCCATGTGTGCAACCCTTCTAACCATCCCCATCGAACACCATCGAACGCATCGACGCGCCATGTCTGGGATGCCACATCCCTATCGAAGGCTGAGCAGTCACTCCCTGCAGCCATATGAACGCTAGGTAATCTATTACATATACGTCAGATAATCAAGAACGAGCGTTCCGCGGCTTCAACGAGGGTTGGTCACAGACCGTCATGACCATGAGCCATCACGCGTGTCAGTCGTCCAGATCCATGTAATAGCTCCAGTTGCCAACGGTGATACCGTTGCGCTCTACTGGCTGAGAGAGAAATTCCGTGAACCCGTTGCTGGTATAGAACCGTCGATTGGGCTCGGTGTTGGTGATCAATGTAATCGCGTTCCCACCCTTACGCCTGACATAGGGAATCATGCAGTCCTGAATCATTCGGCTTCCAAGCCGCTGACCTCTGTGGTTGTTTTGCACTGCAAGTAATTCCACATACCATGCCTGTGGATACCTGGTGAAGCAATCCCTATCGGTATCGTCACTGATTCTGCGAAAATCCAGCACTCTCTTCAAACCCACACGCCACGGAATCCGCCATCCGCCAGAAACGATGTAATTCAAGAGTCCGGGACGCTTGTTCGTCGGATTTTGCATCAAGGCAACCGACACGATGCTCCCATCAAGCACGCCTACCAGGCAGTCATTGCGACGAGCGATCGCTCGAAAGTACATCAGGAGCAACGACCTGATGAACTTCAGATAATCCGACTCATCGCTGAACGCGTCACGGAAGACAAAGGTAAAGAAAGGATAATCCGCAAAGGATGCGGCAGCAAGATCGGCAATGCTACCCAGCTCATCACGCTCAGCAAGCCTATAGGTGACAGTTGACGGTTGTGAACGCTTTGACATGCCACCCATGATAGGTCTTCTACGCTACCGAATTACGGCGAAGTTCAGCAGGCAAAGCATTCAGCGATGGACCGTGCAGCATGTCGCACCAGAATATATCGGCGCACATATATCACAGCCATCGTCGAAGCAGACAGGACGTACTTTTTCGCTTGGATTCAGGGCTGCAACCGCCGTGTTCTACAGTTTTGGTATCGAGTGGGATATCACCACCGCCTCTCAGGATGACCTTGATGAATTGGCAGCATGGATTACGTGGTACAAGGAACATCGTGAATTCCTCCATGGCGGCAACTACCATCGTTTCGACATTGCCGATCCTTCAGTAACCGGCTATGGCGTTGTGTCCAATGATGGGTCGCGGGCAATCATTGCGCATGTTCAGGAAGAGGAATCCCCAAGCAATCGTGGTTCATATATGCGCATTGCCGGGCTTGATCCGCAAGGCAAGTACTGCGTGCAGTGGACAGGTCCAGAGGCAGCCAAGGCTGCTTTGGAATCGTTGGATTCCTATGGGCCTTTCGGAAAAGCGGAAGTCAGCGGTTCGTTCCTTGAGTCAGTCGGAATCCGCATGCCACGCTGCAAGCCAGAAACAATTCGTCTATTTGAAATACGGCGAGTCACGCTCTAAAACTATTCATGTGGTTATGTTCCTGGCCAAAATTTCCAGGCACATCGCCACGACGGGCATCACTATGCAATATGCCGAATGCATCGCATTCGACACTGAGAGATTCGCGACACAGAAGTCAAGGGCACAGAAGTCAGGGACACAGTCGTCCACAACGAAAGGGTGGTTACGTTGACCGATAGTTCACATATCGAAATGCTGCCAATCTGCATTGGCGAACCACATCAGATAACCGTGACCTCCGATCGAGGCAATGAGTCGGGCACGTACGATGCACGGCATCTGTGGTTTTCAGATACGCAAATCGTGGTGTCGCCCGATGAAAGTTCCACCTCAGTTACCTTGAGCTCACGGCAAACCGGAATCAAGATCGTTAGCTTGCGATGGAATCTGAGCATGCCCAAGGATGCACTCTACCTGGGTGATGAGTGGGAGCGTGGGTATGGAACAATGGGTTTTCATAATCTGTTGTCAAATCGATTCATGCCATGGTATTTCATTGCTTCGCAAGCCGATGGCGGCTTTGGCTACGGCGTCCGCGTCAGACCAAACGCCATGTGCTTCTGGCAGATTGATGCTGAGGGCATCACCCTGGTCCTTGATGTGAGAAATGGGGGCATGGGAGTTCAACTGCACGGCGAACACCTCGAACTGGCCACCATCATCGCCAGAAAATATGAGAACGCCACCGCAATGCAAACCGCCCAGCAGTTCTGCTCTGCGCTCTGCGACGACCCCCTGCTCCCAAATAAGCCCGTCTACGGAAGTAATAACTGGTATTACGCATACGGCGACAGCACCGAACGTGACATCATGCAGGATACCGATTACTTGGCGAAGCTCAGCGAAGGCAACGACAATCGCCCATACATGATCATCGATGACGGATGGCAGATTCATCACCGTATCAACAACTACAATGGCGGCCCCTGGCGTGAAGGCAATTCCAGGTTTCCAGACATGCAACGTCTTGCGGACTATATGAGAGACAAGAGCATCAAGCCAGGAATCTGGACTCGTCTACTGCTTAACGATGACCCGGAGATCCCATGCAGCTGGAGACTGAAAACGAATGGATGTCTCGATCCATCATGCCCCGATGCCTTGGAATATATAGCGGAAGATATTCGAACCATGTGCGGTTGGGGATACCGGCTGCTGAAACATGATTTCTCGACCTTCGATCTGTTCGGTCTATGGGGATTCCAAATGAACCCATACGTCACCCACGATGGCTGGCACCTCTATGATCGCACGATTACCAATGCTCAGATGGTCAAAAGATTCTACGCCCGTATCCATGAAGAAACCGCACGCTTTGGAGCCTTGGTTCTTGGGTGCAATACCATCGGTCATCTGGGCGCAGGTCTGATGCACATTCAGCGTGCCGGTGACGATACCAGCGGCATCGATTGGGAACGTACACGTCAGATGGGTATCAATACGCTTGCTTTTCGCCTGCCACAGCACAGACGTTTCTTCGATATCGATGCGGACTGCATCGGCATTGGCCCGACCATAGACTGGAAGTTCAATCGTCAATGGGCTGAGGTCGTTGCAAACAGCGGCACCCCGTTCTTCTTCTCAGCAAAACCGGAAAGCCTCACACCCGCCATGGAGGAAGACCTGCGCAAGGCCTTGCGCACGGCTTCCATTGGCGAAGTCCACGCAATTCCTCTCGATTGGCAACAAACCGATTGCCCTGAATCATGGGGAGACGAGACCGGCATCAAGAAATACATGTGGTTCGACCAACGCGGCCTGCAGTTCAACCCGAACCCAACCCGTTCCATTGCCATCCTTTCGAACATAAGTGAGTAAACTTTGAAATTTCAGCCCATTCAGCAGTTTCCACAACGTCTTGTCCTATCGTGCGCTGGTGTGATACTCACTGCTTCAAGCGTGGCGGTCATCAGTAAATCCTCGTTCGGCATTGACCCTTTCACCACATTCGTCTTTGGCATGGCCACCATCACAAACATGGGGTATGGAATCTGCTATACCTTGGTGAATCTTGGCTTGCTCGCGGTGATTGCATGTGTTGGTCGAACACATCTCGGCTTTGCAACCCCGATTACCATCTTTCTCAGTGGTTTTGTTACCCAATGGTGGCTCAGCGCCCTGCAGGCCTGGATTCCGTCGCCATCACTCGCGGTACGCTGCATGCTGCTCGTCTGCGGAATCGTCTTGCTCTGTTTGGCGACTGCCCTGTATTTCACCGGGAATCTAGGTGTTTCCGCTTATGATGCCTGCGCGTTGACTCTTCATGCCTCCACCCATTGGAAATTCAGGTTCTGCCGCATTGGGACGGATCTGTTTTGCGTCGCGGTAGGGTTCTCATGCGGTGCCACCGTTGGCATTGCCACGGTAATAACCGCATTATGCATGGGGCCACTGGTCGAATATTTCAACACGACCGTAGCCATTCCTCTGCTCCATGCAAGGTTCTGGAACAATGCTTCAGCTACAAATCTCTCGCAGCAACCACGATGAACCGCCCTCTTGGGCTTCTGCACTGGGCAGAGTGACTCAAGGAGGCGGTCCTCGCTCACATTCACGGCTCTGGGTCAGTCCTGAGCCGGCTGATTCGGATTCACTTCGTCGCTGAACACATAGATGCACTGACCGGCATGTTTCTCTTCGATGACCTTCTTGACCGATTCAGTACCATATGCCTCAACGACTTTCACATAGGCAGGATTCTTGGCATCTGTCGCCCGTCCGGCGATGATGTTGATCCATGGCAGGTTGTATTCATCGTCGGGATTGACAGGCACGCTATATATGGAATCCTCAATGGGATCCAGACCGGCATCTATCGCAACGTTCGTGTTGATGATTCCAACCGCGTTATCAGGCAGCAGACGTGGAACCTGCGGATATTCAACCGGGTTGAAAACCAGATGCTTGGGATTGTCGGTGACATCTTCCTCAGTCGGCAGATATCCCTTGTCTGGATTCGTTTTCAGCACTCCCGCCCGCTCCAGAACCTTCAACGCCCGACCCATGTTCGTGGGGTTGTTGGGAAGCACGACACTGTCTCCATCCTTCAGATCGTCAAGACTCTCGATGCTATCGGAATAGACATTCATCGGCTGTATGAAGGTGTTGGCGTACGTAGTAAGGTCGTATCCCTCGCTCTCATTCTGGTCGTCGAGGAATGCGTGATGTTGGAAAGCGTTCAGGTCCAGTTCGCCATTGGCCGTGGCAGCATTGATCTGGCTTCCATCCATATGCACCAATTCAACCTGTATGCCGGACTTATTCTTCGTGAGCTCTGCATTCACAGCATCCCAGATATCGTTGTATGAGTCGCTGTCAACCCCTACCTTGACCGTGGTTATCTGACTGGATTCGTCGCTGCGGAAGCGATTATAGGCGAAGACTGCCACTGCAACCACAGCCACCGTGGCAAGAATGGCCGCAAGTATGATCAGACGAGTTTTTATTGATTTCAATTGATTGCTCCTTTGGTCGTTGATAAACAAATAGATATTTCTGTGAACATGCAGCCGAAAGTAGGCACACTGCTCACTCGACATCATGAAGTGAAGGTGGCCGCGCTACTGGCGTGTTGTTGCATCGACTACGATCTTGCCGACGAATTCGACAAAACCTACCATGCAGAGCAGCACGATAACCGACGCGAGCGTGGCATCAAACATGAATCGCTGATAGCCGTATCGGATGGCAAAGTCGCCAAGTCCGCCGCTACCAAGCGAGCCGGATATAGCTGACAACCCTATGAGACTGACCATGGTGATAGTTGTTCCCTTGGCAAGGGCAGGTATGCCTTCTCTGAGATACACCCGACGGATTATCTTCCAGGGCGTGAATCCCATGGAGTATGCGGTTTCAATCAGATTTGACGGTATGGTCATCAACGCAGCTTCGACTTGACGCGCAAAGAATGGCGTTATGCCGACAACCAGCGGAAAGATGGCACCTCTGAGACCGAGCGCTGCTCCGGTCAAGGCCCGTGTCAACGGTACTAGAGCTGCAGCGAGAATGATGAAGGGAACCGAGCGCAGGACATTGATGGCATAGGAAAGCACCCGATTGCATAGCGGCGCGGCAAGCAGACCCCCTTTGGGCGTAGTCACCAGAAGCACACCGAGAATGAGACTTGATACCAGCGAAATCGCACCAGAGACACCCACCATGACGGCCGTTTCCCAGATTGACGATATGAATTCTCCGCGATATTCAACTACATGGGGAAACCATCGAGCAACGATATCAAACATGTTCGATAACCTCCACTCGAACGTCTTTCTTCCTCAAGAAATCAAGTGCGGATTCTATATTTTCCGCAGATCCTTCAATAGTTGCCACAAGACCGCCGATAGGCCTTCCACCGATGCTTTCAATATCGCTGAGAAGAATGTTGACAAGCACGCCAAAGCGGGCAGTCATCAGAGAAACCAAGGGTTCGGAAACATCTTCCTTTGAATATTGCAGACGTATAAGTCTCTGCCTCTTTCCGATGGTGATCGCCGGATTGTCTGCGTGTATCAGATCATTAATTCTTCCGAGATTCGAAGTGGTTTCGATGAATGTTCTGGTGAGGGCGTCATGTGGATTCACGAAAATCGAATACACGGATCCCTGTTCCACGACGGTTCCATGATCGAGGACCATCACCTCGTCGCAGACATGCTTGATCACAGACATCTGGTGCGTCACCATGACAACGGTGACGCCAGTATTGCGGTTGATCGTTCGAATCAAATCCAGAATGGACGTCGTCGTAGCCGGGTCGAGAGCACTGGTTGCCTCATCGCACAGTAGAATCCTGGGATTGTTTGCGAGCGCTCGGGCAATCGCGACCCTTTGCTGCTGCCCGCCGGAGAGTTCATTTGGATAGGCTCGCTCTCTGCCCGAAAGTCCAACGAGTTCCAAGAGGCTGTCGACTCTTTGCTCACGCTCCTCACGTGAAAGATCCTTATCTTGCAGGGGAAGCAGAATATTGTCTCGGACGGTTCGCGATGGCATCAGATTGCATGATTGGAAGATCATCCCGATGGTCGTTCTCAGTTTTCTCCCCTGACGCGCATTCAACTGAGAGAGCTTCTGTCCTTCGACTATCACCTCTCCCAACGTTGCCTGCTCAATGCCGTTAATCAGCCGTACAAGCGTGCTCTTCCCGGCACCACTCAGGCCGATGATGCCGAAGATGCTTCCTGGAAATATGTCGGCACTGATGTCATGCAATGCGGCATGTTCACCATCGCCGCTGCGGAAGGTCTTTGAAACCTTGTCAAATCTGATGATGGCTTCCCTAGGTTCATCATGCTTTCTCTCGCTATCAAGAGAGGGAGAAAAAAGATGTGTCATAATGCATATTCCAGAAGTTCGACCACATCAGCTGTGTTCAGTTGCAGGTAATTGCCAAGCAGAATACTTCCATCCTGAGTGGCACGAAAAGCGATGTCTTCAAGATCGGTCCGCGATATACCATGCTCGCTCAAACGGGTATGCAATCCCAATTCCCTATAGAATGCCTCGAGTTCAGCGGCAGCGATCTCAACGATCTCGGCATCTGTCCAGCTCACGGCATCAATATGGAAGACACGCGTGGCAAACTGTACCAGCTTGTCTGGCTTTCGCGCTGCAACAAAGCGCATCCATGCCGGAGTCACGACAGACATGCCTTCACCATGAATCAGCCCGAAGAGTCCAGATATCTCATGCTCGATCTTGTGTCCAACCCAGTCCGGAATGCGCCCCTTGCCCAGAATGCCATCGTTATGCGTTACTGCCGAGAGCATATGCAGTTCTGAGCGAACAGCGACGTCCTGTGGGTCGCGGATCACCTTGCGACCATATATGGAGCACGCTGGTGAAACTAGCCTCAATCAACCTGTCGGTGACATCGACCGGCGCTTCATCGGTCGCATAGACTTCAAGCAGATGGGCTGTCATGTCTGCAATGGCGCTGCTCTGATACACCGTTGGAACGCTTCGACTGAATTCTGGATTGATGATCGTAAAATTCGGGAGAATAAGCGGATTTTCAAAGAAGACCTTATTCCTGCCTTCTTGGATCACCGCACAATCCGATTGCTCTGACCCACTTCCAGGAATCGTTGAAATCACCCCGATCGGCAATGCTGTGACTGGAACAGCTTTCCGTTGAAAGAAATCCCACACATCATGCTCATAAGGCACTCCGAGAGCAATCGTCTTCGCCGTGTCAATGGAGCTACCACCACCAACCGCAATGACCAGGTCGACATTGTGCTCTCGCGCTGTGTCAACAAGTTGATGTACAAGCTCCAAGCGAGGATTTGGTCTCACTTCGTCGCTCCAAATCAGGTCAATGCCTTGCTCGTCACATACAGCTGTGACTTTTGCCTGAATTCCCAGCTCTTCTGGATATGTGACACCGCTAACTGCCAGTATGCTGTGCACACGGAGTTGCAATAGCACCTTGGATAGCTGGTCAAGTGCATCTCGGCCAAAAATAGTTCGTGTCGGTTCGTGGAATTCAAAGTCTTGCATTGTTCTGTCCCATCTCACGGCATGCACATGCCTGCTGAAGCTTGCGTATAAAATCTTGATGCATCGTGAGCAAGACTGTATATGATGTATAAATTTGCTACAAGTCACCAATGCCGCCCGCCAGATTCCAAGCCAGAAGCAACGAGCCTCCGCAACTCTGAAAACCCTACAATTTCAATGGTTTTCCAAAAAAGTCATAAGCTATGGTTATAAACAGTAATCAAATTTACCAAGGTATGACATCACCGAGTTGAAGTTGTTGGTGGCTATCATCTGACCGGCAAAACCAACCAACACGACCGTGCGGGCATCGGTGTAATGCTCATGCAAGGCCAAGAAAAGGGAGTCAGGCACTGTTTTGGGTTGTTGATGATACGTCGGCAAGGCTCTGCAGGAGCTCTTCCTCCTCAATTGTTTCGAAACTCGAGGGTTCCAGCCCAGTTCCCGCAAGTCATGCACAACATGCAGCGAACAAAGTTGGCAGCTGTTCGTCGGGATTTTCTTCCGCTGCAAAAGCCACTCATGCCATGTCACTGTTCTCCAGATGACAAGAATGTTGCGAACTTCGGTACAAACTCGCCGCTGGACTTCCCCACCGAATCAGACCCGAAAACCACCAGATGATTGACAGGCATTCAGGTAATCCGACCATGATTCCGCGATCGGCCGATACCTGCATCGGTAATTAAGCGCATATACGAACATATTGTCAAATATTCGCAATCACTGGTTTAGTCCTTCTCAGCCTGTGCAGACCAGACTTGCCCCCTCAGACTATGCTATGCCACGCTATGCGACCTGCTCATGAACCGATGCATTCACCCACTGACGCTGTTCTACGTTTGCCCCCGAAAATGTTCCAATATCAATGACGCAGTCACGATAATCACGACCGTGGGAAATCGTGATGTAATCATCGTTGACAAGTCGATTATGCGTGGGATCGAAACCGACCCAACGGCCGTTGTCGTAGATTTCGACCCAGGCATGCGTAGCTCCCTCACCGATCAGCAGACCTGCGATATAGCGTGATGCAATGCCCAAATCACGGCATGCAGCCAGCATCGCATGCGCATAATCCTGACACACACCAGTCCCCTGCTCCAACGCCTCCTCAGCGGTGGTACGAATCGTCGTTGACCCTGGTGTATAGGTAAAGGCATTGAATACTTGGCTCATGATTTCACTGGCCGTTGCCATTGAATCACCGGTTTTGTGTTCTTCAGCCAGCTTCTCCCTGCAGTTCTTACAGAGCGCCTCAATCGTCGGACCCGGCACAGTCAGCACCGAATCATAGTTATACAGTGGTTTGAATTCTTCTGACTGTGTGTGGTCGTTGTCAACAAAGGCAATGCCTGTGACAGAATACTCAAAGGATGTATGCGGCTTGGGGATGAAGCCGGTCATCACAACAGAACCGAACCCGTCATGCTCGGTTTCCAGATCGGTTTCTGGAAGCACCTTTACCTTGACGTCGACAACCTGTTGACGTGGGCCTGAAGCCGGTACGCAGCGCAACTGAAAGCGGTGATCCGTCACGGCATCACTGAAGCTCAGCTTCATCACATAGTCGAATACAAGTTTCTTCACAAGCACTCTGCTCCTCAATACATGTGTGAAACAGCATGTCCCAAACCAGCATTTCACGCATTCTTACGTTGTTAGCATACACACACGCACCACGAATTCGGTCAGTTCAGCATCGAAGAAACTGTGTACATGCTTCGGCCAAACATATCCATTCAGGTCCACAAACACTCATTCAAGCCGAAAATCCATGTTCATCGAGTTCATCACGCGTGGCTTTCCACTATCAATATCAAGTACCCGCCCTTCAAATCCATTGAGGAATTCGGTAATGCGCTGCGAAAGTTGCTCATACCCTCGCTCTGGCAGCTGTTTCAGCAACTGCCTTGCACCCGAGGCAAAGCACTGCGGCAACGGCATACCGTTCAGCATCGAACCATAGGTGGCGAGCTTGCTCAGCGGCGCCTGCAAGTCTGTCTCAGGAAGCCTGAATCGCGTATACAGATCCACGCGCTCAAGATATTTGCCGATGAACAGGAACGCCTTGAGCACGGGTGCCAGAGCGGAATCCTCAACGCCTCCCCACAGAGCCAGCATGTAATCGGTGATGTCACGCTGCCTATAAATGTTTTCGGATTTGAGACCGCCGTGAGCAGCGCCGGCAATCGTATTCACCGACATCTCAATGTACTGCACAAGATTCGATCCGAGTTCAGGGCGCAATACAACCGCATTGTTGAAGGCTGCCTGCATGGCGCTCCGAACCGAATTGGCATTGTCCGGGTCATAGAGGAAGGAGTGGATGAAACTGTCGAAGTCATCAAACTCTTCAGAGAGATCCAATGCCTTGGCAAATGGCTTGAACGCATCGACCTGCGTATCCATGACCAAATCATAGAAGGGGAAGAACTGTCCGATGGTGGTGAACACGCGTTCGGTATAGCGGCCAAGCCAATAGAGATTGTCAGCCTTGGCTGCGGTAACCAACGTCGCTGCATGCTTCGAATAATTGCCAACCAGATTCACGGCATCGAGTTGAGTTTTCTCATCCAATTCCTCGGAATGTTCCGGCGAGAGAATCCACGTATCCTTGAATCCACCGCCCTGGGACGAATTGACAATCATCTCGCCTTTGAACGACGAATATCGCGTCAATCCCGAATACCAGACGTGCGTATGCTGGCCGGATATCACAAATGCTCGCAAATCAGCCTTTCGCGGCATTCTTTCGCCCGTCTTTGGATTGACGATGTCGATGTCCTTGAACTGAATGACCTCTTGGGCAATGAATCGGCGCGGATCTTCGCGAATTCTATCCACCATATCATCGCGTTCCTTGGCATTGAGACTTGAGCCAAAGACCACGCCGTACCCACCGGCTTCGGCCACGTCCTTGATGACAAGCTCGCCAAGACGATCAAGCACGATCTTTCTGTCCTTTTCGAACATCGGCATATAGGTCGGCGCATTCTGGAGAATCGGTTCCTCATGCAGGTAATAGTGGATCATGTCAGGCACGAAGTAATACATGGCCTTGTCATCAACCACGCCATTGCCTGGCGCATTCATGATGGCCACATTCCCGGCACTATATGCTGCGAGCAGTCCAGGAACGCCTATGACTGAATCAGGATTGAAACTGAAAGGATCAAGGTACTCGTCAGCCAAACGTCTGTAGATTACGCCGACTCGTTGGCGTTTGCCCGCATAGTCAACGAAGTACACGCGATTCTGCACGACTTCCAAATCTTCCGGAAAGGCAAGTGTCGCCCCGGTCTTTTCTGCCAGATACGCATGTTCAAAGAAGGCTGAATTCTGACTGCCCGGCGTAAGCAGGACGGCTATTCCCTCGGTAGAGACAAAGTCCATTGATTTGCGCAACAGACGAGGATATGCACGGTTATCTCGTATATGCACATCTCGGAAGAGTGTTGGATAGATGCGTCGTTCAATGTCACGGACAAAGAGAGGGTAGCTCGCACCAGACGGAATGCGCAGATTGTCTTCCAAAACCCACCATTGCCCGTCCTCTCCCTGGACCAGATCCTCGCCGGCGATATGTGCAAAGACACCCCCTGGGGGTGTGACTCCATTGACCTGTGGATAGTACCCGACGGATGTGTAGACATATTCTTCGGGAATCACACCATCCTTGATGATCCGTTTATCAGAATAGATATCACGCAGACATGCATTGAGCGCCTTGACTCGTTGTTTGAGTCCTCGTTCAAGGTTGTCATATTCAGCCGATTCAATGATTCGTGGAATTGGATCGTAGGGAAAGAGCCGATCCTCGTAATGACCCTTGGAGTAGATTCCGAAGCGGACCCCGTTGCGACTGAGCTCACGATTGATGGATTCTCGCCGACCAACTAATTCGCCTGCAAGTTCACGTGCATTGGATTCTAACATATTCTGCTCCATTCCCTAGTCGAACGGTGAGCAACTGAGCGGTTATTTCACTTAAGCACATGCATCGTGAAAAAGTTCGAAACAACACGGCTTCACACCGGTTTCTTCTCTCTGAATGAACGTCATGCTAGACATGCAACATTACCGCAACCCACACAACGTGTTACAGACTGAGGCTCTTATGAGAACGATGCGGTGACCCATGTCGTGCTTCTCAGACGAATTGGATGCTCAACGTCTTATGCAGCCCCTTCGCCAGTTGTTGCAGTGTTCGCAGACTCGGCATCGAACCGCCGGTTTCCAAGCGACTGATGTTTGACGCTCGAATGCCAGTTACATCCGCTAGCTGCTGCTGTGTCAGACCAGCATCTATGCGAGCCTGCATAACCACTCTTGCAGCCTGATACTCTGGTTCCAACGCATCATATTCCTGCGCAAATTCAGGGTCCTTGAGCTTCTTAGAGAGATACTTATGAAAATCGCTCATCGATTCCTCTTTTCCCAATCTGTCTTATAATTCATGGCTTTTACGATTTCTTCGGCTGGTACAGCGTTTTGTTTCTTGACGATTCCATGAGTAAGAATTATCTGATTATCATGTTGAAAGAAATAAAAGCAACGGACTATATTGGTCGATTGCTTACTGCGAAGCTCAAATATTCCTCCTCTCAGATATTTCGAATGCGAAGATCGCAATTTATTACCAAAATCTTCAAGCAAACTGAAATCTCGTAATATCTTTGCTAATAATTTTCTGTCTGAAATATTGTCGAGAAATATCTCGATGGGCTTGAGCCCGTCCTCCGAAGAATAAAAGTTGAGTGAAAACCGTTTCATCACCACCCCATCGAAAGTAATATATCAATTTTGATATTATCATACTCATGAGATTCGCTTAAACGGTAATCACACTCGCATGTCAAATGAATTTCACTTACCGACAGCATAATTTTGCATCTCTGCAAAGTTATAGTAGTGTAACTTTTTGTTTCGAGCGCTTCTCTTGAATTCGCCCGGCACATACACGATGAACCTGCATCATTGGGGAATTCGCGTACGTTACACATTTCCTGGCGGAAGGAACTTGGAATCCCATGGCATCTGAAATAGCAGCAACGTCCCGTCGGCAAAGCGGGCATGCATCCGGCGGACACAGCCTTATGGATCAGCGTCAGATCATGCTGGTGATCTATGCCCTGATGACGGCGATGTTCTTGAGCTCTCTGGACCAGACTGTGGTAGGCACTGCAATCAGAACCATAGGCGATGATCTCCATGGCCTCAACGAACAGGCATGGGTTACCACTGCCTACCTGATCACATCAACGATCACCACGCCACTCTATGGAAAGCTCTCGGATATCTACGGCCGCCGACCGCTTTTCATCATCTCGATTGGGCTCTTTATCGCAGGCTCGCTCATGTCGAGCTTCTCGACATCCATGATCATGCTGGCGGCTTTCCGAGCCTTCCAGGGTCTTGGAGCAGGCGGCCTCATGTCACTGCCACTTGCCATTATCGGTGACATCGTGGCTCCTCGCGATCGAGCGAAATATCAGGGCTATTTCCTTGCCGTGTTCGGTGTCTCGACCGTAATTGGCCCCCTCATTGGCGGCATCTTTGCTAACGCAAGCAACATCCTTGGCATCACAGGATGGCGTTGGGTTTTCCTGATCAATGTTCCCGTTGGGTTGCTGGCTTTTGGCATGGTCTTCGCATTCCTGCACCTTCCCCGCTTTGGTGACAGGCGCCGAAATCGCGTCGATTGGTGGGGTGCAGCAACAGTCGTAGTCGCGCTCGTTCCGCTGCTCCTGGTTGCCGAGCAAGGTCGTGAATGGGGATGGGGATCCACAGGCTCCACTGTCTGCTACATCATCTCAGCCATCGGTCTGATTGCCTTTATCGTCATCGAACAGCACATGGGTGACGACGCTATTCTGCCGCTGCGCCTCTTCATTTCCAAGTCATTCTCCATGGCATCGATTCTGGGCGCGCTGCTCGGCTTCGGCATGTTCGGAGCAATGCTGACCATTCCACTCTATTTGCAGATTGCAGAAGGCCTTTCTCCAACCCAATCCGGATTCGCAACGATTCCTATGGTGATTGGTCTGATGATCTCCTCAATCACCGCAGGACTTATCATTTCACGCACCGGAAAATACCAATGGTTCCCGCCCGTTGGCACTGCCATTGCTGTGATCGGATTCGGATTCCTGATATGGGCCATCGGAAGGCCGCTTCAGGCCATGATGCTGGGCATGTTTGTGCTTGGTCTTGGCATCGGTTTCCTGATGCAGGCACTGATCCAGGCAAGTCAGAATGCCGTTTTAAGCAAGGATATGGGCGTTGCAACGAGCTCAGCTACCTTCTTCCGCCAGATTGGCGGAACGATGGGCACGGCAGTATTGCTGTCCGTACTGTTCTCAGTCATGCCGACCAATATCCTCAATGCCATGTCCGATCAGACATCCTTGAGCACCGGATTGAATGCCGCATTGACGCCAAGCGTTGCCAACGCTTCGGGAAACAAGGCAGTCATGAAGCAGATCTGGAATCCAATCGTCTCGCAGATCAAGAAGCAGTCACAGCAATCGCTCGATGCGGCAACGACCAAGGTCAATGCCGCGGCAAGCGCTGCCGTTCAAAGTAAGGTAAGTGCCGTCGTCAAGCAGCAAGCTGCAGCAATGGGGATCACCGACACCACCGTGGTGCAATCCATGATCGACAAGCAAGTGGCAGCGGCAACACCAGCAGCCCAGACTCAGGCATTGAAGGAGGTTGCCTCCAAGCGCAATCTCAGCATCGTCAATGGAAAGCTAAGCATTGACTATGCCAATGCATCACAACGAAAGGCTGTGGTGAAAGAGGTTGTTCCCAAGCTCTCCGACTCCATGAAGAAGAACAGCGGCACGAGCGGTTCCCTCACATCATCATCGTCATCCACCAGCGACACGTCATTCTTGAATGGTGCTGATGGCAGACTGACTCAACCGTTCATCAACGGTTTTGACGCATCGGCACGCACGGTGTATTGGATAGGCGGAAGCGTGCTCACCTTCGCACTGCTCCTGACCAGCATGTTCCGCGTGCCGCCACTCAGGGAACGCTCGGCATTGGAAGAGCAGGCGGCAGATCAGGCTGCGGCACAACGGCTTAAGGATGAAGCGAGATAGAACGCACAAACTCAGCACAGGCACAGCGTATTCCTCAACTCGATTGCTTTCATCGCCGAGCGATGCGTTGAAAACACGACTTTCCGGCACTTGAATGGCACACGCACGGAACACCGTGATACGGTGATTGAATACTCACAAGCATGCGAAAACAGACTGCAAGGAAGAGCATATAGGAATAGAAAGTGGTTATGAACGACATGGAGACTCTCGGCTTACGCGAGCGCAAGAAACAACTCACACGCGACACCATTCATGATGTTTCCGTGAAGCTGGCGCGTGAGCGTGGTTTTGCAGAGGTCACCGTCGAAGAAATTTGTACAGGAGCCAACATCTCGGCTCGAACTTTCTTCAACTACTATCCATCCAAGGCAGATGCGATTTTCGGTATCTCGTTGCATCCCTTGACGCAGGTGCAACGAGAGCAGTTCCTCCATAGCAAGGGTGACCTGCTCTCTGATCTATGTGCCCTGGTCGCTTCGTGCATCATACTATCGAACGACACGATCATGCTGCATGAACAGTTTTCTCACTGCGACACCGTGGCATTTACCGAGCTAGGGTCCCATTTCAAGGAGCTGTTCAAGAGTCTGCATATTCTTGCAGAACAGCGCACCGCCGATCCGCACAAGGCCCGTCTCGCGATTTCCCTGCTTATCGCAGCATTGAAGGTGGTAGCGCATATCGATAGCAACGAAGAGGTACGCAGCACACAAACGCTCCAGCATTCCCTTATTTCGTCCATCAGGGAACTCGGTGCCATGGCAAACACCGTGGATGCATAGCCATGGCATGCATGTTCCCGCACACATTCTTTGCATGAGTCAATATGCATGGAATTCCAGGAAAAATATCAGAACCTTGCTCAAGGCACGTTGCACCCCAAGCGTGAAAGACTACAGTCGGATTGGATCGTTGAAGAACGATATTATTCTGTCGATGTAAGGACCCATCGCCGGATTGGGCATGCCGAAGAGCTCATGACGACCGTTATCAATTCGAATCAATTCTGCTGGGCAACCGCCATCGCGCACCTGCTGAACGAATCGATTCTGCGGCGGATTGAGCACATAGTCATCGTTACCAGATTGAAAGAGCAGTAAAGGCGTTTCAATGCGCTCACACATACGGGGTTGAAGCACACTATGGGAGAGTTTCAACGCCTCCCGCACCCATGAATATGTGGGTGCACTGGTATGACGTCGCATATCGTTCATGCGCAACGCGTGAAACCAATTCACGCGTGAGACACTGGCATTCGCATAGTCCTGCGCACGCACTGCGGCAACGAAAGGCAGCTGTCCTGGAGCCATGCGCCTGGAGAACCCTATGGCGCATGCCGAACTGATGAACGCCGTAGCAAGCCAGTTGGGCAGGCCGGTTCGAGGAGCAATCATTGGCGAAGACAGCACCGCCTTGTCAAAAATGGTCGGATGCTGTTCCAGAACAGCGGCACCAATGCCGCCACCCATCGAATGTCCAAAAAGGCAGAGCGGCAGACCATCTGCATATTCCTGTGCGATTTGGGAGCAGAAATGGGACATATCTTCGATATATCTATTCCAGTCATCGATCCAAACAAGATTGGGATCAGTCACATCTCGTGCCGATTGACCGTGACCTCGATGCTCGATAATACACACGGAATACCCTGAGAGAAGGAAATACCAGGCAACCTCATTGAATTTCTCCGCAAACTCCGTGATGCCATGGGATATGACCACCGCACCGCGAAATCTTGCCGTTGCGCCGCTGATATGTAATTCGTCGAAAGCGTGGGCATCGAAACATACGTAATGTATCTTCCCCGCATTGTTCTGCCGCAAGGTATGTGAACCCGCGGAAGCTGTGAGCCAGCCCTGCGATCGACATGCATCCAACGCCGGCAGCACTGTCTCTCGCATTGTTTGCGCATAGTGACGCTCGTCCAGAAGATTAACCTGCATGATTCCAACTTACAACTGCAGGGTGAACGCACAACAACTTTCAGACAAAAATCAATTGACACTGCATCTCTTGTTTTCAATGCGTGCGACAATAAGCTGCAACGATAAGGAGCTCTTATGGGAAAAAATCGCATGGAAGCCTTCAGCGATGGAGTGCTTGCCATCATCATCACGATTATGGTTCTGGAACTGAAAGTTCCTCGAGGCGCATCCTTCACTGCTTTGGAAACTGATTTGCCCGTTTTTCTCGGATATGTGCTGAGCTTCATATACATCGGCATCTATTGGACGAATCACCACCATCTCATCATGATGGTGGATGCAGTAAATGGGCAGATCCTATGGTCGAACCTTCACCTACTATTCTGGCTTTCCCTGATTCCCGCCTCGACCGCCTGGTCAGACGAACATCCTCTGACCACTGCTCCTGCATGCGTGTATGGCATAATCCTGCTGATGTGTTCCGTTGCCTATTTCATTCTGCAAAACCTGATCATCCATCTGCAGGGCAAGGAATCACAGCTTGGTAAGACCCTCGGCAAGGATTATAAGGGCAAAGTTTCCATGGTGGGGTATGCCATTGCGGCAGGTGTTGCATTCATACAACCAATTGCGTCGTATGTAATATACGTTCTGGTCGCCTTGCTGTGGATCATTCCAGATATTCGCATTGAAAAGGCAATCTACAGCGGCGAGGAGTAACGAACGCAGGAAGATTATATTGAGATTTCGAGTTTTGCGGCAATTCCTGAGTATCTCAGGGCAATATCTCACAAAAGACACCAATACTCCAACCATTTTCGGCATCGATACCTTCGAATTGTCGCAAAACTCGAAATCTCAACAAGTGGGGGCCGCATCGCATGCAATGTGGCCCCCACTTGTTCGATTGATATCGTTAATGTTTAATCACGAACGTTTTCCGCTGAACAATCCTCTTACGAATCCAAATACCGCAGTGATGACGAACAGCACAAGAGAAACCCAGAACAGCCATAGCAATCCCTTGAGCATGATTCCAGCGATACCACCAATAATCCAGAGAATCAGAAGTACAAGAACCAATCCCAACATCGTAAACCACCCCTCTCATATCAATTGCCGTAAATTCAAAGTCTCAACAAGCCCTATGAACCGTAGCCCGGACTAGCAAATTCTAACACCTTGATCAGCAAATCGCCGTAATTCAGCCCTTCACAGAAGATGCTGGGAGCCGAGAGTTTCTTTCACTGCATCTTCCAATCCAACAAGGGAATGTCCCAGGGCGAGCACAAAATCATCAGACTTCACTTCCAGATCACCATGAGCAATCAATTGCTGAATCCCTATCATGCCCTGAATCGCCTGTTCTGGTACTTCATCTCGAAGCGCCTCAATAAATTGCGCCTCATCCATGTCAACGGCATCGATTGCCTTGCCAGTTGCGGCTTCCAATGCCTGTGCCAACTCGCTATAGCGCGTGGGATCTGCAGAAAGTTCCATAACCTCAGGCTGGTTCCCTGCCAGTATCACTCGTGCCGCCGCCTCGGCATATTCGCGTTTCAACGCCCATCCAACTGTTGCCTCACCTGCCATATACACCAGCTGCCCGGTTTTCAAGGCATGTTTGAATAATGTCGTTTCATTCTCCAGATACCAGTTATTGCGCAGAAAGGTATGCGCAATCCCGGACTGCACAATCCTGGCCTCAGTGAATACATGATCCTCAGAGAGCATGTTGTGCACCAAGTCCGCATGAGCAAAACTTGTATAGGCAATGAAAGAGATGCCACACTCCTCTGCGGCGTCTATAACATTCGCATGTTCCTGCTGACGATTGCCAGGAACCCCTGAAATGAAAAGCAGACGATCTACGCTTTCAAAGGCTCGCTTGAGTGAATCGATGTCACCATAGTCGCCGATTCTTGCCTCGGCCCCCTTGGCTTCAATATCACCAGCTTTGCCGGGATCACGAATCAAACCGACAACATCTTCCTTGGGGGCAAGCTTGAGAAGCCAGTCCAATGCGTAACCGCCGAATCCGCCTGATGCCCCAGTAACCAAATATCTCATAACGTTGCCTCCCCATATGGGCGTTGCGCTCAATATTTACCCAACCTCTGTTACACACCCTACTTTAGGATTGCTTGATCAAAGTTCCAAGCACCATTGCTGACAGAGGAGGCAGCGTGCAATGATGCGTTGAGATTGATGCCCTCCGACCACACTTTGACCGTTCTTCGCCCTTGATGACTAGACTCGGCAGTCGTGAATATTGCGGAACCGGAACGCACGCGGCTTTCTCCCTGGATGGCGCGCGTTATGTTGCTCATAGCAGCTGCCGTATGGGGCGGTGGCTACACTTTTTCTAAAATCGCCTTGGATGCGATACCTGTTCAATGGATGATGGCCATCCGTCTCACGCTGGGATCGCTGATTCTAGCGATCATGCTTTGGCACCGCATTCGAGCTACGAAAATCTTGCATATGATGATCGCCGGATTGTTGCTTGGAGTGAGCTATTGGGCAGCCTTTATATTCCAGATGGAAGGGCTTACCACCATAGATCCGGGCCGAAACGCATTCCTGACTGCCACATACTGCGTTCTTGTTCCGTTCCTCGTCTGGGTGATTGCACGCCGTCCTCCAACGATGCGCAATGTCATTGCAGCGGTCGTGTGTTTGATTGGCATTGGATTCATTTCGCTGCCCGGTTCAGGCTTTGGGCTTGCTTTCAGCACAGGTGATGCATTGACCATGGTTGGAGCATTGCTGTTCGCGCTGAATCTGGTCCTTGAAGGTCTCTTTGCAAAAAAATTCGACCCGCTGATTCTGACTCTCTATGAATTTTTCATCGCTGGCATACTTTTTCTCGTGGGGGCCGTCATCTTCGAGC
This sequence comes from Bifidobacterium aquikefiri, assembly GCF_002259795.1. Taxonomy (GTDB): domain Bacteria; phylum Actinomycetota; class Actinomycetes; order Actinomycetales; family Bifidobacteriaceae; genus Bombiscardovia; species Bombiscardovia aquikefiri. The sequence continues at coordinate 48,188 of NZ_MWXA01000001.1, read as the reverse complement.
CACTCCCCACTGCCGCGAGCTCTACGCCAACGGTTTCTTGGTCAATGCTCTATCTCATCGTGGGGTCGACACTCGTTGCTCAGACCTTTCAGAATGCCGCATTCTCCAAGATTCCAGCAACACAGGGATCAATAATTCTATGCACTGAAAGTCTGTTTGGCATACTCTTTGCCGTTGTGCTCGTCCACGAACACATCAATATGCAAACTGCCCTGGGCTTCGTGCTGATCTTTTGCGCAATACTGCTTTCAGAATTACGCACCCAACCGCACCACAGACCCAAGGCAGAATCAATTGCAGTCGAAAATGGCGTTGTCCGCCATCATCTCAGAATCAGTCATCCCCAAGAATGACATGCACCCCGCCAACCAGGGCGCTGACCAGGTTGTACAGGAACGCTCCGATTGTTGCAAGTACCATGACCAGAACCACTTCAAATATGGAGAATATGGTGGTTGCGCTCAGCACGGTTCCGAGGCTGAGTACACTGGCCAGATCGAAACTTCCGGCATCCAGGCCAGTCTTCGACACCAACTGCGTCACACTGTCAAACAGACCTATGGAATTGAGCAGGAACCAGATGAATCCAACCGCCACAATCTGAACAATGCCGCCAGCGATTGCGAGCAGGAAAGAAACCTTGGTTACCGACCATGGGTCGACACGTGTCACCGAGAGCTTCATTCTGCGAGCCCTCGGCACAGAAGGCTTCTTTCCTGGTGTTCTCTGAGCCGAACGTACCTTCGCATCTTCATGAGATGAAGAAACCCGGGTCTGCTCCATTGGATGAACTGACTGTGCCTCACGAATCTGAGTCTCTGTCACCGCTGGATTCGAAGACAATGAACGTGCGGATCGCGCTGACCGTGGCTCATGCTCCTCATGCTGAATTTCCTCATGCAGCACATCAACCCTCTCAGCCTCACTATTGTGGCCTTGGGAATTCGAATTCTCGTCCATTCCTCCCAAAAGCTCATCATGGTTCAAATCGATAGGCTTACGCGGTTCATCGTTATTCTGGCTCATCGTTTCTCCTTGATCGATATGCCTCGCAACTCTGTTGTGACGCTACCAGCTTTTATGGTCTTTTGTTTCATTTCGTTGAATCGTCCACATTCTCAGCAGAATTGCCATCTGCAGTCACATCGGCATTCTGCACGGAAGCGAGGGCATTTTCAGCGACTTCACCGGTTTCGACCATTTCCGCTGCCGTGCTGTCATCCTCGGCATCTTCCATATTGCGAGCGATCGAAAGGATCTCATCATCCTTATCCGGCTTGGCGAGCGTGACACCTTGCGTGGTACGTCCTGTGCGCTTGACCTCGGCGACATTCGAACGAATGACCTTGCCGGACTTCATGATGGCAAGGATCTCGTCATCCTCGTTCACTACAACGGCTCCGACAAGCGATCCTCGACCTTCGGCCAATTGGATGGCCTTCACCCCGTATCCATTGCGTCCCTGCAGGCGATACTCACTCAGGGCCGTACGCTTGGCAAACCCTTCATTGGTGACCACAAGCAAGTCATCATTGGACTCCTCGGGAACAACATCCATGCTGAGCAGCTCATCGCCTTCACGGAATCGCATGCCCTGAACGCCGGCGGTCTGACGACCCATCGGACGAAGCGTCGAATCATCGGCAGAGAACTTGACGCTCATCCCCTTGCGGGATACTAGAATGATGTCGTCTCCGGCATTGCACAGCGAGGCACCAACCAACTCGTCTGAACTTTGGGCATTGGCCTCATCAATCTGGCCATCGTCTGCGAACTCCATGAGACGCACGGCGATGAGTCCCCCCTGACGCGTCGAGTCATATTCGGTGAGCTTGGTCTTCTTTACCTTGCCACTCTTGGTAGCGAGAACCAGATATTGCGCCGCATCATAATCACTGATGGACAGCACCTGCTGAATCTTCTCGTCAGGGGCAAACTGCAACAGATTGGCTACATGCTGACCCTTCGAATCGCGTGAACCCTCCGGCAGTTCAAATGCCTTGATTCGATACACACGTCCCTTGTTGGTGAAGAACAACAGCCAATTATGGGTGCTGGTGAGGAAGAAGTGGTCGACCACGTCATCCTCGCGCAGCTTGGCACCACGAATGCCCTTGCCACCGCGATGCTGGGCACGATACTCGTCGGCCTTCGTCCGCTTGATGTAGCCAGAGTGAGTGACGGTTACCACCACGTTCTCTTCGGCAATCAAGTCTTCGACATTCATTTCGCCCGAATACGGCAGAATCTTGGTTCTGCGCTCATCGCCATACTTATGGACGATTTCGTCAAGCTCATCACCAACGATTGCACGCTGACGTTCCGGTTTGGCAAGAATGTCGTCGTAATCGGCAATGCGGCGCATCAGTTCCTCATGCTCGTCAAGAATCTTCTGACGTTCCAAAGCTGCCAGCCTGCGTAGCTGCATGGCAAGAATGGCGTCCGCCTGTACCTGATCGACATCCAGCAGTTCCATCAACCCGGTTCGAGCTGCATCGACATCGGGAGATCGACGAATCAAAGCAATGACTTCGTCGATCATGTCGAGAGCCTTTAGGTAGCCCTGAAGGATGTGGTCGCGTTCCTCGGCCTCGCGCTTCAAATACTTGGTACGGCGCTCAATGACCTCAAGCTGATGGTTTACCCAATGACGGATGAACGCGTCAATGCTTAAGGTTCGCGGAACGCCATCGACCAGCGCGAGCATATTGGCACCGAAGGTCTGCTGCAGCTGTGAGTGCTTGTAAAGGTTGTTCAGCACAACCTTCGGCACGGCATCACGCTTCAGGACGAGCACCAGTCGTTGACCGGTTCGACCCGAGGTTTCATCACGCATGTCGGCGATGCCCTGAATCTTGCCATCACGCACGGCATCCTTGATCGAGGAAGCCAGACGGTCAGGATTGACCTGATACGGCAATTCAGTCACCACAAGACACATGCGACCGCGAATCTCCTCGGTGTTGACGACTGCACGCATGGTGATGAGTCCGCGACCGGTACGATATGCCTGATCGATGCCCTTATGCCCAAGAATTGTTGCACCTGTTGGGAAATCAGGTCCTTTGATGATGCTGATCAGAGCCTCAAGCAGCTCCTCTCGGGTCGCTTCTGGGTGATCCAGCGCCCAATGCACCCCTTCTGCAACCTCGCCCATATTGTGTGGCGGAATGTTGGTTGCCATGCCCACGGCGATACCCGATGAACCATTGACAAGAAGGTTCGGGAAGCGGGCAGGCAGCACAGTCGGCTCCTGGGTCTTGCCATCATAGTTTGGTGCAAAATCGACGGTGTCCTTGTCGATGTCGCGTACCATTTCCATCGCCAGAGGTGCCATACGGCATTCGGTATAACGCATGGCGGCCGCAGGATCGTCGCCAGGCGAGCCGAAGTTGCCCTGACCGTCGACGAGCAGATAACGCATTGACCAAGGCTGAGCCATACGGACCAAGGTGTCGTAGATAGCGCTGTCACCATGCGGATGGTATTTACCCATCACGTCACCAACCACGCGTGAGCACTTGTTATAACCACGATCCGGCCGATATCCGCCGTCGTACATGGCATAGATGACGCGGCGATGCACTGGCTTCATGCCATCGCGCACATCGGGCAAAGCTCGCTCGACTATGACGGAAAGCGCGTATGCCAGGTAGGATTCACGCATCTCCTGCTGCAGATCCATGCGCTGCACCCGTTCACCATTGAGCAGACCGTAGTCAGTGGTGTCACTTTCCTGAGGGCTGAGCGGCTCCTGTGAATGCTCAGAAGAATCCTGGCCAAACTCGTCGGATCCATTGGTATTGTTATCGTCTGCCACTGTTATTCCTTAGTGTCTCGGACTGTTCACACATTATAAATATTAAAAACAAATCTCATATTTTGAGATTTTTATACTGCGATTGCCTGCCTGTATCAGGCATCGATGAATCGGGCATCATGGGCATTTCGCTGGATGAACAGACGACGCGGCTCAACATCGTCACCCATCAGCATGGAGAAGGTTTCATCTGCCTGCGCTGCGTCTTCGATATGAATCTTCTTCAAGACTCGATGCTCAGGGTCCATGGTTGTCTCCCACAGTTCCTGATAGCTCATCTCTCCCAGACCCTTGTATCGCTGGATGCCTTCGCCTTTGGGCAACTGCCTGCCGGATGCCTTGCCCTCGGCAAGCACACGGTCACGCTCCGCATCGGTGTATACGAAGTCGTGCGAACCCTTGGTCCACTTGAGTCGATAGAGCGGTGGCATGGCCACATATACATAACCCGCAGTGATCATCGGGCGCATGTAGCGGAAGAACAGCGTGAGATTCAACGTTGCGATATGGGCACCATCAACATCGGCATCTGCCATGATGATGACCTTGTGGTAGCGAACCTTGTTCAGGTCAAATTCCTCGCCATAACCGCCACCTACTGCCGTAATCAACGATTCGATGGTGTCGGACTTCATCATGCGGTCGATGCTTGCACGCTCGGTGTTCAGAATCTTTCCACGAAGCGGCAAAATAGCCTGAGTCAAAGGATTTCGACCTTGAATGGCAGAACCGCCCGCAGAATCACCCTCAACGATGAAGAGCTCGCACTCACTGGGATCGTTGGACTGGCAATCCTTGAGTTTATCGGGCATGCCGGCAGTCTCGAAGATGGACTTTCTGCGAGTATTCTCACGAGCCTTCTTCGCCGCTATGCGAGCGCGGGACGCCTCAAGGGACTTTTGAATGATCATCTTGGCTTCGCCCGGATGTGCGTCGAACCAATCCCCCAACTTCTCTGTCATGACTCGCTGGACGAAGGTCTTCGCCTCTGAATTGCCGAGCTTGGTCTTGGTCTGACCCTCGAACTGAGGGTTGGTGAGCTTTACGGATATGACTGCCGTCAAGCCTTCGCGAACATCGTCACCCGAGAGATTATCGTCCTTGTCCCTCAGAATGTTCTTGTCGCGGGCGTAACGATTGACCATCGAGGTGAGCGCTGCACGGAATCCCTCTTCGTGAGTGCCGCCTTCGGTCGTAGAAATCGTATTGGCAAAGGTATGTACCGATTCAGAATAGGCTGAAGTCCACTGCATCGCTATTTCAGCCGAAATACCAAGCTTGACATCCTCTGCCTCGATATCGATGACATCCTCTTCGACAGGATTGGCCTTCTTGGCTTTGACCATGTAAGCGACGTAATCCTTGATTCCATTGTGATAGAGATATGAAACCGTTCGATGCAGCTCTTCAGCCACATTTTCTCCATCGCCGGTGACTTCATCGCCTGCCTCGTCAACATGGCGCAGATCTGTAAGCGAAAGGCGCAATCCTTTGTTCAGGAATGCCATCTGCTGGAAGCGGCTGCGCAGTGTTTCAAAATCGTAGACTGTCGATTCAAAGATTGCCGGATCTGCCCAAAAGGTAACGGTCGTACCAGTCTGTTCATTACCGGTCATGGGTACGGTACGTTGCAGCGGTGCCGTTGGCTTCTGATCGACATAGTGCTGAACCCAGTGATAACCCTTCTGACGCACTTCGATGTCAACATGAGTTGAAAGCGCGTTCACTACTGAAATGCCAACACCATGAAGCCCGCCGGAAACGGCATATCCGCCGCCACCGAACTTCCCACCTGCATGAAGCTTGGTCATGACCACCTCAACACCGCTTGCTCCCTCTCCGGGAACCTCATCGGTTGGAATGCCACGACCATTGTCTACGACACTGACACCATTGTCTGGCAGTATGGTCACTTCGATATGGTCTGCATATCCTGCAAGCGCTTCGTCAACGGAGTTATCGACAATCTCGTAGACCAAATGATGCAGGCCCCTCGGACCTGTTGAACCGATATACATGCCCGGGCGAATACGCACGGCCTCAAGACCCTCAAGAACTCGCAGATCACTTGCATCATAATGCTTTGGTGCCAAGGAATCATCCAGTTGTGCATCCTCGAGGCTATCTGCGTCCGATGCAGCTTCAGCATGCTCAGCATTGCCTGCGTTTATTTCATTACCGTCGTTCAATTCACTGCCTTCGTTGATGGGGTTGGTATCGTCCTCAGAAGAAGTCGCATCCAACGAATCTGAATTCGTGTCATGTACCGCCACGACCATTCCTTTCTCAGTCGATTGCAATCAACCGACTCACATTGATGCTTATTTGGCCTTTCAGCAATGTCAGCGTCATCGGGTGTCTGCAACATCGCCATTATAGTCTAAAAAGCGAAAAAACGACCCTTCAAGGCCTTAAACCTTCTATAGGTAGGATACTAGTAAAGCGGGACTATACGCCCTTAGAAGTACGTATCTCGGACTCCACGACCTGGGATGTCGAATTTTCCCCTTCTGAAGGAATATGAATGTGGTCCGGTTACCTTGATGCGTTCAATGGGCAGTCCTTCGAGTTTTTTCTCAATCGTTCCCTGCAATTGTGGAATCAGATAATTCAGCTGCGTGGCCCATACTGTAGATGATGCCTGAATGGTCAACACTCCATGATCGTATGCAACGACATGGGAATGCGACGCGATGGCGGTTCCCACCACTTCGCTCCAATGACGTTCCAATTGTGCAATCTTCAAATACGGAACCCAGTGTGACTGCTGTGCAAATTGTTCGAGAACTCCCCCGAGCTTATTGGGATCTCTTCCAGGTTTTCCAAAGTTCCACCATGCCTCTTTCGACCTCTCGCGCAAACGTCTTACAGTCATACCTTTGATTTCAAAGGGTTTGAAAGCTTGTTCGGGCAATTTGCTCACATTGAGATGAAGCAGGATGTCCACGGGAATGTCTTTCATCTCGATACCTCTGCTTCCCCTCCGATCTGTCCTTCATCAGAAGTCTTTTCCGTAGACCGATGAATTATCGGAGTCTGAATCATTGACTCGAACATGGTGCCGTCATACTGGTTCCTGTCATAAACCTGCTGAATATCAATGATATGCGCATCCGCAAATTCTGGAATATCGCTGGCAGCGGCAACGGTGATCAAAACCTGATGCTGCTGACTCGCGAAGTGGATGATCTGCGCCCTGCGGTGTTCGTCCAGCTGTGCAAACACATCATCGAGCACAATGATAGGCTCATTGCCACTTTCACCGACCAATGCCTGATACAGACTCATTTTCAAGGCTATCGCTAGGGTCCACTGCTCCCCATTGGAAGCATATTCTCGAGCTGGAAAACCATTGAGCATGAATTCGACATCATCTCGCTGAGGCCCAATCAGATTGAATCCGCGAGCCAGCTCTCCCCTGAAGATGCGCTCAAAATGGGCACTGATGTCGTCAAAGGGATGTTCTTGATCGAGCACTTCCGAGAATGATGGCTTATACGCCAACTGGGCTTCTCCCTGACCTGGGATGGTTGGACTTCCAGACAATTGTCGATATATCTCAGGAAATGTTTTGTTCAGCTCCTCGATGATCGCCTTTCGACGATTCGTCAGTTCAACTCCCGCTTCAATGAATTGGCCGGTCCAGACTTCCAATCCGCTCAGGGCTACTGCACTCGATGGTTGGCTGAAAGTATCGGCACCATTCGAGATGGAACTCATCTGGCCGGATTCACCTCTACGAAACTGATCATTGCGACTCAGTTGCTTCAGCAATGCGACCCGTTGCTGAGCAATATGTCTCGTTCTCTGTAGTATCTCGCCATACTGCCTGTCAAGCTGCATGCCAGCCTGATTCAGAAAAACCCTTCTCGCAGCCGGATCATCCGTCACCAGATGCTGATCCTGAGGAGAGAAGCTCACGCACGATACCAGCCCCTGAACATCTTTCATCATGAGAGCATGTCCTGCATTTACACGCATTCTATTGGCACCGCGAGCGTGAATACTCATCTCCAATGTCGTCGGTGAAGCCCCATTCACGGTTTTGTCGTTGCCTGTAACTCCCCGAAGCTTTTCAGACGCGTTTTCGACCACATTCGCACGAACGACCGCCGTGCTGCTGCCACGCTGAATGAGTGGCAGCATCGACGTGGTTCGCTGACTTGACCCGGTCGCCAGCACCTCGATGGATTCAACGATATTGGTCTTCCCAAGGCCATTTCTTCCCTGAAGGATGTTGATGCCCTGATCGAAGTCAAGTACGCACGCGTCCCAGGATCTAAAATGATCCAGCGCCAGTCTCGAAATATACATGCCAATCCCCTGAGCCGAATCTCACCTCACCCTGCTTGTTTCCTCTGCTCAGTCTGAACCTTGCAGTGCTCCTGTGGCATCGATGAACTGGAATTCGGCAACGTTACTCGTGAAATCAGTTGGTGAAGCGCATGGGAACGAGCAGGTATCTATAATCGAGCGATTCATCGGAATCAGCCTCTTGCTGCCCATTGAACTCAACTGCCTTTACGGCAGTCGTCATCTTCATCCTCACAAATGGTTCGGTTATCGCAGTCAGACCCTCAATCAGATATGACGGATTGAACGCGACGGTGATATCTTCACCGTCCATATCAATGTCGAGCGTTTCTGATGCCTGTGCCTCGTCACTTGCGCCGGCTGACAATATGAGCTCCTGCTTCGAGAAGACCATACGAATCGGCGCATTGCGCTCTGCAACCAGGGCAACGCGCTTGATGGCGTTGATCAGTGATTGCCTGTCAAGGACTGCCTGAATTGGATATTCCGCAGCAAACAGACGATCAACCGCAGGGAATTCTCCGTCAATCAGCTGAGAGGTTGATATGCGTCCGGCATTTTCAAAACCAAGCAACGATGGGTTTTGTGGATCGAAATCAATGACAACGTTTTCATGCTCATCGAGCGAACGAGCGATGTCGCGAAGCAACGAGCCACGAACCAAGGTAACGGTCTCGATATCATTCTGTTTCGGAGTCCATGTGAATGACGACCTTGAGAGTCTGAAACGATCTGTTGCCGTCATGACAACCTTGTCGCCCTCGATACTGATTTTTACGCCGGTAAGAACTGGACGATTTTCTTCGCGAGAAACGGCAACCGTAGCCTGGGTAATGGCCTGCATAAAGGTCTGCGAATCAACTTGCCCAAGGTTTGCAGGTACAGATGGTAGATCAGGATATTCTGAATCGGGCATCAACTGCAAGGTAAAGGTCGACTTTCCAGACTTTATCGTCATCTTGGAGTCGTCTGTGGTCAGGTACGTCGTTTCGGAAGGAAGCGACTTGGTGATGTCGGCCAGCAGTTTTCCCAGCACGAGAGCCGTTCCAGGTTCATCGATGCCTGCTTCGATATGATGACGGGCTGATACTTCATAATCGAATGCGCTCAATTGCAATGTTCCATCGATTGCCTCGAGTTTGATCCCGGCAAGGATTGGTGATGCGGGGCGAGCAGGGATGACGCGAGTCGTCCATGCAACGGCGTCGGCAAGTGCCGATGAATTGATTTCAACTTTCATAATGTGCCTTCATAGTAAGATTGCTGGATTCATTCTAGCCAAGGTCTCGTGATTTTTCTTCATTTCATGTGCAGTTTCGTTATTGCAGTGGTGATGAAGTATGTATGTGTGTCTGTAATCATCTTCATAAGGGTTGTGGATAATGTGGATAAGTGCCGCATTCCTTGGTTTTCCACATCGTTGAAGCATTGATGGATTGTGGATAAGGCAGTGGGAAAATGTGTATAACATGGGTGGTTATCCACAATCGAAAAGTACGATAAAAGTTATCAACATTTTCTTTGCGTATATCAATAAGTGATACACAAGTTATGCACCTAAAGTTGGCAGTTATTCCCAACCTTATCCCACATCTGTGCATAAACATGTGGATAACTTTATTCACCATAATTTTCCTTTTGGGCGTGTTTGGTTATAAATTTCGAAAATGCATAGAGATAATGCATGCCTGTAGTGACGACTGCATCGTTACAATATTCGCGGCAGTGCAGCAACTATTCGATTGGATGCTGCTTCAATCTGACGGTGAGTTCCATCACATAGTTATAGATTTCACGCTTTTCCTGCATTTCGCCGGAAATACGTGTATAGGCATGCATGACTGTGGTGTGATCGCGCCCACCGAATACCTCGCCAATGTCAACCAAGGACATACTGGTCATTTCTCGCCCGAGATACATGGCGATCTGACGCGCCAGCGCGATGTTCTTTGTGCGTGTCCTGCCCACAAGATCGTCAAAGGTGAGATGGAAATATTGGGCAACCTGCGTGATGATGTCAGTCGGTTTGATTTCCACATCTGTCGTAAAAAAGTCCTGCAATGTCTGCTCTGCCAAGGTCTTGGTCACATTCTGACCATTCAGGCTGGCCACTGCCGTGACTCGTGTCAGCGCTCCCTCGAGCTCTCTGATATTTTCAGTGAAGCGCTCGGCAATCAGATCAAGAACCTCGTTGGGAATCCTTGCCCCGCTGTTTGAAGACATCATACGAAGAATGGCCACGCGAGTTTCACGATCCGGCGGCTTCACATCCACGGTGAGACCTGAATCGAAACGAGAGATCAGCCGTTGCTCGAAACCTTTGAGATTCTTTGGTTGCACATCCGAAGCGATGACGATGCGCTTGTTGGCATCATGCAAGGCGTTGAAGGTGTGGAAGAACTGATCCAGAGTGGCTTCCTTGCCACCGAGGAACTGAATGTCATCAATGAGCAATACATCGACCTGACGATACCGATGATTGAATTCTGCAATCTGGCCACTGCCATGCGCGGAATTCTGCAGTGCATCAATGAATTCGTTGGTGAACTCCTCTGAATTCACATACCGAACCTTCAATGATGGATCCTTGACCAAGGCATAGTTTCCTATGGCATTCAGCAGGTGCGTTTTGCCCAACCCAGAACTGCCGTAGATGCATAAAGGATTGAAATCGCGTCCTGAGCCTTCGGCAACGGCCAAGGCGACGGTTCGAGCAAATCTGTTGGAATCGCCAGGAACGAAGGTATCGAAGGTGGCGTTGGTATTGAGATGTGTCTCGGGGTCGCGCTCCACCTTTTGCTGACCGACCGGAAAGCTAGGCATTGAAAAAGGCAGTGGAGTGCGTCCATCGAAGGTATGGGCAGGTTCTTCAGAGATGTCAGGATGCTGAAGTGAAGTGGACTGAGCTGCAGTGTGCACACTTGCCGACGTGGACATGCGGTCGTCTGCAGGTGCAAGCTTGATGTGTTCGGGAACGATGATGGGGTCAGCCAAGGTAAATTCAGTATCTTCGGATTTCTGGCCCGATATGTCATGATGCTGGTCTGTGTCCGAATCCTTGGAAGCAGTGACATCCGAAGTATCGATATTCGAGTCTGATTGCCCGTCAGCCTGCGCAAGCGCAGATGGTTGAGCTGACGGCATCGATGTTGTTTGCTCAACCTTGGAAGTGGGCTGCAGCTGCTTGACGATTTTAATGGCCGGAAACATTGCAACTCCGCTCACGGCTTGCAATGCATCGAGAAGCGAGCCGTTCAAGGTGTCTTGGACGGCCTCCTGCGCTGCCTTATTGGAGACGCAAAGAACAATCGTACTGCCGAAAACAGCTTCTGGTGAAATATCCTCCAACCAACCCTTGTCACGGGCCGTTAATGTGTTACTTTTGCGCAGAAGCTGCAAAACAGAATCCCAAATATGCTTCGCCTCCAGCGATGCAGCTTCTGGACTCTGTACCATCTTTCCCTCTTCCCCATTTCACCATGCACATCATTATTAACAGGCAATAGGTCATGTTTACACCGTATTTGTTGAGTTATCCACAGTATTGCGTGTTGAAATGACTCATTTGTGAATAACAAGCATGTAATTTGTGGATAACTCCCCCGTGATGAAGCATTGTAATTCCAGCATTTTCCTTGTTTTTCGACTCATGATTATGTCGGAAAAACACGAAAAATTTTCTTCTACTTTGACTGATTGCGTTAAGCTGTGTAGTTTGGTATAGCTTGACTCACCATGAGCCGTGCTTTTGCATGGCTGAAAATTCAGGAGCGTTATAAATTATGAAGAGGACATTCCAACCGAATAACCGTCGCCGTCACATGAAGCACGGTTTCCGTCTGCGCATGCGCACACGTTCAGGCCGCGCGCTCATCAACCGTCGCCGTGCAAAGGGTCGCAAGACACTTTCAGCCTGAAAGTTTTCAGCTCAACATCTGATTTCGAAATTCATTTGAAGGTGGAACGGCTTAAGAGCCATCGCGATTTTGTGGCCGTGCTGAAACAAAGAAGCAGGGTCACCAGTAGAGATATCGTTCTGCATTATCGCTTTTTTGCCGATAGTGCGAGTATCTCAGCTACCGCTGTGTCCAAACCGGAAGCGACTGTCCATTCTGCATCCCCGGCACATGCCGGAGTTGGTGAGTGCCAGAATTCATCGGAATCATGTGGTGACGTTCCTACTGGTGGTGAACAACCTATGCATCGTCGCAGACTGGGTCTGGCCGTTGCAAAAAGTGTGGGGAATGCCGTGACTCGCAACCGTGTCAAAAGGCGTTTCCGCCAACTGGCTTCCTCAAGCGAACACCTGCTTCCAACTGTCTGCGATGTGGTCATGAGAGCCAAACCGCATGCAGCGCTACAGTCATATGCTTCATTGGACGAACAAGTTGCTGAACTGTTTTCAGAAGTTGCACAGAAGTATGATCAGCACCACGTATGCAACGCCACACAAGGGGGAGCCGCATGAATTCAGAGCATGTGCATGCTCATCATCCAAGTGCTCCGTCCATATGGATGTTGAGCGCGATTCGTTGGTATCAGAAACAAATCTCACCCCAGACCACTCCACGTTGCAAGTATTATCCAACGTGCTCACGATATGCAGTTGAGGCAATCAACCGTTTTGGCGCATTTCGTGGTGTAGTCCTTGCAGCATTTCGGCTGTTGCGCTGCCGCCCGTGGAGCAATGGCGGCATTGATGATGTTCCACAGCATTTTTCGTTGTTTTATCGTTGTTCATGGTCGAAGGCACATGAGGAGCCTCGTCTGACCGCAACTGCCTCAGATAAGGAGATTGCCTGAGACAATGATTTCGCAAAACTTTACTTTTGATTCCGGCCTGTTCGGATTTTTCTACCGAATTCTTCGGCCAATCGAATGGGTCATGACCTATGTCATGGTCTATTGCCATAAATTCTTGACGTTCATCGGTTTCTCAAGTGGCTCTGGTGTTGCCTGGGCTCTATCGGTGGTTCTTCTCGTTGTTTTGGTTCGATTGCTGATTCTTCCGTTGTTCATCAAACAGATGATGTCGATGAGAAGATTGCAAGCTATTCAGCCGCAGATGCGCAAGATACAGAACAAGTACAAGGGAAAGACCGACAAGGCCAGCAAAGAGGCTTCAAGTCGAGAGATGATGAAGCTCTACCAGGACAATCATGCTAATCCAGCGGGATCATGTTTGCCGGCTCTGGTGCAGAGCCCTATATTCATGACAATGTTCTATGTGCTTTCAGCAGTGCCGTACATTGCCAATGGCAAACGTGCACCTTTGGGAGCCTTCACCGTTAAGGTCGCCAAGGAATTCGAGGAAACGCAGATCTTTGGCATTCACATTTCCGACAACCTGACGACCGCTCAGGGTGCAAGTAAAATCGTCATCATTATCTTCATTGCATTGATGTGCCTGACGATGTTCTACTCCCAGTTCCATAACACGAGAAAGAACATGCCACGCGCTTCCATGGAGGGTTCTCAATATCGCATGCAGAAAATGATGGCGTACATCTTCCCTGTCATGTACATCTTCTCTGGTGTGGCATTCCCCTTCGCCGTGCTGATTTACTGGTTGACCAACAATACATGGAATCTCGGTCAGACATTATGGCAGGTACGCCGCATGCCAACACCTGGTTCACCGGCTGCCGAAGAGAAGGAAGCACGCGACCGCGATCGTGAAAATCGTCGTAGAGACAAGGCGGGCGAGCCATCTCTCGAAGAAGAGGCTCTGACCAAGGCGAAGGAGGAGCAGGTGCAGCAACTGGAATCCGGTCTCTCTCATCAGCGTCAGCAGCCAAAGCGAGGGAAGAACAAGAAAAGGCGATAGGTTTTATATAGGTAGAGAACATGCATCCCGATGCCATCGCCTGCTGCGAGGATCATGCCTGGCATCTTGAATTGCACTGTGCGATGCTCAAGAACAGTCATATGCATTGCAGCAAGTTGCAGTGCGTGGCGAGTATGCAAGTTCTCCGGTATTGGCTTAGACTAAAGTACCAAGTGCACGTGTAAGGAGCGAATATGTCGCAAACTGGAGACAAGACCATCGATCAGCTCAATGAAGAAGCTGATATTGCAGCGGATTATCTTGAAGGGTTGCTGGATATCGCCGATTACGATGGCGATATCGAAATGGGAATTCGCAATGATAGACCTCTTGTCCAAATTGTTGCTGATGATAATGCTGATATCAAGAATCTCATCGGCAAGAATGGCAGTGTCGTTGATGCGCTTCAACAACTGACGCGCTTGGCAGTGCAACAAAAGACGGGTGAGCGGTCCAGACTCATAGTCGATGTTGACGGCTATCTGAAGCGTAAGCGCCAGCACCTTCGCGACCTCGCACTTGATGCCATTGACGATGCAAGAGAGTCCGGTGAGGCAGTTGATCTTGACCCGATGAACTCCTTCGAACGTAAGGTGATCCACGACATTGTGCGTGAAGAAGGTTTGAAATCTCGCTCACACGGCGAAGAGCCACACCGATATGTGACTGTCTATATGCGCAAGAATGACGAGATCGACGAGATCGAAGATACAGAGAGCGATGAAATCCACGAAGATGTCGACGAAGCAGATTCAAGAGGAGTCAGTTCGGCAAGCTCCTCCATTGTGGCTTCTGAATATGAGGATGAAGATATCGATGATGATGAAACGGACGATACCGGTTCCGACACTGATTTGAGCAGTCTTGAAGAAGATGCTGATGACACCGTTGATGATGCCGGTTACGATGATGCCGAAGATAGTGATCCGGAGTGACGCAAGACAACCCTTCACTGCAGAAATCTGAAACTGTAGCTTCGGACAACGAAACATCGGCAATCGATCTTTTGAACGGAGCTGATGTTGTGCAAGCTGTTCTTGGCAACGCCTATCCTCAGATGCTTCGTTTCCATGAGATGATTCAGCGTGAGGGTCTCGTCAGAGGTCTGATTGGACCACGTGACGTTTCCATCATTTGGGAAAGGCACATACTGAATTCAGCAGCGGTAGTGCCTTTTATCAAGCAACATCTCAACACTCACCATGGATCAGGGCGTATTGCGGATATAGGTTCTGGCGGTGGATTCCCGGGAATCGTGATTGCGGCGATGCTGCCTGATACCCCTATCACGCTCATTGAGCCAATGGAACGTAGAGTCGAATGGCTTGAATTGGTAAAGTCTGAGCTGCACTTAGACAACGCTACTGTCTTGAGAGCTCGTGCCGAAGAAGCTTTTCCCGTTGCTCTAGCACGTGCATCTCACCCAGGTCATTCGCATAAGTCTAAGAATCATCACAAAGACGGCCAATCCTCGATGAATGTGGTTACAAAGTCCATAGAACCATGTTCTCTCGTTACCTGTAGGGCAGTGGCACCTCTTCATAAGCTTGTTGGTTGGACACTTCCGTTCTTAGAGCATTCAGGACAGCTCGTTGCATTAAAAGGTAAGTCGGCACAGACCGAAATTGAGAAGGCTGCTAAGAATATTCAACGAATGCATGGACACCATGCACGTGTTGTGGAAGCACCCGTCGGCGAAGGCCTTGAAAGTACACATGTGGTTATCGTAGATAAGCAGTGATTGGATTCTGCTGTTCTGCTCACCTTTCTTTCTTTCGTTATTTGGTGTCACAGCTGATTTCAATATCTACATCGTATTTCACTTGGCGTGCTGAACAGCTGAGTTAACAACAATGAGGTTGCTTTCTCAATATCTATTTTCAGTGCCCATCTGTTCAATACATTTGCAAGCTATGAAGATATCCCAATCTGTGCTCTGATGTTTCACGTGAAACATTCGATTCTTGTAATTCTTCACCTGTGACGAGGTATGATTTGGCATCTAGTCTCTTGGCCCTGTTTGACTTGTAAACAAGGGGAGTGGGATGAAGGCCGTTGAAAGTGAATATTCAAAAAGGATTTTTCTGTAAGCGGCACCTTATGCTCCTGACCTTACGAGAGCTACGTCGATTCTCAAAGTTAGAAAGAACGAATCTGAGACGCTCAACGATTGATAGACAGCAAAGAATGCTTCAAGTAGCAGCAGTGTTTCACGTGAAACATTCAAGACGTTCCACGACTTCGGTAAACGAGTTATCCACATATGAACGCGAGTTATGCACATGTATTACATGCAAGTGATGAAAAGTAAATTGCTTTCAATTTTCGTTGCTATTTCAATGTAAACCCGGTGGATAAAAATTACGTATATGTTATTTGTCCACATAAGTTATGCACAGTTATCCACTTTTACACACCTGAGCGGTGTACCTTACGACAAAGTGATTATGTCCAGCATGATGATGAAACTGGAATATGTTGTCGGTTTCATATGGCAGTTGATTGGTTCTTTGTTTGGGGACATTTTCAGTGGATATGACTCTGATGTGGCGTATTCAACAATTTAGGAAAGTGAGTATAGAGTGACGGTTTCAAACAATCACTTATCCGCTGCTGCCGAAGACGACCATATCGAGAAAGCCTCTGAGGTACTTCAGCGCATTTTTGGCACCCAGGAACAGGGCAGTTCAATGGGCTTGGAAATGGTCAATCTTTCTGAGAAAGCGCAACAGCTTGATGCTATGGAATTTTTAAAGCCTTCTCAGACACGATTGATGGCTGTGGCTAATCAGAAGGGCGGGGTTGGCAAGACGACGACAGCCGTGAATATTGCCAGTGCGCTTGCGTCTCATGGTCTGTCAGTCTTATTGATTGACATGGATCCTCAAGGTAATGCATCAACAGCCATGGGTGTCAATCATGCTGAAGGCATTCCATCCGTGTATGACGTTCTTGAGGGACGGCTTTCATTGACTGAAGTGAAATCCAAGTCCGAACATTTTTCACATCTCGATGTGGTACCTGCGTCAATTGATTTATCAGGCGCAGAAATGGAGCTCGCAACCCTGGCGAATAGAAACGCTCTGCTTCATGCTGCAATGCATCGACTCTTGACTGATTCACCACATGCATATGACTATGTGATCGTCGATTGCGCTCCAAGTCTAGGACTTCTCGTTCTCAACGTACTCTGTGCTGTTCGCGAGGTGCTCATACCCATTCAAGCTGAATATTATGCACTCGAAGGGCTGGGGCAGCTCTTGCATACGATTGGTCTGGTACAACGAAATTTCAATCCGCAGCTCTTGGTTTCGACCATGTTGATAACCATGTATGACAAACGAACCTTGCTAAGTAAGGAAGTTTTTGATGAAATTCAACGCCACTATAAGGGGATTGTCTTGAACACGACCATCCCACGGTCGGTTAAGATATCTGAAGCACCAAGTTTCGGGCAAAGCATCATCACGTATGACCCGCGTGGTGCTGGTTCCGTTGCTTATGGGGAAGCGGCGTATGAAATGAATTCGCGGTCTGAGGATGTGTTGAGGCAGCTCAACGAACAAGCAGGAAATGAGGAGTGAGGAATGGCAACAAGATCTCGTTTAGGTAAGGGCCTTGGAGCATTGTTCCCAGATCTCCCACAGGTGCATGAATCTCACAAGAGGTCCTCGGCTCCCAGTTCAAAACCCACCGGACAAGATATCCCCAATAGCCCGAATGGCTCGGGGAATGTTTCACGTGAAACATCGACAAACCTCGCCGTACAACCATCAAACGTAAGTTCTGAACCTGCTGATTCATCGAAACGCACCAAGTCGGAAGATAAAAGCAAGAATTCGAAATTGACTTCGCATAGTTCCACGAAAAAGGAGCGGTCGTCTTCCAAGAGCAGAAGAACCAGCGTCCCGCATCTTGATGCCTTGGCACATCCAAGCGACCTGTTCTTCGGTGAACCGTTGTCACCTGTTCGGTCTGATTCATCAAACACTAGACCACGTAGTAATCAGCACGGTGCTGTGACGGACGACGGTGCTGTGACGAACAATGACGGTGTGGATCTTCACGATGCCGGATTGCAGAATGTTCATCGAACAACGGAAACAGGGGACGCTGATAGCTCGAAGTCTGATAGCACGCGGACATCTCAAAACAACAGTAGTTCGGTCTCAGCGTCAGACGCAACTAATGTTTCACGTGAAACATCGCGTGTAGAACAAGGGACTTATACCGAGCAAGACGGTCGCATCAATGCGAAATCTCTGCCAAGTGAGGGTGTTGAGCGGGCAGAGAGCATACCAGAAGAAACTTCGAACGACAATAGTGCACTGAAACCAGTAGAGGGTGCATATCTCACATCTCTGAAGGTCAGCGAGATCTCTCCGAATGCTCATCAGCCTCGTACTATTTTCGATGAGGATGAGCTTGTTGAGTTGTCTCATTCAATTCAAGAAGTTGGCGTATTGCAGCCAATTGTCGTAAGAAAGCGCGATCTCGAGGAAATCAACGAAGCACACCAGCAGCCCTATGAGTTGATTATGGGTGAACGGAGATGGCGCGCTTCGAATCTTGCAGGAGTCGAAGAGATTCCTGCAATCGTGAAGACCACCCCAGATGATGAGATGTTACGCGATGCGTTATTGGAAAACCTACATAGAGTTGCTCTCAATCCTCTTGAAGAGGCAGCAGCCTATCAACAAATGATTGAGGAATTTGGATTGACACAGGAGCAGTTGTCTCAATCAATCTCCAAATCCCGGCCGCAGATTGCCAATATGCTTCGTCTATTGCAGTTACCTGGGGTTGTGCAAAAGAAAGTTGCTTCGGGTGTGCTCTCAGCAGGTCATGCTCGGGCTCTGCTTGCATTATCGTCTGCTGATGAGATGGTATCCCTTGCCAACCGAATAATTGCTGAGGGTCTTTCGGTCCGTTCGACCGAAGAGATCGTTGCCTTGGCAATTCATAGAACAGACTCGCAAAAGAATGCACGGCACGGTAGATCCAACGTCTGGGTTGATTCCGAAGTCAGAAATAATCTGGAAAATCATTTTGAAACCAAGGTCAGCATCAAGGGTTCGGAAAAGAAGGGGAAAATTGAGATAGTGTTTTCTTCGCCTGAAGACATGCAGCGCATCATTGCTATGTTGCTGCCCGCGACGCAAGACAGCACATCGAAACAAGACGGTTGGGTCTGATTCTTGGGTTTGCTGTCAGCAAGGATCGGCAATTGCTATCAAGAGCTGCTTGACTTGATAACAGCATTGGTGCACGACAGAAAAAAGCCGATCGAAGATGCAGTGTTTCGATACGACGGTCAATGTGGACAACAGTGAGGGTGATTGTCGGAGAATCTGACACTGGATTCAACCACCGGAAGAGAACGGTGAGACTGGCTGTGGCGTGAAGCTGACGGGCTGTGAATCAGCCCGTGACATGAGACTGGGTCTCACCGTGATAAGGCGACATTGAAGCAAATCATTGGCAACTGCACTGAGAAAATAATCACGGAATAGAATCAAAGATCACCAGGCAACGAGGACAATGCTTGTTCACAACATCATGAAGGCACAACGGAACATGTCTCATGCCTTCACGATACAGTCTGTGACATAGCATGGAAACGGCTTGTGCCATGAACTTGATCTCCAGAGATTGTGGGATGTTTCTCTACATCACAGCCAATGGAATCAGTGAATTGCCCTGCCTTATATGATAACGCTCACTTCTATCACAGACGAACAGCGTGAGACGTACATTAACCACGACAATCCCAGCATATTGACAAGTCCCGGCCTATATCAGTCGTTCGCTGTGTGCTGGCTGTGACGGCTGTGTGTGATGACATTGTGTGACGCAATTGTGAGCCTGCATATTTGGATGGGGCTGCGTTGTTGGCATGTGCCTTGGCAATATCGATGGCGCTGAAGGGAGTGGTTTCGTGCGGGGATGCTGGTGACTGAAAACAGGCGCAGTTTAGCTTGTATGTACCCTGTGTGGGTTTGATTGCCGTTTTAAGTGGTTTCATTTCGCGTGATTGTTGCTTTGCTGGTGAAACGCATAGCCTGTTCTTAGTCATAGAGAGGAAACACATGCACATTACGTACGAGTATGACCCCGGGGCGGTTGAACCGGTAGTCATCGTTCGATCACCCTCAATGGATGATGCCACCCGTCACATTATGGCGCTGTTGCGACGCGATGATGGAAACAGCTCTGATTTGCTGGAGGTGGATACCGCATCCGGCACTTCCCTTGTGCCGTTGCGTGATGTGGCTTTCCTGTATGCGCAGGCAGGCAAGGTGTACGCACGTTGTGGAAAGGGTGACTGGAAGGTACGGCGGACGTTGAGGGATCTGACTGCATCACTGCCAGGAAAAGTCTTTCAACGAGTATCGAAATCGCAGATTCTCAATTTCTCGTACGTCGTGCGCTTCGATCTAACCAGGCAGGGAACTGTTCAGGCCATATTGCGCGATGGGAGCATTCATAAAGTTACTGACTCATATATAGACGCCATCAAGAGAAGGATCATAGGATCATGAGACGAGTCATTAAAGACAGTGTGTCAGGTATAGTATTCGGCCAGTTCATCGGTTTTTGGATGGCAACCATTTTTTCCGCAGTGAACGGCGCATCTTCCTGGTTGCCCAGCACTCCACGATGGGTTGCCCAGTTCCCCTCGCTCACGGCAGCGACAATCGTGGCTTCTCTCTTATGGTGGGCCATGGGAATGCTTTTTTCGCTTGGCAGCGACTTCATCTTCAGCGCCGAAGAGTGGAGCATAACCAAGAGAACCGTCATTCACTTCGTCGTTACGATGCTCGGGTTTACCCTGCTGGCATGCCTATCAGGATGGTTCCCCCTGGAACCGGCACCAATACTGGGATTCATTCCCGGTTTCCTCGTTGTGTACGCTGTTGTCTGGAGCATCCGCATGATGCATGCACGCCATACAGTCAACCAACTCAACCAGCACCTCACCACCACAAAATGACAGTCGAAGGAATGCCCGTTGTATCTGCGCTGCCGGCGTGATAAGAGTGTTTGGCTCCGGCACCATCCTTTTTTTGCAATGGGTATGCTCAAGATTGTTTCCTTGACGTGTGATGACAATCATTGAGCTTCAGGTTTTGTCTGAAAGGTGTTCTCACTTCATGTAGTTCCACGGGTGTGTAGTAGTGCGGCTGCCGATGTGGCTATGATGATGGCGATTGCCGCGCCCGCCAGGGTACTGTCCTCTCAGCCGAAATCTGGTCAGCTTGTCTTGGTGGGGTATTGCTGTTTGAGGCCGTCGAGGAACAGAGCTACCCCGCGGTGGTACGCACCTTCAGGGTCGTTTGCCAGTCCGGTTGCCTCGCCAAGTGCCGAGGATACACACGCGGCGGTGGGGAACCGGCTGGGGTCGCTGATCGCAGCGGTGAGCGTGGGCTCGATGCCCGACCACCAACCCATATCGTCATGTTCGCCGGACGCGCGTTCGCGTTGGGCTGCGATCGCGCTTCGAGCCGTTCCCTGGACAAGCGCTAGAAGTGCGGTCAGTGTGTGCTCCAACACGATGTCGGTCATGCCGATGCCATCGAGGGCACGCAGTTCGATCTCGTACTTCGTTGTGATGCCAGGGCCTGGTACGGGGCGACCCGGTGTGATGTCGGTGATCCACGGGTGCGTTTGGCAACTGTTCCAGTTCGCTTCGGCAACCGCGATGACACGGTTTCGCCAATCTGTTTCACTGGAAATCTCGGTATTGGCGTAAGTCGTTCCGGCCACGTGGTCGAGCATAAGTTCAACCAGTTCCGCGTGACCGCCGATGTGGGGGTAGAGAGCCATTGCCGTAACACCGGCTTCAGAGGCGAGCCGCCGGATAGTGACCGCTTCCAGACCCTCCCGATCGGCAAGATTAACCGCGAGTTCGGTGATGCCACTGGTGCTCAGGCCGCTACGTGGACTGGTAGGGGCATTGCGCCATAGCAGACTGACCAGTTTCAGCTCGTCTATTTCCGAACGCTTGACCATCTTGCTCCTTTGTGCTATACAATGTATATTACGTAGTATAGCAATGAATGGCACTCTATAACCTAACACTGTATAGCACTGTAAAACGAAATATGGCACGGCACAGCTCTGAAGAAATATGGGTCGTCAAGTGAGATAGCCACTATGAAACTTGTGGCGGCGAAAATTGCGCAACCAGCGGTATTGCGTGACCAAACGGTATTGCGTGAGCAACGTTTGCTCGCGAATTGCCGTCAGGAACTGAAACCGTCGGGCCGACATGTGCCGCATACCATGCGGTGCTCCTGGGGCCGAGGTCGAGTAACTGGCTCAGTAACTGGTGCTGCTCTCTGGTTCTGGTCCGGCCGTTGGTAACTGATTCAAGCCACAGTTATAGTCTTCGCGCCTCTTGAGGGTCGTTCGTATCGCAGGCTTGCACGATTTTGCCTAACCGTGATGGTGGCAAGCGAAGAGAAGGAAGGAGAATGCGATGATACCTATGCGTACGATTGCTGAGCAGTTGGATGTTCTCGAAAATGCGGGGGTTCTTGCGTTCGCCCACAACAATAAAGCCGACGTGCGCACTGCCGTCGCAGCATTGCGGGCCGAGGGATCCGAGGGACTGGTTGCGTTGCACCAGCGGTGGTTCGCGGCGTCTGAGCTTGCTCCCTTGCTGACACTCAACGGGAAGAAGGGTTTCGTCGTTGGAGACATGACTGACGTGGACGAGTTCACTCCGGCTGGAATCAACCTACCAGATGCTCCGCTGTATCTGGTTCGTGGAGTGAGACGTGGTGACGACCTACACAATGTCTCTCCCCAAGAGGCACTTGTTCAGTTTGAAGCTTCACACCGGCGCCCTCTCACGCTTCAGGAGGGACTGAGTTGGGCGCTGAGCACTCCCGCAATCATTGAAGCGAACTCATGCTTCATGACGATCGGTTCGCGCAAGGTCAAACGGATCCAGCGCTCAGGCGAGGTTGTCTACGACTCGCGTACACCGGCACTGTGGATCAGCTCAGGAACGGGGCGCGATGGGCGCGAACGCCGGGGTGCACCCAAACTCGGATGGTGTTGGTGGCGCAACCGCCACACCTGGCTTGGCATTGCCTCAGCATACGCGTGACCGCACGTCAACCCTCAACATGCAGCAGTAGTCATGCAGCAGTCGCATTTGCACTGGCTTCTGCAGCCACTTCAGCGTTGCCTCCAACGCCAGCCTTGGCGTTCTTGGCGCTGCCGGTCTGGGGAAGGCCATTGAGATAGTTCTGTGCGTCAAGGGCGGCTCTGCAACCCATCCCTGCCGCAGATACAGCCTGGCGATACACGCGATCGACGGCATCTCCCGCTGCGAAAACGCCAGGTACGGATGTACGAGTGCGATCAGGTTCGACGGTGATATATCCATCGGCATCCGTGTGGAGCGCGCCTGTGAGGAATGCCGTCTCTGGAGTGCTTCCAATGGCCACAAATACGCCATTCGCCTCAATGGTGCTGGTCTCTCCACTGACAACATTGGTGATTTCGACACTGTGTGCGCCGCTCTCATCGCCGTGCACTGCGCTCACGATGCTGTCATAGACGACGGTGATCTTGGGGTTGTTCATCACCCGATCCGCCATGATTGTCGATGCGCGGAACGTGTTCCGGCGATGGATAAGCGTCACTGAAGAACCATAGCCGGCCAGGAAGTCCGCCTCTTCCATCGCAGAGTCGCCGCCTCCGACGACGACGATGGGCTTGTCCTTGAAAAAGAATCCGTCGCAGGTGGCACAGTATGAGACACCACGGCCAGAATATTCGATCTCTCCGGGAATCCCGAGTTTTTTGTATTGGGCACCGGTCGCCACCACAACAGCGCGTGCCGCATAGCTCGTCCCCGAGTCGGTTGTGATGTGTTTCAAACCGTCAGCTGCAGCAAAATCGACTGAAACGACATCCTCATACTCGATCTGCGCCCCAAACTTCTCTGCCTGATCGTGCATCCTGTCCATAAGATCCGGCCCAAGAATGCCATCGGGGAACCCCGGGAAGTTTTCCACCGAGGTGGTATTCACCAATTGGCCCCCTGGAGTCAGAGCTCCCGCAAGAACCAAGGGACGGTGGCCTGCTCTGGCGAGATAGAGTGCAGCGGTGTACCCGGCAGGCCCGGATCCAATTATAATTACGTCGCGTGATTCTTCAGTCATGACCATAACAATAACCGCATTTCTCTACGTCGACAGTGATGTGCTCAGCGTGAAAGCCATAACGCTCATATGAAGTATATCAATGTTGTCTACTCGACGAATAAGGTATGGATGCTTGGGATCGACACGAAGACAGCCCGTAAGACCTTCTATGCCCCCCTGTGGCGATTTTGAGAGAGAACGGATTCAACCATGCTCGAATATAGATCTGCCAAATGGTAGCCCGCCGCAAGCGCCGATTCCGGCAGTAGTGAGGTATCCGTCATGCCAGGCGTCACGTTCGACTCAAGGAATTGTGGCACGCCATCCTTGTCGACAATGAAGTCCGTTCTTGAAATGTCACGAAGCCCCAATGCCTTGTGAGCTGTCAATGCTTCAGCTCGCAATTCATCCAGTATCGAACGTTCGACGCGCGCTGGAATGAAGAATTCAGTGGGACCAGGCGTATAGCGAGCATCATAGTCATAGGTGCCGTTGGGCGTGTCAATCTCGAGAGGTGGAAGAGCGACGGCATCCCCATCGACTTCGAGCACAGAAACGGAAACCTCAGTACCTACGACAGCCTTTTCGACGAGTGCCACATTCCCATAGGCAAAGCAACTCACCATGGCCTGGGGAAGCTGCTCAGCATCCGTGACCAGTGTGCATCCCATAGCGGAACCACCCATCGTGGGCTTGATGAAGAGCGGAAGCCCAACGGAATTGACAAGCAGGTCAATGACTTTCGTGGCACCAAGCTCACGAAACATGGATTCTGGCAAGGTAACCGAATGAGGTGTGTGCAAGCCGGCCTTACGCACAACATTCTTGGCAATTGGCTTGCTCCAGGCAGTTCTCGAAGCCTTGGCTCGCGAACCTACGTAGGGGACATCCTCCATTTCGAGAATGTCGCGTATAGACCCGTCCTCACCATTCGCACCATGCAGGAGTGGCCAGACAACATCGGGGTGTGTTTCTGGGTTGCTGAGATAATCGAGTAGCTCGCTGTCCATATCGTGAAGCTGAACTGTCCAGCCAGCGTCTTCCAAAAAGCCCGCAACTCGGTGACCTGAACTTAATGACACATCGCGTTCGTGACTCAAACCGCCGCAAATAACGAGAATAGAGCTATTTTTCCGTTCTTCCGCGGAAAGTACATGATGTGATGGCTTCGCGGCGGAAGCCACGACTTTCTCTGAGTCCCCATCAGTTACAGCATGCACTGCATCGGTGTGTGCGGCATCCGGCTTGCTTACCCTGTTGACCATGACCTTTGCCTTTCTAGGCTGTTTCCTCACAAAAACTATTCGAAATTGTTAATGACTATGACTCAAGCGATCAGTGGGCTGCAGGACCTGGATATTCCACATCGCGTGGATCGGGATCTGGCTTGCCAGTGGTTCCAAAGAGTTCCGCCGTCTCCCTGTCTGCATCGATGACGGTGGAAAGTCTGCGAATCCCTTCGGTGATGCGGGTTGGAGTTGGATAGCAGAATGAGAGGCGCATATGATCCGTGCCTTCGCCATTGTCATAGAATGCCGTGCCGGCAACGTAGGCGACCTTCGCGGTGATGGCACGAGGCAGCATCGCCCGCGAATCAAGTCCTTCTGGAATCTTGAGCCAGATGTAGAAGCCACCCTTGGGTTTGTGCC
Organism: Bifidobacterium aquikefiri; assembly: GCF_002259795.1. Taxonomy (GTDB): domain Bacteria; phylum Actinomycetota; class Actinomycetes; order Actinomycetales; family Bifidobacteriaceae; genus Bombiscardovia; species Bombiscardovia aquikefiri. The sequence continues at coordinate 22,415 of NZ_MWXA01000001.1, read as the reverse complement.
AGGAGCAATACGGCAGATATTTCTTCAGCGCAGCATCCATGGTATCGCAGCGTTCCTTATACATGCCACGATAGTCATTGATCTGAGCCTTCCAATCAAAGTTATCAAGATAGGTAGTGATGGTCATCTGGCTCATGTTCGACGGGCAGAGAATTGCAGATTCATTCGCAAGCACCAATTTATGGCGGATTCCCGGAGGAGCCACCATCCAGGCGACGCGCATTCCCGGAGCTATGATCTTGGAGAAGCTGCTCAGGTAGACGACATTCTCGGAATCCATCGAACGAAGTGCAGGATAGGTCTTGCCTTCGAAGCTCAGCAGACCATAGGGGTTGTCCTCAACGATCAGCACGTGATATTTGCGAGCGATCTCAAGCACCTTTGGACGGCGTTCGATGCTCATGGTGGCACCGGCGGGGTTATGAAAGTTCGGTACCGTATAGAGGAATTTAACGGGGTGCCCAAGTGCTCGCTGTTCGATGATTGCCTGTTCAAAGGCTTCAGGAATCAGACCATTCTCATCGAGCAGCACATTGACCACTTGAACCTGGAACGATTGGAAGACACCTAGAGCGCCAACATAGTTTGGCGCTTCGGCCAAAATGGAATCGCCAGGATTGCACATGATTCTTGTTATCAGATCAAGTCCAGATTGCGAACCATTGACGATGACCACATCATCAGGCTGCGCGTCGGTGATATTCTCAAGTTCCATGATCTGCAACACGTCTTCACGCAGATGCGGATCACCTTGTGCGGAGCCGTATTGCCATGCTACGTCTCCCTTGTCCTTGAGCATTTTTGCCAAGAGAGGGGCCAATTCATCGAAAGGCATACGGTCAAGATAGGGCATGCCACCAGCCAGAGAGACCACCTCAGGGCGGCTGGCCACCGCAAACAGGGCTCGGATTTCGGATGCTCGCATCGCTTCTGCTCGATCGGCGTAACTACCGAACCAAGGGTCGTTCTTGATGACCTTCGATGGGATATCTCGATTATCCGACATGATTGCTGGCCTTCCCACTTAAGACTTGGCACATTGCTGGCATCGCAACGAGACTGCGAAATACAGGACCCCGATGCTTGCAAGCATGATGCCACACGTTGATTTCATACTGTATTACAAACTGCAGGTCGCAGGGACTCTGCAAGGAAGCTATTACGACTTCAGTACACTTTGACGGAGTTGAAGAAGAGCCCGCCGGAAGGAGTTGAGGTCAGCGGTACCCATACGACCAGATCCTGAGTGGTGACCGGCGTGGCCAGTTTGACTTCGGTTGTTCCGCTCGCATCGAAGGTGAATTGTGCAACAGGGCTTCCCTGATTTGGAGCCGTCGACGTGGAATTCGCATAAATCTGGCCTTGGCCACCTGATTGGCGAATCGAAATTACCAGACGAGACACCTTCTCGGCCTGGGTGAGGTGAATATACCATCCTCGCCCTTGCAATCCGCCTGGCTGATTGATGTAGGTCTCGGTTCCTGTTGCATATGCAGTGGTGTTTTGAACCGCGGGGTCTGGAACCTTCTTGGCATTCTTGTCGGCATGAGTCACAGCCTCGACAGTTGCCGAGCTGGAAGCAGAGCTCGACTTCGATGCGGTGCTGGAAGCCTTGCTCGAAGTTGTTGCACTTGAGGAAGCACTTGATGATTGACTTGCAGACGATTTTCCGGAGCCACTGGTCGAGGCGGTCGGACTTGATACACCCGGTAAGGTGACATTCGACATGTCCGGCCATTTATTGGTGTCTGAAGTCGATCCACCAACGCTGCCAACATTGCCAAACAGTGCATTGACCGCGAAGAACAGAGCTACAAGAATGGCAATGATGCCGACGATGATCGCCATGGATCGCATGGTGAGGAAGCCCATGATCTTACCGCTGGATGAATCATCGCTTGTTGGTGCTTCTGGCTCAGCTCGGAATTGGGTCTCAGACTTCTCCCGAGGAGTGTAATCGCGTGGTTTTGGTGTAAAGCTTGGCGGAAGCGGCTGCATGGTGGCAGTCATTTGCTCGTCAAGCACCCGTTCGACTTGACGCTGGCGGTCCGCGCTTTCATAACCGTCATCAAGGTCGCCAAGATCGAGGCTGCCAGTGTCTGCAGGAATATCGCCTGTGTTGGAGAGCGAGTCACCGCGGATCTGAGAGACATCATATGGGTTGGTTCTATGGGAAGCTCGTGGATGGGTACCGACGCCGTCATCAAAGGCAGAGAATAAATCCCCGTCGCTGGGTTTTGGCTGCACCAGCTGCACCTCGCTGCTTTCAGGGAAGAGCAGCTGGTTTGCGGCCCATTTCGGCTCCACTGACTCTTTGTTTGCTTCGTCCTTAGGTGCAAAGGAATCAGGAATCTCAAGAATCTGAAGATCGGGGCTTGGAACGATGCCGACCTGCTCGATCGATTGACGGCCTATGGCCTTGGGCCAGACGATATCTTCGTCTGAAAGCTCTGCTGTAGGGCTCCATGTTCCCAGAAGAGCCGAGAGCTCGGCGAGCGTAATCAGGGGAATCGGCTCGCGACCATCGGAACCGGTAATGTGCAATCCGCGTCTACAAATGATGTCGAATTCGTCAGGCATGGTTGATGGCAACGAATCTTCGGTGAACTTCATGCCACGAATTTCAGGAGTTCGTGTGAGCAACGCATAGAGAACGCCTGATAATTGGCGGGTTGCAAGCTCTTCGAAGGATTCACGTGTTGAGACGCGCGCCAGTGGATGTTCAAGCATCGTATTGATGGGAGCTGCAGCCAGAGAGATACCTGATTCAGAGAGACGAATGGTATCTGCGGAAACCGCCGCATCAATCAGATGAGCCTGCTTGAGACTGATCAGAGCATCGCAGGCTTCACCAATGATGGTGCGCATGGCCTCGAAGCTCAGCGTCGCCATTTCCGGTCCAGCGAGATAATCGGACACGGATATTCCTGGATCGAGTGCGGTGACGAGCAGCCCGACACCTTGCTGTGTGCTGAAGTGATAGACGGGCGTGAAATGGCGATTGTGACGAAGTGCCAGACCTGAAGCAAAAGTATTGATTTGAGACACCAGAGTCTCGTCGGTGACGATAAAGAGCTGGCAGTCGCGTGCAAGAACTCTGTCGGTCGCCTTCCATGCCTGCAGACCCGGTTCATCACGCAAGGAAGCCACCAAGGTATACCGGTGAATGAACGTATCACCAACTTTTGGTTTCATGCTCCCTGTTCTTTCTGAATGCCCCACCGATTTTTTGCCAACCGGTTCTCTCGCCATTCTAACGTTGTGACTACCCGAAGGTTGAGAATTTTCCGTAGGAATTGTGTATGTTTCCCACGTGTTTTGTGCCCGAGCTCTCGAAACTGGTATTGAAGAAGGCATGACATCGGGTGCTGGAATGGTGTTGATAACTTCCGCGCCCACATCATCAGTCGAAACAACGCCTTTCGAGGCGGATGCCGAGCCAAGCATCGATGAGATTCGGCTCTTCGCACCCACCACCATGCTCGTGAACTCCTCGGTTTTGAGCATTACCAGCAATCCGCCGTATACCAGCGTAAGCATCGCGACAAGGATGATGCAGATGATTATGGATTGCAACCAGCTCATATGGCCGTCGAAACGCGTGACATCGGAACCCACGAGATGAAGGACGGGGGTATAGAGCACTTTGCAGACAATCAGCGCCACTGCGCCAGCCGCAATCGATTTGATATAGGTCAACGAGATGCGTTTGCCGTCCATGTGGCCGCCGAAACGTTTTCTGAGCATGATGGCAAGGAACGGGAATGCAATCACGACTCCCAGTGAGAGCGAAATTCCAACCCAGCTTGTCCACTCGGTCGGTGGGATGAGGGTGGTGGCAACCAGCACGATGACGACTTGCAACGCGTTGAACAAGAGCGCGAAGATGAACGGATTCCTTCCGTCTTCAAAGGCATAGAATGTGCGCTGAATGAGCAGGAATGCACTCACCGCCACGAGTCCCCAGGAAAGTCCCACAAGTGGCTGTGCTATCAGAATTGCCTCTCGCACGTCAACGGATGGCAGCAGGGCACGGGTGATGGGTACAGGCATGGCAATGAGCGCCACGGTAAAATACATCATCAGCAGGCCAACATTGCGCAGAGCCTGGCTGAGGTCGCTTCGGGCATCGCCGATACGATGCTCCGCGATGGCCTTCGAAAGCTTGGGGAACATTGCAGTGGTCACTGAAACGGCTATCAGAGAATACGGCAAAATATAGAGGGCATAGGCGTTCTGGTATGAGCCATTGCCCGCAATGCCGAATGGATCATGACCCGCCAGCGGCGCGCCGTTGGTGATTCTCGCATTGATGACATTCGCAAGCTGATTCACAGCTACGACACCCAGACTCCAGGCCGCGATTGGGCCCATCGACCGTAAGCCGATGCCACGTATGCCCCATGTGAATCTGAACTTGAAACCGCTGCGAAGCAAAGGCCAGAACAACACCAACGCCTGAAAGCCGACACCTATGGTCCAGGTTCCTGCCGTCAGGGCGGTTTTCATCGGTGTCCAGAACTCCAGGTCCCGATACTGAGCATTACCGAAAATGACGATGAAAACGATGAATCCGGCGCAACTGATGATGTTTGCACCTACCGAACTCCACGCATATGCCGTGAATCTGCCTTTTGCTGCGAGCAACTGGCCAAGAACCGTATACAGACCGTAAAAGAATATCTGAGGCATGCACCAGAGCGTGAATGAGTTTACAAGAGCTCGCTGTGGGCCATTCCATCGCGAATCGAGATAGATTGAAGTCAAGAGAGAGGTGCCAAACATCAGAAGCACCGTCAACCCAAGCAGGAGCACAATTGCAGTTGTGATGAGCTTGTTGAGCCGCTCCTGCGCATGTTCCGACTTGAGCGTGCGCACAATTTGCGGCACGAGAACGGCGTTGAAGATACCCCCTGAAATCAGCGTGAACATGACCTGTGGAATCATTGCACCGGTCTGGTACGCATTGATGGCGGTTCCCGTTGTGCCCAGCGCGGCAGCAAGCAGAATCGTTCGTATCTGCCCCGTTATTCGGGAAGCTGCTGTGCCAGACGCCATAATGAGAGAGTTACGCCCGACAGAGTTCATTCGTCTGGATCCTTCTTACGATTAAATTGGCGCCAAAGGCCAAGCATTCCAAAGATACCCGCGACGACGAGAATTGCAAGCCCACTCATATCGCTTAAACGCAGGCTACTGGTTATACGCGTATTGTGGGTGATCCCAAAAGCCTGCCCCTTACGATCCAGCAGCACCAAAGAGGCGTTGGCCCGACCGGCGGCTGCCACGCGAATTGGCAAGGTGACCTGGACCTCGGCATGCGCCGGAATCTCAACCTGGGCCTCGCGAGCAGTCACGATTTCCGCCGAATCCGTTTTTGAACTCACAATCACGTGTACCGCATATGGGTGGTCATTACTTACGGTGACTGGCAGGCTAGCCGTTTCAGTAACCACCGTGACTGATTCCGATGGCGTGATATGGACGCCTGATAGCAATGCCTGGGTAAGTTGTGCAGCTATGGCAGGGAGTGTGTCATTACGACCTGTGCCATCGAGCGAATGAATTGCAACGGTACTCTGTGCAAGACTGAGTTGGCTGATCCAACCCGAAGCGTCATCACTCTGCTGACCGGTCTGCGCCGCATCTCCTCGTGCCAGCGCCTGTGCGTCGGAAGTCCCCGATGTGGTTGACGAAGATCCTGATTGCTCCTTGGAAGAGAGAATAGAGGTAGAAAAGCGCGAAATATCATTTTTGCTCGCTGCCAGAGCGCTCAGCGATGAATTTAGAGCTGCCAGTTCCGCATTACTCAAACCGGCATTTGTTGGAATCGAATGTGCTGCCGCCTGCCCGCTTTTATACGCCGCAGCTTTCTGCAGAGTTGCCAAGTCGCTGATGGTGAGCCATGAAGCCTGGCTCAGATTGGACATCACCTGGTCGGCATATGACAAGTCTTCGGCAGTTTTCATGGCTATGAGCAACACTCGTTCGGCATAGGGTTGTTCCATCTGATAGAGCGCGCTCTGTGCCATGAGACGCGAAAGACGACCTGCCGATGTCGTTTCAGCGTCCGCAGATTTTGTCGTCGCTGCATTCTGTGCGAGAAGGCTCAGCTGCTTTTGAGCAACGAGCACATTTATATTCCCGCTTGCAGTCTCTACGATGTATTTGCTCGTATGGGCGGAAGCCGAATCGTCGTCGGACGCAAAGTCGGTCAGTGAGATCGCTGTGGAATATCCTTGTTTCTTGGCAATGTCCAAGGCGTTTTGAGTCCAGTTCCCACGACCTTGCCAAGCGTAGGCCTGCGACGTGGACTTGAGGTTGCCTGTGGCGGTCTGCAGGGCTTTCTGCGCCAATGATTCGCTCCACATGGAATCACTGATTCCCGCCTGCGTATATGCCGAAGAACCTTTTGCAGCATAGGCAGTGATGTCGAAATCCGCCGGTTGCATGATGCCTGTCGTTTGCGGCGGAATGGCGAAGTCCTGTAGGTAGAGTGGGTCCGCGATGGATTGCATCATTGGATATTTCTTGAGCAGCTCGAGTTGCCTGCGCTGGATATTTGCGGCCTTCTCGCCGATGGAAACGATGCTTGGATAATGTTCGTCATCGGATTGCGAGGTCTCTTTGTCGTTTTCAGGAGATGATGACGATGATGACGTAGATGAGGATGCTGAGGATGAATTCGTATCATTCGTCTCTGAATTGGTCTGGCTTGGTTCTGGCTGCTTCGAGGTGCTTGCAGATCCCGAACTCGAAGTCGAGGGCTTTGAATCTGCACCAACCTGCAATTCCTTGACTGCATCGGTATTGCCGCTCCAACTCGACGCTGTCAGGGGAAGAACGACCGTTACGGAAAGTGGAGGTGTATCGGCATTCTTCAAGCCATCTGTCGAACGTGTGACGAAGGAATTCACGCTTGCATGGTCCTTGTCAACGCCATTGGAAAAGTCAAACTGAAGTGGCTTCGGGCCCCAGCTGAATATAGATGTGAGCTGACTGTCGTCAGCCGGAACCTTGATGTTGACACTGGCATTGTGGCCAGCCTGAATCTGAGGAACCTGAACCGTTCCCAAAATATCTGGTGTAGGAATATGCGCATCGCCATTTGCCCAGTCCTGCATGTCAACACGAGAGGTGAATGAATACTTGGCATTCATGGCAACTGTGAGTGTTCCTGCCTTCAATGCCGTATCGCCTGAATTGAAGATGGTTACAGCAGTGGTATACCCTGATGTGCTCGTCAGCACTGCTGTAGCGGATTTGATGCAGATTCCAACCTCAGCATCGGAGCATGAGGAATCTGTTGCATCCGTGGATTGAGAAACGGTGGTTTTTGCTGCGTCAGTGGCGGCAGCGTGCGCTGGCATGGCGGTCATGGTCGTTACCGCAACCATGAATACTGCCGTGATACACGCAATCAGCGCGCTTGCGATATGCGACATGCGTGCCGACGATGTGACGTGATAACGCCCTGTGTGCTGCCAGTCCATCATCCTTGTTTCTTCAGTTTCTTTGCGTACAGCCAAACGATCTTGCGTTCATTAGGATAGCTCAGAACGCTCTCCAAATCATTGAAGCTGACCCATGCCGCTTGTTCGGCTTCATGATCGGGGTCACCTTCGACGGTTAGATAGCCTCCGGTCTGCCTCAACACAAAATGATGGACAAGCTTGTGAATGCGCTGGTTGGTTCCGGTGAACCAATAATCTATGGTTGCAATCGATTCCAGGACCTCGCCGAGAATGCCCGTCTCTTCATGCACTTCTCGAACTGCTGTCTGTTCCGGAGTCTCGCCTTTCTCGATATGGCCTTTCGGCAGGCACCATTCAAGATGACCTGATCGTGAATGACGGGCGATAATGGCAACCTGCTGCATTTCATTGAATATCAAGCCGCCAGCAGAATATTCTCGCACGACTGGCAGGTCCTGATTGTCCAAAGAGGCAAAGCTGGCCAGGCTTCCGACGATTCTTCGCCGCGCCATGATTGCTGGCGTAGGGACTCCAGAGGCATCGTCGCGTTCCCCTTCCGGTGTGTTGCCTGAAGGGTAGTCGGTGTGCTGCTGCATGCTCTGAGAGGTGTATAGCAGTGTGTCTGCCTCGATGATATTTTGGGCAGAGTTCTCCGCAACATCGGCCTCATGCGCAAGCATGCGTGCGAAGTCTGCGGGCGTAATCATAGTTCCACTTTACGTAAGTTATTGTGCAGGTGGGGTAACGGTATGCTGGTATGCATACGTAAGGGTTACTTGGAAGGGTACTCGTGGATTTTGAAGTTTGGCCGGAAGCGATCGAATTAGGTCAATTATTTGCGACGCATGGCTATGAACTATCGCTTGTTGGCGGACCAGTGAGAGACTTACTCCTACATAGGCGTTCGCATGATTTGGATTTCTGTTCATCCGCTAGACCTGAGGAATTTGAACCCATTTTGAGAAGCTGGGGAGATGGCTTCTGGGACATGGGCCGCAAGTTCGGAACGCTGGGAGCCGTCCAACATAGAAAAGACGGCACTGAAGTGCGTGTCGAGGTAACCACATACCGCAGTGACACATACGATCCCGATTCACGTAAGCCTGAGGTTGCATACGGCCACGATCTGCTCGGGGATCTTTCTCGCCGCGATTTCACGATCAACGCAATGGCTCTTCGCGTGCCATCGTTGGAGTTTATCGACCCATTCGGTGGTGCTTCGGATTTGGGCAAAAAGGTGTTGAGAACCCCTGTGGACCCTGAGCAGTCCTTCGATGATGATCCATTGCGCATGATGCGTGCAGTCAGATTTGTGGCGCAGCTTGGATTTTCGATCACTCCGGACACTGCTGTGGCCATTGCTGATATGGCGCAGCGTCTGAGCATTGTCTCTGCCGAACGTGTGCGTGATGAACTTGTGAAACTGCTGCTCTCGGATAGACCACGCCTCGGCATTGAAGCATTTGTCGAATCCGGTCTTGCCGATGTGGTGTTCCCTGAGATTCCCGCTCTGCAGCTGGAGATGGATGAGCATCATCGCCATAAGGACGTCTTCGAGCACACGATGATGGTCTTGGAACGGGCCATCGCCTTGGAAACCGACGATGATGGACCGGTACCGGCACCAGACCTGACCTTGCGACTTGCGGCAATCATGCATGATATTGGCAAGCCGGCGACACGAAAATTTGAACCCGGAGGCAAGGTAAGCTTCCATCATCACGACATCGTGGGTGCAAAGCTGACACGAAAGCGCATGCGGGCATTGCGATTCGACCGCCATATGATTCAGGACGTCAGCGAGCTCGTCGGACTTCACCTGCGCTTCCACGGCTATGTTGACGAGCCATGGACCGATTCTGCAGTGAGACGCTATGTAAAGGACGCTGGACACCTCTATGAGCGCCTGAACCGTCTGACGCGTGCCGATGCCACGACGCAGAATCAACGCAAGGCTCATTTGTTCGAGCGAGCCATGGACGAGATGGAAGCCCGTGTCAAGGAACTGAAGAAGAGGGAAGACTTCGATGCCTTGCGTCCAGACCTTGATGGAAGTCAGATCATGCGGATTCTGGATCTGAAGCCAGGTCCCGAGGTTGGCAGGGCATACAAGCACATGCTTGCGTTCCGTCTTGACAATGGGCCGTCTGACACAGTGACGGCAACTGCAGAGCTCACGCGCTGGTGGCATGAGCAGGAGGGGTGAGCTGGCGTAGTTGTGCCCGCTATGATTCCCATCTCGCTACGGTTCCCACGGTTGTAAGGCCGCTTAGCAGTCATCAAGACAACGCTGTGCGGCCTTACAATCATGACGGTATGTGCTAGTTGACGGCTGTGTGGCTGCTGGCCTTTGGCAGATTCTTCATCGTGGAAGGATCAGTGACGCAGCCTTCGATCGAAGTAATCTTCTGCCCGGAAGCGGTCTTTGTGGTGGTCTTCTTCAGATTGTTGAAGGTTGAACCGACGATCACATCGACAAGCTTGTCGGAACGATCGTCCATGCGAAGAATGGCATCGCTGAATTCCGTGGAAACGGTATAGGCATTGGCGATGCCATTCTTGCCGAAACGAATCTCGGTGCGCGTGAATTCATGAGAGCTTGGGAAATCTGCCGCTCCCTGTGTGCTGAAGCCGTCGTTGTTCAGAGCTTCCATGACCGCCGTGCCCAGACCGGACTTATCAGTGCCATTGAGAACACGAATCGTTACGTTGGGATGGTTGACATAGGTGGAATTGGAGGGTGCACAGGGTACGGCAACACCATAGTTAGGTTTGTTGGCAACCGATTGCTTAACCGTTTTTCCGAGATCACCAAGTGCAAAAAGCAGGGAAAACACCATGGCTACAACAAGAACTACAACCGTTATGGTGAAAACCAGCTTTTGGCGCCTGCGTACAAACTGCTTACGCGCCTGGCGTTCATCGAATGGCTTGGGAACCGTCATATTCCAACCCTTCCGCAAAATTGACTTAACTCAGCTTAGCGTCATAGTCTGACCCAGACGCCCCTGTATTGTGCTGTTCTTGAAAAGGTCGGTCTGATTCAGCCTGCGCAAGTGCATCAAACTCATCGACGGTCAATGTTTCCCCACGTCGTTTTGGATCGATTCCGCTCACAATATATGCCGAATCGTGAACCATGCCTTTCAATGCAGCGTGGAGTGTCTTGCGGCGTTGGCGGAAAGCCGCATCAATGATTGCAAACATGCCGGTTGCATTGTTGCTGCTCTGCATGTTTCGAGTTCGCTGGAATCTGACCAACGCTGAATCGACATTGGGTGCTGGCCAGAATACGTTTCGTCCCACCAGCCCCGCGCGATGAGCTTCGCCATACCAGGCAAGCTTCACACTGGGCACGCCATAGATCTTGGTTCCTGGTTGTGCGACCAGACGATCTGCAACCTCTTTCTGCACCATGACAAGCAATGAATTCAGCGAGCTGAAACGCTCCAACAACGTGAGAATTACAGGGGTCGCAACATTGTAGGGCAGGTTTGCAACCAGAGTGAATGGACGTTCATTGTCCAGCGTGGGCAAGTCGGATGGAGTGACCTGCAATGCATCTTTGTTGAGCACATGCAACCGTCCGGCAGCCTCGGGCATGAATTCCTGGATGGTTGATGGCAATTGTCGCGCCAGGGAGCGGTCAATTTCGATTGCGTTCACCATTGCACCGGTTTCAAGAATCCCTAAAGTCAGAGAACCAAGTCCTGGTCCCACTTCTAGAACCGAATCAGTGGCCTGAATACCAGCCTCATGCACAATGCGTCTGACCGTACCTGGATCTATGACAAAGTTTTGGCCGAGTTTCTTCGTCGGGGTGATACCTGCCCGTTCGGCGAGCATTCGGATGTCAGAGGCTCCGAGCAAGCGAGAATCGTGGTGGTGTGTGTCGTGCAAAGTTTCCCCAGTCATGTTTCGAGAGCGTGTATGGCACCCTATCGGGTGAGTTGTGTTGTGGCTCATCAGTAATTGCCGTTTGCGAGCCAATATGCCTTCGCCTTGAGCGGTGTTCCGTAACGTTGCGCGAAATAGCTCAGTCCCCAGTCAATCTGGACGGCACCATCATCTTGCCAGCCTGTTCCCATTTTCTTTCCTGGGAGTGCCTGCGGGATTCCGTAGGCACCACTTGAATTTGCTGCTGACCAACTCCAGCCTGATTCATGATTCCAAATCCACACTATGGCATCCCATTGTGCCCCAGTCCATCCGCGCTGTGCCGCTGCGCCAGCGGCATACGTCTGAGCCTGGGCAACTGTCGGGTGCCACAGTCTGCCAGAACTTGAGCCGCTGCCTGTCGAAGGCGTCGGTGTAGGAGTTGTGGTGGTTGGCTTGGGTGTCGGAGTGCTCGTCGTGGGCTTGGAAGTGGGAGTCGGCTTCGGCGCAGCGCTGGTCGTTGATGTGCCGGTACTTGACGATGAACTGCTTGCACTGGGTTTGCTGGAAGATTGCTTCGACGATTCGGAAGCGCTCGACGAGCTGCTTGACGATGATAACTTGTCAGAGCTGGAAGCGCTGCTGCTTGAAGATGAGCCGTCTGAGGAAGATCCAGAACCCGACCCAGAGCCACTGCCGTTGGAATCCTGAGTTTCGGTTTTCTGCGGTCCCACGGCGATGATCGTATCGATCGCCACACTCAGTGTCTCGTTCTTCACCAGCTTCGAGGACTCAACAACGCCGTCCACGACAGTATTGTCAAAGGTTTCCCGCTTTTCGCCGTCCTTACCCTGTTGCTCGACCTTGGTTTCACCTGCTGCGAGGGAATTATCCACGATGGTCTGTGTGCCATGGGGCACGGTTACGGTTTTTGTGGATTGCGTGTATTTCACACGCCGAACGCGCAGGATCGTCGTTCCATTGTCCGTTTCGACGCTGACGCGATCATTCTTGCCAAGGACAATTCCCTTGGAATCGAGAATCGAGGCAGCGGGAAGCTCGCCGTTGGGAGCGACGGAACTTTTCCCATCGGCGATAACGGTGACGGGACCCTTTTTATTGATGACCAACCCGCCGGTGAGCTGGTTGTATACATTGGGAATGTCTACGGTAACCTTCACGGCGTTCTGCTGGTTCTCGTGGAAGAATGCAAGCAACTGCTGCATGCTCGTAGCGGTTGTCCAGAAGGGGACCTGCTGGCCGTCGATGTTGATTGTCGTCTGGTATGCGCTTTGTACGCGAACCACATCATGATTGGTCAGATCGTTGCCTGATGTGCTGTCAACAAGATCGTGCGTCTTCACATCGATCTTCTGCTCCTGCAATAGACGGCTGATGCTCATTGCATAGGTCTGAACGATTTTCGTATTGCCGTTAATCTCGAGGGCAACGGTTTTTCTTGCTCCAATGCCAAAAGCGGTGAACGATGCTGCCATGACTGCAACAACACAGACTGCAACGCGTATGCGTCTACGGATGAGGAACTGTCGAGGTGTCCAACGTCTAGCCATATCAGCGCTCCCTCATCTTCCGCATAGCTCCCTATCTATGGTGCGATTGTAACGGCAGAAGCTGAAGAAGGTTAGTCCATGCGTGGAAGTTAGCGGGAAATGTCTACATTTGATGTTGCATGCATCAAACAATGAGGTCGACTGTGTGCAGAAAACGTTCAGAAAACGTTAAGTGAATCATCCCTTGCATTGTATGGAACTGTTACGTTGCGCGAAGAAAACGACAAGACTGCAGCGCTTTCATAGAGGCATGAGCACAGAACATGAGATTATCAACAGCGGCCCGACGCAAGACGGGCAGACATCGCAACATTCGCAAATCGTCGAGCGTCGAGGATATCCACATTATGTCGATGCGGATATCGTCATCCCCGTATACAACGAGGAACACACGCTGGAAGCGTGTATCGAGAAACTTGGCGCATATCTTTCAGGCCAGACAGGTCCGGTGAGTGCCTTCACCTGGAATATCGTCATTGCAGACAATGCCAGCACGGATAACACATGGCAGGTAGCCAGCAGACTCTGCGAACGATATGCCGGCATGGTCAGAGCGGTGCGCATTGGCCGCAAGGGACGCGGAGCCGCATTGAAGAACGCCTGGTCCGAATCCCACGCTCGCGTCGTTGCCTACATGGATGTCGATTTGTCGACGGATATCAGTTTCACGGGGACTCTCGTCGGTTCACTGCTCGCAGGAGGAGCGGATGTGGCGATAGGTTCACGACTTCTCGCACAATCAGACGTGAAACGGTCGACGAAACGTGAATTCATCTCACGAACATACAACCTCATGCTCAGAACGTATCTTGGCGTCAAGTTCCATGATGCTCAATGCGGTTTCAAGGCGCTGACTGCCCGATCTGCCTCCATCTTGCTGCCTCGAATCAAGGATGACGAATGGTTTTTCGACACCGAGATGCTGGTGCTGGCAGAACGACGCAACATGCACATCTATGAGATTCCCGTGACCTGGGTGGAAGACAGCGACAGCAGGGTCAACATTCCCGACACGGTGAGCAAGGACATATCAGGCATGCGAAGAATGCGGCAAGACATACGCAAGGAAATCGGTTGCCGCATTTCGAACCCATACGCATCCCTTGGTTGGGGGGCCCAAAGCCAGCATGAATTACGCGGGTCGTTGATTGAACTCGCCAATGTGAAAGTGAGCGCATAATGAGCGAACAAATCAGAACTCCTCTCGCCTCGACAGCCGCTGCCCCTCACAGCGCGAGGGTGGGACGGCATGAGCGAACAGCATTGTCAGGGAATCGGCATGCATCTCGCGTGGGGATCACGATGTATCGTCTGCCAAAGAGACGACTTTCGGATTGGATTCTGCTGGGGCTCCTGCTGGCTCTCGCTGGCGCGGCGTTCTTCGTCAATCTCACGGCTTCCGGCTATGCCAATGAATTCTATTCGGCGGCGGTTCAGGCAGGATCGGTCAACTGGGAATCCTTCCTCTGGGGCTCCTTGGATTCCGGAAATGCAATTACCGTCGACAAGCCGCCGGCATCTATCTGGATCATGGCGCTTTCGGTGCGTGCGTTCGGTCTGAGTTCCTTCTCCATACTGCTTCCTCAGGCAATCATGGGCGTGCTCACCACCCTTCTGCTCTATGCCACGGTACGCAGGTATTGGGGCAATGCGGCCGGCCTGATTTCAGGACTCGTCTTTGTTCTCACACCAGTGGCGGCTCTGATGTTTCGATTCAACAACCCCGATGCACTCCTTATCTTGCTGATGATGGGGGCGGCGCATGCTGTTCTGCGTTCGCTTGAATACGCTGCGACGAAGGCAGGAAACCGCCGCCGCACATGGTGGATGCTCGCTGCTGGAGCGATGATCGGATTTGGCTTCCTCACCAAGCAGATGCAGGTTTTTCTGGTGTTGCCAGGATTCGCTATCGCGTTCCTCATCGCTTCACCAACAGGTTTTATGCGTCGCATCGTTGACGGCCTTGTCGCCATGGTCGGCATCGTCGTCGCTGCAGGCTGGTGGGTTCTGCTGACGGTTTTCGTCCCATCGGGTTCACGTCCCTACATCGGTGGGTCGCAGAATAATTCATTCCTGGAGCTTACCTTTGGATACAACGGTTTCGGCCGTCTGACAGGGAGTGAGGAAGGATCGGTCGTGCCCGGTGGCTCGTCCACTGGCGGAACCGGCGGTGGCATGTGGGGGCAGACAGGCTGGGCCCGGTTGTTCGATGGCGAATATGGCACGCAGATCGCCTGGCTCGCGCCACTTGCATTTGCCGGAATCATCATCGGATTCATCGTGCTGGGACGTGCCTCCCGTGTGGATCTTCGACGTGCAAGCGTGATCGTCTTTGGCGGATGGCTCGTCGTGACATGGCTGACCTTCAGCTTCATGGCAGGAATTTTCCATCAGTATTACACGGTTGCTCTGTCTCCTGCGATTGCCGTGCTTGCAGCTGTTGCGGTCATGGGCTTGTGGGTTGCACGCAAGTCGCTTTGGGCGAAAATCGTCTCGCCCGCGTTGGTGCTCGCCTCTGCATACTGGGCTTTCACGCTTGCCGGAAGAAGCACCTGGCTGCCTTGGTTGAAGTGGTGCATTCTCGGCGTTGGAATTCTTGCCGCCGTGGTGTTGATCGTTGCAGCACTGTCGTCGTCCAAGCGCATTGCGCTGGTGGGCTTCGCGCTTTCTGCGGTGTCGCTGTTTTCCGGTCCTTTCGCATGGACGGCTTACACCATCAGCACAGGTCACACAGGGTCGATCGTTCTTGCCGGACCCAATGTGACCTCTTCCACCGGCATGGGAGGCATGGGTGGCGGCCAGGGCGGTGGCCCGGGAGGTAATCAGGGCGGTGGTCAAGGCGGTGCGTCAGGAGCATCGGGAACTATGGAAACTGAGAACAGCAACCAACAATCCGCTTCGAACGCCGAAGCTCCTTCAGGTGCTTCGGGGCAGAATTCGGGGGAAGCTCCCGAAATGCCCAGCGGTTCAATGGAGCAAGGTTCCATGGGCGGTGGCGCAATGGGTGATGGTGCAATGGGTCAGCCTCCGAGCTCAGGTTCAGGGCCGGGCGGTACTTCTGGGTCTGGCGAAGCCATGAATGAGGGTTCCACGCAAGAGGGTGGAGCAGCCTCGATGGGTGGCATGGAAGCAGGCTCTTCCAATGAAGGTATGGGGGGAGGCATGGGCATGGGCGGAAGCTCTGCCAGCTCGAAGATTGTGTCGATGTTGAAAAAGTCATCAAGTTCATACCGTTGGGCTGCTGCAACTACCGGCTCACAAAATGCCGCAGGCTACCAGCTCTCCTCACAGAAGGCCGTGATGGCGATCGGAGGCTTCAATGGCTCGGATCCTGCCCCAACGCTCAAGCAGTTCAAGCAGTATGTCAAGAAAGGGTTGATTCACTATTACATCGCGTCTTCCTCAATGGGCGGAACGCAAATGGGTGGCTCTGGCTCCGCATCGAAAATTGCATCTTGGGTGGCCGCGCATTACAAAGCAACAACCGTGGATGGTGTGACGATCTACGATCTTTCCCAATCAGCGTCGTAGAAAAGACAATTTCTAGTGGTGGTTGCACCCATTGAGTGCAACCACGTCAGCAAGCACGAACGCACTAGGTCAACCAGAAAACAATCCGAAACCCCTTCATGTCTATAACCCGGCATTCTTATCCCCGTCATCCCGAGCCTCATTCCTATTCCCGTCATCCCGACCTATCCCCGTCATCCCGAGTGTCATTCCTCCTCGTCATCCCGAGCGGAGTCGAGGGATCTCATCTGTCGGCATCGCTGAGGTGAGATCTCTCGACTCCGCTACGCTCCGCTCGAGATGACGGGGATAGGAATGACACTCGAAATGACGGGGAGGAATGACACTCGAAATGACGGGGAGCAATGGGACTCGGGATGGCGGGACACGCTTTTTGCCTATAACCCCTTTTGTGCCTGTAATTCCGCAAACCGCCCAAGAGCACACCATGCGCACATGCAAGAACCATGAAGGAAGAGAATTGATCACAAGAAAAGAATGAGGGGCGGGAATGAAGGGGATGCTCCCGCCCCCATAACGGGACGAGCAGGTTGGGGGATAGCTCGACCCATCGGTGACCAGAAGTCATTGTTGGGGGGAAGACTTCTGGATACTTACCCAGTAAAAAATATGAGTTCCAACAGACTCTTATATTAATATACAAACTGTATAAAACAAATCGGTGTGTCGCATATCGAATATGGCACAAAAAATCCCACGCCGCAGTAGGCGTGGGACATCTCTCTGAGCAAGTATGGTGTGGAGCTCTGCCCAATGCTGCCCAATGGCTGCAATATCGGTAGCTCAGCGCCAAGCCATGGTCATGAAGAATCCAATCATGATGAGGCCGAATCCGATGGCAAGATTCCATGCTCCAATCGAAGGGATCGGGTAGCCGCTGTTGAGGTAATACACTACGCACCAGATCACGCCGATGATCATGAACGCGCACATGACTGGGACGAACCAGCTCGAATTCGCCTTCGTTCCCTTGATCGATTCCTCAACGCGTTTCGTGTTCTCTTCCTGACGCTGAATCATGCGCTTCATCTGAGGCGTGAGCGCATCCTTGTCAACGGTTTGGTTGAGCACGGCCTGAACCTTGTCCATGGAAACGCCGTAGTTTTCATCTTCATCGGTGTCTTCGGTTGAATCATTGTTGTCAGTAGCATCGGTATCTTCGGAATCTTCACTGTCATCAGTGTCCAGAGCTGTGTCATGTTCGCTTTCAGTGTGTTCCGAGACCTGTGATTCCGTGGTCAGCTGTTCTTCAACTGGCTCTTGTTGCCCGGAATCCAACGCGTCAGCGTCGGTTTCGTGCAGCTCTTGATCTGCCATGAGTGTAGTCTCCTTCGATAGGCTATAAGTCATAATAATGGTTAGATTCTAAAGTAACCACTTCGACAGTCAAGAAAGGTCGGATATGGCACAGCACACCGGTAAGCATCAAATCCATCATTCGTTGCCTGGAATGGTTGCCGTTGCGGTCATTTTTGCCCTTACAGGCTATCTGTTGATTACCAACATCCGAGTTAATCGTTCCGTCACTGTGACCTCCGATACAGCGGGTTTGGTTGAGGAGCGAGTAGATAAGGTCAATTCACTGAGTTCGCAGGTGAGCCGTCTGAGTTCTCGGATCAATTCGCTGAAGTCAAGTACGAGCGAGACAAACAAGGCAGAGAGCGATGATCCAGGATCAAGTACGGTGCTTCCGGCTGTCAAGGGTCCGGGAGTGACGGTGACCCTTGATGATTCGCCATTGTGGGAGCAGAAACTCGATGAATCAGGATCGTCAGCGACCATCAATGACTATGTCGTGCATCAGCAGGACCTCGAAGGCGTGATCAATGCACTTTGGGCGGGCGGCGCGGAATCCATGGAGATTCAGAATCAGCGTGTATTGCCGACCACTGCCGTGCGGTGCGTGGGCAACGTGTTGCTCATTCAGGGCAAGAAATTCTCACCTCCATATACGGTTTCTGCAATCGGGCCAACACAGGATATGATCGATGCACTCGACAATTCGCCAACTATTCAGATTTACCAGCAGTACGTGAGTTCCATTGGTCTAGGATGGAAAGTTGAAACGTCCGCTTCACTGACATTCCCGAAGGCAACTGCTGTGCTCCAACCCCTGCAGTATGCGAAAGTAGATGAAAAGGCCAAAGCCAATGAGTAGACATAACGCTTCTTATATTGGGCGGCATGCCATAAGCCAGTCACTTGAAGATCTGGATTCGAGCTCGTACTTTGACGACAACTCGTCGGAAGCTGAGGATGCACAGGAGCCAATGCCGCGCAGACCAAGGCATGCACTGCTCGTTGCCATGGGATTGGTTGGAGAGATTCTCGTCACGCTGGCTGTTGTATGCGCATTGTACATTGCGTGGCAATTGTGGTGGACGGGAGTCGAATCGGAGCACACACAGCTCGCCACCCGACAAAGTTCGTCATGGACGGATCCAGGCAATGCCAACGGCAGGATTTCCATTGCCCAGGCTCAGAAGGGGAATCCACCAGAGGAGCCAGCCAGTGCACAGGTTGGAGATCTGATCGCGCAGCTGTATATTCCACGATTTGGCTCAGCATGGTCACGCAACGTGGTTCAGGGAACCACAAACGAACAATTGGCGCGTCACGGTGTAGGCCACTATACGAATACGCAGATGCCCGGCCAAGTGGGTAATTTTGCAGTTGCTGGGCATCGGGCAGGATATGGCGAACCTTTGGCACATGTCGACACGCTCACAGAGGGCGATGCGATCATCGTGCGTACCAAGGATTACTGGTATGTCTATCATTACACAACCAAGAAGATCGTGCTCCCGACCGATATTGGCGTCATTGCGCCTAACCCGGTGGATCCATCTGCAGCTGCGGTGAAGCGGATGATTACGTTGACAACCTGTGAACCTCGATACACGGAGGCCACACACCGCTGGATCAGCTGGGGCGAACTTGATTACTGGGCAAAGGTCTCTGACGGCATTCCCAAGGAATTGGCCAATTCAAGCGGAACCAGCGCAGTCACCTTCAAGGAGCAAAATCAGGGATCTGTCCTGGCTCGTCTCAATTCATTGCGTCCGGTTGTGATTGTGCTGCTGCTTGCGTACGCAGTCATATATTGTGCAGCACTCGCAGTGTGGCGCTATCCGGCGTTGAGGGCAATTCACCATGGTTCTCGACCTCGCCCCGATTTCAGCTTCTATGGATCGCTCTATCGGCATCAGTCAGGCATAGCTCCAATCCGGTGGCTGCTCCTGCTTATTCTCGCAGTGGCGGCGGCAACTGCCATGTTTGAATGGCTGTTTCCGTGGATGGCAAGCAATGTGCCGTATCTGCAGCTGATGTCAAATTACGTTTCGGTTCAATAACTCAATAACTCAACAACATTCACGATTAAGCGGCTTTTCACAATGCAACAATCAGCGCCTATAACTGATCGTTGCATATTCAATGAACTTTTATGGCACAATATTCGTACGATCTCTGGAGGGGAAATGAGCGATTCTGCACGCATCCTGGTAGTCGATAATTATGATTCCTTTGTTTATACCATCGTCGGCTATCTAAAGACGCTTGGCGCAACGGTAACCGTGCGTCGAAACGACGATGTGGATCTCAGTAGCGAACATGCCTTTGACGGCGTTGATGGTGTCTTGATTTCTCCAGGACCGGGTGCTCCGGCCGACTCAGGAATGAGCGAAGACACGATCCGCATGTGCGCTCGCACTTCGACACCCATGTTCGGTGTCTGTCTGGGGCTTCAGGCGCTTGCCGAGGTATATGGCTGCAAGGTTGGGCACGCGCCCAAGATCATGCACGGAAAAACCAGCCGTATCGAGCACATTGATGACTTGGTCTTTGCTGGCATAGCCAACCCCATGGTGGCTACACGATATCATTCGCTTGCCGTGCAGAGCGACACCGTCCCTGACGAGCTCGAAGTCACTGCATGGACACAGGACGATCACATCATTCAAGGTTTGAAGCATCGCACACTGCCGTTGTATGCGGTTCAATTCCATCCTGAATCGGTGATGACTGAGGGTGGATATCGAATGTTGGCGAACTTCCTTGCAATCTGTGGCCAAACGAGTGCTGTAGAAAATTCAAGGGGATTGAAGCCGAAAGTGGTTGCCTGAGAGGGGCTGAACGCTCTTTCTTCAAGATATTCGAGCCTCCTGTCAGATTCGAACTGACGACCTGCCGCTTACAAGGCGGCTGCTCTGGCCAACTGAGCTAAGGAGGCAACAATCGAACAGCATACCAGCACATCTCTAGAAATACGAACGGGGTGTGCCAGAAGAGTCGGAATATTGTGAATGCAACTCAGACTCCATGCAGGCAGATTGATTCAGCTCGCAGTGTGATGGTGCACTGTGCAGGTTGAGCTTGTAATTGAGTTTGCAACGGGTGGGGCGCAACGAATCTTCAAGAAACAGCAGGGCATATATCTCACTGCGATTCTCTGGCGGCTGTTCACCTTCCACGTTGAAGACTTTGAAAACTCAAGATAAGCAGCAATGCTGAAGCAGATCTGGAGCGAAGAATCATCGATGCAAAGCCTGCCGTGGAAAAGTGTTGCTCACACACCGCAGGTAATATTGCAGCTATGCCTACGGCTCCTCCTGTCGCGCAGACACCTCGCGGTCTGATTGCCATAACCATCTCCAGCGTTACCTGGGGGTTGCTCCCCATCTATTGGAATGCTCTGCACAGTGTGCAGCCCAATACGGTCCTCGCCTATCGCATCATTACCACGGTGGTCACGATGGCGCTGCTGTTGGTGGTGTTGCGCAGGCACCGGCACTTCTTCGCCACCATCCCGAAACTGTGGAGTAATACGAGGCTCTTCATATTGGCCGTTATCGCTGCACTGCTCATCAGCGCGAACTGGTTGCTTTACATCATTCTTGTGAGTGTTGGCAAGACCTTGGAGGCATCGGCCTCTTACTTTCTGATGCCCGTGATGAACATGCTTATTGCCCTGATTGTGCTACGAGAGCGGACCAATGTCTATGGCTGGGCATCCTTGGTGTTGGCTGCAGTTGGCGTGTGCATCTTCATCGCTGGCAGTGGTGGCGTCCCCTGGCTGGGTCTGATCATGGCACTGAGCTTCTGCGGATATGGTCTGCTCAAACGGGTCGTGCCTCTCGACTCATGGCAATCCATCACCTTCGAAACGGCGGTCGTCACACCATTGGCGTTCCTCTGGATCCTATGGCAGCCGGGGTTTGGAATCGTTCATCAAGACCTTGGTGTCATTATTCTCCTCATGGGAGCGGGTATTGTGACGGCAATTCCCCTGATTACCTTTGCCTATGGCGTGCAGGTAGTGCCCGGGTTCTTGCGCACTTTGGTTTTTGTTTCCTGTGTGCGTTGTCAGTTCGCTTCCTGTATGGTGTCGTGGAGTCGGGACATGTCCAGGTAGCGGCGGGTCGACCACTGGTTGCCGGTGACGTAGCGGATTCTCGCAGTGATGAGCATCAATGCCGATCTACCATCCGGGAAAGCGCCCACCACGCGGGTTCTCCTGCGGATCTCCCGGTTCAACCGTTCGATCATGTTGTTCGTTCGGATGCGCCGGCGATGCTCGACCGGGTAATCCTTGAGCAGGTACGTGGTGGTCTCGTCGATGCCCTCGCGCAGGCACTTGGCGGCCTCCCTGAGTTTCCGCTCCTCCATCTCGGTGGCGACCTGCTCGGCCTTGGCCAACGCCGATTCGCGTGATTCCATCGCGAACACGGCCTTGAGCGCGTCCCCGGCCCATCGGGTGTGACGAGGGGAGACTTTCGAGAGCACGTTGCGCATGAAGTGCACCATGCACCGCTGGTAGCGGGCCTGTGGCAGGAGTTCACTGACGGTGTTCACCAGTCCGGCGCACCGGTCGCCGGTCACCAGGCGCACGCCGGTAAGCCCACGCGAGATGAGCGAGGAGACGAAGCTGTTCCAGCTCGCCGAATCCTCCTTCATGCCCTCC